>NZ_BPIG01000001.1 GCF_026003995.1 Tepidiforma sp.
CGTGGGACAACTTCAAACTCGCCGCCCTCCGCCGGGAGCGCCAATCGGGGACTTGACAGCCACATATACTGGGAATCTACCGGCAAGGAGGTTCCCATGTACGGATTCGTCAGCAGCGTCCTCGCCGAGAAGGGCCGCCACGTTTACACCATCGAGCGGTCCGCTACCGTCGCCGAGGCGGTCCGCCAGATGAACGAGAAGGGCATCGGCGCCCTCCTCGTCGTCGATGGCGATCGGCCGGTCGGCATCTTCACCGAGCGCGATGTCCTCCGCCGGGTCGTCGATGCCGACCGCGACCCGGCGCTCACCCGCGTCGCGGAGGTCATGACCCGCGAGCCGGTCACCATCTCGCCGGATTGGCACGTCGAGGAGGCGATGGCGCTCATGACGGCCCGCCGCTTCCGCCATCTGCCCGTGCTCGAAGACGGCCGTCTCGTCGGCATGATCTCCATCGGCGACCTCATGCGGTGGGTGACCATGCACCAGGAGGACCACATCCGCCAGATGACGGACTACATCACCGGGCGCCTCAGCTGACCGGCACCGGGCCCGACCCGGTCAGCGCCCCTTGAACACCGGCTCCCGCCGCTCCACGAAGCTGAGCGCCCCCTCCCGGTGGTCCTCCGTCGTGAACAGGGAGGCGAGCGCGTTTCCGATGTACTCGCCCATCTCGGCCATCGTGGCATGCCGGGACCGGCGCAAACCCTCCTTCATATAGCGCATCGCGATGGGCGGGTTCGCCGCGATCTTCCTCGCGAGCGCCATCGCAGCCGGCAGCAGCTCATCGTGCGGCACCACCTTCGAAACGAGGCCGATACCCAGCGCCTCCTGTGCGCTGATGACGTCGCCGGTGAACAGCAGCTCCGCCGCCTTCGACGGCCCGACCACCTGCGGCAGCCGCCACAGCCCGCCGAGGTCGGCCACCAGCCCCCGCTTGATGAACAGCTCGCCGAACTTCGCCTGCTCGGAGGCGATTCGGATGTCGCAGAACAGCGTGAGGTCCATCCCCCAGCCGACCGCCGGGCCGTTGACGGCCGCGATGACCGGCTTGTCGCACTCGAGCACGGCCGCGGCGGCAGGCGTCGGGCGGGGTTTCACCTCCCGCAGCCGCGTCACCGTCTCATCGCGCTGTTCGCCCAGCATGATCTGCTTCACGTCGTCGCCCGAACAGAACGCCCGGCCGGCGCCGGTCAGCACGATGCACCACGCCTCCGGGTCCCGGTGCAGCTCCCGGAACGCGTGCTCCAGCTCGGCGTACATCTGCCGGTTGAGGGCATTCATCACCTCCGGCCGGTTCAGCGTGACGACGGCGACGCGCCCGTCCCGGTCGATGCGGATGTGCTCCATGGCCTGCCTCCAACTCCCGGCGCGCCGGGGGCCTACTTGAATTCGTAGCCGCCTTTCACTCCGGCCGGCTCCGGGTCCATGATGACGTTCACGCAGGCCGGCTTGCCGCTCGCGAAGGCCCGCTCGATGGCGGCCTTGATCTGCTCCGGGTGCTCCACGAACTCCCCGTGGCCGCCGAGGCCCTCCACGACCTTGTCGTAGCGCGCGTTGTCGCCCAGCACCGTCGCCGGCGTGCGCCCTTCGCCGTACTGCGCCTTCTGGCCGACATAAATCTGGTGCCAGCAGCGGTCGTTCCCGACCACCGAGACGATCGGCATCTTGAAGCGCACGAACGTATCGAAATCGAACCCGTTCAGCCCGAACGTGCCGTCGCCGTTCACCATCAGCACCTTCTTCTCCGGCGCGGCGATGGCCGCGGCCATGCAGAAGCCGGTCCCCACGCCCAGCGTGCCGAAGGGGCCCGGGTCCATCCACTGCCCGGGGTTGTTGATCGGCAGCACGCTCGCCGCCAGCGCGACGATATCGCCGCCGTCGCCGACGACGATCGTGTCGTCGTCCACGAACTCCGCGATCTCCTTGCAGAGCCGCAGGGGGTGAATCGGCACCGCGTCCGAGTTCATGAAGAACGACCGCTGCTCATCCGCCTGGTTCTCCAGCCCGCGCAGGTAAGTCATCCACTCCCGGTGCTCCGCCTTGCCGATCTCCGAGGTCAGCTGCAGCAGCGCCTGCCGGATGTTCGCTTCGATGCCGATGGTGAAATCCCGGTTCCGGCCGATATCCCGCGGGTCGATGTCGATCTGGATCACCTTCGCTGCCGGGTTCCAGGCCGGGGCCCGTCCGTACTTCAGCCGGAAGTCGATCGGCGTCCCGAGGATGACGATCACGTCCGCCTGCGCGAAGGCGGGCTTCCGCGAAAGCGAGAAGAAGTTCGGGTTGTCCTGCCGGAGCGTGCCGCGGCCCATCGCGTTCGTGTACACCGGCACATCGGCGGCGCGTGCGAACTCCGCCAGCTCCCGGTGCGCGCGGTGCCAGAACACGCCCGAGCCCGCCATCACCATCGGCTTCTCCGCGTCCCGGATGAGCTGCGCGGCCTGCTTGATGAGCGCAGGGTCGCCCATGATCTCCCCGGTCACCCGGTAGTTCTTCGGCCATTCGAGCGAATCCTCGTCCACCCGGCCGAACAGCACGTCCGAGGGCACCTGCAGGAAGGCCGGCCCGTAGCGGCCCGTCATCGCCTCCCGGAACGCCATCGCCATGTAGTACGGAAGCCGCCGCGTCTCGTACACCGCCTGCGACCACTTCGTGATCGGCTTCATCACGTCGAGCAGCTCGATATCCTGCAGCGATCCCATGTCGTACTGCCGCAGCGGCGACCGCCCGCCGATGACCACCATCGGGCTCGAGGCCTGGTACGCGTTCGCTACCGCCGTCACGACGTCCGTCACGCCCGGGCCGGCGGTGACGACCGCCACCCCCGGCTTGAAGGTGATGCGCGAATAGCCGTCGGCTGCGTGCCCGGCCGATTGTTCGTGCCGCGTATCCACGATGCCGATGCCGTTGTTCAGGCATCCCTCGTAGATGTTCTGGATGTGCCCGCCGGAGAGCGTGAAGATGTGGCTCACGCCCTCCTGCTTGATCATCCGGGCGATGATTTCGCCCCCGTCGATCATGGTGCCCATCGCGTGCTCCGGGTTGGGGTAGATGCAGTGCCCGCGAGTATACGCAGCTGCCCCGCTCGCCGCTCGGGCTCAGAGCTTCGCAGCCATCCACTCCTCCGCCAGCCGCACGACGTCCGGTCCGATCTCGAAGTGGCCGCCGGGCAGCCACTGGAGGTCCTTTTCGCCCGGCAGCGCCGCGAAGAGCGCCTCCGTCCGCTCGCGTGGGATCAGCTCATCGTTCAGCTTGCCGACGATGCGCACCGCCACGCCGCCCAGCTTCGCCGCGTCCGAATCCGGGCCGGCAGCGCTCCCGGCGAGCCCGCCTTCGCCCACGAGGCAGAACGCAGCTGCCCGGAAGCGGCCGCTCCGCGCAACGGCTGCCAGCCCGATCATGCTCCCGAGCGAATACCCGACGTAGCCCAGCCTGCCGGTATCGATCGGGAGCGCGCCCGGCAGCAGCTCGAGCATCCGCGCCACCTCCGCGGCGAACTGTGCCCGCACCGCCTCGTACCGCTCCGGCTGGCGGAAGAGCGCCATCGGGTCGTGGGTCTGGCGCTCACCGTGCAGCGGCGCATCCAGCCCCGCGCACACCCAGCCCCGTTTCGCCCACCGCTGGCCGACCTCGCTCACCCAGTAGTCTTCCTTCGAGCCCATCCCCGGGTGCTGGATGAGTACGAGCGGCATCGGCTCCTCGGCGCCGGCGGGCAGGTACGCCACCCCCGGCACGAGCTCCTCGCCGCACCTGAACCAGAAATTCACCTCGCGAATGTCCCCGAAGAGGGATTCCCGAATCTGCAATTGGCCGTTCATCTCGACCCCCGATTTCCCGGAAAAATTCTTCGATTCCGGGCCTTGACGCTTACGCCTGCCCGGCGAACGATGCATCTGCGGCCCTCGTGCCGCAGCGCCTAGTCTGCCCTCCGGGGCAGAACGGGGGAACCAGTTTTCGGGGCGAATCCGCCCCGGCCGGCCGGCATCCCGGGCGGCGAAGGCGGAGCGGCTATCTCCGGCCGCAGCCCGGCAGCTAACCTCGGCGGCGTAGGAAGACCGAGTTCGAGGCCACCCCGCACATGGTCTCCAGGCCTTCCGCACCCGTCGCATCTCCTGCCCCGCGCAGCTGCGAACTGCCGCAGCTCTCCGTCAGCGCCCATTCGCCGTTCTGGGAGCGGCTCGGCAACGCCCTGCCCCTCTTCCTCTCCCTCTTCCTCGTCAGCTTCATCTTCTGGGGCCCGTTCAAGGCGCCCCTCCTCTTCGCCGTCCTCTCCACGGCTTTTTTCGTCTACTGGCTCCTCCGCAGCTACTCCGTCGCCATCGCCTGCGCTATCGGCCTCCGCCGCATCGCCCGCTGGAAGCAGACCGACTGGCGCGCGAAGTACGAGGCGCACGTCGCCCGCACCGGCCAGCCGGACCGCTGGGCATGGCCCCGGCACCTCGTCATCATCCCCAACTACCGCGAATCCGAAGAGGGCCTCGCCCGCACGGTCGATTCCCTCGCCGCCCAGTCCGTCGCGAAGCAGCTCGTCGTCGTCCTCGCCATGGAGGACCGCGAAGCCGGCGCCCACGAAAAGGCGGCCCGCCTCGTCGCCCGCTACCCGGGCGTCTTCGCTGATATCTTCGCCACCTTCCACCCGGCAGGCCTGCCGGGCGAGACGCCCGGCAAGGGTTCGAACGAGGCCTGGGGCGCGCGCGAAGCCTACCTCCGCCTCATCGAGCGGGGCGGCGACGACCTCCTCCGCTATACGGTCACGAGCTGCGACGCCGACGCCGTCTTCCATCCCTCCCACTTCGCCGCGCTGAACTACCTCTTCCTCACCGCGAAGAAGCCGTACCGCACCTTCTGGCAGCCCACCATCTTCAACTCGAACAACATCTGGGAGATCCCGGCCCCGCTCCGCATCCCGGACGGCCTCTCCGGCATCAACCGCACCTCCAACCTCCTCATCCCCGGCAGCGTCCGCTTCCCCACCAGCTGCTACTCCCTCTCATGGCAGATGCTCCATGAGGTCGACTACTGGGACGAGGAGGTCATCCCCGAGGACTGGCACCTCTACCTGAAGTGCTCCTACAGCCTCGGCGACGACGTGAACGTCGAACCGCTCTTCCTCCCCCTCGGCAACGACTGCGTCCTGGCCGACGGCTACTGGAAGACGCTCAAGGCGCACTATGCCCAGTCCGTCCGCCACGCCTGGGGCGCAAGCGATATCCCCTACGCGTGGCGGGCCGCCATGCATCCGAAGTCGCCGCTCTCCTGGCGCCGCCGCCTGCTCCTCGCCGGTGCGGTCACGAAGGTCCACGTCCTCTGGGCCGCCCAGTGGTACATCGTCACGCTCGGCATCGTCCTCCCGGCCCGCTTCGCCGCGAAGCTCGGCGCGCCGCTCCCCGGCTGGTGGACGCACCGCTACGAAGTGCCCGGCACCGGCTGGCACCCCGAGCACTTCCTCGAGCCCTCTCGCTGGTTCCGCATCGGCCCCGAGGGCATCTTCGAGCCCACGATGTGGCTCAACCTGCCGGGCATCCTCGTCGCGCTCTGCCTCTTCCCGCTGCTGGTCATGATCGTCTTCGAACTCCGCACGCGCGGCCCCCGGCCCGCCTACGTCTCGCGCTCCGTCTACGTCACCGGCCTGCTGATGTGGCCGCTGATGGCCGTCATCACCTTCTTCTTCGCGAGCCTCCCCGCGCTCAACGCCCAGTGGAAGCTCGCCTCCGGCAAGGGGCTCGTCTACCGCGTCGCCGAAAAGGGGAGCCGCGCCCTGCCGGCCCGCGCCCCGGCCGCTGCCGAGGCCGAATCTGCCGAGGCCGTCGCCGTCGCCGGCGGCAACTAGCCGGGCTGCTCGCGAACCGCCCGCCGATCCCGTATCGTCCCTCCGCACCCCATCCACGGAGGCCCCTGCCCGTGCCCGACATCGAGTACACCCTCGAAGGCTCCACCGCCGTCCTGCGCCTCAACCGCCCCGAGAAGATGAACGCCATCACCTACGAGATGCTCGGGGCGATCGAGGACGCCATCCGGCAGGCCGGCACCGACGACCGTGTCCGCGCGCTCGTCCTCACCGGCACCGGCCGCGCCTTCAGCGCCGGCACCGACCTCCAGCAGCTTTCCAGCCAGCCGCCGACGGCCGGCCGCGCCGAATCCTACGGCCGCGCCTACGCCGAATCCCGGCCCGCGCCGTGGACGTTCGCCTCTATCGGCAAACCGACCATCGCCGCCGTCAACGGCGTCGCCGTCGGCGTCGGCGTCGAGTTCACCTCCCAGTGCGACTTCCGCATCGCCGCCGAATCCGCCCGCTTCGGCTGGGTCTTCGTCCACCGCGGCCTCGTGCCCGATACTGCGGCCGGGACGTGGCTCCTCGCCCGCATCGTCGGCCTCCAGAATGCGGCCTATCTGCTCTACTCCGGCGAAATCATCTCCGCGACCCGCGCGCTCGACATCGGTTACGTCCACGAAGTCGTGCCCGATGCCGAGCTGATGGAGCGCGCGCTCGCCTTCGCGCACACCGTCTCGCGCGGCTCGCCGCTCGCGACCGCCGAGACGAAGCGTCTGCTCTACCGCGGCCTCACCCGCGACCCGATGGACCACCTCGCGGACAGCACCGAAACGATCGGCCGGCTCTTCGCCAGCGAGGACTTCAAAGAAGGCGTCCGCGCCTTCCTCGAACACCGCGACCCGCAGTGGAAGGGCCGCTGAGCGCCGGGCGCGCTACCAGATCCCGAGCGCCATCTTCACGTCCTCGCTCGCCATCGTCCGCGGGTCCCACGGCGGGTTCCAGACGATCTGGACGTCCACGTCCTTCACGCCCGGCAGCTCCCGCAGCTTCGCATACGCCTCCCCGCGGATGATCGGCCCGAGCGGGCACCCCGGGCTCGTCAGCGTCATCGTCACGAGCACGTCGCCGTTGTCGTACTGGATGTCGTACACGAGCCCGAGGTCCACGATGCTCATGTTGATCTCCGGATCCTTCACCTCCCGGAGCTTCTCCCGCAGCTGTTCGTAGGTCGGGGCCTGGGGCGTTTCGGTATCAGCCATGTCGTTCCTCCTGTGCGGCCTGCTTCGCCTGCCGCAGGGCTTCGAGCAGCACGTTCCACGCGAGCAGCGCGCATTTCACGCGGACCGGCAGTTTCGCCACGCCTTCCAGCGCGGCGAGGTCGCCGAGCTCCGGGTCTGGGGGCGCGCCCTCGACCAGCATCGATCGTACTTTGCCGGTGACCGCCTCCGCCTCGGCCAGCGGCCGGCCCTTCAGCCGCTCCGTCAGCATCGAAGCGCTCGACTGCGAAATCGAGCACCCCTGCCCCCAGAAGCCGAGGTCGCGGATCACGCCGTCGCTGACGTCGAGGTCGAGGTGGATCTCGTCGCCGCAGACGGGGTTCACCCCCTCGGCCTGCAGCGTGGGCGCCGGCAGCGGGCCGCGGTTCCGCGGCCGCCGGTAGTGGTCCAGGATCAGCTCCCGGTAGAGGTCATCGAACAGCGGCTCGCTCACGGCCCTCCCCGAAGACGCGGTTGACGCCCTCCAGCGCTTCGATGAGCGCCTCGAGGTCGTCCTCGCCGTTGTAGATGCTGAAGCTCGCCCGGCTCGTCGCCGGCACGCCGAGCGCGCGCATCAGCAGCTGCGCGCAATGGTGGCCCGCCCGGATCGCCACCCCGTAGCCGTCGGCGATGGTCGCCACGTCGTGCGGGTGCGCCGCCTCCATCGCGAAGCTCACGACGCCGCCCCGCTCGGCTGCAGACGCCGGCCCGAAGATCTGCAGCCCGGGCACCCGCCCGAGCCGCTCGAGCGCCAGCGCCGTCAGCTCCTCTTCGTGGCGCCGGACGTTCGCCATGCCGATGCTCTCGAGGTACGCAATCGCCTCGCCGAAGGCGATGACGTCGGCGATGTTCGGCGTGCCTGCCTCGAATTTGTGCGGCAGGTCTGCCCAGGTCGACGTCTCCTCGCGCACCACGGCGATCATGTCGCCGCCGCCGAGGAACGGCGGCATCGCCGCGAGCAGCTCCTCCCGCGCCCACAGCACGCCGACGCCCGTCGGGCCCAGCATCTTGTGCGCCGAAAAGGCGAGGAAATCAGCCCCCAGCCCGCGCACGTCGACCGGCAGGTGCGGCACGCTCTGCGCCCCGTCGACGAGCAGCAGCGCGCCGGCGGCATGCGCCATCTCGGCGATGTCGCCGACCGGGTTGATGGTGCCGAGCACGTTCGACATCTGGGTGACCGCGACGAGCCGCGTCCGCGGCCCGATGAGCTGCCGCAGCCCGTCGAGGTCCAGCCGCCCGTCCGGGGTGATGCCCGCGTACCGCAGACGCGCCCCCTTCCGGGCCGCCAGCAGCTGCCACGGCACGATGTTCGAGTGGTGCTCCATCACCGTCAGGACGATCTCGTCGCCCTCGCTGATGCTGGCATCGCCCCAGGCGCGCGCGACGAGGTTGATCGCCTCCGTGGCGTTCCGGGTGAAAATCACTTCCTGCGGGCCGGCCGCGCCGATGAAGCGCGCGACGCTGCCGCGCGCCGCTTCGTACTGCTCGGTCGCCCGGTTCGCCAGCGTGTGGATGCCCCGGTGGATGTTCGCGTTCGACGTCTCGTAATACCGCACGAGCGCCTCGATCACCTGCCGCGGCTTTTGGGTCGTGGCCGCATTGTCGAGGTAGACGAGCCGCCGCCCGTTCACCTGCTGCCCCAGGATGGGGAAATCCCCGCGAATCCGTGCGATATCGAGCATCTGCCGGCCCCCTTTCGTTCACGCGGGCAGGTCGATCTCGACCACGCCGTCGGCGACCCGGACCGGGTAGGTGCGCACCGGGCGCACCGCGGGCAGGCAGAGCGCCCGGCCCGTCGTCACGTCGAACCGTGCGCCGTGGCGCGGGCATTCGATCTCCCGGCCGTCGAGCCGCCCCTGGTCGAGCGGCCCGCCGTCGTGCGTGCACAGGTCGTCGATCGCGTAGTAGCCCTCGCCCGTGTTGCACACGGCGATCCGGCGGCCGCCCGCCTCGACGACCTTCGCCGTCCCGGGCGCGACCTCCTCCGCGCGGAGCGTGGCCGTCCAGCCCATCAGGCGCCCCTCACCTTCGCCTCGAGCAGCCCGAGCAGCTCCTCCCGCAGCGCGCCGTCCGGCACCCGGCTGACGACCTCCTCGAGGAAAGCCCAGACGAGCATCGCCTCGGCCGCCGGCCGCGGGATGCCGCGCGTCTGCAGGTAGAACAGCTGCTCTTCGTCCACCGGGCCGGCCGTGGCGCCGTGCGAGGCGCGGATGACGTTGCTGGTCAGGATTTCGAGCACCGGGTCGCTGTCGGCCCGCGCCGTCTTGCTCAGCAGCAGGTTCCGGTTCTCCTGGTTCGCGTCGGCGTTCTTCGCCCCGAGCCCGACGCGCGTCAGCCCGTAGTAGACCGACCGGGCAGAATCGCGCAGCGCCGCCTTGTAGAGCAGGTCGCTCCGCGTATCGGGGCCGATGTGGTCCTGCAGCGTGTAGAAGTCGACGTACTCCTCGCCGCGGCCGTACGCCAGCCCGAGCAGCTCCGAGCTCGCTGTCCCCCGGCCGACGAGCGACGACTCCAGCTGACCCTTGCACCACCCGCCCGCTCAGCACGAGCTGGAGGTTCTGGAAGGCGGCATCCCGCTCCGCCCCCAGCATCCGCTGGTACCCAAACGACCGCGTCGCCGGCCCCCAGCGATGCACAACGTAGTAGCGAACCTCGGAGCCCGGCCCCGGGAAAGATTTCGGCCGACCGGCACCGCGAGGATCTCCGCCTCGTCCGAGCTGTACTCCTCGACCACCGTCACCCGGCTGTTCGCGACCCGTCACGATGACCGTGTGCGGCGTCGTCGAGCTGCGCGCCGCTCGACCGACCGCCGGATGCGCACCGGCGACGCCGGCTCGGCGTTCGCCGGCACATCGACGATGACCGCTTCCCGCAAAAACGCGTAGTGCAGCGCGGTGAACCGGTCCGTCCCCGCCGCTACCGCCGACCCGAGCCGCTGGGCCAGCCGCTCCGCGGTCGCGCCCTCCGCGAACCCGTGCGTCGTCACCGTGACGGCGTCGTCGGCCTCGACTGCAATCGATTCATCCTGTTCGACCGGGTAGCGCGCCAGGTCGATCGACCGCGCGTCGTAGTACTTCCACGGCCGCGACTGGTAGCTGTCGGGCCACTCGAGTTCATCAGCCAGCGCTGCAGCCTCGGCGCGCAGGCGGGCCAGCCAGGCGGGGTCGCCGAGCTGTTCGCCCAGCGCCCGCGCGGCCGCCGTAATTCGGACCCGTTCCTCGGTTGTTGATGTCATACAGCTCCTCCGCCGGCACGCATCGTGCCGGGCTCGCATTGCGGGTTCGGCGGTCGGGCCGGCCTCAGCCGACCGCGCCCTCCATCTGCAGCTCGATCAGCCGGTTCAGCTCCACGGCGTACTCCATCGGGAGCTCCTTCACAATCGGCTCCACGAAGCCGTTCACGATCATCTTGGCCGCCGCCTCTTCCGAAAGCCCGCGGCTCATCAGGTAGAACAGCTGGTCCTCGCCAAGCTTCGAAACGTACGCCTCGTGCTGGATGTGCACGTCCGGCGCGTCGATCTCCATCGTCGGGTACGTGTCCGAGCGCGACTCCTCATCGAGCAGCAGCGCGTCGCACCGCACCGTCGACTTCACGTTCTCGCACCCCTCGTACACCTTCAGCAGGCCCCGGTAGCTCGTCCGGCCGCCGTCCTTGCTGAGCGACTTCGAAATGATGGTCGACGTCGTGTTCGAGGCCGCGTGCACAATCTTGCCGCCCGCGTCCTGGTGCTGCCCCTTCCCGGCAAACGCCAGCGAGAGGATCTCGCCGTGCGCGCCCGGCTCCATCAGGTACACGCTCGGGTACTTCATCGTGAGCTTCGAGCCGAGGTTGCCGTCCACCCACTCCATTACCGCGTCCTGGTACGCCACCGCGCGCTTCGTCACCAGGTTGTACACGTTGTTCGACCAGTTCTGGATGGTCGTGTACCGCACCCGCGCGCCCCGCTTCACGATGATCTCCACCACCGCGCTGTGCAGCGAGTCGCTCCGGTAGATCGGCGCCGTGCACCCCTCGACGTAGTGCACCTGGCTCCCCTCGTCCGCGATGATCAGCGTCCGCTCGAACTGCCCCATGTTCTGGGTGTTGATGCGGAAGTACGCCTGGAGCGGAATCTCCACCTTCACGCCCTTCGGCACGTAGATGAACGAACCGCCGCTCCACACCGCGCTGTTCAGCGCCGCGTACCGGTTATCGGCCGGCGGCACCACCGTCCCGAAGTACTCCTTGAAAATATCCTCGTGCTCCTTCAGCGCCTGGTCGGTGCCGAGGAAGATGACGCCCTGCTTCTCCAGGTCCTCGCGGATGTTGTGGTACACCACCTCGGAGTCGTACTGCGCCCCGACGCCCGCGAGGTACTTCCGCTCCGCCTCCGGAATGCCGAGCCGGTCGAACGTCCGCCGGATGTACTCCGGCACGTCATCCCACGAGCGCTCGTCCCGGTCGGTCGCCTTCACGTAGTAGTGGATGTCGTCGAAGTTGATCTCCTTCAGCTGCGGGCTGCCCCAGGGCGGGTCCTGCTTCTGCCAGAAGATCTCGAGCGCCCGCAGCCGGAACTCGCGCATCCACTGCGGCTCGCCCTTCATGTCCGAGATGATGTTCACGATCTCCCGGCTCAGGCCCTTGTTCGCCTTGAACAGCGCCTCCTCCGGGTCGTAGAACCCCCACTTGTATTCGCCAACGATCGCTTCAGGTGCCGTCGTCATTTCCCCTCTTCTCCTCTCGATGACGCGCGGGGCGCAGCTGCACCCCGGCGAGGGTTAGGCCTTCGCAAGCTCCGCGAGGAACTCGTCGTAGCCGCGGGCTTCCAGGTACTCCGCCAGCTCCGGGCCGCCCGACCGCGCAATGCGCCCGTCGACCAGCACGTGGACGAACTGCGGCCGGATGTAGTTCAGCAGCCGCTGATAGTGCGTGATCAGCAGCAGCCCCATGTTCGGGTTCATCAGCTTGTTGACAGCCTCGGCCACCGTCCGCAGCGCGTCGATGTCCAGGCCCGAGTCCGTCTCGTCCAGGATCGCCATCGCCGGCTCCAGCACGGCCATCTGCAGCATCTCTGCCCGCTTCTTCTCGCCGCCGCTGAAGCCGTCGTTCACGTACCGCCGGGCAAAGTCCTGGTCCACCTTCAGCAGCTCCATCTTGCTGAACAGCTTCTCCCGGAACTCCCGGATCGGGACCTCCTCCCCGCGCACCGCATTCACCGCCTGCCGCAGGAAGTTCACCAGCGTCACCCCCGGGATCGGCACCGGGTACTGGAAGGCCAGGAACAGCCCCTTCCGCGCCCGCTCATCGGGCGACATCTCCAGGACCGATTCGCCCTTGAACAGGATGTCGCCGCCCGTCACCGTGTACGCCGGGTTGCCCATCAGGACGTTCGCCAGCGTGCTCTTGCCCGAGCCGTTGGGGCCCATGATTGCGTGGATCTCGCCGGCATTGATGACGAGGTTCAGCCCTTTCAGGATCTCCTTGTCGCCGATCGAGGCCCGCAGGTTGCGGATCTCCAGGAGTGGGGTCATCAGCTTCTTCTCCTTTGTCGCCTATCGCAGGTCGACGGTTTCGATGATCTGCCGCTGGCCCGGCGTCCCCCGGACCAGGTACTCACAGCAGGGCGCGCCATCCACAATCCGGTTCAGCTGCTCAACGTCGCGGCCGAGCAGCAGCTCGATCGCCTTCCGGTCCGCTTCGCAGGGCAGGTCCGAAATCTGCGCAGCAGCGTGGTACGGGCACGAGGTGTTCACCAGGTGGATGCCGTCCGGCTCCAGGCGCCACTCCTCGAGAATCCCCTCGCGCCGCAGCACCTCGGTCACCCGCGCAACAATCTCCTCGACCGCCGCCCCGTCCGGAATCTCGTCCCGGTGGCGCGATGCGAGCGACTCGGCCACATTCGCCAGCACCTCGGCCACAACGTCCGGGCGCTGCTCCAGCCCACGGAGCATTCGCGCCATCAGGTCGGCGTACGCCGGCGGAATCGTCCCGAACGCCTTCTCCGTCGGGAAGTAGGCGTAATAGGGCCGGCCCGTCGCCTGCTTCACGGCCCGCGCTTCCACCAGCCCATCGGCCCGCAGGTTATCGAGGTGCCGCCGCACGGCCGCCGGGCTGATGTCGAACACCTCGGCCAGCGTCTCGGCGCGGGCGCCGCGGTGCTCCACGATGTAGGCGAGGATGCGGTCGCGCGTTCCCTGCATGCCTCCACGGTAGCCCACTTCCGGGACTTTCGCAACTTCAATGTTGCGAAAGTTCCGATCCCCCCCGCCCGCTCCACGCAGCCAGCAGCTCCGGCCCCGGCAGCCGCTCAGCCCGCCGCGCCTCGCGCCGCATCCGCAGCGCCCGCCCGAACTCCGCCCCGAACAGCAGGATCGACCCGTTGACGTACATCCAGAGCAAAAACGCGAGCGCCGTCCCGAAGCCCGCATAGATGGCCGTGTCGCGCGAAAAGCTCGACTGGGCAATCACCAGGGCCACGAGGTTCTTGGCAAGCTCGAACAGCACCGTCGCAAGGGCCGCCCCCGCCAGCGCATCCCGCCACGCAGGCCGCGCCGCCGGCGTCACCCGGTACAGCACCACGAACATCGTGAAGGTGACGACCGGCGCCAGCACCAGCCCCACAATCTCAGTCATCAGCGCACGGTCCATGGGGAACGGCGCAGCCCCGTCCACCCGCGCCACCACCACCCGCGCCATCGCGGTCGCCGCCACCGAAAGCGCAACCAGCGCACCCACCACCATGACCAGCAGGATGTCGATCAGCTTTCCCCGCCAGAACGGCCGGCTCACCTTCGCATGCGCCGTCGCGTTCAGCCCGTTCCGCACGGCCCCGAAAATCCCGCTCGATGCCCAGACCAGGAACACCAGGCCGAACCCCAGGCTCGCCGGGCTGAACTGCTGCGCCCTCCGCACAATCTCCTCCACATTCGCCCGCACGTCCTCCGTCTCCCGCAGCGGAACCTGCTCGAACACCCAGTCCACGATCGCCTGCCGGTCAGCAAACAGGCCGAAGACAGAGAGCGTGATCAGCCCCAGCGGGATAATGGAGAAGATTGCGTAATACGCGATCGCCGCCGCATAGGTCGTGCAGTTGTCGTCCAGGTAGCCGCGTACCGCCGCCGCGACGACATCGACCGGCGCCCGGACCGGCCCCGGGACCGCCCTCCAAGAGCGCCCGGCGCGCGTTCTCATCGCCTCATCTTAGGCGCAGGGCCGCGCTCCCGGGAACCGCGCCAGCCGCCAGCGCCTCCAGCGCCTCCTGCCACATCGGCCCGACCCGCTCCCACCCGAACCGCCGTGCAGCCGCCCGGAACGGCTCGCGCGGCGGCAGCGGCCCCGTGAGCAGCGCCCGGAGCCGCGCCATCAGCCCCGCTTCATCCTCCCAGAGCAGGTCGTGGTGCTCCGCCGGCACCAGCTCCGGGTAGGCATACCGCCGCGGCGCACACGGAATGCACCCCGCCGCCATCGCCTCCACCATCCCAATGCCGAAGAACTCGTGCCGCGTCGTGCTCACCGCGATATCGGCCATCCGCAGCAGCCGCGCGTACTCCTCCCGCGAGGCCGCGAACCCGAAGTGCAGCAAGCGGTCGGCCAGCGTCTCGCGGATGCGCCACATCGCCGGGCTCGGGTTCTCCCCCGGCTCGCCCGCGATGATGAGCTGGAATGGCACCCCCTCCTCCGCCAGCCGCCGCACGGCCCGCTCGAACAGCTCCGGCGCCTTGTCGAACTCCCACCGGTGGTTCCACAGGAGCGTACGCGGCTCCCCGCGCTCCTCCGGGCCCTCGAGCCAGCCGAGTTCAGACCCCGACCGGCAGCACCAGGCTCTTCGCCGCGATCGCGGCGATCCCCTCCGCCGTGAGCCAGTTGTTCGGCTCCCGCTCAAGCTGCCGGAACGCCCCCAGCAGGTCCGCCCGGTGGAACTCCGAATTGAACGCCGCCGCATCGGCCGCCAGCGCGCTCCGGTAGTTGATCTGCCCGAACCACGAGTTGAACTTCGTCCCGCGCAGCCGCGGATAGGTCACCTGGTTCTCGTGGAAGTACACCATCGCCGGCGTCCCGCCCAGCCGCCGCCGCGTCAGTGCGAGGAACTCCGCGAGGTCGACCATATCCGTCGCAACCACCACGTCGAACGCTCCCGCCCACCCGCTCGAACTGCCGCGCCAGCTCCTCCGCGCCCCGCCGCATCCGCCGCCGCCATCCGCCCGCCGGCAGCGCCAGCACCTCCCAGTCAAGCCGCGTGTGCTGCAGCAGCCCGGTCAGGAACGCCCGGTGGCTCCCGCCATCGAACGGCTGGAGAAACAGCCCGCCGCATCCCTCGCAACCTACAGGTGGCCCAGCTCGGCCAGCCGCTGGAGCGCCGCCTCGAGTCTCCCGGTCCTCCGGGTCCACCGACCGGTACTGCGCGCACGCAGTGGCCCCCGTACTTCTCCACGAGGTACCAGTCGTCGTCGATGATGAAATCCGGCCGCGGCTCGACCCGGCGGGTCCTTGTCGAACATCCCGTCCACCCACTCCGAAAGCCCGTGGAGGTGCACCACCCGCTCGACATGCGCCAGCCCGGCCGCGCTCCAGACGTACACCCGGTGGCCGGCCGCCTTCAGCCGCTGCATCGCCTCCCGCGCGCCCGGGCGGAGCGCGTTCGTGTGCTGGTCGATGTGCACCAGCGTCTGGTCGACATCGAAGAAGATGTTCACCCGCGTGTCGCCCTCCCGCGGCGCCGGCGCCCGGCCCCGCCACGCCAGCATCCGCGCCGAATTCCACATCGTTCGCCCGTAGCCGAGCGCGAGCACCAGCCCGATGCCGAACGCCAGCACCCCGGCGCTCACCACCGCCGAGCCGACGCTCTTGTACCACGTGTGCGCCAGCAGCGCCGCCGCCGCAGAACACCGCCGTGAGCGCGTACACCGCCAGCGTCACCCGCACGCCCGGTGAGCCCGAGCAGCCGCTCGATCCGGTCGTGGAAGTGGTCGAAGTCGGCATGCATCGGGTTCCGCCCGTCGAGGAACCGCCGGAGGAACGCCACCGCCGTATCCAGCACCGGCAGCCCGAGCGCCACCAGCGGGATGTAGAGCGGCACCCGCCCCGTCTCGTCGAGCGCCCCCGCCACGCTCAGGCCGGCCAGGGTGAACCCGAGGAAATACGCCCCCGAATCGCCGAGGAACCGCCGCGCCTTTCCCGAGATTGAACGGGAGGAACCCGAGGGATGCCCCGAACAGCGCCGCGAAGAGCATCGCGATGAGGTCGTGGCCGAGGTCCCACGCGATGTACGACATCGTCCCCGAGACCATCGCCGCCATCCCGGCCGCGACCCCGTCCTGCCCGTCCACAAGGTTCACGGCATTCGTCACCAGCACGATCCACGCCACCGTCACGACCGGGTCGAGCGGCCCCAGCGCCACCGCTTCCCCGCCCGGCAGCGTCATCCGGTCGACGTGGAACCCGGAGAGGTAGAGCGCCAGCGCCGCCAGCACGTGCGTGCCGAAGCTTGAACCGCCAGTCGAGGTCGCGGAAGTCGTCCCGCGCGCCCATCGCGCAGACGATGCCGCCGCATACGCCGAGCATCAGGAACTGCCGCCGGTCCTCGCTCACGAACTCCCGCGCCTGCCCGGAAAACGCCGCCATCACGAACGGCGCCGCCACGAACCCGGCGAGGATGCTGATCCCGCCGATGCGCGGCATCAGTTCGCCTTTCCGCCCCCGCTTCGTCGGCAGGCGGAGCAGCCACGTGAGCGGCAGCGCCACCGCGAACGCAGCCAGCGCCGTGCCGACCTCAAGCCACACGCGTCATCACCGGCATCTCCCGCGGCATGCTGCGCATGGTACGCCGGCGCGCCGCTGAGGTCAGCCCCGGGCGGCCACCGTATGCGCCACCAGCTGGCCGTCGTGCATCTCCAGCACGCGGTCCGCCATCTCGGCCATCGCCATGTCGTGGGTGACCATCAGCCCGAGCTTATCGCGCCCCTTCACTTCGGCGATGAGCGATTCGACGACCTGCTTGCCGCGCGCCGAATCGAGGCTCGCCGTCGGCTCGTCCACCAGCACCAGCTCGGGGTCGTTCATCAGCGCCCGCGCGATGGCGACGCGCTGCCGCTCGCCGCCGCTCAGCTCGGTCGCCAGCGCATCCCGCCGGGCCGCGAGCCCCAGCTCCTCGAGCAGCTGGTCGGCCCGCGCCCGGGCCGCCTTCAGGTCGCTCCCGTTGATGCGCGCCATCACGAGCAGGTTCTCCCGCGCCGTCAGGTAGGGCAGCAGGTTGTTCGCCTGGAAGACGAACCCGACCTTCTGGCGCCGGTATTCCGCCAGCTCCTTCCCCCGCAGCCGGGCGATGTCCCGGCCGTTCACCTCGATCGCTGCCGCGCGTCGGGGTCAGCAGGCCGCCGATCATCGCCAGCATCGTCGTCTTGCCGGAGCCGCTCGGGCCGACGATGGCCACGAATTCGCCCGGCTCCGTCGCGAAGCTCACCCCGCGGACGGCGTGGACCGCGCGCTCGCCTTCGCCATAAATCTTTTCGAGGTTCTCGACCTTCAAGCGGATGCTCATCCCGTTGCTCCCTTCTCGCTGCCGCCGCGGGCTACTGCTGCTGCCCGAGCGCGATGATCGGGTCGACCTTCGCCACCTGCCGCCCGGAGAACAGCACGCCGAGGACGGCCATCAACAGCAGCAGCGCGCTCGTCGTCACGAACGTCCCCGTCGTGAAGGCGATCGGAACCGGGTCCGGCACCTGCTTGATGCCCTCGTTCGTCAGCCACGCCAGCGGCACCGCGATCGCCACGCCGCCGAGCGCCACCAGCAGCGCCTGCACCAGCAGCTGCCGGAAAATGAAGCCCGTCGTCGCGCCGACCGCCTTCAGCACCCCGATCTGGGGCGTCTTCTGCAGCGTCAGCACGTAGAAGAACACGCCGATCACGAGCCCGCCGATCAGGTAGCCGAACACTTGCAGCGCCTGCACCGTCGACTGCTGGCCGGACACGCCTTCGATGTTCGCGAACGCCGTGCTCTTCGAGACGGCCTCCCAGCCGGTGCCGCGCTTCCCCGCGAGCCCCTCGCCCTTCAGCAGCACCACCGAAGCGACGGGCGTCCCCGGCGCATTCGTGCCGTACTTCATCTCCTGCCAGGTGCTCCGCAGCATGTACACCGAGGGCTGGAAGAAGAAGGCGCCCTCGTTCAGCTCGCCGACGATGGTGAACTCCCGCTCCTGCAGCCGGATCGCCAGCCGCACCGTATCGCCCACCTTCAGCCCGGAGGCGCGGAGGAACTGCCGGTCGGCCAGCAGGCCGTTCGCGTCGGCCGGCGTGAGCGCCCGGCCCTCCTTCACCGGCGGCTCGCCGATCGTGCCCGGGTCGTACCCCAGCACGGCCGCCGACTTCACCTTCCCGTCGTTGCGGGTGTAGTTCACCGCCATGTAGCCGAGCGGCGCCGATTCCCGCGCGCCCGACTCGCTTTCGATGCGCTCCACCGTCTCCCTGCTCAATTCGGAGCGGATGACGCTCAGCCCCGCCCGGTCCGAATAGGCGATAGCGTCGGCATCGAAGTTGCGCAGCGCCCGCCCCGCCTGCTCGTTCAGGCCGACGCCGAGCCCGTTGATCATCAGCACGAGGTAGCTGATGAGCGTGACGATCAGCCCGACGAGCGCGAACTGCAGCTTCCGCCGCCGGATTTCCAGGAAACCGATCACCGCGATACCTCCTCAGGTTCCGGTCGAATGCCATCGAGAATCAGGTCCACGCACCGCTCGAACGACGCCGCCGGGCCGCCGGGGAAGCGGCCCGGCATCATCGGCGGCAGCAGCCCGTGGGAAAAGAGCGCTGCCACCAGCAGGTGCGTCACGGCATCCGGGTCCGCGCCGGGGCGGACGAGCCCCGCCCGCGCTGCGGCGCACAGGTAGATTCGCAGCCGCTCCATCACCGCCTCGCTCGGCCCCAGCAGCCAGGCGTGGTAGGCCGGCAGGTGCTCCCATTCGGCCAGCGCCGTCCGGACGCCGCGCCCGGCCCCGGCGAACGCCTGCAGCACCATGCGCAGGTACGGCCGCAGCTCCGCATCGAGGTCCGCCGGCTCCTCCGGCAGGGGCGCCGCCGAGAGCCGCGCGACTGCTTCGGCGTGCCCACGCGCCAGCGCCGCCCCGATGAGCTCCTCCTTCGAAGCGAAGTGCCGGAAGAGCGTCACTTCGTTCACGCCGGCGCGCGCCGCGATCTTCCGCGTCGTCGCCCCGCGGAAGCCCTCTTCGTCGAACACCTCCCGCGCAGCGGTCAGCAGCCGTTCGACGGTCGCATCCATCGCCGTCCAGCGTATCATGCAAGCGCTTGCTTGCGCGTGACCCGGCTCACCGCCGCCGCTACCATCGAGACGTGCTCCAGGAGCCGTCGTTCGACCTCCCCGCCCACGCCCTCCCCCCGCGCGCCAGCCTCGTCGCCGAACCGGGCGCGCTCCCCGGCCTCCGCAGCGCCATCTGGATGGGGGGCGCCCACAGCCTCCGCGGCGAACCGCTCCACCCGGCCGCGCTCGAAACCGCCTGGCTGGTGGACTGCGCCGGCGACATGCCGCGCCCCTACCGCGATGCCGCAGGCCTCCACATCGCCTGCGTCTTCGCCGACCTGGAGGCGCTCGTCCTCCCCTCCCGCCACATCCTCCCCGTCGTCGACCGGCTCGCTGCGGCCGTCACCGCGCCCGCGGCCGCGCCCGCCGGCGTCTACATCATGTGCACCCACGGGATGAACCGCAGCGGCCTCGTCGCCGGCCTCCTGCTCCGCCGCCTCGGCCTCGATGCCGACGGCGCGGTCGCGGCGATCCGCGCCGCCCGCCCCGGCGCCCTCTCCAACGGCTCGTTCGTCGATCTCCTCCGCCGCGCCTGAGGCGTCAGCCAGGGTCGTCCTCTTCTTCCTTCCCTTCGAGCAAGTCCGGTCGCCGTTCCCGGGTCCGCTCGAGCCGCTGCTGCCGCCGCCACGCCTCGATCTTCGCGTGGTGCCCGCTCAGCAGCACCTCCGGCACGCTCCATCCTTTGTACTCCGCCGGCCGCGTGTATTGCGGGTGCTCCAGCAGCCCGTCGGCGAACGACTCCTCCTCCGGCGAGGCCGCATCGCCCAGCGCCCCCGGGATGTGTCGCGTCACCGCGTCGATCAGCACCATCGCCGGCAGCTCGCCGCCGGTCAGCACGTAGTCCCCGATCGAAATCTCGCGGTCGACGAAGTGTTCGACGAACCGCTCGTCCACGCCCTCGTACCGCCCGCAGACGAGGATGAGCCGCGGCTCCGCGGCCAGCTCCCGCACGATGCGGTCGTTCAGCCGTTCGCCCGCCGGCGTCAGGTAGACGACGAGCCCCCGCTCCGGCGCCCGCGCCCGCACGAACTCCAGCGCACGGTCCAGCACGTCGACCCGCATCACCATCCCCTGCCCGCCGCCGAACGGGTAGTCGTCGACCGTCCGGTGCCGGTCCGTCGCGTGCTCGCGGATGTCATAGATGTGGAGGTCGAGCAGCCCGTCTTCGCGCGCCCGCTTCACGATCGACACATCCAGCGGCCCGCGGAACGCCTCCGGGAAGAGCGTCAGCACGTCGATGCGCATCGCACCCGAGGTTCGGCCATGCCGGCGCCGGCGGCAAGCCCTGCTGCCTAGCCGCCGTGCTCCACCGGCCCCGCGAGCAGGTCCGCGACGTGGTCCAGCAGCGGCAGCAGCACGTCCATCCCCTGCCGGACGGCCTTCGGGTTGCCCGGCAGATTCACGATGAGTGTCCGCCCGCGCGTCACCGCCAGCCCCCGCGTCAGCGCTGCGAACGGTGTGTGCTGGAGCCCGTTCACCACCAGCGCGACCGCGATCCCGAGCGCCTCCCGCTCGGCCACGTCCCGCGTCGCCTCGGGCGTCACGTCGCGCGGCGTCAGCCCCGTCCCGCCCGTCGTCACGATGACGTCCGCCACCCCGGCATCGGCCCACGCCCGCAGCCGCTCCGCGATGACCGCGCGCTCATCCGGCACCACCCCGCGGGCGACGACCTCGTGGCCCGCCCCTGCCGCCAGCTCGGCGATGAGGGGCCCGCCGAGGTCTTCCCGCTCCCCGGCAGCGCCCCGGTCCGAAACCGTCAGGATGGCAACCCGCGCCATGCCGTCATCCTACCCTCCCGGCCATGCCGGGGCCGGAAAAAAGTGGTTGACAGGCCATTTCGGGGGAGCCTACCATGCGCATGGGGGTGAAGTGGGGAGAAATGGGGAGCCTGTAGGCCCCCGGTCCCCGGAAATGGGGAACGCTCCAGCGCCCGCCCCCGGAAAGTGATGAGGGCATGCAGACGCGCTTCTCAGGCGCCTACGACTACACGCTGGACGACCGGGGCCGGGTGCCGATCCCCCCGGCCTTCCGCGATGCCCTCAAGCCCGGCGGCTACATCGGCGCCGGCGCCGACCAGTGCCTGCACGTCTACACGCTCGAGGAGTTCGAACGGCAGGCCGCCATCTTCGACAACCTCCCCGAGGGCGACCCCCTCGCCGAGGACGCCCGCCGTGACTTCTACGCCAACTTCTGGCCGACCCAGCTCGACGGCCAGGGGCGCATCAACCTCCGCGACGACCTCGCCAGCCGCGCCGGCATCAGCCAGGACGCGCGCGACGTCAAAGTCGTCGGCGTCGGCCGCCGGATCGAAATCTGGAACGCCGCCGCCTACGCCGCCCGCGAAGCCGAGCGCAAGCGCGCCCGCGCCGAGATCGCCGCTGCCGGCTTCGCTGCGGCCCAGCCGACACCCCAGGGAGGAGCGTAACGTGGTCGTCATGACGTCCTCCCTGCCCATCCACCAGCCCGTCCTCCTCGACGAAGTCCTGCACTACCTGGACGTGCGGGGGGACGGCACCTACATCGACTGCACCGCCGGGCTCGGCGGTCATTCCGAAGCCATCGTCCGCCGGCTTGGCCCCGGCGGCCGGCTCCTCTGCATCGACCAGGACGCCGAGGCGCTGGAGTTCGCGCGCGCGAGGCTGGCACCGTTTGGGAGGCGGGTCAGCTTCGTCCACGCGAACTTCCGCGAACTCGACCGGGTTGCAGCGGAAGCAGGTGTCACGGCTGCCGATGGCATCCTCCTCGACCTGGGCTTCTCCTCCTTCCAGGTCGAAAGCGCCCATCGCGGGTTCGCCTTCTCGCTCGAAGGCCCCCTCGATATGCGCATGGACCCATCGGCCGGCGGCCCCACTGCCGCCGACATCGTGAACACCTGGGATGAAGCGTCGCTCGCAGCGCTCTTCTTCGACTACGGCGAAGAGCGGCAGGCGCGGCGGATTGCGCGGGCCATCGTGGCAGCGCGCGCCCGCCAGCCCCTGCGGACGACCACCCAGCTCGCCAGTGTCGTCGGGCAGGCCGTGGGGGGTGCCGGGAGACGCACCCCAATTCACCCCGCCACCAAAGTCTTCCAGGCGCTCCGGATCCAGGTGAACGGTGAACTCGACAGCCTTCACCAGGTGCTTCCGCTCGCCCACGGCCTGCTCGACCCTGGAAACGATGCCCGCCGGCCCGGCCGCCTCGTGGTCATCAGTTTCCATTCCCTCGAAGACCGCATCGTGAAGCGGTACTTCCAGCGCGAGGCCGCGGCCTGCATCTGTCCGCCCGGCCTCCCCGAATGCCGCTGCGGCCACCGGCCCACGCTCACCATCCTCACCCGCCGGGCCGTCCGGCCTTCCGCCGCGGAAATCGACCGCAACCCGCGCGCCCGCAGCGCCGTCCTCCGGGCCGCCGAGCGGAGGGCCTAGCCATGGCCGCCATCAACCACCCGCTCGGCGGCGTCCGCCGTCCGCTCGGGCTCCCGATTCCCGGGTTTCGGATCAACTGGGGCGTCGCCGCGGCCGTGGCCTTCCTCCTCTTCGCCGCGCTCCTGCCCGTCCTCCAGAACAGCTTCGTCACCAGCCAGGGCTTCGATGTCCAGGCCTCCCAGCGCCAGCAGGCGCGGCTCCGCTCCGAGATTTCGCTCCTCGAAGCCGATGTCGCCCGCCTCACCTCCCAGGCCCGCATCGAGCGGCGCGCCCAGGAGATCGGCCTCGTCAAAGCCGGCGACCCGATCTACGTCACCGTCCAGGAACCCGGCCCCGCGCCGGCGAAACTTCCCGCGGAGTATCTCCCCCCGCCGGCGCCCCAGCCTGCGCCGGCCGACTCCTGGTGGAAGTCCCTCCTCCGCTGGCGTCCCTGGTAGCCAGCACCACACCCGCCGTCGGACCCCGGCGGCCGGAGGCGCGTTCGGATGACCATCCAGAAAGCGCGGCCCAGCCGCCGCGTCTGGCTCCCCGCGTTGTTCCTCGGCCTCTTCGGGGCCGTCCTCGCCGCGCGCCTCGTCCAGCTCCAGGTCCTCCAGCACGAGGCGTACGCCGCCCAGGCCCGCAGCGAGCTCCTCGGCAGCTCCACCATCTACGCCCGCCGCGGCGCCATCCTCGACCGGAACGGCGGCGTCCTCGCCACCTCCGTCGATACCTGGGACGTCTACCTCAACACCCGCGCCTGGCGCACGCCGGAAACCCGCGCCGCCGTCCTCGAAAAAGTCAGCGCCATCACCCGCATCCCCCGCGCCGATATCGAAACCCGCCTCGCGGCCAGCGGCGCCGTCGAAACCCGCATCGCCATCGACCTCGACTTCGAACTCGGCCGCCAGCTCATCGAGGCCGATCTCCCCGGCGTCGTCCTCCTCCCCAACACCGCGCGCGTCCACCCTGAAGGCGACCTCGCGGCGGCCGTTCTCGGCTTCACCGGCCTCGACAACACCGGCCTCGCCGGCATCGAAGCCTTCTACAACGACATCCTGCAGGGCAAAGCCGGCAAGGCCGTCTACGAGCGCGATACCCTCGGCGACCCCATCCCCTACGGCCAGTACGTCGCCACCGAACCCGTCCCCGGCGACGACCTCGTCCTCACCATCGACCGCTACCTCCAGCGCCTCGCCGAGGAGATGCTCGCCGCCGCCGTCAAAGAGCACCGCGCCTCGGGCGGCAGCATCATCGTGATGGACCCCTCGAACGGCGAAATTCTCGCCAACGCGACCCTCCCCACCGTCCGCTTCTCCACCCTCGAGCAGGACCTCGAATCCGCCACCGAAGAGAAGAGCCCGTTCAAGAACATCGCCGTCACCGACACCTACGAACCCGGCTCGGTGATGAAGGTCGTCACCGCCGCCGCCGCCATCGACGCCGGCGTCGTCACCCCGGATACCACCTATGTAGATAATGGTGTCGTGGATGTGGAGGGGGTGCTCCTCAAGAACTGGGACGACGGCGTCTACGGCACGCAAACGATGACCGGCGTGCTCCAGCACTCCATCAACTCCGGCGCCGTCTTCATGCAGCAGAAGCTCGGCACCCGGCTCTTCCAGTCCTACCTCGATGCGTTCGGCTTCGGCAAACCCACCGGCATCGACCTCCCCGGCGAGGCGAGCGGCTTCTTCCGCCGCCCCGAAGACCCGGGCTATTCGCCGGTCGACGTCGCCACCCAGTCCTTCGGGCAGTCGATCAGCGTCACGCCGGTCCAGATGATGCAGGCCATCGCTGCCTGCATCAACGGCGGCAACCTCATCACCCCCCACGTCGTCAAAGCCCGCATCCGGCCCGACGGCTCCCGGGTCGATGTCCAGCCCGCCGTCGTCCGCCGCGTCATCTCGCAGGCTGCCAGCGACGCGGTCCGCCGGATGATGGGCGACGTCGTCACGCAGGACCCCGACGGCTGGGGCCGCAACCCCGCCCGCTACACCGCCGGCGGCAAGTCCGGCACCGCCAACATCCCCGTCTGGGGCACCTACACCGACGACCAGCAGATCGTCTCCTTCATGGGGTTCGCGCCTCTCGAAAACCCCCGCATCCTCGTCCTCGTCCGCCTCGACCAGAACCGCAACCTGCTGACCGGCACCCAGGCCGCCGGCCCCATCTTCGCCCGCTACGTCGATGAGGCCCTCCGCTACCTGGGCGTCCCTCCAGAGAAAGGAACGGCAACCGCGCGATGACCGGCCACATCACCACCGACTTCATCGCCGAGGAGATGTCCCGCCGCGGCTACCGGGTCGAATTCGGCGGCTCCGCCGAGGTCACCGGAGGTGCTGCCGATTCCCGCACCGTCCGCCCCGGCGAGCTCTTCTGCGCCTTCCCCGGCGAACGCACCCACGGCGACGCCTACGTCGCCGACGCCTTCGCCGCGGGCGCCGTCGCCGCCATCTGCTCGCGGCCGCCGGCCGACGTGCCCCCGGGCCGCACCCTCGTCGTCGCCCCGGACACCACGAAGGCCGTCGGCGAACTCGCCCGCGCGTGGCGCCTCGCCTGCAACCCCCGCGTCGTCGGCGTGACGGGCACCGTCGGTAAGACCACGGCGAAGGATCTCTGCGCCGCCGCCCTCGCGCGCCATTTCCGCGTCTACAGCCGCCGCGGCAACTACAACTCCCGCGAAGGCCTTCCCCTCGCGCTCCTCGGCCTCCGCCGCGACGACGAGGTGGCCGTCCTCGAAATCGCCATGGATAGCCGCGGCGAAATCGCCTACCTCGCCTCCATCGCCCTGCCCGAAATCGGCGGCGTCCTCAACATCGGCCTCACCCACATCGAAAAGCTCGGCTCCATCGAAGCCATCGCCGAGGAGAAGCTCTCCCTCGCCCGCGCGCTGCCGGCCTCCGGCACCGCCATCCTCAACATGGACGACCCCCGCATCGCGCCCGAGGCAGCCCGGCTGCCCTGCCGCGTCATCGGCTTCGGCGCGCCCGGGTCCGGCGCCGCGCTGGTCGTGAGCGATGCCGCCGCGCGCGGCCTCGAAGGCACCTCCTTTACCGTCGCGTACGAAGGCCGCGCCGCTCGCGTCGATGCGCCGCTCCCCGGCCTCCACACCATCCCCGCGGCCCTCTTCACCATCGCGGCCGGCATCGCCCTCGGCCTCCCGTTCGAAGATGCGGCCGCTGCCGTCTCCGCCGCCGAGCTGCCGGACCGCCGCATCGCCGTCCGCCGCAGCGATACCGGCGCCACCATCCTCGACGACCGCTACAACTCCAGCCCGGCTTCGCTCGCCGGCGCGCTGCGCCTCCTCCGCGACGCCGAAGGCCGCCGCATCGCCCTCCTCGGCAAGATGGCCGAGCTCGGCGACTTCGAAGAGCAGGAGCACCGGGCCGCCGGCGCCCTCGCCGCCGAGTGCGCCGATGTCCTCATCGCTGTCGGCGAAACCTGCCGGAGTGCGATGGCGCTTGCGTCCGGTGCCCGCGACGCCGGCCACCGCGCACGTCCGCTGGTTCGCCGACCCGCGACGACGCCGCCCGCTGCGGCCCGCGCCATCCTCGCGCCCCGGCGACACGATCCTCCTCAAGGCCTCCCGCTCGCGAGGCGCTTCGAGACCAGGTCCTGCCCGCTCCTGGAGGTGCGAACCGTGATCCACGCCCTCTTCTCCGGCGTCGCCATCGCGTTCGCGGTCCTCGCGCTCGCCCTCGGCTGAGCCCATCCTCCGCTACCTCCGCCGCCGGCAGCATCGGCAAGCAGCATCTCCGAGTACCTGCGCCGGATACGCACCAGAAGAAGGCCGGCACCCCCACGTTCGGCGGCCTCATCATCTGGCTGCACCGACCCTCCTCGTCGACCGCCGATCGCGGTCGACTGGTGGGACCACCGGTCCATCCTCCTGCCCCTCGCGCGTCATCGCCGTCGACCGGCGCCGCCGGCTTCGTCGACGACCTCGGGACGCTGCAGCACCGCACGCCAGAAGGCGGCCTCGCGCTGGACGCTTCAAGCTCGGCGTTCTCCGCCGTTCCTCGCCTCTCGGCGCCGCCTTCGTCCTCTACCGCCACATCGAGGTCCAGTCCATCAACGTCCCCTGCGCCGGTTCAGCTGCGCGCTCGGCCTCCTCTACATCCCGCTCGCTGCCGCCGTCATCGTCGCCTCCACCACGCGCCGTCGCCGTCACCGACGGCCTCGATGCGCTCGCCGGCGGGCACCACGCTCATCGCCTTCATCGCCTACGGGATCATCGCCTTCATCCAGGGCCAGGAGTTCGTCGCCACCTTCGCCTTCATCATCGCCGGCGCCAACCTCGGCTTTCTCTGGTACAACGCCCACCCGGCCCGCGTCTTCATGGGCGACACCGGCGCACTCGCCCTCGGCTCCTCGCTCGCCGTCGTCGCGCTCATGACCGGCCAGTGGCTCCTGCTGCCGCTCATCGGCTTCATCTTCGTCGTCGAAGCCGGCTGCGCGACGTCATCCAGGTCGGCTACGTACAAGCTCACCGGCCGCAAGCGCTTCTTCCGGCACGCGCCCCCTTCCACCACCACCTCGAGCGCGTCGGCTGGGCCGAGACGCAGATCGTCACCGCGCTTCTGGATCATCGGCATCGCCGCCGCAATGCTCGGCGTCGCCCTCGCGCTGGAGGTGCCGGAGCGATGAGCGCCGCGCCCGCCGGTCTCCCGCCGCTCGAAGGTCTCCCGGTGCTCGTCTACTCGATGGGCATCGAAGGGCGCGACCTCGCCCGCTGGCTCATCGCCCGCGGCGCCCGCGTCACCATCTCCGACACCCGCACCGATGCCGCCCTTGCCGCGGCTGGCGCCGAAACGCCCGAAGGCGTCGAACGCGTCGTCACCGGCCAGCCCCTGCTCGACCCGGCTGGCTTCGGCCTCGTCGCCGTCTCCCAGTCCATCCTCCGCTACGACCCGGCCCTCGCCCGGGCGCGCGAGCTCGGCATCCCGATCACCTCCCAGATGCGGCTCTTCCTCCAGCTCTGCCCGGGCCGGACCATCGGCATCACCGGCTCGAGCGGCAAGTCCACCACCACCGCGCTCGTCGGCGCCATGGCCAGCGCCGCCGGCATCGAGTTCGTCCTCGGCGGCAACATCGGCGAACCCCTCCTCGCGCGTCTCGGCGAAATTCGCCCCGAGACCACCGTCATCCTCGAAATCAGCCACACCCAGCTCCAGTACACCGACCGCTCGCCCCACATCGCGGCCGTCACGAACGTGACGCCGAACCACCTCGACCAGTTCTCATGGGATGAGTACGTCGGCCTCAAGCGCAACCATATCGCCCACCAGTCCCGCGGCGACGTCGCCGTCCTCAACGCCGATAACCCGGTGACCCGGGCGTTCATGGCCTCCGCCCGCGGCCGCCTCGCGGTCACCTCCATCGAAGGGCCCATCGATCTCGACGGCGCCTGCATCGAAGAGGGCGACATCGTCATCCGCCGCGGCAGCCGCGACCACGCCGGTCCTGCCCGTCGGCGACGTCCGGCTCCGCGGCCGCCACAACCTCGCCAATGCCGTCATGGCCTGCGCCATTGCCGCCGAGGCCGGCTGGCCCGTGACCGCGATGGCCCGCGCCATCCGCACCTTCGCCGGCGTGCCGCACCGCCTCGAGATCGTCGGCCGCGCCGGCGGGGCCCTCTGGGTCAACGACTCCATCGCCACCAGCCCCGAGCGGACCGTCGCCGGGCTTCGCTCCTTCACCGAGCCCGTCGTCCTCCTCCTCGGCGGCCGCGACAAGCACCTCCCGCTCGACCTCCTGCAGGAGGCCGTCCGCGAGCGCTGCCGCGCCGTCGTCTGCTTCGGCGAATCCGGGCCGCTCTTCCACGACGCCGTCCGCGGCCTCGTCGATGTCGCCCTCCTCGTCGACACGCTCGACGCCGCCATCGACGCCGCGTCCGGCCTCGCCCGCCCCGGCGACGTCGTCCTCCTCTCCCCCGGCGGCACGAGCTTCGACGCCTACCCCAACTTCGAAGCCCGCGGCGCGCACTTCCGCCAGCTCGTCCGCGCGCTCCCGGGCTTCACCGAGGAGGTGGCGCCATAGCAGCCGCACGCACCGGCGACTGGACCCCCGGCCGCCCCGACTACATGCTCGTGGCCCTCGTCGGCATTCTCACGGCCTTCGGGCTCGTGGCTGTCTACAGCGCCTCCTTCGTCCGCAGCCTCGTCGATTTCGGCGACCCGTACTACTTCGTCATCCGCCAGGCCGTCTGGGCGCTCGGCGGCGCCGTCGGCATGTTCGTCATGGCCCGGCTCGATTACCGCCGGCTCCGGCCGCTCGCCGTGCCGCTCATGGGCATCACCATCGTCCTCCTCGTCGCCGTCATCGTCATCGGCGTCGAAGGCGGCGGCGCGCGCCGCTGGATCGGTGTCGGCGAACTCACCCTCCAGCCGGCCGAGTTCGCCAAGCTCACCGTCATCATCTACCTCGCGGCCTGGCTCGCCTCCCGCGGCGGCAGCCTCCGCAGCTTCGAACACGGCCTCGTGCCGTTCGTGCTCATCATCGGCACCGTCAGCGCCCTCATCCTCCTCCAGCCGAACCTCGGCACCACGCTCATCATCCTCGCCATCACGGTGACGATGTTCTGGGTCGCCGGCGCCTCGCTCATCCAGATGGTCGCCCTCCTCGGCAGCGGCCTCGTCGCCATCACCGTCCTCGCCCTCGGGGCGGGCTACCGCGCCGAACGCGTCACCGCCTTCCTCCACGCCGAGAAAGACCCCGACGGCATCGGCTTCCAGACGCTGCAGGCGCTCATCGCCGTCGGCAACGGCGGCGTCACCGGCCTCGGCCTCGGCGCCAGCCGCGCCAAGTTCTTCTACCTGCCCGAATCTCACACCGACGGCATCTTCGCTATCATCGGCGAGGAGCTCGGGCTGCTCGCAGGCCTCGCCATCCTGCTCCTCTACGTCCTCCTCATGATTCGCGGATACCAGGTCGCGCGCCGCGCCCGCGACGAATTCGGCCAGCTCGTGGCGACCGGCATTACGACCTGGGTCGCCGTGCAGGCCTTCCTCAACATCGGCGGCATCCTCCGCGTCATCCCGCTGACCGGCGTGCCGCTCCCCTTCCTCAGCTTCGGCAGCAACGCGCTCGCCGCGCTCCTGCTCGCGATGGGTGTGCTCGTCAGCATCTCCCGCTACGGCAGCGACCGCGGCGGCTACCTCGACCAGCACCCCGTGGAGCGCCGGCCGAAGGGCGCCATCGTCCGCCGGGAGGGCAGTCCATGACGGCGATCGTGCTCACCGGCGGCGGCACCGGCGGCCATCTCTTCCCCGCCATCGCCGTGGCGGCGGCCCTCCGCGCCCTCGAGCCGGCCCCGGCGCTCGTCTTCCTCGGCCCGGCGAACCGCGGCGAGCGGGCGACCATCGAAGCCGCCGGGCTCCCCTTCGAAGAAGTTCCCGCCGCTCCCATCCGCGGCCGCTCGTCGCTCGGCCTGCTCCGCAGCATCGCCATCCTCGCCCGCGGCACCGGCCGCGCCGTCCGCCTCCTCCGCCGCCACCGCGCCGCCGCGGTCTTCAGCACCGGCGGCTACGGCAGCTTCCCGGTGAGCCTCGCCGCGTGGCTCCTCCGCCGGCCGCTCGTCGTCTTCCTCCCCGATGTCGCGCCGGGGCTCGCCGTCCGCGTCGAACAGCGGCTCGCTTCCCGTCTCGCGACCTCGACGCCGGCCGCGCTCGACCACCTCCCCCGGGGAAAGACCTCCGTCACCGGCTACCCCGTGCGGCCGGAGTTCTTCAGCCTCAGCCGCGATGCCGCCCGGGCCGCGCTCGGCCTCGGCCCGGCCGACCGGCTCGTCGTCATCGCCGGCGCTTCGCAGGGCTCCCGCGCCCTCAACGAAGCTGTCTTCGGCCGGCTGGCCGACCTCCTCCGGGCCGCCGCCGTGATCCACGTGACCGGCCAGTCCGGCCTCGAAGCGGCCGAACGGGCGCGCGCCGCCCTCCCGGCCGACCTCGCCGCGCGCTACCACCCCGCCCCCTTCCGCGCCGACCTCCCGGCCGTGATGGTCGCCGCCGACCTCGGCGTCTTCCGCGCCGGCGCCAGCATCCTCGGCGAGCTCCCCGCCGCCGGGCTGCCCGCCATCCTCGTGCCCGGCGCCTTCGCCGGCGGCCACCAGCGCGATAACGCCGCGTGGCTCGCCGCACAGGGCGCCGCCGAGGTGCTCGACGAAGCGGACCTGCCCGCGCTCGCCGACCGTGTCCTCGCGCTCCTCGCGGACGACGCCCGGCGCGAAGCCATGCGCGCCGCCGCCCGCGCGCTCGCCCGCCCATCGGCCGCCGCCGATATCGCGCGGCTCGTCATGGAGGCCGCCCGGTGACCGCCGACATCCGCGGCCCGGTCCACCTCGTCGGCATCGGCGGCATCCACATGTCCGCCATCGGCATCCTGCTGCGCCAGCGGGGCATCGCCGTCTCCGGCAGCGACCTCCGCCGCTCCCACCTCACCGACCAGCTCGAAGCGCTCGGCGCGCAGGTCTTCGAAGGCCACGACGCCGCCCACCTGCCGCCTGATACCGCGCTCGTCGTCGCCACCGCCGCCGCCCGGCCCGACAATCCCGAGCTCGTCGAAGCCCGCCGCCGCGGCGTCCCGGTCATCCTCCGCGCCGAGATGGTCGCGCGCCTCCTCGAAGGAAAGCGGCTCGTCGCCGTCGCTGGCTCCCACGGCAAGACCACCACGTCTTCGCTCATCGCCTTCATCCTCGCCCGCGCCGGCCTCGCGCCGATGTACCTCCTCGGCGGCGAATCCCCCGACCTCGGCGGCCACGCGGCATGGGGCGAGGGCGACATCGCCGTCGTCGAGGCCGACGAATACCGCCGCGCCTTCCTCGAATACACCCCCGCGATCGCTGTCATCACGACCGTCGAGCCGGACCATCTCGATGATTTCGGCACCCCGGAAGCCTACGAAGCTGCCTTCGTCGCGTTCGGCCGGCGCGTCCGGCCCGGCGGCCTCCTCCTCGCCTGCGCCGACGACCCCGGCGCCCGCCGCGTCAGCGACCTGCTCGGCGACGACCCGCTCCGCCACGAAACCTACGGCGCGGAAGGCGTCCGCTACTGGCGCGCCTCCGGCATCGAGCTCGGTCCCGGAGGCGGTAGCTTCACGCTCGAGCGCGGCGGAACCCCGATCGGCCAGCTCACCGTCCGGGTCCCCGGCCTCCACCTCGTCCGCAATGCGACGGCCGCCGCCGCCGTCGCCCTCCACCTCGGCGTCGGCTTCGAGGCGGTTCGCGAGGCCGTCGCGGCGTTCCGGGGTGCCCGGCGCCGGTTCGAGCTCACCGGCGAAGCCGGCGGCGTCACGGTCATGGACGACTACGCCCACCATCCGACCGAGGTCCGCGCCCTCGTCGCCGCGGCCCGCGCCGCCTTCCCCGGCCGGCGGCTCATCGGCATCCACCAGCCGCACACCTACAGCCGGATCGCCTACCTCTGGGACGACTGGCTCGCGTGCTTCGACGGGCTCGATGACCTGCTCATCGTCGAAACCTACGCCGCCCGCGAAGACCCGGCCGCCGGGCGCTCCGCCCGCGACCTCGCCGCCGCCATCGCCCGGCCGCCCGCGCGCTACGCCGCCGATTTCGCGGAGGCCGTCCGCATCGCCCGCGGCATCGTCCGCCCCGGCGACGTCGTCATCACCATCGGCGCCGGCGACGTGAACGAAGTCGGCCCCATGCTGCTGGAGGCCCTCCGGTGAGCGCCCTCGAACGCCTCGCTGCCGCGCTCGAACCCCTCGGCGAGCTGCGCAGCGCCGAGCCGCTCGCCCGCCACACCACCTTCGGCATCGGCGGGCCCGCCGACCTCTTCCTGACCGTCCGCTCCGGCGAGGCGCTCGGCCGCGCGCTCACCGCCGCAGCCGATGCCGACGTCCCCGTCTTCATCCTCGGCTCCGGCAGCAACATTCTCGTCGCCGACGCCGGCATCCGCGGCCTCGTCATCGACAACCGCGCCCGCGCGGAACAGCTCGACGGCCCGACGGCCCGCATCGAGAGCGGCGCCAGTTTCGCCGCCTTCGCCCGCCGGATGTGCCGCCGCGGCCTCGACGGCCTCACCTGGGCCGTGGGCATCCCCGGCACGCTCGGCGGCGCCGTCGTCTACAACGCCGGCGCCTACGGCGGCTGCCTCGCCGACGTCCTTCGCCGCGTCCGCATCCAGGAGCCCTCCGGCCGCGCCGAGTGGGTCGACGCCGCCGACCTCCGCCTCGTCTACCGCGGCAGCCGCTTCACCCGCGGCGAACTCCGCGGCCGCGCCGTCCTCGAATGCGAGCTCGAGCTCTTCCCGGCCGACCCCGCCGACCTCCTCCGCCGCGCCGCCGCCTTCGATGAGAAGCGGCTCGCTGCCCAGCCCCGCGGCCGCAGCGCCGGCTCCACCTTCAAGAATCCGCCCGAAGCCCCGGCATGGAAGCTCATCGACGCCGTGGGCATGCGCGGCATGCGCCGCGGCGACGCCGCCATCTCCGACAAGCACGCCAACTTCTTCGTCAACGAAGGAAACGCTGCCGCCGCCGATGTTCGCTGGCTCATCGAGGAAGCCCGCCGGCGCGTGTTCGAGCGCTTCGGCATCCGCCTCGAAACCGAAGTCGAATTCGTGGGGGCATGGACATGAGCCGCCAGCGCGTCGCCGTCATCTTCGGGGGCCGCTCCGGCGAGCACGAGGTCTCCATCGTCTCCGCCCGCAGCGTCATGGCCGCGCTCGACCCGGCGCGCTGGGAGCCCGTGCCGATCGGCATCTCCCGCACCGGCGACTGGCTGAGCCCGGAAGAGACCCGCGCCGCGCTCGAGGCCGGCGCGCGCGCCTTCACCGGTCTCGGCCAGCCGCTCCTTCGCGCGCACGACGCCCTCGCCGCCCTCGCCGGCTGCGAGGTCGCCTTCCCGCTCGTCCACGGCACCTTCGGGGAAGACGGCACCCTCCAGGGGTTCCTCGAGATGGCCGGCATCCCCTACGCCGGCGCCGGTGTCGCCGCGTCCGCGATCGGCATGGACAAGGCGCTCATGAAGGCCATCTTCCGCGAAGCCGGGATCCCCGTGGCCCGGTATTCCGTCATCCGATCATGGGAGTATACACTTCACCAAAATATGTCTATGGCCCTCATCGACGAGGCGATCGGCTACCCCTGCTTCGTCAAGCCGGCGAACGGGGGCTCCAGCGTGGGCATCACGAAAGTCCGCTCCCGCGAAGACCTGCCCCGCGCCTTCGAAGCGGCCTTCGCCTACGACACCACGGCCGTCGTCGAAGAAGCCATCCCCGGCCGCGAGCTCGAAGTCTCCGTCCTCGGCAACGACCAGCCCGAGGCCAGCACCGTCGGCGAAATCGTCCCCGACCGCGAGTTCTACGACTACGCCTCGAAGTACGACCCGGCCTCGAAGACTGAGCTGTACATCCCGGCGCCCGTCACCGAAGCCGTCGCCGCCGAGGTGCGCAGCCTCGCCCTCCGCATGTACCGCGTCATGGGCTGCGAAGGCTACGCCCGGGTCGATTTCTTCCTCACCGCCGGCGACCGCGTCATCGCCAACGAAGTCAACACCATCCCCGGCTTCACCAGCATCAGCATGTACCCGAAGCTCTGGGAAGCCTCCGGCCTGCCCTATCGCGAGCTGCTCACCCGCATCCTCGAGCTCGCCTTCGAACGCCACGCGCGGAGGCCGCAGCCGTGATCATCCGCAGAAACCGCGGCCAGCAGCCGGGCGTCGTCAGGGCGATCGTCCGCCGGACGCGTCCCGCCGTCGGCGGAAACGGCCCGCGCCGCGAAATCGTCCGCCGCCGCCCACTCGTCATCGGCGAAGGCGTCGTCCCCGCGCAGGCCCGCCCGCGCGTCCGCTTCGCGCTCCCCGGCCGCCGCTTCGTCACGGTGTTCGGCGGCCTCGCCGTCATCGCAGCGCTCGCGGCCGGCACCGGCTGGCTCTACCGCTCGCCCTACCTGCGCGTCCAGTCCGTCGAGGTCGTCGGCACCGCCCGCATGTCCGATGGCACCGTCGTGGCCGCAGCCGACCTCCTCGGCCGCAGCATGCTCACCGCCGACCTCGCCGCAGCGCAGCGGGCCGTCTACCAGCTTCCCCTCGTCAGCTCCGTCCGCATCGAGCGCGACTGGCCTTCCGCCGTCCGCATCATCGTCGAAGAGCGCCGCCCCTGGGGCACGTGGGAGCAGGCCGGCGTCGACTACCTCATCGACCGCGAAGGCGTCGTCATCGCCGTCGGCGAGCGCCTGCCCGCCGGCGCCCCGGCCATCCGCAGCTCCGAGCCCGGCTCCCGCCTCGTCGGCGACCGCGTCGACTACCAGGCCGTCGATGCCGCCGCCGAGATCTACGAGCTCCTGCCCCGCCAGCTTGGCACCACCGTCGAAGAGGTCGCCTTCATCAAAGGCAAAGGCGTCCAGGTGACTACGGCCGACGGCCAGGTCGCTCTCTTCGGAGATTCCAGCTCCATCGCCTACAAGCTCGCCGTCTGGGCCGCCCTCGCCGCCGAGGCCCGCCAGCGGCACATCGCCTACACCACCATCGACCTGCGCTACGGCAACCGCCCGGTGCTGCAGTAGAGGAAGCGAGGAAAGGGGGAACCATGCGTCGACGCTCCACCGTAGCCGCCATCGATGTCGGATCCACCAAGGTCGCCGTCGTCGTCGGCGACATCGCCGAGACCGGGGAGACCCGCATCCTCGGCGTCGGGGTCGCGCCGGCCGCCGGCCTCTCCCGCGGCGTCATCGACAACATCCAGAGCGCGCGGGAAGCCATCTCCATCGCAGTCGAAAAGGCCGAGCAAGCGTGCGGCATGCGCATCCTCTCCGCCGTCGTCGGCATCTCCGGCGGCCACATCGCCAGCCAGAACAATCGCGGCATCGTCGCCATCCCGGACCGCACCCGCCCCATCTCCGCCGACGACCGCGCCCGTGTCCTCGAAGCCGCCGGGCAGGTCGCCATCCCCACCAACCGCCAGGTCATCCACGTCGTCCCCCGCACCTACTGGGTCGAAGGCACCGAGCCCGTCTCCGACCCGGTCGGCATGTTCGGCTCGCGCCTCGATGCCGAGGTGCACATCGTCTCCGGCGCCGTCTCCGCCATCCAGAACCTCACGAAGTGCGTCGAAGGCGCCGGTGTCCAGGTCGACGACATCATCCTCGAAAGCCTTGCCTCCGCCGAGAGCGTCCTCACCGAGCAGGAGAAGCAGCAGGGCGTCGCGCTCGTCGACATCGGCGGCAGCACCACCTCAATCGCCGTCTTCGATGAAGGCGCCGTCGCCCACACCGCTTGCCTCCCGATTGCAGGCTCCCACCTCACCGCCGACCTCGCCCGCGTGCTCCGCTGCCCGTGGGAAAGCGCCGAGACCGTGAAATGCACCGTCGGCGCCGCCTATGCCGACCCCGCCATGGCCGGCGAAACCGTCGAACTCCAGGTCTTCGGCACCCAGTCGACGAAGCACGTCCCGCTCGACCACGTCTGCGCCATCCTCCAGGCCCGCACCGAGGAGATCCTCGAGATGGTCGGCGTCGAACTGAAGCGCGTCGGCTACCTGGACCGCATCGCCGCCGGGCTCGTCCTCACCGGCGGCAGCAGCCAGCTCCGCGGCCTGCCGGAAGTCGCCGAATCCCGCCTCGACCTTCCCGCCCGCCTCGGCCGCCCCCACGGCTACAGCGGCCTCTCCGACCTCATCGGCACCCCCGCCTTCGCGACCTCCATCGGGCTCGTTCGCTACGCCCTCGCCAGCCGCGAACGGCCCGGCGAATTCGCCGCACCCGCGTCCGATGGAAGAGGCCGCGGGCTGCTCGACCGCATCCTCAGCATCGGGAGGTCGCTCATCCCCCAGTAAGCAGCCCGATCAGCGAACCGCCAACCTCGCCGCATCACAGCCTCATTCGATTGGAAGGGAAGGACACCGATATGAGCATGCGCTACGACATCGAACTGCTGCCGGATATCAAAGTCGTCGGCGTCGGCGGCGGCGGCTGCAACGCCGTCAACCGGATGGTTCGCGCCAAGATCCCAGGCGTCCAGTTCATCGCCTGCAACACCGATGCCCAGGCGCTCGCCACGTCCGAAGCGCCGACCCGCCTCCGCATCGGCGAAAAGCTCACCAAAGGCCTCGGTGTCGGCGGCGACCCTGCCCGCGGCGAACGAGCCGCCGATGAAAGCCGCGACGAAATCTACGACCTCCTCCGGGGCACCGAGATGGTCTTCGTCACCGCCGGCATGGGCGGCGGCACCGGCACCGGCGCCGCGCCCATCGTCGCCGAGATCGCCAAGGAGTGCGGCGCCCTCACCATCGGCGTCGTCACCAAGCCCTTCCCCTGGGAAGGCTCCCGCCGCATGAAGCAGGCCGAGGAGGGTATCGCTCGCCTGCGCGACAAGGTCGATACCCTCATCGCCATCCCCAACGGCCGCCTCATCGAAATCTGCCCGCCGAACGCCACCGTCGAGGAAGCCTTCGAGACCGCCGACGACGTCCTCCGGCAGGCCATCCAGTCCATCTCGAACATCATCAGCCAGAATGGCTCGATCAACCTCGACTTCAACGACGTCCGCACCATCATGAGCGAGGCCGGCCCCGCGCTCCTCGCGGTCGGCAAGGGTTCCGGCGAAAACCGCGCCGTCGAAGCAGCCCGCTCCGCCACCCAGAGCCCCATCCTCGACCAGTCCATCGAAGGCGCCCACAACGTCCTGTTCAACGTCACCCATAGCGGAGCGCTCGGCCTTCGCGAGCTCGACGCAGCGGCCCGCACCATCGCCGAGGTCGTCGACCCCGCTGCCAATATCATCTTCGGCACCGTCGTCGACCCCCGCGTCGGCGACGAAGTCCACATTACCGTCATCGCCACCGGGTTCACGCCCCGCGCCGCCACCATCGGCGACCCCCTCGAAGCCGACCGCGGCCGGCTGCGCGACTTCAACCTCCCCGGCGTCAACAGCATGGAAGATGCGGAGCTGCCTGCCTTCCTCCGCCGGAACATCCGCTCGCTCAACGCGGAACGCGACGGCATCGGCCGCGTTGCGCGCCTCTGAATCAAAAAAGGCTGAAAGGAGGGAACTACCTAACCGAACGCGCAAAAGCCCGGAAGGACACTCCCCTTCTCGGGAAGCGGGGGCTCGGTGCAATGGGAGATGGCATCGAGCCCCTGGCTTTTGCCGCGACGGCTACCCCGCCGGTAGCTCCCCCGCTTTCAGCCGGACGCGTAACGTAACACACCGGTCAAGCAAAAGACCAGACGTTTTCTGCAATCGGCCCTATCGCAGGTCGTGGATTGGGCTCTGGTCCGCCGCGGCCCGTCGCCGTCAGCTCCCCGGCCCGGCGCTCGTGCCGCGGCCCCCGGCGGTCCCCGGCTCGTCCGCTTCGAAGCCCGGGCAGTCGCGCACCGGCAGCGGCGGGTACTTCCGGAACCGCGCATCGACCCGCGACCGCCCGCACAGCCAGAACACCGAGCCCCGCCCGCTCACCACGCGCTGCGCCCACGCACACCCCGCGCACAGCCCGACCCGCGCTCGCTCGCCCCCGTCCATCCCTCCATTATCCCCTCTCGCGTCCCGCTCTCCCGCTCTCCCGCTCTCCCGCTCTCCCTTTCTCCCTCTCTCCCAACTCCCAACTCCCAACTCCCAACTCCCAACTCCCAACTCCCAACTCCCAACTCCTTTATCATCCGCACACTTTATCCCTCCCATGGAGCACCTCTATGCCCGGAGCCCTCGAAGGTGTGCGCGTCCTCGATTGCACCCAGATCATCGCCGGCCCCCTCGCCGCCTCGCTCCTTTCCGAAATGGGCGCCGACGTCATCAAGGTCGAACCCCTCGAAGGCGAACCCTGGCGCCTCCAGGCGGAGATCATCCCGAAAGAGAGCAAGAACTTCCTCGTCCAGAACCGCGGCAAGCGCGGCCTCGCGCTCAACTTCAAAGACCCGCGCGTCGCCCCCATCCGCGACCGCCTCATCGCCCGCGCCGATGTCCTCATCACCAACTACCGCCCCGGCGTCCCGGAAGCTCTCGGCATCGACTACGAATCCGCCCGCCGCGTGAACCCGGCCATCATCTACGCCGAGAACACCGCCTTCGGAAAGGAAGGCCCCGACGCGATGCGCCGCGGCTACGACATCGTCGCCCAGGCGATGAGCGGCCTCAGCACCTCCAATCCCAACCTCCAGAACGGCCTGCCGATGCCCGTCGCCTTCGCTCCCGCCGATGTCGTGACCGGGTTCGCGCTCGCCTGGGCGATCACCGCCGCGCTCTACCACCGCCAGCGCACGGGCGAAGGCCAGGCCATCAACTCGAGCCTCCTCCTCTCCGCCCTCGCGCTGCAGGCCGGCTCCCGCGAAATCGTCGCCATCGATGAGCCCGTGCGCTACGAGAAGCTCGCCCACCTCGCCGAGGCCCGCGCCCGCGGCGCGACCATGGAGGAGATCATCCGCGAACGCCGCCGCTTCGCCCCGGAGCTCGCCGGCAACATCTACTACCGCCCCTACAAGACGAAGGATTCCTACCTCGTCGTCGGCTGCCTCGGCCCCGGGCCGCGCGCCCGCTTCCGCGAGGCGCTCGGCATCACCGACCCCCGCTACGAGCCCGGTTTCGACCCCGCCCGCCTCGCCGAGGTCGGCGCCGAGCTGGTCCGCCTCTGCGAAGCGAAATTCCTCGAACGCACCAACGACGAGTGGCTGGCGCACCTCGAACAGTACGACATCGCCTGCGGCCCCGTCCGCTTCGTCGAAGAGCTCTTCGATGACCCGCAGGTCCTCGCCAACGGCTACATCCTCGACTACGAGCACGCGCTCCTTGGGCCCATGCGCGGCCCGGCGCCCGTCGTGCAGATGTCAGCGACCCCGACGCGCATCCAGCGCGCCTCCCCCGCGCTCGGCGAACACACCGCGGACGTCCTGCGCGAAGCCGGATTCTCCGACGCCGACATCGAACGGTTTCGCGCCGACGGGCTCGTCGCCTGAAGGCCAACGCCCCTTGCAGCAGCCGCGAAAAATTTGAGCAGTTGCAAGGTTAAGAAACGATTGAACTGCTCGATGCGCGGACCTATCCTCCTTCATGGAGGTGCGGCCATGAAGCGCATGATTGTCGCGGTCCTCATCGGGGGGGGCAGGGCTCTCAGCCTTGACCCTCGCGTTCGCCGACTGGATACAGGACTTCTCGGTCTGGCCAGGGCAGCAAACAAAAACTGCCTACTTCTACTCGACTGAGTACTGTTATCCTCAGCAGTCACAGGTGTACTACCGGTTCTGGGAAACTGTACCGGTAACGGGCTGGACCGGAGGCGTGACGATACAGTCCTTTACAGCCAACGGCGGCTTGCAGACCGGAACACTGACGCTGTACTACGTTTCAGCTACGACGTGGGCCCCGGGTCAAGGTTGGTGGGGAGGCACAGTCTTCCCGTTCGTTCCCCTCAGTGGAGGTACGCTCAGCCGGACCCCCAATCAGTCGTACACTATCACGCCGTCACAGCCAGCCTATATTGAGGTCGTAGTGCCTATATTGAGGTCGTAGTGGCTGACGCAAACGTTTCCGTTGGCTGCAGGTGGTCCAACTACGTGCGATTGTTCCCGTACTGAACAAGGAGGAAAGCTATGTCCCAGCTCACGACCCTCAACCAGCGCAGCGGCCTCCCCCTGCCCGGCCCCCGCGGCCTCGCCGTGACTGCCGCGGCGGTGGCCGCCATCGTCGCCGGCGTCGTGTTCGCCATCGTCCGCACCGGCGGCGCCGATGAGTCCCGCCCCGTGCCCGATCATGCGCTCGCGGGCTCGGCAGATATCGGTAAGGCCTTCGCCGAGCTCGCCGGCCGCGCCGGGCTGAACGTCGCGATGCCCGCGTCCCCCGACGGGCTCGTTCCCGCGGCCGTCGCCCTCGAGCCTGGCCCGCCCGGCAGCGCCGCGGGAACGCTCGTCCTCGACTACTACGCCGGCCCGGCGCCGAAGGACGCTGCGGCCCTCGCCGCTTACGCCGGCCCGCGCGTCCAGGTCATCTACCGGCCGGGCGCCGGGGCCCCGCCCGCCGGCGGCGCGGTTCTCTCGCTCGACGGCCGCGACATCGCCGTCCAGCGGGCCGAGGGCGCGGCCGTCTACTACGTCCCCTTCGCGGGCGGCCTCGCCGAGGTTCGCAGCTGGTCGACCGGCAGCGAGCCGGCCCCGTCGGACGAAGCCCTCGCGCCGCTCCTCGCGTCCATCAAGTAGCCCGTTCCGCTTCGAACAATCGCGCGCAGCCGCGGGGCCCGGCACTGCCGGGCCCCGCTTCGTTCGCACCGCCGCGCCCCGTCACAGGATCAGCATCGCGTCGCCGAAGCTGTAGAACCGGTAGCGTTCGCGCACCGCCTCCCGGTACGCCGCCATCACGAAGTCGTACCCGGCGAACGCGCACACCAGCATCAGCAGCGTCGATTTCGGCAGGTGGAAGTTCGTCATCAGCACGTCCACCGCCCGGAACTCGTCCCCCGGCAGGATCTTCAGCGACGTCCAGCCCGCGTACGGGACGACCTCCCCGCACTCCCGCGCCACGTGCTCCAGCGTCCGCACCACGGTCGTCCCGACGGCGACCACCCGCCGCCCCTCGGCCCGCGCCCGCTGGACGCGAACCGCCGCCTCCTCGGGCACGGTGATGTGCTCCGCGTGGAGGTCGAACTCCCGCGGGTCGTCGACGTTCACTGGCTTGAAGGTCCCCGGCCCGACCTCCAGCGTCACCGCCGTCCGCTCGATGCCGGCGGCTTCCAGCCGCGCCAGCAGCTCCGGCGTGAAGTGCAGCCCGGCCGTCGGCGCCGCCGCGCTGCGCGCCTCGCGGCTGTAGACCGTCTGGTAGCGCTCCGGGTCGCCCCGGAACTGCGTGATGTACGGCGGCAGCGGCACCTCGCCCACTCGCGCGGGGTCGAACGGCCGCGCGAACTCCAGCACCACCGTCTCGCCGTTCCGGCCGGCGCACACGGCCTCGAGCTCGCTCTCGTGCGTATCGAACACGAACCGGCGCCCTTCGGCCGCCCGGCGGGCCGGTTTCATCAGCACCTCCCAGCGCGTATCCGTGAACGGCCGCACGAGCAGGATTTCGACCGTCCCGCCCGTGTCGGCCCGCCGCCCGAACAGCCGCGCCGCCATCACCCGCGTGTCGTTCACCACCAGCAGGTCGCCCGGCCGGAGCAGCCCCGGAAGGTCGCGCACGATGCGGTGGTCGATGCGCTGCGCCGCGCGGTCGAGCACCATCAGCCGGGCGGCGTCCCGCGGCTCGGCCGGCTCCTGCGCGATCAGCTCCGGCGGCAGGTCGTAGGCGAAATCGTCCGTCCGCATGGCTCCAGCATTGCGCCTTCACGGCCAGCGATCTACGGTGCCCCCATGGCCATCGACCCCATCCGGCCCGGGGCCGACGACGCCGGGGGCGGCGAAACCACCCTCGCCATCGAGCGGAGCGCCATCCGCCGCGTTACCGCCGAGCAGGTCGAGATCCAGCGCAGCGCCGTCGGCGTCGCCGCCTTCGACCGCGGCACCATCCGACAGTCCGATGCCGGGGTCGTCGTCGGCCGGTCCGTCGCCGTCGATCAGGTCCGCGTCGGCATCCTCGCCTCCCCCGTCGTCCGGGGCGACGTCCACACGCTGCTCGACCTCCGTTCGGCCGTCGCTATCGGCTTCGGGATGGTGCTGGGGAAGGTCGCCGTCGAAGCGGTCCGCGCGCTGGCCCGGAAACTCCTTCCCTGACCTCGATCTCCCCCGGAGCGATGACCGCGCGCTCCGCTTCGTCGGTCCGCAGCTGCCCGCACGCCGCCGAGATCTCGGTTCCCTTTTCGACGCGCACCGTGCAGTTCACACCGGCCTCCCGCAGGATGCGCTCGAAGGCGAGCACCCGCTGCCGGGCCGGCCGCCGGTAGCCGCCCGCCGTCGGGTTCACCGGGATGAGATTGACGTGCGCCCCGGTGCCGCGGACCAGCCGCGCCAGCTCGCGCGCTGTCTCGTCGCTGTCGTTCTCCCCCGCGATGAGCGCGTACTCGAACGTCACCCGCCGGCCCGTCCGGTCGAAGTACCGCTTCGCCGCCGCCATGATCTCCCGCACCGACTGCGGCCCCGCCGTGGGGACCAGCCGCCGCCGGAGCGCGTCGTTCGGGGCATGGAGCGAAACCGCCAGCCCCACCTGCAGTCCTTCCTCCGCCAGCCGGTCGATCCCGCGGATGACGCCCACCGTCGAAATCGTGATGTGCCGCTGCCCGAGGCCGAAACACCGCGGGTCCGTCAGGATCCGCACGGCCTCGATGGTCGCCGCGTAGTTCGCCAGCGGCTCCCCCATCCCCATGAAGACGATGTTGGTGACGTGTTCGCCCCGGTCCCGCAGCAGCCGGCCGATGTGCACCGCCTGCGCGACGATTTCGCCTGCCGTCAGGTTCCGCTCGAACCCCATCTGCCCGGTCGCGCAGAAGACGCAGCCCATCGCGCAGCCCGCCTGCGTCGACACGCACACCGTCGAGCGCCGCCGGCCGCCCGGCTTCGAAGGCGGGTACTGCATCAGCACCGTCTCGATGAGCGTCCCGCCGGCCATCTCGAGCAGCAGTTTCGTCGTCAGGCCGTCGTCGCTCGCGACCCGCCGCACCTCGCGCGCCGGCGAAAGGTCGAGCCGCTCAGCGAGCGCCGCGCGCAGGCTCGCCGGCAGCTGCCGCATCGCCTCGAACGACTCGGCGAACTCGCGGTAAGCCGCGTGGAGCACCTGGTCGGCCCGGTAGCGGGGCGCCGCGAGGTCGGCGAGCAGGGCTTCCAGCTCGCCAGGCAGCAGCCCGTACAGCGATGCGCGCCCCTCCGCGGTCATGCCAGCCCCACAACCGGTTCGAGCTGGCCCCGCTCACCCGCGGCGAACGCCCGCCCCGGCGCCCGCCGGCCGCCGGGCCGCTGCACCTCGACGAGCACCAGCCACCCGTCGGCGAACCGGATGGCCGGCTCGCCGTCCAGCAGCCGCATCGCTCCAGCGGGCGCTGCCGGACCCTCCGCGACCCGCCCCCGCCAGATGCGCAGCGGCTCGCCGCGGTACAGGACGAACGCGCCCGGCCACGGGTCGTAGGCGCGGACCGCGCGCTCCGCTTCGGCGGCCGTCATCGCCGCCCGGAGGCGGCCGTCCTCCTTGCGCACCAGCCCGCAGTACGTCGCCAGCGCCTCGTCCTGCGGCTCCGCCGTCAGCGTGCCGTCCAGCCAGCCGGGAAGCACCCGGACGAGCTCGCGCGCGCCGAGGTCCGCCAGCCGCGCCTCGAGCGTCCCCGCCGTGTCGTCCGGCCGAATCGGCTCCTCGGCCCGGGAAATCACCGGGCCGGCGTCCATCTTCAGCACCAGCTGCATGATGCTCACGCCGGTGATCGTATCACCGGCGAGGATGGCCGCCGTGATGGGCGATGCCCCCCGCCAGCGCGGCAGCAGCGACGCGTGGACGTTCACGAACCCCCGCCGCGGGATATCCAGCAGCCGCTGCGGCAGGATCTTCCCGTACGCCGCCACGACAGCTGCATCGAGCGCCAGCCCTTCGATCTGCGCCGCGAACTCCGCCGTCCGCACGGATTCCGGCTGCGCGACCGGGAGCCCCAGCTCCAGCGCCGCCGTCTTCACCGCCGGCGGCGTCAGCCGGCCGCCCCGCCCCGCCGGCCGGTCGGGCTGCGTCACCACCAGCGGGATCGCGTACCCTGCCGCCGCCAGCGCGCGCAGCGACGGCACGGCGAACTCCGGCGAGCCGAAGAACGCAACCCGGCCCGTCACCGCCGCCACCGGTGCACGTCCGTGAAGCGGCTCGCGCTCGTGAACAGCACGCCCGGCTCCGCGTCACGCAGCCAGGAGGGGTGGACCACCACCGCGCCCGCAGCCGCCAGCACGAGGCTCGGCTGGATGCCCTGCCACACGTCCTGCAGCTGCCTGTAGGCGTCCTGCCGCACCTCCGGGTCCGTCGAGGTCCGCCCCCGCGCGATGAGGTCGTCGACCACCGCATCTTCGAAGTTCGCGAGGTTCAGGCCGGCCGCGCCCAGCTGCGAGCTGTGCCAGCCGAAGTAGAGGTCCGGGTCCGGCCCCTGGTCCCACATCACGACTGCCGCTTCGTACTTCCGCTCCTGCAGGAAGTCGCGCCGCAGCACCGAGAACGTCGTGCTCGCGACCGTCGCACGGATGCCGAGCGCCTCCAGCTGCTTCGCGACCGCGTTCGCGAGCGCCACCCGCTCCGGCGCGTTGTCCGTCCGGATGGTGAAGCGGAACTCCTGCCCTTCGCGCACGAGGATCCCGGTCGTCGGGTGGGGCTGCCAGCCGGCCTCCTGCAGCAGCTGCCGCGCCCGGCTCAGGTCCTGCGCCTTCGCGTCGAACTCTTCCGCGTACGCCCACGTCCCGGGCACGACCGGCGAGGCCGTCGCGCGCCCGACGCCGTGGAAGACCTCCTCCACCAGTCGGTCCCGGTCCAGCGCCAGCGAAAGCGCCTGCCGCACCCGTTCGTCCCGGAACAGCGAGTTCGAGTTGTTCAGGTAGAGCAGCGCCAGCATCGGCCGGGCCGCTGCTGTGAACGTCTTCCCGCCGACCCCCCGCACCTCGTCGAGTTGCGCTGGCGTCCGCGGCCCGCGGAGGTAGATGCCGTCCGTCTCGCCCGCGGTGAACGCCCGGATCGCCTGCGGCTCATCCGGGTAGAACTTCAGCACGATGCGGTCGATGCCCGGCCGCCCGAGGTAGTACGACGTGTTCGCCACGAGGGTCGCGCTGCCCGCCTCCAGCGATTCCAGCCGGTAGGGCCCGCTTCCGACCGGGCGCGCGTTGAAGGTGTCGCTCTCCAGCGCCTGCGCGCCCTTCCCGCCGAGCAGGTGCTCCGGCAGGATGCCGACCGTCGCACTCCGCGCGAGGAACGGCGCCGAAGGCTGCCGCAGCCGGATGACCACCGTGCTCAGGTCCGGCGTCTCCACCGTCACGCCGTTCCAGCCTTCGGCCATCGCCGCGTCGTCGAAATCCGGGTCCTGCAACAGCCGTACGGTGTACGCCACGTCCCGGCTGGTCACCGGCTCGCCGTCGTGCCAGCGGGCGTTCGCCCGGATGCGGAAGGTGTAGGTCGCGCCCCCGTCGGACACCTCTGGCATCTCCGCCGCGAGGTCCGGGATGACCTTGCCGTCCTTCGAAACGCGCACCAGCCCCGAGAACACCAGCGCCGAGAGGTCGGCATCCACCTCGTTCGCATTCACGAAGAGCGGGTTCACCCGCTGCCACGTCCCGGCGACGGCCTCCGTGTAGGTCGCGCCGCCCGGGAGGACGACCGCATCGTTGCCGGTGACGCGAAGGCCCAACGCTACGGCCGCCGCCAGCATGGCGGCCGCGATGCTCCCGATGGCCACGAACGCGAGGCGCGACGGCGCCCGACCGTTCGGTTCCATCAGCCCCCTACTGCCACTGCACGCTCAGGAACGATACGAAGATGAACACGATGACGAGCAGGATCGTCGCCTGGAAGAGCGTCCGCTCGAGTCCCCGCTTCGTCCGGTAGACCGAGCCGCCCGACATTCCGCCAAGGGCTGCGCCGAAGCCGCTCCCCTTCACCTGCAGCAGCACGACGAGGATGAGCAGCGCCGAAACGAAAATCTGGAAGAGATTCATCAGCATGGGAGCCTACCGGGTGAGCGCGACCGGCTCCTCCCTCGGGAGCGCCCGCCGCGATGGGATGTTCAACGTATCGCGCTGATCGTACAGCCGCATGATCGTAGCCGCGAGCTTGTGCGGGTCGTGCCGGTAACGGTTCTCTTCCGCGACGACGTCCGCCTCCACGAGCCGGATGCCCGGGTGCGCCCGCAGCGCTTCGTTCGAAACCTTCACCGCCTCGGCATGCCATGCCTCCGGCAGCGCCGGCGCGATGTTGTTGTTCGCCACCACCACCTGCACGATGCCCTGTCCCGCGTGCCGTTCGAGCGCCTCCACGTGCTCCGCCACGCCGAACCCGTCCGTCTCCCCGTGCTGGGTCGCCACGTTGCAGACGAACACCCGCAGCGCCGCGGTCTGCTGGAGCGCCTTCCGGATGCCTTCGACCAGCAGGTTCGGCAGCACGCTCGTGTACAGGCTGCCGGGGCCGATGACCACCATGTCCGCATCGAGAATCGCCCGCACCGCGTCGGGGTGAGCCTCCGCGTCGGGTGGGTTCAGGTACACCTCGCGGATCGCCGCCCCCCGCTCGGTGATGTTGTGCTCGCCGTGGACCACCTCGTTCTCGTGCGTCCGCGCGCTCAGCGTCACGTCCTCCAGCGTCGAGGGCAGGATCGTCCCGCGCACGTTGAGGACGCGGCTCGCTTCGTGGATCGCCGCCTCGAAGTTCCCCGTCACCTCCGACATCGCCACGATGAACAGGTTGCCGAACGAGTGGCCCTCCAGCCCGGCACCGTTCGTGAACCGGTACTGGAAGAGCTTCGTCATGAGCGGCTCCGCCTCGGCCAGCGCCGCGATGCACTGCCGCAGGTCGCCCGGGGCCACCACGCCGAACTCCTGCCGCAGCCGGCCGGTGCTCCCGCCGTCGTCCGCGACGGTCACGATGGCGGTGAGGTTGCTCGTGTAGTTCTTCAGGCCCCGCAGCAGCGTCGAAAGGCCGGTGCCGCCGCCGATGGCCACGATCTTCGGCCCGCGGCTCAGGAACCGCTTTGCATAAATCGCCTCGGCAAGGTTCTGGTCCCGCCAGTCCGGCCGGATGAAGGCGTACAGCAGCGACTGGTTCAGCTTGTAGACCGCGAGGCTCACCGTCCCCAGCGAGGCCGTGATGAACAGCAAACCGCGCATCCACCGGGGGATGAACTGCAGCGTCAGGTAGTAGAAGATGCCCGGCAGCGGCGCCTGCAGATACGCCTCCCGCAGCATGTAGGCGAGCCCCAGCCCCATCAGCACGACGCCGAAGAGCAGCAGCACCAGCCACCGCTTGATGTGCATGCCCGGGTAGAGCCACTTCAGCGCTGAGTGGTCCCGGACCTTGCGCCACGTCATAGCCGGCAAGTATACCACCGGGGGTCGATATCGTTCGGGCAGTTGATCATTTCTTCAGCTCCCGTTCCAGCAGCTCCTGCACCACCTGCGCGTTCGCCCGCCCCCGCGTCTCCCGCATCACCTGGCCGATGAGGAACTTGACGGCCGTCTCCTTCCCCGCGTGGTAATCCGCCACCGCCTTAGGGTTCGCCGCGATCGCCTTCCGGACCAGCCCCGCAAGCTCATCCTGCCCGCCGATCTGGGCCAGGCCCTGCCGTTCGATGATCGCCTGCGCGCTCTCGCCGGAGGCGACCATCTGGTCGAACACCTCCTTGCCGACGAGCGCCGTTATGGCGCCGCTGGCCACCTGCTCGATCAGCCCCGCCAGCGCAGCCGGCTCGAGCGGGAACCGGTCGATCTCCGCCTGGTTCGCGTTCAGCCAGCGCGCCACCTCGCCCAGCATCCAGTTCGCCGCCAGCTTCGCCCGGCGCGCCTCGTCGCCGCTCAGCGCGGCCATCAGCTGCTCGAAGTACTCTGCCCGCGGCCGCTCTTCCGCCAGCGTCGCCGCTTCGTAGGCGCTCAGCCCGAGCGCCCGGTAGCGCTCGACCTTCGCCGCCGGCAGCTCCGGCATCCGCGCGCGCACCCGCTCCACGAACGCCGCGCTCAGCCGCAGCGGCGGCAGGTCGGGCTCGGGAAAGTAGCGGTAATCGTGCGCGTGCTCTTTGCTCCGCTGGCTCAGCGTCGCCTGCCGCTCGTCCGACCAGCCGCGGGTCTCCTGCTCGATCCGCCCGCCCGCCTCCAGCACCCCGATCTGGCGCTTCGCCTCGAAGACCAGCGCGTCGTGCACGGCCCGGAAGCTGTTCATGTTCTTGATTTCGACCTTCGTGCCGAAGGCGGTGTCGCCGCGCCGCCGCACCGAGATGTTCGCGTCGCAGCGGAAGTCGCCCTCCTCCATGTTGGCATTGCTGACGCCGATGTAGCGCAGCACCTGCCGCAGCCGGACGAGGTACTCGCGCGCCTCGGCGGCGCTCCGGATGTCCGGTTCGCTCACGATCTCCATCAGCGGCGTCCCGGAACGGTTGACGTCGATCAGGCTGTACGGCTCGCCGGTCACCGGGTCCACCCGGTGGAGCAGCCGCGCCGTGTCCTCTTCCATGTGCACGCGCGTGATGCCGACCCGCCGCCGCTCGCCGTCGACCTCCACCTCGAGCCATCCCTCCCGGCAGATCGGCAGGTCGTACTGCGAAATCTGGTAGCCCTTCATCAGGTCCGGGTAGTGGTAGTTCTTCCGGTCGAACTTGCTGAACGGCGCGATAGAACAGTTCAGCGCCAGCCCCGTGAGGACGATGTCCTCGATCGCCTTCTCGTTGATGACGGGCAGGACGCCCGGCATCCCGAGGCAGACCGGGCAGACGTGCGTGTTCGGCTCCGCCCCCGAGTAGTCGGCGCTGCACCCGCAGAACATCTTGCTGGCGGTCTTGAGCTGGCAGTGCACTTCGAGGCCGATGACGACCTCGTAATCAGTCGCGATGGCGGTCACGCACTTCCCTCCGCCGTGTGGCCACCTCCCGAGTATAGGCGCGGGCCCGGCAACGGGTAACCGGGGGAATGCCGGATCTCGAACCCCGCCATCACACGCCGGCCGCCTTCAGCCCGAGCCGCACCGCGACGAGGATGAGCGCCCCCGCCAGCGCGCGGAGGATGATGCCGCCGTGGAGCCGGTGCGCCAGCCGCGCCCCGACCTGCGCGCCGGGAATCGCCCCGGCAGCGAGCAGCAGCGCCTCCGCCAGCGCCCGGTCCCAGCCCAGCACGCCCTGTGCGAAATGCACCGCCGTCCCCTCGGCCGCCATGAACATCAGCACGAAGTGCGACGTCGCCGCCGCGATGTGCACCGGGAAGTGCAGCATCGTCGCCATGATCGGCACGTGGATGATGCCGCCGCCGATGCCCAGCAGGCTGCTGATGAAGCCCACCGCCGTGCTGATCAGCACGCCCTTCCAGAGGTGGTACGAATAGGTGAACGTGTTGCCGTGGATGTCCCGGATGGTCCGCCGCACCACGCCCCGCCCCTGCACCGGCGGCACGATCGCCTGGTTGTGCCGGCGGATGAGCAGGTAGAGCCCCACCCCCGCGAGCAGCAGCGCGAATATCGCATCGAACAGCCGCCGTGGCACGTAGCCGACCGCGATCGCGCCGGCCACCGCCCCCGGGAACGTGCCGATGATGAACCACCACGCCGAGCGGAAGTCGATCCGCTTCTGCAGCCCGTACGCCAGCGACCCCGATGCCGCATTCGCACACACGACGAGCAGCGAAATCGCCGTGATCTGCTCCGGGTCCTTGTCCGGGTACACGAGCAGGAGGACGGGCACGAGGACGAACCCGCCGCCAGCCCCGACCAGCGTGCCGAACGCACCTACGGCGAACCCGAGCAGCACGAGAAGGGGGTCGGTCGGCTCCAGGGCGGTCCCTCGCGAATCCGTTACCTCGAGTTTCGCCCTTCCGCGCGGACCGGTCTACCGGCCAATCACACCGGGATGCCGCCCTCGTCGGCGTAGTCGCCCCGCCGCCCGAACGCCCGGCCGCGGAGCCGGTCGAACATCCCGCCGAGCCGGTCCTGCAGGTGCGCCCAGCGCCGCTCGATGCGGCCCCGGAGCCAGCCCCGCGTCGAGCCCGTCTCCCGATACCGCGCGTACCGCGCTTCCAGCCGCCGCTTCGGCCGCATCCGCCGCAGGCGCGCCAGCTCGCGGACCAGCGCCCGCCGGAGCAGCGCCGCCGCTTCTGCGTGGTCGGTGTGCGCGCCTTCCCCCGGCTCCGGCACGGTGTGGTCGACGATGCCCAGCCGCAGGCAGTCGTGCGAGGTCAGCCGCAGCCGCTCCGCGACCTCTGCCGGCCCGCCTTCGAGCACCGCCGCCGCGTCCTCCGGCCGGACCACTTCGTAGACGGCGTTATCGAGCATGAGCACCCGGTCGGCCGCCGCCATCGCCATCGCCGCTTCGGAATTCCCTTCGCCCGTGATGACGGCCACCGTCGGCGAGGCTGCGCTCAGCATCGCCGCCATGCACCCGGCGATCGCGGCGCCCTGCCCCGCCTCTTCCGCTGCCAGCGACGGGTCGGCGCCCGCCGTATCCACCAGCGTCACCACCGGCAGCCCGAGCCGCGACCCGAGCCGAATCGCCCGCTCCGCCTTCCGGAAGCCGGCGGGCCCGATGAGCCCGCTCTGCTCGCCGCCGTGCGGCCGCACCTGCCCGACGAACACCGCTGCCTCGCCGTCCAGCGCGCCGATGCCCGCCACGATGGCGGGGTCATCCGTCCCGCTCCGGTCGCCATGCAGCTCGAAGAACGCGGTGGTCATCCGCGCGATGAACTCCCGCGCGGTCGGCCGCTTCTCGTGGCGCGAAAGCTGCACCTGCTGCCAGGCCGGCCGCGGCGTGTGGTGGACGTGGCCCGGCCGCGCCCCCTGCCCGGCGTTCGCGCCGTTCTGCCGGTCCAGCAGGTCCAGCAGACCCGCCAGCGTGTCCCGCAGTTGCGGCCGCGCCACCACCGCATCGATCAGGCCGTGCTGCAGGTGCGCTTCCGAGGTGTGCGCCCCCTCCGGCAGCCCGTTCTTCGCCGATTCCTCCAGCGCCCGCAGCGCCGCATACCCGACGAGCGCGTTCGGCTCGGCGACCAGCACGTCGGCGAGGTTGATGAAGCCCGAATACGCCGACCCCGTCGTCGGGTCCGTCAGCACGCAAAGGTACGGCAGCCCCTGTTCGCGGTGGCGTTCGATGGCGACGGCGATCCGCGGCCCCTGCATCAGGGCGAGCAGCCCCTCCTGCATCCGGGTCCCGGACGTCGAGCAGACGAGGACCACCGGCAGCCGCCGCGAGGCCGCGCGTTCGAACGCCCGCGCCAGCCGTTCGCCCGCTGCCACGCCGATCGACCCGCCGAGGAACGCGAAATCGACCACGCCCACGACGACGTCGTGGCCGCCGATGGCGCCCCGGCCCGTCACGGCCGCCTCGGTCAGGCGCGTCCGCCGCTGCTCCTGGATGACCCGCGACCGGTACGAATACCGCTTGCTCCCGGGGAACGAGAGCGGGTCGATCGCCGAGACGGCGCGGTCGTCCTCGTGGAAGGTGCCGAGGTCGAGCAGCGTGGCGAGCCGCTCCTGCGCCGTCAGGTGGAAGTGGAACCCGCAGGCGTGGCACACCCGGAACCGTTCGTACAGCCGCGAGCCTTCGAGGTTCGCCCCGCACGAGAGGCACCGCTCCGGCTGCCGTTCGGGTTCGCTCCGCGGGGCCTCCTCGCCCCGCCGCAGGATGCTTCGAATCCCTTTCACGCTGGCTCCAGTCTATCAGGCCTCGTCATCCGCGCCCTCGCGCGCCAGCACCCGCCGCGAATCGCCCTCCTCCCGCGGCCCGACGATGCCCTCCGCCTCCAGCATCTCGAGAATCTTCGCCGCCTTCAGGTAGCCCACCCGGAGCCGCCGCTGCAGCAGCGCCGGCGAAATCCGCTGGTGCTTCGCTGCCAGCGCCCGCGCCTGGATGACCGCCGGGTCGTCCTCCTCCACCGCGATGTCCGCATCGCCGCCGTTCTGCGCCGCCAGCGCCTCCTCCAGCAGCGCGTCGGCCGTCTCCGGCGCCAGCGCCCGGAACCGGTCGTCCTTCCAGAACGTCACCAGCCGCTCCACTTCCGCGTCCGACAGGTACACACCCTGGATGCGAATCGGCTTCCCGGCATCGCGCGGCAGGTAGAGCATGTCGCCCCGGCCCAGCAGCTTCTCCGCGCCGCCCATGTCGAGGATCGTCCGCGAGTCCGTCTGCGACGTCACCGCGAACGCGATCCGGGTCGGGAAGTTCGCCTTGATGAGGCCGGTCACGACATCGACCGACGGCCGCTGCGTCGCCACGATGAGGTGGATGCCCGTCGCGCGCGCCAGCTGCGCCAGCCGGCAGATCAGCTTCTCCACCTCGAAGGGCGCCGCCATCATCAGGTCCGCCAGCTCGTCGATGATCACCACCCAGTACGGCAGCTTCTTCAGCGTCCGCGGGTGCTTGTTGTACCCCTCGATGTTCCGCACGCCGAGCTCGGCGAACTTCTTGTAGCGCGCCTCCATCTCCCCGACGACCGCCTGCAGCACCCCGACCACCTTGTCCATGTCCACGATGACTTCGCTGAAGGCCATGTGCGGGATGCCCGAGTACCCGACCAGCTCCACCCGCTTCGGGTCCACCATCACGAACCGCACGTCGTCCGGCGTGGCGTTCATCATGATGCAGGCGATGATCGCGTTCATGCAGACGCTCTTGCCCGAGCCCGTCGCCCCGGCGATGAGCAGGTGCGGCATCGCCGCGAGGTCGGCCACCACCGGCGCCCCCGCCACCCCCTTGCCCAGCGCGATCGCGAGCTTCGACTTCCGCGCGACCTCCGCGAACTCCTTCGTCTCCATCACGGACCGCAGCGTCACCACCGTCGCGCTGTCGTTCGGCACCTCGATGCCGACGATCGCCCGGCCCGGCACCGGCGCTTCGATGCGCAGGCTCGGGGCCGCAAGCGCCAGCGCGAGGTCGTTCTGCAGCGCCGTGATCTTGTTCACCCGCACCCGCGTCCGCGAGACCTCGACCCGCTCCGTCCGCGGGCGGCCGTCCGGCCCGAGCAGCGGCTTGCCGTTCTCGTCCCGCAGCGGCACGTCCTTGTAGCGCACCTCCCAGCCCGGCTCGACGCCGAACTGCGTCACCGTCGGCCCTTCGTTGATCTCCACCACCGTCGCATCGACGCCGAAGCTCGCGAGCGTATCGACGATGAGCTGCGCGCGGGCGGCGTTGTCGTGCCGGCGGCTCGCGCTCGGCTGCGGCGGGTTCAGCAGCTCCATCGCCGGCAGGTGCCAGCCGCTCCGCGTCTCGAGCGGCAGCCCGAGCTGCTCCGGCTCGCCCGGCTCCTCTTCCGCCGACGCCTCCGCGCTCCCTTCAGGTCCGAACGCCGACGGCAGCTCCTCCTCGGCGGCCGGCGGCGCAGGCTCCTCGGCTGGCACCTCCGTGAACGCCGCCGCCGCGCCGACGCCCACCGGCGATGCCGGTGCGCCCGGCTCGATCCGCGGCCGGAACACCACCGGCGGCGGCTCCAGCGAGGGCCCGGCGGGCTGCAGCCGGCCGTACTCCGCCGCCCCGATGACGACCTCCTCCTCCCGCTCGGGCCGCCGGAAGATGAACGCAATCCACCGCCCGGCTGCCGCCGCGGCCCGGTGCGGCAGCCGCCGCTCCCACGCCTCCTGCAGCCAGAGCGGGACGTGCACCGCCACCCACCGGGTCGGACCTGGCGCCAGCAGCGCCGCCGCGATGATGAACAGGCTCAGCCAGGCGACCTTCCCGAGCAGCCCGGCCACCAGCAGCTGGCCGAACCGCCCGCCGAGGCTCACCTCCGCAAACTCCACCGTCCCGATGCGCCACTGCGCCTCGTTCAGCCCGAGCAGCCCCCACGTGAACAGCCCCAGCGCGATGACGCCTGCCGTCCGCTGCACGAGCAGCCGCCGGTCGAGATACCAGCCGCGCCAGGTCACGACCGCGCCGTAGAGCGCCCATGCCGCCAGCACGATGAGCCCGAAGCCGATGCCCCGGAGGACGGCGTCCCGCGCCCGCTCGAGCGCCGCCGCGCCGTCGAACAGCGCAATCCAGGCAGCGAATGCCGCCACCGCCAGGGCGGCCGCCGCCTCTTTCCACCATCGCCGAAGGAGAGCGAACTGGCTTCGCCGCGCGCCCGCGCGGGAGCTCCGCTTCGCCGGCGTGCGCGCCGGGCGGGCCCGGCCCTTCGTCGTGCGTGCCGCCATACGACCTGCACTCCTCAGCTGCCGGCCGAAACCCCCCGCTGGCCCCGGCCACGCGCCCCCAGAATCTTTGCCGACCTAGACCTCGACCGTCACGGTCAGCACCATCGGGCGCCTGCGCGTCTCATCATAAAGGAACTTGCTGACCCCGTCCCTGATCCGGTTGTTGATGTCGCCGAACTCCGCGTAGTGCTCGGCCCCCTGCAGCGCCTTCGCCACCACCTCGCGCGTCCGCTCCGCGAGGTCCTCACGCTCTTCTAGGTCCACGAATCCCCGCGCCAGGATCTCCGCCGGCCGCTCCAGCGCGCCCGTCTGCTTGTCGACCGCCACGATGACGACCACGACCCCGTCGGTCGAAAGGTGTGCACGGTCGCGCAGGATGTGCTGGTCCACGTCGCCGATGCCCAGCCCGTCGACGTACACGTAGCTCGCCGGCACGCGGTCGCCGAGCCAGGCCGCCTCCTCGTCGATCTCCAGCACGTCGCCGTCCGTGAGCACGAACGCGTTCCCCGCCGGCACACCGACCGACTCCGCCAGCCGCGCGTGCACCACGAGGTGCCGGTACTCCCCGTGGATTGGCACGAAGTACTCCGGCTGCAGGAGCCCCTGGATGATCTTCAGCTCCTCCCGGCTCGCGTGGCCGCGGACGTGGATGTTCGACACCCGGTTGTAGAGCACGTCGGCTCCCAGCCGGAACAGGTTGTCGACGTTCCGGTATACCGCTTGCTCGTTCCCCGGGATCGGCGACGCCGAGAGCACCACCGTGTCGCCCTTCGTGATCTGGATGTGCCGGTGATCGCCGTTCGCCATCCGGGTGAGCGCGCTCGTCGGCTCGCCCTGGCTGCCCGTCGTCACTACCACCAGCTTCGAGGGCGGCGTGTTCCGCATCTCTTCGACCCCGATGATCGTGCCCTCCGGCGCCTGCAGGTAGCCGAGCTGCCGCGCCATCGCCACGTTGTCGATCATCGACCGCCCGGTCACGAACACCTTCCGGTTGGTGAACACCGCCGCATCGACCACCTGCTGCACCCGCGAAATCAGCGACGCGAACGTCGCCACGATGACCCGCCCCGGCGCGTTCACCATGATCTGCTTCAGCGCCTCGCCGACGAGCTGCTCGCTCGGCGTGTAGCCGTCGACCTCGGCATAAGTCGAGTCCGCCATCAGCAGCAGGCAGCCCTCCGCGCCGATCTGCGCCAGCCGGATGAGATCCGTGTGCTGGTCCATCACCGGCGTGTGGTCGAGCTTGAAGTCGCCCGTGTGCACCACCGGCCCGAGCGGCGTCCGGATGATCAGCCCGCAGGCATCCGGGATCGAATGCGCCACCGTGAAGAACTCCACCTGGAACACGCCGGCCTCGATGACCTGGCCCGGCTCCACCACGTGCGTCTTCGCCTTCTGCGCCAGCCGGTGCTCCTGCAGCTTCACCCGGATGAGCCCGTCGGTCAGCCGCGTGCTGTATACCGGCACGTCGAACTCCCGCAGGAAGTACGGCAGCGCCCCGACGTGGTCCTCGTGCCCGTGCGTCAGGAACACGGCCCGGACCTTCTCCTTCCGTTCGCGAAGGTACGTGAAGTCCGGGATGACGAGGTCGACCCCGAGCATCTCTTCCTCGGGGAACATCAGGCCGACGTCGATCACGATGATGTCGTCGGCGTACTCCAGCACCATCATGTTGCGGCCGATTTCGCCCAGGCCGCCAAGGGGAATCACGCGAAGCGTCGTTTTCGAAGTCATGGGTTCCTATTCGAACAGGGGAATTTGCTGCGGACCAGCCGGGGCGGCCCCGGCCCCGCCGCCCGGCGCGGCGGCCGGGGCAGGCGAAGGCGGCGCGGAGGCCGCCGGCTGCGGGGCCGGCGACGGTTTCGAGGATGTCGCGGCCGGCGGCTCCCCGGCAGCAGTCTCCGCCGCCGGCGCCGCCGGCGCAGTCAGCCCCGCGCGCGCCCGCGCGAGGATGTCCCGCAGCCCGCGGAAATCGTCGATGAGCACCTGCCGCAGCGCGCCCTGGTGGAGCGCCGCCGCCGGGTGGTACATCGGCACGATGAGCCGGCCGTCGACCTCCTTCGGTCGGCCGTGGATGCGCGAAATCGTCTGCTGCGGGAACCACCGCGCCATCGAAAACCGGCCCAGCGTCACGATGACCAGCGGGTCCACGAGGTCGATCTGGAGGTCGAGGTACTCAGCGCAGGCCTCGATTTCGCCCGGCAGCGGGTCGCGGTTCCCCGGCGGCCGGCACTTCAGCACGTTGCAGATGTAGACCTCCTCCCTCCGGAGGCCCGCCTCGGCGATGAGTTCGCTGAGGAACTGCCCCGCCGCGCCCACGAACGGCCGGCCTTGCCGGTCTTCGTTCAGCCCCGGCGCCTCGCCGATGAACATCACCTCCGCATCGAGCGGACCCTCCCCGGGCACCGCGTGCGTCCGCGTCTCCGCCAGCGCGCACATCCGGCAGGCGCGGATCACGTCGTACAGCTCCCGCGCCCGCTCCTCCTTCGAGACCGCGATCACGGATGCACCCCCTCCGCCGCCGGGGCGGGCAGGGCGCTCCGCAGCCGCCGCGTCGCGGTCACCAGCATCTGCACGCCGATGGCCGAGAGCACCACCGCGAACACGACCTGCAGCCCCCGCCCGCTGAGCTGCGTCGCCAGCCCCGCCCCGGCCACCGCGCCGGGGATCGCCGCCGGCGTAATCCACTTCGCCGCGGCCGTATCCACCGTGCCCTGCCGGTAGTGCGTCAGCGCGCCCAGCGCCGAGGCGAGCACGATGACCACGAGCGAAATCCCCTGCGCCGCGTGCTGCTCCGTGCCGAGCACCAGCACCATCGCCGGCACGAAAATCGCGCCGCCGCCGATGCCGAGCGCGCCGCTCGCGAGGCCGCCCGTTAGCCCGATCGCCGCGGCGATCGCCGCTTCGGCCCCCGGCCCCGGCTCCAGCCACCCGCCGGAAGGCGCGAAGAACAGCAGGCGGAGCGACACCGCCAGCAGGAAGAGCCCGAACAGCTGCCGCAGCCGCAGCGCCGGGATGCGAAGCGCGATGCGCGCCCCCGCCACGGCGCCCGCCATCGCGCCCGCCGCCAGCCCGCCGAAGAGCAGCCAGTCGAAATGGCCCGCCGCCCCGTACAGCACGGCGGCCACCGCGGCCGTCGCCGTGATCACCACCAGTGAGGTGCCGTGCGCCACGTGCTGCCGCATCCGCAGCGGCCCCGTCATGAGCGGGACCATCACCGCGCCGCCGCCCCCGCCGAGCAGCCCGCTCAGCACCCCGCCCGAAAACCCCGCCAGCGCCGACCACCGGCCGCGGGCGCTCACGGCCCCGCTCCCCCCGGCTTCGGCCGCTTCGGCTGGACGGCCCACGCCATCACGATGCCGATGAAGTACAGCCCCAGCAGCGGCCCGGCGACGAACGTCTGCGTAATCGGGTCCGGCGTCGGCGTCACGATCGCCGCGATGATGAAGACGACCACCACCGCATACCGCCAGAAACTCAGCAGCTGCCGCGCACGCACGAGCCCAAGCCGCGCCGCGATCGCCAGCACCATCGGCAGCTCGAACGAAATGCCCACCCAGAAGACGATGCGCGTCACGAAATCGACGTACTGCTTGATGCCGATCACGTTGTCGATCTCGTCGCTCCCGAGTTCGAGCAGGAAGCCGAGCGAGGCCGGCAGGATGACCCAGTAGGCGAACGCCATGCCCGCGAGCAAAAAGAACGCCGCCCCGATGATGCCCGGCAGCAGGATCTTCCGCTCCCGCGGCGTCAGCCCCGGGACGATGAACGCCAGCAGCTGGTAGATCACCACGGGCGAGGCGACGATGACGCCGCCGTAGAGGCCGATCTTGACGATGATCCCGATGCGGTCCGTCGGCGAAAAGCTCGAGACCCGGAAGTCCTCCACCCGGTCGCGCGCCGGCGCCACCATCCAGCCGAGGATCGTCTCCCAGAAGTAGAAGCAGACGATGACGCCGATGAGCACCGCGACCCCGCTCACCATCACGCGGTAGCGGAGCTCCTTCAGGTGCTCCAGCAGCGTCATCTCCGGGCCGCCGGAATACCCGCCCGCCTCGGCTGGCGGCGCGGCAGCGCCCTGCTCGCGAATCGGTTCGGCGACCATCCGGGTCAGAACACCAGCGGCGGCGCCGGCGTCTCACCGCCCGCGTTCCCGGGCCGCGCCTCCGCGGTCTGGCCGGCCGGCTCGCCGGCTCCCGCCGCCGCCTGCTCGCTCACCTGCGGGGCAGCCAGCGCCTGGCTCGCCTCAGCTTCGGCGGCGCGGAAATTCGCATCGAGTTCAGCCAGCCCCTGGTTCAGCTTCGCCTGCTCCTCGCGCAGCGTCTTCTGCGCCAGGTCGAGCTCCCCGCGCATCGTCCGGTACTGCTCGTCGAGGTAATCGATCTCGTCCCGGAACTCATCCCGCACTGCGCGCGCGTACATTTGCATCTGCCGCACCGCCCGCCCGATCTGGTACGCCATCTGCGGCAGCCGCTCAGGCCCCACCACCACCAGCAGCAGGACGAGGATGAGCAGCAACTCCTGGTAGCCGATGCCCAGGAACTCCACGCGTCCCTCCCCGGGGGGCGGACCCGCGCCCCGGACGGCGCGGGCGCCTTACTTGTCTTCGACTCCGTGGTCCTTCAAGTAGTCTACGGCGTCCTGCACGGTCACGATCTTTTCCGCGTCTTCATCGCTGATCTCGAGCCCGTTCACGTCGTTCGCGAACTCCTCCTCGAGCGACATGATCAGCTCGACGAGGTCCAGCGAGTCGGCGTTCAGGTCGTCCACAAACGACGCGCTGGGGACGACCTCGTCCTCCTCCACGCCGAGCTGCTCGACCACGATTTTCCGAACACGTTCGAATACGGTTGCCACGGTCCTGGTTTCTCCTCGGGATTTACGATTGCTGGGTAGGGTCCGTTGTCGTTCTTGACTCGCGGCCTGCCGGCTCTTCACCGCTCCGACCCGGGCCGTCTGCCGGCCCCCGGAGCCGTTCGCTGACCGTCCGCAGGACGCCGTTCACGAAGCTCGGCGAGGTGTCGCCTCCGTAGCGATGCGCGAGTTCGACCGCCTCGTTGATGACCGCAGCGACCGGCGCAGCGTCGTCCGAGACGAGTTCCCATATTGCAAGCCGCAGGATGTTGCGGTCAACGATGGCCAGCGTGCTCACCGGGTACTTCGGCGCCGCCGCCTGGATCTGCCGGTCGAGCTCCGGCCGCATCGCCTGCACCCCTTCGATGGCGGCGATGCCCCGCCGCTCCCACTCCTCCCCGCGGAGCGCCGGCCGCTTCTCGCGCTCTTCCCGGAGCCGACGGCGGAACGCCGCCTCCGGCGGGTGGCCCGAGGTTTCGCCTTCGTAGAGCGCTTCGAGGGTGAGCTGCCGGATGAGGCGGTGCGGGCTGACGGCGGTCACGCCATCACCATACCGCCATCCACGTGAATGCACTGCCCCGTGATGTACGCCGCGCCGTCCCCCGCGAGGAACGCGACCAGCGGCGCCACCTCCTCCGGGCCGGCCAGCCGCCCCAGCGGAATCTGCGACTTCGCCCACGCCACCGCCTGCTCCGTCATCCCCTGGATGATGTCCGTCTCGATGAAGCCCGGCGCGACCGCGTTCACCGTCACGCCCCGCGAGGCCACCTCCCGCGCCAGCGCCCGCGTGAAGCCGATGAGTCCCGCCTTCGCCGCCGCGTAGTTCGCCTGCCCCGCATTCCCCATCACGCCGACCACGCTCGTGATGTTGATCACCCGCCCGGCTTTCGACCGGAGCAGCGGCCGCATCGCCGCCCGCGTCACGAGGAACGCCCCGCGCAGGTTCACCTGGTGGACCGCGTCCCAGTCGTCGTCGCTCATTCGCATCAGCAGGCCGTCGCGCGTGATGCCGGCGTTGTTCACGAGGATGTCGAGCCCGCCGAACCGCTCCGCGGCCGCCTTCACCATGGCGGCCGCCTCATCGGCGTTCGCTACGTCGCCGCCGACCGCGAATGCATCGCCGCCGAGCGCCCGGATCTCCGCGGCGACCTCTTCGGCCAGCGCGCCGTTCGAACGGTAGTTCACCGCCACCCTGGCCCCGCGCCGCCCCAGTTCGAGGCAGATTGCCCGGCCGATGCCCCGGCTGCCGCCGGTCACCAGCGCCGCCCGGCCGTCCAGCTCACCCATCGGGCAGCTGCACCCGCACCGACGCCGCATCGTTGACGTTGATGCAGGTCGATTTCCGCAGCATCCGCTTGATGATCGCGGTCAGCACCCGCCCCGGTCCGAACTCGATGAACGTCTCGATGCCCTGTTCGCCGAGGAACTCGACCGTCCGGCTCCACTGCACGGGCCGGCAGACCTGGTCGACCAGCTCGTGCCGGATCGCCAGTTCGTCCTGCGTCGGCGTCGCCGTCACGTTCAGCACCACCGGCACCGCCGGGTCGGCCAGCGAGGCTGTCGCGACCGGCTGCACCATGCCGTCGGCCGCCGGCCGCATGAGCGAACTGTGGAACGCACCGCTCACGCTCAGCGGGATGACCTTCACCGCGCCGCGCGCCTTGGCGTAATCCAGCGCGCGCACCACCGCTTCGCGCCGCCCGCCGATGACCACCTGGCCCGGCGCGTTGACGTTGCAGACCTCGGCGCCCGCCTCCCGGCAGATCTCTTCGCAGTCGGTCAGGTCGAGCCCCAGCACGGCGGCCATCGTCCCGGGGTTTTTCTCCCCCGCCGCCTGCATCAGCTCGCCGCGCGTCCGCAGCAGGCGGATCGCCTCGTCGAACGGCAGCGCGCCGGCCGCCACCAGCGCCGAGTACTCGCCGAGCGAGTGCCCGGCCACGAACGCCGGCCGCTCCAGCAGCTTCGGCGAGACCTCCGTGGCGACTTTCAGCAGTGCGAGGCTCGTGACCGCGATCGCCGGCTGCGCGTTCTTCGTCTGCTGCAGCTCGTCCTCCGGCCCTTCGAAGCAGAGCCGGCTCAGCCGGAACCCGAGAATCTCATCGGCGCGGTCGTACAGTTCGCGCGCCGAGGGGAACTGCTCGTAGAGGTCTTTGCCCATGCCGACGGCCTGGGCACCCTGGCCCGGGAACACGAACGCCCGGTCCTTGCGAACCGGGTCGCTGTAGATGAGGAACGGTTCCAGGGCCGTCGCTCCGAAAGTTAGTCGAGCTCCGGTTCGGGCAGCTGAATCACTTCCCGCCCCCGGTAGGTCCCGCAGATCGGGCACGCGTGGTGCGCCAGCCGGGGAGCCTTGCACCGCGGACAATCGATGATGTGCGGCATCCGGATCTTCAGATGCGAGCGGCGCTTCCCCTGGCGCGAAGCTGCGTATTTCCGCTTGGGCAGCGGCGGCATAGCGGCTCTCCTTCAGGTCGTTACCCATGCTTCCGAGGTTGCAGTGTGAGCAGCCCCGCCCATCGCGGGTCGATCGGTGCGCGCTCGCACTGGCAGGTTTCCATGCCGAGGTCCGTCCCGCATTCGGGGCACAGCCCCGGGCAGTCCGGCCGACACAGCGGCTGCATGGCAGCCGCCATCACCGTATATTGCCGGACCGCCTCACTAATGTCGATCTCGTTGTCCAGCCCGATGAGGAACGTGTCCTCGTCCTCCCCTTCGATCGGTTCGACCCAGTGCCCGTCCACCAGGTCCACCTGCTGCCGGTAGAACTCCTCGAACGCCACCGTCTCCGGGTACGCGAACGCCACCAGGCAGCGGCTGCACTGCGCCTCGATGAGCACATCCGCCCGGCACCGGACCAGCACACCCCGCGGCACCCGCACCAGCTCCACGCTCCCCCGGTGGACCGGCTCCTCCGGCTCGATGACGTGGCGCCGGCTCGCGCCGACCTCCGATTTCAGCAGCCCCGCAACGTTGAAGCGCATCCCTCCGCCCCCTCCTGTGGTCCTTCCTCTCATTGAACCCCATTTCGCAGCGCCCCGGTAGGTTCGCCACCGCGGCGGCGGATGCCGCACGCCATAACTCCCTGACTTTCGTGATGATTCGGCCAAAATGCCGCCCCGCCCGTTGAGCGGCGCCAGCGGCCACCCTAGGCTGTTGCCCCGGGGCTTTGCCGTTACGGTTAGCCTGCCCCGGATGGCCCATGTCGCTCATCACCGACGTCCGCACGCTCCAGGAAATCGACGACGAGGCCGCCTCCCTCGAATCCGCCCTCGCCGAGGTCGAAGCCCGCCTCGCCCGCTCCGAGGCGCTGGAAGCCGCCGAAGCCGCCTTCGCCGCCGCCGATACCGCCTTCCAGGAGGTCCGCCGCGCCCAGCGCGACCTCGAAGCGTCCGTCGCCGCCCTTACCGCGAAAATCGTCCCCGAAGAGACCCGCCTCTACGACGGCTCCGTCCGCAACCCGAAGGAGCTCACCGCCATCCAGCACGAGGTCGAGCACCTCAAGAGCCAGCGCAGCGGCCTCGAAGACCGGCTCCTCGAGGTGATGGAGGCGTTCGAGGCCGCGTCCGCGGCCCGCGCTGCCGCCGAGGCCGACCTCGCCGCCGCCCGCCGCGCCCGCGCCGCAGACGTCGAAGCGCTCGAGACGAAGCGCGCCGACCTCGCGGCTCGCCTCGCCGATGCCCGCGCCCGCCGCGACGCCCAGGCGGCGCGCATCCCGCCGTCCGCCCTCCGCCTCTACGACGATATCCGCCGCCGCCGCGGCCATGCCGTCGCCCGCATCCAGGGCTCCAGCTGCACCGGCTGCCGCGTCGCCATCCCCGAAAGCATCCGCCGAAAGACCTTCGACCCGGAAGCGCTCGCCCAGTGCCCCAACTGCGAACGCATCCTCTACGTCGGGTAGGCGCCCGTGCAGGCCATCGGCTACTTCTCTGCCTCCGCCCGCCGCAACGGTCAGAAGCGCAGCATCGGCGAGCAGAACCGCGCCTTCCTCGATTTCTGCCAGCGCTCCGGGTACGAGGTCGCCGCAACCTTCGCCGACCCTGATGAGGCGTCATCCGCCGGCTTCGACCAGCTCCTCGAGTTCCTCCAGCGGCCCGGCCGGACGTTCACCGTCGTCGTCATCGATGCCCTCTCCGCCCTCGGGCCGGACCTCGGCGCGGCCGCCCTCCGCCTCCTCGAACTCGAGCACGGCGGCGCGACCGTCCTCCTCGCCCACAACGGCAGCGAAGCCTTCAAGGCGCTCGTCGATACCTGGGCCGAGCGCGGCGAAGGCACACCGATCTCCGAACGCGTCCGCTCCGCCATGCGCCGCAAAGCCGTCCGCGGCGAAGTCCTCGGCCGGCCGCCCTACGGCTATCGCGTCGGCCCCCGCCGCCGCCTCGAGCTCGTCCCCGAAGAGGCCGTCGTCGTCCGCTACATCTTCCGCCTCTACCTCGGTGAGAACCTCGGCATCCGGAAGATCGCCGGCCGCCTCAACGAAGAGAACATCCCCACCCGCCGCGGCGGCCGCTGGAGCATGGTCACCGTCCGCGACATCCTCCGGAACCGGGCCTACCTCGGCCACTACTCCCGCTTCGGCACCACCGTCACTGGCAGCCACCCCGCCCTCGTCTCGCCCGAGGACTTCCGCCGCGTGCAGGACCGCCTCCAGTCCCGCCACGCCCCGGCCCGCCAGCGGAGCGTCACGCCCTTCCTGCTCTCCGGCCTCGTCTACTGCGCCCGCTGCGGCAACAAGATGATCGGCGTCAGCCGGCGCCAGTCCTGGCTCACGCGCTCCGGCGAATCCCGCTCCGCCACCTACCGCTACTACCAGTGCGAATCCCGCACCAACCAGTCCGCCTGCGGCTACAACACGCGCCGCGCCGCCGACCTCGAAGCCCGCGTCCGCGAAGAGCTCGCCAGCGACCAGCACCCCGGCCCCCGCGTCCGCATGGCCGGCAACGTCGATTCCTACGCCCTCGAACTCCTTTCCCAGGTCGACCGCATCGAATCGCGCATCAAGCGGAACCGCCGCCAGGTCGAAGAGCTGGTCGCCGACGCCGCCCACGGCCACATCTCCATCGAGCGCCTCAAGGCGCTCGGCGCAGAGCTCGCCGACGAGCACCGCCAGCTCCAGGCCGAACTCGCCGCCGCCCGCGACCGCATCCGCGCCCACGAAACCGAAGCCGAGCGCCGCCGCCACCTCGAACAGCAGCGCGAGCGCCTCCTCCGCGAATGGGACGACCTCCCCTTCGACGACCTCCAGTCGGCCCTCCGCGACGTCGTCGACCGCATCGACGTCGATGGCGACGAGGTCCGCGTCTACCGCCGCGCCTGAGGCCCGCCCCGCGCGTTCCCCCGCCCCCTGCCCCCGTGCATACTGGAGGAAATGTCCGACAACCTCTTCACCATGCTCTCGGCCTACCGGCCGGGCTCCAAAGCCAGCCCCTTCGAAAACTACTGCACGAGCGCCCTCGCCTACTTCCTCCGCTCAGGCCACCGCATGCTCAACGCCCTCTTCGCCGGCGCGGCCGGCGTCGGCAGCGAGCCCCTCGCGCTCGTCGAAGTCCAGCCCCGCCTCGCCGATGCCGGCATCGCCGACCTCCTCCTCACCTATGAAGGCGGCCGCCGCGTCCTCGTCGAAGTCCAGGTCGAGCCCGGCGCCGATGAGTCGCAGCTTCCCGGGATGGAGGCCGTCGCCCGCCAGTGGTCCGAGCCCCCGGCGTTCGTGATGCTCGGCCTCCCGCGCGAAGACGTCCCCGCGCCGTGGACCCCCGTCACCTGGTACGAAGTCGTCGAAGCCCTCGAAGGCGACCCGGACCCGGTCGCGTCCCAGTTCCGCCAGTTCGTCCTCGAGGACATCCTCGGCCTCGGCGAAGTCCCGCTCGATGAGGCCCTCACGACGAACCGACTCCACGCGCTCATCGGCGCCGCCTTGCGCATGCGGTTCGGCCCGGGCGTGCGCTACGTCGCCAGCGCCTCCCGGCCCGTCGGCGGCCACTACCGCTACTTCGGCACCACCTTCGCGCCCGAAGGCGGCGAAATGACCTGCTGGGTCGGCCTCGTGAACGAAACCGTCCCCCTCGGCGAGCACTACCACCTCATGCTCGCCAGCAAAGACCGTCCCGTCCTCTTCCCCGTCCAGCAGCCCCGCGCCACCGGCGACTGGAAATGGCCGTACTGGACCGGGATGGGGCGGGTCGTCCGCCCCATCACCGGCGTCCAGGTCGAAGGCCTGCTCGAGCGCCTTGCCGCGCCCTGAGCCGGCGCGCCCCTCAGAGCAGGTCGCCGCCGCACGCCGCGGCCGTCGTCCCGTGCTCCTTGTAGGCCTTGATGACGTTCCGGCCGGTCGTCCAGCGGTGCACCTCGTCCGGGCCGTCCACCAGCCGCTGCGAGCGGATCGACGTGTACCACCGCGCCAGCGGCGTATCGAGGCTGTAGCCGAGCGCCCCGTGCAGCTGGATCGCCGTGTCCACCACCTTGTGCACCATGTTCGCGAGGAAGACCTTCGCGATGCCGTTCTCCTGCCGGATGTCGAGGCCCTTCTCCGCCTTCCACGCGATGTGGAGGAGCATCAGCCGCGCGATGTACAGCTCGGTCGCGCAATCAGCCAGCATCCACTGGACGCCCTGCCGGTCCGCCAGCAGCCGCCCGAAGGTTTCCCGCTCGCACACCCGCGCCGTGGCCATGTCCAGCGCGCGCTGCGCCATCGCGACGTTATGCATGCCGTGCCGCAGCCGGCCGTAGGCGAGCCGGTGCTGGCCCATGTTGAAGCCGTTCCCCTGCCCGCCGAGCAGGTTCTCGTGCGGCACCACGAGGTTCTCGATCTTCACCTCCGCGTGCCCGCCCCCGAGGATGTGCGTCAGCGGCCCTTCGATCGCCATCGTCGGGATGTCGCGGATGATCCGGTAACCCGGGTTCGGCAGCTCCACGATGAACGTGCTGAACTGCTGGTGGCGCGGCGCGTCCGGGTCCGTCTTCGCCATCACCACTGCGATATCCGCCACGCTCGCCGCGCTCGAAAACCACTTCTCGCCGTTCAGGATCCAGTTGTCGCCGTCGCGCACCGCCGAGGTCTTCATCCCGGTCGCATCGGCGCCGGCCGCCCGCTCGGTCATCGAGTAGCACACGCGCTTCTCGCCGTTCAGCAGCGGCTTCAGGAACTTCTCCTTCTGGTAGTCCGTCCCGTGCGTCAGGATGGTCAGCATCGTCGCGTCGTCGGGGCCCTGCGTGTTGAGGGCCAGCGCGCCGAGGTAGCTCTCGCCCAGCTCCATCTGCACGAGCGCGTTCGCCAGCGGCCCGAGGCCCATCCCGCCCCATTCCTTCGGGATGAACGGGCACCAGAGCCCCTGCGAGCGCGCCTTCTGGCGCAGCTCCGCCAGCACGTCCTTGTACGGCTCGCCCTCGAGCAGCCGCTTCTCCGCGGGGATGCACTCCGCGTGCACGAACTCCCGCACCTTCTGGCGGATCGCCTTCGCCTCCGCCGGGATCTCGAAATCTACGGCCATCGGTCTGCTGTCTCCCTTCGCATCGAACTGCGGATTGCCGGGAAGCGCAGGCGCGGCCCGGCGAAGCCCGCCCATCATAAGCGCTGGCGCGCCGCCCCGCCGGCCTAGATCCCGCTCCCGCCCGAGACCACCAGCAGCGACCCCGTCGTGTAGCTCGAGGCTTCCGAAGCGAGGTAGAGCGCCGCCCCGACGATTTCGTGCGGCTCGCCGCCGCGGCCCAGCGGAATCGACGTCCGCGCCCGCTCTTTGAACGCCTCCATGTCCCACGCCTTCGAAATGTCCGTCAGGAACGGCCCCGGCACGATGCAGTTCACCCGCACCTTCGGCGCGAACGCCCGCGCGAACCCGACGGTCATCGCGTTCAGCCCCGCCTTCGCCGCCGCATACGGGATGATGTCCGCCGTCGGGTGCAGCGACCCCGTGCTCGAGACCATGATGATCGATCCGCCCTCGCCCTCCGCCATCCGCGTCCCCACCAGCGCCGTCAGCCGGAACGGCCCCTTCAGGTTCACGTCCAGCACCTTGTCGTAGAGCGCCTCCGTCACGTTCGCCACGCGGTCGTAGATGGGCGACATCCCGGCGTTGTTCACCAGCACGTCGACCCGCCCGAACTCTGCGTACGCCCGCTCCGCCAGCGCTTCGACCTGCCCCCATTCGCCCACATGACAGGCGACCGGCAGCGCCCGCCGGCCCGTCTCCCGCACGACCTCCGCAGCCAGCGCCTCGCACGACTCCAGTTTCCGGCTCGCGATGATCACGTCCGCACCGGCGTGCGCGAAGGCGAGCACCATCTCCCGCCCGAGGCCCCGGCTCCCGCCCGTCACCAGCGCCACCTTGCCCTCGAGGCTGAACAGCTTCCCGATATCCATGACCCGGCTCCACTCCTGTTTCGAAAGATTGCCGCGCAAGCCTACCGGATCTCCTTTCCGACGGCCGGGCCGCCGGCCGGGCAATCGCGCCTAGCCCGCCCTCCCATTACCCTGAAAGCGCACCGGGCTCACGCCTCGAAACCTCTCCCGCGGAACGCACACATGGCCAAAGTCGGCATCATGGAAACGGCCATCCGCGATGGCCACCAGTCGCTCCTCGCGACCCGCATGCGCACCGAGGACATGATCCCCGTCCTCGAGCTCATGGACTCCATCGGCTACCACTCCATCGAATGCTGGGGCGGCGCCACCTTCGATACCTGCCTCCGCTTCCTCAAAGAAGACCCGTGGGAGCGCCTCCGCGAAATCAAGAAGCGCCTCAAGCACACCCCCACCCAGATGCTCCTCCGCGGCCAGAACGCCGTCGGCTACCGCCACTACGCCGATGACGTCATCTACGAGTTCTGCGACCGCGCCGTCCAGAACGGCATGGACATCTTCCGCATCTTCGACGCCCTCAACGACACCCGGAACCTCGAGACCGCCTTCCGCGCCGTCAAGAAGGCCGGCGGCCACGTGCAGGGCGCCATCTGCTACACCACCTCCCCCGTCCACACTGTGGACTCCTTCGCGAAGCTCGCCGACGAGATGATCGCGATGGGCGCCGACTCCATCGCCATCAAAGACATGGCCGGCCTGCTCAGCCCGATGATGGCGAAGCAGATCGTCGAGCGCATCCGCCAGAAGCACCCCACCATCCTCATCCAGATGCACTGCCACGATACCGGCGGCTTCTCCGAGATGGCCTACCTCATGGGTGTGCAGGCCGGCGCCAACGTCATCGACTGCGCCATCTCGCCCCTCGCCGGCGGCACCAGCCAGCCCGCCACCGAAACCCTCGTCGCCTCGCTCGCCGAGTTCCCCGAGTACGCCACCGGGCTCGACATGGAGAAGCTCCGCCAGCTCGCCGACTACTTCCGCGGCGTCCGGCGGAAATACTGGAAGTTCGAATCCGGCCTCCTGGGCATCGACGCCGGCGTCATCTCCCACCAGGTCCCGGGCGGCATGATCTCCAACCTCGTCGGCCAGCTCCGCGAGCAGGGCGCCGAGCACAAGCTGCCCGAAGTGCTCGAAGAAAACGCCCGCGTCCGCGCCGACCTCGGCTATCCGCCCCTCGTCACCCCCAGCTCCCAGATCGTCGGCACGCAGGCGGTCCTCAACGTCCTCACCGGCAAGCGCTACGCCACTGTCACCCGCGAGACCCGCAACCTGGCCAAGGGCATGTACGGCCGCACCACCGTTCCGATCGCGCCCGACATCCTGAAGCAGCTCCTCGGCGACGAGCAGCCGATCGACCACCGCCCGGCCGACGACCTCGAGCCCGAGATGGAGAAGGCGAAGGCCGAAATCGCCGACCTCGCGGAGAACATCGACGACGTCCTCAGCTACGTGATGTTCCCCCAGGTCGCCCGCGAGTTCTTCCAGTGGCGGCGCGAAGGCGGCGGGCCCGAGCGTGAACTCGTCGCCGCCGTCGTCGGCGCCATGACCATCTCCGAAAAGAAGCAGCAGGCCGCCGCAGCACCCGCGCCGGCCGCTGCCCACAACGGCGACACCAGCAACTGGCGCTCCTTCGGGCGCCTCCGCCAGATGCGCTAGGAGGAACCGCCATGGCCAAGGTCACCATCGGAGGCCGCACCTACGAGGTCGAAGTCCGCGGCGATCGCGTCATCGTCGACGGCCACGAATACCCCGTCACCGTTCGCGAAGAGACCGGCTACGTCACCGTCACCGCCGGCGGCGTCCCCTACCGCGTCCAGCTCCCGCCCCCGGACCAGCGCCAGAGCGGCATGGAAGTCCAGGTCGATTACCGCCCCTTCAAGCTCGAATGGGAAGGCCGCCTCGGCGGCGGGCCCGCTCCGCGCGAGCGCGCTGCAGCCTCCCCGGCTGCCGGCGGCGGTCCGAAGGCCGCCGTCAAAGGCGCCGTCACCGCCCAGATCAGCGGCAAGGTCGTGCGCATCAACGTCAAAGCCGGCCAGGCCGTCGCGAAGGGCGACGTCCTCCTCATCCTCGAAGCGATGAAGATGGAGAACGAAATCAAGGCCCCCGCCGACGGCACCGTCAAAGACGTCCCCGTCAGCGAAGGCCAGCGCGTCTCGGAAGGCGACGTCCTCGCCGTCATCGAATAAAACGGTCACTCTCAGCACCGCTCGACGGGAGGGGCCGCGCGTCCGCGTGGCCCCTCCCGTCGTCCCCGGCGATAATGACTCCGGGCCCGTAGCTCAGCGGTAGAGCAGTGGACTTTTAATCCATTGGTCGAGAGTTCGAATCTCTCCGGGCCTACGATGCGCTCCCGGCGCGTCAGCCGGCCGGCGCGGAAGGGTCGAGCGGCCCCGCGAAGTCCCGGAGCAGCCGCTCCAGCACCGCCTCGTCGACGCTCCCGGCCTCGGCCGCGCCGCGCTTCGAATAATCGAGCTGCTCCAGCACCGCCAGTTTCTGCTCCAGCACGCCCCAGACGACATCGTCCAGCGTCCCCGGCGCGGTGACGTAGTACACGTTCACCATCCGCTGCTGACCGATGCGGTACGCCCGGTCTTCGGCCTGCAGGTGGTTCGCCGGCACCCAGTCGAGGTCGTTGAAGAACACCTGCGTCGCCGCCGTGAGCGTGATGCCCGTCCCGGCCGCGAGGATGTTCCCCACGAACACCTTCACCGCCGGGTCCGACTGGAACCGGTCGACCGCCTCCTGCCGCGCCGCCTGCGCCGTGTCGCCCGTCAGCCGCACGGCCGCATCCCCGAAATGGCGCTCCAGCGCATCGGCCACCGCGTTGAAGCCGGTGAACACGATCGCCTTCTCGCCGCTCGCCACCGCATCCTCGACGAGCGCAGCCGTCAGCTTCGCCTTGTCCTTCGCGATGGCGTGCCGCAGCTTCGAGAACACCGGCAGCAGCTCGTTCCAGCGCACCCGGCCGCTGTTCGCCGCCGCCTGCTGCCGGGCCAGCGCGACGATCTCGTCGACCGTCGCCTGGTAGCGCGCCGGGTCCAGCTCCACCGGCACCGTCGTCCGCAGCTTCGGCGGCAGGTCGAGCACGTCCTCCTTCTTGCGCGCGAGGATCGTCCCCTCCGTCCGCGCCTTCAGCTCGTCCAGGTTCGAAGCGCCGCTGAAGTCCCAGCCGTACCCGTCCTTGAACCCGTCGCAGTACCGCTTGCCGAACTCGACGTAATCATCGCCCAGCGGGTGCCCGACCGCCCGCAGCAGGTTGAACAGCTCGATCGGCCGGTTCATCACCGGCGTCCCGGTCAGCAGGTAGCGGTCCTCCACGTGGTCCAGCACGGCGAGCGCCGCCTTCGACCGCGCCGCCTCCGGGTTCTTGATGTAGTGCGCCTCATCGAGGATGACGCCGGCCCACCGGTGCTTCACCAGCTGCGGCTTCTTCCGCGCGAGGATGTCGTAGTTCACGATCGTCCACCGCGCGGGCACCACGTCGTCCGGCCCGTTGATGATGCGCACCTCCGCGCCGGGGTACACCCGCTCGATCTCCCGCCGCCAGTTCAGCTTCAGCGAAGCAGGGCAGACGACCAGCAGCTCGCCCTCCGGCCGCCGCTCCGCGAGGGCGATGATCGCCTGCCGCGTCTTCCCGAGGCCCATGTCGTCGGCCAGGATCGCCCCGCGCGAGGCCGCGAGGAACCGCACCCCCTCCCGCTGGTGCGGGAACAGCCCCGGGTAGCGCGAGGCCACGTCCTCCGCATCGACCACCCGCAGCGCGTGCAGCCCGGCCGCCTTCGCGAGATCGCCGGCATCCGCGCCCGCCGCGTCGAGCGCCCGGAACGCCTCCGCCGCATGCGCCAGCGGCACCGTCCACTGCCGCGTCTTCCAGTCGTACCGCTTCACCGGCAGGCTCCGCATCGCCTCGACCAGCGCCTGCACCTTCGGGATCTCGATGACCACGTTGTTGCCGCGCACCGCGGCATGGATCTTGACGCGCTCCGCCGCCTCGCCGGGCTGCGGCGCCGCATCGGCCGGTTCGACCATGGGCAAACCTCCTCGTGCTCGACTTCGCGCGCCCTGCCAGCGCGCCGGCCGATCATGCGTCAGCGCCGCGACACCCGATGTCGCGGTGCGCGCCCGTTCCCGCAATTGACACCCGCGTGCGAAACTGGTCCCACAGCGGTTCGCGCCCCCGTAGCTCAGCGGATAGAGCAGTGGTTTCCTAAACCATGTGCGCAGGTTCGATTCCTGCCGGGGGTACCACTACCTCTCCTTCTGCCGGCCGCGCTACCATCCGCACCACCCGCCCGGAGGTGCTGCGGTGTCCTACCAGTACATCCTCGTCGACCGCGAAGGCCCCTACGTCACCATCACGATGAACCGGCCCGAGCGCCGCAACGCGCTCTCTCTCGGCCACCTGCGCGAACTCCGCGACGCCTTCCGCGACGTCGGGGACTCCGACGCCCTCGGCGTCATCCTCGCCGGCAACGGCCCCGTCTTCTCTGCCGGCCACGACTTCTCCGAGATGGCCGGCGCCGGCCTCAAAGAGATGCGCGAACTCCTCTGGACCTGCACCGACCTGATGGAGACGATGCAGCGCATCCCGCAGGTCGTCATCGCCCGCGTCCACGGCCTCGCCACCGCCGCCGGCTGCCAGCTCGTCGCCACCTGCGACCTCGCCGTCGCCTCCGAAGACGCGGCCTTCGCCACGCCCGGCGGCAAGGGCGGCTGGTTCTGCCACACCCCGCTCGTGGCGGTCAGCCGCAGCATCGCCCGCAAACACGCCCTCGAACTCGCGCTCACCGGCGACACGATCGACGCGCAGACCGCCCTCCAGTGGGGCCTCGTCAACCGCGTCGTCCCCGCCGAGCTGCTCGAATCCGCCACGCTCGATTTGCTCCAGCGCGCCACCCGCGGCTCAGCGTTTTCGAAGGGGGTCGGCAAGCTCGGCTTTTACACCCAGGTGGAGATGAGCCAGCACGACGCCTACGCCTACGCCGTCGAACTCATGGCCGCGGCCTCCCAGTCCGAAGACGCGCAGGAGGGCATGCGCTCCTTCCTCGAAAAGCGCCCGCCCTCCTGGCGCAACGGCTGACCGCCCGGTAGCGCCTGTGACCTAAGTCAAATCTTCCGCTCGCCGGGAAGGGCACGATTGGGGCCGTGATGCAGCTCGTCATCGATAACCGCGGCCTCGAACCGCCCCAGCCGATGGTTCGCATCCTCCAGGCGCTCGCGGCCCTGCGCGAGGGCGACGAACTCGTCGCGCTCATGGACCGCGAGCCGCGCCTGCTCTACCGCGAACTCGAACGGCGCGGGTTCGCCTGGGAGTTCAGCGAAGCGGACGACGGCCCGCGCGTCCGCATCTGGCGGGGGCCTTCGGCGTGAACGGCATCGACCCTGGCGCCGTCCCGCCCGCCCGCGCGGTGGCGCCCTTCCTCGTGACGGCGCCTCTCGGCCTCGCTGTCGCCGGTATCGCCCTCCTCGGCGCTGGCCCCGGCACGCTCGATGGCCCCTCGACGCCCGCCTTCCTCGCCGCCGTCCACGGCGCAGTGCTCGGCTGGCTCACTCTCTCCATCATGGGCGCGACGCTGCAGCTCGTGCCATCGGTCCTGGGCGGCCGCGCCATCAGCGCCCGCGCGGCGCTCACCGCGTTCGTTCTCCACTCGGCTGGCGTCACGCTCATGGTGGCCGCCTTCGCCGGCTGGCGGCTGCCGCTGCTCGCGTCCGGCGCATCACTCGCCTCCGCCGGCGTTGCGGTCTACCTCCTCACGGCCGCCCGCCCGCTGCTCACAGCTCGCGCGCGTGGCCCTGAGGTTCTCAGCCTCCGGCTCGCCCACCTCCTCCTTGGCGCCGCCGTCGCTGCCGGGCTGACGCTGGCCCTGGCCCTCCGGTTCGGCTGGTTTGGCGTTACGCCGGGCCTCGTCGCCGCCCACGCCCACCTCGGCATCGTCGGCTGGCTCGCTATCGCCATCACTGGCGTCACGTACCGCCTCCTGCCGATGTTCGGCATCGTCCGCGGCACCGAACCCCGCTTCGCGAACGTTCTCCCCTGGGCGCTTGCCGCTGCCGCTGGCGCCGCATTCGTCGTCCTGGCGGTCGATCCTCCGCCCGCGGCACGGCTCGTCCTCGAAGGTGCGCTCGCTGGCCTCGGCCTGCTCTGGCTGAGCGACGCGCTTCGGCTCTACCATTCCCGACTCCGCCGGCGTTCCGACCTCTACAGCCGCGCCACGTTGCTGTCGTTCGCCTTCCTCGCAGCCGCCCTTCTCCTCGCACCCGCCGCAGCCGTCCTCCCGGCCGACGCCCGGCCCGTCGCCGGCCCCGCGCTCCAGGCTGCCTGCGGCTTCCTCCTCCTTCCCGGCTGGGCCGGCGCCACGCTCGTCGCGAACAGCTACAAAATCGTCCCCTTCATCGCCTGGTATCACCGCTACAGTGCCGTCGCCGGCACCCGCTGGACGCCCGGGACTGGCGACCTCTACTCCTCCCGCCTCGCCCACGCTGTCCTCGTCCTCGTGGCGGCCGCGACGGCGCTCGCCGCTGTCGCGGCCCTCGCCTCGAGCCTCCCGCTGCTCCGCCTCGCGGGAGCTGCCTTCGCCGCTGCCGGGGTCATCGCCTGCGCCACGCTCGCCGGCACGTTCATTACCCGTCCGGAGCAGCGAAGCGCCGTGCCGTCACCGCCCGGAATGCCTGCCCCTGCGATCCGCCGCTAGCCGCCGTCACAGGTAGCGCCGCAGGCCCTCGAGGTCGCGAACCACGTACCGGTGGCGCTCGACGGCGATGACCCCTTCGTCTTCGAGCGCCCTTAGCGACCGTGCGACCACCTCCCGGACGCTCCCGACGAGCGACGCCAGGTCCTGCCCGCTCAGCCGCCGCGCGATGACGACGCCCTCCGCCGTGAGCTGCCCCGTCTCCCGCGCTTCGGTGTACAGGTAGCGCGCCAGCCGCTGCTGCACCGTCTGCAGCGAGAGCTGCTCGACGAGTTCGTTGAACGCCCGCAGCCGCACCGCGAGGTGCCGCAGAAGCGCCCGCGCAACCGCCGGGTAGCGCTCGACCAGCACCTGCGCCACAGCCGCCGGCACGAGCACCACCACCGCTTCCTCCAGCGCCTCCACGCTCGCTGCATTCGGCCCGCCGTCGAAGACCGGCACCTCACCGAACGTCTCCCCGGGGCCGACGATCCTCAGCGTCTGCTCCCGCCCGTCGGGCGCCGTCCGGAAAAGCCGGAGCGTGCCCCGGCGGACGAGGTAGAAGCCAGCGCAAGGCTCACCTTCCGTCATCAGCCGGCCGCGCGGGGCGAGCCGCTGACACCGCAGGAGCGGAGCCACCGTCGCCGCCTCCGCCTCCGTCAGCGAGGCGAAATGGGGGATCGCCAGCACGTCCCGGGGCTCGACCTGCACGCGCACATTTTCCACCAACCGGAGTCCGGCCGCCGGACGGCTGTTGCTGCATCTATGGCTGTCATTTGCTTCCCCGATAGGTGCACGAAATCCGGTTCGTTGTGCCCTCAACCGCCTCGCCCCCGCCCGTGACGATTGTCACAGCCCGCGGCCTACCCCCGGGTGCAGGCTGAGGGCATCCGAACCATCCGCCCCGCAGGGAGGCGCCCGTGGACCGACGCCAGTTCTTCAAACTCACCACCGGCCTCGCCGCCGCCGGAACTGCCGCCTACGCCGGCCACCGCTTCGCGTTTCTCCAGGCCGCGCCCGGCGTCGCCAACCCGCTCCAGTACTACCCCAATCGCGGCTGGGAGCGGCTCTACCGCGACCAGTACGCCTACGACAGCTCCTTCACCTTCGTCTGCGCGCCGAACTGCACCCACAACTGCCGCCTGCGCGCCTTCGTCCGCAACGGCGTCGTCATCCGCACCGAACAGAACTACGACTGCCAGGACGTGGGCGACCCCTCCGGCAACTTCGCCACCGCCGCCTGGAACCCCCGCGGGTGCAACAAGGGCGCCACGCTCACCCGCCGCATCTACGGCCCCTACCGGCTGCGCAACCCCATGATTCGCAAAGGCTGGAAAGAGTGGGCCGATGCCGGCTTCCCCGCCCTCACCCCCGAGGCCCGCACCAAATACCGCTTCGACGCTCGCGGCCGCGACACCTTCGTTAACGTCTCCTGGGACGAGGCGTTCCGCTACGCCGCCCGCGGCCTCGAAGCCGTCGCCCGCCGCTACTCCGGCGACGAAGGCAAGCGCATCCTCCTCGAGGAAGGCTACCAGCCCGAGATGGTTGAAGAGATGGGCGGCGCCGGCACCCGCACCTTCAAGATGCGCGGCGGCATGGGCCTCCTCGGCGTCCTCGGCAAATACGGCATGTACCGCATGTCCAACATGATGGCCCTCCTCGACGTCCACGTCCGCGGCGTTGCGCCCGAACAGGCTCGCGGCGGCCGCAATTGGTCCAACTACACCTGGCACGGCGACCAGGCCCCGGGCACCCCCTTCGTCACCGGCCTCCAGAACGCCGACTGCGACTTCAACGATATGCGCAACGCCCGCCTCCACGTCGGCGTGGGAAAAAACCTCGTCGAAAACAAGATGGCTGACGCCCATTTCTTCATCGAACTCATGGAGCGCGGCGGCAAGATCGTCACCGTCACCCCCGAATACTCACCCCCAGCCACCAAGGCCGACTACTGGATCCCCTGCCGCCCCGGTCTCGGTGATACCGCCATCTTCCTCGCCATCACCCGCATCCTCATGGAGCGGAACCTCTACGATGCCGACTTCGTCAAGCGCTTTACCGACCTGCCACTCCTCATCCGCACCGACACCCTCAAGCGGCTCGACCCGCGCGATGTCTTCCCCGGCTACCAGCCGGCTCTCGACCCCAACGGCCCCAGCTTCAAAATCCAGGGCCTCACGAAGGAGCAGTACGCGAAGCTTCACGACTACGTCGTCTACGACGCAAAGTCCCGCTCACTCCAGCCGCTGACCCGCGACGACGTCGGCGACCGCCTCGCCTCCAAAGGCATCGACCCCCAGCTCGACTACCGCGGCACGGTCCGCACGCTCGACGGCCGCGACGTGGAGGTGCTGACGCTCTGGGAGGCGTACAAACTCCACCTCCGCGACTACGACCTCGCTACCGCCGCCGAGATCTCTGGCGCCCCCGCTGAGCTCATCGAGCGCCTCGCCCTCGATATCGCCACCATCAAGCCGGTCGCCATCCACATCGGCGAAGGCATCAACCACTGGTTCCACGCCACGCTCCACAACCGCGCCGTCCACCTGCCGCTCATGCTCACCGGCAACGTCGGCAAGCCCGGCGCCGGCGTCTTCTCCTGGGCTGGCAACTACAAAGCTGCCCTCTTCCAGGGAACGCCGGAGAGCGGCCCCGGCTTCAAAGGCTGGATCGCCGAAGACCCGTTCGAGCCGAACCTCGACCCTGCCGCCCGCGGCAAAGACATCCACGCCCACGCCTACACGAAGGACGAAGAACCCGCCTTCTGGGACCACGGCGACCGCGCCCTCATCGTCGAGACCCCGAAATACGGCCGGAAAGTCTTCACCGGCAAAACCCACATGCCTACCCCGACGAAGGTCATCTGGACGACCAACGTCAACCTCATCAATAACGCCAAATGGCTCTACATGGTCCTCTTCAACGTCCTGCCGAAGATCGACATGATCATCACGCAGGACATCGAGATGACCCTGTCCTGCGAATACTCCGACTTCGTCCTTCCCGCCAACTCCTGGCTCGAAATGCAGCAGGTCGAGGTCACCGCCTCCTGCCAGAACCCGTTCCTCCAGATCTGGAAGGGCGGCATCCAGCCGATCTTCGATACGAAAGACGACATCGCCATCATGGCCGGCGTCGCGAAAGCCCTCGCCGACCTCACCGGCGACCGCCGGTTCGCCGATTACTGGAAGTTCGCCCTCGAAGGCCGCTCGGACATCTACCTCCAGCGCCTCCTCGATTCCTCCGGCACCACCAGCGGCTACACGGTGCAGGACATCCTGTCCGGCAAGTACGGCGAGCCCGGCTCGGCGCTCATGCTCTTCCGCTCCTACCCCCGCGTCCCTTACTACGAACAGGTGCACGACAGCGTCCCCTTCCACACCGATACGGGCCGGATGAACGCCTACTGCGACATCCCTGAGGCCATCGAATACGGCGAGAACTTCATCGTCCACCGCGAAGGCCCGGAGGCGACGCCCTACCTGCCGAATGTCATCGTCTCCTCCAATCCGCTCATCCGCCCGGAGGACTACGGCATCCCGCCCGATGACCTCGACCCGGAGCGCCGCACCATCCGCAACATCAAGCTCCCCTGGAGCCAGGTCAAACAGACGAAGAACCCGCTCTGGGAGCAGGGCTTCCGCTTCTACTTCCTTACGCCCAAGACTCGCCACACCGTCCACTCCTCCTGGTCGGTCACCGACTGGATGAACCTCTACGCCACCGACTTCACCGACCCCTACCGCACCGATAAGCGCATGGCCAGCGTCGGCGACCAGCAGCTCCACATGAACCCCGACGACGCCCGTGAACTCGGCCTCGAAGAAGGCGACTACGTCTGGGTCGATGCCAACCCCGCCGACCGGCCGTTCTTCGGCTGGACTGCCGACGACCCGCGCTACAAAGTCGCCCGCCTCATGCTCCGCGTGAAAATCAACCCCGCCTACCCGCGCGGCGTCACGATGACCAAGCACGGCGGCTTCGGCGCTACCGAGAAGACCGTTCTTGCCCACGAGACCCGTGCCGACGGCCGTGCCGTCTCCGCCGATACCGGCTACCAGTCCAACTTCCGCTACGGCTCCCACCAGAGCGTCACCCGCGACTGGTCCATGCCCATGCACATGACCGACACGCTCTTCCACAAGGCCAAAGTCGCCCAGGCGTTCATCTTCGGCGGTGAAGCCGACAACCACGCCGTCAACACCGTCCCCAAGGAAACCCTCGTCCGCATCACCAAAGCCGAAGACGGCGGCCTCAACGGCCAGGGCAAGTGGGCCGCCGGGCAGGACGGTCTCACCCCTGCCCGCCCGTCCCCGCTCATGGACCGCTACCTCGCCGGCAAACTCGTCACCGTCCGGAGGGCCTGACCCGTGGCCGAAAAAGACGTCGAACTCGATGACCCGTACGCCTTCGTCGCGCAGCGCTTCCCTGTTCCCGAAGGCGTCGACCAGGACGCGCTGATGGCCCGCTGCATCGTCGAGGAGTACGCCCTCATGGCGATGCCGCCCGAAAAAGCGCTCCGCATGTTCGCCTCGCCCTACTTCTCGGGTACGCACGCCATCTACCGCCGCCGCGGAGAAGCCTTCGTCCGCGACATCATCCGCACCGTCTACGGCGCTGCCGCCGGGGAGGTTTAGCCATGCCGCGCGTGTACAACTGGCAGATCGGCCGCCAGATGGACTACCGGTTCGAAACCGGCACCCAGAAGCGCCAGTTCGCCGCCGTCTTCAACATCAACCGCTGCATCGCCTGCCAGACCTGCACTATGGCCTGCAAGTCCACCTGGACTTTCTCGCCCGGCCAGGAGCTCATGTGGTGGAACAACGTCGAAACCAAACCGTTCGGCGGCTATCCCCATCACTGGGACACGAAGCTCCTCGCGCTCCAGGAAGCGGCCGACCCGGGCGGCCAGGTCTGGGACGCCAAGGCCCCGAACCGCGCCGCACCCTACGGCACCTTCGCCGGCAAGACCATCTTCGAAACCGCCGACGGCGTCGAGAAGCAGGCCACCGGCTACCTCCCGGCCGAGGACGAGTGGAAGTCCCCCAACCTCTTCGAAGACACCGCCACTCGCTTCTCGCCCTCCGGCGTCTCGCTCCCCGAGCATTCAGGCTGGTTCTTCTACCTCCAGCGCATCTGTAATCACTGCACCTTCCCCGCCTGCGTCGCTGCCTGCCCCCGCAACGCCGCCTACAAGCGGGAGGAAGACGGCATCGTCCTCATTGACCAGGAGCGCTGCCGCGGCTACCGCAAATGCGTCGAAGCCTGCCCCTACAAGAAGGCCATGTACCGGCCCACCACCCGCACCTCGGAGAAGTGCATCGGCTGCTACCCCCGTGTCGAGGGCACCGACCCGCTCACCGAGGGCATCCCGATGGAAACCCGCTGCATGACCGCCTGCATCGGCAAGATCCGCCTCCAGGGCCTCGTCAACGTCGAGCCTGATGGCCAGTGGACCGAAGACCGCCAGAACCCGCTCTACTACCTCGTCCACGTCGAAAAAGTCGCCCTTCCCCTCTATCCACAGTTCGGCACCCAGCCCAACGTCTACTACATCCCGCCCCGCTGGGTCCCGCGCGACTACCTCCGCCAGATGTTCGGCCCGGGCGTCGATGCCGCCATCGCCCGCTACACGAACCCTTCTCGCGAGCTGCTCGCCGTGCTCCAGCTCTTCCGCGCCACTCAGAAAATCATCTTCTCCTACCGCATCGAGCCGGGGCCGAAGGCTGCGGAATTCACCATCGACGGCCAGAAGCGGGAAATCTACAACGACACCGTCCTCGGCTTCGACAGCAAGGGAAACGAAATCGTTCGCATCACCGTCAACGAACCGTTCTACGAGCGGCCCGAGCGGTTCGCGATGAACACCATCTAGCGGGGTCGCATCATGCCAGTCCTCAAACCCGCTCCCGTCGAACAGCTCGCCGCTGACGCCGCCCTCGCCGAACTCCTCGCGCTCATCTTCGGCCCCGCTTCGCACGAATCGCTCCAGCGCGCCCGGGAGCTGTGCGCTGCGCTCGCCGCGCCCGACGCCGCCGGGCTCGACCTCGCCCGCCTCGCGGCGCTCTTCGATATCCTCGACCCGGAACGCTGGGACGCCCAGCGTGTCGCCGTCTTCTCGGTCGGCACCTCCGCCGATTGTCCGGCGTTCGAAACAGCCTACTTCGCCGCGGAAGCCCACCGCCAGCCCCACCGCATGGCCGACCTAACCGGCCTCTACCGTGCCTTCGGCGTCATACCGGTGCCAGGTGCCGGCCGCCCCGACGACCTGGCCGTCGAACTCGAATTTCTCGCGTTCATGCTCCGGAAGGAGGCCTGGGCCCGTGAGCACGGCGGCGCGCCGCGCGTCGCGCAGGTCCAGCGCGGCCTCCGCATCTTCCTTGCCGAGCACCTCGGCCGCTGGGCGCCTGCCTTCGCCGCCCGTGTCCGCGAACGCGGACCGGCGACCATCTTCACGCCTGCGGCGGCGCTGCTCCAGTCCCTCCTCGCCGCCCAGGCGGCCCGTCTCGGCGTCCGCGACATCGCCCCCGCGCCCGGCTTGGATCCTGCCGCGTGGGAGACACCCCGCAGCCACGGCCCTGAATTCGGCGTCTCATCCTTCATCTCGGCCGACGCCATCCCCGAGGAGGGTTCGCCATGACCCGGTTCTTCCGCTCCCGCAAGCTCCTCGCCGCATGCGCCGTGCTGCTCACGGCTGGCGTGCTCCAGTTCACCGGGGTCAACCCGGCCGCCTCCCAGGCCGTCCTCCTCGTCGCCTACGAATCTCCGCGCGACCCCGGCCTGGACCCGGCGTCGCCGGCGTGGGATGCCATCCGCGCTGTTGAGATCCCCCTCACGGCCCAGCGCGGTAGCTACGCCGCCGGCGGCGGCTCCGTCGCTACTGTCAGGCTCAAGGCCCTCCACTACGGCGGCCGCCTTTACGTCCGCGCCGAGTGGACCGACCGCACCGAGAACGCCAGCGCCCTTCGCGTCGAAGACTTCACCGATGCCGCGGCGCTGGAGTTTCCCTCCCGTACCGCCGCCGTCGTCCCTTCCGTCTGCATGGGCCAGCCCGATGCGGGTGTCAACATCTGGTACTGGCGCGCCGACGTCGATGCCGGCAGCGTCGACCTCGCCGCTGCCTACCCCAACATGCACGTCGACGGCTACCCGTTCGAGGACGATACGTTCCTGACGGCGCGCGGCGCGGGCAACCCGGTCGCGGCCGACAACCCGGTCCAGACCCTCACCTCCCGGCTGTTCGGCTACCTCACCACCTCGCCCGTGCAGGATGCCGCCGGCAAAGGCATGCGGACCGATACGGGCTGGGCCGTCGTCTTCGCCCGCCCCTTCCGGAGTCCCGGCCCCGACCACGCCGACTTCGCCCCCGGTGCGCGGACCGACCTCGCGGTCGCCGTCTGGGACGGTGCCAACCAGGAACGCGACGGCATGAAGTCCGTCTCTCAGTTCATCACGCTCCAGGTCGCTGCCGCGGGCCTGCCCGGCGAGGGCGGCATCGACGGCCGCTTCGTGGCCATCGCCGCGATTCTGCTCGTCGGGCTCTCGGGCATCGGCATCGGCCTCGCTCTCTACGGCGCCGCCGAACGGAGCCGCCAGCCATGACCGCCGCGACTCCCACCCGCCCGTTCCTCGCTGCAGCCGTCCCGTGGCTTGCGCTCGCCGTACTCATCGAACTCCTGTTGCTCCGCACCGGTACGCGCCTGGCCATCCACGTCCCCGCTGGCCGCGCCCTCGAAACGCCCTATCTCGCCCTGGCCGCGCTGGGCCGATTCGCGTTCTTCGTCGCCCTCGTCCTCGCGGTGCTCATCGCCGCGGCTGCCGTGGTGGACCTCTGGGTCCGCGGCGATGCGCCGGCGCGCGTCGCAGCGGTCTGCCTCGGCGGGTTTGCCGCGGCCGCCGGGCTGCTGCTGCTCCTCCCCGGGGCGAGTCCGATGGTGGCCGCCGCCGCCGCCATCGCCGCCATCGCCCTGGCCGCGGCGGTGGTCCCCCGCGGCGGGCTGGTCCCCGCGGTCCCGTTCTCGCTCCTCGGGTTCTCGCTCATCGCATCGGCCGCCTACGCGGCCACCCAGGCCTCACCCGCGCTTCCTTCCGGCGCCGCCGTGCCGTTGCTCGACGCCGCCGAGGCGGCGGGGCTCGCGGCCGGCGCCGCGCTCCCGCTCGCGCTCTGTCGCCGGCCAGGGTTCGCCGCCGCGGGCTTCGGCGCGGCAGCCGCCCTCGGCGCCCTCACGGTCTTCGCAGCTCCCGCTGCCAGCGGGCGCATCATCCTGCTCTGGAACGGCGGCGTCACCGGCGCGCTCCCGCCGGTGCTTTACGCCGCGGCCGCTGCCGGCTTCGCCGCTGCCGCGTGGCAAGCGTGGCGCCGCGGCGAGCGAATGCTCCTGGCTGCGTTCGCGCTGCTCTTCGCCGGCGGCCTCGGCTTCCACAACACCTACCAGTCGCTGCTGCTCCTCGATGCCGCAGCGGTCGGCGCGCTCTTCATCGCTCGTCCAGTGCCCGCCGCTGCGCCGCAGCCCTCGCCGGCGGCGCTGACCGCCCCCGCCGCTCGCCCCCACGGCCCGCCGGGCCTAGCATGACCCTTATCCCGTGCGCGTCCTCATCCTCGTCCTCGGATTCGTCGCGCTCATCGCCGGGGCGGCCTGCACCGCCTCCGGCGTCGCCTCGCTCCGCACCCTCGATGAGGACGACTACATGCTCAGCGGCCCCGCCCGGCTCACCACCTCGACCTTCGGCTTCGTCGGTGCCACGAAAGAGATTGCCGGCCGCGACTCCGGCCTCCGCGAAGGCGCGGTGACCGTCCGCATCCGGGCTATCGAAGGCGAGAACCTTTTCCTCGGCATCGCGCCCCGCGAGGCCGCAGACGCCTACCTCGGCGCCGCCCGCCGCGAACTCCTCGACGAGGTCCGCTACGACCCGCTCGAAGTCCGGCGCACGGGTGCGGGCGCCGGCGACCTTCCCGGCCCGCCCGGCCCCGCGGTCGCCTGGGCGGCGAGCGCCGCAGGCGATGCCCCGCTCGAACTCACCTGGCAGGCCGAGAACGGTGACTTCGTCTTCGTCATCCTCCGCGAGGACGGCAGCGCCGGCGTCGACGCCGTAGTCGAATTCGGCACGAAGTTCCGCTACCAGCGCGGCTTCGCCACGGCCGGCATCGCGTTCGGCATCCTCTTCGTCGTGGTCGGGCTCCTGCTCGCCTTCGCGGCACTCCGCCGAAGGGGCGCTTCGCCGCGGGGTTAGACGAGCCGGATCCAGCGCCGCTTGCCGACCTGCACCACCATCCCGGCCCGGGCCGGCGTCGTCGGCTCCATCACCAGCCCGTCGACGGTCACCGCCTTCTGCTCGAACAGCCGCCGCGCCTCCCGCTTCGACGGCGCCGCGCCGGCCGCGAGCACCACGTCGATCAGCAGCTCGCCCTCCCGGACGGCGTACTCCGGCGCGTCGTCCGGCACCTCTTTCCGCTGCACCGTCCGCTCGAAGTGCTCCTGCGCGCGCTCCGCGGCCTCAGCGCCCCAGAACTCCGCCACGATGGTCCGCGCCAGCAGCTTCTTCGTCTCCATCGGGCTTCGCTCGCCGGAGCGCATCGCCGCCATGATGCGCTGCACCTCCGCCGGGTGCAGGTTCGTCCCCAGCGTGAAGAACTGCTCGATCACCTCATCCGGGATCGACATCACCTTGCCGAACTGCACCTCCGGCGGGTCGTCGACACCGACGTGGTTCCCCTTCGACTTCGACATCCGCTCCTTGCCGTCGAGCCCGACGAGGATCGGCAGCGTGACCGGCACGTGCGGCCGCTGCCCGGCATCTTCCTGGATCTTCCGCCCGGCCATCAGGTTGAACAGCTGCTCCGTCCCGCCGACCTGCACGTCGCATTCGAGCGCGTAAGCGTCGTACCCCTGCATCAGCGCATACAGGAATTCGTGCAGGTAGACCGGGTCGCCCGCCTCCCACCGCAGCCGGAAGTTCTCCCGCCGCAGCATCTCGGCCGCGGTGAACTTCGACATCAGCTGGATGATGTCCGGCAGCATCAGCTTGCCCAGCCACTCCGAGTTGTGCCGGACTTCCATCGTCGCCGGGTCGAGGATGCGCGAGGCCTGCTCCACGTACGTCGCCTCGTTCGCCCGGATCTGCTCCGGCGTCAGCATCGGCCGCAGCTTGTTCTTGTCGCTCGGGTCGCCCACCAGCGCCGTGTAGTCGCCGATGAGGAAGATGCAGTGGTGGCCGAACTGCTGGAACTGCCGCAGCTTGCGCAGCGGTACGCAGTGGCCGAGCGTCAGCGAACTCGCCGTCGGGTCGACCCCGAGGTAGACGCGCAGCGGCCGGTCCTCCTCCAGCCGCTCGCGCAGCTCCCGCTCCATCTGCCGCTTCAGCAGCGGGTCGCCATAGTCGACGCCGCTCATGAGCACTTCGAGCTGTTCGTCGACTGGCGCCATCGTCCTCGTCATACCGTTCGCATCCCGGGGCAGCGTAAGAGTCTCTCAGGCGCCGCCGAGCAGCCGCCGCGCCTCGCGAACATCTTCCGCGATCTGGGCCTTGAGGGCATCGGCCGAATCGAACTTCACCTCGCCGCGGATGCGCGCCACCACCTCGAGGTCCATCCGCTCGCCATAGATGTCGCCTTCGAAATCCAGCAGGTGCGTCTCGATCGAGACGTGCCCGGCGTCGAACGTCGGCCGCCGCCCGATGTTCGTCGCGCCCATCAGCCGATGCCCGGCCACGCTCGCCCGCGTCGCATACACGCCCAGCGCCGGAAGCGCCCGGTCCGCCGCGACCGAGATGTTCGCCGTCGGGAAGCCGATCGTGCGCCCGCGTTCGAACCCGCGGACCACCGGCCCCGAAAGCCGGTACGGCCGGCCGAGCAGCGCCGTCACCCGCGCCATGTCGCCGGCCGCGAGCGCCGCCCGCACCGCGGTCGAGCTGTACCGCTCGTGGTCGTGCATCAGCGGCTCCACCTGCACCACCTCGAACCCGAGCTCGGCCCCCAGCCGGCGCATCCGCTCGACCGTGTCCTTCGGCGCGCCGCGGCCGAAGGCGGCATCCGGCCCGAGCACCATCAGCCGCATCCGGAGCAGCTCGAAGAAGGCCGCCGCCAGCTCCTCGGCCGTCACCTCCGAGACCTCGCCCGTGAAGGTGAGCGGAATGACCCAGTCCGCACCCGCCGCCCGGATCAGCTCCATCCGGTCCTCCAGCGAGGTCAGGTAGCTCGGCGGGATTTCGGGCCGCAGTACCGTGACCGGGTGCGGGTGGAGCGTGACCACCCCGGGCGAGAGCGCCCGACGGCGGGCTTCGTCGCGCAGCCGGCCGAGCAGCCACTGGTGGCCGCGGTGCACGCCGTCGAGCACCCCGATCGTCAGCGCCGTCTCCGGGCCCGGCGCGCCGGCCGCCAGCTGCGCCCGCGTGAACGAAGGAATCGCCATCTCCGCCCATCCTACTCCCGCGCGGCCTTCCCGGGCAGGCGGTGGCACCGCGCCGCCGTGCGCCGGTGGCCCTCCCGCGCCCCGGCCGCCCCGGGGCACACTGTGCCCTGCCAGTTCGAATCCCCTCCGCGAGGTTTGCCCGTGTCCAGCGATCAGCTCGGCGCCCTCCAGGCCCGCATCCAGCCGTTCTTCCCCGGCCTCCTCGGCATCCGCCTCACGAGCGCCGAACCGGACCGCGTCACGGCCGAGCTCACCGTTCGCGACGAGCTCTGCACCGTGCCCGGCATCCTCCACGGCGGCGCCATCATGGCCTTCGCCGATACCCTCGGCGCCGTCGGCACCGTGCTGAACCTGCCCGAAGGCGCCGGCACCACCACCATCGAATCGAAGACCAACTTCTTCGCCCCCGGCGTCGCCGGGACGACCATCACCGCCGAGTGCATCCCGCTCCACCGGGGCCGCCGCACCCAGACCTGGCAGACGTCCATCCGCAACCCGGAGGGCCGGCTCATCGCCGTCGTCACCCAGACGCAGATGGTCCTCGCGCCCTAGCCTCGCCCGGCCGGTTCGGTGCTCCTAGCCGAAATCGTGCGATTCCGGCCGCTCGAGGAAGCCCGGCAGCGGGCACCGGCGGAACGACTCCGCCACGATGTTCGGGAAGCCGCTCTGCTCGTTGTCGACCCGCCCCCGGACGATGACGAACGGCTCCATCCGCACCAGCTCGGCCTGCCGCTCCTGCAGCCCCCGGTGCACGACGACGTTCGCCAGCCCGAACTCGTCCTCGAGCAGCATGAACATCACCCCGCTCGCCGTCACCGGCCGCTGCCGGGTGACGACCATCCCGGCCAGCTCCACCGTCATCCCCTGCGGCAGCCGGTTCGGGTTCCGCACGCCGCCGAGGTGCCGGCTCGTGATCAGCCCCTCGTGGAGCAGCGGCCGGACGAGCGCCATCGGGTGGCGGCCCGGGCTCAGCCCCAGCCGTTCGAAGTCCCACGCCAGCTCCTCCCACGGGTCCAGCGGCGGCAGCGCCGCCATATCCTGTTCCGTCGGCAGCGCGAGCGCCAGCTGCCGCGCCGGCGGCGGACCGGCCGGCCGGGCGGGCGGCTGCGGCATCCGCGCTTCCGTCAGCAGTCCCAGCTGCCAGAGCAGCTCCCGCCGCGTCAGCCCGAAGCAATCTAGCGCTCCCGCCCGGATGAGCATCTCCGCCTGCTCCCGCGTCATCGCCGTCCGCACGAGCAGGTCCCGCAGCGACCGGTACGGCCCATTCGCCGCCCGCTCGGCCGCGATCCGCTCCGGCAGCGGCCGGTAGCCCGGCAGGTGCCGGTGCTGCCGCCGGTCCTGCCAGCCGCCGCCGATGCCGTTCACCTGCTGCAGCCCCAGCCGGATGTTTCCCTCCTCCGGCCAGGCCCCCGCCCGCGACCGGTTCACGCACGGCGGCAGCACCCGGATGCCGTGCCGCTCCGCATCCTGCACCAGCACCTCGACCGGGTAGAAGCCCATCGGCTGCGCATCGAAGAGCGCGCAGTAGTACTCCGCCGGGTAGTGGAACCGGAGCCACGTCGATTCGTAGGCCAGCAGCGCGAACGCCACCGCGTGGCTCTTCGGGAAGCCGAAGGCTGCGAACGCCGCCATCTTCTCGAACGCCACGCGCGCTGCATCCCGGCTCACCCCCATCCGGTCGGCCCCCGCGAGGAACTCCTCCTCCAGCGCCCGCATCGCCTCCGATGAGCGTTTCCGGCTCATCGCCCGCCGCAGCCGGTCGGCCTGCCCCGGCGTGAAGCCCGCCACCGCGCACGCGATCTGCAGCACCTGGTCCTGGTAGAGCACGTGGCCCAGCGTCTCCCCGAGGCAGTGCTCCAGCAGCGGCGCCAGCTCCGGGTGCCCGTAGTCCACCTCGATCGCTTCGCCCCGCGCCAGCCGCTCCCGGTACTCCATGTAGGGCCGGAACGCCCCCGCCATGATCGGCCCCGGCCGGATGATCGCGACCTGCACGGCGAGGTCGTCCAGGTTCCGCGGCTGCGTCCTCGGCAGCGTCTGCACCTGCGCCCGGCTCTCGATCTGGAACACGCCCATCGTGTCCCCTTCCCGGATCGCGGCGTAGATTTCCGGGCTGTCGTGCGGAATCCGCCTCAGGTCCACCCGCACGCCCCGCTCCTCCTCGATGATGTCGAGGCAGGCGTTCACCGCCGAGAGCATCCCCAGCGCGAGGAAGTCGATCTTCACGAACCGCGCGTCGTCGATGGAATCCTTGTCCCACTGGCAGACGTACCGGCCGTCCATCCGCGCCGGCTCCACCGGCACCACCGAGGAGATCGGCTCCGCCGAGACCACCACGCCGCCGACGTGCTGGCCGATGTGCCGCGGGAATCCCGAAATCTGCCCCGCCAGCTCCACCAGGTCCCGCCAGATCGGTGCGTCGACCAGCTCCCGCAGCTCCGGCACCTTCCGCATCTGCTCCGCGAGCCCCTTCGCATCGGCGAACGGCCCCGCCAGCCGGTTCAGCTTCGCCAGCACCGGGCCCGGCAGCCCCAGCGCCTTCCCCACATCGAGCACCGCGCTCCGGAACCGGTAGGTCGGAAAGGCCGCCACCAGCGCCGCGTGCTCCGGCCCGTACCGGTCGTAAATCCGCTGCAGCAGCTCATCCCGGATGTCCCGCGGGAAGTCGAGGTCGATATCCGGCAGCGAATGCAGCTCGTCGTTCAGGAACCGCTCGAGGTACAGGTTGTTCCGCACCGGGTCGATGTGCGAGAGGCCGATGAGGTAGCACACGATCGAACTCACCGAAGAGCCCCGCCCGCGCGCCACCGGCCGCTCGTCCGGCGCCAACCGCGGGTCGCGCCCCTGCAGCTCCACCGCCACCTCGTTCACGAGCTGCAGGATGTCCCAGTAGACGAGGAAGAAGCCGGCCAGCCCGTGCCGGGCGATGAGCGCCAGCTCGCGCTCCAGCCGCTGCCGCGCCTCCTCCCGGTGCGGGTCGCCCGGCGGGTACTTCCGCCGGAACGCCCGCTCGCACACCCCCCGCAGGAAGCTGTCCAGCGTCGCGCCCTCCGGCACCGGGTAGTCCGGCAGCCGGTAGGGCAGGTCCCGCGTGAGGTCGAACGCGCACCGCTCCGCGATCGCGACGGTGTTCGCGACGGCATCCGGCCGCCAGGCGAACCGCCGCCCCATCTCCGCCGGCGGCTTCAGCAGGAACTCCGAATTCGGCCGCCGCACCGCGTGCGATGTATCCAGCGTCAGCCGGTGCCGGATCGCCACCAGCACGTCGTGCAGCCGGTGCCGCGTCCGCACGTGGTAGTGCACGTCGTTCGTCGCCGCGACGGGCACCCCGCATGCGTCCGCCGCCCGGGCCAGCGCCGCGTTCCGCCGCCGGTCGCCGTAGACGTCGTGGTCCTGCAGCTCGACGTAATACCGGTCGCCGAAGACGTCGCGGTAGCGGCCGGCGAGGGCTTTCGCCCCCCGCTCGTCGCCGGCGGCGGCCAACCGCGCCAGCGCCGAATCCCGGCAGCCGGAGAGCACCATCAGCCCCTGCCCCCCGGCGAAGAGCCACGGCTCCTCCACCTGCGGCGCGTCCTTCCCGTACGTCCGGTAGCCGCGGCTCAGCAGCCGGCAGAGGTTCCGGTAGCCCTCCGCGTCGGCCGCCAGCACCGTCAGGTGCGAGGTCTCCCCCGTGCCTTCCGCCCGGATCGTCAGCTCGCAGCCGGTAATCGGCTTCAGCCCCCGCTGGCGCGCCGCCTGCGCGAACTCCATCGCCCCGTACAGGTTGTCGTGGTCGGTCAGCGCCAGCGCGGAATAGCCGAGCGCGAGCGCCCGGTCGATCAGCTCGTCCGTCGTGCTCGCGCCCTCCCGCAGCGACCAGCACGAGTGCGCGTGGAGTTCAGCGTACGCCGCCACGCGCACCAGTATAGAACATGCGTTCTATGTCCGCAGCCGCGGGCGCGCGCCCTCTCAGTCCGTCGCTGTCGGCCCCGGGTTTGGCACCTGCTCGCTGAGCTGGTGGTTCCCAAAGGTCAGGAACACCATCGTGCCGCCCGGGATGAACACCGTCTGCGACGGCGGCGTCGTCGGGACCCAGCCCGCCTGGAGCACCTCCGCGACCGTATAGGTGCCCACCGGCAGCGGGAAGCAAACTCCGCCCGTCGACGTCGTCACGACCGTCGTCACCAGCGATTGCCCCTGCGATATCGTGAAGGACCACCCCGGCAGCAGCGGCTCCTTCGTATCGAGGATGCCGTCCTGGTCGAGGTCCGAGAATTTCTGGATGCAGAGATTCCCGTTCGTCGGGGTCGGGACCGGCGTGAACGTCGGGGTCGGGGTCGGCGCCGATGGCGGCGTCGCAGTCGGCGTCGCCGCCGCCGGCGGCGTTGCGGCGGTTGCCGCGGCCCGGGGCGACCCCGCGGCGGCGCTGCCTGCCCCAGGCACCGTCTCCCCGGCTTCCGCGTCCGCAGGGGAGGCGCCCGGAACGCCTTCGTCTTGCGCCGTACACCCGGCCAGGAGCCAGGCCGCCAGCAAAACGGCCGCCAGTCGAGGATGGACGATCGAACGACGCATCGCGTGCTCCTTTCGCTGGAAGACTCTTGCGGGGGGCCTGAAGGCGGCCCCCCGCGCCCGCATGCCCGCTACGGCCGGAAGTTGCCGAACGTCAGCGTCACCGTCGAGCCGGCCGGCACCGTCGCCGTCTGCGGGTTCGGCGTCGAAGGCACCCAGTTCGGCTGCAGCACCTCGGTCACCGTGTACGTCCCGCTCGGCAGGGTGATGCACACCCCGGGCACCCCCGCAGTGCCCGTCGTCACGGTCCCGACGACCGTCGACCCCTGCGTGATGGTGAACTGCCAGCCCCCGAGGTTCGGCTCGTTCGGGTCCTGGACCCCGTTCTGGTTGAGGTCGAAGAACTTCTGGATGCAGAGCGTCCCGTTCGCCGGCGTCGGGGTCGGCGTGGGCGTCGGCGTGAAAGTCGGGGTCGGCGTGGGCGTCTTGGTCGGCGTCGGCGTGAAGGTGGGCGTCGGCGTGGGTGTCTTGGTCGGCGTCGGGGTGAAGGTCGGGGTGGGCGTGGGCGTCTTGGTCGGCGTCGGCGTGAACGTCGGCGTCGGGGTCGGCGTCCCCTTCGGCGGCACGACCGTGAACTGCGGGTTGATCGGCGTCGCGCTCAGCGTCGGCGTCCCCTTCGGCGGCACGACCGTGATTTGCGGGTTGATGACCGTCGCGCTCATCGTGGGCGTCCCCTTCGGCGGCACGATCGTGACTTGCGGGTTGATGACCGTCGCGCTCATCGTGGGCGTCCCCTTCGGCGGCACCACCGTCACCGGCACCTGCACCGGCTTGCACTTGCCGTCCGAACCCGCCCCGTAGATCGCCTGCACCTCGCTCGCCGTCAGCGCCCGCTTGTATACCGACAGCTCGTCGATCTGGAACGACGCCCCTGCCGGGAGGCCGACTGCGGCCGCTGCCGCGGTATCGAGGTTCCCGTTGAACCAGGTCGTCGCCGGGGCGGTGGCCGTCTGCTGGCCGTCGACGTACCAGCGGACGGTGTTCGCCGGCCCACGGTCCACCGTCACCGCGATGTGCCTCCAGCCCGTCCCCGTCGACCACGCCGGGCCGCTGCTCGGGGGCGCCATGACGTTCGCACCGCTTTTCCGCAGCGAAACGACCCCGTTGGCGAAGATGATCTGGTAGCCGTTGTTCCCGCTGTCCAGCTTCGACAGGATGTTGCTGATCGTGGAGAGCTGGTCCCAGCGTGAAATCCAGAACTCGAACGAGAAGCTTCCCGTCCCGAAGAGCAGGTCCGCCTGCGAGGGCGTCGTGCCGACCGTCGAGGTGCCCAGCGTCTGCGCGGTGTTGCCGAGGTCCCACGCGCCGCCCACCTTGCCCGTCATCGGCGTCACCGTCCCGGTGAAGACGAGGTCGTTCGGGTGCCCGGCGATGTCATGGGCCACGTTCCCGCTCGTCTCGTCGAACGTCCACCACGCGACGAGGTCCGGCGGCGGCTGCACGCAGTTCACGGATGGCCCCCCGCCGCCGAACGGCCAGCAGGCGGAGGAACCAACGGCGAACGTCCCCGCAGCGGCGGCGAGCCCGGCGCGCGCGAGTGCAGTGCGAATGCGGCGAAACATGGAGGTCCTCCCGGCGAACGTGGCGCAGTGCGCCCTGCCCGCATGACCGCAACGCCGGCCGGCATCTTACACACGCCGCCCCCGCCCGCGGGCATTCCGTTGTCGCCGGGCAAACGAATCGCCGCCGAACGGACGTCAGGGGCTGCCGGGCCCGCTCCCCTCGGCTTCCCGCCCGTCCTCCGCGCGGCCGCCGGCCTCCGCCGCCCCCGCGCCGGGCCGCCGGAACTGGGCGTAGTCCGCCCCGATGAGCGACGACAGCCCGGAGGCTGCCGGCGCCTCGCCCGGGGGCGCGGCCCGCGCCGCCGCGAACGGACTCCGCTCCCGCGCCAGCGTCCGCTCGAGCACCTCCTTCCGCCCGCCCGTCACCAGCCGGCCGTCGGCCAGCTCTTCCACTCGCCCCGCCATCTCCATCACCAGCCGGTCGTGCGTGCAGGCGATGATGGTGATGCCCTCCACCCGCGCCAGGTCCCGCAGCAGGCCGAAGACCGCCGTCGCCGTCGCGGAGTCCAGCTCGCCCGTCGGCTCATCTGCGAGGATGAGCCGCGGCCGCGCCGCCAGCGCCCGCGCAATCGCCACCCGCTGCTGTTCGCCGCCGGAAAGCTCGTACGGCCGGTGCTCGGCCCGCTTCCCGAGGCCCACGAACGCCAGCGCCTCGTCGACCCGCCTCTGCCGCTCCCGGTGCCCGAGCCCCGCAATCCGCAGCGGCAGCTCCACGTTCTCCCGCGCCGAGAGGAGCGGCAGCAGCCCGAACGACTGGAAGATGAACCCCAGCGTGTGCCGCCGCAGCCGGTCCAGCTCCCGGTCGCTCATCTGGTCCACACGCGCCCCGTCGATGAGCACCTCGCCGCCCGTCGGCCGGTCGAGCCCCGCGATGAGGTTCAGCAGCGTCGTCTTGCCCGAACCGGAGCGGCCGACGAGCGCGAGGAACTCCCCCGGGCGCACGCTCAGCGAGACGTCGCGCACGGCCCAGACGTCCTCGCCGCCTGCCCGGAACTTCCGCGACACCGACCGGAGTTCGACGGCTGCCCCCTCGCTCACCACTGCGCTCCTTTCGCCCGCACCCGCCGGCTCCCGTCCGGCAGCACCTCGATGCGGCCCTCGCCGAGCAGCACCCGGGCCCGCTCGCGGATGTCCAGCGCCTCGAGGTACTCCCGCGGGATCTGCAGCCGGCCGGCCGCGTCCACCAGCACGTACTCCTCGTGCGCGACCTTCGCCTCCGTCCCTTCGAACCGCACCCGCCGGTAGATCTCGGTGCTCGTCCGGCCGTCCCGGATCGCCACCACCCGGTCGACGCGCGCCGCGATGTCCGGGTCGTGCGTCACGATGACGATCGTCGTCCCCAGCTCCTTGTTCAGCGTCCGGAACACCTCGTACACCGTGTCCGCGCCGACGGAATCCAGCTCGCCGGTCGGCTCGTCGGCGAGCAGCAGCGGCGGCTCGTTCGCCAGCGCCACCGCGATCGACACCCGCTGCTGTTCGCCGCCGGAGAGCATCTCCGGCCGGTGGTGCAGCCGGTGGCCGAGCAGCACCAGCTCCAGCAGCCGCTGCGCCCGCGCCCGGGCCTCCCCCGGCGCCACGCCGTCCAGCACCATGGGCACCTCGACGTTCTGCAGCGCCGTCAGGTACGGCACGAGGTTCCGGCCCGTCTGCTGCCAAACGAACCCCACCTGCCGCCGCCGGTAGCGCACCATCTCCTTCGTCGACATCGTCAGCAGGTCCTGCCCGCCGACGAAGCACCGCCCTGCCGACGGCGTATCGAGCCCCGCGAGGATGTTCAGCAGCGTCGACTTCCCCGAGCCCGAAGCGCCCACGATCGCCATGAACTCGCCCCGGCGCACCTTCAGGTCCAGCCCCCGCAGCGCCACGACCTCGAGGTTCGAGGTCTTGTAAATCTTGAACAGGTCTTCGCAGCGGATGTGCAGCTCGTCGTCGCCGGCTGCGCCGTCGAGGGTCGGCTTCGGCTCTGCCTGCATCTAGATCTCCCCAATCCGCAGTGCGCGGTGCACCGCCAGCCGCGTATACACCGCCGCCAGCGCGGCGATGGTCGCCGCGAACACCGCGGCCAGCAGCAGATACACCGTCAGCACCGCCGGCCAGCTCACCTGCGAAACCAGCGGCGGGATCGGCTCGCTGCCCGATTCGGTCACGCCAAGATACCCGATCATCAGCCGTCCCAGCGGAAAGCCGAGGAACGTTCCCACTGCGACACCGGCCACGATGACGAACGCCTGCTCGAAGCTCACCAGCCCGAGCACCTGCCGGCTCGAATACCCCATCGTCCGCAGGATGGCGAACTCCAGCGCCCGCGACTGCGCCGCCATCGTCGCGTACACCGCGAACCCCAGCCCGGTGAGGATGAGCACCGCCCCGAACGAGAGGAACAGGATGCCCTCCCAGCTCGCCGCCACGAGCGGGTCGGCCTCCTGCCCCGCCCGGATCGCCCGGCGGTCGAAGATGCCCTCCGCCTGCACGCCCCGCGCGAGCAGCGCCTCCCGGCTCATCGCCGCCGGGTCAGCCGCGCTCATCCACGCCTCGTTCGCCGTCACCGCATCGGCGAGCCCCGGCACGGCGGCCCCGAGCACCTGCAGCGCCCGCAAGTCCGCGACCAGCAGGTAGGTGCTCCCGCGCGGGTCGTGCCCCGGGAAGTAGGCGAAGCTCCCCGCCACCCGCGCACGCACGTACTGCCGGTTCACGTACATGGTCAGCTCGTCGCCGCGCTCCAGCCCCGCCGTCGCGAGGAACCGCTCCTCCGCCAGCACGGGGAGCGCCTCGGCCGGCCGGGCCGTCCGGAAGCCGAACAGCGGCCCCTGCCCGGCCGCCCGGGTGAAGGCGATGCGCGCCGCGTTCCCCCCGTCCCGCCCGGCGCCCGGCGCGAACGACACCGCCCCCGGGTCGGCGAGCGCCTGCCCCGTGATCAGCTCGTACCGGTCGAAGCCGTCGAACGGCTCGATCACCGTCCATTCGCCGGCACCGCCGTCCCACTGCCCGCTGCTGCTCACCGCCACATTGTCGACCAGCACGATCGCTCGCTCGGCCACCTGCGGGGCCGACCCCGCGGTGCGCACGTAGACGGCGTCGAGCTCCTTCGGCGTCGCCGGGCTGTACCGCGCGCCCTGCCCGAACCGCGCCTGCGACGGCTGCGCCAGGTCGGCCGCGAAAAACCGCCACTCGTTCGAGACCTCCTGCTCGACCGGGAAGAGGGTGTAGTCCCAGGCGAGCCCGTTCGGGTCCCGCAGCCGCAGCCCGAGCCGCGCCTGGTTCGGGCCGTACGGGAAGCGCGCCCAGAGGCCGATCCAGCGCGCCCCCGCCGGCACCTCCGCGCCGCGCGCTCCGCCGGAGAGGTCGGCCTCGAGCCGTCCGAGCAGCTCGCCGAGATCCGCGCCGGCGAAATCGTCCCGCCAGAACGCCACCCGCTCGAACTCGCCGGGCACGACGCCGAGCACCTCGATGCTGACGCCCTGGAACGCCGAGATGTTGTACGAGCCGGTCTGCCGGCTCGCCGGCGACACCACCTCCGCGCCCGTAGCCGCCCGGATGCGCTCCGTGAAAACGTCGTCCGGCACCGCCGCCGGGTTCCGCACGTCGGTGAGCCGCGACGGCGCACCCGCCTCGTACGCCGCCCGGTCGTCGTAGCCCCGCTCGAGCGTCGCCCGGTAGCCCGCCGCGAACATCCCGACGGCCGTCGCGAGCAGCAGGAGCAGGATGAGCCGGTTGTACTGGAGCGGCGCGCGCGTCATCCGCGTCAGCCCCAGCGCGACCGTCGCGCTCTCCCACCGCCGGCCGGCCCGGGCGATGAGCCCCAGCACGAGCGGGAACAGCCGCAGGAACACCAGCGCCACCATCACCATGAAGAGCGTCGGCGAGAGCAGCAGCAGCGGGTCGGCCGAGAGTCCGCCGAACAGCCGCTCCGTCACCAGCGAGCCCCGCTCCCGCAGCTGATAGAACAGGAACGCCCCCACGCCGACGAGGCCGAGGTCGAGGTAGTACCGCAGGAAGAGCGGCTGCGCCTGCGGCCGCGCGAGGCTGTGCTTGTAGTCGATGGTGCTCGACCGCGAGGCGCGCCAGGCCGGCACCAGCATCGCCGCGAAGGCGAGCAGGGCGCCCCCGCCCGCCGCGAGGAACGCCATCCGCGAAATCGGCACGTCCAGCGCGGCGTCGCCGCTCAGCGGCGCGAACGGCGGCGTGTAGCCCAGCAGGCTGATCGCCCCGGCCGCCACGAACGGCCCCGCCAGCGCCCCCGCCCCGCAGATCAGCAGGCCTTCGATGGCGTACACCGCCACCACCTGCGCCGGGCTCCCCCCGCGCGACCGCAGCAGCGCGATCTCGCCGTGCTGCCGCTCCACCAGCATCGACGAGACCATCGCGAGGTAGTACAGCGCGATCCCGACGATCTGGAGCATCAGCGCGAACAGCGGCAGCCGCGTGAAGAACAGCTTCGTCTGGTAGCTCGCGATCACCTCCGCGAGGCGCGTCTCGACCACCACGTTCGGCACCGATTCCCGCAGCGCCACCGTGAGCGCCCGCGTGTTCGCCTCCACCTGCCGCGCGTTCCGCGCATCGATCGCGCCGATGTCGACGAACGCGTACGTCTCCAGCGTGCTGTCCATGTCCGGCAGGTAGGCCGCCACGGTCCCCCGCACTGCCGCTTCGTCGACCCAGAGCGGGTAGGTCGGCCACGAAGTCTCGAGCGCGAACCGGTCCCGCCGGCCGAACCAGTACGGCTCGTCGAGGTCCCGCGGCGCGATGATGCCGGTGACGACGACCCGCACCGGCGCCGCGTCCTCCCGCCAGAACGGGTGGAGGTCGAACGCATCGCCGACCCGGATGCCGATTCGGTCCGCTGCTTCCTTCCCGATGGCCGCCTCGACGACGGGCGCCGCGCCGTCCCCCGCCGGCTGCGGCAACGCCGGCCACCGCCCTTCGACGAGCTCGATGTGGTCCGCCAGCCGGTCTGCGAACTGGAAATGCCCCCGCGGCCGGTCCGCGTCGGCGGGCACCGGCGCGCCCGGCGCAGCGACATAAAACGTCGCCGTCCGCCCGAACCGCACCGTCTCGCCGATGACGCCGCCGAGGTAGCGTTCGAGCGCGCCGTCGACCGTTTCCCGCCGCTGCCGGTAGTCGTCCAGCGCCGGCCGGCCGGAGATGACGACCCGCACGTTCCGCTCCGCCGGCTCGGCATTCCGCAGGGCGAACCGCAGGCCGAGGTCGCGCACCGCGTCCGAATAGAGCACCACCGAGGCCATCAGCGCCGCCGCCATGGCGACGCCGACCGCCACCGTCGCGAGCAGCCGCCGGTTGGCGAGGCTCCGCCGGACCACCATCGAGAGGACCACGAGCGCCGTTCGCATTTCCCGCGCGAAACCTACCCGAGTCGCGGCCGCCCGGCAAAGCGGCCCCCGCGCCGGCCCGGCCGCCCTCGTGTACAGTTGCGCCCGATGCGGAGCGCACTCGCCACGTGGCGCCTCTTCGCACGCCGCAGCGAACGGAACTGGCGGCTGCTCGCCGTCCTCGGCCTCGGCATGCTCATCGCCGCCGCCCTGCTCGCCGCCGCCCCGATCTACGCCCGCACCATGGCCGACCTCGGCCTCACCTTCACCGTCCGCGACCGCCTCGGCGAAGCCCCGGGCAACCGCGTCAGCTTCACGTCCGTCCCTCTCGGCACGCCGGAAGGCCAGTCGCTCCGCGATGCCGTCGAGCGCCGCATCGCCGAGCGCATCGGCTGGTTCGCGCAGGGTGAATCGCGCGTGCTCGTCGGGCCCCGCTTCTTCCTCGCTCCGCCCGGCGAACCGGCGCCCCTGCTCGCGCCGATCGGCCAGCTCCAGTCGGTCACCGGCTACGAATCGGCGGTCACCGTCCTCGAAGGCGAGCTCCCCCGGCCCGCCGCGCCCGGCCAGCCGATCGAGGTCGCCGTCTCGCGCGATGCCGCCCGGGCCGCCCGCCTCGCCGTCGGCCAGCAGCTCGCCCTCGTCGAAGACTTCGATACCTGCGCCCGCGAAATCCCGCGCGAGGACCGCCCGCCCCCGCCGCCCTGCACGCCGGCTGCCGGCGTGACCTTTAGCCTCTCCGCCGTCGTCACCGCCATCGTCGAACCGCTGCGCGCCGACGACCCGTTCTGGGTGCTCCCTGCCGACCGGTTCTTCGCACCCTACCGGCTCCTGCCCGAAAACGGCCCGGTCGTCCCCATGTTCGCCCCGGAGGAGACGCTCCTCGGCGCCTTCGCCAGCCAGTTCCCCGCCTACGGCGCGGGCACCGCATGGCACACCTTCGCCCGCCCCGAAGCGCTCTCCCGCGAGACCTTCGAGCGCGCCCGCGCCGACCTCTCCGCGCTCTACTACGACCTAGAGCCGCTCGGCGGCGCCAGCTTCAGCCCGCTCGGCAACGTCCTCCGCGATTACGGCCGCGCGCAGCAGTACCAGCAGGCGCCGCTCACCATCCTCCTGCTCGAAATCGCGGCCGTCGCCGTCTTCTACGTCATCCTCGTCTCCATCGTCCTCACCGAGCGCCTCTCCGACGAGGTCGCGCTCCTCCGCAGCCGGGGCGCGACCGTCGCGCAGGTGGGCGTCATCACCCTTGCGGAGGGCCTCATCCTCGGCGCGCCGATCATCCTCGTCGCCCCGCTCGTTGCGGCCGCCGGGACGGCCCTCCTCGGCCTCACGCCGACCTTCGAGCCGGTGAACGGCGGCGCGCTCCTGCCCGTCTCGCTCCCCCCGGAGGCCTTCCTCTACGCGGCCGCCGGCGTCGCCGTCTCCATCGCCGCGCTGCTCGTCCCCGCGCTGCTCGCCGCCCGCTCCTCGGCCGTTGCCCGCCGCCGCGAGCAGGCGCGGCCCGGGAAGCCGCTCTTCCAGCGCTACTACCTCGATCTCGTCCTCGCCGGCTTCGCAGCCCTCCTCCTTTGGGAGCTGCGGGAACGCGGGACGGTTTTCCGCCCCTCGCCCACCGGCGGCGTCACCTCCGACCCGCTGCTGCTGCTCTCGCCGGCCATCCTCGCCGCCGCGGCGGCTGCACTCCTCCTCCGCGTTTACCCCATCGCGACCCGCCTCCTCGCGCGGCTCTTCGCCCGGGAAGCGCCGCCGCCGGTCCAGCTCGGCCTCTGGCAGGTCTCCCGCAGCCCCGGCCACTCTGCCCGGCTCGCGCTCCTCCTCGCCCTCGCGCTCGCGGTTGGCACCTTCGCCGCCAGCTACGCGACCACCGCTTCGGCGACCTTCGAGGAGCGCGCCCGCTTCCAGGCTGGCGCCGGCATCCGGGCCGTCACGACCGGCACCGCCGACCTCGGCCTCGATGGGGCAGCCGCCGACGCAGCCCTCCGCGAACGGACCGGCGTGCCCCTCGCCTCCGCCGTCCTCCGCCTGCCGGCCGCCCCGGCCGCCGCCGGCGCCACCGGCCGCACCTTCCAGGCCCTCGGGCTGAACCCGGACGACGCGCCGTTCCTCCTCTGGTGGCGCGACGACTTCGCGGAGCGCCCTCTGCGCGACCTCATGGCCGACCTCGGCGCGCCAGGGCCGCTCCGCGGCATCGAACTCCCCCGCGGCACGACCTCGCTCAATATCGACGTCCGCGCGTCATCGACCCCGAACCAGATGACGCTCTGGGCCCGCGTCCGCGACGCGACCGGCTACCACCAGCTCATCGAGTTCGGCACCATCGAACCCGGCGAATGGCGGACGATGACGGCCCCCATCTCGCGCGTCTTCGAAGGTCAGCTCCCCGAGCCGCTCACCCTCGCCGCGCTCGTCATCACCGAGCCTGCGAACCGCTTCAACACGCTCGAACTCACGATCCTCGTGGACAACCTGGCCGCGTCGACCTCAGCCGGCGTCACGACGGTTCTCGACGACTTCGAACGCCCGGACCCCGGCTGGACGCCGCTCCCGTCGCGGCTCAACCTCCCGGACGGATTCGACCTCACCCGCGACGGAGCCGTCTCCGGCCAGGCGGGCCGCATCCGCCGCGCCCCGGGCCAGAGCACCGAACTCTGGGGCCTCGTGCGCGAGCAATCCGCCGTGCCCCTCCCCGTCGTCGCGACCCGCTCCTTCCTCGCCGCCACCGGCCTCTCCGTGGGCGCCGCCGGCACGATCAGCGTCGCCGCCGTGCCTGTTCCCATCCGGGTCGTCGGCGAAGCCGCCGCCTTCCCCACGCTGCCCGCCGCCTCCGGCCCCGGGGTCGTCTTCAACCGCGACCAGCTCCTCTCGTGGCTCGGCCTCGCCGGCTCGTCGAATCAGCCCGTCCTGAACGAAGCGTGGCTCGAACCGCCGCCCGGGGCCGACATCCCGGCCATCGAGCAGGTGCTCCGCAACGACCCGTTCAACTTCGGCCTGGTCACCGACCGCTCCCGCGAACTCGCCCGCCTCGAGCGGAACCCGCTCATCTCCGCGGGCGGCGCCGGCATCCTTTACCTCGCCTTCGGCGCTGTCCTGCTGCTCGTCACTGCGGCGCTCCTCGTCTCGCTCTGGCTCGTCGTCCAGCGCCGCCGGACCGAGTTCGCCGTGCTTCGCTCGCTCGGTCTCTCTCGCGGCGGCGTCGCCCGCGTCCTCGCCGTCGAATACGCCTTCGTCGCCGTCGTCGGCGTCGCGGCCGGGACGTGGCTGGGCCGCGGCATCGCCGGGCGCATGCTCTCCTTCCTCGATGTCGACGAAGCCGGCCGGCTCGCCGAACCCTCCTACCTGCTGCGGACCGACTGGCTGCTGGTCGGTGCCAGCCTCGGGGCGGTCGCGCTCGTCTTCGCCGGCTCGCTGCTCTTCGCCGCCCGCCTCATCGCCCGCACCTCCGACGCGCAGGCGCTCCGGACCGAATAGCGGCCGTCACTCGCCGGGCAGCACCAGCAGCCCCGCCGCCGGGTCTGGCTGCCCCGCCGCATCCAGCAGGACACCGACGCGGTCGCCCGGCCCGATCGCCTCGCTCGTCCGCTCCCGCGCGGCGAAGAGCGGCGCACCCTCCGCGAACCAGACCGCCGCCTCTCCCGCTGCCGTCGCGAGCACCATCCGCCCCGCCTCGACTCGCTCGACGCGGCCGGTGACGAGCGGCAGCGCCGCCGCCTCGCCGAGCGCTTCGTGCCCCGCGAACGGCCCCGCGGTCGCGCCGCCGGTGCCGCCCTCGCCGACGACGATGGCGCGGATGGTCGCGTTCCGGACTTCGTTCGGCACGCCGATGACCGCCGCCTGCATCCCGGGCCGGATGTCCCCGGGCGCGGCGGGCTCGAGCACCCACACCCGCGTCCCCGGCGGCAGCGCCAGCTCGCTCGCGCCCGTGCCGCCCGAGACGGCGAGCCGGCCGGCCTCGGCGCGCTCGACCGTGAAGGCCGCGTAGCCGGCCCCGGCCGGCATCGCCATCGGCCCCGGCTCCGGCGGCGCGCCGCCCCCGCCCGTCTGCCGGGCCGCGATGATGACCGCGACGAGGCAGGCGACCACCCCGGCGGCCGCCGCAACCGGGAGGATGAGCTGCCGGGCCGTCCACGGGCGCTGCGCCAGCGCGGGCTGCTCCATCAGCCGGGGATGCTAGCCGACTGCGCGGCCCTACGCCTCGTCGATCGTGACGCGCGTGATCGCCACCGGCTCGAGCGGCCGGTCCTGCGCCCCCGTCGGCGCCGTCGCGATGGCGTCCAGCACGTCCTCGCCGGAGGTCAGCTGCCCGAAAATCGTGTAGTTCGGCGGCAGCGGGTAGTCCGCGTGCATGATGAAGAACTGGCTGCCGTTCGTGTTCGGGCCGGCGTTCGCCATCGCCATCGTGCCCCTCAGGTACGGCCGGGTGACGGGCTCATCTTCGAACCGGTAGCCCGGCCCGCCCCGCCCCGTGCCCGTCGGGTCGCCGCCCTGGATGACGAACCCCCGGATGACCCGGTGGAAAATCACCCCGTCGTAGAAGCCCTCCCGCGCCAGGAAGACGAAGTTGTTCACCGTCTTCGGCGCCTCGGCCGGGAAGAACTCCACCGTCATCGTGCCGGCCGTCGTCTCGATCGTCGCCCGGTACTGCTTCGCCGGGTCGATCGCCATCGCCGGCGGGTTCGCATACTGTTTCGCCATCGCCGCACCTCCTCGGGTTGATCCCAGCCTACCCCCGGCCCGTCTTACCTGCTCGAAACGGCGCCGCTCCCCTACGGCAGAACCCTGAACTTAGCGGCCGCTCAGGCGATTCCCCGATACCGCTGCTGGCTGGCCGGCCGAACGATCCCCGTAGCAACCAGTCACAGGTTCGGAGCCGCCTCATGCCCGGAGTTTCGTTCGCCGCGCGCGACCGCCTCGTCCTCGGCGTCATCGCCGCCCATGTCCCGGTCGTCATCGCCGTCGCCGTCATCGTCGGCGAGCTTTCGCTCGTCACCGCCGCCCTCGGCAGCCTCGTCATCGCCGGCGGCGCGTGGGCCGCCTATGCCCTCGCCGCGGGCCAGCGCGCCTTCCGCGTCGTCGCCGCCGCCGCCCTGATGGCGATGTCCGGCATGCTCATCGCCGCATCCGGCGGCGAAATCGCCGTCCACTTCCACGTCTTCGTCGTCCTCAGCTTCCTCGTCATCTACTACGACGCGCTCCCGATCCTCGTCGCCGCCGGCGTCATCGCGGTCCACCATCTCGCCGGCAACTACATCTTCCCGAACTACGTCTTCGATTCCGGCGCCTCTCTCCAGACGGTCATCGAGCACGCCGCCTTCGTCGTCCTCCAGACGGCCGTCACCGTCTACGTCGCGGAGCGCGTGCGCCGCTCCACCGCGGCCGTCAGCGCCGCCGCCGACCGCCTCGCCGCGCAGCAGCTGCCGGCGATGCAGGAGGCCTTCGAAGCAGCAGCCCGCGGCGACCTCACTCGCTCGCTCACGTTCGAGGTTTCGCCCGTCAGCGCCTCCGGCTCCGACGAGATCGGCGCGATGGCCGGGGCCTTCAACCGCCTCCAGGAGCAGCTCTCTGCCATCGCCCGCTCGGCCAGCCAGATGAACGCCAGCCTCGCCGGCCTCGTGAAGGACGTGAGCGCCAACGCCCGCCGCGTCCTCGATACCGCCGCGAACGTCGAGAACTCGGCCGCCGACGTCGCCAGCGCCGCCAGCCAGATTGCGCAGGCCTCCGCCGACATCGGCGACCTCACCGCTCGCCTCGCCGACATCGCGGCTGCCGCCGAGGCAAACCTCGGCCGCGCCACCGGCGAAGCCGACCACGTCGCCGGTGCGACCCGCCAGACCGCCCTCACCGCCCGCGAAGCACGCGACGAGATCGCCGCCATCCATCAGCGGCTCGAAGAGGTCGCTGCCCTCGCCCGCGACGTCAACGACGCCACCCGGGGGAGCAGCGACGCCGCCCGCCAGGGCCAGGACGCCGTCCGCCTCGCCGTCACCTCCATGGAGGCGATCGCCGGCGCCGTCGAGCGCGCCGCCGCCACCGTCAACGAACTCGGCGCCTACGGCGAGCAGATCGGCAACATCGTCACGGTCATCGACGAAATCGCCGCACAAACCAACCTCCTCGCCCTCAACGCCGCTATCGAAGCCGCCCGCGCCGGCGAGCAGGGCCGCGGCTTCGCCGTCGTCGCCGAAAACGTCCGCCAGCTCGCCGAGCGCTCCAGCGCCAGCACCCGCGAAATCGCCGACCTCATCGCCCGCATCCAGGAACGCACCACGGAGGCCGTCTCCGCCATGCAGACCGGCGTCGCCGACGTCCAGCAGGGCCGCGAAGTGACCGCCCGCGTCGATGCTTCGCTCGGCGAAATCATCGCGAACATCGCCCGCACCGGCGACCGCGTCCACGCCATCGTCGAGCAGATCGGCGCGCTCGCCAGCTCTGCCAGCACCGTCGTCGAAGCCGCCGGCTCGCTCGTCGAATCCGCGACTGGCGCCGGGGCCGGTGCTGAGGATATCGCCGCCGCCTCGAAATCCGTGCTCGCCTCCGTCGAACAGGTCGCCCAGAGCTCCTCGGAGACCGCCGCGACCGTCCAGGAACTGAACGCTTCCACGACGACCCTCGGCGACCGCGCAGCCTCGCTCGACCGCGAGTCGGCCGCCCTCCGCGAGCTCGCCGAAGCCCTCGCGAAGAGCGTCGGCGCCTTCCGCGTCGGCAGCGATGCCGCCGCCCGCCCGGCCCCCCTCCCGCAGGCGTTCGACCGCCGTGCGGCCTGAGCCGGGGAGCCTCGCCCAGCGCGCCCTGCTGGCGGCCATCGTCCTCGCGATGATGGCCGCCAGCCTCGCTGCGACCTTCGAATCCGCGGCAGCGCGGGCCGCCGCCGGCGTCTACCGCTTCTTCTGCGGCTGAAGTTTGGCCGCGCTCAGACGCGCTGCTCCCGCACGCCCTGCGGGATGAGCGAATCGCTCACGCTCGCCAGCCACTCGCGCACCCACGGCTCCTCCGCCCTGCGGGGCAGCGCACGCAGGATGTCGCGCGTATGCGTCGGTTCGTGGATCGCCACGCCCCAGAGCAGCCCGCCGAACCGCACCCGCGACGGCGGGATGTTCAGCACCTTCCGGTCACCGCCGTACAGGATCTCCTGGTCGAGATGCGCGTCGGTGAACTCCGCCACCGCCCGCAGCAGCCGCTCCCGATGGAGCGCCGCCTCCTCCAGCAGCTCCTCGATCGACCGGTCCCGGCGCGACCGAACCGCGGCCTCGTTCCAGTCGTCGATGTCGAACGGGTTCGGGATCGGCGTATCCGGCAGCGGTGCCTGCTGGCCGACCATCGCCGCCCACCGCGGCACGATCAGACCGTCGATCGTGCACAGGTGGGCGATGTAATCCTTGACCGTCCAGTGGCTTCCCGGCACGACCGCGCCCAGCTCCTCCGCAGTCAATGACCGGCACAGGTGTGCGAACTGCCGCCGGTGCCGCTCGAATTCGTCGATGACCAGCTGCACCCGGATGTTCATGGGCAAACCTCCACGCCGCCGCACTCTACCGGCCGCACCTCCCCCGCGCCAGTTCGCGAACGGCCGCCCGCCGTGGAACAATTGCCGCCGTGACCCAGCGCCCCGTGCTCTTCCGCAACGCTTCGGTGTTCGATGACGGCGCCCGCACCTTCCGCGCCGGGCTCGATGTCCTCTGCCGTGACGGCCGCATCGAACGCATCGCCCCCGCCGGCTCCGCCGGGGACGTCCCCCCGGACACCCGTGTGGTGGACGCCGGCGGCGCCTTCCTCATCCCTGGCCTCATCGATTGCCACGTCCACCTCACCTCCGCCGGCGACCCGGACGAACTCGGCGCCATGCGCGCCGAACCCCTCCCCGTCCGCGCGTGGAAGGCGGCCCGCAACGCCGCCGCCACCGTCCGCGCCGGCGTCACCACCGTCCGCGACCTCGGCGCCGCTGACCACCTGAACATCCACCTCGCCCGGGCCGTCGAATCCGGCCTGCTCGAAGGCCCGCGCATCCTCGCCGCCGGCTACGGGGTGACGATGACCGGCGGCCACGGCCACGGCTTCATCGCCGTCGAAGCCGACGGCCCCGACGAAGTCCGCAAGCGCGTCCGCGAGCAGCTCCGCGCCGGCGCCGCAGCCATCAAGCTCTTCGCCAGCGGCGGCGTGATGACCCCCGGCGTCGACCCGCGCTCGCCCAGCTTTACGCTCGAAGAGCTCCGCGCCGGCGTCGAAGAGGCGCACAAGGCCTTCCGCGTCGTCGGCGCCCACGCGCAGGCCACCGAAGGCATCAAGAACGCCATCCTCGCGGGCGTCGATTCCGTCGAGCACGGCGTCTGGCTCGATGAGGAAGCTATCGACATGATGGCCGCCCGCGGGACGTACCTCGTCGCGACCCTGACGGCCCCGTGGCAGATCGCCCACATGGGCGCCGAGGCCGGCGTCCCGCAGTACATGGTCGAAAAAGGCTGGCAGGTGCTCGAATCGCACGAAGCGAGCTTCCGCGCCGCCATCCGGGCCGGCGTCCGCATCGCGATGGGCACCGACCAGGGCACGCCCTTCAACCGGCCCGGCGACAACGCCCAGGAGCCCGCCCGCATGGTCCGCCTCGGGCTTTCGCCTGCCGCGGCGCTCCTCGCCTCGACTGCCTGGGCGGCCGACCTTCTCCGCCTCGCCGACCGCATCGGCCGCATCCGCGAAGGCCTCGATGCCGACCTCGTCCTGCTCGCCCGCGACCCGCTCGCCGGCATCGCCGCGCTCGCCGACCCGTCAGCGATCCGCGTAGTGCTCGCCCGCGGCAAGATGGTGGTCGAGCGAATCCCCGAAGCGCACCAACCGGAGGCCTCATGAGCCAGCTCCAGAAGATCATCGCCCGCATCCAGCGCCGGGAGGGCCCGGCCATCGGCTTCGGCCGCGTCCCCCGCGAACAGCCCCGCGCGATGGCGCTCCTCGCGACGGTCCGCGATGCCGCCGCCGCCCGCGCCGCCCTCGATGCCGGCGCCGATGCGGTCCTCTTCCTCGCGGGCAGCGCGGCCCTCGCGGCCGACCAGCTCCGCGGCGTCGCCGGCCCGAAGGTCGCCGCCGGCGTCTCGCTCCCGGTCCTCTCCGTCGCCGACGCCGAGAAGCTCCGCGAGGCCGGCTGCGACTTCGTCGTCAGCCCCCTCGAAACGACCGACTCGGCCGCCGTCGACGTCGAAAAGATGGGCCACCTCGTCGTCGCCAGCGAATCCATCGAAGACAACACCCTCCGCGCGCTCGGCCCGCTCGGCCTCGACGGCCTCTTCGTCCAGCGCGCCCACGGCCCGATGAAGCTCTCCGAGCAGCTGGGCCTCGTCCGGCTGGCCTCCTTTTCGAACACCGGCCTCGTCGTGACCGTCGACCTCGCCTCCTCCGCCGCCGACCTCCGCGTGCTCCGCGATTCCGGCGCCGTCGCCATCGTGGCGCCCGAAGGCGCTTCAGCCGCCGACATCGCCAGCCTCAACGAGCGCCTCCGCGCCGTCCCCGCGCCCCGCAAGGCGCGCTCCGATTCGAACCAGGTGGCCCTCGTCCCCTCGCTCATCGGCGGCCATGACCACGATGAAGAGGACGACGACGGGGACGGCGAGGAGGACTGAGATGCCGCAGGTCGCCGTCGAACGCTCCGGCAGCGTCGCCGTCCTGACCATCACCAACCCGCCCCGCGGGTACATGGACGCCGCGACCGTCGCCGAACTCGACGCCGCAACCGCGGAGCTCGAACGCGACGACGCCGTCCGCGCGGTCGTCATCACCGGCGGCGTACCCGGCGTCTTCATCCGCCACTACTCGGTCCACGAACTCGAAGCGCTCGCCCGCCAGCTCCGCGAGCGCGGCGTCGCCGTCGACCCCGCCCGGCCGCTGCCGCCGCGCGACATCGACCGCGTCTTCGGCCGCCTCGAGGAGATGCCGAAGCCGGTCATCGCCGCCATCAACGGCTTCGCCATGGGCGGCGGCTTCGAGCTCGCGCTCTGCTGCGACCTGCGCGTCGCCGAGGAAGGCCCCTACGAGCTCGGCCTGCCGGAAGTCCGCCTCGGCATCCTCCCCGGCGCGGGCGGCACCCAGAAGCTCCCCGCGCTCGTCGGCGCCGCCCGCGCGCTGGAGATGACGCTCCGCGGCCGCACCGTCTCGCCCGCCGAAGCCCGCAGCCTCGGCCTCGTCCACGAACTCGTCCCGGCCGGCCGCGCCCGCGACCGCGCGCACGAACTCGCCGCCGAGCTCGCGTCGCTCCCGCCCCGCGCCGTCGGCCATATCAAGCGGCTCGTCCGCGCCTCGGCATCGATGAGCCGCGCCGAGGGCCTCGCCCTCGAACGCACCCTCTTCCTCGACCTCCTCCTCTCCGACGAGGCCCTCGAACGCATGTCGCGCATGAACGCCGATGACCGCGACATCCGCGACGCCTGAAGCGGAACCTGCGGCCATCCGCAGCGCGCTCGCTGGCTGGTACGCCGCCCGCGGCCGCCACACGCTCCCCTGGCGCCGCACCCGCGACCCCTACGCCGTCCTCGTCTCCGAAATCATGCTCCAGCAGACGCAGGTCGAGCGGGTGCTCCCGTACTATGCTGCCTGGCTCGAACGCTGGCCGAGCTTCGCCGCGCTCGCCGCTGCCGCGCCAGCCGACGTGATCACCGCGTGGCGCGGCCTCGGCTACAACCGCCGGGCACTCGCCCTCCACGCCGCCGCCGGCCGGGTCGTCGAGGTCCACGGCGGCGAATTCCCGTGGGAGCCGTCCGCGCTCCGCGCCCTCCCCGGCGTCGGCCCGTACACCGCCGCCGCCCTCCGCTGCTTCGTCCGCGATGAACCTGTCCCCGTGCTCGATACCAACATCGCCCGGGTCGTGGCCCGTCTCGCGGCCGGCATCGCGCTCCCCCGAGACCTTTCCCCGAAGCAGATCGAAGCTGCTGCGGCCGCGCTGCTCCCGGACGCCGGCGCGCGCGACCACAACCTCGCCCTCATGGACCTCGGCGCGCTCGTCTGCACGGCGCGAAACCCCGCCTGCGGCGCATGCCCGCTCGCCGCCGGCTGCCGCTGGCGGCGCGACGGCCAGCCGCCGCCCCGGGCTGCGGCGAAACGCCTGGCGCCCCGGTTCGAGCAGACGGCACGCTACGCCCGCGGCCGCATCATCGACCGCCTCCGCTCCGGCCCTGCCGCCGAGGACGAACTCCGCGCCATGCTCCCGGCGGGCCACCGGCCGCGCCTCGCCGGCTACCTCGCCGCGCTGGAGCGGGACGGGCTCGCCGTGCCGATCGGCAGCGGCGCGTGGGCGCTCCCGCCCGGCTGAGCCGGCCTAGGTGCCTTCCTGCCAGCTCGCCAGGTAGCGCTGCTGCTCCTCGGTCAGGTAGTCGATCTGGATGCCCATCGCGTGCAGCTTCAGCCGCGCGATCTCCTGGTCGACTTCGTGCGGGATTTCGTAGACCTTCTTCTCGAGCTTCTGCGCGTTCTGCGCGATCCACTCCGCCCCGAGCGCCTGGTTCGCGAACGACATGTCCATCACCGCCGCCGGGTGCCCCTCGGCGGCCGCCAGGTTCACGAGCCGGCCTTCGCCCAGCAGGTACAGCCGCCGCCCGTCGAGCAGCCGGTACTCGTCGACCGAGGCGCGGACGGCCCGCTTCCCCTCGCTCATCGCCTGGAGCGCCTTCAGGTTGATTTCGCTATCGAAGTGGCCGCTGTTCGCGAGGATCGCGCCGTCCTTCATCGCCTCCAGGTGCTGCCGGTCGATGACGTTGATGTCGCCCGTGAGCGTGACGAAGATGTCGCCCAGCTTCGCCGCCTCGGCCATCGGCATGACCCGGTAGCCGTCCATCACCGCCTCGAGCGCCTTCACCGGGTCCACCTCGGTCACGATGACCTGCGCGCCCATGCCGCGCGCCCGCGCCGCGACGCCCCGGCCGCACCAGCCGTACCCGGCCACCACGAACGTTTTCCCCGCGAGCAGGATGTTCGTCGCCCGGACGATGCCGTCCACGGTCGACTGGCCGGTCCCGTACCGGTTGTCGAACAGGTGCTTCGTATCCGCCTCGTTCACCGCAACGATGGGGTAGCCGAGCGCGCCGGCCGCTGCCATCGCCCGCAGGCGGATGACGCCCGTCGTCGTCTCCTCCGTGCCGCCGACGACGCCGGCGAGCAGGTCGCGCCGGTCCTTGTGCAGCGTCGCCACCACGTCGGCGCCGTCGTCCATCGTCAGCTGCGGGCCGTGCTCCAGCGCCTGGTGGATGTGCCGGTAGTAGGTCTCGTTATCTTCGCCGCAGATGGCGAAGACCGGGATGCCGTACTCCTCCACCAGCGCGGCCGCCACGTCGTCCTGCGTCGAAAGCGGGTTGCTCGCGCACAGCCGCAGCTCGGCCCCCCCGTCGCGGAGCGTGATGGCGAGGTTCGCCGTCTCCGTCGTCACGTGCAGGCAGGCCGTCATGCGGATGCCGCGGAGCGGCTGCTCGCGCTGGAACCGCTCGCGGATCAGCCGCAGCACGGGCATCTCGCGCGCGGCCCATTCGATGCGCCGGACGCCTTCCGGCGCAAGGCGTGGATTGGCGATGTCAGACGGGGTCGACAAACCGGGGACTCCTGGGTCGGTCTCGAAGCGCCCTGCCTAGTCGTGCAGGGTTACGAAGGCTCCATCATACTTCCGGCCCCGGATAGCGGCACGGAGCCGCCGCATCGTCGAGCCGAGGCCGGAGGGGTCGCGCCGCGTCGCGCTCGCCTCCACCAGCTGGCACGCCTCCCGGTAGCCGAGCCGCGCGTACGCCGCCACCGCCGGCGTGTTCCGGGGGTCGACCGTCAGCACCACATAGTCGCAGCAGTCGAGCAGCGCCTCCGTCACCGCGCTCGTCGCGCTCGTCGCGAGCCCCCGGCCCCGGTACGCCGGGTGGGTGAACACGTTGCCCACGACCGCCACGCCCTCCTGCCGCGAGACGACGTGCGTGCCCGCAATCGCCACCAGCCGCCCTTCCAGCACGACGCCCCGGTAGACACCGCTGTCGATGTGCTCCGGGATGTAGTAGCTCGGCCCGTTCTCGCTCCCGTAGAGCGCGTTGATTTTCCGGATGTCGACGCCGGTCAGATGAACCGTTTCGAAGACCTGCGCCGGCCGGAAGGTATCGCGCGTCACCACCATCCGGGTCATCGGCTGCTGCGTGGCCAGCCGGTACACGCGCTTCAGCACCTCCACGTGCTGCGGCTGGCAGGTCGCGTACGTCTGCGCCGTCCCCGGGTGGATCGACAGCACCGCATGGATCGCGTCCGGGTCGCCCATCACGAAGGTGGCGTCGCCGAGCCCGCCCCGGCTGTGCAGCACGAGCCCGACGCCCGTCGTCCCCCGCGCGAGGAACCAGCGCGTCCGCGCGAACAGCTCCGGCTCCAGCTGGCCGAGGGCGTAGGCGGTATACTCGACCCGCGCCCGGAGCAGCGGCCGGATTTCGTCCGGGTCGCGCAGCTGCCGGACGACGTAATCGAGCCGCCGCGCCGGGATGCCGCCGAGCCGCAGCTCCCGCTCTGCCATCAGTCGCCGACCTCGAAGTGCGTCAGCGCGCGGAATTGCCGGTAGCGCTGCTCCACCTCGTCCCGCTCGAGTGTCAGCAGCCGCGACGGCCCGAACCCTTCCACGCAGAAGGAGGCGACCGTCGACCCGTAGATGATCGCCCTGCGGATCTCCCGCTGGTCGATGACCGGCACCGCATCGAGGTAGCCCATGAAGCCGCCGGCGAAGGCGTCGCCCGCCCCCGTCGGGTCCACCACCTCCTCGAGCGGGTAGCCCGGCGCGACGAAGTAATCCTCGCCGCTGATGTAGGCCGCGCCGTATTCGCCGAGCTTGATGACCACCGCCTTCGTGCCCCCGTCGAGCAGCTTCCGGCCGGCCCGCGCGATGCTGGGCACCCCGGCGAGCTCCCGCGCTTCGCTTTCGTTGATAGACACGACATCGGCCGCCCGGATGGCGTTCATCAGCTCATCCCGCGCGCCGTCGATGAAGAACTTGATGGTGTCCACCATCTTCGTCCGCGCACCCGGCACCATCGCCATCAGCCGCTGCTGGAGCACCGGGTCGCCCGCTGCGGCGAACAGCCCGCTCGAATCCTCCCAGCCGGGCGGCAGCTTCGGCTCCCACGCTGCGTTCACCCCGAGCACCGTATAGAGCGTGTCGCGGCTGTTCATGTCGTAGTGGTAGCGGCCGCCCCAGCGGCTCGTTTCGCCGCCGGGCACCACTTCGAGCCCGGCGAGGTCGATGCCCGGCCGCTCCAGCGCCCGCCGCATTTCGTCCGGGAAGTCCTCGCCGACGGCGGCCAGCAGCCGCACCTCCGTGAAGAGCGAGGCCGCCAGCGCCGCGCACGTCGCCGACCCGCCGAGCGAGCCCTCGCGCCGCTCGAACGGCGTCTCGATTTCGTCGATCGCCACCCACCCGGCGATGAGCAGGCTCACGTCGCCGCCTCCAGCCAGCGACGGAGGATCGGCCCCAGCCGCTCCCGCACCTCCGCGGGGACGGCCGAACGGGGCGCCACGATCGCGGCGTCGAGCGCCGTCGCGCAGGCGCACCCCTCGCGCGGGGGCAGCGCGCCCGTCAGCAGCCGAACGGCCTGCTGGCTCACCGCAACGTTCCGGCGGAGGGTGTCGAACACGGTCGCGGCGTCCACCGCCGCTTCGGTCTCATGCCAGCAATCGTAATCCGTCACGCAGGCCAGCGTCGCGTAGCAGAGCTCCGCCTCCCGCGCGAGCTTCGCCTCCGGCAGCGCGGTCATCCCGATGAGGTCGGCCCCCCAAGCCCGGTGCAGCTCGCTCTCCGCCCGGGTCGAAAACGCCGGCCCCTGCATCACGACGTACGTCCCGCCGTCGTGCACCGTGGCGCCCGCGCCCCGCGCCGCCGCCAGCGCCGCGGCCCGCATCCGCGGGCAGAACGGTTCGCCGAAGCTGATGTGGCCGACCAGGCCGTCGCCGAAGAACGTCGAGGGCCGGCCCCACGTCCGGTCGATGAGCTGCGACGGCACGACGAGGTGTCCCGGCGCGTACACCTCCCGCAGGCTGCCGACCGCCGAGACGGAGAGAACGCGCTCGACGCCGAGCTGCTTCAGCGCCCAGAAGTTCGCGCGCTGCGGCAGTTCGGAAGGCAGCAGCGTGTGGTGCCGCCCGTGCCGCGCGAGGAACGCCACGCGCCGCCCGCCGAGCGTCCCGACCCGGATGCGGTCGCTCGGCGGCCCGAAGGGTGTGGTGATTTCGACCTCCTCGACGTCCTCCAGCCCCGGCATCTCGTAGAAGCCGGAACCGCCGATCACCGCCAGCGGGATCCGTTCGCTCATCGCCGCGCAGCCTCCCGTTCGTCGTGCTCGAGCAGGGCCGCGAGCGCCGCCCGGTAGGGCGGCCGCGCGGTGCCCCGCTCCGTGATGATGCCTGCGATGAGGTCGGCCGGCGTCACGTCGAAGGCCGGGTTCCACGCCTCGATGCCGGCCGGCGCCCAGCGCACGCCGCCGAAGCCGCCGACCTCATCGGCGGCGCGAACCTCGATCGGGATCTCCTCCCCCGAGGCGCAGGCAGGGTCGAAGGTGCTCGTCGGCGCCGCGATGTAGAACGGAACGCCGGCCCGCGCTGCCGCCAGCGCCAGCCCGAGCGTGCCGACCTTGTTCGCCGTGTCGCCGTTCGCCGCGATGCGGTCCGCCCCGGTGATGACCGCCGCCACCTTCCCCGAGACGACGAGCGCTGCCGCTGCCGTATCCGGCAGCAGGACGACCGGGATGCCGGACCGCTGCAGCTCCCACGCCGTCAGCCGCGCCCCCTGCAGCAGCGGCCGCGTCTCCGTGACGTAACACCGTGCGAGCCGCCCTGCGGCGTGCGCCGCCCGCACCACCCCCAGCGCCGTCCCGGCGCCGCCCGTGGCGAGCGTGCCCGTGTTGCAGTGGGTCAGCACGTCGCCTGGGGGCAGTGCGTCGCGGCCGTGCGCAGCGAGCGCCGCGTCCTCGGCCTGCCGCCGCCGGAGGTAGGCCGCACAGAAGGCCCACGCCGCCGTCGCGCGCTCCCGTTCGGGCACGGCGAGCGCAGCATCCCGGCAGGCGGCGGCCCCCGTCGCCAGCTCGACGGCCGTCGGCCGCACCCGCCCGACCCGCTCCGCTGCCGCCCGGAGCGCGGCCTCGGAGGAGTCTGCCTCTGCCGCGATGGCCACGCCCGCCGCACCGCACAGCCCCAGCAGCGGCGCGCCGCGCACCCGCAGCGAACGGATCGCCTCCTCCAGCACGTCGAGGCCGCGTATCTCCAGCCAGCGCTCTTCGTGCGGCAGCCGCGACTGGTCGAGCACCCGCAGCGCCGGCCGTTCGAACCGAATCACGTCGAAGGGCGGCTCCACGCTACGCCTCCGCGAACCGGATGAGCGCATCGACGCGGTACGCAGCCAGCCGCTCCCGCCCGCCGAGGCCCTCGAGTTCGATGAGGAACCCCATCCCGGCGACCCTCGCCCCCAGCAGCTCGACGAGCTTCGCCGCCGCGAGCGCCGTCCCGCCGGTCGCGAGCACGTCGTCGACGATGAACGCCGCCGTGCCCGGCGCGAGCGCATCCTGGTGGATGTCCAGCCGCGACTCCCCGTATTCGAGCGCGTACTCCACTGTGAGGCGCGCGGCCGGCAGCTTCCCCTCCTTCCGGATGGGCACGAACGGCAGCCCCAGCCGGTCGGCGATGGGCGCGCCGAAGAGGAACCCCCGGCTTTCGATGCCGACGACCGCCCCCGGCGCCGCCGCCTGCGCCCGCTCCGTCAGCCCGTCGAGCGCCGCGCGGAAGGCCGCTGGCTCTCCGAGGAGCGGCGTGATGTCGCGGAACAGGATGCCCGGCCGCGGGAAATCCGGGATGGTGCGGATGTGCCGTTCGAGCTCCACGCCGGGATTGTACGCCAGCCCCGCCAGGCGGCACCCGGGCGGGCCCCGAGGGGCCCCGTTCCGAGGCCTTTACCTCCAGGCGCTGCCTGTCCGGCACCTTCACCGGTCCCGGCGCCATGCTCGGAGTGAAGGAGCTCACCCATGGCTGCACCAAACCGCCGCTTCGCCAACGAACGCCACCCCTTCCTGAAAGTCGCCGCCGCGGTCGTCGCCCTCGCGACGTTCGCGTCGATCTGGACCGCCTTCTCCTCCGCCTACGCCTCGGACAGCGCGGCGAACGCCGACCCCGAATCCTTCGTCGCGGTCAGCGCCGTGGACAGCACCGCCCAGCCGCCGGTCACGGCAAACGAGACCCCCGCCGCCGGGTCCGCGACGCCGTCGGCTGTTTCGAGCGCCGGCTCTGCCCCGCCGCCGACGGTCGCGCCGTCTACCGGCGGCCAGCGCGGCAGCTCGATCGCCCCCGTCCAGCGGAGGTCGCGCGGCTCATGACCTCCTGGCGCCTCGGGCTGCTCTCCGGTCTCACCGCCGTCGCTGCCATCCTCCTGGTGCGCGCCTCCGGAGTCAGCGCGGCGGCCAACACCTGGCATGCCCTCCGGGCGGCCGGGTTCGTTTCCTACCTGCTGTTCTGGGTCTCGTGCCTCTCCGGCATGGCTTTCTACCTCCGCATCGCGGTTCCGCGCGTGCGCGCCTCGGTCGTGTTCGAACTGCACCGCGTCACCGGTGTGCTCGCCGCCGCGTTCCTCGCCTCCCACCTCGTGGGCGTCCTCGTCGACCCGTGGATTGATTTCCGCGTCATCGACATCCTCGCCGGGGCGACCGCCTCCTACCGGCCGTTCGCGCTCTTCCTCGGCGCCGTCGGCGCATGGGCCCTCGCCATCGTCGTGGGCACCACGGCCGTCAGCGGGCGGTTCCGCTACGCGACCTGGCTCAACCTCCACCGGCTCGCGTTTCCCGGGTACGTCGTCGCGCTCTTCCACGGCCTGCTCGCGGGCAGCGATTCGGCGAACCCCCTCGTCCTCGCGATGTACGGGCTGACGGCCGGTGCGGTGGCCGGGCTCGGCGTGCTCCGCCTCGCCGGGCGCGAACGCCCGGTGCCGGCGGCCGTTTCGCTGCCCGGCCGCTGACCGGCGGGCGGCCGGGCCCGGCCATCTTCGCCCTTCGGCCCCCGCCGTGCGCAGCCGGCCCGGCTATCATGCGCGCGTGCCGCACCGCCGAACGAACCCGTTCGCCCGCGAACGCCAGCACTGGCTGACGCTCCTCCTTTCCGCCGCGGCCGCCGCCGCGTTCGGCGTGGGCTGGGTGCTCTACGGCCGCGAATCCGCCACCGACACCGCGCCGCCGCTCCCGCCGCCGGCAGCCTCCCCGACCCCCGCAGCGCCGGCGCCGACGGCTGCCGGCGAACCGCCCGCCGCCCCTACCGCAACCCCCACCCGCAGCTCGAGGTCCAGCTGATGAGCCGCATCGCCGCCATTCTGGTGGCCGTCGTCGCCTCGGCGGCCGTCATCCTCGCCCGCCAGCAGGGCTGGGGCGGTGAAACGACCGCCTGGTCTGCGGCGCGCGCCTCGGCGTGGGTCGCCCTCGCCCTCCTCTGGGCCGCCGTCTTCACCGGCATCGGCGTCTCCCTCAAGTACCATCCCGGCATCTCCGGCCAGGTGCCCACCCTCGAACTCCACCGCGTCACCGGCTCGCTCGCCCTCTCGTTCACGGTCGTCCACGCCGTTGCGCTCGTCGCCGACCCCTACATCCGGTTCGCGCCGTGGGATGCGGCGGTGCCCTTCGTGGCGCCCTACCGGCCGCTCGCGACCGGCCTCGGGGTCATCGCTGCCTGGCTCGTCTCGGCCGTCGTACTCTCCACCTGGGGCGCTGGTTGGCTGCCCCGCCGCGCCTGGCACCTCATCCACCGCGCCAGCTACGCCGCCCTCGCCCTCGGGCTCGTCCACGGCATCGCGGCCGGCACCGATACCGAACACTGGCCTACCCACGTCGCCTACACCGCCATCGCTGCCTCGGTGCTCGGCGCCGCCTTCCTCCGCTTCCTCGCCCGCGACTGGGTGGCCGCGCACCGCGCGGGCCGCCGGTCCGCGCCGGGAACCCCGGGATGAGCCCGGAAGAAGCGCTCTTCTACCTCGGAGCGGCGGCCTTCTTCCTCCCGCCCCTCGCTGTGCTGCTCCTCGCCGCCCGCGCGACCCGCCGCACCCCGTGGTTCGCAGCGTTTGCGCTCTTCGGCTGGGCAGGCATGGCCATCGGCCTCGCCCTCATCTTCGCCACCGCCGATCGCCCGCGCGGGCAGCCGCCCTCCTAGCCCGTCAGCCCCAGCCCGCGCAGGAAGGCGTCGCTGTTCGGCTCCCGGCCGAGGAAGTCGCGCACCAGCTGATTGCCGTCCACCGAACCGCCCCGCTCGAGGATCGTCGCCCGGTAGCGCCGGCCGACCTCCGCGCTCAGCGGCCCTGCCGCTTCGAACAGCGTGTACATGTCGTCGCCGAACACGTGCGACCAGAGGTAGCCGTAATAGCCTGCGTCGTAGCCGAACAGGTGCCCGAAGCCCGACTGGAAGTGCGTCCCCGGCGTGTACGGGAACCCGGTGATCGGGTGCAGCTCCTCGACCAGCTTCGTCGAATCGCCATCGAACCCCGGCGAGTGATACCGCAAATCGAGCGTCGCGAAGAACAGCTGCCGCAGCGTCATGATGCCGCTGTTCAGGTTCTTCGCCGCCACCATCGCGTCGACCAGCCGCCGCGGGATCGGCTCGCCGGTCTGCCAGTGCCGTGCGAACGAGGCGAGCACCTCCGGCTCCCAGCACCAGTGCTCGAGCATCTGGCTCGGCGCTTCGACGAAGTCCCGCTCCGTTTGCGTGCCGCTGAACCGCGCCCGCTCCGCCCGGGTCAGCGTCTGGTGCATGATGTGCCCGAACTCGTGGAAGAAGGTCACGACCTCGCCGTGCCGCAGCAGCGAGGGCTGGCTGGCCGAAGGCTTCGTGAAGTTCGCCACGATGGCGCTCACCGGCTTCTGGTAGCCGCCGTCCGGCAGCCGCCGTCCCCGCCGGAGGGTGAACGCCGCCGCGTGGCCGTACTTGTTCGGCCGCGGGAAGAGGTCCATGTAGAAGCGCGCAAACGGCGGGCCGCCGCCCGCTTCGCTGATGTCGAACGCCCGCACCTCCGGGTGCCAGCGCGGCGCCTCGGTGTTCTCCGTGAAGCGCACGCCCAGCACCTGCTGGTAGACGCTGAACAGCCCTGCGATCACGGCATCGAGCGGGAAGTACTGGGCCACCTCGAACTCATCGACCGCGTACTCCGCTTTCAGCTGTTCGTTGTGCCAGTAGCGCCAGTCCCAGATGTCGACCCGGTCCGAGCCCGTCCGCGCCTGCGCGAACGCCCGCATCGCCGCGAAGTCGCGCTCCGCTTTCACCGCCACCTTCGCCCGCAGGTCGGCGAGGAACTCCTCGACCGCCTGCCGCGTGCCGGCCATCCGCGTCTCGGTCCGGTAGTCGGCCCACGAGGCGTACCCGAGCAGCTCCGCCGCCTCCTGCCGCAGCCGCAGCGCGCGCTCCAGCAGCTCTACGTTCTGAGGGCCGCCCTTCCGCTGGTCCTTTTCGAACAGCTGCCGCCGCAGCTCGCCGTCCGGGCAGTTCGCCATGAACGGCTGGATCTCCGGGTAGTCGAGCGAGACCCGGTAATACGTCACCCCGTCCCGCTCCACGGTGCGCAGCCGCTCGACCCACGCCTCCGGCAGCCCGGCCAGCTGCTCCCGCGTCACCTCGATGCCGTCGTCGTAGTCGTCGATGTTGTTCCGGAACTGGATGCCGATGGCGACCAGCTCGTCCATCAGCGCCCGCAGCCGGTCCCGCTGCTCCTTCGGCAGCTCGAAGCCGTTCCGCCGGTAGTCCCGCAGTTCGAACGCGAGGTAGCGCGCGTCCTCGCCCGTCAGCCCCTTCGCCTCGTCGCTCGCCGCGAACTGCCGCACCGCCTCGTACAGGTCCTCCCGGAACGACAGCTCCACGAGGTACTTGTCGAGCCGCTCGTCCCACTCCCGCGCCGCCGCCCGGAGCCCGTCATCTGCCGAGACGTAGGCGAGGAAGGCGTACGCTCCGGAGGCGATGGCCACCGGCTCGAGCGCCTCCTCCAGCGCCAGCATCGTGTTCGCATACGTCCGGACGCCCGGCGCGAGCGAGACGATCTCCGCCACGCCGGCCTCGCAGGCATCGATGGCGCGCTGGCAGGCGTCGCCCAGCTCGCCGGGCGTCAGCGTCTCCCACGGCACGAGGTCGAGGTCGCTCCCCATCCGGGCCTCCCTACCGCGTCAGCCACGCGAACTGCTGCGGCTTCCGCTGGCTCCGCGCGCTGATCATGATGTTGACGATCGCCGGCTTGTCGCAGGCGAGGGCGGCTTCCAGCGCCGGCCGCAGTTCGGCCGGTTCGGTCACGAAGAAGCCCTTCCCGCCGTAAATCTCCGCCATCTTCTCGTAGCGTGCGTTCGGGGTGTAGGCGCTCGGCGGCACCCGGGTCGGATCCAGTTCGTCCGGCCCGCCGCCGATGCCGTTGTTGTTGATGATGATGAAGACGATGTTGTTCAGGCCGTAGCGCGCCGCCGTCTCCACCTCCATCCCGCTGAAGCCGAAGGCCGAATCCCCCTCGATGCAGAACACCCGCTTGTCCGGGTGCACGGCCGCGGCCGCGATCGCCTGCCCCACGCCGACGCCCATCGTGCCGAACGACCCCGCGTCCAGCCGGTGCCGCGCGAAGAAGTTCGGCATCAGCGTCCGGCCGATGTCCATCGTGCTCGCGCCTTCGTTCACGATGATGGCGTCCCGCGGGATGTACTCCCGCACGTCGCGGTAAACCCGGTAGTAGCTCATCGGCACCGATTCATCGGCCATCATCTCCGCCACGGTCGCCGCGTTCTCTTCGATCTTCTTCCGCAGCCCGGTCCACCACGTCGTCTCCGCCGGGTACTGCCACGGCGCCTTCGCCAGCGCCTCGTTCAGCTGCGCCGTAATCGCCTTCGCATCGCCGACGAGCGCCACCTCCGTCGGCACGTTGTTCCCGATCTCTTCCGGCGCGATGTCGACCTGGATGACGCGCACGTTCGGGTCGAACCGCGGCGGCTGCCCGAAGTGCAGGATCCAGTTCAGCCGCGCCCCCAGCAGCAGGACGAGGTCCGCATTCTGCAGCGCGTACGACCGCGCCGGCGAAATCGCCAGCGGGTGGTCGTCCGGCACGACGCCCTTCCCCATCGGCGTCGGCAGGAACGGCAGCTGCGTCGCGTCGATGAATTTCCGCACCTCGTCCTCAGCGCGGGCGTACGCCGCGCCCTTCCCGACGATGACGAGCGGCCGCTCCGCCGACTTCAGCGCCTCCAGCGCGCGTTCGATGTTCTCCCACGGCGCCAGCGACCGCGGCGGCTCGGGGCAGCGCGGCGGAAAGTGCACCTCGCTTTCGTCCACCGTCCCGGTGATGATGTCGCCCGGCAGGTCGAGGTACGCCGCCCCCGGCCGGCCGTAGATGGTCGCCCGCACCGCCTGCTCGACGAAGAAGGGGATCCGCTTCGTGCTGTCAGGCCGGGCGGCATACTTCGCGTACGGCCGCGCCGTCTCGATCTGCGGCGCCTCCTGGAAGGCGCCCTGCCCGTTCTGGTACGAATCGTTCGCGCCGCCGATCAGGATCATCGGCCAGCAGTTCGCCCACGCGTTCGCCATCCCGGCGATGCCGTGCACCATCCCCGGCCCCGAGACGGCGAGACAGACGCCCGGCCGGCCGGTCAGATAGCCGATCGCCGCCGCCGCGTAGCTCGCCGCCTGCTCGTTCCGGAAGCCGAAGAACTTGATGCCCTCCCGCTGGGCGTGGACGGCGATCGGCACCACCGGGATGCCGACCACCCCGAACATGTACTCCACGCCCTGCTGCTTCAGGGCCTTCGCGACGATCTGCGCACCGGTCAACTCTGCCACGGGAACTCCTCCCCAATCCTCGAAACTCCGTTGTGCCGGCAACTCTACGGGAAGCCGCTCCCACCGTACACGCCGGCGCCGCCCCCGGTGTAGCCTCGTTCCATGGCCCGCGTCCGCGCCGACCTCCTCCTCGTCCAGCGGGGCCTCGCTGAATCCCGCGAGCAGGCCCGCCAGCTCATCATGGCCGGGCAGGTTCGCTCCGGCACGCGGACCCTCGTCAAGCCCGCCGAGCCGCTGGACCCGGCCGCGCCGCTCGAAGTCCTCGAACCCCTCCGCTACGTCAGCCGCGGCGGCCTCAAGCTCGAAGCCGCCCTCCGCGACTTCGGCATCGACCCTGCCGGGCTCGTCTGCCTCGACCTCGGCGCTTCGACCGGCGGTTTCACGGATTGCCTCCTCCAGCACGGCGCGGCCCGCGTCATCGCCGTCGATGTCGGCCGCGGCCAGCTCCACCATCGCCTCCGCGGCGACCCCCGCGTCGAACTCCTCGAAGGCGTCAACGCCCGCAGCCTGCCGCCGCTGCCGCCCGTCGATCTCGTCGTCGCCGACCTCTCTTTCATCTCGCTCGAGAAGGTGCTTCCCGCCGCTGCCGCCCGCGTCCCGCCGCGCACCCCCGTCATCGCCCTGCTGAAGCCGCAGTTCGAAGCCGGTCCGGCCGAGGTGCCGGCGGGCGGCGTCATCCGCGACCCGGCCGTCCTCGAACGGGTCCGCGCCCGCTTTCTCGCGTGGGCCGCTGCTCACGGCTGGGAAACCTGTGGCATCATTCCCTCGCCCATCCGCGGGGGCGACGGCAACACCGAGTACCTCGTCTGCCTGCGCACCCCGCCCGCCGGAGACGCCTGAATGCTGCGCCGCGCCGTCATCTTCCATGCCCCCCGGAGCGAAGGCGCCCTCGCCTTCGGCCGGCAGGTCGCGCAGGAGTTCGGCCGGCGCGGCATCGCCGCCGCCGTCCACGACGCATGGGGCGAACCGCCCGCTGCCGACCTCGCCGCGGCCGACCTCATCGTTTGCGTCGGCGGCGACGGCACCGTCCTCCGCACCGCGCGCATCACCATCCCCCACGGCACGCCCATCCTCGGCGTCAACATGGGCCGTCTCGGCTTCCTCACCGATATGAGCCCGCGCGACTTCTTCACCTGCATCGAGCGCATCGTCGCCGCCGACTGGCGCATCGAAGAGCGCATCATGGTCCACGGCGAAGTCATGGCCGACGGCGCGCCCATCCACGCCTTCGACGGCCTCAACGACATCGTCGTCTCGCGCAAATCCCCCGGCCGGCCCGTCTACGTCGACGTCCACATCGACGGCGCGCGCCTCGCCATCTTCCGCTGCGACGGCATCATCGTCGCCACGCCCACCGGCAGCACCGGCTACTCCCTCAGCGCGGGCGGCCCGATCCTCGCCCCCACCGAGCACCACCTCGTCCTCACGCCGGTCTCCGCCCACCTCGCGCTCGGCCGCTCGCTCGTCCTGCAGCCCGAATCCGTCATCGAGATGGCCGTCACCAGCGAGCAGGGCGCGATCGTCAGCATCGACGGGCAGGTCGATGACCCCGTCGCCGCCGGCGTCCGCATCGTCGTCCGCCAGAGCGACCACATCACCCGCTTCGTCCGCTTCCGCGAACCGTCGAGCTTCTACGCCGAGCTCGCCGAGAAGCTCGAAATGCAGCTCTCCAGCACCATGAACCCCAGTGCTTGAACGGCTCGACATCACCTCCTTCGCCGTCGCCCGGGATGTCGCCCTCGACCTCCGCCCCGGCCTCACCGTCTTCACCGGCGAGACCGGCGCCGGGAAATCGCTCATCGTCGACGCCATCGCCTTCGTCTTCGGCGCCCGCATGGGCCGCGACGTCGTCGCCGCCGGCGCCGAACGCGCCACCGTCCGCGCCCGCCTCGCCCGGGGCGGCCGCACCGTGACCGTCGAGCGCACGCTGACCATCGCCGGCCGCTCCTCCTACCGCATCGACGGCGAGCCCGCCCGCCTCGAAGACGTCCGCGCCCTCGCCGAGGGCTTCCTCGACATCCACGGCCAGTCCGAGCAGCTCGCCATCCTCCGGCCTGCCGTCCAGCTCGCCGCGCTCGATGAGTTCGCCGGCCTGCAGGACAAGCGCGCCGCCGTCGCCGCCCTCGTCCGCGAGCTGCGCGACGTCCGCCGCCGCCTCCACGCGCTCCGCACCGACGCCCGCGAGCGCGAGCGGCTCGTCGAGCGCCTCGGCTACGAAGTCGCCGAGATCGACGAAGCGGCCCTTGCCCCCGGCGAAGACGAGGCCCTCCGGGCCGAGCAGGCGCGGCTCGGCAACGCCGCCCGCCTGCGCGAAGAAGCCGAGCGCGCCCTCGCCGCCCTCGACGACCCGGCGGCCGGCGAGGCCCTTGCGGCCGTCCGCGCCATCACCGCCCGCGACCCCTCCGCCGCCGACCTCGCGGATGCCGCCGGCATCTACGAAACCGCCGCCGCCGACCTCCGCCGCGCCCTCCGCGCCTACCGCGACGCGCTCGACGAAGACCCCGAGCGCCTCGCCTTCGTCACCGAGCGGCTCGACCGCATCGCCCGCCTCCTCCGCAAGTACGGCGACACCATCGAGGCCGTCCTCGCCTACCGCGATGAGGCCGCCGCGCGGCTCGCCGATCTCTCCGGCGCCGAAGCCTCGGCCGGCGAACTCGAAGCTGCGGACGCCCGCCTCCTCGCCGAACTCGCTGAACGGGCCGGCGCGCTCTCCCGCGCGCGGCGCGCCGCCGCCGGCCGCCTCGCCGCCGCCATCGCCGCCGAACTCGATGAGCTGGCGATGGGCGGAGCCCGCCTCGCCGTGGCCTTCACCTGCGAGGACGACCCGGCCGGGCCCGCCGTCGCTCTCCCCGACTACGAGGTCATCGCGAGCGAGCAGGCCGCCGAACCCGCCGGCGCGCTCGAGCCCGTGCCCCGGGCATTCACCGAAACCGGCGTGGACCGCGTCGAGTTCCTCGCCTCGTTCAACCCCGGCGAGCCGCCGCGGCCGCTCTCCGCCGTCGCCAGCGGCGGCGAAACCTCCCGCTTCCTCCTCGCGCTCACCGTCGCGCTCGGCCAGGCGAGCGAAGGCCGCCTCGAAGTCCTCGACGAAGTCGATGAGGGCGTCGGCGGCCGGACCGGCGCCGTGGTCGGCCGGGCGCTCCGGCGGCTGGCCCGCCGCCACCAGGTGCTCTGCATCACCCACCTGCCCCAGGTCGCCGCCTTCGCCGATGCCCACTGCGTCGTCGAGAAGCGCACCGACGGCCGCCGCACCTGGTCCGATGTGCGCGAAGTCGCCGGCGACGCCCGCCGCGCGGAGCTCGCCTCGATGCTCGGCGGCGTGACGCCCGCCAACCTGGCCGCCGCAGATGATCTGCTCGCCTCAGCCGCCGCGCCTGCCTGAGGCGCCCTCCACCTGCCGCCGGACCGCGACGACCCGCCGCACCGCCTCGCCCAGCGCGTAGCCCGGGTCCGAACCCGCCCGCGCTACCTGCAGCGCCACGACGACCGCTTCCAGCGCCGCGACCACATCAAGGAGCACCTGCCGCCCCTCAGGTGAATCCGTCAGCCAGTCGCTCGTCACGAAGCCAGTCTGCGGCGCGGGCGCCGGACGGCACAGGGCCGGGAGCGTGACGGCCGCGTGAAGAAGCGGGGCCGCTCAGCTCCGTTCATCGGCCCGCAGGTGGGCCGTCGCCAGGCGGTCCGCGTACGCGTTCCACCGCGAGGCGGCGTGCCCCCGCACCCACGCAACCTTCGCCAGCGGCCGCTGCTGCTTCAGTTCCCACGCCCGCTGCACCAGGTCGAGGTTCATCACCGGCCCGTCCTTCCGCTTCCAGCCGCGCGCTTCCCACCCCTTCGCCCATTCGTTCAATGTCCGCACCACCAGCTGGCTGTCGGAATAGACCGTGATCGGCTCGCCCGGCGGCGCCATTTCGAGCCCGGCGATCATCGCCGTCCACTCCATCCGGTTGTTCGTCGTCGAGGGCTCGAAGCCGTTCCGCTCCTCGACCACGGTCCCGTCGCGGACGAAGACCGCGCCCCAGCCGCCCGGCCCCGGGTTCCCCTGGCATGAGCCGTCGGTGAAGATGCCCGTCTGCGGGTCGTCGTCCCCGTTCGCGCCGCCGGGCGCCGCAGCGGCCGTGCCCGCGCCGCCCGTGCTCCGCCCGGCATCCCGGCAGCGCATGCAGCGGCGCGGCCGCCAGCCCGGGTATTTCGCCAGCGTCCCCGGCGCGATCGAAAACGTGCTCCCGCAGCGCTCGCAGGTGAACTCCGGCACACCCAAACCCTACCCGCTCCGCCCCTTCCCGGCCACGCGCCCGGCCCGCCGCGCTACAATCCGGCATCTCATTCAACGGAGATGGCGAATGGCGGACAGGCTCGCGGGCAAGGTGGCGATCGTCACCGGCGCCGGCTCGCAGGACGACGGTATCGGCAACGGCCGCGCCATCTCCGTCCTCTTCGCCCGCGAAGGCGCCCGCGTCCTCCTCGTCGACCGCCGCCTGCCCGTTGCCGAGCACACCGCCCGCCTCATCGCCGCCGAGGGCGGCGCGGCCGAACCGTTCGAGGCCGACGTTACCTCCGAGGCCGCCTGCCGCGCCATGGTCGAACGGGCGCTCGGCCGCTGGGGCCGCCTCGACATCCTCGTCAACAACGTCGGCATCGGCATCGCGAAGCGCGTCACGGAGGTCACGCTCGAGGAGTGGGAGCTCCAGATGCGCGTCAACGTGACGAGCATGGTCCTCGCCAGCAAGCACGCCATCCCCGCCATGCTCGCCTCCGCCGGCGGCGGCGCGGTCCTCAACATCTCCTCCATCGCCTCGCAGAAGGGCCGCGGCCTCGCGCCCTACGCTGCCTCGAAAGGCGCGGTCGAAGCGCTCACCCGCGCCATGGCCGCCGACCACGGCCGCGAGGGCATCCGCGTCAACGCCATCGCTCCCGGGCCGGCCTACACCCCGATGGTCGCCGCGCGCGGCATGCCCGAAGCCGTCCGCGAAGCCCGCCGGAAGTCGACTGCCCTCGGCCTCGAAGGCACCGCGTGGGACATCGCCGCCGCCGCCGTCTACCTCTGCTCCGATGAAGCCCGCTGGGTCACCGGCGTCGTCCTCCCGGTCGATGGCGGCGTGCTCGTGAACTGACCCGCCGTCCCTCCCCTGCGCCGGCTCTGCCCGGCGGCCGAACTTTCAGATGTGAAGGCCCGCGCCCTCCTCGCGTTCGCGCTGCTCGCCGTCGCCGCGCTCGGCGGCGCTGCGCCGTCCCGCGCGCAGCAGGCCCCGGCCTTCGTCTCCGCATCCGAAACCGCGTACCGGCTCGATACGCCCGCCGGGAAGGTCGCGGTGACCATCCGCGCCGAGTTCCTCAACCAGTCCCAGCAGGAGCTCCGCGAGCTGCCGCTCTACGTCCTCCCCCATGCGCTCGACCTCGCCGTCGCGAGCGGCGGCAAGCCCCTCCAGTTCACCCTCCAGCCCGGCGACGAAGCGGCCCGGCGCACCGCCGTCGCAACCGTCGCGCTCGCCGAGCCGCTGAAGCCGAACCGCCGCGTCACCCTCGAAGCCTCCTACCGTCTCGAACCCTCGGCCGGCCCGCTCATGACGCTCGAGCCCGGCCTCATCGAAGTCCCCTTCATCGGGCAGGGCCCCGGCTCGTGGGTCTTCGTCGATGTCCCGAAGAGCGGCGACAACGTCCTCGACCCCGGCTGCCTCGTCGGCAAAGACCAGCCTTCGGAGGTGAAGAGCGCTGGCCTCCAGCGCTGGGTCTGCGGCAACGTCTTCCTCATCGCGCTCTCGGCCGATGACCCGTCCGTCCTCGACCGCTGCGCCGCACTCGACGAGCGCTGCCGCCAGCGCTTCGACCCCGGTGTCTTCTCGGCCTTCGCCCTCTCCGTCACCGACGAATCCCGCCGCGGCGTCCTCACCGAATCCGTCACGATGCCGGACGGCCGGCAGGTCGCGATGACGCTGAAGTTCTTCCGCCGCGATGCCGACTGGGCCGCGCGGCAGTTCGCCATCGCCAGGCAGGCGTTCCCCCTCCTCGAGAGCCTCTTCGGCTTCACGTACCCCTACACCGACGTCACGATGCGCCAGTCGTACCACATCGCGAACTACGGCATCGCTGGCGTCGCCTTCTCCGGCCTCGGGCAGGTGCTTCTCTCGCACGAAACCGGCGGCATCGACGACGAAGTGACCATCCACGAGCTCGCCCACCAGTGGGCCGGCACCACGCAGTTCGCCCGCCCCTTCCTCTGGGAGGGCCTCGCCGAGTGGGCGACGCGCGTCGTCGCGCCGCAGCTCGGCGTCGCCGTCCGGCCGCTCGACTGGAAGTCTGCCGGCTTCTCCGCCCCGCTCGCCTCGTGGGGCTCCGTCGCGGGCGGCTCCCCCGCCTACTGGTACGGGCGCTCGGGCGATTTCTGGTTCGCCTACGAAGCCGCCATCGGCGGCCGCCAGAACATGACGACCGTCCTCTCCCGCGTCGACGACGAGCCCGCCCTCTGGCCGCTCAAAGAAGGCTGGTTCATGGACCAGGGCGAGTTCCTCTCCGACCGCAACCTCGATGCGCTCTTCCTCGAATGGGTCTTCGTGCCCGAAACCGCGAAGCCGCTGCTCGAACAGCGCCGCGCCGCCCACGACCTCGTCCGCGGCCTGCGGAACCGCGCCGCCGAGGCCGGCCTCGGCTCCGGCATCCCCTCCGACATCTACAACAACCTCATCGCGTGGGTCTTCGAGCCCGTCGCCGGGCAGGTCGCAGAGGGCGACCGCATCATCGCGGCCAACCGCTCGGCCGCCTCGTTCGCCGCCGGCGCGGGCCTCCGCGTGCCGGATGCCGTCGCGGTGTCCTGGGGCAAAGCGCGCCTCTCCGAGACCGCCCGCCTCATCGAAGACATGCGACAGGCCGTCGTCGCCATCCAGGCCGCCGAGGCCGAGCTCGCCGGCGAGCCCGAAGGCTCGCGGTTCCGCGAAGGCGTCCGCGAAGCCCGCTCCCGCTTCGAGCAGGGCGACTTCGCCGGCGCGCGGACGGCCGCGGCCTCTGGCGTCACCGGCCGCGTCAACGCCGCCGCCGCCGAGAAGCTCATCGACCTCGCGAAGGAGAAGCGCGACAGCTTCAGCCCCGGCTTCTTCGGCCGCATCGGCATGCTCTTCGAAGACCCCGACGCGAAGCTCGCCGAGGCGGAAGCGGCGCTCGCCGCTGGGGACGGCACGCGCGCCCTCGACCTCGCCCGCCAGGCCTACGAGACCTGGGACGGCGCCTCCTCGCGCGGTCTCCAGCGTCTCGCTGTCCTCGCGGCCGTCATGGGCGCGCTCAGCTTCGCGACCTGGCTCGTGCTGAAGCGGCTCGAACAGCCGCCGGCCGCGAAGAAACTCGGCCAGGGCCACTACATCGAGACCGGCGCCCGCGCCGGCTCCTGGAAAGACTGGGAGAACACGCCCGAGTAAGCCCCCCGCCTTCATCCCGCGCCCCGGCCCGGCTACAGTCAGGAGCGTGAGCCCTGAGTTCGACGTCATCGTCGTCGGCGCCGGCCCCGCGGGCAGCTCGGCCGCGCGCGAACTCGCCGCGGCCGGCGCGCGCGTGCTCCTGCTCGACCGTGCCGGATTCCCGCGCTACAAAGCCTGCGGCGGCGGCATCCCCCGGCGCACCGCGCGCCTCCTCCCGTTTCCCATCGAGCCGGTCGTCGAGGACGACGTCAGCCTGCTCGATATCGCATGGCGCGGCCGCTACCGCTTCGTGCGCGACTCCGGCGAACCCTTCGCCGCCATGGTCATGCGCGCGCGCTTCGATGCGCTGCTGCTCGAGCACGCCCGCCGCGCCAGCGCGGAATTCCGGCCCGGCAGCGCCGTCCGCGCCCTCGAAACCGGGCCGCAGGGCGTGCTCGTCCGCACCGACGACGGCTTCGCGGTGTCCGCCTCCTTCCTCGTGGCCGCCGACGGCGCCCACTCGCCCGTCGGCCGCATGGCCGGCCTCGGCGGCGACCTCGCCGAGTGCGCTGCCTACGAAGTCGAGGTCCGCGCCCCCGGTCCGCAGCTCCGCGCCGCCCGCGGCACCGCCTTCATCGAACTCGGCTACCGGCCGTGGGGCTACGCCTGGCTCTTCCCCAAGGCGGAGGTCCTCTCCATCGGCATCGTGCTCCCGCCCGGGCAGGCCGGGACGATGAAGCAGCAGGTCGGCGCCTACTTGCGCCGGCTGGGGCTCGAATCGGCGCCGGCCGATATCGCCAAAGGACATAAGATTCGGTTCCGCCGCGGCGGGGAGGCCATCGCCTCCGACCGCGTCCTGCTCGCGGGCGACGCCGCCGGCCTCGCCGACGAGTTCACCCAGGAAGGCATCTACTACGCCATCGAGTCCGGCCGCATCGCCGCCCGCGCGGCCCTACGCGCGCTCGCCGGCGCCGGGCCGCTCACCGCCTACCAGCGCGACATCGACCGCGAGGTGATGCCGGAGCTGCGCGCCGCCCGCCTCATCGCCTACATGTTCTACGGCATGCTCGGCCGCTTCCCCGGCCCGTGGATGCGCGCCACCCGCGCCGTCCCCTACCTCTGGGACGCGTTTTTCGCGGTCCAGCGGGGCGAATCGACGTACGCGCGCGAAGCCTCCCGCGTTCCCATCCTCCCCGCCATCGCCGCCCGCCGGCTCGCCCGCGCCGACGCCTGATGCGCGACCCGAAGCGGATCATCGAGCTCCTCGCGCCCGTCTACGGCATGCCCGTGCTCCAGCCGAGCGGCGACCCGCTCGCCGAACTCATCCTCACCATCCTCAGCCAGAACACCTCCGATACCAACAGCGGCCGCGCGTTCATCTCGCTCATGCGCCGCTTCCCGTCGTGGCGTGCCATGGCCGATGCCCCGCTGGGCGAGATCGAGGCGGCCATCCAGCCCGGCGGCCTCGCCCGCCAGAAGGCCCCCCGCATCCAGGCCGTCCTCCGCGCCGTCGAGGCCCGCTCCCCCGACCTCGACCTGGCCTTCCTCCGCGGCCTGCCGCTCGAGGAGGCGCGGGCGTGGCTCCGCTCCCTCCCCGGCGTCGGCCCGAAAACGGCCGCCTGCGTGCTGCTCTTTTCGCTCGGTCTCCCGGCCCTCCCCGTCGATACGCACGTCGAGCGGGTCGCCAAGCGCCTCGGCCTCGTCCCGGAGCGGACCCCCGCCGACCGCGCCCACGACCTGCTCGAAGCGCTCGTCGACCCGGCCGACTACTACCCGTTCCACATGCTCCTCATCAAGCACGGCCGGCGCACCTGCAGCGCGCGCAAGCCGGCCTGCGACCGCTGCCCGCTGCTCGCATGCCCCTCCCGGCTCGAACCGCCCGTTGAGGCCCCCGCGGCCCCCGCGTAGAGTTCCCGCCGTGGAGTACCGCTGGCGCGCTCTTGCCGCCGTGGCCTTCGGCACCTACATGGCCACGATGGATTTCTCCATCGTCAACGTCGCGCTCCCGACGCTGGCCCGCGAATTCGACCGCTCCCCGGACGCAGTCGTCTGGGCGACGCTCATCTCCAGCCTCGCCGTCACCGGCCTCACGCTCACCGCCGGCCGCGCCGGCGACCTCTACGGCCGGAAGCGGGTCTACCTCGCCGGCTGGGCCATCTTCACGGCCGGCATGCTCCTCGCCAGCTTCGCCGCCACCCTCGAACAGCTCGTCGCGATGCGCCTCCTCCAGTCGGTCGGCGTCGCGCTCGCCATCGCCAACGGCAACGCCATCGTCACCGAAGCCTTCCCGCCGGCGCAGCGCGGCCAGGCGCTCGGCACCACCGGCGCCGTCGTCGGCGCGGGCCTGATGTCGGGCCCGATCCTCGGCGGCCTCATCCTGCAGTTCTTCTCGTGGCACGCCATCTTCCTGCTCCGGGTGCCGATCGGGCTCGCCGCGTTGCTGCTCGCCTGGGCCGTCATCCGCCCGTCGCAGCCGGCCGGCGGCCCCGGCAGCCGCCGGATGGACGTGCCCGGCGCGTTCGCCCTCTTCGCCACGCTCTCCGCCGCGCTCCTCGCGGTCAACCGGGGCCAGGCCTGGGGCTGGACATCCCCCGCCATCCTCGCCCTCTTCGCCCTGGCGGCGGCGTCGCTCGCCGCCTTCATCCGCATCGAATCCCGCTCGCCCAGCCCGGTCGTCGCCCTCGGCCTCTTCCGCGAGCGCGCCTACTCCGTCGGCGTCAGCAGCCTCGCGCTGAACTTCGCCGGCCAGTCGGCCGTCACCTTCCTCCTCCCCTTCTACCTGCAGGAGGTGAAGGGCTACTCCACGGGACAGGTCGGGCTCGTCGTCGCCACCGTGCCGCTGATGATGCTGCTCCTTTCGCCGCTGAGCGGCCGCGCGAGCGACCGCTACGGCTTCGCCCACCAGGCCACCGTCGGCATCGCGCTCGTCGCGATCGGCCTGCTCTCCCTCGCGACCATCACCGCGGACACGCCGCTCCCCGCCATCATCGCCCGGCTGGCCGTCGTCGGCATCGGCACGTCGATGTTCATGTCGCCTAACAGCGCGACCATCATGAACAGCGTGCCGCCCGACCGCCTCGGCACCGCCTCCGCGAGCGTCGCGACCGCCCGGAACATCGGCAACGCCGTCGGGCTCGCGCTCGCCAGCGCGGTGCTGGTCGCCGTCGCCACGGCTTCCGCCGGCTTCGCCGCCTCCCGTGTCGCCGACCTCCCGGATGCCGCCATCGTCGACGGCGTCCGCGCCGCGTTCGCGGCGGCCGGTGTCGCCTCATCGTTCGCCGTCGTTGCGTCCCTGTTCCGCGGCCAGCGCCGCGTCACCGTCATCGCCGCCGAGCAGGCGCCCGTCCCGGGCGGCGGGAACACCCCCGCACACTGACCGCTGAAGGAGAACGTCATGGAACGCCGTTTCGAAGGCAAGGTCGCCGTCATCACCGGGGCTGCGGGCGGCATCGGCCGCGCCGCCGTCGAACGCTTCGCGCAGGAAGGCGCGAGCATCGTCGCCGTCGACCTCCCCGGCACCGCGCTGGATGAGGCCGTCGCCGCCGCTGAGGCTGCTGGGGCCCGGGCCGTTGCCGTCCCCGCCGACGTCACCCGCGCGGCCGACGTCGAACGGTACGCCGCCGCCGCGCGCGACCGCTTCGGCCGCATCGACGCCTTTTTCAACAACGCCGGCATCGAAGGCTGGATCGGTCCCATGCTCGCCTACCCGGAGGAGCAGTTCGACCGCGTCCTCGCCGTCAACGTCAAAGGCGTGTGGCTCGGCATGAAATACGTCGCGCCCGTCATGGCGGCCAACGGCGGCGGCTGCATCGTCAACACCGCCTCCGTCGCCGGCCTGAGCGGCACCCCCGGCATCATCGCCTACGGCGCCAGCAAGCACGCCGTCGTCGGCATGACGAAGACGGCCGCGCTCGAACTCGCTCCGATGCGCATCCGCGTCTGCGCCGTCTGCCCCTCGCCGATCGAGACGCGGATGATGCGCGCCCTCGAACGCGGCATCAACCCGGACGAGCCCGAGGCCGTCCACCAGCAGTTCGCGGCGACGAACCCCCTCGGCCGCTACGGCGAGCCCGCCGAAGTCGCGGCCCTCGTCGCCTACCTCTGCAGCCCCGATGCGAGCTACCTCACCGGCACCATCATCCCGATCGACGGCGGCCGGATGGCCCGCTGACTGGAGAAACCGGCGCCCCCGGCCGATTTTCCGAATGTGAAAGGTGCGGAGCCGGCGATCGTCTGCGAAGCCGTCTCCCGCCGCTTCGGTGAGCGGCTGGCGCTCAGCGGCCTCACCCTCGCCGTCGAGCGCGGCGAAATCCTCGGCCTCCTCGGCCCGAACGGCTCCGGCAAGACGACCACGCTCCGCATCCTCGCCACCCTGCTCCAGCCCCACGAAGGCGCCGCCCGCGTCCTCTCGTTCGACGTCGCCCGCGACGCGATGGAAGTCCGCCGCCGCATCGGCGTCATGCCCGAACGCCCGAGCCTCTACGAGCGGCAGACGGTCGAGGCGAACGTCAGCTTCTGGGCCGAAGCCCACGGCCTCGCCGACCCCGCCGGGGCGGTGCGCGACGCCCTCCGGTTCGTCGGGCTCGAAGACCGCCGGCGCGACCCGGTCGGCAGCCTCTCGAAAGGCCTCAAGCAGCGCGTCGCCCTTGCCCGCGCCATCGTCCACCGCCCGCCCGTGCTCCTGCTCGATGAGCCGTCCTCCGGCCTCGACCCCTCGGCAGCGGCGGCGATGGAAGGCCTCATCCGCGACCTCGCGCGCGACGGCGCGACCGTGCTCCTCAACACCCACCGCCTCGCCGAGGCCGAACGCCTCTGCGACCGCGTCGCCATCCTCCGCGAAGGCCGCCTCCTGCGCATCGGCACGCCCCGGCAGGTCCGCGCCGCGCTCCTCGGGCACATCGTCGAAGTCGAACTCGCGGGCATCGTCGATGCCCCTGCGCAGCGGGCCGTCGAGTCGTTCCCCGCGGTCCGCGAGACGTGGTGGGCGCCGTCCGCCATCCGCGTCCGCCTCGCCGATGCCGAGCGCGACACCCCCGAACTCGTCGCCCGGCTGGTCAGCGCCGGGGCGCGCATCATCGCGGTGCGCCCTGCCGGCGACCTCGAGCGCGCCTACCTCGAACTGATGAGCCAGCCCCTCCCCGGGAGCCTCGCCGCATGAACGCCATCATAGCCCGGCCGCCGGTCCGCGCCCTCGCGCGCAAGGAGCTCCGCGAACTCCGCCGCCACCGGATGATCGTCGCCACCGCCGCCATCCTCCCGGTTGCGTTCCTCGTCCTCCCGGTCGCGAACCTCCTCTTCTACGACCCCGCCCGCGCCATCGGCGGGCCGGACTTCGCCGTCGGGCAGGCGATGTTCTGCTTTTTCCTCACCCCGGTCATCATGCCGGCCACGATGGCGGCCTACGGCATCATCGGCGAACGCGACCAGGGCACGCTCGAACCGCTCCTCACCCTCCCGCTGAGCGACCGCGAGCTGCTCGCCGGCAAGGTCGCCGCAATCCTCCTCCCGACGCTCACGGCGTCGTTCGCCATCTACGCCGTCTACATGGCGGCCGTCGCCGCCGTCGTCAGCGAACCCGTCCGGTCGCCGGCGCTGGACTGGACGTGGCCGTTCGGCCTGCTGCTGACGGGTCCGCTCCTTGCGCTCTTCTCGACGCTCACCGGCCTCGTCTTCTCCGCCCGCTCGAAAGATGTGCGCGTCGCCGAGCACCTGAGCGGCCTCGTCCTGCTGCCCTCCATGCTGCCCGTCCTGCTCATCGTCACGCGGACCATCGAGCCGTCGCTCCTCACCTGGCTCGGCTTCGCCGCGGTGCTCGCCCTCGTCGATGCGGCGCTCTGGAAGACTGCCGTCCGCGCCTTCGACCGCGAGCGCGCGATCAGCACCGTCTGAGTTGCGGCCGCTCGCCTTCGCGCTGTCCCCGCCGTAGCCTTGCCCCGTGAGCGACGCCGACCCGTCCGATGCGGTCCTCGCCGGCGCCCGTGCGGCTGCCCCCATCGCCCTCGTCGTCGCCGTGTTCGGGGCCTCCTTCGGCGTGCTCGCGCCGGCCGCCGGCTTCAGCCCCGCTGCCGCGCTCGTCATGTCGGCGACCACGTTCGCAGGTTCCGCTCAATTCGCTGCCGTCTCGGTCCTCGCCGAGGGCGGGAGCCTCGCCGCCGCCGTCGCTGCGGCGCTCCTGCTCAACGCCCGCTACGGCCCGATCGGGCTCTCGGCGGCGCCTGCGCTGAGGGGCGGGCCGGCGCGCCGCTTCTTCGCCGCACAGCTCCTCGTCGACGAATCGTGGGCGATCGCTGCCGGGCCGTCGGGCCGCATCGCCCCCCGGCGGCTGCTCGGGGCCGGCGGAGCCCTCTACCTCGGGTGGGTCGCCGGGACGGCCGCGGGCCTCGCGGCGGGGACCGCCGTCGCCTCGCCGGCGGCGCTCGGCCTCGATGCCGCCTTCCCCGCGCTCTTCCTCGGGCTGCTCGCGCCGCTCCTGCGCAGCCCCGCCGGCCGCCGCGCGGCCGCCGCCGGCGCCGTCATCGGCCTCGCGCTCACGCCGGTCGCGCCGCCCGGTGTGCCCATCATCGCCGCCGCGCTGGGCGCGTTCGCCGGGGCTGCGCGCTCGTGAGCGCCGCCTGGGCGGCCGTCGTCCTCGTCGGCCTCGGCACCGCTGCCTTGAAAGGGGCTGGCCCGCTCTTCTTCGGCGGCCGCACCCCGGGCGAGCGGCTCAACCGCCTCCTCGAAGCGCTCGCGCCGGCGCTGCTCGCCGCGCTCGTCGCGACCTCCACCGCCGCCGACGGCGGCCGCCTCGCGCTCGATGCGCGCTCAGCCGGCGTCGCCGCCGCCGCGCTGCTGCTCGCGTTCCGGGCGCCGGCCATCGCCGCCATCGCCGCCGCCGCGGCCGTCGCCGCCCTCGTCCGCGCGGCCGCGTGAACGGACGCGCCTACGCCGGCGCCCGCACCACGAGCACGGGCCGACCGCTCGCCCGGATGACCTCCTCCGCGACGCTCCCTGCGAGCAGGTGTGAGAGCCCCGAGCGGCCGTGCGTGGCCATCGCGATGACGTCGGCATCCAGCTCGTTCGCCAGCTCGATGATCGCCTTCGCCGCCTGGTCCGCCCACTCCACGTGGACCGTGACCGCGGCGCCCGGCAGCTCCGCCTTCGCGATGTCCTCCAGCTTCTCCCGCCACTCGGTCGATTTCCGGGCGATCGCCTCGCCGTGGCTCTCGATCAGCCGCGGCGCAGGGATGCGGATCGCCGCGGTGCCGAACGCCGCCCCGAGCGGCTCGCGGACCGGATGTTCCGACCTGCCGCGGACCGCGCCGGGGTCGAGCACCGTCGCGAGGTGCACCTCGATCCCGGGCGCCATCTCCACGAGCCGGCGCACCGCCGGCATGATCGCCAGCGCCGTCGCGCTCCCATCCAGCGGAACCAGTGCGCGCATCGCCGAACCTCCAGCCGTTTCCCGCATCCTGCCCGCCCCGGCGTCCCTCGCCACCGGCCATTCGGTCCACCCCGCGCCGTCCGGCCGGCCCGAACGTCAACAAAACGTTATCTTCGAAAAATTCCGCTCCCGCCCTCTTGCGCTCCCTGCTGAGCAGGTGCTAAAAAGTGGGTGGGCCGCGCTGGATGTCGTGTCCGCTCCACACATCCACCGGCCCTATTTTGTTGCCACTCGGCGGTGCCCTTCCCGCCGCCTGCTGGTACACTCGAGCCCGATGAAGACGCGCCTCATCTCCGCCACGATCGCCGCCTCCCTGTTCGCCCTCGCGCTGGCCGCGCCCGTCCTGGCCGATGACGGCCACGGCGCACCGGACCCGATGGTCCAGTCCGGCGGCGGCGGGAGCGGCGTGCTCGAGCCCGTGCTCTGGTCGCTCGCCGGGGTCGCCATCTTCGCCGTCGGCCTCGGCGTCCTCTACCTCCTCAAGCGGCAGGTCGGCGGCTTCCCGGAGAACCCGGACTGGGTCGCGCCGATCTCCATCATGCGCTCGCGCGACCTCCCGGCGGACGATGGCGACGCCCACGGCCACGGCGACAGCCACGGCCACGACGCCCACGCGCCCGCCCACTGACGGCGCGCCGCCCCGTTTCGCAACCTGCACCATAGCGAACGAGCCCGGCTCTCTGGAGCCGGGCTCGCTGCTTCCCGCGGTCTGCGGACTACGTCAGCTTGAGCGACAGCGTCTGGGCCAGGTCGAGGTGGATGCCGGGCCCCATCGTCGTCGTCAGCGTCGCGCTGCGAATGTACTGGCCCTTCGCCTCCTTCGGCTTCGCCGCGTTCACCGCCTCGATGAGCGCCGCCATGTTCTCCTTCAGTTTCCGGTCCTCGAAGCTCACCTTGCCGAGCGGCACATGGATGTTCGCCAGCCGGTCGAGCCGGAACTCGACGCGGCCCTGCTTCGCCTCCTGGACCGACTTCGCGATGTCCTCCGCGCCCACGACCGTCCCCGAGCGGGGGTTCGGCATCAGGCCGCGCGGGCCGAGGATGCGGCCGAGCCGGCCGACCTTGCCCATCATCTCCCGCGTCGCAATCGCGACGTCGAAGTCGAGGAAGCCGCCCTCGATCTGCTTGATCAGGTCATCGCTGCCGACGAAATCGGCGCCGGCCTCGCGGGCGGCCGCGGCGGCGTCGCCCTCGGCGAACACCAGCACCCGCATCACCTTGCCCAGCCCGTGCGGCAGCACCGTCGAACCGCGAATCTGCTGCTCCGCATGCCGCGGGTCGAGGCCCGTCTTGATGTGGAGTTCGACCGTCTCATCGAACTTCGCGGGGTGAATCTCCTTCGCGAGCGCGATCGCTTCGTCCACGCCGTAGAGCCGCGACTTGTCGACCTTCGCGGCAGCTTCCCGGTAGCGCTTCCCGTGCTTCGGCATCAGTCCACCACCTCGATGCCCATGCTGCGCGCCGTCCCCTCGATGATCCGCATCGCCTCGTCGACGGTGTTCGCGTTGAGGTCGGGCAGCTTCGTCTCGGCAATCTTCCGGATATCCTCGGTCGTCACCCGGCCGACCTTGTTCAGGCGCGGGTTGCCGCTCCCCTTCTCGATCCCCGCCGCCCGGCGGAGCAGGTCGGCCGCGGGCGGAGTCTTGAGGACGAACGTGAACGACCGGTCCTCGTAAACGGTCAGCTGGGCCGGGATGATTAGCCCAATCTTGTCCTGCGTGCGGGCGTTGTATTCCTTGCAGAACTCCATGATGTTCACGCCGTGCTGGCCGAGCGCAGGGCCAACCGGCGGTGCCGGGTTCGCTTTCCCGGCGGGCAGCTGCAGCGTGAGCACTGCCCTCACTTTCTTCGCCAATGTCGTCTCCTTGTGTCCAAGCGGCGCGGCGTCCCGCGCCTCCACGAGTCCCGCCGCATCGGGCGAGCCAACCATTGAGTATCGCCGCTTCCCCCGTCTGGGACAATCCCGCCGCCCGGCCTGCCGCGCGTCTCTCGCCCCCGGCGAACCTTTCGCGCCCGGTAAAAGGCGATTTACCGGAAAGATGACTTCCCCGAACCGGCCTCGTGCGTATACTCCCCGAATCGCCCTCGCGTTCTATGGCATCCATCGAAGCGAGGCGAACACAGCATGGGGGGACCTCATCACCTATGTCCGAGAACTACTGGACGCAACGACTCGCCCGGCAGGGCATCAGCCGGCGCCGTATCCTCGGCGGCGCCGCAACCGCTGGCATCGGCGCGGCGGCCCTCGGCCTCGTCGGATGCGGCGGCGGCGACGACAACAAGAACGGCGGCACCGCCACCACCCCGGCCGGCTCCGGCACCCCTGCCGCCAGCCCGACGGCAGGCGCGCAAACGCCCCAGAAGGGCGGCACCGCCCGCTTCGTCTCCGCCAACAACACCTGGGACACCTTCGACGTCGACCGCTCCCGCTTCTCCCCGGTCGCGTGGCTCATGGGCATGACGAACCTCGGCGTCACCCAGTGGAAGAGCTTCACCAGGGCCGAAATCGAAGGCGCGTTCGCCGAGAAGTGGGAGCAGCCCGACCCCAACACCATCGTCTTCACCGTCCGCCAGAACCTCTTCTGGCACGATAAGCCGCCCGTCAACGGCCGCCAGGCCACCGCCGAGGACATCGCCTTCTTCATCAACCGCAACAAGAGCGGCAAGCTCCTCGACGGCACCGACGACCCCAACTTCTACCGCAAGTCCGCCTACCAGAACGTGGACAAGGTCGAAGTCGTCGACAACCGCACCGTCCGCGTCACCTTCACCAAGCCGGACCCCTTCTTCCTCACCACCCTCGCCGGCTCCTACTCGAAGGTCCAGGCTCCCGAAGCCGTCCGCGCCTTCGAAAAAGACTACGCCAACATGAAGGCGGACCTCGTCATCGGCACCGGCGCCTTCGTCCTCCAGAAGTGGAGCGCCGACGGCGACTCCCAGTGGGTCCGCAACGAGAAGTTCTACACCCAGGTCAACTGGGACGGCGTGAAGTGGCTCCCGCTCTTCACGGACCAGACCGCCCAGCAGGCCGCCTTCGAACAGAAGCAGCTCGACGCCTTCATCCCGACCCAGAACCAGGTCATCCAGGACCTGCTCCGGCGGTACGAAGGCAAGATCCATGAGGTCAAGATCTTCGGCGGCAACCCGCAGGCCGGCACCTACTACGGCGGCGCCGCCCCGTGGAACAACCCGAACCTCATCGGCGCCATCTTCCGCGCGCTCGACCGCCGCGCCCTCATCCAGTCGCTCCTCCAGGGCAAGGGCGTCCTTTCCGGCAACGTCCCGCCCACGCAGGCCGCCTTCGCCATCACCGAGAAGGAGCTCATCACCTTCCCCGGCTACCTCGAGGACCGCGCCAAGGACGAGGCCGAAGCCAAGAAGATGTGGGAAGCCGGCGGCGGCCCGGCGCTCGGCGACATCATCGTCGACATCCCCGATATCTGGGAGGGTCTCTACTCCGGTGGCGCCGCGCTCATCACCAACAACCTCAAGCGCGTCCTCGGCAACAACTTCATCGCGAAGACCGAGCCGTACGCCACGATCACCAACAAGATCGTCAAGCAAGAGTACGGCAACGGGAAGAACAACATCTGGTACGGCTGGATCACGGAGGTCTCCGACCCCGAGCCCACGCTCCTCAACTACCTCCAGTACAACTCGACCCAGGCCCAGTTCCAGCAGTTCGGCGTCAAGATCGATAAGGTCGACCAGCTCACCGCCCAGGCTGTCACCGAGTTCGACATCGCCAAGCGGCAGGAGCTGTCCAAGGAGGTGATGCGCGAGCTGGTGAAGAACTACGGCGCCGGCATCCCCTACAACCTGGTCGCCGTCAACTCCTCCCTCCGCTGGAACTACCTCAAGTACCCGGAGGCCGTCGCCTTCGTCCAGCAGCACCAGTACGGCACCCAGTTCTGGTTCGACCAGAACGACCCGACCTGGCAGGGCCGGACGGCGTAAGCTCATCCATCCACTGCGGGCCGGGAGGCGCTAGAATGCGCCCTCGGCCCGCAGTGCACGTTCGAAGGGACAAGGGGGACAGCAACCGTGAGGAGCTACATCCTGCGCCGGGTGGTCGTGAACATCCCGGTCATCTGGCTGGTCGCGACACTCGTCTTCTTCGCGACCAGCGTCCTGCCGGGCGACTTCGTCGCCCAGCGCATCGCCGCCCAGGACCCGACATCCGGCGACCCGGCCGCCCGCCAGGCCCAGATCGACGCCGTCCGCAAGGACCTCGGCCTCGATAAGCCGGTCGTCCAGCGCTACTTCATCTACCTCGGGAACCTCCTCCGCGGCGATTTCGGCATCTCCTACCAGACCCGCGAGTCGGCCCTCGAAGGGATGAAGGAAGGCCTGCCCTACTCCATCCAGCTCGCCCTCATGTCCCTCATCATCGGCATCGTCACCTCCGTGCCGATCGGCATCATCTCCGCCATCCGGCAGGACAGTCTCATCGACTACGTCCTCCGGGTGTTCGCCATCCTCGTCCTTGCCATGCCGAACTTCTGGCTGGCAACCATGGCCGTGCTGTACGTGGTCCGCTGGGGCCTGTGGGAGGTGCCCATCTCCAGCGCCCCCTTGCTCTGGGAGGACCCGGGCGCCAGCATCCGCCTCTTCATCATCCCCGCCGTCGTCGGCGGCCTCGCCTCCGGCGCCGGCGTCATGCGCCTCCTCCGCTCCCAGATGCTCGAAGTCCTGCGCCAGGACTACATCCGGACCGCCTGGGCGAAGGGCATGCGCGAGCGCGTCATCATCATCCGCCACGCGCTCAAGAATGCCCTCGTTCCCGTCGTCACCGTCCTCGGCCTCACCTTCGCCGGTCTCCTCTCCGGTAATGTCGTCTTCGAGAACATCTTCGCCATCCCGGGCGTCGGCCGGCGCATCCTCGCCGCCATCGTCGCCCGCGATGTCCCGGTGGTGCAGGCCTTCGTCCTCGTCATCGCCACCTTCGTCGTCTTCGTCAATCTCGCGATCGACCTCCTCTACGGCGTGCTCGATCCGCGCATCCGGTACTCCTAGGAGGAAGCTGCCATGGCTCAGGAACAGGCAGTGATGGAACGCCCCGGCACCTTCGGTGTGCCGCGGAGCCTCAGCGACCGCCCGGTCCTCGTCCGGGCGATGGTCCACACCGGCCGCTTCTTCCGCTACAAGCCGCTCGGCGGATTCGGCGTCATCATCATCGGGCTCTGCGTCTTCGCCGCCATCTTCGCCGACGTCATCGACCGCTACGATCCGGAAGAGATTTTCAAAGCGCCGAACCCGGCCTACGACCCGGAGCTTGCCGAGAAAGCGCTCACCGACCCGACCATCCGGCTCCAGTACCCGCCGGAGAAGCTGGAGAAGAACGACCTGCCGATCCGGTTCGGCGGTCCCAGCTCGGCCCACTGGCTCGGCACCGACGGCCTCGGCCACGACCTCTACTCCCGCATCATCCACGGCTCCCGCACCGCCCTCTATGTCGGCCTCGGTGCCGCCCTCATCGCGACGGTCAGCGGCGTCATCGTCGGCCTCGCCAGCGCCTACTTCGGCGGGTTCGTCGACTTCTTCGTCCAGCGGATCGTCGACACGCTCCAGGCCTTCCCGCCGCTCGTCCTGCTGCTGCTGTTCGGCCAGGTGGTCGCCAACCCCACCCTGACGGTGAACACCATCGCCCTCGGCATCTTAGGCACGGCGAGTTCGTCGCGGGTCGTCCGCAGCGCCGTGCTTGCCGTGCGCGAAGAAGTCTACGTGCTCGCCGCGCGCACACTCGGCGCGAGCGACCTCCGCATCATGATGCGCCACATCTTCCCCAACATCACCGCGCCGATCATCGTCACGTTCACCAGCTCGATCGGCATTTACATCCTCGTCGAAGCGACGCTCGCCTTCCTCGGGCTCGGCGACCCGACGGTTCCCTCCTGGGGCAAGATGATCGAAGAAGGCCGCCGCAACGGCCCCTCCAACCCGTGGATGGCCTTCATCGTCGGCATGGCGCTCACCTTCGTCGTCCTCGGCTTCAACCTCGCGGGCGATGCCCTGCGCGATGTGCTCGACCCGCGCCTCCGCGGCCGGGGCGGCCGCGCCGGCTTCTGATGGCCGCCGCGACTCCTCGATCGCACTGATCGCAACGCGAAGCGCCCCGGCCAGTTCGGCCGGGGCGCTTCGTTCGTGCGCGGCAATCGGGCGGTGGGCCCTGGGCTGAAGAGGAAGCCCGCCCTCGTTAGACCCGCTCCACCTGCAGGAAGTCGAGCTCGACGGGCGTCTCGCGCCCGAACATGTTGACGATGACCTTGACGCGGCCCTTCTCGGTGTTGATCTCGTCCACCGTGCCGACGAAGTCCTCGAACGGCCCATCGACGATACGCACCGACTGACCCGGCTGGAACGCGACGCGCACGCGCGGCTGCTCCATCCGCATCGCGCGGAGGATGTGGTTCACTTCCTCCTTCGAAAGCGGAACCGGCGCGGTGCCCGAGCTGACGAAGCCCGTCACGCCGGTGGTGTTGCGGATGAGCTGCCAGACCGCGAGCGCCTCCTGCCGCTTCTTCGCCTCGTTCTCGTCCGCCCCCGCCTCCCGCGCGCTCCCCTTCGTATCGGCGTCCTTCATCGCGTCGAGCGGGATGGTCTGGACCAGGACGTAGCCGGGGTAGAGCTTCCGCTTCACCGTCCGGCGCTGGCCGTCGCGGATTTCGATCTCGTCCTCGGTCGGGACGATGACGTGGAAGATCTTGTCGCTCGCGTCGACCTTGGCGACGGTCGCCTTGATTGCGTTGCGGACCTTGTTCTCGTGGCCGCTGTAGGTGTGGACGAAGTACCAGCGCCGCGTCGGGTCGTTGATCTCCTCGTCGGTCAGCTGCTCCTGTTCGAGCGCGTCCTCGTCCTTCCGCCGCCGCGGCGCGCGCTTCGGCTTCTGGTCGGGTCCGATATCGGAAAGCGCCGTAATCGCCTTCGGTTCGTCAGTCATCGTTAGAAGAACAGCCTCTCGATCGTCCAGCCGAAGACGAGGTCGACCGCGCCGAGGAAGAGCCCCATCAGCACGGCCACGATGGCGACCACGATGGTGAGGTAGCGCGTCTCCTGGAAGGAGGGCCACGTCACCTTCCGCAGCTCCGCGATGACGTCGCCCACGAACCGCGGCTGCAGCCGCTTCAGGAACCCGAACGGGTTCCGCTTCGGGGCCTCCGGGCGGGCGATCGGCCCGGCCGGGGCCGAAGGCCGCGGCAGCGACGTCCGCGGCGCGCGAACCCCGTCGGCCGGCTGGGAACCCTCCGGCGCAGCAGTCGCCGCGCGCCGGCGTTGTGTTCGTGCCATCGGCGTTACCGCGTCTCCCGGAACAGGACGTGCTTCCGCAGCCCCGGGTGATACTTCTTCAGCTCGAGCCGGCTGGAATCGTTCCGCCGGTTCTTCTGGGTCGTGTACCGGTACGCCGGCCCCTCCGTGCTCTGGAGGTGGATGATGATCCGGTCGCCCCCTTCTTGCTGGCCATGTGCTCTCTCCCTCCTGCCCGGGCAGGTCATACCTCAGGCGAGGATCTTGGTGACGACGCCGGCGCCGACGGTGCGGCCGCCCTCGCGGATGGCGAAGCGGAGCCCCTCCTCGATGGCCACGGGCTGGATCAACGTCCACCTCCATGGTGACGTTGTCGCCCGGCATCACCATCTCCACGCCCTCGGGCAGCGTGATGCTCCCCGTCACGTCCGTGGTGCGGACGTAGAACTGGGGCCGGTACCCGTTGAAGAACGGCGTGTGCCGCCCCCCTTCCTCCTTCGACAGGACGTACACCTCCGCCTGCGAACTTCGTGTGCGGCTTGATGCTGCCCGGCTTGCGCCAGCACCATCCCCCGCTCCACCTCGTCCCGCTCGATGCCCCGCAGGAGACACCCCACGTTGTCCCCCGCCTGCCCCTCGTCCAGCAGCTTCTGGAACATCTCGATCGCCCGTCACCACCGTCGCCGCGTCTCCCGCAGCCCCACGATCTCCACTTCTCGCCCGACCTTCACGACGCCCCGCTCGATCCGCCCGGTCACCACCGTGCCCCGCCCCTTGATGCCGAACACGTCCTCGATCGGCATCAGGAACGGCTTGTCCACGCGGCCGCACCGGCGTCGGGATGTACTCGTCCACCGCGTCGCATCAGCTCCCAGATGCACTGGTACTCCGGCGCCTCCGGGTCCGTCGACGTCGACTCCAGCGCCTTCAGCGCCGACCCCCGCACCACCGGCACCTCGTCCCCCGGGAACCCGTACTGGCTCAAGCAGCTCCCGCACCTCCAGCTCCACCAGCTCCAGCAGCTCCGGGTCGTCCATGCATGTCCACCTTGTTCAGGAACACCACGATCGCCGGCACTTCCACCTGCCGCGCCAGCAGGATGTGCTCCCGCGTCTGCGGCATCGGCCCGTCCGGCGCCGCACCACCAGGATCGCCCCGTCCATCTGGGCCGCCCCCGTGATCATGTTCTTGATGTAGTCCGCGTGCCCCGGACAGTCCACGTGCGCGTAGTGCCGCTTCTCCGTCTCGTACTCCACGTGCGCAATCGCAATCGTGATCCCCCGCGCCCGCTCCTCCGGCGCCTTGTCGATCGACTCGAACGGCCGGTACTCCGCTCTGCCCTTGCAGCGCCAGCACCTTCGTGATCGCCGCCGTCAACGTCGTCTTCCCGTGGTCCACGTGCCCAATCGTCCCCACGTTCACGTGCGGCTTCGTCCGCTCAAACTTCGCCTTCGCCATGGGTTCCTTCTGCCCTCCGGGCCTGGTTTGGAACGGCGGCCCCGCCGCCGGGAATCCACACTGGAGCCCTCATCCGGGTTCGAACCGGAGACCTCGTTCTTACCAAGAACGCGCTCTGCCTGCTGAGCTATGAGGGCCGGCTCCGGCGGCCGGGCCGCCGGGTTTGGGTCTGGGTGGTGGAGAGAGTAGGATTCGAACCTACGAAGCGCGAAGCGCGGCAGATTTACAGTCTGCTGCCATTAACCACTCGGCCATCTCTCCGTGCCGTCCCGCCCGCTTGCGCGGCCGGGTTGTCGTGTTGGAGCCCGAGAGGGGATTCGAACCCCTAACCGTCCGATTACAAATCGGATGCGCTGCCGTTGCGCCACCCGGGCACTGCCTCCCGGGAACCCCAGCGGATTCCAACACAAAAACGATCCGCCGCAGCGGATCAAGGTCTAAGTATGCGTCCGCACCGCCGCATTGGCAAGCACTGCACCGCGCCGCCAGCAGCCTTGCAGCAAGAGTATAGCAGGTGTAGAAATCGGGATACGACAGCCTCCGCGCAGGGTGATCGTTGGCTTCCCTCCTCCCCGCCATCCAGATGTTCCACTACCGCTGGTCGGTCCCGACCGTCGCCCGCCTCTATCGCGACGGGCCCCAGCGCGCGGCCGACCTCCAGCGCGCCTTCGACGCCGCCCGCGACACCCTCGCCGATACCCTCCGGCGGCTAGAACGCGCCGGCGTCATCGTCCGCACGCCGGCGCCGCGCGGCGCGGTCTGCGCCCTCACACCGGCCGGCGCGGCCGTCGGCTCCGCCTGCCTCGACGCCGTGGACGCCGTCCGCGCGATGGACATCGTGCCCCTCGCTCTCAAGAAATGGCCGATGCTCGTCCTCACCGCGGTCGGCCGCGGCGCCAGCCGCTACTCCCGCATCCAGGACGAACTCCCGGGCATCACCCCGCGCGCTCTCGCGCTCGCCCTCAAAGACCTCCAGGCGGCCGGTCTCCTCGACCGCACCGTCGAACACAGCTACCCGCCCGTGTCGATCTACACCCTCTCCCCCCGCGGCGCCGAACTCTTTCCCGTCATGGACCGCCTCTGCCGCGCTGCCGAAGCCGCCGCCAGCCGGTAGTGTGACGGCCTGGCCAAACCGGTATGCTCCGCCGCGATGAAGGGGCTCCTCCTCGTCACCTTTTCGGCCTGGCTCGTCGGCTTCGTCATCCTCCGCGCCACGCTCGCCGCACCCCAGCACTGCCCCGCTGTTACACCTGCCGACGCGCTCGAATCCGCCCGCCTCGCGGCCGCCTGGATCGACGCCAACCAGTATCCCGACGGCTCCTATGTGTACGAATACGACATCGAGGCAGACCGCGACCTGCCCGGCTACAACGTCGTCCGCCACGCGGGCGTCACGATGTCGCTCTACCAGTTCGCCGCCGCCGGCGAGACCGCCTACCTCCCCGCGGCCGACAGCGGCCTCCGCTGGATGGAGCGGAACCTCTACCGCCATGACGACTGGGCCGCGCTCCGGGACCCGGCCGACGGCAGCGTCCGCCTCGGCGCCACGGCGCTCATGCTGGCCGGGCTCCTCCACCGCCGCATCGCGACCGGCGACCCGGCCTACGACGGCCTCATGCGCGAGCTCGGCCGCGGCATGCTCGCGCTCCAGCTGCCCGACGGCGCCTTCCTCAACCGCTGGGACACCGCCGCGCTCCGGCCCGACCCCTCGGAGCGTTCGAAGTACGCCACCGGCGAAGCCTTCTGGGCGCTCACGCTCCTGCACCGCTTCTTCCCCGGTGAAGGCTGGGACGCTGCCGCCCGGCGCACCGCCCGCTACCTCGCCGAGGACCGCGACCGCGTCGAAGGGCTCGACTTCCCGCCGTGGGCCGACCAGTGGGCCGCTTACGGCTTCGGCGAACTGGCCGCCTGGGGCCCGCTCACGGACAGCGAGGTTCGCTACCTCGAAGCGCTGGCTGCCCGCTTCGGCCTGCTCACCCGGTCCGAATTAGCCCGCACCGGTTCGGACCTCTCCCGCCTCCTCCGGGGCCGGCAGGCGCGGGCCGCCGGCCTCGCGACCTGGGGCGAAGGCCTCGCCGGCCTCCACCGGGCCGCGCTCGCCGAGCCCCGCCTCGCCCACCTCCGCCCCGCCATCGAGGAGCGGCTCGCCTGCGTCGCCGGCATGCTCGCCGACCGCCAGGTCTCACCCGCCGATGCCGCTGCTGCGCCGAACCCCGGCCGCGCCGCCGGCGCCTGGTTCTCCGGCGGGCTGACCCGCATGGACGACCAGCAGCACGCGCTCTCCGCCCTCCTCCTCGCCTCGCTCATCCTCTCCGGAAAGGACCAGCCATGAACGCCTGGCTCGCCGCGCTCGCCATCGCCGCCGCCGTCAACCCCTTCGCCGCTGCCGCCAGCCTCGCCGGCGCGCCCCGGCCGCCGCTCCCGGCGGTGCTCATCGCCGCCGCGGCGACCGGCGCCGCGTACGTCCTCGCCGGGTCGTTCGCCGGCGGCATCCTCGATGCGCTTTCCCTCGAGCCCGAATCCTTCCTCGTGGCCGCGGGCATCATCCTCGCGGCCTCGGGGGCCGCCATCCTCGTCTTTGGCGCGCCGGCGTACCGGCCGGCCTGGCGCTCGCCGCTCGAGGGGCTGGTCCCGCTCGCGCTGCCGCTCCTCGTCGCACCGGCGGGCCTCGCTGCGGTCATCGCCGTGAGCGTCCGCGAATCGGCGGCCCTGGCGGTCATCACCGCGCTGGCAGCGGTCGCCGCCGGGCTCGCCCTTTGCGCCTCCCCGCGCCGCCCGCGCGAGCTGCTCGACGCGCTCGGGCGGTTCTCCGCCGCGCTCGCGGTCGTCGCGGCAGCGGCCTTCGCGGTCGACGGCATCCGCTCCATCTGACCCGGCAGGTCGCCGCCGGCATTTCACCCCAACGGGCCGCCCTCGGTACACTCGGAGGCACACCACGTCACCCCACCACCGGAGCACGACCGATGGCAGGCCATTCGAAGTGGGCGCAGATCAAGCGCCAGAAGGGCGCCAATGACCAGAAGCGGGGCGCCCTCTTCACCAAGCTCACCCGTGAAATCATGCAGGCCGCGAAGCAGGGCGGCCCGGACCCTGCCGGCAACTTCAAGCTGCGCCTCGCCATCCAGCGCGCCCGTGCCGCCAACATGCCCAACGACAACATCGAGCGCGCCATCGCCAAGGCGACCGGCGGCGCCCAGGAAGACCAGCTCGACGAAATCACCTACGAGGGCTACGGGCCCGGCGGCATCGCCATCCTCGTCTCCGCCCTCACCGACAACCGCAACCGCACCGTCTCCGAAGTCCGCCACCAGTTCAGCCGTGCCGGCGGCAATCTCGGCGAGACCGGCTCCGTCGCCTGGCAGTTCGAGCCCCGCGGCATCATCACCATCCCCCTCGAAGGCCGCGACCCGGACGAGGTCGCCCTCCAGGCCATCGACGCCGGCGCGGAAGATGTCGACGTGCAGGGCGACGTCATCGAAGTGCGCACCGACCCGGCCAGCCTCGAAGCGGTCCGCAAGAACCTCGAGACCGCCGGCCTCCAGGTCGAGAACGCCGACTTCGCGATGATTCCGAAGGCCACCATCGAACTCGATGAGAAGACCGCGCACCAGGTGCTCCGCCTCATCGAAGCGCTCGAAGACCTCGAGGACGTCCAGCGCGTCTATTCGAATGCCGAGTTCAGCGACGAAGCGGTGGCGTCCTACGCCGGCTGATGCCGCTCAGCCGGCCAGCCGCATGAGCACGACCGCCGCGTAGAGGGTCGCGAAGAGCGCCAGCGCGTTCAGCGTCCGTTCCATGTCCGGCCTCCTGCACAGTGAAACGCGCGGGGCGCCGCCCGGGTTCCCCGCCGTCGGTGGAGAATCGGGGAAAACCCCCGCGCAAGGAGCAGACACAACGGAGGCCTTCCCGCTTACAGCGGCCTGCTAGCGCGCAGGCCGCGCCTTCTCCCGGCCCGGGATCGGCTGCAGCTTCGCCCGGCACTCGAACACCCGGCCGAAGTGGAACACGAACGCCTCGAGGACCTCGTCCATCGCCACCTGCCGCCCGACCTCCGCAGCCATGGTCGTCATCTCCACGTCGCTCATCCCGCACGGGTTGATCAGCTCGAAGTGGCCGAGGTCCGGGTCCACGTTCAGCGCGATGCCGTGCATCGTCACCCAGCCGCGCACGTTCAGCCCCAGCGACGCGATCTTCCTGCCCTCGACCCAAACGCCGCGGCCCCGGTCGGAGCGCTCGCCGCGGAGGCCCCAGTCGGCCAGCACGCCGATGACCGTCTCCTCCAGCCCCGCAACGTACTCCGTGACGCCCAGGTTCCAGCCCCGGAGCGCGATGATGCCGTAGGCGACGAGCTGCCCCGGGCCGTGGTAGGTGATATCGCCGCCCCGCTCGGTCGGCACGATGTCGATGCCGTACTGCCGGACCGTCTCCTCGGGGACGCGCAGGTTCGGCGCCGGGTGGCTCCGCCCGAGCGTGAAGACCGGCCGGTGCTCGGTCAGCAGCAGCGTATCGACGCCCGAACCGGCCCGGCGCGCCGCCTGCAGCCGCTGCTGGAGGCGGTGGACCTCGCCGTAGCTCGTCGTCCCCAGGTGGTAGACGGCCACCGAGCGCCCGGTTTCGGCCGGTCCAGTCGTCATCGCGCGGTCACCCCCACAGCCGGTACGGGTTTTCCACCAGTGAGCGTACCCGAGCAAGGACACGGCCGGCGTCTCCTTCCCCGAACATCGTGCTGTCGTAGCGCATCGTGATCGTCCCGCTGCCGTCGCGCCCGGCGCCGAGCCCGAACGCCAGCCGCCCGCCGGCAAGCCGCGGTTCGAGCCGCTCGACCCCCAGCGGCAGCAGCGACACCACCACCCAGTCCGCGCGCTCGAACGGCGCCTGCCCGTCCGCGCGCGCCTGGACCATCCGCCGGAACTCCTCGTCGAGCGGCGTCTCCACCGCGAACGACCGGTCCGATTCCGGCTCGACGATGACCATGCCCGCGGGGCCGGGCTCGACGCCCGCCTCGGCCAGCGCCCGCGCGATGGCCCGCAGGGCGAGGTCTTCGATGCGCGGCCGCGGTCCGAACGGGTGCCATTCGTCGGCCAGCGCCTCGACGGCTTCCGCCGCGCGGGTCCACGAGACGCAGACGTGGGCGCTCAGCACCTCGGCCTGCGCGGCGGCCTCCCGCGCGATGCGCGCGAACCGCGCCGGCTGCTCGGCGCCAGGCCGGACGTCGGAGGGACCGGGGGCCTCCGCATCGGCATCAGCGGCGGCGCGCTGGTCCTCCTCCTCCCAGAGCGGCAGCCCGGGGATGGCGCCGCCCGGCTCGGGCAAGGGCTCCGCGCGCTCGGCGGCCTCCGGCCGCCGCGGGAACGGCACCACGGTGCCGTCGGACGCCGGCGCGTCCGGTTCATGCCGCACGGTCGGGACCGGTTCGGCTGCCGGAGGCGCGCTGCCATCCCCTCCGGGGGCAGCGTCGCCGCCAGCCTGCACGCGGCGCTCCGCGGCGCCGTCGGCCGCGGCCGCAGTGGGCTCGAAAGCGCGCAGCTCCTCCTCGGCGGGCAGCGGTTCGCCCCGCGCGACGATGACGCCGAGCACCGCGCCTTTCCGCTCGATGCTGCCCGCCGGCTTCCGGTGCCGCAGGATGCCGCCCCGTTCGGCTTCGATGTCCACCGCGATGAAGTCGCATTCGAGCCGGCAGATCGCTTCGCCCGGCTCGACCTCCGCGCCGTCCGGCCGATACCACTCGGCCACCAGTCCGCCGACCATCCCCCGCCCGAGGTCGGGCACTGCCACGAGTGCTGCCACGCGGAACCCCCGGGGAGCGTCCTCCCGTATTCAGGTTCGGCGCGCCCGGCCCCGGCGTGGAGCACTGCGGCTTCCGAATCGCCGGCCGGTGTCGTGACAACGGCGTGGCCGAGCGGTGGCGCCGTCAGCCCGCGCCCGGCGGTTCGTCATCGCCGCCGCCGCCGTGCCGCAGCGGGAGCGCGGCGAGCGCGGCCCCGGCAGCCGCCGCTACGCCGATGACCACCAGCCCCTCCCGGCCGAGGGCGAGCCCCGCCCCGGCCGACAGCAGCCCGAGCGCCCCGAGCACCGCCGGCCCCCACCGGCCGAACAGCCGCCCCCGGACCATCCGCCGTTAGCTGGCCGGGACGCCGGCCCCGGGCGCGGGCTCCCCGGCCGCTTCCAGCTCCTCCCCGGCCTCCTCGATGGTGGCGTAGTCTTCGGGGCGGAGCGGCTGCAGCTCGCCCTTCCGGTACTGGTCGTAGACGGCAAACAGGACGTCTTTGTGCGGCCTGACTCTGCCGATGGGGCACGCTTCCCACGCCTTGCGCTCTTCGTCGCAGTAGCCCATCCGCAGCTCGCCGCATTTGGGCTGGAGCATCCGCCCCAGCATCGGCTCTACCTTCAGGACTTCGGCTCTCATGAGGGCGGCGACTTTGCGAAACTCCCACTGGGCACGGGTGCACAGGCGAAGGTCGCAGATGTGGAGCAGCGACTGGAGATTGACGGTCACCTTGAAGTTGGTGGCGGCAGCGTTCGGCAGGAGGAAGCGGGCGTCTTCGGCGGGAACCCCTGCTTCGACCATCCGGGCGTAGAGCGCCCCGGCCTCGGCAAGGTGCCGCTCGTAGTCTGCTTCGAGCCCCGCCTTGCGGATGCTCTCCGGCGTGACGTAGGGATAGCTGCCGTCCCGGTAGGTGACGTACCGCTGGGACTGCTGCTCGAAACTGATTCCGACCCGGTGCCTGACGAACTGGTGGCTGAATGCGCGGCTGACGCCGGAGATGGCGAATTCGAACACGACCTGCTCAAGCGGCGACGTGTGGCCCGTCTTCAGCCGCTCGGCGACGAAGGCCTCCATCGTCTCCCGGCTGATGCGCTCGGCTTCGATGCGCTCGGCGACCTGCTGGGGGGTCAGGCTGGAGTAGCAGACCCGGTACGCCATGTAGAGGGAGCGGATAGGGTCGGGAGTGTGGGAGAGCAGGGTGACCTGGGGCATGGCTACCTCCGGCGGGGACTCCATTCTCCCCCACCGGCCATCCCCCGGCGAGGCTCTTACGTCGCCTGCGCGAAAAAATTCGCGGGCCGGCTCCCGTCAGGCCGCGAAGTTCAGCTTCAGCCCCTTCGTCGGCCACTGGTCGAACACCCCCAGCCGGCCGGTCCCGCTCAGCGTCACGTACAGCGACGTCAGGTTCGGCGCGAAGCAGGCGTTCGTCGTCAGCAGGTCCGGGCAGGGGAAGTGCTGCATCTTCGACCCGTCCGGCGCGAACATCGTCAGCCCGCCGTTCAGGATCGTCGCGACGATCACGTTCCCCTCGGCATCGACGCACATCGAATCGCAGAACGAATACCCGAAGGGCGGCGCGCCCGGCACCGTGCCGATGACCCGGCCGTTCGCGACCTGCCCCGGCGCCTGGATGTCGTACGCCCACACCCGGCCGGTCGGCGTCTCGGCCACGTAGAGCGTCTTCTCGTCCGGGCTCAGGCCGATGCCGTTCGGCCCTTCCATCGGGAAGATGATCTCGCGGATGAACTTCCCGTCCGGCGAGGCGTAGTAGACGCCGGTGCGGTCCTTCTCCCGCGGCCGGTTCTTGCCGAGGTCGGTGAAGTAGAAGTTCCCCTCGCGGTCGAAGACGAGGTCGTTCGGTCCCTTCAGCGGGATCCCGTTGCATTCGGTGTAGAGCGTGCTCACCTCGCCGGCGAGCGTGACACGCTGGATGGCGCCGCCGGTGTAGTCCTCCGGCTGCTCGCCGGGGAAGAGCCCCATCGTGCCGTCCGGCAGCGGCCGGCGGTGCCACTGGAACCCGCCGTTCTGCGTCACGTAGAGCGCCCCATCCGGCCCGAGCGCGGCGCCGTTCGGCCCGCCGCCCGTCACGGCCAGCACCTCGACCGTCCCGTCGGGCTTGACGCGGCTCAGCCGCCCTGCCGCAATCTCCGTCACGATGACGTCGCCGTTGGCCAGTGCCACCGGCCCTTCCGGGAACTCCAGCCCGGTCGCAACGATGCGTGGCTCCACTCCTGTACCCTCCGTCGAGATGCGCGCATCCTACGCCGGCGCCCGCGAACGGTGCCACACCGCCGCCGGCCTCCAGCGCTCCGCCGCGGCCTGCCGCGCCTGCCCGGAGATGGTGCCCGGCTCTGCCGTGCTCGACCTTCCGCCCGGGCCGCGTCCGCTCCTGTTCGTCGGCGAAGCGCCGGGCCGGCTCGGCGCGGCCCGCACCGGCGTGCCGTTCTCCGGCGACGCGGCCGGGGCCCGCTTCGAACGGCTCCTCGCCGAAGCCGGGCTCTCGCGGGCTGACGCCGCCGTCACCAACGCCGTCCTCTGCCTCCCGCTCGATGACCTCGGCCGGAACCGACGCCCGCGGCCGACCGAGGTCCGCGCCTGCGCCGGCTACCTGAGGGCCGTCGTCGAGCTGGCCCGGCCGCGCCTCGTCGTCCCGCTCGGGGCGGTGGCGCTCGCCGCGCTGGCGGCTATCGAGCCCCACGGTCTCGCCCTCGCCCGCGATGCCGGCCGGCCCGTGCCGTGGGGCGGCCGCTGGCTCATGCCGCTCTACCATCCCTCTCCGCGCGCTGCCATCCGCCGCCCGCTCCCGCAGCAGGTCGAGGACTGGCGCCGGCTCGGCGCCTTCGCAGCGCGGCTGCCGGCATCGAAAATTCCCGTTGACGCGTGAGGCATCGAAAAATTACGATGTCACACACCCCCGAGGAGGCCCTCCGATGCCCGAACCGAACCCCGACGCCATCCGCGACGAAGTTGCCCGTGCCTACGCCAGCCGGGTCCGGCCCGTCCTCGAACGCGCCGAGACGGTCGAACTCCTGCCCCTCGCCGCCAGCGCGAGCTGCTGCGAACCCGCCGCTCCCGCCGCCGATTCCTGCTGCGGCAGCGAACCCGCAGCCGACGAGGTCGTCATCACCCGCATCGCCGAGCTCTACCGCGATGCCGATATCGCCGACCTGCCGACGACGGTGACGGACGTCGCCTTCGGCTGCGGCAACCCGACCGCCATCGCCGCCCTCGAGCCCGGGCAGGTCGTGCTCGACCTCGGTTCCGGCGGCGGCATCGACTGCTTCCTCGCCGCGAAGATGGTCGGCCCCTCCGGCCGCGTCATCGGCGTCGACATGACCCCGGAGATGGTCCGCCTCGCCCGCAAGAACGCCGAGAAGGTTGGCGCACCGAACGTCGAATTCCGACTCGGCGAAATCGAGCACCTGCCCGTCGCCGACGCCTCGGTCGACGTCATCATCTCGAACTGCGTCATCAACCTCTCGCCCGACAAGGCGCAGGTCTTCCGCGAAGCTTTCCGCGTCCTGAAGCCCGGCGGCCGCCTGCAGGTCTCCGACATCGTCTGGACGCGCCCCGTCCCGGACGACGTCCGCGGCGACATGGAGAAGTGGGCCGGCTGCATCGCCGGCGCCCTCCTCGAGTCGGAGTACCTGGACCATATCCGCGCCGCCGGCTTCGTCGACGTCCGGTCCGACGCCTCGGAGTATCCCGGCGGGCGCGGCCTCGCCTCCGCGGCCGTCACCGCGCGGAGGCCGGCGGGCGCTGAGGCCCGCTGCTGCTAGCGTTCCGGCTGGTCCTCGAATCGAAAGGGGGGTGCGCCGCGCGGCGCACCCCCTGCTGCAGCTGTCCCGGGCGCAGAACCGCGTCAGCCCACGACGCCGCGGCTGCGCAGGTCGGCGATCTGGTCCGCCGTGTAGCCCAGCCCGCCGAGGATTTCGTCCGTGTGCTGGCCGATGAGCGGCGCCGTCGTCCGCGGCTGGCCCGGCGTGTCGCTCAGCTTCGGCGCCACGCCGATCTGCTTCACCTTCCCGACCGGCGAATCGAGCTCCACGACCATCCCGCGCGCGAGGTTGTGCTCGTTCGTCACCACGTTCTCCATCTCGAGCACCGGCGCGGCGCAGATGTCGTCCTGCGACATGATGGCCATCCACTCGTCCGCCGTCTTCGTTGCGAAGATCCCGGCGAACCGTTCGATCATCTCCGGCCACCGGGCCTGGTCGAACTGGTGCGGGAGGAGGTCTTCGGTGCCGAGCACCCGGCAGAGGTTCGCCCAGAAGTGCGGTTCGATGCTCCCGATGGAGAACCACCGGCCGTCGCTGCATTTGTAGGTGTTGTAGAACGGCGCTGCGCCGTTGAGCAGGTACTCGCCCGGCCGGATCGGCTGGCCCGTCGAGAAGTACTGGCTGAACGCGCTCGTCATCAGCGAGAGCACGCCGTCGCTCATGCCGACGTCGATGTTCTGGCCGCGGCCCGTCTTCTCCCGGGCGATGATGGCGAGGCAGATGGCGAAGGCGGCAGTCAGCCCGCCGCCGGCGAAGTCCGCCAGCAGGTTCACCGGGATGGCCGGCGGCTGCCCGGGCCGCCCTGTCACACCCAGCGCCCCGCCGATGGCGATGTAGTTGATGTCGTGGCCGACGAGGTTCGCGTACGGCCCGGTCTGGCCGAAGCCCGAAATCGAGCAGCAGATGATCCGCGGATTGATCTGCGCGAGCGTGTCGTAATCCACGCCGAGCCGCTTCACGACGCCCGGCCGGAAGCCTTCGATGACGACGTCGGCGCCTTCCACCATCCGGTAGAAGATCTTCCGCGCCTCCTCCTCCTTCAGGTTCAGCGCGATCGACTTCTTGCCGCGGCCGAGCGCGTTGTAGGCGGCCGCGCGCTCGGCGGCTTCGCTCCGCCGGAGCCCGGTCGAGCCGAGCTTCGCCGATGCGCCGGGCACGGCTTCGACGAGCGTCACGTCCGCGCCGAAATCGGCCAGCAGCATCGAGCAGTGGGGGCCCGGCGCCAGCCGGGAGAGGTCGAGCACCTTGATGCCGTCGAGTGCCATCACCATGGGGGAAACGTCTCCTGCAGGGGCGAGTTCTGTGCCGGTAGCATGCTGGCGCCCGCCCGGCCGCGCAACCGCGGCTTGCATCGCCCGGCCCGGCGCGGTAGACCTCTCGGCACACCAGCCGCCCCCATGAGGAGTCCCCGATGCCCCGTCTCAGCCAGCTCAGCCGCTCCGTCGCAGGCAAGGTCGCGCTCGTCACCGGCGCGGGCAGCGGCATGGGCCGCGCCACCGCCATCCTCTTCGCCGACGAAGGCGCCAAGGTCGCCGCCGTCGACGTCAACGCCGGCCCCGTCGAAGCCGTGGCGGCCGAGATCCGCGCCGCCGGCGGCACCGCCCGCGCATGGGCCTGCGACGTCGCCGACCGCGCCGCGGTCAACCGCCTCATCGAGGAGGTCGCGGCGGAGTTCGGCGGCCTCGACATCCTCGTGAACAACGCCGGCATCTCGGCAGCGCTCCCCCTCGAAGCCGAGACCTACGACGAGACGTGGGCCCGCACCCTCGCCGTCGACCTCACCGCGCTCACCTACACCATCCGCGCCGCCCTCCCCCACCTCCGCAAGTCCGAGAGCCCGCGCATCATCAACATCGCCTCGACGGAAGGCCTCGGCGCCACGCCGGGGCACAGCGCCTACACCGCGGCGAAGCACGGCGTCGTCGGCCTCACCCGCTCCCTCGCGCTCGAATTCGGCCGGGAGGGCATCACCGTCAACTGCATCTGCCCCGGACCGATCCGCACCGGCATGACGGAAGCGATCCCCGAGGAGGCGAAAGAGAAATACGCCCGCCAGCGGACGGCGCTGCGCCGCTACGGCCTGCCGGAGGAAGTCGCCCACCTCACGCTGTCGCTGGCGATGCCGGCCGCCTCCTTCGTCACCGGCGTTGCCCTCCCGGTCGACGGCGGCCTCACCATCCGCCGCGCCTGAACGGCTGATGTCACGCGCCTCAGCCTCCGCGCGGGTATGATGAGCCGGTGACGTCCCCGGCCCTCGAAGTCGAATGGCAGTTCGCCGCCCTCGATACGCGGCCCGTCGGCCGCTGGCTGCAGTCCAGCGCGCCGCCCGGCTACGCGGTCGAGCCGCTCGCAACCCAGTCGCTCGATGACACCTACCTCGATACGCCGGACTGGCGCATCCACCGCGCCGGCTACACCTGCCGCGTCCGGGCGAAGGCCGACGGCGCCGAGCTGACGCTGAAATCCATGGCCGAACCGCAGGAAGGCATCCGCAGCCGCCGCGAGATCACGGCCCCGCTGCCCGGCCCGGAGGCTGACCCCCGCTCCGCCCCCGGCGAAGCGGGCGCCGCCCTCCGCGCCCTCTGCGGCCGCGAGCCGCTCGAACCCCTCTTCCGCCTCCTCACCACCCGCCAGCGCTTCCGCCTCGCCGACGGCGAGGGCCCGCTCGGCGAAATCGCCCTCGACGATACCGCCATCCCCGTCGCCGGCGACGAACCCGTCCGCCTCGCCCGCGTCGAAGTCGAAGTCGATGCCGCTGCGCTCGACCGTGCCCGGCCGTTCGTCGATGCCCTCGCCGCTGCCTGCAGCCTCGGCCCGGCCGGCACCTCCAAGTTCGAAGCCGCGCTCATCGCCACCGGCCGCCGCCCGCCGGAGCCGCCCTCCTTCGGCCCAGAGGCCGTCGACCCTGCGATGACCGCCGGGCAGGTCGCCTACGCCGTGCTCCGGAAGCAGTTCCGCGTCTTCCTCCTGAACGAGCCCGGCACCCGCCTCGGCGAGGACATCGAAGCCCTCCACGACATGCGCGTCGCGACCCGCCGGCTGCGCGCCGCGATGGCCACCTTCCGCCCCTTCCTCACCCCGCGCATGCTCGCCTTCCGCGACGAGTTCGGGCTCGTTGCCCGCGCGCTCGGCGAAGTCCGCGACCTCGATGTCCAGCTCGAACGGATGGACGAGTGGCGGGCCGAATTCCCGCCCGAGCGCGCCCACCTCCTCGACGGCATCGAACGCCTCCTCCGCAAGCGTCGCGAGGCCGCCCGCCGCCGCATGCTGCAGGTCCTCGATTCCCGCCGCTACGAGCGGCTCTGCGCCCGCTTCGCGACAGCCCTCCGCTCCGGCCCGCCCCGCTCCTTCGCCCCCGGCCGCACGCCCGTCCTCGCCGTCGCGCCCGACCTCGTCGAGCGCCGCTACCGGAAGGTGCGCAAGCTCGGCGACCGCATCAAAAAGTCGTCGCCGCCCGAGGCCTACCACCTCCTCCGCATCGAAGCGAAGAAGCTCCGCTACGCGCTCGAGTTCGTCGGCAACGGCATCTACGGCAAGCCGGCGCTCGAATTCAGCGCCCGCGTGACGGCGCTCCAGGACCTGCTGGGGCTCCACCAGGACGCCTACGTCGCCATCGACATGCTCGAAGAGCTGGCCGCCAGCTCCGGCCGCCGTCTCGAGCCGGCGACGCTGATGGCCATGGGGATGCTCGCCGAGCGCTACCGCGCCCACGCCGAGGAGCTCCGGGCGAAGTTCCCGCAGGTCTACCGCCAGCTGGCCGGCCCCGAATGGAAGAAGCTCCTCCGCCTCATGGAGGCCCAGCGCCCGCTCGAGCCCGCCCCTGCCCGCGCGCGCGCCGCGGGCGATCGCTCCTAGCCGGCCGAGCCGGTATCCTTCCCACCCGGGCATCCGAACCCACCCCGGCCGGGGCGGCCCCGCCCGGGCGGAAATCGGAAATCGCGTCACCCGGGAATTCGCCACATGGCTGTGCTCGTCGATCAGAACACCCGCCTCCTGGTGCAGGGCATCGGCACCGAAGGCGCGAACCACATGCGCCGCTCCATCGCCTACGGCACGAACGTCGTCGCCGCCATCCACCCCAAGCGCGGCGGCGAGCAGCAGGACGGCGTGCCGATCTTCACCACCGTCGACCAGGCGGTCCGCGAAACCGGCGCCAACGTCAGCATCATCTTCGTGCCCGCGCCCGGCGCCGCCGATGCCATCCTCGAGGCAGCCGCGGCGAAAATCCCGCTCATCGTCTGCATCACCGAGGGCATCCCGGTCCTCGACATGGTCCGCGTCAAGGCGGCCCTCCAGTCCACCGGCAGCATCCTGATCGGGCCGAACTGCCCCGGCGTCATCACCCCCGGCACGAAAACCCGCGTCGGCATCATGCCCGGCGACGTCTTCATGCCCGGCCGCGTCGGCGTCGTCAGCCGCTCCGGCACGCTCGTCTACGAAGTCGTCGCCCAGCTCACCGCCGAAGGCATCGGCCAGAGCACCTGCATCGGCGTCGGCGGCGACCCGATCATCGGCACCCGGCAGGTCGAAGCCGTCCGCATGCTCAACGAAGACCCGGATACCGACGCCATCGTCCTCGTCGGCGAAATCGGCGGTTCGGCCGAGCAGGAGGCAGCCGCCTACATCAAGGAGCACGTGAAGAAGCCCGTCGTCGCCTTCATCGCCGGCGCCACCGCGCCGCCCGGCCGCCGCATGGGCCACGCCGGCGCCATCATCTCCGGCGAAGACGGCAAGGCCGAGAACAAGAAGGCCGCCCTCCGCGCCGCCGGTGCCGTCGTGTCCGACTCCCCGGCCGACATCGGCGCCACGATGAAGCGCCTCCTCACCGAGCGCGGCCTGCTCGAGTAGCGCCGCGCCGCTCTCCGCAGCCTCGACCGACGGGCCCGGCAACCGCCGGGTCCGTTCGCGCTCTCGCCCGGGCTTCTGTTCCAATCCTGTTACGTTTTGCCCCGGGAACGCCGCAGGGTGCCCCTGCGCGCCCGGCGATTCGCTAGCATCAGGGCACCCCGTCCGGAGGTGCCGCCATGGCAGCAATCGAAAGCTCCGCCCCGCGCATCGTCGATTCGCTCCTCGGGGCGGTCCGCCAGCTCGAAACGGTCCGCGACTCCCGCGCCGTCCGCGCCGCCCTCCGCGACTGCGCGCTCGCCATCGAATTCCGGCTCGATACCCTCGCCCGCGAGCTCCAGCCCGGCCCGGGCGGCCTCGACCCCTCTCTGCTGCCTGCCGGCCGCGCCGTCGATGCTGCCCTGCGCGGCGTCCTCCTCGAGGCGTGGGCGCTGCTCCGCGCCGGCGACCCCGCGCTCTCCGACCGCGAGCGCATCGCCGCCTTCGCCCGCTCCGTGGCCCGCGCCGCGCGGCAGGAAGCGGAATTCGCCTTCGCCCAGCTCTCGCTGCCCGAGGCGCTCGACTAGCCCGCCGGCTGCGACTGCCAGAAGGTCAGCCAGTTCCCCGCCGGGTCTTCGACCGTGAACTCGCTCTGTCCCCACGGCCGCGGCGCGATGGGGTCGACCACCCGCACCCCCGCGGCCTGCACGCGCTCCCACAGCGCCGCGAGGTTCTCCGCCTCGATGTAGTAGGCCGCGGGCCCGGCCGTCCCCAGCCGCTCCCGGATCGCCCGGTTGTAGCCGTCGCTGTAGAACTCCGCGGCCGATTCCAGCATGAGGTTCGCATCGCCGAAGGTCACCGAGACGTTCCCCTCGGCCGGTTCGCCGCGGCGCACCGCGAACCCGAGGACATCGACATAGAACCGAACGGCCCCTTCGAGGTCGGCGAACCTCAGCGAGGGAATGACACCCCATCCCGGCATGGCAGCCTCCGCGCCGCGAACGTGCGGCAGCTCAGCCTACCACACGGAATGCGCCAGCCTCAGGGCGCGGCCGGCATCCGCCAGGAGCCGCCCGCCGGCCCCGCGATCGCCACCCAGTACGCCCGGCCGGGCTCCAGCGTCGCCAGCGTGTTCGCGCCCGGGACCCCGGCCCCGCCGGGGAAGTAGGCGAGCCACGTCTGCGCGGCCGCATCCCAGCCGTAGATGGCGGTCACCTGCGCGCCCTGCACGCCCTGCAGCGCCTGCGCGGCGGGCGTCGAGGGCCCGCTCCACGTCACCAGCGTCCAGCGGAACTGCAGCGGGACGGTGACCGACGTGTCCCGGCCCGCTTCGGCCACCCAGCCGACCTGCCCTCCGCCGTCGCCCGGTGCCAGCACGAGCACCCGCAGCGGCCCGGGGATGCTCTGCGAAATCCGCACCCACGCCTGGCACTCGTCCGTCACGCCGTCGCGCAGCGGCGGGAAGCTCCGCACAGGACTGCCGGCCGTCGCGTTGACTGCCGTCGAGAACGTCCGCACGCCGAGCGCCTGCCGGCCCGGCGCCAGGCCGCCGGAGCTCGTCTCGATGATGATCCCCTCGCCCGCTTCGATGATGAAGTCGACCGGCATATCGATGACGGGGTGGAGGCTCACGGCCCCAGCCGGCGGCTGGCAGAAGCCGTCCCGGTCGAGCGCGTGGAAGACGACGTAGACGAACTGGCTGCCGTCGAGCTGCGGCTCGATGACCATGGTCACGGGACCGCCCTCGGCCGAGGCGCGGGTCCCGGGGCCCGCCCAGGGAGCGGCCGCAGCGGCCGGCAGCAGCACGAATACCAGGAGAAGGAACACGCGGCGCATGGCCAGAGTCTACCCCGGCCCGCCGTTTCAGGCCCTGTCCGCTCCGCCCGCATCACCGCCAACATCGCAACGAAAAACGCCGGTCCCAAGGGAGCCGGCGTGGCGGTATGCGTGGGCTGGTGGGCGATACTGGATTCGAACCAGTGACCTCTGCGATGTCAACGCAGCGCTCTAACCATCTGAGCTAACCGCCCACGCTGCGCATAGCATACGCCCGCAGGCCGCAAGCCGCCACCCGGCCGGGCGCTCCCTCGCGCGTGACCGTGCCCGCCCCTACGCTGGGAACATGCCCCGCCGCGGCCGCACCTGGAAGACCCCCGCCGAACCCGTCACCCTCGTGCTCCGGGCGGAAAGCCTCGTCTTCGGCGGGGCCGCGCTCGCGCACGCGCCCGACGGCCGGGTCGTCTTCGTCAGCTTCGCGGCCCCCGGCGAGCTCGTCGAAGCCGCCGTCGAACGGGAATACCCGGACTACCTCGAGGCCGTCGTCACGCGCGTGCTCGAGCCCTCGCCGGACCGCGTCGAACCGCGCTGCCCGCTCTTCGGCGAATGCGGCGGCTGCCAGCTCCAGCACATGGCCTACCCCGCGCAGCTCCGCGCCAAGGAGGCCGTCGTGCGCGAACAGCTCCGCCGCATCGGCGGCCTCGATGACAGCGTCGTCCGGCCGATGGTCGGCGCCCGCGACCCGTGGGGCTACCGGAACCACATTCGCTTTTCCACCGGCCGGAAGTTCGGCGACGTCGGCTTCATCTCCCGCCGCGGCCACGGCCTCCTGAAGGTCGAGTACTGTCCCATCGCCGACCCGTGGGTGAACGAGGTCCTGCCGAAGCTCCAGGGGCACGGCGCCGGCCTCCACCAGGTGCAGGTGCGCCACTCCGCCGCGACCGGCTCCTTCCTCATCAACCCGGCCGTCCCGGGTGCCGACATCCCTACCGGGCAAACCAGCTACCTCGAGCGGCTCGCTGGCCACGATTTCGTCGTCAGCGCCTCGGCGTTCTTTCAGGTCAACACCGCGCAGGCCGAGGAGATGGTGCGGCTCGTGGGGGAAGCACTGCCGCCGCGCGGCCGCCTCCTCGTCGATGCCTTCGCCGGGGTCGGCACCTTCGCGCGCATCTTCGCCGACCGTTTCGAATCCGTCGTCGCCATCGAAGAATCGAACAGCGCCGCCCGCGACGCGAAGGTGAACCTGAAGCCGGTCCCGAACGCCCGCATCCGCATCGGCAAGGTCGAAGAGGTGCTCCCGACGTTCGAGGACTACCCCGACGCCATCGTCCTAGACCCGCCGCGGCCGGGCTGCGCGCCGCCCGTGCTCGCCGCCATCACCGAATTCCGCCCCCGCGTCGTCGTGTACGTCTCCTGCAACCCCGCCACGCTGGCACGCGACCTCCGCGTGCTCGTCGACGGCGGCTACCGGCTGACGGACGTGACGCCGCTCGACATGTTCCCGCACACCGGTCACATCGAATGCGTGAGCCGCCTGGAGTGGCCGCAGCCGTGAGCCGCCCTGTCGTCCTCGCGTCCGCGTCGCCCCGGCGCCGCGAGCTGCTGGCCGCGCTCCTCGACGATTTCGCCATCGACGCCGCCGACATCGCCGAAGACCTCGAAGGCGACGCCGTCGACTGCGCCCGCCAGCTCGCCTACGCCAAGGCCGAAGCCGTGGCGCGCCGCTCGCCGGGGTCGCTCGTCATCGGCTGCGACACGGTGGTGTTCCGCGGCCTCCGTCTCTACGCCAAGCCGGCGGATACGGCCGAGGCCGCCGCCATGCTCCGCGAGCTCCGCGGCCGGCCCCACCAGGTCGTCACCGCTGTCGCTATCGTCGCGCCGGAAGGCGCCGCCATCGACCACGAAATCTCGACCGTCGTGATGGCCGACCTGCCCGACCCGGTCCTCGAAGCGTATGCCGCTTCCGGGCGCACGCTCGACAAGGCCGGCGGCTACGCCATCCAGCACGAGGACGTCCGGCCGGTGGCGCGCCTGGAAGGCTGTTACTGCGGCGTCATGGGCCTGCCGCTCTGGACCCTCTACCGGCTGCTCGAGCTGTTCGGCTGCGCGCCCCACCCCCCGGACCTCCGGTTCGAACGCTGCGCTGCCTGCCCGGCGCGGCCCCGCTCACCATAAAAATTCACTTGGCAGCCGCTCGGGGAGGAGTAGACTGCGCCGTACAGCGGGGTGTGGGTTCCGCCCCGCAGGAGAAATTTGCATGAGCAATAGCCGCTCGCTCGGGAGGGGGAGCCCCGCCAGCGGTTCGCGGCCGATCCGCGTGCTCGTCGCCGATGACCACGCCGTGATCCGCCAGGGCCTCCGGATGCTGCTCGAATCCCGCCCCGAAATCGAAGTCGTCGCTGATTGCGAAAACGGCCGCGAAGCCCTTCTCGCCGTCGAACGCCTCCGGCCCGATGTCGTCCTCATGGATGTCGTCATGCCCGGCCTGAACGGCATCGAAGCGACCCGCCAGGTGAAGCGCGCGTCTGCCTCCACGAAGGTCGTCATCCTCTCCGGCTTCGTCGATGAGGAGCAGATCACCGGTGCCATCCGGGCCGGCGCCTCCGGCTACCTCGTCAAGAACTCCGACGTCTCGGAACTGATCCTCGCCATCCAGACGGTCCACCGCGGCAACCAGTACTACTCGGCGGCGCTTTCCGAAGGCTTCGACATCGCCGAACTGCAGCTCCAGGCGCGCCGGCCCGAGCAGAAGACCTCGCTCGACAACCTCACGCCCCGCGAGCGCGAAGTCCTCCAGCTCATCGCCGAGGGCCGCACGAACCAGCAGATCGCCGATGAGCTCGTCGTCAGCGTGAAGACGGTCGAGGCCCACAAGGCCCACATCATGGAGAAGCTCAAGGCCCGCTCCCGGACCGACCTCATCCGCTACGCGCTGAAGCGCGGCATCGTCAAGCTCGAAAGCGTCGACGAAGCCGAGCGGAGCCTCTCCAACCTGGGCGGCGCGGCCGAAGGCTAGCCCGCCTGCCCCCCGCGCGAACTCCAGCGCCCGGCGGTAGGCCGCCGCAGCCCGCTCGAAGCTCGGGAAGACCGGCACGCCGGGCGCGTTGAACTTCGGCTGGATGCTCGCCACGTACTCCGCCTCGTGGGCCGGGTGGAGGATGACCACGAGCGGCTTCGCCGACCGCGCGATGTGGTTCGCCAGCGTCGCAATCGTCGCGTCCAGCGTCTCCGGCTTCGCCTTCCACTGCCGCGCGGCGAACATCGCCGAGAGCTCCATCGCCATCCCGTCCACGTTCGGGTCCGCGTCGACGATCCGCAGGATGCGGTCGAGCGTTTCCATGTTGCCCTGGATCGTTCCCGCCATATCGAGCGGGTTCTGGTAGCTGCCGCCGACGATGTTGAAGAACTCCCCGAGCGCCGCGTACGTCCCATCCGTGAAGCGCGGCACCCGCAGCCCCGCCTTCGCGAAGGCATCCGTGATCGAAACCGACTGCCCGCCGGTCTGCGCGAGCAGCGCCATCCCGTCGCCCCGCGGCGTCTTCGCCCGGAGCAGCATCTTCATCGCGTCGATCGTCTCATCGAGGCTGTTCGTCGTGATGGCGCCGCACTGGCGCATCATCCCGTCCCACACCGCCTGCGGCGCGGCCAGCGAGCCCGTGTGCGACATCGTCGCCCGCGCGCCCGCCTCCGTCTGACCGCCCTTCCAGACGACGACCGGCTTCCGCCGGCAGGCCTCCTTCAGCGTCGCGAAGAAGCGGCGCCCGTCCTTCACGCCCTCCACGTACATGCCGATGACCTTCGTCTCGTCGTCGAGCATCAGGTACTCGAGGTAGTCCGAGACGTCGAGCACGATGGCGTTGCCGATCGACGCGCACTTGCTGATGTACATGCCGTTCGCGGCCGCAACGAGGCTGAACATGATGCCGTGCGTGCCGGACTGGCTCAGGAAGCCGATGTCGGCCGTCGTCGGTGCCACCGGGGCGTCGGCCTTGAACCGCACGCCGGCACGGCGGCAGGTAGAGCCCCATGCAGTTCGGCCCGACGAGGTTGAAGTCCGCCTCCTTCGCCCGCGCCATCTCCGTCAGCTGCGATCCTGCAGCCGGATCCCCAGCTCCTCGCCCGTCTCCGCGAAGCCGGAGGTGAAGAATGCCGGCGCCGCCCGCCCCCGCCTGCGATGAGGCCCTTCGAGCACGTATGGGCGTGACCTGTCGCGAGGCACCGCCACCACGCGCGTAGTCGATCGGCTCCGGGCACGTCGTGCGACCGACTGTGAAGTTCCGCACCCCCAGCGCCTCGATGCCGGCGAATCTCCTTCGCGTCCAGCTGCACCGAATAGAGCCGGCCGCCCCGCTCCGTGATCGGCAGGTTGTTCTGCAGCCACATGTAGCCGGGGCCTTTGTCGCCGATGACCGCGACGACCTTCGGATTGAACATCCGGTCGAGCCGGTGCCCGGGCACTGCCATTTCGCTACCCTCCCGGCGGACGCCCGCCGCGCTGCCTTACGCCTCGCCGACGACGATGCGCGCGTCCACGGCCAGCGCGCCGTCCGGGTAGGCGAACACGGGGTTCAGGTCGAGCTCCTTCACTTCGGGGTGCGCCTGCACGAACTCGGAGACCTTCAGGATCGTCCGCTTGAGCGCCTCGATGTCCGCCGGCGGCTGGCCGCGCACCCCCGAGAGCACCGGCCGCCCCTTGATCTCGTCGATCATCTGCTGGGCGTCCTTCTCCTCCAGCGGCACCAGCCGGAAGGAGACGTCCTTGAGCACTTCGACCATGATGCCGCCGAGGCCGAACATCAGCACCGGGCCGAACTGCGGGTCGGTCGTCATCCCGACGATCACTTCGGTGCCCTGCGGCGCCATGTGCTGCACGGCCACGCCGGTGATTCGCGCACCCGGGACGGCGCGCTGCGCATTCGCGACCACCTCATCGAACGCCGCGCCGACGGCCTCCCGGTCCCGCAGGTTCAGCTTCACGCCGCCGACGTCCGACTTGTGCGCGATATCGGGCGAGACGATCTTCAGCACGACCGGGTAGCCGACCTCGTCGGCGGCGGCCTGCGCCTCCTCCCGGGTGCGCGCGAGCAGCGTCGCCGCCACGGGGACGCCGGCCTCCTGCAGGAGCGATTTCGCTTCGACTTCGGTCAGCAGGGTGCGGCCCTCGGCGCGCGCCTGCGCGAGCACTGCTTCGAACGACATGGATGCCTCGCGGAAACGGGTGGTGTGGCGGGATTGTACGGGAACCCGCCCGTGCGTCCCACCGCCGGGGCAGGTACATTCCCGCCCCGGGAGGCTCCGCCATGAACGAACCCTGCGACGTCATCGTCGTCGGCGCCGGCTCCGCCGGGGCCGTCATCGCCGCCCGCGCCAGCGAAGACCCGCGCCGCTCCGTCCTGCTCCTCGAAGCCGGGCCCGATTACCCCGACCTCGCCCGGCTGCCGTTCGACCTCGTCAACAGCCACAACAACTCCTACACCGCGCACGACTGGGGCCTCAGCTACCAGCCGACGGCGGCAGGCCGCTCCGCGCCCTTCCCCCGCGGCCGCGTCACCGGCGGCTCCAGCGCCGTGAACACCACCATCGCGCTGCGCGGCATGCCGGAGGACTACGACGGCTGGGCCGCGGCCGGGAATCCCGAATGGGCGTGGGAGCGGGTGCTGCCGGCCTTCTGCCGCCTCGAACGCGACCTCGACTTCGGCGACCGGCCCTACCACGGCGATGCCGGCCCCATCACCATCCGCCGCTACACGTGGGACGAACTCACGCCCGTCCACCGCGCGTGGCTCGAAACCGCCGACGAACTCGGCTTCCCCCGCTGCGAGGACGCCAACGACCCCGCCGGGTGGGGCGCCGGCCCGCACCCGATGAACAAGATCGGCCGGCTGCGCGTCTCGACCGCCGTCGGCTACCTCGCGCCGGCGCGCGCCCGCCCGAACCTCCGCATCCTCCCGAACACGCTCGTCCGCCGCGTTCTGTTCGAAGGCGGCCGCGCCGCCGGCGTCGAAGTCGAGCGGGATGGAGCCGTGGAGACCATCCGGGGCCGGCTCGTCGTCCTCTCCGCCGGCGCCATCCATTCGCCGGCCGTCCTCATCCGCTCCGGCATCGGCCCGGCGGAGGAACTCGCCCGCCTCGGCATCGAGCCCGTCCGGCCCGCCCCCGTCGGCTCGCGGCTCTCCGACCACCCGGCGCTCGCCGTCGTCGCCACGGTCCGCGACCCGGCCATCCTCGACCCCGACCAGCCGATCGTGCAGACCATCCTCCGGTACACGGCGCCGGGCAGCCCCCACCGGAACGACCTGCAGGTCGAGGCGTTCTCCTTCTCACCCCGGGGCGCCGGCCCCCTGCAGGCGTTCGCCGTCGCCGCCGTCCTCGAGCAGGTGAACGGCTCCGGCACGCTCCGCCTGCCCTCGGCCGACCCCCATGCCGCGCCCGTCATCGAAAACCGCTTCTGCGAAGACCCGGAGGACCGGCGCCGGCTCGCCGCCTGCTTCCGCGACGCCCTCCGGTTCGTGACCACCGGCCCGCTCGCGGCACTCGTCGACCGCGTCATCTTCCCGGACCCGGGGCGGGAGCTGACCGACGAGGCGATTGGCGCGCTCCTGCTGAAGCTCGCCGCCAGCGGCTACCATCCCTGCGCCACCGCGCCCATGGGTCCGCCGGCCGACCCGCACGCCGTCGTCGACCAGTACGGCCGCGTCTACGGCGTCGAGGGGCTCGCCGTCGCCGATGCGAGCATCATGCCGACCGTCCCGCGCGCCAACACGAACCTCACCAGCATCATGATCGGTGAGATGGTGGGCGAGTGGCTCCGTACCCGCCCGGCGCTCTACGGCCTCTGAGCCAGCCCGGCCAGGCCCGCTACTCGACCACGATGCGGCCCGTTGCCGGCCCGCACTGGTAGGGGAAGCTCAGCCCGGCCTGGTCGAAATCGCGCGTGTACTCGCCGGTCGTCTGCTCCGGCGACTTCTGCCCCGCGAGCAGGATGGCGATGGGCGTGGAGGTGTTCTCCCACTTCCAGACGACCCGCGTCCGGGCCTTGATGGTCACGTTCGCCGGCTCGCACCCCTGGTCGGTGACCTTGATCTCCTGCACCGGCCGCTCCTGCGGCGCCTCCGTCGCGTTCACGTTCGGGTTCACGTTCTCGAGCGTTACGTTCTTGTTCCCGCCGTCGCCGCCGCCGCAGGCTGCCAGCGTGATTCCCGCCGCGGCCAGCGCGGCGAGCGCCGCCGCCCGCCAAACGCCCCGGTCACCGGTCATGTGCCACCTCCTGAGCGCTGCTATCGATGGCGCCGAATCCTACCATCAGCCGCGGCTATCCCGCGGAAAGTAGTTCAGGAGGCGCTCGCTATCGCGGCTGGGCCGCGCGAAACCTCAGGCCAGCCGGTGCCGCTGGACGAACCGCCCGATCCGCTCCAGCGCCCGCTCGATCTGCTCGAAGCTGCTCGCGTAGCAGGCGCGCACGTGCCCTTCGCCGCATGCCCCGAAGGCGCTCCCCGGCACGACGGCGACCCGCTCCTCGGCCAGCAGCCGTTCGCTGAATTCGAGGCTGCTCATCCCCGTGCCGCGGATCTCCGGGAAGGCGTAGAACGCGCCGCGCGGCTCGAAGGTCGGCAGGCCGACCGCCCGGAAGCCGTCGACGATCAGGCGCCGCCGCCGGTCGTACTCCGCCACCATCTCGGCGACGAACGCTTCGCCCTCGTCCAGCGCAGCGATCGCGGCGTACTGCGAGGCCGTCGGCGCCGACATCATCACGTACTGGTGGACCTTCATGATCGCCTCGGCGATGGGCGCCGGGGCCGCCACCCATCCCAGCCGCCACCCCGTCATCGCGTACGCCTTGCTGAACCCGCCCAGCAGCACCGTCCGCTCCCGCATCCCGGGCAGCGAGGCGAAGCAGGTGTGTTCGCCGGCGTACGTCATCCGGTCGTACAGCTCGTCGCTGATCACCGCGAGGTCGTGCCGCTCGGCCACCTTCGCGACGGCTTCGAGGTCCGCGCGGTCCATCGTCGCGCCCGTCGGGTTCGCCGGGTAGCCGAGCAACAGCACCCGCGCCGAGGGCGTCATCGCCGCCTCGAGGTCCGCCGGCAGGAGCCGAAAGTCGTCCGCCGCCCGCGTCGGCACGGGCAGGAACTCCCCGCCCGCCATCACCGTCACCGGCATGTAGGCGACGTAGCTCGGGTCGGCGCAGAGGACGCCGTCGCCCGGGTCGACGAGCGCCCGCATGGCGATGTCGAGCGCCTCGCTCGAACCCGACGTGATGACGATCTCGGTCCGCGGGTCGTACCGCACGCCGTACAGCCGCTCGAGGTGCGCTGCGAGCCGTTCCCGCAGCTCGAGCAGGCCGTAGTTCGAGGTGTAATGCGTGTCCCCGCGCTCGATGCTGGCGATGGCGGCCCGCCGGAACGGCTCTGGAGTGACATAATCCGGCTCGCCGACGCCGAGCGAAATCACGTCCTCGATCGTGCTCAGGAGGTCGAAAAACCGGCGGATCCCGCTCGGGGGAACGGCCTGCATCCGCCGTGAGACGTAGCGGACCGGTTCGGTGCGGGTCGACGTGTCAGCGGTCATCGGTGCTGCTCCTCGTTGCCCCCGCCAGCCATTCCTACCGGGAAAGGCCGCCCCGGGGGCGGCCTTCCTGCAGATATCCTCGACGTACGGTTCCGACCGCCACCCTTACCGGCGCGCACGCGCGGCCGCAGCAGCAGCAGCGGCGAGGAGCGCGGCGAGGGTGGTGGCGTGAACCATGCCTGCTAACTCTCACGGCTGCCGCCCATAACGTCAATACCGGGCTTTCCCCGATCGTTCCCGGCGCCTCCCCGGCTTCTGCCGCCTGCCCGCCGCGCCTACACTGGAACCCGACGTGCCCGTCATCAGCTACGACGCCATCCCCTACGAAGGCACCGCCGTCGAAGCCTCCCATCCCCGGCGCCTCGCCGCCCTCGGCCGCCTCTTCGGCATCGAGACCCCGCCCGTTGCCTCGGCCCGCATCCTCGAAATCGGTTCCGCCATCGGCGAAAACCTGAACGCCATCGCCGCCTCGCTCCCGGGAGCGGACTGTCTCGGCATCGACAACGCCCCGCGGCAGGTCGAACTCGCCCGCGAGACCGCTGCCCGCCTCGGCCTCCGCAACGTCCGCTTCGAGCCCATCGACATCGCCGAGGCCGGCCCCGCACTCGGCCAGTTCGACTACGTCATCGCCCACGGCGTCTACTCCTGGGTCGAAGCCCCGGTCCGCGACCGCCTGCTCGGGCTCTGCGGCGAGCTCCTCGCGCCCGGCGGCATCGCCTTCGTCAGCTACAACTGCTACCCCGGCTGGCATCTCCGCCAGCCGCTGCGCGAGCTGATGGTCTTCGCCACGCGCAACCTGCAGGCGCCCCCCGGCCAGCTCGTCGGCCACGCCCGCGCCATGGCGGAGATCGTCGTCCGCACCGCGCTCGACCTCGAAGCCCGTCTCCCCGGCGGCCCGCTCTACGCCCGCGTCCTCGCCCGCGAGCTCGAATTCATCGCCGACCGTCCCGACGACTACATCGCGCACGAACACCTCGAGCCGACGAACGCGCCCGTCTACTTCGCCGAATTCGTCGCGCACGCCGCCAGCCGCGGGCTGCAGTACGTCGGCGATGCGTGGCCGCTCCGCATGGCGATGCCCGACCTCGCGGGCGACATCGCCGCTGAGTTCGAGTCGCTCGCCCCCGGGCAGGTCGAACGCGAGCAGCTGCTCGATTTCGTCCACGGCCGCACGTTCCGCGAGTCCCTCCTCTGCCGCGCCGGCACGCCCATCCAGCGCCCGCCGGCGCCCGAGCGCCTCCGGGGGCTCGCGCTCCGCCTGCTCGGCGAATTCATCGGCCCCGGCGAAGAGCGGTACGACCCGGCGCTGCCCAAGCTCGTCCATCCCGGCGGCATCCTCGCGCTGCGCGACCCGGACCTCCTCGAGGCCGTGCGCCTCCTCGATGCCCGGCGGCCGGCTGCCGTGCCGGTCGAGGAGCTGGCGGCTGCCGTCGACCCGCGCCGCTTCTGGCAGCGGACTGCACCGAAGCTGCTCCGCCTCTTCTTCCACGGCGGGCTCCAGCTCGAAGCCGAGCCCGCCCGCCCCGTGCCGGCCCCGGGGCCGCTGCCCCGCGCCTTCGCCATGGCCCGCGACCAGGCGCGACGCTACGGCACCATGCCGGTCGCCCTCACCCACGCCGTCTACGACGTCCCGCCGCTCCCGCTCGCGCTGCTCCCCTGGCTCGACGGCACCAGGACGCACGACGAGCTCGCGCGGCTCATCGTCGAGGAGCTCGCGCCGCGCGCCGAGGATGACGCCGTCCGCGCCGCGGGCGTATCCTTCGCCACCGCCCGGGTCGCGCTCGCGGGGGCGCTCCAGTGGCTCGCCCGCCGCGGCTACCTCGAAGCCTGACCCCGGGACACGCTCGACTCCCAGGTGCGCCGATGCCCGACCCCGCTGACCTGACCGTCGCCGACGCCGCCCGCGCCATCGCCCGCCGCGACCTCTCGCCGGTCGATCTCACCCGCGCCTGCCTCGCCCGCATCGAGGCGCGCAACCCCGCGCTGAACGCCTTCGTCACCGTCGTCCCCGAGCGCGCCCTCGAGGAGGCCGCCCGCGCCGAGGCCGAACTCCTCGCCGGCCAGTACCGCGGCCCGCTCCACGGCATCCCCATCGGCCTGAAAGACCTGTACGACACGGCCGGCATCGAAACCGCCGCCGGTTCTGCCGTCCTCCGCGGCCGCGTGCCCGACCGCGATGCCGCCGCCGTCGCCCGCCTCCGCGAAGCCGGCGCCGTCATCCTCGGCAAGACCAACACCCACGAATTCGCGTGGGGCACCACGACCAACAACCCCCACACCGGCCCGACCCGCAATCCGTGGGCGCCGGACCGCATCCCCGGCGGCTCGAGCGGCGGCTCCGGCGCCGCCGTCGCGGCCCGCCTCTGCCCCGCTGCCCTCGGCACCGATACCGGCGGCAGCATCCGCATCCCGGCCGCGCTCTGCGGCGTCGTCGGCCTCAAGCCGACCTTCGGCCGCGTCAGCCGGGCCGGCATCATCCCGATGTCGTGGCAGTTCGACCACGCCGGGCCCATCACCCGCACGGTCGAAGACGCCGCCATCCTCCTCGCTGCCATCGCCGGCTACGACCCGGCCGACTTCGCGACCGTGCCGGTGCCCGTGCCCGACTACCGCGCCGCCCTCATCCCGGATATCCGCGGCCTCCGCATCGGCGTCCCGCGCGATCAGTTCTTCGGCCTGCTCGACCCCGAAGTCCTCGTCGCGGTCGAAGAAGCGCTCGAGACGCTGCGCGGCCTCGGCGCCGCCGTCGAGGACGTCGATGCCGGCTTCACCCGCGAGCAGGTCATCAGCGCGTGGCGGCTGGTCAACGTCGAGGGCCGGCTCTACCACGCCCCGTGGCTCGAACAGCAGCCCGAGGCCTACAGCGAGGAGCTGCGGAACGTCCTCCTCCAGCCGCTGCCCGAGCCGCTCGACCTCTCCGCCGCCTACCTCGCCAGTTACGAGATAAAGGAGGGCGTGCGCCGCGTCCTCGAAACCGTCGACCTGCTCGCCGCGCCGACCACCATGCGGCCCGCCTCGGCCATCGGCGAAGACCCGGTGGAGGTCGAAGGCGTGCAGCTGAGCACCGGCGCGGCGTTCGCGTCGCTGACGATGCCGTTCAACCTCGCCGGCGTCCCGGCGGTGAGCATCCCCTGCGGCTTCTCGGCCGAAGGGCTGCCGATCGGCCTCCAGCTCGCCGGGCGGCCGTTCGATGAGGGCACGGTCCTCCGCGCCGCCTTCGCTTACGAATGCGCGACCGAATGGCGCCGGCGCACGCCGCCGCTCTGACCCGGCCTACCGGATGAGCCGGCCGCCGCGCGCAGCGGCGGCCACGCCCCCGGCATCGACCAGCACCAGCTTCGGCCCCTGCCGGAGCCCCGCGGCCCATGCCGCGGCAGGCGCGGTCACCCGGCCCGTGGTGACCAGCACGGCGAGCGTCGCGCCCGCCGCCGTCGCCGCCCCGTAGAGGTCGCGCACCGCAGCGGCGCCGACCGCTGCCTCGCCGGCGAACCGCTTGCACTGGACGGCCGCCACCTCGCGGCCCTTCTTCGCGACGAGGTCGATCCCGCCGTCGCCCGGCCCGCCGGTGCGCTCGACCCGCCAGCCGTCCCGCGCCAGCCATGCCGCGACGCGCGCTTCGAACTCGGCCGGCGAAAGGCGCCGCAGCCCCTCCAGCGTGCGCAGCTCGGCTCGGCGCCGCAGCGCCGCTGCCGCCCGGTAGGCGAGCAGCAGCATCCCTGCGGCCGCCACCGTCCAGCCGGCCCACGCGAGCCCGGCCGGCCCGAACCACGCCGCCGCAGCCCCGGCCGCAGCCAGCGCAGCCCCGAGCTTCGTCACCGCCCGAAGCCCTTGGACACGCGGAGCACCGGGAACGCCGCCCCGGGCGCCGCCTCAGCCCGCAGCCAGCGGCGCCAGCTGATTCTTGAAGCCGCTGGCCTGTTCGTACGCGTGCGCCACCTGCAGGATGCGCCCTTCATCGAAGAAGTTCCCGATGATCTGCATCCCCACGGGCAGCCCGTCGCTGAACCCGCACGGCACGCTGATCGCCGGCAGCCCCGCCACCGAGGCCGGCAGCGTGTAGATGTCGTTCAGGTACATCGCGAACGGGTCGTCGACCTTCGCTCCGATCGGGAACGCCACCGTCGGCGAGGTCGGCGTCACCAGCACGTCGTACCTCGCGAACGCCTCCGCGAACTCCCGGCTGATGAGCGTCCGCACCTTCTGCGCCTTCAGGTAGTAGGCGTCGTAGTAGCCCGCGCTGAGCGCGTAGGTGCCGAGCATGATCCGCCGCTTCACCTCGTTGCCGAAGCCCTTCGCCCGCGTCTGCTCCATGTTCTCCCACATCGAGGGCGCCGAGCGGTCGCTGAAGCCGTACTTCACGCCGTCGTAGCGCGCGAGGTTCGCCGAGGCCTCGCTCGGCGCGATGATATAGTAGACCGCCAGCGCGTGCTCCGTGCTCGGCAGCGAAACATCGCGGTCGATGACGGCGCCGAGCGACGCCAGCACGCCGAGCGCTTCCTCGATCCGCGCCGCGACGCCGGGCTCCATCCCGCTGATGAAGTACTCCTTCGGCACGCCGATCCGCATGCCGCGGATGTCGCGGCCGAGGTAATGCCGCAAGTCCGGCATCGGCTCCGGGTTCGTCGTGCTGTCGCGCGGGTCGTGCCCGCCGATGCAGTTCAGCATCGTCGCGACGTCTTCCACGTCCCGGCCGATCGGGCCTACCTGGTCGAGCGAGCTGCCGAAGGCGATGATGCCGTACCGGCTCACCCGGCCGTAGGTCGGGTCGAGGCCGACCTGCCCGCAGAGCGCCGCCGGCTGCCGGATCGAGCCGCCCGTATCGCTGCCCAGCGAAACGAGGCATTCGCCCGCCGCCACCGCGGCCGCCGAGCCGCCCGAAGAGCCGCCGGGCACGAGCGCCGGGTTCCACGGGTTCCGGGTCGGCCCATACGCGGAGTGCTCCGTCGACGAGCCCATGGCGAACTCGTCCATGTTGCACTTGCCGATCATCACCGCGCCGGCCCGGCGTAAGTTCTCGTAGACGTGGCTGTCATACGGCGGGATGAAGTTCTCGAGCATCTTCGAGCCTGCCGTGGTCCGCACGCCTTTCGTGACGATGAGGTCCTTCACGCCGACGGGGATGCCGGTCAGCGGCGTGGCGGCGCCGGCGGCGAGCTTCGCATCCGCTTCCTTCGCCTGTTCGAGCGCCAGCTCGGCCGTGAGCGTGATGTACGCGTTGACCGTTGGCTCCACCTGCGCCACCCGCTCGAGCACCGATTCCGTCAGTTCGACGCTGGTGAATTCGCGCCGCCGGAGCCCTTCGTGCGCCTCGTGGGCCGTCAGCCGCCACAGCTCGCTCATTCCAGCACCGCCCGGACCCGGAAGTAGCCGTCCTCGGCGAGCGGCGCATTCGCCAGCACCTCATCGCGCGGGAGCGACGGCTGGACCGCGTCCTCCCGCATCACGTTCGCGAGCGGCAGCGGGTGGGCCGTCGGCTCGATGCCTTCGGTATCGACGGCGGCCAGCGCCTGGAAATGGTCGAGGATGCCCGAAAGCTGCGCCCGGAACCGCTCCACCTCCGCCTCGTCGAGCGCGATGCGGGCCAGCCGGGCGATGTGCAACACGTCATCACGGGTCAGCGCCATGCGGTCAAGGATAGGGGAAGCCCGGCTTACCTGCCGCCGTGTTGCCAGCCGCGCGGGTCTGTTACCCTCGGGTGCGATGCCGCGCATCCGCCCCGGGCGCACAGGGGGTGCCCGTCCATGACCAGCATGGTCGTCCGCCGCCGGCTCCGCGAACGCCGCCGCGACGGCGGGAGCCGCGCGCGTCCGCTGCTCATCGCGCTGCTCGCGCTCGTCGGCCTCGGCGCCGTCTCCGCGGCTGCCGCCCTCGGCGCGCTCTTTACGATCTACAACTCCTACGCGAAGGACTACGTCCCGATCGAGCAGAAGCTGCTCGAAGTCTCGTCCGTGCCGACGGAGATCTACGACCGCGGCGGCCCGGAGAACGGCGTCCTCCTCGCCACGCTGTCGAACCCGAACGCCCAGCTCCTCAACCCCGTGACGCTCGACCAGATCTCCCCGTGGATGATCGAGGCGACGGTTTCCACCGAAGACAACTCCTTCTGGACCCACCCCGGCATCAACCTCCGCGGCCTCGTCCGCGCCGCCTACGAGAACTACGTCCTCAACGACTTCGGCGCCGGCACCGGCGGCTCATCCATCACCCAGCAGCTCATCAAGAACGTCTACATCTGCCCATCGATCTCCGAAGACGGGGACAACCGGAACGCCTGCGTCACCGCCGAGCGGACGCTCGACCGGAAGCTCCGCGAGATCGCCTACGCCATCGAGCTCGAGCGCGACTACTCGAAGGAGCAGATCCTCACCTGGTATCTGAACCAGATCAGCTACGCCGACCGGTACATCGGCGTCGAAGCCGCGGCCCAGGGCTATTTCCGCAAGCCCGCGAAAGAGCTGACGCTCGCCGAAGCCGCCCTCCTCGCCGGCATCCCTCAGGCCCCGACGACGTACCACCCCCGCCTCAACTGCGTGAAGGACGATCGCGGCGACTGCATCCTCGATGAGCTCGGGCGCGGCATCGTCGGCGGCGAGGCGAAGGCCCGCCAGGAAGACGTCCTCGATCTGATGGTGCGCCACGGCCGCATCACCCCCGAGCAGGCCGCCGCCGCCAAGGCCGAAGAGGTCCGCGTTTACCTCGGCTCCAACCCGCAGCGCGCCGAGGCGTTCGTCGACAACCAGGTCGAGCCCCGGCTCGTCCGCATGTGCGAAGCCGGCATCCTGCCGAAAATCCCCTCCGCCCCCGATTGCAAGTCCAGCGTCCACATGGCCGGCTACAAAGTCGTCTCCACGCTCGACTGGGAGCTGACGGCGAAGGCGATGGAGATGGCGCGCGGCTTCATCGCCGCCGGCCTCGAGGCGGGCTGCGAGTGCTACAACGCCGCCATCGTCACCATCGAGCCCTCCACCGGCCAGGTCATCGTCTACGCGCCCAATCGCGACCCCTCGTACCGCTCTGACCGCCGCGTGGCCGGTGAAATCGACCAGCTGAACGAAATCAACCAGCCGGGCTCGTCGTTCAAGCCGGCCGTCTACCTCACCTGGTTCGATGTCCTCAACAAGGCGCCCATGAGCATCTTCTGGGACACCAGCCCGCTCACCGTCGAAGGGACCGCCATCGAAAACCCGCGCCGCGACGCCGAGAAGACGGAAGGCCTCATCTCCGCCCGCGCCGGCCTCGGCGGCTCCCAGAACGTCCCGGCCTTCCGCGCCGCGCAGGAAGCCGGCGTCGACAACGTCATCAAAATGGCGAAGGCGCTCGGCATCACGACCCTCGAGCAGCGCTTCGACCCCACCTTCCGCTCCCACCCCGACGTGACCTACGGCGCCTCGATCGCGACCGGGGGCGCGAACATCCGCGCCATCGACATGGCCTACATGGACGCCACCATCGCCAACATGGGCAAGATGGTCGGCGTCCCCACCCTCGCCCGCTATGTCAAAGTCTCCGACCTGAAGAGCACGGCGCTCGATACCGGCGCCAACTACGAGCTCGCGCTCGAGCAGAAGCTGCTCTTCGAAAAGGGCTACATCCGGATCGAAGGCACCCGCGAACTCGACCCCGTCGTCATCCTCGAAGTCCGCGACAAGGACGGCAACGTCATCTTCCGCCAGGGCGAACCCGAAACCCGCCAGGTCGTCGATGCCGGCTCCGTCTGGCTCCTCCACACCATCATGTCCGATTGCACCGCCCGCTTCATCATCTGGGGCTGCGGGGGCAGCAACAACGACCTCGGGCTCGACTTCTACGCCAACGGCCAGCGCATCCCCTCCGGCGTGAAGACCGGCACCCAGCAGGGGCCGGCCTCCGCCGCCGACACCCTCGAGACGTGGATGACCGGCTACAGCCGCCACGCCGCCACCGCCGTCTGGGTCGGCAACGCCACCAACGAACTCGTCAACGACCGCCAGTTCGCGGCCGCGAACACCACCGTCCGGCTCTGGAAGAACTGGATGGGCTACTACCACGAGGCGCTCGCCGCCCGCGGTGTCCCCGATATCGGCAAAGGCTTCTCCGACCTCCAGCCGCGCAACGTCGCCCAGCGCGACTTCCAGACCCCCGCGACCGACCGGAACCTCGGCCCCGATTTCAAGTACTGCGACCAGGTCGTCACTGCCTGGGTCCGCACCGACGTCACCTACGAATCGGAGTGCGAGGAGAAGGAGATCGACAGCCGGAACGGCCTGCTCGCGACCGACCAGACGCCGGCCGAGTTCCGCAAGATGCAGAAGTTCGTCAAGCTCCCGGCGTTCAAGCCCGAGCTCGCAGAGGAGCTCGCCCAGAAGCGGAACATCCCGATCGCGCCGAAGGAGAAGAGCACCGGCCTCGCCGCCATCGCCATCAACAACATCACCACCGGCCGCACCATCTCCGGCGACACCGAGGTCATCGGCACCGTCAACCCGCCGAACTTGAAGAACTGGAAGCTCGAGCTCGGCAAGGGCTCGACCCCGACGGAGTGGAAGACCATCGGCGAAGGGACCGCGAAAGTCGAGAACGGCCTCCTCGGCACCATCCGGCTGAACGGCCTCGAGGACGGCGTCTACACCCTCCGGCTTTCCACGAACGACGGCAAAGGCCTCTCGCTGCAGGTGTACATCAACATCCGCCGCGGCGGGCCGCCCTTCCCCGGCGCCACGCCGACACCCTTCGGCGGCATCCCCAACAACGTCCTCACGCCCACGCCGAGCCCGACGCCCCCGCCCTGACCCTGACCCCGGGCTGCCCGGGGGCGTACACTCCCCGCCGAACCCTCCCGGGAGGCCGCCCATGGGCTACGCGCGCCCCGAACTCCTCGCCGAACCCGACTGGCTCGAGCAGCACCTCGACGACCCCGGCGTCCGCATCATCGACTGCGCCGTCCTCGAGGCGTACCGCCGCGCCCACATCCCCGGCGCCGTCCACCTCCCCGTCCACTACTACATCAAAGAAGCCGGCCCGCCCGGCGCCGACCACGGCACCTTCGTCATGCCGCCCGCCGAGTTCGAAGCGCTCATGGGCCGGCTCGGCGTTTCGAACGACACCCTCGTCGTCACCTACGACGACAACAACGCCCTCGTCGCCGCCCGGCTCTGGTGGGTGCTCACCTACTACGGCCACACGAACGTGAAGGTGCTGAACGGCGGCTGGCACCGCTGGCTCACCGAGGGGCGGCCCATCACCTTCCACGCCACGCGGCCGAAGCCCGCCTCCTTCACCGCCCGCCCCAACCCGGACCTCATCGCCGACGCCGAGTACCTGAAGGCCCGCATCGGCGACCCCGGCTGCCAAATCCTCGATGCGCGCACCGACGGCGAATGGGACGGCACCAACGACCGCGGCAACCGCCGCGTCGGCCGCGTCCCCGGCGCGAAGCACCTCGAATGGGTCCGCTTCGTCGAGACGGCCGACACCCGCCGCTTCCTCCCGGCCGAGGAGATCGAGCGGCTGCTGGCCGAGGCCGGCTTCACCCGCGACCGCGCCACCATCACCTACTGCCAGGGCGGCATCCGCGCCGCCCACGCCGCCTTCGCGATGACCCTCGTCGGCTACGACCATATCCGCGTCTACGATGGCTCGATGCGCGACTGGGCGAACCGCGACGATACCCCGCTAACCCTGGAATAGAGCGCCCCGGTTCGCGCTTCCCGGCGGAAAACGAACGGGCCCGGCTCGCCTGAGCCGGGCCCGCAGGGTTCTTCCGTATGGAAGCTGCTGGCTACTCGGAGGCCGGGGCGACCGGTTCCTTCTCGATGGGCTCGCGCTCCCAGCGGATGAGCGCCTCGACCGTGAAGCCGAGGTCCGCCTTCTCGCAGAGCGACGAGCAGTACGTCATCTTCATCCCGCTCGGCGACTTCCGCCAGTCGTAGCGGAGGCCGCACCGCGCGCACACCCGGATGTTGTTCAGGTTCATCCCGGTGGGGCCGGGGCCGATGGGCGTTTCCATGGTGGTGCCTCCTTTGCCGGCTTAGCCGCCTCGCGGTCGGCGTCCGTGCACTTCCAGCGTAGAGGCCGCCAGTCCGTTTCGTAAAGCGACGCACTTCCGCGCCGCTTACGAACCGCTGACCGGCGCCTGCCGCCGGCTCAAGCGGCGAGCAGGGCCCGCCACTCGCCCCGGACGATTTCGACCTCGCGCAGCAGCGTCTCGATGGTGAAGCCGAGGTCCGCCTTCTCGCAGAGACTTCCGCAGTAGGTCATCTTCAGGTAGGCGCTCGGCGAACGGCGCCAGTCGTACGGCGCTCCGCAATGCTGGCAGATGCGCATGTGCCCCTGCATCGGTGCGGCCTCCCCGGGTGGGCGGCGGTCCATCGCGCCGCCGGTGATACATCGATATTCGGCAGCGTGCCCCCGTCCGTTCACTCCATGAAAACCCGAATCCGCGGGGGCGGAACCGCGGCCATTTCGCGCCCGCCGGCCGCCGCCACCAGCCTGTCACCCGGCGCCACCGAACCCGCAACGCCGCCCGCGGGGTTTCCCGGATGCAGACCGCCGAAAATGTCGGTGGGAATGTACGCCTCGCCCGAACCGCTGCCGTTTCGCCGGCCACGGCCGCTGCCGCACCGCCTCGCGCCGCGCACCGGCGTCGTGCCCCGCGAGCGCGTCGTCGTCGCCGGCGAACAGCCGGTCCGCCCGGCACCCGCTCCTGTCCGTTCACCGCGCCTCCGGTATCGTTAGCAGCAAACCCGCGCCGGAGGTCCCATGCTCCCGGCTCCGCTCCAGACCGCGGTCCGCGCCCGGCTCGAGGCGATGGCTGCCGCCGATATCGTCGGGCGCACCTGGGCCCGCGACCACACCGTCTGGCAGCCCGAACCCGCCGAGTGCGCCGACCGCCTCGGCTGGCTCACGGTCCATCAGCAGATGTTCGCCCGCCTCCCGGCGATCGCGGCGCTGCGCGACCGGCTCCGGGCCGAGGGCTGCGATACCCTCCTCCTCCTCGGCATGGGCGGCTCCAGCCTCGCGCCGGAGGTCATGACCTCCTCCTTCGGCCCGGCCGAGGGGGCGCTCCGCTTCGAGCTGCTCGATTCCACCGACCCGCGCCAGGTCGCCGCGCTCCTCGCTCGCCTCGACCTCGCCCGGACGGCGGTGGCTGTCTCCAGCAAGTCCGGCACGACGATCGAGACCCGCAGCCAGTTCGCCCTCTTCCGCGACCGCATCCCCGACCCGGCCCGCTTCATCGTCATCACCGACCCGGGCACCCCGCTCGAGGCCGAGGCTCACCGCCTTGGCATCTCCCACCTCTTCCTCAACCCGCCGGATATCGGCGGCCGCTTCTCCGCGCTCTCGCTGTTCGGCCTCGTGCCGGCCATCCTCTGCGGCGCCGACGTGCCGGGGATGTTCGGCCGTCTCGGGCCCATGGTGCAGGCCTGCCAGGAGCGCCGCGACCTCGAAGCGAACCCCGGCGCCTGGCTCGGCGCCGCCATCGCCGAGGCCGCCCTTGCCGGCCGCGACAAGCTGACCCTCTTCCTCCCCCACGCCGTCGAAACGCTCGGCCACTGGATCGAACAGCTCGTCGCCGAGTCGACCGGCAAGCGCGGCCGGGGCATCCTGCCGGTCGAAGCCGAGCGGATCGGCCCGCCCGCCGTCTACGGCGAGGACCGCCTCTTCGTCGCCTACGGTCCGCTCGACGGCCTCGACGAACTGGAAGCGGCCGGCCACCCGGTCATCCGCCTGCCCGCCATCGGCCCGCTCGACCTCGGCGCCGAATTTTTCCGCTGGGAGTTCGCCACCGCCGTCGCCGGGCACATCCTCGGCATCAACCCGTTCGACCAGCCGAACGTCGAGGAATCGAAGCGGAACGCCCGCCGCGTGCTCGAAGGCGGCGCGCCCGAGCCGGACACCGCGTCCCCCGCAGAAGTCCTCAGGTCGGTTCGGCCCGGCGACTACCTCGCCATCCTCGCCTACCTCCCCCGCGACCGGGCGACAGCCGACCGCCTCGAACGTGCCCGCCATGCCTTCCGCGACCGCCTGCGCGTCGCCACCACCGTCGGTTTCGGGCCGCGCTACCTCCACTCCACCGGCCAGCTGCACAAGGGCGGCCCGGATACCGGCGTCTTCCTCGTCGTCGAAGAGCCGCCGGACGTCGACGTGCCCGTTCCCGGCGAATCGTTCACCTTCGGGCAGCTCGAGGCCGCGCAGGCCCGGGGCGATATCGCCGCCCTCCTCGAGCACGGCCGCCGCGTGGCGCGGCTCTCGCTCGCCGAGCTCGACGCGCTGGCCGCCGCGCGATGATGGGCCGCCGCCTCGGAGGCATCCTCCTCCATCCCACCTCGCTGCCGCACCCAGGCACCCTCGGCGAGCCGGCGCTGCGCTTCCTCGACCTGCTCGGCGATGCCGGCGTGGGCGCGTGGCAGATGCTCCCGGTCTGCCCGCCCGGCCCCTACGATTCGCCCTACGCCGGCCGCTCCGCCTTCGCCGGCGACGACCGGCTCATCGACCTCGACTGGCTCGCCCGGCGCGGCTGGCTCACCCCCGCCGAGGCGGCCATTCCGCAAGCCGGCGCCCCGAACCGCGCCGACTTCGCCGCCGCGCGCGCGGCGCGGGGCCCCGCCCTCCGCCGCGCCTTCGAGCGGTTCATGGCCGCCGGCGGCCGCGAAAAGCTGGACGCCTTCGGCGCCGGCCGGCCGTGGCTCGAGGACTACGCCCTCTTCGAAGCGCTGCGCGAGCTGACCGGCCAGCCGTGGTGGGAATGGCCCGCCGAGTTCCGGGAGTACCCGCCCCGCCAGCCGCTCCCCGGCACCGCCCTCGCCGACGAGGCCGACTTCCACCGCTTCCTCCAGTACGTCTTCGATGCCCAGTGGCAGGAGCTGCGCGCCGCCGCGGGTGCCCGGGGCATCCTCCTCATCGGCGACATGCCGATCTTCGTCGACCGCGACAGCGCCGACCACTGGTCCCGCCGCCGCCTCTTCCTGCTCGACGAGCGCGGCGAACCGGCGTTCGTCGCCGGCGTCCCGCCCGACGCCTTCAGCGACACCGGCCAGCGCTGGGGCAATCCGCTCTACGACTGGGAGGCGATGCGGGCCGACGGCTACGCGTGGTGGGTCGCCCGCTTCGAGCGCGCGCTCGAACTCTTCGATGCGGTGCGGGTCGACCACTTCCGCGGCTTCGTCGCCGCCTGGCACATCCCGGCCGATGAGCCGACTGCCGTCAACGGCGCCTGGGTGCCCGGCCCTGGCCGCGCCCTCTTCGATGCGCTCGAAGCCCGGCTCGGCCGCCTGCCGATCATCGTCGAGGACCTCGGCATCATCACCGACGACGTCCGCGCCCTCCGCGACGAACTCGGCTACCCCGGCATGGCCGTCCTCCAGTTCGCCTTCGGGGGCGATCCCCACAACCCCTACCTCCCCCGCAACCACCGCGTGAACCAGGCGGTCTATACCGGCACCCACGACAACGACACCACCCTCGGCTGGTGGCAGCAGCTGCCCGAATGGGAGCGCGACAACGTCCGCCGCGAACTCGGCATCGACGGCTCGGCCATCGTCGACGACATGATCCGCGCGGCGATGCACTCCGTCGCCGAGACCGCCGTCATCCCGATGCAGGACCTCCTCGTCCTCGGCAGCGACCACCGGATGAACCACCCCGGCCGGGCCGAAGGCAACTGGACGTGGCGGTTCGCGTGGGAGCAGGTCGAGCCGGCCCGGGTCGCGTGGTTCGCGGCGCTCGCCCGCGAATCCGGGCGGAGCGCGCCCGATGGCTGACCCCGCGCTCTCCGTCCTCGACCAGTCGCCGGTGCGCCGCGGCGGCACCCCGGCGGAGGCGGTCCGCGAGACGCTCGAGCTCGCGCAGCTCTGCGACCGGCTCGGCTACCGGCGCTACTGGCTCGCCGAGCACCACAGCGCCGGCTCCCTCGCCTCGGCCTCGCCGGAGGTGCTCATCGCCCGCGTCGGCTCGCTCACCAGCGGCATCCGGGTCGGCTCCGGCGGCGTCATGCTGCCGCACTACGCGCCGCTCAAGGTGGCCGAGCAGTTCCGCATGCTGGAGGCGCTCTTCCCCGGCCGGGTCGACCTCGGCATCGGGCGCGCGCCCGGCAGCGACACCCGCACCGCCCGCGCGCTCGGCGGCGGCGCCATCAGCGGCCTCGAGGCGTATCCGCAGCAGCTCGCCGACCTCGAAGGCTTCCTCGCCGGCGACCTCCCGGCCGGCCACCCGTACCGGGGCGTCCTCGCCCAGCCTGCCGGGCTCTCGATGCCCGAACTCTGGCTCCTCGGGTCGTCGGGGGTCAGCGGCCAACTCGCTGCCGAGCGCGGCTGGGCGTTCTGCTTCGCCCACTTCATCACCGAAGAGGGCGCGGCCGGGACGCTACGCCGCTACGCCGCGGAATTCCGTCCATCGCGCTGGCTCGAACGCCCGCGGCCGGCCCTCGCCGTCGCCGTCACCTGCGCCGAGACCGACGAGGAGGCCGAGGTTCTTTCGTGGAGCCGCTGGGCCGCACGCATCATCTCCCGCGCGCGGCCGGGCGAGCCGCCCGGCATTCCCGCGCCGCGGGAGGCGATGGCGTTCGACTACACGGAGGCCGAGCTCGACTACCTCGCCTACCTGCGCCAGTCGTCCATCTACGGCAGCCCCGGCACGGTCGGCGAACGGCTCCGGCAGCTCGCCGACGAAACCGGCGCCGAAGAGCTCGTCGTCGTGACCATCACCTACGACTTCGCGGCGCGGAAGCGGAGCTACGAGCTGCTCGCGCAGGAGTTCGGCCTCGCGCCGCGGCACGGCTGACCCGGCTGCAGACCGGCCGCCGGTGGCGTACGCTCCCCACACCGCAACAGCCATTCCCCGGAGGTCGCACCCATGGACTACCGCCCGCTCGGGCGCACCGGCATCCGCGTCAGCCCGCTCTGCCTCGGCGCGATGATGTTCGGCGGCAAGACGAGCCCCGCCGATTCGGCCGCCATCATCGACCGCGCCCTCGATGCCGGCATCAACTTCATCGATACCGCCAACGTGTACAACCAGGGCCGCAGCGAAGAAGCTGTCGGGGAGGCGCTTCAGCGGAACGGCCGCCGCGCCGACGTCATCCTCGCCACTAAGGTCCACGGCCGGATGGGCGACGGCCCGAACGCGATGGGCAACACCCGCCGCCACATCATCGAGCAGTGCGAGGCCAGCCTCCGCCGGCTGAAAACCGACTGGATCGACCTCTATCAGATCCACCGGCCCCAGCCCGATGTTCCCATCGACGAAACCCTCCGCGCGCTGGACGACCTCGTCCGCTCGGGGAAGGTCCGCTACATCGGGACGAGCACCTTCGCCGCGTGGCAGCTCGTCGAAAGCCTCTGGGTCTCGAAGGAGTACGGCCTCGAGCGGTTCGTCTGCGAGCAGCCGCCCTACAACCTCCTCGACCGCCGCATCGAGCGCGAACTGCTGCCCGCGGCGCGGGCCTACGGCTTCGGCATCATCCCGTGGAGCCCGCTCGCCGGCGGGCTGCTCACCGGCAAGTACTCCCGCAACGCCCCGCCTCCGGAGGACAGCCGCTACGCCAACCTCGATGCGAACCCGATGTACCGCCGCCGGATGAACGACGCCATCTGGGACGTGATCGAACCGCTCGAGCAGCTCGCCCGGGAGAAGGGCACCACGCTCTCCCGCCTCGCGCTCGCGTGGTGCATGCACCAGCCCGGCGTCACCAGCCCGATCATCGGCCCGCGCACCATGGAGCAGCTCGAAGACAACCTCGGCGCGTTCGAGGTGACCATCACCGACGACGACCGCCGCGCCATCGACCGCATCATCCGGCCCGGCACCCACGTCTCGCCCTACTACGAGGCCGAATGGCAGGCCGGCCAGTACCGCTGGTAGGCCGGGCGCTCATCCGCGTTTGACACCCCTCCCGGGGCGCCGGTAGCGTCCCGGCCACACCCTTCCCGGAGGCACCCGTGCAGGAGATGACCGGCGGCGAAGCCGTCTACCATGCCCTCCGCGCGCTCGGGGTCGAGCACGTGTTCGGCATCGTCAGCGTCCACAACATCCCGATCTACGACGCCATCCACCGGCTCGGCGGCATCACGCCGGTCGCCGTCCGGCACGAACAGGGCGCCCTCCACGCGGCCGACGGCTACGCGCGCGCCACGGGCCGCCTCGGCGTCGCCATCGCCAGCACCGGCCCCGGCACGACGAACGCCATGACCGGCCTCTACGAAGCGCAGTTCGCCTCCAGCCGCGTCCTCCTCATCACCGGGCAGGTCGAGTCGCTCTTCTACGGCAAAGGGAAGGGCTTCCTCCACGAGGCGGAAGCGCAGCTCCCCATGCTCCGCACCGTCACCCGCCGCGCCGAATCCGTCCGCCGCACGGAAGACATCGCCGAGACCATCGTGAGCGTCGCCCGCGACATCTCCACCGGCCGGCCCGCTCCGGGCGCCGTCGAAATCCCGATCGACCTCCAGTACGCGCGGGCGGAGGTCGACGTGCCCCACGTCGAAGGCTGGCCCCGCATCCGGCCGCAGCGCGAAGCGCTCGGCCGCGCGGCGGACGTGCTGAAAAGCGCCCGCCGCATCCTCATCTGGGCGGGCGGCGGCGTCCTCGCGGCCGGCGCCGAGGCCGAACTCCAGCAGCTCGCCGAATCGCTCGGCGCGCCCGTCGTCACCTCCGCCAACGGCCGCGGCGCCATCCCCGAGGACCACCCCCTCGCGCTCGGCCCGCTCTCCGCCCATCCCGGCCTGCAGGAGGTGTTCGAGCGCGCCGAGGCCGTCCTCGCCGTCGGCACCCGCTTCCAGGCCGGCCCGACCCGGAACTGGACGCTCCCGCTCGGCGGCCGGCTCATTCACATCGACGCCGACCCGGCGGTCATCGGCCGCAGCTACCGGGCCGACGTCCCCGTCGTCGGCGATTCCCGGCTCGCCCTCGCGGCGCTCCTCCGCGACCTCGAAGGACACCGCGCCGACCCGGACTACGCCGCCCGCGCGGCCGAACTCCGCGATACCGCCCGCGAGCAGATCCGGCGCGAAATCGGCCCCGACTACGCCGCGATCATGGACGCCATCCGCGAACTCGCGCCGCGGGACGCGCTCATCGTCCGGGATGCCACGGTGCCGGCCTACCTCTGGGGCAACCGGCTCCTCCCCATCCTCTCGCCCCGGACGTCGATCTACCCGACTTCGGCGGCCATCGGGCCGGCGCTGCCGCTCGCCCTCGGGGCGGCTATCGGCGCCGGCCGGCCGGCCGTCGTCATCCAGGGCGACGGCGGCTTCATGCTCAACATCGGCGAACTCGCCACCGCCGCGCAGTACGCCGTGCCGGTCATCGTCTGTGTCTTCAACGACCGCGGCTACGGCGTCCTGCGCACCATCGAAGGCCGGACCTTCGAAGGCCGCCAGTTCGGCGTCGACCTCGCCACGCCTGATTTCGTCCGCGTCGCCGGGGCGATGGGCATCCCGGCCGAGGCCGTGGACTCGGCGGCGGGCTTCCGGGCCGCGCTCCAGCGGGCGCTCGAGCGGGGCGGCCCGGCGCTGCTCGACATCGATATGTCGAGGCTCGTGTCGATGGGCGGCCTCGGCACGCCCCCGCCGAAGCGGCAGCCCGCGGAAGGCTGACGCAGGCCCGCCATGCAGCGCGGCCCTCCCGGGGCGGGGAGGGCCACCACCGTGTCCAGCGGGCTGGACGACTCAGACCTGCGTCAGCACCTCGCGCATCTTCCGCCAGCGCTCGGCCCGGATGCGCGCCGCGCCTTCCAGGTTCGACGTGTCGACCTCGGCGATCATCGCGCCGTACGCCGCGTAGACCGGGATCTCGTCGTCGGTCAGTTCTCGCATCCGCTGCTTCCGCTGGAGCGCCTTTTCGATGTACGGCGCCAGCTCGTCCATCTTCTGCCGCTGGCGCCGCTCCTCTTCCTCCTTGAATTCCGGCATCACCTCGGCCGCGAACAGCTCCAGCGCCTCGCAGATGTGCTCGTGGCGGTTCTTCCCGCCCTGCTGGATGAACACGGTCTGGTCCACGCCGGCCTCGGCGAACTTCCGCAGGTGCTGCCGCAGGTCCTCCGGCGTCCCGATGCCGTCCGTGCCGCCGCCGAGGAAGTCGAGCTGCTCCGCGCCCATCGCGGCCTTTACGCGCTCATAGTTCTCCCAGATATTCGTCCGGCCCGGCTTGTGATGGCCAAAGACATAATGATGGCCGAGCCCGAACTGGAAGAACTTGAAGCCATCGAAGCCGCGCCGGAACGCCTCCTCCCGGTCGTGGTGGATAGAGAAGCTCGTCACCATCGCGATGTTCGGGTTCACCGTGTGGCCGATCGGCACACACTCCCGCTTGAACGTCTCGTAGTAGTCGTCCACCCACTTTTTCGCCTCGGCCGGGTCGACGAACGCAAACGTCAGCGCGCCGATGCCGAGCTGCGCGGCGAGGTGGATGGTGTCCCGGTTCGAGCACGCCACCCAGAGCGGCGGGTGCGGCTTCTGCACCGGCTTCGGGACGACGTTCCGAACGGGCATCGAAAAGTACTTCCCCTGGTAGCCCGGGTACGGGTCCATCGCCATCATGTTGCAGACCTGCTCGGTCGTCTCCAGCCACATCGCCCGCCGCTCGGCCGGGTTGATGTTGAAGCCCTCCAGCTCCGCCCGGGAGGCCGATTCGCCCGTGCCGAACTCGACGCGGCCGTTCGAGACGAGGTCCAGCGTCGCGATCTCCTCGGCGATGCGGGCCGGGGGATTGTAGTTCGGCGGCATCAGCTTGATGCCGTGCCCGAGCCGGATGCGTTTCGTGCGCTGGCTCGCCGCCGCGAGGAACACCTCGGGGCAGGACGAATGCGAGTACTCCTCGAGGAAGTGGTGCTCCACCTCCCAGGCGAAGTCGATGCCCAGCCGGTCGGCGAGCTCCACCTGGTCCAGCGCATCCTGGAAGAGCTTCAGCTCGGCGCCGTCGTCCCACGGCCGCGGGAGCTGGTGCTCATAGAAAATCCCGAACTTCATTCGAACCCTCCTGTTGCGGGCGGAGTCTAACAGAACCCTTAGCGCAATGCGAACTTCTCCCCGGCAGCGCCATCGCATCCCGGCATTTGCGCATCCTCAGCCGCACCCGCAGAATCCACCCCGGGGACACGGGCGGAATTCGTACGTACCGGAGAAGCCACGTGAAGCGCCAGCCACGCACCCCCGAAGTCGAACGGGCCATCACCGCCCTTTTCCGCGCGAGCGCGCTCCTCGACCCGATCCGCCTCACCCTCTGGGACCGCGAAAACCTCACCGTGACCCAGCTGCGCCTCCTCGGCCACCTCGCCGAGCAGGAAGGCCTCAGCAACGCTGAGCTCGCCGAGCGCCTCTACGTCACCCGGCCCTCCGTCTCCGCGCTCCTCGAGCGGCTCGAGCGGGGCGGCTTCATCCGCCGCGAAGTGGCCCCCAACGATCGGCGCAGCATCTGCATCTGGCTCGAACCCCGAGGCCGCGCCGTCGTCGAATCCCTCCGCGAGGAGCTCCGCGACTACGCCGCCGGGCTCATGGAGCACATGTCCCCCGCCGAGCTCAACGACTTCGCCCGTTCGGTCGAGCGGTTCGTCGAATCCGGGTCCCTCCGCCGCAAGCGGGACCTCCAGGTCGAAGATCCCGACATCTGACCGTGCCCGGCGACGAGCCGCCTATCCGCCTCGCCGACGTGCTGTCCATGGCGTCCTCGCTCGCCGACTACCGCCTCGAGCCCGTCATCACCTTCGAGCACCTCCGGCTCGCCTTCGCCGTCCTCCTCGGCGAGACGGACCTCGCCGCGCTCAGCCGCGGCGTCTCGCCGCTGGTCCCCCGGCGCACGCCGCCCTCGCCGGACGACGCCGTGCGCAGCTTCGCCCGCCGGTGGAGCGAGCGCCTCGGCGGGGCATTCGAACCGATCAGCCCGGCCGACCTCGCAGCGATGCGCGCCGAAATCGCACCGCCCCCGGGGTGAAACCCGATTCGAATTGCCGGTAATCCGCCCGGCGCCGATAGTCCCCGCGTGGACTGGGCGTTCGAGGCTGCCGCGGGCCTGCTGGGCGCGCTGTTCGGGTACTGGTTCCCCGCGCAGCAGCACCGCGTCTATCGCGAGGCAGCGTTCCGCGAAGCCCCGGCCCGTGGGGCGCGCCTGTTCGCCCTGCGCGCCTTCGCGATGCCGGCCGGCGCCCTCGCCGCCGCCCTCGCCTTCCGGCCGGGGCAGCCCGGCGGCCTCGCCTCCGCGCTCACGGCGGCGTTCTGCCTGCTGCTCATCGCCATCAGCTCCACGGACTTCGATCGGCGGCGCATTCCGAACGTCCTCGTCTACCCGGGCATCCTCGCCGCGGTCGCCGCCGCGCCAGCCTGGCCCGACCGCTCCATCGGCAGCATCGCCGCGGGCGGTGCGGCGGCGCTTGCGGCGGCTGTCCTCCTGCTCCTCCTCGGCGCGCTCGCCGGCGCCGCCGCCCGCTCGCGGGAGACCGCCTTCGGCCTCGGCGATGCCAAGCTCATCCTCCTCATCGGCCTGCTCACCGGCTGGCCGGCGGTGCTCAGCGCCCTCCTGCTCGGCATCGTCGCCGCCGGCATCGTCGCCGGCGTCCTTCTCGTCCTCCGCGGCCGGGGCTCGACGTACAGCTACGGCCCCTACCTCGCGGCAGGGGCCGTCGTCGTGCTCCTCTGGTTCGAACGGTTCGATACGCTCGGCGGCTGAGGTCCTACAGGTTCTTCAGCTGGATGATCGCCGGCCCGCCGATCACGATCATGATCGCCGGGAAGATGAAGAAGACCAGCGGGAAGACCATCTTGATCGGCGCCTTGAAGGCCGCCTCCTCGGCCCGCTGCCGGCGCTTTGTGCGGATGACGCCGGTCTGGACGCGGATCACGCCGCCGATCGAGATGCCCATCGCCTCCGCCTGCACGATCGCGTTGATCAGCTGCCGCAGCTCGTCAACGCCCGTCCGGTCCGCCATGTCGAGGAACGCATCCCGGCGCGAGCGGCCCATCTGGATCTCCCGCATCGTCCGCGTCAGCTCCTCCGCGAACGGCCCCTTCACCTTTTCGATGACGCGCGTAAACGCCGCATCGATGCCGAGCCCCGCCTCGACGGAAGCCGTGATGAGGTCGAAGGCGTCCGGCAGCGACTTCCAGATCTCCTTCTGGCGGCGCCGGATGCGGCCGAGCAGGTAGATCCGCGGCGCATACAGCCCCAGGCCGGTGAGCACCGCGAACACCAGCAGCGTGCGCTGCGCATCGAGCCCCGCGCCCATCGCGTAGACGAGGCCGAGCAGCGGGAACAGCCCGGCGAACACCGCGACGAGCGCGATGAACTGCCCCGGCTTCAGCCGCAGGCCTGCCTGGACGAGCGCCATCTCCACCCGCTCTTCGATCGACGACGGCAAGATGGCGTTGATCTGCCGGTTCACGTTCTGGATGAGCGGCTTCAGGACGCGCTGGGTGAAGGCCGCCTCCGGGTCCGGCAGCGCCTCCCGCGCCGGCCGCGTGTACCGCAGGCCGCCGAGGCGGACGTCCATCGCCGAATTGCCCGCCCCCCGGTAGAGCAGGCCGTACGTCATGAGCGTGATGAACAGGAACGTGCTGAAGGCGATGAGCATCTCCATCGCGCTACACCTCGATATTCACGATGCGCTGGATGATCAGGTAGCCGATGACCTCGCTGACGAACGCGCCCATCAGCATCAGCCGCCCGAGGGGGTCCGTGAACAGCAGCCCCGTGAAGTCCGGGCTGATCATGTAGAAGATGATGAGCAGGCCGATCGGGATGCCGCCGATGACGTAACCCGTCATCCGCTGCTGCGACGTCAGCGTCCGGATTTCGCCCTTGATGCGCTCCCGCTCGCGCATCGTGTGGGCGACGTTGTCGAGGATCTCGGCGAGGTTCCCGCCGACGCTCCGCTGGATCAGGATCGCCGTGATCACGATGTCGAAGTCGGGGCTGCCGACCCGGTCGTTGAGCGCCGCCAGCGCCTGTTCGACGCTCGCGCCCATCGCCGTATCGCGCAGGGTGCGCCGGATTTCGACCGAGAGCGGCGCGGGGATCTGCTCGGCCGAGGCCTCCATCGCCTGGAGGAGGCCGAAGCCCGCCCGGAGGCCGCTGGAAAGCATCTGCAGCAGCTCGATGAGCTGGCCCTCCATCTTGTGCAGCCGCGTGGCGATCCGCCGCTTCAGCCAGAAGCCGACGAGGAACCAGCCGAGCGGCGCCAGCATCAGCCCGAAAATCGGCAGCGGCAGGAGCATGACGCCCACGAGCGCGAACAGGACCGCAACGACGAGCCGGAGCGTGAAGTACTCCTTCGCGTTCAGCGTGAGCCCCGCCCGCTCCAGGTCGCGCGACCAGTTCGCCGCGAGATTCCCGGAGATGAGCGTGATGCCGGCGAAGTTCACCGACGCACGGCGGCGGAGCCGGGCGCGCGTCTCCTGCGGCAGCTGGGCTTCGGCCTCGCGCAGCTTCTTCAGCCGGGCCGAGGCTTCGACGCTGCTGCCGCCGAACCCGAAGAACCAGAGCACCAGCGCCGTCGCGAAGATGCCCGTCGAAATCGCAGCCAGGATCAGCATCGGAGTCACCACCCTTCCCCGGTGCCGAACAGGTTGTTCGGCAGTTCGATGCCGGCGATGGCGAACTTGTGGGCGAAGCCGGGCCGGATGCCCGTCGGCCGCATCGAGCCGTGCACCTTCCCGTCTTCATCCACGCGGTCCAGCTTGAACAGGAAGATATCCTGCAGCGTGATGGTGTCGCCTTCCATGCCGCTCACCTCCGTGACGTGGGTCACCTTGCGGGAGCCGTCCTGGAGGCGGCTGAGCTGGATGAAGATGTGAATCGCGGAGGCGATCTGCTCGCGGATGGCGCGCGAGGGCAGGTCCATGCCGGCCATCAGCACCATGTTCTCGAGGCGCGAGAGCGCCTCGCGCGGGTTGTTCGCGTGGATGGTCGAAATCGAGCCGTCGTGGCCCGTGTTCATCGCCTGCAGCATGTCGAAGGCCTCTTCGCCGCGGACCTCGCCGACGATGATCCGGTCCGGCCGCATGCGGAGGCAGTTCCGCACGAGGTCGCGCTGCTTGATCTGGTTCTTGCCTTCGATGCTCGCCGGCCGGGCCTCGAGCGTGATGACGTGGTCCTGCTGGAGCCGGAGTTCGGCCGGGTCCTCGATGGTGATGATCCGCTCGGTATTCGGGATGAAGGCCGAGAGCGCGTTCAGGATCGTCGTCTTCCCGGTGCCCGTACCGCCGGAGATGATGATGTTCAGGTGTGCGCGGACGCACATGGCGAGGAACTCGGCCGTCTGCTCGCTCAGCGCGCCGACGGCGATGAGGTCGGCCATCCGCATCTTGTCGGCGCGGAACTTCCGGATGGTGATCGTCGGCGCCTTGGGCGACGCCGGCGGGATGGTGATGTTCACGCGGGAGCCGTCCGGCAGGCGGGCATCGACCATCGGGCTCGATTCATCGATGCGCCGGCCGAGCGGCGCCACGATCCGCTCGATGATGCGCATCACGTGCTGCTTGTCGCGGAACCGCACCGGGCTCCGGAAGATGCGGCCCTCGCGCTCGAAGTAGACCTTGTCGATGTCGTTGACCATCACTTCGGAGATGGAGGGGTCGCGCAGGAGCGGCTCCAGCGGGCCGAGCCCGAGCGCCTCGTCGGCCACGGCTTCGAGCAGCTCATCCCGCGACATGCCGCCGAGCTGGAGGCCTTCCTGGACGAGCAGCTCCCGGGCCGCTTTGATGACGGCTTCGCGCTGCTGCTCCGGGGCGAGGCCTTCCAGCGCGCCGTGCTCCAGCTCTTCGATGAGGAGTTCGTGGAGGCGGATCTTCGTCGCCTCGGCGACGGGGTTGGCGCCCTGCGCCCGGCCGCCCGGCGCATCGACCTGGACCGGCCGCACGGGCCGGAGCTGGCCGCCCTGCGGCGCGTCGGGGGCCGGTGCCGGCGCTGGCTGCGGCCCGGCCGGCCGAACGAGCCCGCCCGCGCGCTGCTGCCCGGGGATGCCGGGCGGCGGGGGCGGCGCCGCGGGCTCGATGTGCCCCCACGGCTTGCCGGTGGATGGCCGGCCGAGCTGGCCCGAGGGCCGGAGCTTCAGCGCCTCCGGGTTGCCGATGGGCTGCGCCGGCCCCGTGTTCGCCGGCGGCTGCTGGCCTTCCGGCCGCGGCCCTGCGCCCTGGTCGCCCGGGAGCATCCGCCGCCGCGCGCCCCAGCCGAATGCCGGGCGCTCCTCGCCGCCTGCTGCTCGTCGATCGCGAAAGTCATCCGGCATGGCTCATTCCCCTGGTTCCTTCGAATTCGCTAGGCGCTCTTCTTGAACAGGCCGCCGAACAGCCCGCCGAGGCCGCCGCTCTTCTTCGCCTTCGACCGCGCCCGGATGCCCGCCAGCGCCCGCGCAATCTCCCGGATCTCCGTGGCGACCCGGCTGTTCGGCCGGCTCAGCACGATCGGCCGGCCCAGCTGCGCCGCCTTCACCACTTCGTTGTCCTGCGGAATCTTCCACCACAGGTCTGTGTCGAGCGTCCGCTCGACGTCCTTCTCGCGGACGCCCGTATCGACGCCCGCCCGGTTCAGCACCACCTTGATCCGCTCGTCGTCGTTCCCGAACCGCTCGTGCAGCATCTCCAGGGCGAGCACCGTGTCCTTGATGCTCGCCATATCGAGCGTCGTGATGAGCAGGATCATCGTGCCGACTTCGATCGCCGCCGCGACGATTTCGTTGAACGTGCCCGGCGTATCGAGGATGACGAAGTCGTGCGTCTGCGAGAGCACGTCGACGACGTCGCGGATGTGCGCGGAGCTGAGGTTCCGCCAGTCGCTCGGCCGCGTCGGCGCCGGGAGGATGCGCACGCCGGATTCGTGCTCGACGAGGTACTCGCGGAGGGTGTTCCGGTCCACGTTGTCGAGGTTCCGCGCGAGGTCGGCGATCGACCGCTCGACGGGGATGTCCATCGTGATGGCGACGTCGCCGAAGCGGGTGTCCATGTCGACGAGGGCGACGGTCTGGTGCGCCTCGGTGGCGAGCGCGACGGCGAGGTTGGAGGCGATGGTCGTCTTGCCGATGCCGCCCTTGGCGCCGAAGACGGTGATGATGGTGCCCTGCGCGACGGGGTCGGCGAGTTCGCCGCGCCGCCGCATCGCCTCCCGCTCCTTCTTCTCGAGCACCTTCATGATCGAGGCCTCGAGCTCCTCGGGGTCGAGCGGTTCGACGAGGTAGTCCGAAGCGCCGCCTACCATCGACTGGCGCATCAGCCGGATGTTCGCCTCCGTCGAGAAGACGATGATCGGCAGGTCCGGCAGGCCGTCGTTGATGCGGGAGAGCGTCTGCACCGGGCGGACGAGGGGCTCCTCGATCCGCATCAGGACCAGGTCCGGCCGCATCTGGAAGCAGAGGGTGAACGCCTCCACCCCGTACCCGGCAGTCCCGAGAATCCCGAAGCCCAGCATCTGGAGCGTTTTCGCCAGCTCTGCCGAGCTCTCCCGGTCCGGGTCAACCACGAGAAGCTGAGGTACTCGTGCCATCGTCGTCGTTTCCTCCACCGTCTGCACCCCGGCGACCACCAGGGGCCTGCATCGTCCTGCGCTGGTGCGGGCGCCGCCGGGGCAGCGCCCGCGTCGTCGTCACGTCCGCGGCGTCACCGCACCGGGAAGAGGTCGTCGTACGTCCACACCTGCTTGCCCGTAATCGGGTCGGTGTCGCCCTTCTGCCGCGGCAGGATGCGGTACTGGCCTACGTCGTCGCGCATCGCATCGATGAGCGCCACCTTCGCCGCAAGGTCCGGCGGCAGCGCCAGCGTGATCGACACCGCCTTCTCATAGGTCGCCGCTTCCTGCTTCACGGCGCCCGCCGTCGTCGCGGACGTGCCGGTGCCCGTGCCGCCGGCGCCGCCATTCGCGCCGTCGACCTTCGGGACCGTCTTCACGACCGCCTGGGCGACGGCGAGGACTTCGACGTCCTGCGCGATGTAGCCGGCCACGACGTTCGGTTTCTCTTCGCCCGTCAGCGGGTCGACCTTGCTCAGCGTGGTGATGCCGAGGATGTCGACGCGGTCGCCCGGCTGGGGCAGGCCCGCCGCGATCCACGCCTCGTGCGGCACCTGGAGCGAGATCGCCCGCATGCCCTGGGGCACCTTGTAGGCGAGGGTGTCCTGCCCCACGTAGGTCGTCACCTTGGCATCGATGACCTGCTCGCCGGCGAACATCGGCGCCGTCGCGACCTTGCCGACGAGCGTCGAGAGGTCGCTGTCCTTCACCCGGCCGGGCAGGAGCGCCGTCGCCGGGATGGTCCGCGTGGTGAGCATGTCGGACGTGATCTTTTCGCCGACGTTCACGTCGCGCGTCAGGACGACGACCGTCTCCGCGCCTTCGCCGGCGAAGATTTTGCTGTTGACGTCCTCCCCCGCCTCCGCGGCTGTTCAGGAAGGCGAAGACGAGCAGGGCGCTCAGGAGACCGAACGCGCAGGCGAGCAGGAGCACGCCCTTGTTCCGGTTCGAACCGCTGGTAGCTGCCGCAATCGATCTGTTCACGTGAGAACTCCTCCCCTTGCAATATCGGCGGTCATACGGTTCCCCTACAGACCGCCCGGTGAATCCGGCCCGGAAGCGGCATCCCCGCCCGGGGAGGGGCGGGGATGCGGTGTCGCGATGGAACCGGGAGGCCGGCTACTTCACGAGCGCGATGTGCGTCTGCTCGGCGACGGCCTGGAAGGCCTCATCGAGCTGGGCCGTCGTCGGCGCGTGGTAGAACTGGCCGCCGCCGATGGCCGCGATGTCCTGCAGGAACGTCGTGTTCAGGTCGTTCCCGAGCCCGATGGTGAAGATGAGGATGTCGCCGTTGCGGGCGCGCTCCGCCTCCCGCCGCGCGTGCGTCTCCGCCTGGGAGACGCCGCTGCCCGTGGTGCAGCTCGTGCCGTTGTAGGCGTTCGGGTTGTAGGTGGCGCTGCCGCAGTAGGTGTTCGCGATGCCGTCCGTCACCAGGACGAGAACGCGCACGGCATTGGCGCGCTTGCCCGGCCCATCGAGCACCTGCCGGCCGACGGCGATGCCGTGTGGGATGTTCGTCGCGCCCGAAGGCCAGAGGATCGCGTCGAGGCTGCCCCGGACGTTCGCGAAGTTCGCCGTCAGGTTCTGGCTGATCGCGGCGGTCGTCGAATACCGCACGGCGCCGATTTTGTCGTACTGGCTGTCGAACAGCGTCGTGAAGTACTTCGCCGCGTCGATCGCATCATCGAACGGCTGATGCGGCCCGTTTTGTGTCGTCGTTGGCGTGTAATAGCTCGCCAACTGGCAGTAGTCACTCGTGCTCGAGTAGCCGGTGCGGTTCGCCCACACCTCCGCGTTCATCGCGTGGGATGTCGCCACGGTGTTCTGCTCCGTCTGCTCGTTCCGGTAGCCGCGGATGACCGTGAGCGTGTTCGTCGAGGTGTTCACGCCGGTGATCCGCATCAGCTCGTTGTCGATCATGATGATCCCCGGCCGGAGGCTGGCCGAAGTCGGCACCGCGGTCGGGTTCGAGCCCACGGACAGCTGCCAGTAGGGCGTCGTCGAGTTGAACGTCGTCCCGAAGTTCGAGCGGTTCGTGGCCGCGTTCGTGCTCGTGAAGATGCGGACGTCGTTCAGGCGAATCGTGGTCTGCGTGGCGTTGATGTTCTCGGCCAGCCGCGGGAACGCAAACCCGCCCGCCGGCGTCAGCCGGCCCGGGCTCATCATGTACGACGTCGAGTTCTCGACCTGCCGGAAGCTGTCGAAGCACATCGACCCGGAGATATCGAACACGACGACGATATCGAGCACCTGCGACTCGGCATCGCCCGAAGCCGAGACGTTCCAGTGCGTGACCCCGAAGATCCGCGCGAACCAGGTCGGGATGCGGGCCGATGCCTGCACGCGGACGGCCTTGTTCCCCTGCGGATAGGTCACCGCGAACTGCACGTTCTCGCCCTGGCTCCGGATGAAGCCGGAATTGTCCATCCAGTACTCGGTCGCCTTCGTCGCGGCATCGGTTTCGCTCGGCATGCTCTGCGCGGCGGCGAGCGCTGCGGCGTCGACGGCCGCCTGCATCTGGGTCCGCGCCCAGACGTAGCGGCCGACGTCGATGCTCATCGCCACGAAGCCGACGAAGATGAGCAGGAACAGGGCGAACAGAGGCAGCGCCTGCCCCCGCTCACCCCGGAAAAGCCGTCGCATCAGCGAACGCACCATCGTCCGCCTCCTTTCCCTCGTCACCTTCCGGTCATTCGAGCCGCATCGACGCGTGGGAACGGATCGTCAGGTTCGCCAGGTTCCCGCCCGAGACGAGGTTGACGATGTTCCCGATCGGCGTCACCCACTGGAAGTTGTAGGCGACGTCCACCTGCACCATCGAGCCGCGCGAGCCCTGCACGTTCGCCGTCGTGATGGTCACGCGGGACGGGTCGATGTTGCACTGGCTCGGGTAGTTCGCGCAGAAGCTGTCGTAGATGCGGGTCTGCACCGTCGCGAGGTCCGACTGGACCGCGGCGATGCGGGCGCCCTCGCGGGCGGCATTCGTGATGAGCAGCCACGTGTGGAAGGCGCGGCCGAACTCCACCATGCTCATGAACAGGAGCACGAAGAGCGGCAGGATCATCGTGAACTCGACGAGCGCCTGGCCGGTCTCCGTCTCCCGGAAGCGCCGCAGCAGCCGCCGCAACGCCGAACGCCGGGGCGTGCCCGGCTCCTCCATCCCGCCTTCGCGGGGTTCCTCTGCCGCTTCGATCATGGCTGCGGTCTCCTGTCTGATGGCAGAAGGGGTGGGGTACTGCTGTGCCCCACCCCTTCGCTGCTGGTCGCCTCGCCGGGGTCACCGGCGATGCGCACTAGATGCTGCCGGCGACGTTGTTGAGCGCGTTGGCGATGTTGCCGCCGAGGAGCGTGAGGGCGCCGATGCAGACGATGGCGATGAGGGCGAGGATCAGGCCGTATTCGGCGAGACCCTGGCCTTCCTCGTCGCGCGCCTGCCACGCGGCGACCTTGCTGACGGCCCAGTTGCGAAGCTTCGACATGTCGGTTCTCCTACCTCTCTTTGGGGTCCCTGCCCCGGGTGTGTTCGCCCTCGATGTGAGCGTCCGACCTGCGGGCCGCCTGGCCCGGAGCCGTCCGTCGAACCTCCGCGAACCCCTCATCGGGTTTGGCCGTCGCGTCGGTCGCCTTCCGGCGGGGCGCCACCATCGGTGGAGCTACTCGCAACTTCGGCGGCACCCCATGGCCCCAAAAGGGCAGTCACCCACGTGCAACTGCTTCGTTCCCCCGTCCCCCGGCCGGACCCCTGCACTGCTCGCCGGGGCCTCCCCTGCCGACGTTAGGAATGACGGCTGCCCGGATTGCAGCCAGCAGGGGGAACCGCCGATGCCGACTGCCCAGACGACCGCCGCCAGCCTGTCACCGTCGCCGTGGAAGCGGCGTGTCTCCATGGCGCAGGATGCCGCGCTCGTCGTCGTCAGCGCCCTCTTCTTCTATGCGCACGGGCGCTCCGCCCTCGAAGGCCACTCTGCGGCCAGCGCCTTCTTCGCCATCGAACAGGCGCTGCTCATCGGCATCTTCCTCACCCGGCGTCGGCCCATCTACACCTCGACCCGCGTCTACGACTGGGCGATCGCGACGATCGGCGGCTGGTTCGCGCTCGCCTCGCGCCCGATGCCGAGCGGCGGCCTGCTCGAGGCGTACGGTATCGGCCTGCAGGTCGTCGGCCTCACGTGGGTCATCGTGAGCTTCGCCACCCTCGGGCGGAGCTTCGGCGTGGTCGCCGCCAACCGGGGGCTGAAGACGTACGGCCCTTACCGGCTCGTGCGGCACCCGATCTACCTCGGGCACAACATCACGCTGGCCGGCTTCCTGCTCGCGAACCTGTGGTGGTGGAACGGCTTCGTCTTCGCGACGGTGGTCGTCTTCCAGGTCCTCCGGATCCAGGCCGAGGAGCGCGTCCTCCGGGCCACTGCGGACTACGAGAGCTACGCGAGCCGGGTGCGCTGGCGGCTGGTGCCGGGCCTGTACTGACCGCTGCGGGGGGCGGATGAGCGGTTGAACTGGAGCGGGCGGCGGGAATCGAACCCGCACCTCAACCTTGGAAGGGTCGCGCGCTGCCACTACGCCACGCCCGCCCGCTCGTTGCCCGCTGCCGGGCTACCGCCATCCTACCAGAGCCCCGGCGTTCGTTCGCTGCCGGCTGTCACTCTACGATTGCGTCCTGTGCGCGTTCTCATCGTGGAGCCGTTTCCCGGGCAGCGCTGGCGCAGCATCACGCGCTACGCGGACGGGCTCGCGCTCAGCCTCCGCTCGGCCGATTTGGAAGCGGTCCGGGCATGCGCGCCGTGGTTTCCGCCATCGCCGCTCCGCCCGGGGACGTGGGCGTGGGCGCGCGAGCGCGCAGTCGCGGAAGCACGCGCCGGGCGCTTCGACATCGTGCACGTGGCCGATGTTCCGCTCGCCCACCACGTCCGCCGGTTCCATCCCGGCGCGCCAGTCGCCGTTACGGTGCACGATGTCCTCGCGACCTCGATGCCGGGGTACTTCCATGGCCTCACCGGGTTCGCGCGAAGGCAATTCCTTCGCCGGCCGCTGGCGGGGCTGCGGGCCGCGGACGTGGTCCTTGCCCCCTCGTCGTTCAACGCGGCGGGCGCTGCCCGCTGGCCGGGCATCGAGGCCTCTCGGGTTGTCGTCGTCCCGAACCCGGTCGACCCGGCCTTTCGTCCGATGGAGCGGCTGGCCGCTGAGGCTCGCCTGGCGGAGGCCGGCGTCCGGCTGCCGGGCGCTCCCCGCGTCCTCTCCGTCGGCCACGACGGGATGTACAAGAACCTCCCGGCGCTGCTCGATGCGATGACCCGGCCCGGGCTCGAACGCGCCTGCCTCGTCCGCGCCGGCGCGCGGCTGCATCCGCGCCAGTTCCCGGCGGTGCGCCGGCTGCAGGCCGAGGGGCGGCTCGTCGAACTCGGCCCCCGTCGATGATGCGGTGCTCGCGCCCCTCTACGCCGCCTGCGACGTCCTCGCCCAGCCATCGCTCGCGGAGGGCTTCGGCTACCCGGTGCTCGAAGCGATGCAGATGCGGCTGCCCGCCGTCGCGAGTGACGGGGGCGCGCTCCCGGAAGTCGCCGGCGGCGCCGCGGTCATCGTGCCGCTCGCCGAACCGGATTTCGCCGGCGCATTCGCCAGCGCGCTCGCCGCGGTGCTCGAAGATGGCGGCCTCGCCGACCGGCTGCGCGAGGCAGGGTCAGTCCGCGCGGCCGACTTCTCGGTCGAAGCCGTCGGCCGCCAGCTCGTCGCTGCCTACCGCTCGATGGCGTAACCCGGCGCCGCGCTACCATGCCGGCGTGGGCATCGCCGCCGGCAGCCTCGTCGCGCTCGCGTTCCGCTTCGGGGCGACGTTCCTGTGGGCCGTCATCGGGGTGCTCACCGCCCGCGCGCTCTCCGTCGAAGACCGGGGCGCCTACGCATCGGCGGTCGTCTTCACCTCGGCCGTCGGCGGGGTGACGAGCCTCGGCGCGGCGACGGGCTATTTCGTCGCCAACCGGAAGCGGCTGCCCGCCGAGGTGGCCGGGAATGCGCTGCTCGCGGCCCTCGCGGCGTCCATCCTCGCAGCAGTGGGCGGCGCGGTTGCGTGGCTGCTCCTCCCGGGCGAACCCGGCCGGCTCGGCCTCCTCGCTGGCCTGCTCCTCCCGCCGAACATCATCCGGAACACGCTCAACGGGGTGCTGCTGGGCGAAGGCAAGCTCGTGCCGTTCAACCTCTCGGCGAACGTCCCGGTCACCGTCGGGTTCGTGCTGCTCCTTCTCGTGCTGCTCGGCGCGGGCGAACGGACCGCGCTCGCTGCGCTGGCCGCGTGGACGGCAGCGCAGTACCTCGGGCTCTTGCCGCTCGCCGCGTGGGGCAAGGGCTGGTGGACGTGGCTCCTGCGCCACCGGCCGGATGGCGCGCTGCTGCGCGGGATGCTCCGGTTCACGGCGGTGAGCGGCCTCGCCGGCGCGGTGGGCCTGCTCAACTACCGCATCGACCTGCTGCTCGTCGTCACGCTGGACAGCCGCGAGGGTGCCGGCATCTACGCCTCGGCCATCGCGGGGGCCGAGGCGCTCTGGCTCTTTTCGTCGGCTATCGCGATGGCGTCGTTCGCGCGCGTCGGGGCAGAGTCCCGCGCGGAGGCGGCCCGCATCACGGCCGCCGGCGTCCGCCATACGCTCCTCATCGTGACGGTCGGCGCCGGCCTGCTGGCGGCGGCGGCCCCGTGGGCGATGGTCCTCCTCTTCGGGCCCGATTACCGGCCGGCGGCGCTGCCGCTGCGCATCCTCTGCATCGGCACGCTGCTCTACGCGCCGCAGGCGCTGCTCAACAACTACTTCGCGAACCAGCTCGGGCGGCCGGGCATCGCGCTCGCGCTCGGCCTGCTCTCGCTCGTCATCAGCGTTGCGCTCGGGGTCGCGCTCATCCCGGGGCTCGGGTTCGTCGGCGCGGCATGGGCGACGACGGCGAGCTACCTCGTTTCCGGCTTCGCGGCGATCGGCCTCTTCCTCTGGCTCGCGCCGGTGCCGGGGCGCGACCTCTGGCGGCTCCGCCGCGCCGACCTCGCGCGCTACCCGGCGCTCGCCCGCGAAGTCACGCGGCTGGTGCGCCGGCAGGGGGCCTAGGCCCGCCGGAGACCTTCGCGAGCGGCGAGGTCGCGGCGGCGGCGCGCGCTGCGCGGCTTCGGGCCTGCCCCGGCCCGCACCCCGGGGGCGCCGGGCGTGAGCCGCGGACCCAGCCAAACCGCGAGCAGCGTCAGCGACCACGCCAGGACGACCGACCAGCGGACCGGCTCCGGGATGTTCCAGGCGCGGTTGATGGAGAGCTGCCAGTTCAGGGCGAGAACGGGCAGGAAGGCTGCCGCGCTCCAGGCGGCCGCCCACCAGAGCTGCCGCCGGTCGCCGCCGATGGCCGCAAAGGGGAGGAACCAGATGAGATACCACGGGAGGAAGCCCGGGAAGGCGGCGAAGAGGAACAGGCCCATCACGAGGGCGACTGCCCGCGCCAGGTCGCGGCCCGTCGAGAGCGGATGGTGCGCCGCGACCGCCCCGAGGATGCCGAGGGCCAGGACATACCCGAAGAAGACCATCCGGTTCTGGCCCGTCCCTTCGATGGAGAACAGCCCGGCGATGACGCCCCACGGGTTCGAGGGCGCGACTGCCATGGCCGGGCCGAGGGTGCCGTTCCGCACCGGTCCGAACCCGAACGCGTAGGCGAGCAGCAGCACCAGCCCGAGGCCCGCAGCTGCCCCGGCGACGGCGAGCCGCCAGCGCGGGAACCAGTAGGCTGCCAGCAAGGGCGCAGCGATGAGCAGCGCGTATTTGCAGAGCGCGGAGGAGAGCCCCGCGAGGGCGGCGCCGGCCCGCGCCCGCCAGCCCGGCAGCGTCGCCAGCCCGAGCGCGACGACCCCGAAGAAGGCCATGAGCGAATCGTTGTGGCCGTCGCCCGGGTACTGCCACAGCATCATCGGATTCAGGCCGATGAAGCCGGCCGTGAACGCGGCCTTGCCGCCGAACCGCCGGGCGATGATGCCGGCCGCCAGCGCCGTGCCCAGCAGGAAGATGCCGGCGATCACCTTCTGGCCGACGAGGTTCGCGCGGAACGAATCGCCGACGAACGGCAGCGCCGCGCCGCCGATGACGTACGCCAGCGGCCCGTAGCCGCTCGGGTTCGAACGGAAGACGCGCACCTCGTTCGCCACCGGGTCATCCACCTTGTCCGGCGTGCCGCTGAAGTCGGCCGGCCATTTGCCGTGGAGCCAGAAGGTGCGCACGTCGGCCGCGAGGTGGACGGCATCGGGCGAGGTGAGCGGCATCGCGGGGAGCATCGCGAGGCTGCAGAGGACGATGCCGGCCGCCGCCGCCGCGAACGCGTGCCGGAAGCCGAGCCACAGCGCCCGCAGCGCCCCGGCGTACGCCGCGAACATCACGAGGATGAGCAGGAAGGTATCGACGAGGTCCGGGATGCCGCCGCGAAGCACGCGGGAGATGCCCGCCCGCGCGACGATGTCGATGTCGTTCGCGAGGCTGACCCGGGTGGCGATGCCGAAGAACAGCACGCCCGCGAGTACGAGCACCGACCCGCCGAATAGCCACGGGGCCAGCGGGGAGGCGGGCGCCGCGCCGTCAGCGGCCGGCCGCTGGTTCGCCATGGGTCACCTCCGGAGTGGTTCGGCGGGTCGGCGCCCATGCCTGCACCTGTGCCGTCAGCAGGGCCCACAGCCCGATGGGGAACCAGAGCAGGCTGAGCACGCTGTGGCGCAGGGCGAGGTCGAACCCGCGCCGGTTGAAACTCAGCAGCCGCTCGCGCCACGCGATCACGGCCGGCACCGCCCATTCGGCGGCGGCGACGGGGAGCACGGCGGCCCGCGGCAGCCCCGCCGGGACGGGCAACAGCGCGTGCAGGGCGGCGAAGCTCGCGCCGAGCCGGGTCAGCATCCGCGTGGGAGCGATGAGGTAGAGCGCGAGGTCGAGCGCCCGCGCATCTCCGCGCACGGCGCGCAGCGCGAGCCGGGGCCACAGCCGGCGGACCACCAGCAGGTGGCCCCGCACCCAGCGGAGCCGCTGCCGCACGGACGTCCCGAGGTCGCGCGCTTCGCCCACCGCGACGCGCGCCGCGGAGACGTACATGACGGGGATGCCGCGGAGCGCCAGCCGGACGGTCAGTTCGAGGTCCTCGGTCAGCGTCGTGATGCGGGGCAGCTCCTCGCGCAGCAGCGACGGACCCATGAACCAGCCGCAGCCGCTGATCGTGGTCCCGAGGCCGAGCGCCTCGCGGGGCCGCCACCAGAAGAGGTTGCGGGCGCGGCGGCCGAAGCCGTAGCCCTCCGCGATCCATTCGGGGTCGCCGATCGGGACCGTCTCGACCTGCAGGCAGGCCGCGCCGGGGCCTTGCCGTGCGACCGCCGCCAGCATCCCGGGCTCGACCCGCGCATCGGCGTCGAACACGCCGAGGTAGTCGTAGCCCTCACCGAGGGCGTCCAGCGCGGCGCGGATGGCCCAGGCTTTCCCGGGGACGGGCGACGAGGTTTCGATGACCCGGGCGCCGGCCGCCCGCGCGGCAGCTGCAGTGCCGTCCGTGCAGTTGTGGGCCGCGACGAGGACGTCCCGCAGCTCGGCCGGGTACTCCTGCCCGAGGAGGTCGCTCACGATCCGGGCGACGACGGCCTCTTCATCCCGCGCGCAGACGACGAGGGCGAAGCGGGGCCGCCATGCGGCCGGGGGCTGCGGCGGCTCGCGCCGCTTCAGGTAGCCCGCCAGCGTCACCGCCGACTGGTATGCCGAGATGGCGAGGACCGCCGCCTCGGCGGTCCGGACCGCGAGGCTGAGTGCGCGCAGCGGGGTGGCCACGCGGGCCATTATGCCCGCGCCCGGCCTGTAGTCGAACGGGCGCCGCGCGAAAACCAGCGAGCCCCGGGCACCCGGCCCGGGGCTCGCGATGACGGTCGAACGGTGGGGGTCAGCCGCGCGGCAGGCCGAGGCCGCGGGTCGCGATGATGTTCTTCTGCACCTCGGTGGTGCCGCCGGCGATGGTGGCCGAGACGGCCTGCATGTAGCCCATCGAGGCCCGGTTCCGGACGTTGCCGTACATGCCGTAGAGGTGCATCGAGAGGTTGGCGATGCGCTGGCTCAGCTCGCTCGTGAAGAGCTTGCACATGCTGGCCTCGTAGTTCGGGATCTTGCCCGCGGCCTGCATCGAGACCACGCGGTAGCTGAGCATCTTCGCCACCTCGGCCTCGATCCAGCGGTCGGCGAACTCGCGGCGGACGGTGTCGCTGCGGAACTTCGCCTCCTTGCCCTCCTTCGCCTGGCGCATCAGCCCTTCGAGCTGCTTCCGAATGCCGACGGCCGAGCCGATGGACGAGCGCTCGAAGTCGAGCGTCGTCGTCCCGACGTACCAGCCGCGGTTCTCTTCGCCGACGCGGTTCTTCACCGGCACGCGCACGTCTTCGAAGAAGACCTCGTTGAAGGTCTGCGTCCCGGCGAGGGTGGTCAGCGGCCGGACGGTGATGCCGGGCGACTTCATGTCGACGAGGAGGTAGGTGATGCCGCGGTGCTTCGGCGCGTCCGGGTCGGTGCGGACGAGCATGTACATCCAGTCGGCGAACTGGGCGCCGGTGGTCCAGATCTTCTGGCCGTTGATGACGTAGTCGTCGCCGTCGCGGACGGCGCGGGTCTGCAGGCTGGCGAGGTCGGAGCCCGCGCCCGGCTCGGAGTAGCCCTGGCACCAGATCACTTCGCCGCGGAGGATCTTGCCGAGGTGTTCTTCCTTCTGCTCTTCGGTCCCGTGCTCGATGAGGGTGGGGCCGATCATCATCACGCCGAAGCCGCCGACGTTGGCCGGGACGCCGGCCTCGGCGAACTCCTCGTTCATGATGAACTGTTCGACGACGGTCATGTCGGCGCCGCCGTACTTCTTCGGCCAGGCGGGCGCGATCCAGCCCTTGGCGGCCAGCTTGTCGCGCCACTCTTTGATGGCTCCCATGCGGGCGAAGAGGCTGCCTTCGCCGCCTTCGCCGCCGGCGCGGAGCGCGGCCGGGGCCTCCTTTTCGATGAATTCGCGCACTTCCTTGCGCCACGCTGCTTCGCGTTCGTTGTCGCCGAGATTGATGGCCATGCGGGTTCCTTTTTCTGCTGTCGGGTCGTTCGGCTGCTGCCGTGTGCACCGATTGTGGGGGACGGCTTCCCGGCCTGCAAGCGAATTCCGTTCGGGTTTGGTGAGCGCGCGCTCAATGGCCGCCCGCGGAAACTTCGATGGACGGGCGTCTTCCCGAGCGCCGTTCGCTCGTGATAGTCTTCACATTGTCCCACCCGGGTGCGGTGGCCGGCTTTCGGTTCTGTCCCTTCTCCTACTGCTCTGCTTCCATCTGCCCTCCGGCCGGCCACCGCACCGCCCCCCTTGCTGTTATCCTGTCCCCCGACCATGAATCGCCCGCCCGAGACGCGCCGCGCCGCCTGGCACGAGCGGTGGCAGGAGCTCCGCCCCGAGCCGCTGCGCCCCTTCGTCGAGGTCGTTCCGGGCCTCTACCAGGTGCGCACGCGGGCGTCCCGCGCGTACCTTGCCGTCGAGGAGCGGATCACCGTCATCGATACCGGCGCGCCGGGCTCGGGCGAACGCATCCTCGAGGCGATCCGCGAACTCGGGCGTTCCCCGGACGACGTCGCCGACATCATCATCACGCACGGCCACCTCGACCACGTCGGCGGGCTGCCGGAGCTCCAGCGGCGGGTGCCGGCGCGGGCCGGCATCCACCTCGCCGAGGCGCACCACATCGACAGCGACGACCCGCTGCCCAACCCTTTCACCCACCCGCTCCTCGCGCGCATCTGCGAACCGTACCTCCAGTGGGTCGACCCCGGCCGGGCGCGGATCGACGTCTACCTGCGCGATGGCGATGAATTCCCGGCGCTCGGCGGGATGCGCATCGTCCACGTGCCGGGGCACACGCCGGGCTCCATCGCGCTCCACTTCGAAGAGCGCGGCGTGCTCATCGTCGGCGATGCGATGCAGTACCGGTTCGGCCGGCTGATGCTGCCGCACCGGCTCTTCACGCAGGACATGGCGCAGGCGGCGGCATCCATCCGCCGGCTCGCCGAGCTGGACTTCGACACCCTCTGCTTCAGCCACTTCCGCCCCATCGTCCGCGATGCCGACCTGCGCGTGCGCGAATTCGCCCGCGCGCTGCCCGCATGAACACGCTCGTCGAGCTGCTCGAACGGTCGGCAGAGCGCCACCCGGACCGCCTCGCGCTCACGATGCGGCTCGGTGTCCGCACGACGCGCTACACCTACGCCGAGCTCGCCCGCCGGGCGCACGCGTGGGCGCGGCTTTTCGCGTCGCGGGGCATCGAGAAGGGCGACCGGGTCATCGCATGGGCGCCGAACCAGCCCGAGTGGGTCGCGGCCATGTTCGGCACGTTCATCGCCGGCGGCGTCCTCGTCCCGCTCGACGTCCGGAGCGCGCCGGAGTTCGCCGCCCGGGTGGTCGAGCGGGTTCGCCCGAAGCTCGCGTTCGCCGGCCGCTCGCAGGCGGAGGCGCTTGCAGCCCTCGAGGTTCCCGTCATCGTGCTCGAGGACGCCCGGCCGCCGCTCGACGGCCGCTTCGAAGGGCCGCCGCTCGCCGGGGGCGACCTCGCCGAGATCATCTTCACCTCCGGCACCACCGGCGACCCGAAGGGCGTGATGCTGACCCACCGGAACATCGTGGCGAACGTGGAGGCGGGGCTCGCAGTCATCGATATCGGCCCGGGGACGCGGATGCTGTCGCTGCTGCCGCTCAGCCACATGTTCGAGCAGACGGCGGGCTGCTTCGCGCCGATCGCCGCCGGGGCCGCCGTCTGCTACCCGACGAGCCGGCAGCCGGCTTCGCTCAGCCGCACCATGCAGGAGTGGAAGCCGACGGTCATCATCGGGGTGCCGCAGGTGCTCAGCCTCTTCATGGCGGGCATCGAGCGGGAGGCGGCGTCCCGGCACCGGCTCGGTCTGCTCCGCTTCCTCCGCACCATCGGCCAGCCGCTGCCCGCCCGCGCGCGTCGGCTGCTCTTCCGGCCGGTGCTCTCCCGGTTCGGCGGCGCGCTCGATTTCGTCGCCAGCGGCGGCGCGGCGATCGACCCGGAGGTGCAGCTGAAGTGGGAAGCGATGGGCATCGCCGTGGTCGAAGGCTACGGCACCACCGAGTGCGCACCCATCGTCACCATCAACCCCCGGGAGGACCGCCGCATCGGCAGCGTCGGCCGGCCGCTCCCCGGCCAGCAGGTCCGCATCGCGGAGGACGGCGAAGTCCTCACCCGCGGCGAAAACGTCTTCACCGGCTACTGGGAGGCCCCGGAGGCGACGGCCGCCTCGTTCGAAGACGGCTGGTATCGCACGGGCGACCTCGGCTACCTGCAGGACGGCTACCTCTACCTGAAGGGCCGGAAAAAGGACCTCATCGTCCTCGCCGACGGCCAGAACGTCTACCCGGAGGACCTCGAAGCGGTGCTGCGCCGCCAGCCGGGCGTGACCGACGCCGTCGTGCTCGGCCTGAAGCGGGACGGGCAGGTCGTCCTCCACGCCGTCATCGCAGAGGCGGAGCCCGGGTCAGCCGCCGAGGCGGTCCGTCTCGCGAACCGGCAGCTCGATGCGCGCCAGCAGATCCTCGCGTGGAGCACGTGGCCGGAGCCGGATTTCCCGCGGACGCACACGCTGAAGGTGCGGCGGCCGCTCGTCGAGGCGTGGGTGCGCGAGCAGCAGCCGGCCCCGGCGGTGCAGACCATCGAAACCGGCGACCCGCTGCTCCGCATCATCGCGGCCATCGCCCGGCCCGGCGCGCCGCTCACCGACGAGACGAACCTCGGCGCCGACCTCGGCCTCGATTCGCTGGCGCGGGTCGAGCTGCTCTCGGCCATCGAGGATGATATCGGCGTCTACGTAGACGATGCCGACGTCGGTCCGCAGACTACCATCGGTGAGCTTCGGCGCATGGTAGCCAAAGGCGAACGGAAGGTCCGCATCCGCAAGTTCCCCACGTGGCCGCGCTGGCGCACGGTCCAGTGGCTCCGCCACGCGCTGCTCTCGTGGTTCGTCTTCCCGCTGCTGCGGCTCGGCTACAGCGTCGAAGTGCGCGGGCGGGAGCGGTTCGCGACGGTGCAGCAGCCCTGCCTCATCATCTCGAACCACAACATGCACCTGGACCAGGCGATGCTGCTGCGGAGCATGCCGCCCGGCTTCCGGCGGCGCGTGGCGATCGCCGCCGCGGCCAGCGACATCTTCGGAAACCGGCTGCGGGGGTTCTTCGCCAGCCTGCTCGGCAACGCCTTCCCCTTCGCGAAGGAAGGCTCCGGCGTGCGCGAAAGCCTCGAATACGTGGCGAAGATGCTCGGCGAGGGCTGGAACGTCCTCATCTTCCCCGAGGGGAAGCTGACCGTCATCGGCCCGATGCAGCCGTTCAAATCCGGCACCGGCCTGCTCGCGGTCGAAACCGGCGTCCCGGTCCTCCCGATGCGGATCGACGTCCTCCGGCCGGGCTTCTACGAAGGGAAGTGGCTGCCGCACCCGCGGGCGCGCGTCCGCGTCAGCATCGGCGAGCCGATCCGGTTCGAACCCGGCACGTCGTACCAGGAGGCGACGGCCCGGCTCGAAGAGGCCGTGCGGAACGCCTGAAGGCCCGCCGCTAGGCGCCGCCAGCCACCGCCGGCACGATGCTCACCTCGTCGCCGTCCTTGAGCGCCGTCTGCATGCCGTCGAGGAAGCGGACGTCGTCGCCATTGACATAAATATTCACGAACCGGCGAATCTGGCCGGCTTCGTCGACCATCCGCTCCTTGATGCCGGGGTAGGCGGATTCGAGGTTGGCGACGAGCGCCTCGAGGGTTGGGCCCTCGGCGGTTACCGTCGACTGGTTGCCCGTGAGGGGGCGGAGCGGCTGCGGGATGCGGACATTGACAGGCACGTGGGCAGTTCCTTCCTCTGCGAAGTTCGTCGTGACGCGGTACTGAAGGCGCGGGCTCAGCCTTCGACGATGTCGCCCGTGACCGGGTCGACGCGGACGCCGCGCTCCTGCGCCCAGGCGAGGCTCCGCTCGATCTCGTCCGGGTCGCCCTCCAGTTCGAGGACGACCCAGCCGGTCTTCTCGTCGACGTCGGCCATGCGGACGTTGGTGATGACCTGGAACTCGTGGCCGAGGCGGTAGATGATCGGCTCGCGGATCAGGTTCTCCGGAAACGTAAAGCGGACGCGTTTGACGGCCATCACGCGACTCCCTGCGCTACGCGGGCATTGTACGCCGCCTCGAAGCTCTCCATCGTGGCGTCGATTTCGAGCGGCGGGTTGAGCGCCTCGGCGACGGCTTCGACCGTCTTGAACCCGGCCCCGGTGATGAAGGCGACGGTCAGCTCATCCGGGTGGATGCGGCCCTGCGCGGCGAGCTGCTTGAGCGAGGCCACGGTGACGCCGCCGGCCGTCTCCGCGAAGATCCCCTCCGTCTCCGCCAGCAGCTTCATCCCGGCGACGATTTCGTCGTCGGTGACGCTGCCGCAGGCGCCTCCGGTCTCCTGCAGCTGGACGAGGCTGTAGTAGCCGTCGGCGGGGTTGCCGATGGCGAGCGACTTCGCGATGGTGTTCGGCCGCTGGGGCCGGAAGTTCATCGAGCCCTCCTGCCAGGCCGTCGCCACGGGCGAGCAGCCGGCGGCCTGCGCGCCGCTCATCCGGGTCTTCGGCTCATCGATGAGGCCCGTCTTCCAGAGCTCCTGCAGCCCCTTCCGGATCTTGACGAAGAGCGAGCCGGAGGCGATCGGCACGACGCAATGGTCGGGCGCGCGCCAGCCGAGCTGCTCCGCGACTTCGAAGCCGAGCGTCTTCGAGCCTTCGGAGTAGTAGGGCCGCACGTTCACGTTCACGAACGCCCAGTTGTAGGCGCCGGCGAGCTCCGCGCAGAGCCGGTTCACGGCGTCGTAGTTGCCCCGCACCTTCACGAGTGTCGGGCCGTAGATGCTCGAGCCGAGCACCTTCCCGAGTTCGAGGTCGTGCGGGATGAAGACGACGGCCTCCATGCCGGCGGCGGCGGCGTGGGCGCTGACGCTGTTGGCGAGGTTGCCCGTGCTGGCGCAGGCGAGCTTGTCGTAGCCCAGCTCCCGCGCGCGGCTGCTCGCCACGGCGACCACGCGGTCCTTGAACGACCACGTCGGGTTCACGGTGTCGTTCTTGATGTAGAGGTTGTTCAGGCCGAGCGCTTTGCCGAGGTTCTTCGCCCGGATGAGGGGGGTGAACCCGGCGCCGATATCGATCGCCGATTCGGCATCGCAGGGCAGGTAGTCGCGGTAGCGCCAGAGCGAGGCCGGCCCGCGCTCGATGCGCTCACGGCTGACGGCCTTCCGGATGGCGTCGTAGTCGTAGGTGACTTCGACGGGCCCGAAGCAGAAGTCGCAGACGTGGCGCGCTTCGAGCGGGTATTCGCGGTGGCATTCGCGGCAGCGGAGATTCTTGGCAAAGCTCATGCTCTTCCTCCCTTCGGAGCGTGGGCCCGCGCGGGCGCAGGGCGCCGGCTGACGCGCGGGCGGACGGGCGGCGAAGACGGTGCGGGAGGCCCCTTCGGGTGAGGGGCTAGAGCATGACCATTCGGCCCAGGAACTCAACCATCTCGGCAACTCCTCGTTCCGCGTGGGCCGTGTTTCGGAGCGAAGTCGCTCTCATCTTTCCCCCGGGATGCTCCCGGGAGGCCGGATTTGGCACCTTACCCGCCGGGCAGGTTGCCGGGGTTTCACCGGGCCGGTCCCTCAACCCCATCTCGATACGAGCGGCCACGTTCGCGGGATTTCCTCACATGCTAGCACGGGCCGACGCTAACGCGGCAAGATCGCGCGTCAATCGGCCGGCTCGAGGCCGAAGGCCCGGATGACGGCGACGAGGCTCGCGCCGTCCAGCGCCTGCGCCAGCAGGCCGTCGAGGTAGCGGAGGTCGAACGGGTCGCCCGCCGCCGCGCCCGTCTCGGCCGCCAGCGCCGCCATGTAGGCCGCCGCGAGCGGCTCGAGCGGCGACTGGAGCGCCGTGACCGTCGGGTAGGCCGTTGTCACCAGCTCGGCGAAGGAGCGGTAGGGCGCGTTCGTCCCGGGGAGCGCCGCCTCCACGCCGGGCGACCGCAGCACGCCGATCGACTCCGGCAGCACTGCCCCGCTGTTGACCATCGCGAGGGCGTCGATGCGCAGCTCCCGCGCCAGCCGCGTCCGCTCTTCGGCGAGCGTCGGGTCCGCGGCGACGAGCCTGAGGAAGAGGAGCGTATCGAAGGCGGTGGCGGCCACCTCCTCCACCCGGCTGTCGAACTGGTCGCAATGGACCGCCTCGTGGGCGAGGAGCGGGATGAGCAGCTCGAACCGCTCGCCGCGCAGGGACGGGTGGATGGAGACCACCCGCGCGCCCGTGCCGGTGTAGGTGACCCGCGCGAGCAGCCGCTCCATCCCCGGCGGCTCGCGGAAGTCGATGCTCGCTGCCGGCTGGCCGGTGCAGTTCGCCGGGGTGAGCAGGTCGGCCAGCGCGGGCTCGGCGAACGTGCCCGTCAGCGCCGCGAGCGCGGCGCGGAGCTTCGGCGACGGGACGGTCGCCGCCGGGATGGCGTCGTAGACGGCGAGGGCATCGGCGCTCGTCGCGGCATCCGATCCGCGCACGGCGAGGTGCCGGCGGAGCGCTTCCCGCATCGCCGCCGGGTCATCTGTCGCCGGGTCCGGCTCGCGCTCCTCCGGGGGGTCGAAGAAGGCCGGGTCGGCCGGCGTGAGGGCGCTGGAGGCGAGGAGCGCGGCGAGCGGGCTGAGGTCGGCAGCGACCGGCACCTCGAAGCTGCCGCTCGCCCGCGGGTCGAACGCCCGGCGCGAGACGGTCAGCACGCTCCCTTCGGTCACGAGCGCATCGACCGTCAGCACGACTTCCCGCCGGTTCGCGGTGCTCCGCTCGGCGGCGGCGACGAGCTGGCGGCGGGAGCCGCCTTCGGCGAGGGCGATGCGCAGTTCGAAGTGCGAAGCGAGCGGGATGCGCGAATCGGCGACCTCGGCGGGGCGGTCGAAGGTCACCGTCACCCGGCTCCGGAGCGTGGCGAGGCCGTTCTCGCGGATGCGCTCGGCGCGGGCTTCGGCGCCCGCGGGCGCGGCAGGCGGCCGGGGTTCGCCGGAGCACGCCGGCAGCAGGACGAGCAGGAGCCAGCCGCCCAGCACTGCCGTCAGCCGGCCGGCCGGCGTCATGGGCTACCTCCCCGTGTAGTTGGGCTTCCGCTTCTCGGCGAAGGCGCGCGGGCCTTCCTTCGCGTCTTCGCTGGCGAACAGCCGGCCGAGCAGGAGGTCTTCGAAGGCGAGCCCGTGTTCGAGCGGCATGTCGAGGCCGCGCCGGATCGCTTCTTTCGCCGCGCGCACGGCGAGCGGCCCGCGCTCGCAGATGACGCCCGCGATCTGGAGCGCGCGGTCCATCAGCTCCTCGCGCGGCACGACGTGCGAGACGAGCCCGATGCGCATCGCCGTCTCGGCGTCGATTTGCTCGCCGGTGAGGATGAGGTAGTTCGCCCACGCCTGCGGGATGGCGCGGGGGAGCCGCTGCGTGCCGCCGGCGCCGGGCATGATCGCCCAGCGCACTTCGGGGAGGCCGAACCGGGCTTCCGGCGTGCAGATGCGGATGTCGCAGGCGAGCGCCAGCTCGAGTCCGCCGGCGAGGCAGTAGCCGTTGATGGCGGCGATGATCGGCTTGTCGATCGTCATCCGCTTGGTGAAGCCGCCGAACGGCACCGGCTTGCCGCCTTCGAACTGGTTATCGCCGCGGGCGGTCGCGACGAGGTCCATCCCCGTCGAGAACGCCTTCTCGCCGACGCCCGTCAGGATGGCGACGCGGAGCGCATCATCGTCGCGGAAGTCGCACCACGCGCGGTACATCTCGCTCGAGGTCTTCGCATCGATGGCGTTGAGCGCCTGCTCGCGGTCGATGGTGATGACGGCGATCGCGTCCCGCTTTTCGTAGCGGATGTTCGTGTAGCCGGGTTCACTCACGGTCGGGCTCCAACGGGGTTTCGGCGGCAGAATAGCGCGCGGGGCCAGCCGCTGCGATGGACGTTTACCTCGAACGGAAAGTGAAGCCGGACGGGACGGTTCGGGAGTACCCGACGGAGCTCCTCCACCTCGGCCGGGGCTTCGCGCTCGTCCGCTTCCGCATGCTGCGGGGCGGCGGCCCGCCCGATATCCCCGTCGCGGTGCCGCCCGGTTCGGTGTCGCTCGGCTATTTCTGGGCGCGCCGCCCCTACAACCTCTACCGCTGGCGCGGGCCGGACGGCGGCCTCCTCGCGCACCGTTTCGATGCCGTCGCCGAGGTGGCCATCGGTTCGGACGGGGTGAGCTACCGCGACCTCGCGCTCGACTGGTGGGTGCTCCCCGGCGATGTCCTGCTCGAGGAGGACCGCGACGAGTTCGAAGCGCTCGCTGCGTCCGGGGCGCTCTCCCCGCGCGACCGCGCGGCCGCGCTCGCCGCCGACCGGGAGGTGCACGCGCGCTACCGCCACATCCTCGATGAGGCAGAGCGGCTGGAGGCGCGCTACGCTCAACGGGAGCGCGCGTAGAATGGCGGCATGCTCCGCGCGCTCCGGCCGTACCTGAACGCCTTCCAGTTCGGCTTCATCGTCACCTTCATCCTCTACCTCTTCATCCGCTTCAATACGGCCGATGTCATCCTCGGCGCCGTCATCGCGGCGGTCGGCGGCGCGCTCGTCCTCGCCGGCTACGTCTACCTCGAGCGGCGGTTCGGCGGCGAACCGGGCGCCGCCGAAGGCAGCCGCTCCTGCCGGTGACGCCGGTTTGTGACCCTCCACCCGCGGGCGTACACTGTAAGTTCAGACCACCACAGCCGGAGTCCTTCGTGCACGTAATCGGGCTGACGGGCGGCATCGCCAGCGGCAAGTCGACCGTGACCACCTTCTTCCGCGACCGCGGCATCCCCGTCATCGACGCCGACGTGCTCGGCCACCGCACCTACGACCCCGGCACCGACACCTACCGCAAGGTCATCGAGACGTTCGGCCAGGACGTCGTCGCGCCAGACGGGACGATCGACCGGAAGGTGCTCGGCGGCAAAGTCTTCGGCAAGCCCGAGGAGCTGAAGAAGCTGACCGATATCGTCTGGCCCGGCATCCGCCGGCTCGCCAGCGAGCAGCTGGCCGAGTTCGAAGCGGCCGGCAACGAGCTCGTCGTGCTCGAAGCGGCGGTCCTCTTCGAAGCCGGCTGGGAAGACCTCGTGGACGAGATTTGGGTCGTCGTCGTCGACCCGGAGATCGCCGTGCAGCGGCTGGCGGCCCGGAACGGGCTCGACCCGGAGGCGGCGCGCGCCCGCATCGCCTCGCAGCTCACGAACGAAGAGCGCATCCGCCGCGGGCACGTCATCATCGAGAACAATGGCACGCTGGAAGAGCTGAACGCGCGCATCCAGCAGGCCTGGGAAGCACTTCAAGAGCGGCTGCGCAGCGCAGCCGGGAGGAACTAGCCAGTGGCCGAGAACGGGTCCGTCCAGGGCGCAACGATTTACGCCGTCGAGGAATACAGCGTCCACGAAGAGCCGTACTACCTCCCCATCGGGGACGAGGTGCAGCTCTTCGAAACCGCCTACCGCCAGCGCATCCCCGTCCTGCTCAAGGGCCCGACTGGCGCCGGCAAGACGCGCTTCGTCGAATACATGGCCTACCGCCTCGGCCGGCCGATGATGAAGGTCTCTTCCCGCACGGGCGAAGAGGTCGAGCACCGGATGCCGCTCATCACCGTCGCCTGCCACGAAGACCTGACCGCCAGCGACCTCGTCGGCCGCTACCTGCTCGATACCGACGGCACCCGCTGGGTCGATGGCCCGCTCACCCGCGCAGTGAAAGTCGGCGCCATCTGCTACCTCGACGAAGTGGTCGAAGCGCGCAAGGATACGACCGTCCTCATCCACCCGCTGACGGACTACCGCCGGCTGCTGCCGATCGAGAAGCTCGGCCAGGTCATCGAGGCAGCCGACGGCTTCCTGCTCGTCATCAGCTACAACCCGGGCTACCAGAGCGCGCTCAAGGACCTGAAGCATTCGACCCGGCAGCGCTTCATCGCCATCGAATTCAATTACCCGCCGCGCGACGCGGAGGCGCAGATCATCGCCCACGAATCCGGCTGCGACGACCGCACCGCCATGGACCTCGCCCGCCTCGGCGAGAAGGTGCGGAACCTGAAGGAGCACGGCCTCGGCGAGGGCGTCAGCACCCGCCTCCTCGTCTATGCCGGCCGGCTCATCGCACAGGGCATTCCTGCCCGCCGCGCCTGCCAGGTCGCCATCACCTGGGCCCTCACCGACGACTCCGAAGTGCAGCGCTCCATCGAAGAGGTGGTGACGAGCATCTTCGAATAGGGAGCGCGGGTGCGCCTCGGCATCGTCTCCGATATCCACTGCAACATCCAGGGCCTCGAACGGGCGCTCGAGCTCATGGCGCCGTTCGATCAGCTCTGGTGCGCCGGCGACAGCGTCTTCCAGTTCCGCTGGTCGAACGACGTCGTCCGCCGGCTGCGCGAGCTGGAGGCCGTCGTCGTGCTCGGCAACCACGAAGAGACGATCCTCGGCCCGGACGGCCAGCGCGCCCTTTCGAACCCGAAGGTGGACCAGGACCTCGTCGCATGGCTCCGCCAGCAGCCGTACCGCGTGGAGCGGGTCGTCGACGGCAAGAAGGTCGTGATGACGCACGGTTCGCCGTGGGAGCCCTGGAAGGATTACCACTACCCCCACGAGCCGATCTGGGGCCGCGCGGCGGAACTGGAGTGCGACGCGCTGATCGTCGGCCACACGCACTACAAGATGGCGCTCCGCGTCGGCCGGGTGCTCGTCATCAACCCCGGGTCGGCCGGCGACCCGCGCGACCACCGGAACGACTTCCAGCTCTCCTGCGCGACCTGGGACACGACAACCGGGGAAGTGGTCTTCTACGATTATCCTGACCCGACCCGTCACTTCGTCCGACATTCGGGGGAGCAGTGAGCCGGGCCCCGCATCCGCCGACCGCCATCCGCGCCCTCGCGGCGCCACGCCACGGCAAGGAGGTCGCCGCCGCGCCATGCCTGTGTCCATCGTGACCGAACTCCTCGCGCGCCACCAGGAGCGCCTCTCCGGCTTCCCGGCACCGCTCGGCCAGCAGTTCGAAGCGGGGCTCCGCGCCCTCGCGAACCGGCTCACCCCGTCGCAGCTGCAGGCGTGGGCCGAGACGGGTGTCGAGCTCACCGCGCTCAGCCTCCGCTCGTGGGAGGCCGCGGTCGAATACTTCCGCGCCGGGGCGAACTACCCGCCGCAGGCGACCTGGGACGCCATCGAGACGATCGGCCGCGATGCGCTCCAGATGGCGGCGGAATCCGCGCCGCTCGCCGTCTCCTTCCTCCGGGCCGCGCCCGGCGCGATGGAGGCGATCGGCCCGGCCAACATCCACGCCTGGGCCGAACTCGGCCGCCGGCTCTACAAGGGCAACTGGAAGAGTTCTTCCCTCGCGGCCCAGTTCTACGAAGTCGCCCCCGAACTGTTCCGCGTGCTCCGCATCGGGCAGGCATCCCGGCTGATCATCTTCATCGACGAGCTCGCCCGGCACAGCTACGAACTCGCGAGCGCCTGCCTCGCCTCCGCGCCGGCCGTCCTCGCGCGGCTCGACGAGGACGACCGGCTGCCGTTCATCACCTTCGCGACCGAGCTCGCCCAGACCTCCTGGGCCGATTCGCGCCTCTACTTCGACCGCGGCGTGCCGCTCATCGAAAAGGTGCACAGCGCCCTGCGGGAGCGGTTCCTCCTCCTCGCCGCGCAGGCTGCGCGCGGGCACCACCAGCGCTCGGCCTACCAGTACTTTGAAGACGCCGCGAACGCCCTCGGCGAGGTCGACCCGAACGACCACCAGCAGGTCATCATGCTCGCCGAGCAGCTGGCGCCGTATTCGCCGTTTGCGGCGATGGACTTCCTGACGGCGATGCCGACGGTGCTCCAGCGCATCCGCATCGACGAGCTGGAAGCGTGGCAGCAAGCCGGCCTCCGCATCCTCCAGGCCTCGGCCGAGGGCGGCGAAGCGTACTTCCGGCTGCAGTCCACCCGGGCCGAGGACATCCTCGAAAACCTCTCCTCCCGCGTCGAGCTCTCGCGCGTCGGCGAGGTCCTCCGCCTCTACTGCAAGGCCCTCACCGGCCGCAACGTGAGCATCCAGACGGCCGAGTCGCTCGCCGAGAAGGGCATCGGCTGGGTCGACGAGCACCGCGCCAGCACGGACGGGACGACGATCTTCCTGCCGGAGCTGATGGAGCGGTTCCCGAACAAGGAGGACAACTTCGCGGCGATGAAGGTGTTCGCCACCCACCAGGCCGCGCACATCGAGTTCGGGAGCTTCCAGTTCGAGTTCGACCGCCCCGGCGCCGTCTTCCCGACGCGGCGGCACGCGTTCGTCCGCGACCGCGAGCGCCCGGCCACGACGGACATGGAGGCGTTCTTCGACCTCTTCCCGGACCGGCAGCTCGCCAGCGACCTCTTCACCATCGCCGAAGACGCGCGCATCGACGCCCGCGTGAAGGACGAATACGGCGGCATCCGGCGCCACCTCGTGCGGATGCAGGCCGAGGAGCTGGAGCGGCGGCCGCCGGTCGAGATGATGCCGCTCCGCAACGCCTTCGTCGAAAACCTCGTCCGCGCCAGTCTCGACGGCCTCCACCTGGTCCGCTGGCCGCGGGATCGCGCGGAGGCGATGAGCCGCGCGCTCGGCATCCTCACCGCCCTCCAGGCACCCGGCGCCACGGTCGAAGACGCCGCCGAGGCCGCGCTCGCCCTCTACGAAATCGCCGTCTCCATCCCCAACATCCACGACGACGTCGACCCGGGCTCGTGGGACGCCGTGGAGCCGATGGAAGCCGGCCAGGCGATGCCGATGGAGGCAGCCGGCGAAGGCGGCGCCCAGGGCTCGCAGGCCCAGCTCGGCGGCGCCGGCGAAGGCGAAGAAGAGTACGAAAGCCCCCAGGAGATCGACTTCCGCGGCGACTTCAAGCCCGAGCTCGTCGACCTCCTCATGAAGCTGCGCGAGAACGCGCAGGGCGGCCAGGCCGGCCAGCAGCAGACGATGCCCCTCACCCCCGAGCAGCTCGCCGAGCTCCTCGCCAAGAGCGTCGAAATCGACCTCGACGCGATGGACGAGGGCGACCTCGACGCTTCGACCGGCATGTTCCTCTCGAACCTCATGAAAGAGGCTGGCACGCCCGCTTCCGAAAAGGGCGACCAGGGCGGCCAGCCGACCAGCGACAACTCCACCGGCGAAGGCGAAGGCGAAGAGCCGCTCAAGCCCATCGTCACCGTCTACTACTACGACGAGTGGGACTTCCGCGCGCAGGACTACAAGCCCCGCTGGTGCGCCGTCAAAGAGGCGAAGCTCGAAGAAGGCGACGACGGCTTCTACGAAAAGGCGCTCAAGGAGCACGCCGGCCTCGTCGCCCAGACCCGCAAGCAGTTCGAGCTGATGAAGCCGGAGATGTTCCGGAAAATCAAGCGGCTTCCCGACGGCGAAGACTTCGACCTCGACTCCGCCATCGAATGGATGGTCGAAAAGCGCGCCGGCGCCAACCCGACCGAGAAGATCTACTGGCGCCGGAACAAGATCGAGCGCGACGTCGCCGTCGCCTTCCTCATCGACATGTCGGCCAGCACCGACGAGGAGATCAACAAGCGCGACAAGAAGTACGACGACGACGATTACGACGACGACCCGCGGAAGTACCTCAGCTGGTGGGTTTCGAAGCGCCGGCAGGAGCTGACCTCGCCGCCGAAGCGGATCATCGACCTCGAGAAGGAGTCGACGGTCCTCCTCATGACGGCGCTCGAGACGATCGGCGACCAGTACGGCATCTACGGCTTTTCCGGCTACGGCCGCGACAACGTCGAGTTCTTCGTCATCAAGGACTTCGACGAGACGCTCGACCAGAAGATCAAGAACCGGCTCGACAAGATCACGCCGATCCGGTCGACGCGCATGGGCCCGGCCATCCGCCACGCCACGTTCAAGCTCATGCAGACCGACGCGAAGGTGAAAATCCTCTTCCTCCTGAGCGACGGCCGGCCGCAGGACCACGGTTACGGCCGCGACCGCACCGAGAAGGAGTACGCCATCCACGACACCAAGCAGGCGCTGAACGAGGCGAAGCGCGAAGGCATCACGCCCTTCGCCCTGACGGTCGACCGGGCCGGGCACGACTACCTGAAGACGATGTGCGAGGACATGGGCTACGAGGTCGTCGCCGACATCGAATCGCTGCCGAGCCGCCTGCCGACGCTCTACCGGCGGCTCACGGAGTAGCGGTGCGGCTCATCCTCGTCCGCCACGGCGAATCCGAGGGGAACGCGGCCGGCGTCTTCCAGGGGCGCATCGAGTACGGCCTCACCGCGCGCGGCCGGCTCCAGGCCGAACGCGCCGCCGCGCGCCTCGCGGGCGCTGCCATCGACCGCCTCGTCTCGAGCCCGCAGCGCCGCGCCCTCGAGACGGCCGCCGTCCTCTCCGCGCAGGCCGGCCTCGCGCCGGAGACCGTGGAGGAGCTGGCCGAGTACGACATCGGCGCGCCGAGCGGGCTGACCCCGGCCGAAATCCGCGCCCGCTTCCCGGGCGTGCTCGAAGCGCAGCGCCGCGGCGAGCCGGTCCGGTTCCCCGGCGAGGAGGGCCGGGAAGCCTTCGCAGCCCGCGTGCGCTCCCTGCTCGAACGGCTGACGCGGCTCGATGGCACGACCGTCGCCGTCACCCACGGCGGCGTCGTCGCGGCGGTCTGCCACCTCGTGCTCGGCGCCGACCTGCACAGGCGCGGCACCTTCCGCGTCGGCAACTGCTCCTTCACCGAGGTGGTCCGCGACGGGCGCGGCCGGCTCGTCATCGTGCGCCACAACGACACCTGCCACCTCGACGGTCTCGCCACCTTCGCGGACCGCGGCTGAGGCTGGCCCGGCGGGGTTAGTGGTCCGAGGGGGCCCAAAAACGGGCCTTGTGGCCCATCCTCCAGTTGACACACTCGAGTAATGTCATCGTGCGTGAACGTTGCAGAAGCAAAGGTTGCTTCGCGCACCTCATGGCAGCTGCCGCGCGGCAATACGGCACGGGCCCCTGGGCCACCAGTTCGATTGGAGGTTCCCATGAAGCGACGAACTCTGGACATCATCCTCTCCACGGGCGGTCTTGGCATTGCCATCCTGCTCGTCATCCTCGGAGCAGTGCTCTCGAACCAGGCCAGCTGGGGCCGCGACTACGTAAAGTCCCAGCTCGGGGACCAGCGCATCACCTTCGCGACCGAGGATCGCCTCAGCGACGAGGAGAAGACCTGGAAGCCAGGCTCGACCTGCCTGATCAAGTACGCGGGCCAGGCCCTGGTTACCGGTAAGCAAGCCGAGTGCTATGCGAACTACTACATCGCGATGCACATGCGCCGTTCGGCTGCGAGCGCTGCCGTCGATGGCAACAAGATGGGGTGGGACAACGAAACCTACGCCACGATGGGGCCCATCGTGACGGATATCCGGAACCGGCTGAACGAAGCGCGACAGGCCGGCAATGCGGCAGAAGCTGAGACCCTGCAGAAGCAGCTCGACGCGGCTACCTCTTTGAGGAGCACCTTCCAAACTGGCGAGACGCTCCGCGGTCTTCTGCTCACCACGTACGGCTTTAGCGTCATCACCGACCGCGTTCAGGTGGCCGCCTACATCGCATACGGCATCGCAGCCGTGATGGCGATCCTTGCGGCAGCTGGCTACGTCCACGCGTTCCGGACGCCGCCGGACCGGGTCGTTCTCTCGAATCGTGATGCCGAACGGTAGCGAACCTCAGCTTTCCTCGCGGGAGGGCAGCCCTACCGGCTGCCCTCCCGCGCTTGCTGTTCGAGGATGGCGTTGGCGATGAGCCGCGCGTGGGGATACGGCTTCCAGCCCTGCGGCGTGTTGTAGTACCGCGTCCCGCTCTGGTACTCGTCCGGCTCGCGTTCGCCGTATTCGACGTCGATACCGTTCACGCGGATCGACGGGGAGCCGAGGAACCGCTTCGCGCGCGCCTCCTCCATTCCTTCGACTTCGGTGTAGATGACCTCGATGGAGGGGTCGGTCGCCTCGAGCGCGAGCCGCAGCGCCTCCTCGGCCTCCGGGCTCCTGCCGGTTGCCTTCGAATACAGGAATTCAATCGTCACGGCCATCGCTGCCGTCCTCCTCTCGATTGGGTGCCGGGCTGCCGGCGGCCGCCCTTGCGGCTTCGATTGCCGCGCGCCAGCGGGCGGCGAGCGCTGCTTCTGCGCCGAGCTCCCCCGCCCGGTAATACTCCCTGCCCGCGAGCGCTTCGGGCAAATACGCCTGCCCGGCGGCGATGTGGCCCGGCTCGTCGTGCGAGTACCGGTAGCCCTGCCCGTAGCCGAAGGCGGCCATCAGGCCCGTGGCGGCATTCCGCAGGTGGAGCGGGACGGGCTCGCCGGCCGTCGCGCGGGCATCTTCGAGCGCCGCCCCGAGCGCGGCGTAGGCGCTGTTGCTCTTCGGCGCGAGGGCGAGGTAAACGGCGCATTCCGCCATCGGGATCGCGCCCTCGGGCATGCCGATGAGGTGCACCGCCTGCTGGCAGGCGGTCGCCAGCACCAGCGCCTGCGGGTCCGCCAGCCCGATGTCCTCGGCCGCGAGGATGACCATCCGCCGGGCGATGAACAGCGGGTCTTCGCCGGCCTCCACCATCCGCGCGAGCCAGTAGAGCGCCGCGTCGGGGTCGCTCCCCCGCACCGATTTGATGAACGCCGAGATGGTGTCGTAGTGCGCGTCACCGGCGCGGTCGTAGTACGGCCGCCGGTCCTGCAGGGCCGCCGCGATGTCGCCGGCTTCGATACTCGCGCTGCCGCGGGCAGCGGCGAGGTCGGCAGCGATTTCGAGCGCGGTGAGCGCCGCCCGGGCGTCGCCGTGGACGCTCCGCGCGAGCAGGTCTGCCGCTTCGCCGTCGAGGGTGAGCCCGAGGCGGCCGAGCCCGCGTTCGGCATCGGCGAGCGCCCGCCCGGCGAGCCGCCGGATCGCCGCCTCGTCCAGCGGCTGGAGGCGCACGATCCGCACCCGGCTGAGCAGCGGCGCCACGACTTCGAACGAGGGGTTCTCCGTCGTCGCGCCGATGAGCGTGATCGTCCCCTCCTCCACGTGCGGCAGGACGACGTCCTGCTGGGCCCGGTTGAACCGGTGGATTTCGTCGATGAAGACGACGGTCCGCCGGCCGGCCCGGCGCGCCCGCTCGGCTTCGCCGATGACGCGGCGGAGGTCGGCGACGCCGGAGGTCACCGCTGAGAGCTGGACGAACGCCGCATCGGCAGCCGCGGCGAGCAGCCGCGCGATCGTCGTCTTGCCGCAGCCGGGCGGCCCCCAGAGGATGACCGACGGCAGCCGGCCGCGCCGCGCCAGTTCGCCGAGCATCGACCCGGGCCCGACGGCCGCTTCCTGTCCGATGACCTCATCGAGCGACCGGGGCCGCATGCGGGCGGCGAGCGGCGCATCGGGCGGTGGCGGAGCGGCCGGCGCCTCGCCGAAATCGAACCCGCCCTGGAGGGCGTCCTCCGCCATCGCCGTCAGCCCGCCAGCAGCGCGATGGTGACGCCGTCGCCGCCCTCGGCCGCCGGCGCCGATTCGTAGCTGCGGACGAGCGGGTGCCGGGCGAGCGCCTCCCGGATCGCCGCGCGGAGCGCGCCCGTCCCCTTCCCGTGGATGATGCGGACGTACGGCAGGCCCGCCCGGAAGGCCGCATCGAGGTAGCTTTCGAACCGCTCGAGCGCCGCCTCCGCCCGCTGGCCGCGGAGGTCGATTTCGTGGCTGACGGGCGGGCCGGCGGGCACGACGACGGTCGCGCCTCCGCCGCCGCCTTGCCGCTTCTCGATGCGGTCGACCCGGTCGATGCTGACTTTCATCCGGATGCTGCCGAACTGCACCTCCAGCCGGCCGTCTTCGCCGGGCGCAGTCAGCGCTTCACCGAGCTGGGGGATATCGCGCACGTGGACGAAGTCGCCGGGCTCGACCTCGCGGCTGATGACCGGCGCGGGCGCCGCTGCCCGGCGCGGGACGGCGGCGCGGGCGAGCCGCTCACGCTCGCGTTCGGCCTGCCGGAGCGCCTCCTGCGCCGCCTGCGGGTCGAACTGCCGCTCCGCGCTGCGCCGGCGGAGCTGCTCGATCTCCCGGCGCATGCGGGCGAGCGTATCCTCGGCCTCGCGTTTCGCCTCCGCGAGCACGGCCGCCCGCTCGTCTTCGATCCGCTCCCGTTCGATGGCCAGCTCACGCCGGGTGCGCTCGGCCTCGGCCCGCGCGGCTTCGGCGGCAGCCCGGGCGGCCTCGGCTTCGCGCCGCTGGGCGCGGATCTCCTCGAGCAGCGACTCGAGCTCGAAATGGCCGGGCGCCAGCTGCTCCGCCGCCCGCGCCACGACGCGCTCATCGAGCCCCAGCCGCCGCGCGATGGCGAGGGCGTTCGACTGCCCCGGCAGGCCGACGACGAGGTGGTAGGTCGGGCTCAGCGTTTCGAGGTCGAACTCGACGGACGCGTTGGCGAGCCGCGAGTCGCCGTGCGCGAAGACCTTCAGCTCGCCGTGGTGGGTCGTCGCGACGAGCGTCGTGCCCCGCTCGAGCAGCTCCTCGATGACCGCGCGGGCGATGGCGGCGCCTTCCGCGGGGTCGGTCCCCGCGCCGAGCTCGTCGAGCAATACCAGCGTCGAACGGTCGGCCTCCCGCAGGATGCTGATGATGTTCCGGAGGTGCGAGGAGAACGTCGAAAGGCTCTGCTCGATGGACTGTTCATCGCCGATGTCGGCGTAGATCTTCGGGTAGAAGCGGATGCGGCTGCCCTCGTCGCAGGGGACGCCCATCCCGGCCTGCGCCATGAGGGTGAGCAGCCCCACGGTCTTGAGGGCCACGGTCTTGCCGCCCGTGTTCGGGCCGGTGATGAGGATGCCCTGCGGCGATTCGCCGACCTCGATATCGATGGGCACGACCTCGCCGCGGAGCAGCGGGTGCCGCGCGCGGACGAGCCGCGTCGGCCCCTGCTCGCCGAGCCAGCTCTCGGCGTCGCCGGCCGGCGGGAGGGCGGCGCGCATCTTCCGCGCGAGCCGCGCGCGGGCGCTGATGAGGTCGAGCTCGGCGAGCGCGTCGAGCGAGCGGAGCGCCTCGTCGGCGCGGCTGCCCAGCTGGTCCGTGAGCCGCTGGAGCACGCGGCGGACCTCCCGTTCCTCTGCGAGCCGCAGCTCGCGGACGGCATTGCCCGCTTCCACCACGGCGAACGGTTCGATGAAGAGCGTGGCCCCGCTCGATGAAACGTCGTGGACGATGCCAGGGACGAGCGACCGGCTGTCGGACCGGACGGGGATGACCTTGCGGCCGTTCCGTTCGGTCAGCAGCCCTTCCTGCGCGGCCCCGCGGCGGAGCGCCTCGGCGAGGGCGGCCTGCGCCCGCTGTTCGAGCCGCGCCTCGGCAGCGCGCAATTCGCGGCGCACGAGGGCGAGCTGCTCGCTCGCGGCGTCGAGCACCTCGCCGCGCGGCGAAATCGCCTCTTCGACGTCGCCCGCGAACGCCCGGAAGTCGCTGATGCGGTCGCCGATGGCGGCGAGCGCGGGCACGCGGTCGCGCACTTTTTCGAGCACCAGCCGGGCGCGCCGCGCCGTGGTCAGCACCTGCGCGCATTCGAGCAGCGCACCGGGCTCCAGCAGCTGGCCGATGCCGGCTGCGCGCAGGTGCGCCCGGATGTCGCGCGCGCCGGAGAACGGGATGTCGATGCCGAGCTGGTCGAGCTGGCGCATCTCCGCGGTCTCGGCAGCGAGCTGCTTCGCCGCGGCGAACTCGGCTGCCGGGCGCAGGGCGCGGGCCTTCTCCGCGCCGAGGCTGAAGGCCGCCTCTGCCGCCAGCAGCTCGAGCACCCGGTCGAATTCGAGAACCCGCAGCGTGTGGTCGTTCATTCGACTCCAGCGTATCGGACGCCGGGGCCGCGGGCGAACCCCCGTCAGCCGCCCGCGGAGCGGCGGAACCCGGCGAGGAACTCGATGGTCCGGCCGATGGCGGCCGGGTCGCCCTCCACCGGGAAGGGCGAGGCGTTGAAGTCGGTCACCCCCGCGGCGGCGAGGGCCCGCAGCTGCTCCGCGACGTCGTTCTCGGACCCGACGATCGCGACGTCGGCCGGGCCGGCCGCGCCCTCCACGTCCAGCACCGCCCGGTAGGAGGGCAGCGTGCCGTAGACGGCGAACACCTTCGCGGCCGAGGCGCGCGCGGCGGCGGCATCGGCCGTGACGGCCACCGGGAAGCCGGAGACGATGCGCGGCGCCGGGCGGCCGGCCTCGGCGGCCGCTGCCCGGATGGCGGGAATGGCGGTCTCGCGCAGGTAGGCGGGGCCGCCCATCCACGTCGCGGTGCCGTCGGCCAGCCGGCCGGCGATTTTCAGCATCTGCGGCCCGAGCGCTGCGACGATGACGGGCACTCTGCCCGCGCCGGGGACCGTCAGCTGGCCCTGCACCCGGTACTCTTCGCCGCGGAACTGCACGGGCTTCCCTTCGAGCAGCGGCACGAGGACGGAGAGGTACTCGCGCATGTGGCGGACCGGCTTCGAATAGTCGAGGCCGAACATCCCCTCGATGACGACCCGGTGGCTCAGGCCGATGCCGAGTGTGAAGCGGCCGGCAGCCGCCGCCGAGGCGGTGAGCGCCTGCTGGGCCAGCGCCATCGGGTGGCGCGGGTAGGTCGGGACGACGAACGTCCCCAGCTCGATGCGGGACGTTTCGCGGCCGGCGAGGGCCAGCGTCATCACGGCGTCGAGCCCGAAGATGTTCGGCAGCCACGCGGCGTCGAACCCGCTCTCCTCCGCCCGCTGGATCTGCCGGATGACCTCGGGCAGCCCTTCGCTCCCGGTGATGCCGATACCGATGCCGATCTTCATGCCGTTCGACCTCCTCTCCCGGCAGGTCAGCCTACGCACTCGCGGCGCTCCGGTGAAGCGGCGCCGCGCGGTAGACTTCGGCCCATGCCCTATGCGGCCGTCAACGGGGCCCGCCTCTACTACCGGCAGCACGGTGCCGGCCCGGACCTCGTCTTCATCCACGGCGCCGGCGGCAACCACCTCGCCTGGTGGCAGCAGACGGCGCATTTCGCCCGGGCCTATCGCGTCACGGTGTACGACGCGCGCGGCTGGGGGCTCTCCCGCGGCGAGATGGCGGTGGGCCGGACGACGCTCGGGACGGACCTGCTCGGGCTGCTGGACCACCTGGGCATCGAGCGGGCGCACATCGCCGCGCAATCGATGGGCGGCCGCGCGGTGGCCGGGCTCGCGCGCCTCGCGCCGGACCGCATCGCCTCGCTCGTCCTCAGCGGCACGACTGCCGGGGCGACGAATGACCGCATCCGGGAGATGCAGGCGGCGCTCCGGGCTGAGCGCGGCGATGCCAGCCTCCGCGAGCAGGCGCTGGCGCCGGGTTTCGAGGCCGACGAGCCGGGCCTGGCGCTGCTGTACCGCCAGATCAACGCCCTCAACCCGCCCCGGCCGCGCGGCCTGCTCGGGCCGCCGCCGCCGACCTACCGCGGCTCGATGCACGAGCTCCTCGGCAGCCTCGGCGTCCCGGTCCTCTACATCGTCGGCGAGCACGACGCCATCACGCCGCCGGCGATGATCCGCGAGGCGGCTTCGCTCGTCCGCGGCGCGCAGGTGCACGTCATCGCCGGCGCAGGCCACTCCTGCTACTTCGAACGCGCGGCCGAGTGGAACGCCGTCGTCGGGGAATTCCTCGCCTCAGTGCCGGGGTAAACTGCTGAGGAGATGAGCCGTTGCCATTAGGTGAACGGCCCGGTTATGGTCTAGCTCCCATGGCCTGGCTCATCCGGCTGTTCCGGTCGTTGATCGATGCCCTGCTCCGGCGTTCGCAGGAGGACGCCTGGGTGGAGCCGTCGAACGCCATCACCCGCGCGGTGCTCACCGCGCCGGCGTCCATCAGCCTGCCGCCCATCGAACCGCCGGTCCGGCGGCAGCGCCGCACGGCGAGCATCATCGCGCTCAACGCGCGGCAGCAGCCGGCAACCCGCACGGCCCAGCGGGTCCGCCGCCGGCGCGCCAGCCGCGCGGCCTGAGCAGCCGGCCGCCGCCGTATACTTTCGGCATGGCGATCTACGAGTTCTACTGTCCGACCTGCCGCGAGAAGTTCGAACAGCGCCGCCCGATGGCGAGCGCCGGCGAGCCGGCGACCTGCGCCCGCGGCCACCGCGCCGAGCGCGTTCTTTCGATGTTCGCAACACCGAAGGGTGCGGCCGCCGTGGCCGAGGCCCCGGCCGGCGGCTGCTGCGGCGGAGGCGGCTGCGCCTGCGCGTCAGCCAACTGACGCTGCTTCGTTACCTGCCCGCCGGGTTCGCAGGAGATAGAGGCCCGCGGCCGCGGCGATGACGGCCGCCTGGATGCCGATGAGCGCGCCGGCGAGGTAGGTCGTTTGCTGCCAGAACGGCTCGGGGAACATCTGGATGAGCCGGTCCGTATCGGGATCCAGCCGCCAGAGGTCGTTCCGGAAGGCGATCTCGTGGAACGTCGTCCAGGCCTGGTCGAACCCGGTCACGGCGAACACCGCGATGACGCCGACGGCTGCCGCGCCAGCGCCGAGCCCGGCCAGCGCCAGCTTCGCCAGCCCGCGGATGGAGCGCTCCCCCGACCAGAGCACCGCGAGCGCGATGTAGCCGAGCACGACGACGAGCGCCGCTTCGTTCACGCGGAAGAGCGCCCGCATGAGCGCCTTCACGTCGCGCATGTGGGCCACTTCGCGCTCGCCGAAGAGCGGCTCCTCCGCGCCGTTCACGGTCACGACGATGCGCAGGGAATCGGCGTCGTTCTCGAAGTAGTCGATGATTTCCTGCCCGGCGCGGTCCAGCTCCGCCAGCGGCAGACCCGTCCGGTCGGCGGCATCGAACGCGCGGAAGCCGTGCCGGTAGTAGGCGGCGTCGCCCGCGATCCACCGCACCGTGCTGGTCACGATGAGGAGCGGGAGCGCGGCGGCGAAGGCCGCCGCTGCGAGGCCCTGGATGATGGGCGGCAATCGGCGTTTCACACCCGGCATCTTGGCCGGGGCGGGCGGAGCGGGCAACCGCGCGGGCGCGTCAGACGTTGCCGCGCTGCATCCGGTTGATCATCTCGGCCGGGAGCTGGACGCCGGCATCGATGAACGCCTTGCCGATGGCCGCCGCGTTCGGGCCGAAAATCGTCGTGCGGTTGTCCGAGACGAACTTCTGGCTGGCGGCGATGCGTTCGTACTGCCCCTGGAATCGCGGCGCGACGTACCGGGCCCACAGCTCGTAGCTGTGAATGGTCTTCTCCCAGGTCGTCCATTCGTGGGCGAGGCCGAGCAGGCAGCCGAAGCCGCCGGAGAGCTCGAGCAGCCGCTCGATCGCTTCGATGGCGTCGTCCGGCGTCCCGATGATGGCGCCCCCGCGCGCGACCGTCGATTCGACGTCGCCCGGGTTCGAAGGGTCGGCCGGCCGGCCGAGCGTCTCTTCGAAATACTCCTTGTTCCAGCGGAGCATCCCCTCGGCGACGTCGGCGAAGGCCTGCTCACGGGTCTCGGCGAGGTGGATCGGCATGACGAGCCGCCAGTCGTCGCGGCTGATCGTGTTGCCCGCCTTCGCCGCGGCTTCCTCGGCCATCTCCCACGTCTTCCCGAGCGAGATGAGCCCGCCCGGCTGCGAGACGGCCACGCTCAGGATGCCGACGCCGTGCTTGCCGGCGGTCACCGGGCCCGCGGGCGAGAAGGTGCTCGCCACCGCGACCGGCATGTGAGGATGGGTGTACGGCGCGAGCTGGAGCCGCGCTTCCCGCATCGTGAACCACTCGGTCTCCATCGTGACCGTCTCGCCGCGGAAGAGCCGGAGGATGACACCGAGCGCCTCGTCCATCCGCGCGCGCTGGGTGAGCGCATCGATGCCGAGCATGTAGGCGTCGGAGGTGAGCGCGCCGGGCCCGACGCCGAACATCGCGCGGCCGCGCGTCATGTGGTCGAGCTGCACCATCCGGTCGGCGAGCATGAACGGGTGGTGGTAGGGGAGCGAGCTCACGCCGGTGCCGAGCTTGATGTGCTTCGTCCGCTGGGCCGAGGCCGCGATCATCAGCTCCGGCGAGGCGATGAGCTCCCAGCCGGCGCTGTGGTGCTCGCCGAACCACGCCTCGTCGTAATCGAGCCGGTCGAGGTGGTCCACCAGCTCGAGGTCGCGCTGGAGGGCGACGGTCGGGTTCTCGCCGAGGCGGTGGAACGGGGCGAGGAAGATGCCGAAGCGCATGCGCGCGGGCCGGTACGTCATGGTGCTGTCCCTCTGCTGCGCCGCCCTGCGGGGCGGTCCTTAGCGTCGGCCGAAATAGTAGCCGAAATGGCCCGTGTGTGCGCTACTGCCGGCTCACCGGCCGTTTCAGGAACATCCGCCGGTCCTCGATGGCGACGAGCTCCCAGCCGGCGGCGCCGAGCAGGCCGAGCAGGGCGACGAGCGGCATGCCCCGCACCCGGTGGCGGCCGAAGCCGCGGACCGGGTCGCCGTTCGCGAGTTCGACGAGGATCCGTTTCCGCTTCCGGACGATGGCGGCGTACTCCCAGGCGGGGCCGGCAGCGGCAGCCGGCATCGACGACGGTTCAGGGCGGGCGGGGGCGACGAGGGCCGAGAGGCCCTGGCCCAGGCCGGGGCGCTGCCGGGGCATGGTCCCTCCGAAGGGTGCGCGTTCGAGCCCGAACTATCCCGGCCGGCGCCGCTCCGCGCAATCGGCCGCCCGCGAGGCCTTTCCCCTGCGTTGCCCGCGGCCTTTCCCGCGGCGGATGCCCCTGTCCGCTGCTGCCTCGGCGGCCGATTCTCCTTGCAGGAGACGCCGCAGGCGGCCGTGCGCGCCCTGCCTGCAGCGGCCCGACGAGGAGGACACATGCCGCCCGGCCGCGGTTTCTACGGGAAGGAGTTCCGCTCCCGGCGCAACGAGCGCCGGATGGCGCCGTTCTACCTGCTCGCCGCCGTCCCCGTGCTGGCCGTTTTCGCGGCTGTGGGGATGCTGCTGGCCGGCGGCGGCGATGACCCCGCGCCGGCGGCCGACCCCGGCGCTCCCGCTGCCGGTTCGGAGCGGAAGCCGGAATCGACGCCGACGAACACGCCGGCGCCGACCCGCCACCCATCGTCGCGCGCCGGCGGCATGGAGGAAGGCACCTATCGGCCCGCCGCGAACCCGCCGAAGCCGGACATCCGCGAATACCTCATCGCCGGCGGCAAGCGGTTCGCCCTCCCCCTCTCCGCCCACGCCGGCGTCGAAGACTATTTCGGCACCGACCGCGGGAACGGTCTCCGCCACGCCGGCGTCGATTTCTCGCTCGTCGGCCTCAAGAACATCCCCGTGCAGTCCGCCTGCGACGGCGAAGTGACCGCAACGGGCAGCGATGAGCGGTACGGAACGCACGTCGTCATCGACTGCGGCGGGGGCTTCGAGACCGTCTACGGCTGGCTGCAGGGCCTGCGCGTCGCGAAGGGCAACCTCGTGAGCAAGTCGACCGTCATCGGCACGGGCGAGCCGGGCGGCTTCCTCCACTTCGAAATCCGCTACCTCGGCGTGCCGGTCGACCCGGCGGATTTCGTCCAGGTGCCGGGCCGCGAAGTCATCCCGTGGACGCCGACGCCAACGCCCACGCCGAAGCCGGACGATACGCCGACGCCGGAACCGACCGCCACGAACACCCCGCGGCCCGGCGGCGGCGCGCCGCGGAACGACGGCGGCGCGAGCCCCGAACCGCAGCCGAATACGCCTGACCCGGGCCCGCCGACGGCAACTCCGACGCCCGAGCCGCCGACGCCGACGCCCACGATCACGCCCACCCCGACGCGCACGCCGACGCCGACGCGGACGCCCGTCCCGCCGAAGGCAACGCCGACGCCGCTGCCGCGCGCCTACTGACGGCTTGCGGCCGGGCGGCGCGGGCGGGACGATCGCCGGCAGGATGCGCCGTTTCGACCCGGGCGAGACCGTCGCGCTGCGCTACATCACCCGCGCGGACAGCTCCGTCGGCATGACGTGGCCCGCCCGTGTGGTGGCGGATACCGACGAGCTGGTCGCGCTCTGGATTCCGGAGGGGGCCGAATACCGGGCCTGGCACCGGCCGCCGGGCGAGCCCCGCCGCCTCGTCCCCGCCCGCTGGCGCCGCGAGACGCTCCGGCTCATGTTCCCCGGCCGCGCGCATTCCACCTGGTGCTCGTGGGAAGGCCCGGAGCGCGCCTTCCGGATGTACTACGTCAACTTCGAAGAGCCGTTCCGCCGGACGCCGATCGGCTTCGACACGAACGACCACGCGCTCGACATCATCGTTTGGCCGGATTTCCGCTGGGAGTGGAAAGACCTCGACGAATTCGAGGCGCTGGCGGCGCAGGGCGTCTTCACGGAGCCCTTCGCGGCAGCCGTGCGCGCGGAGGCCGCCGCCGTGCTCGCCGAGCTCGACCGCCGCGCCGGCGTGTTCGCGGGGGAATGGGCGCGCTGGCGGCCGCCTGCCGGGTGGTCCGTTCCCCGGCTGCCGCCCGATTGGGCCGAGGTGCCGCCCGAGCCGTGGGAGCTGCGGGGCTGGGCCTACCGCCCGCACCTCGCGCCGCGTTGACGCCTGCCCGCTCCCGGCGGACGATCGGGCCATGGCGCTGTACGAATACGTCTGTGCTTCCTGCGGCACCCGCACCGAGAAGCGGATGCCCATGTCCGACGTGCTTCAATTCATCCCCTGCCCGAACTGCGGCAAGCAGGCGCAGAAGTCGTTCGGCCGCTTCGTCCTCGTCGGGCGGGCCCAGCCCGGCGTCGAAGACGGCCCTGCGCCCTGGGAAGAGGGCGGCGAGGGCGGGGAGGAGGGCGGCCACGGGCACAGCCACGAGTGGGGCGGCCATTCCCACGGGCACGGCCATTCCCATGGGCACAGCCACGGGCCCGGCGGCCACTCCCATTCCCACAGCTGGGACGACCTCGACCTCGGCGACGACTGAGCCCCGTCAGTCCCGGCTCACCACCGGCACCACGAGACGCGGGTACGCCTCGATCATCGCCGCCCGGTCATCCGCCTGGAGCACGTTGCGCTCCTCCCGCGGCTTGAGCGACGGGTACATCACGGCCTGCCGCTCGTCGTCGGTGCAGCGGTTCGCACTCTCGCAAGGGTGGCCGAGGCCGGCCCCGTGCCCGAGCTCGTGGAGGATGGTCGAGGCGAGATCGAACTGGCCCGGGCCGAGGCTGCCGCTCGGGCCCCAGTTCACGCTGGCGTTCAGCTGGATGTCGAACTCGCGCAGGTTGCCGCTGCCGCTCCATACGCTGCAGGTGACGCCGAGCGTCGTCGACGGCAGCGACGTCGTGAACGTGACGGTGTTCCGCCCGTCGAGCTGGCGGTTGGTGAAGTTGCAGGCCCCGGCGTCCGCGGTCGTCGTGCCGGCGTACTCGAACCGGAACGCCGAGCCTTCGATGCTGCTCCACTGGCCGACGGCGCCCCGTACCAGGTCTTCGATGGGCAGGGCGGACGGCCCGCCGGCGGGGTTGAGCCAGACCCGCACGGGCATCGCCGAGGGCGACCAGCGGTTCGGGTTGAGCTTGAACGCTGCCCCGGCGTCCGGCACCGGCTCGAGGTCCGGGTCGCTCCCGTCCCAGGTGAGGACGTGGATGCTGACGCGGTAGCCGTCCGCGGACGACTGCTGGGCGGGCGTCTGCGCGGCCAACGGCAGAGCCGCAACGACCGCCAGCGCGATGAGCGCGACGGCGGCCGACCAGGCCAGCGCCCGGTTCGTTCGCGATAGCAGGGGCGAGCCGGCGCGCCGCATGGGGGACACTATGCCGGACGGGCGCGAACGGTGCTACGGAAGCCGGCGCGGGGCGGTTCGTAAACGGGAAAGGGGCCGGCACCGGGCCGGCCCCCTCGCTTTCGGCGGGCTGGAACTGCCGCGGAAGATTACTCCGAGAAGAGCTGCGCCTTCTGGCAGTCCGCGTTGTTCTCGGCGATCTTGTTCAGCCGGTCGGCCGCGCCCGAGGGCGGCTCGGGGAACGGGTCCCCGTCGAACGTCGAGGTGTCGCCCTTCTTGAGGGCGGCGACGGCCTGGTCGAGCGACTTCCCGGCCTCGGAGTGCCACTCCTTCAGGTCGGCCGGCGGCTTCGCCTTCTTGAACGAGGCGGCGAAATCTTCGAACGGCTTGGCGACTTCCTTGGCGGCTTCTTCCTCGCTCTCGATGGTCGCGAGCTTGGCGATGATCTTGGTCAGGTCGTCCTGGAACTTGGCGCCGGCCTTGCAGATGTCGGCGACGAACTGCTCATCGGACCCGGTTCCGCCACCGCCGCCTCCGCCCCCGCACGCCCCGAGGAGGCCAGCGGCCAGCACGGCGGGGAGCAGGAACGCCCCGAGCTTGAAACGATGAAATGGCATCTACATGTTCTCCTTTGCTGCTTCCCGCCGGGGCCAATCCTGACCCCCGTAGGTGGTATATGCAAATGTTCGGCGCGCTGTGGTGATTCTCGATGATCGGTTGTGCGCGCAAACGCACCAAAAGCAACGGGGCCCGCGCGTGCGGGCCCCGTTGCGTCCGAAGACCGGGAACGATCAGATCTCCAGCATCTGGGCGACGCGCTCGCGGTGGTAGTCGCCGTCGCCCCAGAAGAGTTCCGCGCGCTTCTGGCGGCGGAAGTAGAGCTGGATGATGTAGTCCTTGGTGAAGCCGATGCCGCCGTGGATCTGCTGGCCGTGGGCGACGACGCGCCGGCTGGCGTCGCTGCACCAGGCCTTGGCCATGGCGGTGTCCATGTCCTGCGAGTCTTCGTTCTCGCTCGTTGCCCAGGCGGCCTTGTACATGATGAACCGCATGCCGTCGACGTCGGTGACCATATCGGCGGCCTTGTGCTGGATCGCCTGGAAGGAGCCGATCGGGCGGCCGAACTGGACGCGCTCCTTGGCGTAGTTGACCGAGATCTCGAAGTCGCGCTGGGCGAGGCCGACGAGGTAGGCGCACTCCAGGCAGGTCGCCATGTTGCGCAGCCGCGCGGCCGTCTTGTCATCCATGTCGATGACGTCCGCGGCCGGGACCTTCACGTCCTTGAACACGACTTCGCACTGCTTGTCGCTGGCGATGGTCTTGAGGACGGTGATGCTCACGCCTTCGGCCGTGCGCGGCACGATGAAGGTGCTCAGGCGGCCGTCGGGCTTCCACGCGACGACATGGAGGTAGTCGGCGACGTGGGCATCGGGCACGAAGAGCTTGGTGCCATTGAGCACGAAGTCGCTGCCGCTCTGGGTGGCCTTCATTTCGATGCCTTCGCGGTCCCAGCGGCCCGAGGGCTCGGTGATGGCGTAGGTGTGGATGGCGGTGCCGTTCGCGATGTTCGGCAGGTACTTCTTCTTCTGTTCCTCGGTGCCGGCGAGGATGAGTTCAGCGGCGCAGACGGCATTCGGGATGAACGGGCCCGGCACGAGCGCGCGGCCGAACTCCTCCACGAGGATGCAGAGGTCGAGGAAGGAGAAGCCGGCGCCGCCGTACTCCTCGGGAATCATCAGGCCCTGCCAGCCGAGGTCGGCCATCTTCTTCCAGAGCTCGGGGCTGTAGCCCTTCTCGTCGTCCTCCATGGCGCGGACGTGCTCTTCCGGGCACTCCTTCTCGAGGAACTCGCGGGCGGAGTTTTTCAGCAGTTCCTGTTCTTCGCTGAGGCCAAGGTCCATTCGTTCTGCGTCCCTTTCGATGTGTCGTGACCGCGTCCCGCGCGGCCTGCCGAACCCGGTTCGGGCCGGCGTCCTGTTGCGGGCCGGATTGTAACAGGATGTTTCGCAGGGTGCGAACCGGTCCGCGCCCCGCTCAGTCCGCCTTCGCAGCCCCCGCGATGATGTCCTGCACGACGGCCGGGTCGGCCAGCGTCGTCACGTCGCCGACGTTTTCCGGCTCGCCCTCGGCGATCTTCCGGAGGATGCGCCGCATGATCTTGCCGGAGCGCGTCTTCGGCAGGCCTTCGACGAACTGGATCTTGTCCGGCGTCGCGATCGGGCTGATCTCCTTCCGGACGGCGTCGCGCAGCTCTTTCGCGAGCTCGGGCGAACCGCTGAAGCCGGCCTTCAGCAGCACGTACGCGTAAATCCCGGTGCCCTTCACGTCGTGCGGGTAGCCGACGACGGCGGCCTCGGCGACCGCCGGGTGGCCGACGAGTGCGCCTTCGATCTCTGCGGTGCCGAGCCGGTGCCCGGCGACGTTCAGGACGTCGTCCACGCGGCCGGTGATCCAGTAGTAGCCGTCCTGGTCGCGGTGGCAGCCGTCGCCGGTGAAGTACTTGCCCGGGTAGGCGGCGAGGTACGTCTGGATGAACCGGTCGTGGTCGCCGTAGACGGTCCGCATCATGCCGGGCCAGGAGGCCTTCATGCAGAGCCGGCCGGTCACGCCGTTCCCTTCGAGCTCGTTCCCGTTTTCGTCGACGACGCACGGCTGGACGCCGAAGAACGGCAGCGAGCCGGAGCCGGGCTTCATCGGCGTGCAGCCGGCGAGGCCGGTGATCATGTGGCCGCCCGTCTCCGTCTGCCAGTAGGTATCGACGACCGAGCAGCGGCCTTCGCCGACGACGTTGAAGTACCAGCGCCACGCTTCCGGGTTGATCGGCTCGCCGACGGAGCCGAGGACGCGCAGCGAGGTGCGGCGGTACTTCGTGACGTACTCGTTCCCTTCGCGGGCGATGGCGCGGATGGCCGTCGGCGCGGTGTAGAAGACGTTGATGCCGAGCCGGTCGACCATGTCCCAGTAGCGGCCGGCATCCGGGTAGGTCGGCACCGATTCGAACATGACGGTCGTCGCGCCGTTGCCGAGCGGGCCGTAGACGATGTAGCTGTGCCCGGTGATCCAGCCGACGTCGGCCGCGCAGCAGTAGACGTCGTCCTCCCGGACGTCGAAGACGTACCGGTGGCTGGCCATCACGTGGAGCAGGTAGCCGGCGTGGGTGTGGAGGACGCCCTTCGGCTTCCCGGTCGAGCCGGAGGTGTAGAGGATGAAGAGCGGGTCTTCGCTGTCCATCTCCTCCGGCGGGCATTCGGCCGATTCGCCGGCCACCTCATCGTGCCACCACGTATCCCGGCCGGGGGTCATGTTCACCGGCGTCCCCGTGTGGCGGTAGACGATGCAGAACTCGACGGTATGGCCCGGCTCGGCGAGCGCCTCGTCGACGTTCGCCTTGAGCGGGACGGGCCGGCCGCCGCGCCGCCCTTCGTCCTGCGTGATGATCGCCTTGCAGCTGGAGTCATCGACGCGGTCGCGGATGGAGCGCGGCGAGAACCCGCCGAAGATGACCGAGTGGATGGCGCCGATGCGGGCGCAGGCGAGCATCGCGGCCGCCAGCTCGGGCACCATGCCCATGTAGATGGCGACCCGGTCGCCCTTCTTCACGCCCTTGCGGCGGAGGGCGTTGGCGAGCTGGTTCACCATCACCGAGAGCTCGCGGTAGGTGACCCGGCGGTTCGTGCCCGGCTCGTCGCCCTCCCAGAGGATGGCGGTCTTATCTCCCCGCTGGGCGAGGTGCCGGTCGACGCAGTTCACGGAGGCGTTCAGCCTGCCGCCGATGAACCATGCGATCTTCCCCGCGCGCAGGTCCTCTTCGACGACCCGCTCGAACGGCTTCGAGAAGGTGAGGAACCGGTCCGCCATTTCGCGCCAGAAGTTCTCGCGGTCTTCGACGCTGCGGCGGTACATCTCGCGGTAGGTGTCCATATCGGCGACGAGCGCGCCTTCGCGGGCGTGCGCCGGCGGGTCGTACCGCTCGTCGACAGGGAGGCCAACGTCGGCCATGCCACATCCTCCAGTGCAGGGGCTCAGGTGCTGCCGCGCATTCTACCCGCGGCCGGGCGCGAAATCCGCCGGTCAGGGCACGCTCGGGTCGTACTCCTCGGCGATGTGGCCGCCGGCCTGCAGCGCGGCGTACTCCTCATCGCTCACCTTCAGCAGCTCGCGGTAGACGTACTCGTTGTGCTCGCCGAAGCAGACGGGCGGCTGGTAGAACTCGACCGGCGTCTTCTCGAACTTCCAGAGCGGCCCGACGTATTCGTGGGTGCCCGCGTCCCGGACCGTCTGCGTCTTGAAGAAATCGCGCGCCCGGAGGTGCGGGTCGTCGAACATCCGCGACGCTTCGAGCACGGGGGCAGCGGCGATGCCGAGCGCCTGCAGCTGGTGCATCAGGTCATAGTCCTCGCGCTCGCGGGTCCATGCCGCGATGCCTTCGTCGATTTCGCGGTGATGCGCCGCGCGGCCCTCGTTGGTGGCGAAGCGCGGGTCCAGCGCCCACGCGGGCGAGCCCATCGCCTCCACCAGCCGCTGCCACTGGTCATCGTTCTCGATGTGGATGGCGATCCAGCGGTCGTCCATCGTCGCCGCGGTGCCGGGCGATTTCGCCGGGTAGACGCCGCAGGGCGCGCGGCCGTGGACGTCGCGGTTGCCGATCGCGCCCTGCACGTTCCGGTTGAGCGAGTAATCCATGATCGCCTGGGTGAACATGGCGGCCGCGTTCTCCGCCTGGGCGATTTCGATCGTCTGGCCTTCGCCGGTCCGCTCGCGATACCAGAGGGCGGCCATCACCGCGAGGGCGCCCTGCGCTCCGGCCATGTAGTCGCCGGAGTAGATGGCGGTGTTCGCCGAGGGGTCGGCGTCGTCGTACCCGCGGAGGAGGGTGTGGCCCATCACCGCCTCGAGGTGCACGCCGAGCGCGCGCGCGTTGTGGTACGGCCCGGTGAGCCCGTACGCCGGCACGCGGACGAGGATGATGCGGGGGTTCGCCTCGCGCAGCCACTCCTCGGTGATGCCGAGCTTTTCGAGCGTCCCCACGGCGTTGTTCTCGTAGACGACGTCGGAGACGGCGACGAGCCGGCGCAGGATGTCCTTGCCTTCCGGCCGGCGGAGGTCGACCGTGAAGCTCTTCTTGTTCCGGTAGAGGCTGACGAACGTCGGGTTGTAGTTCCATGGCCGGGGGCCGACCTCGTTCCGCGGCAGGCCGCCGCTCCAGGCGATGCTCCGCTCGAGCAGGATCTGTGGCGGCCGGGCCATCGCGCCGCGGGTCATCGGCTGGAAGACGAACGGGTTTTCGGGCTTGATGACCTCTGCGCCGAGGTCGCCGAGCAGCATCGTGGCGAACGGCCCGGCCCAGACGACGCAGAGGTCGATGACGCGGATGCCTTCGAGCGGTTTGTGAGTCGTCACCGCGCACCTCCCGCAGCGAGCACCTGGCCGATGGTGGCGTCATCGACGCCGGCTTCGCGGAGCACTTCTTCCGTATGCTGGCCGAGCAGCGGGGCGACCCGGCGAAGCTGCCAGCCGCCCTTGCCCATGATGAAGGGCCGGCCGGGGAACTCGACCTCGCCCAGTTCGGGATGGTCGGCCCGCGCCCAGAAGCCGCGGTCGCGGAAGTGGTCGTCCTCGAAGAGGTCTTCCATGCTGAAGAGCGGCCCGCAGAGCACTTTCGCCCGCCGTGCCTCCGCCCAGATCTCCCGCTTCGTGCGTTCGAGGCACCAGGTCAGGAAGTAGACGTTCCATTCTTCGATGACGGCCGGGTCGAGCCGCTGGACCGGGTCGCTGAAGCGCGGGTCCTGGTTCCATTCCGGATGGCCGAGCATGTCGTCGATGCGGTCCGGCCGGAGGGCGGCGTTGGTGAACTCGACGTACCCGTCGGCGCACGGGTAGATGCCCTGCGGCATGCCGGCGCCGCCGCCGGCCGCCCGGATCGTCTTCCGGCCGCTGAACTGGTAGGCGATGGCCGTGGCATGGCGGCGGTCCACGCCGCCGAAGTGCGTCTCAGCGAGCGAGACGTCGACGTGCTGGCCGATGCCGAACCGCTTCGCTGCCCAGAGCGCGCCCATGATGGCGACGGACGCCGCCGCGCCCGATTCGAAGAGCGCGGCCGTGCCGGCCATCTTCACCGGCTCGCGCTCGGTGAGCCCCATCGAGTACATCTCGCCAGCGAACCCGTAGAGGGTCAGCTCGCTCAGCCGGTAGTCGCGGTACGGGCCGGTCTGTCCGAAGTTCGAAATCGAAACGACGGGGAGCGCCGGGTTGATCCTCCGGAAGAAGTCGAGGCCGACGCCCAGCCGGTCGAGCGTGCCCGGCGCGAAGTTCTCGACGACGACGTGCGCCGTCTTCGCCAGCGCTTCGAGCGCGGCCTTCCCCGCCGGCTCGCGGAGGTCGAGCACCACGGAGCGCTTGTTGCAGTTGAGGTGGAAGAAGAGGCCGCTTCGCTCGGGGTGCGGCGCGCCGCCTTTGAAGGGCGGGAGCTGGCGGGCGATATCGCCGCCCGGCTTCTCAATTTTGATGACGTCGGCCCCGAGGTCGGCGAGCAGCCGCGTCGCGTAGGGGCCCGCGATATGGTGCGTCAGGTCGAGGACGCGGAGGTCATCCAGCGCCTGCATTCGTCCCACCTCCTGCTCGTGCCGCCTGCCCTGCGGCACCGCGGAACTCTACCAGAGGCCGCGGAGGCGGTGAACTGCCCCTTTCGACGCGGGCCGGTAGAATCCCCGGTCAGCCTGCCGGGCGCGGAGCCCGGCCATTCCCCACGGAGGTGTGCCCATGGCCATCCGCTACCAGAACTGGCGCGACGAGTACAAATCCCGGCAGAAATCCCTTGCCGAGGCGATGCAGGTCATCAAGGAAGGCGACCTCGTCGGCGTCACCATCCTCTGCCCCGCCCCGCTCGTGCAGGCGTTCATCGAGCGCGCGAAGCAGCTCGGCAACGTTTCGGTCCGCACGCTGGCGCCGAACTACCCGGACCTCTTCAACACCGAACTCTTCAAGGGCGAGCGCGAAATCGAGCTCTTCATCGGCGATGCGATGCGCCCGGCGCACGATGCGAAGATCGCGACCTACCTGCCGAACACGTTCATGCTCGGCATGAAGGCGTTCGACAACGGCCGGCCGGAGGCCCGCATCCCCGATGTCTTCCTCACGCCGTGCAGCCCGCCGAACGAGCACGGCTACGTGCACTTCGGCCCCCACATGTGGCAGCGGAAGAGCTACGCGAAGCGCTGCAAGCACACCATCGCCATCGTCGACCCGAACATCACGCCGGTGCACGGGGACGTCTGGATGCACGTCTCCGAAATCGAGACGTTCATCGACGGCGTGATGAAGCCGGTCGACATCCCCGCGATGGAGGAGCGCGTCCGCACCCAGGCGAAGGAGGAGGACCGCCAGGCGCTGCTCGACATCATGAAGCGGGCGACGCCGGACCAGCTGGCGCTCGTGGAGCACACCTTCCATACCTTCCCGCCGTCGCTCCTCGGCGCGGCCCTCGGCATCCAGGAAGTCGACCCGGCGGCGCAGGCGATCGCTGACAACCTCCGCCAGATCATCCGCGACGGCGACACCATCCAGGTCGGCGTCGGCCAGCCGAGCCAGCTGATGTTCCTCGCGGGCGCCTTCGACGACGCGAAGCACCTCGGCGTGCACACCGAGCTCGGCTCGCCCGGGCTGGCGAAGCTCTGGGCGCGCGGCATCATCGACGGGTCGAAGAAAACGCTCTTCCCCGGCAAGTGCATCGCCGTCGCCTGGACCGGCTGCGACGGCGAAGATCTGAAGATCATCGCCGACAACCCGGCGTTCGAACTGCACCAGCACGATATCGTGCTCAACCCGGCCTTCATGTCGCAGAACCACCAGATGACGTCCATCAACAGCGCCATCGCGGTCGACCTCCTCGGCCAGATCGCGAGCGAGGACCGGTTCGGCGGCCACATGGTGAACGGCACCGGCGGCCAGCCCGACACGCACATGGCGGCGGCGATGTGCAAGAACGGCCGCGCCATCACGGTGATGCGCTCGACGGCGATGGACGGCACGATTTCGAAGGTGGTGGCGAAGCACGAGGCGGGCACGCTCGTGACCATTCCGCGCTACCTCGCGGACACGATCATCACCGAGTACGGAGTCGCGCGGCTGCTGGACAAGAACCACCGCCAGCGCGCCGAAGAGCTCATCTCCATCGCGCACCCGGATTTCCGGGCCGACCTGCGGCGGGAAGCGAAGGAACTCTGGGGCTGAGGCCCCGCGCTCAATCGTCGCGCAATGCTTGCGCCGCGGGGGCCGCCTCGCGGCGCAGCAGCGCGGGCGAAAGCCGGTCGCGGCTGGCGAGCAGCAGGGCCGCGCCGATGAGGCTGACGGGCACGACATTCACGAGGTGCGCGAGGATCGCGAAGCTGAGCGCCCGCGCCTCGGGCACCCCGAACGGCAGCAGCGAGGCGGTGGCCGCGATGTGGAACACGCCGATGGCCCCGGGCGAGCTCGGGAGCAGCATCGCGAGGTTCGTCGTGCAGGTCAGAAGCACGGCGACCGCGAACGGGGCATCGATGGCGAGCGCGCGCATCAGCAGGTAGTTGATGGCGAACGCGCCGACCCACGCTGTCCACGACCAGCCCCAGATGTGGACGACCCGCTCGCGCCGGAAGAGCCGGCCGAGGCCGTCCGCGAACGAGGAGGCCTCCGCCCTGATGCGCTGGTTGGCGGGCAGCCGGCGGTGCAGCCGCTCGGAGCGCGCCACCGACCGGAGCCGGCCGCGGAAGAGCGCGCCGAGCACCACGGCGGCAGCCAGCGCCGCCACGATGACCCAGGCGGCCGTCTTCCACCCCTCGTACCGCGCCGGGACGGGGAGGAAGGGGCTGACGGCGAGGAAGCAGAGCAGCAGGGTGATGGTGTCGGTCACCCGCTCGGTCAGCATCGACGAAAGGACGTGGCCGAGCCGGATGCCCGGCTGCCGGGTCGTCATGGCGACGCGCGCAACGTCGCCGAGGCGTGCCGGCAGCACGTTGTTGAGCAGGAAGCTGATGTGGAGGATGCGGTAGAGCCGCCGCGTGGTGACCGGCGCCGAATCGGGCAGCAGCAGCCGCCAGCGGACCGTCTTCGCGATGAGCGAGGCGACGAGGCAGGCGATGGCGAGCGCGACGAACAGGGGGTCGGCGGTGCGCAGCGAGGCGACCGTGGGCGTCCACGGGATGAGCTGCCACAGGAGCGCCACCGATGCGGCGGTGACGACGAACCCGGGCGCCGACCTGGCGAGCGAACGGATCACTGCCCAGTCCCTTCACCAACAGCGTGCCACAAGCCTTCCCCAAGGGAAACGGCCGGGCTACGCTGGAAGGCGTGTCGGTAATCGCCGAATCCGGCCGCTCGCGCGGATGGAGCCGCCTGCGGCTGCCGCCCCTGCCGGAGCCCCCGGCCACGAAGCGGGGCCGCCTCCTGCTCGCTGCCCAGGCGGGCATCCTCCTGGCGATGACCCTCTCCGTCGCTACCCGCACCTGGCAAGACCACCTCTGGGTCGGCTTCCTCCTCGTGGGCGCCGCCGCGCTCCTCTGGGCGCCGGAAGTTCGCCAGCGCCGGGTGCGTCGCTGGTGGTTCGTCTATGTCGCCGGGATTTTCGTCTACACGCTCCTCCGCGCCTACGCCGACGAGACCGGCGTGCCCGTCCGCATCGAGTACCCGATTCACTTCGACCGCTGGCTCTTCCTCGGCACGGACCCGACGCTCTGGCTCCAGCGGGAGATCTTCGACCCCCGCCGTATCGGCTTCGTCGACTACGCGGCGGTGGCGACGCACTGGTCGTTCTTCATCGCGCCGCACGCGCTCGCCGTCGGCGTCTTCCTGATGGACCGCCGCAACTTCCCGCGGTTCGCCCTGCTGATGGTCGGGACGATGTGGCTCGGGCTGGTGCTCTTCTTCGCCGTGCCCACGGCGCCGCCGTGGTTCGCGGGCGAACTCGGCGCGCTCGCCGGGGTTCGCCGGATCATGGACTACGTGGGCGGCTCCATCCACGGAAGCGCCTATTCGTCGCTGTACGCCGCGCTCGGTGAGCCGAACTCGGTCGCGGCGATGCCGTCGATCCACATGGCGGTCACGTTCGCGATGTACCTCTGGGCGCGGCGGCACATCCCGGCGCTCGCGCCGTGGCTGCTCGGCTACTCGGCGGTGATGGCGCTCTCCCTGGTCTACCTCGGCGAGCACTACGTCTCCGACCTGCTGGTGGGGGTCGCCTGCGCGTTCGCGGCGTGGCTCGCCGCCAGCCGCTTCGCGCCGGAGATCCCTGAGCCCGCTATGCAGCCCGCTGATACAGGTTCACGCCCGCGGTTTTGAGGCCGATGTCGCTGGACCGCATGATCATTTCGCTGCCGCCGACGAAGAGGACGCCGCCCGGCCGCAGCGCCTTGCTGAAGCCGGCGTAGATGTGCGCCTTCGCCTCATCGGTGAAGTAGATGACGACGTTGCGGCAGGCGATGAGGTCGAGGTCGGACGGATAGGCGTCCTTCAGCAGGTCGTGCCGCCGGAAGGTCACCTTCCGCCGAATCTCATCGACCACGCGGTACGTCCCGTCCTCGTGGATGAAGTACCGCTTGAGGTAGTCGGGCGGAACCGACCGCACTTCGGAGGGCAGGTAGCCTGCGCCGTCCTTCGCGCGCGAGAGGATCGGCATGTCGACGTCCGTCGCGAGGATGCTGTGGCGCCCCTGGGGGTCGATCCGGTCGAGGATCATCGCGATGGTGTAGGGCTCGCAGCCGATGGAGCAGCCGGCGCTCCAGATCTTCAGGCTGCGCCGCTCCCTGAGGAGCTGCGGGAACCAGCGCGTCTCCAGTTCGCGGAACCGCTCGGGCTGGCGGAAAAACTCGCTGACGTTGATCGTCAGGGTGTCGCGCACTTCGTCGAGCAGCTTGGGGTCGGTCGAAATCGCCCGGGAGAAGGCCGTCCACGAGCTGATGCCGCGGCGGGTCATCAGGCTGCCGAGGCGCCGCTTCATCTGCGGCTCCTTGTACTGGCCGAGCGGGACGCCGATGGCAGCTTCCAGCGCGCGCCGGAACGAGAGCCACTGGGGGTCGGAGCCGGTCTCCTGCATCGTCATGCTTGCCTCCCGGGAACGCTCGCCGCGAGCGCCGCGGCGATGCGGTCGATGGGCAGCTGCCGCGCCGATTTCGTGCGCTCGACGGTCACGCGCGGCATGCCGTAGACCACGCTGGTCGCCTCGTCCTGGGCGAAGACCTGCCCGCCGGCCGCCTCGACGCGCGCGGCGCCATCGGCCCCGTCCCGGCCCATGCCGGTGAGGATGGCGACGCTGACGGCGCTGCCGAACACCTCCGCCGCCGAGAAGAGGGTGACGTCGACGCTCGGGCGCACGCCGTGGACCGTCGGGCCGTGGTCGAGCCGGACCCGCCGGTCCCGGCCGATGATGAGGTGGTAATCGCCGGGGGCGATGAGCACCCGCCCGGCGACGAGGAGGTCGCCCTCCTTCGCCTCGGCCACGGGCAGCGGCGAAAGCCCGTCCAGCCGACGGGCCAGCGCGCCCGTGAAGCCGGGGGGCATGTGCTGCACCACGACGACCGCCGCGTTGAGGCCGGCCGGCAGATGGGGGACGACCTGCGTGAGGGCCGGCGGCCCGCCGGTCGAGGACCCGATGACGACCGCGTACTTCGCCGGCTGCTGGCTGCCCGCGAGCGGGGGACGTTCCGGAAGCCGCACGACCGGGGGCGCCGGCGCGGCCGGCCGCCGCCGCGCCAGGCGGGCCTGGCTCGCCCGCTGGACCGCTTCGAAGAGCTTTTCGCCGACGTTGACGAGGTCCGCACTGAGGCCGGACGGCTTGCCGACGCACTCGACGGCGCCCGCTTCGAGCGCCCGGATCGCGGTGGCCGTGCCTTCGTGCGTGAGGGTCGAGACCATCACGATCGGCGTCGGGACGGTCTGCATGATCTCCGCGACTGCCGAGACGCCGTCCATCCGCGGCATCTCGACGTCCATGGTGATGACGTCCGGGCGGAGCTGGAGCGCCTTCTGGACGGCTTCCATGCCGTCGGCGGCCTGGCCGACGACGGTGACGCCGGGGTGGGCCGTGAGCAGCCGCTCGATGGCCCGGCGCATGAACGCCGAGTCGTCGACGATGAGGACGCGCACGGGCCGCGCCGGGGACTGGGCCGGGTATGCCACCGCCGCGCCTCCCCGCTCAGTTGCAGAGCTTGCTGACGGCAGCGAGCACGCGGTCGGCCTCGGCGGGCTTGACGAGGAAGTCCTTCGCCCCGCTCTTGACGGCTTCGAGGACGATCTGCTGCTGGCCGAGCGCGGTGACCATGGCCACCTTCGCGTTCGGGTCCACCTTCCGGATCTCTTTGAGGGCGGTGAGCCCGTCCATCTCCGGCATGGTGATGTCCATCAGCACCGCATCGGGCTTCGCCGCCTGGTACTTCTCGACCGCCTCGAGGCCGTTTTCGGCCTGGATGACTTCGTACCCGGCCTCCGTGAGGATTTTGGACATCCTCATGCGCATGAAGGCGGCATCGTCGACAACGAGAATGGTTGCCATCGTGTGTCTCCTACAGTTCGCTGGCCGGTGAAGCGGCCGTTCGGACGAAGGTTTTGCCCGTCGCCACGTGGAGCTCCATCGTGCGGCCCTTGGTCCCGCCGAGGTCGGCGGCGGCCACGCGGATCCCGTGGTGCTTCAACCGTTCGGTTATGGCTTCGGCATTCCGGACGCCGATCTTGAATTTCTCGGCGTTGGCCGCGCCGAGGACGGCTGCGCCGCCCGCGACCTTGACGATGAGCCGCCGCCTGACGGCGCCGGCCTCGGCGAGGCGCTGGAGCAGCAGGTCGATGCCCGAATCGGCGAACCGCGCGGGCTCGCGGTCGTCGACGCGCTTGCCCTCGGACGACGGCAGCAGGATGTGGGCGAGCGCGGCGACTTTCGCCTCCGGGTCCCAGCAGCTGATGCCGACGCAGGAGCCGAGCCCGTAAGCAACGAGCACGTCGCGCGGGTCGCGGCTGAGGGCGAGCTGGCCGATGCCCACGGAGATGCGGCGGGCCTCGGCAGTCGTGGTGGTCATGCCGCTACCCTCTGGAGCGCTCCGAGCGATGCCGGGTCCGGCGCGACGATGAGCAGGCCGGCGGTGCGCCCCTTCTGGTCCTCGAAGACGGCATCCATCATCACCACGTCGCCGCCCTGCGAGAGCACCTCCGCGTAGACGGACTCGACGAGGGCGATCGCCATTTCGTGGAGCACCTGCGGCGGGCTCGGGTGGAGCACCAGGTTCAGGTGGTCCGCCAGGGCGTTGACGAAGGCGGACCCGACGATGTTGCCGAGCTCCGAAATCGCCGAGCAGGCCATCTCGTCCGGGCCGGTGGTCGTGCCCGGTTCTTGCCCCATCATGAGGTCGACGCACTCGAGCGCCCGCGGCTCCGGGAAGAGCAGCATCACGTGGCCGGTGATGTCCCCCGAGATCGAGAGGTAGGAGCCGATGACGACCGTCTCCTCGCCGCCCACCGCGTCGCAGGCGTCGTTCTTCGTCCCGACGCGGATGTTCGGGACGTGGATGGAGATCTCCTGGCCCATCAGCCCGCTCAGTCCCCGGCCCGCGCGCACCGCGCCATCCGCGGCGACCGAGGCCAGGGCAGGAATCAACTCATCAACGGCCATCTGCATGCTCCCTGCATCGTTTGGGGGTTGGGTGTCCGGGCGGCGGCTAGGCCGGGACCGCGACGGCGGCTTGCTCGGTCACGAGGCTGGCGATGTCGACGATGAGGCCGAGGGTGCCGTCGCCGAGGATGGTTGCGCCGGTGAGGCCTTTCCGCGTGCCGAGCATGTCGCCGAGCGATTTGACGACGACGTCCTGTTCGCCGAGCAGCCGGTCGACGATGAACGCGGCCTGCCGGTCGCCGTGGCGCGCCGCGACGACGAAGTAGCCGTCCGTCGGCAGCATCCTCGGGCGGGTATCGCCGAGCGCGGCGGCGAGGTCGATCATCGGCAGCAGCCGGTGGCGCAGCCGGAGCGTCTTCCGCCCGCCGACGGTGTGGATGTCGGCCTCGTGGTCGGCGAGCGCCTCCGTCACGGAGACGAGCGGGATGGCGTAGACGGTGCCGTTCGCGGAAACCATGAGCGCCTTCGTCGTCGCCAGCGTGAGCGGCAGCTGGATGATGACCTCGGTCCCTTTCCCCTGGACGCTGCTCACGGTGATCTGGCCGTTCAGCCGCTCGATGTTCGTCCGCACGATGTCCATGCCGACGCCGCGCCCGGAGACGTCCGTGATCTGCTTCGCCGTCGAGAGCCCGGGCATGAAGATCCACTGCACGACCTGGTCGTCCGTGGCCGCCTCGGCGGCTTCGCGGGTCATCAGCCCTTTCTCGACCACCTTCCGCCGGAGCGCGGCGGTATCGATGCCGCGGCCGTCGTCGCGCACGGCGAGATAGATGTACGTCTCCTGGTTCCAGGCGGTGACCGAGATGGTCCCCGTCTCCGGCTTCCCGGCCGCGCGCCGCTCCTCGGGCGATTCGATGCCGTGGTCTACGGCGTTGCGGAGGATGTGCACGAGCGGGTCCGAGATCTCCTCGATGACGGAGCGGTCCAGCTCGGTCTCTTCGCCGGCGGTGACGAGGTCGACTTTCTTGCCGCACTTCACGGCGACGTCCCGCACGAGCCGGGGCAGCCGCGAGAGCACGGAGCGCACGGGCAGCATGCGGCTGCGCATGATCTGCTCCTGCAGTTCGTCGGTCACCCGGGCGAGGTGCGAGGTCGTCTCTTCGAAGTTGTCCATCAGCTCGCTCAGGCTGGCGTCGCGGAGGACGGAGCTGAGCTGTTCGCGGACCTGCTGGAGCCGCGTTCGGTCGATGACGAGTTCGCCGACGAGGTTCATCAGCCCGTCGAGCCGCTCGACATCGATGCGGACGGACTGGGAGGCCTTGCGGCCGTTGCCGCCCCGCTGCGCCTCAGCCGGCGCCTCGTCGCGCGCTTCGCCGGTCTCCTGCCGGGCGGCGGCGGGCTGCTGCGGCTCATCGCGGAAGCCCTCGATGGGGGCGGTGGCTTCTGCGGGCGGCACCTGCCGGAGCCGCACGGCGGCGACGTCGCTGACTGCTTTCAGCGCGGCGGCGACCTGGTCTTCGGACTGGCGGGTCACGAGGAGCCCCGCCATCCGGTACTCGCCGCCGCCGGCCTCGATGACGTCGCGGTCCGGCCAGCAGGCAGCGAGCCGGCCGATGCTCTCCATCTCCTGGAGCACCTGGTAGCAGCGGATCGACGGCAGCTGGCAATCGGAGGCGATGGCGACGTCGACGAAGTAGATGCCGTGTCCCTGCTCGATATCGTCCCAGCAGCATTCGAGGGCGCCCGCCGGCACCTGGTAGACCGGGACGTCCGGCGCCTCGGGCAGCGCCACGGCCGGGCCGTCGCCTTCGAGCACGGCCATCAGGTCGGCCTCGAGGCGCTCCGTTTCGATGCCCGAATCGACCCGCGTGACGACCTCATTGGCGAGCACCCGGAGCGCATCGAGCCCGGCCAGCAGCGCATCGACGACGTCCGACGTCGGCGCCCGCCGGCCCTGCCGCACCGCGTCGAGCACCGTCTCCATCGCGTGGGTGAGCGAGGCCATCTTTTTGTGGCCGATGGTGGCGCTCGAACCTTTCAGCGTGTGCGCCGCCCGGAAGATGCGCTGGACGAGCGCCGGGTCCGGCTCGCCTTCGAGCTGGACGAGCGACTGGTCGAGCAGTTCGATCTGCTCCTCCGCCTCTTCGAGGAAGAGCTTCAGGTCCTCGTCGTCGAGGTCGAACTGGAGCGGGGTTCCCTTCGTGCTGGCCATGCGGCGGCACTCCTCGCAATCAAGGAATCAGAATCCGTCGGTCCGTCCCGCGGCGCCGTTGCCGCCGCCGGTCAGGCCGCCCGGGAGAAGCTGCCGTAGTCGTCAGCCGAGGAGGGCAGCACGCCCTCGAGGTCGACGAGCGAGACGAGGCGGTCTTCCAGCTTCGCCACGCCGCGGAGGTAGCCGTTCTCCGGCCCGGCGACGATGGCGCTCGGCGGCTCGACCTGGTCGCCGGGGATGCGCATCACTTCGCTGACGGCGTCCACGATGAGCCCGACCATGCCGGTCGAGCTGCTGACGACGACGATGCGGGTCTCGGGGGTGTATTCGCTCGCCGGCACGCCGCAGCGCTTCCGCAGGTCGATGACCGGGACGACGCGGCCGCGGAGGTTGGTGATGCCCTCCACCCAGAAATCGGCGCCCGGGATGCTGGTGATCGTCTGCATGCGGACGATCTCCTGCACCGCCTGGATGTCGAGCGCGTAGTACTCATCGGCGAGCTTGAAGATGACGACGTGCTCCTCGCTGGCGGGGAGCGCAGTCGATTCAGGGGCAGCTTCGAACCTGGCCACGGTCGGTCCTCCTCGTGAATCCCGGCTCTCGGCCGGGGCGCTAGAAAAAGCTACGAACCGACGGGGAAGGGCGGGCATCCGCGGCTTCCCCCAATGCGCCTCCGGATCTCCCCTAACCCGTCCCCGCCCCGTGGGGGAATCGTCACTGCGGGCCTAGGGTTTCCGCGGATTTCGTGCCGATAGTCACTACAGGGACACTGCGGGAGGAGGCAGGCCGCCCATGGCATCCGACAACGCCGTCCTCACCCAGCGCGAAATCGATGCGCTCCTCAGCGCCGATGTGAGCCAGCTCGATGCGGACACCATCGTCGCGATGCCGCCCCCTGCGCGGAAGGACGGCGGCCGCCGCGTGAAGCCGTACGACTTCCGCCACCCTGAGAAGCTCTCCAAGGAGCAGCTCCGCGGCCTCCAGATCATCCAGCAGGGCGTCGCCGGCTCGATGGCGGCGAACTTCTCGGCGCGGCTCCGCGCTCCCGTCGAATCCCGGCTCAGCGCCCTCGAACGCGGCATCTACGAGGAGTACGTCAGCCAGCTCGGCACCCAGTCCGTCGTCATCATCATCGATATGTCCCCCCTGCAGGGGTACGCGGTCACGGCCTTCGGGCTCGATGTCGCTTTCGGCATCATCGACCGGCTCCTCGGCGGCAAAGGGAAGCGGGCACCGCGGGTGCTGAACCGCGACCTCACCGACATCGAGATCGCGCTCATCCGCCACATCGGGATGGACGTCGCGCGGTCGCTCATCGAACCGTGGGCGCGCATCGTCGAGCTGACGCCGGATGTGTCGGAGCTGGCGCTCGGGCCGCAGGTGATGCACGCGATCCCGCCCTCCGAATTCGTCATCACCGCCTGGTACGAGATCCGGCTCGCCGAGCAGACGGGCGGGATTTCGCTCTGCTTCCCGCTCACCATCCTCGAGCAGATCCTGCCGAAGCTGACCGGCCAGAGCCTCTTCGACAACCGCCCGGCGCGGAAGGCGAAGGAGGACGAGCGCGTCCGCGAGGAGCAGGTGCTGCCCATGAGCGTCCTGCTCCGCGCCATCCTCGGCTCGGCGCGCGTGCCGGCGGTCGACCTCGCGCGGCTCGAGCCGGGGGACATCATCGTCCTCGACCGGGAGATCGACGAGCCGCTGCGGCTCATGGTCGGCAACTGCGAGCGGTTCGCCGGCGTCCCGGGCACGCGCGGCCGGCGGCTGGCGCTACAGGTGACGGGCATGGTTGACGATGATGGTTGGGTGAGACCGTTCGAGGATGTCGCCAATGGCTAGCGCGATCCCGATCCGCGCGGTGCTCATGTCGTCGGAGATCATGAACGGGGGGTCCGGCTTCCACCGGCTCGTCTTCAAGGTCGACGGCGGCCGCGCGGGGATGAGCACCGTCACCGTCCTGATCTCCCAGGACGCGCACCGGAAGATCGTGCAGCAGATGGCCCGCGCCCGTTTCGCGCCCGTCGAAAAGACGACGCTCCTGAAGACGTGGGCGCGGTGGGAGCTGGCGATGCGCCTCGAAGAGTACGGCATGCTCCCGTCGACCGTGACCATCACGTCCCGGGACATCGACGATTTCGGCGCCTACGCCTCCGACCTCGGGCGGACGCTCCAGGTCGGCTGAGGGCGCCGGAACCGTCCCACCCTGTTCGGCGCATCGCCAGGAGGATTCCATGCACGCAAGGATCACCGTCGCCGAGGCCGCGCAGGCGGCCGCCGAAGCCGGGGAGAAGGCCCGAGTCGAGCTCATCGCCCCCTTCGTCGAAGCTGCCGCGCGCGTCATCCAGCAGGAATGCGGCGAGCGCGTGACCCGCGGGCAGCTCCACCGCGTGCGGTCGCCGCAGACCTCGAACGAGGTGTCGGTGCTCATCGCCATCACGGGCGGCGTCGCCGGCCTCGTGATCTACTCGATGTCCGAACAGACGGCGAAGGAGTTCGCGTCGCGCATGATCGGCGAGCCGGTACGGGAGTTCGACGCCATGCCGCAGAGCGCGATCGCCGAACTCGCGAACATGATTACCGGGCAGGCCGGCATCGCCCTCGAGCGGAACGGCTTCCCGAGCGACATGTCGCCGCCGGTGCTCCTCCTCGGCAAGGGGAGCAGCATCGCGACGCTGAATCTCACGCGGCTGGTCATCCCGCTCGTCGTCTCGTTCGGCGAATTCAACATCGACATCGCGATCAAAGAAGTCTGACGCCCGCCTAGAGCGTTGGCGCGGCGGGGGGTAGCATCCAGCCGTGAGCACCGAACGCCCCCGCCGACGCCGCCGGGTCGATGCCCCGGCTTCTTCGCTTCCGCGCCCCGCGGCAGCTGCAGCTGGCGCCACTGCCCCGGCGGCCCGCCGGCCGCAGCCGCATCACCACCAGCCGCGCGCCCACCACGTCACGCGGGATTACAGCTACGTCCGCCGCGACCTCCTCGGCATCCTCGTCGTCGGCCTCATCAGCCTCGCGTTCATCGGGGTGATGAGCTTCGTCGTCCAGTAGCGCTGCCGCGAACCGGCCGGTTCGCCCGTCAGCGCAGGCTCGCGTAGGCGAGGTAGGCAGCGATGCCGGCCGGGAGCGCGCCGTACAGCCACACTTGCGGCACGAGCACGGCCATCACCCCCCACGCCACGAGAATGCCCGCAATGGCGAAGCTCACCACGGCAGGGCCGCGCTTCCGCCCGGTCGCGAACTCCAGCACCCGCGTGAAGGCGTACCCCAGCCCGGCGCCCACGAAAATCGCGAAGAAGCCGAACGTGAACGGCAGCAGGACGAGGCCCCAGATGAGGCCCATCACCACGCCGCCGATGAGCGAGGCGGCGGCGGCGCGCGCCATCCCGCCCGCGGTGAGGGTGTAGACCGGGTTCTTCGCGATTTTCGCGCAGTCGCGGCAGCGCGCCCCGACCGGCGTCTGTACGAGGCAGCGCGGGCAGATGGGCGTGCCGCACCGGCTGCAGCGGAGCGCCGTTTCGACGCCGGGGTCGCGCGGGCACATCACGACCGTGCCGGGCGGCGGCGCGTCGGCGGCCGGGGCCGGCGCCGTGAGCACCGTGCCGCCGTTCCGGCGCGCGTCGTACTCCGCGCGCCGCCTTGCATCGCCGAGGACGTCCCACGCCGCTTCGAGCAGGCGCCGGCGCTCGCGGACGGCCGGGTCCGGGTCGGCCGCGTACCTCGCGGAAAGGCTGCGGTAGGCCGCCTCGATCACCTCGCGGCTCGCGTTCGGCGACACCTCGAGCACTTCGTACCAGTCGGGCTGGCCCCCGTCGTTCTCCCCCGGCATTGCCCGATCGTACCGCCCCGGCGGTAAAGCGGAACGGAAAGGCGCGGTCAGCCGGCGCGGAGGCGCGCCTCGGCCGCCTCGGCCGCCTGCTCCAGCGGAACGGCAGCCTGCTCGCTCTCGCCCTCGAGCGGCTTCAACAGGGCGACGCCCTTCGCGAGCTCGTCCTCGCCGATGATGATCGCGAGCCGCGCGCCCGCCGCGTTCGCCGAGCGGAGCTGCGCCTTGAACGAACGGCCGCCCTCGCCGATGACGGCGGCGATGCCGCGGTCCCGCAGCGCCGCGGCGAGCCGCACGGCGGCGGGCCCGGACCCTTCGCCGCGGTGCACGATGAAGGCCTCGGCCGCCGGCGCCGGTTCGAAGACGACGCCGTTCTTCTGCATTTCGAGGATGATCCGTTCGATGCCGGTGCCGAACCCGATGCCCGGGGTGGGCGGCCCGCCCAGCAGCTCGACGAGGCCGTCGTAGCGCCCCCCGCCGCCGATCGTGCCCTGTGCCCGCTCGTCGTCGTCCGGCACGACCTCGAAGACCGTCCGGTTGTAGTAATCGAGGCCCCGCACGAGCAGCGGGTCGACCGCGAATCTGACGCCGGCCGCTGCGAGGGCTGCCTGCACCGCCTCGTGGTGTTCGCGCGCCGCCGGGCTCAGCTGGTCGACCAGCTTCGGCGCGGCCTCCTTGTAGGGCAGGTCCCGCTCGTCTTTGCTGTCGAGCAGCCGCAGCGGGTTCCGCTCGAACCGGCGCTGGCTGTCCTCCGAAAGCCGTCCGAGGAACGGTCGGTAGTACTCCTTCAGCCGCTCGACGTAGGCGCGGCGCGGCTCGAGGTCGTCGAGTGAGCCGAGCCGGACGGTGATGCCGCGGATGCCGAGCATGCCGTAGAGCCGCCAGAGCATGGTGATGACCTCGGCATCGACGAGCGGGTCGGCCGAGCCGAGCACCTCGGCATCGAACTGCGTGTGCTGGCGGTAGCGGCCCTTCTGCGGCCGGTCGTACCGGAACATCGGGTGGGTGGTGTAGAGGCGGACCGGCTGCGGCCAGCTGCCCATCCCGTGCTCGAGGTAGGCGCGGACGATGGCCGGGGTGCCCTCCGGCGTGAGCGCGAGCCGGTCGCCCCCGCGGTCTTCGAAGACGTACATCTCCTTTTCGACGATGTCCGTCGTGTCGCCGCTGCCCTTCTCGAAGACGCCGGCGTCTTCGAACATCGGCGTGTCGACCCGCTGGAAGCCGTGGAGCCGGGCCACCTCGCGCACGGCATCGAGCACAGCCTGCCAGTAGGGCTGCATCGCGGGCAGCACGTCCTGCGTGCCGCGGGGGGCCTGGAAACGGGGCATGGGGCCGTCCTGACGAGCGGGGGTGACAGCATGTTAGGATAAGAAGAAGGATTGCCCCGGCAAAGAGGCCGCTGCCCATGTCCGTGAGCCCTGGAGAGCCCGCTGTAGCCAGCGTCAGCATCGACGCCCTGCTCGCGCGCGCCAGCCAGTACCTCCCGGCCGACCGCCTCGACATCATCCGCGACGCCTTCGATTTCGCCGCCCGCCACCACGAGGGGCAGTTCCGCAAGACGGGCGACCCGTATATCACGCACCCCGTCGCCGTCGCCGAGCTCGTCGCCAACCTCGAACTGGACCACCTCGCCATCGCTGCCGCCCTGCTCCACGACGTGCAGGAAGACTGCGGCGTCCGCAACGAAGAGATCGCCGAACGGTTCGGCCCGCGGGTCGCGAAGCTGGTCGACGCGCTCACGAAGCTCGACAAGCTGCCGATGAACGTGGCCGACCTGGACCCGATGCGCGGCACCACGCAGGCCCAAAACCTCCGGAAGATGTTCCTCGCGATGGCCGAGGACCTGAGCGTCGTCCTCATCAAGCTCTGCGATCGGCTGCACAACATGCGGACGCTCTGGGCCTTCCCGCCGGAGAAGCAGCGGCGCATCGCCCTCGAGACGCAGGAGATTTTCGCCCCGCTCGCCAGCCGCCTGGGCGTGTGGCAAATCAAGTGGGAGCTCGAAGACCTCGCCTTCCGCTACCTCGAACCGGAGAAGTACCGCGAAATCGCGGAGCTGCTCGCCTCGAAGCGCGTCACGCGCGAGCGCGTCATCGCCGAGGCGTCGGTCATCCTCAAGGAGCACCTCGAGGCCGCCGGCATCAAGGCCGAAGTGACCGGCCGGGCGAAGCACATCTACAGCATCTACCAGAAGATGCGCCGCTATTCGGCGCAGTCGAAGAGCTTCGACCAGATCTACGACCTCCTCGCGATGCGCGTCTTCGTCGATACGGTCTCCGAGTGTTACCACGCGCTCGGCGTCATCCATGCGCTCTGGCGGCCGATTCCCGGCCAGTTCGACGACTACATCGGGAACCCGAAGGACTCGATGTACCAGTCGCTCCACACGACGGTCGTCGGCCCCGGCGGAAGGCCGCTCGAAATCCAGATCCGCACGTGGGAGATGCACCGGGTCGCCGAATACGGCGTGGCTGCCCACTGGCGGTACAAAGAGGGCGGGAAGCAGGCCGGCCGGGACGAGGAGCGGATCGCGTGGCTGCGGCAGCTCATCGAATGGCAGCGTGACCTCGCCGGCGCCGACGAATTCGTCGAATCAGTCAAGACCGACATCTTCCACGACCAGGTTTTCGTCTATACCCCGAAGGGCGACGTCCTCGACCTCCCCGCGGGCGCGACGCCGCTCGATTTTGCCTACCGCATCCACACCGACCTCGGCCATCAGACGGTCGGCGCCAAGGTCAACGGCCGCATGGTGGCGCTCAACTCGCCGCTGAAGACCGGCGACGTGGTCGAAATCCTCCGCAGCCGCACGAGCAAAGGCCCCTCGCGCGACTGGCTGAACCAGAACCTCGGCTACATCCGGACGGCGCACTCCCGCGAGAAGATCCGGCAGTGGTTCCGCAAGCAGGAGCGGGCGGAAAACATCGAGCGCGGCCGCGAGATGCTCGAGAAGGAGCTGAAACGGCTCGGCTGGGACGTCGCCGAGCGGCAGGAGCAGCTGCTCCAGCTGTTCAACTTCACCACCTGGGAGGACTTCCTCGCGGCCATCGGCTATGGCGGTGTCAGCACGAACAGCATCGCCCGCAAGGTGGCCGCGGTCATCGAGCGGGAGGAGGCCGAGGCCGAGGAGCCGCCCGAGCTGCCGCAGAAGCAGGAGCCCGCGAAGCTCGGCGGCCCGGGGATGCGCGTGCTCGGCGTCGGCAACCTGCTCACCACCATGGCCCGCTGCTGCAACCCCGTTCCCGGCGACCAGATCGTCGGCTACGTCACCCGCGCGCGGGGCGTCACCGTCCACCGCGCCGATTGCCTCAACATCCTCAACGAAGCCGAGCGCGAACGCATCGTCGAGGTCGAGTGGGGCACCGTGACGCGCACGTACCCGGTCTCCATCCGCATCGAAGCGTGGGACCGGGTCGGCCTGCTGCGCGACATCACGACGGTGGTGACCGACGAGAAGGTCAACATGGTCGGCGTGCGGACCATCGAGAACGGCGACGGCTCGGTCACCATCACCACCACGCTGGAGACGACCGGCATCGAACAGCTCTCGCGGCTCCTCGCGCGTATCGAAATCGTCCGGGGCGTCCGCTCCGTGGAGCGGGTGCAGGAGCGGCGGCGGAAGCCGCTCCCCGAAGAAGCGCCCGTCCAGCTGCGGCGCACGGCGCCCTGATTCAGGCGACACGCCGGCTCCCCACGGTCATCTGAAGGCCGCGGTCCCGCCGCGCAGGCGTCAGCCGCTGGGGCTGCTGCCGCGGGCGAAACCGCCGTGCGCCGACGCGCGGGCGGCGGTCGACCCAGGCTTCGGCCACCATCGCGCTGAGAATGCCGAGCGCCGAGCCGATGAGGATGAGGTCGACGAGGACCGTGAGGACCGGGTTGACCATGATGCGCACATCCGTTCGAAAGGTGGCCAAAGCCTAGGCGAACGGATGTGCGGATGTCAACACATATGTTCGAAACTCGTCAGCAGGTGTCGCGGCAGCCCGCTGGCGTATACTCCGCGCCATGCCGCGCGCCCGCTCGCCGTTCCTCGCTCCCTCGGACGCCGCCCTCGAATTCGGCCGGCAGTACGCGGTCGTCCTCCAGCGCTGGGCCGACCTTTTCGCGGCCGCCAGCGCGCTGGTCGAGGCGAACGTGCGGCTCGGCGAGCTGGCCGCCGACGCGGCGGTTGAGTTCGACGCATGGCTGCAGCGCGCGCGCGAAGCTCCGTTCGCGTGGGCCAGTCCGGAGGCGTTCCAGCGGTTCATGGAGTCGTTCGCCGCGCCCGCCGGGAAGCGGCCGCCGGGCGGCTGAGCACTACTCCAGCCGCGCCCGGTACTGGATGCTCTCCGCCATGTGGGCGGGCCCGATCTGCTCCGACCCGGCCAGGTCGGCGACCGTCCGCGCCACCTTCAGTACCCGGTGGAAGGCGCGCGCCGAGAGGTTGAGCCGCTCGACCGCCCGCTTCAGCAGTTCGGCCGCGGCCGGCTCGAGCGCGGCTTGCGCGAAGTCGCGCACCTGCGCCGGCGACATCTCGCCGTTCGTCGCGGTCCGCGTGCCGGCGAAACGGGCGGCCTGCACGTCGCGCGCGGCGGCCACGCGCGCCCGCACCGACCCCGAGGGTTCGCCGCGCGCTGCGGCGGTCAGCTTCTCCAGCGGGACGCGCGGCACGTCGACGAAGATGTCGATGCGGTCCATGAGCGGGCCGCTGAGGCGGCGCTGATACCGCCCGACGACTGCGGGCGGGCAGGTGCAGGGGCGCTCGGGGTCGCCGAGGTAGCCGCAGGGGCAGGGGTTGAGCGCGGCGCAGAGCATGAAGCTCGCCGGGAACGTCACCGCCTGCTTCGCGCGGCTGATGGTGACGGTCTTGTCCTCCAGCGGCTGGCGCAGCATCTCGAGGACGTGCGGGTCGAACTCCAGCAGCTCGTCGAGGAAGAGGACGCCGCGGTGGGCGAGGGTGATTTCGCCGGGCCGCGGCACGGAGCCGCCGCCGACGAGTCCGGCGTTCGAAATCGTGTGGTGCGGCGACCGGAACGGCCGGCTGCCGACGAGCCCCGTGCCCGGCGGCAGCAGCCCCGCGACGCTGTAGATGCGCGTGACTTCCATCGCCTCGGCCGCCGTGAGCGGCGGGAGGATGCCCGGCACGGCCCGCGCGAGGAGCGTCTTGCCGCTGCCCGGCGGCCCCTTCATCACGACGTTGTGGCCGCCTGCGGCGGCGACTTCGAGCGCGCGCTTCACGTGCTCCTGTCCGACGATGTCGGCGAAGTCCGTGACGGCGGCCGCCAGCGGGTCCTCCGCCGGTTCGCCGCGGCCCGCGAACTGCGGCAGCGCGACTGCGCCGTTCAGGTGGGCGGCGAGCGCGCCCAGCGACGGGACCGGGTAGACCTCGAGACCTTCGACCAGGGCGGCTTCGGCGGCGTTCTCGGCGGGCACGAACGCGCGGCGGATGCCGCGGGCCGCAGCCGTCATCGCCATCGGCAGCACGCCGCGCACGGGCCGCACGTCGCCGGTGAGCGCCAGCTCGCCGAGGAAGACGGCGTCGGCCGGCTCCGTAGCGACCTGCCCGGAGGCGAGCAGGATGCCGACGGCGATCGGCAGGTCGTAGGCCGGCCCCTCCTTCCGGAGGTCTGCCGGCGCGAGGTTCACGGTGATGCGGTTGTTCGCTGGCCAGGCGAGGCCGCTGTTCCGGATGGCCGCCCGGACGCGCTCCCGCGATTCCTGCACGGCCGCATCGGGCAGGCCGACGACGGTCATCGCCGGCAGCTGGGCGCGGGTGATGTCGATTTCGACCTCGACGAGCTCGCCATCGAGCCCGACGACCGCACAGCTCAGGACGCGGGCGAGCATCGGCGGATTGTAGGCAGCCCCCGGGCCCAGGGGTCAACTGGCGCGCAGGCGGTCGTACGCCTCGACGACGCGGCCGAGCCGGGCGATGCCTTCTTCGATGGCGGCCTCATCCAGGCTGGAGTAGCCGACGACGTACGACGCGCCGGGCGGCGGCTCGCCGGCGTAGTAGGTGTGCGCGCTGTGGAGGCCGACGCCGACCGCGCGGGCGCCTTCGACGATCGCGCGGCCGTCGTCTACGCCCCGGAGCTCGAGCATCACGTGGATGCCGCTTTCGGTGCCGCGGACGGCCGCGCGCTCCCCGAGGTGCCGGCCGATAGCGGCCAGCAGGGCCTCCAGCCGCCGCGCGTAGACCCGCCGCATCCGCCGCAGGTGGCGTTCGAAATGGCCTTCTTCGATGAAAGCGGCGAGCACGGCCTGGTAGAGCAGCGCCACGTGCCGGTCGGTGAGCCACTTCGCCCGCGCGAACGCGGCCTGGAGGTGCGGCGGCGGGACGAGGTAGCCGAGCCGCAGCGCCGGCAGCAGCACCTTCGACATGGTGCCGGTGTAGACGACGCGGCCCGATTCATCGAGCCCCTGGAGGCAGGCGAGCGGCCGGCCGGCGTAGCGGAACTCGCTGTCGTAGTCGTCTTCGATGATGGTGGCGCCGGTCCGCCACGCCCAGGCCAGCAGCTCCAACCGGCGCGCCGCCGAGAGCACCGCGCCCGTCGGGAACTGGTGCGACGGCGTGACGTAGACGACCCGCGCCCGTTCCGGGAGCTCGGCAACCACGATGCCCTCTTCGTCGACGCGGACCGGCACCACCTCGGCGCCGGCGGCCTCGAAGACGGCGCGCGCGCCGGTGTAGCCCGGCTCCTCCATCGCCACGGCGTCGCCGGGGTCGAGCAGAATCCGCGCCGCGAGGTCGAGCGCCTGCTGCGAACCGTTCACGATGACGAGGTCGTCGGCCGAGCACCGGACGCCGCGGCTCCGCTGGAGGTAGCGGGCGAGCGCGCTGCGCAGCGCCGGCAGGCCTTCCGCCGGGCCGTAGCCGAGCAGTTCCGCCGGCGGGTAATCGAGGATGCGCCGCGTCGGTGAGCGCCACTCTGCGAGGGGAAACTCAGCGAACGACGGCGAGCCGTAGCGGAAGTCGTAGGGCAGGCGGCCGTGCCCCATCGGGGGCACCGGGTCTTCGGCCGGGAGCCTGCGCGCGAACGCGGAGTACTCGGCCGGCTGCGCGGGGAGCAGCGCGCCCGGCAGCGAAGGGGCGGCGTCCGGGCGCCGGGCGCGGAACGCCCGGTCCGGGAGCTCCGGCGCGACGAACGTCCCGGAACCGTGCCGCGCGACGAGGTAGCCCTCGGCCGTGAGCTGGTCGTAGGCCTCGAGGACCGTGTTGCGCGCGATGCCGAGCGCCCGCGCCACGGCGCGGGTGGCCGGGAGCCGTTCCCCCGGCTGGAACCGCCCGTCGAGGATGGCCCGCCGCAGCCCCTCGGCGAGCCGCACGTAGGCCGGCTGGCCCGGCAGCTCCGGCAGGTCGATGACCACGTCCATGGCTCCACCCTTCCCCCGCGAAGTGGCCCTTCAACCGATGCCGCGCGGGAGACGATCGTAGGGCCATGGACGACTTGTGGATATCTCCGGTCCGGCACGTTCCTGCCACACTGCTGGCAGCAGCGGGCGCCTGGCTGCTGGCGACGGGGCTGCTGCTGGGCAGGCGGGGGCTCCTCCTGGCGAGCCGGTCCGAGCCCGGCGGCAACTGGCTGCTGATGCGGGGCATCCGGCGGCTCACCCAGGGCGCTGCGCTCGCGGCCATCGGCCTCGGCTGGACGTTCCAGTGGCCCGTCGCCATCGCTGCGGGGCTCCTCTTCGGCTTCGAAGAGCTGATCGAGACGAGCATCGCCGCGGCTGCGCTGCGCGACGAAGCGGAGCGCGAATCGGCGGCCCGGGCGGGAAGCCCCCGCGCGTGACCCACCGGCGGCGCGGGGCCTCGCCGGCGTGCCCTGCTAGGGGCCGCCGATGCGCGCTTCGATCCAGGGGACGATGAGGTCGAGCAGCCGCTCGCGCGGGTCGGCGAGCTTCCGCCCCTCATCGCCGACCGGGTTCAGGTAGTGGTCGGCCCACTCCAGCGTGAGCAGCTGCTTATCGGCCGCGCCGCTCTTCTCCAGGATCTCCTGCTGTTCGGAGGGGAAGATGTCGCAGTCGCCGTCGGCGAAGACGACCAGGGTCGGCACGGTCACATGGCGGATTGTGTCCGGGAGGTCGGCCTGGGAGCTGGTTCCGCTCCAGGTGCTCAGCCAGCCACGCGGCGTCATCACGCGGGCGAGCCCGCCGTAGCCGTAGTTCCCGATGATCGGGTCGCCGGGCGAAAAGATGCTGCCGAGCGGCCGCCGGCTCGGGTCGATCGTTGGGTCGAGGTAGGCCGGGTTCGCGAGGGTGCGGTAGATGACCATGTACCGCCCGAGCCGCGCCCGCCGCGCGATGAGCCCCCGCGCGGCCGGGGGAAGCGCCGCGAACCGATCGGAGCGGAGTTCGCCCCGGAAGTAGGCGTGCTCGGCGAGGTATTCGCGGGCGATGGCGTCCAGCCGCAGGCTCCGCTCGCGCTGCCGCCGCCGGTATTCGGCGAGCCACGCCGGGTCGTAGCGGCTCGGCTCAGGGTAGGGCCGGTAGCCGTTCTCCGGGTTGTACATGTCCCAGGCCGGGTCGTAGCTCGCCGGGTCGGACTCGTTCGTCACGCTCGGGTCGAGCACGTTCAGCATGAAGCGGCCCTCGCCGAGGTGGGCGGCGACCGCGATGTAGAGGTCGCCCGGCGGCATCTCCTCGGCGGCGAGGTCGATCGGCTCTCCGGAGGGCGTCGAGGAGAGGCGCTCGGCCGGCGGGCGCGAGGCCTGCGACTGGTAGAACGCGAGCAGCGAGCCGCCGCCCGAATTGCCGAGCAGCACGATCCGCTCGAAGCCCCGCTCCCGCAGCCAGCGCATCCCGGCGGCGATGTCGAGCAGCAGCCGCTCGTGCACCATATCAGTGTCGTTGTTCAGGTAGCGGCTGTTCTGGCCGAAGACGGCGTAGCCGCGGGCGGTGAGGCCGGGAACGACATAATGCCGGGTGAATTCGCCCCGCGGGTGCACGAGGTAGACCGCCGTGCGCGGCTCATGCCGGGGAGGGAGGTAGAGGATGCCGAAGCTCTGCGCGGTGTCGCTGGCTTCGAGGTAGACGACCTCGCGACGGACGGCAGGGTCGAGCGCGCTGAACGAAAAGGGGAGGCGGCGGCCGCGGGATTCGAGCGGGTGCGACATGCGCGGCATCCTAGCACCGCCGCGCGGCCGCCTGCAGCCTAGCGCGGCGCCCGGCGGTCGATCTCCTTCGCGACCAGCTCCCGCGCCGCCTTCGCCGCCGCCGGGTCGTTCCCCAGCGTGTACACGATGACGATGGCGCGGCCCATCCGGTAGGCGTCGGAATAGACGAGGTTGCCCTGCGCGTCCGGCTTCGCCGTGACGTAACTGCGCGCCTCGTCGGCCTGGTAGACGGGCTGGCCGTCGGTTTGCACCGTACCGGGCCCGAAGAGGTCCGGCGGCGGGTTGCGGAGCGCGTCGGCGATGGCGGCGAACTGCGCCTTCGCGGCGTCGGCGGCAGGGAGGAGGTTCACTTCGATGCGGACGCTGGAGACGCCCGGCTTCGAACCGGCAAAGATGGCGATGAAGGCGTCCTGCTCCGGGGTGAGCGCGGGCAGCTTGCCGCTCGCCTCGAGGCGGAACCCCTCGCCGGAGAGGTCGGGAACGAGGTCGGCAGCGGTCGCGACGGCGGCTGCCGTCGGGCTCGCGGTGCTGTCGCCGCCCTTGCCGCCGCAGGCCGCTGCCGCCCCGGCGGCGATCAGGAGAAGGCCCGCGGCAGCGAGGCGAACTGCACGATGACCTCGGCCGCCTGCCCGGGCGAAAGCCGGTCGGTATTGATGCACAGGTCGTAGGTGCTCGGAGTCAGCCATCCGGTGTCGTAGAAGCGGCGGAAGTACTCCAGCCGCTCGTTGTCGGTCCTTTCGATGATCTTGAGCGCTTCCTTTTCGTCGACGCCCATCCCGGTCATGATGCGCCGGGCGCGGTATTTGGGCGAGCCCGTGACGAGGGCGCGCACGGCATCGGCCCGGTCGCGGAGGATGACCTGCGCTGCGTGGCCGACGATGACGCACTCGCCCCGGTCGGCGAGGTCGCGGATGACCTGCTCGAGGAACCGCCGGTAATCGGCCGAGGTGTACAGCGGGCTCGCGGTGAGCGGCACCGGGTCGGCCCAGCCCGCCGCCGGCATCGCCGGGTTCCGCGCGAGCGCTTCGAGGATGCGCGTCAGGAGGGACGGCGTGTGCTCGGCTTCGGAGACGGTCTCCGGCGAGACGCCGGCCTCGGCCGCCGCCTCCTGGATGACCTGGTAGTCGACGTACCGGAACCCCAGGCGGTCCGCGACGGCCCGGGCGACCTCTTCGCCTGCCGTGCCGACCTGCCGTGAGATGGAGATGACCCGCGTCGCCATGCGCGCGCTCCCTGGAAGTGTTCGCCGGCGACATTGTAGCGCCGGCTGCCCGGGGCGCAGGTCAACGTGAACCGGGGCCGGCAATCTTGCCGGCCCCGGCCCCGCGGGAAGTGCCGTTGCGGACGGGTTGGCGCCCGTCTCAGGCGTCGAACGGGCCCGCGACGCTCTCGAAGCGTGCGAGCAGGTAGGGGTCGAACCGGTTGCCGGCCAGCCCCCGCATGATTTCGAAGGCTTCCGAGCGCGGCAGGGCCCGGCGGTAGGGCCGGTCGTTCGTGAGCGCGTCGAACGTTTCGCACATGCCGATGATCTGGGCTTCGACCGGGACTTCGCTCCCCTCGAGCATGCCGGGGTAGCCTTTGCCGTCGATGCGCTCGTGGTGGCAGCCGACCCACCAGGCGGCGGCGCCCAGCCCGGGAATCTCGCCGAGGATGTCGCGGGCGTAGATGGGGTGCATCTGCACCGCCGACATCTCGTCCACGCTCAGGATGTCCGGCTTGCGGAGGAAGCGGGCCGGAACGCCGAGCGTGCCGATGTCGTGGAGCAGCGTCGCCACCTTGAGGAGGTCGGCGCGGCGCTCGGTCATGTCGCAGTGCAGCGCAACCTTGCGCGCGAGGTCGGCGACCCGGCGCCCGGCGCCCTCCACGCGGCCGTTGCGGACGTCGATGACGTCGGCGAGCACACCGAGCAGCTCGAACAGCTCATCGCGGCCGAGGATGCCGCCGTAGTTGAGCGCCATCAGCCCCGGACCGAGGTCGTTGTCGTAGAGGCCGAGCCAGAAATCGTCGCGCGAGGCGATGACGGCCATCCGCTCGGCGAGGTCGGGGTCGAGCTCCTGCCCGGCCATATCGCGCAGGAGGGCGGGTCCGCTCCGGCGCAGCGCGAGCGGCGGCGCGTCGGCATCGAGGAGCGTTTCGAAACGGTCGGCGAGGGCGACGATTCGGCTGACGAGCGGCGTCTCCGGCCCGGGGACGGCGCCCGGCCGCCCGGAGCCGTCCCAGCAATCGTGGTGGCCGAGGACTGCGCGCGCGACCGCCTCCGAGAAGCCCATCCGGCGCGCGACGTCCGCGCCCGTCTCGCAGTGCCGCGCGATGGCGTCGATGATTTCGGACCAGCCGCCCTGGGGCGGGCGCTCCGGCGGCGCAGGGCGGCGCCCGTCGGCAGCCCAGCGGCGGGCGGGCCGCGCCACAGGCAGCGCGACCGGCTCCATCACCGCCATGCCGATGTCGTGCAGGAGGCAGCCGAAGTAGACCTCCTCGATCCGGGCGGGCTCGAGGCCGAGGTCGCTCGCGAGGTAGACGCCGATATAGGCGACGCGCTGGGCATGGCCCGGCTTCCGGCCCTCGGCGAGGTCGAACGCCCGGCTGAGCGCACCGAGCACGGCGCCGCGGCTGAGGCGGGGCACCCCCGAGAGCCCGGTGTCTTCGTACAGCGACGGATCGAGAAAGTCCGCCTTGACCGTCTGGATCTGCGCCTTGGAAGCCATGATTCCCCGTATCCCGCAGGTAGCAGGGCGTATTGGGAATATCGGCCCCGCTCCCGTGGACGTGCAGGGATGGGCAGGTGACGGGGACGGGAAATAGGGAAGAGTCGTAGGCGGTATCGGGAGAGGCGGCAGCCGGGCGGGGCCGTTCGCGCCTGCACGACTTTGCGAAAGGGCGTACACTTTGGCTAACGCGCACGGTGTGCCTTTGCGCCCGCCGGTCCGCATCATCCCATCCAGGCGAACGACAGCGCAGATGGACCGCACCCGGCTCAGCCGGTTCGTCAATCAACGCCTCTCCGAGCTGACCCTCAGCGAGCCAGCCACCGTTTCGCCATTCATCCCCGTTCGCCAGGCCGTCGACGCGATGAACCGTTTCGGCACCACCTGCGTGCTCGCTGTGGAGCAGGGCGAGCTGCGGGGCATCTTCACGGAGCGCGACGTCCTTACGAAATGCATGGTGGATGGGTTCGATTGGGACCAGCCGCTCGATGCTTCGGTGCTCACGAAGCAGCCCCGGGTGATTGCCTCCACAGGGACGGTGGCCGAAGCAATCGCCCTGATGCAGCAGCATCACTACCGGAACCTGCCCGTGGTGGAGGGCGGCCGCGTGGTTGGGGTGTTGCGGCTCGGCGACCTCCTGCGGGACCTCGCAGAGGCCTACCCCGAAGACGTCCTGAACCTGCCTCCTCGCCCTCACCAGGTGATGGAGCAACCAGAGGGTGGATAGAAGCAGAGATTCATGACTACCGAAACGCAGCTCAAGCCTGAACACCACGTCGAAGAGCTCGAACGCGTCACCATCCGCTTCGCCGGCGACTCCGGCGACGGGATGCAGCTCACCGGGACGCAGTTCACCCGCACCGCCGCCGTCTTCGGCAACGACCTCGCGACGCTTCCCGATTTCCCCGCCGAGATCCGCGCGCCCGCCGGCTCGCTCCCGGGCGTCTCCGGCTTCCAGATCTCCTTCGCCAGCACCGAAATCTACACCCCCGGCGACCGGCCCGATGTCCTCGTCGCCATGAATCCCGCCGCGCTGAAGACGAACCTCGGCGACCTCAAGCCGGGCGGCCTCCTCATCGTCGACAAAGACGAATTCGAGCCGACCAACCTGAAAAAGGCCGCCTACGAGTCGAACCCGCTCGAGGACGGCTCGCTCGCCGGCTACCAGGTCGTGCCCATCGCCATCACGCGGCAAAACGAGCTCGCCCTCGAAGGGCTCCCATTGAGCGCCAAGGACAAGTTCCGCTGCCGCAACTTCTACGCCCTCGGGCTCATCCTCTGGCTGTACGGCCGCACCCTCGACACCACCATCAAGTGGGCGACCGAGCAGTTCAAGCGCCGGCCCGACATCCTCGAAGCGAACCTGCGCGCCCTCCGCGCCGGCTACAACTTCGGCGAGACGACCGAACTCTTCCGCGTCCAGTACCGCGTCCCGCCGGCCAAGGTACCGCCCGGCACGTACCGCCACATCAGCGGCAACGAGGCGACGGCGCTCGGCTTCGTCGCGGCCTCGGTCCTCAGCGGGCTGCCGCTCTTCTACGGCAGCTACCCCATCACGCCCGCGAGCGACATCCTCCACGAGCTCTCGAAGCTGAAGAACTTCGGCGTGAAGACGTTCCAGGCCGAGGATGAGATCGCGGCCATCGGCGCCGCCATCGGCGCGGCCTACGGCGGCCATCTCGGCCTCACCGGCACGAGCGGCCCCGGCCTCGCCCTCAAGAGCGAAGCGCTCAACCTCGCCGTCATGACGGAACTGCCCATCGTCGTCATCGACGTCCAGCGCGCGGGTCCGTCGACCGGCATGCCGACGAAAACCGAGCAGGCCGACCTCCTGCAGGCGATGTTCGGACGCAACGGCGACAGCTACGTCGCCATCGTCGCGCCGTGCACCCCATCGGACTGCTTCATCATGGCGATCGAGGCGTTCCGCATCGCGCTCAAGCACATGGTGCCGGTCGTCTTCCTCTCCGACGGCTACCTCGGCAACGGCTCCGAGCCGTGGCGCATTCCGGACATCTCCGAGCTGCCGCGCATCGAGTGGAAGTACGCCGAGCCGCAGGAAGGGAAGTTCAATCCCTACCTGCGCGACCCGAAGACGCTCGCCCGGCCGTGGGCGGTGCCCGGCCAGAAGGGGCTCGAGCACCGCATCGGCGGCCTCGAGAAATCCGGCGAGACCGGCGACATCAGCTACGACCCGCGCAACCACCACGAGATGACGCTCGCCCGCAAGGCGAAAGTCGACCGGATCGTGGACGACATCCCGCTCCTGCAGGTCACCGGGCCGGAGGAGGGCGACCTCCTCGTGCTCGGCTGGGGCGGCACCTACGGTTCCATCACGAGCGCCTGCGAGAACGCCCGCAAGCGGGGCCTCAGCGTCGCCTCCGCCCACCTGCGCTACCTGAACCCGTTCCCGGCGAACCTGCCCGAGGTGCTCAAGCGGTACAAGAAGGTGCTCATCCCCGAGCTGAACACCGGCCAGCTCGCCCTCCTCATCCGCGGCCGCTTCCTCGTCGATGCCGTCAGCTTCAACAAGATCTCCGGCCAGCCGTTCAAGATCGCCGAGATCGAAGGGAAGATCGACGAAGTGCTCGGCCTTCGCGACGAATACGTCCTCGAGTTCACCCGCAGCGCCGGGGTCAGTGGAGGCTGAAATGACCGCTCCGACCGCACCCAACGATGGCCTCATCTCGCCCGACCTCCCGGTGCTCACCCGGAAGGACTTCGTCACCGACCAGGAAGTTCGCTGGTGCCCCGGCTGCGGCGACTACTCGATCCTCGCCCAGATGCAGAAGATGCTCCCCGAGCTCGGCATCGCCCGCGAGAACATCGTCTTCATCAGCGGCATCGGCTGCTCCAGCCGGTTCCCCTACTACGTCAACACCTACGGCTTCCACAGCATCCACGGCCGCGCGCCGACCATCGCCACGGGCCTGAAGACGGCGCGGCCGGAGCTCACTGTCTTCGTCATCACGGGTGACGGCGACGGCCTCAGCATCGGCGGCAACCACCTGCTGCACGCGATGCGCCGGAACATCGACCTCAACATCGTCCTCTTCAACAACCGCATCTACGGCCTCACCAAGGGCCAGTACTCGCCGACCTCGGAGTTCGGGAAGATCACCAAGTCGTCGCCCTACGGCACGACCGAGCGGCCGCTGAACCCGATCCGCATCGCGCTCGCCGCCGGGGCCACGTTCGTCGCGCGCTCTGTCGACCGGGATACGAAGCACCTCGAGGAGATGCTCTACCGGGCGGCGAAGCACCGCGGCGTCTCCTTCGTCGAGGTCTACCAGAACTGCAACATCTTCAACGACGGCGCCTTTGCCGCCTTCGCCGAGAAGGAAGTCCGCGCTGAGCGGATGATCTATCTCGAGCACGGCAAGCCGCTCCGCTTCGGTAAGAACAACGAGCACGGCATCCGGCTCAACGGCTTCACACCCGAAATCGTGGAGAACGCTGAGAGCGACGAGGGCCTGCTCGTCCACGACGCCCACGCCGAGAACATCACGCTCGCGAACATCCTCGTCGGCATGGATTACCCCGAATTCCCGGTGCCGATCGGCGTCTTCCGCGACGTCGACGCGCCGACGTTCGACCAGCTCGTCCAGCAGCAGGTCGACGAGGCGATCGCGAAGGGCCGCGGTTCGCTCGAAGAAGCCCTCCGCGCCGGGGAGACGTGGGTCGTCGAATAACCATCGCCGGCGAGCATCGCCGTTCTCCGGAATCTGCTATCGTCGGGGTCTCGCACGAGGCCCCGGCGCCGTTTCCGGGGCCCGCCGGAGGAGGGATGCGCCATGGCGACCGAACCCGCCAACGTCATCATCTGCCCGAGCTGCGGCGCCGAGAACATCGAGGGCGCCGATATCTGCGAGCGCTGCCTGATGGACCTGAGCAGCATCGACGTCCCCGAGGCGGCCCAGGTCCTCAAGGAATCCGACCTCACCCTGCCGATCGCCGCCGTCCGCTGGAGCAAGCCGATCACCGTCCAGGCAGGCGCCAGCGTCCGTGAGGCCATCCGCCTCATGCAGGAGCAGCGGAGCGGCGCCGTCGTCGTCCTCCGGGGACGGGAGATCGCGGGCATCGTCACGGACCGCGACGTCGTCGCGAAGGTCGCGCCCGACCCGGCGGCGCTCGACCGGCCGGTGGATACCGTGATGACGCCGGACCCGGTGGTGCTGCGCGACGACGACATGATGGCCTACGCGCTGAACAAGATGGGCGTCGGCGGCTTCCGCCACATCCCCGTCGTGCGGGACGGCGAACTCGTCGGCATGCTCACCGGGCGCGACGTGCTCAACTGGGTGATGGGCCGCTACTTCGATTGAGCGGCGCCGGCTTCGGTCACCTCTGCCCGCCGTCGATGGATTCATGGGGCTCGCGTATGGCTCGCGCGGGGCGTATGCTCGATCCATAGTCGCACCCTATCGATGGGGGCAGAGCCATATGGAACTCGCCCAGCTCGAAGCGTTCATCACGGCCGCGGATTGCGGCAGCTTCAGCCGCGCCGCCGAGCTGCTCAACGTCGCCCAGCCGTCGCTCAGCAACCGCATCCAGGCCCTCGAGCGCGAAGTCGGCCAGCCGCTCTTCGAGCGGATGGGGCGCGGCGTGAAGCTCACGGATGCGGGCCGCGCCTTCCTGCCCTACGCCCAGCGCGTGATGCGCACCCTGAACGACGGCCTGATGATGCTCGAAGGCACCCGCGACGGCACCGCCGGCCGCCTCCTCATCGGGACCGCCCCGGCCGTCGGCACGTACGTCCTGCCCCGCCTGCTCAAGGTGTTCTGCGACACCCATCCCGGCGTCGACGTCCTCGTCCGCACCGGCCACAGCGACGAAATCCTCCAGCTCGTGCTCGATGACGACGTGCAGGTCGGCCTCGGCCGGCCGATCAACCACCCGGACGTCCGGACGGTCGTGCTCTACCGCGACGAACTCGTGCTCGTCGTCTCGGCCCAGCACCGGTACGCGAAGAAAGGCTCCGTCCGGGTCGAAGACCTCGCCGAAGACTCGCTCATCCTGTTCGACCGCGACTCCGGCTACTACGGCATGATCATGGGCCTCTTCCGCGACCTCGGCGTCGTGCCCCACCAGCAGATGCAGCTCGATTCGATCGAAGCGACGAAGAAGATGGTGGAGGCGAACCTCGGCATCGCGCTCCTGCCGGAGGTGTCGGTCGAGCGCGAGATCCGGCTCGGGACGCTCCACAAAGTCCACATCGAATCGGCCGAGCCGGTCCAGCGCGACATCGCCGTGATGTACCGGCGGAACAAGCCACAGTCCGGGCCGATGGCCGGCTTCCTCGACCTCCTCGGCGAAATTTACGGCGTCCGGCTGCCGCGCTGACCCGTGCTCATCGACCTGCACTGCCACACGCTCCCCCGCTCCGCGTGCAGCGCGCTCGACCCGCTCGAGCTCGCCCGGCTGGCCGCCGAGCGCGGGCTCGGCGGCATCTGCCTCACCGAACACGACCGCGCCTGGGATGCGGATGCGCTCGAAGCGCTCCGCCGGGCTGCGCCGGTGCCGGTCTTCAGCGCGGCCGAGCTGACGACCGATCTCGGCCACGTCCTCGCCTTCGGCCTCCCGGCGAGCGCGTTCTCGGCCGAGGCGCGGGAGCTGGCGGCCGCGGCCGAGCGGCACGGCGCGCTGCTCTACCTGGCTCACCCGGCGCGCGACGGCCTCCTGCGGGTCACCCGCGAAACGGTGGACTACTTCGTCTCGGTCGAAGCGGCGAACGGGTCCGATTCCCGCCTCCAGAACATCGCCGCGGCCGGCCTCGCGAAGGGGTTCCGCCTGCCCGGCATCGGCGGGTCGGATGCGCACACCGCGGCGGAGGTCGGCCGGGCGGCCACCCGGTTCTCCGCGCCAGTCCGCTCGGACGGCGACCTGCTCGACGCCCTCCGGGCCGGGGCTTACGAGGCCGTCCTGCTCGACGCCTGACCTGCCGGGGCGGTCAGCTGCCGGCTTCGCCGAGCCAGGCCCGCGCGTGGTGCCGGTCGAACTGCTGGTGCAGGTTGAGCAGCGCCACGAAGTGCTCGAGCGCGTGCGCCAGCGCCCGCTCGGCCACCCAGGCGAGGTCGACTTCGCCCGCGCCCGGCCACTCCGCCGTCCGGGTCCACTGCTCCGGCGTGAGCTCCTTGAAGTAGCCCACCGTCTGCTCGCGGGCCTTCATGAACGCCTCGGCCAGCTCCTCGATGTCGCCCTCTGGCCGGTAGTCGCGGGCCATGTGGGCTTCCTCGTCCCAGTTTTCGAAGGCCGGCCGCTCCTCCGCGAGGATTCGCGGGATGCGGACGTGGAACACGTGCTGCTCGGCGGCGAGCAGGTGCGCGACGTGCTGATGCGGTGTCCAGCCGCCGCCCGGCGGCGTCTCGTGCTGCCACCGCCGAACGAGCCCCGAAGCCCAGTCCACCCCCTTCACGCTGAGCTGGAGGCGGGCCATCAGGGTCGGGTCGGGGATGCGTCGTTCCATCGCGGCACCTCGAAACACGGGGAGTTTCGCGCCGGCCTCGGGGAAATCCCGCGGCGTCCGCGCGATGCGAGCGTACTACCATCCGAACATGGCGATCGACCCGCTCGCCTCCGGGGCGCCGTCACCGCTCCACGTCGGCCTGCCGGCTGCGGGCCAGCACGCCCGCGCCCTCCGCGAGGGCAGCTTCGCGCGCGCGCTCGAGACCGCGTCGTCGGAGGTGCTGCCGCCCGCCAGCCCGCGGGCGAGCCGCCCCGGCACGTCGGCCGGCGCGGCCTCGCGGGCGTTCGAACCGCACACACCCATCGTTTCGGCTGCGGAGAGCGCGGACCCCGACCGGTGGGACGGGCTGCTCAACCGGCTCGGCCAGAAGTACGGCGTCCCCCCGCTCTTCCTCAAGGCGGTGATGCTCATCGAGAGCGGCGGCCGCCCGGATGCCGTCGGCGACGGCGGGCACTCCGTGGGCCTCTTCCAGCTGCACGACCAGGGCTACGGCCACGGCATGGGCGACCTCCGCTTCGACCCGGAGGCGAACGCCGACCGCGCGGCGCGCGGGCTCGCGGCCTCGTGGCGGAAGGTGCAGGCCGCCGGCTACACCGGCGAATACGCCGTCCGCGCCGCCTACGACGACACGTTCAACCCGGGCGGCGGCTTCGCCTACCAGGGCGATGCCCTCGTGCGCACCTACAACCGGCTGCTCCAGCAGCAGGGCCTCCCGCCCCTCTCCTGACACCCCGCCCCGGCCCTCCCCGGGTGGTATCATCGCCATGGGCGTGTCCCCGCGCGCCGCATCCGGGAGGTGACCTGTGGTAACGGCCGGGTATATCGAACGCTCCGTCACCGTCAACGGACTGAAGCTCGCCTACCAGGAATGGGGCGACCCGAACGCCCCGCCGATCGTGATGCTCCACGGTTTCGGCGTCTCCGGGCACATGTTCGATGAGTTCGCCGAGCGCATGCAGGACCGCTACCGGCTCCTCGCGCTCGACCAGCGCGGCCACGGCGACAGCGACTGGTCGGAAAGCGGCGACTACTCCCGCGAGGCGTTCGTCGAGGATCTCGAGGGCTTCCGCAAGGCGCTCGGCCTCGAGAAGTTCGTCCTCATCGGCCACTCGATGGGCGGCCTCAACGCCGTCTCGTACGTGAACCGCTACCCCGGCCACGCGACCGTGCTCGTCCTCGTCGACGTCGGCCCCGAATCCTCGAAGGAAGGCGTCGACAACATCGTCCGCTTCACGCGCGGGCCGGACGAGCTCGAGTTCGAAGAGTTCGTCCAGATGGCGCACCGGTTCAATCCGAGGCGCACGCTGGAGAACATCCGGGAGCGGATGCGCCATCGCCTGAAGCCGACGGACAGCGGCAAGTGGACGTGGAAGTTCGACAGGCGGTTCCGCCAGCCCGACAGCGGCCTCACCGTCGGCTGGCGGCTCAGCAGCGACGAGCTGTGGCAGCTCTTCCGCAACATCGACATCCCGACGCTGCTCGTGCGCGGCGCCGAGAGCGACGTCCTCTCAGCCGAAGTCGCCGAGCGCTGTGTGCAGGAGATGCCGGCGGCGCGGCTCGTGACCATCCCGGGCGCAGGCCACAGCGTGCCCGGCGACAACCCGGATGCCTTCACCGAAGCCGTCGCCAGCTTCCTCGCCGAGGTCGAACGGGGCGAATTCCCGCCGCGCGCGGCAGCGGAAGAGCCCCCGCTGGAACGGCTGGTGGAGGAGCAGACCGCAGCCCGCCGCCGCGGCCCGGGCCTGCTGACGCTCGTACTCGCCGGCGCGGGGGCAGTCATCGCGCTCGCCGGCATCGGGTTCGCCGTTCGGAAAGCATCGGAGCGCCGCCGCGAGCGCCGCGCGCCCGTCCGGCGGCTCGCCGGGGCAGCGAAGACGGCGGCCCCGCCGCTGCCGCCCGTGGACCTCGAGCTTGCGCGCGCCCGAGCGGCCGAAACCGTCGCCCGGCTCGCCGAGGTCGGCGCGCGCGGCACGAAGCGCGCCCGCCGCGCCATCGACGAGGTCGACCTCGCCCGCGCACGGGCGGCCGCCGCCGAAGCGCTCGCGGCGCTCGGCGAGACTGGCCGCCACGCGCCGGAGGTGCTCCGCGGGACCGTCCAGCGGGTCGCCCCCGCGGCTCGCCGGCCTGCGAAGCGCGGCCTCGCCCGCCGCGCGCTCGGCCTCCTGCCGCGTCCCGCCCGGCGCCGCAAATCCCGCCGCTTCGGCTGGCTGGCCTGACGATGGACGTCGTCCTCGCCCATGCTTCGGCCGGCGCCGGCGACCCGCCGATCGTCTTCATCCACGGCCTCTGCTGCGACCGGCGCGCGTGGCAGCCCCAGTTCGAGGACCTCTCCCGTGACCACCGCTGCATCGCGGTCGACCTCCGCGGCCGGGGCGATACCCCGGCCGAGCCGCCGTTCGGCATCGCCCGCGCCGCGCAGGACGTCGCCGCGCTCATCGACCGGCTCGGGCTCGGGCGGTGCGTCATCGTCGGCCACAGCCTCGGGGGTATCACGGCGCTCGTCCTGAACGAACAGCGACCCGACCTCGTCCTCGGCATCGTCACCGGGGATTCGCCCATCTCCGAGCCGCGCGGCGGCGGCGCGAACCCGCTCGTCCAGCGCATCCGCGAACTCGGCACGCGCGAAGGGCTCCGCCCGCTCGTCGAAACGTTTTTCACGGACGAGACCCCGGCCGCAGCGCGCGAGTACGCCGAAACGGTGATGTACGGCTGCCCCCCGGAGGTCGCGGCCGGGATGCTCGAAGACGCGCCCGAGGTCCTCGGCCGGCTGCCCGAGCTCGTGCGTCTCGCCGATGAGAAGCCGTTCATGGCGATCTGGGCCGAGCGGCCGCTCGGCGACCCTGCTTGGCTGCGGAACGCGACGAAGTTCGCCCGCCAGGAGCCGCTGCCGGGGACCGGGCACTTCTTCCAGCTCGAACAGCCCGAACGGACGAACGCGCTCCTCCGCGCCTTCCTCGACGACGTCGCGGCCGACCCCCGCCTCCGGTGACGCCGGCGGCCCCGGTAGGCCCTGCGCACCATCCGCGGTAAGGTAGCCCTGATGGCAGAGTCGCGGACGCGGAAGCGAACTCCGGCGCGCAGCGAGCGGACCGTCGGCCAGCGCCGGGGCGGCGACGCCTGGCGGCCGGTGTTTTTCGCCTCCGTCCTGGCCGTCATCGTCAGCGTCATCGTCCTCCTCGTCGTCGCCGCCGACAGCCTCGGCCGGGACGCTGCCCCGCCTCCCGGCGGGTCGCCCGGCGGCGCGGCCGAAACCCCCGCGCCCTCCCCCGGCACAGGGAACGGCGCCTCGCCGACCCCGGCCGCGACGGCGGCGCCGACGGAACGCCCCACGCCGGGCGCCGACGGCACGATCGTCGTCGCCTGCGGCGACATCCTCGCGCCGCTGGACAAGCAGCACCGCCTGCCCGCCTACTGCGAGCCGCCCGACCTCGTGCAGCTCCCGGCCGAGATCAGCTTCGGCGGCGCGCAGTACCTGCGCCGGGAGGCCCTCGACGCGCTCCTCGAGCTGTTCGAGGCCGCCCGCCGCGACGGTTTCAGCCTCGTCGTCAACAGCAGCTACCGCAGCTACGACGTCCAGGTGCAGACCTACGCCACCTGGGTGCAGCTGTACGGGCAGGAGTACGCTGACCGCACCAGCGCGCGCCCCGGCCATTCGGAGCACCAGCTCGGCACGACCGTGGACGTCGGCGCGCGCGGCCTCGTGCTCGAGAATTTCGTCGGCACGCCGGAGGCGGCCTGGCTGGAAGCCAACAGCTGGAAGTACGGCTTCATCGTCAGCTACCCGGACGGCAAGGAGCACATCACGGGTTACGCCTACGAGCCGTGGCACATCCGCTACGTCGGCAAGGACGTGGCGGCCCAGGTGCACCGCTCCGGCCTGACGCTCCGCGAGTTCCTGCTCCAGCGCTGACGGCCCGCTTGCCGGCCGCTCCCCCGGGTGCCACACTCCGGCAGCAACCTATCGCCCCTGCAGGAGTTTTTCGTTGGTTTCGCCCTCTCCCACGCCCGAACTGCTCGTCGAGCACAGCGACTACATCCTCACGGTCACCCTCAACCGGCCGGACCGCCTCAACGCCATCAGCGGGCCGATGCTGAACGCCCTCTCGAAGACGCTCCAGGAAGCGAACATCGCCCGCGACGTCCGCTGCGTCATCCTCACCGGCGCCGGCCGCGGCTTTTGCGCCGGCCTCGACCTGAAGGACCAGATGTCGAACGGCGGCGGCGAAGGCGCGGTCCAGCCCGGCCGCGGCGGCTACCAGCTGTTCGACCTGCACAATTCGCCCCCCATCGTCATCAACCGGATGGACAAGCCGATGATCTGCGCCCTCAACGGCGCTGCCGCCGGCTACGGCATGGACCTCGCGCTCGGCTGCGACATCCGCATCGCGAGCGAGCACGCGAAGCTCGGCGCCGTCTTCGCCAAGCGCGGCGTACTGCCCGAGAGCGGCGGCTGCTGGTATCTGCCGCGGCTGCTCGGCTGGGCGCGCGCCGCAGAGGTCGCCTTCCTCGGCGACGTGCTCGATGCCCAGCGGTCGCTCGAACTCGGCCTGGTCAACAAAGTCGTGCCCCACGACCAGCTGATGACCGAAGCGCGCGCCTGGGCCACGAAAATCGCGAACAACGCGCCGCTCAGCGTGCAGGCCACCAAGCGCATGATGCGCCTCGGGATGGAGGAGACGTTCGAGGCGGCGGTCGACCACATCTACCTGCAGCTCCTTCCGCTCTTCCAGAGCGAGGACTTCCGGGAGGGCCTCGCCGCCTTCGCCGAGCGCCGCGAGCCGGTCTTCAAGGGTCGCTAGCCGGCCCCTGCCGGGCCATCGACCCGGGACAGCAGCCGTTCGACATCGCGCTGTGACCGAAGCCGCAGGAACGTCTTCCCTGCGGCTTCGGCGTCCCGTTGCGCCGCCTCGAACGCCGCGCGGTTGGCCCGGCGGCGGGCGACGTTGTACCGGATGAGCGACCGGTGTTCGCTCCACAGCGCGAACTGGCGCCAGAAGTTCTCGCGGCAGACGCCCCAGAGCAGTTCGCGGCTTCGCCAGCGCCGCCACGACCGGCGGAGGATGCGCCACGCCGTCGTCGGCAGGCCGATGTCGAGCCAGATGAAGGTGTCGGCCAGCGGCCAGGTGACGAAGCGCGCCTGGCGGAGGTAGTTGCCGGCGCTCACCCATGCCTCGCCGCCGTGCGCGCCGCGCAGGAGCGCGCAGAAGTCCTCATCGCGGGGGCGGCCCCAGTTCTCCTGCCAGAAGAGCGCATCGAGCTCGATGAAGGGCACGTCGAGCCGCCGCGCGAGCTCCATCCCGAGGGTCGATTTGCCCGCGCAGCTCGGGCCGATGATGACGATCCGCCGGCCGAGGGGCGTCGGCGGCGCAGCCCCGGCGGCCACGCGCTACTGCAGCCGCTGCTGCAGCGACTCGGGCAGTTCGGCGGGGAGCTCGGTCACCGGCCGCGTCGCCTGGGCGATGGTGATGTCGAAGATGTCGCCCCAGGCCGCTTCGTAGTAGTCGCCCGGCCCTTCGTCCTCAGCCTCCCAGGCGAGGACGACCTGCGGGAAGCCCTCCGGCGCATTGACCCACAGCTCCGCCAGGACGTTCGCGCCCCGCGGGTGCTGGAAGGTTTTCCGGCGCTCGAAGGCCTCGAGGCCGCGCAGCACGTTCGTGCCGGGTTTGAAGGTGAAGTAGGCCACGTAGAGCGGCATGGCGCGTAGTATACCGGCCGCCGACCGAAGGCCGTCCCTCTGGTAGACTTGCCGCGCGCGCCGGCCCGTGAGCCCCGCGCGCGGAGATGTGCCATGTACCGACGCATCCTCTCGGGCATCGTGGCCCAGGGCAAGACGCGGGAGTTCCTCGAGGCGATGCGCATCGCCACCGACTTCCAGCTCGAACGCGGCATCCGCGCCCGCACCGCCGTCTGGGGCTCGATGACCGGCCGCAACAACGGCGTCCTCATCGCCGCCGACTTCAACACGCTCGAGGACCTCGAGCGCTGGACCGACCTCGCCACCGAAGACGCGCGGTTCGCGCAGGTGCGGCGCGCGGTCCGCACCCACATGGTCTACGACGACGTGAAGGTGTCGATTCACCGGCTGGCCTACCACTCCGAGGGCCTCATGACCTCGGAGGAGGCGACTGCGCCCCGGAAGTTCATGCGGGTGCTGACGGGCGAAGTCCAGCCCGGCCACCACCGCGAGTTCGTGCTCTCCGTCTCGCAGGCGCTCGACTACCAGAAGCAGCGCGGCATCGACGCGACGACGAGCGTCTGGAGCGCGATGACGGGCCACACCAGCGGCGTGGCGATCGTCGCCGAATTCGACTCGCTGGCCGAGCTGGAGAAGTTCGACGAGATGGCGGTGACGGACGCGGAGTTCGCGCGCCTGCGCGCCGCGACGCGCGCCTCGATGGTCTTCCTGACGACCGAGACGAACCTGCTGCGCCGGCTCATGTAGCGCCGGCCGCTCATTTGCCGCACAGCGAAACGGGGAGGCGCAGAGCGCCTCCCCGTCGCAATCGTCGGACGTCGCGAAGCGGCCTAGCAGCAGGCGCGGGGCTGGCCGCTCCCGTCAGCGGCCTGGAAGCTCGAGCCGCAGGCGCAGCTCTTGACCGCGTTCGGGTTGTAGATGCTGAAGCCGCTCTTCATGATGTCGTCGACATAATCGATTTCGGCACCCTCGAGGTAGCGCGCGCTTTCGGGGTCGACGAGGATGCGCACGCCGAACTGCTCGATGACGATGTCGTCCTCTTCCGAGGAGCGGGCGAGCGCCATGCCGTACTGGTAGCCGGAGCAGCCGCCGCCGGCGACGAAGACGCGCAGCGCGCCGTTCGGGAGTTCGCGGGCTTCGAGGAGCGCGCGGGCCTTCTCCGCCGCCCGCTCGGTGATGTTGACGAGCGCGACCGACGCGCCGGGTTCCACAGACATGTTCGGACCTCCTCCGTGGTGGCAGACGCGGGGCGAATCGTCCCACCCGCTGCACTATGAAGATCATAGCCATTCGGATGGGGCGCGTCCACGCGCGCTTTGCACCAGCGCCGGCGGGCCGCACACTGCGGGTGTGGACGCCGCCGTGGGGAGCCGGTCCGCCGCGCTGACCGCCCGCCAGCGCGGGCTGCTCGCCGTGCTCGGCGCGGCGGTGCTGTGGAGTACCGGCGGCCTCTTCATCAAGTGGGTCTCGCTCGATGCGCTCGGGGTCACGATGTGGCGCTCCCTCTTCGCAGGCGTGACCATCGCGGCGCTCGTCCGGCCCCGCGCCGCTGCACCGTGGCGCCTGTCGCGGCTCACGTGGGCGATCGCGGTCGCGTACGCCCTGACGCTCGTCATGTTCGTCGCCGCGACGAAGCTCACCACGGCGGCGAACGCTATCTTCCTCCAGTACACCGCGCCGGTGTACCTGCTCTTCGCCGGGCCGCTCTTCCTGCGCGAGCGGGTAACGCGGCTGGATGCCGCCACGGTTGCTGCCGCGTTCGCAGGCATGAGCCTGTTCTTCGTCGGCCGGCTCGAAGGCGACGCGCTGGGCGGCAACCTGCTCGCCGCGGCCTCCGGCGTCACGCTCGCGGCGATGTTCCTCCTCCTCCGCGCCCCGGGCTGCACGCCCGAGACGCGGCCGCTGGCGATGCTCCTCGGCAACGGGCTGCTCGTCGTATCGCTCGCACCGGTGAACCTCGCGCGGGGCGAGCTCGATATCTTCACCCCCGGCCTCCGCGACCTCGCCGGGCTGCTCTTCCTCGGCGTCGTCCAGATCGGCTTCGCGTACCTGCTCTTCGGCTACGCCATGCGGACCGTGGGGGCGCTCGAAGCCTCGCTCATCGGCATGCTCGAGCCGGTCCTCAACCCGGTGTGGGTGTACCTCGTCCTCGGCGAAACGCCAGGCTGGTGGGCCGTCCTCGGCGGGGCCGTCATCATCGCCGCCGTCAGCTTCCGCACGTGGCGCACGGAGCGGAGCCGGCCGCCGCTCGTTCCCGCGCCTGGAGCCGCCGACGCCGTATGAGCGCTGGCGTCTCCGGAGTGCTCGCGGCGCTCGAGGCGATGCACGGCGGCAGGCCGTGGCACTGGCGGCCGGGCGAGGCGCCGTTCGAGGTGTGCGTCGGCGCCATCCTCGTCCAGAACACCGCCTGGGCGAATGCCGAGCGCGCGCTGGACCGGCTGCGGGCGGCCGGCGCCCTCGACGCGGCCGCGATGGCGGCCCTGGGCCAGCCGGAACTCGAGGAGCTCATCCGGCCCGCCGGCCAGTTCCGGCAGAAAGCGAAGAAGCTCCGCGCCTTCCTCGAGCTGTGCGGCGAGGTCGGCGGCCTCGAACCGCTGTTCGCCCTGCCGCCGGCGGAGCTTCGGCCGCGCCTGCTCGCGACCTGGGGGATCGGCCCGGAGACAGCCGACTGCATCCTCTGCTACGGCGCCGGCCGCGAGGCGGTGGTGGTCGATGCCTACACCATCCGCCTGTTCCGCCGGCTCGAAATGGGCCCGGAGAGCGACCGCTACGAGGCCTGGCAGGGCTGGCTCGCAGCAGAACTTGCCGGTGTTCCGGGATGGCAGGGCGCGGAGCGCCTCGGGCGCGCGCATGCGCTCATCGTCCTCCACGCGAAGCACCTCTGCCGGAAGCGCGCGCCGCGCTGCGGCGAATGCCTCCTCAGCGGCCGGTGCGCCTTCGCCGCGGCAACGAACGGCCCCCGCTGAAGGGCGGGGGCCGCTGATTCGCTGCGTCGCTGCCGGGTCAGAAGACGTTCGGCGTGTTCGGTTTGTTCGGGTCGCCGGGGGGCGGGGGCGCGGATGCGGGGGGCTGGGCGGCTACGGGCGGGGGCGGTGGCGCCTGGACGGTCTGCTGGTACTGCTGGGGAGGCGGCGGGGCCTGCTGCTGGCGCGCTGCCTCGGCATCCTCGTCCTTCACGGCCCGGCGGAACTCCTTGATCGAGGTGCCGAGCTCCCGGCCGAGGCCCGAGATCTTGCCGACCCCGAAGATGAGGACGATGACGAGGGCGATGATGATGAGCTCCGGGGCTCCGAGCGAACCGAACATAGCTACCTTCTTCCTGCTGCCCGGCTGCCCGGGCCGGCTCCTCTGATGCTATCACGTCGGCCGGAGCGTGCGACCCTCACGAACCGGCGCGCCCCAGTCGTTCAACGAATACGTCCATCACGCCCCCGCAGATCTTATCCTCGCCGTCGGTCGGCTCGGTGAGGTCGACTGTGACGGTCCGCGGGCGGCCGTCCTCGAGCGCCGCCATCGCCTCCTGCCACACTTCCGCCTCGCCGCAACCGCCGCCGATGGTGCCGGTAAAGGTGCCGTCGGCGCGGATGAGCATCTTCGCGCCGGGCTTCCGGGGGGTCGAGCCGCGCGTCCTCGTCACCGTGGCGAGCGCCACGGCCTCGCCCGCTTCGAGCGCGCGGGCAATCTCCCGGTACAACGCTGCGTCCATCGCGCAGATCGTGCGCCCGGCCCCCGGCCTCCCGCAAGTGGCCCGTTCTTCACGCATTTTCCGGGGGTTTCCCTTGCCTCCGCGGCAGAGGCCATATCGGCGGCTGGCGGGCGAACTTGATAGCCAAGCGCATGGGTCGAAACAAGACGATTCGTCATGTTCGCCGCACCGACGCTTTTGCAGGCCCGCGGGCCCGCCGACTCCAGCGAGTGAGAGGCCGCTGGCCTCGAACCGGGCGGGCAACCCCCGTCACCATCGCTGGAGGAGAGCACCATGGTCTTTCGTTCCCTGAGGAGCCCCCGGCGGCTGGCTGCCGTCGCGGTCTTCTCCATCGTCGCCGCCTCGGCCCTCGGCTTCGCCGCGACGAACACCGTCCCGGCGACCAATGCCGGCGACGGCAGCGGCACCGTCTCGGGCTACACCATCTCGAACGTTCACTACAACCTGAACCCGTCCAACCCGGCGACGGCCAACTCGGTCACCTTCGACATTTCGCCGGCGCTGCCCTCCGGCGGCACCGCGCACGTCTCGTTCGACGGCGGCACGACCTGGTCGAACGCCTGCTCGACGGGCACCACCATCACCTGCACGTTCTCGACGCCGCAGTCGATCGGCGCCGCCTTCACCAGCCTGCGGGTCGTCGCCGCGCAGTAGCGTCCTGACGCGTGAGAGCGCCCGGCGCTGGTCACGCCGGGCTGCCTGAGACCCTTGCCGCCCGGGAGTCGTCTCCCGGGCGGCCCACCAGCCGGGAGGACACTGATGGCCGGGCTTCTGCCACACCTTTCGCGGCGGCTCCTGTTCGCTGGCTTGCTTGCGGCGACGGCGGCCGCGGCCTACGGATTCGCGGCCGCGAACACCGTTCCGGGGAGCCGGGCGGGCGACGGTTCGGCCGCGGTGAGCGGCTACACCATCACGAACGTCCACTACAACCTCGACACGCTGAACCCGCAGCAGCTCAGCTCGATCACGTTCACGATCTCGCCGGCGGTGCCGGGCGGGGGCACCGTGCGCGTGTCGACCGACGGCGGCGCGACCTGGACGGCCCCCTGCACCACGGGCTCGAGCATCACCTGCACTTCGACGGCGGCGGTCTCGTCCATCACGAGTCTGCGCGTCGTGGCGGCGCAGTAGCGCAGGGTGGACGACATGAGCGGAACTGCCCCAGGACACACCGCCCGGGCCGCTCGCCAGGCCGGCCCCCGCGCGGCTGCTGCCTTCGCCGCCGCGGGCGCGCTGCTGTTCCTGCTCGCGGCGGCCGGGTGGGTCCTGTTCGCGCCCCAGCAGCTCGGCGGGCAGACCGCCTACGTCATCGTCAACGGCAATTCGATGGAGCCGGGGATGCAGCGCGGCGACCTCGCCATCGTCCGGCGGGCCGATGACTACCGGCCGGGCGACGTCGTGACCTACCGGCATCCGGAGGTCGGCCACGTCATCCACCGCATCATCGATGTCGAGGATGGCCGCTACACGCTGCAGGGCGACAACAACGACTTCACCGATTCGTACCACCCGGGCCGCGGCGAGGTCGTCGGCCGGCTCTGGTTCAGGGTTCCCGGCGCCGGGCGGGTGCTCTGGCATCTCCGCAGCCCGCTCTGGACCGGCATCGTCCTGTCCGTCGCGTTCGCGGGCTTGCTGGGCAGTTCGGCCCGGCCCCGCCCGGGGTCGGCGGCCGCCGCCCGGCGCAACCATCACCGGGGAGGAGGACACCCCATGGCTCCCATCTACCGCAACTGGCAGGATGCCCTCGCGCTGCTGCTCGCCGTCGGCCTCGGCTTCGCCGCGCTGGCGTGGGTCGGCTTCGGTCGCGGGCTCGAGAAGACCGTCCCGGCTGAGCGTGAGTACACCCAGCGCGGCGAGTTCGTCTACGACGCCGCCGCTGCTGACGGCAGTATCTACGATGCCGGCCGGGCGACGACCGGCGAGCCGGTCTATCTCCGGCTGAGCGACCGGGTGACCTTCGGCTTTTCGTACGAGTTCCTGGCGTCCCGGCCGGCGTCCGTCTCCGGCAGCTACCACCTGGTCGCCGAACTCGGCGATGCGAGCGGCTGGAAGCGGACGATCCCCGTCGGGGAGCCGGGCACGTTCGAAGGCACCGCCTTCCAGGCGAAGGGCACGCTCGACCTGGCCGCCGTTCGTGAACAGATCGCTGCGCTCGAAGCGCAATCCGGGGTCGTGAACGACCGCTACTCGGTCACCATCAAGCCGCAGGTGCGGATCAGCGGCGAGCTCGACGGTCTGCCGTTCGAGAGCCGCTTCGACGCGGCGGCCCTGCCGCTCGCCCTCGACCGTTCGCGCCTCTGGCTGAACAGCGCCGAACCCGCTGCCCTGCTGCGCCCGTCGGAAACCAGCGTCGTCACGGCGCAGCGGACGGTCGGCAACCACGTGCAGATCTGGTTCGTGAGCGTGCCGGTGGTCGCTGCCCGCATCGCCGGGTCAGCCGGCGCGCTCATCGCATTCGGGTCAGCCGGCGCGCTCATCGCTGCTGCTGCGCGGCGCGGCTGGGGCGAACGCGCGGGCGGAACTTCGCCGGCAGCACCCGTCCGCATCGCCGGCAGCGGGCGGTTCGAATCTGCGGACGTCATCGATGTCGCCTCCATGGCCGACCTCGAGCGGATCGCCGAGCGGACGGGCGGCATCATCCTGCAGGAAGCGCGGCCGGGGAGCCACGTCTGCTACGTGCGCGACGGCGCCGCGGTGTACCGGTTCGTGCTGGAGCAGGCCGAGTACGGGACGGAGCGTGCCGCATGAGGCCCGTGCGTCTCCCCGGCATCGCGGCTGCCGCGCTGGCGGGCGCGGCGCTGCTCGCCGCGCTCTCGGCCTCTGCCGCGGCGAACACCGTTCCGCCGACGCGCATCGGGCAGAACACCGTCCCGCTCAGCATCATGCAGCTGGCGCCGCCGGAGTGCGCCCACATGTCGCTCACGTCGATCGTCTATTCCGGCTCTGGCGGCGGCGGCAACGACCTCGTGCTCGGCACCGCCGCCGGCGAGACGCTGAACGGCAACGGCGGCAACGACTGCATCGTCGGCGGCGGAGGCAGCGACACGCTCAACGGCGGCGGCGGCGATGATGTGCTCATCGGCGGCCCCGGCTTCTGGGTCGTGCTCAACGGCGGCGGGGGCTACGACATCTGCTACCGGAACGGGTCTGTCTTCACCTGGCCGATCGGCTGCGAGGAGTACTACCCCTGACCCCGCGGCATCCGCCGGTCAGATGGCGCGCGGATAGCTGCCGAAGACCTTCAGCTCGGCGCAGAGCGGCCGGATGCGATCGAGGACGGCCTTCACCTTCGGGTCGTCCTGGTGGCCCTCGAAATCGATGAGGAAGACGTAATCGCCGAAGGTGGCCTTCGTCGGCCGGCTCTCGATCTTGTTGCAGTTGATGTTCGCCTCGGCGAAGGCGTTCATCACGCTGGCCAGCGCGCCGGGGCGGTCCTCCGCGAAAGTGAACGCGATGGACGTCCGGTCGCGGCCGGTCGGCGGCGGCGTGCCGCTGCCCAGGACGAGGAACCGGGTGACGTTGTTCTCGGAATCCTGGATGTCCCGCGCGAGCACTTCGGCGCCGAGCAGCTCCGCGGCGCGCTCCGTCGCGATGGCCGCCGCGTCGCCATTCCGCTTGAGCGCCAGCTCCACCGCTTCGGTCGTCGAAAGGGCGGCCTCCGCCTGTGCCCGAGGGAAGCACCGCTCGAGGAACTTCCGGCACTGGCCGAGCGCTTGCGGGTGGGAATAGATGACCCGCACGTCCGCGGGGCGCGTCCCCGGCTTCGCCACGAGATTGTGCCGCACGGGGACCACGAGTTCGGCCTGGATCTTCAGGTCTGTCTCGTGAATCAGGATGTCGAGCGTTTCCTGCACCGAGCCGTTGATCAGGTTTTCGATCGCCACGATGCCGAGGTCGGCCATGCCGGATTCGACCGCGGCCGCGACGGCGGCGTGGGAGGGGAACGGCATCAGCTCCGCGCCAGCGTCGTACTGGAGCGCCGCGAGTTCGCCGAACGTGCCCGGCGGCCCGAGGTAGGCGATCCGCGTCATGTTCGCGCCGCCGTCAGGTGTCCAGCCCGTGGGTCGACCCCACGAGCTGCTCGCGCAGCATGTCGAGGCTCTCCTTCGGCGCGACGACGACGAGCGCATCGCCAGCGTGGAGCCGGGTGTCGCCGCTCGGCATCCGCGGCACGCCGCCGGGGTCGACGACGAGCGAGATGAGCGACTCCGCCGGGAGGAGGATCTCGCGGACCGACCGGCCGACGACCGGCGAGGTCTCCGGAAGCTTCACTTCGATGAGTTCGAGGCCGGAGTGGAGCTGGAGGAGCGGGATCATCGCCTGCGTCGGCAGCTCCTGCTCGATCTGGGCGAGGACGGCCTGCGTCGCGGAGATGGTGGTTTCGATGCCGCGCTTGCGGAAGATGAGCTCGTTGCGGGGGTTGTTGATGCGGGCGATGGTCCGCTTGACGCCCCGGTAGCGCGCGATATCGCAGATGACGAGGTTGTCTTCGTCGTCGCCCGTGACGGCCGCGACGAGGTCGGCGCGGCTGACCCCGGCGGCGTCGAGCGTCGTCGCTTCGCAGGCGTCGCCGAAGAGGACGTTGCCTGCGAGCTCCTCGCGGATGTTCGCCGCGCGCCCGGCATCCTGCTCGATGACGAGGACTTCGTGGTCCTGCTGGATGAGTTCGAGGGCGAGGTGGAAACCGACTTTGCCTCCGCCGCCGACGATGATGTACACGCGCTACCTCCGGGCAGGCTCGTTGAGGAGCATATCGACCATGACCTGGGCGCCGTAGCTGGTCGGGCTGAAGGTTTCGAGGCCGAGGTCGCGGAAGATGCTCTCGCGCACCGGGTCGTACACCCGGCAGAGGACGCGGCGCACGCCGAAGATCTCCCGGGCGACCTGGCTCGCGAAGTAGTTCCGGTTGTCGCCCTGGGTCACCGCGAAGAACGCGTCCGCCTCGCGGATGCCGGCGCGTTCGAGCGTCGCGAGGTCCATGCCGTTGCCGACGATGCGGCGGCCGCCGAACCCCTCGGGGAGCCGGCGGAACGCGCTCTCGGTGATGTCGATGATGGTGACGGCGTGGCCCTGCCGCTCGAGCATCGTCGCGATGCGGGAGCCCAGGCGGCCGCAGCCCATGATGACGACGTTCATCGGGTCTCGAGACCTCCTCCCCGGTAAGCATCGCGCATCGGACGGCGGATGAGCCAGACCTCGCAGGGTGCGTGGCGAAGCAGGTATTCGGCCGTGGGCCCGAGCGCGAATGGGCGGTCTTCCCCTTCGAACGGCGGCAGTCCGAGCACGATGACGTCGGCTTTCTGGGCCCGTGCCTCTTCGACGATGGCCGGCCCCGCCTCGCGTGCCTGCACGACCACGGAGCGCACGCCCTGGCAGCCGAACTCAGCGGCTGCAGCTTCCGATTTCTCGATGACCTGTTGCGCCCGGCGCGATTCCGGTTCGAGCTCGACGTTCAGCGGCATGGCCCGGCCGACCTCGATGACGTGGAGCAGGTGGAGCCGCCCACGCCGGGCTTTCGCCGCCGCGGCAGCGACCGCGATCGCTTCCATGCTCGCGCGGTCAGCGGAGACCGGGACCAGGAAGGTCTGCCACGATTCCATCACGCAGCCACTCCCCCTCGGCGGGCGCCGATCAGCGGTCGTCCTGTGCGAACCAAAGTCGGACGGCCCCGTTCAGGATGAGCACGACGCCGATCGCCATGCCGATATTCCACTCTACCGCCTGCGTGAGGAGGAAGAGGATCAGGACGACCCCGAGGACGATAGAGATGATGGAGAAGACGAGGTTCGCAGTGCGCATGGCGGGGACGGCAGGTCCACCGCTCATGCTACGCCGGCCCTGCCGATGCGCAATCGGCCCTCAGGCCAGCCGCAACAGGGGCTGCCCCTGTTCGACGCGGTCGCCGGCGCGCACCAGCACCTCGGCGACGGTCCCCGCAGCCTCGGCCTCGACCGGCAGCTCCATCTTCATCGCCTCGACGATGAAGAGCTCCTGGCCCGGGGCAATCTGCTGGCCCGGCTGCGCCAGGACTTCCTTGATGGTGCCGGTCATCGGCGAAGGCAATTCACTCGCCATATGCGCGCCCCCTGCGAGAGTTCGCTGCGCATCCTAGCGCCGACTTCGCGGGGTGCGCACGAGGCCGGCCTTCCTGCTGGCGTGCGAAGGGGCCGCCCCGCGCCCCCTGGAGGCGAGAGCGGCCCCTTGCAAGCGTTGGAGCGCGTCTATCGGGAGCCGGACGCGCCCGCAAAGCGGGCGTTGCCGTTCGGGCTGCCGGCCTTTGCTGCGCCCGGGTTGCCCCTGCGCCTGCCGGCCCGGCAGCTCCCGGGGCGGCGCCGTGACACCGGCCCGGGACCGGCGGCTGCGGGTTCATCCCGCCGCGCCGGCCGTCGCCCCCGACCACCCCGCCTCCAACGGGCCGGAATGTAGCGGGGGAGCCGGCCGCCGGCCAAGCAACTTATGACGGCTTGCCGCTGGCTTCACGAAGATTTGACACGCCGGCCCGGCCCCCGGTTCGAAGTCGACAGAATGTCGGCCGCAGGCGGGCGGCCGTTATCGTCGACTCAGGCGAACTCGAGCGGGTGCTGGGCGCTGAATGGCGTCAGCTCTTCCTCGATGGCGAACTTCACCTGTTTCCACGTGAACTTGACGGCCCGTTCGCCGCGCTCGGGCAGGGGCTCGACGATGGCCTCGAACATGCCCTGGTTGGTGACCTCCTTCGGCTGGGCGAGGAGCTGCATGAACCCTTCGGCCGCCTCGAAGGTCTCGAGCATGCGCGGCTGCCAGCGGCCGAACACCTTCGGATTCTCGGCATACTCATTGGTCATCCCGGTGCGCACGAACGGGTAGAGCACGGAGTACGCGGAGACGAGCTCGGCGCTGCGCCCGAGGTTCACCTGGAGCACCTTCGGCAGCTGGAGCACCGCCCAGTTGGCGATGGCGTAGCCGGGGACACTCACGCCCGGGTCGATCGCCTGGCGCGAGGAGATGTAGACGAACTGGATCGGCTCGTTCGCGTACACCGCCTCGCCCGACCAGAGGTGCGTCATCGCCATGAAGCCGTCGATCTTCGTGTCGAGCACGAGCCGGGTCTCATTCAGGTTGTTGATGAACGCCTGCCGCACGCGGGCGCGCCGCATGGCCATCGATTCGCCCTCGATCTCCCGGAGCGACCGGCCGAAGGAATACCCCTTCTCGGTCAGGCCGGAGTTGCAGATGACGAGGTTGGGGATGCCGCCCATCTTTTCTATGACATAACTGCGGCTCGCCCAGAGGTCGCCCATGTTGGTCACGTCGGCCTGCAGCGGGAAGGCGTTGACGCCCTGGCTGCGGAGGTAATCGACGAGGTCGAGCCCGTCGTCGTAGGAAGAATGGAAGTGGACGGCGACGCTCTCGGCGCCGTTCAGGCCGGCGGCCAGCGCGAACGACTGGCCGAGACCGCCATCCTTGCCCGCGCCCGAGATGAGGACGCGCTTGCCTTTGACCCCGGCGGCGAACTCGGCCGGGTAGCGGAACTTGTCGGGGTTGACCGTGAATGCCATGTGCGAACTCCCAAGGTATTGGTCCGCATTATGGCAGAGCGCCGGCCTATAGGAGAGCCCGCTGAATCCGCTATCGAACCCCGGCTCGCGGCCGGATGAGGCCGCGCCGGGCCGCTTCTTCGATGATCTGCACCACGTTCGTCGCTGCGCCCTTGCGGATGCTGTCGGTCACCGTCCAGAAGGCAATGGCCCCGGGCTTCGAGTGGTCTGGCCGCAGCCGCCCGATGAGCACCCGGTCGGTGCCGGCGACGTCCATCGGCGTCGGGTACTGCTCGGCCGCCGGGTCGTCCATCAGCTCCACCCCGGGGGCGCCCGCCATCAGCGCCCGCGCTTCGTCGACGGTCACCGGCCGCTCGAATTCGGCCCAGACGCTCATCGCATGGCCGAAGAAGGTCGGGATGCGGACGCAGGTGGCGCTCACTCCCACGTCCGGGGCGTGGAGGATCTTCCGCGTTTCGTTCGCCATCTTCAGCTCTTCTTTCGTGTAGCCGTCGTCGGCGAAGACGTCGATCTGGGGGACGGCGTTGAAGGCGATGTCGCGCTTCTGCGTGCCGCTCGGCTCCCGGCGCCCGGACAGCGCGGCTTCCGTCTCCCTGCGCAGCCCTTCGACGGCGGCGGCGCCGGCCCCGGCCACGGCCTGGTACGTGCTGACGATGACCCGCCGGAGCGGGTTCACGCGGTGAATCGGCGCCAGCGCGAGCACCATCGGCGTCGTGGTGCAGTTCGGCTGGCTCACGATGCCCCGGTGCCACTCGAGGTCGTCCGGGTTGATTTCGGGGATGACGAGGGGCACCGCGGGGTCCATCCGGAAGGCGCTGGAGTCGTCGATGACGAAGCTGCCGTTGGCCGCCGCAATCGGCGCGTACTGCTTCGACGCAGCCCCGGAGGCGGAGAGGAAGACGATATGGTCGTCCGGGGTGAAGCTCGCCGGCGTGGTTTCCTCGATGACGACTTCTGCGCCGCGGAAGGCGACTGTCTTGCCGGCGGAGCGCGCCGTCGCCAGCAGCCGCAGCCGGCCGACCGGCACCTGCCGCTCATCGAGGATTTTGAGGAACTCCTGGCCGACGATGCCGCTCGCGCCGACGACGGTGATGTTGTAGGCCTCCATGGGGCGCTCCGGGTGGGAAACGTTTCCGTCCATGGTACGGGCTGCTCCCGGCCCGGTGAATTCGCGGGGCAGCACCGCTGCCGGGTACACTCCCGCCCACCGCACCGAGGAGACCCTCCGTGGAGTTCCGCGACATCGACTACCGGACCGATGGCCCGGTCGCCTGGATCACCTTCAACCGGCCGCAGTACCGCAACGCCCAGTCGTGGCGGCTGCTCGACGAGTACGACCGCGCGATGGACCTCGCCGTGGCCGACCCGGCCGTGCGCGTCATCATCACCCGCGGCGCCGGCGGCAACTTCTCCAGCGGCCACGACCTGGGCACGCCCGAGCAGGTGGCCGACCGCGAAGCCCGCGGCATCGGCGAGGCCGGCATCGAGTTCTACGAAAACTTCCGTCACTACAACCTCGACCTGCTCGTGAAGTGGCGCAACGCTCCGAAGCCGACCATCGCGATGGTCGAGGGGTTCTGCATCTTCGCCGGCTGGATGATGGCCGCCTGCGTCGACCTCGTCTTCGCCGCGCGGAACGCGCTCTTCCTGCCGGCGATGCTGGAGTACTGCTCGCTGCCCTACGACGTGGGCGTCCGGAAGGCGAAGGAGCTGATGTTCGAAAGCCGCTTCCTCACGGCGGAGGAGGCGCAGCAGCTCGGCTTCGTCAACCGCGTCTTCGAACCGGAGGACCTCGAGCGGGAGACCGTGGGCTACGCCCTCCGGGTGGCCGAGAACAACCCGGTCGTCGTCCGCCTCTCGAAGGCCGCGGCGAACCGGGCGCAGGACCTGATGGGCTACAGCGCCTTCCTCGATGCCGGGCTCTCGGACTACCTCGTGATGATGGCGAACCGCGGCGAAGCCCGGACGAAGGGCGGCCGCCGGCTCGGCGGGGTCGAGCTCGCGCTGCGCGGCCTCCGCGGCGAGCGAGCGGGCCTCACCCCGGGGCCCGGCCCCGGCGAAGCCGCGCCGCCAGCCGGTTCGTGACCTCCTCAAGTTCGGGCACGCGAAGCGCCAGGCAGGCGGCGGCGTAGCAGAGCGCCCCCGCTGCGACGCCGGCCGCGGCCGTCACGGCGGCGTGCGCGCGGGTCTCGGAATCGAGGAGCACCGTCGCGGCCGCCAGCGCCGCTGCCATCAGCGCGCCGGCCAGCGCGACCCGCGCCATCGCGCCGAGCTCTTCCGCCGGGTTCCAGCCCGTCCGGCGGAGGAAGAGGGCGTACAGCCCCAGCCACTCCGCCCAGGAGGCGGCGCCGACCGCGAAGGCGAGGCCGCTCACGCCGAACGGCTCCCAGAGGAGCGCGCCGAGGAGCAGATTCACGCCCACGGCGAGCACGGCCAGCGTCACCGGCGTGCGCGTGTCGCCGAGCGCGTAGAAGCCGCGGCTGTGGATTTCGATGCCGGCCTGGGGGACGATGCCGAGGCAGTACCAGCCGAGCGCGGCGGCCGTCATCAGCGAGTCCGGCCGGGTGAACGCGCCCCGTTCGAGCAGCGTGATGGCCGCCGGCTCGCGCAGCATCGCCAGGCCGAGCGCCGCCGGCACCGTGAGGAACATGATGAGCCGCAGCACCCGCGAGACCGTCCGGTTCAGCTCGTCCAGCTCCTCCCGGGCGACCTGCCCGGCGAGCCGCGGGAAGACCGCCGTCGAGAGCGCCATCCCGAAGAGCGCCAGCGGCAGGCCGGCCAGCAGCCACGCGTACGTCATGTTCGAGATCGCCGAGGCGCCGACCTTCGAGGCGAAGAAGCCGGTGACCACGAAGTTCACCTGCGCGGCCGCCAGCCCGACGACCCGGGGCGCCATCAGGCGGGCGACCTCCATCACGCCCGGCTCGCCCCAGCCGAGCGATGGCCGGTAGCGGAACCCCTCGGCGATCACCCCGGGCACCTGGATGCCGAGGTGCATCGCCGCGCCGAGCACGACGCCGAAGGCGAGCCCGTTGACGCCCCACCGGTCGGCGAAGACGACCGCGCCGAGGATGATGCCGAGGTTGTAGAGCATCGGGGCGAGCGCCGGCAGGAAGAACCGCTCCCGCCCGTTCAGCATCCCCGTGAGCATGCCGCTGGCCGCGAACAGCAGCGTCGAGACGAGCATGACGCGGGTCAGCTCGACGGCCGTGCCGGTCAGCTCTTCCGAGCGGCCGATGTCGTCGCCGAGCCCCGGCGCGATGGCCGGCACGAGCAGCGGCGCGAGGACGAACGCCGCCGCGCAGAGCGCTGCCGTGGCGAGCACCACGAGGTTGAGGACGCGGCTCGCGAGCAGCCACGCCTCGGCAGCACCCTCCCGTTCGAACTTGCGGGCGAAGACCGGGATGAAGGCGCTGCCGAGGGTGGCCCCGGCGAGCACCTGGAAGATCAGGTCCGGGATGCGGAAGGCGACGTTGTAGGCATCGAGCTCCGGCGAGGCGCCGAAGGCGTTCGCGATGACGATGGTCCGCACGATGCCGAGCAGCCGCGAGCCGACGAACCCGAAGGCGACGATGGCCGCGGCGAGCGCCAGCCCGCCGCCCGCGGACCGCGCGGTTCGCCTCCCTTCAGCGCCGGGCACCATGCGCGCATGCTACGGCGGCACCCCGCTACGGGCGTTCGGCGGTCTCGAAGCGGACGGTCGCGATCTCCCACGGCCGCAGCTCGAGCGCCCGGCGCCCGGCGTCGCCCTCCAGCGGCACGGGGTGGCGCTCCAGCAGGTCCACCCGGGCCGCTGCTGCCGACCCGGCGGCCGGGACGTCGACCGTGACCCGTCCCCCTGCAGGGCCGGCGTAGACGCGCACCAGCGGCGCGCCGTCGGCGTCGCTGCGGCAGGCGGCGCTCAGCGCAGCATCGCCTTCGAGCCCGGCGAGCGGCAGCCGGCTCGCGAGCGAGCCTTCGTGGCCGTTCGTCGTCCAGCCAACCGGCGGGAAGGCCCACGCGTGGGCCAGCGGCGCGATGCCGGCGGTGTGCCAGCCGCCTGCGTACGGCGCAAGGGCGAAGGCGAACCGGTGGCGGCCGGGGCACTGGCTGTCGAAGGTCTGCACCGTCGGCCCGGCGCCGCCGCGCCGGCTGCGGAGGTCCGGCCGCGAGAGCCAGCCGACGCACCGCAGGAGGGTCAGGGCGAGCGCCTTCCGGCCGCGCCAGCCGACGAGTTCGCCCTCGGGCAGCCCGCGGTTCAGCAGCGCGAGGCCGCGGCCGCCGGATTCGACGGCGGCGAACGTCTTCTGCGGGAAGGTGGTCGGCGGCTGCTCGGCGCTTTCGCCGTTCCACGGGGGCGGCGCCAGCGGCCGCTCCGCCACGTGGAAGTGGTTCTCGGTCAGCAGCCGCTCCGGTTCGAACGGCAGCGGGACGAGCGCCCGCAGCCGGTGGTCCCGCGCGAGGTTGTCGACCGCCACGCGGAACTCGATGAGCGGCAGCCCCCGCCAGAGCCGGACGGCGACATCGACCGGCTCGAGCACCCGCTCCCGCCGTCCCCGCCGGCGTCGCTTCGCGCCGAGCCCGGCCGGCAGGTCGTACACGAGCGTGTACCGCAGCTCCTGCCACGCCGGCGTGCTCGTCGTCCCCTGGACCGTGACCGAGACCGGCTCGTCGACCCCGTCATCGAGGATATCGGCGTTGTACTCGTCACCCCGGTCGCCTTCAGAGACGAACACGAGCCCGGGGTCGAGGTCGAGGCCCGTTTCGCGGTCGCGGATGCGGAGCGACGCGCCGCTCAGCCGGACGTCGAAGCGCCCGGAGCGAAGCCGGCGGCCTCCGGGTGCCGCCTCGAGCCCGGCCGCCGACCCGTGCACCGGGACCGCCAGCTCGAGCCCGGCCGCGCGTGCCGGCGGCAGGACGGCCGTGAGCCGCGCGCGCTCGCTCTCGATGACGGCGACCTCGGCGGTCTCCGCGAGCCCGGCGCGCACGACGCTGCGCACCTCGGCGCGGAAGCCCTCCTCGTCGATGGCGGTGATGTCCGGGCCGACCGTCGTGGTGACGCGGAGGTGGCCGTCGCCCAGTTCCCATGCCATGTCTTCGATGGCGTGGACGTCGTACCGCTGCTCGCGGAGAAAGTCGAGGTGGCGCAGGACGCCGCGCGGCGAGACGGCTTCGCGGAGGAGTTCGGCGCCGCCGCCCAGCGGTTCGAGGGTGAAGGGGATGACCTCGCCGCCCGGCAGCCGCAGGGCATCGAACGCGGCCCAGGCGGCCGGGACATCGGCTTCGATGGCGGCTGGCGCGCCCTGCACCGGCCGGAAAACGGCGAGGCCGCCCTGTGCCGGCACCTCCATCCGCCGGATGAGGTGCGCCGCGGATTCGCGCGCGACCTGCATCGCCAGCTGTTCGGCGCGGTCGTAGCGGGGCAGCATCTCGCGGTGGACCTGGTCGACGCTGCAGCCGCAGATCGAATCGTGCGGCGTGTTTTCGAGGGCGAGGCCCCACGCGTGGCGAAGCGCGGGCGAACCGTCCGGCCCGCCGTGCAGGTGCGCCAGCAGCTCGAGCGGCTCCGCATACCGTTCGAGCGCGCGCGCGACTTCGAAATCCCGCTGTTTGATGACCATGCGGGCCGAAAGCACGCCGACGAGCACGTTCGAGCGGTCCGGCGAGCGGAGTTCGCCCCGGTGGACGACCTCGTCGATGCCGGCGGCGAGGACGGCCTGCTCGTACTCCGCGAGGGTCGCCATTTCGAACCGGTAGCCGCGGCCGGCAGCCCGCGCCAGCAGGTCCGGGACGTGCGGCTCCATCCGCGAGTGGTCGGTGCCGTTCATGAGGAGCGCCGGCAGCCCCTCGCGGAGGTCGCGCTCCTGCCGGCGGACCCGCTCGAGGAAGTCCTCGACATCGGAGGGGAGGCGCCAGCCGCTCGAGTAGCTGTTGCGGAGGTAGAGCACGGGGATGCGCGTGCCGTCCGGCGCCTCCCACCAGAAGCTCCAGCCGGGGATGCTGTCCGGCACGCCGCGCCAGAGGCAGGCGCTGGTGAGCCCGAGCTGCCGCATCAGCTGGGGCATCTGGGCGATGTGGCCGAACTGGTCGGCGCAGTGGCCGATGCGGAGGCTGCCGCCCATGCGTTCGGCGAACCGGATGCCGCGCTGAAAGCTCCGGATGTGCGATTCGCCGGAGGGCAGGAACTCATCCGGCTGCACCCACCACGGCCCGATGACGACCCGCCCGGCTTCGATGAGCGCCCGCAGCCGGCCTTCGTTCTCGGGCCGGAGCTCGAGGTAGTCGGCGATGACGATGCTCTGCCCGTCGAGGTTGAAGCAGCGGTACTCCGGGTGCCGCTCCATGTGGTCGAGCAGCTCGTCGATCATCTGGACCAGCCGCCAGCGGAAGAGCTCGTGCGGCTGATACCACTCGCGGTCCCAGTGGGTGTGGGGGACGACGTAGACGGTCCGTTCCATGGCCTGTCCCGGCGGCGAAGTAGCCCCCGATTGTACGCGGGCACCGCAGCCGCTTGCGCCTTCATGCCGGGCGGTGTTCCATCAGCCGGTGCCAACGTTCGAACGCGGCGGACTCGAATTCGCCTACGAAACGGCGGGCGACCCTGCCTTGCCGGCCGTCGTCCTGCTCCACGGCTTCACGAGCGACCTCCGGATGTGGCACCCGGTCGCCGGCGAGTTCGCGCGCCGCTACTTCGTCGTCGCCATGGACCTGCGCGGCCACGGCCGAAGCGCAGCCCCGGACGACCTCGACGCCTACACTGCCGAGGAGCTCGCTGCCGATGTCCGGGCGCTGTTCGACCACCTCGAGCTCGACCTCTGCGCGCTCATCGGCTGCAGCTTCGGCGGGATGATCGCGCTGCAGTTCGCCGTCACGTGGCCGGAGCGGCTCGCGGCGCTGGTGCTCAGCGATACCTCCGCGGCCTATCGCCACCCGGCCTACGATGAGCGCTACTGGCAGCGGGAGCGGAGCATCGACGCTTCGACCGAGGTCGTCCGCAAGTTCGGCACGGCCGAGCTGGGCAGGCGCGCCGCCGCCTCCGTCGCCGACCCGTTCCTCGCCCGCGGCGTGCGCGAGCGGTACGCCCGGCTCTCGGCGGCGGGCTGGCTCGGCTGCGCGCGGGTGCGGAAGGAGCGGCCCGACCTCCTCCCGCTCCTCCGGGGCCGGCTGACGATGCCGGTGCTGGTGGCCATCGGCGAGGACGACCCGGTCCGCAGCGCCTCCGAGGTGATGGCGGGCGAACTCCCGGATGCGCGCGTCGTCACGTTCCGGGGGACGGGCCACGGGGTGCCGGTGCTGGCGCCGCAGGCGTTCGCGCGCGAAGTCCTCCGCTTCTTCGAAGATGTCGAAGAGGGGCGGCCCGTCGCAGGGCAGCGGACGACCGGCTGAACGGGCTGTCAAGCGCGCCATCGCGCGCTATTTCGGTGCTTCGAACGAAATGGTAGAGTGACGCAGGACGCGACTGGCCCCTTGCGCGTACCTGTCTCCCGGAGTCCAGCACATGGGACGTTCCAGTGTCACGGCCGAGCGGCGCCGCCAGATCATCGATGCCACCGTCCGGGTCATGGGGCAGAAGGGCTGGCAGGAAGCCTCGATCGATGAGATCAGCAAGGCCGCCGGCGTCAGCCGCGGGCTCGTCTCCTACCACTTCGGCGACAAGGCGGCGCTTCTCGCGGGCGTGCTCGAACGCTGCCGCGAGGTGTTCGTCGATACGGTCGCCGTCTCCATCGGGCCGGGGCTGGACCCGGTCTACCGCCTCCGCATGGTCACGCGGACCGCGATTCTGATGGCGCGCAAGGAGGCGCTCACCTACGACGTCTTCCTCCACTTCACGGCGAGCGCCCGCAGCGAACCCCAGCTCGCCGACCGCCTGCGCGACCTCTACCGCGACTTCCGGCGCGGCACGGCGAACGCCATCCGCGACGGCCAGCGGAGCGGCGCCTTCCGGCTCGATGTCGAGCCCGAGGCCGCGGCGGCCCACCACATCGGCACCATCATCGGCATCGCCTTCCAGTGGCTGCTCGACCCGGAGGGGTTCGACCTCGACCTCGCCGCGCGCCACGCGGAGGACGCGCTCATCTCGCATCTGACGCGGCGTTTCCCGATGTTCGCCGAGGTCGACGGCTGACCGTCCCGGCTACTTGAGCGCGATGGCGTTCGGCGGCGAGCCGATGCCGCCCGTCTTGTTCAGCGGCGCGGAGACGAGGAACGCTTCGTAGCGGCCGTCGGCGGCGCAATCGGCAGCGAGCCGGGAGAGGTCCCAGAGTTCGCCGATGGCGATGCCGAAGAGCCCGAGCAGCCACTCGTGGAGGAACCCGCCGTGCTCGCGCCGGGGCGGCCATGCCTCGACGGATGGCAGGTCGCTGGCGATGGCGCAGATGTGCAGGTTCCAGAGGTATTCCGCCATCGGTTCGCCGGCCGCGATGCCGGGCGCGCGGAACGCCGCCATGTTCGCGAGCCCGGCGCGGGCGCGCTCGTCGAGCCCCTCGTACCACTCGGTCCAGCCCGTCCGCAGCAGGAGGACGTCGCCCGGTTCGAAGGCGACCCCCTGCGCCTCCCGGCAGGCGTCGAGCTCGTCGACCGAAAACCGGCGGTCACTCGTGAAATCGATCGCCTCGCCGCGGGCGGCGAGGTAGCGGCCGATGTCGAGCACCACCGCCCGGCCGGCGATGCCGCGCCGCGCCCAGTGGTCGATGCCGCCCTTCGAGCCCGGCCTGCCGGTCACCTCTTCCTTCCGGATGCCGTTGTAGAACCCGTACTGCGAGTTGCCGACGTGGACGAGCGTGTCCCACTGGCTGCTGGCCTGCGGGCAGAAGTTGTCGAGCACGTCGTCATGGTGGATGGCGCCGCCGAAGATCGTCTGGCGGACCGCGCCGCGGTTGAAGAGGGGCGGATTCGGCAGCTCCATGTTCCAGTTGAGCGGGAACATCACGCCGCGCTGGACGAGGCGGGCCGCCTTCGCGATGCGCTCGGGCGTCTGGAGGTTGAACATGCCGACCTGGTCGTCCTTGCCGAAGAGCCACCAGGCAGATTTCGGCGGTGCGCCCTCCACCGCCGGGAGCTGGTCGAACCGGGGAAGCGTCACGTCATCTGCCATGGGCGGGGATTCTACGCGGGTCTTCGCCTGCCGCGAGTGGCGGAGCCGTCACCGGTTCCGGAGGAACGCGGCGAGCGCCCGCGCATCCGCCTCTGTGTCGGCGAAGACGAGCGTCACCGCCGCACCGTCCGGCTCGAGCTGGATGGCGGTAACGCCGTCCCGGCGGGTTGCGACGAGCTGGCCGGGCTCCTCCCGCACCGCCGGGGCGCGCGCCTCGAGGAGGCCGCGGTGGCGGACGGCGAATTCTCCAGCCTCCTTCGCGTCCGAAAACCGGATGCGGAGCGCGAGCGCGGCCCCGCCCGGCGCTTCGAACGTCGTGAGGGCATCGGCCGCCCAGCCGGCGGCGGCCTGCAGCGCCGCGAGCGCCGGGAGGCCGGTTTGGAGGTAGCTCGCCAGCAGGAATTCGCCGAACGTGCTGGTGCTGTTGAGCGCCCAGCCCGGCGCCGGGGGCTCAGCCGGCAGCGCTGCGCCGCCCGGCGCCCACCCGGTCCGTTCGAGCTCCGGGTGGAGGATGAGGGCCGTCGCGCCCGGTCCGCCGGCGCGGAGGAGACGGTCGACCGCGCCCGGGTCGGTTCCCCGGAGGAGGCTGACCCACTCCGTCCCGGTCGTGTACTGGAAGGCCGCCTCCCGGGCGAGCGCGGGCGGGGGCGCGGCTGCAGCAGGGGGCGGTTCGACGGCCGCGCCCGGCCCGAGCCCGGGCAGGAGATAACGGGACGTCCACTGCCCTTCCGTCCACGAGGCGTCGCCTTCGAGCAGCGCCCGGAGCGCGAGGCGGGCGTCGAGCGTCGCGGCCCCGCGCTCGAGGCGGAGGGTATCGAAGTGGTAATCCTGCAGCGCGTGCACGAATTCGTGGGCGAGGAGCCGCTGCTCCCACGGCTCGAGGTCGGCGGGCGAGGCCGGGAGCGCCCCGTCGCGGATGAGCCACACTTCGCGACGGCCCGGCAGGTAGAGCGCGCCGGCCGCTGACTCGAGCATCGCCCGTTCGGCAGCAGCGGAGTCGGTCCCCGGCGGCAGCAGGCCGAGGAGCCGGTAGACGGCGCTCCGTTCGGTGGCGAAGGCCGCATCGCCGGGCGCCGCTGCACCGTCGAGGAGGGCGGGCAGCGCCTCGCGGCGCACGACCCCGATGCGCAGCGAGGCGGGCGGCGCGAGGCCCCGCACCTCCGCGACCTCATCGAGCATCGACCGGTAGGCGTCCGGCAGCGGCACCGTCTCGGACCGCGCAGGGGCGCCGCCGCGGCAGGCCGGGGCCGCCAGCGCGAGGCACAGGAATGCCGCAGCGAACATCCATCGAGCGCGCTTCACGGGGTGCGAACCTTGCCCGAATCGTCGCACGTTGGCTATCCTCGAAGAAACGGCGCATTCGTCTAGTGGCCTAGGACACCGCCCTCTCAAGGCGGAGATCAGGGGTTCGAATCCCCTATGCGCTACCAACGCTAGCCGCGCGGGCTCGACGAAGGTCGGGCCCGTTTTCGTTCCCGCGCCCGTACACTGCCTGCAGGCGCCGCCGGGGCCGCGCCGGGCGCGGACCGGTCGCGATCGACCCTGCCGGGAGATGCCGCCATGCCGTTCGCCGATGACGAGACGATCGCCGCGTACCGCGAAGCCTGGGATGCCTGGCAGAAGCAGCTCCAGCATCTCCACCGCGTCTTCCTCGAAGGCGAGCCGATTCGGCCCGACCAGCTGAAAGGCCTGCTGGGCCGCGAAGCCCGCGCGAAAGAGCGCTGGGAGGCGGCCCGGCGGCGGCTGCTCGGCCTCGAACCCGAGCTGCCCGGGCCCGGGAAATCGGACCCGGACCGCAACCCGTTCCGATGACCGGCGGACCGTGGTCCGAACGGTCCCGCGCCCGGAACCGCGAAGTTCCTACAATGGAACGCAGATGGCACGCCAGGGAACCCTTTCGGGGCCGCGCTGGAACCGGACGACCGGGTACGCTCTCCTGCTCCTGCTCGCGGCCATCCCGGTCATCGCCTTTGCGCTCGGGCCGCTGACGAGTTCGAGCTTCAGCCTGCGCGGCCCGGGCGGGCCGTTCGTGGCGTTCTCCGCGGGCGTGCTCTCGTTCGTGTCGCCGTGCGTGCTGCCGCTCGTGCCGATCTTCCTCGCCCAGATCTCGGGGGCGAGCATCGAGAACGGCCGGGTGGTGGCCAGCCGCCGGGTGACGTTCACCCACGCCGTCGCCTTCGTCACCGGCCTGTCGCTCGTGTTCATCGCCCTCGGCGCGGCGGCGGGGCTCCTGGGCTCGTACTTCCTCGTCGACAACCAGGAGCGGCTGGGGGAGATTGCCGGCTCGCTCCTCGTCCTCATGGGGGTGCTCATCATCCCGCCGCGCGGGCGGGCCGAACCGCTGCTGTCGGCGCTGCTGCTCGTCACGCTCACCGGGGTGTTCATCCTCCTGGCCGACCTCGGCAACCTGCAGGAGGACCGCTTCCGGCTGGCGGCGCTGGGCGTCGTGCTCCTCCTCGTCTGGCTGCGGTTCGCGGGCTACGTGCAGCTCGCGTTCTTCCAGCGCTCGTTCGAAGTCCCGATCGCGCGGAACCACGGCGTCGGCTACCTGCGCTCCGCGTTCGTCGGCGGCGCGTTCGCGCTCGGCTGGACGCCGTGCGTCGGGCCGATCCTCGGGTCGATCCTCACGCTGGCTGCGACCTCCGGGGAAGCCGTTCGCGGGACGTATCTGCTGGCGTGGTACGCGGCCGGGCTCGCGGTGCCGTTCCTCATCGCCGGGCTGGCGGTGTCGGATGCGCAGCGGGTCATCCGCCGGGTGCAGCGGTTCGGGCCCGTCATCGAAATCGTCAGCGGCCTGATGCTGATCGTCGTGGGCGTCCTGCTCGTGAGCGGCCGGCTCACGGCGCTGAACGACTTCTTCACCTTCGCCGATTTCAACCAGGGGCTGTAGTTGAGGTCCATCGCATTACCGGTACGCCGGCAAAAAGGTGCCCGGAAGGCCCGAACGTGATAGCCTTCGAAGGCAACCAGGACGGCGCGTTCGTCTAGAGGCCCAGGACGCCACCCTTTCAAGGTGGAGATCAGGGGTTCGAATCCCCTACGCGCTACCACGAACTGAACCCGGGCTCGACGTACGTCGAGCCCGTTGTCGTTCACGGACTGGCGCTCGCGGCGACCGCCTGGCGACGGGCACGGTGCCCCGCGGCTCAGCGCGGGAGCGGGACACAGTTGCCGGTCCCCTGCTTCACCGAGTGGTCGGGGTTGGCAACGAGGATGCACATGGCCGTGGCCGCCGCGGGCCGGTCGGCCGTGGTGTAGCCGGTGAACGGGCTGCCCCCGCCGTAGACGAACCACGGCCCGGTCCCCGGCACGCCCGCCTGCTGCGGGGGCACGGTATCGAAGAAGAAGTGCACGTGCTGGCCGGGCAGCGCGGGCTGGAAGCCGGCGGTTTCGAACGACACGCTGTAGCGGCTCCCGCTGAGCGTGATGCCGGTGATGCGCGCCGTCCCCGCAGCGAGCGTCGGGGTAGGCGTCGGCGCCGCGGTTGCGGCCGCCGTGGGCGTGGTCGCGGCGGCGGCTGCCAGCGTGGCTGTTGCCGTCGCAGCCGCCCGGGTGCGGTCTGCGCCGGCCGCGGGCGGCGCCGAGTCGTCTCCTCCGCCCCCGAAGAGCAGGAAGGCGGCCCCGGCGACGGCCGCGGCGGCGGCTGCCGCGCCGGCAAACACCAATCCTCGCGGCCGGCCCCGGGCCGCGGCGCCGGCCGCCGCGCCGCCATCCCGGGGAGGAGCATCGCCGGGGGCGAGCGCTGCAGCAGCCGGGGGAGCGGCAGGGGCCGGTGACTCGCTGGCGGTCGGGTGCTCGCCGCCCCCGGCAGCGCGGTCGGGCAGGAGCGGCGGAGGCGCGGCTGCCGGCGCGGCGCCTGCCGCGAGCGACTGCCCCGCCTCGATGGCCGCGCCCAGCGCCACCGCGTGCTTCGGGTGGGTATCGACCGCGACCGGCCGCCCGGTCATCTCCCGGACCGTCGCGGCCACGAGCGGGATGCGCGAGGTGCCGCCCACGAGGAGGACGCGGTCGACGGCGTCCATCGTGAGCCCTGCGCTGCGCACCGAGCGCTCCAGCGCCGCCACCGTTTCGCGGATGCGCGGGGCGATCGCGCGCTCGAATTCTTCGCGGGTGACCCGGACCGTCGTGTGGAGCCCCGGCAGCGCGGCGGTCACGATCGCTTCCGTGTCGTAGGAGAGCGCTTCCTTCGCTTCGCGGCATTCGTCGCGCAGCCGCTGCACCGCCGGCCTCGCGGCGGGGTCGCTGGCCCCGTCCCAGTCGCCCTCGAGCGAACTGAGCACGTGCCGGAAGACCGCTTCGTCGAAGTCGATGCCGCCGAGCCGCTCGAGTCCCTCCGGCTGCCCGAGCAGCTCGAACCCGTCAGGGGTCTTCCGGAGTACCGAGGCATCGAACGTCCCCCCGCCGAAGTCGTAGACGGCGAGCACGGCGCCTGGCTCGACCCGTTCCTGGCTGGCGTAGTGGATGGCGGCAGCGATCGGCTCGGGGAGCAGCCGGACCGTGCCGAGGTCGGCGGCGCGGGCCGCGTGGTCGAGCAGATCGAGCTTGTACCGGCTGAAGCTCGCGGGGTGGGTGACGACGATGGCGGCTGGCGGTTCGCCGCGCTGGCGGGCGGCTTCCTCCACAGCGGCCCGGAGAAGACACCCCCACAGGGTCTCCGCGCCGAAGGGGGTGCCGCCGAGGATGAGCGGGGTCGGGTCGCCGATCCGCCGCTTGAATTCGCGCGCGGCGCGCGCCGGTTCGGCGGGGGCGCGGCGTTCGGCCGCTTCGCCCGTCATCATCGTGCCGTCGTCCCGCAGCAGCACGACGGACGGGATCGACGCGCTCCTCGTCCCGAGCTGGAGCATGTCCACCCGCCCGGCTTCCCACACCGCGGCCGCCGTGTAGCTCGTTCCGATGTCGACCCCGAGGGCGTAGCTCATGCGATCCTGTCCACCATCCCGCGGCAAGATTCGCTATTCTGGCCGCGCGACAAATTGCCGCACGCTAATGCCTGCGAAGTGCATGGAAAAATGGATACAAAAAGTAGCCCTTCCGCAACGGCCGAAGCGTCGCACCCGGTTTCCGACGCAGCGCTGGATACCGCCCGGCTCGCCCGCGCGCTGGGGCGGGAGGACCTCGCTGCGATGCTGCTGGCTGCACGGGGCAGGCTGGCGCGCCCGGAAACGGTTCTCGTCGTGATCGGCGAGTTCAAGAAGGGCAAGAGTTCGCTCATCAATGGCATCCTCGGCCGCGACCTCTGCCCGGTCGATGACGACATCGCGACCGCCCGCCTCGTCCTGGTCCGCCATGGCGCGCCCGAACAGGTCATCGTGCGGAACCCCGACGGCACCGAGCTGGCCCGGTCGCCGGACCTCGCGGGGCTGGCCCGGCTCGCGACCGAGGCGCCGTCCGGCGGCGACCCGATGGAGCACGCCTACCTCGAGGTCTGCGCCGAGAACGCGTTTTTGGCCCACGGCGTCATCCTCGTCGATACGCCGGGCGTCGGCGGCGGCCTCTCGAGCGCTACGAAACCCTCGCGCTCGGCTACCTCCATGCGGCCGACGGGTTGATCTTCGTCACCGACGCAAGCGCGCCGCTCTCCCGGTCGGAGCTGGAGTTCCTCGCGCGGGCGCGCGGTGTCTGCCCTAGCGTGCTCGTCGCCGTCTCGAAAGTCGACCTCTACCCGGACTGGCGGGCGCTCGCGGCCGCCGACGAAACGGTGCTGCAGGCCCGCGCCCCGGGCACGAGACTGTACCCGCTCTCCGCAGCCCTGCGCGCCGCGGCCCTCGCTGCCGGAGACCCGGCGCTGAACGCCGAATCCGGCTTCCCGGCGCTCCTCGACGGCATCGCCGGGGAGATCCTGGACCCATCCCGCGAGCGCGCCGCCGCGCGCTGCCTCGCCGACGTCCGCACGGCCGCGCGGCAGTTCGAAGCCGCGCTCCTCGCCGAGGGCGAGGCGCTGACCGACCCGGCAGCCGGCCGGGAGCACGCCGACCGCCTCGCCGGCGAGCGCCGGCGCCTGGAAGAGCTCCGGGGCGCCGCCGCGCGCTGGCAGGTCATCCTCGGCGACGGCTTCGCCGACCTCATTTCGGACGTGGAGCACCGGCTCCGGGTCGAGCTGCGAACGATCACGCGCGACATCGAGGCGCGCATCGAGGACGAGGACCCGGCCGAGACCTGGGACGACCTTGCCAGCGAGGCGCGGAGCCGGATGGCCGACGCGGCGGTGAACGTCATCGTCGCGCTCGAGGACGGCACGGCGGCCATCGTCGACCGGATCGCCGCGGCGCTCGACGAAGAGGCGCTGGGCATCGGGCCGCCGCGCCGCGACGACGCGCCCGTGGACGTTACCAGCCTGTGGACCGCCCGCGCCCCGGAGGTTCGCCTCGTGAATGAGTCGGCCGCGACGGCGTGGGCATCTTTGCGTGGGGCCCAGGGCGGCATCCTCGTGTTCGGCATGCTCACCGGGCTCGCCGGCCTGGCGTTCACGACCGGCGCGCTCGTCGGCATCGGCGTGCTCTTCGGCGGGAAGCAGCTGCTCGACGAGCGCAAACGGCAGGTCACCCAGCGGCGGCAGAAGGCCCGCATGGCGATCCGCCAGTTCATCGACGATGCCAACGCCGAGATCGCCAAGTCGATGCGCGATGCGGCGCGCGAACTCCAGCGGAAGGTGCGCGACGGCGTGAGCGAACGCATCAGCGAAGAGCTCCAGGCGCGGGTGAGCACGCTCGAACGGCTCCAGGAAGCGGCCCGCGCGTCCGACGCCGAGCGCCAGGCGCGGCTGCAGCAGGTGGCGGGCTGGCTCCAGCAGGCGCGCGGGCTGCTGCGGCGGGCAGACGAGCTCGAAGGAGCAACGGCGTGACGCCGGATCCCGGGGCAGCACTGGCAGGACGGCTCGAGCGCGTGCTCCGCCGCGCCGCAGCCGACGACCTGCCGGACGCGGCAGCGGAACTTTTCGCAGCTGCCGACCGCCTGCACGGTCCCCTCCGCGTCGCGGTCGCCGGCCGCGTCAAAGCCGGGAAATCGACGCTCCTGAACGCGCTCCTCGGCGAGCGGCTGGCCGCGACCGATGCGGGCGAATGCACCCGCCTCGTCACCCGCTTCGTCCACGACTGGCAGTACCGCGTGACGGCCGTGCGGCGCGGCGGCGCCCGCGAGCCGCTGCCGTTCCGCCGCGGAGCGCGAGGTCTGGAGATCGACCTGGCGGGTGCCGATGACATCGCGGAGATCGAAGTCGGCTGGCCATCGCGAAGGCTCGATGGGCTGGACCTGATCGATACCCCCGGGCTCGGGTCGCTGAGCGCCGAGGTGAGCGCCCGCACGGAGGAGCTGACGGGCGCGGCCGGCGGCGTCAGCCGCGTGGATGCCGTCATCTACCTCATGCGGCACGTCCACCGCGACGACACGGCGTTCCTCGAGGGGTTCCGGGACGCCGGCCTCCCGCTGGGAAGCCCCGTCACCACCGTGCTGGTGCTCTCCCGCGCCGATGAAATCGGCGGCGGCCGGCCGGATGCGATGGACAGCGCGCGCCGCATCGCTGCCCGCTACAGCGCCGACCCGCGTCTGCTGGCTCTCGCCGGGCAGGTCATCCCGGTTGCGGGGCTCCTCGCCGAGACCGCTTCGACGCTCGCCGAACTGGAGTACCGCGCCATCCGCGACCTCGCCCTCGACCCGTCGTCGCCGGCCCTGCTGCTCTCCGTCGACCGATTCCGCGACCCTGAGCGGAGCCCCCTGACGGCGGAACTGCGCGAACTCCTGCTGCAGCGGTTCGGTCTCTTCGGGCTCCGGGTGGCGGTTGCGGCCGCGGCCGAAGGGCGGGTGCAGTCGTCGAGCGACCTCGCCCGCATGCTGGAGGCGGTATCCGGCATCGGGCCGGTGCGGGAGGCGATCGACCGGCGTCTCCGGGCGCGGTCGCAGCTCCTCATCGTCCGCAGCGCGGTCGCCGCCGGCCGGCACATCGCCCGGCAGCACGCGGCCGCGAGCCCCGCCGGTGCTGCCCGGCTCGCGGCAGAACTCGACGACCTGGTCGCAAGCGCTCCCGAACTCGGACTCCTCGAGGCCGCCCACCTGGCCGCGACCGGCCTGGCCCGCTTCAGCCCGTCCGAGCGGGAGGAGGCCGACACGTTGCTCGACCGGTTCGCGGCCGCGAACCTGGCGCCTCTCCCTGCCGGCCACGCGCTGGCGGCGATCGACCGCTGGCGCGAACGGGCTTCGGACCCGCTGCTCGACGGGTTCGGACGGGCAGCGGCCGATGCGATGACCCGGGCGTACGAAGCGCTCTACGCGCGCTCCGGGGGCTGAACGCAGCGGGGCCGCGGCAGCAAACGCTGCCGCGGCCCCCGTTCGATGACGCGGGAACAGTATCAGTCGTCCAGGTCGTCATCCTCGGCCGGCGCGGCCATCGCCAGCGACTGGCGATAGAGTTCGGCGACCTCTTCCGCATCGAGCACCTGGATCTGGGCGGCGATATCGGCGTCCGATGGTTCGTCCCCGCCCTGGAAGAGTGCATCGCGGATCCAGTCGAGGATGCGCTCGAGGATGTTGCCGCCGCCGCGTTCTTCGTCCGCGAGGGGCGCGTCCTCGCCCATTACCGCGGCATCGGCGACTGCGGCGCGGACCCATGCGATGAGGCGGGCCACGTCGGGGTCGAACTCCTGGATGCCGCTGCCGTCCGAAGCAAGGCCGTCCGCGGGAAGGGGCACCTCGAAGACGACAGGCTCGAGGCTGGGCGTCGCGGCGGCGGCAGCCTGCGGCGGCGGGGCGATGGCGTCGTCGCGGGTCAGCGTCCACGGCGCCTCGGTTGGCGGTGCCGGAGGCTCGGGCGGCAGAGTGACGGGCGCGGGCTCGCCGGCGGACCCGCCGCTGCCGGAATCCGGCGCCGAAGCGCCAGCCCCACTCGTGTCGAAGACGTCGAGCGATGGCCCGGAGGGTGCCGAAGCGACGGGCACGGGCGCGGCGGAATCGGCAGGGTCCGGTGCGACCTCGCCGGCGACGTCCCCCGTCGGCGGCTGGTCGCCAGGCTGCTCGTACGCAGGCGGCGGCTGGTCCTGGTAGCCAGGCTGTTCGTCGGCTGGCGGCGGTGGCTGGTCCTGGTAGCCGGGCTGTTCGTCGACTGGCGGCGAGGGCTGGTCCTGGTAGCCGGGCTGTTCGTCGACGGGCGGCGGTGGCTGGTCCTGGTAACCGGGCTGTTCGTACGCGGGCGGCGGCTGGTCCTGGTAGCCGGGCTGTTCGGCTACGGGCGGCGGCGGCTGGTCCTGGTAGCCGGGCTGTTCGTCGACTGGCGGCGAGGGCTGGTCCTGGTAGCCGGGCTGTTCGTCGACGGGCGGCGGTGGCTGGTCCTGGTAACCGGGCTGTTCGGCTACGGGCGGCGGCGGCTGGTCCTGGTAGCCGGGCTGCTCGTACGCGGGCGGCGGCTGGTCCTGGTAGCCGGGCTGTTCGGCTACGGGCGGCGGCGGCTGGTCCTGGTAGCCGGGCTGTTCGTCGACGGGCGGCGGTGGCTGGTCCTGGTAGCCGGGCTGTTCGGCGACGGGCGGCGGCGGCTGGTCCTGGTAGCCGGGCTGGTCGTACGCGGGCGGCGGCTGGTCCTGGTCGCCGGGCTGCTCGTACGCAGGCGGCGGCTGGTCCTGGTAACCGGGCTGTTCGTCGACGGGCGGCGGCTGGTCCTGGTAACCGGGCCGTTCGTACGCGGGCGGCGGCGGCTGGTCCTGGTCGCCTGGCTGTTCGTCGACGGGCGGCGGTGGCTGGTCCTGGTAGCCGGGCTGCATGCCATTGGTCGGCGGCTGGTCGCCGGGCTGTTCGTAGGCCGGAGGCGGGCGGTAACCGGGCTGCTCGCCGTTGGCGGGCGGGTGTTCGGCCTCTCCGTTGCGTGGAGGCGCTGGCGGCTCTTCAGTTTCAGCAGGGGGCGGGGCAGGGGTTTCGCCCCGCGGCAGGTCGCCGGGAAGGGTTCGCGGCGCATCAGGAAACGGCGGGTCGTACACGATGCCCGGTCGCCCGCCTTCGCCGGGTTCGAGATTGCGAATCCGGTCGTCGATGGGCGCGGTCTGTGGCGGCTGCTCGCCGGGAGCCACCGGGTGCTCGGCCGGCGGGAGCGGGAAGGTCGTCCCGGGACCGATGGCTCCGATGTAATCCCCGACTTCATCGGCCCGCGCCGCCTGCTCCGCGGCTAGCCGCAGGCCTTCGTAGTCCTCGGCAGGCCCTTCGGACGGGTTGGGAAATATGCCGGAGAGCCCGGGAGGAGTCGATGTGCCGCCCTGAGCTGGCGGGACTTCGGGCATCGCCGAGGGTGCGCCGGGCGGGCCGCCGGCCGAAGCCGGGAGGTCCGGGCGGCCGTCGCCGTCGATGTCCATGCTGCGGACCTCGTCCGGGATCGGCCGGACATCGTAAACGGGCGTGCTCTGCTGCGCCGGCGGCCGCGGGGTCTCGGGCAGTATGGCGGCGCCGGAGCCCTCAGCCGGCGGGGGATTGTAGCTGCTGTCAGGCGTTATTCCTCCGGCTATCGGCGGCGGGACATGATTCGGGGTGCTGGACACGGAGACGCCTCCTTCGGCGGAAGATGGGGTCGGCTGGCCGCCTTCGTCAGTGCCCGCGGCGTGGGCATTCGCCTCGTTCGCTGCCGCCAGGTCCGCAGCGACGGCAGTCTCGCTGGCCCCCTGGCTCTGCTGCGGCCGCGAGGATGTCGAGCCGGCGGACGACGGAACCGGGTCGAGTCCGGGGGGTGTATGGGTCGACGTGCCCGCATCGCTGACGTTTTGCGGCGGCTGGCCATCGGGGCCGACCAGCTGCCAGCTGTTGGGGTCCGGGACGTTCGACTCGGAGCCGCTGTCACCGTCCGGCGGGGACGTCGGCATCCGGTTGGGCGGCGGCGCATCGGTCCGGTCGGCCGGCGGGCCGGCGGTGCCGAGGGGAGTAACGGACTGGTCACTCACGGTCGATTCCTCCCGGGTCTACCCGGCGTCGTCGCTGTCGCTATCGTCGTCGGAGGCGCTCGAACTGCCGGGTTGCGCCGCGTCGGCGGTGCCGTGTGCGTCGGCGATGGCGAGGCCGGAGCCGCCGAAGCCGGAGAGGGCGCTCGCCGGGTCCTCGGTGCGGGCGCTGCCGGTCCACTGGCCGGCCGCGTCGGGGCCGTAATCGATGTTCCCGCGGTCGCCGGGGAGGATGCCGAAGCCAACGTTGCCGCTGCCGGTGCCGCCGCGGACGCCGGGGTCGCCCGGGTTGCCGATGAGGAAGTTCGTCATGCCCCTCTGGAGGGCGGCCGTCTCGGCGAGGCTGAGATTGCCGGCGGGCGGAACGTCGCTCGCGTCGTCCGCGGGGTCGACGTCCCAGCCGTACCGCCCGGCCCGCATCGCATCGATCTGGTCCTTGTGGTGCTCGTAGATCCACGCGCGCAGCGCCGGGTTGTCCGGGGGGGTCCCGTGGGGGGGCTGGCTGGCCGAAGGCGCCTTCGGAGTGTCGCCGGCGCTCGGTTGGCCTGCCGACTGCTTCGCGGCGTCCCGCTCTCGTGCGGCGCGCTCGGCTTCAGCGGCCTTACGCTCCATCTCGGCAGCGAATCGACCTTCCTCGGTCAGACCGGCGGCGGCCGTCGCCGCTTTGTCGCCGACGCCGGTGGCGTTGTCGATGGCGCGGCCTAACCGCCACCCGTAGAAGAAGGCGCCTGCAACTTGCCCGACCGGGCTGACCACCAGTCGGCTCGCGGCCGCCCCGATGTCTCCAACCGCATCCCAACCATTTCTCTCGCCGTCTTCCCCTCCGCTCACGACGATTCCGCCGCCGCGAGTGACGGTCCACCTGGTGATGTTGGCTTCGGGGGGCTGAGGCTTACCCGAAACGGGTTCACCATCGAGGATAGTGTCAACGGGTTCACCATCGGGGATGGTGTCGTACGGATCGCCGGGGGCCGGCAGCGGCCGCGCATCGCCCTCGCCTTCGGCCGGGCTCACGCCGGTCGTTCCGCTCCCCATGGAATCGAGCGCGGCTTGCATCAATCCCAGCTCGCCGGAGCCGCTCATGGCCCCGCGCCCGCTGCTCACCGCGAAGGGGTCGCTGCCGGTGCCGCCGGTCATCGCCCCCATGGCCGATTCGGCCATACCCCGGTAGGCCTCGTTGCCGTGCCCGCGGCTGCCGCGGCCCGGCAGTCCTGACCCGGCACCGGTGTCGGCGATGGCGGCATCGAGGTCGGCGACCGCCCCGCCGATGAGATTGAGCCCCGGCGCGCGGAGCGCGTCGCCGAAGGAGGGGCTTTCCGTGCCCGGCATGCCGTACCGGTCGTCGGTCCCGGGCATCCCGCCCGCGGCCTCGCCGGTCTTCGCCTGGAGGTCGTCGAGGGACGGCCTGGCGATGTCCTGGAAGGCGCCGGGGACGGCGGGCTCTGCGATATTGCTGCCGGCAGACGCCTCGGCGCGGTCGAGCGCGTCGCGGAGGCTCCCGGCGGTGCGCTCGAGGTCTGGAACCGGCGCCGCTGGCGCGGCGGCGGCGATGCTGCTGAGTCCCGAGGCGCTCCCGCTGCCCGGGGTATTCCCGTCGGCAGCCCGGGCCGCCGGCCCGTTGATGGCCGGCTCGCTGTTCCGGCGCAGGGCGTCTTTTACGTCTGCCCCGGCCGCCTCAGCGGGTGACGGCGCCCGTTTCAGGTCGATGGTGCGGAGGTCCGGCGCCGGGGCGGTCCTGGCGGCCGGCGGCGCTTCATTGGCAGGGGGCGGGGGCGGCGCGGCGTCGGCGGCCGGCGACCGCTTCGGGAACTGGGGGCCATTGGGGGAACGCTTCGGCATGCGGGCCACATCCTGGTCGAGGATGCGGGCAGTCTCGGACCCCCGAATCTGGGCAGCAATGCCGAAAATGACACATTTTGTACCCGCGCGGCCGGGCCGCGTCAGGCCCCGGGCGGCGGGATGCGCGGCCACGTCCGGTCGTAGTACGGCCGGCGCCCATCCTCGACGATGCGAAGCTGGTGGACCGCCTCCGCCGTCCGCCCATCGAGGGGAATCCAGTCGTTGAACCAGATCGACGGTGGGTTATTGGCCGGGCCGGTGACGGAGACGAAGCGGAGCTCGCCCACTTCCGAATTGCCCCAGACGACCGGGTAGGTCAGCCGAACGCGGTAGGCCCGGCCGGGGACGGTGTTCCAGAGTTCGAGGAACTTCTGCACGTACTCCGGGCTGCCGTTCATGAGGAACTGGACGGCGGCCGCGAGATACGGGTGCTGCGCCGGGTCGAGGGCCGCGTCGCCGCCGTAGTGGCCCTTCACGACGGAGACCGCGACGGAGAGCGCCTCTGACCAGTTGCGCAGCCGGCGGGCGAACCCCGGCGTGGTGAGCATGCTCAGGAATCCCCGCTGGAACGGCCCTTGCAGCTCGCGGTGGAGGTCCACCTCCCACACCCGCTGGATGACGGCGTTCGCAGCCACCACCTCGAACAGCTCAGTCGTGATGCAGGCCGGGTGCGGCAGGTCGGCGATTGCCTCGGCCGCGCTGCGCAGCGTGAACCACTCGTCTTCGAGCCGGTCGGCAGGCGAGGCGAAATCGGGCGCGTAGCCAGCGCCGCTCAGCACCTGCTGCCGGGCGAACGCGTCGGCGTCGAGCGCATCGAGGAGGCCGATGAGCGCCTCGCGGCTGGGGTGGCGGACGCCCGTTTCGTAGGCCTTGATGGACGCCGAAGAGATGCCGGCGCGCGCTGAGAGTTCCTCCCGCGAGAGATGGACCTGCCTCCGGAGCGTGCGAAGCTGGTCCATCCAGCCTTCCATGGTCTCGTTACCCGGCCGTGAGATTCGCGCATCCTACGTGAACGCAACGGCGAATGAAAGCCACGGCACCTGTCCGTGCAGGGCGCCCGCGCTACCAGCTGTCGATGTTCGGCCGCTTCTTCCCGGCGCGGGGAGCGGGCGGCCGGATCGACGCCAGCAGCGCGGTGAGCCACGCGCGCGTTTCGGCCGGGTCGATGGCGTCGTCGACTTCGAAGAGCGACGCCTGGTTGAGCGCCTTTCCGCGGGCGTAGGCGCGCGCCACCATCTCCTCGTAGAACTGCCGCCGCTTCTCGGGGTCGTCGATGGCCGCCAGTTCGTTCCGGTAGCCGAGCTTCACCGAACCCTCGAGCCCCATGCCGCCGAATTCGGCGGTCGGCCAGGCGACGGTGAAGAAAGGCCGGTGGTAGGTGCCGCCCGCCATCGCGATCGCGCCAAGCCCGTACGCCTTGCGGAGGATGACCGTGAACGTCGGCACCGAAATGTTCGCGCCCGTCAGGAAGACCCGGGCCGCGTGGCGGACGAGCGCCGTCTTCTCGGCTTCCGGCCCGACCATGATGCCCGGCGTGTCGCAGAAGTAGACGACGGGCAGGTCGAACGCGTCGCAGAGCTGCATGAAGCGGGCCGCCTTGTCGGCGCCATCGGCATCGATAGCGCCGCCGAGGTGGGCGGGGTTGTTCGCGATCACGCCCACCGGCCGCCCTTCGACCCGGGCGAGGGCGGTAATCATCCCGACGCCGAATTTCGGCCGGAGTTCGAGGACCGACCCGGTGTCGAAGAGCAGCCGGATCGCCTTCCGGACGTCGTACACGCGAAGCCGGTTTTCCGGCACGACATGCCGGAGCAGCCGCTGGTCGGCGGCCTCCCAGCGCGGGAGCGGTCCCTGGAAGTAGGCGAGGTACTGCTTCGCCGTCTCGACGGCCTCGGCCTCGTCCTTCACGAGGATGTCGATGACGCCGTTCGGCACCTGGACCGAAACGGGACCGATCTCCTCCGGCGCATAGATGCCGAGGCCGCCGCCCTCGATCATCGCCGGGCCGCCCATGCCGATGTTGGCGTCTTCGGTGGCGATGACGACGTCGCAGCAGCCGAGGAGGGCGGCGTTCCCGGCGAAGCAGCGCCCGGTCGTGATGCCGACCATCGGGACGTGCCCGGAGAGCTGGGCGAAGCGGGTGAACGTGGGCGGCGAGAGCGCGCTCGCGACGATGTCGGTATCGCCGGGCCGCCCGCCGCCGCCTTCCGCGAAGAGGATGAACGGCATCCGGCCCTGCTCGGCGATGTCGATGATCCGGTCGGTCTTGCGGTGGTTTTGGCCGCCCTGCGTGCCGGCGAGCACGGTGTAGTCGTAGGCCATGATGGCGCAGCGGCTGGCGGGGTCGCCGAAGAGGTCGCCGTTGACGCTGCCGACGCCGGTGATGAGGCCGTCGGCCGGCGTCTTCTCGATCAGCTCCTCGAGCGAGCGGCGGGCGCGCTGCGCGGCGAGGACGAGCGGCCCGTATTCGATGAACGTCCCCGGGTCGCAGAGGTGGGCGATGTTCTCGCGCGCGGTCCGGTGGCCGGTCGCGTGCCGCCTGGCGACGGCCTCCGGCCGCCGCTCGTCCCGCGTCCGCGCGCGGCGTTCGAGCACCTCGGCGAGGTCCGGCCGGATGGCGTCGAGGTCGATGGATTCCTCGGCCGCCTCGCTGTCCGCGTCGTCGAGGCCGGGCGCGATGGTGAGCAGGAGCGCGCCTTCGACGACCGGGAGCCCGGCCGCTGCTTCGACGCGGACGACCGTGCCTGAGCAGGGCGCGGTGACTTCGTGCTCCATCTTCATCGCTTCCATGACGGCGAGGACCTGGCCAGCCCGCACCGCCGCCCCGGGCTCGACGGCGATGGCGATGACCGTCCCCTGGAGCGGCGCGCGGACGGCCTGCTGCCCTTCGTCGACCGGCACGGCGTCGGCCGGCGGGCGCGCCGGCGCCTGCTGCTTGCCGTACGCGAGCACGGCCAGCGGATCGCTCGTGTCGATGCGGGCGCCGGCGATGGCGGGCTGAGCCGGTTCGCCGGGTCGTGCGCCTTCAGCAGGCGTGGCGGCGAAGCGGGCAGCCGCCTCGGCCAGCGCGGGCGCGTGCTCGTCGATGAAGCGGGTGTGGAGGTCCGCAGCGGGAAGCTCGGGCCGCTCCGCGAGCGCCCGCAGGAACGGGAGATTCGTCTCGACACCGGCGATATCGAACTCGGCGAGCGCCCGCCGGAGGCGCTGGACCGCCGGGGCGAAGTCCGGCCCGGGGGCGCGCACGATGACTTTGGCGAGGAGCGAGTCGTACGCCGGGCTGATGGCCAGTCCGGGGTACGCTGCCGTGTCCACGCGGGTGTGCGGGCCGGCGGGGGGCGCGAACCGCTCCAGCGTCCCGGCCGCCGGGTAGGCGAGCCCGGTCGGCGTCATCCGCTCGGCGTTGACGCGCGCCTGGACGGCGAAGCCGCGGGCGGGCGGCGGGCCGTCGGCCAGCCCCAGGTCGGCAAGCGTCGCGCCGCCGGCGATCTGGAGCTGCGCCGCGACCAGGTCGAGCCCGGTCACCTCTTCGGTCACCGTGTGTTCGACCTGGAGGCGGGCGTTCGCTTCGATGAAGAACCACGGCGAGCGCTCGTCCAGGCCGTTCGCGGCGTCGACCAGGAATTCGAAGGTGCCGAGGCCGCGGTAAGCGAGCCGCCGGGCCATCGCGAGCGCCGCCTCGATGAGCTGGCCCCGGAGCCCCGGCGGCAGCCCCGGGGCGGGCGCGATTTCGACGACCTTCTGGAAGCGCCGCTGGAGGCTGCACTCCCGCTCCCAGGCGTGGGTCACGGCGCCGGTGCCGTCGCCGATCACCTGGATCTCGATGTGGCGCGCCCGTTCGATGAACCGTTCCGCGTAGAGCGAGCCGTCACCGAAGGCCGCCGCTGCTTCTGAGGATGCGCGCGCAAAGGCGGCCTCGAGTTCATCGGCGGTCCGCACGACGCGCACACCGCGGCCGCCGCCGCCGGCCGCGGCCTTGAGCAGCATCGGGGCGCCGTCCAGCCCGGCGAAGAAGGCGCGGGCGCCGTCGAGGTCGAGCGCAGATGGCGAGCCCGGGATGACCGGCACGCCGCAGGCGATGGCCAGCTCGCGCGCTGCGACTTTGTCGCCGAGCGCGGCGAGGGTCGCAGGGGCCGGTCCGACGAAGGTCAGCCCTGCAGCCTCGCAGGCGGCGGCGAAATCGGCGCGTTCGCTGAGGAAGCCGTAGCCGGGATGTACCGCATCGGCGCCGGTCTCCTGCGCCGCCCGGACCACGGCGCCGATGTCGAGGTAGGCGGCGGCGCCGGCGCCCGGCAGCCGGGCCGTGCAATCCGCGCGGCGGAGGTGCAGGCTCGCGGCGTCGTCGTCCGGGGCCGCAGCCGCGGTCTCGATGCCGAGGTCGGCGGCGGCGCGGATGATGCGCAGGGCGATTTCCCCGCGGTTGGCGATGAACAGTCGGCGAATCGGCATGGCCCGTCGCTGTCGGTGCTGGTGCGCGAAGCATAGCTGCACGCGGGCGAACGCGCTGGCGAAACTACCCGGGTGAACGCCGTTCGCGTAGGCTGTCCCGCGAGGAGTCGACCGATGAACTACAGGCTGTTGTGGATTGGGGCCGTCAGCGGGCTCGCGCTGCACCTCGCCGGGCTCGGCTGGGACGTCTACCGCCACTCGCGCGACGTGACGCTGGCGCAGCGCGAAGACGTCCTCTCGCTGGCGAACCCCTCGCACCTCATGATCGTGGCGGGCACCGCGATCATGGCGGCCTGCCTGCTCGGCGTCGCCGTGACGTGGATGAACGAACGCCGGTTCGGCGGTGATGGGGCGTTCGGCGGACTGCTGCGCGGCGCCGGCCTGCCGGCCGTCGGCATCGCGGCGGCAGGGTCGATCTGGCTGGCGTCGCAGGCCGATTCGAGCGGCCACGTGCACGATGCCTCGCACAGCCACGGGCCGGAACAGGCCATCGTCCTCGACCTGCCGCTCGCGCGGGCGGTCGGCAATGAGACCGCGGCCCGGTTCGTCACGTCGAGCGGCGGCCACAGCCACGCGCCGGGCGGTTCGGCCGCCGGCGACGACCCGATGGGCGAGGGCTCAGCCCACCATCACCACGCCGAGGTGCCGGTGACCGCCGAGCAGCTCGAAGCGGCGGCGGCGTTCGTGGCCCGGCTCCGGACGGCAATCGCGCCCTACGAGGACGTCCGCCGCGCCATGGCCGACGGCTACCTCCAGATCACGCAGGACCTCCCCGGCATCGCGGCGCACTTCATCCGGCTCGACTACCAGCGCGACGGCCGCGAGATGGACCCGGAGCGGCCGGAAGTGCTGCTCTACACGAAGCGGCTCGACGGGACGTGGCGGCTCGTCGGCGCGATGTTCCTCGCGGAGGGCGTCACGGAGGAGCCGCCGTCGTACTTCGGGCCGCTCGACGCCTGGCATTACCACGAGAACCTCTGCTTCGTCGGCAGCGGCGTGCGGACGGTCGCCAGCCGCGAACAGTGCCCCGGCGTGTTCACGGCGCGCACCCCGTGGCAGCTGCACGTGTGGACCGTGCCCACGGCGGGCGGCGTGTTCGCCCACGACATGCCAGAGATCGACCCGGGGGCGTACCCCGGCGCCGTGCTGCCGGCTGCGCAGGAGCTGCGCGCGCAGGCGCGGTGACCCGGCGGGCCGGCCGCGGCGACGCCTAGGACGTGACGGCGCCCTTCGAGGCGCTCGAGACCTGGGCGGCGTACTTCGCGAACACCCCGCGCTCGTATTTGGGGGGCCGCGGCGTCCAGGCCGCGCGGCGGCGTTCGAGCTCCGCATCGTCGACGTGGAGGGTCAGCTTCCGGTTCTTCACGTCGAAGCTGATGATGTCGCCTTCCTGCACGAGCGCGATCGGGCCGCCGACGGCCGCCTCGGGCGCGACGTGCCCGGCCATGAGGCCGCGGGTGGCGCCGCTGAACCGGCCGTCGGTGAGCAGCGCGACGGATTCGCCGAGGCCTTCGCCGACGAGCGCCGCCGTGACGCCGAGCATCTCGCGCATGCCCGGGCCGCCCTTCGGCCCTTCGTTGCGGATGACGACGACGTCGCCGGCATGGATCTGCCGGTTCGCGACCGCCTGGAAGGCGTCTTCCTCGCATTCGAACACCCGGGCGGGGCCTTCGTGGTACATCCGCTCGTGGCCGGCGACTTTGATGACGCAGCCCTCGGGCGCGAGATTGCCTTTGAGGATGACGAGGCCGCCGGTGGGCTTGAGCGCTTTCTCGACCGGGAGGATGACGTCCTGCCCCGGCGTCTCGACGGCCTCCTCGGCTTCCTCGGCGATCGTCCGGCCGGTGACGGTGAGCACGCCGCCGTGGAGCTTGCCAGCCTCGAGGAGCCGCTTCGCGAGCAGCCGCGTGCCGCCCGCGCGGTCCATGTCGAGCGCGACGTAGCGCCCGCCGGGCCGCATGTCGCCGATGAGCGGCGTCCGCTCCGAGACGCGGTCGAAGTCGTCGATGTCGAGCGGAACGCCGGCCTCGTGCGCGATGGCGAGGAGATGGAGGACGACGTTGGTCGAGCCGCCGGTCGAGGCGGCGCAGATGATGCCGTTCTCCAGCGCCTCCCGGGTGAGGATCTGCCGCGGGAGGATGCCTTCGTTGAGCACCTTCATGACGAGTTCGCCGGCCCGGAAGGCGACCTTCCGCTTGCGGGCGTCGGTCGCGCCGACGGTGGCGCTGCCCATCGGCGAGAGGCCCATGAATTCGAGCGCCGTGGCCATCGTGTTGGCGGTGTACTGGGCGCCGCAGGCGCCGGCGCCCGGGCAGGCGGCGTCGACGATCTCTTCCAGCTCCTCCTCGGAGATGGTGCCGGCGGCCTGCTGGCCGACCCCTTCGAAGACGTCCTGGATGGTGATGTCGCGGCCTTTGTAGCGGCCCGGCGCGATGGACCCGCCGTAGAGCACGAGCCCCGGGATGTTGAGCCGGGCGAGCGCCATCGCCGCCGCGGGGATCGTCTTGTCGCAGCCGACGATGATGACGGCCGCATCGAAGGAGTAGCCGATGGCCGCCAGCTCGATCGAATCGGCGATGATTTCGCGGGAGACGAGCGAGGCCTTCATGCCTTCGGTGCCCATCGAGATGCCGTCGGAGATGGAGATGGTGTTCACCTCCATCGGCGTGCCGCCGGCCGCGCGGACGCCGGCCATCACCTCCGCCGCCAGCTCGCGGTGGTTGAAGTTGCACGGCATCGTGCCGATCCACGAGTGCGCCACCATGACGAGGGGCCGCCGCAGGTCCTCGCTCGTGAAGCCGACGGATTTGAAGTAGGAACGGGCGGGCGCCCGGTTGGGGCCATCGACGAGGATGCGGCTGCGGGCTCGTGGGTCGTAGGTCATGCTGCGCTCCCGGGGAGAGTCGTTCTTAGGGGGAAGCTTACTCCCCGGACGGGTCGCGTTCGACCGGGAGTCGGTTGTTCCCTGCAACCCGGCCGGCGGCGTGTGGTATGCTCGCGCCATGCGCCGCACCAGCTTCGCCGAGATGCCCTGCTCGGTGGCCCGCACGCTCGAGGTCATCGGCGAATGGTGGACCATGCTCGTCATCCGCGAAGCGTTCAACGGAGTGCGGCGGTTCGATGACTTCCAGGCGCGGCTCGGCATCGCCCGGAACGTGCTGGCGGCCCGCCTCCAGCGGCTCGTCGAACATGGCGTGCTCGAACGGCGCCAGTACCAGGACCGCCCGCCGCGCTGCGAATACCGGCTGACCGACAAGGGCCGCGACCTGTACCCGGTGCTCGTCGCGATGCTCTCCTGGGGCGATAAGTGGATGGCCGGGCCGGAAGGCCCCCCGCTGACGCTGGTGCATGACTGCGGCAGCCCGCTCGGCGCGAAGCTCGTCTGCGGCACCTGCGGCGAAGCGCTCGACCCGCGGCAGGTCCGGCCCGAGTGGAACCGGCCGGCCGCCGCTGCCGAATCCTGAGCCGCGCTACTCCCCGCTCCGCTGCGGCGGCTCCTGGGGCTTCCGCTCGCGGGGGAGCACCTGCACCTCGTGGCGGTAGGGAATTTCGATCCCTTCGCGGTCGAACCGCTCTTTGATGCGCCGCCGCAGCTCGCCCGCGAGCTCCCACTGCTTGAACACCTTCACGTCGCCGACCACCTTCAGCTCGACGCCGTCCTCGGCGAGCCGGTCGACCCGCACCACCGAAGGCGTGCTGAGGAAGTCGTCCGGTCGGTCGGCGGCCAGCCGTTCGCACTCCTCGTTGATGACCGGGATGACCCGGCTGAGATCCTCTTCGTAGGCGACCAGCACGTTCAGGTTCACGCGGCTGAAGCCCTGCGTCATGTTCGTTGCGACGGTGATGGCGCTGTTCGGGATGACGTGCACGTTCCCGTCCATATCGCGGAGGACCGTGCGCCGGGGCGTGATCTCGATGACCTGGCCGCTGACGCCCGCGACGCGCACGACGTCGCCGACCGCGTACTGGCCTTCGACGAGGATGAAGAGGCCGTTGATGACGTCTTTGATGAGCGTCTGGGCGCCGAGGCCGATGGCGATGCCGGCAACGCCGACGCCCGCGATCAGCGCCGAGACCTGCACGCCGAGCTGGTCGAGCACGATCGCGGCGCCGAGGAAGGCAAGGAAGATGTTGAACAGCCAGCCGAGCGTCGCCATCAGGGTGTCCACCCGGCGCTCGACGACTTCCGGGTCTTCGGCGCGCGCTTTCGCGGCCCGGAGCGAGGCCGAGCGGATGAGCCGGCTGAGCACCCGCTGGACGACGATGCGGAGGACCACCAGGCCGGCGATGACCGCCACGATGGTGACGCCGTTCTCCCGGAGCCAATCCTCCCAGGCCTCGGCGGTCGTCGGGATGAGGAACGGGATGGTGCTGCTCATACGGCCCTGAGTTTCGCGTAGCTTTGCAGGAGGCGCCGCGTCCCGGCGGTATCGAATTCGACCACGTATTCGATGTCGCCGCCGTTGTTCCGGGCGTCGGTGACGGTGCCTTCGCCGAATTTCGGGTGGACGACGCGGGCGCCGACGGGGAAGGCGGCTTCCTCTGCCGGTTCGAGCTCGGGAGGCGGGACCGCAGCCGCAGCCTCGGCGTAGCTGCGGGGGGCGCTCCCCGCCGGGCGGCGGAGGTCCGCCGGGATGTCGGCGAGGAAGCGGGATGGCGGGTTCGCGGAGCTCATGCCGAAGGTCATCCGGCGGTAGGCGCGCGTGAGGTAGAGGACGTCCATCGCGCGCGTGATGCCGACATAACAGAGGCGGCGCTCCTCAGCCATCTGTGCGGGGTCATCGAACGAGCGGATGTGCGGCAGGAGCCCCTCCTCCATCCCGACGAGGAAGACGACGGGGAATTCGAGGCCTTTCGCCGCGTGGAAGGTGATGAGCGTCACCCCTGCCGCGCGGCCGTCGAGGGTGTCCTGGTCGGTGACGAGGGCGACGTCCTGCAGGAAGGTGGCGAGGTCGTTGCCCTCGCCGGCGGCCTCTTCGTACTCGGCGAGCAGCGACTGCAGCTCCAGCACGTTCTCGAGCCGCTCCTCGGCGTCGTCACCTTCGCGGAGGTAGCGGACGTAGCCGACGGCATCGAGGAGGCGTTCGAACAGGTCGCCGAGCGGCGCCTGCCGGTGCGTCCGCAGTTCGTCGATGGTGCTGACGAACCCGCGGAGCGCGGCGGCGGCCCGGCCGGCGACGCCCTCGGCGCGTCCTTCGGCGGCGATGCGGCACGCTTCCCACGTGCTGACGCCGTGGGCCGCGGCCAGCTCCCGCAGGCGGTCGATGGTGCGGTCGCCGATGCCGCGGCCGGGCACGTTGATGATGCGGAGCAGGCTCGCTTCGTCGGCCGGGTTGTGGATGACGCGCAGGTAGGCGAGGAGGTCGCGAACCTCGCGCCGCTCGTAGAAGCGGACGCCGCCGACGAGCCGGTACGGAATGCGGTAGCGGACGAGCGCCTCTTCGAAGGGGCGGGACTGCGCGTTGGTGCGGTACATGACGGCGATGTCGCTGGGGCTGCGCCCGGCGGCGATGAGGCGGCCAGCTTCCCGCGCGACGAACTCGCCCTCCTCCTCATCGTTGTAGGCCTCGTAGGTGAGGACCTGTTCGCCGCCGGTCCGCTCCGTCCAGAGGCGGCGCGGGTGGCGGCCAGGGTTCCGCGCGATGACGGCCTCGGCGGCCGCGAGGATGGGCGCGGTGGAGCGGTAATTCTGTTCGAGGAGGGCAACGGCGGCGCCGGGGAAGTCCCGCCGGAAGTGCTCGACGTTCCGGACGTCGGCGCTGCGCCAGGAGTAGATGCCCTGGTCCGGGTCGCCGACGACGGTGATGTTGCCGTGCACGCTGGCGAGCTCGCGGGCGAGGACGTACTGGGCCGGGTTCGTGTCCTGGAACTCGTCGACGAGCACGTGGCGGTAGCGGCCGGCCCACTTCTCGCGCAGCTCCGGGACCCGGAAGAGGTCGATGGCCCGAAGCAGGAGGTCGTCGAAGTCAAGACCGCCGGCGCGGCGGAGCGCCGCCTCGTACCGCTCGTAGGCGCGGGCCGCGACCTCCTCCGGGTAGGTCCGCGCGCGGGCGAGGAGCTCGGCCGGCCCGAGCATCTCGCTCTTGGCTGCCGAGATGCGGGTGAGCACCGAGCGCGGCGGGAACTGCCGCGGGTCGATGCGCAGCTCCTCGAGGACGCGCTTCATCACGCCGAGCTGGTCGGCGTCGTCGTAGATGGCGAACTCCCGGGGGACGCCGATCGCCTCGCCATCGATGCGGAGCCAGCGAGCGCACATCGCGTGGAAGGTGCCCATGTGGAGGGCCGCGGCGTCCTCACCGATGAGCCGGGCGGCGCGGTCGCGCATTTCGCGGGCGGCCTTGTTCGTGAACGTGACGGCGAGAATCTGCCACGGCGGGATGCGCCGTTCGCGGATGAGCCAGGCGATGCGGTGAGTGATGACGCGGGTCTTGCCGCTGCCCGGCCCGGCGAGGATGAGCAGGGCGCCGTCGCCGCGGGTGACGGCGGCGCGCTGCGCATCGTTCAGCCCTGCGAGGATGTCGGCGGCGGTGAGGGCGGCGTCCACCCGCGGATCGTACCATTCGATCACCCGGCTGAGCGATTACGGCGCTGCATGTTGCCCCCGGCTGCGGTAAGGTGATGCGGGGCTGGCGCCCCGCCGGAGCTGAGGATGTTCGATTCGTGGCCCGGGGGCTCCTGGGAAGCGACGGTCCGGTACGTCGTCGCCGTGCTGGTGCTCTACCTCGCGGCGGTCTGGGTCGCCCTCGTGTTCTGGACTTACCGGGATATCCGGCAGCGGACGCGCGATCCGGTCCTGCAGACGGTCGCCGTGCTGCTCGTCCTGCTGTTCTTCCTGCCGGGGCACTGGGTCTACCTGATCGTGCGGCCCCGGTACACGCTCGCCGAGCTGTACGAGCGGTCGCTCGAAGAGGAGGCGCTGCTGCAGGAGCTGGAGGACCAAAAGGCGTGTCCCACCTGCAAGCGGCGCGTGCAGGATGACTTCCTCGTTTGCCCGTCCTGCCGGACGCAGCTGAAGGAGCCATGCCGGCAGTGCGGGCGGCCGCTGAGCTATGCGTGGGTCGCCTGCCCCTACTGCGGGCTCGAAAAGCCGCCGCGCGAAGGGTTCGGCGCGCGCCCGGTCCGGGCACCCCAGCCCCGGCAGTACGCCGCGCCGCCGCCGTCTCCGGCCGCGCCGCCGCGGCAGCAGGCCCCGGCCGCGCCCAGGGTGCCGCCCGGCCCGGCGCCGCAGCCGCGGCCGAACCGCGACCCATTCGGCGCGCGGCAGGGAGAAACGCAGGCACGGCCCGGGGGCGAAGAAGGCCCGATCATCGGCGGCTGAGGGGACGGAAAACTCCGCTCGTGCGCGTTTCTTTGGAACCTGTGCCTGCCCCTGACCAGGGCGTGGAGCGCGGGGTCAGGCGGTCGCGGAGGCCGGCGCCCCGAGGAGCGCGTCGAGCAGCGGTGTCCCGGCGAGGAGGTCGCTCATCCGGTCAAGCTTCCGTTCGCCGCGGAACCGCGTACCCTCGAAGACCCGCTCGAGCGCGATGACCGTGTTCTCCGTATCGGTCCGGGAGAGGACGACCGGGACGCCGCTGGCCGAGGCCGCATCCAGCGTGTAGCCGCTGGGGTGGCGGCCGCCGGTCAGGATGAGCGCATTGGGGTTTGCGCGCAGGGCCGCGAGGTGCATATCCGTCCGGTCGAACCGCGCCACGACCGTCATCGACGGGAAGCGGCGGAAGTAGGGCTGGCCGGCGTCCGACCCGATGGGGGCGATCACGAGGTAGTCCGAGGTCGTATCGGCAGGGACGTCGCCCGGCAGGAGGACCTCGGCGTGGAGCCAGCGGAGCGCTTCGTCGAGGGCGAACCCGGCCAGGGTGCGGTCTTCGCCGACTTCGATCTGCAGCGGCGACCCTTCGACGACGCGGACCCCGCGAAGCCCGGGAACCGCGGTGACGACGACCGCGACGGCGCCTGCCGGCGCTGGGCCGCCCGCTTTGCCCGCCCGGGACACGGCGACGACGGCCGCGCCAGCCGGCACTGCGGAGGCCGGGCATTCGACGACGAGCGTCTCGCCGGCCGCAGGGGCCGGGATCTCGGAGAGGGCTTCGGCCGGGCTGCCCGGCGCGAAGTCGAGCGCCGCGAACCAGGCCGCATCTTCCGCTGCGCGGCCCGCCGGGTCGGCGAGGCGCACGAGGCGCGTCGGCCGGCCGCGGTAGGCGAGCGCCCGGGCGATGGCGGCGGCGACCCCGGTCTTGCCCGCCCCGGGTTCGGCGGAGGTCACGGCGATGATGCTCACGCGGCAGGCTCCTGCGCCGGTTGGCGCCAGCATGGATTGTGACGAACGGAACGGATTGCGGCAACGCGCGCCGTTCACCCCGCTGCGGCTACGATCGAACGCATGCACACCACACGCAAAGTTTCCGTCGAACGCAACCGCCTCCGCTTCGCCGCCGCCCATATGGCCACCTTCGGGGGTGCCTGCGAGCCGCTCCACGGCCACAACTACGATGTCATCGTCGAGATCGAAGGGCCGCTGACCGACGACGGCTGGGTCTGGGACTTCGGCGCGGTGAAGCGGGCCGCGCGCGAGCTCGCAGAGCTGCTCGACCACAAGTTCCTGCTCCAGCGCAAGAGCGCGCACCTCGACATCCGGGAAGAGCCGGACGCGTGGGAGGTTTCGTTCGGGGGCAAGACCTACCGGTTCCCGGCCAGCGATGTGCTGCCGCTCCCGATTCCGAACTCCACCGCCGAGTGCATCGCCGAGTGGTTCACGGGGCAGCTGCTGGACGCGCTGCAGCGCCAGGGCGCGACGCACCTCCGGCGCATCACCGTCGGCATCGAAGAAATGCCCGGGCAGGTCGGCTGGTATACACTGGAGTTGTGAGCGGCCCGTTCCGCTTCGATCCGGAGGATTCCCATGCAGCTCGACTGGGACAAGACCATCAACGAGATTCTCTCGGAGAAGCTCGCCTGCCAGGCCTGCGGTGCGCTGGGCGACGAGATGGTGGTTGGCTACACGCGCGAGCCCTCGGCGGCTGAATTCGCGGCCCGCTGCCGCGACTGCACCGACAAATCCGACTGCGACGCCCGGAAGCTCGTCGTCGTGTGCGAGCCCTGCGCCCGCATCCACCGGGTGAACGGCGAGCTGATGGACGAAACCGGCATGATGACCATGATGCTCGAGGAGTGCCGGCGGAACCTCGAGGACTCGATCGATTACCTGTCCACCTACTGGAAGGAAGAGACGGACGTCAGCTACGACGAGATGAAGAAGGGGCTCCACGAGGTCGACCCGGAACTGTTCCGGGAGGAAGACGCGTGGCGGATGCGGCTCGAGGAGGAGTACCTGCAGCTGCACCGCTGGTTCCGCGAGCACGGCGTGCCGATCCCCGACCCGGGCTGGCGGAGCCAGTACGTCGAGGAAGTCATCGGGCTCGGCTACACGACGCTCCTCGGCGATTGAGCCTCGGCGGCCCTTGGCGCATCGCCGGGCCGTGGTATACTTCGAGGTGCCAGGCGGAAGTAGCTCAGTGGTAGAGCGCCTCCTTGCCAAGGAGGAGGTCGCGAGTTCGAACCTCGTCTTCCGCTCCAACTGCTCACCCCGCCCGCCGCATCGGCGGGCGTTTCTTTTGCCCGGGCCGGGTATGATGGCGAAGGGAGCCGAAGTGGCGGAATGGCAGACGCGGCGGTCTCAAAAACCGCTGAGTGCAAGCTCGTGTGGGTTCGAATCCCACCTTCGGCACCAGCGGCACGACCCGCGCGATTCCCGGCGATGCCGAGTGGTGTAACGGTAGCACACGGGCCTTTGGAGCCTATGGTCGGGGTTCGAATCCCTGCTCGGCAACCATCCTCGCCGCGCCCTGCTCGCTAGCTGCCGGCCTTCCGCAGCTGCTCGTCCTCGCCCGCGATCAGCCACACGTCGCCATCTTCGACGATGACGTCACGGTCGGGACGGAAGGTCACGAGGTCGTTCCGCACCATGGCGAGGAGCACGACGTTGTGCCGCGTGAACGCCTCGAGCGAGCCGATCGTCCGGCCGACGGCGGTGATCGGCGCCTGCAGCTTCGCGACACCGTAGGTCGGGCCGAGCGAGAGGTACTCCTGGAGGTGGCTGGAGGGGCCGAGCGTGTGGGCCAGCCGGATGGCCGCCTCCTGCTCCGGCGACACGACGAGGTCAGCGCCGGCCAGCCGCAGGGCTTCCGCATGGTCGTTCGTGCTCGCCTTGGCGACGACGTGCTTCAGCGAGAGCCGCCGTTTGAGCGTCAGCGTGAGCAGCACCGAGGTCGCGATTTCGGACCCGATCGCGACGACGACGGCGTCGTAATCGCCCAGCGCGAGGCTCTGGAGGAATTCGAAATCGGTCAGGTCGCCGGCAGCCGCGAGGGTCGCCGTCTCGGCGAGCTCGTTCACGCGGGCGTCGTCGCGGTCGACGGCGAGGACTTCGACGCCGATGGCGACGAGCTCTTCCGCCAGCTGCGAACCGAACCGGCCGAGGCCGAGGATGGCGACGTTCATGGCTAACTCAACCTCACGCTGTCGATGGGGTGATGGTAGGGGACTTTCCGGCGCGGCCGCGTCATGTAGAGCACGAGCATGACGGGGCTGAAGCGGCCCGCCAGCATCGCGAGGATTAGCACGAGGTGGCCGTCCGCGCCGAAATTGACCGTGCCGGCTGTCGAAAGTCCGACCGTCGATATTGCGGACTGGGCCTCGAAGAGGATGTCGATGAACGGCCGGTCGACCGTGAAGGTCAGCGCAAGGCCGAAGCCGAACAGCAGCGCGACGTGGTAGAGCGCCAGCGTCGTCGCCTGCTGGATGACGGCCTGAGGGATGCGCTTCCGGAATGCCGACACGTCGTCGGCGCCGCGGATGGTCGCCACCATGACGGCGAAGAGGAGCGAGAACGCGCCGACCTTCAGGCCGCCGCCCGTGGAGCCTGCCGCCGCGCCGACGAACATGAGGCCGATGGTCGCGAGCTTCGTCTGGTCGTGCAGGCCCGACATGTCGATGGCGCTGAAGCCGGCGGTCCGGGCGCTCGTGCTCTGGAACAGCGCCACGAGCGGCCGTTCGACCGGGTCGAGCCCGCCGAGCGTGCGCTGGTTGTTCCACTCGACGGCCGCCGTGAACAGCATGCCGGAGGCGAGCAGCGCAGCGCTCGTGATGTAGATGAGCTTGTTGTCGAGCGGCAGCCGGGCGAAGGAGCGCCGGCGCATCAGGTTGACGATCGGCAGGAAGCCGATGCCGCCGAGCACGATGAGCACGATGAGCGTGCCGAGGATGACCGGGTTGCCGGTGTAGGGGGTCATGTCGCGCCCGGTGAGGCTGAAGCCGGCGTTGTTGAACGCCGAGACGGAGTGGAAGATGCCCCACCATGCCGCCTGCCCGGAGGGCACGCCTTCGCCGCGGAAGGCCCCCCAGAGGATGATGGCGCCGGCCGCCTCGGCGACGAAGGTGAAGACGGCCACGCTCCGCGCGAACGAAAACGTCTCGTGCATGCTCGGCGCGCCGTAGTAGAGCCGCAGCATGTTCCGGTCGCGGATGCCGATCTGGCGCCCGAGCGCCCACATGACGACCGTCGTGCCGACCATATAGCCGAGGCCGCCGATCTGGATGAGGACGAGGATGACGACCTCGCCGAGCGCACTCCAGTGGGTGGGCGTGTCGACGACCGTGAGACCGGTAACGCAGATGGCCGAGACCGCCGTGAACAGGGCGTCCTTCGGGTGGACCCAGGTTCGGTCTTCGGACGCCGCGGGCGTACAAAGGATGAGCGTGCCCACGAGGAGGATGAGCCCGAAGCCGACGGCGAGGCGGGCGACGCCGCTGCTGACGGCCGGGCGGCGCCGCTGGCCGACCATGCGCGCCGTGAGGATGCCGTGGGGCGCCTCGGCCGGGGCTTCACGCACGGGAGCAGCTCACCGTGGACGAACCGGAGCCCGCCGGGCGCCGGCAGGCCGGTTGCTGTTGCGCCGGGCCCGGCTCCTCCTCCACCGGCCGTTTCACCCCTGCCGGTGAGGCTGCCCAGCGGTTCGCGACCTCCGCGAGCTGGTCGCGCAGCTGGTTCTTCGCGAACTTGCCGACGCTCGTCCGGGGGAGCGCATCGAGGAACACGACCTCGTCCGGCAGCCACCACTTGGCGACCTTCTCCGCGAGGTAGTCGCGGATTTCGTCGGCAGTGAGCTGGCCCCGGTACTCCGGCTTCGGGACGACGGCCGCCACGGGCCGCTCCTGCCAGCGCGGATGGGGCAGGCCGACGACCGCGGCTTCGAGCACCTTCGGGTGGGCCATGATGAGGTTCTCGAGCTCGACGGACGAAATCCATTCGCCGCCGGACTTCACGAGGTCCTTCGTCCGGTCGACGAGCTGGACGTAGCCGAGGGGGTCGATCGTCGCGACGTCGCCCGTGCGCAGCCAGCCGTCCATGAACTTCTCGGACGCAGTCGGGTCGTTGTAGTAGGTGCCGGTGATGTAGGGGCCCCGAATCTGCAGCTCGCCGATGGACTTGCCGTCCCAGGGCTGCTCCTTGCCGGTTTCGAGGTCGACGATGCGCCATTCGAGCGTCGGCACGATGACGCCCTGTTTCGCCATGACCTCGAGCTGCTTCTCCTCGCTGTAGTCCTGCATCGTCGAACGGATGCGGGTGAGCGAGGCGAGCGGCGACGTTTCCGTCATGCCCCAGGCGTGCACGAGGCGGATGCCGTGCCGGCGGAGCCCGGCGATGAGTGCGGGGGGCGCCGCCGAGCCGCCGCAGAGGACGCGCTGGAGCTTGGGCAGCTTCCGGCCGGTCTGGTCGAGCAGGTTCAGGACGGGCAGCCAGACGGTCGGGACGCCGGCCGAAATGGTCACGCCTTCGCGGTCGAGCAGGTTGACGACCCGCTCGGCATCGAGGAAGCGGTCGGAGAAGACCTGTGAGGCACCGGCGTTCGCGGCCGCGTAGGGCAGGCCCCAGGCGTTGGCGTGGAACATCGGCACCGCGTACATGAGCGTGTCGACTTCGGAGATGTTGACCGAATCCGGCAGGGCCGCGACGAGGGAGTGGATCATCGTCGACCGGTGGCTGTAGACGACGCCCTTCGGGTTGCCGGTCGTGCCCGAGGTGTAGCACATGGCCGCGGCGGCGCGCTCGTCGATCGACGGCCACGCGAACCGCTCATCGCCGGAGGCGAGGAAGTCGAAGTAGTCGACGGTGCGCGGCAGTTTGCCGGTGGGCTCCGGCCCCTCGTTCATGAGCACGACGAGCCGGACGGATGGAATCTTGCCGGCGAGCCCTTCGAGGATCGGCAGGACCGAGCGGTCGCAGAAGATCACCTCGTCCTGCGCGTGGTTGATGATGTACTCGAGCTGGTCGGCGAAAAGCCGGACGTTGAGCGTGTGGAGGACGGCGCCCATGCAGGGGATGGCGAAGTAGCACTCGAGGTGACGCTGCGTGTTCCAGCCGAAGGTCGCCACCCGGGTGCCCTCCTTCACACCCTCCTTCGCGAGGGCGCTGGCGAGCCGGTGGACATTCCGCGCGAGCTCGCCGTAGGTCGAGCGGACGGCGTCGCCGGATTCGGTATAGGTCGCGACGGGCTTGTCGTAGAAGAGCCGCTCGACCCTCCAGAAGATGCTCTGCACCGTGAGCGGCATGTCCATCATCGTGCTGGGGAACATCGCGGAACCTCCCTGCGAGCTGGCCCTCCGGGGGCGCCGTACACATTACGAACGCAGGTTGAGCGGGCGCAAGGGAGCGGGGACTGCGCTCTTACACGAGCGGCCACGGGTGGTGCCGCGCCGCGCCCGGGACCGGGAACGTCCGGCGCGCGAGGAGCCGCCCGAGCCGGCGCGCCGCGGCCCGGAATTCGGCTTCGGTGAGCAGCGCACGCAGGTCTTCCGCTTCGCCGCCGGGCTCCTCCAGCCGCGCGGCGGCCGCCTCGAGGTCGGCGAGCAGCCCTGGCGGGATCGGCTCGCCGGCCCAGTCCCAGATGACGCTGCGCAGCTTCTCCTGCTCGTGGAAGCAGAGGCCGTTGTCGATGCCCCAGATGTGCCCGGAGGGGTCGAGCAGGCAGTGGCCGCCCTTGCGGTCGGCGTTGTTGGCGATGGCATCGAACAGGCAGAGCCGCTGGAGTTGCGGCCAGAGGGCCGGGTCTTCGCGCTGGACGAAGAAGTGGCGCTCCGGGTCGTGCTCGATGAAGAGCTGGACAGAGCCGACGCCGGACGGACCCTCGCGGATGACCGTCGGCGGGACGACTGGCCAGCGGAGGAGTTTCGCGAGGCGGTAGGCGGCCGCCTCCCGGCGGTAGAGGGTGCCGTGGGGGAAGTCCCAGAGCGGCGTTTCGCCGTCACGCGGCTTGTAGATGGCGAGGAGGTCGCGGCCCCGGCTGCGGAGCTGTGCGAGGAAGACGTAGTTCGAGGAGTACCAGACCGGGCGGCAGCCGGCGAACTCCGCGTCCAGCAGCTCCGCTTCCACCGCCTCGAGGTCGGCAGCGTCCATCCGGTTCGAGCCTAGCAGAACGCACGGCGGTGCGCGGCGGGCCTCACACGGCGATCGTCCCGCGCAGCACGGTGACGGCGGTGCCGGCGATGCGGATGCCGACGGGCTCGTCGCCGTCCGCGTCCACTTCGACCTCGACCAGCCCGGGACGGCCCATGAGGTGGCCCTGCTCGACGGTATAGCGCGGCTCGCGGACGAGGCCGTACTTCCAGAGGTAGGCGGCCATCGCCCCGGTTGCGCTGCCGGTGACGGGGTCCTCGGGGACGCCGGCGCTGGCGGCGAAGTGCCGCGCGTGCGCCCGGTGGCCGGGCTCCATCGCTTCGAGGCAGAAGACGTGGGTGCTGAAGTAGTGCCCGACCTCCTCGAGGTCGCCGAGGTGCTGGTAGTTCGGCCGCAGCCGGCGGAGCACGTCGAGCGAGCGCACCGGCACCATCGCCTGCGGCGTGCCGGTCGAAACGACCTGCACCGGCGCGTCCGCGAGGATGTCGGAGGGCGCGATGCCCAGCGCGTCGGCGATGACGCTGCGGTCGAGCCGCCGTCCGAATTCCGGCCGCCCCTGCGTCATCACGACCCGGACGTTCCGGTCGGCGTCGAGGGCAATGTCGACCGGCAGAAGGCCGATGCTCAGCTCCTGCGTCACGCGGACCGGGCCGCCTGAGAGGTCGATGCGGCCTTCTTCGACGAGCGCGTGCATCGTCGCGATGGTCGGGTGGCCCGCGAGCGGGATCTCCTTCGCGGGTGTGAAGAAACGCACGCGGAACATCGCCCGGCGGGACGGGAGGACGAAGGCGGTTTCGCTCGCGTTCAGCTCGCGCGCGATGGCCTGCATCTGGTCGTCGCTGAGGCCGTCGGCGCGGGTGACGACGCCGCAGGGGTTGCCCGCGTAGCGCCGAGTGGTGAACGCGTCCACAATCTTGACCTGGTACTCCGGCATGGCCGGAAGGATAACAGGCCCGCCCGGCCCGGGCGGCGAGGGATGGCGAGATGGCCGGTTTTCCGCTCGAACACGATGCGCTCGCGGCCCAGGTCGGCGAGCTGCTGGCCGCCCGCGGCGAAAAGGTCGCGGTTTCGGAGACGACGGCCGGGGGGCTCATCAGTGCCCGGATGTTGAGCGTGCCCGGGGCATCGCGGTGGTACGACGGCGGCATCATCCCCTACGCCGGCGCCCACCGCTGGACGCAGCTGGAGCTCGACGCCGAGATCGCGCGGCAGCACGGGGCCGTGAGCGCACCGTGGGTCGCAGCCACCGCGGAGGGGCTGCGGAAGGCGCTCGGCTGCGCCTGGGCGCTCGCCGAGAGCGGCATCGCCGGCCCGCAGGGAAGCCGCCGCTCGCCGAAGCCCGTCGGCTCGGTCGTCATCGCGCTCGCCGGGCCGGCCGGTGCGGTGACCGAGGAGCACCTCTTCCCCGGCTCGCGGGTGGAGGTGATGGCGCAGATCGCCGAGCGGGCGCTCCGGCTCCTGCGCGAGGCGCTCGAGGCTGCCGGCCCGCCGGGCGGCTAGAAGACGTCGAACAGGTTGAACCGCGGGCCGTCCTTGCAGCAGAGCCGGACGCCGTGGCGGGTGAAGATGGCGCAGCCGTAGCACATGCCCCAGCCGCAGGGCATGTTCTCCTCCATGAGGATTTCGGGCGATTGCCGCCGGCCGTTCCCGCGGAGGGTATCGGCGAGCGCCTGGAACATCGGGTTCGGGCCGCACGCGTAGATGCGGTTCGCCCACGCCTGGTAGCTGCCGAGGTGCGCGGTCACGTAGCCCCGCGGCCCGGCGGAGCCGTCTTCCGTGACGACGACGTATTCGACTTCGCGCGGCCATTCGGAGGCCGGCAGGAGGTGGGCTGCCGTGCGCGCGCCCATCATCGCGACGACGTGGTGGCCGGCGGCGACCGCCCGGAAGGCCGTTTCGACGAGCGGCGCCACGCCCACGCCCCCGCCGATGAGGAGCAGGTTCGACGGGGCCTCGGGAAGGCGGAAGCCGCGGCCGAGCGGGCCGTAGGCGCGGACCGGCGTGCCCGGCGGCTGCTCGCTCAGCCAGCGGGTGCCCTTGCCGACGACGGCGTAGCAGAGCGCGAACCGCTCGCCGTCGACGCGGTAGTAGCTGAAGGCGCGGGCGAACATCGGGTCGGTCCGCTCGCGGCTGCAGTGAACCATGACGAACTGGCCGGGTTCGACGCTGCGGCTGAGTGCGGGCGCCTGGAACCACGTGATGTACGCGCCTTCCCACGCCGCGCGCGTCTCCAGGATGACGGCGTCCTCAATCTGCACCGAGGTACTCCCGCACCGTCGCGACGTCGTAATCGGCCGGCCGGGCGAGCGCCTGGATGGCGGCCCGGGCCGTATCGATGCTGGTGAAGCAGGGGATGCGCCGTTCGGCGGCGGCCCGCCGGATGTGGAAGCCGTCGCGCAGCGAGCCGGTCATCCGCCCCTCCGGCGTGTTGATGACGCACTGGACCGTGCCATCCATGATGACGTCCACCACGTTCGGGTGGCCCCCGCTGAGCACCTTCGTCACCGTGGTGACCGGCAGGCCGAGGGCGGCGATCATCCGGCTCGTCCCCTCAGTGGCGTAGAGCCGGTAGCCGGCCTCGGCGAGCTGGTGGATGAGCGGCAGCGCGTCGGCTTTGGTCCGGTCGGAGATGCTGAGGAGGATGGAGGCCTTCGGCGGAAGGGCGAGGTCGGCAGCGATGAGCGCCTTCGCGAGCGCGGCTTCGAACGTGCGGTCGACGCCCATCACCTCGCCGGTGCTCTTCATCTCCGGCCCGAGGTAGGTATCGACCCCGGTCAGCTTCGACATCGAGAAGACCGGCGCCTTGATGGCGTACAGGCTGCGCTCCGGCCAGAGGCCGTCCGGGTAGCCCTGGTCGCCGAGCTTCCGGCCGAGCATCGCGCCGACCGCGAGCTGCACCATCGGCACGCCGGTGACTTTCGAGAGGAACGGGACGGTGCGGCTCGCGCGCGGGTTCACTTCGAGCACGAAGACGCGCGGCGGTTCGCCGGCCTTCCGGGGCAGCACGACGTACTGGATGTTGGTCAGGCCGATCGCCCCCATGCCGAGGACGATCCGCCGGGTGTAGTCGACGATGACGGCCTTCTCCTCGTCGTCGAGGTGGACGGGAGGGTAGACAGCCATCGAGTCGCCGGAGTGGACGCCCGCGCGCTCGATGTGCTCCATGATGCCCGGCACCAGCACCCGCTCGCCGTCGCAGATGGCATCGACTTCGACTTCAGCGCCCTCGAGGAACTTGTCGATGAGGATCGGCTTGCCGGCGGCGACTTCCGCCGCGGCGCCGACGAAGGTGACCAGCTCGGTCGCGTTCTGGACGATCTCCATCGCGCGGCCGCCGAGGACGTAGGAGGGCCGGACGAGCACCGGGTAGCCGATCTGCTGCGCGGTCTTCATCGCCTCTTCGAGCGTGGTGATCGCGGCGCCCGGCGGCTGGGGGATGCCGAGGTCCTGCAGGAACCGTTCGAACCGGCGCCGGTCCTCGGCGATGTCGATCGCCTCGGCGTCGGAGCCGATGATCGGCAGGCCCGCCCGGCGGAGCGGCCCGGCGACGTTGATGGCCGTCTGCCCGCCGAACTGGACGATGCTCGGCGGTGTGCCGGCCGGCCCTTCCGCCTCGTTCTCGATGATGTCCCGGATGGCTTCTTCGTCGAGCGGTTCGAAGTAGAGCCTGTCGGAGGTGTCGAAGTCCGTGGATACGGTCTCCGGGTTGGAATTGACCATGATGGCGCGGAGGCCCGCGCCCTGGAGCGCCCACGCGGCGTGGACGCTGGCGTAGTCGAACTCGATGCCCTGCCCGATGCGGATGGGGCCGCTGCCGACCACGAGCGCGCCGCGGCCTCCTTCCGGGAGGGCCTCGTTCTCCTGCTCGTACGTGCTGTAGAAGTACGGCGTCTCGGCGTCGAACTCGGCGGCGCAGGTATCCACCATCTTGTAGACGGGCCGGATGCCCCATTCGTGGCGGAGGGCGCGGATCTGCTCGGGCAGGCGGTCGGCGAGCTGGCCGACCATCTCGTCGCTGAAGCCCATCCGCTTCGCCTCGCGGAGGAGGTCGGGGTGGAGCGGCTCTTCGAGCAGGCGGCGCTCCATCCGGACGATGTTCTGCAGCCGCTCGAGGAACCACGGGTCGACGCCCCGGGAGCGGCGGGAGAGCTCGAGGATGTCTTCGCCCCGGCGGAGGGCCGCCATGAGCGCCCAGAGGCGCTCATCGGTCGCGTGGACCGGGATTTCGGCCGCGTCGCGCCATTCGGGCCGCTCCCAGAGGAGGCTGCGGCCGCCGACTTCGAGGGAGCGGACGGCTTTGTTCAGCGCCGCCTCGAAGGTGCGGTCGATGGCCATCACCTCGCCGGTCGCCTTCATCTGGGTCCCGAGCGTCCGGTCGCCGAGCGCGAACTTGTCGAACGGCCAGCGCGGGATTTTCACTACGACATAATCGAGCGCCGGCTCGAAGGCGGCGGTCGTCTTCTTCGTGACGGCGTTCGGGATTTCGTCGAGCGTCCGGCCGCAGGCGATCTTGGCGGCGACGCGGGCGATCGGGTAGCCGGTGGCCTTCGAGGCGAGCGCGGAAGAGCGGCTGACGCGGGGGTTCACTTCGATGACGTAGTAAGGGAGCGGCGCATCCGGGTCGCCGCGCCAGTCGCAAACGTCCTTGCGGGGCGCGAGCGAGAACTGGACGTTGCAGCCGCCTTCGATGCCGAGCTCCGAGATGATGCGGAGGGCCGCCGAGCGGAGCATCTGGTAGTCCTTGTCGCTCAGCGTCTGGGACGGCGCGACGACGATCGAGTCACCGGTGTGGACCCCCATCGGGTCCATGTTCTCCATGTTGCAGATGGTGATACAGTTGCCGGCCCCGTCGCGCATCACCTCGTATTCGACCTCCTTCCAGCCGAGGAGGTTCTTCTCGACGAGGACCTGCGTGATGGGGCTGGCGGCGAGGCCCGACGCCGCGACGGCCCGGAGCTGGTCCATCGTGAAGGCCATGCCGCCGCCGGTCCCGCCGAGCGTGTAGGCGGGCCGGATGACGACCGGCAGGCCGATCTTCTCCGCTGCGGCCACGCACTCCTCGACGGTGTGGCAGATTTCGCTCTCGAGGACCGGCTCGCCGAGCTTGGCCAGCATCTCGCGGAAGAGCTCGCGGTCTTCGGCCCGGCGGATGGCGTCGAGCGGGGTGCCGAGCAGCCGCACGCCGTATTTCTCGAGGATGCCGGCCTTCGAGAGTTCGACGGCGAGGTTGAGGCCGGTCTGGCCGCCGAGCGTGGGCAGAAGCCCCTCCGGCCGCTCGCGGGCGATGATCCGTTCGAGCACCGGGACGGTGATCGGTTCGATGTAGACGGCGTCGGCGATATCGAGGTCCGTCATGATGGTCGCGGGGTTGGAGTTGACGAGGATGCTGCGGACGCCCTCTTCGCGCATCGCCTTGCAGGCCTGCGTGCCGGCGTAGTCGAACTCCGCGGCCTGGCCGATGACGATCGGCCCGGACCCGATGATGAGGACGCTCGAAGGTTTCAACGATTCCATCTCCCGGTGAGGTCGAGTCGCGAAATTCGGCCGGGGACGCCCCGCGCGCGGCGCGGGGTCCCGGGGAGTGTGAGGCGCATGGTCAGCGCCCCCGCCCGCCGCGCAGGATGCGGCGCACCGGCAGCGGGACGAAGAGCAGCAGCGCCAGCGGCAGGGGCAGCAGCGCGACGCGCGCTTCGAGGAGGAGCAGCGCCTCGAGGACGCCGATCGCCGCGCCCAGCGCCGCCGGGGCGACGATGTGGTCAGCCGCATCGACGGTGCCCGCGGCGAGCAGCGCGCCGATGAGGAGGCTGCAGACGGCCGCCACGCCGAGCGAGACGGCGAACAGCCGCGCAAGGTCGGCGCCGGCCTTGCCGCCGGCGAAGCCCGGACCGGTGAAGCTGGCGATGGCGAAGATCGCGGCCACCACCAGCGCCGCGCTGCCGAACGCGAACGCGAAGTCGGCCGCGGCCGGCGCGCCGGCACGCGGGCGGATGGGGGCGTTGTTCCGCCGGCGGATGGTCATGCCCGGGCTCCCTGCGGCGGCTGGCATCTCAGAGCGGCAGCTCGAAGCGCATGTTCGGGTTCCGCAGCGGCACCATCGCGCCGATGCTCGAGAGGAAGCTGAGCGCGGGCTCGTTCCCCTCCGGCAGGCGGCCGCGGATGCGCTTGTAGCCGTGCTGGCGCGCGAACTCGAGGATCGCTTCGGCGAGGTCGGTGGCGATGCCCCGCCGCCGGTGGTCCGGCAGCACCCAGACGCCGAGGAGGCCGGTCCCCGGCTCCGCAGTGTCGAAATCGAGGGCGCCGAACGCGACGGGGATGCTCCCGTCGTAGGCGACGAAGAGCGCGCCATCGTCGCCCAGCCGGCGGAGCCACGCTTCGACCCGGCCGGCATCGAACGGCCCCTCGAGCCCGACGTTTTCGGAGCCCATGCCCCGCAGGATGGCCGCGATGCCCTCGGCATCGGCGGCGGTGGCCCGGCGAATCTCGGTCGCGCGCGTCATCGAACCCCTCCTTTGACGGCCGCCATCATCTCGATGAAGCGGTCGAAGATGTATTCGTTGTCCAGCGGGCCGGGGCAGGCCTCGCTGTGGTACTGGATGGTCATGAGCGGGTCGGTCCGCGAGGCGATGCCTTCGACGGTGCCGTCGTTCAGGTTGATGTGGCTGACGAACGCGCTCGCATCGAGCCCGTCCGGGTCGACCGCGTAGCCGTGGTTCTGCGCCGTGATGGTGACGTGTCCGGAGACGAGATCCTTGACCGGGTGGTTGCCGCCGCGGTGGCCGAACGGCAGTTTGAAGGTCCCCGCGCCGAGCGCGCGCGCCGCGACCTGGTGGCCGAGGCAGATGCCGAAGACGGGAACGCGGCCGATGAGCTGGCGCACCTCCCGCACCATGTGGTCGAGCAGCCGCGGGTCGCCGGGGCCGGGGGAGAGGCAGACGCCGTCGGGATGGAGGGCGAGAATCTCGGCCGCGGGCGTCCCTGCCGGGAACACGCGGACGGAGCAGCCGCGCCGCTCGAGGAGCCGCATGATGTTCCGCTTCACGCCGCCGTCGAGCAGCGCGACCCGGTAGCGCCCTTCGCCGAGCGGCACGGACCAGTCGTAGACCCGCGGGGTGGTGACGGAATCGACCCAGTTGATGTCGTCGTAGCCGGGGAGGTCGCGCACGCGGGCCAGCGCCTGCTCGGGCGTTTCGTCCGTGGTAATCGTGCCGAGCATCACGCCGTGGCGGCGGATGCGGCGGGTGACCGCGCGCGTGTCGACGCCGTCGATGGCGACGACGCCGCGGGCCTCGAGGTATTCGCGCAGCGTCTGGTGCGAGCGGAGGTGGCTCGGCTGGTCGGTGGCCTGCCGGACGATGAGCCCCGTCGGCTGGATGCGGGCGGACTCCTCGACGCGTTCATCGATGCCGTAGTTGCCGATGAGCGGGTAGGTGAGCACCAGCAGCTGCCCCGCGTAGGAGGGGTCGGTCAGCATCTCCTGGTAGCCCGTCATCGAGGTGTTGAAGACGACTTCGCCGTCGGCGCGGCCGGGCGCGCCGGCCGCGCGGCCGCGGTAGGCGGTCCCGTCAGCGAGCACGAGCCAGGCATCAGACATGCGCACCCTCCCGCTCCCATGCGAGCGTTCCATCGAAGATGACCGCGCGGACGGCGCCGCGGAGGCGGAAACCGGCGAGCGGCGTGTTCTTGCCCTTCGAAGCCCAGCCAGCCGGGTCGATGGTGACCTCCGCGGCCGGGTCGACGATGACGAGGTCGCGCGACACCCCGGGCTCGAGCCGCCCGGCCCCCGGGATGCGCCGGTCGATGCCGAAACAGGCGGCCGGGGCGCTGGTGAGCGCCTCCACCATCCGTTCGAGGCGCAGCTCCCCGCGCGCGGCGAGGGTGAGCAGCGACGACGCCGCCGATTCGAAGCAGCTGATACCGAAGGCGGCATCTTCGAACTCGACCAGCTTGTCCTCGATGGCGTGCGGGGCGTGGTCGGTCGCGATGGCGTCGATGACGCCGGCGTCGAGCGCGGCGAGCAGGGCGCGCCGGTCGGCCTCGGTCCGAAGCGGCGGGTTGATTTTCGCGTTCGTGTCGTAGGCGGGTTCCGGGCCGCCGCCAGCCACGGCATCCTCGGTGAGGAAGAGGTGGCTCGGGGTGACCTCGCAGGTGACGGGCAGGCCGCGCTGCTTCGCTTCGGCGATGAGCTCGACGCCCCGGGCGGTCGTGACGTGGGCGATGTGGAGGCGCGCGCCGGTTGCCGCCGCCAGTTCGATGTTGCGCGCGATGGCGGCGGCCTCGGCGGCGGCCGGCTGGCCGCTCAGCCCGAGCCGCTCGCTTACCGCCCCTTCGTTCATCGCCCCGCCGGCGTGCATCTCGGGGCTGTCGCAGTGCTCCGAGACGGGCAGGCCGAGCGCCCCGGCGAGCGCGAGCGCGTTCCGCATCAGCCGGGGGTCGGCGACGGGGCTGCCGTCATCGCTGAAGGCGATGACGCCGCCGGCCGCCAGCTCGGCGAGCTCGGCGAGCTCCCGTCCCTCCCGCCCGCGGGTGATGCAGCCGATGGGCAGGATGCGGACGCGGCCGTCGCGCCGGAACCGTTCGAGGATGCTTTCGAGCACCGGCCCGCAGTCGGGCGCGGGCCGGGTGTTCGGCATCGCGCACACGGCGGTGAAGCCGCCCCGGAGCGCCGCCTCGGTCTCCGTCGCGATCGTGCCCTTCTGTTCGAAGCCCGGCTCGCGGAGGTGGGCATGGAGGTCCACGAAGCCCGGCACGACGAGGCAGCCGCGAGCCTCGAGGATGCGCGCACCGGCCGCCTCGATGCCGGGCGCGAGGTCGGCGATGCGGCCCCCGTCGACGAGGACGTCGAGGACGGCGTCGATGCCCCGGGCGGGGTCGATGACGCGGCCGCCGCGGATCAGGGTGCGGTCGGTCATGCTCGGCTCCTCGCGGCGATGAGGTACAGGAGCGCCATGCGGACGGCGACCCCGTTGGCGACCTGCTCTTCGATGAGTGACTGCGCCCCGTGGGCGACCTCCGGCGAGAGTTCGATGCCTTCGTTCATCGGGCCGGGGTGCATCAGCAGCGCGCCGGGCTTCGCCTTCCGCAGCCGAGCGGCGTTGACCTGGTAGCGGGCGATGTACTCGCGGAGGGAGGGGATGAGGCCGCGCTGCTGGCGCTCCTTCTGCATGCGGAGTGCCATGACGACGTCGGCGCCCTCGATCGCGGCATCGAGGTCCGTCGTCACCGCGCATCGGCGCCCATCGGCTTCCGGGACGAAGTAGCGGGGCAGCAGCGTGGCCGGCCCGCAGAACGTGACCTCGGCGCCGTACCTCAGGAGCGTCCAGGCGTTCGAGCGGGCGACCCGGGAATGGAGGATGTCGCCGACGATGACGACCCGGCGGCCTTCGAGCGTGCCGAGATGCCGGGTCATGGTGAACAGGTCGAGGAGGGCCTGGGTCGGGTGCGCGTGGGTGCCGTCGCCGCCGTTGATGATGGCCGCCGCGGTGTGCCGCGCGGCAAGGTGCGGCGCCCCGGAACGGTGGTGGCGCATGACGATGACGTCCGTGCCGATCGCTTCGAGCGTCCGGACGGTGTCGATGAGCGTCTCGCCCTTCTCGACGGAGGAGCCGGACGCGGTGAGGTTCACCACGTCGGCGCCGAGCGCCTTCGCGGCGACTTCGAAGCTGGCCCGCGTCCGGGTGCTCTGTTCGTAGAAGAGGGTCGCGACCGTCGTCCCGCGCAGGGTGGACACTTTCGAGACCGGGCGGGAGCGGACTTCGCGCATGGCGCTGGCGGTCTCGAGGATGAGGTCGATCTCGGCCCGGCTGAGCGTGTCGGTATCGAGGAGGTCTTTTCGGGTCCAGGCAGCGCCTTCGGCGCTGGCGGGCTCGGCGGGCGGGGCATCAAGCACTGGCGGCCTCCTCCCCGTAGACGTAGACGGCGTCCTCCCCGTCGGTCTCGCTGAGCCGCACCCGTACACGCTGGACGAGCGCGGTCGGGATGTTCTTGCCCACGAAATCGGGGCGGATGGGAAGCTCGCGGTGGCCGCGGTCGATGAGGACGCACAGGCGCACGCGGGCCGGCCGCCCGAAGTCGAGCAGGGCATCGAGCGCGGCACGCGCCGAGCGGCCGGTGAACAGCACGTCGTCGACGAGGACGACCGTCTTGCCGTCGATCGGCACCGGAATGTCAGAGGGGCGGACCGGCGGCGGGGCGCCGCGGCGCGCGACGTCGTCGCGGTAGAGGCCGATGTCGAGCGACCCGACCGGGACATCGACGCCTTCGAACTCGCGAATCGCCGCGGCGAGCCGGCGGGCGAGCGGGTAGCCGCGGGAGAGGAGGCCGACGAGGACGAGGTCGGCGGTGCCGCGGTTGCTCTCGATGATTTCGTGGCCGAGCCGGCGGATCGTGCGGCTGATCTCCTCGGGGCCGAGGTAACGCGTCGCGCTCACGAAAAACGCCTCCCCCGGCTGGCGGAGAAGGCGCAGATGCTCGCAAACCTTACGCCGGGCATGCCGGCACCTCCTCCCTTGGCGGCCTCACGGGACCACCTTAAAGGGTTTCTCGAAGCATACACCCCGGCCGCCGACGGCGCCAGCGCCGGCGCATGACCCTGCCGCCGGCCGGCCGTATACTCCCCTTACCCGCAGCTTCCGACCTTCAACCCGGAGCACTCCCGTGTCGTCGACCCCTGGCCCGGACCAGGCGAAAGAGCCCGACGTTCGCGACCGCATTTTCGCGAGCGCGCTGCGCCACTTCTCGCAGAAGGGGTATGCGGCGACGTCGCTGCGCGAAGTTTCGGAGGACGCCGGCACGACGAAGCCGATGATTTACTACTACTTCGGCTCGAAAGAGGGGCTGTACGCCGGCATCGTCCGGCAGATCCTCGAAGAGATGGCCGAGACCATCCGCGCGCAGCTCCCCGCCGAGGCGCCGGTAACCGAGCAGGTGCTGGCCTACTGCGAGCGGTATCTCGACTACTTCCTCCAGCAGGAGGAGATCATCGCGCTGGTGCTGCGCGAGGTGTTCGGGCTCGGCGGGGTGCCGATGGCGGAGTTTTCGCAGGCGCTGGGCGAGCGCGTGCGGCTCCCGCTCGATGAGATCCTCGCGCGCGGCATGGCGTCGGGGCAGCTGCGGCAGGACTCGGTGCCGCTTTGCGCGACGGCCATCACCGGCATCATGAACATGTTCATCCTCGCGCACGTCTTCGGCGGCGCCCCGATCGACCGGGAGACGCCGCTCCGGCAGGTGCGCTACTACATTACCGGGCTCGCCTGCCCTTCCTGACGCCGCGCCGGCCTCATCTTTTCGCGCTGCCTGCCGTCTTATCCCTGTAGGGAGGCATGCGATGGCAGAGTCACGCCTCGTCGATTACTACTCGATCCTCAACCTGCCGCCGAAGGCTGATCTCGCGGGCATCGAAGCTGCCTACGCGCGCCTCTCCGACGACCTGATGCGCCAGTCGCAGTACGACGAGTCGGCGCGCGAGGCGATGCAGCGGCTGAACGAAGCGTACGCCGTGCTTTCGAAGCCGGAGCTGCGGCGGGAGTACGACCGCGCGTTCTTCCGGGCCGAGCTCGAGCGGCTCGAGCGGGAGGCTCGCGCCGCCCAGCGGCGGCGCACCATCGCCGGCAACGTGCTCGTCGGTGCGCTCGGGCTCGTCGTCGCCGTGCAGGCGGCGGCGCTGCTCTACCTCGGGTGGGACAGCGCGACCGGCCTCTTTCGCGCCATCGCCGACTGGCTCATGTAGTTCGGGCGGCTCGCGGCGGTCAGCCCGCGGCTTCGCCGGCCGGGCGCGCGTCGAGCAGCCGCGCCTGTTCCTCCGCGTAGGGCGTGATGGTGTCGAACATGTTGACCCGGCTGTCGAGCCGCTTCTGGAGGCCGCTCATGAGCCCCAGCACGCGGAAGATGAGCAGAATATCGCCGGGGATCTCCGTGACCGGGTTGGCGTTGAGGATGCGCGCCAGCCGCTCGTTCACCTCGGGCATCACGTCGGCGTCGATGTACGGCTTCTGGTCGGGCCCGGCGGCTTCGAAGAACGACTTGCCGAGGGCGATGAGCGATTCGGGGTCTTCGGATTTCGTCTTGAAGCCGATCGCGCGGAAGGCGCGGACCATCTCCTCCTCGTCCTGCCGCAGCATCGCCACGACGAGCCGGGCGTAGTTCAGGCGGAAATCCTCCGGCAGTTCCTTCGAAAGGCCGAAGTCGAGGAAGACGACGACCGGCCCCGGCAGCACGAGCAGGTTTCCCGGGTGAGGGTCGGCGTGGAAATAGCCGTGGACGAGGATCTGCTCGCAGTACGCCTCGGTCATGATCAGGGCGACGTGGTTCGGGTCGATGCCCTGCGCCAGCAGAGCCGGGATGTCCGAGATTTTCGTCGCCTCGATGAACTCGGTGGTCAGCACGCGGCGGGCGGTGTACTCCCAGTAGACCTTCGGGATGCGGATGTCCGGGCGGTGGGCGAGATCGCGCGCGACCCGCTCCGCGCTCTGCCCTTCGAGGACGAAATCGAGCTCGCGCGGGATCTGCCGGTTGAGCTCCTGCATGATGACGCGGAAGTCGAAGTTCGGTTCGATCCGGGCGAGGATACGGACGAGGATCGAGATGTTGCGGAGGTCCGTCTCCAGCACGCGGTCGATGCCCGGGTACTGGACTTTGACGGCGACGTCGTGGCCGTCCTTCGTCCTCGCGCGGTGGACCTGCGCGAGCGACGCGGAGGCGATGGGCGCGCGGCTGAACTCGGCGAAGATGGCGTCCGGATGGGCGCCGAGCTCGCGGCGGACCTGCTCGGCAACCTCGCGGAATGGCCGCGCCGGGACGCGGTCCTGCAGCCGGCTGAGGACGCTGATGTACTCCGGCGGGGCGACGTCGGCGCGGCTCGAGATGAACTGGCAGGTCTTGATGAGCAGGCCCTCCATCCGCGTGGCGAGCGCATAGATGCGCCGGGCGGCGGAGAGGTGGGCGTTCGAGAGCCGGCGTTCGCGCTCGGCGGGGTCCTTCGCCGGGAACTTCTGCAGCCGCTTGTAGGTCAGGTAGATGACGACGAACGTCCAGCCGACGTCCACGAAGCGGCGGATGCGCTGGGGCCAGGGCAGGGGGCGCGCGCCCGTCAGGGTCGTTGCCATCGCCTTCCACCTTAGCAAGCCGGCGCACGAAAACAGGAAAGGCCGCCCACGTGCGGGCGGCCCTCCCGGTCATGCGCCTCGAGGGGATGTCAGGCCTTGAGGGAGATGCCGTCGACCTTCCACGAGCCGGCGACGTCCTTCCACCGGGTCGCGATCGTCCGGGAGCCGGCATCGGAGGACATGACGATGTCGACGAGGTGGTCGTCCCCCTCCTGGCCCTGGAGCTCGACCGAGATGGTCGGCGTGCCCGTCGGCTGCGGGCCGCCGGCGGCCTGCATCTGGGACTGGAGCGCCATCGCCTGGCCCATGCCGTTCGGGGTGAAGGCCATCATGAGGCCGGCGATGTTCTGGTTGACGAGGTCCTTCGCGAACTGTTCTGCCGCTTCCTTGAGATCCGCCATGGTTCGTACTCCTTGTTTCCCGGCCGGTAGGTGTGGGGGCTGCCGGGAACGCTAAGCGTAGAGAGCTGTCACCCGGTGTCAAGCGCTGTTCGTTGACGAACCGCCAGCGGCCCCGAACATCGGCCGGAACTGGTGGAGCAGGTCCGGGCCCTGCCGGAGGTGGTGGCCGCCGTCGGCGGCGACGACCATGCCCGTAATCCAGCTCGCTTCGTCGCTCAGCAGGAAGGCGGCGGCCTGCGCGATGTCGTCCGTCGTGCCGAGGCGGCCGAGGGGCATCCGGCGGAGGTACTCGGCGACCGTTTCGTCGTTGGCGACGAGCCCGGCGGCGAGGTCGGTCGGCACGAGGCCGGGCGCGACGGCGTTCACGCGGATGCCGAGCTCGCCGAGGTCGTCGGCCGCGCAGCGGGTGAGCATGTTGAGGCCCGCCTTGGCGGTGCAGTAGGCGGTCATCCAGCGGTGGGTGTGCGTGCCGGCGATGGAGCTGATGTTGACGATGCTGCCGCCCCCGGAAGCGGCCATCAGCCGCGCCTCCTGCTGCATCACGCGGTAGACGCCCGTGAGGTTCGTTTCGATGACGCGGACGAACTCGCTCACCGGGCCGTTGAGGACGCTTCCGACCGTGCCCGTGCCGGCGGCGTTGACCGCGAGGTGGAGCGCGCCGAAATCGCGCGCGACCTGTTCGAAGGCGGCCGCGACCGAGGCATCGCTGGCCACGTCGCAGACGGCGAAGCTCGCCGCCGGGCCGAGCCGGGCGCAGGCCTCCCGCAGCACCTGCTCGCGGCGGCCGGCGATGACGACGCGCCCGCCGCCGTCGACGATGGCGCGGGCGCAGGCGAAGCCGATGCCGGTGCCGCCGCCCGTCACGAACCCGATTTTCCCGTCGAACCGTCCCATCGGTGGCCTCCTCAGTACTTCCGGCTGTCCCAGGTGATGTCGCCGATGCCGGCGAGCTTCGCCTGGTAGCGGGCGGCGACGAACAGGAAGTCGGACAGGCGGTTCAGGTAAGGGATGACCTGCGCCCCGACCGGCTCCCGGCGGGAGAGCGCAATCACGCCGCGCTCTGCCCGGCGGCAAACCGTCCGGGCGACGTGGAGCTGGGCTGCGGCGAGGTCGCCGCCGGGGAGGATGAAGCTCGTCAGCGGCTCGAGTTCTTCGTTCCACTCGTCGATCCATTGCTCGAGCTGCTCGACGTGGCGGGGTTCGATGCGCGGCACGGGCAGCCGCTCCTTGTCCTCCTCGAGGATGCAGAGGTCCGACCCGAGGTTGAAGAGCACCTGCTGGATGACGTGGAAACGCTCCCGCATGGAGGGGTGGAGGCCGGCGGCGACGGCCACGCCGATGACGCTGTTCAGCTCGTCGACGGTGCCGTAGGCGTCGATGCGGAGGCTCTCCTTCGGGACGCGCTGGCCGCCGCCGAGCGCAGTCGTGCCGGTGTCGCCGGCGCGGGTATACACGCGATTGATCCTGACCATGGTCACCTGCGCGGGGTTGGCTTTCGCGGAGCGCGGGCGCTCGGCAGAATGAGGGGCGAATCGCACCAGCGGGGAGCCCCGATGACGAACGCCGAGCCGCAGCGCTGCATCCGCTGCCACGCAGTCTACACGTCGCCGCCGCACATCATGGCGGGCAGGAAGTACTGCTGCGCGAGCTGCTCGGTCGGGTCCGCCTGCGAGCACCAGGGCATCCGCCGGCCGGCCGAGGTGCGCCGGTTCGACACGATGTTCGAGCCCTTCCGGCAGGTCGCGCATTCGGCCACGCCGTATGAGCAGGACGTCGCGCCGGGCCGCTGACGTTACCGTCCGGTTCCTGCCGTTCATAACGAACAGGCGAAAAAATTCACCACGCAATGTTGCATAAGTCGCGTCCCGGCGGCGCCGACCGGGGTAGAGTGCCGTGCCGAGGGGCCGGCGCCGGACCGAGCCCGGTGCTCGACCCGCCAGCCCGGTAGCGCCGCAGAGCCGCGCGCGCCCGCCCGCGCGGGAGCCCTGCGCGGCGCCGGCCCTCGCTCCGACGACGTACCGGCCGGGTTCAGGTGGTGCCGGGGGAGGGATTCGAACCCACATGCCTCGCGGCCGCCGGGTTTAAGCCGGCTGCGTCTGCCATTCCGCCACCCCGGCGTCAGAGGCCGCCCGCCGCGCAGGAGCGGCAGACGCCGTAAAGCTCCACGGCGTGCCCTTCGAGCGTGAAGCCGTGCGCCCGCGCCTGCTCCTGGATGCGGGCATCGAGCTCGAGGTCCGTGAATTCCGTGAACTGCCCGCACCGCCGGCAGACGAGGTGGTGGTGATGCTCGCCTTCGCTCAGCTGGTAGCGGACGCTCCCGTCTTCGAGCGGGACGCGGCAGAGGAGGTCCAGTTCGTGGAGGAGCTTGACGGTCCGGAAGACCGTCGCCCGGCCGACGCCGGGCAGCGATTCGAGCAGCTCTTCGACCGTGAACGGCGCGCTGGCGGATTCGATGGCGCGGAGGACGGCGCGGCGCGGCGCCGTCGACCGGAACCCGATGGTCTCGAGGCGCGCGTTCGCCAGTTCGGTAAAGCTCACGTGACAATCGTAGCAAAGGGCCTTCGGCGTGCTCCACGGGCCCGGGCGGGTGCCGATACCTGCGGTGGGAGGTGGAGTTCCATGGTGCACCGGGCCTTGCCGTCCGAACCCGTCCAGTGCGTGATCTTCGCGGCAGGGGGCAGCCGCCACGCGCTGCCGATCGATGCCGTGCGGGAGATCCTCGTGCCTGGTCCGCTGACGCCCGCGCCGGGGGCGCCGCCCGGCGTGCTCGGGCTCACCCAGGTGCGGGGGCACGCCCTCCCCGTGGTCGACCTCGCCGCGCGGCTCGGGTTCGCCCCGACGCCCGCGACATCCGACCGCCGGCTGGTCGTGGTCGCTGCCGGGCAGGAGACTGCGGCCCTGCTCGTGGATTCGGTCGACGAAGTCGCCACGGTCCCGGCCGGCGATTTCGAGCTCGTCCGCGTGCCGGGCGGGCGGGAGCACCTCGTCCTCAAGCGGCACGGCGACCTCGTCGGCTGGATCGAGCCCGGGGAGGTCGTCGACACCGGCTACGAGCGCGGGGCGCTCGCGGCCTGAGCTGCCTGCCAGCGGCCGTCCTCGAAGACCGCCAGTCCCTCGGCTTCGAGCCCGTCGAGGAAGCCCTGCACGGTTGCCGCGATTTGCCAGAAGCGCCGCCTGAGGGCCCGCGGGTAGAGGCGCTCCGCGATGCGGTAAAGGGGCAGCGGGCCGTCGCTGCGGAGCACCTCGAGCGTGCGCGCCATCCGCTGCTCCGCCTGCTCGATGTTGGCGGCGATGACGGCCCCGACATCCCCGAACGGCTCGCCGTGGCCGGGGAAACAGCGCACCGGGCGGAGCTCGCGCAGCCGCCGGAGCGCCGTGAGGAAGGCCGGGAAGCTGCGGAAGCGCCAGTCGGGGCCGCCGGCGCCGTGGTGGGCCTGCAGCGCAGGCGTCGGGGTCAGGCCCGGCAGGAGCTGGTCGCCGGAGAAGAGCCAGCCCTCGGATGGCAGCCACGCGACGGCGTTGCCGGGCGTGTGCCCCGGGAGGTGGAGCAGCTCGAGCCCGGGCACCCGGACCTCATCGAGCGCCAATCGGGGCGAAAACGGCCGGTAGCGCAGGCCGGACGGCCAGCGCCGGTCGCGGCCGCCCGGCGGGTAGCCTTCCCCGGTCCGGGACGCGCGGGTCCACGCCCGGCGGGCGGCGATGGCGGCGGCTGCCTCTGCTGCTACCTCCGGCGGCGCGCCGCACTCTTCCGCAAACCGCTCGAGGGCAGCGAACTCCGCGTCCGATGGCGCCTCGCCCCGCGCGAGCGGCCAGTCGGCCGGGTGGAGGGCGACGGGCACGCCCTGCTCCTGCCACCAGCGGCCGAGCCCGGCATGGTCGAGGTGCCCGTGCGTCGCCACCACGACGTCAGGCAGACGGCCGCCGAGGGCATGCTCGAGTTCGGCCGCCGCGCCGCGGTAGTCGGGCCCGGTGTCGATGAGCACCCGGCCGCCGTCGTGGTCGAGCAGGTAGACGGTGTTGTCGCCGAGGCGGACCGGCTGGACGCGCGCCACGATCGGGCAGTCTACGGAGGTGCGCCGCTACAACGGAATGCCAGCCTTCCCGCCGGGGGCGTAACATCGCGCCACCATGAACGAAGCATCCCTCGACCAGCGCCTCAGCCCGGCGGAGGCGGCCGCCATCCGGGACACCGCGGAGCGCCTCCGCGCCAACGTCGAACGCGTCATCGTCGGCCAGCGGGAGGTCATCGACCTCGCCCTCGTCGCGCTCCTTTGCGAAGGCCACCTGCTGCTCGAGGACGTGCCGGGAACCGGGAAGACGACGCTCGCGAAAGCGATCGCCCGCTCGCTCGACTGCTCCTTCAAGCGCATCCAGTTCACGCCGGACCTGATGCCCAGCGATATCACCGGCATCACCTACTACAACCAGAAGCTCGGGGAGTTCGTGTTCCGGGAGGGGCCGCTGCTCGCGCAGGTGGTGCTCGCCGACGAAATCAACCGTGCGACGCCGCGCACCCAGTCGGCGCTGCTCGAGGCGATGGAGGAGCGGCAGCTCACGGTGGAGGGCACGACGGTCCGGATGCCGGCGCCCTTCCTCGTCATCGCGACGCAGAACCCGGTCGAGCTGGAAGGCACGTTCCCGCTGCCTGAGGCGCAGCTCGACCGCTTCCTTCTCCGCCTCCGGCTCGGTTACCCGGGCGAAGATGAGGAGGACCAGATTCTCCAGCGGTTCGAGGCCGAGAGCCCGCTCGAGTCCCTGAGGCCCGTCATCGAGGCGCCGGCGCTGCTCGAGATGGCGGCGCAGCTGCGGAGGCTGCACGTGGCGCCGCCCGTCCGGCGGTACATCGTCCGGCTCGTGCAGGCGACCCGCGCCGAACCGGCGTTCGAACTCGGCGGCAGCCCCCGGGCGACCCTCGCGCTCTTCCGCGCGGCGCGGGCGCGGGCCGTACTCGAGGGCCGCGACTACGTCCTGCCCGACGATGCGAAGGCGCTGGTGCCGCACGTCCTCGGGCACCGGGTCATCCTTTCGACGCAGGCGCGGCTCCGGGGCCGCGACGTCGAGGCGCTGCTCGCCGAGGTCGTGGAGCGGGTGCCCGCGCCGATCGAGGGCTGACCGGTGCCGTTCCGGGATTCGTGGCCGTTCATCGGGGGCCTGCTCTTCGTCGTCGGATTCGGGGCCGGCCTGCCGCTCGTGGCGCTCGTCGGGCTCGGCGTGATGGTCATCGGCCTCGGCTCGCGCTGGTGGGCGAACCACCTGTTCGATCGCGTCGCGCTGCGACGGCGGCTCGCGGAGCGGCGCGTGTTCCACGGGGAGGCGGTCGACTTCACGGTCGAGCTCGAGAACCGGAAGCTGCTGCCGCTGCCGTGGTTCGAATGGCGGCTCGCGCTCGGCGAGCACCTCCGGGTGGCCGGCGAGCAGCTCGCGGCGAGCGCCGTCCCGGGTCTTCACTACCTTGTGCGCCGGGGCGCCGCGGGCTGGTACTCGCTGGAGCGCTGGCATTTCAACCTCAGCTCCGAGCGGCGCGGCTACCACCCGGTCGGCCCGGCCTCGATGCGCTCGTCGGACCTCATCGGCGCGTGGCCGTCGCGGACGGAGGACGACGAGGTCGACCACCTCATCGTGTATCCCCGCGTCTACCGGCTGCCGGAGCTCGGGCTCCCGGCGGAGCGCCCGTTCGGCGACGTCCGCGGCGGCGAGCGGATTTTCGAGGACCCGCTCCGCATCGCCGGGCTCCGCGAGTACCGGCCGGGCGATCCGCTCCGGCGCATCGACTGGAAAGCGACGGCGCGGTCCGGCGAGCTTCGCTCCCGGGTCTACGAACCGTCGGCGACCCGCCAGCTCTACGTCCTCCTGAACGTCGATACGCTCGAGCACGCGTGGGAGGGGTACATCTCGGATGAGCTCGAACGGCTGGTGTCGGTGGCGGCCTCGGTCATCACGTGGGCGGCAGGCGCACGCTACGCGGTCGGGCTGCTGGCCAACGGCGCCTACCCCGACGCTGACCGGCACATTCGCCTGCCGCCCTCTCGTGCGCGCGACCAGCACGCTCGGCTGCTCGAGGCGCTCGCGGTCATCCAGCCGCTGACGATGGGCGACCTCGCCGGGGCGATCCGGCGGGAGAGCGGCAGGCTCGAACGGGGCTCCACCATCGTGGCGGTCGCGGCGCTGGTGCCGCAGGCGCTCGCCGACGCACTGGAACGGCTCGCGAATGAAGGGCACCGGGTTCACCTGCTCGCGACGACCGACCGCGCGGCCCGCGCCGATATCCCGGGCGTCCAGTCGGCGCGGGTCGGCGGCGCCTTCCAGGCTGCGGAGGTGCTCGTGTGATCGCCGCTGCCGCGATGGGGGCCGCGCTGCTCGCCGATGCGCTGGCGCTGGCCGCCCTCTCGGCGCTCGTCAGCCTGGCGTTCGCGGCAGGGAGCCCGTCGGCCGGCTTCCCGCTGCTGCTCCTCCTCGTGCTCGCGGGGTTCTTCGCGCCGCGCCTCGCCGGGGCCTGGCTCGAACCGGGGCGGGCGACGCTGGCCGCGGCCGGGGCCGCGCTCGCGCTCGTCCTGACCGCTGCGAGCCTCACCGGCGCCGGCGACCTCTCGGGCTGGACCTTCGGCTGGCTGGCCGATTTCTACCGCGAACCGGAGACCACGATGGAGACCGGCGCTCCGGTGCTGGCCGCCGTGCTGCTGTTCGCGGGGGCGTGGGCGCGGGGCGCGGCGCGCGCGGAGCAGGACTTCGACCTCGAGCATCACGCCCGGACGATGCTGCTGCCGTTCGCCGTCGTGATCGCCAGCGCCGTGCTGGGCGCGGGTTCGGCCCGGGCAGGCGACCTCGCCACCCTGACCGCGGCGTTTTTCGCAGCGGCGGTGATTTCGCTGGCGCTGGCGCAGCTCGCGCTCGGCGGGGCAACGCTCGGCACGCTCCGGTCCGGCGGCATCACGGCGGTGCTCCTTGCGGGCGTGGCCGCCGTCGCGCTGGTGTCATTCGTCATCTTCGGTGTTGCGATGCGCTACCTCGGGCCGGTCGTCGGCCCGCCGCTGGGAGCCGCCGCGGAGCGCGTGCTCATCATCCTCCTGACGCCGGTCGCGTGGGTGCTGACGGCCATCTTCGAGCGGCTGTTCGCCGGCATCGACCCGTTCCAGGGGCTCGAACGTGTGCTCGAACGGCCGGCGACGGAGCAGCCGGCCGGCTCGAGCGGCGACCAGTCGCTGCCCGAGCAGGTCGGGCTGTTCGGCGCCCGGACCGCCGCGCTGCTCCTCTTCACCGCGCTCGTCGCCGGCATCGTCGTCGCGTGGACCCGCGCGCGGCGCCGGTATGCGGCGCTGCGGGAAGGGGCAGCGAGCGGCGATGCTGCTGGCAGCCTGCGCGAGGACGTGCTCGGGCTGCTTCGCAGCCTCCGCCCGGGACGCCGGCAGGCAGCGCCCGACCCGGGCGCTTCGGCGGCCGCGCGGCTCTACTTCGAGGTCCTGGACGACGCCGAGCGCCGGGGCCACACCCGGGAGCCGGCGCAGACGCCGCACGAGTTCGCCCCGGTGCTCCACGACACCTACCGCTCCGAGGTTGCTGACGAGATCACCGCGCTGTTCGAAGAGGCGCGGTACGCGGGCCGCGAGCCCGACCCGCGCGCCGTCGCGGAGCTCGAGGAGCGCTGGCGGCAGGTCAGGCGGGGGCCGGCTCGAGGCGGGCCCAGCCCGCGCCGCGATCCGTGACGAGCGGCACGACGTCGAAGCGGTCCGCGCGGCTGGCGAACTCGATGTCCGCGGCAAGGCCCAGCGCCTCGAGGTCGCGGGCGTGGCGCGCTTCCCGAACGAGGCGCAGCGGCGCGGGCACTTCGAGGGCGAGACGGGCGGCGTCGTCCAGGTCGATACCGGGGTGGTCCCGGGCGAGCAGCTGGACGAGGTATGCCGCGACGGCGAAATCCTCGAGCGCGAAGGCCGCGCCGCCCGCCTCGCCGGCGCAGGCGATGAGCACCTCGTCGGCGTGCGACAGCCAGCGCGCGGCGGCGGCAGCATTGACGGCGGCGGCCGCGATCGCCGCGCCCGCCGCCGAGGCGGCGCACAGCGCCTTCGTGCCGTTCGTGGTGAACAGCACGACCTCTCGGCCCTCGACGGCTGCCCGGTCGACGGCGGCGGGGCTGTTGCCGAGGTCGAACCCGGGCGGCGGCAGGCCGCGGACCTCGCCCGCGAGGAGCGCGCCGCGTTCCGCTGCCAGCCGGCGCGCGCGCTGCTCATCGTCTGCCGCGATGACTGCGCGGGCGCCATGACCCAGCAGCGCGCAGGCCGTGGTCGTCGCGCGAAGTGCGTCGACGACGGCGGCCGCCCCCGTGCGCGGCCACGGCCCGGCCGGCGGGAGCAACAGGAGCCGGATCTCGCGGACCATGGGACGAACTATCGCGCCGAGAGCTCCACCGGGCCACTAGCCTGCCGCGTGGTACGCTTCGGTTCGTGGACACCCGCCCAATCGGCATGTTCGACTCCGGCGTCGGCGGCCTCGCCGTAGCGCGGGCGCTGCTGGCGGCTGCACCCGGCGAGCACGTCCTCTATTTCGCGGATACGGCATGGTTCCCCTACGGACCGCGCCCGGCGGCGGAGGTGCGCAAGCGCGCGTTCGCCATCACGCACCGGCTGCTCGAGAGCGACGTCAAGCTGGTCGTGGTGGCCTGCAACACGGCCTCGGCGGCGGCGCTCAGCGAACTCCGCCAAGCGTTCCCCGGCGTGCCCTTCGTAGGCATGGTCCCCGGGGTGAAGCCGGCGGCGGAACGGTCCCGCAGCAAGCGCGTGGTCGTCCTCGCCACCGAAGGGACGCTCGACGGGGGCCTGTTCGAACAGGTCGTCGCCGAATTCGGCCGCGGCGCGCAGGTCGCGCGGGTCGTCGGCCGCGGTCTCGCCGAAGCAGTCGAACGCGGCGAGCACGACACGCCCGCGACCCGCGCCCGGCTGCGGGATCTCCTCGAACCGGAAATCCGCCGGGGTGCCGATACGGTCGTGCTCGGCTGCACCCACTACGCCTTCCTCGCACCCCTCATCGCGGACGAATTCCCGGGCGTCGCGGTCGTCGATACCTCGGAGCCGGTCGCGCGGCGCGCGCTCGACCTCCTCGACGCGGCTGACGCGCGTTCGCCGGGGCCCGGCGGGCTGAGCGTCATCGCCAGTCTCGACCCCGACGGGTTCCGGGCGCGGGCGGCCCGGCTCGGCGTCATCCCGGCCGCGCAGGAGGCCGCGCGGTGACGTATTTCGAGCGGCTGGCCGCCCGGTCACGCGAGATCGATTCGCTCGTCTGCGTCGGGCTCGATCCAGACTACCGGAAGCACACCCCGGCGGAGGCGGCCGACTACCTGCGCGCCATCGTCGCGGCGACGGCGCCGTTCGCGGCGGCCTACAAACCGAACCTGGCGTTCTTCGAACAGTGGGGCATCCCGGGGCTCCAGGCGCTGGAGCGGGTGCTGGCCGCCATACCGGCGGGCATCCCCGTCATCGGCGATGCGAAGCGGGGCGATATCGGCAGCACCGCGGAGGCCTACGCGAGGGCGCTCTTCGAAGCGTGGCGGTTCGATGCGGTGACGGTCAGTCCCTACCTCGGGCGTGACGCGACCGAGCCGTTCCTCGCCTACCGCGACCGCGGCGTCTACATCCTCTGCCGCACCTCGAACCCCGGAGCGGCGGAGTTCCAGTCGCTCGAATTGAGCGCCGGCGGCCGGCTCTTCGAGCACGTCGCGCAGAGCGCCCCTTCGTGGGGGCCGAATGCGGGGCTCGTCGTCGGGGCGACGGCGCCCGCCGAGCTTCGGCGGGTGGTCGAGCTCGCGCCCGCGGCGCCCCTCCTCATCCCGGGGGTCGGCACACAGGGCGGGTCGCCGGCCGAGGTGGTGCAAAGCGCCGGCTACCGCCCCGGGCAGGTCGTGGTGAACGCGTCGCGCAGCATCGTGTACGCAGGCGAAGGGCCAGACGCGGCCGCTGCCGCGGCCCGGGACCTGCGCGATGCGCTGCGGGCTGCCCGCGATGCCGGCTGACCTGCGGGAAGGCGACCTCGTCCGGTTGAAGCGCCGCCACCCGTGCGGCGGGTGGGAGTGGCAGGTCTACCGCACCGGCGCGGACATCGGGATGCAGTGCCTCACCTGCGGCCGGCGGGTCATGCTGGAGCGGGCGGAGTTCGAGCGCCGGCTGAAGGCGGTCGTTCGCCATGATGCGTGAGGCCGCGGTCCCGCCCGCCGTCCCGCTCTGGCAGCAGCGTCCGTTCCGGATGCTGAGCTACACCCGGTTCTTCTCGCGGGTCGCGCAGAACGCGCTCAACTTCGGCCTCGTCCTCCTCATCACGGAGGAGACGGGGAAGGCCCTCTACACGTCGCTGCTCGTCCTGGCGCTCGTGGTGCCTTCCACGGTGGCGGGGCTCGTGGCTGGCACGGCCGCCGACGTGCTCCCGAAGCGGCTCATCGTCTTTACTGCCGACCTCGCGCGGGTGGCCATCTGCATCCTCTTCCTCCGGGAAGGCGGAAGCGCCGTCAGCTATTACCTGTTCGCCGTGCTGCTCGCTACGACGTCGCAGTTCGCGGGGACGGCAGAGAGCGCCATCCTGCCCGCCATCGTCCGGCGCGATGAGCTGGCGCGCGCCAACGCCATCGGCCAGGCGGTCGGCGGCGCGGCCCAGGCCATCGGTCTCGGAGTGGTCACGCCCGTGGTGCTCCGGCTCATCGATTCGCGCGACGCCCTCTTCGGGCTGTCGGCCGGGCTCTTCGCCATCGCCGCGGTGCAGGCGCTGCTCATCGGCAGCACCGCCGCCCCGGCGCGGCAGGACGTCGGAGGCGAGCCGGGAGGCCGCTGGTGGACCGCCGGATGGCGGGCGATGCGCAGCGACCGGGCCGTGCTGCACGCTGCCGTCGAGCTGACGCTCATCTCGGCGACGGTCATCATCCTGAGCGGCCTCATCCCGACCTACATCACCGAGGTGCTCGGTGTCCGCATCGACTTTGGCGCGATCGTGCTCCTGCCGGCGGTAATCGGCGTGGCGCTCGGCCTGCGGGTCGCGGGTTTCCTCGCACGGCGGGTGCCGCATTCGCTCCTGAGCAGCAGCGGCTTCCTCGTCTTCGTCGTGTCGCTGGGGCTGCTGGCGATGGTCAACCAGCTCGCCGGGTTCCTCGGCGGATTCGGGATGTTCGGCTGGCTCAACAGCGTTTCGATCGGCCGGTTCGACGGCGGGGGTGTGATCGCCATGCTCGTCATGCTGCCGCTCGGCTTCGCCTACGCGACCGTTTCGGTGGCGGGCCAGACGGTCATCGACGACCGGGTGCCGCTTTCCTTGCGGGGGCGTGTCGGGGCCACGCAGGCGGCGATGGCGGCCCTCGCATCGTCGATCCCGGTGGTCGTCGCCGGCGTGCTGAGCGACTGGATCGGGGTCGCGCCGGTGTTCGGGCTCGTCGCCCTGGCGACGGGGTTCGTTGCCGTAGCGAACCTGCGGAGCGGCCGCGGCGCCGACCGCGGGCCGCGCACCGTGGCCGTTTCCCACCGCTGAATCGGTTCGTTGACTCGCCGATCCGGGCGAACCTATCATCGAATTCGGGAGCCGCATCGTGGCGGCCTCCCGGGAGGGCTCGACGTGAGAGAGCTGAGCATCGAAAGCATCCGGCTGAGCCTGATGAACTACCAGCGCGTGGTCATCCTGCGCGAGAAGGATTCCGATCGGTATCTCCCGATCTGGATCGGCCCCGCGGAAGCGGACGCCATCGCCGTCCGTCTGCAGGACGTCTCGGTGGCGCGCCCGCTCACCCACGACCTCCTCCGGAACATGATCGAGCAGCTCGGCGCGCGGGTCGCCTACATCGTCGTCAACGACCTCGAGAACGACACGTTCTACGCGCGCATCGTGCTGGACGTGAACGGGAAGACGCTCGAAGTCGACAGCCGGCCGTCGGACGCCATCGCGCTCGCGGTGCGGGTCGATGCGCCAATCTTCGCCGAGGAGTCGGTCCTCGACCGGGCCGGCGTCATCCTGGAGGAGGGCGAAGAGGCGGAGGGGAAGGACGCGAAGGCCGGCGCGCGGCCGCTCGAGGAGACGAAGCCGGCGGATCCGGAGGAACTCGAAAAGCTCGGGGTGTTCAAGGAATTCATCGAGGGGCTGGACCTCGATGACTTCGACAAGCGATAGACCGATGGCCCGCGAGACCCGCGGGCCATCTGCTTCCCGGTTCTGCTTGCGCATTGCTTCACAATCAGCCTATGATGCGCGGGGTCTGGAGGCCGGGTGCCCCAGGGTGGCCGCGTGAAGGCGTGGCTCGTACCAGCTGCGAGCCTGCTCGGCGCGGGGTGGTTCTTCGCCACCGCCGTCATCGCTGGGGTGGTCATTGGCCGGTGGGCCGATGGCAGATCCGGACTTGAGCCCACATTCACGCTCATCGGGATTGTCCTCGGGCTGGCCGTCGCGCTCTACGGCGGCTACCGGATGGTGCAGCCCCTGCTGAGCCGGCTCGATGACGAGCCACCGGAGTGAAGTCGGCTTGAAGATTATCGTCATCGCGGTCATCGCCCTCGCTGTCATCCTCTCCGGCTTTTTCATCGCCGCCGGGCCAGAGCCGCACATCGTCATCCCGGGCGAAGTCCTCTGGAAGGTGGGGTTCTTCCCCATCACCTCGACGCTCATGGCCGCCTGGCTCGCGATGCTGGTGCTCATCGTCGGCACCTTCCTGATGACCCGCTCGATGAAGCTCATCCCCTCCGGGGCTCAGAACTTCATCGAATCCATCATCGACTTCCTCTACGGCCAGGTCGAGGAGATCGCGGGTGAGAAGAACGCCCGCCGGTTCTTCCCGGTGGTTGGCACGTTCTTCCTCTTCATCCTCGTCGCGAACTGGGTCGCCCTGACGCCGATTTTCAAGTCCATCGGCATCACGAAGGACTACGGCCACGAAATCTTCCACGAAATCCAGCTCAAGGCGGAGAAGGACAAGCCGTTCGACAAAGACAAGCACTTCCTCGCCTGGCAGATGGAGGACGCCGGAGGCATCGGCGTCGCCCAGAGCGGCGCGAAGACGTTCAAGTTCGAAATCCACGCCGGGGAGGCGCCCGGCGACGCGCTCGACCGGTACATCATCGCGCTGGCCGAGTTCTACACCGACTTCAAGCCCCATGCTGACGCCGCGCACGGGACCGGGCATGCCGACCCGGCGGACGTCGAAGCGGCGCTTGCCGCCCTCGAGGCCGACCCGAAGGCGCCGAAGTTCATCCCCGCGGACGACCACGGCCACGGAGAAGATGACAAGGCGCATGCTGCGGTGACGAGCGTTGCGCTGGGGACGTCCTACACGGCGCTCGAGTTCCCCGGCGACAAGATCGCGCTCGTCTACCCGTTCTTCCGGGCGGCCTTCAGCGACCTGAACAACACCCTGGCGCTCGCGATCTTCGCGTTCCTCGTCATCGAGTTCTGGGGCTTCCAGTCGCTCGGGTTCGGCTACCTCGGCAAGTTCTTCATCAACCCGCTGAAGAACCCGATCCTCACGTTCGTCGGCCTGCTCGAGCTGGTGTCGGAATTCATCCGGATCATCAGCTTCGCCTTCCGCCTCTTCGGCAACATCTTTGCCGGCGGCGTGCTGCTGCTCATCCTCACGTTCCTCGTGCCGTTCCTCGCGCCGCTGGGGATTTACGGTCTCGAGCTGTTCGTGGGGCTGATCCAGGCTGTCGTGTTCGCGATGCTCGTACTCGTCTTCGCGGTGGGTGCGGTGGAGCACCACGGTGATGACGAGCACCATGAGGGGCACGACAGCGGTCACGGCGACGGGCACGGGGCGCCCGCCGTCTATCACGAACCGGGGGCAGTCCAGGCGCACTAGCGCCTGTACGCAGGTATTCCAGGAGAACGCACCGCGGAAGGGTGCAACGGAGGCAAATCGGTCATGGAACTTCTCAGCTATCTCCCGTTCCTCGTCATTCTCGAGACCGACGGCGCGAAGGCCATCGGCGCGGCGCTTGCGATGGCGGTCGGCGGCATCGCCCCGGCGCTCGCGATCGGCATGCTGGCTGGCAAGGCGATGGAAGCGCTCGGCCGCAACCCGGAAGCCCGCGCCGCCATCCAGACGAACCTCATCCTCAGCGTCGCCTTCGCGGAAGCGATCGGCATTTACGCGCTGCTCTCGGCGCTCGTCATCGCGTTCGTCATCTAATCGGGATGCGCCGTGGCGGGGGTTCGATCCCGCCCGGCCCGAATGACGTGAGGAAAGGGGTGACGCGGTGGGCGACGCATTCTCTGCCCTTGGGGTAAGCGTTCCGCTGCTGCTCGCGCAGATCGTGAACTTCGCGGTCCTGCTCATCATCCTCCGGGTGACGCTGTACAAGCCGGTCCTGCGGATGCTCGACGACCGGAAGCAGCGCATCGCGGAAGGGCTGAATGCGGCGGAAATCGCGCGGCGGGAAGCCGCCTCGGCGCAGGCGAACATCCAGGCTCAGCTCGAGGCCGCCCGCAAGGAAGGCCAGGAGATCGTGGCGAACGCGCAGGCGATCGCCAGCCGCATCGAATCGGAGTCCCGCGAGCAGGCCGCGCGCGAGCGCGAAGCCGCGCTCGAGAAGGCGCGCAACGAGATCCAGCTCGAGCGCGACCGCGCGATTGCGGAGCTGCGCCGCGAGTTCGCGGCCATCACGGTCGCGGCAGCCGAAAAGGTCATCAACCAGTCGCTCGACCAGCAGGCGCACCAGCGGATCATCGAAGAGACGCTGGCCGAGTCGCGGTTCAGCGGGAACTAGGCGATGGCAGATACGGCAGCAGCCCGCCGGTACGCGCAGGCCGCCTTCAGCATCGCCCGGGACCGCGGCGAGGTGGCCGCCTGGCGCACGGATGTCAGCGACATGGCGACCGTCCTCGCGGAATCGGAGCTGGCGCCGATGTTCGCCGACCCGGCCATCCCCGCGGAGCAGAAGTTCCGCGCCCTCGAACGCGTCCTCGAGGTCTCGCCGCTGGTGATGAACCTCGCGAAGCTGCTCATCCAAAAGGGGCGCTCGCAGGACGCGCGGGCGGTGGCTGAGGCGTTCAACCGGCTCGCCGACGACTACGAAGGCATCGCCCATGCCGAGGTGACGACCGCCGTTCCGCTCACGGACGAGCAGCTTGCATCCATCCGGGCGCGGCTCGGGCAGCAGCTCGGCAAGCAGGTCGTCGCCACCGCGCGCGTGGATCCCGCCATCATCGGCGGGGCGATCGTCAGAGTGGGCGACCGGCTCATCGACGGGAGCGTTCGCACGCGGCTGAAGCTGCTTCGCCGCGAATTGGAGGGAGCCCGGTAGCCGGGCGTTCGATTCAGGAAGGGGTAATGCCGCATGGCAGTTCGCGCTGAAGAAATCGCGTCCATCCTTCGCGAACAGATCGAGCACTTCGGCTCGAAGGTGACCGCGACCGACGTCGGCACGGTCATCGAGGCCGGCGACGGCGTGGTCCGCATCCACGGCCTTTCCGGCGCGATGTACTCGGAGCTGCTGGAGTTCGCCAACGGGACGATGGGCATCGCCCTGAACCTGGAAGAGGAGTCGGTCAGCGCCGTCATCCTCGGCGACTACCTCGGCATCAAAGAAGGCGACGAGGTGCGCTCGACCGGCCGCGTCATCGAGGTGCCGGTCGGCGATGCGCTCATCGGCCGTGTGGTCGACCCGCTCGGCAACCCGATCGACGGGAAGGGTCCGATCAACACGACGAAGACCCGCCCCGTCGAGCGGATCGCGCCCGGGGTGACCCTCCGGAAGAGCGTCTCGGTGCCGGTGCAGACGGGCATCAAGGCGATCGACGCGATGTTCCCGATCGGGCGCGGCCAGCGCGAGCTCATCATCGGCGACCGCTCGACGGGCAAGACGGCCATCGCGCTCGACACGATCATCAACCAGAAGGGCGGCGATCTCATCTGCATCTACGTCGCCATCGGCCAGAAGGCCGCGAAGGTCGCGCAGGTCGTCGGCATGCTGGAGGAGTACGGCGCGATGGAGCACACCATCGTGGTCGCCGCGAACGCCTCTGAATCTGCAGCGCTGCAGTACCTGGCGCCGTATGCCGGCTGCGCGATGGGCGAGGAGTTCATGGAGAGCGGCCGCGATGCGCTCATCGTGTACGACGACCTGAGCAAGCACGCGTGGGCCTACCGGCAGATGTCGCTGCTCCTCCGGCGCCCGCCGGGCCGCGAAGCCTACCCGGGCGATGTGTTCTATCTCCACAGCCGCCTGCTCGAGCGCGCGGCGCGCCTCGAGAAGGGCGGATCGCTCAGCGCCCTTCCGATCATCGAAACCCAGGCGAACGACGTGTCGGCCTATATCCCGACGAACGTCATCTCCATCACGGACGGCCAGATTTACCTCGAGACCGACCTCTTCAACGCGGGCATCCGGCCGGCCATCAACACGGGCCTGTCGGTCAGCCGCGTGGGCTCGGCCGCGCAGACGAAGGCGATGAAAGCCGTTTCGGCCGGCCTCAAGGCGGAGATGTCGCAATACCGCGAGCTCGCCGCCTTCGCACAGTTCGGCACGAGCGACCTCGACGCCGCGACCCGGCGCCAGCTGGAGCGCGGCCAGCGCGCCACGGAAATCCTGAAGCAGGACCAGTTCCAGCCGCTCAGCCTCGCCGAGGAGGTCTTCGTCATCTACGCGCTGACGAGCGGCCTGCTCGACGACGTGCCGGTCGCCAAGGTCCGCTCGTTCGAAAACGAGCTGCGGAAGTACCTGGCCAGCAATGAAAAGGCGCTCATGGACGAGATCCAGTCGAATCCGGTCATGACGCCGGAGCTGCAGGAGCGCATCACGACCGTCATCAAGACGTTCAAGGAGACGGTGCCGTACTAGGCCGCGCGGCCCGGCGGCGCGTCGACTTGAAGGAACGCAGGTAACGTATGGCGACGATTCGGCAGCTCCGGCGACGCATCCAGAGCGTCAAGAACACCGCGAAGATCACCAACGCGCTCCAGCTGGTGGCGGCGTCGAAGATGCGGCGCGCCCAGGACCGGGCGCTGCAGGCGAAGCCGTACTCCGAGAAGCTGCGCGCCGTCATCGCCGACCTCGCGGCGGCCACGCTCGACCCGGAGAAGCCGGCGCACCCGCTGCTCGTGACGCGCGAGGTGCAGAACATCGGCCTGCTCCACATCACGCCGGATCGGGGTCTCTGCGGCGGCCTCAACTCGAACCTCAACCGGGCCGCGGGGACGTTCGTCGCGACCCAGCGGGAGCCGGTCGAAGTCATCGCCGTCGGCAAAAAGGGGCGGGATTTCTTCATCCGCGCCCGCGTCAACGTCGTCGCGGAGTTCACCGACCTCGGCGATTACCCCGGCGCGGCGCAGGTGGCGCCCATCGCGCGGCTCGTCATCGACGATTACCTCGCCGGCGTCTTCGACCGCGTCTACATCAGCTATCCCGAGTTCGTTTCGACGGCCACGCAGCGGCCGGTCATCCGCCAGCTGCTGCCCATCGAACCGCCGCAGGCGGAGACAGCACCGGGCGAGAGCACGTTCGCGCAGGACTACATCTTCGAGCCGTCGCCGCAGGAAGTCCTCGCGGAGCTGCTGCCGCGGTACGTGGAGACGCAGATTTACGAAGCGATCCTGCAGAATGCCGCGAGCTTCCAGAGCGCCCAGATGGTGGCGATGAAGAACGCGACGGACAACGCAAACGAAATCACGCGCGAACTGACGCTGACCTACAACAAGGCGCGCCAGGAGCAGATCACCAAGGAGCTCCTCGACATCGTCGGCGGGGCTGCCGCACTGGAGGGTTGACGCTGGCCGGGTTCGCAGCGGTTATCTTCGACATGGACGGCGTCCTGGTGGACGGCGAGCCGCTGCATTTCCAGGCGGTCAACGAGCTGCTGTCCGAGGAGGGGCTGTCGATCTCGCTCGAGGCCTACAAGCCGTACATGGGCACGAAGACCGGCTGGCAGGATATGGCGCGCGACCTCGGGCTTCGGCGGCCGCTCGATGAGTATGCCGCCCGCTACCGTGAAATCATGCTGGAGAAGTACCGCCAGCATTCGTCCCCGCTGCCGGGGGCCGTGGAACTCGTGACGGCGCTTGCTGATGCGGGGGTTCCGCTCGCGGTCGCGTCGTCGTCCATCAGGCCATGGGTCGAGGCCTGCCTGGAGCGGATTGGGCTGCTGGGCGCGTTCGATGTGGTCGTTAGCGGCAGCGAGGTCGGGCAGGGGAAGCCGCACCCGGAAATCTACCTGCTGACCGCGGAACGGCTGGAGACGCCGGCGGCAACGTGCCTCGCCTTCGAAGACGCGCCAGCTGGAATCCTCTCGGCCCGTTCAGCCGGGATGACGGTGTGGGCCGTGAGGACGGAGTACACCCGGGGCCTCCCGCTCCCCGACCCGGACCGGGAATTCGAATCACTGACCCAGGTCGACCTGGGGTTGCTCATCGGAGCAGCCGCATGAGCGCTGCTCCCATCACGTTCGTCGCCAATCACGCGGAGGTCTTGCCATGGTCATGACTGCCACCGAAGGACGCGTCGTCCAGGTCATCGGGACCGTTATCGACGTCGAGTTCCCGCCGGACCGGCTGCCGGCGCTGTACAACGCCGTGAACATCATCAAAGAAGACGGCTCGGTCCTCGTGACCGAAGTCCAGCAGCACCTCGGGAACAACTGGGTGCGCTGCCTTGCGATGGACTCGACGGACGGCCTCCGCCGCGGCGTCCGCGCGGTCGACACCGGCGCGCCGATCTCGGTCCCGGTGGGCCCGAAGGCGCTCGGCCGCATGTTCAACGTCCTCGGCCAGCCGATCGATGACCTCCCGGCGCCCGACGACGCGCCCCGCTGGGGGATCCACCGTGAACCTCCCACCTTCGAAGAACAGGAGACGGCGCCGTCCGTCCTCGAAACGGGTATTAAGGTCATCGACCTCATCGCCCCGCTCGTCCGCGGCGGCAAGGTCGGCCTCTACGGCGGCGCGGGCGTCGGCAAGACGGTCGTCATCCAGGAGCTGATTTCGAACATCGCCCGCGAGCACGGCGGCTACTCCGTCTTCGCCGGCGTGGGCGAACGCTCCCGCGAAGGCAACGACCTCTGGCACGAAATGAAGGAATCGGGCGTGCTCCCGAAGATGGCGATGGTCTTCGGGCAGATGAATGAGCCGCCCGGCGTGCGCCTCCGGGTCGCGCTGACCGGCCTCACGATGGCCGAGTACTTCCGCGACGAAGAGGGCCGCGACGTCCTGTTCTTCGTCGACAACATCTACCGCTACACGCTCGCCGGCATGGAGGTGTCCGCGCTCCTCGGCCGCATGCCGTCCGCGGTGGGGTATCAGCCGACGCTGGCGACCGAAATGGGTGAGCTCGAAGAGCGCATTACCTCGACGAAGAAAGGCTCGATCACATCGTTCCAGGCCATCTACGTGCCGGCGGACGACTACACCGACCCGGGCGTGGCAACCACCTTCGGCCACCTCGACGCGGTCGTCGCGCTGGAGCGCTCTCTGGCGGAGCAGGCGCTCTTCCCGGCAATGGACCCGCTGGCGTCCTTCTCCCGCGCCCTCGAGCCGCGCGTCGTCGGCCAGGAGCACTACGAGGTGGCGCGCGGCGTCCAGCGCGTCCTCCAGCGCTACAAGGACCTGCAGGACATCATCGCCATCCTCGGCATCGACGAGCTCTCGGACGAGGACAAGCTGACGGTGGCCCGCGCACGGAAAATCCAGCGGTTCCTCACGCAGCCGTTCTTCGTGGCGGAGCAGTTCACCGGCAACCCCGGGCAGTACGTGCCGGTGCGGGAGACCGTCCGGGGCTTTAAGGAGATTCTCGAAGGCAAGCACGACGGTCTGCCGGAGCAGGCCTTCTACATGGTCGGGAACATCGACAGTGCGGTCGAAAAGGGCCGCAGGCTGGCGCAGGAGTAACCGATGCCGCTGACGGTCGAGCTCATCACGGCCGAACGGGTCGTCCGCGTCGAGCAGGGGGTCGATGCGCTCATCGTCCCGGGCGCCGAAGGTCAGCTGGCGATCTACCCGAAGCACGCGGCGCTGATGACGACCCTCGAGCCGGGGGAGATGGTCATCCGGCGGGCGGGGCAGGAGGATGCCTTCGTGGTGACTGGCGGCTTCCTCGAGGTGAAGAACGACCACATCACCGTCCTCGCTGACGCCTCCGAGGCGGCCGAGGAGATCGACATCGCGCGGGCCGAAGAGGCGCGGCGCCGTGCGGAGGAGCGCATTCGCCGCTTCCGCGAGCAGGCCGACCGCGACGTCGACCTCGCGCGCGCGCAGGCGGCGCTCCAGCGCGCCCTGCTTCGGCTCCGGGTCGCCGAGCAGCGGCGGCGGCGCACCACCGGCCGGCCGCAGGTGTAGCGCCGCCCTGCGGGGCATGGTCTGCGGTGTTCGGCCCGCCGGGAGGTCGTATGACGCCCGGCGGGCCGTTCGCTTGATGCGGCACGAGCCCCTAGACTGACCTTCGGAATGACCACCCGCGTGCGCGGCGGCAAGTACATCGTCCAGGGCAGCGCCGTCCTGCGCGGGCGGGTGCGCATCTCGGGCGCGAAGAACCACGCGCTCGCCGCGATGTGCGCCGCGCTCCTGACCGACGAGGACGTCGTCCTCGAAAACGTCCCGTACATCACCGACGTCGATTCGCTCGCCGACCTCCTGCGGAGTCTCGGCGCCGTCGTCGAGCGGCTTCCCGACCACGCGCTCCTGCTCAACGCCGCCGGCGTCAGCACCTGCGAGGCGCCGACGGAGCTCATCAGCGAAAACCGCGCGTCGTTCCAGGTGATGGGGCCGCTGCTCGGCCGTCACGGCTTCGCAGCGTCGGCGCCCCCGGGCGGCGACGTCATCGGCCAGCGGCCGATCGACGTCCACCTTTCCGGCTTCGAAGCGATGGGTGCCTCCGTCACGCGGGAAGGCGAACGGTTCGTCGCGCGGGCGCCGAGCGGGCTCACCGGGACGCGGGTCTTCATGGACTACCCGTCCGTTTCGGGCACGCAGAACGTGATGATGGCCGCCGTCCTCGCGCGCGGGCACACGACCATCGTGAACGCGGCGACGGAGCCCGAGGTGCAGGAGCTCTGCCACCTGCTCAATGCGATGGGGGCGCGCATCGCCGGGATCGGCAGCCAGATTCTCGAAATCGACGGCGTCGAGCGGCTCCACGGCACCCGCGCGCGGGTGATGCCCGACCGCATCGAAGCGGGGACGTGGGCGATCGCCGCGGTGATGACCGGCGGCGAGCTGTTCCTCGAGGAAGCGCCATGGGATGTGATGGATGCCCTGCTGCACAAGCTCAGGGCGACGGGGGCCGCCATCACGACGGAACCGGGCGGGATGCTCGTCCGCGGCGGCGAGCCCATCCGGGCGGTCAGCTTCCAGGCGCTTCCCTATCCCGGCCTCGCGACCGACCTGCACGCGCCTTTTGGCGCGCTCCTGACGCAGGCGAACGGCGTCTCGATCATCCATGAGCGGGTCTTCGACAACCGGATGCTCTACGTGAGCGAACTTCGGAAGATGGGCGCCGAGATCGTCTCGACCGGGTCGTCGGCGATCGTTTCCGGGCCGACGCCGCTCCACGGCACGCGGGTGCGCGCGCTCGACGTCCGGGCCGGCGCGGCGGTGCTCCTCGCCGCGCTCGTGGCGCAGGGCACGACGGTCATCGACGACATCTACCACCTCGACCGCGGCTATGAGCGGCTCGATGAGAAGTTGCGTACGATGGGCGTCGAAGTGGAGCGCGCCTGATGGCCTTCGAGTTCCTCGCCCCGAAGAAAGTCGGCATCGACCTCGGCACCGCGAACATCCTCGTCTACGTCAAAGGACAGGGCATCGTCGTCAACGAGCCGAGCGTCGTCGCACGGCACAACCGCGACAACGCCATCGTCGCGGTCGGCAACGAAGCGCGCGCGATGCAGGGCCGCACGCCGGGCTCCATCAGCGTCATCCGGCCGATGCGCGACGGGGTCATCGCCGACTACCTCACGACGGAGGCGATGCTCCGTTACTTCATCGGGCTCGTGACGGGGCGGTTCAATCTCATCCGGCCGGAGGTGATGGTCACCGTCCCAGCCGGGGTGACGAGCGTCGAGCAGCGCGCCGTCCGCGACGCGGCCGAGCAGGCTGGGGCGCGCAAACCGGCCCACCTCGTGCCCGAACCGCTCGCCGCGGCGATCGGCGCGCGGATTCCGATCGGCACGGCCCGCGGCAACATGGTCGTCAACATCGGCGGCGGCCGGACCGAGGCCGCGGTGATTTCGCTCTACGGCATCGTCGTTTCGGAATCGGTGCGCATGGCCGGCGACCGGATCGACGAAGCGATCATCGCCTACGTCCGTCGTCGACATAACCTCATCATCGGCGAAAAGACGGCCGAGGAGATCAAGATCGCCATCGGCAGCGCGCTGCCCATCGATGAGGGGCTGGCGACGCAGGTGCGCGGCCGAGACCAGCTGAGCGGGCTGCCGAAGACGATTTCGCTCACCTCGACCGAGGTCGCGCAGGCGATCCAGGACTGCCTCGGGACCATCGTCCAGACGGTGCGGGCGGTGCTCGAGAAGACGCCGCCGGAACTGGCGGCTGACGTCATCGACCGCGGCATCGTCCTGACGGGCGGCGGGGCGCTGCTCCGCCATCTCGATGAGCTGCTGACGCAGGAGACGGGCGTGCCCTGCTACGTGGCCGACAATCCGCTCGAGTGCGTCGCCATCGGCGCGGGCATTGCGCTCGACCACCTGGACGTCATCAAGCGGAGCCTCCCGACCGAGGAGGAGAACCTCGTCGGCATGTTTCCGCAGGCCGAGCAGCGCTGACGGCTACGGGCCGTTCACCGGCTGCCGGCACCCTCCCTATTTCGCGCCGCCGTATTCGCTGCGCTTGATATAGAAGGTCATGCTCTGCATGGCGAGCACCGGGTCGATGTGCCGGATGGTGACGTCGTGCGGAACGTGGGCCGTGATGGGGGCGTAGTTCAGGATCGCCTTGATGCCGGCATGGACCAGCCGATCGACCACCGACTGGGCTTCGACGGCCGGGACGGCGACGATGCCGATATCGACCCGGTTCGCCCTGAGGTAGTCGTCGAGCTCGTCGATGTGGCGGACGGTGACGCCGCCGACCTCCCGCCCGACGACGCCGGGGTTGGCATCGAAGGCGGCAACGATGTGGAAACCCTGGGGGCCGAACCCGCCGTACTCGGCGATCGCCTGGCCGAGGCGCCCGACGCCGACGAGGCAGACCCGCCACTGGCGGTTGATACCAAGGATTTCCCGGAGCTTGGAGAGGAGGCCCTGGACGTTGTAGCCGCGGCCCTGCTTGCCGAACCGGCCGAAGTAGCTGAGGTCCTTCCGGATCTGCGCGGGCGTCACGTCGAGCAGTTCACCGAGCGCCTGCGAGCTGACGACCGTCTCGCCCCGGGCTGCCAGCTCGGCGAGTGCGCGCGCATACACCGGGAGGCGGTTGATGACGACTTCGGGGATTTCGAGCGCCATGGCGGGGTTGTGAAATCCGTAACTTTCGGCGGACTATATGCCCGGTCCCCGGCGCGGGTCAACCCTCGCACATCACCGCGTGATGGTCGACAGGTGATAGACGGATGAAGTTCTCGCTATCGAATGTGCCGTTTGCGGGCGCTGCATCTTCGATTGACCCATCGCCGATGACCGCTGACGATGAAGGCACCATCTTCCCCCGGAGACGATTGTGAACCTGCGCATCCCTGGCCCGACGCCCTGCCCCGAGGAGGTCCTCGCTGCGGGCGCGATGCAGATGATGAACCACCGCGGCCCGGAGTTCGCCCAGATCCTCCGCCGCGTGACCGATGGGCTGAACTGGGTGTTCGGCAGCTCCACCGACGTCCTCTCGTTCACGACCTCGGGCACGGGCGGCCTCGAAGTGGCGGTCGTCAATACGCTGAGCCCCGGCGACCGCGTCCTCTCGGTCTCGATCGGCTCCTTCGGCGACCGGTTCAAGTCGATCGCGAAGGCGTACGGCGCCGATGTCGTCAGCTACGCGACCGAATGGGGCGAGGCGGCTGACCCGGCGGTCATCGCGCGGATGCTCGATGAGGATCCGTCCATCAAGGCCGTCCTCGTCACCCACAACGAGACGTCGACGGGCGTGACGAACCCGCTCGAGGCGATCGCGAAAGAGGTCCGCGCCCGGGACCGGCTCATCCTCGTCGACGCCGTGAGCAGCATGAGCTCCATTCCGTGCCCGGTCGAGCGCTGGGGGCTCGACGTCGTCGTCAGCGGCTCGCAGAAGGGCTGGATGGTGCCGCCCGGGCTGGCGTTCGTCTACCTGAGCGAGCGGGCGTGGGCGGCGAACGCTGAGGCGAAGATGCCGCGCTACTACTTCGACGCCGCCAAGACGCGCGATTCGCTCGCGAAGCTGCAGAACCCGTGGACCCCGGCGATGTCCGTCTACTACGCGCTCGATAAGGCGTTCGAGCTGATGCGCGCCGAAGGGCTGGAAGGCATCTTCACCCGGCACGAAGCCATCGCCAACTACACCCGCGAACGTGTGAAGGCGATGGGCCTCAAACTCGTCCCGGTCGACGAGCGGTACGCTTCGAATACCGTGACGGCCGTGTGGTGGCCGGAAGGGGTGGACGGGAAGGCGATCAGCCGGCGCGCCCGCGAAGAGTTCGGCGTGGTGCTCGGCGGCGGGCAGGGCAAGCTCGAGGGGAAGATCTTCCGGGTCGGCCACCTCGGCTGGGTCCACCAGGCGGAAGTCGAGGAGGCGCTCGACGTCGTGGAGAAGCTGCTCGCAGAGGCTGGCGCGAAGGTCTGACACGTTTCCCGGCGCGGTTCGATCACAGCCGGCCTATGCAGTTTGCATAGGCCGGCTGCGTCATGCATACTGCATAGCACGATGACCCCGGACGAGTTCGTCGCGGCACGGACGGCACTGGGCCTCTCGCAGAGCGCCATGGCGGAAGCGCTCGGGGTGGACCAGGGCACGATCAGCCGCTGGGAGGCCGGCAAGACGCGCATCCCGCCGGCCATCGAACTCGCGCTCGCCACCCTCAAGGAGAAGCTCCAGCCCATGTCTGAGTCACGCCGTCCCCGTGTCCTCATCGCCGACCCGGTTGCCCCCGAAGGCATCGAACTCCTGCGGCGCGTCGCGGACGTCGACGTTCGCACCGGCCTTCCGCAGGACTCGCTCATCGCGGCGATTCCGGAGTACGACGCGCTCGTCGTGCGGAGCGAGACGAAGGTGACGCGGCCCGTCATCGAGGCGGCGGCGAAGCTGCAGGTCGTCGGCCGCGCGGGCGTCGGCGTCGACAACATCGACCTCGATGCGGCGACCGAGCGCGGCGTCATCGTCGTGAATGCGCCGCAGGGGAACACGGTCGCCGCGGCCGAGCACACGATCGCGCTGCTCATGGCGCTCGCGCGCCACATTCCGCAGGCCGATGCCTCGATGCGCGCGGGCAAGTGGGACCGGAAGAGCTACATCGGCACCGAAGTGCGCGGCAAGACGCTCGGCATCGTCGGGCTGGGCAAAATCGGCTCCGAGGTGGCCCGCCGGGCGGTCGCGATGGAGATGCGCGTGCTCGCCGTCGACCCCTTCGTGCCGGTGGAGCGGGCGCGCGCCCTCGGCGTCGAATCGGTGGACTTCGACCAGCTCCTGATGCTGTCCGACTTCATCTCGGTGCACCCGCCGCTTACGGCGGCGACGCAGGGGATGATCGGCGCCGCCGAGCTCGCCAAGATGAAGGACGGGGTGCGCATCATCAACGTCGCGCGGGGCGGCATCATCGATGAAGCGGCCCTCGCGGAGGCGGTGCGGAGCGGCAAGGTAGCGGGTGCCGCCGTCGACGTCTTCACGTCGGAGCCGCCGCCTGCCGACAACCCGCTCCTCGGCGACCCGCGCATCATCACGACGCCGCACCTCGGCGCCTCGACGGCTGAGGCGCAGGAGCGGGTTGCGATCGACGTCGCGGAGCAGATCGTCGACGTGCTGGAAGGCCGGCCGGCCCGCTATGCCGTGAATGCCCCCCTCCTCGCGCCGGAGACGCTGCAGGTGGTGGGCCCGTACATGGGGGTCGCGGAGCAGCTCGGCATGGTAGCGACGCAGCTCGTCACCGGGAAGCTCGAAGCGATCGACATCGAGTACTACGGCGAAATCACCGAGCACGACACGACGCCGCTGCGCGCGGCGGTGATCCGCGGCCTGCTCCGCCCCATCAGCGAAGAGAACGTCAACATCGTCAACGCGCACCTCATCGCGACGAGCCGCGGCTGGGACATCCGCGAGACGACCCGGGCTTCCCACGAAGTGTTCCTCAATCTGGTGAGCGTCAAGGTGAAGACGAGCGAGGCGGAGGTCGCGGTGTCGGGCACGGTCGAGCGCGGGCAGCCGCGCATCGTGCTCATCAACGGGCTCGACGTCGATATCGCGCCCGAACGCGGGATGTGCATCATCGTCTGCGACAACGAAGACCGCCCGGGGATGATCGGACGCGTCGGGACGCTGCTGGGCCAGTTCGACATCAACATCCAGTCGATGCAGGTCGGGCGGCGCGCCCGCCGCGGCCGCGCCCTGATGCTGATCGCCGTCGACGAAGAGCCGAGCGCCGAGCAGCTGGCGCAGGTCGAGGCGATCGACGGCATCTACAACGTGCGGCTGGTCCGGCTGTAGACGGCGTCAAGCCCGGCTGGCGCGGGCGGCATGCGACAGCCCGAGCAGGAGCCCGACGAGGCCGAGGTTCACGACCAGGCTCGAACCGCCGTAGCTGACGAACGGCAGGGTGATGCCCGTCGTCGGGATGAGCCGCAGGTTCCCGGCGATGATGACCGCGGCCTGGATGGCGATCAGGAGGGCGACGGCCGCGGCGAGCAGGCGCTCGTAGGTGCCCGTCTGTTCGGCGGCGACCCGCAGCCCGGCATGGAGCAGCACGGCGTAGGCGAGCACCACCCCCGCAGCCCCGGCGAGGCCCAGCTCTTCGGCGACGGCAGTGAAGACATAATCGGTCGAGGCCGCCGGGACGACGGTTGGCATCCCCCGGCCCAGCCCGGCGCCGAGGACGCCGCCCGCGTTGACCGCATACGTCGCCTGGAGCGACTGGTAGCCGCTGCCCGCCGGGTCGGCGCCCGGGTCGAGCCAGGCGTCGACCCGGGCCTGCACATGCCCGAAGACGAGGTAGCCGACGAGGCCAGTCGCGAGGACCATCGCGAACCCTGCGGCCGCGAACCGGACCCGGCCGGTGGCGAGGTAGAGCATCGCGATGGCGAGGAGCAGCAGCAGCGCGATCGACCCGAGGTCGCGCAGGAGCGCGAGCGCGGCGACGGCCCCGGCGAGCACGAGGGCGAGCGGCAGCACGTAGGCCGCTCCGGGCACCCGGGCCGCGGCGAGCCGGTCCACGGGCCGCGAGAGCGCCCCGCCGGCATCGGCGAGGTAGCCGGCGAGGAAGAGAATCAGGAACGCTTTGATGAACTCGGTGGTTTGCACGGACTGGCCCGCGATGCGGACCCAGAGCCGTGCGCCGTTGATGGTTTCGCCGACGAGGCCGGTGACGACGAGGACGGCGACGGCCAGCAGCCCGCTCGAATAGGTGAGGGAGCGCAGCCGGGCCGGCACCCGGCCAGCCGCGAGGCCCATGGCGAACGCGGCGACGCCGAGTGCGAGCCAGTTCGCCTGCTGGGCGGCTGAGGCCGGCGCGAGACGTGCGACGAACACGACGCCGAGGAGCGCCAGCAGGGCGACGGCGGGAAGCACTTCCGGCCGGGCGCGCGGCGCGACGGCCCGGAGCGCGAGGTGCATCGCGATGAGGCAAAGCGCGGCCTGCGCTACGATGCGAACCATGCCGCCGGGCAGTTCGAAGCCGCTCGCCGCGAGCGCCCGCCAGCCGAGGAGCAGCAGCGCCAGCGGCCCGGCCAGGAGCGCCGCCTCGGCTGCCCGCTCCCGCGAAAGCGCCTGCTGGAGGTTCACCTGACGCTCTCCGCTGCGGACATCGTAGACGGACGATACCGCCTCGAGCGCTTGCTCGGAACCGGCGGGATGGCCGAAGTGTGGCTCGCCGAGGACCTCCGGCTCGGGCGGTGGGTCGCGCTCAAGGCGCTCCATGCGTCCCTTACCGAGGCGATCGACCCCGAAGCGGTCGCGGCCTTCGAACGCGAGGCGCGGGTCGTCGCGCGGCTCCAGCACCCCAGCATCGTCGCTGTTTACGACGCCGGGGAGCACGAAGGCCAACGCTACATCGTCACCGAGTACGTCCACGGCTATACCCTGCGCCAGCTCATCGCCACCCAGGGCCGGCTCACCGAACAGGAAGCGCTCCGGCTCGGGCGGCAGGTCGCGGCCGCGCTCGCCTACGCCCACGAACAGGGCATCGTCCACGGCGACGTGAAGCCGGAAAACATCCTCGTGAACGAGCACGGGGCGGCGAAGCTGGCCGATTTCGGCGTGGCCGAGACGCTCGGGCGGACGCTCTCGCCGGCGATGGCGAACGACCTGCTCGGCACCATCGCCTACCTGGCCCCGGAGGTCATCCAGGGTTCGCCGCCGTCGCCGGCCTCTGACCAGTACGCGCTGGCGCTGACGCTCTACGAGGCGGCCGCAGGGCGGCTGCCCTGGGCCGGGAGCTCGCCAGCGGCTGTCGCCGGTCAGCGGCTGGCCGCGCCCGCACCGCCGCTGCGGCGGTTCGCCCCGGGCGCCTCGGCCGCGTTCGAGGCGGTGCTGGCGCGGGGGCTTTCCGTCGAACCCTCGGCGCGTTACCCGGACCTCCATGCGTTCGGGGCGGCGCTCGGCTCCATTCCCGCCGGGCCGGCGGCCTCCGCGCCGATCGCGGCGCCGCCGGGCCGCCCGCCGGAGCTGCGGCGGCACACGACGGCCCGGGTGCCGCGCGCGCCGGCGCCGCCCGCGCGCCGCAGGGGCTCGGGCGCCGGCTGGTTCACGGTCGTCGCCGTGGTTGGGGTTCTGATGTTCGCAGCCGGCGCCGGGGTGTTGCTCGCTGCCCTGCTTACTGATGGCGGACGAAGCGGCCAGCCGCCCGCCCCCACGCCCGTCCCCACGAGCGCGCCGGAGCCCACGCCGACGCCGGCCCCGTCGCCCGTGCCCTCCCCCAGCCCGACACCGACGGAAGTGCCCAGCCCGACGCCATCGCCCAGCCCCTCGCCGACGGCCGCCACACCGACCCCGGCGGGTACGCAGATGCCGCCGATGCCCGCGACGGCGACGCCGCCCGGCGCGACCCCTGTCGCGACCCCGACGCCTTGACGTTCGTCAAAATTCGTGCATCGCAGGCATCGAATCTGTCTATCGTGCGATAGCATGGCCGGCGGAGGTGACCATGCAACTCGGACTGTTCATGATGCCGACCCATCCGCCGGAGCGGTCGCCGTACGACGGCGCCCAGTGGGATCTGCAGATGGTCCGCTGGGCCGACGAGCTCGGGTTCTCCGAGGCGTGGATCGGCGAGCACTTCACGGCCATCTGGGAGCCGGTGCCCGCGCCCGACCTGCTCATCGCGCAGGCGCTGCTGCAGACGTCGCGCATCAGGCTCGCGCCGGGCGCTCACCTGCTGCCCTACCACCACCCTGCGGAGCTCGCGGCCCGGGTCGCCTACCTCGACCACCTCGCGCAGGGCCGGTTCATGTTCGGCGTCGGCTCGAGCGGTCTCCCATCGGACTGGCACCTGTTCGATGTCGACGGGGCCTCGGGCGAGAACCGGCGAATGACGGCGGAAGCGCTCGACATCATCCTCCGCATCTGGGAGGCGGACGGCGAGATGCGGTACGAGGGCCAGTACTGGACGGTGCACGTCCCGCCGCCGATGGTCGACGGGCTGCTCTATCACCACCTGAAGCCCTACCAGAAGCCCCATCCGCCGATCGGCATCGCCGGGCTGAGCCCGCGGTCCGACACCCTCAAGCTGGCCGGTGAGCGCGGCTTCATCCCGATGAGCCTGAATCTCAGCCCGCACTACATCAAGACGCACTGGGACGTGTACGAAGAATCGGCGCAGGCCGCTGGCCGGCCGGCCGACCGCGCGAGCTGGCGCATCGTGCGCGAAGTCTTCGTCGGCGAGACCGACGCCGAGGCGCGCCGCTGGTGCCTGGAGGGGAACATGGGCCGGCAGGAGCGCGAGTACCTGCTGCCGCTCTTCCGGGCGTTCGACTTCGCCCAGTGGATGACGACAGACTCGTCGGTCTCGGCTGCCGACCTCACGCCGGAGTACTTCGTCGACCACGGCTGGCTCGTGGGGTCGGTCGAGACGGTGACCGAGAAGCTGCTGGCGATGCACCGGGAAGTCGGCGGCTTCGGCACCTTGCTCGTGCTGGGGTTCGATTACGCCGACGCCCCGGGGCCGTGGCGCCAGTCGATGGAGCTGCTGGCGCGCGAAGTGCTGCCGCGGGTCAACCGGGCGCTCCAGCCGGCTGCGGTGTAGGCGGCCGCCGGGTCCGCAGCGAACGCACGAAGGGGGCCGATCGTCGGCCCCCTTCCCTTTTCGGTGCGATGCTCCGCTCGGGTCAGACGCGGTGGCACCAGACCCAGTGCTCGCGGTCGGCCGTGCCGACGTTCCGCCAGTCGGGCCGGCGGGCGCGGCATTCGTCGATCGCGATCGGGCAGCGGGTGTGGAAGACGCAGCCGGGCGGCGGGCGAAGCGGGCTCGGCACGTCGCCGAGGAGGATGATGCGCTCGCGCTTCCGCTCCACGTCCGGGTCGGGAATCGGCACCGCCGAAAGGAGCGCCTTGGTGTACGGGTGGAGCGGGTTTTCGAAGATGGAGTCGCGGTCGGTGAGCTCCATCATGTGGCCGAGGTACATGACCCCGACGCGGTCCGAGATGTGGCGCACGACGGAGAGGTCGTGGGCGATGAACAGATAGGTGAGGCCGAACTGGTCCTGCAGGTCCTGCAGGAGGTTGATGATCTGGGCCTGGATGGAGACGTCGAGGGCGGAGACCGGCTCGTCGCAGACGATGAAGTCCGGTTCAACCGCGAGGGCGCGGGCGATGCCGATGCGCTGGCGCTGGCCGCCGGAGAACTCGTGCGGGAAGCGGTTCGCGAAGTACGGGTTCAGGCCGACCGTCTGGAGGAGCTGCTGGACCCGCTCCTTCTTCTCTTTGCCGCTGGCGAGCTTGTGGATGGTGAGGGGCTCGCTGATGATGCTGCCGACGGACATGCGCGGGTTCAGGCTCGCGTAGGGGTCCTGGAAGATCATCTGCATGCGGCGGCGGAAGCGGCGGAGTTCGCCCCCCTTGATCTTCGTCAGGTCGGTGCCGTCGAAGACGACGGAGCCGGCGGTCGGCCGGGTGAGCTGGAGAATCGCCTTGCCGGTCGTGCTCTTCCCGCAGCCGGATTCGCCGACGAGGCCGAGCGTCTCGCCGCGCCGGATTTCGAACGAGATTTCGTCGACGGCGCGGACGTCGGCGACTTTCCGCTGGAAGATGATGCCGGACGTGACCGGGAAGTAGACCTTCAGGTTGTCGACCTGGACGAGGGTGTCGCCGATGGCGGCGCGGCCCTGTCGCGTGGTGGAGCTAGTTTGCTGCGCCAACTGGCACCTCCCGGCGGACACGTTCAGATTCCCAGCAGGCGGCGTAGTGCTTTTCGCCTACCAGGTTGAAGGGCGGGTATTCCTCGCGGCACTTGTCGACGCGCCAGGCGCAGCGAGGATAGAACGGGCAGCCCGGCGGCAGGTGGGCGAGGTCCGGCGGGAGGCCTTCGATCGGGATGAGCTTCTCCTTCCGGGTCTCATCGAGCCGGGGCACCGAGTTCAGCAGGCCGACGGTGTACGGGTGCTTCGGGTTCCGGTAGAGCTCGACGGCCGAGGCCGTTTCGATGACCCGGCCGGCGTACATCACGTTCACGCGGTCCGCATAGCGCGCGACCACGCCGAGGTTGTGCGTGATGATGATGACCGCGGTGCCGAACTCGCGGCTGAGGCGGTTCATGACCTCGAGGATCTGGGCCTGGATGGTCACGTCGAGCGCGGTCGTCGGCTCATCGGCGAGCAGAAGCTTCGGGTTGCAGCTCATCGCCATGGCGATCATCACGCGCTGGCGCATGCCGCCGGAGAACTGGTGCGGGTAATCGTCGAGCCGGCGCTTCGCCTCGGGGATGCCGACCATCTCGAGCAGCTCGGCCGCCCGGTTGCGGGCGGCCTGCCCGTGGAGGTCCATGTGGAGCTCGAGGGTCTCCGTGAGCTGGCGGCCGATCGTGAGGACCGGGTTGAGGGAGGTCATCGGCTCCTGGAAGACCATGGCGATCTCGTTGCCGCGGATCTTCCGGATCTCATCCTCGTCCAGCTTCAGGAGGTCGCGCCCCTTGAAGATGATTTCGCCGGAGACGATCTTGCCGGGCGGCTGGGGGATCAGGCGGAGGATGGAGAGCGCGGAAACGCTCTTCCCGCAGCCGGATTCGCCGACGAGCCCGAGCGTTTCTCCTTCTTCTACCACGTAGGACGTGCCGTCGACGGCTTTGACGACGCCCTCCTGCGTGTAGAAGTACGTTCGCAGGTCTTTGACCTCGAGTAGCGGCATCCCTTCTCCTTTCGCGCCCGGCGTGGCCGGCAAGACCGGTGTTCGCCCTGGGGCGGGGTTCGAGTGGTGGGGAAGAGGAGACTCGAACTCCTACGCCTTGCGGCACATGATCCTAAGTCATGCTCGTCTGCCGATTCCGACACTTCCCCACGAAGTGCCCGGGCGGCCGCGTGGCTGCCCGGCGGTCGAACAGGGAGCTGGTGAGCCGCGGAGGACTCGAACCTCCAACCGGCTGATTAAGAGTCAGCTGCTCTGCCAGTTGAGCTAGCGGCCCCCTCAGGACGCGCGGGAGTATATCACGGGCCTTTCGCGTCGCGGCAACTGCGCGACTTGCCAATAACCGCTGCGTTTACGTTACCGCGGCGCGCCCGCCCGGTCCAGCATGCAGAAAGCCGCGTAGACCGTATCTCCCTCGCACGTTAACGCGCTGACCGCTACGCTCGAAGCGTGGGCGCCGACGACGAATGGTTGCGCGAAGCATTGGCTCCTGCCGTGCTCGGCCGCCGGCGCGTCTTCTGCTGTCATTCGGCCACGTTGAGCGGGAAACACGCGCCGAACTCCCTCGCGGCGGTTCGCGAATGCGTCGAGGCCCGGGTGCCGCGGCTCGAGGTCGACGTCCGGTTCACCGCCGATGACCGGATGGTCTGTTTCCATGACGGAACCCTGGAACGACACTCCACCGGGGCCGGCTCCATCGCCGGGCTGCCCGCGCTGAGCCTCCGTGCAGTCACGTACCGCAAGACGGGCGAGCCGCTCGCCTTCCTCGACGAGGTCGTCGAGGCCATGGCCGGTTCCGACACGATGCTCCAGGTGGATCTCAAGCTGAACCGGCCGATTTCGCCGACGCGGGTGAAGGCGCTCGAGGCCGCGCTCCGGCCGCTCCAGGGGAACGTCATCGTCGGGTCGCAGTCGCCCTGGAACCTGCGCAAGCTCACGGAGGTTCCTGTCGCGTTCGACCCGACGCTCTTCCTGAACTACACGCCGGCGCGCCGCCAGGCGCCGTATCCGCGGCAGCGGGGCATCCACGGGTTCTGGGACGATTCGCCGCTCGCGCGAAACCCGTACACGACGCCCCGGGAGTACCTCGAGGCGCGCATCGATGAGCTGCACGGCATGGTGCCCGCGGCCCGCGAATGGATGGTCGACATCGGCACGGTCCTCCGAATGGCGGAGCTCGGTGTGCTGCTCGGCGAGGAGCTGGCGCAGCGGGGCATCGAGCTCGCCGCGTGGACGCTGAAGGCGCGGGACCCGCTCGGGGCGACGCTCGATCGGCTCTGGGCGGCCGGCGTGACGACGGTGATCACCGACGTGCCGCGGGCGGCGGCCGAAGCCTGCGCTGCTGGGCGGGCGCGGGCCGCCGTCCCCTGAGCAGCAACGCGGTTCACGGCAGCGTTACGCATTCTCCCCCGCGCCCGACCGGTTGAAGCGGCCGGCAGCGGCCGAACCTCGATGCAGGGAGAGACTACCGGGGGATTGCCGGCATGAAACGTTTCGCCACCTGGCTGGGCGCCCGCGTCGGAAGGACGGACGACGAAACGGGGCAGGGCCTTGCCGAGTACGCGCTCATCCTCGCGCTCATCGCGCTCGCCTGCGTGGCCGCGCTGGTCACCCTCGGCCAGGCCATCGCGAACTCGCCGGGCTTCAGCGTCCTCCCCGGCGCCCTGTAATCGCCGGGCCGCGCTTCAGAGCAGGACCAATCCGCAGTTGCGGCTCGTGCCCTGGACCCAGGCCGGGCCGCCGTCGAGCGTCCCGAGGGAATTGACGTACCCGGGCGCGCCGGGAATGTAGCGGCGCCACCGCGTCCCATCGAACTGGTAGACGGCCCCGTAGCAGCCAGCTGCCCGCGCGAGGACGGCGTCGACCGGCCCGGCCGGCAGCACTACGAGGTTCCATCCCTCCCAGAGCGTGACGGCCGCGCCGTCTTGCCGGGGGAGCGGCGTCGGCGTCGGGGTCGGTGTCGGCGACGGCGTGCGGGTCGGTGTCGGCGACGGGGTCACCGTGGCCGCCGATGTCGGCGTCGCCGTCGGGGCGGAGGCCGCCGCACCGGGGCACGGCTGGTTCGCCGGGTACTGCGCGATGACCACGACCCAGGCGACCCGCCGGCCGTCGCTGCTCGAAGCCCGGCCGGCGCCGACGCACTTGAAGGGCAGCGACGCGGAGGGCGTGGATGCCCAGATGCCGCTCCCGGGGTAGGCCATGTCGGCCGCGGCCTGGGCCGCGCTCACCTGGATGGGTTGACTGCTGGTGTAGGCGCGGATGCCTTCGCCGCTGCCGTAGGCGTACGGCGTGCCGCCGGAGGTGGTGCCCGTGTAGCCGCAATCGAGCGCGCGCTGCGCCCAGTTGCGGCCGAAGCTGTCGCCGTGGCCGCCGGGCGCGCCGTTATCGACCTGCCACTGGGCGAACCACGCGGCCGCGGCGTTGAGCGCGCCGGAGACCTGGAGGGGCGTCGAGGGGCTGACGTTCTGGTCGCGCCACGCCTGGATGAGCTGCAGGAACTGCTGCTCCTGGGCATCGAGAGCGTCGTGCGGGGTGCCGCAGGGGCCGGCGGCGCGGGCTGATTCGCGCGGCGCGGCGGCCGCGATGAGGAGCAGGAGGCCGGCGGCGAGCGCCGGCAGGAAGGACCATCGCATGACATCACCAACAGCGGGGGCGCTGGCCGCCTCACCATAACACCGGGCGGTGTGCAAACGTCAACCGGGGCGCCACTGGCGAATCTGAGAGGCCAGGCGTACCATTCCGGCATCGGATGACGGCGACGCTTGTGCCCCCGACGCGGCCGAAGGCCAGCCCCGGCGGACGGCTTGCCATTCCCCGGCTGCCGCGGCGGCTCGTCGCGCGCCCGCGCGTGGTGGGCGAACTGCACCGCGGGGTGGGAAGCGGCATCATCGCGGTCGTCGCGCCGCCCGGGTACGGAAAGACCACGGCAGTCGCGATGGCGCTCGAAGAGCTGGACTTCGAGCCGCGCTGGCTCACCCTCGATGCGACGGCTCGCGCGCCTGAAGCCTTCGCCCACCAGGTCGGCGCCGCGCTCGCCCGGAACGTGCTGGCGCCGCCGCCCCCCACGGCGTTGAAGCTGAGCGACCTGCAGGCCTACGTCAGCGCGGCCGTGCACGACGCGGCAGCGGGGTGCGAGCGCCCGCTCCTGCTCGTGCTCGACAACGTCCACGAGATCGCCGAATCGCACGAGTCGCTCCAGCTCCTCGGGTGGCTCATCGACGCCATGCAGGGCGGGCATGAACTGGTGCTCTGCGGCCGCGAAATGCCGTTCGTGCCGGCTCTCAATGAGCGGCTGGCGACCGGCGACATCGTCATCATGGGCCGCGAAACGCTCGCCTTCGACGTCGACGAAATCGCGGCGGCGAGCGGGGCGCTCGGAGCGGCGGCCGACGCGCGCCGGGTGCTCGAGCAGACGGGCGGCTGGCCGGTCGGCGTCATGGCGACGCTCGCCGGGGATGCCGTCGCCGGCGTCACGGCGGCCGATTTCGACCGCTACCTCGCCGCGGAGGTGTGGGAGCGCGTGCCCCCCAGCCTTCGCGGGATGCTCCATCGCCTGTCGCTCCACCCGTCCATCGAGCGGTCGGTGGTGGAGCTGGAGTTCGGTCTGCGTGCCTGGCGTGAGCTCACCGCGTGGATGAGCCGCCGGGACTTTCTCTGTGAGCACCTCTCGCCGCGGGAGTTCCGCCTCAATCCGCTGCTGCGCCAGTTCATCGCCGAGGACTTCGCCGCCGCCGACCCTGAGGGCTTCCACCAGGCCCTCGACGACGTGCTCGGCGCGCTCGTCCGCTCGGGGCGCACCGTCGAGGCGGTCGAGCTCGCGCGCGCGCAGGGCTCGGAGCTCCAGCTCGCGGGCCTGCTCGAGGCGCACGGCCACGCGCTCATCCTGCGGGGGTCGTTCTCCCTGCTGAACGATGCCTTCGCAGCCATCGGGCTCGCGACGCTCGACCGGCGTCCGCTGCTCGCCGCGCTGAAGGCCCGGACCGAAGCCCACGTCGGCGACCCCGACGAGGCGCTGCGGCTCGCCGGGCTGGTGCTCGGGGACCGGGCTGTCCGGGGTGCGGCGCGGGTGCACGCGCACCTCGCGCGGCTGCGCGCGCTGCGGCTGCTCGGCCGCCTCGAAGAGATGCAGCGCGAGGCCGACCGCCTCCGGGCGCTCGACTGGGAGGGCGACCCGGCGCTGCGCGCCGAGGTGACCTACCAGCGGGCGGAGTTCGAGCTGAGCGTCACGCGGAACTTCCCGCGCGCCGAGGAGCTGCTCCGCGACGCCATCGACGAGGCCGAGCGCCACCACGTGAGCCCGCTCGACCTGCTCGCGCGGTCGACGCTCGGGCAGGCGCTCGCGATGCACGGCGACGCGCCCGCGGCGGTGACGATGCTCACGCGCGCGGCGCAGGGCTGGCGGTCGCTCGGCCGCTCGTCGAACCTCGGCTGGACCCTCAACAACCTCGGCATGGCGCACCTCGATGCGGGCGATTTCAAGAGCGCGGTCGCGGTGCTCGAGGAAGCCGTGGCGGAAGGCATCTCGTGCGGCAACCGCCGGAACGTCGCCTACGCCACGGGCTCGCTCGGCGACGCTGAGCTGGCCCTCGGCCATTTCAAGAAGGCGCAGGAACACTTCGAAGAGGCGATCCGCATCTGCGCAACCGAGGCGCTCGACGAAACGCTCGCCGCGCTCTCCATCGCTGGCCTCTCGGCGGCGTTCCTCGGGCAGGGCGACCTCCAGCAGGCCGACTTCTTCGCGCGTCGCGCCATGCTCGTGGCGCTCGCCTCCGGCAACCAGTACGAAATTGCGTACTGCAAGCTGCGGCAGTCTGCCGTCGACCTCGCCGCCGGCAACGCGCTCGTCGCGGAGCGTCTCGCCGGGGAGGCTGCAGACGCCTTCGAACAGATGGACGTCGCGCCGTTCGCGGCCGCAGCCTGGTATCGGAGGGCGATGGCGCAGTTCCGCCTGAGCCGGCGGGCGGAGGCGCAGGAATCGCTCGCGAAGTGCGCCTGCGCGATTCGGCAGCCGTGGATGACGAACGTGCTCGTTCCGCTGGTGCGGGAAAACCCGATGTTCGCGCAGTGGGCCGCGTCGCGGCCGGCAGCGGGGCGCTGGTTCCGCGACATCCTCGAGCGGCAGAGCTTCCTCGTCAGCAGCGACGCCGCTGAGCCGCCGTCCGAGCCTTCCGTCGGCCGATTCCCGCGGGTGGTCGCCCGCAGCCTCGGTCGGGTGGCGGTGACTGTCGGCGGCCGGCAGGTCACGGACGAGCAGTGGGCCAGCCTGCGCGCGAAGGAGCTGTTCTTCCTGCTGCTCGCGCACCGGGGCGGCATCCGCAAGGAGCAGGCCGTCGAAATGCTCTACCCGGAGCTGCCCCGGGAGAAATGCAACTCCGCATTCCATTCGAACCTCTACCGGCTGCGGCGCGCGCTCTACGCCGAGTGCGTGGTGAAGCAGGACGGCGCCTACCTGCTCAACCCCGAAGGGCAGTTCGAATGGGATGTCGAACGGTTCGAGGCAGCGCTCGAGCGCGCGCACCAGGCGGCGCCGGGCAGCAAGGAGCGGGCGCTCGCCTTCCAGGAGGCGCTCGAACTGTACGAGGGCCCGTTCGCGGAAGTCTTCGAATCGGAGTGGGCGGCTGCGCGCCGGGCGCGGCTCCACGAACAGGCCCATTCGTCGCTGGCAGCGCTCGCCGGCTACTTCGCCGCCCGCAAGGATTTCGAAGCCGCGGTCCTCTGCCTCGAGCGCATCCTGCGCAGCGACCGCTTCAATGAAGAGGCGGCGTACGAACTGGCGCGCTACCGGAGCCGGGCCGGCCAGGCGGTGCAGGCGCTCCACTTCATCGACCAGTACGCGGAGCTGTACGAGCAGGAGCTGGGCGGGCCCCTGCCGGAGCGGTTCTACGAACTCCGGGCGGCCATCGCCGCCGGTGTGGCGGTGTAATCCCGGGGGATTCGAGCCTCTCGCGAGAATTTCGTAAGAACCGGGTGCGTACCTTCCGGGACGACAAACCGTTCCCGGAGGAACTCGCAGATGACCCGCCGCCTCGTTACGCTCGCTATTTCGGTGTCGGCCCTCGCCGTTATCGCCCTCGCGGGCGCGGCCCCGTACCAGTCCTGGTAAACCGGCGTGCAGGGGGCTAACCCTGCACGCAGCAGCCGAATCCGAGACAATCGCCCGCATGAAGCGCCATGCGGGCGATTTGTTCGTCCTCGGGGCCGCTGCGGTCATCTTCCTCGCCCAGCAGCTGGCCATTTCGTACATGCCGCTCGACGGCGCGGCCGGCGCGATGCGCCGCATGCTCTTCCTCGTCACGACGGCCGCGCTCGCCCTGATGGCGCTCCACTTCCGACGGTTCTTCGGCGCCTGGCTCGTCTCGGCAGGCATCCTGATGAATCTGCTGCCGATGGCGGCTCATGGCGGGGCGATGCCCATCGACTTCGCGATTTTGCAGCGCTCGGGTGCCTTCCCGGAAGTCACCGAGGCCGATATCGGCCGCCAGACCAACCACGGGAAGGACGTCGTCCTCCGGCGCGACGACATCCGGTTCTACTGGCTCTCGGACCGGTTCATCGTCGACCTGCCGCTCTATGGAACGAACATCTACTCCGCCGGCGATTTCGTCCTCTTCGCGGGGCTCGGGCTCGTCGCGGCGCAGGCGGCAGTGATGGCGTTCCGCCCCGGCGGAGAGCGGGCGGACGCGGCGTCCCCGGCTGAGAACGTCGAACGGGGGGCCGGATGACACGGTTCGTCATCTACGGTGCGGGGGCCATCGGCGGCACGATCGGGGCGCGGCTCCACCTCGCCGGCGCCGAGGTCGCCCTCATCGCGCGGGGCGCGCACCTCGACGCGATACGGACACACGGACTCCGTTTCCGGACACCCGACGGGGAGCACCTGCTGCGCATCCCGGCGGCGGGGCGGCCGAGCGACATCGAGTGGCGGCCGGGCGACGTCGTGCTGCTCTGCATGAAGACGCAGGACACGGCTGCCGCCCTCGCCGAGCTCGAGCGCAGCGTCGGGACCGCGGTGCCGGTGGTCTGCGCGCAAAACGGGGTCGAGAACGAGCGGCTCGCAGCGCGGCGGTTCCGCGACGTGTACGCGATGCTCGTCGCGCTGCCCGCGACGCACCTGGAGCCGGGCGTGGTGACCGCCTCCGGCGCGCCGCTCAGCGGCTGCCTCCATGCCGGGCGCTTCCCCGCCGGCATCGACGGCACCATCCGGGACGTGTGCCGGGCGCTGGACGGTGCAGGGTTCCGGAGCGAGGCCGTCCCGGATGTGATGGCGCTGAAGTACCGAAAGCTCCTCCTCAACCTGGGCAACGGCGTGGACGTCCTGCTCGGCGGCAGCTCTTGGGGCGCCGGGGGCGCGGTCGGCCGGTTCCTCGAACGGCTCCGCGCCGAAGGAGAGGCAGCCTTCCGCGCTGCCGGCATCTCCGCCGTCAGCCCCGAGGAGTACCGCGAACGGGTCACGGCCCACTACCGGTCGGTGCCGGTCGCGGGAGAGCAGCGCTCGGGGAGTTCGACGCTGCAGAGTGTCCTGCGCGGCCATACCGTCACCGAAGTCGACTACCTGAACGGCGAGATCGTCATGCTCGGGATGCTGCACGGCGTCCCGACGCCGGCGAACCGCACCGTCCGCGAACTCGCCGCCCGGGTCGCGGCCGAGGGCCGGGGCCCGGGGCACCTGACGGTCGACGACCTGGAGCGGCTCGCCGGTTCGCCGCGCTGAGTGCCGCAGGTTGCCGGCGCAACCATTCGCGGAGAGCGACAGAATGCGAGCGCCGCGCTTGCCCGGGGCGTACGATGGCGCGGCCCAACCCGGGCGAGGAGCAGCTGACCATGGCGAAAATCATCGAGATCGAGGGCATCGGTCCGACCTACGCGGCGAAACTGGAGGCAGCGGGCATCCCGACCACCGAGGCGCTGCTCGAGCAGGCCGGCTCGGCGAAGGGCCGCGAGCAGGTCGCCGAGAAGGTCGGCGTGACGACGGCGAAGGTGCTCGAATGGGTCAACCGGGCGGACCTGATGCGCGTCAAAGGCATCGGGTCGGAATACTCGGACCTGCTCGAGGCGGCCGGGGTCGACAGCGTGAAGGAGCTGGCGCAGCGGCGGCCGGAGAATCTCCACGCCAAGCTGCTCGAAGTCAACGAGGCGAAGAAGCTCGTCCGCCAGGCGCCGTCGCTCTCGGCGGTCGAGAAGTGGGTCGCCGAGGCGAAGACGCTCCCCGCGGCGGTCACGCACTGACGAGCGGCGGCCAAGAAGCCGAAGTCGCGCGGTGGCTCGACGACCTCCTCGGACCCGGGCACGGCCGGCGGGTGATCGCTATCCGGGATGACCGGGTGCTGGTCTCGAAAGTGTCGCCGGGCCTGCCCGCGCGGGTCGTCGAGGCGGTGACGAACCTGTCGGCCCTGTTCGACCCGGCGGCGCTGCGCGACTGCATGCCCCCGGGGCTCCCTCCTGCCAAAGCGTGGCACGCGGCGGCCTCGGCCATCGTGCGGGAGGCGAAGGCAGCAGGACGGCTCGACGGTACGGGCGCGGCCGAGGTGCTGGCCGGGATCGACTCGGCAGCCGCCCTGCTGGCTTCGTGCTGCTGGACGGGCGGCGACGCGGCGAGCTGGCGGCCGAGCGACGCGGAGCGCTCGGCGCTGGACGATGCCGAAGCGCGGCTCGCCCGGGGCGCCCGCGGCCTCTTCACCCGCGTCTACGGCACGTGGGAAGGGAGGCCCGTGGAGAACCACTGTCCCGGCGCCGAGGCCGCGCGGGCGCTCTTCGCGGCTGCGCGCGCGGCACTCGAGGGGGACGGCCGGGCGGGACCGGCTTGCCCGGGAGACGGTCGGCCCGTACGATGAGAAAGCTTCGGCCCCGTGGTGTAGCGGTCTAACATGCCACCCTGTCAAGGTGGAGATCGGCGGTTCGAATCCGCTCGGGGTCGCCAGCTTCGCATAAACTGAACAGCCCTGCCGGCAACCGGCAGGGCTGTTCGTTCGTCTGCGAGGGCAGAACGGGCAGCAGTCAGGCGAGCCGCTGGTGGCCCGGCTCGGTCTCCCACGGCGGCGCGATCTGGTGGTAGCCGCCCCCGGCAGTCCAGCCGCCGTCGACGTAGAGGATGTGGCCGGTCACGAACTTCGCGGCGTCGGAAGCGAGGTAGATGATCGCCCCTTCGAGATCCTCGGGCTGGCCGAGCCGTCCCATCGGCGTCCGGGATTCGGCCTGGACGCGCGTCCCCGGCGTCGATTCGAACACCTTGCCCATCAGCTCGGTGCCGTCGAAGTATGACGGAGCGATGGCGTTCACCCGGATGCCCTCGCGGGCGTATTCGAGCGCGAGAACGCGAGTCAGGGCGTCGACGCCGCCTTTCGCTGCGTGGTAGGAGGCGGCGCGGAACTCGCTGCCGACCCGGCCGAGGATGGAGCTGATGTTGATGATGACGCCGCCGGTGCCCTGGGCGAGCATCTGCCGCGCGGCGAGCCGGCAGCCGTTGATGGTCGCAAGGAGGTCGAGCTCGACGACCGAGCGCATCCGTTTGAAGCTCCCGAGGTCGTGGCGCAGGCCGGACCGGTCGGTGTAGCCGGCGTTGTTGACCATGATGTCGAGCCGGCCGAAGCGCTCCACGGTGCGTGCGAAGAGCTGCTCGAACTGCTCCTCGTCGGTGATGTCCGCGGGGTAGGCTTCGGCCTCGACACCGAATTCGCGCAGCATGGATGCGGTCTGCTCGATCAGCTCCTGCCGCCGGGCGGTGACGACGACGTTCGCCCCGGCGCGCGCGAGGCCGCGCGCGAACGCGACGCCGAGCCCGCTCGAAGCGCCGGTGACGAGGGCGACTTTGCCGTCGAGGCTGAACATCCGGGCGAGCGAAGGATCCACGCGCGATCTCCGAGTGCAGGGGTTGCGCGCATCTTAGGGACGGACCGGCGGGAGCGCTATGCGATGAGGCGGGCGGGCGGACGGTCGGGGTTGCAGCGCTCGCGCGCGATGATGCCGGCGATCTCGTCGACCGCCTGTTCGAGCTGGCCGTGGCGGTTGATGACCACGTAGTCGTTGTTCGGGATGTCGGCGAGCTCCTCTTCGAGCTCGGCGAGCCGCCGCGCGAGGCTTTGGGGGTCTTCGCTGCCGCGGGCGGCGAGGCGGGCGCGGAGCACTTCCCGGTCCTCGGCCGTGAGGAAGATGAACACGGCCCCTTCGAGCTTGCGTCGCCACGTGCGCGCGCCCTGCACGTCGGTGCGGATGATGACGTCCTGCCCCGAGGCGAGGAACGGTTCGATTTCGCGGCGCTCGACGCCCTTGAGGTCGCCGTATACATCGGCCCATTCCGCAAATTCGCCGGCTTCGATCTTCCTCCGGAATTCGGTTTCGGTGAGGAAGTGGTAGTGGACGCCGTCGATTTCGCCGGGGCGGGGAGGGCGGGTGGTCGAACTCGTGGCGCGGTGGATGCCGAGCCGTTCGCGGAGGCGGTCGATGACCGAATCCTTGCCCACGCCGGAGGGGCCGTGGAGCACGATGACCAGCGGCTTCCCGCTCACCGGGCGGCGACCCCGCCCGGGGCAGCCTGCGCGAGGTGCTCCCAGAACTCGCGGTAGGACACGGCGACCGCGTCGTCGGTGACGGTCGTCTCGCCGTCCGCGAGGCTGCCGGCGATGGCGGCGAGCATGCCGATGCGGTGGTCGCCGCGCCCGCTCAGCCGGGTGCCGGTCAGCCGGACCGGTCCGCGCACTTCGAAGCCGTCGGGGAGTTCGCGGATGTCGGCGCCCATGCGGGAGAGCGTCTCCACGACGGCGCGCACCCGGTCGGATTCCTTGACGCGCAGCTCGGCGGCATCGCGGACGACGGTCGTGCCGTCGGCGAAGCACGCCGCGAGCGCGACCAGCGGCAGTTCGTCGATGGCGCGGGGCACGAGCTCGCCGGAAACGGTCGTGGCGCGGAGGCTGCTGGAGCGGACGACGATGTCCGCGACCGGTTCGCCGCCGGTCTCCCGCGCTTCGAGCAGTTCGAGGTCGGCGCCCATGGCCCGCAGGATATCGAGCAGCCCGGTGCGCGTCGGGTTGACGTTGACGCCGCGGAGGACGATTTCGGCGTCGGGATGGCAGGCGCCGAGGACGAGCCACGGCGCCGCGCTGGAGATGTCGCCCGGGACGCGGAGGGGGAGCGCCGCGAGGCGCTCGGCCGGCTGGATGCGTACGGTGGCGCCGTCCGCGGCGATAGGCGCGCCCATGGCGGCCAGCATCCGTTCGGTGTGGTCGCGGGAGCGGCCCGGCTCGCTGATGGCGGTCTCACCCTCGGCGTAGAGGCCGGCGAGCAGGATGGCGGATTTGACCTGCGCGCTCGCGACGGGGCTCGCGTAGCGGATGCCGCGGAGCCGGCCGCCTTTCACCACGACCGGCGCGAGGGTATCGCCTTTGCGTGCCATGAGGGCGGCGCCCATCTCGCGCAGCGGCTGGATGACGCGCGCCATGGGCCGGGAGCGGAGCGAGGCGTCGCCGGTGAGCACCGAGAGCAGCGGGTGGCCGGCGAGCAGACCGAGCAGGAGGCGCATCGTGGTGCCGCTGTTGCCGCAATCGAGCACGTCGTCGCTTTCGAACAGGCCGTGGAGGCCCTGCCCGGTCACGCGCGCCGTCGCGGCCCCCTCGGGCCATTCGATGGGGACGCCGAGGGCGGCGAGGCAGCGCGCCGTGGAGCGCACGTCCTCGGCATCGAGGATGCCCTCGACCACGGCCGTGCCATCGGCGATGGCGTTGAAGATGAGCGCGCGGTGGGAGATGGACTTATCCGGGGGAACGTCGATGACGGCGCGGACGGAGGCCGGGCGCGAAACCTTCACGGCCGCTCGTCCTCGATGCCCAGTTTCCGCTTCAGCTCCCGGTCGTCGCGCGGAGCGGCCGGCAGCCGGTCGGACGCCTCCTTGATCCTGTCGTAGAGGCCGCCGACGAACATCCGGCCGATGGCGTCGCGTGCCGATGGCGGTTCGGCGCCTTCGGGCCGGCGGCGCTGGGGCGGGTTCTGGATGAACGTGTCCCGGTCGAGCTGGGTCGAATAGAAGAGGTCGTAGACCGGTTCGGCGCCCGATTCGAGCGCTTTCCGGATCGTCTCGAGCTCGGCCTCGAGCCGGCCGATCCAGTGGAGCACGGCCTCCCGGTTGGTGAGCATGATGTCGCGCGCCATGGTGGGGTCGCCGCTGGCGAGCCGGGTGACATCCCGGAAGCCGGGCCCGGCGAGCAGGGCCGCATCTTCCCAGCCCTGGCTGTCGCGGACCATCCGGAACAGGGCCACCGAGGCGATGAGCGGGACGTGGCTGACGGCGGCCGCGTACTGGTCGTGTTCCGCGGGGTCGATGTAGAGCGGAATGGCGCCCAGCGTTTCGACGAGGCTGAGGACGGCCTGGACGGCGCGCTCATCGGCGCGGGGCGACGGCGTGACCGCCCACGTCGCGCCTTCGAAGAGGCTGGCCGAGGCGGCCTCCGGGCCGCTCTTTTCTTTGCCGGCCATCGGGTGGCCGCCGACGAAGTGCGCCGTTTCGGGCAGGTATTCGGCGGCCCAGCGCATCACCTCGGCCTTCGTGCTGCACACGTCGGTGACGACGGCCCCCGGCATGAGGAACCGGCCGAGGTCTTCGAGGATGCGGCGGGCCGCCATCACCGGCGTCGCGATGATGACGAGCCCGGCGCGTTCGACGGCCTCTTCGAGCGAGCCGACTTCGCGGTCGAGGGCCCCGAGTTTTTTTGCGGTGCGGGCCGCGGCGCGGTCGCGGTCGATGCCGACGAGTTCATAGTTGCGGTTCGGGCGGGCGGCGAGCCCGAGGCCGATCGATGTCCCGATGAGACCGGTGCCGATGATGGCGATGCGATTGTCTGCCATGGAACCCACCCGGGAACGCGGGCGTGAGCCCGCTGCATAGGGGAAAGGCTACCACACCGGCGGAAACGCTCCCCGGCGCATGGCGGGCGGTGTCAGGTGCCGACGATGATGCGGAGCACGTCGTCGTAGACGAGGCCGATGAGCCAGCCGAGCGGGCTGAAGCCGGTGACGAAGCCGATGGCGATGAGCGTCATCAGGATGCCGGGCCCCCACGGGGCGAGCTGTTCGAGCGCGCGGGCAACTTCGCGCGGCGCGATGCCGGTCACCACCTTGAAGCCGTCGAGCGGCGGGATCGGGATGAGGTTGAAGATGCCGAGGATGATGTTCAGGGTGATGATGAACGAGAGGAATAGCCAGACATAATCCTCGCCGGAGCCGCGGCGGATGACCGCTTCGACGGTTGGGAGCGACGTCTGCACGAGCCCGAGGCGGATGGGGATGGCGGCGAGCGCGGCGAAAAAGAAGTTCGAGAGCGGCCCGGCCGCGGCGACCATCGCGAACCCCTGCCGGGGGCCGGTCTTCAGCCGCCACGGGTTGACCGGGGTCGGTTTCGCCCAGCCGAAGCCGAAGAGCAGCAGCAGCGTCGAGCCGATGGGGTCGAGGTGCGCGAGCGGATTCAGCGTCAGCCGGCCGTTCCGCTGGGCGGTGTCGTCGCCGAGCTGGTACGCGGTCCAGGCGTGGCAGAACTCGTGGAACGCCAGCCCGGTCAGGATGGCCACGAGCCAGGCCGCGATATAGACGAAAAAGACCGCCGGGTTCTCCTGTAGCGCCGAGAGATACCAGATCATCGGGCGAACGCTAGCACAGCGGCGCCTTACGGCGGGGAACGGGCAGGGAAGGAGACCGTAAACCCGGATTGACGGGACCCGGTCCCCTTGTTACGTTCGGCCCCACGAACCTCCCCGTGGGAGGTTGCTGGCACGCCCCGTCCGGGGCGTCCCCGGCGGTACTGCGGGGGTACCGACCGCCTTGCCAGGTGGCCATGCGCCGGGATTGTCGAGGCCCGGTGCAAGACCAGGGCGGATGCTCCGCCCGCAAGCGCGAGGTTGCCGCGTGCTCGCTCCCGGGATCCGTCGAGGCGTTCTCCCGTGGCGTCCGCTCACTCCGTTCGTCCTCGCCATCCTCGGCGTCGCCGTTGCGATTGCGGCGTGGGCGGTTTCGTCGTCGTCGCCGGTTTCGACCGACGGCGTCGCTGCGCCAGCCATTCCTGCCGAACTGATTCGCTCGGTTGCGTATCTCGAGCCGGACCCGGGAGCCCGGGTCGACCGGCTGCTGGTCCGTCCTGCGGCCCCGGGCAGCGCCCCGCAGGAGCTGGCGGTGTTCCCGTATACCTTCACCGGGCTGCACGCACGCGCCTCGGCAGCGCCGACCGGCGACCGCATCGCCGTTCTTTCCGTCGACGGCCGGCGCGGGAGCGCCGCGTCGCTCTCGCTCGTGGGCCTCGACGGCATGGTCCGGCCGGTCGACGGCAACTTCGAGTACCTTTCGCCGCTGGCGTGGACGGCCGACGGTGCGCGGCTGGCGGTCCTCGCGAGCGGCGAGCCGGGCGTGCTGCGGGTCCTGGAGGTCGATACCGCCACGCTCGCGGTGGCTGAGCGCGCCAGCTTCACCGCCGCCTTCCAGGTCGCTCCGCTCGGCTACAGCCTCGATGGGGGCCGCCTGTTCGTGGTCGTCATCGACCAGTCGGGTTCGAACCTGTGGGCAGTCCGCGACACCGGGGTCGAGCGGGTGGCAGAACTTTCGCCCGGCCGCACGCGCGACTGGGCGCTCAGCCCGGACGGCTCGCGGGTCGCGTTCATCGACATCCTGAGCGCGTCCTCGCGGACGTACGTCGGAAAGACGCTGGTCATCGCGACGGGCGCCGTGACGACGCTTCAGTCCGGCCGGAACCAGGTCGGGGCGACGTGGCAGCCCGGCAACCCGCTGCCGGTGTTCGGTGGGCCGGGGGGCTCGCTGAAGCTGGAGGATCCGAGCCCCGATGCTGCATGGGTCGTCCCCCACGGATACGCGCCCCTCGGTGACTACCTCGTGGTGTCGACGGTATCGGCTGCTGCGGGGTCCGAGGCGCGGCCGGCAGCGACACTCTGGATTGCGACCCCCGACGCGCGGGAGCTGTTGACCGACGTGCCGGCAGCATCCTTCGCGGGCTGGGTAAGGGAGGCTGAATGACGGCGATTCACCACGGAAAGCGCTGGAAATCCCGCCAGGCCCAGCCGGCGACCGGTCGCCTCGGCCGCCTCATCCTGTTCGTGACCGGCCTCGTCGGCGTGCTGGCGCTCGGTCCCATCGCCTGGGGCATCGTGACGGGTGCCGGGGCCGGGAGCGGCGCCGTAAGCGCGTTCGCATCGGCGCCGCCGGGCACCTACGCCGTCGTCGGCCGGACCGAGGGCTCCGTCGACATCATCGGCGTCGTCCGGGCCGACCAGCCGGACAACGTCATCGAAGTCGCCCGCGTGCCGCACATCGACGGGTTCCCGACCACCGGCTCCGTGGATGCCCGGGGCCGGTATGTCGCCCTGGCCGCGGTCGACGGCGGAACGCCGCTGGCGCCGGCCGCTTCGCTCGTGGTGGTCGACCTCGAACGGGGAACGGCGGAGCGGCTGCTCGCCGGCATCGAACCGTCGCAGACGCCGCTCTGGAAGGCCGATTCCTCCGGGGTCATCGTGACCCGCGCGCGGCAGGATGGTGACCGGCAGGTCATCGACGTGCTCGAAGTCGCGCTCGACGGCGCGGTTCGCCTGCGGTGGACGCAGGATGCGCTGGGCGTTTACCCGGTCGGCTGGCGCGAAGGCCGCGTGCTTTCCGTGGTGATCGACGCGCGCGGTTCGACGCTCCAGGCCGAAGGGCAGGACGTCGCCCGCCTTTCGAGCGGCTTCACGCGCGACTGGGCGCTTTCGCCCGACGGCAGGGCGCTGGCATTCATCGAGGTGACCCCGGGGACCGAAGCGGGGTACACCCCGCGCGTCGTGCGGCTCGATGGCGAGGCGACGGGCAGCACGCAGGCGCTGACGGCCAGCGGCGCCGCAACACTCGGCGCTGCGTGGGGTCCGAACGGCATGCCCGCCTTCGGTGCGGTGCCGCGGGCTGCGGGCGCCGCTGCGCCATCTGGCGATGCGAGCGCCCAGGCGCTCCGCGCCGCCGGGTTCGATGTGCCGCTCGCCTACAGCCCGGACGGCGAGGCGCTCGCGGTGGTGCACTGGGACGGAACGGGTTTCGAGGCGCCCGGCACGCCGACACTGCAGCTCGTCCGGGGCAGCGAGCGCGCTGAGATTCCCGGTTACCGGGGGTTCTACGGATGGGTGCGGCGCTGAGGTCGCTCGCGGTCGGAGGGCTCCTCGGGGCCCTCGTCCTGGCGGTCACGCTGGACCGCCGGCCGGCGCATGCGGACCACTATCCGTGCCACGTCCCGAACTACGGCTTCGGATTCGACACCTACGAGTACGAGGACTACGTCGGCGTCTACAACGAGATGATCGACCTGGTCTCGGCCGGGGTCGCGGTGCCGCCGCCGTATCAGCTTCCTTCCGGCGAGTGGATCGACCTCAGCTACCCGGGGCTGGAAACCGGCCCCCGCGGAGCGCGCCAGTCGCGCGACCGGTCGGCCACCGTCCCGCCCAGCCTCTACAAGGCGATGGTCTGGATCGAATCCGGCTGGGCGCACGCCGCCGGGTCGGTGCCGTACGGGGGTGTCGGGCCGGTCATCACCGCGATCGACTGCGGCTACGGGCTCGGCCAGATCACGACCGGCATGGGGCATCTCGCGTCGCCCCCGGCGCTCGACATCCGCGTGCCGTCGGCGCGGCAAGCGATCATCGGGACGCACCCGCTGTTCAACCTCGCTGAGGGCATCCGGATCTTCGCCGACAAGTGGAATTCGGCGCCCGAGCTCCGGCCGGTCGCAGGCACCGGCGACCCCGCGGCGCTCGAGGACTGGTACTACGCGGTCTGGAGCTACAACGGGTTCGCGTTCGTCAACCACCCGCAGGACCCGAGGAAGAACCCGCTGCGGGGCGAAACCTGGCACTGCAACGACCCGAACGCCCCGGGCTTCGGCTCGTTCGGCTGGGGCGACTACACCTACCAGGAGAAGGTGTACGGCTGCCTGCGCTATCCGCCGGTGCCGAAAGGCCAGAGCTACCCGCCGCCGCTCTCCGGCGGCTCGCCGAACCAGCCGCCGGCTTCCTCCGGCCTCGCTGTGGGCGATACGGCGGTCGTCCGGGTCGACGGGCAGTGCCTCAACGTCCGGCCGACGCCGGGCGGCAACCCGCCGATCACCTGCCTGCCGGAGGGCACGCTCGTCACGATCATCGGCGGCCCGCAAGAGGTGAACGGCGTGACCTGGTGGCAGGTGTCCGCCGGGCAGGTGAGCGGCTGGTCGGCCGGGCAGTACCTCGTCAAGGTCCAGCAGCCCGCGCCTGACGCGCCGGTGAACCCGGCGGGCAGGATGTGGCCGCCCCAGGTGGTCACGATGCCCTCGCTTGCCGTGCCGGCCGTTGCCGCTGCCTTCGCCCCGGCAGCCTACGACGCCTGCGCGAGGACGGCTGCAGAGTGCGCGGCGATGGACTTCCCCACGACGGTGCCCGAGCTCGGCATCACGACCCACCGCGATACGGCGGCGCCGGTATCGGCGTCGAGGGCGGCCGCTTACCTGGGCGCGCCGCAGCTCCAGGTCATCGGCGAGCGGGCGGTGACGCTGCAGGTCACGGCCAGCAGTTCGACGGCGGCGTCGATCACGGTGCGGAACACCGGCAGCGGCATCGGGCCGTTCCGGGTGCGCACGTCGGCGGCGTGGCTCATCGTGCGGCACCCGAGCGACCCGCCGGGCCGGGTCGTCGACGGCGGCGTGGCGATCGGCAAGGACCTGCCCGTGGTCGTGTCAACGAGCCCGAGAGCGACGCAGGCCGGTGCCGACTCGGTGCTCGAAATCCGCATCGACCCGAGCACGCTGCCGCCGAATGCGACCTCCGGGACGGTGCTCATCGAACCGCTGCTCGGGAATCTCCAGCCCGTCACCATCACCGTTACGGTGCAGCGCTCGGGCTCGGCCAGCGGGCCGCCGCAGTTCCCGTTCAAGCGTATCCTTCCGAACGTGACGGCGGAGGGCAGCCCCTGACGGGACGGACGACAGCCAGGCGGCGCCCGGTGCCGGCGGGTCAGTGGGCGTGGGCCGCCTCGAGCTCCTTCTTGTGGTCGGCGATGACGCGCTGGGCGATGTTGGCGGGCACTTCGCCGTAGTGGTCGAACGCCAGCTCGAAGACGCCGCGGCCCTGGGTGAGCGAGCGGAGGTCGGAGGCGTAGCGCTGCACCTCCGCGAGCGGCACTTCGGCCTCGATCAGGCTCACGCCGCCGTCGGGGTTGATGCCGTGGATGCGGGCCCGCTTGGTGTTCAGGTCGCCCACGATGTCGCCGGCGAACGCTTCGGGGACGCGGACGCGGATGAGCATGATCGGCTCGAGGAGGATCGGCCCGGCGGCCTGGACCGCCTCTTTGAGCGCCTGCGACGCGGCGAGCTTGAACGACATTTCGTTCGAGTCGACGGGGTGGTGCTTGCCGTCGACGAGCGTGACCTGGCAGTCGGTCAGCTCGTAGCCGGCGATGATGCCGCCGGCTGCCGTCTCCATGACGCCTTTCTCGACCGCAGGGATGAACTCCTTGGGCACGGCGCCGCCGACGACCCGCTCCGCGAACTGGATGCCGGAGCCGCGCGGCAGGGGTTCGATTTCGAGCACGACACGGCCGTACTGGCCGTGGCCGCCGGTTTGCTTCTTGTGGGTGTACTCGGCGGAGGCCTTCTTCGTGACCGTCTCCCGGTAAGGTACGCGCGGCAGCGCGAGTTCGACTTCGACGTTGAATTTGCGCTTGAGGCGTTCGACGGTCACCTCGAGATGCGCGTCGCCGAGGCCGGAGAGGATGATTTCGCCGGTGCCCGGGTCGCGGTCGAGGCGGAGCCCCGGGTCTTCTTCGACGAGCCGCTGGAGGCTCGGGCCGAGTTTGTCGACCGCGCCCTTGCCGACCGGGCGGACCGCCATGCTGAAGACCGGCGCGGGGAACTCCATCGGCGGGAGCGTGACCGGGCGCTCGCGGCTGCCGAGGGTGTCGCCGGTGGCGGTGTGGGCGAGCTTGGCGACGACCCCGATGTCGCCAGCGGCGAGTTCGGGCACCGCGATCTGCTCCTTGCCGCGCTGGACGTAGAGCGTGCCGAGCCGCTCGTCGGCCTGGCGGTTCGCGTTCCAGAGGTGCGAATCGGAGGCGATTTTGCCGGAGATGACCCGGAGGTAGCTGAGGCGGCCGACGAAGGGGTCGGCGGCCGTCTTGAAGACGAGGGCGACGGGCGGCGCGGCCGGGTCAGCGGTCAGTTCGACCTCTCCCGCGCGGAAGGGGTCGCGGTCCGCGGGAGAGGGGCCGCTGAAGGCGATGTTGTGGAGCAGCTGGCGCACGCCGATGAGCTTCGTCGCCGACGCGCACACGACGGGGAAGATGAGGTTGTGGTCGAGCCCGCCGTGGAGGACGCGCCGCAGCTCGTCCTCGCTCAGCTCCTCGTCGGCGAAGTATTTGTTCATCAGCTCCTCGTCGGTTTCGACGATGCCTTCGATGAGCTGGGCGCGCAGCCGCTCCGCCTCCTCGCGCAGGTCGGCCGGGATGTCGACTTCTTCGGCCTGCTCGCCGATGTAGGCCTTCATGTGGAGCAGATCGACGACGCCGCTGAACGATTCGTGCGCTCCGATGGGCAGCTGAAGCGGCATGACCCGGTGGCCCCACCGCTCCTGCAGGGCTGCGAGGACCGCGGCGAAGTTCGCATTCTCGCGGTCCATCCGGTTGACGACGATCATCCGCGGCAGACCGAGGCGCTCGGCGATCTGCCACGCGCGGTCGGTCCCGACCTCAGGACCGGAAACGGCATCGACGACGACCACCGCCATATCGGCGGCGTGGGCGCCGCAGATGACTTCGGAGACGAAGTCGGCGTAGCCCGGCGTATCGATGAGGTTGATCTTCCGGTCTTCCCATTCGATGGGCGCGAGGGCGAGGTTGAGGCTGAACTTGCGGCGGTGCTCGTCTTCGTCGTAGTCGGTGACGGTGTTCTGGTCCTGGATGGAGCCCAGGCGCGTGATGGCGCCGCTCTCGTACAGGGCCGCCTCGGCGAGGCTGGTTTTCCCGACGCTGCCGTGGCCCACCAGGACCACATTACGGATGGCTTCGGTGGGATACACCTTCATCGACATCGACCTCCTTCGACCTGCGAAGTGGCCCGTAGTCTACGCAGGCGCGATCTGCGTCTCAATCGGCGGGCACGCGTCTTCACCTGTCGCTTCGGCGATGGACGATGCTCGCAGGTCGCCAGAGTGACGCGCCCCGGATAGACTCGGAGACGCGTCCCGTACGGATGTTCGAACCATGACCGCCTACATTGCGCTCGACCTCGAAACGACCGGCCTGGACCCGGCACGCGACCGGATCATCGAGGTGGGCGCGATCCGCTTCACGGAGGCCGGCGAGGAGGCGGAGTTCTCGAGCCTCGTGAACCCGGGACGGCGCCTTTCGCCGTTCATCGAGCGGCTCACCGGCATCACCAACCGGGATGTCGCGGCAGCGCCACCGCTCGAGCGCATCGCCGAGGAGCTTCGGCGGTTCGTCCGGGGCCACACCATCGTCGGGCACAACATCGAATTCGACCTCGAGTTCCTGCGCGCGGCCGGGGTGGCGGAGGCGGGTGATGCCGTCGATACGGCGGCGCTGGCGCGGCTGCTGCTGCCGGACTTGAAGAACCACGGGCTGGCGGATGTCGCCGGGGCGCTCGGCCTCGAGCCGGATAGCCGCCACCGGGCGCTCTCCGATGCGCGGCTCGCAGCGCGGGTGTTCACCGGGCTGCTCCGCCTCGCGCGCGAACTGGAGCCGGATCGGCGGGCGACGCTCGCGGCGCTCGTCGCCGGCGACGCGCCGGCGCTGGCCCGGGTGCTCGCCGATGACGGCCGGCCGCCCGAGCCGCGGCCCGCCGTCCTCCCGGTGCCGCTGCCGTTCGATGCGCCCCCGCCGCTGACGCCGCGGAACCCGCCGGTCCGGGTCGCGCGAGGCGACGTGGAGGCCGTGTTCCGCGCCCTCGCCGCCGGGCTGCCGGGGTTCGAGCAGCGCGATGAGCAGATGGCCATGGCGGAGGCCGTGCGCCGGGCGTTCGACCACGGCGGCCACCTGATGGTCGAGGCCGGGACGGGGGTCGGGAAGTCGCTCGCCTACCTGGTGCCGGCCGCGCTCGATGCGGTGCGCAACGGGCGGCGGGCGGTCGTCAGCACGAACACGATCGCGCTGCAGGAGCAGCTGCTGCAGAAGGACATCCCCGTGCTGCGCGAGGCGCTCGTCCGCGCCGGGGTCATCCGGCGGGAGGAAGACTTCCGCGTTTCGCTGCTGAAGGGGCGCGGCAACTATCTCTGCTATGCGCGGTGGCTGGCGAGCTACGTCTCCGGCGCCCGCGACCCGGATGTGGCCCGGCTGAGCGCGAACATCCTGCTCTGGATCGAGCAAACCCGCACCGGCGACCGGGCAGAGCTCCGGCTGGGGCCGGAGGACTGGACGACCTGGGCGCGGCTCTCGGCGGCCGATGCGGACTGCCTGTCGCGCCAGCACCGGCACGTCCGCGAGGGGAACTGCTTCCTCTGGCGCGCGCGGAAAACGGCGGAATCCGCGCACCTGCTCATCGTCAACCACGCGCTGCTGCTGGCCGACATCGCTTCGGGCGGCAGCGCCATCCCGTCGTTCGACCATCTCATCGTCGACGAGGCGCACAACCTGGAGGACGTCGCGACTCAACAGTTCGGCGGGGCGCTGACGGCGCGGGCGCTCGGCGAAGCGCTCGACGGCATCCACCGGCCGGGGACGCGCGACCACCGGGAGGGGGGCGCGGTCCTGCTGCTGCGCTCCTTCGAAGGCGAGCCGTACGCCGGCGCGGCCCGGGCCCTGCTCGGACTGGCCGGCGCGGCGCGCGAGGCGGCGCGGCCGTTCTTCGAGGCGGTCGGGTCGCTTCCGGGCCGCGATGGCGAGGGCGAGCGCCTGCTGCTGAGTTCTGTCGCCCGGCGGGAGCCGGCGTGGGAGCGGGTCGAAGCGCTCTGGGAAGCGCTGGCCGCGCAGCTCGAGCGGGTCGAGCGCGCCGGGGAAGAGGCCGGACGGCTGCTCGGAAACGCCCCGGTAGAGGCTGCCTCGGAGCTGGCCGGCGAGTTCCTCGCGCCTTTCCGGCGGCTGGCCGACCTCCGCCGGCTGGGCGGGCAGATCGTGAACCCCGCTGGCGCTGAGATGATCACGTGGGCGGAGCGCACCCGGGAGGGCGTCGGCTCGCTCCACATGGCGCCGATCGATGTCGGCCCCATCCTCTGGGAGCAGGTGTTCGAGCCGCGCCGGGCGGTGGTCGCGACGAGTGCCACGCTCAGCGCGAACCACGACATGAGCTTCGCCGCCCAGCGGCTCGGGCTGCAGGACCCGGAGACGCTCGAGCTCGGTTCGCCGTTCGATTACGAGCGGGCGGCGCTGCTCGCGGCGGTGGATGACCTCCCGGAGCCGAACCACCCGGACTTCCCGGCCCGGCTGGCGGCGGCCATCGGCCAGCTGGCGCGGGCGTCGCGCGGCCGGGCGATGGCGCTCTTCACCTCCAACGCGCTGCTCCGGCAGGTCTCCGAGCTGGTCCGGCCCGTGGTTGAGCCCGCCGGCATCGTCGTGCTCGCGCAGGGCATCGACGGGACGCCGCGCTGGATCACCGAGCAGCTCCGGGAGAACCACGAGACCCTCGTGCTCGGCAGCGCCAGCTTCTGGGAGGGGGTGGACATCCGGGGTGAGGCGCTGTCGCTCGTGATGATCACGCGACTGCCGTTCGATGTGCCGACCGACCCCGTGGCGCGGGCGCGCGCCGAGCAGTACGACGACCCGTTCAACCAGTACCAGGTGCCGGCGGCGATCCTCCGCTTCCGGCAGGGCTTCGGCCGGCTCATCCGCGACCGGCGCGACCGGGGCGTCGTCGCCGTATTCGACCGGCGCCTGTGGGAGAAGCGGTACGGGCGTCAGTTCATCGACTCGCTCCCGCCGTGCACCCGCTTCAAGGGCTCGACGCGCGAGGTCGCGGCGGCCATCGAGGCGTGGCTGGACCGGTGAGCGGCATCGCGGGGCCGCTGGCGTCACGGGGCGAACGGGTACACCTCGTCCCCGATGGCGCCGAACGGCTGGCGGTCGTGCGGGCCGGCTCAGGAGCACCCGTCGGCCGCGTCGAGGTGCGTGAGGGGCTGGTCCCCGGCGAGCTCCTGATCTGGGAGCTGTGCATCGAACGGGAGCACCGCGGTTACGGCGCCGGCTCGGAGGCTGCGCGCCTGCTGGCGGGGGCCGCGAAGGCGGCCGGGTGGGCGGGCCTGCGGGCGCGCGCCCACCCCGAGTACGGACTTTCGGTGTACTTCTGGATTCGGATGGGCTTCCGGCCCCTCCACGGGGAGGGGCCGGAAGGCGGCATCTGGTTCGTGCGGGAGTTCCGGGGCTAGGCGTTCGCCCAGGCCGCCATCTTCGCCCGGAGGTTCCGGTCGAGCTCGTCGAGGAACTCCTCCGTCGTCAGCCAGGGGGTGTCGGGCGAGATGAGGATGGCGAGGTCCTTCGTCATCTTCCCGCTTTCGACCGTTTCGACGCAGACCTGTTCCAGTGTCTCCGCGAAGCGGGCGACCTCCGGGGTGCCGTCGAGCTTCGCGCGGAACGCGAGCCCGCGGGTCCAGGCGAAGATCGACGCGATGGGATTCGTGGAGGTCTTTTCGCCCCGCTGATGCGCCCGGTAGTGGCGGGTGACGGTCCCGTGCGCGGCCTCGGCTTCGCAGGTCTTCCCGTCAGGTGTCAGCAGGACCGAGGTCATCAGGCCGAGCGAGCCGAAGCCCTGCGCCACGGCGTCGGACTGGACGTCGCCGTCGTAGTTCTTGCAGGCCCAGACGTAGCCGCCTTCCCACTTGAGCGACGACGCGACCATGTCGTCGATGAGCCGGTGTTCGTAGGTCAGGCCGCGGGCGCGGAACTCCTCGGCGAACTCGGCATCGAACACCTCCTGGAAGATGTCCTTGAAGCGGCCGTCGTAGGCTTTCAGGATGGTGTTCTTCGTGGAGAGGTAGACCGGGTAGTTCCGCTCGAGGCCGTAGCGGAACGAGGCGCGGGCGAAATCCCGGATCGAGTCGTCGAAGTTGTACATGCCCATGGCGATGCCGGGGCCGTCGAACCTGGCGACTTCGAGTTCGATCGGCTCGCCGCCGCCTTCGGGCACCCAGCTGATGGTGACCTTGCCGGGGCCGGGCACGCGGAAGTCAGCCGCCCGGTACTGGTCGCCGTGGGCGTGGCGGCCGATGACGATCGGCTTCGTCCAGCCGGGGACGAGACGCGGGATGTTGCGGCAGATGATGGGTTCGCGGAAGACGACGCCGCCGAGGATGTTGCGAATGGTGCCGTTCGGCGACTTCCACATCTGCTTGAGGTTGAACTCTTTGACCCGCGCCTCATCGGGGGTGATGGTGGCGCACTTCACGCCGACGCCGTGCTTCTTGATGGCGTAGGCGGCATCGACGGTCACCTGGTCGTTGGTGGCGTCGCGGTGTTCGATGCCCAGGTCGTAGTACTCGAGCTGGATATCGAGGTACGGGAGGATGAGCTTCTCTTTGATGAAGTGCCAGATGATCCGGGTCATCTCATCGCCGTCGAGTTCGACGACCGGGTTCTTGACCGTGATTTTCTGCATGGCTTGGACCTCCTCGGTCAGGCGCCCGGCTGGGCGGCGATTTGGCGGAGCACGTAGGGCAGGATGCCGTCGTGCCGGTAGTAATCGAGTTCGACCGGGGTGTCGATCCGGCACAGCGTCTTGAAGGTGACCGTCGAACCGTCGTCGCGGCGGGCGGTGACTTCGAGGATGGCGCGAGGCGCGAGGCCGTCGGCGATGCCGCGGATGGTGAACACCTCGGTGCCGGCCAGGCCGAGCGATTCGCGGTTCTCGCCGGGGAGGAACTGGAGCGGCAGCACGCCCATGCCGACGAGGTTGCTGCGGTGGATGCGCTCGTACGATTCGGCGATGACGGCGCGGACGCCGAGGAGCTTGACGCCCTTTGCCGCCCAGTCGCGCGAGGAGCCGGTGCCGTACTCCTTCCCGGCGATGACGAGCAGGGGCACGCCCTCCTGCCGGTACTGCACCGAGGCGTCGAAGATGGTCATCTCCTCGCCGTCGGGCAGGTGGCGCGTCACGCCGCCCTCGGTGCCGGGAGCGAGCAGGTTGCGGAGGCGGATGTTCGCGAACGTGCCGCGGACCATCACCTCGTCGTGCCCGCGGCGGGCGCCGTACTGGTTGAAGTCTTCGCGGGCAACGCCGCATCTCGCGGAGCCATGCGCCGGCCGGGCTGTTCGGGGCTGATGCTGCCGGCGGGCGAGATGTGGTCGGTGGTGACCGAGTCGCCCACCATGACGAGCACCCGCGCGCCTTCGATGTCGGTGAGCGGCGGCGGCGCTCATAGAGAGGTTGTCGAAGTAGGGCGCCTTCTGGATGTAGGTCGAGCGCGGGTCCCATGCGAACAGGTCGCCGGAGGGCGTCGGGAGCGTCCGCCAGCGCTCGTCTCCTTCGAAGACGTCCGCGTACTCTCCGCCGGAACATCTCGGAGCGGACCGACGTGCGGATGGCGGCTTCGACCTCGGCCTGCGAGGGCCAGATGTCGCGCGAGGTAGACCGGCTTCCCGTCGCTCCCCGTGCCGATCGGTTCGGTGGCGAAGTCGATGTCCATCCGGCCGGCGAGGGCGTAGGCGACGACGAGCGGCGGCGAGGCGAGGTAGTTGGCGCGCGTGTCGGGGTTGACGCGCCCTTCGAAGTTCCGGTTGCCGGAGAGTACGGCCACGGCGACGAGGTCGTTTTGCCGGATCGGCGTCGCTGATGTGGCGGGTCGAGCGGGCCGGAGTTGCCGATGCAGGTCGTGCAGCCGTAGCCGACGAGGTTGAAGCCGAGCCGGTCGAGGAAGGGCGTCAGACCGGCCTCCGCGAGGTATTCGGTGACGACCTGCGAGCCGGGCGCGAGGCTCGTCTTCACCCACGGCGGGGTCGTAAGGCCGCGCTCGACCGCCTTCTTCGCGAGGAGCCCGGCGCCGAGCATCACCTCCGGGTTGGAAGTGTTGGTGCAGCTCGTGATCGCCGCGATGACGACGGAGCCGTGGCGGAGTTCGAACGGTGGCGCCGTCGTGCACCGTCGCGGTCGCGGTCGAGCTTCTCGGGCGGCACCATCGGCGGCGAGGTTCCGCTCGCCAGTCGGCCTTCGCCTCGCGCAGCGGCACGCGGTCCTGCGGCCGGCGGGGGCCGGCGATGGAGGGTTCGACGTCGCCGAGGTCGAGTTCGAGGGTGTCGGAGAAGTCGGGGTCCGGCGTATCGTCGGTGCGGAAGAGGCCTTGCGCCTTGCAGTAGGCCTCGACGAGCTGGACGAGGTGCTCATCGCGGCCGGTGAAGCGGAGATACGCGAGCGTCTCCTCGTCGACCGGGAAGAAGCCCATGGTCGCGCCGTACTCGGGCGCCATGTTCGCGATGGTGGCGCGGGCGGCGAGGGGAAGGCCGGTGAGACCGGTCGCCGTAGAACTCGACGAACTTCCCGACGACGCCGCGCTCGCGGAGCATCTGGGTGACGCGTCAGGACGAGGTCGGTGCCGGTCGCACCTTCCCGGAGCTTGCCCGGTCAGCCGGAAGCCGACGACCTTCGGGGATGAGCATGGCGACCGGCTGGCCGAGCATCGCGGCCTCGGCCTCGATGCCGCCCACGCCCCAGCCGAGGACGCCGAGGCCGTTCACCATCGTGGTGTGGGAGTCGGTGCCGACGAGCGTGTCCGGGTAGGCCTGCAGCTCGCCGTCGACCTCGTTCGTGAAGACGACCCGAGGCCAGGTACTCGAGGTTGACCTGGTGGACGATGCCTGTGCCGGGCGGCACGACGCGGAAGTTCCGGAAGGCCTGCTGGCCCCAGCGGAGGAACTGGTAGCGCTCGCGGTTCCGCTCGAACTCGATTTCGACGTTCTTCTCGAACGCGTCCGGGGTCGCGTAGCGGTCGACCTGCACCGAGTGGTCGATGACGAGGTCGACGCGCTGGAGGGGATTGATCCGCCCGGGGTCGCCGCCGAGCGCCACGATGGCGTCGCGCATCGAAGCCAGGTCGACGACGACAGGGACACCGGTGAAGTCCTGCAGGAGCACGCGGGCCGGGGTGAAGGCGATCTCGCGGTCGTTGCCGGAATTGGGCACCCAGCCTGCGAGGGCGGCGATGTCATCGGCCGTCACGGCGCGGCCGTCTTCGAGGCGGAGCAGGTTTTCGAGCAGGATCTTGAGCGAAAACGGGAGCCGGTCGACGCCGGTGAAGCCGCGTTCGCGAAGGGCATCGAGCGCGAAGTACGTGTAGGTGGCGCCCCCGGCGGAAAGGACGCGCCGAGCGCCGAACGAATTGGGGTGAGCCATCGAAACCTCCAGGGCGAGTGACGGGGTGATTACGGTTGGCGCGGCCGGCGGTGCGGCGCGCGGCTACCTGGAGGAAAACGGCGGACCGGTGCCCATGTCCCAAGCCTCCTTCCACACATGTGGCGGTACTTGGGCCCTTTCCCGGACGGGAGCCGGGGAACCATCCGGCCGAGTTCCGCGACTTCTCCCCGGGGAGGAGGAGACCGTTGGGCCCGGATCGGCGCTGAACGAGATGGCCAATGCCAAGTATACCCCCGGCCCGCAGTTCCGCGCCCGCCGAAGGCCCCGGGCCGGTCCCGTGCGCATGCGACGCGGGAATCATCGTCGCCGGTTAATGACAGCGCGCGGGCGAACCTGTTACTCTCGAACCGGTAACCAGGTTCCATCGGCCTCACGGAGAGGTCATCTCGCCAGTCCCGGAAACGCTCGATGACCGCAGGTTCCACGAATTCTTGGAGGGTCATCGAGTGTCCTTCGCGGATAAAACGCTCGTCTGTGTCGATTGCAGCGAGTCCTTCACCTTCACCGCAGGCGAGCAGGAGTTCCACGCTTCGAAAGGGTTCACGCAGGAGCCGCGGCGCTGCCCGTCCTGCCGGCGGGCCAGGAAGGGCGTGCAGGGCGGCGGCGCACCGGGGGCCGATTCGCGGCCGCCGCGCCAGCTCTACGACGCGGTCTGCGCCTCGTGCGGGAAGCCGGCCAAGGTGCCGTTCGAGCCGCGGAGCGGCCGGCCGGTCTACTGCAGCGACTGCTTCCAGCCGCAGCCGCGCGGCCTGAGCCACACGGCCGGCCGGCCGGCGGGCCGCGAGCCGCGCAGCGGCGGGTTCGGCGGCGGGTTCAGCAGCTGGGGCGACTTCGAGCCGATGGAGCGCGGCGGCGGCCGCGGCGGCCGCGGCTGGAACGACCGGAAGGGCGGCGGCAAAGGCCGCCGCTGGTAATCCGGCTTCTGCGCGAGCCCCGGCGTCCCCCGTTGGTATGATGCGGCGGGGGGCCCGTAGCTCAGCGGTAAGAGCAGTCGGCTCATAACCGATCGGTCCCGGGTTCGAATCCTGGCGGGCCCACCAGCGCGCCCTGCCTAAAGCGCCGCAAAACGGCCGCTCGGCTCCCGGGTCGGCGGACGATCGGCCGTGATGCGCGCGCGATGCTTCGGAACACGCTAACCTTTGCCCGGAAGCACCGCGGCCGACCCGGCCGCATGGAGGAGACAGCACCGATGCCGATCAGCCGCCCCATCGAACCGCTCGCCGCAACCGACGAGGAGCTCCGCAAAGCGCTCGAGGACGCGTTCCTGCCGGCGCTCCTGCCGGCGCTCGCCCAGGCCACTGGCGATTTCTCGATCCTGCGCGAATCGCTCCGGCCGCCCGGGGTCGCGCCCGGCGTGCAGCAGGGCGGGATGACGCCGGCCCAGCAGGCGGAGGCGCGCGAAGTGGCGTTCGAGGCGCTGAAGAAGCTCCGCGACGGGGAGATCTCGCCGAACTCGCTTCCGATCGAGGAGGCGCTGCTCCGCATCACGGCGTGGATGACGGGCTCGCCGGCCTCGGAGGACTACATTCCGCTGCTGCTCGAAGAGCTGGCGCCGGAGGGGCAGGACCCGCGCGCGCCCTCGTGGCAGAAGGACCCGGCGCTCCCGTTCAAGGTCGTCATCATCGGCGCCGGGATGTCGGGGATCCTCGCCGGCATCCGGCTGAAGCAGGCCGGCATCCCCTTCACGATCCTCGAGAAGAACCACGACGTCGGCGGCACGTGGCTGGAGAACACCTACCCGGGCGCTCGTGTCGACGTTTCGAACGCGTTCTACAGCTATTCGTTCGCCCAGAAGATCGACTGGCCGACGCACTACTCGACCCAGCCGGTCCTGCTGGACTACTTCCGCGAGTGCGCGCGGGAGTTCGGCGTGCGGGAGCACGTCGAGTTCAACACGGAAGTCACGCTCCTCGAATGGGACGACGACCGGGCCGAGTGGAACGTCCACGTGCGGCGGGCTGACGGCAGCGAGGAGGTGCTGCGGGCGAACGCCGTCATCAGCGCCGTCGGCCAGCTGAACCGGCCCAAGATTCCCGATATCCGCGGGCTCGAGCGGTTCCGCGGTCCGCAGTTCCACTCCGCGCGCTGGGACCATTCGGTCGACCTCGCTGGCAAGCGCGTCGCGGTCATCGGCACCGGCGCGAGCGCGGCGCAGTTCATCCCCGAGGTGGCGAAGGTTGCCGGCGAGGTCGTCATCTTCCAGCGAACCCCGAACTGGTACGTGCCGGTGCCGCACTACCACGATGAGGTGCCCGCGGGGCTGCAGTGGCTCTTCGCCCACGTGCCGCACTACGCGCACTGGTATCGCTTCTGGCTGTTCTGGAACACGACCGACGGCCTGCTCGCCGCCGCGAAGGTGGACCCGAACTGGCCCGACAAGAGCCGCCTCGGTGGGCCCGGAGAACGAAAACCTGCGGCTCCTGCTCACGGCCTACCTGCAGATGCAATTCGCCGACCGCCCCGACCTCCTGCCGAAGGTGATGCCCGACTACCCGCCGGCCGCCAAGCGGCTGATTCTCGACAACGGCATCTGGGCGCAGACCCTCAAGCGGCCGAACGTGAAGCTCATCACGGAGAAGATCCGCGAGGTAACGGAATCGGGCGTCGTGACCGAGGACGGCACCGAATACGAGGCCGACGTGCTCATCTACGGCACCGGGTTCCAGGCCTCGAAGTTCCTGACGCCGATGCGCGTGCTCGGCCGGGGCGGCAAGGATCTCCACCGCGAGTGGGACGGCGACGCCCGCGCCTACATGGGCATCACGGTGCCCGGCTTCCCCAACTTCTTCATGCTCTACGGCCCGAACACGAACATCGTCGTGAACGGCAGCATCATCTACTTCTCCGAGTGCGAAGTGCAGTACGTCATGGGCTGCCTGAAGATGCTCTTCGACCGCGGGGAGCGCGCGCTCGACGTCCGCAAGGACGTGCACGACGCCTACAACGAGAAGATCGACCGCGCGAACCTCGAGCGCGTCTGGGGCGTGGCGACCGTGAACAGCTGGTATCGGAACGAGAAGGGCCGCTCTGCCCAGAACTGGCCCTTCAACCTCATCGAATACTGGCAGCAGACGCGGGAGCCGAACCCGGCCGACTACGAGTTCATCCGCGAACGGGCGCTCGCCGGCGGCGACTGACCCGCTTCCTCGAGTCCGTCACGCAGGGCCCGCGCCGAGCGCTTCGGCGCGGGCTTTTCCGATCGCAGCCGCCGCTTCGGCCGCCGACAGGACGGCGCTTTCGCCGCCCCGGCGGAACCGCAGTTCGACGCCGCCGCGCTCGAGCGACCGCGGGCTCACGGTCACCCGCGCCGGCATACCGAGAAGGTCGGCATCCTTGAACTTGATGCCCGGCGAATCGTCGCGGTCGTCGACGAGCGCTTCGAGGCCGTGCGCCGCGAGGGATGATTCGACATGGCGAAGCGCCTCCGCTACCGCGGACTCGCCGGCGCCGATAGCGACGACGTGCGCATCGAACGGCGCCACTTCCCACGGCCAGGCGATCCCGTCGGCATCGTGGTTCGCCTCGATGATGGCGGCGAGCATCCGCTCGACGCCGATGCCGTAGCAACCCATGACGCACGGCCGGCGCTCGCCGGACTCGTCGAGGTAGTAGACGCCCATCTTTTCGGCGTAGAGCGTGCCGAGCTTGAAGACGTGGCCCATCTCGATGCCGCGGCGGGTTTCGAGCGGCGACCCGCATGCCCGGCAGGCGTCGCCGGCGCGCGCGAGGGCGATCTCGGCGACGAGGGTCGCCTGCCAGTCGCGGCCGTGATTCAGGTTCCGCAGGTGGTAGTCCGGCTCGTTCGCGCCGCCGACGAGGTTGACCGCCTCGACGGCGCTCGTGTCCGCGACGATCGGCATGCCGCTGATACCGACTGGGGAGGCGCTCCCCGCCACGAGGCCCAGCTCCCGCACGGTCGCGTCATCCATCGGTTCGACGTCGCGCGCGCCGAGGGCGTTGCTTCAGCTTCACTTCGTTGACTTCGAGGTCGCCCCGGATGGCGACGAAGACCGGCTTGCCATCGGCGCGGTAGAAGACGGCCTTGAGCGTCTGGCGCGGTTCGACGCCGAGGAACGCCGCGACTTCGGCGATGGTGCGCTTGCCCGGGGTGTGGACGCGCTCGGCCGGGGCGGGCTCGCCCGGGACCGGCGGCGGCGGGACGAATTCGGCCTTCTCGGCGTTCGCGGCGTAGCCGCAGCCGGGGCAGAGCAGGATGGTGTCCTCGCCGGAGTCGGTGAGGAAGACGAACTCCTGGCTGTCTTTGCCGCCGATGGCGCCGGAGTCGGCGGCGACGGGCACGACCGGCACGCCGGCCCGGCGGAAGATGCGCTGATAGGCAGCGAATGCCGCATCGTAGGAGGCGTCCAGCGTGTCCCAGCCGGTATCGAAGCTGTAGGCGTCCTTCATCGTGAATTCGCGCAGCCGGATGAGGCCGCCGCGGGGCCGGGGCTCGTCGCGGAACTTCGTCTGAATCTGGTAGAGCGTGACGGGGAGGTCGCGGTAGCTCTGGATCGTCCGGGAGGCGAGGTAGGAGATGACCTCTTCGTGGGTGGGGCCGAGGGCGAACTCCCGCTCCTTGCGGTCCGTGAGGCGGAAAAGGGTCTGCCCCATGAGGGCGGCGCGGCCGCTCTGCTCCCAGAGCTCGATGGGGTGCAGCGCCGGGAGGTGGACTTCGAGCGCCCCGGAGGCGTTCATCTCCTCGCGGATGATGCGCTCGATGTTGCGGACCACGCGCCAGCCGAGGGGCGTGAAGCAGTAGAGGCCGGCGGCGAGCGGCACGACGAGGCCGGCGCGGAGCAGGAGCCGGTGGCTCGTCAGCTCCGCCTCGGCCGGGGCTTCGCGGAGCGTCTTCACGAGCAGCTGGCGCATGCGCATGGGCATCCTCCCGGGTGGGTCGAGGCTCAACGTTGGCCGCCGCTCGCCCTTTCGGTCAAGCCCGGCGCGGCCGGGCGAGGTCATCGGTGTCGAGGATGAGGGTGACCGGCCCGTCGTTCACGAGCTCGACCTCCATCTCGGCGCCGAAAACGCCTTCTTCGCACGGGATGCCGAGGCCCCGTACCGCCTCGACGAACGCCCGGTAGACCGGAAGCGCAGCGGGGCCGGGAGCAGCGGCTTCGAAGGACGGCCGCCGGCCGCGGCGCACGTCGCCGTAGAGGGTGAACTGGCTGACGCAGAGGATGGCGCCGCCGACTGCGGCGAGGTCGAGATTCATGCGGCCATCGGAGTCGTCGAAGACGCGGAGGCCTGCGACCCGCTGCGCGAATGCGCGGGCGCTCTCGGCCGTATCGCCGTGGGTGACGCCGAGCAGGACGAGGAGGCCGCGGCCGATGGCAGCGACGGTTTTGCCGCCGGCCCGGACCTCCGCGCGGCAGACGCGCTGCACGACGGCCCTCATGGGGCGGAGGCTGCGGCCGGGAGCGGGATCAGGTCCTGCACGGCGCGCGCGACTCGCTCCTGCGTCACGGGATCGAGCACCGCCTCGGGATAGCCGTCGCCGGTTTCGATTTCGAGCCGGAGGAGGTAGCCGGTAACGGCGGCCATGAAGAGATCGACGAGCGCCGCGGCGCGCGGCCCGGCGGCGGCGAAATGCTCGTGGAGCGCCTGCCGCCAGCGGGCGCGGGAGGCGTTGCGCAGGGCCGTGGCGGTCGCATCGGAACGGAGCACTTCGCGCGCGACGAGGCGGAGGTAGGAGAAGTTCCGCGCGGAAAGGCGCATGGTCGCGATGACGAGGTCGGCGATGCGCTCCGGGGTCAGCTGAGCGGCGGGTTCCGCCCGCGGGAATTCGCCGGAGGGCCCCTCCGACCAGAGCGCCTCGAGGAGGTGCCGCTTGGTCGGGAAGTAGTAGAAGACGGCGGCATCGGAAAGGCCGCAGCGGCTGGCGATGGAGCGCACGGACGTGCCATCGAAGCCGTCGCGCGCGAAGGCGTCCATCGCAACGGCGAGGATGCGGGCGCGGGTCTCGTCCCCTCGCGTGGATTCGCTCCCGAGGCTCCCCGGGTCACGCGCCACAGCGCGCCTCCATGCCGATCGCGCAGCGGATGAAGAACCGGACCCGCTCGCGGAAGACCGGCTGGCGGAGGACATCACCGGCCGTATTGCCGTACGTCATGACGGCGTCCCAGAGCATGCCGGACAGTGTGTGGAAGAGCCGGTCGGCCGCCGCCTCGATATCGCCGCCATAGGACGCGGACCGGAGGATGCGTTCGACTTCGCCGCGGTAGCGCGCTTCGCCGTCGCGGAGATAGGCAACCGACGCCGGGTCGCCGCGGAGCTGCTGCTGGAGCATCGCGCGGACGAGGGCGGCGTTTTCCGCCCACCAGTCGAACATCGCGGCGAGGACATCGACGGCTTCGTCGAGGGTTCGCGCAACCGGAGAGACCCGGTACTCCGGCTGCACCATGAGGGCGCGAAAGAGGTCGTACTTCCCGGGGAAGTAGTAGTGGACCGCCGGGTCGCTGACGCCAGCCCGGTTCGCGATCATCCGGATGGAGGTGCCGTCGAAGCCGCGCTCGGCGAAAAGCTCGCGGGCGGCCTGCAGGATGCGGTTGCGGGTGGCGACGGCCTCCGGGGTCCGCGGTTCGCGCGCCAGCGGGATCTCGTTCGCCATGGGCGAAGTATAGCCCCGCCACGGGTGACGGCGAAGATGAGTAAATCGTTGAATAGGGTCAGGAAGCGGCTGCCGCCTCGCCGGTCGACTCGCTGGCGGTCGACGTGCTCGCAGCAGCGTCTGACTCGGAGGCCGAGCCGGCGGAATCGCTCAGGGCGGACTGCTTGTTGCGGCTGTCGGTGATGTACCAGCCGCTGCCCTTGAAGACGATGGGCGGAGCGTGGAGCACGCGCTTGGCGGTGCCTTTGCCGCATTCTTCGCAGGTGTGGGTCGTCGGCGCATCGAAGCCCTGGCGGAGTTCGTACCTCGCGTCGCAGGCCGGGCAGTGGTACTCGTAGGTCGGCAACGGTGCACCTCGGAGATGGGATCGGCGTGCGTCCATGATTCGGCGATTAGCACTCCCGTGTCAAGAGTGCTAAAACGACCGCGGCGCGGGCGGAAGGTAGAATGGCGTCGGAGAGGTGCCCGAGTGGTTGAAGGGAACCGTCTTGAAAACGGTCGTGGGGCAACCCACCGTGGGTTCGAATCCCACCCTCTCCGCCAACCGGTCTCCCGGCTTTCGCGCAGAACCCCCTGCGGGCGTACCCTGTTCCGCAGCGGGGTGTAGCTCAGCCTGGCAGAGCGCCTGGTTTGGGGCCAGGAGGTCCCGCGTTCGAATCGCGGCACCCCGACCAATCAGCCGGCGGGGCGTCCCGTTCCCCGGGCCGCCGGCAGCCGGGGCCGCAGTACGGGGCAGCGAGATGAGTGACGAGTACGGCGTCGACCTCGACGAGGTTTTCCGGGTCATCGATACCGCCGAGGTGCTCGTCGTGCGGTTTCACTTCATCGACCGGCGCCTGCTCGTCGATTTCCGCACCCGCCCCGGCATCGAACCCCTCGTCCGGGTCGTGCCGCGCGCGGAATCGGTCGAGGAGCGGTTTCGCTCCATCAAGCGGCTCCGGCCGGAGTTCCCCCTGCCTGAGCGCGTCCTCACCTTCCACTGGCCGCGTTCGGTTCCTGTCCTGTTTGCCAGCGGGGCCTGGCAGCGGCTCGTCGACCGCGCCTCCGCGCTCGGCTCCGATGAGACCACCGACGCCTGCGCGAGGGCGCTCGAGGAATTGATGTCGCTCGAGCGCAAGGAAGTCATCGGCGCTATCACGGGGGCCTCGCATTACCAGACGCTCTGGGAGCGGCGGGCCCGGTGACGGCCGTCATCGACCTCCGCAGCGACACGGTCACGAAGCCGACCCCCGGGATGCGCGCCGCGATGGCCGCTGCCGAAGTCGGCGATGACGTCTTCGGCGACGACCCGACGGTCAACCTGCTCGAGGCGCGTGCGGCCGAGGCAGTCGGCAAGGAGGCCGCCCTCTTCGTCCCTTCAGGAACGATGGCGAACCTCGTCGCGCTGCTGACCCATACCAACCCGGGCGACGAGGTGATCCTCGGGGACCAGTCGCACATCTTCCAGTACGAAGTCGGCGGAGTCGCCCGCGTGGCCGGCCTCGTGACCCGGACACTCGCGAATTTGCCGGACGGGACTATCGACCCGGCTGAGCTGGGGGCTGCCATCCGGCCGGAAACGATCCATTCGCCGGGGAGCCGCCTCCTCTGCCTCGAGAACACGCACAACCGGTGCGCCGGCGCGGCGCTGCCGCCTGCGGCCGTCGGAGAGCTGGCGGAGATTGCCCGCCGGCGGGGCCTCGCGGTCCACCTCGACGGCGCGCGGATTTTCAACGCCGCGGCGGCGCTCGGGGTAACGGCCGCCGAGCTCGCCGCGCCGTGCGATTCGGTCTCGTTCTGCTTTTCGAAGGGCCTCGGCGCGCCCGTTGGGTCTGTGCTCTGCGGCTCGCGCGAGTTCGTCGCCCGCGCGCGCCGGTTCAGGAAGCTGCTGGGCGGCGGGATGCGGCAAGCGGGCGTGCTTGCAGCGGCCGCACTCTACGCGCTGGAACATCACATCGAACGCCTGCCCGAAGACCACGAGCACGCCCGCCGCCTCGCGGAGGGGCTCGCGACCCTCGGTCCGTTCCGGCCGATTCTGCCGCAGACGAACATCGTCGTCGTCGACGTGCTCGAAGGCCGGGTCGACGACTGGCTTGCCGCCTTCGCGGCGGAGGGCGTGCTCGCGGTCGCGTTCGGGCCGGGCCGATTCCGGATGGTGACGCACCTCGATGTCAGGAGTGCTGACGTCGATGAGGCGCTCACCCGCATCACACGCATCGTTGGAGCCAGGCACCGTTGAACATTCCGATTCGTCTTCTCGTCCCGGCGGTTGCGGCCGCCGCGCTGCTCACCGCCGCCTGCGGCTCGCAGGAGGAGCCCCCGGCGGAGCGGGTCTTTCTCGGACCGCCGTGGACGGGCGACGAGCGCTACACCTACGACCTGCTCGCGAGCGGGCGCGAACCGTACGGCACCTGCATCCTCGAAACCGACGTCGAATCCGCGCCGGGCGTGACGACACTGAGCCGCCTGTGCAGCGACGAGCCGGGCCCGCACCGCGACGACGGGACCGCGGAGGTGGACGGCCAGACGCTGGAGCCGCTGCGCTCGACCCGGGTGCAGACGGACGCAGAGAAGAACCGCCGCATCTCGTTCACCGCGACCTACGAGTACCCCATCGTGAAATTCCAGGCAGATGAAAACGGCAAGTTGCGGCAGACCGAGCGCGACTTGCCGCAGCCGACGGCATCGAACCCCGACCCGGCCTACTACGACGACGAAACGATGCTCTGGCTGGTCCGCGGCATCGAACTCCGGACCGGCTACCAGGGCACCTACCGCAACGTCTCCGCGGCCACTGGCGCGGTCTTCGACGTGAAGCTTCGGGTCGAGGGCGAGGAGGAGGTGACGGTGCCGGCGGGGACATTCCGGACCTGGAAGATTCGCATCAGCACCTCGACGATCACCCAGTTCGCCTGGGTCGAGGCTGAGGCGCCGCACCGGGTCATCAAGGCGCGCGTGCATGGCCTGCAGGACGTCGACTACGTGCTTAGCGGCAGCGAACGACCCTAACGAAAGCAAGCAGGACGGGGCCAGCCGGGCCGGAGTATGCTGCCGTCCGGCGCCGGTGCTGCCCCCTCGCCGGGCGCCGAGTAACCCGTAGCGCGATGGGACCACGGAGGCTGAACGGTGGACCGTTTCGGGGGTTTGCTTTGCTTGACACCGGTGGTGCCGGTCACGAAGATGCACCAACGCCTTTACCAGCCAGTCGGCCAGCCAATCGAATAGCCCATATGCCATCCGTCTTCGTCATCAGCCGGGAACCTCGCATGCGCGCCGCGGTCGCCGACTACCTCCGCGACCGCGGGTACGATGCGGCGACCGCGGGCAGCTACGACCAGGCGATGGAGGTGCTCGGCGAGCGCTGGTTCGATGCGCTGGTCGTGGACGTGCAGGGGTTGCCGCGGGGCGAATCGGGCGCGACGTTTGCCCAGTTCAACCAGTGGCTGGCGCTCGCGTTGCACCGGCAGCCGCCATCGATGATCTACCTGCTCCACAAGGGCGCGCGCCGTCCGCACTTCCGGATCGAAGGCGCGGTCATCAAGAAGCCGTTCCCGCTCGAGGCCCTCGGCGAGGCGCTCCGCGAGTGCGTCGGTCTGCCGGGGCGCGACCACCGGGAACGCGGCCTCGACCTCGACCTCGCCTCGAACACGCTGCGGTGCGGCGAACGGCAGGTCCACCTTACGAACATCGAGGCCACACTGCTCGCATACTTGATGGAGCACGAGGGCGAAACGCTCCATCCCCGCGATCTGCTCGTCGACGTGTGGCAGTACCACGATGCCGCCGGCGCGAGCACGCTCGTGCGCGCTCACGTGAGCAACCTGCGGCGGAAGCTGCGGGAGGTGCTCGGGACGGGCGACGCCATCCAGACGATCCGGGGCAAGGGCTACCGGTTCATCGCCTGACGCTGTGAGGTGACACGCGCATGAAGCTCGGTCTCAACATCGGCTACTCCGGCGCGCGCATTGAGCTGCCGCTGGAGCTGATTCGTTACGCCGAATCGCTGGGGTACGACTCGGTCTGGACTGCCGAAGCTTACGGTTCGGACGCGGTGACGCCGCTCGCCTACCTGGCGGCGCTGACGAGCCGCATCCGCCTCGGCACCGCCGTGATGCAAATCCCGGCGCGCACGCCCGCGATGACCGCGATGACGATGTCCACCCTCGACCAGCTCTCGGGCGGCCGGGTGATGGTCGGCCTCGGCCTGAGCGGCCCGCAGGTGGTCGAAGGCTGGCATGGAGTCCCGTACGGCCGACCGGCGGTCCGGATGCGGGAATACGTGCAGATCCTGCGCAAGATTTGGGCCCGGGATGAACCGGTCGCCTTCGATGGGGAGGAGTATCAGCTGCCGTACCGCGGCCCCGGTGCGACCGGGCTGGGGAAGCCGCTGAAGAGCATCCTGCACGGCCGGCAGCTGCCCGTGTACCTCGCGACGATGGGGCCGGTCAACATCCGAACGACGGCCGAACTCGCCGACGGCTGGCTCCCCATCTGGTTCTCGCCCAGGCGGATGCCGATGTTCCGGCCGCACCTCGAAGAGGGCTTCCGGCGGGCCGGCAACGGCAAGAGCTGGAAAGACTTCGATATCGCGGCCGGCTGCACCGTCGCAATCGGCGACGACGTCGGCGCGCTGCTCGCCGCGCAGAAGCCCTTCCTCGCGCTCTACATCGGCGGGATGGGCGCCCGCGAAAAGAATTTCCATAACGAAATGGCGATCAAGTACGGTTACGGCGACGCCGCGAAGCGGATCCAGGAGCTGTATCTCGCCGGGCGAAAGCGCGAGGCCGAGGAAGCGGTCCCGGATGAGCTGGCCGACGAGATGTCGCTCGTCGGGCCGGTCGCGCGCATCCGCGAACGCTTCCGCGACTGGGAGGACGCCGGCGTCACGACGCTGCTCGTGCAGTCGCGGCAGCCCGAGGCGCTCCGCTTGATGGCGGAGCTGACCGGGGCCGACCGCGGCGCGGCGGTCCGGGGTTAGGGCGCGGCGGCGGCCCGCTCGGGCGCGCGTTCGTACTTCCGCACCGGCGTGAGGACGATCGGCGCGAGCGGCGGCGCATCGAATGAGGCGATGACGCGCTCTTCGGGCGCCGGGCCGTAGGTGGTCGTGCGCTGGCGCGGCGTGCGGCCCATCGCGCGGATGAGCCGCTCCATCTCTTCCGGCGGCAGCTCCTGGCCGAAGCCTGCGCCTGCCGCGCGCGAGATGCTCTCGTTCATCAACGTCCCGCCCATGTCGTTGACGCCGGCATCGAGGCACGCCCGGACGCCTTCGGGGCCCATCTTCACCCACGAAACCTGGATGTTCGTGATGTAGGGGTGCAGGGCGAGGCGCGCCACGGCGTGCATCAGCACCGCCTCGCGGAACGTCGGCCCGCGGCGGGCGCGGCCCTTCAGGTAGATCGGAGCCTCCATGTGGACGAACGGGAGCGGGACGAACTCGGTGATGCCGCCGGTTCGCTTCTGGAGGTCGCGCAGGGCGACGAGGTGGCGCGCCCAGTTCCGGGGATGGTCGATGTGGCCGTACATGATGGTCGAGGTCGTCCGAAAGCCGACCCGGTGCGCTTCTTCGACCACGCGGAGCCACTGGTCGGTCGAGAGCTTGTCCGGGCAGAGGGTGACGCGGACTTCGTCGTCGAGGACCTCAGCGGCGGTGCCCGGGAGCGTCCCGAGGCCCGCTTCGCGCAGCCGGAGCAGGAATTCCCGCACCGTGATGCCGAGCGTCTCTGCGCCCTGCGCCACTTCGAGCGGCGAGAAGGCGTGGATGTGGAGGCCCGGGACGGCCTGCTTCACGGCCTGGAGGATGCGCAGGTAGGTCGCGCCGGTGTATTCCGGGTGGATGCCGCCCTGCATGCAGACTTCGGTCGCCCCGCGCTCCCACGCTTCGCGGGCGCGGCGGACGATTTCGCCCGTGTCGAGGTCGTACGGGGTGCCGCGGAGGCTTTCGCTCAGCTTGCCCTTGGCGAAGGCGCAGAACTGACAGCGGAAGTAGCAGATGTTGGTGTAGTTGATGTTCCGGTTGACGACGTAACTGACGACGTCGCCATTGACCGCGGCGCGGAGGCGGTCGGCGGCCTCGCAGACGAGGTGGTAGTCGTCGCCGCGGGCGTGGAAGAGCCGTTCGATTTGTGCTTCGGTCAGGTCTTCCCCGGCTTCGCGGGCGGCGAGGATGGCGCGGACCTCGGCGGTCGATGTGTCGATGCGGCGGGCCGGGTCGAGCTTCCGGGGGATGTCGGCCGGGGGCGGCGCGGCCGCAGCGTCGCCGGGCGACCAGTCGTCCATACGGGCGAAGCCCTCGGCGTCGATGGCGCGGATGACGGCGGTGCGCAGCGCCGGGTCCTGCCAGCGCTCGGAGTCGAGGGCATACGCAGGGTAGACCGGGAGCCGCTCGATGAGGACTTTGCCGCACTCGGCCGTGCGCTGGCGGAGCTGTTCGAGGTGCGGCCACGGCGCCTCCGGGTTGACGTGGTCCGGGGTCACGGGCGAGACGCCGCCCCAGTCGTTGAGGCCGGCGGCGACGAGCCGCGGGTAGTCGTCGTAGCTGAGGTTCGGCGGCGCCTGGATGTTCATCTCCGGCCCGAAGATGATGCGGGCGACGGCCAGCGACCAGAGGAGATCGTCGAGGTCCGGCTCCGGGGCGTCGGCCATCTTCGTGCCGGGCTTGGCGCGGAAGTTCTGGATGATGATCTCCTGGAGGTGGCCGTACTCGGCGTGCAGCCGCCGGAGGGCGAGGAGCGATTCGATCCGTTCGCGGCGGGTCTCGCCGATGCCGATGAGGATGCCGGACGTGAACGGCACCCGCTGGCGGCCGGCCTCGGCGATGGTGGCGAGGCGGACCGACGGGCGCTTGTCGGGCGAGCCGTAGTGGACGGCGCCTTTCTCGGTGAAGAGCCGCTCGGCCGCGCTTTCGAGCATGATGCCCTGGGACACCGAGACGCGCCGGAGCAGCGCGATCTCCTCCGCGGTCATGACGCCGGGGTTGGCGTGCGGCAGGAGGCCGGTCTCGCGGTAGACCAGTTCGGCCATGGCGGCGAGGTAGGCGATGGTCGTCGGGTAGCCCATCTCGTCCAGCTCGCGGCGGGCCGTGCGGTAGCGCAGCTCCGGCTTGTCGCCGAGCGTGAAGAGGGCTTCGCGGCAGCCTGCCGCCGCGCCGGCGCGGGCGATCTCCAGCACCTCGTCGGGCGTCATATAGGCGCGCTGACCGGGCTTCGGCGGTTTCGCGAACGTGCAGTAGTGGCAGACGTCGCGGCAGAGCTGGGTGAGCGGGATGAAAACCTTGCGGGAGTAGGAGATGAGGTTCCGGTGGGCGCGGTCGCGGAGTTCCGACGCGGCGGCGAGGAGCGGTTCGAGGTCGGTTTCGTCGGCGAGGGCGAGCGCCTCGTCGTCAGAAGGCAGCGAGCCGGCGAGGACGCGGTCGATGGTGGCGCGGGTGGTGGTGAGCATGGGTCGCCCCGGCGCGGGGTTTCGGAGTAACTTCATTTCTTGAACTTGCCCCTGCGCGCGCGTAGCATAACGCAACCGATACCCGGAGGCCAGCCGTGTCCCAGCAGGTGCGCTGTCCCGTCGCCGCCACGCTCGAGCTCGTCGGGGACCGCTGGACGCTGCTCATCGTGCGCGACCTGCTCCGGGGCCGGCGACGCTTCAACGAGCTCCGGGAGTCGGTCGAGGGCATCCCGCCGGCGGTGCTCGCTGCCCGGCTGCGGACGCTCGAGGGCGCGGGCGTGGTGGAGCGGCGGGCCTACCAGGACCGGCCGGCGCGATACGAATACCGGCTGACGCCGAAGGGCCACGCGCTCGGCGTGGTGGTCGGGGCGCTGGCGGACTGGGGCCAGCGGTACGCCGAGGCGGACCTCGCCCTCGTCGACCGCGAATGCGGCCACGGCCTGAGCGTCGTCTACCACTGCCCCACTTGCGAGCGGCAGGCGCCGCGCCGGCGGGTGCGGTTCGCGGGCCGGGAAGAGCACCCGTTGCCCTCCGGGGGGGCCGGGGCTACGCTGCCGGGATGACGCAGCCCTCCCGCCTCATCTACCTGCCGCCCGGGGTCGCCGCAGTGCCGGCCGCGCCGGTCACGAACAACGGCGCGCCCTTCGACCGCAACTTTTTCGAGAACGTGCTGCCGCCGGCGATCGCCGCGTTCTGTTCGCAGGTGAACTGTGAAGTGCCGGTGGTGGAGCTGACGACCATCGACGGCGTGCGACACTACGTGAACGGCATCAGCGGCGTCGCCGACCAGTGGGTCGCGCTCCAGACGTCGAGCCCGGACCACGAGCACCCGACCCAGGTGTTCATCCCCTACCAGACCATCTTTCGGGTCGAGATTCACCCGGAGCACGACGTCCGCCGGCACCGGCTGGGGTTCCTGACCGATGCGACGCGGCCAGCACAGGCGCAGGCCGGGCAGCGCGGGCGGGCGCGGCCGGCTGCGCAGAAGAGCGACTGACGAACATCTGTTCGCCGCTCCCGGGCTCTGGCACAATGGTCGGCGATGACTGCTCCGCCTTCGGCCGCCGACCCGCTCGCGCCGTTCAGCAGCCCGGTTCGGTCGTGGTTCACCGGGGCGTTCCCGGGGCCGACGCCGGCGCAGGCGAAGGGCTGGGAGGCGATCGCATCAGGGGCGCACACGCTGTTGCTCGCGCCGACGGGGTCGGGCAAGACGCTCGCAGCGTTCCTCTGGTGCCTGGACCGGCTGGTGCAGCGGCCGCCGCTCCCCAACGGCCGGGATGGCAAGCCGCGCCGGGCCGGCGTGTCGGTGGTCTACGTTTCGCCGCTGAAGGCGCTCTCGTACGACATCGAGCGCAACCTGCGCGCGCCGCTCGCTGGCCTGCGCATCGCGGCTCTGCGCGAGGGACTGCCCGAGCCTGACATCACCGTCGGCGTCCGGACCGGGGACACGCCGGCGCGCGACCGCGAGGACTTCCGACGGCACCCGCCCGACATCCTCATCACCACGCCCGAGTCGCTGTACCTGCTGTTGACGTCGAAGGCGCGCGAGGCGCTCGCGACGGTGGAGACCGTCATCGTCGACGAGATCCACACGATGGCGTCGACCAAGCGCGGGGCGCACCTCGCGCTTTCGCTGGAGCGGCTGGAGCGGCTCACCGGCCGCGAATTCCAGCGCATCGGCCTCTCGGCGACCCAGCGGCCGCTCGACGAAGTGGCGCGCTACCTCGGCGGCGACCGGCCGGTGCGGGTGGTCGATGCCGGTTCGACGCGGCCGCTCGACCTCGAGGTCATCGTGCCGCTGGAGGACATGACGCGGCCGGCCGACTACGCGGGCCCCATCCCCGAGAGCGAACTCAGCCCCGAGCAGCGAACCTCCGTCTGGCCCGCCTTCTACCAGGAGATTCTTCAGCTCGTGCGGTCGCACCGGTCGACGCTGGTGTTCGTGAACAACCGCCGGCTCGCCGAGCGCATCGCCGCGCGCGTGAACGAACTGGCGGGCGAGACGCTGCTCAGGGCGCACCACGGCTCGGTCTCGCGCGAGCAGCGGTTCGCTATCGAGGAGCAGCTGAAGGCCGGCCAGCTGCCGGGGATCGTTTGCACGAGTTCGATGGAGCTCGGCATCGACATGGGTGCGGTCGACCTCGTCGTCCAGGTCGAATCGCCGAAGAGCGTCGCGAGCGGCCTGCAGCGGGTCGGGCGGGCAGGCCACCAGGTCGACGGTGTGAGCCGGGGTCGGCTGCTGCCGAAGCACCGCGCCGATCTGCTCGAATGCGCGGTCGTCGCGCGCCGGATGCGCGAAGGCGCCATCGAAGCGACGCACGTGCCGCGGAACCCCCTCGACGTCCTCGCGCAGCAGATCGTCGCGGCCTGCGCGGTCGAAGACCTGACGGTCGACGACGTCCTCGCGATGGCCCGGCGGAGCTACCCCTTCGCGACCCTGGGCCGGGAGCAGCTCGAGGGCGTTCTGGGGATGCTCGCCGGCCGCTACCCCTCGGACGAGTTCGCTGAACTCCGGCCGCGGGCGACCTGGGACCCCGACACGGGGGTGGTGAGCACCCGCCGCGATGCGAAGACGCTCGCCATCATCAACGCGGGCACCATCCCCGACCGGGGGCTCTACGGCGTGTACCTCGGCGAGGACGGGCCGCGCGTCGGCGAGCTGGACGAGGAGATGGTGTACGAAAGCCGGCCCGGCGAGACGTTTCTGCTCGGGGCGACGACGTGGCGGATCGAACGCATCACCAGGGACCGCGTCATCGTCTCGCCGGCCCCGGGCCAGCCGGGGAAGATGCCGTTCTGGCGGGGCGACGGCGTCGGCCGCTCGGCCGAACTCGGGGAGGCCGTCGGCGCGCTGGTCCGCGCCCTCGAACGCCGGCGGGCAGACGAAGCCGCGGCGTGGCTGGAGCGGGAAACCGACCTCGAGGGCCGCGCCGCGCGGAACCTCGCCGCGTACCTCGCCGAGGAGCGGGAAGCGACGGGTTACCTCCCGACCGACCGCCGCATCGTGGTCGAGCGCTACCTCGACGAACTGGGCGACTGGCGCATCGTAGTCCTCTCGCCGTACGGCGGCCGCGTCCATGCGCCGTGGGCGATGGCGATCGAAGCCCGGCTGGCGGCAGCCGGGTTCGGCGAGACGCAGGTCATCTGGGGCGATGACGGCATCGCTATCCGCGCCGGCGGGGCCGAGGAGCCGCCGCCCACGGACCTCCTCTTCCCGCCGGCGGACGAGGTCGAGGACCTGGTGATCGAGCGGCTCGGCGGGACAGCGCTGTTCGCCGGGCGGTTCCGCGAGAACGCGGGGCGCGCGCTGCTGCTCCCCCGGCGGCGGCCCGGCGCCCGCGCGCCGCTCTGGCTCCAGCGGCAGCGCGCGGCGGACCTGCTCGCGGTGGCGAGCAAGTACGGCTCCTTCCCCATCGTCCTCGAAACGTATCGGGAGTGCTTGCAGGACGTCTTCGATCTGCCGGCGCTGACGCGGCTCTTGCGCGCGGTCGAAGCGCGCGACATCGAAGTCCGCGAAGCAGCCGTCCGCGATGCGTCGCCATTCGCCCGCTCGCTCGCCCTGGAATACGTCGCCGCGTTCATGTACGAGGGGGATTTGCCGCTCGCCGAGCGAAAAGCCCAGGCGCTGACGCTCGACCGGGCGCTGCTCCGCGACCTCCTCGGCGAAGCGGACCTGCGGGAGCTGCTCGACCCCGAGGCGGTGGCAGCGGTCGAACTCGAGCTGCAGGGACTCGCAGGGGTCCGAAAGCCGGCCGACGCGGACGCCCTGCACGACCTGCTCCGGCGGCTGGGTGACCTCACGCTCGAGGAGGTCGCGGCGCGGGTGGCGGACCCGGCCGAGGCGGGGGCGCTGCTCCAGCAGCTGGCGGCGAGCGGCCGCGCCTGCGCTGTGCGCATCGCTGGCGAGGAGCGCTGGATCCCGGCCGAGGATGCCGCGCGTTACCGCGACGCCGTGGGCGCGGTCATCCCCCAGGGCGTGCCGGGCGCGTTTGCCCCGGCCGCGCCGGGTGCGCTCGGGTCGCTGCTCCTGCGGTATGCGCGCGCGCGTGCGCCCTTCGCGACGGCGGACCCCGCCGGGCGGTGGCGGCTGCCGCCGGCAATCGTGGCCGATGCGCTGGCGGCGCTCGAGGCCGAAGGGCGGCTGGTACGCGGGGAGTTTCGCCCCGGCGGGAGCGGTGATGAGTGGTGCCACCCGGAGGTGCTCCGGCTGATCAAGCGGCGGTCGATCGCGCGGCACCGGCGCGAAGTCGAGCCAGTCGATGGGGCGGCTTTCGCCCGCTTCCTGCCCGCGTGGCACGGGGTCCCGGGCAAGCTCGCCGGGCTGGACGGCCTCCGCGACGCCATCGCCCGGCTGGAGGGCTACCCGATGCCGGCTTCGATGCTGGAGCGCGCCATCCTCCCCGCCCGGGTCGAAGGGTATACGCCCGCGATGCTCGACGCCCTCTGCGCTGCCGGCGAAGTCGTGTGGTTCGGAGCCGGGCGCATCCGCGACGACGACGGGCGCGTCGTGCTCGCCGCGCGGGAGCGGCTGCCGGCCTTCGTGAGCAGCGAGCCGCCGCCCGGCGAGGGCACCGCGCGGGCGGTCTACGAACTCCTCCAGGCGCGGGGTGCGCAGTTCTTCGCGGACATCGTTGCCGCGATCGGAGCGCCGGTCCGGGAGGTGCTCGATGCCCTGTGGGACCTCGCGTGGGCCGGGCTCGTGACGAACGACACCTATGCGCCGGTCCGCGCCTGGCTGGCGCGGGGCGGCGACCGGCGGCCCGTGCCTGGCGGGCGGCTGCACCGGCTCCCGCCGGAGTCGGGCGGCCGCTGGGCTGCGCTCCCGCCCGCCGCCGACAGGACGCGGTCGCTCCACGCATGGGCCGGGGCGCTGGTCGAACGGCGGGGCGTCGTCACGCGCGAGGCGGCGAATGCGGAGGCGCTCCGCGGCGGCTTCTCGGCGCTGTATCCCGTGTTCCGCGAGATGGAGGAGCGGGGCCGGACCCGGCGGGGCTACTTCGTCGAGGGACTCGGCGGCGCCCAGTTCGCGCTCGCCGGCGCTGTCGAACGGCTCCGAGCCGAGCGGGCCCCGGCCGAGCGCCCGCGCGCGCTCCTGCTGGCCGCCGTCGACCCCGCGCAGCCCTACGGCGAGGTCCTGCCGTGGCCGGGCACGGGCGACGGCGCGAACCGGCGCTCGCCGGCCCGCGCGGCCGGAAGCTTCGTCATCCTCGTCGAGGGCGCGCCCGTGCTGCTCCTCGAACGCTGGGGGAAATCGGTCGTCAGGCTCGGAACCGTCTCGGACGAGGCGGACGGTGCGCTGGCGGCCGCGCTCGATGCGCTGGCGGCGGCAGCTCCTGCGCTCGCGCCCCGGGGGCTGACCATCGAGCGGATCGACGGGGGGCCGGCAGCGGAATCGCCGCTGGCGGCGGAGCTCACGGCGCGCGGCTTCGCGGCCGGCTACCGGGGTCTCGTCTACCGCCCGGGGGCGCGCCGCGATGCCTGAGGGCGACGCACTCTACCGGTTCGCCGGCCGGGTCGGCGATGCGCTCGAGGGGAAAGTCATCCTCGCGGCGCGGGCGCACGGGCCGGGACCTGTCCCGCAGGTCGAGCGGCTGGTCGGGGCGCGCTGCGAACGCGTCGCTTCCCGGGGGAAGAACCTGCTCATCGAGTTCGACAACGGGCTCGCCCTGCGGGGCCACCTCCGGATGTACGGGACGTGGCACGTGTACCGCCCGGGGGAGCGCTGGAGCCGCCCGGAGGCCGAAGCCCGGCTCGTTCTCGAAGTCGCGGATGCGGTCGTGGTGAACTTCAGCGCACCGGTGATCGAACTCCTCGAGGTGCGCGCGCTCGCCCGCCATGCGCCAGTTGCGGAACTCGGCCCGGACCTCCTCGCCGACGATTTCGACGCAAACGAGGCGCTGCGGCGGCTGCGCGACCCGCTGCGCGCGGAGATGACCATCGGCGACGCCATCATGGACCAGCGGGTGATGGCAGGGGTCGGCAACATCTGGAAGCACGAGACGCTCTTCCGCTGCGGGGTCTACCCGTGGACCCGCGTGCGCGACCTCGACGATGCGACCTTGCTGGAGCTCATCGAAACCGCGCAGCACCTGCTCCGCGCGAGCGTCGGAAAGCCGAACCGGTGGGGTCTTGCGCGGCGCCCCTCGATGTACGCCTACATGCGCGGCGGTCAGCCGTGCCGGCGCTGCGGCACCACGCTCCGGAGCGCGCGGCAGGGAGTCGATATTCGGTTCACCGCCTGGTGCCCGCGATGCCAGCCGGCGCCGGCTCCCGATGAGCGGGATTCCCGGCTGGCGGGCGCTCGAAGGCCGCCGCCAGGCGGTCGGCCAGGCTGAGATTCCCGGAACGGCGCAGCTCGGCGGTCAGCGGATGGAGCAGGCGGTTGACTGCCGAGCGGAGCGCGCGGTCGACCGCTGCGGCGTCAGCGCCCGGGTGCCGCGCGAGCGCGCGGTCGAGCGCTTCGCGGCGGGCGTGCTCGGCCGCAAGGCGGAAGCGGCCGATGGGATGGCTGCTGTCCTCACTTGCGGCGCTCAGCCGCCGTTCGAGCGCTGCCACGACGGATTCGCGCAGGCGCGCCCGGAGCGCCATCGCGTGGGGCCGGCGCGCTTCATCCTCGAGCATATCGGCCAGCGTCACGACCGGGACGCCCGGAACGTCGACGAAGTTCCGCGGCGTGCCGAGGTCGATGAAGAGCCGGGCCGGCCGGAAGCCCCGGGGGTCGATTGCGCCGGCGCCTGAGCCGAGACAGCCGGCGACCACGTCCGCATCCACGTCGGCAGCTCCGGCGAGCGGAACGAAGGCGAAGCCCTGGCCCGGGTCGCGGCGGCCGGCGACGAGGACGTCGAAGCCGAGTTCGGCCCCGCGCCGGGCGACCAGCCGGCCGAGCGCGCCCGCGCCGAGGACGAGCAGGCGGCCTTCGCGCGCGATGCCCCGCAGCGTGAGGGCGCGGTCGAGCAGATGCCCGGCGTGGCTTCGCGCCGGGAACTCCGCGCGGGCGTCGCGCGCAGCGGCGAGCGCGAGGTCGGCGGCAGCGCGCAGAGGACCGCGCGCCTCCCGGAAAGCGGTCCGCACCTGCCCGGCGATCTGCTCTTCGCCGAGGACCACCGAATCGAGGCCGGCCGTCACGGTGGCGAGCCGCTCGAGCGCTGCCCGGCCGCGGAGGCTGAGCGGGGCGCCGCAGGCGCAGGGGCCGAAGCCGTACGCTTCGAGGCGCTGGCAGCTCTGCACGAGGGCGTCGGCCGGGTGGGCGGATTCCGCGTGCCGGGACAGCGCCGGCACGGAGAGTGCGTCCAGCGACACGGTGCGCCAGGCGCAGACGCGGAGGTCCGGGAGCCACGAAGGTTCAGGCATATTGTCGATGAAGTTTATCGACTTTAGCGGGATGAGGGAAGGTCGTCGCGCATCCGCTGCCAGCGGAGGAGGTGGCCGAGCGCGACGCCCGCGCGCGCGATCGACGGGTAGGTCGCGATGCCGGCCCGCCAGCAGAGCTCCTGGAAGTCGAGCGACTGCTGAAAGCCCTCGACGTTCGTCGCCGGGCGGATGGCCACGACGATCGGCTTGCCGGAGGCGCCCTGGATGCGCCCGAGCGTCTCGGCCTGGCGGACCATGCGGTTCCGGGCGTCGCCGATGCGTGCCATCGGCCCGGACCCGAAGCTGGTGTGGTAGAGGATGACGTCGACGTTCGGTGCCTCGGCGACCGGCCGGAGCGTGGCCTCGAAGCCCTCGTCCTCCCACATCGAGGTGGTGTCGATCGGGTTGCGGATGCTCGTGCCGGCTTCGTGCGTCACCTTCGCGAGCGCCTCCTGCGTCTCCGGCAGGAGCGGCGGGAGGGCGAGGCCCGCGGCGGCGAGGTCGTCGGCGGCGAGCACGCTGGCTCCGCCGCCGCCCCCGACGACCACGATGTTCGGCCCGGCCAGGCGCTTCACGAACTGGAACGTGACCGCCATGTCCGTGAGTTCTTCGAGCGACTCGACGCGGATGGCGCCGGCCTGCCGGCAGAGGGCATCGAAGACCTGCAGCGACCCGGCGAGCGACGCCGTGTGGGAGTTCGCGGCGCGCGAGCCGGCTTCGGTGCGGCCGCTCTTCAGGATGACGAGCGGCTTGCGGGCGGCGGTCTCGCGGATGACGCGCGCAAGCCGCGGCCCATCCTGGATGCCTTCGAGATAGGCGACGATGATCCCCGTCTCGGGGTCGTCCTTCAGGTAGTCGAGGAAATCGGCTGCCTTGAGGTCGGCGCCGTTGCCGAAGCTGATGACCTTCGAGCAGCGCACCCCGCGCGGCGTCGCATAGCGGACGAACTCCCCGGCGTTCATCCCGGACTGGGAGACCATCCCGACGGGGCCCGGCTCCGGCGGCTGGCCGGGCATCATCGCGAGGCGGGATGCCGGGACGTAGAGGCCCATGCAGTTGGGCCCGATGATGCGGATGCCGGCTTCGCGGGCGCGGGCGACGATCGCCTGCTCCATCTTCGCGCGCTCGGCGTCGCCGGTCTCGGTGAAGCCGGCCGTGAACAGGTGGAGGACGCGGACGTTCTTCGCGATGCAGTCTTCGAGCAGCTGCGGAACGAACCGGGCCGGGACGGAAGAGATGACATAATCGATGTCGTCAGGGATGTCCCGCAGCGAGGGGTAGCACTTCAGTCCGCGGATAGCTGGCGCGGTCGGGTGGATGAGGTAGATGGGGCCGCGGAAGCCAATCTCCTGCAGCGACGCGACGAACCCGCCGCCGCCGAAGCCGGCGCCCTCCTTTGCAGAGACGCCGGCGATGGCGATGGAGCGCGGGTGGAAGATGAAGTCGAGGGCAGGGGCGTCGGGCACGTCGCTTCTCCGGGGGCGGTTCTTCACGCACGAATGCCCGGCCGGTGGGCCGGGCAGCGCCAGTCTACCAGAGGCCCGGCGGCATGCGCCCGTAGGCGCGGGCCGCGGTACACTGGCGCCCGGCGCCAGCCCACCACATCGCGGAGCCTGTCCAGGTGGCCATCATCCCCATCCGCCGCGCGGGCGACCCGGTCCTCCGGGAACCTGCGCGGCGCGTCCGCACGATCGATCGCTCAATCCACAAGCTCATCGAAGACATGTGGGAGACGATGTACGACGCGCCGGGCGTCGGGCTGGCGGCGCCGCAGATCGGCATCCCGCTCCGGGTCATCGTCATCGACGTGCACGACGAGAAGTACCAGCCGATTGCGCTCATCAACCCCGAAATCGTGAAGCGGTCTGGCCAGCGCACCTGCGACGAGGGTTGTCTTTCGGTGCCGGGGTTCCGGGGCCAGATTCCGCGGTCGGTGCGTGTCGTCGCGCAGGGGACGGACCCCTACACCGGGAAGATCGTGCGCATCAAGGCCGAGAACGACCTGATGGCCGAGGCGCTCGAGCACGAAATCGACCACATCAACGGCATCCTGTACATCGACTACCTGCCGAGCCCGGACGCGCTCATCCCGCTGAGCGATGCGCCGGAAGTGCGCGGCTGAGGAGTGCACCATGCTCATCGAGCACATCGAAGCGTCCGAAATCCTCGATTCGCGCGGCAATCCGACCATCCGCGTCGTCGTCGCGCTCGATGACGGCGCGGTCGGGACGGCGATGGTTCCCTCCGGGGCATCGACCGGGGCGTACGAAGCTGTCGAGCTGCGCGACGGCGGGACCCGCTACGGCGGCAAAGGCGTCCTGAAGGCCGTGCGCAACGTGAACGAAACGATCGCCGAGGCGCTGGCCGAGGCCGATGCCAGCGACCAGCTGCTCATCGACCGGGTGCTGTGCGAGCTGGACGGTACGCCGAACAAGTCGCGCCTCGGCGCGAACGCCATCCTCGGCGTGTCGCTGGCCGTAGCGCGGGCGGCGGCCGAGTCCTGGGGCGTGCCGCTCTACCGCTACCTCGGCGGGCCGACGGCGCGCGTGCTTCCGGTCCCGATGTTCAACATCCTGAACGGCGGCAAGCATGCGCCTGACAGCACCGACTTCCAGGAATTCATGGTGATGCCCGTCGGCGCGCCCACGTTCGCGGAGGGGCTGCGGATGGGCGCCGAGGTGTACCACGCGCTCAAGGCCGTCCTGCACGACGCCGGCCACATCGTCTCCGTCGGCGACGAGGGCGGGTTCGCGCCGTCGCTCGGGGGGAATGAGGCGGCGGTCGAGGTCGTGATGCAGGCCATCGAGCGCGCCGGCTACCGGCCCGGCGAGGACGTCGTGCTCGCCCTCGACCCGGCGACGAACGAGCTGTTCGCGAACGGCGCCTACACGCTCGCCAAGGAGGGGCGGACGCTGACCTCCGAAGAGATGGTGGCGCACTGGGCAGCCTGGATCGACAAGTACCCGATTCGCTCGCTCGAGGACGGGCTCGCGGAAGACGACTGGGAGGGCTGGAAGCTGCTGAACGCGCGGCTCGGCGAGCGCTGCCAGCTGGTCGGCGACGACCTCTTCGTCACGAACCCGGCGCGGATTCGCCGCGGCATCGCGGAGAAGTCCGCGAACAGCGTGCTCATCAAGCTCAACCAGATCGGGACGCTGACCGAGACGCTGGAAGCGGTCGAGGCGGCGCACCGGGCCGGCTGGACGACGGTCATCAGCCACCGCTCGGGCGAGACCGAGGATACGTTCATCGCGGACCTCGCTGTCGCGACCGGGTCAGGGCAGATCAAGACCGGCGCGCCGGCGCGGAGCGAGCGGACGGCGAAGTACAACCGCCTGCTCGAAATCGAGGCGGAGCTCGGCCGCCGGGCTGAATACGCCGGCTGGAACGCGATTCGCCAGCTCGGGCCAGCGCCGGCGCGCGAGCAGCCCGCCCAGCCGCGCCCGCGCCCACGCAGCGACCGTCGCCGCGGCCGGCACTGACATGGACGTTGCCCTCCGGGCTGCGGTCGACCGCCTGATGTACGAACAGGCGGTGGCGCTCCATATGCTGGACCTCGCCGGGCCGGGCGCGCTCGAGCGGAGACTTCCCGGTTCGGGAAAAGGCGCGGCCGAAATTTTCGGGGAGGCGGAGGAAGCGCTCCGGCGCATCGAGGCGCTGCTCGCGGGCGGCTCCCCGGAGGGAAACGCGTCGGGCCCACCGCCGGCTACTCCGCAGGATGCGGCGCCCGGGCTCCGGGCCCTGCTCAGGCGCGTCTTCGCTGCGGCTGCCAGCCTCGGCGGGCGGCGCCCTTCGGATGACGTGCTCCGCGAGGTGTGGCGAACCGCGAGCATCTACACGGCTCTCCGGCCGGAGCTCCTCGCCGCGTTCCCGGAAGCGGCGGACGACGCGGTCGTGCGCCGCTGGCAGCGGGCCCCGGAGCCGCCGGCTGATCCGCCGGGACCGGCGGCGGTCGACGAGGGGGAAAGCCCGGCGTAACGTCTCGGTTATCACGCCCGGGGGTGCTCCCATGCCCGACCTCGACGCCATCGTCCGCGAACTCGATGCCCACCGCGAGCGGTTCGAAGCGTTCTGCCGCTCGCTCAGCACCGACGAACTCGACCGCCCCGTGCCGCAGTCGACCTGGCTCGTCCGCGATTTCATCGCGCATCTCGCTACGATCGACGGACCCGTCGCCGAGATGTTCCGCGCGGTCCGGCGCGGCGAAGATGGCGGGATCCGGACGCCGGATGGTGCGCGGTTCGACGTCGACGACTGGAACGAACTCCGCGTGCAGGAGCGCCGGGCGCGCTCCGTGGAAGAGCTGCTGGATGAGGCGCGGCGGGAGCGCGAAGCGCTCAAGCGCGACCTCCTCGCGCTCACCCCGGAGGACCTGGAGCGGCCGCTCAGGTTCGCCGGCGACGCGAAGCGCCCGCCGGCGACCATCCCGCTCGGGATGTACCTCGCGGGGTGGTGCAAGCACGACCCGATGCACGTCGTGGACATGTGCCGGGCGCTGCCTGGGCGCGCGGAGGAGCTGCGCGACTGGCTCGACGACCCGGTGGTGGCCCGCTACCAGGCGGCGATGAACCAGGCGGGATGAGCGGGCAGCGCATTTCGCCGCCGCGCATCGACGGGCTGGCTTCCCGCGCCGCACGGCCGCCGGCGGAGCTTCCTGGCAGCACGAATGCCTGGCGCCAGACCGGCTTCCTTCTCGGCGAGGACGCCGACCTCGTGGTTGAGGGCCTCAACCTCGAAGGCGAGCAAGCGTCGGCTGCTGCGGGCGCGAAGTTCCGCACGCGGGCGGTCGCCGCTGTTTACGGGCCGTGGTCGCGCGGGTGGCTCGCGCGGCTCCAGGCGCTTCATGCGCTCGAATGGGGGGACTACTCCTCGGCCATCGTCCTCGCCCGCGCGGCAGCGGATTTCGCAGCCGCGGCCGCGGCGCTCGCGGAATCGGGCCTCGAAGAATGGTCGGCCTGGCTCGACGGCGGCGGCATCGGCGACGCGCACGAGCAGCACGCGGCGCGGTTCGACCTCCACCCCTTCCGCTCCGCCGAGACGCTGGCGCGTCTGCCCGAACTCGGCGCCGTGTACCGGGAGGCCAGTGACCTCGCCCTGCCGCATTTCGGCGCGACGGCGCTGGTGACGGCCTCGGAATCGAGCGCCGAGCGGGTGCTCGCGACCTTCGGAGACCGCGATTTTCACCTCGGGCTCGCCGAGCTGGTGCTCGGCTGGCTGTTCCGGCTCGGTCTCATCCACTGGGAGACCGTGGGCAGCAGTGCGGCGATGCCGCCAGCGCCGGAGGGCGCCGCGGGCTGGCGGGCCCGGGCCGAGCGTGCGCTCGGGCGCCGGGACCGTTGCCGCATCGAGCGGGTCGAGATCGACGGCATCGAACGGCCGCTCATCGTCAACTGGCGACGCGAGCCAAGGGCCGCGCCCCGTCGCGTCCTGCTGTGAGGTCAAGCCGTCCGGACCCGCGCAAGCGGCCGGCGGTGTACCATCGGGACGATGACGCGAACCCGGCGCCTCGGTATCGCCGCGGCGGCCCTCATCGGGCTGCTCGCGGTCGCCTGCAGCGGGGGCGACAAAGCCGAGCGGGGCACCGGCAACGATGCCGACTACCTCCGCGCGGTGTGCATCGGCATCGACCGGGTCTCGGACGCGCTGGTGAGCGCATCGTCAGCGAACGAGATCGCGGCGGCTATCGAGGAGTTCGCGAACACGATGCGGGCCATCAACCCGCCGCCGGACCTCACCGAGTACAACCGGCAGTTCGTCGCGTACCTGGATGCCGCGCTGAAGGACCCGACCTCGGTGGTGACGACGGCGCCGCCGCTGCCGCCCGATGGGCCGCGCCGCCGGCTGGCGCAGCTCGAGCCGAGCATCGCGGAGTGCCGCGAGCCGACGTTTTTCAGCCGGGGGCTGGAGTAGTCCGCCCAAACTGCCGGCCGGCGTATACTTGCGGAAACCCCGGACCGCCGGGACGAGGAGACCCATGCCGACACCGTATGCCTACTTCCAGGGAAAGATCGTGCCGCTGAGCGAGGCCAAGATCGGCGTCATGACGCACGCCTTCAACTACGGCACGGCGGTATTCGAAGGCATCCGGGGCAACTGGAACGCCGAGGACCAGACGGTCTACCTCTTCCGCGTGCGGGAGCACTTCGAGCGGCTGCAGCAGAGCGCCAAGATTCTCATGCTGCAGATGCACGACAGCATCGATAGGCTGTGCGAGATCGCCGTCGAGCTGGTCGAACGCAGCGGGTTCACCGAGGACGTCTACCTTCGGCCGATGGTGTACCTCTCGAGCGAGCAGCTCGGGGTGCGGCTCCACAACCTCGAGAGCGACACGCTCATCTTCCTGACGCCGTTCCCGGCCTACCTGCCTGAAGTCGCGCGGTGCCATACCAGCACCTGGCGCCGGGTGCAGGACACGGGCATCCCGCCGCGGGCGAAGGTGACCGGCATCTACGTGAACAGCGCCCTTGCGAAGACCGAGGCGAACGCCAACGGCTTCGACGAAGCGATCATGCTGAACGAGAACGGCCACGTCTCGGAGGGCAGCGGCGAGAACATCTTCATCGTGCGCAACGGGCGGCTCATCACGCCGACGCCGGCGGACAACGTGCTCGAGGGCATCACCGCCCGGAGCGTGGTCGAACTGGCGCGGAACGAACTCGGCATCGAGCTGGTCGAGCGGGAAATCGACCGGACCGAACTGTACGTCGCCGACGAGGTGTTCATGACGGGCACGGCCGCGCACCTCACGCCGGTAGTCGAGATCGACCGGCGGCCGGTCGGCGACGGTCGGCCCGGGCCGATTACCCGCAAGCTGAGCGAGCTGTACTACGACTGCATCCGGGGCAAGAACGAGAAGTACCGCGCATGGTGCACGCCGGCACGCGTCCGCGTGGCGAACTGAACCCCGTCGTCTTTCGGCCGCCGCGCGCGATGGGCGTCATCATCGGCGGCGCCTTTTCGGCGTGGGCCGCCGTCGTCGCCTTCCTTGCGGCGTCGATAGCGTGGGGCGCGGAGCCGGAATTCAAGACGTTCCTCGCGTGGTCGGTTGCTGCGGCCGCGCTGGTGCTGGCGGCGGTGTTCGCCGCATGGGCCGGCGCGGTGGGCACGCTGGCCTACATCGTCCGGCCCGACGTGCTCGAAATCCGCTGGGGCTGGCGGCGGGTGCTGGTCCCCATCGGCTCGATCCAGCGGCTGGTGCCCGGCAGGACGCTCGACCCGCCCGAAGTCGGCGGCATCAACTGGTGGGGGTGCCACGTCGGCGCCGGCGACGTGAAGCGGGTCGGCTACACGCTCTTCTACTCGACGCACGCGAGCCCGGAGGAGCTCCTCTACGTGGTTACGGACGGGGAGGCCTACGGCCTGACGGTGGAGGACCAGGCGCGGTTCGCGGAGGCGATCCAGGCGCGGGCGGCGCTCGCGCCCGTCGAGACCCGCGGCGAGCAGCGGTCGGTGGGCGTCGGGCCGGCCGCGCTGCCGCTCTGGCAGGACCGGGTCGCGCTCTGGGCCATCGGGGCCGGCGCCGCGCTTTGCGCGCTCGTCTGCGGCTACGTCTTTACGGCGTACCCGGGGCTGCCGGAGGTCGTGCAGCTGTCGTTCCCGTCGCTCGGCGGCATCGTGCGCATCGGCGACCGCTCGGAGCTGCTGGAGATCGCCTACCTCGCTGCCGGGATTTTCGCGGCGAACGCAGTGGTCGGCGCAGGTTTGCACGCCGTCGAGCGGGCCGCCGGGCTGTGGCTGTTCGCGAGCGGCGCGCTCCTGCAGGGGGTGCTGCTCGCGGCGGCGCTCATCGCGTTTGCGGCCGCCTGATGCGGCATCTGCGGGATGTGCGCAGTGCGCGCCCACGCGGTACGATTTCTGACAGGCCCCCGTAGCTCAGCGGATAGAGTGTCGGCCTCCGGAGCCGAAGGCGCAGGTTCGATTCCTGCCGGGGGTACCACCTCGCACCATGCAGTTCAGCGCCCGGGAGACGTCTCCCGGGCGTCGTTCGTCAGCAGCCGGGCGTACATCCCGGGGTCGACGTTGCCGCCGGACACGATGGCCGCGACGCGGCTCCCCGGTTCGACGGGCACCCGGCCCGCCAGCAGTGCCGCCACCGCGAGCGCACCGGTGGGTTCGGCGACGAGTTTCATCCGCAGGCCGAGGAACCGGACCGCCTCGGCGAGGTCGTCATCGGTCACGGTCACCACGCCATCGACGAGCTTCGAAACGACCCGGTAGGTGAGGACGCCGGGCTGGCGCGTCCGCGCGCCGTCGGCGATGGTCCGCGGCGGGTCGATGAGCACCGGGCGGCCGGCCGCGAGGCTGCGCACCCAGTCGTCGCCGTCAGCGGGTTCGACCCCGAAGACTCTTGCGCGCGGCTGGAGCGTCTTGACGACGGTCGCCACGCCGGAGAGCAGGCCTCCGCCGCCCAGCGGGACAACGACGGCGTCGACCGGCCCGGTTTCGGCGAGCAGTTCGAGCGCCACGGTGCCCTGCCCGGCCATGATCGCCGGGTGGTCGAACGCGGGGACCGGGACCGCGCCGGTCCTGCGGCTGAAATCCTCGACGAGGTCCGCGGGCAGCGCGGTTTCCCGGTCGTAGAACTCGACCCGCGCGCCGTAGCCGCGCGTGGCGCTGACCTTCGCTTTCGGGGCATCGGATGGCATGAAGATCGTCGCCGCGGTGCCGACGATCGTGGCTGCCAGCGCGACACCCTGCGCGTGGTTCCCGCTCGAGGCCGCGACGACGCCCCGCGCGCGTTCGCCGGCGGAGAGCTGCGCGAGCCGGTTGAGCGCGCCGCGGATTTTGAACGAGCCAGTTCGCTGCTCGTTTTCACAGGCGAGGAACACCCGCAGGCCGGTGCGGCTGTCGAGCTGGCGCGACGACGCCACGCGGGTCCGGTGCACGACCCCGGCGATGCGGCTGCTGGCTGCCACGACGTCCGCGAAGGTGATCGGCAGGTCTGCGCCCATGCCCGTACGCTACCGCGGCGGCTGGCCCGCGGCCACTGGCGGCGCCGCCCGGGGGCCGGTACGATGCTGCCGCGGGGTGCAAAGGGGGCGCGGATGGCGCTCACGCTGCGGCGCGCGAACGGCGGCGGCTCGCCGACCCAGCCGGTGCTGCTCACGGCCGCTCTTGCGGCGGTCCTCGGCGCGTTCGTCTACCTGCTATGGGTGCTCGCGGGCATCGCCGCCGCTGGACGCGCAGAAGGCTCTCCCGAGGACGCGCTCGATGGCGGCGGGGCCGACGCCCTCGCGCAACCGGGGCCGCGTCGTTTCGATGGAACGTCGCCCGGTGCTATCGCGGATGCCCTCGCGGCGGCACTCAGCGCTGGCGAGTTCGAAACGACCGGCGTCGCTGTGGTCTCGCTCGATGGCGCCGTGCTCGGCGGCATCAATCTCGACCTGCCGGGGTACGCTGCCAGCACGTACAAGCTGGCGCTGCTCTACGAAGCCGAGCGGCGCGTCGCTGCCGGAACGCTCACTTACGACGACCGGGTGCCGGTGACCGACGAGGCCCGGGCCGAAGACCTCGGGACCATCGATCGGCTGCCCATCGCGGCCGACGGGACGGTCAGCCTCGGCGAGGCGCTCACCGCGATGGTGACGTTTTCCGATAACGCGTCGGCGGTGGCCCTGCTCAGGTTGCTCGGGCCGGCTGAGGTCGATGCGGCGCTGCGCGGCATCGGCGTCGCAACGATGTCGGTGAACGACCCCGGCCTGCCGGCGACGGCGCGCGACCTCGCGCTGGTGATGGCCGCGATCGCGCGGGGCGACGGGCTGACGCAGGGAGCGCGCGACCATGCGCTGGGGCTGCTCGCCGCGCAGGAGATTCGCTCCGGCATCCCGGCGGCGCTGGATGCTCTGCCGGGCGTTCGGCGGGTGGGCAACAAGACGGGCACCTGGCCGAACGCGACGCGCGACGTGGCCATCGTCGAGACGGATCGGGGCGCGTACGTGGTGGCGATCATGGCGGAGGGGGACTGGAACTGGGACCTCGTACAGCGCGCGGCCCGCGCAGTTCACGAAGAATTGACGCGCCGGTAACGGCTGCCTGATGCCCGGATGGCGCGCAGGGGTGAAGGTTCCCCGCGATGGGTCATCGCCCCGGATGGCGCCGGCTCACCGCCGCGGGATTCTTCGCCACGGCTGGGCTGCTCGCCGCCGCGGCGTTCGCAGCAGCATTCGCGGCGGAACCCGGGGATAGCCGGGACGCTGCCCGCACGGGCGCCGCGGCCCCCGGGACAGCCACGGACGTATTGCCGCGCTTCCTGACGCTCGACGAGCTCGACCGGTATGCGAGGATGGCCGGCTGGCCCGATGAGCCGGGCTGGTGGCCGGAGATGCGGCGCATCATCCTCTGCGAGACCGCGAACCTCGATCGCGAAGCGTTCAATCCGCAGGACCCGAACGGCGGCAGCTTCGGTCTCGCCCAGCTGAACGGGCGGTATCACTTCGAGCGGGCAGGCGAGGACTTCCGGCGGTGGTCCGACCCGGTGGTGAATCTCCGGACCGCGCTCTGGCTGCGCACGGTGCGCGGCAGGTTCGGCGGCGAAGGCGGCTGGGCGAACTGCGCCGCGCTCCTCGGGATACACTAGGAGCACGAGGAGGTGCACCGTGTTCATCGCGATGAACCAGTTCAAAGTCAATCCCGGCCGCGAGGCCGATTTCGAAGCCGGGTGGCGCACCCGCGAGAGCTACCTTTCGGAGGTGCCGGGGTTCGTCCACTTCGCGCTGCTGAAGGGCGATGAGCCGGGCGACTACATCTCGCACACCATCTGGGAGTCGCGTCAGGCGTTCGTGAACTGGACGCAGTCGGACGCGTTCAGACGGGCGCACGCGGGCGGCATGCCGGAGGGCATCCTCGCCACCCATCCCCGGGCGCGCTTCTACGAGGCGGTGATCGAGCAGGGCGCACCGCTCGCGCCCGCCCGTGGCTGACCTCGGCGGTCTGCCGCCGCTGAAGCCCGAGTACTTCGCGCGCGACGACGAATCGGACGACGCGCTCTTCTACGCGCAGCCGCGGCTGGTCACCCACATCGACGACGGGGCGATCCGCGCCCTCGAGGCGTTCTACGGCGACCTGCTGCCCCGCGGCGGGCGCATCCTCGACCTGATGTCGAGCTGGGTCTCGCACCTGCCGGCGGAGCTCGCGCCGGCGTTCGTCGCGGGGCTCGGCATGAACCGCGTCGAACTCGAACAGAACCCGCTGCTCGACGAGCGGGTGGTGCAGGACCTGAACCGGGACACGACGCTCCCGTGGCCTGATGCGCATTTCGACGCGGCCGTGTGCACGGTGTCGGTCCAGTATCTGGTGCGGCCTGTCGAGGTGTTCGCGGAGGTCCGGCGCGTGCTGGTGCCCGGGGGAGTGTTCGCGGTCGCCTATTCGAACCGGTGCTTTCCGACGAAGGCCGTCGCGGCGTGGCGCGCGCTCGACGACCGGGACCATGCTGCGCTCATCGCGCTGTACCTCGCCCACGCAGGCGGCTTCGAAGAACCGGTCGCCTACCAGCTTCGGCCCGGCGGACCGGGCAGCGACCCCCTCTACTGCGTCGTCGCGCGCCGGGGAGGCGCGGCCGGCATGACGTGAAGGTCGGTGGGCGGCAGCTCGAGCGTCCACTCCTTCTTCGCAGCGATACCGAGCACGTCGTAGGGGCGCGAGGGCAGGTCGACGACGAGCGAGGGGCCCGCGGCGAGGGGTTCGAACTCGAGCGTGTGGTTCGTTCCGTAGTCGAACTCCCGGCGGACCCGGGCCGGCAGGGTATTGACCGCCGCCGGTTCGCCGCGGCGGATGACGACCCGCTCCGGGCGAATCACGACGTCGACCGCATCGCCGGGCCGGGGGTCGCCGTGCCAGCTCGCGGCGATAGCCTCCCAGCCCTCGATTTCGAGTCGGAGCCCGGCGCCGGTTCGCTCGACAACGCGGCCCGCGAGGATGTTGGTGCCGCCGAGCAGTTCGGCGACGCGCCGCTGCCGCGGGGCGCGGAAGACTTCGTCGCGGGGGCCGGCCTGCAGCACCTCGCCGCGGTCGATGACGACGAGCCGGTCGGCGAGCAGATGCGCCTCGCGGAGGTCGTGGGTGACGAAGAGGATGGCGAGCTCGCGCTCACGGACGAGTTCGGCGAGGAGCTGGCGGAGGCCCTGCCGGAGCGCTTCGTCGAGCGCGGAGAACGGCTCATCGAGGAGGAGCACCCGGTGACCCGGCGCGAGGGCGCGGGCGAGAGCGACCCGCTGCGCCTGCCCGCCGCTGAGGGAAGCGGGCCGGCGGTGTTCGAATCCCGACAGCTCCAGCCGGGCGAGCCACTCGGCGGCGGTGCGGGCGCGGTCGGCGCCTCCGGCATCCCGGATGCCGAAGGCAACGTTCCCGCCGACGCTGAGGTGGGGGAAGAGCGCCGGCCGCTGCCCGGCGTAGCCGACGCCCCGGGCGTGGGCCGGGAGGTCGATGCCACGGGCGGCGTCGAAGACGACGCGGCCCGCGACGGCGATGCGGCCTGCGCGCGGGCGTAGCAGGCCGGCGATGGCGCGGAGCGTGAGCGACTTCCCCGAGCCGGACGGGCCGAAAAGGACGGTGACACCCGGCCCCGCTTCGAGCGCCACGTCGAGGCGGAATGCTCCTGCTTCGAGTGCCAGCGTGGCTTCGACGCCGGTCATGGGCGCTCCCGGCGGACGGCAGCCTGCAGGGCGACCGTGAGGAGCGACACGAGAACGAAGCCGATGCCCAGTGCAGCGAGGGAAAGCTGGTGGGCGAGCGTCTCGTTCCCGGCGAGGTTGGCGTCGTAAATCGCTGCGGGCAGGGAGCGGGTCTTGCCGGGGATGCTGGCTGCAACGACGACCGTCGCTCCGAACTCACCGAGGCAGCGCGCGAAGGCGATGAGCGACGCCGCGACGAGGGACGGCCAGGCGAGCGGCACCACCACGAACGTGAACACGCGCCAGGGCGGCACGAGGGTCCGGGCAGCCATCAGCACCTCTTCGTCGACCTGTTCGAACCCTGCTGCTGCGGTGCGGATGTAGAGCGGGATGGAGACGACGGCGGCGGCGATCGCGGCACCCGGCCAGGTGAAGACGAGCTGGATGCCGAGGTCATCGAGCAGGAAGCGGCCGATGGGGCTTTCGCGGCCGAGCAGCCAGAGGAGGTAGTAGCCGACCGCCGTCGGGGGGAGCACGAGCGGCAGCAGCGACATCCCGGAGATGATCGCCGCGATGGAGCCGCGGGAGCGCGCGATCGCCCAGGCGACCGGCGTCCCCAGCACGATGCAGGCGACCGTCCCAGCCGATGCGATGAGGAGCGAGATGCGCAGCGGGTCGAGGATGTCCATCGGTCAATCGGCCGACGGGGGTTCGAAGCCGTAGTTCGCCAGGTGCTGCTGCGCGGCCGGCGAAAGGAGCTGCTGGAGGATGCAGCGCGCCGTGCGTTCGGCCCCGGTGCCGACGATGACCGCCCCGGCCTGGTCGATCGGCTGGTGGAGGTTGTCGTCGAGCACGCGGAACGTCGCGGGGTCGTGGCCGGCCAGCAGCGGCAGGGCGACGATGCCGAGGTCGGCGTTTCCTTTGTCGACGTAATCGACGGACTGGCGGGCGTTTTCGGCGAGGACGAGGCGGCCCTTCACTTGCTCGTAGATGCCCGCGTTCCGGAGGGCCTCCTCGGCGGCGCGCCCGTAAGGAGCATGCTCGGGGTTGGCGATGGCGATGCTCCGGTACTCCGGCGAAGCGGCGCTGGCGAGGTCTGCGGGCAGGGGGAGGCCCGGGCGAACGAGGAGGGCGATGCGCCCGCGCGCGTACCGGGCCATGCCGCCCGGGGCGACGCGGCCTTCCCGGGCGACCTCATCGGTGTACCGGGTATCCGCGGAGAGAAAGAGATCGACGGGGGCGCCGGCGATGATCTGCCGCGCGAACTGGCCGGACGAGCCGTAGGTCACGGTGATCGACGCGCTGCAGGCGGTTTCGAGCGCGCTGCGGTACGCGTCCAGGGCGAGGCGGAGGTCGGACGCTGCTGCGATGGCGACGGAAGGGCGCATGCCTTCGCCGGGCGCGGCCAAAGCGAGGACGTCGGTGACGTAGTCCTGCGGTTCGCCCGAGGCTCCGCCGTTCCCGCAGGCGGCCAGCGCCGCGGCAGCCGCGAGCGCTGCGACGAGGGCGAGGCTCCGGCGGACGGCCCTCATGCGGGCACCTCCGACGGGGCGAGCAGCGATTCGAGCCAGGCGATGGTCGCCTCGGCTGCGGATGCGCGGGCCCCGCGGTTGAGGCGGCCGACCGGGGTCTCGGCAGGCTGGTCGGCGAGGCCGCTGAGGTAAAGGCGGCAGACCTCGACCTGGCGTTCGATGAGGCCGCGCCGGTCGGCCGGGCGGTCGAGCACTTCGAGAAGGGCGAGCTTGAGGAGCAACTCCTGTCGCACCTGCCGGAGGCGGGGGACGGGGGCGGCGAGCCAGGCCTCGGCAGCCTCCTGGCCGGACCGCGTGAGTTCGAACACCTTCCGGGGCGGCCGGCTGCCGTGGCGTTCTTCGCGCCAGGTGACCATGCCAGATTCGGCGAGGCTGTGGAGGTGCCCGTAGAGGGTCGGCGGTTCGAGCGGGAACACCTCGCTTGCTCCGAGCCGCTCGAGCCGGGCGACGAGTTCGTAGCCGTGGGCCGGCCCGGCGAGGAGGGCGGCGAGGAGGCTGAACCCCGGGACGCCGGGTTCGGTGCGGGCTTTGCGCGGCATGGGCGCAGGATACTCGAAATGCGACTATTCGCTAGAGGACCATCGGCTCGCGGCTCGTGAACTCGTAGAGCATCGCGGGACGGTGCGCGCCCTGCTTCTCGAAGCGTCCGGTCGGGCGGACGATGCCGAGGCCCACCACGCGGCGGCGAAAGTTCCGCTTGTCGAGCCGTTCGCCGAGGATGGCCTCGTAGGTCTGCTGCATCCGGGTGAGGGTGAACCGTTCCGGGAGCAGGCTGTAGACGACGTTGGTGTATTCGAGCTTGTTCCGGAGCCGCTCTTCGGCGTAGGCGATGACCCGGTCGTTCTCGAAGGCGGTCGGCGGCTGGGGGTGCACGGGATGCCATGCGGGCCGCCATTCGCTTTCGCTCCGCATGCGGGTGCGGCCGATATCGACGAGGGCGAAGTAGGAGACGACGACCTCGGCGCGGCCCTCGCCGAGGCGGTCGAACGTGTAAAGCTGCTCGAGGAAGACGTCGGAGACGCCGGTTTCGTCTTCGAGCTTGCGGCGCGCGGCGGCGTCGAGCGTCTCGCCCGGGAGCAGGAGGCCGCCGGGAAGCGCCCACTGGCCCTTGCAGGGCTCGGCGGCGCGTTCGATGAGGAGCACGTTGAGGCGCTCCTGCCGGACCGTGAAGATGACGACGACGACGGCGACGGCCACGAAGGGAGTGTAGCCTGCCGCGGGCAACGGTCTGCGGGGGCGCGCGGCTCGTGACCGTCTCCGGGGGCGGCCGTACAATGGACCCCGGCGGCACTGGAGGGGTCGCATAGTGGTCTAGTGCGCCCGCCTGCTAAGCGGGTTCCGGGGTAACTCGGTCGAGGGTTCGAATCCCTCCCCCTCCGCCACTCTCCCGCCCCGACGGGCCCATGGCGCAGCGCTTCTATCTGTGGACGGTCGGCTGCCAGATGAACAAGGCGGACAGCGAGAAGCTGGCTGCCGGCTTCCTGCGCCTCGGCTTGCGGCAGGTCGACCGGATGGAGCGGGCCGACCTGATCGTCCTGAATACCTGCAGCGTCCGGCAGCACGCGGAGGACCGCGCCTATTCGAAGCTGGGCCGCATCCGGCAGCTGAAGGCGGAGCGCCCCGGCATCAAGGTCGCGGTGATGGGCTGCATGGTCGGCCTCAAGACCGATGAGCTGGAAAAGCGGTTCCCGCAGGTCGACGTATTCGCCCGGCCGCAGCAGTTCGAGCCGATCATGGCGCTCGTCGAAGAGCCGGCGGAAGACCTGGGCGGCGAGTTCTGGCCGCGGACGTATGCGGTGCCGGAGGGGCCGACGGCGTACGTGCCGGTCGTGCACGGCTGCAACAAGTTCTGCACCTACTGCATCGTGCCGTACCGTCGCGGCCGGGAGCGCAGCCGGCCGATCGATGAAATCGTCCGGGAGGTGGCCTACCTCACCGTCCACGGAGTGCGGGAGGTGACGCTGCTGGGGCAGACGGTCGAAGCCTACGGGCACGACCTCCCGGGGCAGCCGGACCTCGGCGACCTCATGCGGGAGCTCTCGCAGCTGGAACGGCTGGAGCGCATCCGCTTCCTCACGTCGTACCCGAAGGACATGACTCGCCGGATTCTCGAGGCGGTGGCCGAGCTGCCGAAGGTGATGGAGTGCTTCTCGCTCCCGGTCCAGGCGGGGTCGGATGCCGTGCTCGAATCGATGCGCCGCGGCTACACCCGGGCGGAGTACCTCGAGAAGATCCGCGAGGTGCGCGAGCTGATGCCGGGCGCCGGCATCACCACGGATGTCATCGTGGGCTACCCCGGCGAGACGGAGGAGGACTTCGAGCAGACGCTGTCGCTGCTCGAGGAAGTCCGGTTCGACAAGGTGCACGTGGCTGCCTACTCGCCGAGGCCCGGGACGATCGCGTGGCGGAAGCTGCCGGACGACGTCCCGGCGGCGGTGAAGTCGGAGCGGCTGCACCGGGTCGAGCAGCTCGAGGCGCGCATCGCCGAGGAGCTGAACCGTGCCTACGTCGGCACCGTGCAGGAGATCCTGGTCGAAGGCATCCGGAACGGGCAGCCGTTCGGCCGGACGCGCACCGGGAAGCTCACGCACCTCGATGCGCCGGCCCGGATCGGCGAGATGGTTCAGGTTCGCATCGAGCACGCAGGGCCGTTCTCGCTGCGGGGCCTGCCGGTGGATGCCCTCGCGCTCGTCTGAGGGTTTTTCAGAACATCTCCGGTCAATCAGGACACGGAACAGCGAGGCCGCCCTGTGAGGGGCGGCCTCGAAGTGTTCGACTGCGGGGTCGTGAGAAAGCTGGTGGAGCTGAGGGGATTCGAACCCCTTACCTCAACACTGCCAGTGTTGCGCTCTCCCGATTGAGCTACAGCCCCGCCCTTGTCTCGCCTTCATGCTACCAGCAGGGCGCGTTCTGCGCCAAACGTTCGGCGGCCGCGGTCAGTGGCGGGTGCGCGGGTCGAGGGCGTCGCGCAGCCCGTCGCCGAGGAAGGTGAAGCAGAGCATGAGGGTCGCGACCATGAGGGTCGGCCAGATGAGCTGGACCGGATGGACCTGGATGGAATCGAGGCCGGAGCCGATGAGGGAGCCGAGCGAGGCGTTCGGCGGCGGCACGCCGAGGCCGATGAAGCCGAGCGTGGCCTCGGCGAAGATCGCGAGCGGAATGCCGAAGGTCGCCGAGACGATGACCGCGCTGAGCGTGTTTGGGAGCATGTGGACGCGGACGACCCGCCACGGGCTGGCGCCCATCGCGCGGGCCGCAGCGACATAATCCTGCTCTTTGATGGAGAGCATCTGGCCGCGGACGAGGCGGGCGACGGTCGTCCAGCTGACGAACGAGATCGCGATCACGGTAACGAGCAGGACGCCGTTGAAGCCGGGAATTTGCGGGTCGCCTTCGCCGATGATCGGCCAGTCCCGGCCGAGGAGGACCTGCCGGAGCAGGATGATCGCGAGGAGGTCGGGGAAGGCATAGGCCAGGTCGGTCAGCCACATGAGGATGGTGTCGCTGTAGCGGCCGGCGAGGGCGGCGGCCATGCCGATGGTGACGCCGATGAGGAGCACGATGACCTGCGTGCCGAGGCCGATCTTGAGCGAGAAGAGCGTCCCCTGCAGGAGCCGCGCCCAGAGGTCGCGCCCGAGCGTATCGGTGCCGAGCCAGTGGTCCCGGCTCGGGTTCTGCTCGGTCGCCTGGAAGTCGGGAACGGTCGGGTCGTAGCGCTGGACGGTGCGGCTGAAGTCGGCCGCGAGCGACACCGTGAGGATGACGAGAAGGATGACGCCCGCAGCAACCGCGAGGCGATTCCGCAGCAGCCGCTGCCACGCCTGGGCCCAGAGGCCGCGCTGCTTCGTGTGGAACTGCTGTTCGAGGAAGTCGTAGGGCTGAGCGATTGGCTGATCGGTGGCGGCCACGTGGCTGGTCCTGGCGGATGGGGTGTCAGTAGCGGATGCGGGGGTCGGCGAACCCGTAGAGCAGGTCGACGACGAGGTTCATGAACGCGATGACGACAGCATAGAAGACGGTGACGCCCATGATGAGCCCGTAATCCCGGATGAGGACGGAGCGGACGAATTCGCGCCCGAGGCCGGGGATGGCGAAGAGCGTTTCGATGACGAGGGAGCCGGTGATGAGGCCGGCGAAGATCGGCCCGAGCACGGTGAGAACCGGGATCATGGCGTTCCGCGCGGCGTGGCGGATGACGACGGCGAACTCGGCGAGGCCCTTCGCCCGCGCGGTGCGGACATAATCCTGCCGGAGGACTTCGAGCATGGAGGCGCGGGTGATGCGCGCGATGAACGCCATCGGCAGGAAGCCGAGCGCGACCGTCGGGAGGACCACCTGCCGCCAGTTGCTGAAGTCGCCCCGGAACCAGTCCGTGAAACCGTAGTCGGAGCTGAGGACGTTGAACCAGCCCAGCTTCACGGCGAAGACGATCGTGAGAATCGGCGCGAGGACGATGGAGGGCATCGCGGCGCCGATGGTTGCGATGAAGACGCCCGCGTAGTCGCCGATGCCGTTCTGGTTGAGCGACGAGAAGATGCCCAGCCCGAGGCCCAGGACCGTGGCGAACAGGAAGGTCGCGATGCCGAGCTGGATCGAGACGCCCATCCGCTCGCGGATGATGTCGGTGATGTTGCGGTTGTTGGCGATGGAGATGCCGAAATCGAACTGGGCGAGGTTCTTGAGGTAGTTGAGGTACTGGACGGGCAGGGGGTCGTCGAGGCCGTACCGTTTCTTGAGGTTCTCGAGCGTCGCCGGTGGCAACGGCTTATCGCTATCGAACGGGCCGCCTTCGACGGCGTGCATGAGGACGAAGGTGATGGTGGCGATGGCCACGATGAGCGGGATCATGGCCAGGACGCGCCGGACGGTGTAGGCGAGCATGGCGGGTTCCTTGGTTGAGCGGCGGCGGGGAGTCGAACGGGCTCCCCGCCGCCGCCGTGGTCGTCAGGCTTCGGCGCCGGCTACTTCTTCGAGGTCTTCCAGAGCTCGATGTACCAGTCGCCCGGGACGAAGGTATCGCCTGGCCGCTTGTTCTCCACCATGCCGGAGATGTGCGGCTTCACGAGGAAGGCCGCGAGGGTGTGCCAGAGCGGCGCCACGCCGTTCGCTTCCTGGAGGAGGATCTTCTCCGCGTCGCGGTAGAGCTGGCGGCGCTGCTCGTCGTTCGTGTTGAACTTCGCCTTCTCGATGACCTGGTCGAGGGCCGGGACGCTCGTCTTCGTCTTGTTGAGCGAAGCGCCGGTCTCCCAGAGGCCGAGGAACCAGTTCTCCGGGTCCGGGTAGTCTTCCTGCCAGCCGCCGGTGACGAGCTGGAAGTCGGAGCTGTTGAACCGGGAGGAGCGGGTCTTCGAGTCGACGAACTCGAGCTTGATGTCGATGCCGAGGTGCTTCTTCCACTCGGCCTGGAGGAACTCGCCGAGGAGCTTGTTCGTCTGGGTGTCGACGAGGAGCAGAGTGAGCTGCGGGAAGCCCTGGCCGTTCGGGTAGCCGGCCTTGGCGAGGTTCTCCTTCGCCTTGGTCGGGTTGAAGCCGAGGATGGAGTCGTACTCGCCGCCCTTGAGGCCGTTGCGGGCCGGCGGGACCCAGCTGGTGGTGGGCGTGTTGGCGTCCTTGAAGACGACCTTCACGAGGGTCGCGCGGTCCGTCGCCTGCGAAAGGGCCAAGCGCACCTCGGGCTTGTCGACCGGGGACTTCGTGACGTTGAACTCGAGGCCGATGGTGCGGGTCGCCGGGTAGAGCTGGAGCTCCTTGGCGAATTCGGTCTTCAGCTTGTCGAGCTCCGGCTTGTTCGCGACGGTGGCGTCGACTTCGCCGGTGCGGTAGGCGTTGTTGAGGACGGCCGGGTCATCGACGTACTTGAGGACGACCTTTTCGACACCGACCGGCGTGCCCACCCAGTTCGGATTCGGCTTGAGCTCCATGCTCGCCTTCTCGGTGTAAGCGCTCGGCATGAAGGGGCCGTTGTAAACGTTTTCCATGGGGCCCGGCCACGGGGCGTCGACGCTGGCGAGCTTGTGCTTCGGCGCCGGGAAGGTGGGCCACAGGGCGAGCAGGATCGGGAAGGTGGGCTGCGGCTCCTGGATCTTGACCTCGAGCGTCAGCGGGTCGACCGCGCGGACGCCGACCTTCTTGCGCAGCTCTTCCTTCTCGGCAGCCGACTTGTCGGCGGCGTTGTAGTAGTCGTCGCAGCCGACGATGTTCGTCAGGATGTACTGGTAGTGGCCGGCAACGTCCGGGTTGCAGGTCCGCTGGATGCCGAGGACGAAGTCCTCCGCCGTCAACGGCTGGCCGTCCGACCACTTCAGGTCTTTCTTGAGCTTGACCGTGTAGGTTTTGCCGTCGCTCGAGACCTGGGGCTGGCCGTCTGCCATGGCCGGCTGCGGGTGGTCGTTGACGTCGAGGTGGTACAGGCCGCGCCAGACGTACACGAAGTGGGTGATGTCCTGCGCGAAGTCGGAGAAGTGCGGATCCCAGGTTTCGAACTGGGTCGCGCCGATGGTGATGGTGCCGGACGGCTTGGCGGAGCCGCCGCTGGGGCTGGTTGCGGTCGCGCCCCCGGACCCGCCGGAGCCGCCGTTGTCGTCATCGTCGCCGCAGGCGACGGCTGCCGCCGCCACGGCAACGATGGCGAGCATGCTGAGCAGCATGCGCCAGTAACGTTTGGTCATCGGTCGTGGTTCCCTCCTCTTTCTCGATTGACCGGACGGTAAGGTGCTCCCGGGTTTCTTTTGTGTCAATGAATCTTTACCCGGATGCGCGGGACGTCACTGATTCGCAATGTGCGCTCGCCCACCTCCTCCCCTGGGCCGAGGCGCTGGCCTTGCCGAGGGTACGCTCTCGGGCCGCGCCCGGATGCGCAGGCGCTCGCCGGGTGGCGAAGGCGGGCCTATCCTGAAGGCACTCAGCAGCGCGGAGTACCGAGTGAGCCGCATCCTCGCCATCGTTCACGTGCAGGGGCGCGACCAGAAAGGTGTGGTCGCGCGCATCAGCACCTACCTCGCCGAGCGCAGCATCAACATCGAGGACATCGAGCAGCGGGTCGTCCAGGGCCAGTTCCTGATGGACATGCTGATCGACATCACCGAGGCGACGGTGACGCTCGACGAACTCGTGACGGGGCTGCTCACCATCGGCCGCGAGATCGGGATGGAGATCCGCGTGACGCTGCACAGCGAACGGCAGCGGCAGCGGGTGGCGGTGCTCGTTTCGAAGGAGCCGCACTGTCTCGAACAGCTCATCGCGGACTGGCGGGCCGGCGACCTGCGGGGCGACCTGGTCTGCGTGCTATCGAACCACGAGACGCTGCGCCCGGTGGCGGAGGCGGCCGGCATCCCCTTCGAGTGGCACCCGAGCGACGACAAGGCGGCGCACGAGGCGTTCCTGCTGGAGCGGCTGGGCCACTACCGCGCCGACCTCGTGGTGCTGGCGCGCTACATGCAGATTCTCACGGGCGCGGTGGTGCAGCCGTATGCGGGCCGCATCATCAACATCCACCCGTCGCTGCTGCCCTATTTCCCCGGTGCGAATCCGTACCGCCGCGCGTGGGAGGACGGGGTCCGGGTGACAGGGTGTACGGCCCACTTCGTGACGGAGGAGCTGGACGCCGGGCCGATCATCCTCCAGGACGTCTTCCACATCGACGTCGGCGTCGACACGGTCGAGGACGTGCGGCGGAAGGGGCGGGCGCTGGAGGGCGTTGTCCTGAGCCGCGCCGTGCAGCTCTATTTGAACGGGGAGATCGTGGTGCTCGACGGGAAGGTGGTGTTCAAGCCCGGGATGCGGACCCTGCTTCGCGACCTGCGCGGACGCCCGTAGCACCGGGCTCGTCGTTCGGGCCTAGCCGCCAGGCCATCCGAACCCCGGGGACGCGGCCCCGGTAGACATCGACCACGTGTTCCGGGCAGACCGGGACGAGGGCGTGGGTCTCGCCCTCGATGTCGCCGTAGCGGTGGGTGGCGGTCGCGAGGATGTCGAAGCGTGACGTCAGCAGGCCGACGGGATTGGTGACGTGATGGGGCGGCTGGCCTTCGGCCTGGCAGATGGCGCAGACGGACATGGGTCGCTCCTCCCTGGGGGCTGCGGATGCTCAGCCTACCACCGGGACGGCGATAACGGTTCTGCCGAGTGTCAAGATTCCGGGCGGGTTTCCAGCAGGTTGCGTGTCCGGCGGTGCCGCCACCAGAACATCGGCAGGAGCGCCGGGCGGACGAGGAGCCACTCGAGGAACTCCCCGGCCGGCGTTGGCAGGAGGCGGAACGCCACCGCGTCCTCGAGCCAGGCGCCGCCGGGTGCCGGGAGGAAGCGGTGCTGGTGGCGCCACCGCCGGAACGGGCCCAGCTCCTGCACGTCTTCGATGAGGCGGCCTTCGACGACGCGGGTGATGCGGGCGGCCCAGGTCACGCCGAGCCGACCCCAGCCGAGGCGGAAGATCTGGAGGTCGCCTTCCCGTGCAGGGGCCGGCTCCGAAAGAAGGCGGAAGGGCGGGAACGGCGGGCTGATGCGGCCGAGGTTCCGGACGTCGGCGTGGAACCTGAACAGGTCCTCCGGCGAGGCGGGGATGAACGAGCGGACACGGAGGATGGTCACAGCGGCGGCTCCTTGCCGAGGAATTCGAGAGCGTCGCGGGCGGCGTTGATGCCAGACAGCGCCGTACCGACGGTGCCCTGGCCCGGGAAGGTGTGGTCGCCGGCGAGCCAGAGCCCTGGCGCGGCCCGGTGGGACGGCGCGCGCAGGGCGACCACCGACGGCACCTGCCGGAGGCCGCCGACGAAACCGCCCGGCCGCCCGGTAAACCGCTGGTAGGTCGCCGGCGTCGCCGAGCGGAGCAGCAGCACGCGACCATCGACGTCGGGGATGACGCGGCGGACGGCGGCGAGCAGCTGCTGCTCCAGCCGGGCGCGTCGCTGGCACGCTTCCCCGGGCGGCACCGCGAACTCCGCGGGCTGGACGTGCGTCGAAACCGAGATGCTCCAGCGATTGGCCCGCGCGCCGCGGCCGGGGTAGATGGAAACGAGCGCGTTCGCGCCGGGCCGGTCGAGGTCGGCCGTCTCGGCGACGACCTGGTGGAACGGGTGGAGCTGCGGCAGGCCGGCCGCGTCGATGCCCAGGTGCAGGACGAAGGCGCCCCACGCTTCGCCCGGTTTTGGAAGGCGCGGCGGCCGCCCGAGGAGGAGGTCGAGGCCGGCAGGCGGCACGTTGGCGACGACGGCCCGGGCGGTCACGCGCTCGCCCGAGTCGAGGACGAGCGTCCAGGCTGCGTGCTTCCAGACCAGGCGCGCGATGCCGGCGGCGAACCGAACCTCGCCGCCCATGCTGCGAATCGCGCGGACGAGCCGCATCGCGAGCGCGCCGGTCCCGCCATCGACCCACTGGCAGCCGCGCCGGTAGAGGTCGAGCGCGATGGCGCCCTGCACGGCAGAGCATTCGCTGGCAGTGGCTCCAGTCGCGTCGAGCAGGAGCGCATCGATGAGGGCGTCCGCCTCCGCCGACCCGCGGGCGCCGAGGAGCTGCTTGACCCGTCCGACCGTTGAGAACAGCCACGGCGCAGCGAGCGCGAGCGACGGGCGAACCGCCCGGAGCGAGCGGCGGACGTCGGCGGGCCGTTCGAGCGGAAAGGACGGCAGCGCGCTGCCGATGCGGTAGACCTCGCCGCCGACGAGGCGGACCCAGCGCCAGAAGCGGCGGTAGCCGGCCGGCGCGCCGGGGAAGCTCCGCGCGAACTCGTCCGCCCAGGCATCGTGGTCGGCGAGATACGGCACGGTCCGGTCGGGCAGGTGGAACACGATCGAGGGGTCGAGAGGCGAACTTTCGATGTGAACGTCGAGGATGTCGAAGACCTGTCGAAGGATGCCGCCGGGTTCCAGGCCGGTCACGACGGTTGCGCCGGCCGGGAACCAGAACCCTTCGAGCGCGAAATCGCCGGCGCAGCCGCCGGGGCGCGTGTGCCGCTCGAAGAGGACGGTCTTCGCGCCGGACTTCGCAGCGAGTGCGGCGGCGACGAGGCCGCCGAAGCCGCTGCCGATGACGGCAAGGTCGAACTCCTGCTGCTGGACCACGCCTCCATCGTAGGGAGTTCGACAGGAGTTTGACAAACGGCCGGGCCTGCGCAAGGATGGAAGGCATGAAGACGCCCGGCATCTACCGCATCGCGCAGGTGGAAGCGCTCACCGGGGTGAGCGCGCACGCCCTCCGCGCGTGGGAGCGGCGGTACGGCGTGCCGCGGCCGACCCGGACGGGCGGCCAGCAGCGCACCTACTCGGAGGCGGACATCGCGATGATTCGGCGGATGCAGGAACTCTCGCAGCAGGGGGTGCCGCTCGCGCGGGCGGCGGAACTGGTGCTCCTCGAAGCGTCCACGCCCGGCGAGGGCTCGGGGCCGCGCATCGCGCTCCTCACCACCGAGCTTTCCGATGCGCTCCTCGCCTTCGACGAGCCCCGGGCTGCGGCGGCGTGGGCCGAGCTCTTCGACACGCTCGACCTGATGGCGGCCTTCGAGCGGGTCGTAGTTCCCTTGATGCGGGACATTGGCACCGCGTGGCACGAGCAGCGGATCACCGTCGCCCAGGAGCATTTCGCGTCGAACTTCGTCCGGGCGCGGCTCGACCAGCTGAGCCGGCAGGTGCAGCCGCTGCCGGGGGCGCCGACGGTGGTGCTGGCCTGTCTGGAGGGCGAGCACCACGAAATCGGGCTGCTCATGCTGGCGGTCATGCTCCGTTTCCAGGGGCTGCGGACGATCTACCTCGGGCAGGACGTGCCCGACGACGCGCTCATCCGCACGGTCGAAGACGCGCAGCCGGAGGTGCTGGCGGTGAACGCCGGCACGGCCGACGGGGCGCGGCACCTGCCGGGCGTCGTGCGGGCGCTCGCCGAGACGGCGCCGCTAACCTCGATCGTCTACGGGGGCGGCGCGTTCGATGCCGAGCCGTCGCTCCGCATCGAAGCTCCGACGGCGCATTACGGCGGGCCGCGTCTGCTCGACGCCGTCGCCCTCGTCAACGAACTCGGACGTTCTCGCACAGGAGGTGCGGTATGAAAGTTGCCGTTGCAGGCGGGACCGGTCTGCTGGGGCGGGCCATCACGACGGCCTTGCTCGACGCTGGCCACCAGGTGGTCGTGGGCTCGCGCTCGCGGCCGGAGAAGGACCCGATCGACAGCCGGGCGCAATGGGTCTCGGTCGACGTCATGGCCCCGGCGACGCTCCCGGCGCTGCTCGCTGGCGCTGATGCCGTCGTCGATGCCGTCCAGTTCCCGAATTCGCCCATCGAGAACCCGAAGAAGGGCTACACCTTCGAACGGATCGACCTCGGCGGGACCCGCAACCTCGTCGACGCGGCGAAAGCCGCCGGCACGCCGCTCTTCATCGGGCTCAGCGGCGTCGGCGCGGCCGAGCACGCGGCCTACCACTGGCTCCGCTTCAAGTGGCAGGAGGAGCAGCACATCGCGGCGTCCGGCGTGCCGTGCGTCGTCTTCCGGCCGAGCTGGATCTACGGCCCGCGCGACGTCTCGCTGAACCGGTTCCTCGGCTTCGCGAAGTTCCTCCCGTTCGTGCCGGTCATCGGGAACGGCAAGACGCGGATCACGCCGCTCTTCATCGACGACCTCGCGGCACACGTCGTCGCAGCGCTCGAAAAGCCCGAGGCGCGGGGCCGCATCTTCGAAATCGGCGGCCCGGCGGTGATGACCATGGACGAGGTCATCAAGACCGCCCTTCGGGTGGCGGGCAAACGGCGATTCCTCCTGCATTCGCCGAAACCGATCATGAAACTGGTCGCGAGCGTCGTGCAGTACGCTCCGGGCCGGCCGCTGACGCCCGGCGCCATCGATTTCATCACGATGGACGGCATCGCCGATACCTCGGCGCTGCAGGAGGTGTTCGGGCTCCGCCTGACGCCGCTCGAGGAAGGGCTCGCGACGTACCTGAAGCGTTGACAATCAGGGGCGTCATCTATAGCAGGCATCCACCGCTTGCATGGACCCGGCGGAGATCGCGTAGAATCGGGCTGCGGCACCGCGGGGGCCGCGGACGACACCCTATCCGCACGGGACGACCATTGCGCGCTGACACCTCCGACGTAGCGTTCAGGCTTCTCCTGGCTCTCGGGGAGCTCTGGGAAGGGCTTCACCGGGCGGGCATCGACCCCTCGGCCCGCGGGCTTCACATCACGCACGAATACCTGGGCGGCTACACGAGGTACTGCGCCGGGCCCGGCTCGCACCCGCGGCTCGTCGTCGAATGGAACGAGTCGTCCCGCCACCTCCGCGTCATCCGCTGCGAGCCGTGGCCCGGCGTCGAGGCCACGATCTCGGCGACGGTCGCGCTCGTGCGGGCCGAGGCGCGCGCGCGCGGCATCAGCGACATCGTCGACCGGGCGCTGGTTGCAGCCTGCAAGGAGCCTCTGAAGCCGGCGCGAAAGACCGTCCTCCCCACTGCGATGCAGGGCAACCCGGCGTTCGCCGCGCGGAGGGCGTAGCGAGCCGCTGCCCCGGGCGCGTACGATCCCGCCCGTGACGCCTGCGACCACCTTCCCGCTGCCCCGGCGTGCCCGGCTCCTGCCGATGCTGGCGGCCGCGCACCGGGAGCGTGGCTATCTCGATCCTGAGACGGTCGAAGGAATTGCCCGGGAGCTGCGCATCCCGGCCGCTGAAGCGTGGGAGGCGGCGACCTCCCAGCATGAGTTCCGCTTCGAACCGGGCCTCCCCGCGCGGGGCTGTGCGGGGGTAGCGTGCGCCATCCAGCCGGGCTGGCGCGAACCGACACTGCCGGCTGGATGTCTCTTCACGTGCTTCGCCCCGCCGGCGAGCGGTGACGAGCGGCCGTTCCCTCCGGACATGGTTCGCCGGGCCGGGCCGCTGCTCGCGTCATGGGAATGCGGGTGGGCCGGGTTCGAGCGCGCCCGGTCCCTCGGGCCGCAGGCAGCCCTCGAAGAGCTCGCGGCTTCCGGGCTGCGCGGGCGCGGCGGCGCGTACTTCCCCGCAGCGGCGAAGTGGCGAGCAGCGCTGCGCCACGGTGCGCCGTTGGCGCTCGTGATGAATGGTGAAGAGGGCGAGCCGGGCGTCTTCAAAGACCGGGCGCTGCTCTGCCTCCGGCCGGAGCGGGTCGTCGAAGGGCTGGCGATCGCGATGGAGGTGCTCCGCCCGGCGGTCACGATCGCGTTCATCAACGGCTCGGCCGACCCTGCGGCGGAGGCGTTCGAACGCGCGCTCGCCGACTCGCCGGTCGCCGGGCAGGTGCTCGTCTACCGCGGCGCCGGCGGCTATGTGCTCGGCGAGGAGACCGCGCTGCTCAACGCCATCGAGGGGAGGCGGGCCGTGCCGCGGCCGCGGCCCCCGCTGCCGGTCGATGCCGGGCTGTTCGGCATGCCGACGGTCGTGAACAACGTCGAAACGTTCGCGTCGGTGAGCGTGATCTTTCGGCAGGGCGCCGCGGCGTTTCGTTCGTTCGGGACTTCGGAGGCGCCGGGGACGCGCCTCCTCTCGCTGAGTGGCCGGGTCGCGCGGCCGGGTATCTACGAGGTGGCGCTCGGCACGCGCCTGTCCGACGTCCTGGAGGAGGCGGGCGCGCCGCCGGCCGAGCGGACGGCGCTGTTGTGCGGCGGCCCATCGGGAGGGTTCCTGCCGGCGGCGATGGCGGACGTGGCGACTTTGCCCGGGCGCTACCACCCGACGGGGGCGATGCTCGGGGCGGGCGGCGTCGTCGTCCTCGAAGCACCGGGCGACATCCGCCGCGCGGCGCTGACGATGGCCGCGTTCAACGCCGAGCAGTCGTGCGGCAAGTGCACGCCGTGCCGCGAAGGTGCGCCGCTCCTGTTCGAACAGCTTTCCGCGGGCGAGACGTCGGACATCGACGAGCTGGCCGAGGTCGTGCAGGCGGCCTCGCTCTGCGGGCTCGGGCAGATGGCGACCGGCCCCGTCCGCTCGGCGCTCGCGTTCTGGCCGGAGGTGTTCCGATGAGAGTCGACGGGCAGGAGGTCGAACCGGCCGGGACGATCCTCGATGCGGTGCTGGCGCTCGGCATCAGCCTCCCGCACCTGTGCAAGGACGACAATCTGCCGGCCATCGGCGCCTGCCGGACGTGCCTCGTGGAGGCGGACGGCCGTGTCGTCGCTGCCTGCCACACGCCTGCCGCCGGGGTTGAGGAGGTGCTGACGGCGAGCGAGCGGGCCGTCCGGCTTCGGCGGGCAGTGCTCCGGCTGACCGCGCGGATGCACGGGCCCCGGCCCGACGTGGAGGGCGGCCCGCGGAGCGCCGAGCTCTGGGCCGCCTACGGCGAGCACGGCCTGGAGCAGCCGGCCTACCCGCGGCGCGCCCGCGACACGTTCGACACGAGCAGCCCGTTTTTCCACTTCGATGAGCAGGCGTGCATCCTCTGCGGGCGGTGCGTGGCGGCCTGCCAGGGGCTCCAGCACATCGGGGCGATCGGCATCGCCGGTACGGGCACGCATGCGCGGGTGACGCCGGGCGCGGGCGTTGCATTCGCGGCGTCCATCTGCACCGCCTGCGGGTCGTGTGTCGCTGCCTGCCCGACCCACGCACTTCGCCCGGCCCCGTCTTCGCGGGACGGGGTTCGTTTTGAACGCGCGACGGAGGGGTGAAATGGAGACGAAGACCTGGACGACCTGCCCCTTCTGCGGCGTCGGCTGCGGCATCGTGGTCCACACCCGCGACGGGCGTATTGCGTGGGTCGACGACGACCCGGCGAACCTTTCGAGCCGGGGCATGCTCTGCGTGAAGGGGCGGTTCGGCACCACGTTCGTGCAGCACCCGGACCGGCTGACGACGCCGCTCATCCGGCGCGGCGGCGAATTCGTGCCGGCGACCTGGGACGAAGCGCTCGACCTCATCGCGGAGCGGCTTCCGGCCTTCCGGGGCCGGTTCGGCAGCTTCGCGAGCGCAAAGGCGACCAACGAGGATGCCTTCGTCCAGCAGAAGTTCGTCCGGCTCATCATGGGGACGAACAACATCGACCACTGTACGCGGCTCTGCCATTCGCCGAGCGTCGAGGCGATGCTGGACCAGCTCGGCAGCGGCGCGACGAGCAACTCCTACTCCGATTACGAAGAGGCCTCGTGCCTCGTGCTGGTCGGCTGCGACCCGGGGTCGAACCACCCGGTGATCGCCTCGCGGATGCGGAAGGCGGTCGATGAGTTCGGCACGCGGCTGGTGGTGGTCAACCCGAAGCGCATCGATATGGCGGAGCGCGCGGACATCTTCCTGCAGCCGCTGCCGGGGACGGACGTGGCGCTCTTCAACGGGATGGCGCGCGCGATTCTCGACGAGGGGCTCGAGGACCGGGCGTTCATCGCTGGCCGGACCGAGGGGTTCGAGGCGTGGCGCGCGGCCGTGCTGGAGCGGACGGTCGAGGAGTACGCGGCGGTGTGCGGCGTTGGGGCGGCGGAACTGCGCGAGGCGGCGCGGCTGTACGCTGCGCCGCCGCCGCGGCGCGGGCTTCCGCCGGGCGAGCGGCCGGGCAGCTGCCTCGCCTGGGGCATGGGCATCACCCAGCACGCCCACGGGACCGACAACGCGCGGGCGCTCATCAACCTGGCGCTGCTGACGGGGCAGCTCGGCCGGCCCGGCTGCGGGATTTCGCCGCTGCGCGGGCAGAACAACGTGCAGGGCTGCGGCGATGCGGGCTGCATCCCCGATTCGCTGCCGGGCTACCAGCCGTACGCTGGCGACGTCGCGGCGATTTTCGAAGAAGCCTGGGGCGCGGGCATCCCGCGCGAGCCAGGCATCAAGGCGACGGACATGGTCGAGCGGATCGCGGCGGGCGACATCCGGGCGATGTATATCGTGGGCGAGAACCCGCTCCTCTCCGAGCCGAACCTCGCCCATGCCGAGGCGCTGTTCCGGCAGCTCGACTTCCTCGTGGTGCAGGACCTGTTCCTGCACGAGACGGCGCAGCTCGCGGACGTGGTGCTCCCGGCCTGTTCGTTCGCGGAGAAAGACGGCACGTTCACGAACAGCGAACGTCGGGTGCAGCGGGTGCGGCCGGCGATCCCGCCGGTGGGCGCATCGCGGCCCGACTGGGCGATTATCGCGGACCTCGCGCGGCGGATGGCGCCCGGCGCCGGCATCGACCCGCGGCAGTTCGCCTACGGTTCGGCAGCGGAGGTGTTCGCCGAGATGGCGCGGCTCACGCCGCAGCTGCGCGGCATCAGCTACGAGCGATTGGACCGGGAGGGCGGCATCCAGTGGCCGTGCCCAAACCCGGACCATCCCGGAACGCGCTTCCTGTACGCGGACCGGTTCCCGCGAGGGCTGGGGAAGTTCGTGCCGGTGCGGCAGGCTGAGCCGGCGGCGGAGCTCCCGGACAGCGCGTACCCGCTCGTGCTCAACACGGGCCGGGTGCTGTACCACTGGCACGGCGGAACGATCACGCGGCGCGTGCAGGCGCTCGTCGAGCAGATGCCGGAGGTGCCGGTCGCCATCCACCCCGACGACGCTGCCAAGCTGGGCATCGACGAGGGCGTCGAGGTCGTGGTGCGGTCGCGGCGGGGGCGTCTGACCGGAAAGGCGGTCATCACGGATGCCGTGCGCGAAGGGTCGGTCTTCGTGCCGTTCGTGAAACTGCAGGGGAGCGCCGCGAATTTCCTCACCAACAACGCCTACGACGAGCCGTCGCGTATTCCGGAGTACAAGGTCTGCGCCGTCCGGGTGGAGAAGAAACGGCCCCGTCCGGTCGGCGCTATCGGCGCTCCGCCCACTGCTTCGCGTGGTAGGTGATGATGATGTCAGCCCCGGCGCGGCGGATGCTCGTGAGCGTCTCGTCGATGACCCGGTCGCCGTCCAGCCAGCCCCGATCGATGGCGGCCATGAGCATGCTGTACTCGCCGCTGACGTTGTAGGCCGCGACCGGGACGGTGACGGCCTCGCGGACGGCGCGGATGACGTCGAGGTAGGGCAGCGCGGGTTTGACCATCACCATGTCGGCGCCCTGCTCGATATCGGCGCGCACTTCGCCGAGGGCCATGCGGGCGTTCGCCGGGTCCATCTGGTAGCCGCGGCGGTCGCCGAAGGCCGGTGCGCTGTCGGCCGCTTCTCGGAAGGGGCCGTAGAACCCGCTGGCAAACTTCGCGGCGTAGGAAAGGATGGGCACGTTCGAGAAGCCGGCGGTATCGAGGGCCCGCCGGATGGCGAGCACGCGACCGTCCATCATGTCGCTCGGCGCGATGACGTCGCAGCCGGCGCGGGCGAGCGAGACCGCGGTTTCGGCGAGGAGCGGGAGCGCCGCGTCGTTATCCACCGAGCCGTCCGGGCGGAGCGGGCCGCAGTGGCCGTGGCTGGTGTACTCGCAGAGGCAGACGTCGCCCATCACGACGAGGTCGGGCGCGGCGTCTTTGATGCGGGGGATGGCCTGCTGAACGATGCCGTCGGCGGCCCAGGCGCCGCTCCCGGCGTCGTCCTTCGCGGCGGGCAGGCCGAACAGCATGACGCCGCCGATGCCGAGGCGGGCGAGGCTGCGGGCTTCCTCGGCGAGGGCATCGAGGCCGAGGCGGTCCTGACCTGGCATGGACGGTATCGGCGAACGCCCCGCGAGGCCGGCCTCGACGAAGAGCGGGTACACGAGGTGGGCCGGGGTGAGCTCCGTTTCGCGGACGAGCCGGCGCATCGCCTCGGTGGAGCGAAGCCGGCGGTGGCGGGCGAACGTGCCGAGTTCCATGTGCTGGCAGTGTAGCATCGGTGAAGGCCCGGAGGCCGGGGAGGGCTGCACGGGCTATCCTTGGAGCGACATGGAACGACGGCTCCCGGCCCAGTACGAAGGGTGGCAGGCGCACGAGGCGCAGATGCGGCGGATGACGACGCCTGAGCTCGTTGCCGAGATCCAGGACGGCCCCCCGGACCGTCGGCTGGCCGCGCTCTCGGTCATCAACCTCGCAGCCGTCGATGCCACAGTGGTGCGGGACTGGATTCGGACGCTGCCGGACGCCGAGGCGAACGAGCTGGCGGGCGCGATCCCGGTCCTCTCTCCCGATGGGTCGTGCGAGGAGGACGCACGGTGGTGCGCGCTCGCCCGGGACGGCTACACGGCGCGGCGGCTGCCGACGTTCCTCGTGGTGCTGATGGCCTCGCTCGAGGCGATGGAGGCGCGGGGCTGTGCCGGCGCGGCTGCCGAATGGGAACGGACCGCCGACTGGCTGGGCGAGATGTTCGACCGGCTGAGCGCGGAAGGCGACGAGGACGCGCTCGACGACATTTCGCTGTTCGTCTTCGAGAACTACCTCGACCGGGAAGCGATGTTCGAGTGCTTCTGCGGGGCGATCGTGCGGCACGAGTGGTTCGCGGGCGAGGTGAGCGCGAACCCGTCGATCTACCTCGCGAGGCTCCCGGAGCACCGGCAGCGGCGGGCGCTGCTGGAAGCTGCGCAGGCCGGCGGGCTTCCCTTCGAGCAGTCGTGGGCGAACCTCCGCACCGCCTGAGCGGGCTGCAGCGCTAGACGGCGCACTCGCCTTCCCCGCGCTGGAGGCGGTAGAGCTCGAGCCGGTTCCAGTCGATGAACATCCCGCGGTTGTCGTCGCTGAACTCGCCCGGGATGCAGAGGTCGGCGATCGCTTCTTCGAACGGCGCCGGGCCGACGCGGTCGAAGAACGCGTTGAAGGTCTCGCCGGGCTGCCGGTTCGATTCGTAGAGGCGGATGAAGCGCTCGACGGCGTCGGGACCGCGCTTTGCGGGCAGGCGGACCTTCAGCTGCTGGGCGAGCCGGAGTTCGCCGTTGTCGTAGTTGCCGCCGAGGAAGACGTGGTAGGCGGGCAGCTGGTGGTCGCCGACCTTCATCGCGGCGCCGTGGAAGCCGATGGTGGCGATGTGGTGCTGGCCGCAGCTGTTCGGGCAGCCGCTCATCTTGATGTGGATCTTCCGGGTGAGCGGGTCGGTGATGTTCAGCGCCTCGACGCGCTCCTGGATGGCCTGGTTCAGCCCCATCGAAGAGGTGATGCCGAGCTTGCAGCTGTCGGTGCCGGGGCAGCTGACGACGTCGGTAATGGTCTGGGCCCCGATATCGGCGAGGCCGAGCTCCTTCAGGCGCAGGAAGACTTCGTACAGGCTCTCATCGCGGACCCAGCGGAGGACGATGTTTTGGCCGACGGTGGTGCGGGCGTAGCCGCCGGTGTAGTCGCGCATGATGGCGGCGAGGCCGCGGAACTGTTCCGGCCGGAGGTCGCCGCGGGTGACCTTGACTTCGACGGCGCTGAAGCCCTGCTGCTTCTGCGCGCGGACGTTGGCCGCGACGAAGGCGGTGAACTCGCGGTGGTCGCCGTTCGGCTGCTGGTAGTGCGGCCGGCGCGCCGGGGCGTTGGCTTCTTCGTCGTGGATGAAGAGGAGCGGGTCGGGGCGGAAATCGCGGCCCTGCGCCCAGTCGCCCCGCAGCTCCTCCTCGACCATCCGGCGGAACTCGTCGATGCCGACCCGGTCGACGAGGAACTTGATGCGGGCTTTCGCGCGGTTCTTCCGGAGCTCATCGGCGCGGTTGAAGATGCGGAGCACCGCCTCGGATACCTTGAGGTAGTCGTCGACGGACACGAAGTCGTAGAGGACGGGCGCTTTGCGGGGCATCGTGCTCAGGCCGCCGCCGACGACCATCGTGAAGCCCTTCACGCCGTCGCGGATGCGGGGGATGAAGCCGAGGTCGTGGATGCCGGTGATGGCGGTGTCGGCGTCGGTCGCGGTGAAGGCGACCTTGAACTTTCGGGGGAGGAGCTGGGTGAGCGGGTTGCGGAGCCAGCGGCGGGCGAACGCGCCGGCGTAGGGCGTCGGGTCGAAGGGCTCGCCTTCCTGGATGCCCGCCCACGGGTCGCCCGTCACGTTGCGGACGGTGTTGCCGCACGCCTCCCGGGTGGAGAGCCCCGCGCGGCCGAGGACGAAGAGCGCTTCGGCGGCTTTGAGGAGCGGGATGTGGTGGAACTGGATGTTCTGGCGGGTCGTGATGTGGCCCTTGCGCAGCGGAGCGTACTTCTCGGCGACTTCGGCGAAGGCTTCCATCTGCTCCGGGGTGACGCCGCCGAAGGGGAGCTTGACGCGGATCATCTGGACGTTCGGCTGCCGCTGCCCGTAGACGCCCTGCTTGAGACGGAAGCCGATGAACTGCGCTTCGTCCCACTCGCCATTGATGAAGCGGGCAGCCTCGGTCTTGAAGTCTTCGAGCTCGCGTTCGAGGACCGGGAGCACCTTCCCGGGCTCGTTGGTGTAGACGATGGTCTCGACGTCGGGCATGGCGCACCCCGGTGGTGGAGATTCGCGCAGTTCCGCCGAGGAACTCAGCAGAAAGCTGACTGACTTTATCAACTTGAGGACTTGCCGGCAACGGTGGGAATGGATAAAGTTGAGCGAGTTACTCAGCTAAGGAGCTGCCCATGACCGCCGCGCCGGCATTCAGTGATGCCGACTACCGGGCTCTCAACGAACGGTTCGAATCGGCCAGTCCCGAGGAGATCGTCCGCTGGGCGGTGGAGACGTTCGGCGACGGCCTCTCGGTGGGAGCGAGCTTCGGCGGCGCGAGCGGGATGGCGATCCTGCACATGGTGTCGCGGCTCAAGCCGGACGTGCACGTCTTCGTGCTCGATACGGACTACCTGTTCGAGGAGACCTACGAGACGATGCGGCGGGCCGTGCCGGCGCTGGGCCTCACGAACGTCCAGGTGTACAAGTCGAAACTCACCCATGAGGAGCAAGCGCGGCAGTACGGCGCAGCGCTCTGGATGCGCGACCCGGACCTCTGCTGCGAACTCCGGAAGGTGGAGCCGAACCGCCGCGCGCTCGAAGGGAAGAGCGCGTGGGTCAGCGGCCTCCGGCGCGACCAGTCGGAAGGCCGCGCCGACACGCCGATCGTCTCCTGGGCGCCGAAGTTCGGGGTCGTGAAGATCAACCCGCTGGCGAACTGGACGGAGAAGCAGACGTGGGCGTACCTGCTCGAGCACGGGGTTCCGTACAACCCGCTGCTGGACCGCGGCTACGCGAGCATCGGCTGCTACAACTGTACGGTGCCCGGCGTCCAGGGGCGGGCGGGCCGCTGGCAGGGCTTCGAGAAAGACGAGTGCGGGCTGCACACCTGACGACGACAAGGAGCGGTGCGGCCGACGGCCGGGCCGGGAAGGACGCGAGATGACACAGCGGAACGGTTTCGTGGTGTGGTTCACGGGGCTCTCGGGGGCAGGCAAATCCACCCTGACGGCGTTGCTCGCCCCTGAGCTTCGGAAGCGCGGGCTCGCCGTCGAGGTGCTCGACGGCGACGAAGTGCGAACCCACCTGTCGAAGGGACTGGGCTTCAGCCGGGAGGACCGGGATACCAACATCCTGCGCATCGCGTGGGTTGCGCGGCTGCTGGCGCGCAACGGCGTCGCCGTCATCACGGCCGCGATTTCGCCCTACCGGGACACCCGCGACGCGGCGCGGGCGATGATCGAGGCGGACGGCGTGCCGTTCCTCGAAGTCCACCTCGCGGCGTCGCTGGAAGCGTGCGAGGCGCGGGATGTGAAGGGGCTCTACGCCGAGGCGCGCGCGGGCAGGCGGCCCGGCTTCACGGGCATCGACGACCCGTACGAGCCGCCGCTGGCGCCCGACCTCCGGCTGGACACCGGGAGCGAGCCGGCCGAGGCGAGCCTCGCGGCGCTGCTGCAGCTGCTGGAAACGCGGGGGCTCGCACCATCCCCGGCGGAGGTGCGGCCGTGACGGCGCATGCGGTGATGCCCGTCGACCACGACCCCGGCCTCGACCTCCTGGAGGCCGAGGCCGTCTTCATCATGCGGGAAGTCGCAGCGGAGTTCGAACGGCCCGCCTTGCTCTTCTCCGGCGGCAAGGACTCGATCGTGCTGCTCCGGCTCGCGCAAAAGGCGTTCTGGCCGGCGCGCTTCCCGTTCACGGTCCTGCACGTCGACACCGGACATAACTTTCCTGAGGTGATCGCGTTCCGCGACCGGCGAATCGCGGAGCTGAAGGCTCGCCTCGTCGTTGCATCGGTACAGGAGGCCATCGACGAGGGGTGGGTGCAGGAGGAGCGGGGCCCGCGCGCATCGCGGAACCGGCTCCAGACGCCGGTGCTGCTGGCCGCGATCGCGCGGCACCAGTTCGATGCTGCCATCGGCGGCGCTCGGCGGGACGAGGAGAAGGCGCGGGCCAAGGAGCGCGTCTTTTCGTTCCGGGACGAGTTCGGGCAGTGGGACCCGCGCAATCAGCGGCCCGAGCTGTGGAACCTGTACAACGGCCTTCATCTGCGCGGCGAGCACATGCGGGTGTTCCCGCTTTCGAACTGGACGGAGCTCGACGTCTGGCGCTACATCGCGCGGGAGCGGCTCGAGATCCCGTCGATCTACTTCGCGCACGAGCGGGAGGTGTTCCAGCGCGACGGCATGCTGATGGCGGTCAGCCCGTTCCTGCCGCGGCTGCCGCACGAGCGAAGCTTCGTCGAGACCGTCCGCTACCGGACGGTCGGGGACATGACCTGCACCGCGGCCGTCCGTTCTTCGGCGAAAACCGTGGAGGAGATCATCGCGGAGGTTGCCACAGCGCGGGTGACCGAGCGGGGCGCGAGCCGGGCGGACGACCAGTTCTCGGAGGCCGCGATGGAAGACCGGAAGCGGGAGGGGTACTTCTGATGGACCTCCTCCGTTTCGTGACTGCCGGGTCGGTCGATGACGGGAAGAGCACGCTCATCGGCCGGCTGCTCTACGACACGAGGCAGGTGTTCGAGGACACGCTGGCGAGCATCGAACGCGCGAGCCACGCGCAGGGGCTGGACGAGCTGAATCTCGCGCTGCTGACGGACGGGCTGCGGGCCGAACGGGAGCAGGGCATCACGATCGACGTCGCCTACCGCTACTTCGCGACGCCGCGCCGGAAGTTCATCATCGCAGACGCGCCGGGCCATGTGCAGTACACGCGCAACATGGTCACGGGCGCCTCAACGGCGCACCTTGCGCTCATCCTCGTCGATGCGCGCAAGGGTGTGGTGGAACAAACGCGGCGGCATTCGGCGCTCGCCGCGCTGCTGGGCATCCACCACGTGGTGCTTTGCGTGAACAAGATGGACCTGGTCGGCTGGTCTGAGGCGCGTTTTCGCGAGATCGAGGAGGAGTACCGCGCCGTCGCGCGGTCGCTGGGGATCGATGCGGTGACCGTCGTCCCGCTGGCGGCGCTGACGGGCGCGAACATCGTGCACCGCTCGGGTGAGCTCGGCTGGTACGACGGGCCCACACTCCTGGAGTTCCTCGAAGCTGTCCAGGTGCCGGACCCGGCCCGCCGGGCCCCCTTCCGGTTTCCCGTGCAGTACGTCATCCGGCCGCAATCGCGGGAGTTCCCGGATTACCGCGGCTACGCCGGCACGGTGGCGGCAGGCTCCGTCCGGGTGGGCGATGCGGTCCGCGTGCTCCCCCTCGGAGCCGTGACGCAGGTGTCGGCGATCGACCGCTTCGAAGAATCGCTCAGCGAGGCGTCGGCCGGCGATGCGGTGACGATTCGCCTCACCGACGAGCTCGATGCGGGCAGGGGGAGCATGCTCGTGGCGGCGCACGACCCGATCGCGCCGGTGGACGTCGTCGAAGCGGACGTGTGCTGGATGCGTGAAGATGCCCCGCTGGCGCCGGGGCAGCAGGTGCTCCTGAAGCAGACGACCCGCAGGACGCGCGCGGTGGTGGAATCGCTCATCGACCGGCTCGACGTCCACCAGCTGACGCGCGAGCCGTCTCCCGCGCAGCTCCGCCTGAACGATATCGGCCGGGTGCAGTTCCGGCTGATGGAGCCCGTGGTTGCCGACCTGTACGAGGCCTGCCGCGAAACCGGGGCCTTCATCATCATCGACCCGGCAACGCGCCACACGACCGGCGCGGGCATGACCAGGGCGGCCGCGCCTGCCGCCGCCGCGGGTGCCGGATGAACGGCGGACCGGGCGAAGAAGCGCTCGCGCCGAGGAGCCGCGAGGTCGAGGCTGAAGCTGTGCCCGCCGGCCGCCGGGCCGCCGTCCGCAGGGCGGGCGTGCCGGTTTCACGCGCCGCCGCCGCGCTGACCGGGATCTTCCTGTTCATCCTCGGACTTCAGGTGCTCAAGACCGGCGCGCGGACGCTGGTGCCGCTGCTCGACGGCCTCGATATCGCCGGCCCGGTGAACAGCGTCGGGTTCGGCTGGCTCCTCGCCTATGCGGCGATGAGCGGTTCGCCGGTCGCCGCGATCGGCGTCACGCTGCTCGCGGGCGGCGTGCTCAGCGAGTCCGAAGCGTTCGGCGTCATCGGCGGGTCACGGCTCGGGGCGTCGTTCATCGTCCTCGCTGTCGGGTTCGTCCTGTACGTCGCCCGGAAGCGGAATCCCGACAGCCTCGCGATTGGCGTGATCTCGTTGCTCACGACGTTCACGACGCAGGGCCCGGCGATCATGCTGGGGCTGATTTCGCTCCACTACGGCTGGCTGGACCGGCTCCAGTTCACGCCGCCGCCGGGCATGCTCGACTGGGTGGATGCGCTCTACGGCGAGCCCGTGGCGTGGCTCGACGCGCGGCTTCCGGGGGGCGCGCTGTTCGGGCTCGGCGTGGTCATCCTCCTCGGCAGCTTCGCCGTGTTCGACCGGGCGCTGCCGCAGCTCGATGCCGGCTCGAGCAGGTTCGATGCGGCGATGCACCGGATGCGCTCGCGGTGGTTCATGTTCCTGATGGGCGGCGCGGTCACCTCGATGACGATGAGTGTGTCGATTTCGCTCACGCTGCTGGTGCCCCTCAGCCTGAAGGGCTACCTGAAGCGCGACCAGGTGCTGCCGTACGTCATGGGCGCGAACATCACGACGTTCATCGACACGCTGGCCGGGGGCGCTCATCCTCGGGGGTGCGACAGCGTTTACGGTCGTGCTGACCGAGATGATCTCGGTCGGCGTCGTCTCGCTGCTCATCCTCACGTTCTTCTACGGGCCGTACTCACGGGCCATTCTCCGGCTCGCCCATGAAGCGACGCGAAGCGAGCGGCGGCTCGCGGTCTTCCTCGCGGCCATCGTGGCGGTTCCGCTGGTCCTGCTCTTCGCCTGACCCGCGGATCACCGGTGCAGGGATTCGTCGGGGGTGTCGGCGGCGACGCCGGCGGCGTACAGCGCGGCGATGCGGGCGTCGTCGAGGCCGAGCAGCTCGCGGAACACCCAGTCGTTGTGCTCGGCGAAGCCGGGGGCGTGGAGGCGGATGTGGCCCGGCGTCCGCGACAGCACCCAGGGCGGCGCTTCCATCTCCCAGGTGCCGGCGTCGGGGTGGGTGTGTTCGACCCATGCGCCTGTCGAGCGGAGATGAGGGTCGGCGACGAGCTCCGGGGTGGTGAGGACCGCACCAGCCGGGACGCCGGCACGCTGGAGCAGGTGCATCGCCTCGTGGTGGCCGCGCTGCAGCGTCCACGCCTCGATTTCGGGGTCGAGGTCGCGCTCGTTCGCCTTCCGGGCGGCGGCGGTCGCGAAGCGGGGGTCGTCGGCGAGGTCGGGCCGGCGGATGACGGTGCACAGGGCGCGGAACTGCTCGTCCGTCTCGCAGGCGATGGCGACCCAGCGGTCGTCGCCGGCACAGCGGTAGACGTTGTGCGGGGCGTGGTGGGGGTGGCGGTTTCCCATCGGCCGCGGGAGTTCGCCCGTGAGGCTGTACCCGACGATGTGTTCGCCCACGAACATGGTGAGGTTTTCGCGCTGTGCGAGCTCGACGTAACTGCCCTCGCCGGTGAGGCGGCGCTTGCGGAGCGCGAGCGCGACCGCGCCGACGAGCGCCGTCGCGGCCATCGGGTCGCCGTAGCTGAAGCCGGTCTTCATCGGCTCGCCTTCTTCGTACCCCGAGATGGAGACGAGCCCGGCGAGCTGCTCGACGTTCGACCCGTAGGCGACGTAGTCCTTTTCGGGGCCGGTCTTGCCATGGCCGGGCATCGAGACGTAGATGATGCTTGGGTTCACGGAGCGGACGGTCTCGTAGTCGAGGCCGAGGTTGTCCATCACGTCGGAGCGGTAGTTTTCGACCAGCACGTCGCTGATGGCGCAGAGCTGCAGGACCGTTTCGCGGCCGAGCGGGTGGGCGAGATCGAGCGAGACGGCGTACTTGTTCCGGTTGTTGTGGTTGAAGTAAGCCGACCGGTTGTACCAGCGGGGCACGTCGCGCGGGATGAGGCCGAGGGCGCGGAGCAAGTCCCACTGGCGGGGGCTTTCGACCTTGATGACTTCTGCGCCGTAATCGCCGAGGAGGCGGGTGCCCATCGGCCCGGTCCAGACCATCGTGAGGTCGACGACGCGGACGCCGTCGAGGGGCTGGCTCATGGCTGGCGCTCCTTGCGGGCGAGGCTGGGCGGGCCCTGCCAGGTTTCGCCGTTATCCAGCGCCACGGTGAGCTGGGTGCCGGATTCCTCGACGGTCCCGGCGAGTTCGGGCGTGCCGGCCGGATAGGAGGACTTCCTCGGAACGAGCACGCGCGCCCCGGCCGGGAATTCCGCGCTGGCGATGATCTCGAGCGCTTCGATGCGGCGGCCGATGGCGCGCGCGAGGACCTGGAAGAGCGCGAAATCGTCGGTCTTCCGGAAGGTCTCCAGCGCTTCCTCGCGCGAAGCGGCTTCGCGGGCAGGGCGGAGGTCGGCCGGCGGCGGGATCGTGTCCTCGTCGCCGCGCGCGAGGAGGGCGGCGACGTATTTCCGCGCCCGCGGCGCGGCCTCTCCGGTCAGGCGATGGAGCAGCGCGAGGTCATCGCACTGTTCGAAAAAGGCTGCCGCGCGCGCGACACGCTCCCGCTGGTTCATGCCGGGAGGCTCCCGAGGACCTCGGCGGTGTGCTCGCCGAGGAGCGGCGCCCGGCCGGCGTCCCAGTCGCCGGGCCCCATCCACCAGGGCGGGCCGGGATAGACCGCTTCGCCGGCGACCGGGTGGTCGATGCGCTGGAGGAAGCCGCGGGCGTTCAGCTGGGGACTTTCGACCAGGTCTGCCATCGTGTGGACGAAGGCGATGGGCGCGCGGCCTGCGCCAGCCCTCCGGTAGAGGTCGTGTTTCGTTTCGGTCGCCGCCCAGGCGTAGAGCTCGGCCATGAGCTCGTCGTTGTGGGCGACGCGGTCGGCCTGGGTGGCGAAGCGCGGGTCCTCGCCGAGGTCGGGGCGGCCGATGACCTCGAGGAACGGCTTCCAGTTGCGCGGCATGAGGTGGATGCCGATGTGGCCGTCGGCGCAGGGGTAGATGCCGATGAAGCTCGCCATGTGGTTGCCGCGGCGGATGCCGCTCCACTGGCCGAGGTAGCAGTAGTAGGGGATCGAGGCCTCGAGAATGGGCGCCATGCAGCGCTGGATGGAGATATCGACGTGCTGGCCGCGCCCGTCCCGCTCGGCTGCGAGGACGGCGAGCATCGCGGCCGAGAAGGCGTTGAGGCCGCCCTGGTAGTCGGCCTGGTAGCCGCCGTTCTTCAACGGGCCGCCTTCGAGCGTGCCGGTGATGTACATCTGGCCGCCCATGGCGAAGGCGATGAGGTTGTTCCCGCGGTAGTTCGCGTATGGGCCCTGCTGGCCGAACGGGGTGATCGACACCATGACGATGCGCGGGTTGCGTTCGGCGAGCGACGCGTAGTCGAGACCGAGTGCGGCGAGGTCGGCTGGCCGGTAGTTCTCGACGAGGACGTCGGCGGTCTCGATGAGGCGGAGCAGGCGGCCGCGGCCCGCGGGGTCGCGCGGGTCGAGGACGACCGACTTCTTCCCGGTGTTGAGGTAGAGGAAGAGGGCGCTGGCTTCAGGGTCCGGCTCGCCGCGGGGGAACGGCCCGTGGGCGCGGGCGATGTCGCCGCGGGGCGGCTCCACCTTGATGACCTCGGCCCCGTACCCGGCGAACAGCTTGCCGCAGTACGGGGCCGAGACGAACGTGCCAAATTCGATGACGCGGAGACCTTCGAGGGGCCGGCTCACGGAGGCGCATCTTACGCGCCCTGACGCTTCTCCTCATCTCCCGGGTGCTCAGCCCGGACGGCGCCGCCGCGGTCTCCGTGAATCTGCGAAAAGTCGAACCGGGTCGGCGGAATCTGGCCCATGCGGCCCGAGTGGTAATCCCGGATGGCCTGGAAGATTTCGTCGCGGGTGTTCATCACGAACGGGCCGTGGAAGACCACGGGCTCGCGGATGGGGCGGCCGCCGAGGATGAGGACGTCGAGATTGCGGGCGCGCGAGTCCTGGATGTCGTCGGCTTCGATGATGATGCCGTCGCCGTTGCCGAACACGACGAGCTGGCCCTCGCCGAACGGACGCCGTTCGAGCCCGGCCCGGCCGCGGCCGTTGAGCGCGTAGGCGAGCGCGTTGAAGTCGCGCGGCCATGCCGTTTCGAAGCGGGTTCCCGGCGGAAGCGTCACGTGCGCGTAGGCGATTGGGGTGTGCGTCACGCCGGGGCCGCGGTGACCACCGAGCTCCCCGGCGATGAGGCGGACGAGCGCGCCGCCATCGAACCCGGCGAGGAGGGTGACGGCGGAGGCGCCGATATCCTGGTAGCGGGGCGGCGTCCATTTCATCGCCGCCGGGAGGTTCACCCAGAGCTGCACGCCGTGGAACAGGCCGCCCTTCTGGATGAGCCAGGCGGGCGGCACTTCGTCGTGGAGGATGCCAGCGCCGGCGGTCATCCACTGGGTGGCGCCGTCGGCGATGTACCCGCCGCCCCCGGTCGAATCGTGGTGCTCGAGGGCGCCGTCGATCATGTAGGTGACCGTTTCGAAGCCGCGGTGGGGATGCCACGGGGCGCCTTTCGCCTCGCCCGGGGCGTATTCGACCGCGCCGATGTGGTCGAGGAGCAGGAACGGGTCGGCGATGCCGAGGTCGAGGCCCGGGAAGGGCCGGCGCACCTGGAAGCCTTCGCCTTCGAGGTAGGTCGGGGCGGTGACAACGAGGTGGACTGGCCGGGGACGGTCAGTCGGCCCGAGCCGGTCGAGACGGGGCAGGGTGAGCGGGTTGGCTGGCGTGACGGCAGGCACAGGCGCCTCCTTCGTTGCAGATGCAACTACCAGCCTAGCAGGTTTCCCGCCGCGCCGTCAGGGTCACCCCCGGGAGGGGAGCTGGACCTGGACGTTCGCCCGGGTGCTCGGCTGGCCTTCGGCGAGCGTGACGATTTCGAGCTCGACGAGGTGGGCGCCGTCTTCGACGCGCTTCTCGACGACGCGGCCCGCGAGCACGAGCGGCCGGTCGGCGACATCGGGCCGGCGGTAGGCCGCACGGACGCTGCGCACCATGCCCTCGGTGCCGGCCCAGTCGCTGACGTACTGGGTGATCCAGGCGAGCTTGAGGAGGCCGGGGACGAGCGCGCCGCCGACGCCGAGGCGCTTGCCGGCTTCGGCATCGGCGAAGGCCGGGTTGGTCGGGTTGTCGCGGCCGAAGAAGTCGATGGCCATGTCGGTGGTGGGCACGCGCTCGAGCGGTTCGAGTTCGTCGTCGACGTTGACGTCTTCGTAGTAGCGCTGGCTCATTCGTCGCTCCTGCCGGACGCCATCTTCGGGTCGAACTGGGTGATGGTGATCATGGCCGCGGCAACGTGGTTACCGTCGGCGTCGTAGTAGTCGGTGCCCTGTGTGACGAGGACGCTGTAGCCGTAGCGGCCGCCGAGGCGGTCGCGGATGTCGTAGACCTGCGAGATGGCCTGCAGCTGTTCGCCGATGCGGAACGGGCGGGTGAAGCGCCATTCCTGCTGGGTGAGGAGGCCGCCGGGCAGCACCTGGGGCATGCCGCGGCGGGGACCGCCGCCGAGCATGGCGATCACGTATGGCGGCGCGATGCCGGTGCCGTCGGCGTAGCGCGGGTCGGTGTCGCCGAGGACGTCGCGCATGCGGCGCGCGTCTTCCTCGCGGATGGTGACCGTGACGGGGTCGCTCTTGCGGCCGATGGCCGCGCGGTGCTCATCGGTGATGAGGCTCTGTTCCGGGATCGCCATGCATCCTCCAGGGGCCCGGCGGCCTGGCGCGCAGGGGCACGCAGCCGGGCGGACGTTCAGGTGCCCGTAGTCTGCCAGCTTTTCGGCGTTTCCGGGAGGGCGGCTCAGGGCACGCTGATGACCGTCACGGCGCCGGTGTCGCCGTCGACTTCGATGACCGCGCCGTCCGGGATGCGCTTCGTCGCATCGGTGGCCGAGACGACGCAGGGGATGCCCAGCTCGCGGCTGACGATGATCGCATGGCTGAGCGTCGCGCCGACATCGACGACGACGCCGGCCGCGGGCACGAAGAGCGGCGTCCACGCGGGGTCGGTCATCGGCGCGACGAGGATGTCCCCCGGTTCGAGCACGGTCGGGTCGAGCGGGTCGAGGACGACGCGCGCGGTGCCGCGGGCCCTGCCGGGGCAGCCCGGGACGCCATGGATGACATCGCCCGGGCCGGCCTTCTGCGCGGTATGCTCCGCCCGGCGCCGCCAGGTCGTGTTCTCCGGCGGGGTGCCGTTGATGATGAACGGCGGCTCGAGCGTGAGGAGCCATTCGTAGTGCTTGCGGCGGGGTTCGACGAGACTGCGGAGGTCGGTCAGCCGGCCCTCCGCGTAGTCGCGCAGCTCATCTTCGAACAGGAAGCAGATGTCGTGCGGGCGGTCGACCTGGCCGCGCTCGACCGCGCGGCGGCCGAGTTCGCGGAGGGCCATCCGCGTCTCTTCGATGACGCGGATGATGTTCGTCTTCGAGCGCTCGCGGCCGGGGACGAAGGTGAGCGCGCTCTGCATGGCGGCGTCGAACTGGGCGAGCGTCGCCGGGTCGCCAGCGAGGGCTTCGCGGATTTCGGCGCGGATGCGCTCCCGTTCGGCGACGCGCTCGGCATTCTTCTGCATCGGTGAGCTGTCGTCGCCGCTGAGCCGCATGCGGTCGATCGCGGCGAGGGCGAGGTCCGGGTTGGTTTCCCAGGTGTCGGCCATGACGTCCCATTCGTTGGGGCCGCGCGAGCCGAACTCGGCGAGGAAGTCGGCGAAGGCGGCCAGGAACGCGCGGGCGTCGGGGTGGTCGGAACCCTGGAGGCGGGCGTAGATGCCCGCGGGACCGACATCGAAGAGGCGATTCAGTTCCGCGGAGGCCCGAACCTTCCGGCTCAGCTCCCACATCGCGTACGAGGGGGCGGCGGAGTCGACGCCGCCGAGCCCGGCGATGAGCTTCATGGCGTCGGCGGGCCGCCCGATGGCGGCGCAGATGGCCGCGATGGCGCCGGGGCCGATCGAGGCGGCGCCGCTCTGGTTGATGTGCTGATCGAACATCCGGCGGCAGAGCGGCCGCATCGAGATGGCGCGTTCGAGCAGCTCGACGTCGGAGAGCCTCGAGAGGTCGGGGCGCTCAGCGCGCACCTGGCGGGCGAGCTGCCGGTCGGCTTCGAGCTCCGACTGGTCCATGTCCCCGAGTACCCAGCCGAGCCACTTCTCCATGACGGCGGTCGTAGCCGGGTTTTCGTGCCACGGCTCCTTCACGTAGGGCGGGACGTCCGGGTGGTCGCCGAAGTAGGCGGCGTCGATGGCGGCGGCGGACATGCCGGGCGTGCGCTCGCCCCAGACGCGGATCCACGTGGCGTTGAGATAGCCGTAGCCGCCGATGAGGCCGATGAAGTCACAGCGGTTCGGGTCGGGGTCGAGCTCCTCGTCGCCGACGCCGAGGCGGTTGACGGCGCAGTCGCGCCAGCCGCGGACCGTGCCGCCGTTGGCGAAAACGAGCTCCCAGCCGGCGGGGCTGGGCGGTTCGGGGAGGACTTCGCCGACGTTGGCGCGCGTCCAGAAGGAGGCTTTCGGGTCGTAGGGGGCGTCTTCGATCCAGCGGACCTTCTCCATGCTCCACTCCTGTTAACACTGTCGAGGGAGCGGATGGTAGCGGGTGTTTCGGCGGTTGCGAAGGGGTTGGCTGAACGGGCGGCCAGTTTGACCGCAGCGGGAGAGTTTGCGATATCTGGCGCGTATGGATCGATAGGATCCGCGGAGGGCAGCATGCGGGTCGAACGGGTCGGGGTCATCGGCGCGGGCCTCATGGGGAGCGGCATCGCGCAGGTCGCGGCGTACCACGGCTGCGATGTGACGCTCGTCGACGTCGACGAGACGCGGGTGGCGAAGGCGATCGAGGGCATTCGCGGCCGGCTCGCGCGGGAGGCTGAGCGGGGACGCATCAGCCCGGAATCGGCCGAGGCAGCGGCGGAGCGGCTCCGCGGGGCGGCCGACATCGACGAGCTGCGTTCGGTCGCGCGCGTCGAGGCGGTCATCGAGGCGGTCGTGGAGGACATCGACGTGAAGACGAGGCTGTTCCGGCGGCTCGGCGAGGTCTGCCGGCCCGACGCCCTGCTCGCGAGCAACACCAGCTCGCTGCCGCTGAGCGACCTCGCCGCCGCATCTGGCCGGCCCGAGCGGGTCATCGGCCTGCATTTCTTCAACCCGCCGTGGGCGCTGAAGCTGGTCGAAATCGTCTCGACGGCGTCGACGACGGAGGAGACGCTGCAGGACGCGCTGCAGTTCTGTCAGCAGCTCGACCGGGTGACGGTGCAGGTGAAGGATACGCCGGGCTTCATCGCCAACCGGCTGCTGGTGCCGTTCATCTTCGACGCCATCGAACTGCTGCAGACCGGAGTAGCATCCGCGGAGGACATCGACCTCGCCTGCCGGGTGGGCCTGAACCACGCCATGGGGCCGCTCGCGACGGCCGACCTCATCGGGCTGGATACGCTGAAGGCGATCGCGGAGAGCATGTTCGAGGAGTACGGCGAACCGCGGTTCAAGGCGCCGACGCTGCTGCGCCGGCTGGTGAGCCTCGGCCACCTCGGACGGAAGACCGGGCGCGGCTTTTTCCGCTACGGCTGAACGGGCATCGTCTGCCGGATGCCCGCGATTTCGTCGAGGATGGCGAGGCACTCTTCGTCGGTGTTGTAGAAGTGCGGGGCGATGCGGATGCCGGCCCCGGGGCGGTGGTCGATGACGAAGCCGCGGCGGATGAGCTCGTCCTTCACCTGTTCGGCGCCCGGGAAGTCGACGGTGACGTGGTTGCCGCGGCGAGCCGGGTCGAGCGGGGTGCGAACGGTGAGGCCGCGCGCGAGCGCACCGTCGATGAGCAGCTGTGACTGGTGCAGCGCCTTTGCGCGGATTGCTTCGACGCCGACGTCGCGGATGATGCGGTAGCCTTCGCGCGCCTGGTAGATGGCGGGCATGTTGGGCGTGCCGCCGAGGAACCGGCCGATGCCGGGCGCGTAGACGATCGGCGGCGGCTCGAAGCCGAACGGGCGGGCGTGGGAGAACCACCCGGCCATGCGCGGTTCGAGCCGCTCGACGAGGTCGGGCCGGACGTAGAGGTAGCCCGCTCCGGGCCCGCCGCAGAGCCATTTGACGGACCCGCCGACGAGGAAGTCGACGCCCAGTTCCATCACGTCGAAGGGGACCGAGCCCATCGACTGGTAGGCATCGAGGACGACGAGCGCGCCGTACTCGTGCGCGCGTTCGACGATGGGGCGGACGTCGACCAGTTCGGCGGTCCGGAAGAGGACGTGCGAGACGACGACGAGGAGCGTCCGGTGGTCGATGGCCTCCAGCAGCTGCTCAGCGGGCAAGGAGAGCGGGTCGGCCCCGACGCGGACGACTTCGGAGCCGAGACGGCGCTGGCCGTCGAGGAGATACTCGACGGTCGGGAACTCGCCGGCGCAGCAGACGAGCCGGTTCCGCGGCGGTTCGTAGTCGAGGCAGGAGAGGATGGCCGCCAGCGCGTTGGTGACGTTCTGGCACATGGTCATGGAGCCGCGGGGTGCGCGGATGATGTCTTCGAGGATGGCGGCGACGCCCGCGACTTCCGGGAGCCAGGTGTCCCAGGCAACGACGCCTTCTTCGGCCCAGAGGCCGGTGTACTCGGCGAGCGCGGCCGGGACCGTATCGGGCATCGCGCCGAGCGAGTTGTTGATGAGGTACGTCTTCTTCGCGAGGATCGGGAAGCGTGACCGCCAGGAAAGCAGATCGGGCATGCCCGAGAGCATGCCCGATGAACGGTGCGCGGGGAAGCGGATGCGCGCCTAGCGCGGGAGGCCGACGTAGACTTCGCCGTTTTCCACCTTGACCGGATAGGTCTGCATGTCTTCGGCGGTGAGCGTCGGGCGGGCGAACTTCGGCACCGGGAACGCCTGGTACGGCATCGGGATGAAGCGGAGGAGCCGGAACAGCTTCGACTGGATGCCGCCGAGGAACGGGTGCTCGTTGTTGAACTGGCTGGAGAACGGCTGGCGGACGACCTTACCCGTCTCGAGATCGAACCGCGCGCCGTGGAACGGGCACATGATGCAGTTGTCCTTGATCGGCTCGGGCCGGATCGGCGAGCCGGGGAAGCCCGCGAGAGGCAGCCGGGCATGCGAGCAGAGGGCGTTGAGCGCGTGAACGGTTTCGCCGGTGCGGACGAGCACGACGCGCTGGGCGCGGGCGCGCACCTCCTTCGGCAGGCCGTCGGGGAAGTCGCGCAGGAGGCCGACCTTCGCCCAGCGGGTCATCTGCGCGTGCGGGCGGATCTCCTTCGCGCGGATCGGCACCGGGGCATCGAGGCCGAGGAGCGGCGACACGACGACCTGCATGAGCCCGCCGGAGATGAGGCCGGCGACGAGCAGCACGATGCCCCCGAGCGTGTTGTCGGACGCGGTGACCGGGTCGCCGGGGAAGAAGAGCAGGATGATGCCGCCGGCGATGAGCCCGATACTCGCGATTCCCCACGTGCCGAGGATGGAAACACCAAGGAAAGCCAGGGCAGGTGACACGGGCAAACCTCCGACGGGATACTACCCCGCTTGTGCAGAATTGCGCAAAGTTTCGGCTGACCGGGTGAGCAGATCAGGCACCGGACAGCTGTTCCGAGAGGCCTTCGAGCAAAACGCGCACCCGTTCTGGGGCAGCGAGGTGCTGGCGGATGCGCGATTCGAACTCCCGGCGGTCGGGCGACTGCGACCAGCGCTTCCAGTCGCCGAGGCCGAACCAGGTGCTGATGACGACGATGTTGTGGGGGTCTTCGCTGTCGCGGAGAGTCTCTCCCGAGATGTAGCCGGGCTCATCGAGGCAGCGGATGCGCAGCTGCCGCAGGAGTTCGAGGACGTTCCGTTCCCGGCCCGGGAGCACGCGGCGTTCGATGACGACTTTGACGGCCATCTGCTACCTCTCGGCAAGCGAGCGATATGCGCGGCGGAAGTAAATGAGGGGCGCGCGGTCCGGGTCGAACCGGGCGCCGACGACGCGGCCGACGACGATGGTGTGGTCGCCGCCCGGCAGCGCTTCGTGGAGTTCGCAGTCGAGCTGGGCGATGGCGCCGGGGATGAGGGGACAGCCCGTCACCCAGCGCTCGGTCGGGATGGACGGGTCGAAGGCGGGCGCGGGGTCGCGGCCGGAGGTCGCGAAGTACTTCGAGACGTCTTCCTGGCCCTCCGCGAGAATGCTGATCGCGAACCGCCCGGACTGGCGAATCATCCGCGGCAGGTGGTTGGTGTCGGCCAGGCTGACGAGGACGAGGACCGGATCGACCGAGAGGGAGGAGAAGCTGGAGACCGTGATGCCGTAGACGAGCCCGTCGAGCTCGGTCGTGACGACCGTGACGCCCGAGGCCCAGGAGCCGAGCGCACCCTTGAAGTCGTCGATGGAGAGGGTCGGAGCAGTCATGGCAGTCAGGCCGGCGGGAGCGACGGGACCATGTCCCAGAGCGCGTGGACGGTCGTCTCGACGAAGTACCGCGCGAGCGGCAGGGAGGCGATGAGGGTATCCATTTCGCGCGCGTCGGCGGCGTCGTAGATAGCGAGCACGCCGATGCCGGCTTCGCGGTAGATCGCCCGGATTTTGCCCTGGTCGTACTGGACTTTCACGGCGCGCAGCTGCTCGGCGACGAGGGCCTGCCACTGGTCGGAGGGCATATCGTGCGGCTGCCGGGAAACCAGCCGGACAGAAAACAGCATGTCGGGCTCCTGGGGGTTGGACGTGGCTGCAAGTATAGCCGCGCCCGATGAGCGGGGCGAAACGGCGGGACTACTACCGGGCGAGGAGGATGAGGGCGGCGGCGACGCCGTAGGTGATGACGGCGATGCGGAGCCAGCGCTGCCCGAGCCGCCGCGCGAGCCCCGCGCCGAGGTAGCCGCCGGCCAGCGCGCCGGCCGCCATCACCAGCACCGCACCCCATGCGACTGGCCCGAAGAGCGCGAAATAGGCGACCGCGGCGAAGTTGATGACGGCCGAGAGGAGGCCTTTGAGGGCGTTCGAGTGCTGGAGGTCGTCCGGGAGCAGGATGGCGAGGGTGGCGAGCATGATGATGCCGAGCCCGCCGCCGAAGTAGGCGCCGTAGATGGCGAGCACGAAGACCGCGGCCAGGAGCGGCAGCGTGACCCGCGCTTCGCCCCCGGGCGGCGGATGGGCGGTCCGGGCCAGCCGGGAGAGCGGGCCCTGGAACGCCATCACCCCGCAGGCGAACAGGATGAGGAACGGGACGATAGCGTCGAAGGCGGATTCCGGGGTCAAGAGGAGGATGGCCGAGCCGGCGAGGGAGCCGGCGATGCACGGCGCGGCGAGGGCGATGACGCGCCCCCGCTGGCGGCGCAGCTCGCCGCGGTAGCCGATGCTCCCGCCGACGTAGCCGGGCCAGAGCGCGACGGTGTTCGTCACGTTCGCGGCTTTCGAGGGGTAGCCGGCCGCCAGCAGCGCGGGGAAGCTGACGAGGGAGCCGCCGCCCGCGACGGCGTTGATGGCCCCGGCCGCAAAAGCTGCAGCGGCCAGTCCCAGGCCGGTGAGAAGGTCCATGCGCGGGTTACGCTGGCAAAGAGCGCCTCTACGCGCCAGAGGCGCTAGGCTCGGGAGGATGGCGCGTCCGCTCTTGACCTTCGACCTCGACGGTGTGCTCTGTCGGCCGCCGTTCGGCATCAACCCGGGAAGCGGGCGACATAAGCGGCGGGATGCGCAGGGGAAAGGCGGCATCCTTTGGCTTACCGAGGGCTGGCGCTACCTCGGCCGGAAGCCGATGCCGGGGCGCGCTCGAGGCGTTCTCCCGGCTTTCCGAGATGTTCGAATGCGTGGTCGTGACCGCGCGGGGCGAGCAGGCGCGGCCGCTGACCGAACGCTGGTTCCAGCGATACCTCGGCCGCGTCCCGCGCATCGAAATGCGGCCGTCGCCCGCGGAGACGTCCGCCCAGTTCAAGGCCCGGGTCGTCGGCGGGCTCGGCCCGCTGGCGCACTTCGAGGACGACCCGTTCACGGCGACGTGGCTGGCGGAGCTGCTGCCGCGCGTCTACCTGGTCGACTGGGGGCGAAACCGGTGGCTCGCCGGGCCGAACATCACCCGCGTGCGGTCGGTCAGCGAAGCGGTGGAGGAGCTCGTGCGGCTGGCTCAGGAGGGGCGGCCGGCGAGCTGACCGAGGAGGGCGCGCCGGAGCAGCAGCATCGCCGTCGTGACGGCGCGGCGCTTCACCGCCTGGCGGCCCTGGTTCATCGAGGTCGTCAGGACGTACGTTTCGCCGTCGGGGGTGGCGACCGCCACGTGGACCGTGCCGGGCGGGATGCCGTCCTGCGGGTCCGGGCCGGCGACCCCGGTGATGCCGATGCCGTAGTCGGTGCCGATCCGCTCCCGGGCGGCGGCTGCCATCGCCTTCGCCGTCTCCTGCGAGACGACGCCGTGCTCCGCGATGACCTCGGCGGGCACCCCGAACGCGATCTTCTGCTCGGTCTGGTAGGTGACGAGGCCGGCGATGAAGTAGGAGCTGGCCCCGGGCACGTCAGTCAGCGTGCTCGAGAGGAGGCCGCCGGTGCACGACTCCATGACGGCGAGGGTAGCGCGCCGCTCGTGCATGAGGTCGGCGATATGGCCTTCGAAGGTGTCGTCGTCTTTGCCCCAGATGGCGTTGCCGAAGATGCGCTCGAGCTCTTCTTCGACGGGGCGGATGCGCGCCCAGGCCTCTTCGCGGGTGCGTGCCTTGGCGCCGATGCGGAGGTGGACGCCGTCGGCGCGGGCGTAGGTGCCGATGCCGATGCCGGGGGTGGCGTAGAGCGGCCGCGCCATCTCGTCGACGGTGCCTTCGCCGATGCCGACCGTCTTGAGCGTGCGGGTGACGAGCACCTCGCCGGCGAACCGGCGCTCGAGTTCCGGCGCGACCTCCTTCGTCCACATCCGCTCCATCTCGGCGGGGACGCCGGGCATGCAGATGATGAGGTGGCCGTCCCGTTCGACCCACCAGCCCGGCGCCGTGCCGCGGGGGTTTTCGATGGGGCGCGCGCTGGGGATGAGCCAGGCCTGCTTGATGTTCGATTCCGGCATCGGGTAGCCGCGCCCGGCGAACCAGGCGCGGACGCGCTGCTCGAGGTCCGGGTCGACGTACGGCTCTTCGCCGAGGACGCGGGCGACGCCCTCGCGGGTCAGGTCGTCATCGGTCGGGCCGAGGCCGCCGGTCGTGATGACCAGGTCGGAGCGGTTCCACGCGCGCTCGAGCGTCTCGACGATGCGGCCCAGGTTGTCGCCGACGACCGACGTGTACAGCAGGTCGATCCCGAGCTCCGGGAGTCGCTGGGCGATATAGGCGCTGTTGGTATCGACGATTTCGCCGAGGAGGATCTCGGTGCCGATGGCGATGATTTCTGCCTTCACGGCCGGCAAGTCTACGTCCGGTCAGTCGGCGGGGGAAGCGCCGCCGGACAGCCGCCCGACTTCGCGCTGGAGCTGGGCGAGCCCCATCGGTCCGAGGTCGAGCGCCGCCTTGTGCCACGCTTTGAGGTCGAACGCGGAGCCGAGCTGCCGCCGGGCGCGGTCGCGCGCGTCGAGCCAGCAGCGCTCGCCCACTTTGTAGCTGATGGCCTGGCCGGGCATGCCGAGGTAGCGGATGACCTCGCTCGCCATGAAGTCGGGCGGGAACTGGGAGCGTTCGTCGCAGAACTGCTGGCCGAGGCCGGCGTTCCAGCGCTCGCCCGGGTGGAAGTCCTGCCCGCGCGGGATATCGAGCTCGAGATGCATGCCGATATCGACGATGACGCGGACGGCCCGGAGCGCCTGGGCGCGGAGCATGCCGAGGTAGTAATCGGGCACTTCGAGGTAGCCGAGCTCGGCCATGAGCCGTTCGGCGTAGAGTGCCCAGCCTTCGACGTACCCGGAGGTTCCGCCGAGCAGGCGCTGGAAGCGCGAAAGCCGGTCGGCAAGGTACTTCGCGTTGGCGCGTTCGAGGTGGTGGCCGGGGACGCCCTCGTGGTAGGCGATGGAGACTTCGCCCCAGAGCGGGAAGCGGGTCTTGCCGCCGGTGGGATACCAGGTCCGGCCGGGGCGGGAGAAGTCTTCGGAGGGCGGGGTGTAGTACATCGCGAGGGCGCCGCCGGGCGGGGCGATCATCGCTTCGATGCGCTTCACCGGTTCGGGAATGTCGAAGTGCCGCCCATCGAGCTCGGCGATCGTCCGGTCCTGCAGGTCCTGCATCCACTGGCGGAAGTTTTCGACCCCTTCGATCGCCCGGGAGGGGTCGCGTTCGAGGAAGTCGCGCGTCTCGGCGATCGTAGCGCCGGGGAGAATCCGCTCACAGGTCGCCCGCATCTCGGCCTCGATGCGGTGGAGTTCATCCCAGCCCCAGCGGTAGGTCTCGAGGAGGTCGAGTTCGATGCCGTTGAAGACGCGGGCGGCGAGCTGATACCGGTCGGGGCCGACGCCGTCGCGGTCGGTCGCTGCGGCGGCGAACGGCCCGGCGAGGAACGCGGCGAATTCGAGCATCGCGGCCGCTGCAGTATCGGCGGCGCGCGCGAGGTCGTCCCGGAGTGCCGCGGGGAGGTCCGCCGGCGCGTCGGCCGCGAGCCGCTGGAAGTAGCCGGGGCCGCCTTCGCCGGCGTAGACGCGGAGCTGGCGGATGGCCTCCGCGACCTGCCGGCGGGGGCTGGGAATGCCGCGGGCGAGCGCTTCTTCGAGGAGCTGGCGGTAGCAGGCGAGCGCCGCGGGGTACGCGGCCATGCGCCGCGCGATGACGGCCCAGTCCGCCTCCACTGCGCGGGGCATGAGGTCGAACACCATGCGCATCGTCGTCGCGGGGTTGCGGAAGCCGCTCAGGTAGAAGTGCTCGCCCGCATCGTCGAGCGCATCGCGGAGCTCGAGGTATTCGAGCATGCCGTCGCGGGCGATGCGGTCGCGGTCGTCCGCCGGCTCGGCGGCCGCGAGGAGGCTGCGGTAGCGCTTCCGGAGGCTGGCGAGAGCGGCGTACCCCTCGGGGCTGTAATCGGTCAGCCGGTCGTCGTGGCCGGGGACGCCCATCATCGTGGCGGCGACCGGGTCGGCGGCGGCGAGTTCGTCGACGAACTGGCTGGCGAGGTCGTAGATGCGGGTCACGGCAACCTCCGGGCGGGCCCTGTGGGAGATAGCGGAGTTCTACGCCCCGGGCGCGGCTGCTGCCAGCCGCCGGAGGTCCGCGACGGCTGCTGGCGTGCCGGCGATGACCGCTCCGGAACGGAGCGACGCGGGTTCGGCGCCCGGCCCCACGACGACGCCGCCCGCTTCGCGGACGATGACGAGCCCGGCGGCGACGTCCCACGGCTGGAGGTCGGCGTGGACGTAGAGGTCCCACCAGCCGGCGGCGAGGCCTGCGAAGCCGAGGGCAGCGGACCCCGGGATGCGCAGCGACTGCATGCCGGGCCAGAGGCGGGACGCCAGCGCGAGCTGGCCGCGGGCGCGCTCGGCGTCGTAGCCGAGGTCCATCGCGAGGACGGCCTCAGCGACGCTGCCGCACGGGCGGAGCCGCGCGGGCGCGCCGTCGACGAAGCAGCCGCTCCCGGCGACTGCGGCAACCTCGAGGCCGGTGATGGGATGGGTCGTGAGGCCGAGCAGCGGCACGTCGTCGAAGCAGAGGGCGAGCGTGAAGGCGAAGTGGGACAGGCCGCGGGAGAAGTTCTTCGTCCCGTCGATGGGGTCGATGACCCACATCCAGCCCGCGGAGCGGGTCGCCGCGGCTGTCTCCTCGCTGAGAATGGCATGGCCCGGGAACCGTTCGCGAAGAAATTCGATGACGGCGCGCTCGACGGCGACGTCGGTTTCGGTGACCACGTTGCCGCGGCCTTTGACCGCGCTGACGGGTGCGCGGCCGGCAGCGGCGCGGGCGATATCTCGGGCCAGGCGGGCGCAGGCGCGCGCCGCCTCGAGCGCCGGGGTGCCGTCCGGAGCGACCGGCAGCGGCGGCGGAGCGTCGTTCACGGGCCGCGCTTCCTCAAGGCGCGGGCGCTCACCGAGAGAGCGGCGCTCCAGCGGTCGATGCCGACGCGGTGCTCGCGCGGGAGGCGGTCGCGCGGGGAGGCCTCCTTCGCAGCGAGGTCGGCCGGGAGCCCCCCGGGGTCGCCCGGGAATCCGCAGGCGACGACGGCAAGGATGCGGACGCCCGGCGGCGCCTCGAAGGCGGCGCTGGCGGCGGCCTCGTCGAAGGCGGCCATCGGATGGGCGGTGAGGCCGACCGCTTCGGCCTGCAGCATCAGGAATCCCAGCGCGATACCGACGTGGAGAGGATACAGCTCGCGGGGCGAGTGCCCCGGCGTGTCGATGGTGACGTCGTGCGCAGGGTCGGCCGCGAGGGCGAACAGCAGCGGGGCGGCGGCCGCCCAGTGTTGATTGCCCGGGTTGAGCGCGGCGATGAGCCGTTGCCGGGCGGGCTCCGATGCTGCCACGAGGACGCGGGTCGGCTGGGTATTGCCGTGGCTGGGAGCAAGCGCGGCGGCTTCCCAGAGCAGCTCCTGGAGGCCGGCCGGGACCGGGTCGGGGCGAAAGGCGCGGCCGGCGCGCCGGGTGCGGATCGCGGGGAGGAGGCCGTCCACGGCGAACATGGTGGCACAGGCGCAGGGAGGCAGCTACCGTGAGGCCGTGCGCTGTGCGGGCATCGATCTCTCGTGGACGGGGCGGCGGCCGTCGGGGTTCGCGCTGGTCGAGTCCGATGGCCGCGTCGCCACGTGGACGGCGGTCGCCGGGCCGGGGGACGCAGCGGCATGGCTCGGCTCACTCGAGCCGCCGGTGGTCGCCGGTATCGATGCGCCCCTCTCGGCGGAGCCGGGACGGACGGCCGAGGCCGAACTCGCGCGGGGGCTCGGCCGCTCGGGGGTGATGGCCTACCAGGTCGGGGGCGATTTCCTGGAACGGAAGGGGTTTACTGCTGGACCTGCGCTGGGTGGACTGCTGCGCGCGGCCGGCTGGGAGCTGGCGCCATCGCCCGGGCGCGCCGCGGGGCCGCGGGTGGCGTTCGAAACGTTCCCGCGGGCGCTGACGGTGACCGTGATGGGCGCGGCGCGCCCGCCGGCGTACAAGCGCGGCACGCTCGCAGGGCGGCAGGCGGGACTGGCGGAGTATGCCAACCTCCTGAGGTCCGCCCTGGGACGGCGGGGCCTCGAGCTGGACATCGAGCCGCCGGCAGTGACGGCCGGGAGCTGCGCCACCGGGCGGGCGCTCAAGGAGCTGGAGGACCGGCTGGATGCGGCGGCGTGTGCGCTGGCGGCGTGGGTCGCCGCCTACGAAGGATTGCAGCCCGGCGACCTGTTCGGCAGCGCGGCCGGGGGGCTAATCGCGGTGCCGGGGGCGGCTGCTACATCCGCTCGGGAGCGGACATCCCCATGAGCCCGAGCACCCGGGCGAGCGCGATCCGCGCCGCGAGCACGAGCCGGAGGCGCGCCCGGCTCAGCTCCGCATCCTCGGTGATGACCTTGAGTGACGGGTCGTTCTGCTGCTTGAACGCGTCGTTGAAGGCGTGGAAGGCGGTCGCCAGATCCTGCGCGTAGTGCGGCAGATGCTGCGGTTCGAACCGGGTCGCGACGTTCTCGATGACGTCGGCCAGCTGCATCATCTCGCGGATGAGCGCGAGCTCGTGGGGCGCCGTCAGGAGGCGCACGTTGCCGCCGTCGGGGGTCAGCCCCTGCTCCCGGGCGCGTTCGAGGATCGAACAGAGCCGGGCGTGAGCATACTGGACATAATAAACGGGATTCTCCGAGGACTGCTTGACCGCGAGGTCGAGGTCGAAGTCCATCTGGGCGCCCGGGGAGCGGAGCAGGAAGAAGAAGCGGGCAGCATCGGCGCCGACCTCTTCCACCAGCTCATCGAGGGTGATGATCTCGCCGCTCCGTTTCGAGAGGCGGACGACCTCGCCGCCGCGCTTCAGGGTGACGAGCTGGTAGAGGAGGATCTGGAGGGCCTCCGGGTCGGCGCCGACGGCCTTCGTCGCGGTCTTGAGGCGCGAGACATGGCCGTGGTGGTCGGCGCCCCAGACGTCGATGACGAGGTCGAAGCCGCGCCGGAGGAATTTGTCCCAGTGGTAGGCGATATCGCTGGCGTAGTAGGTTGGGCGGCCGTCGGAGCGGACGACGACGTTGTCCTTGTCCTCGCCGAGCTCGCTGGAGGCGAACCAGAGGGCGCCGTCGCGCTCGACGAGCATCCCGGCATCGCGGAGGATGGCCATCGCCTGTTCGTAGGCGCCGCCGGGTTCATAGAGCGACTTCTCCGAGTACCAGCGGTCATACCGGACGCCGAAGCTTTCGAGTGTTTTCCGGATGCGGCCGACCATGAGCTCGATCCCGAGCTGGCCGAGCTCGGGCGGCATCGGTTCGCCCGGTGGCCGGAGGAAGGCGTCGCCGTGGCGCGCGCGGACTTCCTCGGCGAGCTCGACCATGTACGCCCCGGGGTAGCCGTCCTCGGGCAGCGGCACGTCGCGGCCGAAGAGCTGCTGGTAGCGCGCGTAGAGCGTCTCGGCGAAGTTGTCCGTCTGGGTGCCGGCGTCGTTGATGTAGTACTCGCGCTCGACCCGGTAGCCGGCAGCGGCGAGCGCGTTCGCGAGGGCGTCGCCGATCGCGGCGCCCCGGCCGTTGCCGACGTGGAGCGGGCCCGTCGGGTTGGCGGAGACGAATTCGACCTGGGCCGAGCGGCCAGCGCCGAGCTGGAGGTCGGCGTAGGCCGGGCCGGCCGCGATGATGTGCTCGACCTGGTCCTGCAGGAAGGCCTGCGAAAGGCGGAAGTTGATGAAGCCCGGCGGCGCGACCGCCGGCGGCTCGATCGCCGGGTCGGCCGGGAGGTGGTGGACGATCGCCCGAGCGATATCGAGCGGAGGCCGCATCGCGGCGCGCGCGAGGCGGAGCGGGAGCGTGGAGGCGAAGTCGCCGTTGGCCGGGTCCTTGGGCCGTTCGATGGCAGCGCCCGGGATGGCGACGTCCGGCAGGTCGCCGGCCGCGACGGCGGCTTTGGCGGCCGCGGCGACGAGACCTTCGAGGTATGGGCGGATGGTGCGGGTATCGGGCATCGAGCCTACAGCGTACGGTGGCTCGAACGATTGCGCATCGGCTCCGCGCTGCAGGCAAAGGGGAAGCGGTGCTCCCGGGCGAGCTGCGCGACCTCGTCCGCGGCCGCGCGGGCGCGCTCCACGAGGTCGTCCGGGTAGCCGTACTTTTCGCGATGCGCTTCGAACTCGTCTTCGTCGAGGAGTTCGATGCAGCCGGTGGGATAGACCTTCACGTCGAGGTCCAGGTCGACGTAGCCGATCTGGCAGCCGTCGAACGTTGGCGGCGTGGTGACGTTGCAGTACCAGAGTGCGGTCGGGCAGCCCGGGCGGGAGAGGCGAAAGACGTTGTACCAGCGGTCGCGCCAGAAGTAGACGAGGGAGTCGTAGGGCGAGCGGAATTCGCCCCGGGAGGTGTAGATGGGCGTCCGGGCGCGGTAGGACGTGATGAGGAGGTTGCCGTCGTCGGCGACCACGCGGAAGGGCTGAATCCAGTGGGCGGTGCCGTCGTACTTCGTGGCCCGGAGGAGGACCCGGCTCCCGGGTGTGGCGCGAGCGCTGCGGACGTCCATTTCCGGATGATACATGCCGGTGCGCCCGCCGAGGCCGAACTTACGTGAAGTTCTTCGAAAATACTGGCTGGTAAGCCAGCAAATTCTTAATCGTTGATGAAGACGAGCCCGGACACGAGCCCGGCGAGGAGCGCGATGACCGCGAGGATATAGCAGAAGGCCACGGCGCCGGGGTCGAACGATTCGCGCACGTCGGTGTGCATCGGGGCGGCGTTCGGGTCGGCGGGGGCGTGGTGATGGTCGGCCATGGCTCCGGGCTCCTGTCAGAGGCTGTCAGCAGGACGGATTCTCCCTTGCCCGGTGCTTTTGGTCATCTCAATTCGGCCTGTAAGGTGGATGACATGCAGCAGCGCAGGAAGCAGTTCGTGCGGAAGGTGCTCGTCGTGCCGGAGGCCTTCGAACGGTACTCCGCAGACTTCAACGCCGGGCGGTTCTACGAGGCGCACGAGCACCTCGAGGAGGTCTGGCAGTTCGAGCGCGGGCCGGTGCGCGACTTCTACAAGGGGCTCATCCAGGCGGCGGCTGCCTGCGTCCACCTCTCGCGGTGCGGCTACCCCGGGGCGCGACGGCTGCTGCAGACGGCCGGGGCGTACCTCGCGCCCTACCGCCCGGGGCCAGTCATGGGGATGGAGGTGGAACCTTTGGCGGCCTGGCTGAAGTTTGCACTGGAGACGCTCGAAACGCTCGGTGCTGCCGGCATCCAGCGATTCCCGCTGGATGCGCGGCCCGTGCTGGCCTTCGACCCGGCGGCGCAAGCCGCGGAGGCGCAGCGCTGGAAGGCGTGGGGATTCGACGAGACCGGAAAGGCGCTCCGCATGGAAGTCACCGTGGCTGCCTGACGCGCCCCGGCTCATCAACAACGGCCCGCCCGGCGGGCCTCGACCCGAGTTCGAATGGGGGAATCGCAATGAACGAATTCGACGACGTCGTCATCGATGCGCGCGATGTGGTGAAGACGTATGACACCGGCACCGTGCAGGTGCAGGCGCTCCGCGGCGTAAGCCTGCAGGTCCGCCGCGGCGAAATGGTCGCCATCATGGGGCCGTCCGGCTGCGGCAAGACGACGCTGCTCAACTGCTTCTCGGGCCTGGACGAGTTCGATTCTGGCGCCGTGTACATCGCCGGGCAGGACATCGCGCACATGCCGGACGACCGGAAGACCGAGTTCCGGGCGCGGGACATGGGGTTCGTCTTCCAGACGTACAACCTGCTGCCGGTGCTGAGCGCGGTGGAGAACGTGGAGCTGCCGCTCATCGTCTCGGGGACGCGGCCGAAGGTCGCGCGCGAGCTGGCGCTCGAAGCGCTGGACCGCGTCGGTCTGCGGGCGTGGGCGAACCAGCGGCCGGCGCAGCTGTCCGGCGGCCAGCGCCAGCGCGTCACCATCGCGCGGGCGCTCGTGAACCACCCGTCGATCGTCTGGGCCGACGAGCCGACGGGCGCGCTCGATTCGAAAACGGCCAACGAGATCATGGACCTCATCGTCGAGCTGAACGCAGCCGAGCGGCAGACCTGTGTCATCGTGACGCATGACCCGAAGGTCGCGGCCCGCTGCCACCGGACGATCCACATGGCCGACGGCGTCATCGTGCGGGAGGACAGCCGCGAGGCGATGCAGGCGGCGGCCGCGGCGAGCGGCGCGGAGTAACGACCCATGAACGAACTGTTCGGCGTTTCGATGACCGTCATCGCCTCCGTTTGCGTGGCCGTGACGGTGCTCATCTTCGCGGCGATCGGCTGGATCGCCTGGCGCAACCCCGTCATGTTCAAAATGGGGCTGCGCAACATCCCGCGCCGGAAGGCGCAGACGGCGCTCATCGTCGTGGGGCTGATGCTCTCGACGCTCATCATGAGCGCCGCGTTCGGCACGGGGGATACGCTGACGTCGTCCGTGAGTTCCGAGGTGTACGGCATCCTCGGCGAGGCAGACGAGTGGATTTCGTGGGATGCGCAAAAGAACCCCGCACCGCAGGAGGAGCAGGTCATCCCGCTCGCAACGGTCGATGACTGGAAGCAGCGGCTCGCCGGCGACCCGGACATCGAGGCGATCGTGCCGCTCCAGCGCGAGACGCTCCCGGTGTTCAACACGAGGACACGGCTCAACGAGCCGTCGTCGCGTATCGTCGCCTTCCGGGAAGCGGATGCGGCGGCGCTCGGGGGCCTGCGGGACACCTCCGGCGCGGCTGTCCAGCTGACGGGGCGGAGCATCGCCATCAACGAGGACCTCGCCAGGCAGATCGACGCCCGGGTCGGCGATGCGGTGCTGCTGTTCTACCAGGGGCAGCCGGTCGAGTTCACGGTCGTCGCCATCACGCCGTCGAACGTGCTCTCCGGGGCGGTGGACCCGTTCGCGATGCGCGGCGGGACGGTCGCGTTCGACACCTTCGTCCAGCTCACCGGGCGGGGCGAAGTGGCCGACGCCGTCATCGTCTCGAACGTCGGCGACGCGCACGGGGGCCTGAAGCGCTCGGATGCCGTGACGGAGCGGCTGGAGCAGCTGCTCGAGGGCACGCCGTACCGCGTCATCCCCATCAAGCAGCGGCTCGTTTCCACGGCCGAGCTGGTCGGCTCGGCGTTCACGGCGATTTTCGTGGTGTTCGGGCTCTTCTCGATCGCCGCGGGCATCCTGCTGATCTTCCTCATCTTCGTGATGCTGGCGGCCGAGCGGAAGCCGGAGATCGGGATGGCGCGCGCGGTCGGCGCGAAGCGCCGGCAAATCGTCGAATCCTTCCTCGCCGAAGGGATGGGGTACGACCTCGGGTCGGCCGTCGTCGGGCTGTTCGCGGGGATGGGCGTGACGGTGGCGATGGTGCAGGTCATCCAGTACTTCGGCGGCGAGAGCCTCGGGGTGAACCTGACGATCCAGTTCACCCTCCGGAGCATGGTGACGGCATTCTGCCTCGGCATCATCGCGACCTTCCTCGTCATCCTCGTCGCCTCGTGGCGCGCGAGCCGGATCAACATCACGGCGGCGATCCGCGACCTGCCGGAAACGAGCCCGGTCGACCCGGAGGCTTCGACCTGGCGCGGCTACTACCGGGCGGCCATCAACGGCATCGCGGCGTTCAGCCTGCCGATCGGGGCGGCGTTCTTCCTGTTCGGCGCGCCGGGCGTCGCACTGGGGCTGCCGCTCGTCGTCCTCGGCCTGGTCAGCCCGTGGTTCTACCTGCTGCGGAACTCGGACGTCGCCGCGCCGCGGGCGAAGCGGACCGGCGAGCCGGCGCCCCGCTGGCCGTGGCTGCTGGGCATCTTCCTCCCGGTCGTCGGCTGGCTGCTCATCCTGCCGTGGTATGCCGCGGCGCTGCTGCTGGTGCGCGTGGTTCGCGACCGGAAACCCGACGCGCTGCCGCGCTGGCTCGCGGTCGGTGCGCTGGCCGCCTGGCCGCTGGCGTTCGTGGCGGCGCTGCTCCAGACGTGGCGGGTGCGCGTGCCCTGGACGGCAGCGACGGCCATCGCATTCGGCATCGCGGGCGTCGCGCTGACCTACGGCGGCCTCGACCGGGACAGCGCCTTCTTCTTCCTGCTCGGGGTCTCCACGATCTTCCTGTGGGCCGCGGTCACCCTGCGGTATTTCGGAGTCTCCGAACGGCTGGCGTTCACGGCGACGAGCGCGTTGCTGCTCGCCCTGTGGTATGTGCCGAGCCAGTGGCTCGAGCCGATTACGGGGCCGCTCGAGGGCGACATCGAGATGTTCTTCCTCAGCGGCGTCGTGATGGTGACCTGCGGGGTGTTCATCGTCGTCTACAACGCCGACATCGTGCTGCCCGCGCTGGCGAGCCTCGGCAGCCGCTTCGGACGGATCGTCCCCGCGCTGAAGACCGCCGTGGCGTATCCGCTGACGTCGCGGTTCCGGACCGGTATGACGATGGCGATGATCGGGCTCATCATGTTCTCGCTCGTCATGATGTCGACCATCAACACGAATTTCGCTTCGCTCTTCCTGAACGACGAGGCGAAGGGCGGATTCGACGTGGTCGGCTCGGTGAACGAGAACAACCCGATCGACGACCTCGGCGCGGCGCTCACCGCGGCGGGCGTCGACACTTCGCCGATCGAGGCGACCGGCATCGCCCGGGTAGCCAACCCGCAGGAAGTCGAGGTCGAGAACCGCGACGGGTTCGTCAACACCGATGACGGCCAGGTGGCTCCGTACAGCCGGGTGAAGATCTTCGGCGTCGATGCCGGGTTCCTCGATGCACAGGAGCTGAAGCTGAAATACCGGGCGGCGGGGTACGCCACCGACTCGGACGTTTGGGCCGCGCTGGCAAGCGAGCCGAATCTCGCCCTGGTGCCGGCCGACATCACGGCCTCGCAGCAGGGATTCGGCGGCAACAACCTGCGCCTCCGGCTCAAGCCGCTGGCGGATGGCTTCGAACCGTTCACGCTGGACCTGCGGGACCCGGGGACGGGGGAGGTCACGACCGTGACGGTCATCGGCCAGCTGAAGGAGTCGGCGGACACGTTCTTCTCGCTGGGAAGCCCGGACTTCGGCACCGGCCTCGTCGTCACGGAGCAGACGCTGGCGCGGGCGTTCCCTGCGGCGCGCGGTCAGATGTTCTTCCTGAAGCTGCGCCCGGAGACGGACAGTGAAGTCTACGCCAAGCAGGTCGAAGGGGCGCTGGTGCAGGCTTCCGCGGATTCGCTGGACAAGCTGCTCGCCGACCAGCAGCGGCAGCAGACCGGCTTCCTGCTGGTCTTCCAGGGCTTCATGGGGCTCGGGCTCATCGTGGGCATCGCGGCGCTCGCCGTCATCGCGTCCCGTGCGGTGGTGGAACGCCGCCAGCAGATCGGAATGCTGCGGGCCATCGGGTATCAGCGGCGCATGGTGGCGCTCAGCTTCCTGATGGAATCCGGCTTCATCGCGATCGCCGGCATCTTCGTCGGACACGTACTCGGGCTGTCGCTCGCCTGGGTGCTGTTCACGACGGGCGACTTCGGTGATGGCACGGAGCAGATCGATTTCGCGGTGCCGTGGCTGCAGATTGCGGTCATCTGCGGGATCGCGTTCGGCGCCTCGATGCTGATGACGGTGCTGCCGGCGCGCAGCGCTTCGCGGGTGCCGGTGGCCGAGGCGCTGCGGTACGAATAGGCCGGCAGCGGCCCCTCAGGGCAAAGCGAACGGGGCTCCCTTTCGGGAGCCCCGTCGTTTTGGATGCGTCCGGCCGAATCGGCCCGGTCGGGTCAGCTGGGCCGGGCGAAGAACCGGCCGATGTTCACGACGACCCGCTCGCGGAGGAGCGAGGCCGCCTTGCGCTGCTCGGGGTCGACGAGCTCCTCGTGCTTGCGCGCGGGAGAGACCCGGGTGCGGGCGTATTCTTCGCGGAACCGCGCCTCGGGCGTCGGCTCGTGGACCTGCGTCAGGTAGGTCAGGGTCATCGGGTCGAGGTTCATGTGGCACCTCCGTGCACGGTGTTTGTGCGTTCCTTCACAACCACCGTAGCACAGCGTGGAGGCGATTTCGTTACGGATTGGAAAATTTCAGCCCGATGTTGCCGATTCCCATGGCTGCCATAGACCGAAGACATAGCCGTCCGGGCCCATGACGGAGCATTCGAGCCTGCCTTCGAACTCGTACGGCTGCGCGATGGCCTGGGCGCCGAGCCGGAGGGCCGTCCGGTAGGCGGCCAGCACATCCGGCACGCGGAAAATCAGCTCCGCGCCGATGCCGCGGGCGACACCCTCTCGGGCCAGGGCGTGAAACCACGGGTGGCCCCGGAAGGTTTCGTCGGCGTGGATCTCCACCCGGCAGCCGGGGGCGCGCAGTTCGGCATACCCGGGATGCCGGGCGACCGGCTCGGCGCCGGCTACCGCGGCGAGGAAGTCGGCAAGGGCCCCGACGTCGGTGGCCCAGAGGACCAGGCGGAACTCCGCGTCGCTGCTCACGCCCGAACCGTCGCCCGCGCGTAATCCTGTGTCAAGTGTGAAGAAATATACTCGTCATAATCGCCCCGCGGGCCGGAAGCGCGGCAGCGTGACATCGTCGTACCGCTCGAAGACCACCTCGACAGGCATGCCGACCCGGATGTCCTCGTTGGCAACGTCCACGAGGTTGGTCGGCAGGCGCGGGCCTTCTTCGAGTTCGACGATGGTGACGTTGTAGGGGACCTGAAACGCAGGGTGGTAGCGCTGGTGCATGATGCCGAAGGTGCGGACCGTGCCGCGGCCGCTGGCGGCCTCCCAGGTGAAGCGGTCGGAAAGACAGGCGTCGCAGTGCTGGCGGGAGGGCAGCCGCCACGTGCCGCAGTCGGCGCAGCGCATGAGCATCAGGCGGCCCTCGGCCGCGCCATCGAAGAACGGGCGGGACGCCTCGTCGGGCTCCGGGACGGGAATCTGGGGCTGGGTCATCGGACGCTCCTCGGTCAGGCGGGGTGAGGGCTGAGGATGAGGCAGGCGTGGTAGCTGAGGCTCCCGCCGTTGCCGGTGACGAGAATGAGGTCGTTCTTCGCCTGGCGCTCGCCGCCGTGGCCGCGGCCCTGGATGACGGCCTCGCTGAGCGGCGTCATGCCCCACATGTAGTAGGCGGAGAGTTCGCCGCCGCCGGTGTTCGTCGGGAGCGACCCGCCCGGCCCGAGCTTGCCGTCTTCGACGAAGGGGCCGCCCTCGCCCTTCTTGCAGAAGCCGTAGTCCTCGAGGGTGACGAGCACGGTGTAGGTGTAGCAGTCGTAAATCTGGCACTGGGTGAAGTCGGCCGGGCCGACGCCGGCCATGCGGTACGCCGTTTCGGCGGCAAATTTCGCGCCGGTTTCGGTCTCCCAGTCGGATCCTGCGCGGCCGCTGTCGCCCGGGTGGCCCTGGCCCATGCCGTGGATGTAGACGGGCGGCTGGGGCATCTCCTTCGCCCGGTCGGCCGGGCTGACGATGACGGCGACGGCGCCGTTCGAGACGAGGCAGCAGTCGAGCAGGTGCAGCGGCTCGATGATCCAGCGGGACGCGTGGTAGTCCTCGAGGGTGATCGGCTCGCGCATCTGGGCGAGCGGGTTCATCGTCGCCCACTGCCGCTGGCCGACGGCGATGATGCCGAGGTGGTCCTGCTTCGTGCCGTAGAGGGCCATGTGGCGGCGCGCGGCGAGCGCGTACGGCGTGTTGGCGCCGAAGTAGCCCGCCGCGGCATAGAGCCCGGCCATGCCGCGCGGGCGCTGGGGGTTGCGCGCGGCGCCTCCGTAGGCTGCGCCTGCGGAGGTGCCCTCCTTGAGCGGCGCATCGGCGAAGACGCAGACGACGTGGGTCGCCATCCCGGCGTGAATGGCCATGGTCGCGTACTGGACCATCTGGGCAGCGGTGGAGCCGGCGGCGTTCATGTGGTTCAAGAGGCGGAGATTGCGGAGGCCAAGGTAGTTCTGGAGCCCGAGGGTGAGGCCGCCGCCGGTCGTGCCGGTGATGCCGGCGTTGATGAGCAGGCCGTCGATGTCGTCTTTCTTCAGCCCGGCGTCGGCGATCGCCTTCGCCACGGCTTCGGCCGCGAGTTCGCTCGTGGACCTGTAGATGCGGCCCATGGGGGTCATGCCGAGGCCGGTGATGGCCGCGGCGCCGCGCAGCGGATGTGGCATGGGTGCTGTCTCTCCTTCCGCCGGCCCATTCTACCGGCGGGTTTCAGAGGCGGTAGCGCTCGAGGTCGCGGGCGACGAGGGTATCGCGCAGGTGGTCTGCGGAAACCCCGGCACCGAGGTGGGTCAGGATGAGGCGGGCGCCGGGCTGCATGCTGTCCCGCAGGCGGGGGATGTCGTCGACGAGGTTGAGGTGGATGGGCACCTTCTCGTCGACCGAGGAGCACTCGGCCACCAGCACCTCGGCGTCGCGGGCCATCCCCACGATAGCGTCGCAGAAGCCGGTGTCGCCGGTGTAGGCGAACGTGCGCCCTCCCAGTTCGCCGACGTAGCCCAGGTTGAGGCTGAGGCGGGCATCGTGTTCGACGCGGCGGGCCGTGAGCCGGAGCCCTTCGATCTCCGCAGCCTGCCCGTCGGCGAGTTCGACCCAGCGCAGCTCAAAGGCGATATCGAACAGGCCCGGGTAGACCGAGCGGCCGATCGCCGTTGCAAGGTCGCGCGTGCCGGGCGGGCCGACGATGACGGCGGGCCGGGACCGGCCGAAGTACTTCCAGTGCAGGAGGATGAAGGGCAGGCCGAGGAAGTGGTCGCCGTGGTGGTGGCTGAGGATGACGGCGTCGAGCCCGTCCGGGTCGATCCCCATCCGGTTGAGCGACTGGAGCGCCTGGGGCGGCGCCTCGAAGAGGAACCGCCCCCCGGCGACGAATCCGTTCCAGCAGAGCCCGCCCGGGGCGAAAGCGTTGCCGGTGCCGATGAAGGCGAGGTCGAGCGCGGTCATCGGCGGCATGGTAGCTGGCGGACGGTCAACGTTCGCGCGCGTCGGTCCGGCGGCTATTCGGCGGGCCGGCGCGAACTGCCCATGCCGAACATCACCTGGGCGATGCGGCGGATCTGGATCTCGTCGCTGCCTTCGGTGATGCGGTAGCGCCGGTGGTGGCGGTAGATGTGTTCGAACGGCATGTGGCGGGTGTAGCCGATGCCGCCGTGGACCTGGATGGCGAGGTCGGCAGCGTTGCAGGCGAGGCGGTTCGCGCGGTAGTTGCACATCGCGACCTTGTCGCTCACTTCCATGTGGTGCTGCTGGTCGAGCAGCCACGCGGTGCGGTAGACCATCCAGCGCACCATTTCGCACTCAGTCTGGAGCTCGGCGAGCGGCCACTGGATCGCCTGCCGGGTGGCGAGCGGCTGGCCGAAGGTGACGCGCTGCTTCGCGTATTCGACGGCGCGGTCGATGCAATACTGAGCGGCGCCGACGCCTGAGGCGGCCTGCCGGATCCGGTTCTCGTGGACGAAGGTGTTGGCGAGCGCGAGGCCGTCGCCTTCCTTGCCGAGCATCGCGGTGGCGGGGACGCGGACGTCTTTGAGGGTGACCTCGGCGTGGTCGGTCGGCATGTTCATCGTCCACCACATGAAGTCGACGGAGAACCCCTCGGCGTTCGTCGGGACGATGAAGCAGCTGATGCCGCGGGGCTTGCCTTCCTCGCCGGAGGTGCGGGCGAAGATGAGGTCGTGCGTCGCGTTGTGGAGGCCGCTGTTGAAGCGCTTCTTGCCGTTGATGACCCACTCGTCGCCGTCGCGGACGGCGCGGGTTTCGAGCCACGAGGCATCGGAGCCGTGGTTCGGCTCGGTCAGCCCGAAGGCGACGCGGGTCTTGCCCGTGAACATGCCTTCGAGGAACTCCTTCTTCTGCTCCTCGGTGCCGAACTGCTCCCACATCTTCACGGTGGGGAAGTTGCCGACGACGGACGACTCGTTCTGGAGGTCGTTATGGAGGCCGAGGCCTTTCTTGGCGAGGTGCTCGCGGATGATGGCCATCTCGAGGTTGGTGCCGTCGCGGCCGCCGTATTTCTTCGGCACCGCGAAGCGGAGCCAGCCCGCGCGGTCGGCGCGGCGGCGCATCTCGGCGAGGAGCTCCTCCCATTCTTTGCGCGGGATGCCGCCGTTTTCGAAGTCGGTGCGCGCCCATTCGCGGCGGTGGTCGAAGAAGCGGATGTTGTCGTTCTCCTGCTCGAGCGGTTTGATTTCGCGCTCGATGAACTCATCGAGTTCTCGCAGGAGGTCGGGGATGTGGGCCGGGAGCTGGAAGTCCATAGGGGCAGGCCTCTCAGGTGGGAATTGCCCGCGTATCCTACCGGCACGGGGTGCGAGGTGCCCATGAAGAAACCGGCGGCGGTGAAGCTGCTCGAAGCGCGGGGCGTTCCGCACCGGCTGGTGCGGTTCGACCCGGCGATTCGTTCGGCTGAAGGGGTGGCCGCCGCGACGGAGGTCGAACCGGAGCGCGTCTTCAAGACGCTCGTGGTCGAGGAGGAGCCGCCGCGCGGCCGGCCGTACCTCGTGATGGTCCGCGGTTCGGCGGAGCTGGACCTGAGGCGGCTGGCAGCGCAGCTCGGGGTGAAGCGGCTGCGGATGGCGGCGCCGGCCGACGCCGAGCGGCTCACTGGCCTGAAGCTCGGCGGCATCAGTGCGCTCGCCCTCACCGGCAGGAGCTTTCGCGTGCTGCTCGATGCCTCGGCGATGGCGCACGAGACGGTGCTGGTGAGCGCCGGCGAGCGCGGCGCCGACGTCGAACTCCGGCCGGGCGACCTCGCAGCGTTGACCGGCGCACGGCTGGTCGAGGTCTAGAACGGACCGCAGTTACCCCAGCAGTTCGAGGTACTTCCGCTTCATCCAGTCGCCTTTGCGGCGATAGTCGGCGGGCGTGGCGAGGGTGCCGCGCTGGCCGGTTTCGCGCGCGTAGGCGGCGTTGAGGACGGCGAAGTGATTCTCGCGCTGGCCGAAGCGGCGGGCGCGCTCCCGGGCGGCGCGGGCAGTCCACGTCTTGCAGTACTCGATTGCCTCCTGCAGCTCGGCCTGGAGGTCGACGACGGTTGCGCGCGGGTCGTTGACCGGTGCGGCGACCGGGGCAGCCGTTCGCGCGGCGGGTGGTGGGGGCGGGGCCGGCACCCCGAACATGGTCAGCTGCTGGCCTTCGATGAGGCGGCCAGTTTCGTCGAGGACGGCGTCGCCGGCTTCCTCGACGTCCACCACCTCCGGGAGCGCGCGCGGTTCGTCGGAGCCGGCCTCCTCTTCTGCCGGTTCGCCCGGCACATCCTGGTCCGGTTGGGGAGCACCCCGGTCGACGGGCCGGGGGATGGCGGGGATGGCGGCTTCGCGTTCGAGGTGGTCGATGATGGGCGCGAGGCGCGGGTCGCGGCCGATGAACACGTGGAGCACGTTTTGGGCTTCGGGCAGGCTGTGGTTGAAGCGGAGCCCGCGGCCGAGCTGCTGGATCACCGGCTCACGGCTGAAGACGGCGTCGAGTTTGAGGAGGACGGAGACGGTCGGCGCATCGAAGCCTTCGCTGGCTTTTCGGACCTGGATGAGGACGTCATAACGGCCGGCGTGGAAGTCGCGCATGCGCCGCTCGGCTTCGGCCGCCGGGAGATCCTCGCCGCTGTGGACGACGGCGCACCGGAGGCCCGGGTGGTGTTTCGCGAAGACCCGGGCGAGATGGTCGGCGTGGGTGGTGGTGGCGGCGAAAACGAGGCCCTGGTGCTGGCCCGGTGCGAGGGCGCGCTTCCGTTCGAGCGTGAGCGCGAATTCGCGGACGAGCGGCTGAACATAATCGTCGTTCCAGCGGAGCTGCTGGCGGACGCAGCGCTGGTCGAAGTCGGGCAGCTCGGCCATTTCGGAGGCGGTGAAGGTGTAGGTCTCTCCCTCGGGGCTGCGGAGCTCGACGGCGTAGTCCTTCATCTGCATCGCGAGCCGCTTGAGGATGCGGCCTTCGCGCCACGCCTGGCGCATGGTGACGTGGATGAGCGGGTCGATGACGAGGCCCTCGCCATCCTCGCTGGGGAGGTAGCGGGCGCCGGCGAGCGGCTCGCGGTCGAGGCGGACGGGCGTCGCGGAAAGCAGCAGGCTCGTGGCGACGGGGAGCTGCCGGAGCGCGCCGGCCCACTGGCCGCGTTCGCCGAGGTGGTGCGCTTCGTCGCAGACCAGGTGCACGCGGCGCTTCGCGCAGAGGCGGGCGTACCGCTCCGGCGCGGCCGCGACCTGCTGGTAGGTGGCGACGATGACGTTGGCCCGGTTGGGGGCTGCGCGGTGGAGGGTCGCGTTCTCGGCGAGGTACTTCCGCGCATCGAACCGGGCGCCCAGCAGGCCGAGGGCGCGTTCGATGCCGTCGTAGACCTGCGTCCGGAGGACATCGGTAGGCGTCAGGTAGAGGCAGCTGTCGGCGCCGGCCGCGGAGGCGGCGACTAGGAACGAGCCGACGCCGATGACGGTCTTGCCGTAGCCGACGGGCACGACCACCAGCTCGGCGCGGGAGCCGCCGGCGAGCGCTTCCCGCCAGCGGCGGAGCGCCTCAGCCTGGCCGGGTCGAAGTCGGGCATCGTCGAGGTCGATCATGCCGGCAGGCCCCGTCCCGTCGCTGGCATCGCAAATCAGGCTACCGTCCGCGGGCGGTTTCAGCAGCCGTGGACGGCGTCACAAGGCGTCATGCTCCAGCCGGGACGTCAATCGGCAGCGGCAAGGGGAACGACGGCGCGGTACTGGAGGAGCGGGCGTGTCGGGCCCTGGGCGCTCGGCGCGGCCGAGGGGCCGGTCTCTTTCTGGAGGTACTGCCCGGCCATCCAGCCTTCACCGACGGGAGTCGCCACGCGATACCATTCGACGCCGACCTGGCGCACGGGCCCCTCGATGACGGTCACGCGGGTGCCATGGGCGAGGCACTGGATGATGTCGCCGCCGGGTGCCTTCCGGAGCCGCAGGCAATCGCCCGGGGTGTTGACGCGCGCCGTATCGCCCGGGGCGAGGGGCGTGCCTGCCGGCGCCGCCTCACGCGGCTGGCTCGCCCCGGCGGGGAACCGGTAGATGCGAACCTGCAGGCCGTTCGCCCTGGCCTGGGCGAACGGGTCGTAGCCGGGACGCAGGCGGACGATGCCGTCCCAGAGCTGGTTCGAGTCGATGGCGTCGAAGGTCCCGTCGCCGCGATTGCGGATGATGATGGCTGTGTGAAGGCCGGGGTAGTCAGCATCGGGGGAGGTCCAGCTGTCGAGGGCGACCTGGATGACGTCGCCGGGGCCAGCCTCGGCGGCTGACACTTCAACGGCCCCGGCTTCGAGGAAGCCTTCGCGGTAATCGAAGCCCATTTCGCGGCCGGTCGCTTCGAAGACGACGCGCTTCACCCAGGGCCAGCATTCGCCCTGGTACGTGCCGAGGTCGCGCAGGGCGCGTTCGACGATCGGATGGCTGGAATCGGCGGCCGCGGGGCTGAACGGCCCGGCGGCGCCGAAGACGGCAAGCATGGCGACCAGGATGGCTGCCAGGGTGTGCCGGTGGCGGGTCATCGGCATCGCACCTGCTCCTGTTTCCCGGGGGCTCCGGGCACCGTACCCCAGCCGCGGGTCTTGTGACAACCGGAACGATAGCGAAATCAGCATGGCGCCCAAGGCAAACACGGGAAATCCCGCTGAACGCCCGGGAAACCGGGGTGCGCCGGGCCGGCGCCCGGCTGCTCTTTCGGCAGGCGCGGCTATGATCGTCGGCATGACCGCGCCGCAGCCGCTTTCCGGGCTCCGCGTCCTCGAATGCGCCGGGTGGAACGGCGTGCTGGCCGGCCGCCTGCTGGCCGAGGCCGGCGCCGATGTCGTCCGGGTGGTCGGGCCAGACGGGGACCCGCTGGACCGTGAACCACCGTTCTTCGGTTCGAGCGGGGTGTCGATCCAGTCGGCGTACTACAACGCGGGCAAGCGTGTCGTTTCGCTCGACCTGTCGGAAGCCGGCGGCCGAGGGCAGTTCCTCGAGCTCGTGCGCGCAGCCGACATCCTGCTCGAGGACTGGTCCCCGGGTTCGCCGCCGTTCGACGACGGGGAACTCCGGGCTGCGAACCCGCTGCTGGTGCGCGTCTCGGTGACGCCGATGGGCCTCGACGGCCCGCGCAGCGGCTGGCGCGTGAACGACCTCGTCGCCAATGCGCTCTGCGGGTCGGCGTGGCTGACGGGCGACGCGTCGAGCGCGCCGATTACGGGCTACGGCAACCAGTCCCACCACACCGTCGGGCTGTACGCCGCGGTGGTCGCGCTGGCCGGCTACCGGTTGGCGCGGCTCACCGGCGCGGGCGTGCGCATCGACCTCTCGGCGCACGAAGCGCTGGTCTCCTGCACGGAGCAGCTCCTGATGCAGTGGTTCTTCCCGAACGGCACGTGGGGCACCCCGATCGCCCGGCGGCAGGGGAGCCTCCACTGGAGCGGCGCCTACGAGGTCTACCCGGCGAAGGACGGCCACGGGGTGATGGTCACCGCGTCGCTCAAGCTGACCGAGGTGCTGGTGCCCTGGCTGATCGAATGCGGCGCCGCGCAGGACCTCGCCGACCGCGAGAAATTCCCGGACGTCATCGCGATGGTGAAGAACCTCCCGTACGTCATGAAGGTGCTGCGGGAGTGGGTGGCCACGTGGGAGCGCGGCGAAGACCTCTTCTACGAAGGGCAGCGGCGCCACCAGCCGTTCGGGGTGGTGTGGAACGTCCGGGAGGCGATCGAGCGAAGCCCGCAGATCGCCGCGCGGAGGTATTTCTCCGAGACGGAGGTGCCCGGGTTCGGAAGGGCGAAGCTCCCCGGCCGGCTCTTCCGCACGAACGCCGACGGGCCGCCGCTCTCGCTGCCGGCGCGCATCGCGGCGGACGAGACCGGCTGGCGGCCGCGGGCGGCAGCGATTTCCGCGGGGGGCGCGGGAGGCCTCGACCGCGCGCGGCCGCTCGAAGGGGTGCGCGTCCTCGATTTCACGCACGTCCTCGCGGGGCCGTTCGGCACACGGGTGCTGGGCGACCTCGGCGCGGAGGTCATCAAGGTGAGCAGCGCGAAGCGGAGCGGCGGCGCGAACTCGCCCGACCACCCCTACTACGTCTGCTGGAACCGGAACAAGAAGAGCGTGGCGCTCGACATGACGCGGCCTGAGGCTCGCGCCGTGGCCCGCGAGCTCGCGCTGAAGTCGGACGTCATCATCGAGAACTTCTCGGCGGGAGTTCTGCGGCGCTGGGGGCTCGATTACGCGTCGCTGGAGGCGGAGCACCCGGGGGTAACGGTCATCTCGATGGGCGGCATGGGGCAGGACGGCCCGTGGAAGGATTTCGTGACCTACGCGCCGACCATCCACGCGCTGACCGGGCTCACCTACCTCACGAACCCGGAAGGGACGCGGACGGACGGCTACGGCTTTTCGCTGACGGACCACCTGAGCGGGCTGGCGGCGGCGCTGGCGGCGCTCGAAGGCCTCGAACACCGCGAGCGGACGGGCCGCGGGCTGGCGGTAGACCTCGCCCAGTACGAACTGGGACTCGGCATCATGGCGCCCGCGCTGATGGACTTCCTGGCCAACGGAACGAACCCGGAGCCGCCGGGGAACCGCCACCCGTTCGATGCCTGGGCGCCGCACGGCATCTACCCGTGCGCGGGCGAGGACCGGTGGATCGCCATCGCGGCGCGCGGCGATGACGAATGGCGCCGGCTCGCCGGCATGCTGGAGATCGACCCGGGCGGCCAGTTCGCGACCCACGACCTCCGCGTCGCGAACTGGCGCGAGCTGGACGCGGCGATTGCGGCCCGGACCCGGCGGGAAGACGCCTTCGAACTCGCCGAGCGGCTGCAGCGGGCCGGTGTGCACGCGGGGCCGGTCCAGCACGCGCGCGACCTCGCGGAGAACGACCCGCAGCTCGAGGCGCGGGACTTCTTCGGGAGCGCGCGGGCGGAGAAGTGGGGCGAGTACGGCCTCGACCGGTTCCCGGCCCGCTTCGACGGCGCCCGGCCGCCGGTCTACGAAGGTGTCCACCAGGTGGGTGAGGATACGTTCGACGTCCTCGCTTCGGTGCTCGGCTACGACGACGGCCGCATCGCGGACCTGATGGCGTCCGGCGCGCTCAGCTGAGGGTTGCGAAGAGAAACCGAGCCTCTGCTACGCTAGCCGAAGCCCGCCGCGAGGAGCCGCCACGTGCCGTTTCGCCTGTTCACGTCGCTGGGGAACGAGGTCCGCGAATTCCGAACCGTCAGCCCCGGCGAGGTTCGCATGTACGTCTGCGGGGTCACGCCCTACGACGTCACCCACCTCGGGCACGCCTTCTCCTACGTGCAGTTCGACACGCTGCGGCGCTACCTCAGCTGGCTCGGCTACCGCGTGCGCTACGTCCAGAACGTGACGGACATCGACGACGACATGATCATGGTCTCCCGGCGGCAGGGCGGGCGGCCGATCGCCGAGATCCGGGACGAAAACGACGCGATCCTTCGGGCGGACCTCGACCGGCTGAACGTCCTCCGGCCGACCGTCTACCCCTACGCGACCGACCACATCCCGGAGATCATCGAGACGACGGCGCGGCTCATCGAACGGGGACACGCGTACGTCGTCGATGGCGATGTGTTCTTCGACGTCGCATCGTTCCCGCGGTACGGGCGGCTCAACGGGCTGACGCTGGAGGAGCTCGGGAAGCGGGAGAACCCGGAGTCGAAACGGGCGCACAAAAAGCGTGGTCACCTCGACTTCCTGCTGTGGCAGCAGGTCGACCCCGGCGACCCGGCATGGGAAAGCCCGTGGGGGCCGGGCCGGCCCGGGTGGAGCATCGAGTGCACGGCGATGGCAGTGAAGCACCTCGGGACGCAAATCGACATCCACGGGGGCGGCAGCGACCTGAAGTATCCGCATCACGAGAACGAAATCGCGCAGGCCGAATGCGCCTACGGGGTCGAGCCGTTTTGCGGCTGGTGGGTCCACAACGGCATGCTCCAGCTCGAAGGGGTCAAGATGAGCAAGTCGCTCGGCAACCTCGTGCTCGCGCGGGACCTGATGCGGAGGTACGAGCCGGACCACCTGCGGCTCTACCTGCTCAGCCACCACCTGCGCGCCGATGCGAACTACGTCCCCGGCGCCCTCGACGAGCTTGCGGAGCGGTACGAGCGGCTGAAGGCTGCCTCGCGGCGGGCCGGTGAGGCGGAACCGGACCGGGGAGTGCTCGGCGCGATGACGGAACGGCTCGATGACGACTTCGACGTCCCGGGGGCGCTGGAAGCGGCCGACCGGGCGGCCTTGCGGGTGCTCGCCGGCGCTGCCGGTGCAGGAGAAGCCGCGGCGGTCCGTGCCGGGCTCCAGCTGCTCGGCTTCGCGTTCGCCGGTGCGCGGGGCCCGGCCAACGGCGACCTCACACCCTGAACCTCATTCGGCGGCGGGACCGATGACGCGCTCGGCGCTCAGCCGCTCGATTTCCGCTTCGGACAGGCCCGCTTCCCGCAGGACGTCGGCCGTATCGACGCCGAGGTCGCGCGCGGGAAAGCTGAGGCGCGGCGGCGTCCCGGAGAGCTGGATGTGGGGACCGACGACGCGCTGGCGGCCGAACTTCGGGTGGTCGGTCTCGGCGAGGTAGCCGTTCGCCCACGCCTGCTCGGATTCGGCGAGCTCGAGGTAGTCCTGCACGATGGAAGCTGGGACGTCCTCCTGACGGAGCCGCTCGAGCCAGTGCGCCGAGGTGTTGCTGGCGAACGCCTCCTCCATGATGGGCTCGAGCTCGTGCCGGTTCTTGTAGCGGACGAAGCCGCGGGCAAAGCGCGGGTCGTCGATGAGGTGGTCGAGGCCGAGCGCGCGGGCGATCCGGGGCCAGAACTTCTGGTCGATGCCGACGATCATCACCCAGCGGCCATCGGAGCACTGGTAGTGGCCGACAGGCGGCGCGGCGCGGAATTCGCGCGGCCGCTCTTTCCCGAAATGGAGGGCGTGAAGCAGCTCGGGCGCCTGGAGCGCGAGCTGGGTGCCGAGGAGGGAGACTTCGACGACCTGCCCGCGGCCGGTACGCTCGCGCGCGTAGAGCGCGGTCATGATGCCGAGCGCGAGGTTCATACCGCCCGTTTGGTCGGCGATGCCGGGGTAAGGGATTTCGGGCCGATGGCCGGGGCCGCCGCCGGCGTGCTGCGCGAAGCCGGAATACGCCTGCGCAATCTGGTCGAAGGACGGGAGCTTCGCCATGGGGCCTTTCGAACCCCAGCCGGTAGCGCGGGCGTAGATGAGGCGCGGATTGCGTTCGCAGACGACGTCCGGCCCGAGGCCCCAGCGCTCCATCGTCCCGGGCCGGAAGTTCTCGACGAGGACGTCGGCGCCATCGGCGAGGCGGAGTGCGAGGTCGACGCCCTCCTGCCGGCGAAGATCGATGCAGACGGAGCGTTTGCCGCGGTCGAGCGATTCCCAGAAGGCGGAGAAGCCGTCGGGCTCCCGCCACATGCGCCGGCCGTAGTCGCCGCTCGGGTCTTCGACTTTGATGACGTCGGCACCGAAGTCGGCGAGGATGACGGTCGCGAAGGGGCCTTGCTGATACCGGGTGAAATCGAGGACGCGGATGCCTTCGAGCGGTGCTGCCATGCCGGGAGTGTACGCCGGCCCCGGCCCGCTGCGAAGGCCGCCTGCGTCACCGGACTGTCACCCGCTGTCACCGGCGACGGCACAGGACGGGGCGTTCCCGGCGGTACAGACGTTCGCGGCGCGGCCGATTGAATACGGTAGAGGGAGCGTTGACCGGCGGCGCGGACGGTCCCGGCCGTTCACCGGGCGGCCCTCTGGGACGCTGCGGCGACAGGACTACGACAATTTGCCATCCGCGGGACGGGCCCGCGGGGCTGCAGCGGGCATTCTGAGCGGTCGATAAGTAACCGTGAGATGTCCCGCCCATCCACCCGCAACCCGCGCGAAGACTGGTTCATCGCCCTGACGTTCGCGGGCGGGGCCATCGCGTTCACCGCGGCCTTCTTCCTCCAGCCGCTCGGCGACCCGGTCGGGCTCGCGGTCGTGCTGCTGCTGGCGGTGCTGACGGAAGCGCTGTCGGTCCGGCTCTATTTCGGCGGCTGGGTTTCGGTCAGCTTCGTCGGCACGGCGATGGCGGCCGTGCTCTTCGGGCCGCCCGGGGCGGTGACGACCGCCGGCGCGATCGCGATCGCGGGCTGGCTGACGGGTGAGCGGAACCCGCGCAAACTCGCGTTCAACTTCGGCCACGAGACGCTCGCGGCGTTGTGTGCTGCCCTCGGGGTGATGGGCATCCAGGCAGCAGGGCAGGGCGAGGTGCCCCGGCCCGTGCTCGCCCTGGCTGAAGGCGGTGCGGCAGCGCTCATCCTGTACGCCATCGACGGGGCGTGGGTCGCCGCAATCATCGCCCTCACGAGCGGCCGTCCGGTCGCCTCGAGCTTCCGCGACAACATCGGCTGGCTGTTCCCGTATTACGCCGTCCTCGGCCTCGTCGCCGGCGGACTCGCGGTCATCTTCCAGGAGCTCGGGGTAGCCGCCGTGGTGGTCATGGTGCTGCCGCTCGTGCTGGCGCGGTACTCGGTGAGCCAGTTCGTGGAGCGGACGCGGGAGAACGTGATCCGGCTGGAGCGTTCGAACGAGCAGCTCCACCGCGCGTACATCGAAATCCGTGACATGTCCGAGCAGCTGCGGGACGCGTACACCGGGACGCTGGAATCGCTCGTGACGGCGCTGGATGTGCGCGACCAGGAGACGCGCGGGCACTCGGTCCGCGTGGCGCAGCACGCGCTCGACATCGCGAAGATGCTGGGCATCAAGGACGACGAGGAGCTGCTCACGATTTACCGCGGCGCTCTGATGCACGACGTCGGCAAGATCGGCGTCCCCGACGCGATTCTGCTGAAGCCGGACCGGCTGACGGAGGAGGAGTGGGAGTTCATGCGGCGTCACCCCGCGATGGGCTACCGGATTCTCGCGCAGGTGCCGTACCTCCGGCCGGCGGCGAAGATCGTGCTGGCGCACCATGAGCGGTGGGACGGCGCCGGCTACCCGCGGGGGCTCGAGGGCGAGGAGATTCCGCTCGGGGCGCGCATCTTCGCGGTCTGTGACACGTACGACGCGATCATCTCCGACCGGCCGTACCGGCGGGGGCAGTCGCCGGACGCGGCGCTTGCTGAGATACTGCGCTGCGCGGGGAGCCAGTTCGACCCCCGCGTGGTGGAGGCGTTCGAAGCGCTCTTCCCCCGCTGGAAACAGGAGACGCCCGGGAACCCCGCCCGGCCGCTGCTCTACCTCCCGGCCTGGAGGCAGGACGACGATGCGCCAGGAAGAGCGGCGAGCTAGGACTCGGCGGCAGCTGCTCGACGCTGCGCGGGCGGCCTTCGCGGCGCGCGGGTACGAGGGCGGCTCGCTCGATGCGATTGCGGCCTCGGCGGGGCTTTCGAAGGGCGCGGTGTACGCTCACTTCCCGACGAAGCTCCACCTGTACACGGCGGTGATCGACGAACTGCTGAGCGAAGCCAAGGGGCGAGCCGGAGCCGTCGCGGATGCGCTTCGGAAGGGCGACCGCCCGGACGCGGCGGCGCGGCGCTACCTGCGCGGGGATGCGAGCGATGCGGAGCACGCGGCGCTGCTCATGGACGCATGGACGACCGCCACCCGGGAGCCAGAGGTGCGGGCGCTGCTCGACGCTTACCTGGCCGAGCGCCACGCGCTGCTAGCGGCAGCCGCCATCGATGAGGGGGCGCGGCCGGAGGAAGCGCTCGCCCTCGCCGCGGTCACGGGCCGGCTCATCGATGCCGAAGTCCTGCACGAGCGTCACGGCGGTTCTGCCGGGTCAGTTGCGAGGGCGCACCGCGGGGCATGACGAAGGGGGCCGGCATGCCGGCCCCCTCCCTGGGTGTTGCGCTCCCGGATTACCAGCGGATGGTCAGCATGGGCGCAGCCGTCGAAACGACCGCGACCGCAGCCAGCGCGCCAGCAACGAGGAGCATCCGGAGCCTAGCCATTAGGCACCTCCCGCGATATTCCGGACGGAACATGCCGACCGGCCGGTATGTAATACGTCTGCGCCGGTAAAGGTGTCAAGATGGGAAATGAGCGGTGAACGGAGAATATGCCGCTCGAATTGTAAATTCTCGCGGTCAGCGGGCTGGCGGACGCTCCCGCCGGTGGATGCTGAGGCCGAGTTCGAGCTCTTCGATGAGGGCTTCGGCGAGGTCCCGCTCCTCGCCGGGCGGGATTTCGCCGCGCCACGCGGCAGCCGCGAGCTCGGCGAGGCGGTTGGGGCCGAGGCGCTGCTCCGCCTCCGAAAGCTCCTGCGCGCGGGCGGCCTGGTGCATGCGGATGCGCTCGCGCAGGACGCCGGCGATTTTTTCGTCGGCGGCGCGCCGCGCCTCGAAGTCGGTCAACGGCGGCAGACGGTAGGCGGCCAGCCGGGCCGCACGGGCACCGATGTCGTCGACCGGCTCCGCGGCGGTCTCCGGGTCGCGCAGCCAGCGGCGGAAAATCTCCCGCTCGACGGCGCCGGTGAAGAGGGTCTCGGGGTAGTTCCGGTAGGCGAGGCGAAGCGCGGGGTGCTGGAGGAGGATGGCGAGGAGCACCTCCTCCGGGTTCGGCGGGCTCGGGCGGCCAGCGGGCTGCGGCGCCCGGCCAGGGCGCGGCGCCTTGAGACGTTCGGCGACGCTCGCTTCGGTGACCCCGAGCTGGCGAGCCACGCGCTGGATGTAGAGGGCCCGCTCGACCGGGTTACGGACGGCGAGCAGCACCGGCCGGAGGCGGTCGACGAGGTGGCGGGCCTCGAGCGGCGACGCGGGCCGGGCATCCCCCAGCAGGCGGCCGAGCAGGAACTCGACGAACGGGACGGCGCCGGCGATGGCCCGCTCCCACCGGGCCGGGTCTTCGCGGACCAGTTCGTCGGGGTCGCGCCCCGGGGGCAGCGCTGCAACGCGGAGGTCGACATCGACGTCTGAGGCGAGTTCGTCGGCGGAGCGTGCCGACGCCGCCGCTTGCTGGTCGGTTTCGAACCCGAGCACGAGGCTACCGGCGCGGGCGGCAGCGTTCATCCCGGCGGCGTCGGGGTCGAGCGCGAGGACGATGCGCGGCGCGAACCGCCTGAGGAGCGTCGCATGGTGGCGGGTGAGCGACGTGCCCATCGTCGCAACGACGTTCCGGTAGCCGGCCTGCCACGGGCCGAGGACGTCCATGTAGCCTTCGACGACGACGACTTCGCTCTTCTCGCGGATAGCGCCCGCGGCGTGGTGGAGGCCGAACAGGGTGCGGCCTTTGTCGAAGATCTCCGTCTGGGGCGAGTTGAGGTATTTCGGTTCTTCACCGTGGAGCCCGCGGCCGCCGAGCGCGATGAACTCGCCGCGCTCGTTCGCGATGGGGATGATGATGCGGCCCCGGAAGCGGTCGTACGGTTCGCGCCCTTCTTCGGATTCGACGAGCACGCCGGCAGCGAGCATGTCGGCTTCGGTGTAGCCGCGGTTGAGCAGGAAATCGCGCAGGTGGTGCCAGCCAGCGGGGGCCCAGCCGAGATGCCACGCAGCGATGGTCTCCGGGGAGAGGCCGCGGCGCTCGACGAGGTACGCCATCGCCTCCTCGCCGCCGGGCTCGCGGAGCTGCCGCTCGTAGAAGCCGACGGACGCCGAGACGATGGCGGCGAGCCGTTCGAGGTGGGACCGGCGCTTCGGGTCTTCGTCCTGCAGGCTGATGCCGGCTTCGCTCGCGAGCAGTCGCAGCGCGCCGCGAAAATCGAGGTTCTCCCGCTTCTGGACGAACGTGAAGAGGTCGCCGCCTTCGCCGCACTGGCCGAAGCAGCGCCACGTGCCGCGGTCGGGGAACACGTAGAAGGAGGGGGTCCGCTCGCTGTGGAAGGGGCAGAGACCGCGGAAGCTCCGCCCGGATTTCTGGAGCTGTGTGAACCGGCCGATGTAGGCGACGAGGTCGACCTGCCGTTTGATCGCGTCGACGGCGTCCATGGTGCACATGGTACGTCCCGGCGGCGCCGTCCGGGGGACCGGGTGGAAGGGTTCCGTCCCGACCGGGCCGCGGCAGCGTCAGGGAAGCTGGACCGTCGTGCTCGCCATGGGCTGATTACCGACGTACACGGTCACCGTCGCCTGGCCGGAGCCGGCGGGACGGGCGACGGCGATGACCGGCGACGACTGGCCGGTGGCGAGGGCGATGCTCACACTGTTGCTGGTGATCTGGCCGCCGAGCTGGACCTGGACCACGACCGTGGAGGCGGGCAGCGGGCCGCCATCGTTGCGCACGGTCACCTCGATGGTCGCGGCGGTGACGTTCGCCGCGGTGATGACGAGGTTGGGCGCCTCGACCGGGGGCTGGAGGACGAAGGTGGCGCTGTTGTTGTCTTCGCGCTGCTCGCGCACGATGTTGGCCGGGTCGACGGTCACGATGGCGCGTTTGCCGCCCTGGGTGATCGGCGGCGAAATCGGGAATTCGACGACGGTCGAGCCGCCATTCGCCGACAGGTTGACGTTGACCGCCAGCTCCTGCTGCGGAACATCGCCGCCGACGGCGACCACGAGCGGCCCGCTGTAGGCGTTGTTGCTGACGTTCGAGATGGTGACGCGGAGGACGGCGCCGCCGCTCGCGAGCACCGCGTTGGTGGGCACGAAGTCTGGAGCGTTTGCGGCCGGCGAGGGCGACGGCGAGACGGTGGCCGTGGGCGACGCTGACGCGGTGGGCGTCGGCGTTGGCGCCGGGGTAGGCGTGGCATCGCGGACCGGGACGAGGTCGAGGGTATCGAGCGGCTCGATCGCCGTCCGGCGGACCCAGCCCTGCGTGCCGGCCGGCGGCTGCACGAGCAGCCACGTGAGGTCGCGGGTCTTGCCGGTGATCGTGACCTGCGACCCGGCGCGAAGGCTGCCGGTCTCGGGGAAGGTATCGCCGGGGCCTTCGCGCAGGGTGGCATCGGCGACGACCCGGCCCTGGATGGTCTGCGGCCGCTCGCCGACCGGTTCGATGGCGACGATGCGGACCTTCGCGGAATCTTTCGAAGCCCCGGATTCGGCGAAAACGCGCACGAAGATGTCGTAGGTGCCTTTGTCGGCGACGGTGAAGCGGAGGGTCACGCGGTAGCGGTTATCGGGCGGCGTGTCGGTGACGTCCACGGCGTCGGCAACGCGGTCTCCGACGAACAGCTCGAAGCGCCGGATCGGCTCGGTGGCCGAGGCCTGGACGACGACGTCATGCGGCTGATTGATTTCGAGGCGCTGGTCGCGCGCCGGGCTGTCGATCTGGACGGCGAATTCGGTTGGCCCGCCCCCGTTGCCGCCCCCGCCTCCGCTGATGAGGCTGAAGACGAGGAACACGAGGATGCCGCCGACGACGGCGGCGAGGAAGAGGAAGACATAAAACATCGGCTGGCGGGCCGGGGGCTCATCGCCGCCGTAGTAATCTTCTTCTTCCCAGTAGTACTCGTCGTCGGGATAGTCGGCGTCGTCCTGGTAGGGGTCGGGGGCGCCCGGCGCATAGCGGGGGTAGGGAGGCGGCGGCGTGCCGGCACCGATGATGGGTTCTTCCGCTGGCGGGGGCGCACCGATCACCGGCTCATCGTCGAAGCTGGAGCCGTAACGGTTGGACATGGCGGGTAGCTCCGAGTATCTGCGCGGGCCTGTCTACCTTCAAGACGGGCGAGCGGGGACATAAACGCCCCGGAAAGGCGGAGACGCGCTGCTAAACCTGCCAGCCGATGGCGTCGGGACAGCCGAGGGAGCTGGCCAGCCGGATGGCGTAGCGGTCGGTCATGCCGCTGACGTAGTCGGCGGCGCGCCGTTCGACGGGGTCACCCGGGAGGGAGTAGTCGGGCGAAATGCCTTCCGGGTGTTCGACGAAATGGGCGAACAGGAACTTCACGATGCGCTTCCCGCGCTCGGCTTCGCGCCGGGTTTCGTCGTAGAGGTAGACGCGCCGGAACATGAACTCGCGCAGCTCGTTGGCAGCGTCGCGGATGGCAGGACTGAACTGGATGACCGGGTCCGGGCCCGCGCCAGTCGCTGCCCAGCTCGCTTCGACGATGTCGCAGATGAGGGCATCGAGGCGCTCGCCGTGGCTTCGGCCGAGCAGGCGCTGCGTGCTGTCGGGCAGGTCGGCTTCGGTGATGATGCCGGCGCGGATGGCGTCGAGGATGTCGTGGTTCAGGTAGGCGATGGCGTCGGCGGTCTTGACGACCTGGCCTTCGAGGGTGACCGGCACGCCCCAGCCCTCGGCGAAGATGTCTTCGCGGGCTTTCGAGCTCTTTTCGATGGCGTCGAGCACTTCGAAGGTGAGGTTGAGGCCGCGGCCGCCGTTTTCGAGCCGGTCGAGGACGCGGACGGACTGGTAGTTGTGGCGGAAGCCCTCGGGGAGACACTCAGCGAGCGCCTCTTCGCCGGCGTGGCCGAAGGGCCCGTGGCCGATGTCGTGGCCGAGCGCGGCGGCCTCGGCGAGGTCTTCGTTGAGGTTGAGGGCGCGGGCGATCGTCCGGGCAACCTGGGCGACTTCGAGGGTGTGGGTGAGCCGGGTGACGAAGTGGTCCTGCTGGGGCGCGATGAAGACCTGGGTCTTGTGCTTCAGCCGGCGGAAGGCTTTCGTGTGGAGGATGCGGTCGCGGTCGCGCTGGTACTCGGTCCGGAGCGGCGACGGCGCCTCGGGCCGCTTGCGGCCGCGGCTGGTCGCGGTGCGCGCGGCGTAGGGGCTGAGGGAGGCCTCTGCTGCCTCGAGCCGGCGCCGCACCACGTTCAGGTCCATCGACCCGGATTGTAGTACCGCAGACCGGCTCGGCCGAATGCAGCGCGGCCCCGGCGATGGCGCCAGGGCCGCTGAACGTGCTGCCGGGGGAGGCTAGTGTGCCGGTGCGCGGCCCAGCTTCGCCTCCGCGTTCGCGATGATTTCGCGGGTCTGGTCGATCATGTCCGGGCTCACGCTGACGCTCGTGATTCCCCACTCGACGAGCTTCTCCGTGACCTCAGGGTAGACGCTCGGCGCCTGCCCGCAGATGGACGCGGTGATGCCGCGGCGGCGCGCCACGGTGACGGCGGTCTGGATCGCCGCCATCACGGCCTCGTTCCGCTCGTCGAAGGTGTCCGCGAGGGCTTCGCTGTCGCGGTCGATGCCGAGCACGAGCTGCGTCAGGTCGTTCGACCCGATGGAGATGCCGTCGATCCCGACGTCGATGAAGCGGTCGAGGATGATGACGTTCGAGGGAACCTCGACCATCATCCAGAGCTTGAAATCGTCGCCGCGGACGAGGCCCTGCTCGCTCATCAGCTGCTTGACGCCGCGGAGCTCATCCGGGGTGCGGACGAAGGGGACCATGACGTAGAGGTTCTTGAACTCGCGGCGGACGCCTTTGATGGCTTCGAGTTCGAGCTGGAAGATGTCGGGCTCGCGGAGGTAGCGGCTGGCACCGCGGTAGCCGATCATCGGGTTTTCTTCGGCCGGCTCGAACTTCGCGCCGCCTTCGAGGTTGGCATACTCGTTGGTCTTGAAGTCGGTGAGGCGGTAGACGACGGGCCGGGGATTGAAGGCGCGGCAGAACTCCTTGATGCCTTCTTCGAGGCGGCGGGTGTACTCCTCGGGGTGCCCTTCCTCGATGAACTGGCGCGGGTGCTTGCCGATCTGGGCGACGATGAACTCGGCGCGGAGGAGGCCGACGCCGTCGACGTGCCGCTTCGCGACCACCTCGGCGAGCTCGGGCTCAGCGAGATTGACGTACAGCTTCGTGGTCGTCTTGAGGGAGGCCGACCGCGCGTAGCGCTCCTTCTGGCGCTCGTACCAGGCGAGCCGGGCCTCGGCGCGGCCGTCGTAAATGCGGCCGGCCGAGCCGTCGACCGTGACTTCGCGGCCGACCTCGAGCGATGTAGCGCCGGCGACGCCGACGACGCACGGGATGCCGAGTTCGCGGCTGACGATGGCAGCGTGGCAGGTGCGGCCGCCCCGCTCCGTGACGATGGCGGCGGCGCGCTTCATCGCCGGGACGAAGTCGGGTGTCGTCATCTCGGCAACGAGGACATCGCCCTGCTTGACGATGTCGATTTCGCGCGGGTCGTGGACGATGCGGACCGCGCCGACGCCGACGCCGGGCGATGCGGGCTGGCCGGTGAGGAGGACGGGCGCGGTTTCCTCCTCGCCCTCCTCGTCGTGGAACTCGTGCTTGAGCGTCGTAACGGGGCGGGCCTGGACGAGGTAGAACTGGCCTTTCTCGTAGGCCCATTCGATGTCCTGCGGGGCGCCGTAATGCTCCTCGACGGCGCGCCCGATGCGGGCGAGCTCACGGATTTCGGCGTCGGTGAGCTTCTGCTGCTCGCGCAGGTGCTCCGGCACGGGCAGCCAGGCGTTCGCCGCTTCGTGGCTGCCGTCGGCGTCGGGCCGCCGGGCGATCATGCGGTCCTGCGGTGTGACCGTCTTGGAGATGATCTGGAGCGACTCCTTCGCGACCAGGTAGAGGTCGGGCGAGATTTCGCCGGAGACGATGCCTTCGCCGAGCCCGTAGACGGCTTCGATGGTGATGCGGGTCCGGTCGGAGGTCACCGGCTCGACGGTGAACATCACGCCGGAGATTTCCGACTGCACCATGCGCTGCACGGGGACGGCGAGGCCGACCTTCGTGTGGTCGTAGCCGGATTCTTCGCGGTAGAAGATGGCGCGGGCTTCGAAGAGCGAGGCCCAGCAGGCCTGGACGGCCCGGACGACGTTGTCGGCGCCGACGACGTTGAGGAACGTGCTCTGCTGGCCGGCGAAGCTCGCTTCGGGGAGGTCCTCCGCAGTGGCCGAGCTGCGGACGGCGACGGGGCCTTCGCCGAGTTCGCGGTAGGCGGCGCGGATTTCGTCGGCGATGTGGGCCGGCATCGGCGCTTCCATGATGCGGCGGCGGATGTTCTCGGCGCGCTCGTTCAGGAGCTTCGTATCGTGCACGTCGAGCCCGAAGAGCTCCTTCCGGATGACCGGCTCGAGCCCGTTCTGCTGGATGAAGCGGAAGTAGGTATCCGCGGTGACGACGAAGCCGGGCGGGACCGGGATGGAGGCCCGGGTCAACTCACCGAGATTGGCGCCCTTGCCACCGACGAGGCCGATATCCTCGCGGCCTACCTCGGAGAACCAAACGACGGAACGAGTGACGCTTACCAATCTGTCTATACCTCCGCGCATCGCGCATAGTGCAGACCGATGGCTTCGGTCGCACGATTATAGGCCGATGGCCGGCGATTGCACGGCCGGCCAATCGGCCGCTTGTGGCTGGCTGGACGGCCGCTCATTCGACCGTCACCGTCTTGGCGAGGTTCCGCGGCTGGTCGACGTCGCAGCCGCGGTGCACCGCCACATCGTAGGCGAGGAGCTGGAGCGGGATCACGGCGGCCACGAGGCTCCAGCCACGACGAAACCGCAGGAACGGCAATGACGGCATCACAGAGCGACGCAAGCTCGGCGTCGCCTTCGGTCACGATGCCGGTGACGGGGCCGCCGCGCGCCTGGATTTGCTCGATGTTGGAGACCATCTTCGCGCGCAAGGCGTGACGGGTGGCGATGGCGATGGTGGGGAACGCGGGTTCGATGAGCGCGATGGGGCCGTGCTTCATCTCGCCCGCGGCGTACCCCTCGGCGTGGATGTAGGACACCTCCTTGAGCTTCAGTGCGCCTTCCATCGCCACGGGAAACGCGAGGCCGCGGCCGAGGAACAGGACGTGCTGGGCCTGCGCGTGGCGGAGCGCGGTTTTCCGGAAGGCGTCGCGTTGCGCGATGATGCCGGCCACCGCCCGCGGCAGGTGTGCGAGCTCGGCGAGGTGCGCCGCGAGGTCACCCTGGCTGAGCCGGCCTTTCGCCTGGGCGATGCGGAGCGCGAGGAGGTAGAGGGCGACGACCGCAGCGGTGAAGCACTTCGTGCTCGCCACGCCCCGTTCGAGCCCGGCGCGGGTGTAGACCGTCCCGTCGGCGACGCGGGTCGTTTGGGCGCCCTCGGTGTTGCAGATGGTGATTTGGAGGGCGCCGGCCTGGCGGGCGACGGCCATCGCCTCGAGCACATCCACGGTTTCGCCGGACTGGGAGACGCTGATGACGAGCGTGCGGTCATCGAGCACCGGGTCGCGGTAGCGGAATTCTGAGGCGTTATCGGACCACGCGGGGACACGGGCGAACGCTTCGATGTAGCGCTGGCCGATCATCGCCGCGTGGAGACTCGTTCCCATGCCGATGAGGACGACGCGTTCGATGCTCGCGAGCCGCTCGGCCGCAGGGCCGAGGTCGTCGAAGTAGAGCGCGGGCGGGTCGAGGGTTGCGAGGCTCCAGATGGTGTCTGCGATGGCCTCGGGCTGCTCGTGGATTTCCTTGAGCATGAAGTGGGGGTACTGGCCTTTGAGCGCGGTCACCGGGTCGATCGGGATGCGCTTCCGCTGGAGGGCGACCGGGTCGCCGGCGACGGTCTTCGCTTCGGCGCCTGCCGCCGTGATGCGCGCGACCTGGCCGTCGGCGAGGAATGCGACCTCCTGCGTGATGGGGAGGACGGCTGCGAGGTCGCTGGCGACGACCGTTTCGTCCGGGCCGAAGCCGATGACGACGCCGCCGGCGTTGCCGAGGCGGGCTGCGGCGAGGGTGCCCGGCTCGTCGAGGCTCATGGCGACGATCGCCTGCGAGCCTTCGACCCTGCCGGCGGCGCGCCGGAGCGCTTCGAAGATGTCGGCGCCGGCGCGGACTTCCTCTTCGATGAGGTGGGCGACGGTTTCGGTATCGGTTTCGCTGCGGAAGGTGTGGCCGCGCGCGGCGAGCTCCTCACGCAGCGCCGCGTAGTTTTCGACGATGCCGTTGTGGATGACGACGACCCGCCCGTCGCAGGAGGCGTGGGGGTGCGCGTTCTGGTCGCTCGGCCGGCCGTGAGTGGCCCAGCGAGTATGGCCGATGCCGACGGTCCCCGCCGGCGCGGGGCCGAGCGCCTGTTCGAGGTTGGCGATTTTGCCCTGCTTCTTGGTGATCGCGAGGCTGTTGCCGTCGAGGACGGCGATACCGGCCGAATCGTACCCCCGGTACTCGAGGTCTTTGAGCGCCCGGAGGAGGATGGGCACAGCGGGCCGGTGCCCGGCGTACCCGATGATGCCGCACATGGTGAACGATGCTCCTTCCCGGCAGGCATCCCTGCCGCAGGGGGCACGCAGCACCGGCTTTCGGCACCGGCGGAGCGGTGCGGTCGAGCGGTGGAGTCAGACTGGAGCAAGGGAGAACGGGTGGGGAACCCGTGCACGGGGCGCGCTTTTGTCACCCGGTTGCCCGGCGTGGTTTGTGCGTCGCCTGCGGCTGTGCAGCCGGGGGGCCATCCGCCGAATGGTTCGATACTGCCCCCGCCTCGTCATCCGCGCGTGGCGCGCGGACCTGGCGCTTCTGGTTTGCTGCTCCCTGCGTGCCGAGGACGAACCTGATGTTTCGGTTTCCCGTGCACCTCCTGTCGCGGGGGTCGGGTCGAGTGTCCGGTGAAGCGGGCGGCCCGTCAACTTTCGGCGCGGGGGATGCCGGCGAACCCGAGGAAGTCATCCTCCCATTCGAGGACCGCGCGGATGACGCGGGCATCGACGGGGTAAGGCCGCGCGACGATGCCGCGGCGGTCGAACTCCTCCGCGAGCGCGCTGGCGATGACGTCGAGCGGCGCGGTGTGGAGGCCGAGTTCGCGCTCGGTTTCGAGGATGAGTTCGATGAGTTCGCCCTGGAGCTGGATGCCCTCGTCCTGGAGCTGCTCCCAGACCCATTCGGCGCACTCGGTGAACAGCTGACCCTGGAGACGCCCGGTGAGCGGCACGGCGCACGTCCTCGTTTTCGGTTTTCATTAGGCTTCAGCTGCCCGCCGGATACGGTCAAGCGGCGGGAGCTTGGGTGCCGGCAGGCCCGCCGCCGAGCGGAGGCGCTTGAGCCGCTGCACGTTCTTCCGGTCGGGTCCGTCGCCTTCGAACCCGGGCACCTCGAGCAGGAACGGCACCTCGGCGAAGGCAGGGTGGCCGATGATGGTGCGAAAACCTTCCAGCCCAAGGTGGCCTTCGCCGATGTTCTCGTGGCGGTCGCGGAAGGTGCCGATGGGCAGCTTCGTATCGTTCGCGTGGACCGCGACGAGGCGGCTGAGCCCGAGCTCGCGGTCGAACTCCTCGAGCGCCGCCTCGAGCCCGGCGGGCGTCGCGATGTCGTAGCCCATCGCGTAGGCGTGGCAGGTGTCGAGGCAGATGCCGGCGCGCGGCGGGCTGCCCATCGCCCGGATGATGGCGCCGAGCTCGCCGAACTTGCCGCCGATGCAGTTCCCCTGGCCGGCGTTGTTCTCGAGGATGAGGAGCGCCGGGTTGGCGGGGTCATCCTCGAGGACGGCGGTCAGCATCCCGGCGATGCGCTCGACCATCGCCCCATCGAAGCCGGCGCCGAGGTGGCTGCCGACGTGGAAGATGGTGCCGACGATGCCCATCCGGCCGGCGCAGCGGTGGTAGGCGAGGAGGGAGGCATGCGATTTTTCGAGGACTGCCGGGTCCTGGCTGCCAAAGTTCATCAGGTAGACGCCGTGGAAGAAGACCGGCATGGCGGCCGCCTCACGCACGCGGTTGAAGCGAGCGACCTGCTCGTCCGTGAGTGCCGGGAGCTTCCACTGCTGGGGGGCGCTGATGAACAGCTGGACGGCCTCGGCGCCGATGGCGCGCGCCCGTTCGAAGACGAGGTGCGGCCCGCCTGCGCTGGAGACGTGCGCGCCGATTCTCACGGGGCGGCCTCCGCGGGGCGGGCGAACCCGGAGATGGCAGGCAGCGGCCCGACCTTGCCCCGCCGCAGGTCCTCGACTGCGAAGCCGGCGGCCTCGATGCTCTGGAGGGTGTCGCGGTTCGGGTGGCAGCCGCCGCCAACGCGGGACCAGAGCGGCGTAATCAGACCGAGCGCGAGGCGGCCGGCCTTCCCGCGGGCATTGACGTGCTCCCAGAAGATCAGCCGGCCGCCGGGCTTCAGGACGCGGCGAATTTCGCGGAGGGCAGCGGCCGGGTCGGGGATGGTGCAGAGCACGAGCGTGCCGATGACCGTGTCAAAGCTCGCATCGGGGAAGTCGAGCGCCTGTGCGTCGCCGTCGCGCAGGTCGAGCTCACGGCCCGGCGGACGGTGGCGTTCGGCGCGCTCGCGCATGTAGGGGTCGGGTTCGATGCCGACGTAGTCGACGTCAGCCGGCAGGTGGGGCCAGTTGGAGCCGACGCCGTAGCCGATTTCGAGCACGCGGCCGGTTGCCTGGCCGGCGAGGCGGGCGCGCAGGCGGCGCTCCCGGGCGCTCTCGTGCCGGGAAAGCCAGTCCCAGGCGGCGGCGAAACGGCGGTGTCCGGCAGATGACGGCATCGGGGGCGTTCCTCGGGTTCGTTGACAGGATGGTGCGGCCTCACCAAGATCCCGCGCAACCGGGGAGGGGAGCAGGGATGTTTCCGAACGCGCCGCACACCGGGCTGCCGCTGTCCGGGCTGGTCGTGCTCGATTGCACGATCTGGCAGCAGGGCACGTACGCGACGGCGATGCTCGCCGACTTCGGGGCTGACGTCATCAAAATCGAAGGCCCGGATGCCCCGGACCCGGGCCGCGGCCTGAGCGATGCCTACTTCGAAAGTCACAACCGGAACAAGCGGGGCATCGTGGTCGACCTCAAGCACCCGGACGGCCGGGAGACCGTGCTGCGGCTGGCGGAGCAGGCGGACGTGTTCGTGCAGAACATGCGGCAGGGTGTGATGGAGCGGCTGGGGCTCGGGTACGACGACCTGCGGGCGCGCAACCCCGCCATCATCTACGCGACGGCGAGCGGGTACGGGTCGAAGGGTCCGCACGCCCGCTGGCCGGCGATGGACATCCTCGGCCAGGCGCGCGGCGGGACGATGATGATGCAGGGGCCGCCCGACCAGCCGCCGGTGTTCTCGTTCGGCGGGATGGCGGACCAGGTCGGGGCCATTTCGCTGAGTTACGGCATCCTGCTCGCGCTCATCCACCGGGCGCGGACCGGCGAAGGGCAGCAGGTTGAGGCGTCGCTGCTGGGCGGGCAGGTGATGCTCCAGTCGTTCAACATCACGGGGACGCTGTTCACCGGGCAGGTGCCGCCGCGGCGGGCGCGGGAGGATGCCGCGCCGCTCTGGAACGTCTACCGCTGCCGCGACGGCGGCTGGATAGCGCTGAGCATGGCCCAGCTGAGCCGCTGGTGGGCGCCGTTTTGCGAGGCGCTGGGCCGGCCCGACCTGCGCGACGACCCCCGGTTCAACGCCCTCCCGGCCCATATGGAGCACCGGGGGGAGCTCATCGCCGAGCTGGACCGCATCTTCGCGGAGCGTGACCAGTGGGAGTGGGTGGAGTACCTCTGCGGGCAGGGGCTGCCGGTCGCCCCGGTGCAGGACTATGCCCAGCTGATTCGCGACCCGCAGGTGGTGGCGAACGGCTACATCGCGGAGTACGACCACCGCTCCGGGGAGCGCCGCAGGATGGTTGGGCCCGCGGTCCAGCTTGGCGCGACGCCCGGGTCGATTCGCCGGGGCGCGCCGGAATTCGATGAGCACACCGAAGAGGTGCTGCTCGAGTTCGGGTTCGGCTGGGACGAAGTCGAACGACTGCGGAGCGCGGGCGCTATCGGGTCGCGCGGCTGACGGTTGACATCCGCCGACCGCTCCTTGAGGATAGGGGGGTACCCTATTGGAGGTTCGATGACCCCGGAAGTCCGACGCCAGGCGCTGCGCCGCATCAAGATCATTACCGGGCAGGTGGCTGCGCTCGAGATGCAGCTCCAAGAGGACCGCTACTGCATGGACATCCTCGACCTCTCGCTTTCCATCCAGCGCGCCCTCCGGAGCCTGGATGCGCTCGTGCTGGATGGCCATCTCAAGACGCATGTGGTCGAGATGATGAAAGGCGGCGAGGAAGAGAAGGCGATTGCTGAATTGCAGCGGCTGTACCGGACCCAGGGGCCCAGCGAACCCTGACTACAACGAAAAGAAGGAGCGTCATCATGGCCCAGGTCATCGAACTCAGCATCACGGGGATGACGTGCGACCACTGCGTGAATGCCGTCACGGCAGCCCTGAAGGCCGTTCCCGGCGTGAGCGACGCGGTCGTCAGCCTCGCCGAGAAGTCGGCGAAGGTCACGGGTGAAGGCCTCGACGCCGCGAAGCTCATCGAAGCGGTCAAAGAAGAGGGGTACGACGCCGCGGCCCGCTGACGGGCCAGCGCTGCAGGAGGCCCGGCCATGGCAACCGGCACGGAGGAACGAGCTGTCACGCTGAGCGTGAGCGGGATGACCTGCGCGTCGTGCGTGCGCCGCGTCGAACGGGCGCTCAGCAAAGTCGAAGGCGTCGAAACTGCGAGCGTGAACTTCGCGGCGGAGACCGCCCGGGTGACGCTCGGCGGGCCCGTCGCCATCGAAGACCTGGTCGCCGCGGTCGAGAAGGCCGGCTACCGGGCCGCGCCGGTGACGGCCGGGGAGCGGCGCGACCTCTCGGCGGAAGCGCGGGGGAGCCTCATCCGGCTGCTCGCCGCATCGGTGTTCGCCGTCCCGGCCGTCCTCCTCGCGATGGCGATGGACATCGCCGGGCTGCATCTGTTCGGCAGCCCCGCGCTGCACGGGTGGGTGGTGCTGGCGCTCGCGACGCCGGTCCAGGCCGGCCTCGGGTGGCGGTTCTACCGGGGCGCGTGGGCGAGCCTCCGGCAGCTCAACCCGAACATGGACGTGCTCGTGGCGCTTGGCACGTCGGTCGCCTACCTCTACAGCGCCTGGGTGGTGGTGAGCGGGCGGCACGACACGCACATGTACTTCGACGTGAGCGTGGCCGTGCTGCTGTTCATCTCGATGGGCAAGTACTTCGAGGAGACCTCGAAAGGGGCCGCTTCACAGGCGATCCGGGCGCTGCTCGCGCAGGCCCCCGCGACCGCCGCCGTGCTCCGCGACGGCTCGGAGATCGAGCTGCCGGTCGAGCAGGTCCGCGTTGGCGACCGCATCGTGGTTCGCCCCGGCCAGCGGGTGCCGGTCGACGGCGTGGTGGTCGACGGCTCGAGCACCGTCGATGAATCGATGCTGACCGGCGAGTCGGTGCCCGTGGAGCGGAAGCCGGGTGACCCGGTCATCGGCGGCTCGCTGAACCGGAACGGCATGATGGTCATCGAAGCCACGGCGGTGGGCGCCGATGCCGCGCTGCAGCGGATGGTGCGGCTCATCGAAGAGGCGCAGGGGTCGAAGGCGCCGGTCGAGCGGCTGGTCGACCGTGTCGCTGCGGTCTTCGTCCCCGTGGTCATCGTGATTGCGCTGGCGACGTTCCTCACCTGGGGCTGGGCGGCGGGCGACTGGCACCGGGGGATGACGGCGGCCGTGGCCGTCCTCGTCATCGCCTGCCCGTGCGCGCTCGGCCTCGCGACGCCGACGGCGATCATGGTCGGCACGGGGCTCGGCGCGAGCCGCGGCATCCTGATCCGGAACGCGGGCGTGCTCGAGCGGACGCGGAAGCTCGATGTCGTCGTGCTCGACAAGACCGGGACGCTCACGGCCGGGCGGCCGGTGGTCGCGGACGTCGTGCCGGTCGGGACGCTCTCGCGGGACGAGCTGCTCCGGCTGGCGGCGGCGGCAGAGTCGCCGAGCGAGCACCCCCTGAGCCGCGCGGTGGTCGACGCGGCGGCGGACGCCGGCATCGAACCGCCGGCTGCCACACAGTTCGAGGCCGTGACGGCGCGGGGCGTGCAGGCGATGGTCGAGGGGCGCCTGGTGCAGGTTGGCAACCGGGCGATGTTCGAGGAGCTCGGGTTCACGCTGGACCCGCTCAGCGCGGCGATCGGCGGCCTGGAAGCGCAGGGACGGACGGTCGCGATTGTGGCAGTCGACGGGACGGTCGCTGGCCTGCTTGGCCTCTTCGACGAGGTGAAACCAAACGCAGCGCGGGCCGTCGCGGCCCTCCATCGGCTCGGGCTCCGGGTGGTCATGCTGACGGGCGACAATGAGCGCGCGGCGGCGGCGGTGGCGGCACAGGTGGGCATCCGCGAGTTCACCGCGGGCATGCGTCCGGAGGAGAAGCTCGCCTACGTCCGCGGTCTGCAGGCGCAGGGGCTCGCGGTGGCGATGGCGGGGGATGGCATCAACGACGCCCCGGCGCTGGCGCAGGCCGATGTCGGGATTGCGATGAGCAACGGCACCGATGTCGCTATCGAAACCGGCGACATTACGCTGCTGCATGGCGACGTGGCGAAGATTGCTGAAGCGATCGCGCTGTCGCGGGAAACGCTGACGACCATCAAGCAGAACCTGGCCTGGGCCTTCGGCTACAACGTGGTGGCTTTGCCGGTCGCGGCGCTCGGGCTGCTCAATCCCCTTTTCGCTGGCGCAGCGATGGCGCTGAGCTCGGTGAGTGTGATGGCGAACAGCCTGCGGCTGCGGACGAAGGCGCGGGCGCTGGCGCGCGCCGCCGGGAACGAATACACGGCGCCCGTCGAGGGTGTGCTCCAGGCGAACCGCGGGCCGGTCATCGCGATGGCGGCGGCGTTCGTCCTGCTCGTCGTGCCGCTCGTCGTGTTCACCGGCATCGACCGGGGCTGGTTCGGGAGCGGGGGCGACGCGGGAAGCCACGCGAGCCCGCACCAGTGAGGTCCGGCGCCGGGAGCCGATTGTAAAATCATCGCAAATGCTATTGACGTGATGAATCGTCTGTCCGGTAACATCCGGCTGCGGACACGGCACGGTTCGCAGAAAGGAGCACGATTTCCGTGAATGACCCAGGCAGACAGACAGACAGACAGACAGACAGACACGGGTCCAGCGCTCTCGACTGACCGCCGCCCTTCTCGCCGCCGTCGCCGGGCTGGGGCTTACTGGCCTGGCAGCGGCCATGACGGTCAACACTGATTCGTGGAACTGCCCCTGGTCTGGGACGACCAACTGGCAGGGCGTCGGCGCTGTCGCAAGTACGGCTGCGTCGTCCTGCGCGGTGGTGACGACCGTCCAGTTGAGCTACCAGTATGGCGGGAACTGGTACGCGAACTCGTACAAGTACGGCTCGACATACGTGAGCGACAGCACAGGCCTCGCGATCAGCGAGGCGTTCACCCGCCACCAGATCGGCGTTGCCGGTTACGGGTGGGGACAGGAGGAGTACACATGGATTCCCTGACGCGGTGCTTCGCCGACCGGAGCATCATGACCATCGCCGTTTCCGGACTGGCTGCTCTCGCGATGGCCTTCGCCGCCGGGACCCTGTCGACCGCCGACGGCCGCGCGACCGATGCCGCCGTGATTCCTGCTGGCGAACGGCACTGGGTGCTCGAGGGAGCGCCTGCGGAGCAGCAGGGCGCCCTCGCGGACCTCGAGGTGGCGCGGGAGGAGTACGTCGCCGCCATCGAGGCCGAGCGGAAGTGCCTGACCGACCAGGGCATTTGGGTCTCCGATACCTGGTGGGAAGACAACCAGCTGCGCTACACCTTTGGCGGGGTGCCATCCCGCGAGCAGGCGGCCTCCGTCTTCGAGGTCTACCGCGCCTGCCATGCGACCTACGCGCGGAACGTCGCGACCGGCTGGGCGATCGGGTCGGCGCCCGCGCAGCCCTAGCCGGGGCGCGACCGCGAGCGGGGCGGGCCGCCGCCGGGTGCCGACGCACGGCGGCCTGCTCCGCTCACGCCGCGTTCACTGGCCCGCTGATAGACTGAGGACATGAAGCGTGCGAACACCCGGCCGGTCCGGGCCGGTACGGTCATCATCGGCGGGGGGAACCCGATCGTCGTCCAGTCGATGTGCGCCACGCGGACGACGGACATCGAGGCGACGGCAGCACAGGCGAAGATGCTGCACGAAGCGGGCGCCGGCCTGGTCCGCATCGCGGTCGACAGCGCGAAGGACGTCGCTGCTCTCGCTGAAATTCGCGCCCGGGTGCCGGAGGCGAACCTCGTCGTCGACCTGCAGGAGAACTACCGGCTCATCACGCAGGTCGCGCCGCACGTCAACAAGGTGCGGTACAACCCGGGCCACCTCCACCACCACGAAAAGCAGAAGACCGTCCGGGAGAAGGTGGCGTTCATCGCCGAGACGGCGGCCCGCCACGACCTTGCCGTGCGGGTCGGTGTGAACTGCGGCTCGGTCGACCCGGAGATGGACGCGAAGTTCGAAGGCGCGGACCCGCCGGGCCTCGAGGGCGTCACGGCGATGGTCGAGAGCGCGCTCGAGCACTGCGGCATCCTCGACGACCTGGGGTTCGACCGGTACGTCGTCTCGCTGAAGGATTCCGACCCCCGGAAGGTCATCGAGGCGAACGTGCGGTTCGCGGCGATTCGTCCTGAGGTGCCGCTCCACCTCGGCGTGACGGAGGCGGGGATGCTGCCGGACGGCGCGATCAAGACGCGCATCGCGTTTGAGCAGCTCCTGTCGCGCGGCATCGGGGACACGATCCGGGTGTCGCTGACGCTGCCGTTCGCGGAGAAGTGGCGCGAAGTGGAGGTCGGGCGGCAGATCATCGCTGATGTCGAGGCCGGCCGATTCCGGTCGGTTCCGCAATTCCTCGAGGGCGGGCTGAACATCATCAGCTGCCCGAGCTGCAGCCGCGTGGAGAACGAGGCGTTCGTCGACCTCGCTTTCAAAGTGAAGGAGATGACCGCCTACGCGAAGGAGTACGACATCACCATCGCGGTGATGGGCTGCCGGGTGAACGGCCCGGGCGAGACCGACGACGCGGACCTCGGCCTCTGGTGCGCGCCGACGTTCGTCAACCTGAAGAAGGGCGAGCAGGAGCTGGGCGCGTTCCCCTACGACACGGTCCTCGACCGCCTGAAGGAAGAGCTCGACCGTCTCATCGAGGAGAAGAAGGCGGCCACCTCGAGAACCTGATGGTTCGGCGGCGCCGGTTCCTGTAAGCTCCGCGCGATGACGACGGGCACGGTGACGGCGATTGCGCGCTACCCCGTGAAGTCGATGCGCGGTGAGCAGCTGGAGCGGGCGCGCCTCGGATTCCACGGCATTCCGCTCGACCGGGCGTTCGCGTTCGTCCAGGACGGCGTGGTCAGCCCGTTTCCGTGGTTCACCGGCCGCGAATGCCCGCAGCTGCTCCAGTGCACCCCCGCAGTCATCGCGGGTGCGGCCGAGTGGCCATCCGGGCCGTGGCCGAGGGTCGAGGTCACCGTGCCGGGCGGCTCGGTCCTGCCGCTCGAGAGCCCGGAGCTCGCCGGGCTGCTCGCGTCATGGTCGGGCAGGCAGGTGCGGTTGCACGTCGACTACCGCGGCAGCCAGGACGTCGCGTACGTTTCCCTGATTTCGACGGCGACCATCCGGGCCATCGCGCAAGCTGCGGGCGTCCCTGCCGACCACCGGCGCTTCCGCATGAACCTGGTCGTCGACATCGGTGATGAGCCGTTCGCCGAGCTGGCATGGGTGGGGAGCCAGGTGCGGGTCGGGGGAACGACGCTGGCCGTCCACGAGCCGGACCGGCGCTGCCAGATGATCACGCTGGACCCCGAGACGGGCGAACCGAACCCCGCGGTGCTGAAGCAGCTGGGCCGGCTCAGCCGGGAGGTCTGCGCCGGCGTGTACTGCTCGGTGCTCGTCCCGGGCGAGGTGCGGGTCGGCGACTCCCTTTCGCCTGTCTAGGGCGCCGAGGCTGCGGCCCTGGGCGGCTTCGAGCGCACAGGAAGCAACAACGAGGCCCGCATCTGCGGGCCTGCGGATGTCGATGGTGGAGACGCGGGAGAGTCGAACTCCCGGTCCAGTGAAGGTCGGCTCCGGATTGTCCTACAGGCTTTCCCACCGATGAGGGTCTCGCCGGGTGACTGCAGTGGTGGTCCCCACGTCACCCGGCCAGCCGAGCAATCTTTCGCGGGCGGTATCGGCGTCGGCCCGCGGCAGCCTGGCTTTGGTGACGCCCTACCCCGGCGCTACCAGGCCGGGCCCCGGGGAGGACGGCTCCGCACTAAGCGGCGAGAGCGAGTTGGCGAGTGTTGCCGTTTATTTTTGGCCGCCTGATTTACGAGGGTGACAGCCAACCTCGGCCTGCTATCCGGCTACCTGGCTTCCTGTCGATTCCTTTCGTCCCCGTGATGCCATGAGTATAGCACACCCGTTCGGGGCGGCGCGCCTAGCGGACGGAGCGCTTGAGGGCTTCGGCGGCGGCGCGCTCCTGCTCGCGCTGCTTCACGGCTTCGCGCTTGTCATAACTCTTCCTCCCGCGCCCGACGCCGAGCTCGACCTTCGCTTTGCCGCGCTTGAAGTACATGGAGAGCGGGATGAGGGTGAGGCCCTTCTGGTCGACCATCTGGGCGATGCGGCGAATCTCCTTCTTGTGGAGGAGGAGCTTGCGGTCGCGGGTCGGGTCGTGCGCGGCGTAACCGGCGTTCGCATAGGGCGCGATGTGGGCGCCGATGAGCCACGCCTCGCCGTCTTTGATGCGCGCGTAGGCGCCCTGGAACTGGACCTTGTGGTCGCGCACGGATTTGATTTCGCTCCCGGTCAGGACGATGCCGGCCTCGAACCGGGCGAGGATCTCGTAGTCGTGCCGGGCGCGGCGGTTCTGGGCGATGGTGGCGTCGGACATGGCGGAAAGGGAGCGGGCCCATCGCCATCGGATGGGCCCGCAGCTCGTGGTGCCAGTGTACCGCGGGGTCAGTTCCCGCGCAGGAGGTCGATGGCGCGGAAGAGCTGGATGTCGCCCTGCGCGACATAATCGTCGTAGGTCATGGGGACTTCGATATCGGGCTTCACGCCGAGCCCCTCGATCTGGTCGCCGCGCGGGGTGAGCCAGCGGCCGACGGAGATGTAGAGCGCGCCGCAGCCCTTCGGGTCGCCGCAGCTCATCAGCTCCTGCAGCTGGTTGACGGTGCCCTTGCCGAAGCTGCGCGTGCCGATGATGGTCGCCCGGCCGTTGTCGCGGAGCGCAGCGGCGAAGACCTCGGCGCCGGAGGCGCTGCCCTGGTCCTGCAGGATGACGACCGGGATGTTCGTCAGGATGCCTCCCCGGCGGGCGCTCCAGCTCTGCGTGCGACCGTCGGCGTCGACTTCGGACAGGATGACGCCCTGGTTCAGGAATTCGTCGACGACATCGACGGTCGCCTGGAGCAGGCCGCCGGGGTTCCCGCGGACGTCCACGATGAGGCCTTTGTACCCTTTGCTCTCGACGTCCTTCAGCTTCGTGCGGAGCTCATCGAGCGTCCGGTCGTGGAACTGGGTGATGGCGACGTACGCGACGTCGGTGACCTCGTTGCCGTTCCGGTCGACGAGCTTCGTCCCACTTTCGCCGGGGATGACCTCGAGGTTCGGCTCGAGGAAGACGCTCTCGAGCGGGATGTTGCCGCGGGTGATGGTGATCGTTTCGATGGTGCCGTCGGTGTGCTTCACCTTGAGCGTGACCTGGGTCCCCGACGGCCCGCGGATGACCTGGACGGCCTGCGTCTGGGTCCAGCCTTCGGTCGACACGCCGTCGACCTCGAGGATGATGTCGCCGGGGCGGATGCCGGCCTTTTCGGCGGGCGAATCGCGGAACGGCGCGACGATGGTGATGGCGCCGCCGCGGTCGGAGACGGTGGCGCCGATGCCGTCATAACTGGAGGAGAGATTCAGCGCGCCGGCCTGGAGTTCGGCGGGGGTGAGGTATTCGGTATGGGAATCGTTGAGGGAGCGGATGATGCCGTCGATGGCCGCCTGGCGGAGCGTTTCAGGGTCGAGAGCCGCCTTGTCGACGTAGCGCGTCTCGAGCAGGTTGACGATTTCGTCGATGATGGCCGCTCCGACGGTGTCGCGGGAGGCGGCAGCATTGCCGCCCGGCTGCTGGGCAGCGGGGGCCGCGTCATCCGATATGAGCCCGTGGACCGCCCAGCCGAGCCCGAAGGAGAGCGTGAGCATGCTGAGGAGGAGGAAAACGGCGACTGCTGCGCGGGCGAGCTGTTCGCCGCCGCCGTGGCGGGCCGTGTCGCGTGGCAGATCCATGAGCGTCCTTTGCGCGGCCGGGCGCGGGGTTGTCCCGAGTGTACAGGCGTAATTCCCGGGCCTTCAATTTGGCGATTACCGGGGGTTTACGCGGCCGGGTGGAAGGCGCCCGTCCCGGTTCGTATCGATCTTCGCACTATCCATGTTATGTGTGGCGAAGACGCCCGGAACGGGCCTCCCGGGGCACCCCGACCGCCCCCGCGGCGCGCTTATGTCTCGGGTTGTCACCGAAGCACCACTCCGGTGTCACGGGGCGCTCGTTGTTCTGTCACCCGGCGGACCTGAACAATCGGCGCAGCCGCCCGACAACAAAGGCACGAACGGTTTCAAATCGGGGGAACCGCCAGGCCGGGGGCTCTGCCGGCACCTTTCGCCGGCGCGGCCCGGAGTTCGGGGAAGTGGCAGCAACGGGGGAGAACGAACATGCAGTGGCCGTCCGCCTACGATGAGCAGCCCGGGGAAGACCGCCAGGAAACGCCGAACCGGCTGTCGCTGGAAGAACAGCAGCGCCTCGTGATGCAGTACGCCCCGCTGGTGCGCCGGGTCGCCCGGACGCTCCCGCTCGAGATTCCGGGGCTCCTGGAGTTCGAAGACGCGGTCGGCTACGGCACGTGCGGCCTGGTCGAGGCGGTGCGGCGGTACGATCCCTCGAAGGGGACGAATTTCCACGCCTACGCCGTCCAGCGCATCCGGGGCGCGATGATTGACGCCTTCCGCCGCATGGACCGCCTCAGCCGGACGATGCGCCAGAAGGCGCGCGATGTGCAGCGCGCACAGTCGGAGCTGGAGGTCCTGCTCGGGCGCACGCCGACCGACGCCGAGACCGCGGAGCACATGGGCGTCTCGGTCGAGCAGTACCGGGAGGCAACCTCACAGTCGCGCTGGGTCACGGTGTCGCTCGACCGGATGCTCGAGCGCGACGACGACGGCGACTCGTTCCCGGCGGCCGAGATGCCGACGGCGGAGGAGGACCTCGATTTCACGCGGACGTTCGAGGAGAAGGAGCTGTACGAAGACCTCGCCCGGTCGGTCGCCCAGCTTCCCGAACGGGAGCGGCTGGTCATCAGCCTTTATTATGTCGAGCGATTGACGATGCGGGACATCGCGGCGGTGCTCCAGGTTTCGGAGACGCGCGTGAGCCAGCTGCACGCCCAGGCGGTGAAGCGGCTGCGGCGCTCGCTCCTGCGCGACGTCGCCTGACCCTGCCGGGTTCTCCAGAACAGTTCCCGCGGCCGGGGCATCACCTGCCCGGCCGCGGTTCTTTTGTCTCGTGCTCGAGACCGGCGCAGGGTGGCGGGTCGGGTGCGAAACGGTTCCTCCTTCACCGCCCGGACCCCTATTAGACCGGCGCAGCCTGCCGAAGATAGAGAGTGAGCCCGTGTCGCGCGGTCGATGCCATCGGCCATCGGCGCGCGCGGGAAGCGGCACCGGCTCGAGAACGAAGGACGGCACAGGCGGGCCAGCGCGCCCGGCGGTGCCCTGGGGGTGATGCAATGGCGGACCGCTTCAATGACGGCTTCCGGAGCCAGGTCGCGTTCGTGACGCACACGCGCGACTACCGCTCGGCTGATGTGCTCCCGTCGCTGGCGCGCCACGGTTTCACGACGACGGAGCGGCCGCACGACCGCGAGACCGAGCGGCTGCTGGCGCAGTTCGACCCGGACCTGGTCGTGCTCGCCATCGATCCGCGCCACGATGACGATATCGCGCTCGTCCGGCAGGTGGCGCGCGCCTGCAAGGCGAACATCATCGTCGTCGCGCCCGGGCCGCATCCGCACGGCCTGAGCCTCGCCCTCGAAGCCGGCGCCGACGTTTGCGTCCGCGACACCGACGGCGCGGAGATGTTCAACGCGCAGCTGGGGGCGATGCTCCGGCGCCGGACGGCGGCGCAGGCCGAGCCTGAGGAGGACGACGGCCCGAGCACGATTACGGTCCGCGACCTCGTGCTGGACTTCGACCGCTGCCAGGCCGTCCGCAACGGCGAGACGATCCCGCTCACGCCGACCGAGTTCAAGATCCTCGCTTACCTGGCGAAGAACGCCGGCAAGGTGGTCAGCCCGGTCGAAATCCTGCGCGCCGTGCAGGATTACACCTACTCTGAGCGCGAAGCGCAGGAGATCGTGAAGGTCTACATCCGCCGGATTCGCCGGAAGGTGGAGCACGACCCGGCAGAGCCGAGCTACATCGTCAATGTGCGCGGCTTCGGGTACATGCTCGAGCGGCGGAGCAACCGGCGCGATGCCGCGCGGTCGGTGGAGGCTGCCTGAGCGGCCCGGCAATCCAGCGACCGTCAACGAAACCGACAGCCCCGGCAGGAATCTGCCGGGGCTGTTATGTCGTATCCTGGCGTAGAGCCGGTCAGGCGATCGTCACGCCCTCGCAGCGGTAGACGTCCTGGATGGCGTTGAGGAGGGCGATGCCTTCGTTCATCGGCCGCTGGAAGGCCTTCCGGCCGGAGATGAGGCCCATGCCGCCCGCGCGCTTGTTGATGACGGCGGTCTTCACGGCCTCTTTCAGGTCGCTTTCGCCGGCGCTGGCGCCGCCCGAGTTGATGAGGCCGACGCGACCCATATAGCCGTTCGCAACCTGGTAGCGGGTGAGGTCGATCGGGTGGTCGGTCGTGAGCTTCGTGTACATCCGCTCGTCGAACTTGCCGTAGCTGCCCTTCTGGTTGAGGGCCCGGTAGCCGCCGTTCTGCTCCGGCAGCTTCTGCTTCACGATATCGGCCTGGATCGTGACGCCGAGGTGGTTCGCCTGGCCGGTCAGGTCGGCGGAGGTCTCGTGGTTGACGCCGTCGACCTTGAAGCCGGGATTGCGGAGGTAGCACCAGAGGACGGTCGCCATGCCGAGCTCGTGCGCATAGGCGAACGCTTCGGAGACTTCGACGATCTGGCGGGCGCTCTCCTCGGACCCGAAGTAGATGGTCGCGCCGACGGCCGCCGCGCCGAGGTTCCACGCCTCCTTGATGGTGCCGAACATGATCTGGTCGTACTTGTTCGGGTAGGTGAGGAGCTCGTTGTGGTTGATCTTGACGATGAAGGGGATGCGGTGCGCGTACTTGCGGGCGACGGCGCCGAGCACGCCGAAGGTCGAGGCGACCGCGTTACAGCCGCCTTCGAGCGCGAGGAGGACGATGTTCTCGGGGTCGAAGTAGGCGGGGTTCTTGGCGAACGACGCGCCGCCGGAGTGCTCGATGCCCTGGTCGACCGGGAGGATGGAGACGTAGCCGGTGCCGGCGAGGCGGCCGTGGCCGAGGATAGCCTGCAGATTGCGGAGCACCTGCGGGGAGCGGTCGGACTGGGCCCAGACGCGGGTCACGAAATCGGGCCCGGGGAGGTGGAGGCTTGCCGCCGGGATGCCTTCGCAGCGGTGCTCGAGCAGGGAGGAGGCTTCGTCGCCGAGGATGTCGGCGATGTCACTCAGGGAGAGTTCGCGGGTGGGGCGTTCAGCGAGAACCATCGTTGCGCCTCGATTCGGGATGGGCGGCTCCGCGCCGCCACGGGGATGATACCGCGGCCGCCCCGAGCGGTCGTGGCCCCCTATTCGTTGAGAGGATTTCTTTACCTTCGCTTCGGTTTCGGTGCGGTACGGTGAAAGAAATCGGCAACGACGAAGGAGGGTCGGCGATGCGCGTGCTGGTCGTCGAGGACGAAGAGGCCATCGCGGGAGCGATCGAGCGGGGCCTCGTGAAGCAGGGGTACGACGTCGACGTGGCCCGGGACGGCGCCGAGGCGCTGGAGATGGCCGCGGAGACGAATTATGACGTGATCTGCCTCGACCTGAACCTGCCGCGCGTAGATGGCATCGAAGTCTGCCGGCGGCTGCGGGAGGACCGGTTCTCGGGCGGCATCATCATGCTGACGGCGCGGAGCTCCATCCGGGAGCGGATCGAGGGGCTCGACCAGGGCGCCGACGACTACCTCGTGAAGCCGTTCGCCTTCAGCGAGCTGGCGGCCCGGATCCGGGCGATCACCCGGCGGGAAGGGTCGATGCGCGAGCCCGTCATCGAAACGCGCGGGCTGGAGCTGGACCCGAATACGAACCGCTGCCGGCGGGCGGGCAAGGAGATCCACCTGACGCCGAAGGAGTTCGCGCTCCTCTACTACCTGGCGCGCAACGAGGGCCGGGCGGTCCCGCAGGAAGAGCTCCTGGAAAACATCTGGGACGAGCACGCCAACCCCTTCACCCAGACGGTGAAGGTGCACATGAACAACCTGCGCCGCAAACTGAATGAAGGATTCGAGGAACAGCTGATCGAGACGATCCGCGGAAAGGGCTACGTCCTCTAGGGTGCGCATGCCGCCGTTCTTCCGGAGCATCCGCTTCCGGCTCACGGTCTGGTACTCCAGCCTGCTGCTGGTTTTCGGCGTCGCCTTCGTCGTCGCGCTGAACCTCGCCGTGCGGTTCGACCAGCCGCGCGTCTTCGAACTGTCGCGCTCCAATGACGTGGTCTACACGCCAGTCCGGACCGGCCCAGCGCAGGCGATCGTGGTGCCGATCGAGACCGAAACGTACAGCCTGCGCGAAGTAGAAGACGGCATCTACTCGCACAGCCTCGACCGGCTGCAGTACTGGTCGCTCGTTTCGGTGCTGGGCCTCGCGATCGCGTCGGGCATCGGCGGGTATGTCCTTTCCGGCGTCCTGCTCCGGCCGGTGCGGGACATCACGGAGGCGGCCTCCGAGATCAGCGCGACGAACCTGAGCCGGCGGATCAACTACCAGGGGCCGCGCGACGAGCTGTGGGCGCTGGCCGACACCTTCGACTCGATGATCGGGCGGCTGGAAGCCTCGTTCGAACGGCAGCGGCAATTCGTGCAAGACGCCTCGCACGAGCTGAGGACGCCGCTCGCGGCCATTCGAACGAACATCGAGGTGACCGAGATGGACCCGGATGCCTCGCTCGAGGAGTACCGCGAGCTCGTCGCGACCATCAAGAGCCAGACGGAGCGGCTGACGCGCCTGAGCGAAGACCTGCTGCTCCTCACGAACGACGACGGCGCTCGGGTGGAGCGCGAAGAGGTCGACCTGGCCGCGCTGGCTGCCGACGTCATTGCGGAGATGCAGCCGCTCGCCGCCCAGCGCGGCGTCGCCCTCCGCCGCGAGGTGCGGGAGCCGGCGGAGGCGGTTGCCAGCCCCGACTTGCTGCACCGGTGCGTCCTGAACCTCGTCGATAACGCCATCAAGTACTCGGGCGAAGGCTCCACGGTCACCGTCCGCGTCGCGGACTCTGGCAAGGCGGCCCGGGTGGAAGTCGAGGACAACGGCCCGGGCATCCCGCCGGAGGCGCTGCCGCACATCTTCGACCGCTTCTACCGGGTGGATAAGGGCCGGAGCAGGCGGGAAGGCGGCACGGGGCTCGGCCTCGCGATCGTGAAGGAGCTCATCGGGGCGATGGGCGGCAGCGTGGGCGTGCGGTCGGAACCGGGCGCCGGGAGTACGTTCTGGATCGAGCTGCCGAAGGCGCTGGAACCGTCCGATTCGCCGGCACCGGCTCCGCGGGGCGGTGCGCTCGCGTGGGAGCCGGGACGGCAGGCTTGACCGGGCCATCGGCCCTTCGTAGGGTCGAACGGGGGACCGCCGGTAAGCCACCGTACCGCCCCTCCACGGGAGTCGTGGCCTACTGGAGGCAGGAGGAGATGACGGCGTGACGCAGCTACTCGATCGGATTGACAGCCCGCGCGACCTCCGTGGGCTCACGTACGACCAGCTCGAGGCGCTGGCCGCCGAGATTCGGCAATTCCTCGTGCAGACGGTCGACGGCATCGGCGGCGGCGGCCATCTCGCCTCCAACCTCGGCGTCGTCGAACTGACGATCGCACTGCACCGGCTTTTCGATTCGCCGAAGGACAAGATCGTCTGGGACGTCAGCCATCAGGTGTACGTCCACAAGATCCTCACGGGCCGGAAGGACCGGATGGCGACCATCCGCCAGTTCGGCGGGCTGAGCGGGTTCGCCGACCGGAAGGAGAGCGAGCACGACGTCTTCGGCGCGGGCCACGCCGGGACCTCGATCTCGGCGGCGGTCGGCATGGCAGTCGCGCGCGACTTCAAGGGCGACGACTTCTACGCCATCGCGGTCATCGGCGACGGCGCGATGACGTGCGGCATGGCGCTCGAGGCGATGAACCACGCCGGCCATCTCGGCCTGCACCGGCTCATCGTCATCCTGAACGACAACGCGATGTCGATCTCGCCGAACGTCGGCGCGCTGAGCCGGAACGTCAACAAGCTGCGCGTCGACCCGCTTTACCGCAACGCCAAGCGGGAGATCGGTGAACTGGTCGAGCACCTGCCCCTCGGCCGGCAGGTCTGGGAGGGCGCGAAGCGGGTGAAGGCGAGCCTGCGCGACCTGCTCGTGCCGGCCAGCTTCTGGGAGCAGTTCGGCTTCGAGTATTACGGCCCGATCGACGGCCACGACATCCGGGAGCTCGAAGCGACGCTGCGGGCGATCAAGAAGGTCGAAGGCAAGCCGGTGCTCCTGCACGTGCTCACAGAGAAGGGGCACGGCGTGCCGGAGGCGGCGGCCGACCCCATCAAGAGCCACAGCGGCACCTACTGGCTGAAGAAGTCGGACCCTGCGGCGCCGGCACCAAAGCCGACGTACAGCCAGGTGTTCGCGCAGGCGGTGCAGGAGCTCATCGAATCCGACCCGCGGGTGGTCGCCATCACGGCGGCAATGCTCGAGGGAACGGGTCTCGCACCGGTCCATGCGAAACACCCGGACCGCGTGTTCGATGTGGCCATCGCAGAGCAGCACGCGGTGACGTTCGCTGCGGGGCTCGCGACCCAGGGCATCCGGCCCATCGCGGCGATCTACAGCACGTTCCTGCAGCGCGGGTATGACTCCGTGGTGCACGACGTGGTGGTGCAGAACCTGCCGGTCGTGTTCGCGATGGACCGGGCGGGGTTCGTCGGGGACGACGGGAAGACGCACCAGGGCTTCATCGATATCAGCTACCTGCGCTGCCTGCCGAACATGGTCGTGAGCGCGCCGAAGGACGAGCGGGAGCTGCGCGACCTGCTCTATACCGGGGTCCACCACGAGGGCCCGTTCGCGGTCCGCTACCCGCGCGGGAGCGGGCCCGGCGCGCCGACGGATTTGCCGATGGAGCGCATCCCGGTCGGGAAAGGGGAGCTGCTCCGGGCCGGCCGCGACATCGCGCTGGTCGGCTTCGGCGCCCCGGTGACCGAATGCCTCAAGGCGGCGAGCCTGCTCGAGGCCGACGGCATCGACGCAGCGGTCATCAACGCGCGGTTCGCCAAGCCGCTCGATGCCGAGCTGCTGCTCGAGGCGGCCCGCACGACCGCCGGCATCATCACCGCGGAGGAGAACGTCCGGGCCGGCGGTTTCGGCGACGCGGTGCTCGAACTGCTCGCCGACCACGGCCTCGCTGACCGGTACCTCGGCGCGCTCGCCATGCCGGACGCGATCGTCGACCACGGGCCGCAGGCGACGATGCGCCACCTGCACCGGCTCGATGCCGAGGGCATCGCGGCCGCGGCCCGGGAGGCGCTGGCGGTCCGGGGCTGGTCGGCCCCGGCCCCGGCCGACCTCGCCCGGGCATGAGCCTGCCGCCGGAGTTCCAGGGCGGGCTGCCGCTCATCGAAGACGCGCTGCGGCGCGCCCTGGCGGATGGGCCGGCTGATCTGGTCCGCTTGTCCCGTTATGTCATGGGATGGGAAGACGCCGACGGGCGGGCGGCAGCCGGCGGCGGGAAGCGGCTGCGACCGCTGATGTGCCTCGAGGTCGCGGCTGCGGCTGGAGCCCAGCCCGAGCAGGCGCTGCCTGGCGCCACCGCTGTCGAGCTGGTCCACAACTTTTCGCTCGTCCACGACGACATCCAGGATGGCGATGCACTCCGCCACGGCCGGCCGACGGCGTGGCGCATCGTCGGAGAGCCGCAGGCGATCAACCTGGGCAACTTCCTCTACACGCGGGGCCTGCGCCAGCTGGCCGACAGCCGCCTGCCGGGCGCGCCGCTGGCGCTCGCGATCCTGTTCGAGGCCGTCGAGCGGATGGTCGCGGGGCAATGGGCGGACATCGCCTTCGAAGCCCGCGACGACGTGACCGAGCAGGAATACCTTGCGATGGTCGAGGGCAAGACCGGCGCGCTGCTCGGCGCGGCGGCCGGCATCGGGGCGGCACTGGCAGGCGCTCCGCGTGAGACGGTCGAACGGTTTCGCGCGTGGGGCGAACGGCTCGGGCTGGCGTTCCAGGTCCAGGACGACTACCTCGGCGCGTGGGGCGACGCGGCGGCAACTGGGAAGTCGACCTCCAGCGACATCACGCGCCGGAAGAAGACGCTGCCAGTCGTGTTCGCCCTGGCATCCGGCCGGAGCCGCGACGCGCTGCGGACGCTCTACCGCGATGCGCCGGCTTCTGACGGCGACACGGCGAGGGTGCTCGAGCTGCTTGAGGAAAGCGGCGCCCGGGAGCATACGCGGGCGCTCGCCCGGCGGTTTTCGGCAGAGGCAGACGCGCTGCTCACGGACATCGCGATCGCTGAGGGCGCTCGGGAGCGGCTCAGGGCGTTCGCCCGCTTCATCGCGGAGCGTGACCGCTAGCCCCTGCCCTGCGACGATCGCCCGGTGACCCGACCGGGGCGCGGAGGCCGGAGATGTTCGAAAACGTGCGCGAAGACATCCGCCAGGCGGTGACGTGGCACGCGGTGCCACTGGTCCGCCGGTGGCTCGGGCCGCGCGCGGAAGCTGCCGCCAGCATCATCCTCTCGCCCGAGGCGCAGGTCGTGCTCATCTACCGGCTGCAGGCGTGGCTGCGGCGGCGCGGGATTCCGCTGCTGCCGAACCTGTGCCGCCGGCTGACGATGCTGCTCGCCGGCGTCTCCATAGGCGACCGGGTGGAAATCGGGCCGGGGCTGCTGCTCAACCACGGCCACGTGGTCATCGACGGGACGACGCGCATCGGGCCGTTCTGCTCCATCGCCCCGTTCGTCACGATCGGGCTGAACACGGGCGGCCCGGATGTCTCGCTCGATGGGCCGACCATCGGGCGGTTCGTCTTCATCGGGACGGGCGCGAAGATCCTCGGGCCGGTAACGGTCGGCGACAACGCGCGCATCGGCGCGAACGCGGTGGTCATCTCGGACGTGCCGGCGAACGCGACGGCGGTGGGTGTGCCGGCACGGGTCATCGCGCACGAATACCCCCTCGGGCCCGCGAAAACGGAGCGCCCCGGGGGCTGAGCCGCGGGGCGCCGTTCGAATTTCCCGGAAATTCCCGAGGGGCGGTCAGTTGATCGGGAGGCGGGTGTCGCCCATCAGGTACTGGTCGATGCCGCGGGCCGCGGCGCGCCCCTCGGCGATCGCCCAGACGATGAGCGACTGGCCCCGGGTCATATCGCCGGCGGTGAACACGCCGGGCACCGACGTCATCTTGTTCTCGTCGGCCCAGACGTTGCCGCGTTCGGTGAGCTGGACGCCGAGCTGCTCCAGGAGGCCGCCTTTCTCGGGGCCGAGGAACCCCATGGCGAGGAGCAGGAGGTCGACCGGCTCCGAGAACTCGCTCCCGGGAATCTCGCGCATGACCTGGCGGCCGTGTTCGTTGACGAATTCGACCCGCACGGCGTGGAGCGTCGTGAGGCGGCCGTTTTCGCCGGAGAGGCGAGTCGTCATGATGCAGTAGTCACGGGTGCCGCCCTCCTCGTGGGCCGAGGAGACGCGGTAGATGTTCGGGTAGAGCGGCCAGGGCTGCTCGGGCGGACGGCTGGCCGGCGGCTTCGGGAGGATTTCGTACTGGAGGACTTCGCGTGCGCCCTGGCGGAGCGCGGTGCCGAGGCAGTCCGCGCCGGTGTCGCCGCCGCCGAGGATGATGACGCGCTTGTCCTTCGCGCTGATGAATTCGTCCTCGGGGATCTCGTCGCCGGCGTTCCGGCGGTTCTGCATCGGGAGGTACTGCATGGCGAAGTAGACGCCCTTGAGCTCGCGGCCGGGCACCTGGAGGTCGCGCGGCTGGGTCGCGCCGCCGGCGAGGCAGATGGCGTCGAACTCCTCGAGCAGTTCCCGGGCGTCGATGTCCTTGCCGACGTTGACGCCCGCGCGGAAGACGACGCCCTCGGCCTCCATCTGGGCGAGGCGGCGGTCGAGGAAGCGCTTCTCCATCTTGAAATCCGGGATGCCGTAGCGGAGGAGGCCGCCGATGCGGTCATCCCGTTCGAAGACCGTGACTTCGTGGCCGGCGCGCGCGAGCTGCTGCGCGCAGGCAAGCCCGGCCGGCCCGGAGCCGATGACGGCGACCGTCTTGCCGGTGCGGTGGGTAGCCGGCTGGGGCTTCACCCAGCCCGCCTGCCACGCATACTCGATGATTTCGAGTTCGACCTGCTTGATAGTGACCGGGTCGTTGTTGATGCCGAGGACGCAGGCGGTTTCGCACGGGGCCGGGCAGAGGCGGCCGGTGAACTCCGGGAAGTTGTTCGTCGCGTGCAGGCGGTCGATGGCGTCGCGCCACCGGTCGCGGTACACGAGGTCGTTCCAGTCGGGGATGATGTTGCCGAGCGGGCAGCCCTGGTGGCAGAAGGGGATGCCGCAGTCCATGCAGCGGGCGGCCTGCGTCTTGAGCTTCTCGAGCGGGAACTCTTCGTAGACTTCGAGCCAGTCGTGGACGCGCTGGTCGACGGGGCGGCGCTTCGGCGTTTCGCGGGAGTACTCGAGGAATCCGGTCGGCTTAGCCACGGGCAGCTCCAACGGTCGGGGTGTGCGTGCCCTGCGCGCCGTTCTGCGACTGGTAGCGCTGCTGCTCGAGCACGCGGCGGTAGTCGGTCGGCATGACCTTGACGAACTTGCGGGCAGCCGCCGGCCAGTCGGCGAGCAGGCGCTGGGCGACCGTGCTGCCGGTGTACTGGACGTGCCGCTCCAGCAGCCCCTTCACGAGGTCGAGGTCTTCCGGCTCTTCGAGCGGTTCGAGGCCGACCATCTCCATGTTGCAGCGGGTGTGGAAGTCGCCATCCTCGTCGAGGACGTAGGCGATGCCGCCGCTCATGCCGGCAGCGAAGTTCCGCCCGGTGCGGCCGATGATGACCGCCCGGCCGCCGGTCATGTACTCGCAGCCGTGGTCGCCGGTGCCTTCGACGACGGCGACCGCGCCGGAGTTGCGGACCATGAACCGCTCGCCCGCGACGCCGCGGAAGAAGGCTGCGCCGCTCGTCGCACCGTAGAGCGCGACGTTGCCGATGACGATGTTCTCTTCGGGTACGAAGGTCGCGTCCTTCGGCGGGTAGACGATGATTTTGCCGCCGGAGAGGCCCTTGCCGATGTAGTCGTTGGCGTCGCCTTCGAGGCGGAGGGTGATGCCGGCGGGGAGGAAGGCCCCGAAGCTCTGGCCGGCAGAGCCGTGGAAGGTGATGTCGATGGTGTCGTCGGGGAGGCCGGTGTGGCCGTACCGCCGGGTCAGTTCACTGCCGAGCATCGTGCCGACGGTGCGGTTCACGTTGCGGATCGGCATATCGAGCACGACCTTTTCGCCGCGCTCGAGGGCTGGCTGGGCGAGGCGGATGAGCTCGTTGTCGAGCGCCCGTTCGAGGCCGTGGTCCTGGGTCGTAATGCAGCGCGTCGCAACGCTGGCATCGACCTGCGGCCGGTAGAGGATGGCGCTGAGGTCGAGGCCCTGGGCCTTCCAGTGGTCGACGGCGCGGCGCACATCGAGGAGGTCCGAGCGGCCGATGATCTCGTCGAGCGAGCGGTAGCCGAGCTGGGCAAGGTACTCCCGCACCTCTTCGGCGATGAATTTGAAGAAGTTGACGACGTGCTCGGCGCGACCGGCGAACTTCTCGCGCAGGGCGGGATTCTGGGTAGCGATGCCGACCGGGCAGGTGTCGAGGTGGCAGACGCGCATCATGATGCAGCCCATCACGACCAGCGGGGCCGTCGCGAAGCCGTACTCCTCGGCGCCGAGGAGCGCGCCGATGATGACGTCGCGCCCGGTTTTCATCTGGCCATCCACCTGGACGACGATGCGGTCGCGAAGTTTGTTCATCACCAGCGTCTGCTGGGTCTCGGCGAGGCCGAGCTCCCACGGCAGGCCGGCGTGCTTGATCGAGGTGAGCGGGCTCGCGCCGGTGCCGCCGTCGTGCCCCGAGATGAGGACGTGGTCGGACTTGGCTTTCGCCACGCCGGCGGCGACCGTGCCGACGCCGACTTCGGCGACGAGCTTCACGCTGATGCGGGCGCGCGGGTTCGCGTTCTTCAGGTCGTGGATGAGCTGGGCGAGGTCTTCGATGGAGTAGATGTCGTGGTGCGGCGGCGGGCTGATGAGGCCCACGCCCGGGGTGGCGTGCCGCACCTCGGCGATCCACGGGTAGACCTTGGTGCCGGGCAGCTGGCCGCCTTCGCCGGGCTTCGCGCCCTGCGCCATCTTGATCTGGATTTCGTCGGCGTTCACGAGGTACTCGCTGGTGACGCCGAAGCGGCCGGATGCGACCTGCTTGATGGCGGACCGGCGGGAGTCGCCGTTCGGGTCGGGCGTGTAGCGGCGGCGGTCCTCGCCGCCTTCGCCGGTGTTGCTCTTGCCGCCGATGCGGTTCATGGCGATGGCGAGGGTCTCGTGCGCCTCGGCGCTGATGGAGCCGAACGACATCGCCCCGGTGGCGAACCGCTTGTAGATGTTCTCGGCCGGCTCGACTTCTTCGATCGGGATGGGCGGCCGGTCGGACTTGAGTTCAAAGAGGCCGCGGAGCGTGGCGAGCCGCTTGCTCTGGTCGTCCACGAGCCGGGTGTATTCGCGGAAGATCTGGTACTGGCCCGTGCGGGTCGAGTGCTGGAGGCGGAACACCGTCTCCGGGTTGAAGAGGTGGTATTCGCCGTCGCGGCGCCACTGGTACTGGCCGCCCCACGCGAGTTCGCGGAGGCCGCCGTCGCGGTCGGGGAAGGCCCGCTGATGGTGGGCGAGGACTTCCTGCGCGACCTCGTGGATGCCGATGCCGCCGATGCGGGAGACGGTGTTGGTGAAGTACTTGTCGATGAAGGCTTCGCTGAGGCCGACGGCCTCGAAGATCTGGGCGCCGCGGTAGCTCTGGATGGTGGAGATGCCCATCTTGGACATCACCTTCACGACGCCCTTCTTGATCGCCTTCAGGTAGTTCGCGCGGAGCTTCTCGATGGGGTAGTCGGCGGTGATGTAGCCGTCCTGGCGAACCTGCTCGAGCGAATCGAGGGCGAGCCACGGGTTCACCGCGCCGGCGCCGTAGCCGATGAGCAGCGCGAAGTGATGCACCTCGCGCGCGTCGCCGGTTTCGACGATGAGGCCGACCTGCGTGCGCTTCTTCTCGCGGACGAGATGGTTGTGGAGGCCGGCGACGGTGAGCAGGGAGGGGATCGGCGCATGTTCGGCATCGACGCCGCGGTCCGAGAGGATGAGCACCTTCGCGCCGTCATCGATGGCGCGGTCGGCCGCGCGGAACAGTTCCTCCATCGCGGCTTCGAGGCCGGCCGGGCCCGCCTTCGCGGGGAAGAGCATCGGGAGGACCGTAGCCCGGAGGGCGTGGTCTTTGAGCGACTTGAACTTGGCCAGCTGCTCGTTGTCGATGAACGGATTGTCGAGACTGACGAGATGGCAGCTCTCCGGCTCGGGGTCGAGCAGGTTGCCCTCGGGCCCGATGACCGTCTTCACGGAGGTGACGAGCTCTTCGCGGATGGCATCGAGCGGCGGGTTCGTGACCTGGGCAAAGAGCTGCTGGAAGTAGTTGTAGAGCGGCTGCGGTCGGTCGCTGAGGACGGCGAGGGGCGTATCGGTGCCCATGGAGCCGACGGCTTCTTCGCCCTTCTCCGCCATCGGCCCGAGGTGGTACTTCTCGTCCTCGATGGTGTAGCCGTAGGCCATCTGCTGCTGGAGCAGGATGTCGGGCGGCGGGGGCGGCGGCGTCTCCGTTGCGGGGATATCGTCGATGTGGATGAGGTTGTCCTTCAGCCACTGGGCGTAAGGCCGCTCGTTCGCGAGCTTCATCTTCAGCTCGGTGTCATCGATGATGCGGCCTTCTTCGAGGCTGACGAGGAACATCTTGCCCGGCTGGAGGCGGCCCTTGAGGAGGACGCGCTCGGGCTCGATCGGGAGGACGCCGACCTCGGACGCCATGATGACGAGGTCGTCCTTCGTGACGTAGTAGCGGGAAGGCCGGAGGCCGTTGCGGTCGAGCACGGCGCCGATGTTGCGGCCGTCGGTGAAGGCGACGGAGGCCGGGCCGTCCCACGGCTCCATGAGGCAGGAGTGGTACTCGTAGAAGGCCTTCTTGGCCGGGTCCATGCTCTCGTGCTCCTGCCACGCCTCGGGGATGAGCATCATCATGGCGTGGGGGAGGCTGCGGCCGGCCATCACCAGCAGCTCGAGCGCTTCGTCGAGGCTGGCGGTGTCGCTGCCGTGCTCGTTGATGACGGGCAGGATCTTGTGGATGTCGGGGAAGTAGGGCGAAGCGAAGAGCGCTTCGCGCGCCGCCATCCAGTTGCGGTTGCCGCGCAGGGTGTTGATCTCGCCGTTGTGGGCGATCATCCGGTAGGGGTGGGCCAGCTCCCAGCTCGGGAAGGTATTGGTGCTGAAGCGGGAGTGGAACATGGCGAGCGCCGAGATGAGGTGGCGGTCGCTGAGGTCGGGGAAGTAGCCGCGCAGCTGGGTGGCGGTGAGCATCCCTTTGTAGACGAGGGTGCGGCAGGAGAGGCTGGGGAAGTAGAACCATTCCGCGTCGCGGATGCCCCAGCGCTGGATGGCCTTTTCGAAGCGCTTCCGGATGACGTAGAGGCGGCGCTCGAAGGCGTCGTCGTTTTCGATGCCGGCGCCGCGGCTGATGAAGACCTGCCACATGTCGGGCTCGGCGGCGAGGGCCGTCGCGCCGAGGTCGGCGTTGTTCGTCGGGACCTTCCGCCACCCGAGGAGGTGCTGGCCTTCTTCTTCGACGATGGCCGCGAAGAGGGCCTTCGCCTGCTCGGTCGCGCGGGGGTCGCGGGAGGCGAAGAAGAGGCCAGCCCCGTAGTGGCCGGCCTCGGGCAGGCGGATGCCGAGCTGGGCGCACTCGCGACGGAGGAACTCGTGCGGCATCTGGATGAGGATGCCGGCGCCGTCGCCGGTGTTCGGCTCGCTGCCGGAGGCTCCGCGGTGGTGCAGGTGCTCCAGGGCGGAGAGGGCATCATCGACCAGCTTGTGGGACCGCTGGCCCTTCAGGTGAACGATGAAGCCGACGCCACAGGCGTCATGTTCCAGCCCTGGACGGTACAGACCCTGCTGCGCAGGCCTCCGGGGTTGCTGCATGCTGCGTCCCTCTCGAAGCGTGTCACCACCCGGCGGGATTGCGAAATGAGGAGAGCCGCGGGCGTCGCCGTGATTTCGGTGCGCCATTTGTGAAATGCTTCGCAATCTCACGCGAGAAGGTGGGTGAGCTTGAAGTATAACAGGCTGGTCAACCGGCGTCTCAAGTCCCCGGCCCCGCGGGCCGCGGGAATCGTTTCGACGAGCGCGTATAATCCGGGCACCCTCGCCGCCGGAGCTGCCCGATGACCGACCCGTACTGGACTCCTGACCGCGTCGATGCGCTGGTCAGCGCGCGCGCCCGCATCCTCGGCCCCCAGGTCTGGGCGGCAGCGACGCCGGACCCGCGCCACCTCATCTCGTTTGCCGGGGGGCTGCCCGATATCCCCTCGCTGCCGGCGGATGAACTGCTGCGGGCCGCGCATGCTGTGCTCGAATGCGAGCGGAAGGAGGCGCTCGAATACGGCGGGACGTTCGGGCCCGCGCCGCTCCGGGAGGCCATTGCGGAGCGGTGGACCCGGCTCGACGGCATCCCGGTGACGAAGGACCACGTCATCATCGCGAGCGGTTCGGCCCACGCGATCGGCATGGTCTGCGAAACGCTGCTGGACCCCGGCGACGTCGTAATGGTCGAGAGCCCCAACTTCCCCGGCTCGATGCGGACCATCCGGTCGTTCGGTGCGGAGCAGGTCGCCATCCCGCTCGACGCGGACGGGATGCGGACGGACATCCTGGAGGCGAAGCTGGCGGAGCTGGCGGCGCAGGGGCGGCGCGCGAAGTTCATCTACTGCATCCCGAACCACCAGAACCCGGCCGGCTGCACGATGACGCTCGAGCGGCGGCAGCACCTGCTCGAGCTCGCCCGGCGCTACGAAACGTTCATCCTCGAGGATGACGCCTACGGCGAACTCTGGTTCGAGGAGCCGCCGCCGCCGTCGCTGTTCGCGCTGAGCGGGGGCGAGCACGGCGTGAAGGTCGCGAGCTTCTCGAAGACGATCGCGACGGGCTTGCGGATGGGCTGGATCCAGGGGCCGCCGGCGCTCATCTCCCGCATCGCGGCGCTGCGGTACGACATGGGGACGAGCCCGTTCCTCGGCCGCGTCATCGCCGAGATGATCCGGAACGGCGACCTCGACCGGCACATCGAACGGCTGCGCGGCATCTACCGCCGGAAGCTCGAACGGGTCGAGGCGGCCCTGGCAAAGTACTGCGCGCCGTACATCAGCTACACCCGTCCGAAGGGCGGGTTCTTCCTGTGGCTGGAGCTCCGGCCGGGCATGAGCTCGCGCGAGGTGCAGCTCGCTGCGAACGAGCGCGGCGTCATCGTCGGACAGGGGCCGCAGTTCTTCGCCGACGGCCAGGCGACGAACCACTTGCGGCTGGCATTTAGTTATGTCGATATGGAAGAGATCGACGAGGGCATCCAGCGGCTCGGCGAGGCGATGGCAGACGTCGCAGCCCGCGCGGGTATCAAGTAGGGGCCGCCCGGGATGGACACGGTCTCGATCGGCTCCGTAACGATTGCGCCGCTGCTGGATGCGCCGGTGCTGATGAACCCGCGGCATTTCGTGCCGCAGCACGCCGACGCGTTTCTCGAGGAGTTCGGCCACCAGGCCGACGAGCGCGGCCTGTTCACGATGGCGATCACCTGCTACCTCGTGCGGTCGGCGGGCAAGACGATGCTCATCGATACGGGCCTCGGCCCGAGGAAACGGCCGGGCTTTCCGGCCGGCCGGCTCGACGCTGCGCTGCGCGATGCCGGGCTCGCTCCCGCCGACATCGACCTCGTGGTGCACACCCACCTCCACATCGACCACGTGGGCTGGAATACGGTGGACGGCGCCGGCGGCGAGCCGGAAGTCTTCTTTCCCCGAGCGGAGTTCGTCATCCAGCGGCAGGAGTGGGACTACTGGATGGCGCCCGAGCGCCTGGAAGCGCCCGGGAACGAGCACCTGCGAGACTGCGTCGCGCCGCTCCGCCACACGGGCCGCATCCGGTTCGTGGAGGACGAGACGGCGCTCGATGAGCACCTCGTGTTCGTGCCGACGCCGGGGCACACCCCCGGTCACGTCGCCATCGGGGTCGTCGACGGCAGCGATCGAGGCATCATCATCGGGGACGCCTCGCACCACCCGGCGCAGCTCATCCACCCGGACTGGTCCCCGGCGTTCGACGTCGACCCCGTGCAGTCGGCCGCGACCCGGGACGCGCTGTTCGAGCGGGCCATTTCCGAAGGGCTGCTGTGGTTCGCCGGGCACTGGCCCCACCCGGGCATCGGACGGTTGACGCGGCGGGACGGCCGGCGAGTCTTCGAACCGCTGTGAGCTGTCTTGCCGGCGCGGGCCGCGGCCCGGTAGCGTTGCCCTGATGCGACGACTCGCAGCGGGGCTGGCGCTCCTCGTGGTCCTGCTCCCGGTCGCCCGGGGAAGCATCCCGGCGGCGGCGGATGACCCGGGCGTTCTTTATGTCACATCCACGACGGATGGGCCCGGCACGTGTCCGCACCCGTCGAACTGCACCCTCAAAACGGCGATAGCGGTCGTGAACTCCGGGAGCGCGGCGACCACCATCCGCTTCGATGCAGGGGTCTTCCCGGCGGGTTCGGAGACGGTCATCGCGGTGGGGAGCGCGCCGTTGCCGGCGCTCACCCGGCCGGGGGCCGCGGTCGACGGAGCCGGCGCCGGCGTCGTGCTCCGGGGCGGCTCGGCCAGCCTCTCGACGCCGCAGGACGGGCTGCGGCTGGCCGGCGCCGGCACGTCGGTACGGGGCCTGACGTTCGAGGGGTTCACTGGCGCGTGCGTCGTGGCGGAAGGGGATGGCGCGGGCGTCGGCGGCGCAGCTGGCAACACGTTCCGCGGCTGCGGCGTCGCGGTCCGGGTCAGCGGGGCGGCGGTCTCGGTCTCTGGGAACGAGATTTCCGGGCCAGCGGAAGGGGAGCGCGCCGGCACGGGGGTCGCGGTGACGGCCAGCGGGTCCGTCATCGGCGGCAGCGGCGCGGCGGCGAACCGGTTCACGCGGCTCGAGCACGGCGTCAACGTCGCGGGAAGCGCAGGCGGCGTCACCGGCACCCGCATCGAAGGAAATGAGTTCGACGACATCGCAGAGGCATGCCTGGCGCTCGAGCCGGGGAGCAGTGGCACCCTCGTGTCGTCGAACAGCTTCCGCCGCTGCGGGACGGGCATCTCCGTCGCTGCGGCGAACGACCTTCCCGCGTCGTCCCGGAACACGTTCCGGGCCAATACGTTCGCCGAGCTGCCCGGGCCGGCTATCGCGGTCGCGGCCGGGGCGAACGGCGGGGTCGGGCACCCATCGATCTCGCGCGCAACGCCTGCCGGTATCCAGGGGACAGCCTGTCCCGGCTGCGTCGTCGAAATCTACCTCGCTGCGCACACACCCGGGGGCAGCGGCGACTACGGGACGGTGCCGCTCGGGCCGCCGGTGGCCGCAAGCGCGTCGGGCCAGTTCTCGGCGTCGCTGCCCGTCAGCCCGGGCCAGTGGATCATCGCGACGGCGACGGACGCCGATGGCAATACGAGCGCGTTCGGCGCATCAGCCCGCGTCGGGGCCGGGGCCGTGGTCTGCGGCAACGTCCACCTCCTGCCGGGGTGGAACCACGTGGCGTACTTCGGCAGCCAGCCGCTGCTGCTGGGCGACGCCTTCCCGTCGTCTGCGAACCCGGCAGTGACGGCGATCTACGAAGCGATCGACGGCACGAGCGGTTACCGGCGCTGGCTTGCTGCGACGCCCGCCGGGCGGACGCTCGCCGCGCTGGAGCCGGGACGGGAGTACTGGTTCCTCGCGACGACGCCCGTCACGCTGGAGGGCGGCTTCAGCGTCTCGTTCCCGGTGCCGGCGCCGCTGCAGGCGGGGTGGAACGACGTCGTCTACATCGGCGGCAGCGCCGACCCGCGCGATGCGTTCGCCTCGCTGGGCGACCGGCTCCTGCAGGTCGCGAAGTGGGACGCAGCGCGGCAGCGGTGGCTGCGGTACGGCGACGGCCGGGCCCCGGCATGGGCGCTCGAGCTTCCGCACGTCGAGGCGTGCAGCGCGTACCAGGTGCTGATGAGCGAGCCGGCGACGCTGGTGCCGCTTCAGCCGTGAGCGCCGGCGTATACTCCGCGCGCATGAGCATCGACATCCGCCCCTGCGCCGACCGCGATGAACTGCGGGAGTACGCCCGCATCGTCTCGTACGTCTTCGCATCCGAAGAGGGCATGGACGACGAGCTTTCGGCGACGCAGCCGGAGTGGACGGTGTGCGCGTTCGTCGACGGGAAGATGGCGTCCACGCTCGGGGTGTGGCCGTTCACGGTGCGGCTCAACGGCTCGCCGGTGCCGGTGGGGGGCGTCACGGCGGTCGGCACCCTGCCGAACTACCGGCGGCGCGGCCTCTTGCGGCGCACGATGCGGCAGGCGCTCGAGACGATGTACGAGCGGCGCCAGCCGCTCGCGATCCTGTGGGCGAGCATGGCAGCGATTTACCAGCGCTTCGGGTACGGCCTCGCCTCGACCGGCGTGACGTACCGGTTCGACCCGCGGCTGGCGGCCCTCGCTGCACCGGCCCGGGACGACGGCGGGCATATCGAGCTCCTCACCCCCGAAGCGGCGTACCCCGTCATCAAGCCCCTGTTCATCGCGTGGGCGACGCCCCGGAACCTCGTCATCCACCGGTCGGCGGAGCTGTGGCGCGTGTCGACCTTCCGGCCGCCGAAGAAGGGCCTCCCGGTGCACGTCGCGGTCTACCGCGACACCGACGGGCAGCCGCAGGGGTATGCGGTCTACTCGGCGCAGGGGGTGGAGCACCGGCCGGACGAAGGTGAGCAGGAGCTCCGGGTGGCCGAGTTCGTGGCCCTCACGCCGGGGGCCTGGGCGGCGCTGTGGGAGTTCCTGCGGGCGCACGACCTCGCGCGGCGGATCGAGTGGAAGGGCGTGCCGCCGGACGACCCGGCCCCGGAGCTCCTCCTCGAGCCGCGCGTGCTGAACCGGCAAACGCAGGACGCGATCTGGATGCGGGTGGTCGATGCGGCCAGCGCGCTGGCGGCGCGGCCGTACGGTGCCGAGGGCCGGCTGGCGATTGGCATCGTCGCCGACCCGGAGTGTCCATGGAACGAAGGCACGTGGCAGCTCGAATCCTCCGGCAGCCATGCCGAGGCGCGGCGGTTCGACGGCAAACCAGACCTCACGATGCCGCCGGCGGTGCTCGCCTCGCTCCTGGCCGGTCATCGGAGCGCGACGTTCCACGCGCGGGCGGGCCGGCTCGAAGCAGCCGACGATCGCGCGCTGCGCCTCGCCGATGCGATGTTCCGGACCGAGTACGAACCGTTCTGTCCAAACGGGTTCTGAAGTCCGGAGCCGGGCGGTCAGCTGCCGCCGGTGCCGACGAGGCCGAGGTAGCGGTCGCGGTCGACCGCACGCGCCGGCTTGTGCTTCACGTCGTCGGGGCCCATCGCGCGGAGCCAGCAGGCGAACTCGAGCAGGATGCCGTCGGGGTCCTGGAAGTAGAAGGAGCGGATAAAGGTCCCTTCATGCACTTCGCGCGAGACCTGCCGGGGGCTGTCGTCGTGGTTCAGGATCGGTGTGACGGCGATGCCCTTGGCTTTGATCTTTTCGTAGTACTCGTCGAACTTCTCCGGCGGGACATCGAAGGCGACGTGGTTCATCGAGCCGTGGGCGGTGGCGAGCTCGCCTTCGCCGGGCATACCGGCCGGGGCGGCGATGCCGGGCGCGGCCTCCGGCGCGTTCGGGAACCAGAAGAAGGCGAGCGAGTCGCCATTGCCGATGTCGAAGAAGAAGTGCTGGCCCATGTTGTTGGGCAGCTCGATGGTCTTGATGAGGGGCATGCCGAGGACGTTCGAGTAGAAGTCGACCGTGCGCTCCATATCGCGGCAGACGAGCGCGAGGTGGTTGATGCCGCGGAATTCGAATTCGGTGTTCTTGCGTTCCATGCTGCCTCCCTGCCGCCGGTCCCGGACGGCGTTCCAAAATTTTAGCGCAGCAGGTCAAGCGGCGGCGCCGCGCTCACTCGATGTCGGCGCGGCGGCTACCGAAGCGGTCCCAGTGGGTCACCGCGGCGAGCGGCTTCCGCGGGGCGACGCCGAACCGGCCGCGCGGGCGGCCCATCGGGACGAGTGCCGCCAGCTCGTACCGGTCGGGGATGGCGAGCAGGGCGCGAACCTCATCCTGGTAGATGCGGATGACGGTCGTCAGCGTCGTGCCGATGCCGAGCGCGCGGGCAGCGAGCATGAAGTTCTGGACCGCCGGGTAGACGGAGGCCCACGGCGTACCGACATCGAGCGGGCCTTCGGCATCGTGGAGGGTCATGCTGATGTTGGGCATGAGGAAGAGGACGATGACGGGCGCTTCGTGGAGGTGCTCGGCGAGGTAGCGGGCCGAGGCGACGGTTCGGCGGTGGCGCTCTGCCTCGGCGTCGTCGCGGAAGGGCGGCGTGGCGGCGAGCATGGCCGGTTCGTACCGGTCGTAGGCGCGGCGGTAGATGTCGCCGAGGCTGCGGCGGAGCGCTTCATCGCGGACGACGAGGAACTGCCAGGGCTGGATGTTGCCGCCGCTCGGCGCCTGGCGCGCGGCCCGGAGGCAGGTCAGCACCTCCTCGTCCGTGATCGGCTCGTCCGTGAACCGCCGGATGGCGCGGAGCGTCATGATGCCGTCGATCAGGTCCACGGGGCCTCCCTGCTCAGAGCATGAACGTATCGGTCGGCAGGCCGAGCATGATGCGGCCGACGACCTCGTAGGTCGGCTGGCCGACCATGACGTGCTGTGTGAGGGTGTGGATGTCGCGGAAGTGGCGCTGGAGGGGGCTCGCTTCGTAGATGCTCGTGCCGCCGCCGAGGTCGTAGCAGATATCGACCGCGCGGGTGCAGCTCCGCGCTGCGTGGGTGGCGGCGAGCCGGAGCCCGGCCCGGTCATCGAGCGAGAGCGCCTCGCCGCGCTCTGCTGCGGCCCAGGCGCTGCCGATCGCGTCAGCAAGGAGCGCCCGGCTGCTCCGGAGCAGGGCTTCGGCCTCGGCGATGCCGGCCTGCGCCGCCGCGCGCTCGGCGAGGACGCGGCGGCTGCCAGTCGGGGTTTTTGCCCCGGCAAGGCTGACGAGTTCGTCGATCGCCGCACGCGCGATGCCGAGGCCTACCGCCGCGACGCCGAGCGCCAGCAGCCCGTACATCGGGAAGCGGTAGAGCGGGCCTTCGGGCCAGGGCTGGACGCCGCCGATGCCGGCGGTGTGGCGCTCCGGCACGAACAGGTCCGCGACTTCGTAATCGTGGCTGCCGGTGCCGCGGAGACCCGAGACGTGCCAGGTATCGTGGATGACGTAGTCGCCGGCGCGGAAGAACGCCATGCGGAGGTGCGGGTGGCCGCCGGGAAGGGGCTCCGGCGCTCCGCTTTCGTCGACGACGGTGACGCCGCCGAGGAGCCAGGTGCAGTGGGGCGAACCGCTGCCGTAGGCCCAGCGGCCCGTTACCCGGTAGCCGCCTTCGACCCGCCGGGCAGTCCCCCGCGGCATGAGCATGCCGCCGGTGATCGAGCCGGGGTCGCCGTGGATCTCCCGCGCGCCCTCCGGCGGGAGGAGGGCCGCGGTAATGCCGGTGGTGGCGGCGATCATCAGGCACCAGCCGGCTGCGCCGTCGCCAGCGGCGACGGTTTCGATCGCCCCGACGAGATCGGCGACGGTGGCCTCGGCGCCGCTGAGTTCGCGCGGCACGAGCATCCGGAACAGGCCGGCGTCGCGCAGGGCGGCGACGACCGGGGGAGCGAGCCTCCGGTCCCGCTCGGATTCGTCGGCGTAGCGGCGGGCGAGCGGCGCTATCTCCCGCGCCGCATCGATGAGCGATGACGTGGCGGCCGGCATGGCAGCAACCTCCTGCAGGCCGCGAAGCGTAGGCGCCGCGGTGGCGCTTCGCAAGATATCAGGCAGCCTTCTTCGACCCGAACGGCCAGGGGAAGCGGCACTTCTTCTCGTTCCGTTCTTCGGCGGGGCCGGCGAAGCCCCTGCCGCAGCCCTGGCAGTAGGCGTAGACGTTCAGGTTTTCGCGGCCGCACCACGGGCACTTCCGCATCGTTCTCCCCCTCGGCGAATCCCGGACGAACGCCGGGAACCTTCGTGTGCCGGGATTGTACCCCGCTCAGCGGAAGCGGCGCGCCGCGAGGATGGGCCAGGTATCGACGATTTCGCCACCGCGCCGGACGTAGTACACGTCGTGCAGGTTCAGCGTGGTGTCGCCGTGGCTCGGGATGAGCTCGATGCGGTCGCCCGGCGCGAGCGCAGCGACACCGTCGCCGACGATGATGGCGTGCTCTTCGCTCAGCCGGGCGGCGCGGAGCCTGCCGTCGGGCGAGACGGGCGGACCGAACTCGTTGGTCAGTGACTTCATGCCGCAATCGGCCACGGCGTAGCGTTCTTTGACCGACGTGATGGTGGTCAGCAGCGTCAGCGCGAAACGGAACTGACCGGGGATGAACGGCTCGTTGTGGAGGTCGTTGAAGACGTAGGTGCCGGCCTGGAGTTCGGTGACGAACGGCATGGCAGCGGCGATGGGGACGCTGGCGGTGCCGGAGGTCGAGACGATGGCGGGCGCCAGCCCGGCTTCGGCGAGCGCCTCCACGTGCCCCCAAACGGTGTCCAGCGCCTGGCGGATGAGCGCCTCCCGCGGCCCGGCTTCGGGCTGGCCGTACATGTGGCCCTCGTAGCCCATGATGCCCCGGTAGTCGATGCCCTCCTCGAGGAGGAGGCGGGCGAGGCGGACGGTCTCCGCCGGGTCGGCGGTGCCGCAGCGGTGCATGCCGGCGTCGACTTCGATCACAGCGGCAGCGCGGACGCCGGCTTCGCGGGCGGCGCGGGCGAGCTCGCGGACGTTGAACTCCGATTCGACAGCGATGGTGATATCGACGCCGCGGCGCAGGAGCGCGGTGAGACGCGCGAGCTTTGGTGCGCCGACGACCTGGTTGGCCATGAGGATCGGACCGAGCCCAGCGTCGGCGAGCACCTCGGCCTCACCGAGCTTGGCGACGGTGATGCCGATGGCGCCGGCCGCCAACTGCATGCGGGCAACCTGGGGGCACTTCGGCGTCTTGAAATGCGGCCGAAGGCGGACCGGGCTGCCCTCGAGCAGGCGCTGCATGCTGGCGATGTTGTCTTCGACAGCATCGAGGTCGAGCAGGAGGGCCGGGGTATCGATCTCGTCGAGGTGCATGGCGGGGACTGTACGGCGCAGCGGGCGCGGCCGCCAGCCCGGTCAGCCGCTGCGGCCTGCCTCGAGGGCGGCGTACTTCGCCTTGCGGGCTTCCTTCGCCCGGAGCGCCGGGTTGAGCTCGGCTTTGCGGATGCGGATGGCCTTCGGCGTCACCTCGACCATCTCGTCCGGGGCGATGAGGGTGAGCGCCTGTTCGAGGCTGGGCGGCTGCGGCGGGACCAGCTTGACGGCGATGTCGGACGTCGAGCTGCGGATGTTCGTGAGGTGCTTCGCGCGGCAGACGTTCACATCGAGGTCGTTATCGCGGCTGTGGAGGCCGACGACCATGCCGACGTAGACCTCGTCGCCGGGGCTGATGAAGAGGATGCCGCGCTCCTGGGCGGCGGCGATGCCGTAGGCAAGGGCGGTGCCGGTTTCGCTGGCGACGAGCGCACCGGAACGGTGCCGGCTGATGTCGCCGGCCCACGGCCGGTAGCCGAGGTACTCGGTGTTCATGATGCCTTCGCCGGCGGTGCCGGTGACGAACGTATCGCGGAAGCCGATGAGGCCCCGGGTCGGGATGTCGAATTCGAACCGGACGCGGCCGTCCTCGCCGGAGTGCATCCCGACCATCTGCGCTTTGCGGCCGGAGAGTGCCTCGATGAGGAAGCCGGTGGCGGACTCCGGCGCTTCGATGTAGAGGCGCTCGAACGGCTCTTCGCGGCCGGCGGGCCCATCGCGGAGGATGACTTCTGGCCGCGTGACGGCGAACTCGTACCCTTCGCGGCGCATCGTCTCGACGAGGATGGCGAGGTGGAGCTCGCCGCGGCCGCTGACGATGAACTGGTCGGGAGAATCGCCTTCTTCGACGCGGAGCGCGATGTTCGTCTCGACTTCGCGGAAGAGGCGCTCGCGAAGCTGACGGCTGGTGACGAACTGGCCTTCGCGGCCGGCGAACGGCGAATCGTTGACGCGGAACGTCATCTTCACGGCCGGCGGCTCGAGCGCGATGGCGGGCAAGGGCCTGGTGACCTCGGGCGCGGCGAGCGTCTCGCCGATGAGGACGTCCGGCACGCCGGTGACGGCGACGATGTCGCCGGCCTCCGCGGACTCGAGCTCGACGCGGTCGAGGCCGCGGAAGCCGAAGACTTGCCCAACGCGGAAGTTCGAGACCGCGCCGTCGTGGGCGAAGCGCTGGATCGCCATGCCCGGCCGGACGGCGCCGTCCCGAATCCGTCCGACGGCGATGCGGCCGCGGTAGCTGTCGTAGAGCAGCGTGGTCACCAGCATCCGGAAGGGGGCGGAGGCGTCGCATTCCGGCGGCGGGATGTGGTCGAGGATGGCACGGAAGAGCGGCCCCATGTCGCCGGAGCGGACATCAGGCGAGGTGCCTGCGTAGCCGTCGCGCGCGCTGGCGTAGATGACCGGGAATTCGAGCTGGTAGTCGTGGGTCGCGAGTTCGAGGAAGAGGTCGGAGGTGAGGTCGAGCACCTCGGCCGGGCGGGCGTTCGGACGGTCGATCTTGTTGATGACGACGACGGGGTGGAGGCCGAGCTCGAGGGCCTTGCGCAGGACGAAGCGGGTCTGGGGCATCGGCCCTTCGGCAGCATCGACCACGAGCAGGCAGCCGTCGGCCATGTTGAGGACGCGCTCCACTTCGCCGCCGAAGTCAGCGTGGCCCGGCGTGTCGATGATGTTGATGCGGACGCCGGCGTGCTCGATGGCGGCGTTCTTCGCCATGATCGTGATGCCCTTCTCGCGCTCGAGCGGGTTCGAATCGAGGATCAGCTCGCCGACCTGCTCGTTCTCCCGGAAGACGCGGGATTGTTTGAGCAGCGCGTCGACGAGGGTCGTCTTCCCGTGGTCGACGTGGGCGATGATGGCGACGTTGCGGATGTCGGCGCGGCGCTCGGGCATAGTTCCAGTGTGCGGGAGCGTTCGAGTCCGGTGAAGCCGAGCCGGGACGCCGCCGCCCCACTTTGCGAAACCGGAGCGCGGGCCGCACACTGGAGGCAGCATGACCGGAGGGCCGCGATGAGCAGCAGCTATGACCTGATCCAGGAACTCGTCGCCGGGAAGCGGCCGGATGCAGACCTCGTCCGGCCAAAGGACATCATGCCGTTCGTCATCGAGAGCGACGGCCGGCGCGAACGGGCCTATGACATCTACTCGCTCCTCCTGAAGGAGCGGATCGTCTTCCTCGGCACGCCGATCGACGCGATGGTGGCGAACCTCGTCGTCGCGCAGCTCCTCTACCTGGCGCGAGAGGACGACGAGAAGGACATCATGATGTACATCAACTGCCCGGGCGGGAGCGTGACGGCGGGGCTGGCGATTTACGACACGATGAACCTGATCCGGCCGAACGTCTCGACGCTGTGCATGGGGCTGGCCGCGAGCATGGGGACGGTCATCCTCTGCTCGGGCGCGAAGGGGAAGCGGTACGCGCTCCCCCACAGCACGATCCACCTGCACCAGGTGCTCGGCGGCGCGCAGGGCCAGGCGCGGGACATCGAAATCCAGGCGCGGGAGACGCTCCGGCTCCAGCGGGTGCTCCGCACGATCATCCAGGAGCGGACGGGCCAGCCGATGGAGAAGATCGAGCACGACACGGACCGCGACTTCTGGCTCGACCCGCCGGCGGCGAAGGAGTACGGGCTCATCGACGAAATCCTGGACCGGCCGCCGAAGGGCGAGGGCAGCCCCAACGGCAAGGTGGCCGCGAACTAGCTCCCCCGCCGGTCCGAACGACACCAGGTAAACGAACGCGCCCCCGGAAGTTCCCGGGGGCGCTTCTGTTTCGGTCGAACCGGGCGCGTCAGGCGGCGCCGGCGGCCTCGACGGCCTTTTTCGCCGCTTCGAACAGGCCGTTGGCGCGGATGAGCGGGAGGCCGGATTCCTTGATGAGCTGCTCGCCCTCGGCGAGGTTGGTGCCGACCAGCCGCATGACCACCGGCACGTCGATCTTCATCTGGCGGTGCGCCTCGATGACGCCCTGGGCGATGATGTCGACCCGGGCCATTCCGCCGAAGATGTTGACGAGGATCGCCTTCACAGCGGGGTCTTCGAGGATGACCTTCATGGCGTTGACGACGCGCTGCGGGTCGTTGACGGTGCCGATATCGAGGAAGTTCGCGGGTTCGCCGCCGGCGAGCTTGATGGTATCCATGGTCGCCATGGCGAGGCCCGCGCCATTGACGATGCAGCCGATGTTGCCGTCGAGCTTGATGAAGTTCGCGACACCGAGCTGCTGCGCCTTCACCTCGAGCGGGTCCTCCTCATCGAGGTCGCGCAGGGCGGCGAGCTCCTTCTGGCGAAAGAGCGCGTTGTCGTCGATGTTCAGCTTGGCATCGACGGCCACGACACGGCCGTCGGCAGTGAGCGCGAGCGGGTTGATTTCGACGAGACTGGCGTCGGTCGCCATGAGGGTTCGGTGGAGGCCTTCGACGACCTTGCCGAACTGGTCGGCCTGGTCGCCGCTGAAGCCGAGCCGGGCAGCCAGCGTACGGCCGATGTAGGGCGAGTAGCCGGCGGCCGCGGGGACGGGCATGCGGACGATCGCCTCCGGGTTGTTGTGGGCGACGACTTCGATCTCCTGGCCCCCCTCGGCGGACGCCATGATGAGGGGACATCCCTGCATGCCGTCGATGATGGCGGCGAGGTAGTACTCCTTCGCGATGTCGGTCTGTTCGGCCACGAGGACGTTCTTGACGAGCTTGCCTTCGGGGCCGGTCTGGATGGAGACGAGGTGCTTGCCGAGAATGGCGGCGGCGGCCTGCTCGGCCTCTTCGGCGGTATCAGCGAGGCGGACGCCGCCGACGCGGTCGCCGCGAACCTTGCCGGAGTAGTTCTCCGGGTCGCTGATGAGCTTCTGGTACATGTCGGCGGTTTCGGACTGCGCGACGAGGCGGCCCTTGCCGCGGCCGCCGGCATGAATCTGCGCCTTCACCACGACCTTGCCGCCGAGTTCCTCGGCAATCTTGCGCGCCTCGGCCGGGGTCGCGGCGACGCGGCCCGCGGTGACCGGCACGCCGTTCTTCGCGAGAAGGTCGCGCGCCTGGTACTCATGAAGTTTCATGGGGTGCTCCGGTAGGGATTGCGGAGGAAGCGTACCGCCTCGGGCCGCTAGCCGATAGCGCGGCGGGCGAGGACGACGGTGATGTTGTCGGGGCCGCCAGCATCGTTCGCGAGGCCGATGAGGAGGGACGCGGCGCGCTCGAGGTCCGGCGAGCGCAGGGCCTCGGCCAGCGCGTCGGCCGGGACGAGGTGGTAGAGCCCGTCGGTCGCGAGCAACACGGCCTCCGGGACGGGCAGGTCGCCGGCGTCCGGTTCGAGCTCGCCGGCCATGCCGAGGCAGCGGGTGAGGACGTTCGCCAGGCCGGGGTGGCCGCCCGGCTCGGCGGCGAGGTTGTGGTCGCGGGTGACTTGCCGGAAGCCGTCTGCATGGAGGACGTAGAGGCGGGAATCGCCGACGTGAACCCATCGGAGGGCCGCAGATTCGAGGAGCCCGGCGGTCAGCGTGGTCCCGGCCCCGGGGGTGCCGAGGCGGGCGGCGGCCTCCCGGAGCCGGCGATTCAACGCCGCCACGCCAGCCGCGAGGTCGCTTGCCTCTCCCGGGCGGTCGATGAGCCAGCGGGCGAGGTCGTCGACGGCGTAGCGTGCGGCCCAGGCGCCGTTGGGGTGGCCGCCCATGCCATCCGCGACAGCGAGCAGCAGGCCGGCGGAGGTCTCCCGCACGATCCAGGCATCCTGGTTTTCAGCCCGGCGTCTGCCGATATCGGTCGCAGCCGCCCAGCGCCAGCCGCGCCACGTGCCCCCGGCGAGTTCGCTCATGCCCGACTACGATACTGCCCCGGGCGAGCGTACGCCCCGGGGCAGCGGAGCCTTCGCGAAGGCGCGAGACCGGGAGATTACTGGCGGCGCGAGGCGGCCCAGCCCATGCCGGCGAAACCGAGCGAGGCGAGGCCGGCCATCGCCACGATCCACCAGGCGCTCGGCGCGTCCGCATGGGCCCGGGACGTGCCGGCGACGGGCGGGCGCGGGGTCGGCGTCGCGGCCGGCGGCTGGGTCGCGGCGGGGGTCGGGGTGGCGCTCGTCAGCGCGAGGTCGAGCTGGACGAGCTCGTAGTTCCGCCACGAGCCGGTTTGCGGCGCGGCCCGGCCGCCGACCACGAAAGTGACCTGGGCGCCCGGGGTGCCGCAGCCTGCCTGCGTGGCGGCGCCGGCGACGTCGATGACGTAGCGGGCTTGGCCGCCCTGCAGGAACACGGTGGCGACACCGCAGCTGGCGTTGCCAACGCGCGCTTCGATGGGCGTGCCGGCGGGCGCCGGCTGCCCGTCGATGGTGACGCTGCCAGCGAACCGGGACGGCGGCTCGGGCGGGGACTGGGCGAACGCGGTATCGGCCGCGAACGTGCTGCCTGCGAGGAGCGCGGCCACAACTGCCGCGCCGGCGAGTCGTTTCAACGGATGCATGCTGCTCCCTCCATCCGGTCGCTGGTTTCGTTGACTCCAACGAGTATGCCGGCCGGGAATGTTCCGGGGGATGGTTTCGTGGCAGCGCTGTGTAATCTGCGTGTGAAACGTGCAGTTGGGTAAAGGCCGGGTCAACCGGCCGGGGCGGGATGGACCGCGGGGATCAGGTCGGTGCGCAGGTAGGGCTGGAGCACGTGGGGCACGGCGATGCTGCCGTCCGGCTGCTGGTAGTTCTCCATCACGGCGATGACGGTGCGCGGCAGGGCGAGGCCAGAGGCGTTGAGCATGTGGGGGTGCCGCGGCGCGGCTTCCGGCGCCGGGCGGTAGCGGATGTTGGCGCGGCGCGCCTGGAAATCGAGGCAGTTGGAGGCGGAGCTGACCTCGAGCCATTCGCCCTGGCCAGGCGCCCACACCTCGAGGTCGAACGTGCGCGAGGCGTTGAAGCCGAGGTCGCCGCTGCAGAGCGCGACCACGCGGTGGGGGAGCTCGAGCGCGGCCGCGATGTGCTTCGCGCGGCTGACGAGCAGGTCCAGCTCGGCGGCGCTCTGCTCCGGCTCGCAGTAGACGAACATCTCGACCTTCTCGAACTGGTGGCCGCGCTTGATGCCGCGCACGTCGCGTCCGGCGCTCATCTTCTCGCGGCGGAAGCAGGGCGTGTGCGCGACGAACCGCTGCGGGAGCTGCCCCGGCGGGATGATCTCGTCGCGGTGGTAGTTGACCAGCGCCACCTCGGCCGTCGGGATGAAGTAGAAGTCTTCCTCGGCGTCGCGGTAGAGGTTGTCGCGGAACTTGGGCAGCTGGCCGGAGGCGAGCAGCGACGCTTCGGAGAGCATGTAGGGCACGTAGGCCTCGGTGAAGCCGGCCGCGGTGTGCTCATCGAGCATGAACTGGATGAGGGCGCGCTGGAGCCGGGCGAGCGGCCCCTTCAACACGTAGAAGCGCGAGCCGGCCATCCGCGCGCCGCGTTCGATATCGAGGCCGTCGACGATCGTCCCGAGCTCCCAGTGAGGACGGGGAACGAAATCGAAGGCGCGGGGCTCGCCGATGCTCTCGACGACGACGTTCGAGGTCTCGTCCGGGCCGCGCGGGACGGCCTCGTCGACGATGTTCGGGACTTCGTAGAGCCGCTGCTGGAGCTCGTCTTCGATGGCGCGGAGCTTCGTTTCGAGGCGCTGGATTTCATCGCCGACGAGCCGCATCTCGGCGATGCGGACTTCGCGCTCGGCCGGGTCCTTCGCTGCGCCGATGGCTTTGCTCGCCGCGTTGCGCTTCGCCCGCAGGGATTCGACCTGCTGGAGGAGCTGGCGGCGCTGGTCGTCGAGCTGGAGGATGCGGTCGATATTGACGTCGGCGTTGCGCAGGAGCATGTCGCGGCGAACGCGCTCGGCGTTTTCGCGAATGAACTGGATACTCAGCATCCGGTCGAGCTCCCCCGGGCCGCGGCTGCCTCGATGGCGCGGAGGCCGAGGAGGCGGACGTCCTCGGCAACGTGCACGAGCGTACCATCGGGTGCCGGGAGCGCAACCGAAGCGGCGATCTCGTCGTAGGCGACCCAGCGGTGAGGGCCGTGGGGGATCGGGGCGGTGAAATCGACCTCGACGAGGGCACGGGTGAAGTAGACGTGGTCGATGTGCTGGTGGAAGGGCTGGTCGGGCCGGACGATGTCTTCGATGAGGATGACCGCCGGGGGCGGGAGGACGAGCGGGCGTTCGACCCGGAGCAGGCCGGGCGGCGGGATGACCTCGACATCCAGCCCCGCTTCTTCGCGGGCTTCGCGGAGGGCGCCCTGCACCGGGTCTTCGTTCGGTTCGAGGTGTCCGCCGGGCGGCAGCCACATCCGCAGGCCGCGGTGCCAGAGCAGGAGCGTGCGCTCGCCCGCGACGATGTAGGCGGTGGCCGTGTGGTGGCGCTCGACCGGGCCGGCCATTCAGTCCTCGATGGAGCGGACCGGCGGGAAGAGGATGACCTCGCGGATGGAGGACTGGCCGGTCAGCAGCATGACGAGGCGGTCGATGCCCATCCCGAAGCCGCCGGTGGGCGGCATCCCGTGCTCGAGCGCGAAGAGGAAGTCTTCGTCGACGAGCTCCACTTCGTCGTCGCCGGCCGCCTTGAGGGCGAGCTGCTGCTCGAAGCGCTGGCGCTGGTCGAGCGGGTCGTTGAGCTCGGTGTAGGCGTTGCCGCATTCGAAGCCGGCGATGAAGCATTCGAACCGTTCGACGAGCCGGGGATTCCCGGGCTTCCGCTTCGCGAGCGGCGACAGCTCGACCGGGTAGTCGAGGAGGAAGGTCGGCTGGATGAGGTTCGGTTCGACGTAGTGGGACATGGCTTCGTCGGCGAGCTTGCCATAGCCCATCTGGTCGGTCACCGGGAGGCCGCGGCGGCGCAGCTCGGCGCGGAGGCTGTCGGCGTCGGTGAAGACATCGAGGTCGGGGCCGCCGTGCGCTTTCAGCGCCTCGAAGAACGTCATGCGGCGCCACGGCGGCGCGAGGTCGATTTCCTGGCCGCGGAAGGTGATGGTCGTCGTGCCGAGGACCTGCCGCGCCACGGTGCTGATCATCTCCTCGGTCATCGCGGCAACGTCGTTGTAGTCGGCGTAGGCCTGGTACGACTCCAGCATCGTGAACTCGGGGTTGTGCTTGAAGCTCATCCCTTCGTTGCGGAAGTTGCGGCCGATCTCGTAGACCCGTTCGAAGCCGCCGACGAGCAGGCGCTTCAGGAAGAGCTCGAGGCTGATGCGCAGGACGCGGGGCTCATCGAGCGCGTTGAAGTGCGTCACGAACGGGCGGGCTGCGGCGCCGCCTTCGGTCACCTGCAGAATCGGGGTTTCGACCTCCATGAAACCGCGGTCGTCGAGGAAGCGGCGGATCGCCGCGACGGTCTTGCTGCGGATTTCGAAGACGCGCCGGGTCTCCTCGTTTGCCATGAGGTCGAGGTAGCGGCGGCGCTGGCGAAGGTCGGGGTCGGCGAGACCGTGGTACTTCTCGGGCGGCGCGTGGAGCGCCTTGGCGAGCATCGTCCAGGAGCTGGCGGCGACGGTCGGCTGGCCGGTGCGGGTGCGGATGGGTACACCGGTGAAGCCGACGAAGTCGCCGAGGTCGACCAGCCGGAGCAGGTCGTAGCCTTCGGTGGCGTTGGCGCGGAGGAGCACCTGCAGCCGGCCGGCGCCGTCGAGGATGTCGATGAACGTGGCTTTCCCCATGTCGCGGCGGGCCATGACGCGGCCAGCGACGCGGACTTCTACCCCTTCGGCTTCGCTCGCTTCGGGCGGGAGCGCTTCGACGATGGCGATGACCTCGCGGGAGGTGTGGGTGCGCTCCCAGCGGGGCGGGTAGGGGTCGATGCCGAGCCGGCGCAGCTCTTCGAGCTTCGCGATGCGCTGCGCGACGAGTTCATCCACGAGCGGCTCCTCCACGGAAACGGGCCGCTGGGGGCGGCCCGTCACAAGCTGCGCTTTCGATTGTGCGCGCGGGGTGCGGCTCAGTCGATCTTGAGGACTTTGAGCTTGATGACGCCCTTCGGCACGTTGACGGAAACGACGTCGCCGACGGCTTTGCCCAGGAGGGCCGTGCCGACCGGCGAATCGTTCGAGATTTTGCCGTTGAGGGGGTCGGCCTCGGGGCCGCCGACGATGCGGTAGGTGCGGACCGTGCCGTCCTGGTCGACTTCGACGGTGGAGCCGACCATCACGCGGCCGGCGCTGTGGGCGGCTTCTTCGTCGATGATCTTGGCGCGGCGGAGGATGTCCTCGATCTCGAGGATGCGGCCTTCGACACGGCCCTGCTCGAGCTTGGCGTCGTCGTACTCGGCGTCGGCCTGGCTGGTGCCCTGCTCCTGGGCGTTGTGGATCATTTCCGCCACTTCGCGCCGCCGAATCCGCAGCTGCTCGAGCTCCTGCTCGAGCTTTGCTTTTCCTTCACGGGTGAGCGGAACGGGCTTTTCCATCATGTCGTACCCTACGGTTGCCGCGCGACAACAAATGAACTGAGGCCGCGCGTTGCCTCAGTTCCGCCGAAAGTATACCGACGGCGGAGAAGGCGCGGCAATCGCCGCGACGGGGAGACGCATGACGAGTGAATCCGGGGAGCCGGGACCGGGCGGGCGCGTCTGGCGGCCGCCGCCGGGCGATGAGGGGCTCGCGGCGCGCGGTGAGACGCCTCCTGCCGAGCCCGCGGCCGCCCCGCCCGCTGCACCGGCGCCGCCCTCGAGCCGCAGCGGCCCCGGCTGGCTCGCGCTCGCACTCGCGGTCGTCGCGGCGGCGCTCGGCGGCGGCATCGCCGGCGGGCTGCTCGTGCTCCAGTTCGGGGACGAGGGCGACGGCGCGGGCCAGCCGGGCGGGTCCGCGGGGGCCGTGGTCGAGGTCGACATCACCTCGGCGGTAACGGATGCCGTCCAGAAGGCGCGCCCGGCCGTGGTCCGGGTCGAGAGCGCGACGCGGCGGACGTTCGACGTCGGCAGCGGCGTCGTCATCAGCGCGGAGGGGTACATCCTGACGAATGCGCACGTGGTGATGGGCACGGACCAGCTGAAGGTCGTGTTCGCTGACGGCTCCGAGCGGCCGGCCGTGCTCATCGGCCACGACTATCCGTTCAACGACATCGCCGTGCTGCAGGTGGCGCCGGTCGGGCTCACGGTGATGGAGGCAGCCGATTCGGACGCCCTGCAGCCGGGCGAGACCGTCATCGCCATCGGCAACCCTCTCGGCGAGCTGTACGGGTCGGTGACGGTCGGCGTGGTCAGCGGGCTGAACCGGTCGCGGCTGCTCGACGGCGTCCGGCACGACGACATCATCCAGACCGATGCGGCGGTGAACAGCGGGAACAGCGGTGGGGCGCTGGTCAACCTCGCCGGCCAGCTGGTCGGCATCCCGACGACCATCCTGCGGCAATCGGGGACCGGTCAGCCGGTCGAAGGCGTGGCTTTCGCGATTCCTTCGAACCGCGCGCTCGAGGTCGCGAACCGCATCATCGCGGCGCGGGGCCCCATCGCGCGGCCGTCGCTCGAACTGGAGCACATCGACCTGAATGAGGAGGTCGCCGCGCGGCTGCCGGCGCTGGCCGTCAGCTCCGGGGCCGTCGTACTGACGATCGTACAGGGCGGGGCGGCGGCACAGGCGGGCATCCGGGCCGGGGACGTCATTGTCCAGTTCGGCGATGACGTCATCGACGCCCGCACGCCGCTCCTGAACGCGCTGGCGGGGCATCAGCCGGGCGAGACGGTCAAAGTTGTCCTCAATCGGAATGGCCGGATAATCGAGGCCGAGGTTCGCCTTGCGAAACGGTCATAGGCATCCGAACGCCCCCGGGGAGTGGCTTCGCCGATGATGCGGGGAGGCGGGCGCCTGCCGTGGGGGGCCGGCGGAGCGAGCCAGCCGCTCGGGGGGCGGGGCGGCCAGCGGCCGCTCGGGCGCATCATCGGGCTCGGGGCGATCCTCGTCGGCATCGCGCTCCTCGGCTGGTTCGCCTTTGGGCGCATCTGCGGCAGCGACAGCTGTGTCGACGTCTACTGCCCGTCGGACCGGGACATCGCAGCGCCGGAAGGCTACGAGTTCGCCTCGCGCATCTTCGAGCTGAACCCCAAGGCGACTGCGGTCCAGCCCGGGTTCGACCTGCAGGTCCAGGCGGCGCTCCTGAAACCCGCGGCCGATGGGCGGATGCTCAGCTTCTTCCGGTACGACGAAGGCGCGCAGCGCTGGGAGCCGGTCGCGCCGGCGGTGCCCGATGCGCAGGGCACCGTGGTTACCGGAACCTTCAAAGATGCGCCGCCGGTCATCGCCGTGCTGCGCCGGAACACGCCGGCCGGCGAGGTCGTCGCGTACCTGCCGCACAACGCGAATCTCCACCCGCAGGCCGCACCGCACGTGACGATCGTGCACCCCATCGACTTCGCGCCTGCGGCCGACGGCGGCGTGGCCGGCGAGCTGAGCCGGACGGTCGCGCGGACGGCGACCTACGAGGTGTACCCCGTCATCGCGGCGAATGCGTCGGTGGCAGGGCAGGTCGCAGTGGTCGAGACGCTGCTGGCAGACGCCCGTTCGCGCACGAACCACGTCCAGCAGATCGTCGCGAAGGCGAACGAGGCCGGCGTGAACGGCATCGACATCGCCTACCTCGACCTCCCGGCGACGCAGCGGACCTCGTTCACGCTGTTCATCGGCGAGCTGGCGGGGGCGCTGCACGGCCAGGGGAAGAAGCTAACGGTCACGCTCCCTTCGCCCATCAAGACGCAAAACCGCATCGACGAGGGCGCGTACGACTTCCAGGCGATTGCCGCACAGGCCGACCTCGTGAAGATCGCGCCGTACCGCGACCAGGCCACCTACCGGCTCGTCATGCCGGAGGTGCTCCGCTACCTCGCGGAGCGGGTGCCGCCTTCGAAGCTCGTGCTGACCGTCTCGCCGTACGCGACGGAGACGGGCGGGGAGACCATCAACCGGCTGACGCTGGTCGACGCGATGAACATCGCCACCCGCATCTCGGTGCGCGCGCAGGCGGATGCCATCACGACCAGCACGCAGGTGGACGTGGCAGGGACGAATATCGACCGCGACGAAGGGCTCACCGGGCTGCGCTGGTATCCCGAAACGGCGACCGTCGCGTTCAGCTACAAGCAGCCGCAGGGCGGCGGCAGCCGGACGATCTACCTCGAGAACGTCTTCAGCATCGGGTTCAAGCTCGAGCTCATTCCGACGTTCAAGCTGGGCGGCGTGGCAATCGAAGACGCCTCGGAGAACGTGCTGCTCGGCGACATCTGGCCGGCGATCATCCCGTTCGTCACGAGCGGGCTGCCAACGCTCCAGCAGCCGAACGCTGACGACCTGAAGCCGCGCTGGGCCGTCAGCAGCGGGACCATCGAGGACACCGGCCGCGGGTCGGCGCGATGGTTCACGCCGTCGGAGCCCGGCACGTACAAGGTCACGCTCACGCTGAGCGACGGCGTCGCGCTGTTCGAGAACTCGGTCGATGTGACGGTCCGGGCACGGCCTGCGGCGGGCGCCACACCGTCGCCAACGGCGAGGCCCTGATGGCCGGGCGCGGGGTGCGCGTGGCGGGCGGAGTCGCCCGCGGGGTGCCGCTGGTGGAGCCCCGCGGAGTGCGGCTGCGGCCGACCTCCGGGCTGGTGCGCGAGGCCATCTTCAACATCCTCGGGCGCGCGGTGGAGGATGCGCGCGTGCTCGACCTGTACGCCGGCACGGGCGCGCTCGGCATCGAGGCGCTCAGCCGCGGCGCTGCGCACGCCACGTTCGTCGAAGGCGAAGCCGCCTGCACGGAGGCGATCCTCCAGAGCCTCGCGCGGACCGGGCTCGGCGAGCGTGCGACGGTGCTGCGCGGGCGCATCCCGGCCGCGCTCACGCGGCTCGAAGGGCCGTTCGACCTGATCTTCATGGACCCGCCGTACGACGACCCCGCGAAAGAAGAAGTGCTGGCCGGGCTGGCGCCCCTGCTGGCGCCGGGCGGGCGCGTCGTCTTCGAGCATGGAAGCCGGTACAATCCGCCGGTGCGCCCCCGAGGGCTCCAGCTCCTCGAGCGGCGCACCTACGGCGATACCGCCGTCGCGCTGTACAGCCACCTGGAGGGCGAATGAGGATCGCAGTCTACCCGGGCGGGTTCGACCCGGTGACGAATGGGCATCTCGACCTGATCGTGCGGATGACGCACCTCTTCGACCGCGTCATCGTGGCCGTCGTGAAGGGCCGCGACAAGGCGACGATGTTCACTTGGGAAGAGCGGATCGCGATGGTGAAGCAGGCGGTCGAGAACCTGCCAACGGTCGAGGTCGAAGGGTTCGATGAGATGACCGTCGAATTCGCCAAGCGCAAAGGGGCGGTGGCCATCGTGCGCGGGATCCGGGCGGTGAGCGATTTCGAAGTCGAATTCGACATGGCGATGATGAACCGGAAGATGGCGCCGCACCTCGAATCGGTGTTCCTGATGGCGAACCAGGAGTTCCTCTACATCAGCGCGAGCCGGATCCGGGAGGTTTCGCGCCTGGGCTACGATGTCGCAGACCTGGTGCCGCCGCACGTGCGGACCGCGCTGCGGCGGAAGCTCGGACAGGAGTAACCCTTGAGCCCGGAGGGGGCGCAGCTGGAGTTCCTCGAGCTGATCGACGGGCTCGAACAGCTCGTCCTCGAATCCCGGCGGCTCCCGGTGGGCGGCAACCTGGTGGTCGACCGGCGGCGGCTGCTGGACCTCATCGACCAGCTTCGCCTGGCGATCCCGGCGGACCTGCGGCAGGCTCAGCAGATTCTCGAGGCGCGGACGCAGATCATCGATGATGCCCACCTGAGCGCGCGGAGGACGATGGAGCGCGCCGAGCAGGAGCGCGCGCGGCTCATCGAAGAGCACGCCATCACGCGGGCGGCCGAGGAGCGGGCGCAGCAGCTGCTCATGGACGCGGAGGCGCGGGCGCGCCAGATCGTCGCCGAGGCTGACGCGACTGCGGCGGCGCACCTGAGCGAAGCGGCAGAGGCGACCCGCCAGGAGCTCGAGAACCTCAACCGGTATACGCGCGAAGTGCTGCTGCGGCTGGACCGGCTGCTCACCCAGCTCCAGGGATCGGTGCGGGAAAACCTCGAACAGCTCGACCGCGAGCAAAACTGAACGACTGCAGCGGCTCCAGCACGTCATTTCCCGCTTTCACGAGGGCGGGATATAGTACGTGCTAAGCAACATCACCCGGGTTTCCTGGAGCACCGCCGGAGGAACATGGACATGGCCGAGTTTTCCGTCATCAAGGATTCGGAAGCTCCGCGGCCTGCACGGCAAACTGGCCGCCTTGCAGCCCGCATGCGCGAGTACGAGAAATACGTGGAGCAAGTTCCGCAGGGAAAGGCGGGAAAACTCGTTCCCGCGCGCGGTGAAACGCCGCGGGCGATCGCGATGCGCATCAGCAGGGCCGCGCGGCGCATCGGCAAGACGGCGAATACGTGGGTCGTGGATGGGGTCGTCTATTTCACTGTCGCCTGAATGGCGCTGTTCACGCTGACGCCGGGCCGAACGACACAACGAAGGGGGTTCGTCAATCGACGAACCCCCTTCGCTCGTGCGCGGCGTTCAGCCTGAGTGAGCGCTCAGCGACGCTCGGCAGTCACCGGTTCGGCATCGCTGGAGACGAGTGCGAATGACGGCGCTTCCCGCCGGGCCGGGCGCGGCGCGGGAGACGGTGCATCGGCAGGCGCGGGCTCGGCCGACCGCGCAGCAGGCCGGGTAACGATATCCGCCGCTTTCTGGGTGGTATCGACGTTGCCGGAGATGGACGCGCCTTCTTCGACGACGAGGATGGGGGCGCGGATGGTGCCGGTGACGACGGCGGTCGCGGCGATAGTGAGGCGGCCGGAGCACACGATGTCGCCCTCGAGACGGCCTTTCACGAGCGCTTCGCGCGCCTGGACGCGCGCGCGGGCGGAAGCATCCTTCTCGAGCGTGAGCGTGCCGCGGCAGATCACTTCGCCGCTGATGGCCCCTTCGATGCGCAGGTCCTGCTCGGTTTCGAAGCGTCCATCGAACGACGAATGCCGGTCGATGACGCTCTCGCTGCGGACCGGGGCCTCGGCGCGCGGTTCATCCGGGCGAGACGGCGCCACGCCCGCTCGGGGCGCGATGCCGCGGCTGTAGGCGGCCTCCGGCGCGGATTCGGCGTAGGGGTCATGCTCCGCGGCCGGGCGCTCGCGGTCGTACCGTGCGACGGTCTCCGGATAGGCGGCGTCGCGGGGATTCTTCTTGATTTGCATGGGCCCTCCTGGGGCGGCGCGCGATTGCGGGGTGCGCACAGCCTCCTCGGGGCAACCGTACTGCCCCGGCAACCGAACGTCCACCCGGCAATGTAAATTCCCGGTGATTTTCGAACCTGAACGAAACGCTAAACGACGTCAGACGACGAGGTTCACGAGCTTACCGGGGACGTAGATCACCTTCCGGGGCGCGCCATCGCCGAGCACTGCGGCGACCCGTTCGAGCCCGCGGGCGCGTTCGAGGACCAGCGCCTCATCGGCGTCGGCGGGCACGGTCACCCGGTCGCGGAGCTTCCCGTTGACCTGGACGGCGATCTCGACCTCCTCGTCGCGGGCGAGCTCGGGGTCGGCCTCCGGCCAGCGCTGCTGGTGAATCGAGTACGGCCCGCCGATGCGCTCCCAGAGCTCTTCGGTGATGTGCGGCGCGAGCGGCGCAGTAAGGAGGAGCGCTGTGCGGATGCCTTCCTCCCAGGCGGCGCGGTCGACGGGGCCGGCCTCGCGGGCGCGCTGGAGCGCCGAGGAGTGCTCCATCAGCCGGGAGATCATCGTGTTGAAGCGGAAATGCTCGATGTCCTGCGTCGCAGCGAGGATGGTCTTGTGCGTCGCCCGGCGCAGGTCGCGCGCCGCGGGCGAATCGGGTGCTTCGATGAGCTGAACCGGGTCGACGACGAGCGACCAGAGGCGGTGGAGCCAGCGGGAGATGCCGGCCATGCCCGTCGGGTTGTACGGGCCGCCCTGGTCCCACGGTCCGACGAACATGAGCTGGCAGCGGAAGCAGTCGGCGCCCCACTGGGCGACCTGCTCATCCGGGGCGACGACGTTCCCGCGGCTCTTCGACATGCGGTTGCCGTCGGGGCCCAGGATGACGCCCTGGTTGAAGAGGCGGAGCATCGGTTCGTCGCCTTCGACGAGCCCGAGGTCGCGCGCGGCCTTCCAGAAGAACCGGGTGTAGAGCAGGTGCATGACCGCGTGCTCGGCGCCGCCGGTGTACTGGTCGACAGGAAGCCATTTGCGGGCCAGCTCGCGTCGGAACGGCGCCTCGTCGTTGTGCGGGTCGATGTACCGCATCTGATACCAGCTGGAACACATGAACGTGTCCATGGTGTCCGTTTCGCGGCGGGCGGGTTTGCCGTCGATGGGACACGGGACGTTCACCCACTCCTCGACCTGCGTGAGCGGCGACTGGCCGGTGGGGTCGAACTTCACGTTCTCGGGCAACAGGACGGGCAGGTCCTTTTCGGGGACGGGGACGATGCCGTGGTCCGGGCAGTGGATCATCGGGATCGGCGCGCCCCAGTAGCGCTGGCGGGAGATCAGCCAGTCCCGCAGGCGGTAGGTGACGGTTGCTTCACCGAACCCGCGCTCGGCGGCGTAGGCGGTCACGCGCTGGATGGCTTCTTCTGCCGGCGTGCCGTCGAACGGGCCGGAATTGATCATCTTCGTGCCGCGCGTGAAGGCTGCGGTGAGCGGCTTCGTGACGTCGATTTCCGGGTGGTCGAAGACGGGAACGACCGGGAGGCCGTACTTCTGCGCGAATTCGAAGTCGCGCTGGTCGTGCGCGGGGACGGCCATGATGGCGCCGGTGCCATAGGTCACGAGCACGTAGTCGGCGATCCAGATGGGGACGCGGCTGCCGTTGAAGGGGTTGATGGCGTAGGCGCCGGTGAATACGCCGGTCTTTTCGCGCTCGGTGGAGAGGCGCTCGATTTCCGTCTGGCGGCTCGCCTGCACGCGGTACGCGTCGACCGCGTCGCGGCATTCCGGCGTCGTGATGCGTTCGACCAGCGGGTGTTCGGGGGCGAGCACCATGAAGGTCGCGCCGTAAACCGTGTCCGGGCGGGTGGTGAATACGCAAAGCGGTTCATCGACGCCGGGCACGTCGACGCGGAACTGGAGCGTCGCGCCCTCGGAGCGGCCGATCCAGTTGGTCTGCATCACCTTGATGCGCTCGGGCCAGTCGATGCCGTCGAAGCGGAGGAGTTCTTCGGCGTAGGCGGTGATGCGGAAGAACCACTGGGTCAGGAAGCGGCGTTCGACGATATCGTCGGAGCGCTCACAGCGGCCGTCGATGACCTGTTCGTTCGCGAGGACGGTCTGGCAGCCGGGGCACCAGTTGGCTGCGGCTTCCGCGCGATAGGCGAGCCCCTTCTCGTAGAACTTGAGGAACCACCACTGCGTCCATTTGTAGTATTCGGGGTCGCTCGTGATGACTTCGCGGTCCCAGTCGAACCCGGCGCCCATCATGCGAAGCTGGCCGCGCATGCGGTCGATGTTGGCGTAGGTCCATGCCTTCGGGTCGATGCCGCGTTTGATGGCGGCGTTTTCGGCCGGGAGGCCGAAAGCATCGAAGCCCATGGGGAAGAGGACGTTGTAGCCCTGCATGCGGCGGTAGCGGGCGGCCGCGTCGCTGGGCGCCATGGCGTACCAGTGGCCGGTGTGGAGGTCGCCCGAGGGGTAGGGGAACATGGTGAGGGCGTACCACTTGGGGCGCGGGTCGTCGTCCGGGGCGTGGTAGAGGCGGTCGGCGAGCCAGCGCTCGCGCCACTTGGCTTCGATCACGGCGGGGTCGTAGCGGTCGGGCATGGACTGCTCCAGGGGGTAGCTCGGTCTTCGCTGCGGAGAGGATTCGGGAAGGCCCCGCCGGCTAGTGGCCGCGGGGCCGAAGAAGGGTCGCCCGTGCCGTCGGGGTCGGCATGATGCCGCTCATGATACCGGCGGGCCATCGGGAGCGTCATCGCACCGGGCGCGAGTCGTCGGGCGGCGAACCTGGGCCGCTCCCGACGAGTTAGCCGGGATAGTGGGCAACGAGAAGCGTTTCGAAGTTGCGCTCGCGGGAGCAAACGGGGCAGGTGAGGTACCACGCGTACATGGCGGCCGGCGGGCGGCCGTACCGCTCGCGGGCCTCATCGCGGAGCCGCCGGGCGGCCTTCGCCAGCTCGCCCCATGGGGCTTCTACGAGCCGGCTGTAGGCGACGCCGCCGGGGCGAATCACCTCCTTCGAAGCGGGGACCTCGCCCTCGACTTCGAGGAGCAGCGGCCGGCTGAACGTTCCCTCGCCGATGAGGAGCATCGCATCCTCCGGCACCTCGAACCCGAGGGCGCTGGCGCGTTCGAAGAGCGCGGACCGGGCGGCATCGAAGCCGACGGGCACGCCGGCCAGCGCTTTCACTGAGGCGCGCAGGAAGGTGATGTCGGACCAGTCGCTTTCGACGCCGTCCCAGTCGGCCGGGTCGAGCCGCGGGCAATCGCAGGCTTCGACGGGCAGGGACGCGTCGCCGGCGGCCGAAGGGGCTGCCTGCTTCCGGTCGCCGGGAATGAGGATGCGACGGCGCGGTTCGGACATAGCGCGAGGATACCAGAGCCCCGGTTGGGGGTCAGAAGCCGGCGATGACCCACGCGGCACCGAGCGGCGGCAGTTCGACGGCGCCGCCGCTGACTCGCGCGCCGTCGCGGGAGCGGTCGGTGCAGAGCGCGACGCGGCCCGCCTCGAACGGCAGTCTCGCCGTCACAGCGTCGGTGGAGGTGTTGATGGCGACGGCCACCGGCGGGGTGTCCGGAGCACGCCGCGTCCAGGTGACGGTGCGGTCGTCGCCGGCGAGGTCGGCCAGGGCGCCGAGCCGGAGCGCGGGGAGGTCCTTTCGGAGCCAGATGGCGCGGCGGTAGAGCGAGAGCAGGGAGTCCGGGTCGCCGTCCTGTTCGGCGACGTTCGGCGAAACCGGGCCGAACGGCAGCCACGGTTCGCCGGTGGTGAATCCGCGCCCTGGCGTCGCGTCCCACTGCATCGGCGTCCGCTCAGGGTCGCGGCCGATGGAGCGGAAGCGGGCCGGGTCCTGCTGGCGCTCGGGCGGGATGTCGACGTCGGCCATCCCGATCTCTTCGCCGTAGTAGATGAACGGCGTGTTCCGGAGGCCGAGGAGGAGGAGCGCAGCGGCCCGCGCCCGTTCGGCACCGCGCCCATCATGATTATGTCTCGTCACGAAGCGGGAGCGGTCGTGGTTGTTCAGTGCGAAACATGGCTGGCTGAAGGGCGGCACGGTCGCTTCGGCGTTTGCGATGATGCGGCGCAGTGTCGGCGCCTCCCACGGGGTGATGACGTGGCCCTGCTCGTGGATGAAGTGAAAGTTGAAGGCGAGGTGGAGGCCCGGGGCGTCCTGCGTGCCGTAGAAGCGGGCGATCTCCTCCGGGGTGCCGAAGACCTCGCCAACGGCGACGCGGCCAGGATACTCGTCGAACACCCGCCTGATGCGCTGCACCTCCGCGAACACGTCGGGGTAGTTGTGGTTGTGAATCCAGATCTGACTGAAGCGCTCGCGATCGCCGGGCCGCCAGTCGGGGTTGGGCGGGTTATCCGGCAGGTCCGGGTGTTTCAGGATGCGGCCGATGACGTCGATGCGGAAGCCGTCGATGCCGCGTTCGAACCAGAACCTCAGCGTGTCGAGCATCGCCGCTTCGACCTCGGGGTTCCGCCAGTTGAGGTCGGGCTGTTCTTTGAGGAACGAGTGGAGGTAGTACTGGCCGGTCGCCTCGTCGAAGGTCCACGCGGGGCCGCCGAAGACGGACCGCCAGTTGTTGGGCGGCGACCCATCGGGCTTCGGGTCGCGCCAGATATACCAGTCGCGCTTCGGGTTCGCGCGCGAGGAGCGCGATGCGAGGAACCACAGGTGCCGGTCGCTCGTATGGTTCGGCACCCAATCGAGGAGGACGCGGATGCCGCGCTGGTGGCACTCGGCGACCAGCCGGTCCATCGTTTCGAGGGTGCCGAAGTCGGGGTGGACATCGCAGTAGTCGCTGACGTCGTAGCCGAAGTCGGCCATCGGGGAGGGGAACGTAGGCGAGAGCCAGATGGCGTCGACGCCGAGGGACCGGGGCGTCCCATCGTTGAGGTAGTCGAGGCGGCGGATGATGCCTTCGAGGTCGCCGATGCCGTCGCCGTTGGAGTCCTGGAAGCTCCGCGGGTAGACCTGGTAGCAGACGGCCTCGCGCCACCAGTCGCCCGGGGGCGCAGCGGTCATCTCAGGCGGCCGCGGCAGCGCGGACCTCGGCGAGGAGGTCCGGATGTTCATCGAGGAAGCCGTTGGAGACGGTGACGATGGATTCGAACGGCGCGGCGCCGCTCATGACCCGCTTCAGCCAGGCTTCGCCGACGATGCGGGCGAGTTCGTCGCGGGCTTCGGAGGTATCCTCGCGGCCGAGCTCCTGGAGGAGGCGGCGGGCGGCAGGCGCGTTGAGCAGGACGGCGACCTCGCGGGCCTTCCAGCCGGGGACGGTCACGAGGAAGTTCGCCTGTGAGAAGCCGAGGAATTCCGTATCCGGGCTGGGCCCTTCGTAGCTGATGGCGCCGGCGGGTTCGGCAGCAACGGCCATGCGTGGATTCCCCTCTCGTCAGTCGTGCTGCTGCGGCATCGCGATCCGCAGCGCCTCGGGCAGGTCGGCAAGGAGCTGGGTGCGAACCTGCGTCCGCGTCTGGAGCCCCCAGATGTTGATGAAGCCGACGGCAGCCGACTGGTCGTACGTATCGCCCCGATCATAGGTAGCGAGTCCGCGGTCGTACAGGGAGCGGGGCGCCTTCCGGCCGACGACGACGGCCCGGCCGCGGTGGAGCCTGACGCGGATGGTGCCGGTGACGTGGCGCTGGGTGCTGGCGACGTAGGCGGCGAGATCCTGGTGGTGGGCGCTGAACCAGAGGCCGTTGTAAATCAGCTCGGCGTACTCGGTGGCGATGTACTTCTTCAGCTTCAGCTGCTGCTTCGACAGCGTCATCGCCTCGAGGGCGGCGTGCGCGGTGTGGAGGATGACCGCCGCCGGCGCTTCGTAGATTTCGCGGCTCTTGATGCCGACGAGGCGGTCCTCGATGTGGTCGATGCGGCCGACGCCGTGGAGGCCGCCGAGGTCGTTGAGGCGCTCGACGAGCGGCACGGGGCCCAGCGCCTCACCGTTCAGCCGGACCGGGAGGCCCGCTTCGAAGTCGATTTCGAGGTACTCGGGCGTCGCTGGCGCCTCTTCCGGGTCGCGCGTCCATTCGTAGGCTTCGCGCGGCGGTTCGGTCCACGGGTCTTCGAGAACGCCCGCCTCGGCGCTGCGGCCCCAGAGATTTTCGTCGATGCTGAACGGCCCCTTTTCGCCCCACGGGATGTCGACGCCATGCTTGCGGAGGTACTCGATCTGGTAGTCGCGGGGCATCGCGTTTTCGCGGGTGGGGGCGACGATCTTGAGGGACGGGTCCAGCGTCTGGATGCCGACGTCGAAGCGGACCTGGTCGTTGCCTTTGCCGGTGCAGCCGTGGGCGACGGCGACAGCGCCCTCCTCGTGCGCGACATCGACGAGCAGCTTCGCCATGAGCGGCCGGGCGAGCGCGGTCGCGAGCGGGTACTGGTCCTGGTAGACGGCGCCGGCAGCGAGCGCGGGGAAGGCGAAGTAGCGGAGGAAGTCCTCGCGAGCATCGATGACGCGGACTTTGACGGCGCCGGCCGCGAGCCCGCGGGATTCGACCACCGGCTGTTCGCGGCTCTTACCGACGTCGATGTTGAGGGCGATGACCTCGTAGCCCTGTTCGACGGTAAGCCACTTGATGGCGGTGGTGGTATCGAGCCCACCGGAGTAGGCGAGGACGAGCTTCGGCACGCGCGTTTCCTGTCGGGCGAAGGGTGTGGCTCCAGTATGGCCGGGCGGCGGGCAGGCGCAAACCGCGCCGGTCAGTCGCCGAGTTCGCGGCGGGCGGCAGCGACACCGAGGAGCCAGCCAGCGATCGCGCTGGCCGAGGTCACAGCCGCCATCGCGATGAGCGCCGCGACGGAGAACGCGAGCGGGAGGCGCCCGGCGACAGCGAAGGGGAGGAGGGCGGCAGCCGCTGCCGCCGCGGCAGCGCCGCCCAGCACGAGGTACGGCCCGCCGTGCCGATGGACGGCGCGCCACCGTTCATCGCTGGAGAGGGTGTAGGGCGTGCGGATGCCGGCGACGTGCTGCCGCGGCAGCTTGCCGGTCAACCCGCGCCAGCCGACCCAGGCGACGACGATGCCGCCGACGAACACGATGAGAAACGCGAACCACATGGATGAGGCCTACTTCGCGCCCGCGCCTTCGACGGCGGCGATGGCGGCTTCCAGGATCTCGGCCGCGCGGTCGACCTCGTCGTCGGAAACGTTGAGCGGGGGCATGAGGCGGACGGCGTTGGGGCGGACGTTGTTCACGAGCAGGCCGCGCCGGCGCGCCTCATCGACGACCTCGGCAGAGCAATCGCGGGCGAGGCCCACGGCGAGGAGCATCCCCCGGCCGCGGACGCCGGTGACGAGCGGGTGGCGGTCTTCGATCGCTTGCAGGCGGTCGATGAGCCGCTGCGACCGCTCCCGGGCGGCCTCGAGAAAGCCCGGGGCCATGACTTCGCGGAGGGTTGCGAGGGCCGCGGCGGCCGCGAGGGCGTTGCCGCCGAACGTGCTGCCGTGGTCGCCTTTCACGAAGTGGGCGGCCACGTCGTCGCGGGCGAGGATGGCGCCGATGGGGACGCCCCCCGCGAGGCCCTTCGCGAGCGCCATGATGTCGGGGCGGACGCCGTCGTGCTGGAAGGCGAAGAGGGTGCCGGTGCGGCCGATGCCCGTCTGCACCTCGTCGAAAATGAGCAGGAGGCCCTGCCGGTCGCACCATTCGCGGAGGCCGGCGAGGTAGCCCGGCGCGGGCATGTTGACGCCGCCTTCGCCCTGGATGGGCTCGACCATGACGGCAACGGTCTGGCCGCCCGTGGCCGCTCGAACGGCATCGAGGTCGTTCCATGGGACGATGCGGAAACCGGGCACGAGCGGTTCGAACGGCTCGCGGTAGCGGGCGTTCCCGGTCGCGGAGAGCGAGCCCATGGTGCGGCCATGGAAGCTGTCGGTGGTGGTGATGACTTCGAAGGCGCCGTCGCGAACGTCGCGGCCCCAGCGGCGGGCGAGCTTGATCGCGGCTTCGACGGCTTCCGTGCCGGAGTTGCAGAAGAACGCGCGGTCGAGCCCCGACGCTTCGACGAGAGTTCGCGCGAGCTCGATCATCGGTGTCGAGTAGAAGAGGTTGGACGTGTGGATGACGCGGGCCGCCTGCTCGCTGATGGCGCGGACGACGGCAGGGTGGCTGTGGCCGAGGACGTTGACCGCGACGCCGCCGACGAAGTCGAGGTACTCGTTGCCCTCGGTGTCCCAGGCGCGGGTGCCGGAGCCCCGTTCGATGACGACCGGCTGGCGGCCGTAGTTCTGGAAGAGGTAGCGGTGTTCTTCGGCGATCCAGTCGGTCATCGGGGCCTCCTGCGGGCATGGTACGGCCTGCGGCGGGCCCGGTGAACCGAGCTCAGGAGAACGGAGCGCGCTGCAGGAGGATGGCCTGGCTGCCGGGGGCATCGACAGCCGGGTCGCGGTGCCACGTGTCGTCGTGAAGCCGCCAGCCCTGGCGCGCGTCGTTCAGCTGCAGCTCGAGGAGGTCCAGCAGCTGCGCACGGTGTTCCGGCGACCGCACCGGGGCGAGCACCTCGATGCGCTCGTCGAGGTTCCGCTTCATGAGGTCGGCGCTGCCGATGAAGAACTCGGGCTCGCCATCGTTATGGAAATAGTAGATGCGCGCATGCTCGAGGAAGCGGCCGATGATGCTGACGACGCGGACGCTGTCCGAGAGGCCGGGAAGCCCCGGGCGAAGCCGGCAGATGCCACGGATGACGAGGTCGACCTGGACACCGGCCTGCGATGCCTCGTAGAGCAGGCGGGTGCATTCGAAATCTTCGAGCGCGTTCATCTTGAAGATGACGCGGGCCGGCCGGCCGGCGCGGGCGTGCGCGATTTCGCGCCGGATGCGCTCGGTGACGGCGCTGCGCAGGTTGGAGGGGGCGGCGAGGACGACATCCGTCCGGAACTGTTCGCCGTAGCCGGTGAGGAGGTTGAAGATGCGGAGGATGTCGCCGCAGATGCCGGGGTCGGCGGTGAAGAGACCGAGGTCGGTGTAGACGCGGGCAGTGCGCGAGTTGTAGTTGCCGGTGCCGATGTGGGCGTACATGGTGACGCCGTTCGCTTCCTCGCGGACCACGAGGCAGATTTTCGAGTGGATTTTCAGGTCGGGCTGGCCGTAGGCGACGTGGACGCCGGCGGCCTCCAGCTTCCTCGCCCAGAGGATGTTGTTCGCCTCGTCGAAGCGCGCGGTCAGCTCGACGAGCACGGCGACCTGCTTGCCCCGGCCGGCGGCGTCGATGAGCGCTTCGAGGATCGGCGAGTCGGGCGAGGTGCGGTACATGGTGGCCTTGATGGCGAGCACGGCCGGGTCTTCGGAGGCTTCTTCGACGAACCGAACCACGGTCTGGTCGAAGGATTCGTACGGGTGGTGGACGAGGAGGTCGCGCTCGCGGATGGTCGCGAAGAATTCCGGGGCGTCGCCCGTGCCGGCGAACGCGGTTGGCACCGCCGGGGTGAACGGGGCATCGCGGAGCGGCGCGAGGTCGAGGCTCGCGATCTGGAAGAGGTCGTGCAGGCCGAGGGGGCCGGCCGAACGGTAGACGTCGCGTTCGCTGACCTGGAGCTCTTCGAGCAGGAGCTCCATCCGGGCCGGGGGCAGCTCACCAGTGATTTCGATCGAGACGGCCTCGGCGAGCCGCCGGCGCCGGAGGGCGCTCTCGATGAGCTCGAGGAGGTCATCGGCCTCTTCGCCGGGCGCGCCCGTCTCGGCGCTGCGGAGCACGCGCAGCTCCTGCCACTCGGTCACCTCCATGCCCGGGAAGAGCATGCCGAAGTGGGCCGCGATGAGGTCTTCGAGGAGGACGAAGCGGAGGTCGCCGGCGTCGACGAAGCGGGGCCGGTTCGGGGGAATCTTGACGCGCGCGAAGCGGTCCTGCCCGGTCGATGGGTGGCGGACGTTGAGGGCGAGCGACAGCGAACCGCCCGAGATGAACGGGAACGGGTGGGCCGGGTCGACGACGAGCGGCGTCAGGACGGGAAAGATGGAGCGTTCGAAGTACTCGCGCAGCCGCTGGCGCGCAGGCTCTTCGAGGTCGTCGAAGCGCACGATCTGAATGCCGTGGGCGGCGAGTTCGGGCAGGAGTTCGGTGCGCCAGACCTCTTCGGCGCGGGCGCGCATCCGGTGGCAGCGGTCGATGACGAGGTCGTACTGCTCGGCGATGGTGAGGCCGTCGACCGTGCGGGTCCGGGCATCGGTCGCGAGCATGCGCTTCAGCCAGCCGACGCGCTTGGCGAAGAACTCGTCGAGGTTGCTGGCGGTTATGGCGAGGAACTTGACGCGTTCGAGGAGCAGGTTGCGGGGGTCGCTCGCCTCGACGAGGACGCGCTGGTTGAATTCGAGCCAGCTGAGCTCACGGTTGAGGTAGAGCGCAGGGTCGTCGAGATCCCACGGCGCCGGGGGCGTTAATGGAGCAGGCTGCGGTGCGGACCCCGGGACCGGCGGAGATTCGGTGCCTTCCATGGTGACTCGCGGTTCCCCAACAGTATCACGGAAGGATAGCCGGAAGTGTTAAGGCCGTCAGGGGGTGACGAGCGTGCCAGCGCCGTCGAGCGCGCGGAGCGCACCGGGCTGGCGCCCGTCGACGATTTGGGCTTCGACCCCGAGCGACACCGCGTGCAGGCAGGATTCGACCTTCGGGATCATCCCGCCGGAGATGGTGCCATCGGCGATGAGCGCGCGGGCGCGGGCGGCGTCGAGGACGGGGATGCGCTGGCCCGCGGCATCGCGGACGCCGTCGACGTCGGTGAGGTAGACGAGGCGCCGGGCGCCGAGCGCGGCGGCGATGTTCCCGGCGACGACGTCGGCGTTGACGTTGACGAGCTGGTCGGCGGGCTCGCGCGGCACGCAGCCGATGGGGCCGATGACCGGGACGATGCCCGCTGCGAGGAGGGCCTCCACCGGCGCGGAGTTCACGCGGACGGGTTCGCCGACGAAGCCGAGTGACGGATCGGCGAGCCGACATTCGAGCAGGCGGGCATCGGCACCGGAGAGGCCGACCGCGCGCGCCCCGGCGGCATCGATGGCGGCCACGATGCGCTTGTTCACGAGCCCGGCGAAGACGGCCACGACGACCGGGAGGACGCGATCGTCGGTCACGCGGAGGCCGCGTTCGAAACGGGAGGGAATCTGCATCGCTTCGAGCCAGCGGCTCGCTTCGGCGCCGCCGCCGTGGACCACGACGGGCACGTCGCCGGCCGCCGCGAGCGCCGCGATGTCGGCGTAGGTGGTATCGGTCGAGCCGAGCGTGCTCCCGCCGATCTTGATGACGAACGTGCCGGTGCTCACGTGTGGTAGTCCGCGTTGATGGCGACGTACTCGGCCGAGAGGTCGCAGCCCCAGCCGGTGGCCGCCTCGTTCCCGACACCGAGGTGCACGGCAACGGACACATCCGCGCCCCGCATGGCGGCCGACAGCGCGTCCGGGTCGAAGGCCGTCGGCCGGCCGCGTTCGTAGACGCGGGTGCCGCACAGGTCGATTGCGACGGCGGGTTCATCGAGCTGAACGCCGGAACGGCCGACGACGGCCGCGATGCGGCCCCAGTTGGGGTCGGCGCCGTGGATGGCGGACTTCAGCAGGTACGAAGTGCTCAAGAGCCGGACGAGGCGGCGGGCCTCGTCGGCGGTGGCGGCGCCGGTCACGGTGAATTCGACGAGCTTCGTCGCGCCTTCGCCGTCGCGGGCGATCGCTTTTGCGAGGTGGATGCAGAGCGCCCGGAGCGCGGCCTCGAACTCGGCCGCGAGGGGATGGGCGGCGGTGATCGGCTCGCCGCCGGCTGCGCCGTTGGCGAAGACGACCGCCGTGTCACTCGGGCTCGTATCGCCGTCGACTGAGACGAGGTTGAACGAGTCGTCGACGGCGCGGCGGAAAACGGTTTCGAGGAAGCCGGGCTCTACCGGCGCATCGGTCGTGAGGAAGGCGAGCATCGTCGCCATGTCCGGGTGGATCATCCCGGAGCCTTTGCAGGCGCCGCCGATGGTATAGGGACCGAACTGCACGGCGCCGGTCTTCGGCCGGGTGTCGGTCGTCATGATGGCGCGGGCGAAGGCCGGACCGCCGGCCGGCGCGAGTTCGATGGCAGGCATGGCGGCGGCCAGCTTCTCCATCGGCAGGAAGTGGCCGATGACGCCCGTGCTGCAGACGAGCATCTCCTCTTCGGGAACGCCGGCGCGGGCGGCAGCGAGGCGGGCGAGTTCGTAGCCGTCGGCCATGCCGCGTTCGCCGGTGCTCGCGTTGGCGACGCCGGCGTTGACGACCACGCCGCGCGCGGGGCGGATGGCGAGCTTCGCCCGGTCGATGTCGACGGCGGCGGCATGGAGCCGGCTGCGGGTAAAGACGGCGGCCGTCGAACAGGGCCGTTCGGAGACGAGGATGGCGAGATCGAGCTTGCCCTCGCCGTAGGTCTTGACGCCGGCATAGGCGGCGCCGGCGAGGAAGCCGCGCGGCGAGGTGACGTGCCCGGCCGGGTCGACCTGCATCAGGGGTACACCGCCGGGAGCTGGAGGCCCGCGGCCTGGTCGAGGCCGAGCATGAGGTTCATGTTCTCGATGGCCTGGCCGGCGGCGCCCTTGCCGAGGTTGTCGAGGACGCTCGCGACGACGAGCATGCCGTTCCGGGCGTCGACGACGGGATGCACGAGACAGCGGTTCGTGCCGAGGGTGTGCTTCGTGTGCGGCGGGGCCGCTGTGACCGACGTGAACGGGGCACCGCGGTAGAACTCGCGGTAAAGGTCGGCGACCTCGGCCTGCGAGATATCGCGGGCGAGCGGCGCGTAGCAGGTGGCGTGGATGCCGCGCGTCATCGGCACGAGATGCGGGACGAAGGTGACACGGGGCTCAGCGCCGCCGCGGAGCGCGCCGAGCTCCTGCGCGATTTCGGGCTGGTGGTTGTGATTGGCGATTTTGTACGCCGAGACGTCCTCGTTGACCTCGCTGTAGCCGAAGCCGCCGCCGCTTCCGCGCCCGGCGCCGGAGATGCCCGACTTGGCGTCGACCACGATGGAGGGCTCGATGATGCCGGCGTTCACAGCCGGGGCGAGCGCGAGGATGGCGGCAGCCGGGTAGCAGCCGGGGTTCGCGACGAGCCGCGCGGCGGCGATGCGGTCGCGGTTCAGCTCGGGGAGGCCGTAGACAGCCTCCGCGAGGAGGTCGGGCGCGGGGTGGGGCTGGCCGCCGCCCATCCACTGCTCGAACGCGCCGGGCGCCTTCAGCCGGAAGTCCGCTGCGATGTCGATCACCTTCACCCCGGCGCGGACGAACGGGGCGCAGGCCTTCGCGCTCTCGGCCGTCGGGAGCGAGGAGAAGATGACGTCGACGCTCTCCTCGATCGTTTCGGTGATGGGCAGGTCGGCGTAGAGGCCGAGCGAGGGGAAGGCGTCGCCGAGGCGCTGCCCGGCGAGCGAGCGGCCGGTGGCGGCGACGAGCTTCGCGGCCGGGTGGTTCCAGAGGAGGCGGGCGGCCTCCATGCCGGCGTAGCCGGTGACGTTGATGATGCCGACGCGGTAGGTCACGCGGGAATTGTTACGCGCCGGCGCGAACCGGACCAGCGATATCGAGCACGGCGGCGCCGCTCACCCGCCCTTCCTTCAGGGCGAGCAGCGCGTCGTTCGCGGCCTCGAGCGGGTAGAGGTCGTACTCGGTGCGGACCGGGATGCGGGCGGCAAGGTCGAGGAACTCGCGGGCGTCCTGCCGGGTGAAGTTGGCGACGCTGCGAAGGGAACGTTCCCACCAGAGGCGCTCGTAGGGGAACTCCGGCACGCGGTCGAGGTGGATGGCGTTGATGGCAACCGTGCCGCCGCGGTCGACCGCTTCGAGCGCCCGGACGACGACGTCGCCTGCGGGGGCGAAGGTGACCGCGGCGTCGAGGGGGACGGGCACGGGGTCGCTGTAGCTGCCGGCCCAGCGCGCGCCGAGGCGGAGCGCGCGCTCCTGCTCGGCGCGGGAGCGAGTGACGACGTAGACCTCGCAGCCCCAGTGGACGGCGACCTGGATGGCGAGCGACGCCGAGGCGCCGAAGCCGAAGAGGCCGAGCCGGCCGCCGGGCTCGATGCCGCTGACCCGCAGCGACCGGTAGCCGATGACGCCGCCGCAGAGGAGGGGCGCGGCATCGAGGTCGGCGAAGCCAGCGGGGAGCGGGAAGCAGAAGTCGGCGCGGGCGGTGATGAGCTCGGCGTAGCCGCCGTCGCGGTCCCAGCCGGTGAACTCGGCCCGCTCGCAGAGGTTTTCGCGGCCGGCGGCGCAGCGCGGGCAGACACCACACGCCCCGCCGAGCCAGGCCACGCCCGCACGGTCGCCGACCTTCCAGCCGGCCACGCCGTCGCCGCTGGCCTCGACCCGGCCGACGACCTGGTGGCCCGGGGTGATCGGGAGGCGGCGCGCGGGAAGGTCGCCTTCGGCGAGCTGGAGGTCGGTCCGGCAGACGCCGCAGGCGGTGACGCGGAGGAGGAGTTCGCCGGGCCCCGGCTGCGGCGGCTCGACGGCGTCGATGCGGAGCGGCGCGCGTTCGGCAGGGGCGGGCTGGTGGAGGCGGGCGGCGCGCATGGTCAGGCGACGGGGGCCGGGCGGGCGCAGCCGATGATGTCGGCGATGCGGGCCACGCCTTCGGCGGCGCACCAGGCTTCGAGACCTTCGACGATGTCGAGGAGGGCGCGCGGGTTCGCGAAGGTGGCCGTTCCGACCTGGACAGCGGACGCACCGGCCATGAGGAACTCGAGGGCGTCGCGCGCGGTCGCGATGCCGCCGCAGCCGATGACCGGGATGCGCACCGCGCCAGCGACGTCGTAGACGATGCGGAGCGCGATGGGCTTGATGGCCGGGCCGCTCAGGCCGCCGCGCGCGCGGGGAAGGACCGGGCGCCGGCGGTCGACATCGATGGCCATGCCGAGGACGGTGTTGATGGCGCAGATGGCTGCCGCACCTTCCGCCTCGCAGGCTTTCGCGAGGGCGACAGGGTCGGTGACGTTCGGGGTGAGCTTCACGATGACCGGGAGGTCGGTATTGCGGACGGCGGCGCGGGTCGCGCGGGCGGAGGCTTCGACGCTCTGGCCGATCTCCATGCCGCCGGTGTCGACGTTCGGGCAGCTGATGTTCAGCTCGAGGGCGGCGATGCCGGGCACGCCGTCGAGCATGCGCGCCATCTCGCCGAATTCGTCGATGGTGTCGCCGGCGACGTTGACGATGACCGGCGTTTCCCAGCGGGCCCACTGCGGCGCGAGATCGCGGATGCAGGCGTCGATGCCGACGTTCTGGAGGCCGATCGAGTTGAGCATGCCAGCGGGAGTCTCGGCGACGCGGGGCTGGCGGTTGCCGGCCCGTGGCTCCATGGTGACGCCCTTGGAGACGACCGCGCCGAGCCGGCGGATGCCTTCGGGGCCGAAGTGGTGCTCGAATTCGAAGCCCCAGCTGAAGGTGCCGCTCGCCGGCATGACGGGGTTGCGGAGGAGGAGGCCGCGCTTATGGCCGGGGGCGAGGTCGACGGAGAGGTCGGGTATCACGGGGACAGTGTACCGCGGCGAAACGCCGAAGGCCGGGCAAGTCGCCCGGCCCTCGATGCGTGTGCGGACCCCCGGCGTCAGGAATCGCTCGTGCGGCGGCCGCGGTACCGCGACCCGTTCAGGCTGAAGCTGTCGCTGTCCCAGAGGGGGTCTTCGGACGAGTTGCGGAAATCGCGGACGATGCCGCAGCGCTTGCAGCGGCCGGTGCTGACGGCCCCGTTCGGGGTTTCGATGACCCAGTGGTGGCGGCAGAGCGCCTGCCCGGCCTGTGCCGTCGTGGTCGAGGTCGATTCGGTCATGCAATCTCCGTTGCTGTGCTTACCGGTCGGTAATCCAGAGTATACCACCGACCGGGGGCGCGAAACCACGCTACGGCGTCACCCCGAAATGCGCGGTAAACGGGGCGCCGGTTTGGCCCCGCTCGTGAAACCGGGTACGATCGTTGTGCAGCTGGCACCGGCCCGGCACGCGGGATGGCCGGGCGCCGGGAACGCGCCGCCAGCATCGCAGAAAGGCACCCCGCGGATGAGCCCCGTTCCCACGATCGACCGCGACGCCGTCGTCGCAGCCCTCGAGGGCGTCAAAGACCCCGAACTCCACGCCTCCATCGTCCGCCTCGGCATGGTGAAAGACCTCGCGATCGAGGGCGGCAAGGTGGCCCTGACGGTCGAGCTGACCACGCCAGCGTGTCCGCTCCGCGAGACCATCGAACAGGACGTGCGGGCGGCGCTGGCGGTCGTCCCGGGCGTCGAAGACGTGGCGATCACGTGGGGCGCGCAGGTGCGGGCGTCGAACCCGCGCGAAGGACAGAAGCCGATCCCGGGCGTGCGGAACATCATCGCCGTGGCGTCGAACAAAGGCGGCGTCGGAAAGTCGACCGTCGCCTCGAACATCGCGGTGGCCCTCGCGAAGGCGGGCGCGAGCGTCGGGCTCATCGACGCGGACATCACCGGGCCGAATCTGCCGACGATGTTCGGGCTGCCTCCGGGTCTGCAGGCGGGGTCGAGCGAGGGGCTGAAGCCAGTCGAGCGGTACGGGGTGCGGGTCGTGTCGATCGGGTTCCTGCTGCCGCGGGGCACGCCGGTGGTGTGGCGGGGGCCGATGATCGGGAGCGCGGTGCGGCAGCTCCTGCACGATGTGCCGTGGGGCGATACCGACTATCTCGTGATCGACCTGCCGCCGGGGACGAGCGACGCCTCGATGAGCATGGCGCAGGACGCGCCGATCACCGGCGTCATCATCGTGTCGAGCCCGCAGGCGGTCTCGGTGGAAGACGCGATGAAAGCGGTGGCGATGTTCGAGAAGCTCGGCGTGCCGGTGTTCGGGATGGTCGAGAACCTGAGCTACTTCGTCGCGCCCGACACAGGGAAGCGGTACGACATCTTCGGTCACGGCGGGGCGCAGCAGGCGGCGGACGAGCTGGGTATCGACTTCCTCGGCGAAATTCCCATCGAGCCCGGGGTTCGCGAAGGCGCGGACCGCGGGGTGCCAGTCGTCTACGGCGCGCCGGATTCGGATTCGGCGCGCGCCTTCGACCGGATCGCCCGGAACGTGGCGGCCCGGATCAGTGTGTTGCAAAGGATGGGTGGGTAACCCCAAATCACCATGGCATTGAACATCTTCCCGCGGCGGGAACGTCCCGCCGCACCCGCGGCCGAACCGGCCGCACCGACTCCGCTCCCCGAACCGGCGCCTGAGGCGCTGGACGACCCGAAGCCGCGGCGGCGGCGCTCATCCCGCAAGCCGGCGGCTGAAGCCACCACCGAAGTCACCCGCACCGAGGCGCCAGCTCCCGCAGCCCTTCCGGCTCCGGCCGAGGCAGCAGCCGAGCCGCCCCCGGCGCCGCGGCGCCGGCGGTCGCGGGTCGCGGCCATCGTCGAAGAAGTGCTGGGCCAGCCCCTGGAATCCGCCGCGCCGGCGGTTGCGGCCGCGCCCGCACCGCCGACTCCCCCCGCGCGCCCCGCGGCCGCAGCGAAGCGCGACAGTGTCGATGCGGCGGCGTCATCGAAAGCCGCGGCAGCGCCTGCCGAGGCGGCAGCACCTTCGAAGAAGGAGCGGCCGACCCCCGCGCCGGTGCCGGCGGAGAAGCAGCTCAGCCAGCTCGCCCACGAGATTTCGACCCTGACGCGCACCCTCGAGACGCAGGCGGCCCAGCTCGCCCAGCTCGTCCGGGTGCAGGAGGACCTGGCGCGCCGGGTGGCCCACACGCCGGGAGCCGCGCCGGCTCCCGCACCGCGCATCGGCGTGTTCGTCGACGCTGCGAACATCGAACTCGCGCTCGACCGGCTGAAGCACCGCGTGAACTGGCGGAAGTTGCTGGACTACCTCTCGGAGGGGCGCCAGCTCGTCCGGGCGGTGGCCTATTCGCCGGTGCACGAAGACCCGGGGGTGAGCCTCGAGACGCAGCGGTTCGCCGAGCCGTTCCTCGACAACGGGTTCCGCGTGGTCACGAAGCCGTTCAAGCGGTTCTCGGACGGGACGATCAAGGCGAACGTCGACATCGAGATGGCGCTCGACATCATGGAGATGCTCGACCGCCTCGACGTCGTCGTGCTGGTCTCCGGCGACGGTGATTTCGAGCGGCTCGTCGAGGTCGTCCAGGCGAAAGGCGTCCGGGTCGAAGTGGTGTCGGTCGGCAGCAGCACGGCCTCGAACCTGCGGCACGCCGCCGACCGCTTCATCGACATCCAGTCGATTCTTCAGAAGGTCCGGGCCTGAGCCTCCCCGGCTCAGGCCGGTTCGAACACCGGGATGGAGATGCCCGTCGACTGGTCGAGCCAGGCGACTTTCACCCGCTGGCCGATGTAGATGTCTTTCGTGGGGTCCTGCACCCCGACGATGTTCGTCAGGATGCGGAATCCCTCATCGAGGTCGACGTAAGCGACAGCGTACGGGCCGAGTTCGGCGAACGCCGGGTGGCGGTTCAGGCGGACGACGCTGAACGTGTAGACCGTGCCGAGGCCCTTCGACTCGCGCCACTCGAGGTTCGAGGAGCCGTTTTTCGGGTTGTGGCGGCGCGGAAAGAAGACGACGTCGCCGCTGTCGCGGTCGACCTGGTAGAGGAGGCGGTGCTCTTTCGTCGCCTCCCAGTAGGGCTGGGTGTCGGGCTCGGGGAAGCGGGGCTGCGGTCGGTCTGGCATGGTCAATCCCTCGCGAGGACGATGGTGCCGCCGGTGTGGCTGGTGGCGAGCATGCCGCCGTTGCCGTGGGCGACGGCGAGACGGGCATCGGGCACCTGCGACGTCGATTCGCCGCGGAGCTGGCGGGTGGCTTCGATGAGGAGGAAGATGCCGCGCATGCCGGGGTGGTTCGAGCTGAGGCCGCCGCCGTCGGTATTGAGCGCGGGCTTCAGGGGGCTATCGAAGCGGAGGCGCTGCTCGGAGACGAAGGCGCCGCCTTCGCCCTTCTTGCAGAAGCCGAGGTCTTCGAGCATCACGAGCACGGTGATCGTGAACGAGTCGTAGATCATCGCGACGTCGATCTCGTCGGGGCGAACGTCAGCCTCGGCCCAGGCGCGGGGCGCGGACTGTGCAGCAGCGCTCACCGTGATGTCTGACCCGTTCTCCGAGTAGCTGGTGGCTTCGCCCGAGCCGATGATCCAGACGGGCTTCTTGCGGCAGTCGCGGGCCACCTCCGGAGCGGCGATGACGACGGCACCGCCGCCGTCGGAGACCATGCAGCAGTCGAGGAGGTGGAGCGGGTCGGCGATCATCCGCGAATTGAGGACGTCCTCGACGGTGATCTCGCGGATGTCCTGGAATTCGAGGTCGGTCATCGCCTGGACCGCTTGCGGGTTGCGCATCGCGTGGGCGCGGGTTGCGACGGCGATGCGCGCGAGCTGTTCGCTCGTGGTGCCGTACTGGTGCATGTGCCGCCGGGCGACCATCGCGTAGTTCGAGATAAGCGTCATACCGTAGGGGTCGGTCATGTTCGAGAGCGGGCTCGGCGCGCCGGCCCCGCCCCCGCCCATCGTGCCGATGCGGCGGGCGTCGCTGTGGGCGGTCGAGCCGTAGGTGAGGAGCGCAACCTTGCAGCGTGCCGGCGGCGATGTCGCGCTTCGCGTGGGCGGCATGGAACTCGTAGGAGCTGCCGCCGACCGCGGTGGTGTCGATGACGTTCGGCCGGAAGCCGAAGTACTCGGCGAGGCTGAGGCCGGCCATCCCGGCGCCGTCCTGGGCGTCGTAGAGGCCGTCGACGTCCTTCCAGCTGAGGCCGGCGTCTTCGAGGGCGCGCGCGGCGCATTCGGCCTTGATCTGGAGGGGCGTCACGCCGGGCGCTTTCCGTTTGGGGTACTCGTAGATCCCGACGATGGCGGCATCGCGCCGCTGGGTGGGCATGCAGCTGCTCCTGTCTGCGAAATGGTGGGCGGTTCTTGCCGCCGGACTCTACGGAGGGGCTCGCGGGGCGTCAAACGGTGCGCGGGCCGGCCGAAGTTTGTTAGCCTCCGGCACCGATGCTGCTGATCGGCCTGGGGATCGCGTGGGTGGCCGGGCTCCTCCCGGTCGGGCTCTGGGGTGCGCCGTGGTGGATGGGCGCGGCGTGGACCGCGGCCGCGGGCGTGCCGACGGCCCTGCGCGGCATCGTCCGGCCGGGGGTCGTCGGGGTGGCGGTCGCGCTGGCGGTACTGGCCGGCTGGCGGCTCGATGGCGCGCTGCAGCAGGGGCAGCCGCCCATTGCGGCGTACGCGGGCCTCGATGTGGTCCTGACGGGCACCGTCGTGAGCGAGCCAGACCCGGGCGAGCTGACGACCGCATACGACATCCGCGTGGAGCGGCTCGACCTCGGCGACGGGACGGCCCTCGACGATGCCGGGCTCATCCGGGCCTGGGTCCACCAGTACGAACGGTTCCTGCCCGGCGACCGGGTCCGGCTCGAGGGCGAGCTGGAGCAGGCGCCGGTCTTCGACGGCTTCGACTACCGGAGCTACCTCGCGGCCCGCGGCATCGGCGCGGTCATGTGGCGTCCCAAGACCGCGCTGCTGGAGCCCGGTGACGCCAGCGCGGCGCGGGAGCTCACCCGGCTCCGCCTGGCCCTCGACAGCGCGCTGCAGCGCTCCCTGCCCGAGCCGGAGGCGTCGCTCGGCGCCGGGATCGCCTTTGGGCGGGACGGCGGGCTCTCGCGCGAGGTGAAGGATGAGTTCAACCGGAGCGGCCTGCGGCACCTGGTCGCCGTTTCGGGCGCGAACCTCGTGATGGTCGCGGCGCTGACGCTTGCGGTGCTCAGCCGGGCGGTCGGCCGAAACCGGGCGCTGGCCGCCGCAGCCTTCGCGGTTGGCGGGTACGTGGTTCTCGCCGGGTTCGAGCCGAGCGTGGCCCGGGCAGCGGTGATGACTGCGGTGCTGTTCGCCGGGGAGGCGGTCGGTCGGCCGCAGAGCGCACTGCCCGGGCTGGCGCTGGCGGTCATCGTGCTGACGGCTGCGTGGCCGCGGCTCGCGCTCGATGCCGGCTTCCAGCTGAGCGCGGCAGCGACGGCCGGGCTGCTGACGTTCGGGCCGTGGCTCCGGTGGACCGTCGAGCACGCGCGCCGGTGGTGGCCGGCGAGCTGGCTGCCCGGGTGGGTGACGGAGGTGACGGCGCTGTCGCTGGCGGCGACCGCCGCGACGATGCCGATTACGTGGGCGCACTTCGGTGCGGTGTCCCTTGTGGGGCCGCTGGCGAACGTGGTCGTGCAGCCGGTGGTCGCGCTGGCGTTCTGGGCGTCGCTGGCGACGTCGGCTGCCGGGCTCGGCTGGCGGACCGGGGGCGAAATCGCCGGGGTCATCGCGTGGCTGCCGCTCCGGTTCATCCTCGACGCCGCAGCGGCGGGTGCCGCGCCGGTGTGGGCCGCCATCGAACCGGGGCGGCTCGCGCCGGCCGCTGGGGCGGCCCTCATGGCTGGACTCGCGGTGCTGGCCGGGGCGGCGTACCGGTTCCTCCCGGCGCCGGTGCCGGTTTCGGAGGCGGCGCGGCGGCGGGCCGCGCTCGGCAACCGGCTGCTGCTCGGCGGCGCAGCGGCAGCGGTTGCGCTGTTCCTCCTCCCGGGCACGGTGCGGCAGGACCAGGCGCTGACCGTGGACGTGCTCGACATCGGCCAGGGGGACGCGCTCTTGCTGACGACCCCTGGCGGCAAGCAGGTGCTCATCGATACGGGCCCGAGCGGGCTGCGGCTCGCGCGCGAACTGGGGGAGGTCATGCCGCCGTGGGACCGGAAGGTCGACCTGGTCATCGTCAGCCACCCGCAGGAGGACCACATCGGCGGGTTCCCGGCGCTCGCTGAACGCTTCCGCCTCGGCCGGGTCGTCACGAACGGCGACCGGAACGCGACCCGGACAGGGGCGCTGACAGCCCGGGCCCTCGATGGGCGGGAAGTCGTGGCGCGGGCGGGCGACCGGTTCGAGTTCGACGGCGTCGCGTTCCGCATCGTCTGGCCGCCGGACGGTATCCCGGGGGACGAGCTGAACCGCCGGTCGCTGGCGGTGCTCGCGGAATACGGCGGGGTCCGCCTGCTGTTCACCGGCGACCTCGGCGCGGCCGAGCAGCGGGCACTGCTGGAGACGCTCGGGGGCATTGTCGACGTCCTGAAAGTGCCCCACCACGGTTCGAAGAACAGCGATGCCGCGTTCCTGGGCCTGGCCGCCGGCGGGCTGGCCGTCATCAGCGCCGGCGAAGGGAATCCGTTCGGCCACCCGCACCCGGCGACGCTCGAAGCGCTCGGCGGCGCGACCATCGTCCGGACCGACCGGGACGGGCGCATCAGGATCGAAGTCAAGGAGGGGACCGTCCGGGTCACGACGGAGCGCTGAGCGCTTTGCCCGGGAGCGGCGCCGCGGCTACCCTCGGGAGCGACCCTGGACCGCCCGGAGCCCGAGATGACGACACGCATCGATGGGCGCGCTCCGAACGAGCTGCGCCGCGTTCACCTTGCGACGAACGTGCTGGACTTCGCCGAGGGGAGCTGCCTCGTGGAGTTCGGCAGGACGCGCGTCCTGTGCGCCGCGAGCGTGGAAGACCGGCAGCCGCCGTTCCTGCGGAACACGCAGAGCGGCTGGGTGACGGCGGAATATGCGATGCTGCCGCGCGCGACGCACACGCGAAGCCAGCGCGAGGTCGAGCGGGGCCGGCCCGGCGGCCGGACGCAGGAGATCCAGCGGCTCATCGGGCGGTCACTCCGGGGAGTCGTCGACCTCGAGCTGCTGGGGCCGCGGACGATCACGCTCGACTGCGACGTGCTGCAGGCAGACGGCGGCACGCGAACTGCCTCGATCACTGGCGCGTATGTCGCGCTGAGGCTGGCGGTGCGGAAGCTCGCTGCCGCCGGGCTGGTGAGCGAGGCGTGCATCACGGCCCCGGTGGCGGCGGTCTCGGTCGGCATCGTGCAGGGGGTGCCGATGCTGGACCTCTGCTATGAGGAGGACTCGACGGCTGACGTCGATTTCAACGTGGTGATGACCGGCGACGACGCGTTCGTCGAGGTGCAGGGGACGGCGGAAGGGAAGCCGTTCAGCCGGGCGGCGATGGACGCGCTCATCGACCTGGCCCGCACGGGCATCCTGCAGCTGTTCGAGAAGCAGCGCGAGGCGCTCGCGTCCAGCTAGCCGACGTAGTGGCCGAGGAACGTGCCGCCGAGGATGTGGAGGTGGCCGTGCTCCTGGCTCTGCATCGCGTCGTAGCCGAAGTTCGAGAGCAGGCGGAAGCCGCCGGGGCAGAGCTGCCGCCCGATCTCGGCGGCGATCGGGGCAACCTTGCCCATGTGGTAGGTCCAGAGTTCGGCCTGGGTGGTGTGCTGCTTCGTCATCGCGAGCAGCATCACGGGAACCCATCGAAGGATATTCTGGATGACGATGATTTCATCGTCCTCATAGATGATGTTCGCGGGCTCTCTGCCCGCGACAATGTTGCAGAAGACGCAGTATGTTGGCATGGGGATTCGGATCTTACCGGTCCGGCGCCCCGCCAAACAAACCACGAGAGCCACGCCGGGAGACCCGATGCCCCAGTTCATGCCGTTCCGCGGGTTGCGCTATACGCAGGCCGCGGGTCCGCTCGATGACCTGCTCGCGCCGCCCTATGACGTCATCACGCCCGCCATGCAGCGGGCGCTGGCGTCGAAAAACCCCTGCAACGCCGTGCATCTCGAACTGGCGGAGGGCGGCGAGGAGCGGTACGGCAGGGTGGCCGGCCTCGTGCGCGACTGGCAGGAGCGCGGCCTGCTCGCGCGGGACGAGCGGCCCATGCTGTACGTCTACGAGCAGGAATTCATCGAAGGCGGCCACGTGTACCGGCGGCGGGGCGTGATGGCAGCAGTCGAGGCCCAGCCGTGGGAAACCGGGGCGGTGAAGCCCCACGAGTACACCATGTCGGGGCCGAAGGAGGACCGGCTGCGGCTGCTGCAGGCCACGGGCGTGCAGTTCAGCCCGGTCTTCTGCATCGCGCGGGACCGGGCCGGCCAGCTGCGCGACTTCATCGAGCGGACGGCCGCCGCAACGCCGCCGACGGTCACCGCGACGAGCTTCGAAGGCGACCATCACCGCTTCTGGGCGGTCGAGGCCGGGCCGTACGAGATGCGCCAGCTTGCGCCGCTGCTCGCGGAGTCGTTCTACATCGCGGACGGCCATCACCGGTACGAGACGGCCGTGAACTACCGGAACTGGCGGCTCGAACAGGGGCCGCTGCCGCCGGACCACCCGGCGCGATTCACCATGGCCGCCATCGTCGCGAGCGAAGACCCCGGGCTGGTCATCCGTCCGATTCACCGGCTGGTGCCGCGCCCGGCACCGGCAGACTGGCGGCAGCGGCTGGGAGACGCGTTCGAGGTCGAGCACGTGAAGCTCCCGGCCGGCGCCGCGGAGTCGCGGGAGGCGCTCCTCGAGGTGCTGGAGACGGCGGATGCCGTGGCGCTCGAACTCGAGCCGCGGCAGGTCCACGCGCTGCGGCGAGTGCCAGGGAAGCCGCTCGCCGGGAGCGTGCCGCCCGGTCATTCGGATGCGTGGCTCGGCATCGGGCCCAACGTCCTGCGCTACGGCGTGCTCGAACCGCTCTGGGGCATTTCGGACGACGACCTGCGGGCGGGCGCGATCGAGTACTCGCACGACCTCGACGAGGTGTTCGCGTTCCTCGACGCGCGGCCGGGGAATTCGGCCGCGTTCCTCCTGAACCCCGTGCGCATCGAGGACGTCATGAAGCTCGCCGACCAGGGCGAGCGGATGCCGCAGAAGTCGACGTTCTTCCACCCGAAGCTGGGGACAGGGCTGGTCTTCTACCCGCTGGAGCCCTGAGCGCGCGGGTCAGCTTTCGGCGCCGCCGTCGGTCGAGAGCATGTAGCCGATTCCGGGCAGCGTCTTGATGATGCGCGGCTCGGCGGGCGCGTCTTCGATCTTCGCCCGGAGCCGTGAGACCCAAACGCGGAGGTACTGGAGGTCGTCGCGGTACTCCGGGCCCCAGACCTTCGAGAGGAGCTCGGGCGCGAGGATCACCTTGTCGGGGTTGGCGGCGAGGTGCTGAAGCAGCAGCCACTCGGTGCGGGTGAGCGAGACCTGCTCGCCGTTCTTGTGGACGAGCCGGCGGTTCAGGTCGATTTCGACGTTGCCGGCGCGAACGACCCGGTCGACCTCCGCGGCGACGGCGCGGCGGAGGACGGCGCGGATGCGGGCCCCGAGCTCGTCCGGGTTGAACGGCTTCACCACGTAGTCGTCGGCCCCGAGTTCGAGCCCGCGGACTTTATCGCTGTCCTTGTCCTTCGCGGTGACGAGGATGATGGGGACGTTGGAGCGCTCGCGGAGCCGGCGCATGACTTCGAGGCCGGAGATGCCGGGCATCATGATGTCGAGGACGATGGCGTCGGGGCGCTGCTCTTCGGCGAGGCGGAGCGCCTCCTCGCCGTCGGCTGCCGTGATGACGCGGAAGCCCTGCGCGGTGAGTTCGAGCTTCATGAGGCGCAGGACGCCGGCCTCGTCGTCGACCACCAGCAGCAGGGGTTCAGCGCTCATCGTCGTCTCCCGGGTCGGCGAAGGCGGGAAGCCAGAAGGTGACGGCGAGCCCGCCCTCCTGCCGAAGTTCGGCGCGTATCGTACCGCCCATTCCCTCGATGAGCCTGCGGCAGACAGCGAGGCCGAGACCGGCGCCCGGGGCGAGGCCCGCGGTGCGCGACGAGCGGTAGAAGCGTTCGAAGATGCGGTCGATGTCCTCCGGGGGGACGCCGGGCCCGCGGTCGAGGACGCTCACGGTGCCACCGGCAGCGTCCCCGGCGACGACGACTTCGATGGTCGTCCCGGGCGGGGAGTACTTGGCGGCGTTCTGGATGAGGTTGCGGAGCACGTGCTCGAGGTAGCCGGGGTCGCCGGCGACCGGCGGGGGCGAGGTTTCGACGCGCACGTCGACGGTGCAGCCGTTCCCGGGGTCGAGGCCGGCCACGAGCCGGGGGATCAGCCGCTGGAGGAGAACGGGTTCGACCGGGACGTCGCGGTCGAGCTCGGCGCGGGAGAGCGCGAGCAGGTTTTCGAGCATGCGGGAGAGGCGCTCCGCTTCGCGCTCGACGTCGGCGAGGATGCCGTCGGCGACGTCGGGGTCGAGTTCGGCCCGGCGGGTGCGGAGGACGTGCGCGCCGCCGTGGATGACGGTGATCGGGGTGCGGAGCTCGTGGGAGATGAAGCCGAGGAACTCGTCCTTGGCGTCGTTGGCGCGGCGGGCTTCGTCGTACAGGCGGGCATGGTCGATGGCGATGGCGGCGCGGGCGCCGACCTGCCGCGCGAGTTCGACGTCGCGGCCATCGAAGTGGCGCGAGCCGCCGACCCTGAGGAACGTCATCGCGCCGAAAAGGCCGTCGCGGGATTCGATGGGGGCGACGATGATGGAGCGCGCCTCCACGCGCCGGGCGATCTCTGCGAGGGCCGGCGTTCCCGAGAGGCGCCGGAGCATCTCGTCGCTGATGACCGGGACGAACCACGCGCTGCCGCCGCGCACGGCGTTGGCGATGGCCGCCCGGAGCTCCTGCGCGGCGCCGGCGGCCTCGAAGGCCTCGACCGCCTCCGCGAGCCTCGCGTCGGCGCTCGCCCGGGCGACCCGGCGCAGCTTGCCGTCCTCGAGCAAGTCGACGAAGCAGGCATCGGCAAACCGGGGGACCACGAGCCCGGCGAGGGCCGTCATCGTGCGCTGGAGGTCGAGGGACTGGTTGAGGGCGACCCCGGCGTCGGCGAGGAGCTGGAGCGCCTCATTCGCGCGGAGGAGCTCGTGCTCCTTGGCAAGGGCGCCGGCGTAGAGGTCGGAAATTTCAGCCTCGCGCTCGATGAGGCGGCGGAGCAGCCGGCGCATCCGCCCGCCGAAGACGGCGATGACGCCGCCTTCGACGACGAACGCCGCCAGGACGACGAGGTCGGCCGAATCGAACTCGAAAGCGCCGGGCTTGCCAACGAAGAAGAGGTTCGCGATGACGGCTGAGGCAGCGGTCGCTGCGAGGGCGGGCCCGGTGCCCGCGAGAAAGGCCGTCGCGACGGACGCGCCGAGGAAGATGACGAACGTGGGCGTAAGACCCTCGAAGATGAGTCCGAGCAAGGCGCGGGCCCCGGTCGCCCCGGCGACGAGGATGGCCGCGATGAGGTAGCCGCGGAGCCAGCCGGCGGTGTCGTCCTCTGCCAGCCAGCGCAGGAGTCCGCGGAGGCGGGGAGGGGCACCGGGCAGGAGGGAGGGGTCGCCCGCGGAGCCGACCGCCGGGCTGCTGCGGGCGGTCATCAGTCGCCCGTCATGCGGCGGAAGTCGAACAGGCGGTCGAGGGCGCGGTCATCGAGGCCGAGTTCGCGGCGGGCGGCCTCCCGGATCGTGATGCCTTCGGCGAGGGCGCGCTTCACGAGTTCGGCGGTGCGGTCGTAGCCGATATCGAGCGCGAGCGGCGTCGCGATGGCGAGGCCCTGCTCGACGAGCTGCGGGCCGCGCTCCGTGGCCCGGATGCCCGCGACGCACTTTTCGGCGAAGACGGCTGCGGCGCTGCCGAGCAGGTCGACGGATTCGAGCAGCGCCGCGCCGGCCACGGGGAGCATGGTGTTCAGTTCGAAGAAGCCCCACTGGCCCGCCATCCCGATGGTCGCGTCGTTGCCGACGACCCGCGCGGCGACCTGGACGACGGCCTCCGGGATGACGGGGTTGACCTTGCCGGGCATGATGCTGCTCCCCGGCTGGAGGGCCGGGAGTTCGATTTCGGCGAGCCCGGCCCGGGGGCCGCTCGCCATCAGGCGGAGGTCGTTGGCGATTTTCACGAGGGCCACGGCAGCGGCGCGGAGGTGGCCGCTTGCCTCGACGATGGCATCGATGGAGGACTGGGCCTGGAAGTGGTTGGTCGTCTCGGTGAGCTGGACGCGGGCGACTTCGGAGACGTACGCGAGCGCGCGGCCGGCGAATTCGGGGTGGGTGTTGAGGCCGGTGCCAACCGCCGTGCCGCCCAGCGCGACCTCGCGCAGGGCTTCGCCGGCGGCCGTGACCCGGCGGCGTGCGCGCTCGACCTGCCCCGCGTAGCCGCGGAACTCCTGGCCGAGGCGGACCGGCACGGCGTCCATCAGGTGGGTGCGGCCGGTCTTGATGACGCCGTCGAACTCGGCGGACTTCGCCTGGAGCGCGGATTCGAGCCGGTAGAGGCCGGGCAGCAGGTGCTCGCGGATGCGGCGGATGGCGGCGAGGTGGATGGCCGTGGGCACGACGTCGTTCGAGGACTGGCCGCGGTTGACGTGGTCGTTCGGATGGACCGGCCGGTAGACGCCGCGTGGGCCGCCGCCGAGGAGCTCGTTGGCGCGGTTCGCGATGACCTCGTTCACGTTCATGTTGGTGGAGGTGCCCGAACCCGTCTGGTAGATGTCGACCGGGAACTGGTCGTCCCAGCGGCCTTCCGCGACCTCTCTGGCGGCGGTGATGATGGCGTCGGCGAGCTGTGGGTCGAGGAGCCCGAGCTGGCGGTTGGCGCGGGCGGCGCCGGCCTTGAGGAGCGCCAGCGCGTGGACGATCGCCAGCGGGAAGGGCCGGCCGGAGATGGGGAAGTTGGCGATAGCGCGGGCGGTATCGATGCCGTAGAGGGCATCGGCGGGCACCGGGAATTCGCCGAGGGCGTCGCGCTCGATGCGGGTGGCGTCGGCCATGGGGACACTCTAGCAGGCTCGCGGAGGAGGTTGGAGAGGCCGCCGGCGGGTTGAACAGGGGATGGCGCAGGCATAGACTGGGCGTGGCGGGTGGTTAGCTCAGATGGTTAGAGCGCGTCGTTCACACCGACGAGGCCACTGGTTCGAGTCCAGTACCGCCCACCAGCCGAATCGTCGGTCCATCGGTTGAACGGGGTGCCCGTCCGGCCGATAATCGAAGCAGTGCCGAAGTGGCGGAATGGCAGACGCGCTACGTTCAGGGCGTAGTGCCCCCTGTGGGCGTGTGAGTTCAAATCTCACCTTCGGCACCATCGCAAGTTTCGTGCGCCCGTAGCTCAGGGGATAGAGTGTTGGGTTGCGGACCCAAAGGTCGGAGGTTCGAATCCTCCCGGGCGTACCACCACCACAGTTTTATGTGCACCTGCAGGTTCGTGGGCCCGGGCAATCCACACCGAGGTGTTCACAAAACATGGCCCCCAAGTCGTCATCTGTCGAACCTACGGTCGCACCCCCCCCGTGGGCGACCGGGTCCATCCGCGAGGCTCGCGATGAGTGGCTCGCCACCTACTACGCTGCCAGCCCCAAGACCGTCCGCAACTACCGCGCCATCACCGACCGCATGCTCGAAGCCCTCGAGGCCGACGGCATCGCCGACCTCGCCGACGTCTCCCCGCGCCACCTGACCCTCTTCCTCGCCGCAGAGTGGGAGCGCCCCCGGCGCACCACCCGCCACGACGGCGACCGCGCCGACCAGAACCGCATCTCCACCTCCATGGTCGTCGCCACCCACGCCGTCCTCAGCATCTTCTGGAAGTGGGTCCACCACCAGGGCTACACCGACGCCAACCCCATGGCATCCGTCCGCCGCCCGGCAACCCCCAAGCTCACCCGCACCGCGCTCTCAGCCGACGATGCCCACGCCATGGTCGCCAAGTGCCGCGAGAAGGACGACCCCATCGTCGCCGCCCGCGACGAGGCCATCGTCACCCTCTTCCTCGGCACCGGCCTGCGCGTCCGCGCCCTCCTCGGGCTCCGCCTCGGCGATATCGACTGGGCCAACCGCCGCCTCCTCATCCGGGACGACAAAGGGCAAGGCATCGTGCAGCGCCGCGTCCGCCTCAGCCCTAAGGCCTACCAGGCCCTCCGCCGCTGGGTCCGCATGCGCGAGAAGTACCGTGTCTCCTCCGATGCCCTGTGGATCTCCATCCGCCGCCGCCCCATGACCTACGACGCCATCTGGCGCGTCATCCGCTCCCTCGGCGAATACGCCGGCGTCGACGGCCCGGCCCACCCGCACCGCCTTCGGCATACCGCCGCGACCGAGCTCTACCGCGAGACGAAGGACATCCTCATCGTCAAAGCCTTCCTCGGCCACAGCAAGGTCCAGACGACCGAGCGCTACCTCCGCCGCCTCGGCCTCGAGCTCGAGGACGCCGACTACCGCACCCCGGACGAGTGGCTCGCCTGACCAAGCGGACCCCGGTCCAGCACCCGAAGCCCGTGCCTCCGCCCGTGAGCACGGGCTTCGTCGCGCGTCCCGAACGTCAGCACCGGCGCCGCCAGCACCCGACGCCCCGCTGGCTCATGCCCGACGACCAGCGCCCAGTCGTTGCGCCCCACCCGCGCTACTACCGCGTCAACCACTGGCGTCCCTGCTCGCAATCCACCGCGCGATCGGATTCACGAGCGCCGCCACCGCGACGCGTGACCCGGCCACCAGCGTCGCCGCCACCCAGTCGCCCCAGTTCGTCACCGGGTTCTGGTCCGTGGCCACGTACGCCGTCCCGACGTACACGATGAACACCGCGGCTGCGAACAGCAGCTCCTCCCGCCACTTGAACACGTACACCTCACACCTCCCGTCGCATGATGACGTCGCCGTCCTCGAGCACGTCGAGCACGAACCGCGCTACCGGATCCCCGGCAGGCTTCCCCTCGAGCCTCGCCACGCGCTCCTGCGTGCCGGCAAGCCCCAACCAAAAGTTGTTCCCCATGTAATCCAGGTACGCCAGCGTCTGCGCCCCGGAGAGCCGCACCGTCACCCCGAGCGGCTGCTTCACACCCGTCGCCAGCTCCAGCGGAAGCCGGTTCTCCTCCGTGCAGACCACCGGGACCACCCCTCGGCCCGCCAGCAGCCGTTCCACCCGCTCCAGCCTCGCCAGTTCCTCAGCCTTCATACCGTCCTCCTCATCGAGCGCCGCGTAGAACGGCGCATATCGTCCGCTTGGGCACGCCGTCGGCCCCGCGTTGGGGCTCGACCAGCTCCACACCTCCCGGTGCTCCCACACCGTCCTGCCTTCCGGTTCCCGCCGCGCTCGCCGCCCGGTGTAGCGCTCCCATTCCCGCGCGAGGCCGACCATCGCCACGACCTGCGCCGCGTTCAGCGGCGTCCCGGCGACCCCCTCGGCCTCCACCGCCCACAGGCGTGTGTTCGCCTCCCGGTTCCCGCTCGTCCACGTCGAACTCCACACCGGGTAGTGCTGCAGCAGCCGCCCGTCCGCCATCAGCGAGAACATCCAGCTCGCCTGCGCCTTCGGCGTGTACCGCCCGTCGGCGTCACGCTCCTGGCTCATCATCCGGCCGTCGATTCCCCCGCGGCCCCAGCCCTCCATTGAGTGGCACACGATGCCCTCGCCGCGGTTGCGGTCCGAATACACCTTGTCAGCCGGCCCGGGCTCGCGAACGGCCCAGTCCACCCACCCATCCACAATCACAGCACGAACTCCTTCGGTGCCTCTCGCAGCCGGTCCTGCACCCGCTGCCATATCCGCCGCCGCAAGTCCTCGTCCACCTCGTACTCGCACCGGGTCACCCGCACGTCGCGCCGCCCCAGCTCCGCCAGCCCCCGCGCCATCGCCAGCGCGTCGGCTTCCGTATCGAGGTCGACCAGCGCCGACGAGCCCCACGCCGTCATCCACGTGACCATCCACGACACCGCTGGCTCACTCATACCCGCAGCCTCCGTTCCGGCCAGAAGGCGAGCAGCGTGATGCCAGCCGCCCACAGGAACACCAGCCCCACGGCCCCACGCGCGGCCCACCTCACCGTTGCACCGCCTCGAGGAACAGCGGAACTACGATCGCGCCACACACGATGAGCCCGCCCCCCAGCGCCCAAATGAACCGCTCCAGACGCGACACCCGGCCGTTGGTCCGCATCGTCTGCTCGCGGACCTCGCGCAGCGTGTGGCCGACAGCGACCCGCCACGCCCGATCGCTCTCCGGGTTGAGCAACTGGTCCAGCAGGTCACCGTCGCTCACTTCAGTCCTCCTTCAGCGTTCGCGACTTCTCCGCCGCGTAGAGCGCGCGCAGCTGCGCCTTCGCCTTCTCGTACGTCTCGTGCCGCCCCTTCACCTGGTGGGTCTCGGCGTTCTGCACCAGCCACCCACCCTTCGCCCGGACGATCTGGTACGGCATCGCCTCACCTCCTTGCCAGCCGAGAGCGCCGACGTGCGGCGCTCAGCCTTTTCCCAGCGCGTCCAGCTCCGCCACCGTCTGCTCGATGGCGATCTCCAGCTTGCGCAGGTCGTAGAGCGCCGCCGCCAGCTGCTGCTTCGCCTCCGAATCCCGGTTGTTGCGGATGCGCGTGTCTGCCTCTGCCGCCTCATTCAGCGGGTCAGAGAGGATCTTCCGCCACTTCTCGATGTCCAGAGACCGCGCGTAGTGCTGGCTCTCCAGACCCGCCAGCGTGTTCTCCAGCACCTCGCGGCGCTGCTCCGGGCCGAACTTCCGATACTCCATGACCTTCTCCTTGCTTAGTTGTAGACCGCGAGGTACTTGAGGCTGCCGTTGATGTAGATCGGGACGCGCCCGAAGTAGCTGCCGAGCGCGGTCGCGTCGTTGGCGATGGCCCGAAAGAGGCTGCCGTTCGAGGAGACGCCGAACACCCGTGTTCCGTTTGAGTTCCGCACGTCCCACGTATACGTCCCGCCTGCGTCGCCGAGGACGATGGCAATCCCCTCGTTCACGTAAGAGAGCGAGTTGTCGCTCTGGATGAGGCCCGTCGTGCCGGGGTAAATAGGCCCACCCGTCTGAATTCCAGCTCCCGTAACTGAGAGGAAGTAGCCCGAGGAGCCGTGCTGGAGGCGCGCTGCCGAGGATGAGAGGAAAAGATGAGAAGTCCCAAATCCCGAACTGCCCTGATACATGTACATCCCCGAGGTTGACCCGGTGATGCTTCCAACGTCTGAGCCGCCGTGGTTCCATTTGATGGCATCGCCGAAGACCCCGGCAGACTTAAGAATCAGGCCTGACGAGTTCCACTCGCTCCCGTCGGCGTCGATGATTTTCCCTCCGGACCCGAGCGTGATGTTCCCCGTCACCGTTAGGTTCGCAAGGTTGAGGCCGCCGAAGGTGCCGGTCACGGTCCCGGTCGTGTTCACCGTCCCGCCCGAGCCGAAGTTGAGCGTCCCCGTAGTGATGGCCGACGCCGTGATGGTGCCGCCTGAGATGGTCCCTGCCGTGATGGTGCCGAGGTCGGCGCTAATCGCGGAGAGTGACGTCACACTCAGGCTCGAAGCGGTGATTTTCCCGGTCGACGAGTCAAGGTACACCCCGCCGATCTTCACGCCGGAACTGTCCCACTCGATGCGCCGCGCCGAGGATTCCGGCCCGATGAACCCGTCGCCGGTAGACGCGTTGATGCGGAACGTGCGCCCCGACGCGTTGTACCCCTCGATGCCGCCCGCGTTCGAAATCACCACGCGCGTCCCAGACAGCGCGCTCTGGATGGTGAAGCTTCCGGTCGCCGTCATCGCCCCGGTCGTGGCATTCAGACGGAAGGTCTCAGTGCCGCCCGAATAGGCCACGATGCCGCTCGTCGAAATATCGATGCGGGAGGTGCCGGTGCTCGTTTGGTAGGTGCCACCCAGCACGCCGCCCCCGATGTCGGCGATGGTGAGGGTGCCGATTGCCGCCTTCGGGATGCTGACCACGCCCGACGTGTTCCACGTCATCGCCGTCGTGCCGATGCCGATGCTCCCGCTGCCGTCCGTGTTCAGGCGAAACGTCGTCGAACTCGGCCCGTTGTACCCCCACAGCCCCGCCGACCCGATCTCCACCCGCGATCCCGTCGCCGGGAACGACGTCGCCGCCACAATCGTCCCCGTGACGTTGAGGCTCCCCGTATTGATCGTGATGCTCTCAAGTGTGTTCACGATGAGCTTCGACGCCGTGACCGTGCCATCCACGACGCTCGCGCCGCTCAGCCAGAGCGGCCCGTTCAGCGCCCGGCCCAGGCTCCGGTCGGCCAGCAGCGAGCGGATCACCGAATCGTGGTAGTCCAGCATGTCCGCCTGGTCTGGCCCAAACGGCTGCACCCCCAGCAGCTCCGCGCGCCGCACCGGGTCGCCCAGCAGCTCCTCGATCTGCGCCCGCACCAGCGCGCTCAGCTGCTCCGTGTCGCTAGGCATAGTCCAGCCTCCGCACCAGCAGCTGCACCTGCTCCTGCGGCTCCTGCCCCTCGTACCGCCAGCTCGGTTCCCCCTCGAACATCGACAGGCCCGCCTCGTACGTGTCCCCGTACGGGTCCGTCAGCGTCACCGCCCCCGCTTCGCAGTACCCCATCAGCCGCTCCCGCATCTCCCGCGCGGTCAGCCGTGACGTCGCCCCTTCCTCCTCATCGAAGTCCCGCAGCCGGAACACCGCCACCGCACCCGACGTCATCACCGGCCGGCTCTCGTAGTTCAGCACCACATCCCGCAGTTCGACCGGCGACGTCGCCGAGTCGTTCGTCAGCGTCACCCGCAGCTGCACCACCCGGCCGCTGTCATTCGTCCCCGGCGTCCAGTACCGCTCCCCGTACGTCGCCGTCACCGCCGTCACTGCCGCGCCCACATCGCTCCAGCTTCCGCCATCGCACCGCGCCGCCCATTGCAGCGTCCTCCCGCTGGCAACGTTCCGCGCCACGAACTCGAGCCCCCGCAGGTACTTCACCGTCATCGGCTCCCCGAGGTCCGTCGGCGCAAAATCCACCCGCATCGTCCCGCTCGTCCGGTACGCCGCCGGGCGCCCGTCGCGCGTCAGCTCCAGCCACGCCACATTCGCCCCCCGGCCGAAGTACAGCTCCGGCCCGTTCGCCCCCAGCGACGTGATCCACATCGCATTGCAGCGGCCGCTGAACGTGTCGATGATGCACACCGGCGTCACCGGCGACCCCAGCGTCGCGTCCCCCTCCCGCGCCTTCCGATGCATCACGACGTACGTCGTGTTCGTCGCCGCCACGTGCCACGCCACATACGCCCACTTCCCGAACGCAATCGCCGCCGTCGGGAACGCGTTCTGCAGCGGCCCCTCATTGAGCTCCAGCTCCTCCACGCCCACCGGCCGAGCAGCCCCCTGCTGCAGGTACCGGTACAGCCCCGCCAGCGAGCAGATGAGCAGCTGGTCATGCCACCGCGCGTACCACCGGTTCTCCCCGCTCCGAAACGCCTCGAGGTCCGTCAGCAGGTTCGCCTCGTCGCTCGTCTCCTGGTCGAAGCTGTAGAGCCCCTCCTCCTTGAGGACGTAATCCCACCGGTTGTGACTAAAAACCTGCAGGATCTTCCCGGCAGGATCCCCGATGGGATAGTCCGCGCTCCAGTTCCCGTTCACTCCGTAGAAGTTCGCCGCCGAGCACGTCGACCACTTATTCCCCCACCCGCGCACCAGGTCACTCCCGCGCAGCCCGAAGGCCCGCGCGTACCGGTAGTCGCCGTTCGTGTCAGACGTCGTCGTCGAGGCGGAATAGGTACCCGAAGCATCCCGCCGGTAGAACTGCTGGCTATCGCCCAGCGCCACCGCCACCTGGTCGTAGAACCGCTGCAGGCTCATCACCTGCCCGCCCGGCATCGTCGCCGTCGTCGCCACCGCATGCGTCGCCGGGTTGATCTCCGCGATCTTCGTCCCGCCTCCCGCCAGCACCCGATTCGCCGGCGCCGTCACCTCCTCGAAGCACGCCACGGGCCCGTCCAGCGATGTCGTGATGACCCCGATCGCCGGCCCCGGCAGCACGCGCCCAATGAGCCCCAGGAACACGTTCTCGCAGTGCTCGACCGACCCGCGGAATGCTCCCCGGGAATCCCCAATCCCCCGGCTCCAGTCGTTCCACCGGAACCGCCGCGGCCGCGCAGGGTCGCCCTCCTGCGTCTGCACCTGGCGCGGCAGCCACATCGGTGCCCGGCTCTTGGGGTCCTTCGCCAGGAAGAACACCTCATCGTCAATGACGACCGTGCTCGCCGGGTGCCGCGATACCGCCACGCTCACGGCTGCACCTCCGCACACCCGGGACAGTAGCCCAGCCGCAGCAGCCCGCAGGTCACGTCGATCAGCCACGGCCCCAGCGGCCGGTACGCCGCAGGCACCGGCACCACATGCCCGCACCGCAGCGTCGCGCCCGCGAGCGGCGGCACGCGCCCGCTCTCCATCACCACCCACGCCACCGAGCGCACCACCAGCTTCACCGCGCCACCCTCACCTGTGCTACCGCGCGCGGCATCAGCGCCCGCCGCCACTCCGTCACCTCGTCCGCGACCGCCTGGATCGCCGCCGCCGCATCCGCCACATCCTCCCGCCCGCCGCCCGGCGTCATCACCTGCCGCAGCACATCCAGGCACGCCTCCGCAACTGCCCAGTCCACCGGCACCGTCCACCAGTCGCCATCGTCGTTCAGCACATCCCCGAACCGGTTGTAGACCAGCCGGAACACCGTCCCCCCGGGAAACGCCACCCCCGGCGCACGCTGCAGCGTGACCACCGGCTGCCCGCCGGCCATCACCACGTCCCAGTCCTCCACCGGGCGCCACGCCGGCGCATCCGGGTACGTCCCAGCGGCCCATTCCGCCGCGGTCACCGCCCCCGGCAGCAGGCTCGCCGGCCCCGCGTACTCCGTCACTCCCTCATCCGCCGTCAGATAGACCGTGTCCTCCCACCACACCTTCCGCCGCACCCGGTTGATCGCTTCGTCCACCAGCACGCTCGCGTCCTGGTCCTTCAGCGGCCGCCACAGCTCCAGCACCGTCGACGTGTTCGGCGTCGCCGAGAACGGGCGGGAGAAATTCAGCGTCCCGCTCGCCGGGACGTAGCCGCTGTTCGCCACCGACCGAACCCGCCGCGTCTCACCAGCCACATTCCCCGCAATCGCCCGCGCATAGTGGTTCGCGTACCGCGCCGGCGAGGCGTCCGCATCGATCAGCGCCGCGCACACCACCGTGTCCGCGTCCGTCCCCGTCGTCACCTGCGCCACCTCGAGCATCCCCAGCCGCCGCCCCACACCCTGCCGAATCGCCTTCCTGGTCGCCACCGGCGGCCCCACGGGCATCGGCTCCGAGCCCGCGCCCTCGCCCGGCCCGCTCCCGAAGGGCGCCCAGTACCACCAGTCCGTCTGGAAGGCGTCCGTCTTGTTGTAGGTGTAGTCCCGCTGCCCAGCGCTCAGCGCCTCGGAGTGCACCAGCGCGTAGGCGCCATCCTCCGCTCCCGCCCAGTAGAAGCGAACGTGCGTGTATCCGAGCTCGATGAGCCGGCCATCGTCCGGGATGTAGGCCGTGACCGTCGCCCCGATGTTCGCCGCGAAGCCTGGCACCTACGGCCTCCAGAATCGGGCGGAACCCGACTTGCTGGACCCCATTCTGGAACTTCCGAAGCCACCTGTCATCCACCGCGCCCCGCCTGGCGCCCGCCGCTTCTGCAGGCTCGCCACCGCGATGCCATTGCTCCCCGCTTCGAGCATCGCCCCCGCAGCCGTCAGCATGGCCGCCTCGAGCAGGCGGGACGGTGAGGCTGCCGGCGCAGCCGCAGCGGCCGCAGCCAGCGCCCCGGTGAGCAGCAGCCTCGCCTGCGACGGGTGCGCCATCCCGACCACGGCCGCCGCCTCGCCCACGAGCGCAGCCGTGTACACCGCCGCCGCGGCCTGCGCAGAGGCCTGGGCAACCGCCCCGCCCGCCGTGAGCCGGGGAGATGCCGCCGGTGCAGTGCCGGCAGCCGCGCCGATGCCGGCAGGAGCGGTGAGCCACGCAGCAGCAGTCTGTTCGCTGCCGGTTGCCTGGATGAGCGCCAGCGCCGCCGCGCGCGCGAGCAGGGCCAGCTGCATCCCCGCCGCCGCTTCGGCCGTCGCGGCTGGCCGCACGACCGTTGCCGTCACCGCCAGCTCGAGTCCCGCAGCAGACACGAGCTGCGCCACGTATCCCCCGCCGTACAGCGCCGCCCGGTGCTGCGCCGACGCCGTCGCCACCCCCGCCACGGGAGAGGAGCTCTGCTCCGCCGCGTGGCTCGCACCCTGCGCGGCGGCAAGCTGCGCCTGCGCCGTCAGCTGCGCCGCAGCGGTGTTCTCGGTAGCAGAGGCAGCGGCTACGGCCGCCTGGTACTGCTGGGGAATGCCAGCCGGCACCGCCTGTGCTGACGCGCTGGCGAGCTGTGCCGAGAGTGTGACTGGTTCCGTACGGAAAGCAACACCCTTACCAGTATCACTGGGCAACGTAGCCGGGTCGCTATACTTCGTCCCAAACCCGTTATTCCACGGGTAGACGGTAATGTAGGGAGAGTAATCGTGTGCTACGGCAATAGCATCGCCACTTGGGCTGAACGCCACGCCGTTGGCGTCGCCAGCTGGCAATGTTGCCGGGTCGCTGTACTTTGTCCCAAACCCGTTATTCCACGGGTAGGCGGTAATGTAGGGAGACTGGTAGTGTACTACGGCAACAGCATCGCCACCTGGGCTGAACGCCACGCCGTTGGCGTCGCCAGCTGGCAATGTTGCCGGGTCGCTGTACTTTGTCCCAAACCCGTTATTCCACGGGTAGACGGTAATGTAGGGAGAGTAATCGTGTGCTACGGCAATAGCATCGCCACTTGGGCTGAACGCCACGCCGTAGGCGTCTTCAGCTGACAATGGCGCTGGGTCACTGTACTTCGTCCCAAACCCATTATTCCACGGGTAGACGGTAATAGTTGGAGTAACCCAGTGTACTACGGCAATAGCATCGCCACCTGGGCTGAACGCAACGCCGGTGCCAGTGTCACTCGGCAAGGTTGCTGGGTCACTGTACTTCGTCCCAAACCCATTATTCCACGGGTAGACGGTAATAAAGGGAGTAGCCCAGTGTGCTACGGCAATAGCATCGCCACCTGGGCTGAACGCAACGCCGCGGCCAGTGTCACTCGGCAAGGTTGCTGGGTCGCTGTACTTCGTCCCAAACCCGTTATTCCACGGGTAGACGGTAATGTAGGGAGAGTAATCGTGTGCTACGGCAATAGCATCGCCACCTGGGCTGAACGCAACGCCGGTGCCAGTGTCACTCGGCAAGGTTGCTGGGTCACTGTACTTCGTCCCAAACCCGTTATTCCACGGGTAGGCCGTGATGGAGGGAATACCAACGTGCGCTACAGCGATGTACGTAGGCATGGCGCCTACACCTGCGGCGTCCTAAGCCCCCGGGCTGCTTCCTGCCGAGCAGCAATGCGCTGAGCGGCGGCCTGCAGCCGTGTCTGCGGCGGCAGCTGGTTGGCGGTCGCCCTGATGATGGTGTCCACTTCGGAGATGCGCTGCTCAGTCTCAGCCTTCAGCTGCTGAATCCGCTGACGAAACTCGCCGGGCGGGAGCGTCTGCAGCATATTCTCGAACCGCTTCCTGTTCAGATTGTGGACGAACAGGTCCCGTTCCTGCGCCTTGAGGAACTCGACGACGATGTCGTCCATCTCCTCCTGCGTCAGGGCCTTATAGGTGTATGCCGGCTCGGGATTCACCTCACACCCTCCGGTTGAACGCTGACCCGATCGCAGTCAAAGACGACGCCATCGCAGCCGGGATCCCCTTCATGTCCTCCGGGATCCAGCACGCCGGCTCGAGCAGCCGCGCCAGCAGCGCCGTCGCCGCCCCGTACTGCCCGATCGACCCGTCCGGCAGCCGCACGATCACCTCCGGCCCCGACCGCACCTCGTCCCGCGTCCGCCGCCCGTCCCGCGTCGTGTACTCCTCCGAAACGGCGATGAACACCGTCACCGGGACCTTCTCCAGCCGGCCGTCCTCCCACTCGTACACCCGGCTCACCTGCTCGACGTCGACCCGCTCCACCGGCATCAGCCGGAACACGCCGGGGTTGCGCGCGTCGCCGTCGCCAACCCGGTCGTTCGTGATGATCGCCAGCGCCGGCACCTCGCCGTCCGCCCGCGCCACCCGCTTGTCGAGCAGCTCCGCAAGCAGCTCCGCCGCCCGCTCCTCGCTGACCTGGTTCCCCAGCGCGGCCTCCCTGATCGCCCGCGCCCGTTCGAACTCCACCGTCCCTTCCATCGCCGTCCCTCAGCTGATCGTGTATTCGAAGATGCCGGCGGAGTTCCACTGGATCGTCAGATCGGCGCCGCCGCCGGTGATGTCGGCATCGTTCTGCTGGTACCCGAGCAGCGGGCTCGTCGAATCCGTCCCCGTCTGCGTGTCGGCAATCCAGAGCGTCCGGAAGGTGAACGTCGCGCCGCTCCAGGTCACGTCCGCAGCATCGAACGTGCACTTGTTCGTCGAACCCGTGTACGTCGCCGTCTTCGAGGCGAGCGTCTTCCGCGAGTACCCGCCGCCCGACACCTCGTTCGTGATGTCGTTCGCGTAGTCGTGCGCGTCCTGGTCTGGCGTGTAGGCCGACGTCGAAAGCCCCACCGTGATGGTGTCGCTGTCCCAGTCGACCTCCTTGTTCCACGCCTTCAGCGTGGCGTACCCGTACATCTTTGCCGTAAACGCCATCTCAACCCTCCGCCGTCACACACCGGCCGACCAGCACCCGCTGGCCGCCCGTCTGCGCCGCGCCCGCCACGATTCGCACCGAGCGCCCCTCCGTCGCCCGCGAGAGCACCTCCCCGAGCACCACCACCAGGTTCCCCGTACTCGCACCCTGCACCTGCCCAATCGAACCGGAGGCGTCGTACGGCGTCCGCCACGTCGCACCGTCCGCCGAAAGCTCAACCGCAAGCGTCGCGTTGTCGATCGTCGGCACCTCGATGCTCTGCAGCCGGTAGCCAGACGGCACCACCGCAGCGCCCGAGGTCGTTCCCCCGGAAGCGATGACCAGCTGCACGTCCAGGTAAGCCATCTACGCCCCCTCGACCAGCCCGGCCAGCCGCCCCTGCTCGAGCGTCCACTCCAGCACCGCCATCTTTGTCATCCCGAACCCCTTCCGCGGCGGCACCGGCAGCCCGTGCTCGTCCAGCCAGTGCACCATCTGCTGCGTCGTCCACGTCTCATTCGGCGTCCCCGGCGGCGCAATCGCCGGACCACCATTCGGCGCCACCGCCCCCGTCACCACCGGCGCCCCCGTCTCCGTCGCCAGCCGGGCCCGCATCTCCGCCAGCTGCGCCTCCAGCTGCGCAATCCGCGCGTCCTTCAGCTCCTGCTCCTGCGCCTGCTGCCGCGCCCGCTCGGCCGCCTCCTTCGCAACCCGCTCCGCCTCCTCGAGCTCCCGCTTCGCCACCTGGTCATCCAGCCGCACCAGCCGGCGCCGCTCCGGCGTCTCCATCAGCAGCTCCGGCCGCTCCACCGGCGGCAGACCCAGCGTCAGCCGCAACTCCTTCTCGTTGAACTCCTTCCCGCTCAGGAAGTGCTCCCGGCGAAACGCCATCAGCTTCTCCATCGCCGTTCCCGGAACGTCAGCCATCACCAGTACCCCTTCCCGCCACCAGCGCTTTCGCCTCCTGGTAGCACGCCTCAATGCTCGGGCCGTCCGGTTCCGCCGCGGCCCCGTTTCGCGGCTGGCTCAGCACCCGCTGGTACTTCTCCACCCCCGGCCGCCGCGCCAGCTCCCGCTCCGAACAGTCGTAGAAGTCGCTCCACGACAGCCCGCCGCCGCCCGGCGAGCCGTCCGCCAGCACCTGCCGAAACGCAATCGGGATGAACACCCGCCCGTTCGGCGAAAACACGGGTGCCGCCGCGCCGCCGCACGCCGCACACGCCGCCGGCGCTTCGCGCTCCCCGAAAAGCCGCCGAAGCTCCGTCACGTGCCCCCTGGCGCAGCGGTAGTCGTACAGCGGCACCCGCGCCCTCCTACAGGATCCGCAGCGTCGCGCGGCTCGCGCTCTGCGCAAAGGCAAAGATGTTGAAGTCCGCCTTCGCCGCGGTGTAGCCCGAGACCACCGCCTCGCCGTCATTCGTCGCGTGCGGCTTCAGATAGTCGCCCGCCACGTAGGTCCCCCGCGGCGCACACTCGCCGCCCACCTGAATCCACCCGTACTGGTTCTGCGTCGGCACGTTCGGCCCATGCAGCACCCCGACCACCTCGTGGCCCGTCACCGCCGAGCCGCCCACGCGGTCGTTCGTCACGTTCCACGCATCCGTGCCCGCGGTCCCCCGCGTGCACACGTCCCCCGCCTGGTAGGTCACCGCATCGAGGAACCGCACGTACCGGTACAGCTTCCCGTTCGGCCCCGACGCCAGCGACCCCAGTTCATGCAGCTTGTCATCCGTGTACCGGTCCAGGTTCGCACCCAGCACCAGCGGCCCAGTAAACGCAGCCATCCCGACCTTCTCCTTTCGTCCACGGGGCGGGGCATCGCCCCGGCCCCCGCGGCACTACGCATTCGTCAGCGCGGTGAACTTCCCCTGGTGCCGGCAGTTCGAGCACGTCAGGTTCCCCGCGAACAGGATCTGCATCACCTTCGAGTCGCCGTTCGCCGGCACCTTGAACGGCGTCACCTTGAAGTCCCGCTCCGGGTTCACCACGAAGTTGATGAAGCTCGTGTTCAAGAAGTACATGTGGCCGTCCTGGCAGTAGTCGTCCCAGAACAGCTGCGCATCCCGGAACATCAGGCTCGGCTTCGCGTAGCCCACGTTCGCCTCGCCCGTGTTCGTGTACCGCATGTTCGAGTCCATGAGCGCCTCGTAGCTCTCGAACCCTTCCTGCGTCGTGATGATCAGGTTCGGCGTCTGCGTCATCTGCCCGTACGAGCAGTCATTGAACATCCGCCGCATCCCGTTCGACCCCGCAGGCGTCAGCGCCACCGAGCTCCCGTTCTCCTGCGCCGCCCACCACGCGTTCGACGCCCGGGCAATGTTCCCGTACGTCCCCGCGTTGTCCACCATCAGCGCCAGCCCCGTCAGGTTCTTCCCGCCGTTGCCCGTTCCATCCAGGAACACGTGCTGCCCCAGCAGGTCCTGCATCGACAGCTCCGCCTGGTTGATCTTCGCCTGGAGCAGGTTCAGCATCTCCGCCTCGCCCGCGTTCTCCAGCTCCTCCTGGCCCGAAATCGTCACCGTCCAGTAGTAGTACTTCCACTGGAACTCCGCGTTCGTCAGCCCTTCCTGGGGCGAAACGTCGAACACGTCATACCCCGAGTAGCTCCCGCCGCTGGTGCTCTTCGCGTACATCAGCGGCTCCAGCAGCTTGATGCCCCCGCGGCGAGAAATCTTCGCCCGCTTGTTCAGGACATCCAGCACCGTCACCTTCTGGAAAATCGCATCCTTCGGCTTCCGCGACAGGTACAGCTCCACCGTCGCGGTCAGCACGTCCGTCGAATAGTTCGGGTTACCAGGCACCCCACACCCCCGGGTTCACTGGGGCCTCAGCTCTTCAGCAGCTCCTTCGCCGCCTCGAACGCCTCGGCCATCGTCAACGGACCAGCCTTCACGTCCTTGCCCGAACCCGGCAGCCCTGCCATCACCGCAACCGACGGCGCCGACATCCCCCGCAGCCGTTGCAGCTGCAGCTCGTACGCCTTCCGCTCCGCCGCCTTCACCTTCTCCACTTCCTTCGCCGCCAGCTCCTTCGCCCGCGCCTCCGCAAGCGCCGAGATCACCTTCGCGCCGAACACCGCAAGGTTCATCGAATCCGGGTGCTCCCCGAACTTGAACTCCCGCTTCAGCGCCGCCACCGCGTCCGCCGGGAGCCCCCCGTCTTCCGCGATGGCATCGATCATCAGCTCGAACCCCTGCCCATACTGCCGGGCCAGCTCCCCGCGGAGCCGCTCCTCGCTCGGCCCCAGCCCGCCCTCAGGGTTCTCCAGCGTCACATCCGGGTGCGCATCTTCATAGCTCTTCATGAAGATGGCCAGCTCCGGCCGCTGGCTCACCAGGCGCGCATACTGCGCAGGGTCGTTCTCACGGATCGCCAGGTGCGTCAGGTAGAAGTCGCGAAACTGCTCCTCCTCCTGCCGCTGCTGCTCGTACTCCCGGATGGCCGATTGCTTCAGCTCCTGCTCGAGCTTCCGCACCAGCCCCTGCGCCTCGGGCGGCAGCTCATGCAGCCTCCCATCCCGGCGCAGCTGGAGAATCTTCTGCAGGGCGCCACGCTCGTCGTAGCGCTTCCGTGACCCTGGTCCTTCCTCGCTCGGCTCGGCCGAAGGTTCCGCATCGTCGCTGCTCCCGGTGCCACTCGCTGGCACGGCCTCCGCAGCCGGGGATTCCTCCACCATCGCCTTCGCCGCCGCAAACGCCTCCGCCATGCTGAGCGGCTGTTCCCCCGGAGCGCCGTCCGGCGGCCGCTCCGCCGGGGCCGCCTCCGCAGCCGGTTCACTCATGACACTATCAGCATTCGCAACGTCGTCGGTCACGCCTCAGTCATACTCTAAGTACCGAAGTCCCGTCAATCACTTCCTAGCCAATCGCCGCCGCGTTCGTGTAGAACCGCCCGAACTCCGGGTGCTCCAGCCGGAACCGCCGCCGCGCCGGGTTCGCCCCCCGCCGCAGCGCCCGCCGCGCCAGCACCACCCCCTCCGGGTCCGACGCCGTCATCATCGCCAGCGCCCGGTTCGTGTCCCGCGCCTGCCCCGCGCGCACCAGCCCCTGCGCCACCTGCAGCACCTCCGACGCCCGCTGCGCATCCTCCAGCGACATCCCCCGGTACGCCGGGATCTGGTAGTACTCCTTCGCCAGCTTCTGCGCCTCCCGGAACTCCCGCAGCGTCTGGTCGTCCTGCACCCCGATCACCCGGTCCACCTTCTCATCGATCCCCGGGTGCTTCTCCCGGTACGCCGCCTGCAGCGCGTCCAGCCGGTCGAAGTTCAGCTGCCCGTTCGCCATCGTCGCCTCGTCGTACAGCCGGAACCAGCCATCCACCTCCGCATCGCCGCCGCTCCGGTCCTTCAGCAGGTCCCGCTGCCCGGCCAGGTACGTCTGCAGCTCATGGTACGCATCCCGGTAGTCGTTCCCCGTGAACGGCTTCCCCGCATCATCTTTCCCTTCCGCCAGGTACCGCGCGCTCGCTGCCATCCGCTCCTTGAACGTCTGACGAATCCGCACCAGCGCCGCCGCGTCCCCTCCCCGCCGCACATCCTGCGCATCCTTCGCCGCCTGCGCCTTCGCCACCCGCTCGTCCTCGTTCACCAGCGACTTCTCCGCCCCCCGCAGTTCGTCGTACCGCTTGCCGAACCGCTCCAGCGCCACATCGTCCCGCGTCTGCGTCAACCGCTCCGTCACCGTCAGCAGGCTCGCCGAAACACCCGTCGAGCTCACCACCGCCGCGCCCGGCCCCTCCTCGATGAGGCTCTGCACCCCAAACGGCAGGCTGCTCTTCGCCTGCTCCACCGCAATCTTCCCCAGCCCCTTCACGCTCCCCGGGTCCAGCGGCTCCCCGAGGTACGTCTCCCGCTTCACGAACGGCTCGTACACAATCTTCGCCGCCGGGCTCAGCTTCGATTCCATGAACCGCACCGGCCGCGTCATGTCCGGCGCTATCCCCTGCCCCGGCTTCCCCGCGAGCGTCCCCGCAATGCCCCGGTAGAGCGTGTCGTACGTCCCCAGCAGCGAGACATCCATGCCTGCCACATTCCGCAGTCGCAGCCAGTTCCCGCTCCGCGGGTCCCAGTCCGTCTCATACCCGTGCGCCGTGTTCCACAGCCACGCCACCGTCCCCGCCATCACCAGCTGACGCGCCAGGTGCTGCCGCGCAATGCTCCCCTCGATGCCGCCGCGCGTCAGCCCCGCGTAGAGCTGCTCCGCGCTCGAAGAAAAGTACCGCGGCGCGAACATCACCACCTGCTCCATCGTGGTCACCTTCCGGCCAGACCACCCCGTCGCCCGGTTGATTGCATTCCACGCCTGCCGCATGTGGTCGTCCAGCGCCTCCCCCGTCAACCCCCGCGCTACCGCCCGCTGGTACTCCTGGTTCCCTAGCTCGAACCGCACCAGGTTCAAAAACCGCGCGAAGTGCTCGTTCGACTTCCGCGCCACCGTGCCCACCACCGGAATCTCGTCCAGCTTCCCCCCCGTCAGCCGCTTCGCCACCTTCGGCATCAGGTACTCGTCCGCCGAATGCGGGTCCACGTACCGCGCCCCCCACCGGATGTGCTGGTTGAGCCCCGGCCCCTTGCCCTCCAGCCGGTCGATCGCCCGGAAGTAGTACTCCGGGTTCTTCAGGCTCATCACCGTCGCCGTCCAGTAGTCCGCCGCCGCCTTCGGATTCTTGATCCACATGATCATGCCCTGCTGCAGCGTCGCCGAGAGGTCGCCCGTCGCCCGCAGCGGCGTCAGCACCGCGTTCAGCGCCTTCGGAATCTTCGTAAAAATGTTGTCCGCCGCCGGCTTCAGCGCATCCCGGATCCGGTCCGCATCCCCCTGCCGGAACAGCAGCCCCCGCACCGCCGGGTGGTCCACGTAGTCATACCCGAACCCCGCCCGGATGCCGCCCTTCGCATTCGGCTTCACCGCCAGCGGCTCCAGCACCTCCCGCAGGTACGCGTCCTGCGCATGCCGCAGCTTCCCGCGCATCCCCGCTTCCAGCGCGTCGAACGGGTTCGTGTACTCCACATCCCGGCCCAGCCCCTCCTCCAGGCTCTCCATCGTCCGGGACTTCCGGAAGTCCGACGCGCCCGACGTCCGCTCCTGCCCATCGATCCCAATCACCTTCCGCGGGAAGTACGTCCCCTCGATATCCGGGTCCCACGGCACCTTCCCGCCGTGCGCAAGGATCGTCTTGTTGACCGCCTCGTTCCCCCACTCGATGAACTCCAGCGCCTGCCGCTGCTCCGCCGTCAGGCTGTCCCAGTACGCCTTCCCCGCCGGCGTCGACCGCTCGATCACATCCTCGATCGTCGGCATCAGCGGGTCGCCATCGATTCGCCACGACCCGTCGCCCGCCCGCTCCACCGTAATCCCGGCCCGCTTCAGCCGCGTCTCCGCCTCCTCCCGGAACCACGACACCCAGTGCTGAATCAGGTTGTCCACCCGGTTCTTCTCACCCACCACGAACGGCCGCACCAGCGTGTCCAGCACGATGTTCCGGTCGTAGTGCTCCGCGCCCAGCTTCGCCAGCACCCGCCGCAGCATCTGGTTCAGCCGTCCTCGCAGCGACTGCAGGTACTCCTGCTGCGCCCGCACCTGCGCATCCCGCGACTTCGCATTGAACAGGTCGAAGCGCTCATCCTGCCCAAAGTGCCGGAACCGTGGCCCGCCAGGGTTCCCGTCGCCCCCGGCCGAACCCCCACCACCACCGGCACCCGCCCCACCCTTCGGCGGCGTCGTCCCGTAGGCGTAGTACCAGTCCTCCGTCGACGGCCCGTGCGGCCCGCCGCCCGGCGGCGGGTTCTCCTCCGCCTTCCGCCAACTCCGCGCCTGCTCGTCCGCCTTCGCCTGCTCCCGCTTCGCCCATTCCGGCCCGGCGCCCTGCTGTCCCTCGGCCCGCGCACCGCGGCCCGCACCGGCATCCTTCCGCGCATGGTATTGCCCGCGCCCCGCCGCCAGCCGCTCGAACGCCGCGTTGATGTCCTTCATGTCCTGCATCGCCGTCGGCGACGAGTTGATGTCAGGGTGATACCGCCGCGCCTGCCGCCGGTACGCCCGCTTCAGCTCCTCCTTCGTATACGCCTTCCCCGGCTCCAACCCCAGCATCGCCCAGTCGCTCGAGCGGTCCAGCGGCGGCGGCGGGCCCTCGTCCGCCTTCGGCGTCTCGAACTCCGCCTCATCCGCCCGTGCCTCGTCCCGGCTGAACGGCTCGTCCGTCCGGTTCTGCCGCTGCCGCGGCGTCTCCTCCTTCGCCGTCCCCTCGTCGGCCCTCCCCGCGTCCCCAGCCCGCCCATCGGCCTCCACACGCGCTTCCGCCACCGCGCGCTCGGCGCCCGGTGCAGCGGCCCGCGTCGCTTCCTCCACCCGCGGCGCTTCCGCTTTCGGCCCCTCGCCAGCAGCTTCATCTACCCGAGGTGCCGCCTCCCCAGGGCGGGCAGCCGGCGCCTCGCCCCGGGCCTCCGCCCGCCGCAGCTTCTCCTCTGCATCCAACCGCCCCAGCAGGTCGCCCTGCGTCTCCCGAATGCCGGCCGTCTCCCCCTCGGTTCTGAACGTGTCGCGCACATTCCCGAAAAGGTCCGCCTCCTTCACCGTCTCCTCGACGCGCGGCGCGGGCGCCTCCTTCGGCGCCTCCGGGCGCGGCCGGTAATCGCTTACCGCCCGCGGGTCGTTCTCCACCAGGTCCAGCGCCGCCTTCTTCGCCTCTGCCAGCGAAGCATGGGTGCTCACCGTCTCCCACACTTCCGCCCCGGTGCCCTGGTCCGTCCCCGTCCGCAGCCGCACACGCCACTCCGGGCTCTCCGGCCACCGCTCCAGCTTGACCTGGATGAACACCTTCCCACCGTCGACCTTCGACCGCAGCGTGATGAACCGCGTCTTCCGGTACGTCCCCTGCGCGCTGAACTCCACATCCGCGCGGCCGATGGGACGCGGTCCAGCGTCCTGCGGACGAACCCCAGGCTCCCCCACCGGCCCCGGCTCCTCCGGCGTCGGCGGCTGTTGCTCAACCGGCCGCCCCTGCTGCGGCTCGGCCTCCGCCCGGCTCGGCGCTACCTCGTCCCCGAAGAGTCCCTGCTGTCCGGGGAGCGGTCCCGCTCCTCCGTCTCGTCCGTCAGGCCCAGCTGCGCCTTCAACTCCTCGATCCGCGCCTTCAGCCGGTCGTCCGGTATCGCCCGCAAACCGGGCTTTCGCACGCGCTTCGTATTCTCCGGTGATGGCTGCAATCTCATCCTCCAGCCGCGCCACTCGCTCCTCGAGCAGGTCGCTCAGCTCCCGCGCCCGCGGGTCATCGCCGAACGCCTTCCCCATCGAATTGCGCAGCGTCACCAGTGTACGCCGCTGGCTCTCCAGCTCCGTGCGCTTCGCCTCCAGCCGGTCCACCACATCCAGCACATCCGATTGCACCGACCGCCACGAATCATCCCCAAGCAGGTCACCAAACCCCGCCTGCGATGCCTTCGCACGCTCCTCCTGCAGCATCCGCCCGGCCTGCGTCAGCCGCTCCCGCAACCGCGTCCGCGAAATCTCACTCTGGTCGCCGAACACGTACCGCCCAAACATCGCCCGGACGTCCGTCTCCGTCAGCCCGTACACCTTCGCCGCCCGCGCCACCTCCGCCGCATTCCCCGTCGCCGCCCGCGTCTCCACCACCCGGTCCACCAGGTCCTGCGGCATGCGCGACAGGTGCACCAGGTCCTCCGCCTCCTGCTGGCTCACCCGCATCGCCTTCGCGATCGCCGGCACATCCTCCCCGTCGTCCAGCAGCACCCGCACCGCCCGCAGGTCCTCCCGGAGGTTCGTCCCCGACGTCGAATAGTTCGAAAGCATCGCCATCCGGCGCAGCTCCTGCACGTGCGCCGGGTTCGAAAGGTCCGCGTCCACCACCTGCCACGTGCCCGTCTCACCGACCTTCCCCTGCTCCGCAAGCCGCTTCATCGCCTCCAGCCGGTGATGCCCCCGCACCACCACCGTCTGCCCCGTCGCGGCGTCACGCACCACCAGCCCCGGCTCCAGCCGCATCGGGTCGAAGTTCTCCACGATCTCCCCGACCTTCCGCTCGCTGTACGTCTTCCCCGGGTCCGCATCCCGCCCCTGGAACAGGTCCGGGCGCTCCGTGATGTCCGCGTGCCGCAGCGTCTCGAAGCCCTCCCGCATCGTCGGCCGGCCGCCGCTCACGTCCTCCACCCCGAGCCCAAAGCCCTGCTTCGCCCCCGGGATGCCCTCCAGCCCCCGCGTCGCCACCCGCCGGTGGATGGCCCCGCCAGCGACACCGCCCGCTACCCCGGCGATGATCGCCCGCGCCTCCGGGCTCAGCCGGTTCCACAACGGCACCTGGTCCCCGTACTCCGCCTGCGCCTCGCTCGCCGCGTTCGCCCCCAGCACCACCCCGCCGCCGCCCGAATCCAGCACCTCGTACAGCACCCGCCCCGCCTTGGTCCCCTGCAGCCCAACCGCTCCCACCACCCGCGCCGCCGCCCGCGGCCCCACCAGGCTCAGCGGGTCGCTGCCCACGTTCAGCGCCGCCCGCGACAGCCACGTCTGCTCCGGGTTCGCCGCCCGCTCCTTGAACGCCTCCCGCCCCTCCTTGAACTGCCCCACCGGGTCCTGCAGCGCCGCGCCCCACGCCCGGAACATCTCCCCGAACCCCGGCTTCTCCCGGTAGTACTGCCCCGTCGGCTTCCCCTCCGCATCCAGCACCGGCTTCCGCTCCGCCTCCGTCTGCCCCGAAGCGATCGCGAACAGCGGGCTCCCCACGTACTCCCGCGGCGCATCCAGCACCTTCAGCGCCGTCCCCACCGCCTTCCCCGCCACATCCCCCACCGGGTCCAGCACATCCCCCGCAAGGTCCCCCAGCTTGCCCAGCAGCCCCTTGCCGCCCTTCTTCTCCTCCGCGGCCGCCGGAGCACCACCGGGCGACGCCCCGGGAACACCCTGCGCACCACCCAGCAGCGCCTCGATGCGCCCCTGCCCAAGGTACCGCGGCGCACGCTCCCGCGGGGCCCCCTCCGCCTCCGGCGAACCAAACCGCTCCCACGAGCGCTCGCTCCGGAAGATATCCGCCTCCTCCCGGAACCGCTCCAGCCGCCGCTTCAGCACCGCATCGCGGGGCGCGTACCGCCACGGCTTGTACTCAGCCAAAGCTCGCCGCCCCCGTCGCGAACCCCTTCGGCCGGCTCTTCTCCATCTCCTTGATAAAGTCCGGCTCATACCGGCCGAGCGACGAAATCTCGCCCAGCTTCATCTGCTGCTGGCTCGGCAGCAGCCGCGAGAACTGCCGGTAGTCCACCTTCTGCCCCGTCGGCTCGCTCACCGTCACCCCCAGCGCATTCGTCGTCGGCCCCGTGTAATTCCCGAACGACGCCACCCGGCCCCCGCCGCTCATCGTCGTCCGCAGCGAGTTCGAAATCCCCTGGAGATTCTCCTGCGACGCCTGCGCCGCCGACGATTCCAGCGGGTTCATCCCCAGCAGTTGCCGCGCCAGCGCCCCGTAGTCCGTCACCCCTGCCAGCTGCTGCGCCCCAATCGTCGGCTGCGCCGGCTTCATCTCCCCCTGCCCCGCGCTGTACTTCTCCTGCCACATCGTCGCCGCCCCCGGCGGAAGCTGCATCCCCCCAACCCCCGGCCCGCCCTGCGGCTGCCACGAATTCACCATCTCCTGCGTCAGCGGCTGCATCGAGCCGCCGCTTTGCCCAGAGATCAGCGCCTGGTACTGCTCCACCGCCGTCTGGTACACCGCCATCGAGCTCCCGCCCGATTGCGCCACCTCCTGCGGGTCAATCTGGTCCTCCGGCACCAACTGCGCCGCCATCGTCAGCGTCAGCCCGTTCACCACCACGTCCCGGTTCTGCAGCCACGCCGCATACTTCAGCCAGTTCCGCGGCTCCGCCGCCAGCTCCGCATCGTACTTCGCAATCTCCAGCGCCAGCCCCACCATCGCCTCGTGGTGCCGGTTCCGCTCCTCGATCGCCCGCTGCGCCCGGTCCTTATCCCGCGCCCCGAGCTCCAGCAGCAGGCGGTCCATCGCCCCCTTCTCCTGCAGCTCCGCGATGTACTTCTGCACCCCCCAGTCGCCCTCCGCGATGTAGCGCCGCGTCGCATCCTCCATCGCCGCAATCGACAGGTCCGCCGCAATCCGCTCACGAACGCTCTGCAGCTGCGTGTTCGCCTGCAGCTGCGCAATCGCCATCTGCGCATCCCGGTCCTTCTGGTTCTCCGACGCCTGGAACTCCGACCGCTCCTTCCACGTCCCCTCCACCGACGACCGCGAATTCGGGTCGTCCACGTACGTCGCCCGCCGCTCCGGCGGCGTCCCGAAGTTCTCCAGGATCCACGGGTCGCTCGCCCCGAACTTCTTCACGTAGTTCTCGAAGTACTGGACCGTCTGGTAGCTCAGCGGCTTGTCCGGCGTCCCGAAATCCTCCTCCGCCGGCTTCCCGATCGACGCATCCCCATACCCCGGCATCCCCCCGAGCCCCTGCTTATACCGGCTGATGAGCGCCCGGATGACCCGCTCCTCCCACTCATCCCGGCTCCCAGAGTAGTCATAGGTCACCTTCCCCGCCGCGGTCGCCCCGCCCACCGAGGTCGGAATGCCCGACCCCGCGACCGTCGTCCCCGAGCTCGGCTGCTGGCTCATCGTCGCACCCCCTTCCCCGGTGCCTGCTGGCCCGGCAGCGGCGCGTGCGCCGGCACCCCCGTCAGCCCGCGCCAATCCTTCCAGTAGTCCTTCTCAATCCCCGGCCCCAGCACCGGCGTGTACGGCGGATTCACCGCATCCATCCCCGCCGCCGCCCGCAGGATCGACTCCCGCACCTTCTCCAGCAGCTGCGGGTCCTGCGCCCGCGCCATCTGCGCCGCCGGGTCATTCGCGCCCGCCTGCCCCTTCGCCGGCTGCGCCATCGCCCCCCGCACCTGCGCAAAATAAAACGCCTCCCGCGGGTCGATCCCCGCCGGGAGCACCGCCGTCCCCGGCGGCAGATTCATCACCGTCGGCCCCCCCTGCAGCTGCTGCAGCTGGCCGTCCGGCATCACCACCATCTCCGGCCCCTTCTCATTCACCAGCGCCGGCCCGCCCGGGTGGCTCATCGTCCCCTCCGCATGCCGCGGAATCCCGTTCCACCACTTCTGCGGGTTCGTCGCCAGGTTCCACCACTTCTTCGCCTGCTTCTTCGTCCCCTGGTACGCGTCCCCCCCCTTGTCCATCAACTGCTTCCCCGACCACCCAAGCACCTTCCCGATGCCGTACTGCAGGTTCTCATCCCACTGCCGGTTCCCCGGCACCTTCTTCCCCTCCGCGCCCGACAGGATGTTGTAGATCACCTTCCCGAACGGCACCGTCCCCCACGCCCCCGGGTACTCCTCCGGCTGCTTCACCGGGAAGTCGCCTGCCAGCTTCAAATTCGACACCGCGTTGTCCCGCGCGTTCGGCCCGCCCGTCACCAGCGGTTCCGTCGGCGCCGTCGCCTGCGTACCCGGCAGCGTCACCCCCGTCCCGACCGACGCCGGCGGCTCATCCCCCACCCCGAACTTCTCCTGCCACTTCTTCAGCAGGTCCTGGTACCCCGTCTCGATGTATCCCGCATCCGTCGGCCGCGGCAGCAGCCCCGGCGTCTGCGACGTGTTGATCGCCTCCTGCATCGCGGCCAGGTTCGCATTGTGCTGTGCCCGCTGCGTCGCCTCACCCGTCGCCGCCGCATCCGCCAGCTGCTGCTTGTTCAGCCACCGGTTGAACTGCCGCTCCGCCAGCACCGATTCCAGGTCCTGCAGCTTCAGCGCATTCTCGAACGCCCGCTGCGCCGCACTCGTCCCGTCCGACGAACTCCCAAACACCTCCTCGAAGTCCATCAGGTCGCTGATCGCCGTGATGTACGTCTTGTAGTCCGCGTCCGAACCCGTCTCCGCGTACGCCTCCCACGCCGACAGCGCCCGCTGCCGCAACCCCTCCCGGATCTTCGAGACCGAATCGTTGTCCAGGTTGCTCAGCCACTCCGTCGTCCCGCCGCCACCACCGCTCCCGCCCGTCCGCGGCTGCCAGCTCGTCCCCGTCCGGTTATCGATCGCCACATTGATCCCCAGCAGGTCGCTCGGGTCCAGCGGCGTCCCGTTCTTGTCGTACACATCGAAGCTCAGGTGCGGCCCCGTCGACTTCCCCGTGTTCCCCACCTTCCCGATGAACGTCCCCGGCGTCACCTTCTGCCCAATCTGGAGCGACGACGACTGGTCCTGCAGATGCCCGTACGACACGATCCGGCCGTCATCGAGCATCACCTTCACCGAATACCCCCAGCCATCCCCCGCATCGCCGACCCAGATCACCGTCCCCGGCGCCACATTTTGAACCGGCGTCCCCTCCTTCGCCGCGAAGTCCACCCCGCGGTTGAAGTGCGCATACCCGAACGCCGCGCCGTCCAGCTTCTCGTCCGTCGGGCCGTAGTACTGCGTAATCGTCGCCCCGCCTACCGGAAGTCCCATCTGTTATCCTCCCTCCCCATGACACCCATCGCCTGGATCGCCGCCGGATTCTGCCTCGCCGCCCTCGCCTTCCCCGAGCTCCGCCGCCGCGTCGGCATCCACCTGCCGCTCGCCGTGCTCCTGCTCATCGCCATCGGCCTCATCTACCAGCTCAGCGGCGGCTGGGCCGGCGAAGGCGACTGGGGCCACTGACGTCGGCCACCAGCTCGTCACCAGCGTCGGCTCCCACGTCGTCAGCGACGACGACGCCCCGAACACCACCGGCACCGATGCCGACCAGCGAACCTCCTCGCAACTCATCCCTTCAACCTCCGCATCCGCCGCTCGAACTCAGGGTTCTGCGGCGTGATCGCCGGGTCCGGCAGCATCGCCTGGTCCCGCCGCAGCAGCTTCGCCCGCTCCCGCAGGCTCTCCTTCGCCGCCCCCGGCGCAAACTGCTTCCGCAGCCGGTACAGGTCCTCCAGCGCCTCCGGGTCCTCCCACGTCCACGGCGAGAACGTCAGCGCCGCCGCCTCCAGGATCATCCAGCTCTCCCGGTCCGTCAGCGGCTCCTCATCCATCGGCTCCGCCGGCGCGATGATGTCCGCGAGCCGCCGCGCCCGCTCCCACAGCAAATCGCTCGCCAGCTTCGCCCGCTGGCGCAGCGGGTCGTACGTCGTCCGCTCCGCCCGGCGGTCCATCCGTACCCGCTTCCCCGTCGAGGCAAACCCCATCCGCGCCATCAGACCAGCGCCCCCCGGTCCTGCTTCACCCCGCCCGGCATCCCCGGGATCCCGAACGCCGTCAGCGGCGGCGCCCCCTGCGTCGGCCCGCCCTGCTGCGGCTGCGGCACCGGCGGATTCTGCGCCATCGGCTCACCCATCGGCCCCGCATTCTGCGGCTCCATCCCCGGCGCACCCGGCTGCCCCTGCTCATCCACCCCCAGCAGCCTCGCCCGCGCCTTCGCCATCTCCTGCATCAGCGGGCTCGACTTCTGCTCCTCCGTCGCCTGGTACCGCTGCGCCGCCATCGCCATCGCCAGGATCAGCACCTGCTGGTCCGCCGCCGGCGAATTCAGCAGCCGCTCGATGTCAATCTCATCCGCCTCCCGCGCCGGGTCCTCCACCCCCGTCTCCTCCATCACCCGCCGACGGCTCCACACCCCGGCCTGCAGCTTCTCCAGCGCCAGCTTCTCCCGGCCCGCCTGGTCCTGCGGAATCCCATCCGGGATCACCACCTCGATCGGATTCTCCGTCACATGCTCCGGCCCGATGTGCACCACCGGGCGGTACTGCACCCCGTCCTCCGTCTCCTCGATCGCCCCCGGCAAAAAGATGCCCCCCGGAAACTCCTTCCGGATGATGTGCCGCAGCATGTAGAACGCCTTCCGCCACTGGCGCGCCGCGTTCGTGTAGATCGTGCTCAGGATGCTCATCTGCATCGCCCGGATCTGCGCCACCGCATACCCCGCCATCTCCGACCCAATCGCCCGGCCGAAATTCGACAGCGTCGACTGCTCCAGCTGGTTCATCAGGAAGTCGAGGTTCTTGAAAAAGTCCGGCATCATCTGCGCGTTCAAGTACGGGAACTCGATCTCCTCGTTCGGCCCCAGCAGGTTCATCTCCCCCAGCTGCACCTTCCGCACGATCGGCTCCCCCGTCACCGGGTGCACCAGCCCATGCGCCGGGTTCTTCAAGAACGGCGTCGGGAACCCGTGCTGCATCGCATTCGCCGTCAGGATCGCCGCGTGCAGCACCAGCTGCCGCGCCACCGCCAGCCCCGCATCCGCCACCCCTGCCGATTGCCATCCCGGGTCACGGTCGCTCGTCTGCTCCCCAAACGCCGGGATCAGCGGCACAAACCCCCAGTTGTGCTCCCACCGCTCCACCTCCACCCCGTCCAGGAACACCACCATCGTCCAGCAGTCCAGGTAGACCACCTTCTTCACCGTCGCCGAAGCCCACTGCGGGCCTCCTCCCAGCCCCGGCCCCGAATCCCGGTCCACCGACGCATCCGCCTGCCGCTCCGCCGCCAGCACGTACGGCTCCGACAGCGTCCGCCGCTCCCAGCCTTCCACCTTCCCCTCACCGTTCCGCCGCGCCCGGTACCCCAGCCCCAGCGCCACCTCGTACTCCGTGTGCTCCGTCTCGATCACCGCACACGACAGCCGCTCATGGTCCGAAAACAGCGGGTACACCGTCTGCGGGTCAAAATCCCGGAAACAAATCGGCACCCCGCCCCGCAGCATCAGCCCCCGGTACCGGCGCTCATACTCCTCCGCGTCCTCCTCCTCGCCCCGCTCGAAGCCCCCATCCCGCCAGCGCGACGAATCCGGCCAAATCCCCAGCCAGCTCTCCCCCCACGCCGCCTGCGCATCCACCAGCATCGCGTACGTCGGCCGGTCCTGCTGGTCCTCGATCGCCTTCCGCAGCGCGTGCAGCGCACTCTCCTCCACCGCCGCCGCCCGCACCTCCGGCTGCCGGTAACTCACCGGGATCACCTGGACCCGCGGCTCCTCCTTCGCAATCAGCCCCGTCACCCGCTGGATCATGTCCCGCACCATCGGCAGGTCCGGGTCCAGCAGCACCTTCCGGTAGCTCGCAGGGATCCGCCGCACTACATCGTCCCACTGCCCCCGCCGCGCCTTCTTCACCGACCACACCCGGTCGATCACCGGCTGCCGCAGCCGCTTCAAATGCCGCAACAGCTCCGCCACCTCACCCCACGTCGGCGGCGCGTACCCCTCAGGCTTCGGAACTTCTTGAACTGGATCGGCCATTTCTGGGGAGAATACACCCTCCCGCAGAACCCGGTGCAACTACCGGGCCAGCTCCATCACCCACGGAACCGCTTCGAACCCCAGCAGCCGCGTCCGGTCCCCGAACGCCCCATACCGCCAGTACAACCCGTAGTTCAGCGCCTTGATCGCATCGTTGTCGATGTCCAGCGGCACATCCCGCACCACCGCACCCTCCCGCGTCCGCTTCGCCCGGTGCAGATTGTACTCCCCCCGGTACCGCTGCCCATCCACCAGCCCACCGAACAGCGGCCCCGCCGCCGCAGGGTCGAAGTACAGCCGCGGCCCCAGCTCGTTCGTCACCCGCCGCAGCCGCCCATCACGGTTGAACACCCGCTGCGCATCCACCTCCTCCCACGCATTCAACAAACACCGCTGGTGCACGTCATACCCCGCCGCCAACGGCACCGGCTCCGCATGAATGAACAACGGCCGCCCCGTCAGCGCACGCCACCCCTTCGCCCACTGCTCCACATTCGGCGGCCCCTCACTCCGCTGCTGCCGCCCCGCAAAGTCCATCACCATCTCACTCACATTCCCCGCCCACTCCCGCGCCGCACACTCCTCCATCACCTGCTCCGTCGTCCGCCCCCACCGGTACACCGCATCCACCACCCACGTGTCCACCGCTCGCCCACCTCCCGCGTCCACAAACTGCACCGCCAACACCGCGTACGCATGCGTCGTCCCAGGGTCACAAAACAACGTCACCGGCAAATCCGGGTCATAGCTCCGCTTCAAATTCGGGAACCGGTGCCGCACATGCACCCGCTCGTCCGCATACTTCATCACCCGGTCCGACCGCTTCTGCGGCTCCCCCCCAAACTTCTCCAAAAACACGTCCGGCGGAAACTCCCGCTCCGCCGCCACAATCGCCGGGTCATCCCGCCCACCAGGAAACAACACCAGGTTCGACCACGTCGGCAACGCAAACGTCTCCCCCTCCCCAGTCCCCTTCGCCCACTCCTCCGCCATCTGGTAAAACCACGCCCCTGCCTCCTCGAACGTCCCCTCAATCAACACCCACCCACGCGTCTGCAACACCCGCCCCTTCGCATTCAAGTACACCGCCTCCCCCAGCTGCGCCGCCTCCGCTAACACCATCCCCCGATACGGCCGCGACGCAATCTTCGTCGCATCCGCCGCCGTCAACGTCACAACCTCCGTCCCCTTGTGCGGAAACCGAATCCGCCAACTCTGATTCACCGGCGTGTGAAACTCATGCGGTATCCCCATCGCCTCCAACATCCCATGCAAATGCCGCATCTCCTCCTCCGCCATCCGATACGAATCACCCACCACCCCGTACAAATCCGTGTACACCTTCCGCACCACCTCCCTCCACCCCATGTCCACGTACAACGCCAGCGCCGCAATGAACGACTTCCCCGCTCGCCACCCACCTCGCACCTGCTTGTACCGCGCCCGCGACTTCAACACCGCCTCCTGGCTCCCATGCAGCCGCACACCTCGCTCCCACAACCGCTCACCAGTCTCCGGATGCACCGGCGCAGGCAACCGCCCACACGCCGCCTCCACAAACCCCCACTCCGGCCAATCCTTCAACTCCTCCACCATCACCAAGCCCCCGCACGGACTTGATTTTCGGGAGACCACCCCGGCACGCGCACACGCGCCGCCCGCGGGGGCTCGCCCCCCCGGGGGGGCGTGGGGGTGCGCCCGCCGCCCGCACGGCCGCCGCGCTCGCCGCCCGCCACGCCGCCGAAGCCGAGGCCGCCCCCCGCGCCGCCGCACGCGGCCCCCGTCCGCAGTCCAGCGCCCCGGGGAGTATCGAACCTAGAACTCACAGGTTCGCCTCTCCACTCTCACCGTCGCCCGCGTCCAGCTCCCCGCCGGCCCCATCCCAGCCGAAGGCGCGGCCCGCCGCCTCGTGCGCCCGGCTCACGAGCTCAATCTGCAACGCCGCCTTCTCCCGATACTGCGGGTCCCGCGCCCTCACGATGAGCTCGAGCGCCCGCATCGACCCCCGGTCCTCCTGCCCCGCCAGCGCCCGCCGGTACAGCTCCCCCTCGATGACGGCGCCGAAGCCCCACTCCTCAGCCTGCCGCATCGCCTCCCCCCACGCCGGGACGCGAACGGCCCACGCCCGCAGCGTGTCGTTGTCGACGCCGGCCGCTAGCGCGGCCTGGCGCCGCGAGTGCCCGCGGAGCAGCGCCGCCAGCACCCGCCGCGCACGTCCACCCCACGGCTCGATGAGACCTGCCATCGCCTCGAGGGAGGGGACGATATCGTCGCCGCCGCGCTGGTCGATGATGGCTTCGCGGAGGGCGGAGAGCTGGGCCATATCGAGAGGGGGGGGTGAGCCAGAGGGGTCGAGTGGGCCGAGGGGTTTAGGTCCTCGTCGGGTGCCGCGAAGGCGTGGGTCAGGTGGAGGTGGGATGAGGTCGTGGTCTGGGGTGCTCATGAGGGGATGATATCGCGGGGCTGGAGGGATGGGTCGGGGATGATGCGCCAGCCGCCGAGGGTATGTGGCGAGCGGACAAGGGCGCAGCCGTACCACGGGTGGGAGGGGTCAGCGGCGACGCGTTCGTTCAGGAGGACGTTGAGGGTTCGGCGGATAGTGGGGTCGCGGAGCCAGCCATCGGGGACGAGGCCTTCTCGGAGGATGGCCCAGGGGATGGTATCGACCTGAGAAAGGGGCGGGAGGTCATCGAGGGATACGGGGGTGTCGGGGGTGTCCCCCGACAGAGGGAAAGGCGAAACCCCATGGGGCTCATCAAGAAGCGCTTCGCCCCTAAGATCCTCTATATCTCTTCTCTCTCTATATATGGGCGTCGGGAGGGTAATTTCGTTACCGTCGGAGGGTGATTTCGTTACCAACGAGGGTGATTTCGTTACCCTCGAGGTTTTTTTGGCTTTGGATGAGGTTGGCTTTTCAGGCTCGATGGTGATTTCGTTACCATCGAGGGTAACGGCGTTACCATCGATGGTGATTTCGTTACCATCGAGGGCAACGGCGTTACCCTCGCGGGTGGTGATGGTGACGAGGTAGCGGCCGGTGCGGGTGACGGTGAGGGCGCCGGCGGCAGCGAGGCGGTCGAGGGCCCCGGCGGCAGTGTGGCGGTCGACGCCGACGGTGCGGGCGAGGTCGGCGATGCTTCCGCTCCAGCTATCGCGGCCCCCGGCGAGGACGCCGACGGCAGCGAGGACGGCAACGTCGACATGGCGCAGGCGCCCATCCCTCAGCGATGCCAGCACCCCGGCGGGGATGCGCCCCCAGCGCTCACCGCGCTCCGCCTGGCGCGGCCGGCGCCCAGTGCTCCCATGCTCAAACATCGAGTCTCCCCCTCGATGAGCTGCCGGGCCCGCGGGGCTCGAGGGGGAGAACACGACCCCGCGGCGCCCGGCGCCACAACATCCTATCCGGACTCCGCTTCGGATCCACCGTTTTACAGAGATTTTACACTTCGGACCTTCTGGGGCGCCCTAAACCGGTTGCACGAGGCACCCGATACCTGCCATGATGGGCCCGCCCCGGTTCCCCCGGGAGCCACCGCAGGAGTAGCACCCATGACCACCACCGCCTTCGCCACCATCGACGAGCTCCGCGCCTTCCTCACCGCTCGCCTCGACACCCGGGCCGACGTCTCCCTCCTCCCTCTGCCCGCCGTCACCCGCGCCGCCATCGCCGACGCCGTCGCTGCCGCCCACTGGGGCGCCGACTTCACCCTCGACACCCCCGCCGCTCTCGCCGCTGACCGCGCCGTCATCATCTACGACACCTTCCGCACCCTCCGCTCCGCCGGCGTCGCCCTCGCCTCCCACCCCGCCGCCATCGAGGCCCTCGGCGGCGACGACTACCACCACGGCCTGACCCTCAGCCACTGGGTCATCGCCAACGTCGCCGAATCCCTCGACCCCGCTTACCCTCACCTCCCCTTCGGCTCTAGCTGGACCGGCACCATCCCCGGCATCGGCCGCGTCCGCTGCACCATCACGAGCGGCGCCCGCTGCCACGTCACCATCGAGGCCCGCCTGCTCGACGAAGCCATCGCCGCCGAAGCCCGCGCCGTCATCGCCGACGAACTCGCCCAGCTCACCGCCGAGGATTCCCTGCGCACCTCCAGCATCGAGCGCTGCACTGCCGCAATGGCCGACGCCATCGCTGACCCCAACGTCCCCCTCGATGTCCCCGACACCATCGCCGCCCTCAGCGTCGCCATCCAGCGCGTCGCCACCCCCGGCCAGCCCGACGATTGGGCCTTCGCCGGCTACGCCGCCGGCCTCGGTGAGGACTACACCCCCACCGGCGCCGCCTACGCCCTCGCTGATGCCCTCGTCCCCCTCGTCGAACTCCTCCCCGACTACTACGAAGTCCTCAGCTAGTCGAAACGCGCCGCAGCGCGCGGCGCGTCGTGCCGGGTGGCCTCCGGTACCTGATGATGACAGGCCAGAAAGGACCCAACCCATGACCACCTACCAGACCTCCGCCGACGTCGTCGCCGCCATCCGGGACGAGCTGCTCGCCCGGGCGTCGAACCTCACCGTCGACGCCCTCATCCCTGAGGCCTGCATCGAGGCGCTCGCCGAGGCCCTCGGCCGCGCCTGGCAGTGCTCCGACATCGCCGCCGCCGTCGAAGCGGCCATCGAAGGCGGCTCGGCCGCCCTCTACGCCGCCGGGCAGGTCGCGCAGGGATGGAGCACGGAGGTCACCGATGCTATCGCGGTCGAGCTCTTCGGCGGGCCCAGCAACCCCGAGTCGCCGGTCCGCTGGCCGTGGCTCGACGACATCCATGGTAGGTTGTGCCCGGGATGGTGCCGACCCAGCGCCACCGGCTGGGTCGGCACCATCCCGGGCACAACCTACCGCTGCCTCGTCACCCCCGCGGCCGCCGGCCTCGACGTGCGCCCCGCCGATGACGCCAGCTGACGAACCCCTGTACTCCGCAACCGCCGCGGCTGAGCTCCTCGGGCTCAGCCGCCAGCGGTTTGAGCGCATCGCCCGCACCCTCGGCCTCGGCCGCCCCATCCAGCCGCGCGGCCGCATCTACTCCATGGCCGACATTGAGGCCGTCCGCACCCGTCCACGCGGCCGCCCGGGCCGGCCTCGCCGACAGCCTCCGCCCCCGTAGCTCAGCGGACAGAGCAGGCGCGTCCTAAGCGCACGGCCGCAGGTTCGAACCCTGCCGGGGGCTCCACCAGCCGCCGCACCGAAGCCCCCGCTCAGCCGGGGGCTTCCTCATGCCCGGCCACCTCCAGCACCACCCGCACCCATGGCCCGCCTCCACGCTCCGCCCGCACCTGGCCCAGCTCGAGCAGCTCCCACCGGTCATCCGCAATCACCCCCGCCAACCGCAACCCATCGATGAGCGGCTTCGCCGCCGCGACCGCATTGTCGACATCCGCCGGACGGTACCGCCCATCGTGCGCCCGACCGCCACGAATGCCCCACACCATCGATAGCCGCACGGGCCCCCGCCAGCTCCACCCCTCCCGCCGCGCCGCTTCACGCGCCAGCAGCGCCACCTCGTCCCGGTACGCCGCCAAACCTCCTATCCGCCGGCGCCGGTCGAGCCTCCCGTTCGGCGAGGCCTCAACCGGAGGCAGCGGAACCATCAGCTCCAGCCTCAGGGGATGCCCAGCCGGTCCGCACAGCTCCAGCCACCCCCGCCCCCGAAGCGCCCCCTCGCCCGGTACACCCGCAGCCCGACCCGCAGATTCACCGCCGCGTCGTGCCACTCCTCCCCCTCCTCGAACCACCCGGTCCACAGCTGCAGCAACCCCACGCTCCGGCCACCATCGCCAACCGCCCCCGGGCTCCAGCGCGATTCACACCAGGCGATTGCCGCCACCTCATCCCACAACTCCACCGGCCACCCGGTCCATGCCAGCAGCTCGAGCAATTCCCCCGCCGTGAGCTGCCCGCCGCCCGCACGGGTCCGCGCCACCGCCGCCGCCACCGCATCGGCCTCGAACCCCGGTGGTTCGGCAGGCTCCCCCGCCGAACCACCCTCGCCAGCTGCCAGCATCGGCACCACCGCCCGCCACTCGCTGGGGCCCTGCGCCACTAACTCGCGCGGGTCCTGCGCATCTCCACCGGCGCCGACCGCCGCCCTCAGCCCCAGCGCCCCCACCAGCACGGCATTCCCCGCCAGCCCCGCCAGCGCGACCCTCACGCACCGCCAGGGTTCACCGGTCCCAGTGCTGCCTGCACCATCCCTGACCCTCCTCGTCGAATCGGTACGGGCGCTGCCCACAAATCGGACACCACTCCGGACCCTCTGGGGACGATACCACCTTATCCGATGTCGCCACACCGCCAGCACTCGCCGCCAGGCCGAACCGCACCGGCTTCTCCCCCAACGCCACCACCCGCCCCTGCCGCTCCAACACCCGCAGCGCTCGCCCCATCTGGTCCACCTCCGAGCGCTCCTCCAACCGCAGCCTCTCCGCCAGCTCCGCCGCGCTCAGCGCCCCCGCTTGCAGCGCATCAGCGATGCGCAGGTGCAGCGGCAGATTCTCGCCGCCGATGCCGTCGCCGCGAATCTCCACCGGCTCCGCCCCGATCGGACCGTCCGGGTCGATGAACCCAACCCGCACCGCCAGCGGCCGCTGCAGCCGCGGGCCGACGTTCGACTTCGAATGATGCAGCGCCAGCAGCAGCGACCCGTCCAGCTCCGGGTCTCCCGCCCGCAGGTCGTAGACCGCCTGGCAGCCGTTCCAGAAAAACACACTCCCCGCCGGCGCCGACGTCACCATACCCGCCGCCGCCGCCTTCGAGACGTGGGCAATCATCACCTTCGTCCCCGGCACCCGCTTCAGGGCGTTCACGGTGCCGGTCGCCACGTCCGGGTCGTTGACGTTCCCACCAGCAGCGAACGCCACACTGTCGACGATGGTCAGCACGGCGCCCTCCTGGTACGCCAGCTCCACCACGTCCGACTCCGCCGCCGCGAACCGGGACGCATGCGCCCGGTAGTGCAGAATGTTCCCCGGGAACTCCAGCCCAGCCCCGACACACAGCCGGGTCAGGCGCCTCGCGTGCAGCCGGTGATCGTTCTCCCAGTCCACATAGAGCACGGGCCCCGATACCAGCGGGTCGAAGCACCCCACCCGCCGACCCGTGGCCACCGCCAGCGCCAGCATCGCCGCCGTCAGGGATTTCCCCGTCCCTCCGTGCGCCACGATGCCCGTCAGCAGCCCCTCCGGGATGATCCCCCGGCACAGCATCGGCTGCGCCAGTTCCGCGCCCTCCAGCCGCGCCAGGCGCGTCACCAGCCCCTTCTGATCCATCTGCGAGACCAGCACGACACACATCCGCTCGAGCAGCCGCCGCCAGTCGTACTCCTGTAGCTCCCCCCACGCCTTCCCCGCCACCTCGAGGCTGCGCATCAGCCCCGGCAGCGACCGGTCCGACGTGAGATTCACCCGCGGCCGAACCAGCAGCGGCCGCTGCTGCCCGTCCGCATCCCCCACCATCGCGAACAGGTCCGCGAGGATGTGGCCGTCATCTGGCCGAACGTTCTTCAGCCGCACCAGCAGCCCGTGCCGATCGTCGCGAAAGTGGAACGTGCTCTCCCCATACCTCACCCACCAACCGCCCTGTGCTGTGGGTTCCATCGCTCAGACCTGCTCGCCGCGGAGGTGCGCCCGGTAGATCGCCCGCTGCTCCTCGTCCGTCTCCGCCTCGAACCACGCCCTCGGCGACGGCACGAGCTCCAGCCCGGCCCGCGCAACGGCAACGTCCCACGGGTCCAGCTGCTGGAAGACCGGGCTCAGCAGCTGCCGCCACCACCCCGCATCGAACGGCCGGGTCCACCCGGCGCCCAGCTCCGGCGCAACCCACAGGTCCGCCAGGTACGCCACCAGCTCGTCAACCAGTTCGTCGGCCGAACCGTACAGGTCGGCCCACTGGTCGAGGCACACGTCCCAATCCACTGTCGCGTCAGGGTCCATCGCTATCCCTCCGTATCTGCGCGATCCGGCACGCCAGGTAGATCGCCATGTCCAGCGCCTCCTCGAGCGCCTCCACCTCCAGCTGCCGCCGGTCCGACCCCAGGTTGAGCGGGCCATACCGCCCGCGGCCATCCTCCATCCGCGACCGGATCAGCTCGAGCACCAGCGCTTCGTCCGGCGACATCTGCCCGCGCCCGTTCACCCCCTGCACCTCCGGAGGGAGAACAACGAACCGACGCGGCAGGACACCCGGGTGCATTCGGCGGGCGCTGCTCCTGCGGCGTGCAGCAGGTCATCGCCCGCCGGCACGATGTACTCATCGATCGTGTCGGCATCACGGGCGAAGCGGACGTGGTAGTGGGATGGATGTTTGGGTTCGGCCTTGAGTCGCTCTTGCGTCTGTTGAAGCCATTCCATAGGTGACGGTGCGTCTCTGAGCGACGCCCTGATGAAGGCGCGTTCGTAGGGTGTAAGCCCCTTCAGCCAGCGTGCCAGCTGGCGATACAGCCGGGGAGCGGTTATCCCATCAAAGCATACCCAGCTGTACTCGACGGGCTGCATCCGCGACAGGAGCGCGCGGCGCACCGCCCGCAGCACGGCGGCAGTCCCGCCGTGCTCTGCTTCCCACCGCTCGATGACAAAATCCCAGTACTCGTAGCAGGCGCCACCGATGAAGAATTCCCGCTCGCAGTCGTCGCAGCGGCAGTCATCCTCGTGAAGCACCCATGCGGAGCATCTGGGCGTCAGGACATCGATGGGCAGGTCGAGAATTGCCGGTGGCTTGGGCTGCCCAAGATCGACGGCCGTTTCGGTGGCGCCATCGAGAATGGCGTAACCAATGCACCGTTCGATGCCGCCATCGATGACCGCGTGAAGGTGCTGCTCGTTCACTGTTCATCCTCCCCTTTCAGGTGGCGCTCTGCGAGGTAAACGAGCAGCTCTACTGCCTTTTTGATGTCTTTCTTTTTGGTGATGTAGACGCGGTAGCAGGGCGACACCTTGTTGTCGTCTGTGCTCAGGATCACAAGAAGAAGCGGACCCGCAAGCACGAACATGGCTTCTCGGCTGCCGTCCTCCGACTCGACAACAGCCCAGCTGGAGATGAGAAGCACCTTCCACCCGCGCTCAGCGAGGCGCACGAGTGCTTGCATAAGCACCTGTGCGGGGTAGCTGGCGCGTATCTCGATGCGGCCGCGACCGGCCGCGCTTACAGCGATCTCGAAAAGCGGTGCAGACATGGCTAGTCCTCGTCCTCCGTTTGATGGCCGCCCATCACTTCGCCGCCAACAAACTCGATGGCCTCAGCCATCGGCATGAACCGCCCGCAGTGCCAGCAGCGGGCCCGCCCGTTAACGACCCAGCCGCAGCAATGCTCAGTCCGCGGCGAGGGACACTGACGAGGGCAGATGGCAGGAATGGGTGTCTCTGCAGGTTTGGTATCCGCGGTCACAGGCGGTTCTCCTTCGCAGCCTCACGGCCTTCAGACGGCGTACCGGTGTCGATCATCTCGACCGTCCCGGGGTGCTCGAAAAACCGGGCAGCCATGGCGTCGAGAGTGACGTCGGGCGTGACGATAAGCCGGCTGGCCACTGCAGCGGCCAGCACCGCATCGACAGCACGCGGTCGCCTCATCGCCGCGCGTCCCGCCACAGGTCGCGCACCGTCAACGCCGCCAGCACCAGCGCCGAACCGACCAGCGCCGCCTGCACGACCACCGTCAGCACGTCCACGCTATACCTCCAGCCCGCGCCCGGCTGCTGCCGCCTCGCGGTTCGGCGCCCGCACGCCCACCATCTCGCGGCACTGGTGTTCCCCCTCCAGCGGCCAGCTCACCAGCCGCAAACTCGGGAGCAGCAGTACCGAGCTGCCGCAGTTCGAACACACCGTGAACCGCGCCGCCTGCACGAATCGCTCCACGGCATCACCTGCGACCGGAACCTCGTCGAACCCCCCCGCCGGCCTCGCCATCAGCGCCCGGCCGTGCGCCATCAGCAACCCGTAGAGGTCAGGGTCGACCTCCCGGATCGCCAGCCAGCAGGCCGCCTCCCCTCTCGCCATCGCACGCACGTCACCGCTCACTGCAGCGCCTCCAGCTTCCGCCGGATGTAGGCGAGCAGGTTGCCACGCTCCCGGTTCGCCTCCCACCAGCGCTCGAAGTCCGCCGGGTTCGATCCGCAGTTGAGCACCATGCCGACGTGCCCCAGGTCCCACGGCGACCCGTCCAGCATCTCCTGCAGCTCAATCCAGAACGCCGTGAATCCCGACCCATCCGGTGCCGGCGAAACATGCTCCTCAACGATCACGCCATCCTCGTCCACGACCGCCGCCGCTGCGACCTCCTTCGTCGCGCTCTTCGCCCGCGGCCGCTGGATGACCCGCTCGGCGCCCCGCGCGCGCTGCTCGTTCGCCTCATCGATGGCGGCGACGACCGCGTACTCCGCATCGACGTAGATCCCGGCCAGGTCCTCCGGAAACCGAGACCGCAGCGCGCCCGCCTCCGCGCACTTCGCCAGCATGTTGGCCGGCGACTTCGCCCACATGGCGTTCGGCACCTTCGCCCCCGTGCGCCGCCCATTCTCGTCGTACTCATCGACGAGCTGGACGTACTCCCGGTAGAGCGCCACGTGCCAGCTGTAATCCGCGTCCCCGCGCCGCCGCACACCGACCTTCGCCGCAAACGGCGGCTCGTCTTTCACCCACACGTCCTGCCAGACCCCATCCGGCCCACACCAGTAGGGCCCCGCCTTGCCTTCGTACTCGCCGCTCCGCTGCGCGATCAGCCGGTACCCATCGATGCCCGTCTGGATCGTCATCTGCGGCCGCTCCACCCAGTTCCCGCGCTCATCCTTCACCCGGGCCTTGCGCACCACGGCATGAATCTGCCCGGCCCGCGGGTCGAGCCCCCGCGAGCGGGCCGTCCACAGGTACAGCGCAAACTGGTCGTCCGTCGTCCCCCGCGCGAACGTCTCCCGGATGAGCCTCCGCTCGGCATCCGTGTACGCCGTAATCGCATGCTGCTTCGCTTCCACCAGGTCAGTCACTTGCTCGCCTCCTTCCACTGGGCCGGCAGCGTCACCACCGGCAGTTCCTCGGCCCACACGCGAATCCCTGGGATGGCGGCCGCTGCCACCTCCCCCATCGCCCGCACGGCCTCATCAACCTTCGCGGCGTCCACCGTCAACCACTCGCGTGGCACGGCCGCCGCATCGAGCAGCTCCCACTTCCAGCTCGTCCGCCAGCTCACACCCGGCACGGTGGGCAGGGTTGCCGCCACTGGCGCAGCCAGCGCCCCCGCCTTCACCCGCCAGTTCGCAGCCCGCTGCGGTTGGCCCTTGGCCTCCCACTCATCCGCTTTCTCCAGCGCCCGCTGGCGCTCGCGGTCGGTACGGATCGCCACCATCTCGGCCTGCGCGGCCCAGTCGGCGCGGAACCGGGTCAGCGCCTCTACCAGCGCCTCCTCCGCACCCTTCAGCGCCTGCTCCGGCGCCCGGTACCAGCTATCGAGCCGCCGCTTCTCGTCGAGCAGCGGCCGGGTGACCTCCTTCCGCTGCTCCTCGATGCGGCGCATGACTGCGCGCAGCTCCTGCAGCGCCACCAGCGCCCCCTGATACGCGGGGACATCACCGATGACCAGCGATCGCACCCGCGCCGCGAGCTGCCCGGCCAGCTCGGCCAGGTCGCGGCTCTCATCCGGAACCATCGGCACGCTGGGCATCACATCGCCTCCTTCCAGTTCCAGATGTCCAGCGCCGCCGCGAAGATGCTCCGGTCTCGCGGGTCCCGCATCGGCACGAGTGAGTACCGGCCCTCCGGCCGGAGATGCACCACGTACCGGTCTCGGTAGTGCAGCCGAAGACTTCGCTCCAGGTACCCGTGCTCGACCATCCACGTCAGGGCCTCCCAGTACCCTGCCAGCTGCGGCCCCGCTGAGCGCGGCACGCGCGACCCGCTCTTGATGTCCAGCAGCGCCATCCGCCCGCCGAGCTGGCCAACACGGTCCACCGTTCCGGCGTACCCCAGCTGCAAATTCACCACGCGGTGCTCCACCAGCAGCGGCTCGAACCCGGATTCCTCCCGGAAGCGCCGCCACGCTGCCACATACCCCGCCAGCTCCGGGTCTAGCGATTCCTCATCGAGGTCGTCCCGGTCGGCCAGCGCCGTCGCCTCATGCACGGCAGTCCCTCGAAACGCCGCGAAATCGAGGACATCCTTCGGCACATCCCCAAAGTCATCGAGCACGCGCAGAACCTGCGTCACGCTCGGCAGCCGCCGCCCCTCCCACGAATAAGCGTGGTTCGCCTCGTCGACCACCAGCCCCTGGATCATCTCGCCCTCCATGCACTCGCCCCGTGTCGTGGCGCCGGGGAGGGAGCGAGTGAGCGAACGCCTCCCCGGCGCCGTGCCTGGACCTTCCCCTGTTGCTCGGCTAGCGAGGCCCTCCTTTCTCCGAAGATTGCCGCTGCGAATCCCCCGTGGGCCCGGGTCTTTGGCTGCGCGGGATTCGCCTGCGTCCTCGAGAAATGCGGGAGAAGTGCTCCCGCCCGTGCCGCTCCAGCGTGGCCATGCCGCCGGCATACCCGGCCTCGGCAGGCGTCACCGGAGCACCTCCACCCCGTACTGCCGACGCCAACGCCGGAGCGTCAGCTCGGACACGCCGAGCTCGCCGGCGGCCTCGGCAAACGTCGGGTGCCGTCGCAGGAGCGCCGCCAGCTCCTCCGCCGGCGTCCTCCCCGTCCTCTGCGCTTCGCGCTCCAGCACATTCCTCGGCCGCGGCGGCCGCTCGACAACGATGACGTCCATACCAAACCTCCACGACATCTGGTGTCGCTCACAGACTAGCTGTAGTCACCACTCACTGCAAGGGGTATGTACCGAAGATTTATCGGCAACATCTTCTCCGCAGCGCACCATTCGGCTACCATTCACCCAACCGCACACGGAGGAACCACGTGCCAGCCACCCCTAAGACGCCATGGCATCGCGAGCGGACGCGATGGATCGCTGCCCGCATCCGACAGGCGCGGCGGGCCGCAGGCCTCACTCAGCTGGACCTGATTCGTGCCGCGCAGCTCCCGTACTCGCAAAACTGGCTATCCGAAGTGGAACGCGCGGAGTTCGCAGTCGACCCGGTCGACCTGTTTCTCATCGCCCGCGCCACCGGATTCCCGCTCGAGTGGTTCATCGACCCGGAGTACGACCAGCGTAGCCTTTCTGCGCCCACCACCCGCCTGGAGTGGGAGCGGCTCTACGACGACCGCGACCTCGCCGCGGTGCACTGGCACATCGACCAGTTCGCCCGCCGCTGCCGCGAGGTTGCCGGTATCGAACATACGTCCACGGAGGTGCCCTAGTCGCTCAAGTTCATCCGATGCCAGCAACGCTTGTTATTGCCCCGACCCAAAGGTCGGAGGTTCGAATCCTCCCGGGCGTACCATCTTTGCTCCAGCCACGTGTCGCGGACACACCGTCAGCCGCCGAACCGGGCGGCTTTTTCGTATTCTGGGGGCTGGTGATCGCCCCGGGGTTCAGGGCGCCGGGCGCGCCGGTTCGGCCCGCTCCTCGGCCGCAAGGTCGTCGCCGGGGGCGAGTTCGCGGCCCCGCATGATGGTGACCGCGTCCCGGAGGGTCCGGGGGAGCGCGCGCCAGTTCCATGCGAGCAGGACGACGCAGAGGATGGTGTACGCGAGCCCGTACAGCACGCGCGCGTATTCGTTCGTGATGAAGAGCTGCGTTGCGAAGAGACCGAACAGGACAGCAGCCTCGGCGCGAGACATGCGCAGGTTGGCGAATACGGCGATGGCGAAGGCGCTTTGCGCGGCGGTCAGGAAGATTTCGTCGCGCTGACGGCCGTCGAGGGGCAGGCCCAGCGTCCATCCGAATTCGCCCGCGGAGACGAGGAAGGCGATCGGCAGCGTGCCGATGAGGAGCGTCCACTGGTTCACCTTGGAGGAGATGAGGACGCCCATGCCGGCGGCGGCGCGGCCGCGCCACGCGAGGAGGCAGGCGACGAGCACCTCCGGCGATTCCGACGCGAGCGGCGCGAGCCACTGGATGAGGAAGAACTCGCTGATGCCGAAGCGTTCACCGATGTGGACGAGGGAGTCAGCAAAGGGTTCGGCGGAGGCGAAGATGGCAGCGGCGCTGTAGACGAGGAGGACCACGACGACGAGGCGGCGAGGCGCGGCCTGGAGCGCACCGATCGCCTTCGCGGGGCCGACGAGCTCGACCTCCTCGGTTTCGACGCGGGAGGTGAAGAACATGTACATCAGGAAGAGTGAGACGAGGACGATGGTGTCGATGACGGTGATGTGGCTGCGGAGCGGGATGAAGATGACGTAGGCCGTTGCGACGGCAAGGAACGTCAGCTCGAGGCTGCGCTCGCGGTCGACCACCAGTTCGCGGATGCGGGTTCGGTAGAAGAACAGGAAGAAGACGAGCGGCCAGCCGATGCCGATGAGGAGGCGGTTGCCGCCGGTCATGTTCGCGACGGCGAGGCCGCGCTGGGCCTCGGCCGGGTCGGCGCCGGCCTTCCAGGCGAGGATGAAATCGACCGCGTACTCGGGCAGGACGGCGATGATGGCGATGATCGCGAGCGCGAGCCCCTGCGAGATGTCCATCTCAGCGGTCTCGGCGCCCCACGAGAGCAGGAAGGCCGCGGCGAGGATGGCGATGCCGAAGGTGAGCGCCGCGGCGATCGCCGGGGGATGGTAGCCGGCGAAGCGGAAGGCGATGCCCGGTGCGCAGGCGAGCGCCGCGGCGCCGATGGTGAGCCAGGCGCGGGTATCAGTCCGCACGGGGCCGGGCTCCCGGTCGGCTGGCGCGGTTCATTCGTAAAACGGGATGGGCTCGGCGGTCTCCCAGTAGTTTTCGAGTTTCCCTTCGGGGAGGCCGCGGCCCGGGTAGAACCGGCCTTTGTGGAGCTGGTCGACCATGTGCTCCTGGCTCAGGAGCTCTTCTTCGAAGACGGCGGTGAAGTAACCGATGCCCTGGGTGCTGTGCGCATCGGAGCCGCCGGTGCCGGGCTTGCCGAGGACCTTGGCCACCTGCAGGGCGAAGTAGTTCTCGCGCGGGGTGTTGCAGCCGTTGAGGACTTCGATAGCGTCGACGAGCTGGAAGACGGGGAGCTTTGCGGCTTCCTCGGGGGTGAGGCGGAAGGGCTCCTTGCCCTCGCGCTTGAAGTGGACGGGGTCGAAGAAGTGGCGGAACGGGTGGGCGACGATGAGGAAGGCGCCCTGCTCGTCAGCGATTTCGCGGAGCTTTTCGAGGCGGCGGATGCCCGGGGCGTAGCCCTTGAGCCCGACGGCGAGGATGTGCCCCATATCGGTGGAGACCTCCATGCCGTTCGAGACGAAGATCCCTTCGTGCTTCTTGCGGAACGGGTTGAGGTCCCACGGCTCCCACATGCGGTCGTGCTCGGTGATGTTCACGCCGGTAAGGCCGACGCGGCGGGCCTCGGCGATGAGGTCATCGGGGTCGAGCATGGAGTCCGAGGCGCCCCGGGTGGTATGCAGATGCATGTCAATGATGGTGCCCGGCAAACGGCGCCCTCCGCAGATTCGTTCGGATTTTCACGAGTGCGGCGAGTATATCATCGCTCCCCGAGCAGGGGCATCGCCCAGCCGAAGAGGCCGACGAAGACGAGCGACATGCCGAGCCACATCCACCAGAGCCGGCGGGAGATGAGCCAGAGGATGGGCACGGGGAGCCAGGCGATGGCAGCCATGAGGAGGAGCCACGGGCCGCTCGGCGCGCCGAGGGCCGGCGTCATCTCGGCGAAGCCGCCGAGGATGTAGGCGGAGGCGAGCACCAGCCCGGTCATCGACCAGAGGACGCCGGTGCCGATGGAGATGGGGACGGCGAGGAGCCAGCCCGGCACCTCGGGGTCGAAAACCCTCTGGACGACACGCTGGGAGCCCGGCTGCACCGCGATGTAGGTCAGCGCGAAGGTGGAGATGATGGCCATGGCGTTGCCCATGGCCCAGCCGGCGAGGACGGTGTAGACGGTCACGGCGCCTGCGCCGCCCGGGTGAGGATGGCGTCGAGGCCGGCTGACCGCGCCCGTTCGGCGACGGGTGCGCCGGCGCCCGGGGGCCCGGCCCAGAACCAGGTCGGGCCGGCACCGGTGAGAACGACTGGCTGAGCGAGGGCCGCCTCGACCCGCGCGCGGTGGTCGGCGAGGCCCGGGAAGACCCGGAGCGCAGCGGGTTCGAGCGCATTGGCGCCGAGGAGCCCCCCGGAAGTGAGATGGCCGGCCGCGAGGAGGTCGAGCACCCGGGGGACGGCGGGCGAGGCGGGCGGCAGCGCGGCGTACGCTTCGAACACGGCAGCGGTCTTGCGCGGGGGCGACGGGGTGGCGGCCCCCGGCGGGAAGAGCAGGACGTCGCACCGCGCGGTGAGAGGGAGGGGTTCGAGCTTTTCGCCGCGGCCCCGGCCGCGCGCGAGGCCGCCGAGCAGGAAGAATGGGACGTCGCTTCCGAGCTGGAGCGCGAGCTGCGGGAGGTGCGGCGCGATGCCGGGCCAGGCCTGGGCGGCGAGGCGGAGCACTGCGGCTGCATCAGAGGAACCGCCGGCGAGGCCGCCGGCCGGCGGTATCCGCTTGTGGATGACGATGCGGTACGCGGGGGGCTCGCCGGCGGCGGCAGCTGCGAGCTCGAGCGCCCGCCAGGCCAGGTTCGAACGGTCGTCCGGGGTCCCGGCCGCGCAGGGGCCGTCGATGTCGATGCCCGGCTCCGCTCCGGGCAGGAGTTCGACCTCATCGGCGAGGTCGAGCTCGAGGAAGATTGTGTCGAGCTCGTGGTAGCCGTCGGGGCGGCGCCCGAGGACGTCGAGCGCGAGGTTGACCTTGGCGGGGGCGCGCGCGCGCAGCCGCTCAGGCAAGGGCGAGCACCTCTGCGGCGGCGCGCTGCAGGCCGCGCCACTCGGCGAGGTCGAGCGTCTCGGGGCGGCGCGCGGGGTCGATGCCGGCGCGGCGCAGGGCCTCGCGGGCGCCGCCGGGCGGCAGCCACAGGCCGCGCGCGAGGCTGTTATGGATTTGCTTCCGGGGATTCCGGTAGACGCGGCTGACGAACTCGAAGAAGCCGGGGAGATCGGCCGCCGGGACCGCCGGCTCCGGCAGAAGTCCGAGCCGAATCACGGTCGACCAGACGGCTGGCGGAGGGTCGAACGCCTCCGGGGGCACGTCGAAGAGGAGTTCGGGCTCGGCATACACCCGGATGGAGACGGTCAGGAGGGACCACGCGCCGGGCGGGGCGGCCATCTCGCGCGCGACCTCCCGCTGGACCATGACGACGAGCTCCGCGGGCTTGCGGGGGGATTCGAGCGCGTTGCGGACGATGGGGTTGGCGGCGAAGTATGGCAGATTGCCAACGATGGAGAACGGCCGGTCGGCGGGGACGATGTTTGCGTACGCGGCGGTGCGGGCGTCGGCTTCGACGATGCGGAGCCGCGGGTGGCGACGGAAGCGGTTGCGGAGGTGGCCGACGAGGCGGGGTTCGATTTCGAGCGCGACGACCTCGTGGCCGGCATCGAGGAGCGCGGCCGTCAGCTGGCCGGTGCCGGCCCCGATTTCGACGACGAGGCCACCTTCGGGCACGCGGAGCGCCCCCGTGATGTCGGCGAGCACGCCGGAATCGCGGAGGAAATGCTGGCCGAGCGCCTTGCGCGGGCGCGGGCCGGGAAGGCGCTCCGATTTCGCGGGGGGCATAGTTCCATCGTAGGGGCGGCCGGAAGGGTCAGTCGAGGATGTAGATATCGACGTTGCCGGTTCGCCACGGGTTGGGCCCGGCGGACTCGGGGAAGCCGAGATCGATCTTCCAACCCTTGATGCCGCCGCCGACATCGGCAGCGACACAGAGGCCGTAGCCGGGGACGACGAAGCGGGTGCCGAGCGGGATGTAGTCGGGGTCGACGGCGCAGATGCCGCGGTCGACGATGACGCCGGTGGCGGTCCGGCCGTAGGCCGGGTGCTCGCGCGACCAGGGTCCATGGCTCGCGTTGTACCAGGTGGCCCAGACGGTGACCTTTTTGCGGTACGGCCCGGTGTATTCGGGGCTGGCGAGGATGAGGCCGGAGCCGCCGGTTTCGAGCGTGCCGATGACCTGGCGGGCCGGCAGCGGGGAGCGGATGACGGTGCGCGCGACGGCCTCGCGCCGTTCGAGGATGCCGTTCCGGTAGGTCGATTCGTAAACGACGCGCACCTCGCCGGGCTGGCCGGGGGTGAGCCGCACCTGGCCTTTCGGCAGGGCCGGGTCTTCCTCGACGAGCACGGGGGGAGGGAGCGGCTCGGCGACTTCCTCGCGCGTGGTGCGCAGGGTGGCGACGACGAGCGTCGCGCCGGCGGCGAGGAAGTCGCCGGGTTCGTGCGAAAGGTCGATGACCTGCGCATCGCCGAGGTCGAGGAGGGCGAGCACCTCGCCGGCGGTCGCGGCGCGGGTGTAGAGCGCGTGGGTCTGGCCATCGAGGACGACGTTGATGGTCCGGGCGGGCGCGAGCCGGACGGCCATGCCGGCATCGAGCTTCGTCGCGAGGGCCGGCTCGACGAGGTCGGCTTCGCGGACGACGAGGCCGAGGTCGGCGATGAGCTCCTCGACGGTCGCGGCCGGCGACTGGACTTCGAGACGGAGGGCATCGATGTAGACCACGAAGCGGCGGGCGCGCTCGACGGTCACGACCGGGGCCGGCGACTGGGCCGCTGCGGCGGAACCGTCGGCGATGCGGAATCCGGCGAGCGGCGCGGCAGGCGATGCGACGACGCCGTTGAGCCGGACACGGTCGCGCGGGCCGAGCGCGACGCCCGCCTCGGCAAGCGCGCCCCCGACGGTCGAGGCAGTGGTCACGAGCGCCAGCTCGCGGCCATCGACGGTGATCGTGACGGAGCGGGAGGCCTGGATGCCGATGCCCGAGAGGCCGGCGGTCTCGAAGACGCGGGTGCGCTGGTTCGGCTGCGCGAGGCCGGGGAGGACGGCGAGTTCGCCCGGGAAGACGGTGTGGTAGAGGCGGGCACCGCTCTCAGAAACGACGAGCGTGTCGCGGGACGGGAAGGCGACCACGCCGAGCACGGTGATGGCAGCAACGGCGAGGACGGCGGCGGCGTGGTTCCGGCCGCGAAAGATGCGGGCCCGGGCGCGGCGGACGAATTGCCGGCGTTCGTGGCGCAGCCGTGACGGAAGGTACGGCCGGGGCAGGGCCTGCGTCACACGCACTCCTCGTGGATTGACGCGAGCCCGTGCGGGTCCGGGCCGGTCGAAAACTGGAGAAGGTGGCCGTGCACCTGCTGTCGAACTGGATCCCGGGCTTGCTCTGCAACAGCCGGCTCAGGCCCGGTTGACTGCGGCACCCGAGGCAGACCCCTTATGGCTGCTTCCTTCCGGACCTGACCAGGTTCGGAGCGCCTCGCCGCGCAGGACCAGACCCTCGGCGCCGACTGAAGAGGACAGTCCCCGAAAGCGCAGCCCTCGAGCAGGAATTCGACCCCGCTATAGCGGATTGCGGGTTCAGGGCACCGCTAGCTCCCCGTCTAGCACAGCCACCCTTACCCTAGCGCCGGGCGCGCCGGGGGGTCAATAGGCCGACTGCCGCCGCTAGCCGAGGTGGAGCGCGACGAGGAGGTCGCCGGCGTTGACGCGCTGACCGCCGGTCACCGCGACCTGTTCGACGACACCAGCGGCGGGCGAGCGGAGTTCGTTGTTCATCTTCATCGATTCGATGACGAGCAGGACATCGCCCGGGGCCACGCGGTCGCCTGCCTTGCAGCGCACTTCGACGATAGAGCCGGTCATCGGGGCCGTGATGCGGCGGAGGCCGGTCTGCACCTGCTGGGCCGCGAGTTTGGCCGCCTGCGGGCGCCAGCGTTCGACGTTGAAGTCGAAGGCGTGCCGGCCGATGGTGGCCCGTGCGCCGCCGCGCCGGCGTTCGAGGTAAATCTCGACGGGGCGGTGTTCGAGCATGAGCAGGTAGAGCTGGGAGTCGCCGACGCGCTGGAGCTCGACGCGGGTCCACTCCTGCTGGCCTTCGCGGCGGACGCGGATGCCCTCATCGTCGCGCTCGATCTCCCAGGTCGATGCCGATTCCTCGGTGCGGACTAGAAACTTCTCGGCCATCGGCCCATGCCACCTCCGCGGGACGTGAGACCGGCCTGCTGCCGCCGCCAGGCGCCGATGGCGGCGCGGTAGCCGTTGGACGGGGCTGCCTGCCCGTTGAGCGGCTGGTCGCCGCTGTCGCGGTCGCCGCTCGTGACCATGAGCAGGGCGGCGATCTCGGCGATTTCGCGCTGCTCCTCGAAGTGCTCCTCGGCGAGCACCTGGTTCCGGTCGAGGAAGCCGGTATCGATGTCGCCGCTGATGAAGTCGGGCAGGTCGAGAATTTGCTGCAGGTAAGGGATGTTCGTTGCGACGCCGACCACCCGGAACTCGGCGAGGGCGCGCTTCATCCGCTGGCGGGCGCCTTCGCGGTTGCGGCCCCAGGCGGTGACTTTCGCGAGCAGCGAATCGTAGTAGGGCGTCACTTCGATGCCGTCGTACAGGGCGCTTTCGACGCGGATGCCAGGGCCCGCGGGTTCGCGGGCGAAGACGACGCGGCCGACGGAAGGGAGGAAGTTGTTGAAGGGGTCCTCCGCGACGATGCGGCACTCGATCGCCCAGCCGCGGGTGAGGAGGTCGGCCTCTTCGTAGGGCAGCTCTTCGCCGGCGGCGACGAGAATCTGGTCCTTCACGAGGTCGGTGCCGGTGACGATTTCGGTCACCGGGTGTTCGACCTGGAGGCGGGTGTTCATTTCGAGGAAGTAATGCTGGCCGTCCTCGTTGAGGAGGAACTCGACCGTGCCTACGTTATGGTAATCAGCGGCCCGGGCGATGCGGACGGCGGCGCGGGAGAGGGTGCGGCGGAGCTGGGGGCTCACCGCGACCGAGGGGCACTCCTCGATGATCTTCTGGTGCCGGCGCTGGATGGAGCACTCGCGTTCGCCCAGCGGGACGATGTTGCCGTAGCGGTCGCCGATGACCTGGACTTCGATGTGGCGAACCCGCTTGAGGTTCTTCTCGACGTAGATGGCGGGGTTGCCGAAGGCGGCTGCGGCTTCCTGCATGGCGCGGGCGGCGGCGCCCGGGAGCGCTTCGGGCGACTCGATGAGGCGGATGCCGCGGCCGCCGCCGCCCGCCGCGGCTTTGATCATGACGGGGTAGCCGATGCGCTCGGCGAAGGCGAGGGCCTCATCCACCGAGGTGAGTTCGCCGCTGCCGGGAAGGACGGGGACGCCCGCCTGCTCCGCAATGCGGCGCGCGGCGATCTTGTCGCCCAGGAGCCGGATCGACTCGGGCGAGGGGCCGATGAAGACGAGGCCGGCGGCCTCGCAGGCCTCGGCGAACTCGGCGTTTTCGGCCAGGAAGCCGTACCCCGGGTGGATCGCGTCGGCGCCGCATTTTTTCGCGACGTCGATGATGCGCTCCACGTTCAGGTAGCTCTGGCGGGCGTCGGCCGGGCCGATGTAGTGCGCCTCATCCGCATAGCGGACGTGCTGCGACAGGCGGTCCACATCGGAGTAGACGGCCACCGAACGGATATCGAGGTCGCGCAGGCCGCGGACGATGCGGAGGGCGATTTCGCCGCGGTTCGCTACCAGGACCTTGGAAAACATTGCAGGGGCCTTTACTTCTCTCGGGAAACTCGATAGCTCCACAGCATACGCGGAGCGGGCCGGACAGGCGAACAGCGTGTCGTGTTGGTCGGCACTTCGTGTAGCTCGTACACTAACTCCCATGGCCGGCCCGGGAGCTACAGGGGAGCGGTTCGCCGTCATCGTCGTCGGCAGCGGAATTTCCGGGCTGTTCGTCGCGCTGGAGGCGCGGCACCTCGGCCCGGTGCTCGTGCTCACGAAGGGCAGCATCGACGACTGCAACACGCGCTGGGCGCAGGGCGGCATCGCGGCGGCCGTCGGCCCGCTCGATTCGCCGGAGCAGCACCTGGCTGACACGATTGCGGCGGGAGCGGGCCTGGTCGACGAGGAGGCGGCTCGCATCCTGTGTTACGAGGCGCCGGCGCGGATCCGCGACCTCGTCCGCTACGGAGTGTCGTTCGATTCGCTCGGCGGCGAAGTCGCGCTAGGGCGGGAGGCGGCGCACAGCCGCGCCCGCGTGCTGCACGCCGGCGGGGATCGCACCGGGGCCGAGATCGAAACCGCGCTCTCGGAGGCCGCGAAGGACCCGGCGATCACCATCCTCGACCATACGCTCGTCACGCGCGTCATCGTGCAGGAGGGGGAAGCGGCGGGCGTCGAGGCGGTCGCGCTGCAAACGGGCGAGCGCGAGGTGTACCTCGCCGACGCGGTCGTGCTCGGGACGGGCGGCGCGGGCCAGCTCTTTTCCCACACGACGAACCCGGAGGTGGCGACCGGCGACGGCGTGGCGCTCGCCTTCGATGCCGGCGCAGAAATCGCGGATATCGAGTTCTACCAGTTCCACCCGACGGCGCTGCGCGTGCCGGGTGTGCCGACGTTCCTCATTTCGGAGGCGGTCCGTGGCGAAGGGGCGGTCCTCCGCAACCGGGCCGGCGAGGCGTTCATGAAGCGCTACCACCCGCTGGCTGACCTCGCCCCGCGCGACGTGGTCGCGCGTGCGATCGTGCGCGAGATGCGGAGCGAGGGCAGCGACCACGTCTTGCTGGACTGCACCGGGCTGAAATCGGTCGACCTGGCGGTGCGGTTCCCGGCGATCTTTGCCTACTGCATGGGCGCCGGGATCGACATCCGGGTCGATCCCATCCCGGTGGCGCCGGCAGCGCACTACCTGATGGGCGGCGTGCGGACCGACACGTGGGGCCGGACGACGATCCCGCGGCTGTACGCCTGCGGCGAATGCGCGTGTACGGGCGTCCACGGGGCGAACCGGCTGGCCAGCAACTCGCTCATGGAGACGGTCGTCTTCGGCAAACGGGTCGTCGAACACCTCGCGGCCGGGGGCGGCGGCGCGGCCGCAGCGACCCCGGACCGCGCGGCGCTGCCGCTGCCGGCGACTGCCGCACCCTCGCACGCGGAACTCCAGGCGATGATGTGGGAGTGTGCCGGGATCGAGCGCGATGCGGCCGGGCTCGGGCGCGGCCTCCAGGCGATCGCCGGGTGGCCCGCGCGCGGCGAGGGGGCCGTGACCCGGGAGGCCTTCGAACGGCAGCAGATGACGACCGTCGCTGCCCTGATGCTGACGGCCGCGCTGCGCCGTACCGAAAGCCGGGGCGGGCACTACCGCAGCGACTTCCCGCAAACCGACGACCTCCACTGGAAGCGCCGGCAGGTGTTCGCCCGTGAGCGCTGAGCTGGACCCGGGGCTGGTGGAGCGGCTGGCGCGCGCCGCGCTCGAAGAGGATCGCGCCTTCGACGACGTCACGACGCTGGCGACGGTCGACCCCGGGCTCGAAGGGCGCGCGGCGTTCCTCGCGAAGGAAGCGGGCGTGCTCGCCGGGATGCCGGTCGCGGCGGCCTGTTTTCGGCTGGTCGACTCGCGGTGCCGCTTCGACCAGCTCGTCGGCGAGGGCGAGCGGTTCGACCGGGGCGCCGTGCTGGCATCGGTGACCGGGCCCGTGCGCGCGCTCTTGCAGGCCGAGCGGGTCGCGCTGAACTTCGTGCAGCGGCTGAGCGGCACGGCGACGCTCACGCGCGCGTTCGTCGACGCCGTTGCGGGCACGAAGGCGGTCATCCTCGACACGCGGAAGACGACGCCGGGGCTGCGGGACCTCGAGAAGTACGCGGTCCGGTGCGGCGGCGGCACGAACCACCGGCGCGACCTCGCGGCGATGGCGATGGTGAAGGACAACCACCGCGAAGCGATCCGGCGCGAGGGCCGGACGCTTGCCGAGGCTGCGGCGGCGATCCGGGCGCTGCGGCCGGGCGTGGCCGTGGAGATCGAAATCGACGGTCTCGACCAGCTCGACGAGGCGCTCGCGGCGCGGCCGGAGTGGATCCTGCTCGACAACATGCCGCTCGAGGCGATGGCCGAGGCCGTGCGGCGGGTGGCGGGGCGGGCGAAGCTCGAGGCCTCCGGCGGAGTGCGGCTGGAGACGGTCCGGGCGATCGCCCGGACCGGCGTGGATGCGATTTCCGCCGGGGCGCTGACCCACAGCGCGCGGGCGCTGGACATCAGCCTCGAGCTGGAGTTCTAAGCGAGCCCGATGCCCTCGAGGAACGGCCGGGCGGCACGCACGCGGTCGTCCGGCTGATGCTGGTTGATCTCGAGCGTGTGGCTTTCGAGGTGCCCGACGCCGGTGGCGATGTAGTCCCAGCTGACGTCGCCGTCGCCCGGGGCGCGGTGGTCGCCGATGCCGTCGACGTCGTGGAGGTGTGCGCCGATGCAGCGGGACGACCAGCGGCGCAGCCACTCATGCCGGTCGATGAGGCCGAGGCGGTGGAGCACCTCGGCGTGCCCGACATCGTGCCAGTAGCCGGCCTCCGACGGGTCGAAGCCGTCGAGGATGATTTCGTACTCCGCCGGGTGCGGGATTTCGTGGTAGTGGTAGCGGTTTTCGATGCCGATGGCGATGCCGCGCGGGCGCGCGGCGGCGACGAGCTGTTCCAGCGACCGGCGGGCAGCAGCGAGGTGCGGCTCGGCCAGCGCGGCGCGGCGTTCGACCAGCGCGGCGCGGAGGCCCTCGACGCGCGGGCCGCTCCGTTCCCCGGCGTCGAAGGCGCGCCGGAGGGCGAGCTCCTCCTCGAACTGCTCGCGCGGGCTGCCGACGTGACCGAGGTGGACCACGATGCGGCGGGCGCCGACCTCGGCCGCGAGCTCGATCGAGCGGAGCGCGGCCGCGACCGCAGCGGCGCGTTCGCCGTCATCGAGCGCGGCGAGGTTGAGGCTCCCGTTGCCGCGGCCGTTGGGGAGTTTTTCGTAGGGGGCGGGCTGGTGGATGGAGACGATGGGCAGGAGGTTCGCCGCCCGGATGGCGGCGGTCTTTTCGAGCGGTGTCGAGTGGCTGATTTCGATGGCATCGTAGCCGGCTTCGGCGGCGAACCGGGCGAACGCGGCGCCGTCCTCGAAGCGCGGCTGCTGGGCGAACATCGTCGAGAGAGCGAGCTCGCTCATCGCTGGGGCGGCACCTCCGCGTGAGGGCTGGCGGCGGGGGATGGGAGGCGGGCCCACTGCCGCAGCGCCATCAGCGCCAGCGGGACGAGGAACGCAGCGGCGAAGCTCGCAGCGAGGCCGGCGGCGCCGGTCGCCCCGGCGATCGGGACGGCGAGCGCGGCGACGATGCCGGCGAAGAGGCAAAGCGGGAGGTTCCAGAGCCCGGCCCGGCCGCGGGTCGCGACGCTCCAGCCGAGCCACGGCAGGAAGGCGGCGACGCTCCAGCCGAGGAGGTAGAGCCCGACGAAGATGGCGGTGTACATCAGCTCACGAGGCGCGCGATGTCGAAGTACGTGACGATGAGGACGCCGAACAGGAGGAGCGCGAAGCCCATGAAGTGAACGAGCGCCTCCTTTTCGGGGGCGATGCGGCGGCCGCCGCGCAGGATTTCGATGAAGACGAACAGCATGCGCCCGCCGTCGAGCATCGGGATCGGCAGGGCGTTGAAGATTGCGAGGTTGAGGCTGAGGAGCGCGGCCAGCTCGATGAGCGGGCGCCAGCCTTGCTGGTCGATGATCGTGCCGGTCGTCTCGGCGATGCCGACGGGGCCGGTGAAGGCGGGCTGGCCATTCGACATCGAGGCGCCGGAGGTTCCGGCGATCATGACGCGGATTTCGTTGACGGTCAGGCGGAAGGTCTCGCCGAGCGAGCCGATGGCCTTCGGGAACGCCACCCACGGCCAGTCCCAGACCTTTTCGGTGTAGGGATAAAGGAGCTGGCAGGAGGTCGGATTGCCGTCGGCGTCGGTCGTGCAGCTGGCGGGCGCGCCGATGCGGATGCCCGTAGGCCCTTGCCCGGGCGGCGGGTCCCAGCGGGCGTAGACGTAGGCGGTGAGGATGGCGCCGCCGCGGTTGATGACCCAGCGCTGTGTTTCGCCGAGGTTGAGGCGGTTCGCGTAGACGAGTTCGGAGGTGTTGCGGACCTCTTTGCCTTCCACTTCGAGGACGATGTCGCCGGGCTGGAGGCCCTGCTGCGGGAGGGACCCGTCGCGCATCACGCCTTCGATCCGCGCCTCGGCGGCCGGGGAGCCGGGGGCGACTTCGATGACCTGCGCCATCGTGAGGGCGCGCTCGCGGGGGACCATGAAGCCGACGGCGAGGAGGACGATGGCGGTGACGAGGTTCATCATCACGCCGGCCGACATGACGACGAGGCGCTTCCACGCGGCCTGGGCCGCGAGGCTGCGCGGATCGCTCGGGTCCTCCTCGCCGAGGAGGCGGACGAAGCCGCCGATCGGGAGCCAGTTGAGGGTGTACTCGGTTTCGCCCTTGCGGAGGAACGTCCAGGCGCGCGGCGGGAAACCGATGCCGAACTCGAGGACTTTGATGCCGAACGCCTTGGCCGCGAGGAAGTGGCCGAACTCGTGGATGACGACGAGGACGACCAGCATCGCGAGGAAGGGCACCGCGGCCTGCAGGATCGCGAAGGGGTCGATGGCGAGGAAGGTCATGCCGGAACTCCTGCGGGGACGGCGGCCGCGAGCCGGCGCGCCTCGGCATCGGCGGCGAGCACCTCATCGAGCGAGGGGTCGGCCACGGGCCGGTGCTGTTCGAGGACGCGCTCGATGACGCGGGGGATATCGAGGAAGCCGATCTCGCGGCGGAGGAAGCGCTCGACGGCGATTTCGTCGGCGGCGGCCATGGCTGCCGGGACGGTGCCGCCGGCGGCGCCGGCGTCCATCGCCAGGCGGAGGCAGGGGAAGCGTTCGGTATCGGGCCGGCCGAAATGGAGCGTCCCGGCCGCAGCGAGGTCGAGCAGCGGGACGGCGGGCTCGGGCATCCGCTCCGGGTAGCTGAGCGCGAGCTGGATGGGCAGGCGCATGTCCGGAACGCCGAGCTGAGCCTTGACGCTTCCGTCGGAGAACTCGACGAGGCTGTGGACGATGGATTCGCGGTGGAGCACGACGTCGACGGCCGCCATCGGCACGTCGAACAGCCACATCGCCTCGATCGTCTCCATCCCCTTGTTCATGAGCGTCGCGGAATCGACGGTGATCTTGCGGCCCATCTTCCACGTCGGGTGGTCAAGGGCCTGTTCAGGGGTCACGGCGGCGAGCTGGTCCCGCGAGAGGTCGCGGAACGCGCCGCCGCTGGCGGTGAGGATGATGCGGCGGACGCTGCCGGGCGCTTCTCCCCAGAGGCACTGCCAGATGGCGGAGTGCTCGCTGTCGACCGGGCGGAGGTCGCCGCCTCCCTCCTGCATGGCGCGGCGGACCAGGTGACCCGCCATCACGAGCACTTCTTTGTTGGCGATGGCGACGGGTTTGCCCGCGCGGAGCGCGGCGAGCGTGGGCAGCAATCCGGCCGCCCCGGCGGTCGCGACGAGGACGATGTCCACGTCGGGCGCCACAGCGACCTCTTCGGGCGGGATGAACCGGGCGCCGGTTGCAGCCGCGGCGGCTTCGAGCGCGTCGCAGGGCACAGGGGCGTAGACGTAGCGCGGGCGGTGGAGAGCGGCCTGCTCGGCGAGGAGGGCCGTGTTCGCGCCGCCAGCGAGGGCGACGGCCTCGAAGCGCCCGGCGGAGCGGGCGATGACGTCCAGCGCCTGCCGCCCGATGGAACCGGTCGAACCGAGGACGGCGATGCGGCGCGGTGCGGTCACATCATGATCGTACGTCGCTTCGATGCCAGCCGGCCAGTCAGCGGGCGAACGCCGGGATGACCTCGTTCGCCCAGGCGTGCAGCGCGTCCCAGTCGACCGACGGGCGAATGGCGATGTTGACACGCGCCGCGCCGGCATCGCGGTAGCGGCCGACGAGATCGACGGCCTGTGCGGGAAGGCCGGTCACGACGCCGCGGCTGCGCATCGCATCGGCGGCCGGCCCCCAGGTGGCGCGGAATTGCTCCTCGGCCCGGGGAAGGCTGGCGGCGTCGGCCGCCATGTGGAACGAGAGGTTCACGGTCCGCTCGATCGAGGCTGGGTCGCGGCCCTCTGCCTCGCACCAGCGGTCGAGGACGGCCGAGAGCCGGGTGAATTCCTCGGGCGAGGTGTAGGGCGTGTTCCAGCCGTCGGCGTGGCGGGCGGCGATGCGCAGGGTGCGCTTTTCACCGTTGCCGCCGACCCAGATGCGGGGTCGCGACTGGAGGGGCTTCGGGTTGCAGGCGGCGTTTTCAAGCCGGTAGTAGCGGCCCGCGAAATCGGAGCGGTCGCGCGTGGTGAGCAGGCGGACCACCTGGATGCCTTCTTCGAGCATGTCGAGCCGCTCCTTGATGGGCGGGAACGGGATGCCGTAGGCGCGGTACTCCGGCTCGTGCCAGCCGGCGCCGAGGCCGATTTCGAGCCGGCCCCCGCTCAGGTGGTCGATGGTGCAGAGGGCGTTGGCGAGGACCGCCGGGTGGCGGTAGCCCATGCCGAGGACGAGGACGCCGACGCGCACGTTCGACGTCTCGCAGGCCATCGCCGCCATGCAGGTCGTGGCTTCGAAGCAGGAGCCGTTCCCGTCCACGGGCGGCGCTTCGTAGAAGTGGTCCCAGACGTCGACCCAGTCGAAGCCGGCGGTATCGGCCCAGCGCCAAAGGCGGCGGACCTCCTCCATCGAAATGTTCTGCTGGCCGATGTGCAGGCCGAAGTTCATGCGGCACCCCCTGAGGTGGGGCCGATTCTACGGGCCGGCTTCGAACCAGGCGCGGACCCGGTGGCGCTGGAGCTTGCCGCTCGCGGTGCGCGGGAGTTCGTCGGCCCGGAGCCAGCGGCGGGGAAGCTTGTAGCCCGCCAGCCGGCCGCGCAGCCAGGTCTCGAGGTCGTCCCAGCCCGCCGCGGCGCCGGGTTCGAAGGCGACGGCAGCGGCGACGACCTGCCCCCAGCGGTCGTCCGGCAGGCCGACGACCGCCGCTTCGCGCACCGCCGGGTGGGCTTCGAGGGCGGCTTCGACCTCGGCCGGGTAGACGTTCTCGCCGCCGGAGACGACGAGGTCGTCGCGGCGGTCGAGGACGTAGAGGAAGCCCTCGGCGTCGAGGCGGCCGATGTCGCCGGTGCGGAGCCAGCCGCCCCGGACGGTGCGGGCGGTGGCATCCGGGTCGTCGAAGTAGCCGGCGAAGACGGTCGGCCCGGCGACGAGGATTTCGCCCGGTTCGCCGGGGGGCGCATCGACGGCGACGCGGATGGAGAACAGGGGCTTGCCGGCGGAGCCGAGGTGCCCGAGGGCGTCGGCGGGCGGAAGGGTCGTGACCTGGCTGGTCGCTTCGGTCAGGCCGTAGGTCTGGAGCACGGGCAGGCCGCGTGCTGCAGCCCGTTCGAGGAGGTCACGCGAGACGGGACCGCCGCCGACGAGGACCGCCCGGAGCGCCTCCGGGAACGGGTCGGCGTCGGATTCGAGCATCCGGGCGAGCATCGTCGGGACGACCGAGAGGAGGGTGATGCGCTCGCGCCGGAGGGCGCGGTTCACGGCTGCGGGCTCGAAGCCCGGATGAATGACGATGGTCGTGCCCTGGATGAGGGAGCGCGTGGCGATGGAGAGGCCGCCGACGTGGCAGAGGGGCATGCAGGCGAGCCAGCGGTCGGCGGGGTCGACACCGATGTTGAAGGCAGACGCTGCGGCGCTCGCGAAGAAGTTCTCGAACGTGAGGCGTGCAGCCTTCGGCCGGCCCGTCGTGCCGGAAGTGAACATGAGGATGAAGTCGCCCGTCCACGTCCCGGGCCAGTTTTCAGCGGAGAGGGACAGGGCATCCTCGCGGGCCGTCTCGAGGCTGAGCGCGCGGGCGCCGGCCTCTGCAGCTACGGCCGCGGCCGCGGCGGCGTAGACCGCGTCGTGGAGGAGCACGCGGGCGCCGAGCCGCTGGACCTGCCAGGCGAGTTCTGCGTGCGACAGGCGCCAGTTGAGCGGCGCGAGCTGAACGCCGGCGCGGGCCGCGCCGAAGACGGCAGCCACGAACGCGTTCGAATTCGCCGCGAGCAGCGCCGCCCGGTCACCCGGCTCGATGCCGGCGCCCAGCAGGAGGGCCGCGACGGCCGACGCACGGCGGTCGAGTTCGGCGAAGGACCAAACCTCAGCGCCAAATTCCACGGCAGGGTGCGCCGGGAGCACCGCGGCCCGGTGGGCGAGCCAGTCGAACGCCGGGGACTCACCCGGGGCGCTCACCGCGAGGTCTCCCGGGCGAGGGCGAGGCGGGGAAAGACGCCGGCCGGCGGCAGCGCGATGGACCCCGCGGCCGGCCGCGGCACGCCTTCGACGAGGTCGTCGGCGACGGCGAGGGCGGTCGCCAGCCCGTGCGCCGTGCCCGGAGAGCCGAGCGCCGCGGCGAACTCGAGCACGGCGGCGTACCCCGCCCCGGACTCGAACGCGCCGGTGACGATGACCTCGATGCCGGCCGCGTGGGCGGCGCGGGCGAGGCCGGCCGCCGCCGCGAGGCCGAGCTGCGACGGCTTGAGGACGATCGCATCGCAGGTTTCCGGGGCAACGAGGGCGGCCGCACCGGAGCCGGCGAGGGACTCATCAAGGGCGATACGGAGACCACTGCGCGCCCGCAGCGCGGCGAGGCGGCCCGGCTGCGCGGCTTCGGCGGGGGAAACCGGCTGCTCCACGAGGTCCACCTCTGCGTCGCGCAGGGCGGGGGCCAGGGCAAGGAACTCCTCGCCGGGCCACGCGCCGTTGGCGTCGAGCCGCAGCCGCACCCGGGAGCCGAGACCTTCGCGGAGGCTGCGGAGCAGTTCGAGGTCGCGGTCGCGGCCGGGCCCGACCTTCACTTTGAGGACGGCGTAGCCCTCGGCGGCGGCCCGCTCGGCCTGCTCCAGCGCGGCGGGGACGTCGGCAGCATCGACGAGCGCGTTGACCGCGAGGCTGGAAGGGCGCGGCCTGTTCGGTTCGAGCTGCGCCGAAGGCGGGAGGCCCAGCTGTTGCGCGGCGAGGAACCCGACGGCGCTCTGGAGGGCGAACGCCGCGGGCCCGGGCAGCGGGCAGGCGGCCGCCATGTGCCGTTGGAAGAGGTCCGCCGGCGCGGCGCCGGCGAGCGCGGGCAGGACCTCGCGGAGGGCCGCGACCGCCGCATCGAGCGGGTCACCCGGGCCGGGCAGCGGACAGCAATCGCCGAGCGCCGACCGCCCCTCCGCGTCGGTGAGCTCGAGGAGCACGCCTTCCCGGGAGCTGAAGCCGCCGCGGGCGTCCGTGTGCGGCGCGGCGAGCTGCAGCCGGTACGGCACGAGCCGGGCAGCGGCGATGGACGTCACGGCCTGCGGGGGAACTTCGCGAAGTCGGAGTAGGCGGGCTCGCGCTTTTCGAGGAAGGCGTTGCGGCCCTCCTTCGCCTCGTCGGTCATGTAGAAGAGCATGTTGGCGTTGTGGGCGAGCTCGGTGATGCCGACCATGCCATCGAGCTCGGCGTTGAACGCCGACTTGAGCATACGGATGGCGAGCGGGCTCATCTTCAGGATTTGCTTCGCCCAACGGACGCCTTCGGCCTCGAGCTCCTCGAGGGGGACGACGGCGTTGACGAGGCCCATCTCGAGCGCTTCGCGGGCGTCGTACTGGCGGCAGAGGTACCAGATTTCGCGGGCCTTCTTCTGGCCGACGTTGCGGGCGAGCTGGATGGCGCCGAAGCCGCCGTCGAAGCTGCCGACCTTCGGGCCGGTCTGGCCGAAGCGGGCATTCTCGGCGGCGATGGTGAGGTCGCAGATGACATGGAGGACGTGGCCGCCGCCGATGGCCCAACCGGCGACGAGGGCGATGACGGGCTTCGGGATGGAGCGGATGAGCTTGTGGAGGTCGGTGACGTTGAGGCGCGGGACGTTGTCTTCGCCGACGTAACCGCCGTGGCCGCGGACGCGCTGGTCGCCGCCGGAGCAGAAGGCGCGGCCGCCCTCACCCGTGAAGAGGATGACGCCGACCTCCGGGTCTTCGCGGGCGCGGGAGAAGGCATCGATGAGTTCGAACGTCGTCTTCGGGCGGAACGCGTTGTGGACCTCGGGCCGGTTGATGCTGATGCGGGCGATGCCCTCGGCGCGCTGGAAGATGATGTCGTCGTACTCGTGGACGGTCTGCCAGTCGATCGCAGTCACGGGTGGGCCTCCAGTGGGGGATGGGCGGATTCGGCGAGGAAGCGGGTTACTGCCGCGGCCGTTTCGGCCGGGGCTTCGAGCTGGGCAGCATGGCCGGCGCCGGGGATGGTCTCCGCCCGCGCATGCGGCGCGAGCGCGGCCATCGCCGCAGCGGCCTGCACGTATTTTGTGTCGAGCTCTCCCGCGAGCGCGAGAAAGGGGACGCGGAGGTCCCGGAGCGCGTCGTGAAAGGGCGGCTGCGCCCCGGCGCCCATGCCGCGCAGGCTGTTAGCGAGGCCGCGCGGCCGGTTGGCGAGGCGGATTGCGCGCTGGGCTTCGCGGACCCCGGCGGGGAGCCGCGCCTGCGTCGCCCAGAGCGGGAGCGACTCCCAGTAGGCGACGAAGGCCGGGATGCCTTCCCGTTCGATGCGGTCGGCGAGGGCGTCGTCGGCGAGGCGGCGGGCCTCGCGCTCGGATTCGTCGGCGATGCCGGGCGATGCGCCGATGGTGACGAGGGCGGAGACCGCCCCCGGGTGGAGGCAGGCGACCGCGATGGCAGTGCGGCCGCCCATCGAGTAGCCGAGCCACGGCGCGCGCTCGACGCCGCAGTCGCGCACCGCCGCAACGGCGTCAGAAGCGGCGCGTTCGATGCGGTAGCAGCTGAGGTCATCCGGGGCGTCGGATTCGCCGTGGCCGACGACGTCAACCGCGACGCAGCGGAACGAGCGGCCGAGCAACTGGCCAAACTCGCCCCACGCACGAGCGGAGCCAGTGAACCCATGGAGCAAGACGAGGGGCGGCCCCGCGCCCCACGTTTCGACGTTGAGGCGGAACCCGGGCGCGACCTCGACACGCGTCATCGGACGAACACCCCTGCGGCCGCGCGGCCGGCCGCCTCCCAGGCGCGGCGGTGCATGACCACGTTCTCGGCGCGGTCAGTCTTGAGTTCCAGGACCGCCGGACCGCCCCGCTCCAGCCACGCGGCCACCTGTGCGCGGAAGCCGGGCCAGCTTTCGATGCGCGCCGCTGGCAGTTCGAAGAGTGCGGCCGCGCGGCAGACGTCGATGCGCGGCGGGGTCGCGAACCACCGTTCGAACTGCCGCTCGTGGGCGATCTGCGGCAGGTAGTGGAAGATCCCGCCGCCGTCGTTGTTGACGACCACGACGAGGAGCGGCGGCGCGTGCTCCCGGGCCAGCCACAGCGCATTCAGGTCGTGAAGGAACGACACATCGCCGACGACGACCGCCGTCGGCCGCCCGGCAGCCGCAGCGCCCGCAGCGGTCGACACGACCCCGTCGATGCCGTTTGCGCCCCGGTTCGCGGTGATGTCCAGCGGGGCTTCGCGACGCCCAAAGAAATCATCGAGGTCGCGAACGGGCATGCTGTTGCCGGCGATGAGCGCGGCGCCAGCCGGCAGCGCGCCGCGCAGCTCGAAAAAGACACGGCCTTCGAAGGCGCCGTCTTCTTGCCGGCAGGCGGCGTCGAGCGCGGCGCGCGCCGCACGGTCGGCTTCGACCCAGGCGGCGCACCAGCCGGGCTCAGCGGCGGCGCGGGCATCGCTGAGCGCGGCTGCGACCTGCCCCGGGTCGCCCGGGAGCACCGCCGGGACCAGGCCGTTCGGCTCCCGGAAGCCGCCGGGGAGGTCGACCAGAATTTGTGGGACACCTGCGAGGGACGCGAGGAACTGGTTGAGGGCCTTCGACGTCGGCGCCGCACCAAACCGAAGCACGAAATCGGGCATCGGCGGCGCTACCGTCCGCATCCAGCTGTCGTACGCGTCGAGCACCGGGGCATCCGGGCCGACGCCCGCGCGCAGGCCGCTGAGCGGGTCGGCGAGGACGGGCGCCTCGAGCGCCCGCCCGAGGGCGACGAGCGGCTCCAGCGGCAGGCCGCCGGTCTCGGGACCGGCCACGATGAGCGGACGGCGGGCCTCCCGCAGGAGCCGCCTGGCGTCCTCGAGCGCCGCCGGGTCGGGCGGATGGCCGGGACGCGGCAGCGGACCCGCCGCGGGGCGCCAGTCGGCGGGGTGGTCGGCAGGTGATTCGACCAGCGGCTCCTCGAAGGGGGCATTGACCTGCACCGGGCCGGGAAGTCCAGCGAGCGCCATGCTCACGGCCCGGCGGCCGGCGACCTCGAACGCCGGGGCGTCGGACGGGCTCGCAGGCGCGGGGAGGTCGACCGACCAGCGGACATGGCGGCCGAAGAGGTGGACCTGGTCGACGGTCTGGGCCGCGCCGAGGTCACGCAGCCGCGGCGGCCTGTCGGCGGTGAGCGCGATGACGGGCACGCGAGAGAGGTTCGCCTCGGCGATGGCCGGGAAGAGGTTCGCGACCGCGGTGCCCGACGTGCAGGCGATGGGCACCGGTGTGCCCGTCGCGCGGGCTAAGCCAAGCGCAAAAAAGCCCGCCGACCGTTCGTCGATGACGAGGCGCGGGCAGATGACGTCCTGGTCGGCGAGGGCGAAGACGAGGGGCGTCGACCGGCTGCCGGGGGTGACGACGGCATGGCGGACGCCAGCGCGGGCGAGCCCCTCGACGAGCGCGCGGGCGGCTGCGGTGTTGGCGCGGGCGATGCTCACCGGGCGATGACTCCCCGGAGGGCATCGAGCTTGGATTCGATTTCGTCGAGTTCGGCGGCCGGGGTGGAATCGGCTACGATGCCGGCCCCCGCGTACAGCCGCGCGGCGCCGCTGCTGAGCAGGGCGGTGCGGAGGCCGACGACGAATTCGCCGTCCCCGGCGGGGTCGACCCAGCCGATGGGGCCGGCATACCAGCCGCGGTCCATCCCTTCGAGGCGGCGGATGGCGTCGAGGGCCGCGGGGCGCGGCCAGCCGCCGACGGCCGGGGTGGGGTGGAGCCGTTCGACGAGGTCGAGGAGGCCCGCGCCCGGCGCGAGCCGGCCGGTGATCGGCGTATAGAGGTGCTGGATATTGGCGAGCTTCATCACGGACGGCTCAGGCGGGACGTGCAGTCCGCTGACCAGCTCGCCCGCTTCGCACAGGATCGCCTCGACGACCAGGCGGTGCTCCCAGCGTTCCTTCGGGCTGCCAAGGAGGTCGAGCTCGAGCTGGCGGTCGAGGTCGGGGGACGCGCCCCGGCGGCGCGAGCCGGCGAGCGAGACGAGCTCGACCCGCCCGGCGCTCACGCCGGCGAGCGGCTCGGGGCTCGCGCCGAGCCACGTGCTGCCGCCTGCGCGGAAACTGAAGACGCTGCAGGTCGGGAAGGCAGCGGCGAGCCGGGCGAGGACGTCGGCCGGGGTGACGCCGCCGAGCGGGGCGCTTCGTGACCCCGCGAGGACGACCTTCTCGTAGCGCCCGGCGCGGATTTCCCGCACGGCCTCGGCGATGGCGCCGGCGAGCGTCTCACGGTCGGCCTCACCAGCGGGCGAGGCAGGCGCCTCCTGCGGCAAGGGGAAGTCGCCGGCGCAGGCGATGCCGGACCAGCGGTCGCCCTCTCGAATGATCGTGATGGCCGGGAGGAGCACCTGCCAGCCGCCGAACACGTCCCAGAGCGGGTCGCGGTGCGGTGCGCCGGGGTCGAAGCTGGCGCCGGCGAAGATGAGCGGCCGGACGGCGGTGCTGGCGACGTCCAGGCGCTGCAGCAGGTCGGTGACTGCGTTGCGGGCCGCCGCGAACCCCTCGCCGCGGGGACCGGCGATGCGTACCGCTACCCCGAGCCCGAAGACGTGCAGGCCGCGGGAGGGACGCTCCCAGGTCACAGCAGCGTGTTCGCGGAGCCAGCGCTCGCCGCGCGCGCGGTACCACGCGACGGTCGCGGGGGAAAGCGGCGTCACGGTGATTCGGCCGGGCGCCGCTGCGGGGCGAGTCGTCGAGGGAGCAGACATCGGCCGTTGAACTTCTTTCTGCGGGGTTCGACAACAGGCTACCGCCCGGGGGCGCTACGGGCTGTACGTGGGCTCACCCCGCCTGGCCGAGGCCGGCGCGCGCGGCGTCGCGGCAGCGGAGGGCACGCTCCATGTCGTCGATGAACTCGAGCACCGTGCGGCGGAGGAGCACCTGGTCCCCTGCCCGCTCGAGGAGCTGCCGGGCACGCTCGATGACCGGCTTCTCGACGCGGTAAGCGGGCGCGAGGTTGCGGAAGAAGTCGGTCGCGAACTCCTTGTCGCGCTCGGCGAAGACCGTAGGGACGGCATCGAAGAAGCGGTCGACGTAGGGTTCGAGCAGGGCCCGCTGGTGGCGCCAGTTGAAGCCGGACATGGCCGCGGCGGTGAGGTAGAGCGAACCGTAGCCCTCGCCGAGGAACTTCGCCCAGGCGGCTTCCTTCACCGCAGGGTCGGGTGCCGACGTCTCGGCGCGGAGGCGGGCGCGGACGCCGCGGTCCGAGGGGTCGCGCGCGGCCTCGGCGGCAAGCCGCTCAGCGGCCCCGGGCAGCCCGTAGGCGACGGCCTTCGCGGCGATGGCCCAGCGCATCTCCTGGTCGATGAGGAGGCCGGGGACGGCGACCTCGCCATCGGCAAGGCGGCAGAGGGTTTCGACGTCCCCGGCGGTCGCAGCGGCGCCGATGAGCGTCCGGGCCCAGAGTTTCTGCAGGTCGCCCTGCGGAGCCCCCCGGAGGGCGGCGAGGGCGGCTTCGAAGAACTGGCGGGCCTCGGGCTCGATCGCCTCGTCGGGCACGTACCGGCCGAGCGCGAGGAGCGCGTTCGAAGTGACCGCTTCGAGCAGCTCGGGGTGGTGTTCGCGCGGCGCCTTCTCCCGGACGAGGGCGAGGTAGCGGAGCGACGAGAGCTGCTGGTCGCGGACCATGTTCCAGAGCGATGCCCAGAGCTGCAGGCGGAGCAGCGTGTCGTCGACGCGGTCGATGTGGGCGAGTACGTACTCGAGTGAGACCGGGTCGAGCGCGACCTTGCAGTAGCCGTGGTCGCCGTAGTTCGGGAAGACGAAATCCGGCCGCGGCAGGCCGACGGCTTCGGGGAGCTCGGCGCGCGGGCCGCTGATAGAAGCCGGCAGGACGGTGACGCGGAGGCCGGCTTCCTCTTCACGGGCGAGCCCGACGTCGAGGCGGTGCGGGCGGAGGTAGGGATAGTCGGCGGGCGCGGTTTGCTCGAGCGCGAGGGAGGCGACGCGGTCGCCTTCGACGGTCCAGCGGGCGGCGATCGTGTTGAGGGAGGGGGTTTCGAGCCAGAGTCGTGCCCATTCGGCGAGCGGCGTGCCGCTGCCGTGCTCGACGGCGGCGAGGAAGTCGGCGAGCGTGGCGTTGCCATAGGCGTAGCGGCGGAAATACTCCCGCATGCCTTCGCGGAAGCCTTCGAGGCCGACGGCCGCGACGAGCTGCTTGAGGACGGAGGCGCCTTTGCCGTAGGTAATGCCGTCGAAGTTCAGGAACGTCTGGTCCGTGTCCTCGACGGTGCCGGCAATGGGGTGGGTCGTCACGAGCTGGTCCTGCCGGTAGGCCCAGTTCTTGATGGACGAGGCGAAATCGAGCCAGCCGCTATCGAACTTCGTGGCCTGGTCCATGCAGAGGTAGGACATGTAGGTGGCGAAGCTCTCGTTCAGCCAGAGGTCGTTCCACCAGCGCATCGTGACGAGGTTGCCGAACCACATGTGCGCCATCTCGTGGAGGACGACTTCGGCCCGGGAGCGGCGCTGGTTCGTGGTGGGCGGGTCGCGGAAGACCATGTATTCGTTGTGGGTGACGCAGGCGACGTTCTCCATCGCCCCGGAATTGAACTCGGGCACGAACACCTGGTCGTACTTGCCGAACGGGTAGGCGAACCCGAAGAAGTCGGCGTAGAAGTCGAGGCCCTGCTTCGAGACTTCGAAGATTTCGTCGGCGTCGAGGTAGCGGGCGAGCGACTTTCGGCAGAAAAGCCCGAGGTCGGTGTCGCCGTGGCGGTCCCGGACGACGTGGTAGGGGCCGGCGACGAGCGCGAAGAGGTAGGTGGAGAAGCGCTTCGTCGGCTGGAATGCCCAGCGGCGGCGGCCGCCGGGAGCGGCTTCGACCGAGGCCGGGGCGGTGTTGTGGATGAGCTCCCAGCCCGCCGGGGCAGTCACGGTGAGGCGATAGGTGCCCTTGATGTCGGGCTGGTCGAACTGCGGGAAGAGGCGGTGGCTCTCGTAGGGTTCGAAGTTGGTGTAGAGGTACTCCTCGCCGTCTTCGGGGTCGATGAACTGGTGGAAGCCGTCGCCCTCGTGGTCGTAGTCGTTTTCGTAGACGATGCGGACCGTATTCGAAGCCGCGAGCGCCTCCGCGGGGAGCCAGAGTCGGTAGCCGTTCCAGCGGAGGGATTCGATGACCCGGCCGTTGACGTCGAGCCGCTCGATGTGGCGGCCGCGGAAGTCGAGGAAGAGGTCGCCTTCGCCGGCGAGGTCGAAGCGGAGGGTCGCATCGCCGCGGTAGCCGGGAGCGCCAGCGGTGAGGTCGAGGTCGAGGACGTAGTCGCAGGCGCTGACGCGGGCGGCGCGGGCCTCGGCTTCGGCCTGCGTGAGCACATCGCGCGGGGTCTCGTCCGGGGAATTCGGTGCGGGGTCGTTCGCCATCTTGGGCTCCAGCGCGGCCCGGTGCCGCTCTCAAAAGGATGACGGAGAGCAGGGTAGGCGATTTTCCGCAGTGAGGCACGGGAAAACGGCATGGGGGACTGGCGGACCGGGCGGCGCGGTGACCCATTTCGTGAACCGGAGTACAATCCGGCCGACCCCAGCGCAGGTGGCCGCACGCCTATGTCCCACATCTCCGCCGTCAATGCCCTGATCACCGCGATCAACTTCGACCGGTTCGCTGAAATCGAGGCGCGCCACCGGCCCGATGCGGTGTTCCAGTCGTTTCGCGGGCCGACCCTGCGCGATTCGGTGGCGATTGCCGACTGGCACCGCGAGTTCCTGCGGGACTACCAGGACTGCAACTACGCCGACCTCGAATACATCGAGGAAGGCAATGCCGTGGCGGTCCGGGCGACGATCGAGGCGAAGGGCTACGACTGGCGGCCGTTCACCCAGCGGGTCATCGAAATCTTCGAGTTCGAGAGCGAGGACGAGGAGGAGGTGGCCCGGCGCCGCCTGTACGCGACGCTGCGGGACATCACCCTCGACAAGCCGGCAACGGCGGCGCTGAACGACGCGCTCGGCTACCGGGGCGGCAGCGCCTCGCAGACGCGGCAGGTCGTGCAGGCGTTCTACGATGCCCTGCTGGCGGGCGACCGGGATGCCGCGCTGGAGAAGCTGTCGCCGAAAGCGACGGTCATCGACGGGGTCTACGGGGTGGTGACCGGGCCCGAGAACGTGCTCGGGCTGCTGGCCTCGATCCCGATGCCGGCCTTCGGCAAGCTCCGGGTGACGAACCTGATGGCGGGCGACCACATGGCGATGGTCGAGCTCGCGATCGACCCGGCGCGGCCGCGCTTCGCCGACTGGGTGCGGCTGGTCGACGGCAAGATCCAGGTGATCGAGGGGTACGCGATGCTGCGCGAGCTCGGCATCAACCCGTACGAGAACTACGCGCAGGACCGGCACCAGCGCCGGGTCATCATGCCGGCCTGATCCCCGGCTCCCGCCCGGGCGGGGGCGCTCTTCCGCCTCTCCTGACATTTTCCGCGAGGTGAGCCTGCCATGGCCAAGATGTACTACGACGACGACGCCGACCTGAGCCTGCTCAACGGGCGGAAGATCGCCATCATCGGGTTCGGTTCGCAAGGGCACGCGCATGCCCTCAACCTGCGCGACAGCGGCTGTGACGTCATCGTCGGGCTGTACCCGGGCTCGAAGTCGCGGGCTGCTGCTGAGGCGGCGGGCCTCCGCGTGGCGAGCGTGGAAGAGGCGGCGCGCGAGGCGGACATCATCATGATCCTCGCGCCGGACCAGGTGCAGAAGCAGATCTACCAGGCGGGCATCGAGCCGAACCTCTCCGAGGGCAAGATGCTGATGTTCGCCCACGGGTTCAACATCCACTTCCAGCAGATTCAGCCGCCGCCGTTCGTCGACGTGACGATGATCGCGCCGAAGGGCCCGGGCCACCTCGTGCGGCGGGTGTACACGGAGGGCGGCGGCGTGCCCTGCCTCGTCGCCGTGCACCAGGACGCGAGCGAAGTAGCGCTCCAGCTGGCGCTGGCCTACGCGAAAGGCATCGGCGGCACCCGCGCAGGCGTGCTGGAGACGACCTTCCGCGAAGAGACGGAGACCGACCTCTTCGGCGAGCAGGTGATCCTCTGCGGCGGGCTGTCATCGCTCATCAAAGCGGCCTACGAAACGCTGGTCGAGGCGGGCTACCAGCCGGAGAGCGCGTTCTTCGAGACGATGCACGAGCTGAAGCTGATCGTCGACCTCATCTACGAGGGCGGGCTCTCGCGGATGCGGTACTCGATCAGCGACACGGCGGAGTACGGCGATTACACGCGCGGGCCGCGGATCATCACCGACCAGACGCGCGCGGAGATGAAGAAAATCCTCCGGGAGATCCAGACCGGCCAGTTCGCGAAGGAGTTCATCCTCGAGAACATGGCGGGCCGGCCGCATTTCCTCGCGACCCGGCGGCTGGAGGCCGAGCACCCGGTCGAGAAGGTCGGCGCAGAGATGCGCGCCATGATGAGCTGGCTGAACAAGCCGAAGGACTGACCCGGCGCGCAGCGCGGCAGCGGAGGTGCCCGGTGGAGTTCGACACGGCGACCCTCGTGGGCGCGTTCGACCGGGCGGGCATCGTCGCGTTCGCGTTTTCCGGCGTCGAAGTCGGCGCGCGGCGCAACCTGGACGTGTTCGGGCTGCTGGTGATGGGCGTCGTCACCGCGACGGGCGGCGGCGTCATGCGCGACGTCATCCTCGACCGGCTGCCGCTGATCCTCGCGCACCCGGACTACCTCGCCTGGGCCGTCGGGGGCGCGATTGCGGCGGTCGTGCTCATCTGGCGGCGGGCGCGCTACCCCCGCTTCGTGCTTCGGATTGCGGAAGCAGGCGGGCTGGGAGCGTTCGCGGTCGCGGGGGCGCTGACGGCGATCGGGGCCGGGCTGAGCTGGAGCGGTGCGATGCTGATGGCGATCGTGACGGCGGTCGGCGGCGGGGTCATCCGCGACCTGCTGGCGGACCGCGTGCCCGTCGTGCTGCATAGCGAGGTAAACGCCACGGCCGCAGGCCTCGGCGGACTCGCAACCTGGGCCGTGTACGGTCAGTCGAACAGCATCGCGGCCCTGTTCGGGCTTTCGGTGGCGGCGCTGGTGTACTCGGCGGGGGCGGCGTTCGACCTGCGGCTCCCGCGGCCGGGGGGCCGCGGCGGGGTGAGGCGGTGAGGCGCGGTTCCGTTTTGGGTGGCCGGGGCGTAGGATGGAAAAGAGAACTTTCGGCGAGATTTGCGCCGGGGTATCACCCGTGTCATCTCGTATGACCGCCCTGGAGATATTACATGCTGGCGATAACTGCGATTATCGTCGGCCTCGTGGGGTTGCTGGTTGGTGCGGGGGCGGGCGTCATGTACCGCCGCCGCGTTACCGGGACATCGCTGCAACAGGCGGAGGAACAGGCCAGCCGAATCCTCGCTGAGGCCGAAACGCGACAGAAGGAGCTCCTGCTCCAGGCAAAAGAAGAGACGCTCGCGCTCCGGAATTCGCTCGAAGCGGAGATGAAAGAGCGGCGGGCAGAGATTTCGCGCATCGAGCAGCGGCTCGCGCAGAAGGAAGAGAACCTCGACCGGAAGCTGGAGACGCTCGAGCGGCGTGAGCAATCGCTGCGGGAGCGCGAGGCGCAGATCGAGCAGCTGCGGGCTGAAGCCGAGGAGCTTCGGCAGCGGCAGGCGACCGAGCTCGAGCGGGTGGCGAACCTCTCGGTCGACGAGGCGCGGCAGCAGCTCCTCGCGGCTGTCGAGGTCGAAATCCGCGAAGAGGCATCCCGCCGTGTGCGCGAGATGGAGAAGGAGGTCGAGGCGACGGCCGCGCAGCGCGCACGGAAGATCCTCGCGACGGCCATCCAGCGGTACACCTCCGAGGTGACGGCCGAGACGACCGTTTCGGTGGTGCCGATCCCGAGCGACGACATGAAGGGCCGGATCATCGGCCGCGAGGGCCGCAACATCCGGGCGATCGAAGCTGCGACTGGCGTCGACCTCATCATCGACGACACGCCGGACGCCGTGACGGTGAGCGCCTTCGACCCGGTGCGGCGGGAGATTGCGCGGCAGGCGCTGACGATGCTCGTGCAGGACGGCCGCATCCACCCGACGCGTATCGAGGAGGCCGTGAACCGCGCCCGGCGCGACGTAGAAGCGACGATGATGGAGGCCGCGGAGGCTGCCGCGGTCGAGGCCGGGGTCCTCAACCTCCACCCGGAGGTGCTGAAGATCTTCGGCCGGCTGAAGTACCGGACGAGCTACGGACAGAACGTGATGCGCCACTCGGTGGAGACCGCCCACATCGCGGCGATGATCGCGCAGGAGATCGGCGCGGACGTCGAGGTCGCGCGGGCGGGCGGCTTCCTGCACGACCTCGGCAAGGCGGTGGACCATGAGGTCGAAGGGACGCACGCGCTCATCGGTGCCGACATCGCCCGCCGGTTCAAGGTGAAGGAAGCCATCGCGCACTGCATCGAAGCCCACCACGAAGAGGTGGAGCCGCGGACCGTCGAAGCGATCATCGTGATGATGGCGGACGCGATTTCGGGCGGCCGGCCGGGCGCGCGGCGGGAGTCGCTCGAGGCGTACATCAAGCGGCTGGAGACGCTGGAGAACATCGCCAAGAGCTACAAGGGCGTGGAATCGGCGTTCGCCATCCAGGCCGGGCGCGAAGTGCGCGTCATCGTCAAGCCGGAGCTGGTAGACGACCTCGAAGCGATGCGGATCGCGCGAGACGTGAGCCAGAAGATCGAGGAGACGATGGAGTACCCGGGCCAGATCAAGGTCACGGTAGTCCGGGAGACGCGCGCAACCGAGTACGCCCGGTAGCGCGGCGATGCGGCTGCTCTTCCTCGGCGACATCGTCGGCAGCGCCGGGCGCGAGGCGGTAGTCCGCGCGGTGCCCCGGCTGCGGGACGAATTGAAGCTCGATTATGTCATAGCGAATGGCGAGAACTGCTCGGGCGGGAAGGGGCTCATCCCCCGGCACGCGGACGAGCTGTTCGCGGCGGGCGTGGACATCATCACCGGGGGAAACCACACCTTCCAGCACCGGGAGCTTTACCCCTACCTCGAATCGACGCCCGGCATCACGCGGCCCCTGAACTACCCGCCGGGCGCGCCGGGGCGTGGCATCGCCGAATGCGGCGACCTCGTGGTCATCAATCTCATCGGCCGGGCGTTCATGCCGGCGGAATACGACGACCCGTTCCGCGCCGTCGATGCGGCGCTCGCCGGGATGTCGGCGAACCGGTTCATCGTGGTCGACTTTCATGCGGAGGCGACGAGCGAGAAGCAGGCGATGGGCTGGCACCTCGACGGGCGCGCCACGTTCGTCGTCGGGACGCATACGCACGTCCCGACGGCAGACTGCCGGCTGCTGCGGTACGGGACGGCGTACTGCACCGACGCGGGGATGTGCGGGGCGAAGGATTCGGTGATCGGCGATGACATCCAGGCGGTGCTGAACCGGTTCCTGACGCAGATGCCGACCCGGCTGGTCCCGGCCGAAGGCCCGGCCGTCATCAACGGTGTGCTGGTCGAGGCCGACGACCGGACGCGCCGGGCGGTGCGCATCGAGCGGGTCGACCGGGAGGTGTGTTGATGGCGATCGGCGATTTCCACCTGCATTCGACCGCATCGGACGGGGTGCAGACGCCGACCTGGGTGATGGAGCGGGCGGCGGCGAACGGCGTACGGGTGCTTTCGCTGACCGACCACGATACGACCGACGGCCTGGAGGAGGCGGCAGCCGCGGCGGGGCGGCTGGGCCTGCGGCTCATCCCGGGGGTGGAAATCAGCACCGAGGTCGGGAAGGCGGATGTCCACCTGCTGGGCTTCGGCTTCGACCCTTCGGGGCCGCGGCTGCAGGAGTTCTTCCGCTGGCAGCGGGAGGGGCGGCTGGCCCGGGTGGAGAAAATCGTGGGCATCCTCCGTGACCACGGGATGCCGCTGGAGACGCAGCGGGTGCTCGAGATCGCGGGCGAGGCGACCGTCGGGCGACCGCACGTGGCGCGGGCGCTGGTCGAAAAGGGGTACGTCGCCAGCGTGCAGGAGGCGTTCGACCTGTGGCTGGGGAACGGGAAGCCGGCGGACGTGAACCGGGAGAAGCTGGACCCGCAGGACGCCATCGCCATCATCCACGAGCACGGCGGGGTGGTGTTCGTCGCGCACCCGGTGTTCATCGGCGAGGACTACGTCGACGTGATCCGCATGCTCCGGGGCCTCGGCGCGGACGGGATCGAGACCTACTACAAGCACTACCCGCCGGAGACGGTCGCGCGGCACGCCGCGCTGGCGCAGGAGCTGGGCATGGCGGCATCGGGCGGGAGCGACTTTCACGGGCTGGGCAACCCGGATGACCGGGACATCGGCGATATCCCGTTCCCCGACGAACGGGTGCGGGAATTCGTGGAGTTCATCGACGCGAACTGCGCCTGCGGCGCCATCGAGGTGTGACCATGACCATCGACATCGAGGCGATCGAACGGATCATCCCGCACCGGTACCCGTTCCTGCTGGTGGACCGGGTCATCGAAATCGAGGATGGCCAGCGGGGTGTCGGCATCAAGAACGTCACGGCGAACGAATGGTTCTTCGCAGGCCACTTCCCGGGGCGGAAGATCATGCCGGGCGTCCTCATCGTGGAGGCGCTCGCGCAGGTCGCGGCTGTCACGCTGCTCCGGGGGACCGACACGGGCGGAAAGCTGCCGCTGTTCGGGGGGATCGAGCAGCTCCGCTTCCGGCGGCCGGTCGTCCCCGGCGACCAGCTGCGGCTCGAATTCGAGCTGGAGAAGATGCGGGGGCCGGTCGGCAAGGGACGGGTCCGTGCGACGGTGGACGGGCAGGTCGCGGCCGAGGGGACGATTACGTTCGCGCTCGCGGACCCGGCGGGGGCGTGAAGACCCGGGTGGTATACTCGAACGAGGAGTGAAACGTCGCGGCGGTCCGCCCATGGCGGGCCGTCATCGTGTTCGGGAGTTCGATGGACGAGACGGTGCTCGCGCAGCTGGAGCGGGTGAACGCCCGCTTCGATGAGCTCACGGAAGAGATGGGCCGGCCAGAGGTTGCCGCCGATTTCGAGCAGGTCAGCCGGCTCGCGAAGGAGCGCGCGGAGATCGAGCCGATCGTCGACGTGTTCCGGCAGTACCGGGCGGCGCAGGAAGCGGCGAAAGAGGCGCGCGCGCTGCTGCAGGACGGCGACGCCGAGATGAAGGAGCTCGCCCAGGCGGAGCTGGAGGATGCCGAGCAGCGGATGGAGCAGCTCGAGGGACAGCTGCGGCGGATGCTCCTGCCGAAGGACCCGCGCGACAGCCGGAACGTCATCGTCGAAATCCGCGCGGGGGCGGGCGGCGAAGAGGCGGCGCTCTTCGCGCACGAGCTCTACCGGATGTACCAGCGGTACGCCGAGCGGAAAGGCTGGCAGACGGAAATCCTGAGCGCGTCGGAATCGGACAAGGGCGGCTTCAAGGAAGTGGTGTTCGAGGTGCGCGGCGAGGGCGCGTATTCGCGGCTCAAGTACGAAAGCGGCGTCCACCGCGTGCAGCGGGTGCCGGAGACGGAGGCGCAGGGGCGAATCCACACGTCGACGGCGACGGTGGCGGTCCTGCCTGAGGCGGAAGAGGTGGACGTCGACATCGACGAGAAGGATTTGCGCGTCGACATCTTCCATTCCTCCGGCGCGGGCGGCCAGAACGTCAACAAGGTGGCGACGGCGGTGCGAATCACGCACATCCCGACCGGCATCGTGGTGGTGTGCCAGGACGAGCGTTCGCAGCTGAAGAACCGGATCAAGGCGATGACCCACCTCCGGTCTCGGCTGTACGACCTCGAACAGCAGAAGCAGGAAGCGGAGCTGACGGCGAGCCGCCGGAGCCAGGTCGGCACGGGCGACCGGAGCGAGAAGATCCGGACGTACAACTTCCCGCAGGACCGGATCACCGACCACCGCATCGGCCTGACGGTGCACAACATCTCCCAGCGGCTGGACGGCGACCTCGACGACATCATCGATGCGGTCGCGACGGCGGACGAGGCTGCCCGGCTCGAAGCGATGGCATGAACGCGCGGGAGATCGCCGGGGCGGCCGCACGGCGGCTGGAGGCGGCGGGGCTGGAAGACGCCCGCTTCGAGGCGGAGGTCCTCGTCCGGGAGGCGGCCGGCGTGTCGCGGGCGGCCTACTTCGCCGGCGCCGTGCTCGACGGGGAGGCGCGTGCGCGGCTGGAGCTCTGGCTCGGGCGGCGCGAACGGCGGGAGCCGCTCGCCTACATCACGGGCTGGCGCGAATTCTACGGCCGGCGCTTCGCCGTCGGGCGCGGCGTGCTGGTGCCCCGGCCGGAGACGGAGCTGCTGGTCGACGTCGGGCTCGACGCGGTGCGCGGCGACCCCCGAGCGGTCGTGCTGGAGGTTGGGACCGGCAGCGGCGCAGTCGCGGTCTCGGTGGCTGCGGAAGCGCCGGGGGTGACGGTCATCGCCACGGAGGTCAGCCCCGACGCGCTCCGGTTCGCGGCGCTGAACGCCGCCGCGCACGCGCCGGGCGTCGGGCTGGTCCAGTGCGACCTCGCGGCGGCCATCCGGCGAGCGGACGTCGTGCTGGCGAATCTGCCGTACATCCCGAGCGGCGAGATCGATGCCCTCGAGCCAGAAGTGAGCGCCTGGGAGCCGCGCGTCGCGCTCGACGGCGGAGCGGACGGACTCGGGCTCATCCGCGCGCTCATCGCCGATTGCGCGGAGCGGCTGCGGCCGCGGCTGCTCGCGCTGGAGGTCGGCTTCGGCCAGGCCCGGGCGGTCGCGGAGGCGGGGCGCAGCTTCGGCGCGGAGGTCTCGACGCTGCGAGACCTCGCCGGCATCGACCGGGTGGTGTGCCTCCGGTGGGCGTGAAACTCGTCGCCCTCGACATCGACGGGACGGTCATCCCGCCGGGCAACGGGCACGGCGACCACGTCCCGCCGCCGCGGGTGCGCGAGGCCGTGCGCCGGCTGACCGCGGCAGGCATTTATGTCGTACTGGCGAGCGGCCGGATGTTCCCGGGAACGCTGCGGGTCGCCAGGGAGCTGCGGCTGCTGACGCCGGTGGTGTGTCAGCAGGGGTGTTCGGTGCACCGGCTGGACGGGGAGATGCTCCACGTCTTCCCGATCGACCGCGGGACGGCGATCGAGGTCATCGATTACGCGCGGTCGATCGGGCGGGACTACGAGTGGTTCAACCCGGTCCGCTACCTGGCGAGCGCGCCGTCGGAGGCGACTCGGCGGTATGGCGAGGTGAGCGGCATCGAACCGGAGTACCGGGCAGACCCGGAGCATTCGGGGGTCGTCCCGACCGGCGTGGGCATCATCTCGGACGCTGCGTGGGCGCCGGGCATCCACCGGGAGCTGGCGGCGCGCTTCGGCGACCGGCTGCACGTGCTCGATTTCCCGGAGGTGACCGTCGCCGTCGCGCCGGAGGCGAACAAGGGCCACGCGCTCTCGCTGCTGTGCGAGGACTGGGGCATCGACCGGCACGAGGTGGCCGCTGTCGGGGATTCGGTCAACGATGCCTCGATGCTCGCGTGGGCGGGTCTCGGCGCGGCGATGGCGCACGCGGACCGGTACGCGCTGGACGCTGCGGACCTCGTGCTGGACCCGGGCGAGGCGGGGCTGGCGGCGTTCCTCGAGTCGCTGGCGCGCTAGCTGGGGTCGATGCGGTGCCAGGTGCGCATGAGCACGAGGCCGATGCCGAACACGGCGAGCAGGAGCGCGCCAACGGGGAGGATGGTCCCGGACCAGTCGATGCCGGCGCCGGACTCGGTGCCGGACGGCGGGGCCGCCTGCTGACCGGTCAGGGCGCGGACACGCTGGAGGAGGTCCGCTTCTGCGACCGGCGGGGTCTCGCCGTCGGCGCGGAGGGCCGTGCCATCGCGGAGGACGAAGAGGGCGGAGGCCGCAGGCCAGTGTGCGCCGCCGCCCTCCGTGGAGAGGAAAGCGAGCACCCGGGCGCCGCGCGGGATGGCGGCGGGCGCGCACGAGGGCGGCGTGGCTGCGTCAGCGAAGCGGATGGCCTGGCGCGTCACCGTGCCTTTGAGGAACGATTCCGGGGCGAGCTCCGGCAGCTGGGCGGCGTCGCGGACTTCCGCGATGACGATGAGGTTGGCGGCGAGCACCGCGGGCTCGAGCGCCGACGGGTCGGCTTCGATACACGGACCGGCGGCCCCGGCCGGGTGGGCCGGGACCGCCAGCAGGAGCGCGAACGCGAGCGCGATGCTAGGTGCCAGCCTGCGCAAACTGGTAGATCTTGCCTTCCGTCTTGATGGCCGGGGCGATGACCATTTCGGCCTGCTGGAACTCGCGAATCGTGCGGGCGCCGCACATGCCCATGGCGGTGCGGAGCGCGCCGACGAGGTTCTCGGTGCCGTCGGTGCGGCTGGTCGGGCCGTAGAGGAGCTTCTGGAGGGTGGTGTTGACGCCGACGGCGACGCGGGTGCCGCGCGGCAGGTGGGCATGGGGCGTGGCCATGCCCCAGTGGTAGCCCCGGCCCGGCGCCTCGGTGGTGGCGGCGAACGGCGAGCCCATCATGACCGCGTCGGCGCCGGCTGCGAAGCACTTGCAGACGTCGCCGCCGGTCCGGATGCCGCCGTCGGTGATGATCGGGACGTACCGGCCGGATTCGCGGAGGTAGTAGTCGCGGGCGGCCGCGCAGTCGATGGTCGCCGTGACCTGCGGTACGCCGATGCCGAGGACTTCGCGGCTGGTGCAGGCCGCGCCGGGGCCCACGCCGACGAGGACCGCGGCGACGCCGGTGCGCATCAGTTCGAGCGTGGCTTCGAAGCCGACAGTGTTGCCCACGACGACGGGGATGTGGATTTCCTTGAGCAGCTTTTCGAAGCGGAGGCCTTCGATGCTGGTCGACTCGTGCCGGGCGGTCGTTACCGTGCTCTGGACGACGAGGATGTCGGCGCCGGCTTCCTGGATGAGAGGCGCCCAGCGCTTCGTGTTCATCGGGGTGACGGAGACGGCCGCGACGGCGCCGCCGGCCTTGATCTCCTGGATGCGGCGATGGATGAGGTCTTCGCGGATGGGCTGCTGGTAGGCGTGCTGGAGGAGGGCGGTGGCCTCATCGCGGCTGACCGACGCGACCTCCTGCAGGATGGCGCCCGGGTCGTCGTACTTCGTCCAAACGCCTTCGAGGTTGAGGACGGCGAGGCCGCCGGCCTTATGCATCGCGATGGCGAAGGAGGGGTCGACGACGGCGTCCATCGCGGAGGCGATGAAGGGGATCGCGAAGTGGTGCGGGCCGATATCGAGGCCGAGCTGGGTGAGCTCGGGGTTTATGGTCACGGTGCCGGGAACGATGGCGACTTCGTCGAAGCCGTAGGCGCGTCGGAGCTGCTTGAAGGTGGGAGCGGGCTGGTCCCCTTGCGGGTACGGCGCGGGGCCGCGCTCCGGCTCATCGGAGGCGGCGGAGGAGAGGTTGACGGCAGTACTCAATTCAGCGCAATCCCGGGGCTAGAATTGCGGCCTGGCAGCGGCCGCGGCGTTGTCATCGAGTGTAGGAGGGGCAGGTTGACGGGTCAACACAATTCGGATTCGGCGGTGTCGCTTATGTGCAATAGCTCGGATTGGCTGGCTCGATGACGGCGTGGCATCCCGGGCTCTATGTCGTCGCGACCCCGCTCGGGAATCTCGAGGACCTTTCGCCGCGGGCGAAAGCGGCGTTCCAGGCCGCGTCGCTCATCGCGGCGGAGGATACGCGGGTGACCGGCCGGCTGGCGCGGGCGGCCGGGAGCACGGCGCGGCTCATCAGCCTGACGGAGTTCAACGTGCGGGAGCGGACACCGGAGGTGCTCGCCGCCGCTGTCGAGGGCGTCGCCGTGCTGGCGAGCGACGCCGGGACACCCGGCGTGTCGGACCCGGGCGCGCGGCTGGTGGCGGCAGCGCACGCGGCCGGGGTGCGGGTCGTGCCCGTTCCGGGGCCTTCGGCGCTGGCCGCGGCGGTCTCGGTCGCTGGCTTCGATTCCGCGGTCACCGTCTTCGCCGGGTTCCTGCCGCGGAAGCAGGGCGAGCGCCGGGCGCGGCTGACCGAACTGGCCGGGCCGGACCGGATGGTCGTCTGCTTCGAGTCGCCGGGGCGCGTCGCAGCGCTGCTGACTGACGCGGCGGAGGTCCTCGGCGACCCCGAGGCGGTGGTCTGCCGCGAGCTGACGAAGCTGCACGAGGAGGTCGTCCGGGGGCGCGCCTCGGAACTGGCGACGCGGTTCCGCGATGCCCGCGGCGAGGTCACGGTCGTCATCGGGCCGGCCGAACCTCGAACTGCGGGCTCGCACGCTGACGCGGCGGCCCTGCTCGCGGCGTTCCGGCGGGCAGGGGCGCGGCGCTCGGCTGCCGCGGCTGAGGTGGCGCGGCTGACGGGCGCGGACCGCTCGGCGCTCTACGCGCTGTGGGACGGGCCCGGCGGGGACGGCGAAGCGTGACCCTGTGGTAGCATGGGCGGGAGACTCCTCCCCAGGTGCACCGTGCCCGACCGCGTTCTCGTCTGCGTCGCGTGGCCGTACGCGAACTACCTGCTGCACGTCGGCCAGGCGGCCGGCGCGTACCTGCCGGCCGACATCTTCGCCCGTTACCAGCGGCTGCGGGGGCGGGACGTGCTCATGGTCTCCGGGTCGGACTGCCACGGGACGCCGATCACGGTCACGGCGGACCGGGAGGGCATCACGCCGCGGGAGGTGGTGGACCGGTACCACCCGAAGATCCTCGAAGTGTGGGAGCGGTTCGGCATCTCGTTCGACCTGTACACCTCGACGCTGACCGAGAACCACTACGCCGTGACACAGGACGTCTTCCTGCGGCTGCTGGAGCAGGGCTACCTCTACCGGCGGACCGACGAGTACCTGTTCGACCCGGAGGTCGGGCGATTCCTGCCGGACCGGTACGTCGAGGGCACCTGCCCTTACTGCGGATTCACCGAAGCGCGCGGCGACCAGTGCGACAACTGCGGCAAGACGCTCGACGCGACCGAGCTGCGCGACCCGCGGAGCAAGCTGAGCGGGGCGCGGCCGGTCTTGCGGCCTTCGGAACATTTCTTCCTGAAGCTCTCGGCGTTCGAGCAGCCGCTGAAAGAGTGGGTCGGGAGGCAGCCGCACTGGCGGCGGAACGTGCAGAACTTCACCCTCGGGATGCTGAACGAAGGCCTCAAGGACAGGGCCATCACGCGGGACATCTCGTGGGGCGTGCCGGTGCCCGTGCCGGGCTACGAGGACAAACGTATCTACGTCTGGTTCGACGCGGTCATCGGCTACCTGTCGGCGAGCAAGGAATGGGCGGCAGCCTCCGGCGACCCCGAGGCGTGGCGGCCGTTCTGGCAGGACGGAGCGACGCGGTCGTACTACTTCATCGGGAAGGACAACATCCCGTTCCACACGATCATCTGGCCGGCGATGCTGCTCGGATACGGCGGGCTGAACCTGCCCTACGACGTGCCGGCGAACCAGTACGTGAACTTCGCTGCCGGGCAGAAGCAGAGCAAGTCGAAGGGCACCGGGACGTGGATGCTCGACCTGCTCGACCAGTACGACGCGGACGTCATCCGCTTCTACCTGACGACGATCATGCCGGAGAGCAACGACAGCGTATTCAGCGAGGACGAGCTCATCCGGGCGAACAACGACGTCCTCATCGCGACGTGGGGCAACCTCGCCAACCGGGTCATCTCGATGCTCCACCGGAACTTCGAGGGGGTCGTCCCGGCGGTTGGGCGGCCGTCACCCGAGAGCACGGCGCTGCTCGCGGAGTGCGAGGCGATGTTCGACGCCGTGGGCGACGAATTCGAGCGGTGCCATTTCCGCGGCGGCCTGCAGACGGCGCTCCAGCTCGCCCAATCGGCGAACAAGTACCTCGACGAGCGGGCACCGTGGAAAGCGGTGAAGGAGGACCGCGGGCATGCCGCGGAAACGCTGGCGACCGCGCTGGACGCCATCAACGCGCTGAAGGTGCTGCTCCACCCGGTGCTGCCGTTCTCGACGGAGCGGCTGCACGGGGACCTCGGGCTGCAGGGGACGGTGCGGGATGGCGGCTGGCGGTTCGCGCGGGTCGCCCCGGGGACGCGGCTCCAGCCGGCGCGGCCGCTGTACACGAAGATCGAAACGCGCGAGGCCGCCGGGACGTGACGGCCGCGCTGTTCGACACCCATGCCCACCTGACGGACCCGAAGCTCGCTACGGAGGCCGACGCGGTCATCGCGCGGGCGGCTGCGGCCGGGGTCGGCGAGGTGCTGACGCTGGGCTACGACCTGCCGTCGAGCGAGGCGGCGGTTGAGCTGGCTCGGCGCTTTCCCGGGAAGGTCTACGCGGGCGTCGGGCTGCACCCGCACGAAGCGGATACAAACTGGGAGGCGCTCTTTCCCCGCCTGCGCGAGCTGGCGGCGGACCCGGCGGTGGCGGCGGTCGGAGAGCTGGGGCTCGACTTCTACCGGGGCTGGTCGGGCGAAGCGCGGCAGCGGGCGCTGCTCGCGGCGCAGCTCGAGCTGGCGCTGGAGGTGCGGAAGCCGGTCTGCGTGCACTCGCGCGGCGCCGAGACGGCCATCCTCGCGCCGCTCCGGGAGTTCGCGGAAGCGGCTGCCGCGCGGGGGATGGCGACGCCCGGCGTCATGCACTGCTTCGGGGGGACGCTCGAGGAGGCCTTGCGGTTCGCCGACCTCGGGTTCCTCGTGTCCATCGCGGGCCCGGTCACCTACCCGAAGAATGACCAGACGCGGGCCATCGCAGCCGGGTTGCCAGCGCGCTCACTTGTGATCGAAACCGACAGTCCGTACCTTCCCCCTCAAGGGATGCGCGGAAAAAGGAACGAACCGGCCTTCATCGTCGAAACCGCCCGGGCGGTGGCGGCAGCCCGCGGCGTCACCTTCGGGGAGGTCGCGGCGCTGACCACGGACAACGCGCGGCGGCTGGTCGCGGCGGCCGTCAGCGGGGCTTCGCGGCGATGACGGCGACGCAGGTGACGGCGCTCTACGGGCCGGTCGCCGAGGACATGATCCTCGTCGAGGACCTGCTCGAGTCGACCAAGAACGTCGACCTTCCGCCGCTCAAGCGAATGCTCGACCACGCGCTGGAGGCGCGGGGGAAGCGGCTGCGGCCCGCGCTGGTGCTGTTGGCTGGGCACCTCGGCGATTACAACCTGAACCGGCTCGTGCCGCTCGGCGCGGCCATCGAGCTGCTGCACACGGCGAGCCTCGTCCACGACGATGTCGTCGATGGGGCGACGAGCCGGCGCGGGCGGCCGACCGCGAACGCGGTCTTCGACAACGCGCTGACGGTGCTGCTCGGCGACTACATGTTCGCGAACGCGGCCGAGATGGTGACGCGCACCGGCAGCCTCGCGGTCACGCGGCTGTTCGCGCTCGCGCTGATGAAGATGACGAGCGGGGAGCTGGACCAGGACGCGGCCGCGTTCGACGCCGGGAAGGACGTCCAACACTACCTGTGGCGCATCGGCGGCAAGACGGCAGCCCTGTTCGCGAATGCGACCGAAGGCGGCGCGATGCTGGCGAACTGCGACGAACGCACGGTCGAGGCGATGCGCACCTACGGCCACAGCTTCGGCATGGCGTTCCAGATCGTCGACGACGTGCTGGACTTCGTGGGCGACGAGGCCGTGATGGGCAAACCGGTCGGCAGCGACCTGCTCGAAGGGACGATCACGCTGCCGGGCCTGCTGTTCCTCGAACGGTACCCGAAGGACAACCCGATTCGGCGGTTCATCCTCGCGCGGCGGGACCGCGAAGCCCGGCTGCGGGAGGCGATCGAGGCGGTCCGCAATTCGGACTGCATCGAGGCCTCGATGGAGATGGCGCGGGACTACATCCGCCGGGCGCAGGAGGCGATTGCCTTCCTCCCCGAATCGGAGACGAAGCGCTGCCTCATCGACCTCAGCGACTACGTGCTGACGCGGAAGAGCTAGCGGCGCAGCGGGCTAGAGGCCGCGCGGGGTGCCCTTCCGAACGACGCGGCCCTGCTCGACGACCTGCGGGACTTCCTCGGGCTTGATTTCGTTGCCGTAGAGGTCGACGAGCTCGCGCTTGGCCGCCAGCTCCTTCATGTCCTGGAGCTCCTGCTTCTCGCCCTTCGTCTTGCGCTTTTTCGGCTCCGGCTTGTTCACTTCGGGGTGCTCGTTCGGCCGGGCGTGGGTGACGAGCTTCGAGACCTTCTTCCCCAGGTGCCAGTACTTGCCGTCGTCGGGGATGCGGCGCGGGTAGCCATCGCGGAACGTAAAGGCCGCGAAGGACGTCGGCATGATCCGCTTCGCGTCCTTGTAGCAGACCGGGCAGGGCACGGGGTCGCTGGCTTCGCGCATGGGGCGGAGCTCTTCGAAGATGCCGTTGCAGGGCTCGCAGTAGTATTCGTAAAGGGGCATCCTCCCCCTCCTCACGGTTCGGGTTTCGGGGTCGTTCCCGGGTGGTGCGGTGCATGCGCATTGTACATGCACGAAGGGTACGGCGCGGGGAAGCCTGCCGGGTTGCTCACGGCCGGGAAACCGTCTCGAAAAAGGTGCTCGAACGGGGCTCGGCATCGAGCGCGGCGCGAAGGGCATCGGCGAGCGCGCTGCGCACCTCGTTGGCGGTCTCGGGGGGCATCCGGAGGGCGGCGAATTCGGCGACAGCGGCGCGGCGGGCGAACCTGAGCACCTTCTGCGCGCGGACCGAGAGCAGGCGGCCGGGGACATCCGCCCGGCAGCCAGCGCAGAGGATGCCGCCTGCCGCGGCGGCGAAGAAGGCCTCGGCCTCGGGGAGGTCGGCCCCGCAGGAGGCGCAGGCGGCAACCTGCAGCTCGTAGCCGGAGACGGCGAGCAGGTGGAGTTCGAAGTAGCGGGCGGCTGCCGCCGGGGCAGCGCCGGCGTCGAGGGCAGTAAGGGTGTCGACGAGGAGGTCGTAGAGCTCCGGCTGGGGCGCGTGGGCCGTGGAGAGCCGCTCGGCGAGTTCGCAGCAGTAGATCGCAGCGGCGAGCGCTTCGAGGTCGGCTTTCAGGCGCAGGTGGGCGTCGAGCGTCTCCGCCTGGGCGACGACATCGAGGCCGCGGCCGCGGGCGAGGAGGAAGCGGGACCGGGTGATCGGCTCGACGTGGCCGCGGAGCTTCGCCTGCGGCTTCCGGACACCGCGGGCGACGGCGTCGACGCGGCCTTCGCCGGGCGTCAGGAGCACGAGCAGCGCGTCGGCCTCGCCGGAGGGACGCCGGCGCAGCACGATGCCCTCGGCGGCGATCGTGCGGGGCGGCCGGCCGGACATGTCAGAGCTCCTGGCGGCCCTCGAGGGCGCGCGCGAGCGTCATGGTGTCGGCGTACTCGAGGTCGGCACCGGACGGGAGCCCCCGCGCCAGGCGGGTGACCCGGACGCCGTGGGGAGCGAGCACCCGCTGGACGTACATGACCGTGGCCTCGCCCTCGAGGCTGGGGTTCGTTGCCATGATGACTTCGCGCACGTCGCCGGCGCTCACACGCGCGACGAGGGCATCGATGTGCAGGTGTTCGGGCCCGATGCCTTCCATCGGATTCAGGATGCCGTGGAGGACGTGGTAGCGGCCGCGATAGATGCCCGCGCGCTCGACGGCGAGCACATCGAGCGGCTGTTCGACGACGCAGATGGTGCCGGCGTCGCGGCGGGGGTCGGCGCAAACGGCGCAGGGGTCGCGCTCGGTGAGGTTGACGCAGACGGAGCAGTAGCGGATGCGCTCCCGGGCCTCGATGACGGCGCGGGCGAGCCCCTCGGCTTCCTGCGGCGAGGTACGGACGATATGGTATGCGAGCCGCTGAGCCGACTTGGGGCCGATGCCGGGCAGGCGGTGGAGCGCCTCGATGAGGCGCTGGATCGGCTCCGGGGTCGCGAGCGATTCGGGCATAGGGCCAGCGTCAGCCGAGGCCGAGCCCCGGCAGGCCGAGGCCGCCAGTGATGGCCCCGAAGGATTTCTGCTGCAGTTCGGTCGCCTTCTGGGTCGCGTCCGCGATGGCGGCCATGATGAGATCCTGGAGCATCTCGACGTCGTCCGGGTCGACGACCTCGGGCTCGAGCGCGATGCCGAGGATTTTCTGCTCGCCGGACATCGTGATGCGGACGGCGCCGCCGCCGGCGGTTCCTTCGACGGTGGCAGCCGCGAGTTCGGCCTGGGCCTTCGCGAGCAGTTCCTGCGCCTGCGCGAGCGCATTGGCGTTTCCGCCGCCCATGGAGCTCCGGCCGGGCAGGCCGCCGCCGGCGCGGCGGAGGTACCGGTTGTTGCCGCTTCCTTTCGCCATCAGGAATCCTTTCCGACGGGCCGGCCGCCCATGGATTTCGCGGCCTCGACGAGGTGGCCGCGGCGCGGCTCGCGCTTCGGCTGGCCGGTGCCTTCGATGAGTTTCACGGTGAGACGGACTTCGCGTCCGAGGATGGCGGCCGCCTGCTGCTCGACCATCGCGCGGCAGACGGTATCGACTTTTTCGAGCGGCATCTTCCGCTGGAAGCCGAGGACGAGCTCGTCGCCGTCCATCTGGAGAACTTCGAACGAGCCGTTGAGCCACATCGCATGCGACGGGTTGACCATCTTGCAGTGCTCGTAGAGGTCGCGAGCGAAGCGCTCTTCGCGGCTCAGGGCGCTGGTTGCGGCGGGAGCACGGGCCGGCGCTTCCGCGCCGCCAGCAGCCTGCCGGGGCGCGGCAGCGGGAGCGGCCGCCAGGGGCGCGGGCGCTGCGGCCGGCGCGGCGGACGGGCCGAGGATGATGGCGGCGCAGGCGATTTCGAGCGGGATGGGGCTGGCGGGGTCGAGGCGGAAGTCGGCGCGGGCGAGCTCGGCGAGCGCGGACGCGAGCACCTGCACGGCGTCCGGGCGGGCGCGGGCGGCAGCCAGCAGCTCGTCGTCGACGGGCGCCGCACCATCGCGGAGCACTGCGCCGAGCAGCTGCCGAACGATGTCGACGGCGCCGCGCGTGAACCGGGCGATATCGAGACCGTCGTCGGCGACGGAGCGGGCGATGTCGAGCGCGGCGGCGAGGTCGGATTCGAGCAAGGCGCGCACGAGGCCGGCGACGCGCGGGTCGTGGACCTGCCCAAGGGCGGCGCGGACGTCGTCGACCGTCGGCGAAGCCCCGTACCGGGCGATGACCTGTTCGAGCATCGTGATGGCGTCGCGCAGGCCCCCGCGGGACTGGACGGCGATGGCGAGGAGCCCCTCCCGGGGAACGGCAACGCCTTCCTGTTCGCAGATGTAGGCGAGGCGGTCGACGATGGCGTCGTTGGGGACGCGGTGGAAGTCGTAGCGCTGGCAGCGGGAGATGATGGTCGCCGGGACCTTGTGGAGGTCGGTCGTGGCGAGGATGAAGATGGCGTGCGGGGGAGGCTCCTCGAGCGTCTTGAGCAGGGCGTTGAAGGCGCCCTCGGTGAGCATGTGGACTTCGTCGAGCAGGTAGACCTTGCGGGCGAGGTCGGAGGGGGCGTAGGCGATTTTTTCGCGGAGTTCGCGGACGTCATCGATGCCGCGGTTGCTGGCGGCGTCCATCTCGATCAGGTCGAGCGCGGAACCGCTGAGGATGGCGCGGCAGGGAGCGCACTCGTTGCAGGGTTCGCCGTCGCGCAGGGACTGGCAGTTGACGGCGCGCGCGAGGATGCGGGCGGTGGTCGTCTTGCCGGTGCCGCGCGGGCCGCTGAAGAGGTAGGCGTGCGCAACCTGCCCGGTCGCGAGGGCGTTCTTCAGGGTGCGAACGATGTGGTCCTGTCCGACGACTTCGGCGAAACCCTTCGGCCGCCACTTTCCGTAGAGCACGAGCGTTCCTGTGCGCGGGGTACCCTGAGTATAGAACAGGTGTGCCACGCCGGCATGGCGCGGCGGCGGTCAGTGGGTGTGGAAGTGGCGGAGGTCGCCCAGGTAGTGCTCCTCCCGGGCGCGCATCTCGGCTTCCTCGTCGGGGCTGTTCACGTGGTCGTAGCCGCAGAGATGCAGGATGCCGTGGACGAGCAGGTGGGCGAGTTCGTCCTGCAGGCTGTGGCCGAGCTGGGCTGCCTGGCGGCGGGCGGTATCGATGGAGATGGCGATGTCGCCGAGGGCGCGGGGCGCGTCCGGCGGGGCGACGAAGTCGTCATCATCCGGGGAGTCTTCAGGGAATGAGAGGACGTCGGTCGGCTCATCGACGCCGAGGAATTCGGCGTTCAGGCGTCGGATTTCTTCGTCGTCGGTGATGACGACGGCGAGCGCGGTGCCGAGAGGAACATCCTCACCGGCCATCACCCGGGCTGCGAGCGATTCGAGCGCCGGCAGGTCGGCGTCCGGGACGTCGACCTCGGTTTCGAACGTGATGTCGTAGGCGGGGTCGGCAGGCACCGCCTAGCGGGCGAAGATTTCGACGGCGTCGCGAGCCGCCGACATCAGGGGCGCGGGCACGATGCCGAAGACGAGCACGCCGGCGGCCGTGGCGGTGAGAGCGACGGCGATCGAGGGCGAGGCGCGGAAGCGCTGCTCGGTGCCGGGTTCGCCGAGGAACATCACGCGGACGACGCCGAGGTAGTAGTAGGCCGATACGACCGAGTTGAGAACGCCGACGATGACGAGCCAGACGAGGTCGGCGCGGACGGCCGCGTTGAAGATGTAGAGCTTCGCCCAGAAGCCGACGGTGGGCGGGATGCCGGTGAGCGAAACGAGACAGAAGGCGAGGCCGAGCGCGAGAAACGGCGACGTCTTCCACATGCCGGCGTAGTCGGCGATGCGGTCGGAGTTGATGCGCTGGGAGATGGCGATGACGGCGACGAACGCGCCGAGGTTCGTGAAGGCGTAGGCGGCGACGAAGAGCAGGATGCCGCTCGCGCCGAGGGTGAACTCTTCGCCGGCGACGGAGATGGCGGCGAGGCCGACGAGGAAGTTGCCAGCCTGGGCGATCGAGGAGTAGCCGAGCATCCGCTTGATGTCGGACTGGACGATGGCCATGAGGTTGCCGAGGGTCATCGAGACGGCAGCGATGACGGCGAAGATCATCGACCAGTCGCTGCTGAGGAAGTCGGCGCCGAGGGCTTCGAAGAAGACGCGGATGGCGACTGCGAACGCGGCCGCCTTCGAACCGACGGAGAGGAAAGCCGCCACGGGGGTCGGGGCGCCCTGGTAGACATCCGGCACCCACATCTGGAAGGGAACGACGGCCATTTTGAAGCCGAAGCCGGCGATGAGCAGGGTCATCGCGACGATGAGGAGCGCGCGGTAGGATTCGCCGTTCGCCTCGATGGCAGCCGCGATGTCCGGGAGGATGGTGGTGCCGGTGACGCCGTAGAGCAGCGCCATGCCGTAGAGCAGGAGCGACGAAGCGACGGCGCCGAGGAGGAGGTACTTGAGCCCCGCCTCGGACGACTTCGCGTCCTTGCCCCAGCCGGCGAGGATGTACTGGGGGATGGAGGAGAGTTCGAGTGCGATGAAGATGGTGATGAGGTCGCGCGCGCCGGCGAGGAGCATGAGGCCGGCGCAGACGGTGAGGACGAGCGCGTAGTACTCGCTTTGCCGGCGGCCTTCGCGGTTGACCCAGTCGATGGAGGCGAGGATCACCGTCGCGGTGACGCCGGCGAAGACGTACTGGAAGAAGACGGCGTACCGATCGAGGGCGATGGTGCCGTCGAAGACCGTCTGGTAGTCGCCGCGGCCGACCCATGAGGTGGTCCAGAGGGCGGCCGTGGCCAGCCCGGCGAGGGCGAGGAAGGGCAGGAGGCGGCGCTGGCCAGGGAAGAGGGCATCGACGACCAGGACGACGCCGGCCGCCACGAGCACGCTGATCTGCGGCCCGAGTACGTCGATTCCGTTCATGCCTGCAACCTCGCAGCCAGGGTGGTCATGGCCGGTTCGATGACGTCCATGAGGAGCGCGGGGTAGACGCCGAGGAGGATGACGAGCGCGGCGAGGCCGGCGACGACGGCGTGTTCCCACCAGTGGCGCTGGTCGGTGAGCTCATCCCATTCGTGGCGGACGGGGCCGAACATCACCCGCTGGAGCATCCAGAGAATGTAGCCGGCGGAGAGGACGACGCCGATGATGGCGGCGAGGACGGCCCACTCGAAGCGCTGGAAGGCGCCGAGGAACACGGTGATTTCAGCGATGAAGCCGGCCAGCGCCGGCAGGCCGAGCGAGGCCATGCCGGCGAAGACCATTCCGGTGGCGATGAGGGGCATCTGGCGGGCAAGGCCGCCGAGCCGGGCGATGTCGCGCGTGTGGGTCCGCTCGTACATGAGGCCAATCATCACGAACATCAGCCCGGTGATGAGGCCGTGGGCGAGCATCTGGTAGGTCGCGCCGGTGAGCCCGGTCGAGCCGAGCGCCCCGATGCCGAGCAGGACGAGCCCCATGTGGGAGACCGACGAGTAGGCGATGAGCCGCTTCACGTCGGTCTGGCGGAGGGTGATGAAGCCGCCGTAGAGAACGCTGAACGCGCCGATCCCGGCCATCCAAACGTCCCAGTCGTGGGCGACCTCCGGCATCAGGGTGACGCAGAGACGGATGATGCCGTAGCCGCCCATCTTGAGCAGGACGCCTGCGAGCATGACCGAGACCGCGGTGGGGGCGTCGGAGTGGGCATCGGGCAGCCAGGTGTGGAGCGGGACGATCGGCAGCTTCACCGCGAAGCCCACGAACAGGAAGAAGAACACCCAGCCGAGCGGGAGCAGCGTGTCCCGGAACTCGGCCGATGCGAGCCGCTCGATGTCGAACGTGCGGGCGTCGAAGGCGAGCACGAGGATGCCGATGAGCATGAAGGCAGAGCCGGCGATGGTGTAGAGGACGAACTTCGTCGCCGAGTACTCCTTCCGGCCCGAGCCCCAGATGGAGATGAGCAGGTACATCGGGAAGAGCTCGAGCTCCCAGAAGAGGAAGAAGAGCATCAGGTCGAGCGAGACGAACACGCCGACGACGGAGCTGGCGAGGATGAGGAGGCAGGCGAAGTAGGCCCGCGGCCGGTGGGTCACGCTGAAGGAGACGAGGACGGACGCCAGCGTGAGGCAGGTGGTGAGCACGACGAGCGGCAGGCTCAGGCCGTCGACGCCGACGAAGTACTGGAGGTTGAAGGCGCCGATATCGACCCAAGAGTGGCGTTCGACGAACTGGTAGCCCTGCGCGTCCGGGTCGAAGCGGAAGAACATCGCGATGGAGAGCGCGAACATCGCGGCGGCGGTGACGAGCGCGACCCATTTCGCCTGCTGCTCCATCCGCTGCGGGAGGAGGAGGATGACGGCGGCCGCGATGGCGGGCAGGAAGATGAGGATGCTCAGTTCCACCACGACCTCCTAGAGCGGATTCGCCACGATGACGGCGATGAAGATGACGATGACGCCGGCCGCAACGCCGAGGCCGTAGGACTGGACTTCGCCGACCTGGACGGCCCGCAGGCGGCTGCTGGCGGCCCGGCCGAGCTGGCCCGTGCCGTTCACGATGCCGTCGACGATGCGGCGGTCGATCGTTTCGAGCAGGCGGCACCAGCCGCGGTAGAAGATGGTGCGGACGAAGAGGCCCTCATAGAGGTCGTCGAGGAAGTACTTCCGTTCGAAGACGAGGGCGAAGGGCGCGAAGGTGGCGCGGATGGAGGCCGAATCGACCCAGCGGCGGATGTAGATGGCGTAGGCGGTGCCGATGCCGGCGAGCGCGATGATCGTGGAGGAGACCGCAATCCCGATTTCGAAGGTGCTGCCGTGGTGGCCGCCGTGGGGCAGCGCGGCTTCGATGAAGTCTTTGAACATGTGGTCGTAGGCGAACCAGCCTGCGGCGATGGACGGGATCGCGAGGACGATGAGCGGCCCCTTCATCGACCACGGCGATTCGTGGGGGTGGGCCGGGTCACCGTGGAAGTGGTTGTCCGGGTCGTGGTGGTCGACCGGTTCGCCGCCCTTATACGTGCCGTGGAAGGTGAGGAAGATGGCCCGGAACATGTAGAACGCCGTCATGAAGGCGACCACGGCTCCAATGGCCCACAGCGCGCGGTCGTGCCGCCACGCGTCGAGGAGAATTTCGTCCTTCGACCAGAAGCCGGCGAGCGGGAAGATGCCGGCGAGGCTGAGCGAGCCGATGACGAACGTCCAGTAGGTCACCGGCATGTGCTTGCGGAGGCCGCCCATCTTCCGCATATCGAACGTGTTGGTTGCGTGGTTGACCGAGCCGCTGCCGAGGAAGAGGAGCGCCTTGAAGAAGGCGTGCGTGAAGAGGTGGAAGATGGCCGCCACGTACCCGAGCGCGCCGAGGGAAAGCATCATGTAGCCGAGCTGGGAGACCGTGGAGTAGGCGAGGACGCGCTTGAGGTCGGTCTGCACGAGCGCGATGGTCGCGGCGAGGATGGCGGTGATAGCGCCAATCCAGGCCACGACGTCGGCCGCGTCGGTCGAGGCTTCGAAGACCGGGAAGAAGCGGGCGACGAGGTAGACGCCAGCGGCGACCATGGTCGCGGCGTGGATGAGGGCCGAGACCGGGGTCGGGCCTTCCATCGCGTCGGGCAACCAGACGTGGAGCGGGAACTGGGCGGACTTGCCGGCCGCGCCCGCGAAGAGGCCGAGCGCGAAGAGGGTCACGATGGTGCTCTTCACTTCGCCGCTGGCGGCCCACTCCTGAATCGCCGTCACGTCGAAGGTGCCGGCGCGGGTCCAGATGAGGAGCAGGGCGGCGAGCAGGCCGAGGTCGCCGATGCGGGTGACGATGAACGCCTTCTTCGCGGCAGCGGCCGCGCTCGGCTTGTGGAACCAGAAGCCGATGAGCAGGTAGGAGCAGAGGCCGACGAGCTCCCAGAAGACGAACATCTGGAAGAGGTTGTCCGCGAGGACGAGGCCGAGCATCGACGTGGTGAACAGGCACATGTGGGCGAAGTAGCGCCCGTAGCCGTGGTCGCCCTGCATGTAGCCGGTCGAGTAGACCTGGACGAGGAACGCGACGGTCGTCACGACGACGAGCATGACGGCCGTGAGGCCGTCGACCCGGACGCCGATGGGGACGGTGAGGTCGCCGGCGGTGAACCATTCGTGGGTGTACTGCGCCACGCCGCCGCTCGCGTCGATGACGTTGAAGAGCGTGACGTAGCTCAGCACCATGGCGGCGCCGATGCCGAGGATGGCCGTGTAGCCGGCGATGGCCGGGAGCTTCCGGAGGTAGAGCGCGATGAGGCCCCAGGCAACGAGGGGGCAGGCCATGATGGCCCAGAGCACGGCCTGGTCGATCGTCGGCGTCGAAGCGGCGGACGGCTCGGCAGCGAGGAACAGCATGGGCTAGATCTTCCTCAGGATTTCGCGGGCGACGTGGGCCTTGCCCGTCGGCACGTAGAGGGTGCGTTCATCGAGCATGGACGCCTTCTCGCCGTAGCCGATGGGCGGGACGATGCGCACCGAGAGGGCCTCGGCGGCGAACAGTTCCGCCCAGGTCTGGGCGACGTAGGCGTTGCGGACCGTCATGAATTCAACCCACATGCTGCTTCACGACCTGAGGAGATTCAGCCGGTCGACGTCGATGGTTTCGCGGTTGCGGTAGACGGCGACGGCGAGGGCGAGGGCGACCGCGGCTTCGGCAGCGGCAACGGTGAGGATGAAGACGACGAAGGTGTGCCCGGTGATCGGGTTCGAGCTCACGGCGAAGCGGGAGAAGGTGATGAGCGTGAGGTTGACGGCGTTGAGCATCAGCTCGACGCCCATCAGGACGCCGATGGCGTTTCGCTTCGAGAGCGAGATGGCGAGGCCGAGGCAGAAGAGGAGGGCGCCGACGGTGAGGAAGTGTTCGATGCCGGGGGTCATACGAGGGCATCCTCCGCTTCTTCTTCGGGGCTGCGGGTCAGCATGATGGCGCCGACGAGCGCGGCCGTGAGCAGCACGCTCGCGATTTCGAACGGGACGACCCACGTGGTCAGCAGCGCCGTGCCGAGTGAGCGGGCATCGAGGCCGGCGGGCGCCTCGTCGACAGTGTTCCAGGCGGTGTCGTGAACGACGAACAGGAAGATGGCGGCGAGGCAGACTGCGAGGAGGATGCCGGGGAGCGCCCAGCGGGTTTCGCCGTTATCGCGGCCGGAGCGCGGCGTGAGCAGGACGGCGAAGAGGACCAGCACCGCGATGGCGCCCACGTAGATGATGACCTGGGCCATGGCGATGAAGTCGGCCGAGAGGAGGACGAAGAACCCGGCGACGCCGATGAACGTGAGGATGAGGAAGAGGACGGCGTGGAGCAGGTTGCGGGAGACCATCACCCCGCCGGCAGCGACGAGGGTGAGGGCTGCGAGCACCCAGAAGGCGAGCGAGGGGCCGAAACCTTCCATCAGGAGCGCTCCCCGACGGGGATGTAGCCGCCGGCCTGCTTGACCAGGCGCGGGCGGGTCGGCGTGCGCTCGGGCCGGTAGCCATTGAAGCGGGCCCAGGCATAAACGAGCGCCACCGAGAGGATGATGTTCACGAGGGCGAAGACGTAGATGAGGCCCTTCGCGTAATCCTGCTCCGACCAGAGCATCCGCTCGGTGCTGACGATGAGGAGGTTGAAGACGCCGAGCGGGAGGAGGAACTTCCACGCGAACGCCATCAGCTGGTCGGCGCGGAGGCGCGGCAGCGTGCCGCGGGTCCAGATGAAGAGGAAATAGAAGAGGTGGGTCTTGGCGATGAAGATGAGCCAGCCGGGGACCCACTGTTCGAGCCCGAAGAAGGTCCAGCCGCCGAGGAAGACGGTCGCGGCGAAGCCGGAAGCGGCGAGCGCGTAGCCGATGTCCATGCCGTAGAAGAGGCCCCACTTCATGCCGGAGTACTCGGTGAGGTAGCCCGCAACGATTTCGGACTCGGCCTCGGCGATATCGACGGGGGTGCGGTTCAGCTCGGCGCTGACGCAGATGAAGTAGATGACGAGCGCGAGGGGCTGGACGAAGACCATCCAGATGTTGAACTCATCCGCCCACGCGACCATGCCGGAGAGGCTGATGGTGCCGGTCATCACGACGGCGCCAAGAAGCGCCAGCACGAGCGGCGATTCGTAGCTGATCGCCATCGAGACGATGCGCATCGCGCCGAAGAGGCTGTACTTGTTGTTGGCGCTCCAGCCGGCCATGAAGGTCGCGATGACCGGCAGGGAGGAGACCGCGAGGAAGTACATCAGGCTGACGGGGATATCGGCGATGACCATGTTTTCGCCGAAGGGGATGACGGCCCAGAGGAGCACGGCCGGCATCACGAAGATGATCGGCGCGATGTACATCACGGCGCGGTCGGCGCGCGTGGGCGTGAGGGCTTCCTTCTGGATGAGCTTGATGGCGTCGGCAATCGGCTGGAGGAGGCCGAAGGGCCCGACGCGGTTAGGACCGAGGCGCGACTGCATGCGGCCGATGATGCGGCGCTCGCCGTAGACGCCGACGATCAGCTGGGAGGGGAGGACGAAGAGGAGGAAGCTCGCGACGAAGCCGATGAGGGCGGCAAGGACGTAGACGACCCCGAACGGCAGGATGCGGTCAGCCGCCTCGAGGATTTCGCGGGAGAGGTTGCCGAGATCGCGGATGTCGTACCACTTGTCCGAGACGAGGAACGGGGTCACCGGTCGATCTCCCCCACGACGATATCGATGGAGCCGAGGACGACGATGGCGTCCGCGACGGTACCCCCGACGGTCATCTCTTTGAGCGCTGAGAGGTTGATGAACGAGGGCGGGCGGATGTGGAAGCGGTAGGGCGAAGGCCCTTCGTCCGAGACGAGGTAGTAGCCGAGTTCGCCGCGGGGGCTTTCGATGCGGGCGTAGGCCTCGCCCTTCGGCGGACGGAGCGCGAGCGGTACTTCGGTACGGAAGGGACCGCCGGGGAGGCCGTCGAGCGCTTGCTGGATGATCTTGAGGCTCTGCCGCATCTCTTCGAGGCGGACGATGAAGCGGTCGTAGCTGTCGCCGTTGTAACCGATGGGGATATCGAAGTCGTACTGCTCGTAGCCGCAGTAGGGGTCGGCTTTGCGGATGTCCCAGGCGATGCCGCTGCCGCGCAGCATCGGGCCGGAGAGGGAGGCGTTGGTCGCCATCTCGGGCGTCAGGACGCCGACGCCGCGCGTGCGGGCGATGAAGATTTCGTTGCCCGAAAGGAGGCCTTCCATCTCGTCGAGGAAGGGCGGGAAGTCGCGGAGGATGCGGCGGACCATCGGCTCGAACTCGGGCCGGAGGTCGAAGGCGACGCCGCCGATGCGCATGTAGTTGCAGGTGAGGCGGGCGCCGGAGGTGACTTCGAAGATGTCGAGGATCTTCTCGCGCTCGCGGAACGCCCACATGACGGGGGTCTGCCAGGCGCCGGTGTCGTTGGCGAAGGCGCCGATGGCCATGCAGTGGCTGGCGAGCCGCTGGAGCTCGGCCATGATGACGCGGATGGCGTTGCCGCGGGGCGGGACTTCGATGCCGGCGAGCTTTTCGACCGCGAGGCAGTAGCCGAGGTTGTTCGACATGCTGCTGAGGTAGTCGGTGCGGTCGGTGAAGGGGATGTTCTGGGTGTAGGTGCGCTCCTCGGCGAGCTTCTCCATCGAGCGGTGGAGGTAGCCCATCACCATCTCGGCATCGATGACCTTTTCGCCGTCGACGGTGGCCTTGATGCGGAAGACGCCGTGGGTGGAGGGGTGCTGGGGCCCGATGTTGATGACGAACGGTTCGCTCTTGATGATGCCGGTCATTCGATCACCTTCACGGGCGGCTCCTGGCGGGGGGCGACGCCGGCGAACTCGCCGAGCCCCGGCTGGAGGCCGCCGGGCATCGCGAGGAAGTCCTTGCGGAGCGGCCAGCCGGGATAGCCCTCCCACAGGAGGATTCGGTAGAGGTTCGGGTGCCCCGCGAAGCGGATGCCGAAGAGGTCGTAGGCTTCGCACTCCTGCATCCAGGCGCCGTGGAAAACGGGCGTGACGCTGGGAACCTCGGGGTTCTCACGGCCCCACGCTTCAACTTTGAAGCAGGCGAGGTGGTTCTTTTCGAACGACTGGATGTGGTAGACGACTTCGAAGTGGTCCCAGTAGTCGACGCCGCAAAGGTTCGTGAGGTGGACGAGGTTCGCGTCCGGGTCGTCGCGGAGGGCCCGGAGCGTTTCGACGAGCCTGTCAGGCTTGAGGTAGCAGGCGGTCTCCGTCGTGCGGTCGACGGAGCCGGGTACGAGCGCTTCGGCGAGCGCGGCGGCTTCGGAACCGGTGAGTTCGCGGGTCACAGGCGCCACTCCAGAGCTCGTTTTCGCCAGGCGTAGATGCCGCCCACGACGAAGGTGGCGATGAAGAGGAGGCCTTTGCCGTAGCCGACCCACCCGACGGTGTCGAAGACCATCGCCCAGGGGAAGAGGAAGATGATTTCGACGTCGAGGAGGACGAAGAGGAGGGCGATGTAGTAGTAGCGGAAGTTGAACTGGACGAGGCTCGGCCCCTCGGTGCGGAGGCCGCATTCGTAGATGTCGTCGCGGACGACGTCGGGGCGGAATTTCGGGCGGATGCGGGCGAACTGGAGCGCCCACGACGTGACGACAGCGCCGAGCGGGAAAATCAGCGCAATGATGACGAGGATGCCGATGTGACCGTATTCGTACAGCACGCGGGGGCCGTTTGTGAAATTCGTCCCTAAGGACCGGCGCTGACTATAGCACGGGCTCCCGTGCCGGACAAAGGCGCCAGGAGGGACCGGGTCAGCGGCGGAGGCGGACGATGGGGCCTTCGGCGTAGAGCTGGCCGACGGGGATGCCGAGGCGCTGGTGGACGTTCAGCGGGATGCCGATATCGGCGAGGTAGAGCTCGCCGACCATGCCGCGCGCCTGGGGATCGAGGCAGCCGCGCTTCGGAAGGTCGAGCATGAGCGTGGTGACCGCGCGGATGGCCGGCATGCTGACTTCGCCGGTGGTCGCGTTGACGCCGGTGGGGATGTCGAGCGCGAGGATGGGCCGCCGCGATTCGATCGCGAGGCGCGTCACGGCGGCCGCGACGCCGACCGGCGGGCCTTCGAGCCCGTAGCCGACGAGGGCGTCGATGACGAGGTCGGCGCCGGCGAGCTGCTCTTCGAGGCGGACTTCGCTGGTCTCGAGGTCAGCGGGCTGGAGGAGGCCGGTCTGGCGGAGGATGTGGAGCTGGCGGCGGGCCGTGAAGGAGACCTCCTCTTCGACGCCGCCGATGACAGGCTCGACGCGGCAGCCCCAGTTGGCGAGGTGGCGGATGGCGGCGAGGCCCGCGGCGCCCTTGTTGCCCCCGCCGGCGAGGACGACGACGCGCTGGCCGCGGCCGCGGCCGCCCAGCATCGCGAAGGCGAGGATGGCCGCGCTCCGGCCGGCGTTCTCGGTGAGCTGGAGGATATCGAGGCCGAATTCCTCCTGGGCGAGGCGCTGGACGTCGCGCATCTGCGCGGCGGTGACGGAGCAGACGTCGGAGCAGCGGCGCTGGGGGAACCCGGCGGGGTCGGGCTTGACGGGCATACGCACCTCACGGCCCCACCGGGGGCCACGGGCTCTGGAGTCTACGGAATCGTCCGGGGCCGCGTCATGCCCCGGCAGGCCGAGACGGGTACGAAGCAGTGACACGGGCGCTGATGCCTCCGCGGGTGTTGAATTCGCCGGTGACGGTGGCCGAGCGAGGCTGCACGGCGGCGACGATGTCATCGAGGATGGTGTTCACGACGTCCTCGTAGAAGATGCCGCGGTTGCGGAAGGCGTGGAGGTAGAACTTGAAGGAGCGGAGCTCGATGCACTTCCGGTCCGGCACATAGGTGACGCGGATGGTACCGAAGTCCGGCTGGCCGGTCATGGGGCAGACGCTGGTGAACTCCGGCGCGATGAATTCGATGACGTAGTCGCGCCCGGGAAACTGGTTGTCGAAGGCGTCGATGGTGCCGTCGGTGCGGAAGGTGTTGTTCGGGTTCATGGCGTGTCACCTGCAGGTTCGGACGGCGGCCGCGCAGGCGCAAGGTCAGCCGCGGGGCAGGCCGAGCCCGCGGGTGGCGATGATGTTCCGGTTCACCTCGCTCGTGCCGCCCGCGATGGTGTAGCTGGGCGCAGCGAGCGCCCAGCGCTCGACCCTGCCGCGGAGAGGGGCCCAGCGGGAGCCGGGCTCGAGCTGCCCGGGCAGGCCGAGGACGCGGAGGCCGGTGATGCCCATCTGCCGCTGGAGTTCGGTGCCGAAGATTTTCGAGACCGAGGCCTCGGCGTTCGGGACTTTTCCCTCGCTCTGCATCTGGGCGACGCGGTAGCAGAGCCAGCGGCCGATTTCGAACTCGAGGTAGCGCTCGGCCAGCTCGTGCCGGATTTCGCCGCGGCGGAGGTGCGGATGCTCGCGGACGTAGTCGATGAGCGCGTAGAGGGTGCTGCGCGTCATGACGACCCGGTTGATGCTCGAACGCTCCTGGTCGAGCGTCGTGGTGGCGATGTACCAGCCGCGGTTCTCCTCGCCGACGAGGCAGTCGGCGGGCACCCGGACGTCGTCGAAAAAGACTTCGCAGAAGTGGTGGCTGCCCATGAGGTTGACCAGGGGACGGACGGTGATGCCGGGCAGCCGCATATCGACCATGAAGTAGCTGATGCCGCGGTGCTTGGGGGCTTCCGGGTCGGTCCGGGCGAGGAGGATGCCCCAGTCGGCTTCCTGGGCGCCGCTCGTCCAGATTTTCTGGCCGTTGATAACGTACACGTCGCCGTCGCGGACGGCGCGGGTCTGGAGGCTGGCGAGGTCGGAGCCTGCGCCGGGCTCGGAGAAGAGCTGGCACCAGTGGTCTTCGGCGGTGCGCATGCCGGGGAGCCAGCGCTGCTGCTGGGCGGAAGTACCGTGCATCATGAGGGCGGGGCCGGCGAGCCAGACGCCCTGGTCGTAGGCGCCGGGGGCGCCGGCGGAGCTCATCTCCTCCATGTAGACGGTCTGGGTCATGTAGCTGGCGCCGGCGCCGCCGAACTCTCGGGGCCAGCCCATGGTGAGCCAGCCGCGTGCGGCGAGCTTCTTGCGGAACTGGCGGGTGAACTCTTTCTCCTCCGGCGTCATCTCCTCGCGGTCGTTGCGCATGTCCCACGTTTCGCGGGGGAGTTCGGCATCGAGGAAGGCGCGCACCTCGGCGCGGAAGGCGGCGTGTTCGGGGGAGTCGCGGAAGAGCATGGGGCCATCCGGGCTGTCAGGATCTGGGCAGGCCGAGTATAGCCGGGCGGGAGGCAGCGGGCGGTGGGCAGGCCGGCGCCGGTGGCGTAGGCTTCGCTCACCCTACCCTGACGGAGACAGCCCGATGCACTTTCGCGACATCCTCTATGACGTCCATGAGGGCGTGGCCCGGATTACGCTGAACAAGCCCGAGAAGCTGAACGCGCTCTCGTGGGGCTCGTGGGCCGAGATCGAAAACGCGGTGGCGATGGCCGAAGCGGACGACGCCGTGAAGGCGGTCGTGTTCACCGGCGCAGGGCGCGGCTTTTGCGCGGGCACCGACCTCACGACGGCGACCCGGGAGGAAGACTGGCCGGCACGGCCGTTCACCGGGCGCGCCGGCATGATGCGGTCGCGGTTCCTGGCGACGGCGCAGGTGTACCACTGCCGGAAGCCGACGATTGCGGCGGTCAACGGGCCGTGCGTCGGCGCCGGCTTTTCGCTGGCGATGGCCTGCGACATCCGGGTCGCGGCGGAATCGGCGCGCTTCAGCGCGATTTTCGTGAAGCGCGCCATCGTCGCCGACACGGGGTCGACCTGGCTGCTGCCGCGGCTCGTCGGCCCGGAGTGGGCGTACCGGCTGCTCTACACGGGCGAGATCATCGACGCGCGGCAGGCGGAGCGGATCGGGCTGGTGAGCCAGGTCGTGCCGGATGAGGAGCTGCCGGCGGCCGCGGGCGCGCTCGCCGGGGCGATCGCGCGGGGGCCGAGCGTGGCGATCGAGCTGATGAAGCGGCTGGTGCAGGAAGGCGCGACGCGGGGGCTCGACGAACAGATCGAACTCGAGCAGTTCCTGCAGCAGATCACGCACGCGACTGAGGACGCCGCCGAAGGCCGGCAGTCGTTCCTCGAGAAGCGGGAGCCGCGGTTCAAAGGGCGCTGAGGCGAAGTGGCGTCACCGGCTTTCCACCGTGCGGCCCCCTTGCTGTTCCCGCGCCGCGCAGCGCGAGGCCTGAGACTTATGGCATGAACCTGCTGTCTGCCATCGCGCCGACGTCGGTGCCCGCGGACCCGGTGGAGGGGATCGCGGGGCGGGTCGCCTTCACCGCGGCCGTCAAGGCGGTGAAAGCCGCTGCGGAGGTCCAGGCGGAGCTCGTGCGGCTGCTGGACCCGAACGTCGGGAAGCACCTCGACCGGAGCGCCTGAGGAACGAGCGGGGCTCGGCTGCTACGCTCTGTGCATCACCACTGTGGGATGCGCATGCGAGAGGTTCCGGCTGAGCTGATAACGGAAACGGTGGCGCGGCTCGCCATCGAAGCGACGCACTTTCTGCCCGAGGACGTCGAGGGGGCGATCCGGGCGGCACGCCAGACGGAGCGGTCGCCGCTGGCGGTCCAGATCATCGACGAGATTCTCGAAAACGCGCAGGTGGCGCGGGAGCGGATGCTGCCGCTCTGCCAGGACACGGGGACGGCGGTCGTCATCCTCGAGATCGGGCAGGACGTGCACATCACCGGCGGCTACGTCATCGACGCCGTCAACGAGGGCATCCGGCGCGGCTACAGCGAAGGCTATCTGCGGAAGTCGATCGCCGCGCGGCCGTTCAGCGCGCGGGTGAACACCGGCGACAACACGCCGGGCGTCATCCACACGGAGATCGTGCCGGGCGACAGGATCAAGGTGATGTTCATGCCGAAGGGCGGCGGCTGCGAGAACATGTCGCGCTACCAGAACTTCCTCCCGGGCATGGGCAAGCAGGCGGTCATCGACTTCGTCTGTGAGACGGTCGACATGTCGGGCGGGAACCCGTGCCCGCCGCTGGTCATCGGCGTCGGGGTGGGCGGCACCGCCGAGAAGGCGATGACGATGGCGAAGCACGCGCTCTTCCGCAAGATCGGCGAGCGGAGCCCCGACCCGGAGGTCGCGGAACTGGAGCAGGAGCTGCTGCAGGCGGTCAACGAACTCGGGGTCGGGCCGCAGGCGGTAGGCGGCAGCACGACGGCGCTGGATGTGTTCGTCGAGACGTACCCGACACACATCACCGCACTGCCGGTCGCCGTGAACATCCAGTGCCACAGCGCGCGGACGAAGCAGGCGGTCATCTGAGATGGCGGAGACGGCGCTGCTCCGGCTCGCGCCGGCTGAGGCGATTGACGCTGAGGCGGTGGCAGACCTCGTGAACCGGGCGTACGCGCGGTACCGGCACCTGTTCGCGGGGCAGCGGACGACGCCGGCCGAGCTGCTGGCCGAGGCCGGGCCGGGCGCGCGCTTCATCCTCGCGGAGGAGGACGGCGCCCTCGTCGCGAGCGCGCTGCTCGCCGCCGCGGAGCGCTTCATCGAGCCGGACATGCTGGGGCCGGCGGGCACGCCGCGACCGGAGCCTGGCGCCATTCCCGCCGGGCACCCGTGGGAGGGCGCGCTCTACTTCGGGATGGCTGCCGTCGAGCCGGCGCGGATGAACGGCGGCCTCGGCCGGCGGATGGTCGCGTTCGCGGAAGAGCTGGGCCGGAAGGAAGGGTACCGCGCCGTCGCGCTCGGCACGGTGCGGGAGTTCGGGCTGGTCGACTACTACGAACGGCTCGGCTACCGCGTCATCCACGAGGTCGAGCACCCGGCGGGACACTGGGATTTCCTCGTCCCGCACCGGTACTGCGAGATGGTGAAGCCGCTGTGAGCCCGGACACGTTGGTCATCGAAGAGGCAGGCCCGTGCGACGCGGTCGCGCTGGCGCGCCTGATCAACCTGGCCTACCGGGTGGAGGACTTCTTCAAGGCGGCCGACCGCACGTCGCTCGACGAGGTGCGCGAGCTGCTCGAACGCGAGACGTTCCTCGTGGCGCGGGAGGCAGACGGGAGCATCGTCGGGTGCGTCCGTGTCGCGGCGGAACCGCCGGAGGGTCACTTCGGGATGCTCGCGGTCGACCCGGAGGCGCAGGGCACGGGGCTCGGGTGGCGGCTCGTCGCAGCCGCGGAGGCGCGGGCGCGGCGTGCCGGGTGTTCGCGGATGTCGCTCGAGGTGGCGAGCCCGCGCGCCGAGCTGCCGGCGTACTACGCGCGGCTCGGCTACCGCGTCACGGGCGCGAAGCCGTGGCCCGCCGAGGCGCTCCACGAGCTGAAGGCGCCGGCCCACTTCATCGTTATGTCGAAATCACTGGGGGACGACCCCGCGGAGGAACGAGATGGCTGATTCGGTACGGCTGACGACGCCGCTGACGGACGACGTGATCGAGGGGCTGACGATCGGGACGCACGTGACGTTCAGCGGCGTGATCTACACGGCGCGCGACGCGGCGCACAAGCGGATGATCGAGCTGATGAAGCGGGGCGAGCCGCTGCCCATCGACCTGCGCGGGCAGGTCATCTACTACGTCGGGCCGACGCCGCCGCGCCCGGGCGCGGTCATCGGCTCCGCCGGACCGACCACGGCGATGCGGCTCGACCCGTACACCATCCCGATGCTGGAGGCCGGCCTGAAGGGCATCATCGGCAAAGGCGGCCGGGGGCCGGCCATCCGCGAGGCGATCAGACAGCACCACGCGGTCTACTGCATCGCCGTCGGCGGCACGGGCGCGCTCCTGAACCGGCACATCAAGTCAGCCGAAGTCGTCGCCTTCGAGGACCTCGGTACGGAGGCGATCCGCCGGCTGGAGGTCGAGGACTTCCCGGCCATCGTGGTGAACGACTGCCACGGGGGCGACCTGCTCGAGGCAGGCAAGCGGCAGTACCGGACGAGCTCGCGGCCGATCCCGGCGGTGCAGTCGCTCGGGGGCTAGCGGGCGGCGCTCAGCGGCGGCCGAACTGACGCTCGATGGCCTCGGTCCCGAGGTGGATGAGGGTCGGCCGCCCGTGGGGGCAGGTGCGGGGCGTGGCCGTGGCGGCGAGGTCCTCCACGAGCCGGCGCATCTCCTCCATCGAAAGGGCCATCCCGGCGCGGACGCTCGAATGGCAGGCGATGGTCGCAGCGGCCCGGCCGAAGCCGGCGGGCACGCGGTCGTCGCGCTCGATGGCTTCGAGGACACCCCGGACGGCGGTCACCGGGTCGTCGGCGCGGAACCCGGCGGGCACCTGGCGCAGGAGCAGCACGCCGTCGCCGAACGATTCGAGGACGAGGCCGAGCGCGGCGAGGTCGGCAGCGGCCGCTTCGGCGACGGCCGCAAGGGCGGCGCCGACATCGACGAGCACCGGCTCGAGGAGCGACTGGACGGGCGGCGGCCCGGCAGCCGCGCGGCGGGCGAGGATGCGGTCGTAGACGACCCGCTCGTGGGCGGCGTGCTGGTCGACGAGGTACATGCCGTCGGGGCCTTCGGCGACGATGTACGTCGCGTTCAGCTGGCCGACGACGCGGAGGAGCGGGAGGAGGTCGCGATGCGGCGCCGGGATGGGGCCGGCCGGCGCCGGCTGGGCCGGGCGGGTGAGCGCGAGCACGCCCTGGGTCGGAACCGGACCGCGCAGGGCGGGCGGCGGTTCCGAGGATGCAGGGCGGGCGGCGGCCGGTTTCAGCGCAGGCCCGGGCAGAGGCACGTGGCCGAGCGACGGGGCCTCGGCCGGCGCCGCAGCCGGGACGGATGGGCTCCAGCTCACCGGGGCCGCCGCTTCGAGCGCGGCGCGAACCGCGGAGCGGATGGCACGGGCCACGAGCCGCTCATCCCGGAAGCGGACCTCGGCCTTGGCGGGGTGGACGTTGACGTCCACTTCGTCGTCCGGCAGGCGGAGATGGAGCGCCGCGATGGGGAACCGTCCGACCGGGAGCTGCGACTGGTAGGCCTCGGTGACGGCGAAGAGCAGCGGGCGGGACTGGACCCAGCGGCCGTTGACGAAGATGGAGATGCCGCCCCGGTTCCCGCGGTGGAGCGCGGGCGGGCCGGCAAGCCCGGAGACGCCGACCGGGCCTTCGCCCGCGGCAACATCGAGGACCTGGCGGGCGAGGTCCGCGCCGTAGACCGCGGCGAAGGCGTGGCGGATATCGTCGTCCCCCGGCGTGCTGAGGACGCGGCGGCCGTTGTTGAGCACGTGGAAGGCGATGCCGGGGTAGGCGAGCGCGTAGTGTGCCGCGAGGGTGGTGATGGCGCGGGCCTCGGCGGCGGGCGAACCGAGGAACTTCCGGCGGGCCGGGACGCGCGCGAAGAGGTCGCGCACGGTGATGGTCGTGCCTTCGGGCGCGGGACGGGCCATCCGCCGCACGGGGCGGCCTTCGGCGAGGGCGAGGAAGACGCCGACCGGTTCGCCGCGCGCGCGGGTCAGGATTTCGACATCAGCGGCGGCCGCGATGGACGGGAGCGCCTCGCCGCGGAAGCCGAGGGTGTGCACCCGGTGGAGGTCATCGACGGAGGCGATTTTCGACGTGGCGTGCCGTTCGAAGGCGAGTTCGACATCGGCAGGCGGGATGCCGCGGCCGTCGTCGCTGACTTCGATGCGGGCGATGCCGCCGTCGTCGAAGGCGAGCTGGATGCGCGTCGCGCCGGCGTCGATGGCGTTGTCGAGCAGTTCGCGGACGACGGAGACGGGCCGCTCGACCACCTCGCCGGCCGCGATCCGGGCCGCGACTTCCGGGGGGAGGACGCGGATCGTGCCGGCGGTCACCGGGGCACCCGGCCGGCGCGGGCGCGGGCGCGCAGCTCGTAGAGCTTCTGGATGGCTTCGATGGGTGTCATGCCGTCGACGTCGAGCCCGGCCAGCTCCTCTTCGATGGGCGAAGAAGTAGCGAACAGGGCCGGCTGGAAGGCGCCGGGCGAGCCGCGGCCGTTCGCTGGCGGCGCCGGCGGGACGGTCCCGGGCTGGCGCTGCGCTTCGAACTCCGAGAGGAGGTGTTCGGCCCGGCTGATGACCGCGCGCGGCAGGCCGGCAAGGCGGGCGACGTGGATGCCGTAGCTGCGGTCGGCGGCGCCGGGGACGACGCGATGCTCGAACACGACCTCGCCGCCCTCTTCGTGCACGGCGACGTGGGCGTTGCGCACCCGCGGGAGGACGCCTTCGAGCGCGGTGAGCTCGTGGTAGTGGGTGGCGAACAGGGTGAGCGCGGCGCCTTCCGTCCGGTTGTGGAGGAATTCGACGACCGCGCGGGCGATGGCCATGCCGTCGTAGGTGCTGGTGCCGCGGCCGACTTCGTCGAGGATGACGAGCGAGTGCGGGGTCGCGCGGTGGAGGATCTGCGCGGTTTCGACCATCTCGACCATGAAGGTCGACTGGCCGGCGGCGAGGTCGTCCTGCGCGCCGATGCGGGCTGAAGATGCGGTCGAAGAGCGGAGCCGCGCCTCGGCGGCCGGGACGAAGGAGCCGGCCTGGGCGAGCAGGGCGATGAGCGCGACCTGCCGGAGGAAGGTCGATTTGCCGCTCATGTTCGGCCCGGTGATGACGAGGATTTGCGTGTCGCCGCCGAGGACGGAGTCGTTGGGGACGAAGCGGCCGGCGCCGACGGCGGCCTCGACGACGGGATGGCGGCCGGCGCGGACCTCGAGTTCGCTCGGCGGTGAAGGCCGGGCGGGTGTACCCGCGCTCGGCGGCGGTCTCGGCGAGACCGAGGATGGCATCGACCTTTGCGACGCCCTCGGCGACTGCCTGGAGGGAGGCCAGGCCGGCGGCGAGGGTCTCGAGGAGGGCGGCGAAGGCCTGGCGCTCGAGCTCGACGAGGCGGTCGCGGGCGCCGATGAGGCGGGATTCGTACTCCTTCAGCTCCTCGGTCACGTAGCGCTCAGCGCCGACGAGCGTCTGGCGGCGCTGGTAGTGTGGCGGGACGAGGGCCGCGTTCGCCGCAGAGACCTCGATGTAGTAGCCGAAGACCCTGTTGTGGCCGACCTTGAGCGACTTGATGCCGGTGCGCTCGCGCTCCTGCCGTTCGAGGCCGAGGAGAAAGCCGCGGGCATCGCGGGTGAGGGCGTGGAGGGAGTCGATTTCGGGGCTGAAGCCGGGGCGGATGACGCCGCCCTCATCGAACGAGGCGGGCGGGTCGTCCGCGAGGGCGGCATCGAGCGCGGCGAGCGGCTCGGCGGCCCCGCCGAAGGCGGCGACGGCCTCGGCCAGGAACGGCGGCAGCTCGGCCGCGGGGAGCCGGGCGCCGAGGTCGAAGACCGCGCGGAGACCGTCGCGGAGGGCCGCGAGGTCGCGCGGGGAGGCCGAGCGGGCGCCGACCTTGCCCGCGAGCCGCGCGAGGTCGGGGATGCCGCGGAGGACGGCCTGCGCCCGCTCGCGCTCGATGGGGCGGCCGACGGCCCAGGCGACGGCGTCGAGGCGGGCTTCGAGCGCTGCGCGGTCGCGGAGCGGGTGGGAGAGCCAGTGGCGGAGCAGGCGAGTGCCCATCGCCGTCCGGCTCCGGTCGATGACGGCGAGGAGCGACGCCGTCTTGCCCGGCGCGGGGAAGACGTCGAGGTTGCGGAGGGTGCGGTCATCGACGAGGAGCTCAGCTTCGGTACCCTCGGTCCGGATGCGCTGGATGGCCCCGAGCGCCCCCGGGTAGGTCTCGCGCAGGTAGACGAGGAGGTGGGCGACGGCTGCGGCAGCGGCCGGGCCGGGGAGGAGGCCTGCCTGCGCGTGCTCGCCGAACTGGCGGGCGATTTCCGCTTCGACGGCGAGGTCGCTCAGGAGCGGACGCTGGACGGCGGGGACGGTGAGCTGCGGCGCATCGGCGAGGTCTTCGAGGAGGAGTTCGGCGACGGGAGAGCGGCCGGCTTCGACGAGCGCATCCTCGCCGGGGACGACGCGGACTTCGCCGGTCGTGACGTCGGCGAGGGCGAGCGCGGCATCGCGGCCGCGGCGGACGAACGCGCCGAGGTAGTTCGGCCGGCCGGCTTCGAGCGACGCCTCGGAGGTGACGGTGCCCGCAGTGACGATGCGGACGACGTCGCGGGGGACGAGCCCTTTGACTTCGGAGGGGTCAGCGAGCTGTTCGCAAATGGCAACCCGGTAGCCGCGGGCGACGAGCTTCGCGACGTGCTGGTCGATAGCGTGGTAGGGCACGCCGGCAAGGGGCACGCGGAGGTCTTTCCCCATCGGCTTCGAGGTGAGGGTGATCTGGAGTTCTTCGGCGACGAGCTTCGCGTCGTCGTCGAACGTTTCGTAAAAATCGCCGAGGCGGAAGAAGAGGATGGTGCCCGGGTAACGCTTGCGGAGGTCGAGGTACTGCTGCCGGATAGGCGTCGACACGCGGCGGAACTCCGGCCCCGCGCGGGGGCGAAGGCCATTGTAGCGCGGGCGAACGGATGTGCGCCGGCTTAGTCGGCGGCCGCCGCAGCGGGCTGGGGCGCGGCGCGGCGGGCCCAGCGGCCGGGCATCAGCCCCTTGCAGACGCCGGCCCGGCAGACCTTGTCGACGATGTGCTCGACGTATTCGTCGCGGAAGGTCTTGAGCGACGTCTTGATGCTCGTCATGGCGAACTGGCCGTGGAGGCAGTTGGACCAGACGAGGGTGCCGATGAGCTTCTCGAAGTTGTCGAGGTCGGCGTCGCGGCCGCCGCCCGCGGCGATGCGGCGGAGGATTTCGACGGCGCGCTGGGTGCCGCCGTGGCAGGTGGTGCAGCGGCCGCAGCTCTCGTCCTCGCAGAAACCGAGGAAGAAGAGGCAGAGGTCGACGATGCAGGCCGACTGGTCGAAGAAGACGACGCCGCCGGAGCCGAGGAACATGCCGCGCTCGCGGTAGGGGTCGAGGGTGAGGGTGAGGTCGATATCGGAGGCCGGGAGGACGCCCGAGAGCGGGCCGCCGGGCTGGAAGCCCTTGAGCGGAAGGTCGCCGCTGAGGCCGCCGGCGTACTGTTCGAGGAGGGTGCGGACCTTCGGGCCGAAGGGGATTTCGATGCAGCCGGCCTGCTTGACGTGGCCGGAGAAGGTGAACATCTTGGTGCCCTTCTCCTTGGCGTCGGAGACGGAGCTCCACCACTGGGCGCCGTTGCGGAGGATGAGCGGGGCGTTGGCGTAGGACTCGACGTTATTGACGTTGGTCGGCTTGTTCCAGAGGCCGGCCTGGGCGGGGAACGGCGGCTTGATGCGGGGCATGCCGCGGTAGCCGTCGATCGAGTTGATGAGGCCGGTCTCTTCGCCGCAGACGTAGGCGCCGGCGCCGAGGAAGACGATGAGCTCGAAGTTCTTGCCGGTGCCGAGGATGTCCTTCCCGAGGAGGCCTTTCTCGTACGCCTGGGCGACGGCCTTCTTCATCCGCTCGAAGGCGAGCGGGTACTCGTAGCGGATGTAGATGTAGCCCTCATCGGCGTGGGAGGCGAGGGCGGCGATGAGCATCCCCTCGATGATGAGGTGCGGGTCGCCTTCCATCAGGATGCGGTTGACCCACGCGCCCGGGTCGCCCTCGTCGGCGTTGCAGATGAGGTAGCGGGGCGAGGCGGTGGCGTTGCGGAGGAAGTCCCACTTGCGGCCGGTGGGGAAGCCGCCGCCGCCGCGGCCGCCGAGGCCGGAATCGAGCACCTCCTTGACGATCGCCTCGGCGTCCATCTCGAGCGCCTTGCCGAAGCCTTCGTAGCCGCCGTGGGCGAGGTAGTGGTCGATGTTTTCCGGGTCGGTGCGGCCGAGGTTCGCCATCAGGCGGCGCACCTGCCCCTTCATGAAGGGGTGGTCTTCGAGCAGCGGGATCTCGGGCGTGGCGTTCCCTTCGATGACCCCGAGGGCGAGCGACGGGAGGTCGCGCCCCGCGGCGATGGCTTCGATCAGCTCATCGACGCGGTCGGGGGTGACGTTGCCGTAGAGGACGGCGTGGGTGCCGGCGGCCGAGCGGACCGAAACGCACGGTTCGAGCCAGCAGAAGCCCCAGGAGCCGGTGATGCCGACATCGGCGTCGATCTTCCGGCTGGCCGCGGCCTCGCGCAGGCGGGCGAGCGTCTCCTCGGCGCCGCGGGCGATGGACGAGGTATCGAGGGTGACGCGGATGCGGACGCGGCCGGAGGCCTGTTCGGCCTGCCAGGCGGCCCTGGCGTCGGCGATGAGCTTTTGCAGGCGTGCGTTCATTCGCCATCCCTCAGCGAGCGGATGAGGTCGCGGGCCGATTCGGGGGTGAGGTTGCCCCGGACGCGGCCGTTGACCCAGATTTGCGGGGCTTCGTGGCAGGTGCCGTTGCACTGGCCGACGTGGAGGCCGAAGCGGTGGTCGGGGGTCTGCTCGTCGAGGCCGATGCCGAGCTCGTCCTGGATGGCCTCGCGGATGGCTTCGCCGCCGCGGAGCCGGCAGGCAGGACCGCAGCACCACGCCACTTCGTATGTCGCCGGCGGGTGGGTGCGGAAGTCGCTGTAGAAGGTGACCGCGCCGTAGATGAGGGCGGGGGTGGTGTTGAGCTGGCGGGCGATGACTTCGATGGCCGCGCGCGGCACCCAGCCGTAGGTATGCTGGACCTTGTGGAGCGCTGGCAGGACGTGCCCGCGCCCGGGCTGGAATTCGGCGACGAGCTCCCGGAGCTCCTGCAAACCGGGTTCAGCGGCCATCGACCGGACCTCTCGCTTGTGAAATTCGGTGCAACTGTAGCAGAGCGCGGGCTAATCGGCGCGTGGGCAGGCGCGCTTCAGATGCCGGCGCCGCGGGCGGCGGCGACCCGGGCGGCGTCCTCGTGCATGAGGCGGCCGACCTTCTCGCCGAGGAGGAGGCTGTAGTTCTGGCCCCGGTCTTCGGGATAAACCTGCGTGGTGTTCGAAAGGTACAGCCCGTCGATGCCGGTCCGCATGTCGGGGATGGAGCGGGAGTAGTAGGTCGTGATGACCGGCTGGCCGCCGGGGTCTTTGAAGAACCACATGTCGCGGACCCACGAGGGGTCGAACGCAGGATTGAGGCGGCGGATTCCGGCGAGGTAGTGCTCGAAGACCTGCCCGGCGTCCATCTGGAGCACCGGATGGTCGGGCGCGGTGTAGTTCGAGAGATAGACGACGTGGTTGCCGCCGTACCGTTCGGGCGGCATGAAGTTCGTGTGTTCGATGCAGGCGACGAAAGGCAGGTCGTCGCCGATGGAGAGCCAGTAGTAGGGCGTGAGCGGCCGGTCGAGGGCGAGGACGAGGCAGGTGGCCCACTGGTAGCGGACCCGCTGGAGAATGTCGCGGTAGGCGGGCGGCAGGCCCGGCGCGATATTGAGGGCGATGACGTTCGGGACGGTGAGGAGGACGGCATCGAACAGGTGGAACGTGCCGCCGGCGCGGAGGCCGGCGACGCGGCCGCCATCAACGGCGACCTGTTCGACCGGGGTGTCGAGGCGGATGGCGACGCCCTGCGCTTCGAGGCGGTCGGCGAGCGCGCGGTAGTACCGCTTGAAGGAGCCTTCGAGGTAGCCGAGCACTTCCTTCGACGAGCCGCCCTTCCGGGAGGCGAAGCGGAGGTAGATCTTGTTCCAGAGCCAGACCATCCCGACCTGGTCGGCCTGGTCGGCGAACTTGCCCTTGAGGAGGGGACCCCAGAAGGCGTCGAACGCCTTGCGGCCGACGGCGCGGAGCATCCAGTCGCGGGCGGTGACGCCTTCGTACCGCTCGATGCCGTCGGAGCGGCGGCGAAGCCAGAGGGCCGCAAGCCCGAGGCGGACGCGGCTCGTCAGCGGGATGGCCGTGAAGCGGAGCAGATCGAGCGGGGTGACGAAGGGGTACATTCGCCCGCGGACGAAGTGGGCGTTGCGCGGCTCGATCCAGCGCAGGTGCGGGCCGAGGCCGAGCTCTTCGATGTAGCGGATGACGGTGGTGTCGCTCGTGAAGATGTGGTGATAGAAGCACTCGAGCTCTTCGCCGCCGACGGGGAAGGTGACGACCTGCCCGCCGACTTCGCTGCGGCCTTCGAAGATGGTGACCTCATGGCCGGCCTCGCGGAGCACCTTCGCGGCGGCGAGACCGGCGACGCCCGCACCGACGATGCCGACCTTCATGTGACGGCCCCCCGTTCTTCGACTTCGACCCGGGCGATACGGCGGAAGGAGACACCAAAGCTCCAGAGGAGGATGAGCCCGAGCACGGTGGTCGGGATGAGGATGACGCCGTGGGCGACGACGGAGTAAGCGGACGCGACCGCAGGGTCGACGCTCGCGGAGATGAGGACGAGGCGGGCCGCCCATTCGAACGGGCCGGTGCCGCCGAAGAAAGTCGGGATGATGATGGCGAGGTTGGCGGCGGCGAGGAGCAGGCAGTAGTGGGCGAAGCTCACGTGCATGTCGAAGCCGAGGCCGATGACGGCGTAGGCGCCGGCTTCGATGGTCCACGCGAGGCCGGAGAAAAGGACGACGAGCGCGAGGGGCCCGGGCTGGTGGACGGAGCGGAGGCTGCGGACGAGGTTATCGGCGACCGATTCGACATGGGGCTCGAAACGGTCCGGCAGCCAGCGGAGAAAGAAGTGGATGACGCGGAACGCGCGCTCTTCGCGCAGCGTGAGGACGTAGAAACCGATGACGGCGGCGAGGAAGAGCAGGGTGGACGCGACGGCGATGATTCGGAGCCGGTTGTCTTCGAAGCCGACGAGCGCACCGGCGACGAGGAGCATGAGCACGAGCGTGCAGCCATCGAAGAGGCGTTCGACAGCGATGGTGCCGAAGGTGCCCATCTTCGAGACGCGCTCGCGGTCGCCGAGGACGTAGGCGCGAACGACTTCGCCGGCGCGGGCGGGCAGGAGGTTGTTCGCCATGTAGCCGATGATGGCGTAGGGGAAGAGGCGGGCCGGGCTCATCGGCGCGACCGGGCGCATGAGGACGGACCAGCGGATGCAGCGCGCGACGATGGCGACGAACAGGACGGCAGTGCCGGGGATGAGCCAGCGGTAATCAGCATCGCCGAGGGCGCTGGCCAGCTCGCGCGGGTGGGTGGCGCGGAGGAAGAGCGCGATGAGGATGACGCTGACGGCGAGGCTGACCCAGAAGCGGAGGGAGCGGACCACAGGCGGCCTTTCGGGGTTCAGTCGGGGACGTCGAACAGGCGAACACGCGCTGCGCCGCCCTCGACGATCCAGAGCTTACCATCGGGGGTTTCGACCATCCCGTAGGGACGGGACAGGGGTTCGGCCCCGCCTCTTACGGTGGCGAGGAGGCGGCCTTCCGGCGAGTAGATGCGGACGAGGCCGACCGCGGGGAGGCTGACGGCGACGCGGCCGTCGCTGAGGACGCGGAGATAGGGCTTATCGACGACGTCCTGGCCGCCCCAGCCGTCGACCGGGAATTCGCGGATGAAGGCGCCGTCGAGCCCGAGCACCTGAACGCGGCGGTTGTACATGTCGGCGACGTAGACGGTGCGGTCAGGACCGAGCGCGAGACCGACGGGCTCATCGAACTGGCCCGGCCCGGCGCCCGGGCCGCCGATGGTGCGGAGGTACTCGCCGGCGAGCGAGTACACCTGGATGCGGTCGTTGCCGGTGTCGGTGACCCAGAGTTCGCCGTCCGGGGTGACGACGGCGTCGCGGGGCCCGAAGAGGTCGAAGGGACCGGGCGCGGCGCCGGTCGGCGGCTGGCCGAACGTGACGACCGGCCGAAGGGCGGCATCGAAGATGCGGATGCGCCAGCCGAAGGTGTCCGCCACGATGACCTCGCCGTTCGGGCCGATGGCGAGGCCCCACGGCTCCGACTGCTCGGCGGAGTTCTGCGGGTCGATACGGATATCGACGGCCTGGAGGAGGTTGCCGGCGGCGTCGAACTTCTGCAGCCGGCGGGTCGCGCTGTCGATGACGTAGAGGTTGCCGGCGGCGTCGCGTTCGATATCGACGGGGCTGAAGAACTGGCCCGGCTGGTGGCCGGCGCCGCCGAACACGGGCCTGCCCTCGCTGTCGACGGTGGGCCGCGGCGGTTCGACGGGCTCCGGGCGAAGGCGCCCGGTCGCGGGGTCGAAATTCGCCAGGAGGAAAGCGTAGGCGTCGGTCGAGCCGGGCGGCCGGCCGGGGTCGTGGTCGCGCCAGTAGGCGGCCCAGGCTGTCAGCCAGCCGCGGTCGAGGAAGCCGGTCGCGATGTGCTTCCAAGTCGCGAGGCGGAAGGGCCCGCAGTTGCCGCCGCGGGAGGTGCAGGGTTGGCCGGGCTCGACGTCCATCGCCCACTTGTAGGTTTCGTCGTACCACCAGCGGTGGGGGTAGCGGACGGGCGCGGCGTAGACGGTCGTGGTCGGCCGGGCGAGGTAGTCCTGGATGCGGCCGAGGTTGCCGGCGGCGACGAGCATGACGTCGTACTGCCCGGCGGGCGGGCCGGCGGAGAAGTCGAGGTAGGAGACCTTGCGGTAGTCGCGGAGGTACCAGGCCCAGGGCCAGGCGAACGAATCGGTCGTGTCGACGGCGATGGGGAGGTCGTAGCCGAGGCCGGTCGCGGCAGCGAGCTGGTTGATCTGGTCGGCGATGTCCTTCAGCTGGGGCGAGCTCTGGGTATAGACGAGGAGGTCCTTGGGCACGTCGCCGCGTTCGAAGGTGGCGCGGACCATCGTCCGGGCCGAGAACGGCGCGAGCGCGCCGACGAGGACGACGGCGAGGATGGCGGGGAGGGCAGCCCGTCCGAGTGGGCGGGCGAGGGAGGCAACGGCGGCCGCGGCGGCGGCGACGATACCGAGCCGCGCCGCCTGCATGGCCGCGCCGCCGGGCAGATAGGCGATGACGAGGAGCGCGCCGAAGCCGACGAGCGCGGCAGCAGCCAGCGTGACGAGGAGGCGGGCGGACACGGGCGGACGCTCCCGCCAGGCGTCCCAGGCGCGCTGGATGCTCCACGCAGCGAGCAGGCACGCCGGGAGTGCGATGTGGGTGTTGAGCCAGGGCATCTTTTCGGCGCCCCAGGAGAGGGCGAGCCAGATGCCGACCAGCCATGCCGCGAGGAAGCGCGAGAAAGCGTCGCCGCGGACGACGGCCCACCAGCCGCCGAGCAGGACGAGCGCAAGCGGCAGGAATTCGTAGGCGAACATCAGCAGGTGGTAGTAGAACCAGGGCTGCTCGCCGCGGTGCGCGTCCTGCTGGCTGTACCAGTAATCGAGCGAGCCCCAGGGGCCGCTCACGAGGCCGTGGAGGTTCGTCCAGAGCGAGGTCATGAGCGTGAGGTAGACGAGGGCACTGAGCGCAAAGGCGATGCCCCAGACTTTCGGGCGCCACTGCAGGCCGGCGAAGGCCGCGAGGCTCGTGGTGACCGTGAACAGGCCGACGAGCGCGATGCGGTCGCGGACGTCGATGGGGCCCTGCAAGCTTTTCTCCCAGCTCAGGCGGTCCTTCTCGAGGATGCCGAGCGGCTCGAGGAGGGTGACGCGGGCGACCGGCGTGAGCAGCGGCAGGCAGAAGGTGCCGAGGAGGAGGAGCACTTCGCCAGGGCGAGGCAGGTCGTCGGCCCAGTCGAGCCGGCGGCGGAGCGCGCCGATGAACGGCCAGAAGGCCGCGAGGAGCCAGGCATAGGGCGCGAAGGCGATGGTGAGGGCAAAGCGCCGGAACGGCGTATCGAGGCGCGCGGTGCTGCGGATGCGGTCTTCGAGCGCGGCGCGCTCGGGCGGCGAGAGGTCGAGCGCGGCGAGCCGGGCGAGGTCTTCGCGGGCGAACCGCTCGGTTCGGCCTTCGAGGGTGCGCTTCGCCAGCAGCGCGGCGAGGTAGAGGTCGAGGTAGACGAGCATCACCGCGAAGACGAGGAAGGAGCCTTCTTTGGTCAGCACGTTGCCGGTGAACCCGGCAGCGAACACGTAGAGCCAGCGGACGCGGCCCTCGTCGATGTAGCGCCACATGGCGGCGACCATGAGGAGCGTGAACGCGGCCATGTAGATGTCTTCGCGGAAAAAGCGGCTGAAGTAGACGAGGGTGGGGGAGAAGGCGATGAGGGCGACCGCGGCGAAGGTGCCGACCGGGCCGAGCCGGCGCCGGAGGAGCAGGGGGAGGGCGACGAGCGCGGTGCCGGCGACGGCGGCGGAGAGGCGGCTGGTGTAGTCGTTCGCGCCGAAGATGAAGAAGACGGCGGCCTGGACGTGGTAGTAGAACGGGCCGTGGAAGATGGGGCTGTGGCGGTAGTTGCCCTGGAGGAGGCCCCACGACCACTGGGCGTGGATGCTCTCGTCGTGGTGGAGGGCGCGGGCGCCGAGGTCCCACGTCCGGAGCAGCACGGCGGCGGCGAAGACGAGGGCGTACAGCACGACCTCGGCCGTCAGCGGGATGTGGCAGGCGAGCGCGCGTTCGAGGAGAGCGGGTCGGGCGGGAGCGGCGGCGGTCACGGCTGCTCCCGGATGTAGACGGCTGCGGGGAGGTCGCGCACGGGTAGAGTATTGCGGTTCGCCAGCCAGCGGAGATAGTCGAGGAATCCGCTATCTGGACCGCGCCTTTCCCGGAGGACGGCCCAGCGGCCTTCGAACGTGCGGAAGCCTTCGGGCGGCGCACCGGCAGCTTCCCAGATGACGACGCTGGCGTTCGGCGGGATGCGGCTCGCAGCGACGAGGCCCCGGCTGCCGCGGAGAGGCCAGGTGAGCGCGTCCGCGAGCGAGGGGTGGATGGCGACGATGCCGACGGGGTCGCGGGCCGGACCCGTGACGATATCGCGGATTTCGCTGGCCTGGAGGGTGGTAACGGGCGACGGGAGCGGCTCGTTCGGGCTGCCGCCGGCTACGGCGAATCCGCCGGCAAGCCACGGGACGGCAGCGGCTGCGGCGAGCGGAAGGATGGCGACGGCGCGTGTCGCCGGCCAGCGGAGGAGGAGGGTCAACCCGCCGGCGATGACGCCGGCCAGCACGACGACGGCGACGACTTCGCTCCCCGGGCCGACGCGGCCGAGCCGGGCCCAGTCGAGGAGCGGCCCGAGGAGGGTCGCGGCGGCGAGGAGCGCGCCCGCGAGCGGCCAGCCGGCACGGCGCCAGTCGGCGCTGCCCAGCGAGTCGACGAGCCACGCGAGGGCGCGGCCCGCGAGCGGCGCGGCGCTCGCCGTGAGCGACAGCACGGCGAGGGGGTCGCGGCTGCCCCCGGCGGCGAAACACCAGGCGAGGCTGACGCCGAACCAGGCGGCGAACAACCGGTCGAGCCCGTCGCCGAGCAGCGCGGCCCGGCCGCGGGCGGCGCGGATGGCGAGGTAGCCGCCGGCGACGACGGCCGGCCCCCAGGCGTAGAGCGCGACCAGGCGGCGCGTCGTCTCGGTCGACCAGCCAGCATCGAAGCCCGCGGCGACAAGGTCGAAGGGCGGCACCGTGATGCCCTGCCAGCCAGCCCCGAAGCCGAAGCTGGCTGCGAGGACGCCGAGCGCGGCGCCGGCGGCGGCGAAGCCGGCTGCGGGCTTGCGCCAGTCCGCGCGGGGGTGCGTGAGTGCTGCCGCCAGCAGCAGCGCGAGGGGGAGCGGCCCGGCGGCGGCGAAGAGGAACGCGGCGACGGTAATGACGGGCGGCCGGGGGCCGAGCACCGCGAGCGCAGCGAGGATGCCCGCCATGAGGGGAACGTCGAAGGCTGCGGCCGTTGCCGCCGGGCCGAAGGCGATCTGCAGCGGGTCGAACGCGAGGACGAGCAGCGTCGCGATGGCGGCGGGTTCGCCGATGCGCCGGCGGAGCAGGAACAGCGAGGCGGGCACGGTCAGCGACGCTGCGAGCGCGGCGAGCCGCGGCAGCGTCTCGCTATCGTCGAGGCGGAGCAGGAGCGCGGAGAGGGCCTGGAAGAGCGTCGGCACGTAGCGGGCGTCGTCGATGCCGGCGCGCGCCTGCCATGCGCCAGAGAGCGACCAGAGTTCGAGGCCGCCGACCGGCAGCTTCACGAACGCGAGGAGCCGCATGGCGGCGTAAACGGCGGCAGCGGCAGTCCACGCGGCTGCCGCGACGGTGATGCCCCGGGGGCCCGCTGCGGTGGAGGTGGCGCTAGTCGTCATGGCGGGCTGACCGGTTCATAGTGCGGCAGGCGGTAGATACGGTAACGGCCGGATTCGAAGACCCGGTCGAGGAAGGCATCGTAGTCGGGGAGCGGGCCGGGGTAGCGGGAGAGTTCGACGCTGCCGACGACGAGGTAGTCGGCGCCGTACTCCCGCATCGCGGCGAGGACGGCGTCCGGATTCGAGGCGAGGTACGCCTGGTCGACGGCGTCCTGGCGGGCGAGGAAGCGCTCGCGGTTCGCCGGCGAATCGCCACGCCACTGGATTTCGTGGAAGTACCAGCCGATGGGGACCTGGCGGCCGGTGCGGGAGGCGACGCGACCGGCATCGGTGTAGTCGACGCCGGCATCGACCATGCGGCGGCTGCCGTCGGCCTCGACGACCCAGCGGCGGCCGGTGGCTTCGATGAGGACTGCGCCGGGCGGGACGTTGTCCTCGACCCACCGGACGAGGGAGTATTCACCCGGGTCGGCCGATTGCAGCCAGGCGAGGCCGTCGATGGCGGTCGGGCGGCTGAAGCCTTCGGTGCGGTTGAAGGCAGCGAGGAGCGGGTAGACGAGGCCGCCGGCGAGGAGGATGGCCGCCGCGGGGACCGCCGCGCGGGCGGCGATGCGGCGGGGCGCGCTCGCGCCCGCGGCGCCGCGCAACGACGTCGCGAGAAGGCCGGCGGCAGCGACCGACCCGGAGATGCCGAGGAGCAGCCACGCCTGGTAACTGAGCTTGAAGACCGTATTCAGGCGGGGGACGGACCCGAAGAAGACGTCGCGGACGAGGAAGAGTTCGGCGCCGTAGAGCAGGAGCACACCGGCGGCCCCGAACGCAGCGGCCGGAGCTGCGCCGCTCCGCCGGGCGGCGAGCGCCAGCGCCAGCGCGGCGAGCGCCCAGGTGAGGCCGCCGTACACGGCGAGCATGACCCAGCCGGCGGTGCCCCGGTTCTCCGCGGCAGCGGGGAGGTCGCCGCGGAGAGCGGCGAGACCAACCCAGCCGATGAAGGGGAGCACCGCAGCCCAGCCGGCCACGGCGGCGGGCGGCCCCAGGCGCCGGAACCCGGGCGCGAAGGCGAGGAGGCCGAGGCCGGCGAAGGTCAGCGGGACGCCGAACTGGAGGAATGCGTGGGCCGGCCGCGTGCCTTCGCCGGTGTAGGCGTAGAGACCGCTCGCCTGGGAGCTGAAGGTCAGCCACCACGGGGCATAGAGCGCGAGCGCGAGGAGCCCAGCGGGGGGCGAGCCAGCCGGCCGCCGCCGCCATGGCCCGGGCGAGCGGCTGCTCCCGCGCGTTTCGGGCGATAACGGCCAGGCCGAGGAGTGCGGAGAAGGTCACCACGTCCCACGTGTTCTGGAACGCGAGGCCGCCGAAGATGACGGCCGCTGCCGCGGGGCGCGAGGGCCACCGGGCTGCAGCGCGCCAATCGAGGCTGCCCCGGGCGCGCCAGAGCGCGGCGGCGAAGGCCGCTGCCAGCGTCATGAGGGGCAGGGCCATGACGTGCGGGTGGAGGTCGCCGAGGAGGAAGCTGAAGAACGGGAACTCGGTGATCGTGCCGGGGATGACGCGGGAGCCGCGCCACCAGAACCAGTACTCGGTGGGATACCACGCGGAGGTGCGCTGGCCGGGCAGGCCGGCGTAGCAGTCAGCGGACTGGCCGGGTTCGCACGGGAGCAGGTTCTCGACGCCGAAGGCGCGGTAGAGCGGCTCGCTGTAGCGTTCGTGCGCGGCAGCCCATTCGAAGACGGCGGACAGCGAGCCGACGAAGAGGACGAGCGCGAGGGCGACGGCGGGTGCTGCGGCGGCGAACCGGCGCGACCTGCGGAGGAGGGCCCAGCGGGCGAGCGCCCACGTGAGCGAAACGAGCCCGCACGCGGTCGCGGCGAAGGTCGCGGCGAGACCGAGGTTGTACCCGCTCGAGGCGGGGATGCCGGCGATCGAGGCGAGGACGCCGACCTGCAGGTAGCCGAAGTAGTAGTAGCTGACGGGTTCGCCGGCGAGCCACGGGTCGCGGGGCGGGTAGTCGGGCGAGACCATGGTGGCATTGAGAAAGAGCAGGTCCATGGGCTGCTCGGTGCCGACGATCTCGGCGTTGTAGGAGCGGAAGGCGGTGGACGCGAGGAAGGCGCCGGTGAAGATGCTGGCCGCGATAGCTGCGCCGGCGGCGATGCGGGTGAGTTCGCGCCGCTGCAGGCGGAGCCGGCCGGCGACCTGTGCGGCCACCGCGGCAGCGAGGGCGGCGGCAAGGAGGTAGCTGCCGCGGCCGGGCGGCAGGACTGCAGCCGTGCGGAGGAGGAACAACGGGAGGGAGACGGCCAGGAGGCCGAGCGGCACGGCGAACCCGGCACCGGCATCCGGGAAGCGCCGGAAGATGGCGACGGCGAACGGGAGGCCGATCGCGCCCAGCAGCATCGCGGCGAGCCAGGCGGCGAGCACGGCCTCCATGGCGGCTCAGGCGAGGAGCGAGTCGACGAACTCGACCGGGTCGAAGGGGGCGAGGTCGTCCATCCGTTCGCCCGTGCCGATGAAGCGGACCGGCAGGCCGAGTTCGTGCGCGATGGCGAAGGCGATGCCGCCCTTCGCGGTGCCGTCGAGCTTCGCGAGGACGATGCCGGTCACGCCGACCGCGTCCGTGAAGGTGCGGGCCTGGAGGAGCCCGTTCTGGCCGGTCGTGGCGTCGAGGACGAGGAGCGTCTCATGCGGCGCGGACGGGTCTTTGCGTTTGATGACGCGGTCGACCTTCTTCAGCTCCTGCATGAGGTTGGACTTGGTGTGGAGGCGGCCGGCGGTGTCGATGATGACGATATCCGCTTTCGACGATTCAGCGGCGGCGAGAGTATCGAACGCGACGGCCCCCGGGTCGGCACCCGGCTGGTGGGCGACGACGCGGACGCCGACGCGCTCGCCCCAGACCTTGAGCTGGTCGGTGGCGGCTGCGCGGAAGGTATCGGCCGCGCCGAGGATGACGGTCGCCCCGTCGCGCTTGAAGGCGTGGGCCATCTTCGCGATGGTCGTCGTCTTGCCGGCCCCGTTGACGCCGACGACGAGGATGACAAGGGGCGGCGCGATGTCGCCGCGGACCCATGCGGGGGGCGTTTCGCCGGGTTCGCGCAGGATGGCGATGAGTTCTTCGCGGAGGAGTTCGCGGACGCGGGCGGACTGTTTCACGCCCTCCTTCTTCACCCGCTGGCGCACGCGGTCGAGGACGGTGGAGGCCGTTTCGAGGCCGGTGTCGGCGCCGATGAGGATTTCCTCGAGCTCGTCCCAGAGGGTGTCGTCGAAATCGGCGCGTTCGAAGAGGGCGCCGAGGCGGCCGAAGAAGCCGCGGCGAGTGCGTTCGACGGCGCGGCCGGTCTGCTCGTGGAGCTCGGCGCGTTCTTCGGGCGTCGGCTCTTCCGGCGGCGGGGCGGCGGCTTCGCCGGGCAGCTGGGGTTCAGCAGGCTTGCGGCGCCAGAACCTCAATGGGGCACTCCTCGCGAGGGGCTGGGAGCGATGGTAGCCGGGCGGCGGTTAGGGGACAGGGTCACGACTGGGGCAGGTCGGCGAGGCGGAGGCTGAGGACCTTGGAGACGCCGTCGCGGCCCATCGAGACGCCGTAGATGGCGTCGGCGACTTCGATGGTGCGCCGGTTGTGCGTGACGACGATGAACTGGGTCCGTTCGCTGAGCTTCCGGAGGGCAGAGGTGAAGCGGCCGACGTTGGCTTCGTCGAGGGCCGCGTCCACTTCGTCGAGCACGCAGAAGGGGGCCGGGTTGGCAGTCAGCAGGGCGAACAGGAGGGCGACGGCGGTGAGGGAGCGTTCGCCGCCGGAGAGGAGCGAGAGGCTTTTGATGCGCTTGCCCGGGGGCTGGGCTTCGATCTCGATGCCAGCCTCCGCGGGCCGGTCGGGGTCGGTGAGAGCGAGGCTCGCCTGCCCGCCGCCGAAGAACGCCTGGAAGTAGTCGCCGAAGGCCCTGTTCACCGTGTCGAACGTGACGGTGAAGCGGGTGCGAATCTCCTCATTCAGCTCGGCGATGGCGGTGCGGAGCTGGTCGGCGGCGTCGGTGAGATCCGCGAGCTGCGTGGTGAGGAACTCGTGGCGCTCCTTCAGCTCGTGGTAGTCCCCCGGCGCCTCTTCGTTGATGGCGCCGAGGCGGCGAATCTGCCGGCGAATCTCTTCGATGCGCTGCCGGGTGGCCTCGACGTCGATGGCGGCTCCGCCCTGGATGCGCGGGGCCTCCGGCTGGGGGAGCGGCTCGACGAGGTCCAGTTCGTCGAGGCTGACGATGTCGCCGGCGTCGGTCGGCACGAGGCCTTCGCGCTCCATCTCGTGGCGGAGGCTTTCGAGGCGTTCGTGGGCGCGGGCGAGTTCGTTCTCGAGGTCGAGCCGTTTCCGGTCGATGAGGAGAAGCTGGTCCTGCGCGGCGGCGAACTCCTCCTGGATGGCGCGCTCGTGGTTTTCGAGGCGGTGGAGTTCGTCGCGGTCGGGCGCGGCGTCTTCGGCGAAGCGGGCCTGCTCGGCGCGGATGGCCTCGAGCTCGCGAGCGAGGCGCTCGAGCCGCTCATCGATGACGCCGGCTTCGAGCTCGAGGTTGCGCGCCTGGAGCTTCCGGGCCTGGATCTGGCTGTCGAGCCGCTCGAGCGCCTTCTCGTGCTGCTCGCGCATGGCGATGAGGGTGCGGCGCTCGCCTTCGGCTGCGGCGAGGCGGCCGGAGACTTCGGACACCGAGGCGAGCGCGGCCTCGCGGCGGGCAGTGGCGAGGGCGAGCTCCTCCTCGAGCGCGGCGAGCTCCTGGCGGCGCTGGGCCGCGCGCTGCTCGAGGGTTTCGAGCGCGAGCCGGGCCTGCTCGGCCTGCTGGAGACGCCCCGCGCGCTCGCGCTGGATGTCGGCGCGCTTGGAGCGGAGGGCGTCGGCGTCGCGGCGGATGCGGTGACGGCGCTCGCGTTCGCGCTCGAGGTCCTGTCTTGCAGCCTCGAGGGCGCGGCGGAGCATCTCGTAGTTCGCCTCGGCCTCGTGGGAGCGCTTCGCGACCTGCTCGATGGCGAGCCGCGCCTGGGCGATGCGCTCGGCTGCGACCTCGGCCCGCTTGCGCAGCTCTTCGATGCGGGCGGGGAGCTCTTCGAGTTCGCGCTGGCGGATGAATTCGCCTTCGTCGGCGCCGGTCGAACCGCCCGCGATGACGCCGGTGGGCTCGATGTAGACGCCGTCGAGGGTGACGACGGAGCCGAGGGCGCGGCGGATCATGCGGAGGGCGGTTTGCACGTCTTCGACGACGATGACGCGGCCGAGGAGCGTATCGACGAGCGGGCGGACCCGCTGCTCGCAGCGGACGAGCTTTGCGGCGACGCCGACGACGCCGCGCTCCTTCTGGAGGTTGAGCGGGTAGACGTGGCGGACGGCGTCGAGGGGGAGGAACTGCGCGCGGCCCTGCCGCCGGCGCTGGAGGATGGCGATGGCCTCGAGGGCGACCTGCTCGTTCTCGACGATGACGGCATGGAGGCGGTGCTCGAGGGCGGCGTTGATGGCGGTTTCGAGGCCGGGCGGCACGCGCAGCTGGCGGGAGAGGAGCCCGACCACGCCGGGCAGTTCGGGCGGCTCGCCGAGGGAGCCGGGCTCGAATTCTTCGATGAGCGCCTGGCCCATGATGAGCACCTGCCGCGTGCCGGCGGCGACGCCGTCGTGCTCGGCCTGGACGCGCCGCAGGGCATCGAGGCGGCCCTCGAGGTGGTCCAGCTCCCGGAGCTCCTGGTTGCCGGCGGCTTCGTACTCGCGGACTTCGTCCTGGATGCGCTGGAGCTGTTCGCGGGCGGCGTCCGCTTCACGGCGGGCTTCGACGAGCCGGTCCTCGCCCTCTTCGACGGCGAGGCGGGCCTCGGCGATGCGGCGCCGGCTGCCGAGCAGCTCGACGATGATCGCTTTGCGCCGTGCGATGAGCTGCTCCATCTCGCGGTCGAGGTCGGCGACACGGCGCTCGGCGCTTTCGATGTCGGCCCGGAAGGAGGCAGCGCGGCGGTCGTCGCCGTCGGCGCCGTCGCGGAGCTCCTGGACGCGGCTACGGACGCGGGAGTATTCGCGCTCGGCGGCATCGAGTTCGGCGCGGCAGCGGTCCATCTCGGCGCGGATGGCCTCGGCCTGACCGGTGATTTCGAGGTTGCGGCGGCCTTCGTCGACGTCGGTGGCGGCGAGGGAGAGCCGTTCGGCTTCGAGCGCCTCGAGCTCGCGCTGGAGTTCTTCGCGGCGGACGGCGACCATCGAGCGGCGCTCGCGGTCGAGGGCGATGGCCTGCTCGGTCGCGGCGATGCGCTGTTCGATTTCGGTGCTGCGGGTATCGCGCCGGGCGATGGCGTCGCGGCGCTTCCGGATCTCCTCCGAGAGCGTGCGGAGCTGCTCCCGGAGCTGCTGGACGCGGCGGGCGGCGGCATCGTTCTCGGCGATGCGCTGGTCGAGCGCGGCGCGGACACGGACGACCTGGTTCTGGGCCTCTGCCCAGAGGTGGCCGTAGTAGAGGCGGAGGAGGGACGCCAGTTCGGCGGTGAGCCGGCGGTATTCGGCGGCGCGCTCGGCCTGCCGGCTGAGCTGGCTGAGGCGGGGTTCGATCTCCTGGATGATGAGCGCCACGCGCTCGATGTTGTCGCTCGTGGCTGCGAGGCGGTCCTGCGCTTCTTTGATGCGGAGGCGGAAGCGCTTGACGTCGGCAGCTTCGTCGAGGAAGGCGCGGCGCTCGTCGGGCGACATGGAGAGGACTTCATCGACGAGGCCCTGGCCCATGATGGAGTAGGAGTTCTGGCCGACGTCGCCCTTCATGAGGAGGTCGATGATGTCGCGCAGGCGGACGCGGGAGCCGTTGAGGAGGTATTCGCTTTCGCCGTTGCGGTAGAGCCGGCGGGCGATTTCGACCTCGGCGAAGTCGAGGGGGAGCCAGCGTTCCGCGTTGTCGAGCGTGAGCGCGACTTCGGCCATGCCGACGGCGGCGCGGTTGCCGGTGCCGGCGAAGATGACGTCTTCCTGCTTTTGCGTGCGCAGGAGGCGCGCGCTCTGCTCGCCGAGGACCCAGCGGATGGCATCGGCGACGTTGCTCTTGCCGGAGCCGTTGGGGCCGACGATGGCGGTGATGCCGGGGCCGAACTCGAAGGTAGTGCGTGTTCGCGAAACTCTTGAAGCCGTGGATGGCGAGCCGCTTCAGATACACGCTGCGCCCTCCTCCCGGCGGAGCCCTTCGAGCGCGACTTCGGCGGCGCGCTGCTGGGCTTCGCGCTTGCTGCGGCCTTCGCCGCGGCCGCGGGGCTGGCCCGCGATTTTGACTTCGACGACGAAGCGGCGGTGGGGCGCATCCGCCGTATCCTCAACCGTCACATATTCGGGCGCTTCGTGCCAGCGGGCCTGGGCGAGGTGCTGGAGGGAGCTCTTCGCATCGGGTCGGGCGCCTTCGCGGATGGCGCGGTCGATCTCATCGCGGAGGAGGCGGCGGATGAGCGCGGCGGCGGCGCGAAAGCCGGCATCGAGGTAGACGGCGCCGATGAGGGCTTCGAGGGCGCCGGCGAGGTTGCGGTCGCGGGTGCGGCCGCCGGCTGCCTCTTCGCCGCGCCCGAGGATGAGGAAGCGGCCGAGTTCGATGCGCGCGGCCGCGCGCGCAAGGGTGCTCCCGCGGACGATTTCGGCGCGGATGCGGGTGAGGTCGCCTTCGCCGGCCCCGGGGCAGCTCTCGTAAAGGAGACGGGCGACGACGAGGCCGAGGATGGCGTCGCCGAGGAACTCGAGGCGCTCGTTGGAGGCGCCGGCCGCGGGGTTTTCGTTGAGGTAGGAGGAGTGCGTGAGGGCCTGTTCGAGGAGGTCGGGGCGAAGCGCACGAACCCGGAGGCGGGCGAGCAGCTCGGCGCGGTCTCCTCGTGCGGGTTCTCCCACGTACCCTCCGGCCCGGGCCGCAGCGCCGGGCGACCTGCCCGGCGGGCAGGAAATGCTAAAGCGCTATGATCATAGGGAGCGGGTTCACGGGGAGTCAAGCCGTGCCGTATGCTCGGGGATGGCATGCAGGACGTGGACGTCAAGGTTTGCCATGTGTGCGCCGGGACCGTGGAGGCGCACATGGAGGCGTGGTGCAACTGGTGCGGGAACCTGTACCACCTGAATTCGCGGGCGGACCTGCCCGGGACGGATTGCGGGCAGGTATGGATCAACGAAGAGCACCTCGCGCTGGAGTTCGCGTGCAACGTGTGCCTCGCGCCGCCGGCTGAGCCGGGCACGCTCGATGACGTGCTCGACCTGCTGGAGGCGGCGGCGGCGGCGCAGATGACGCCGGCGGCGCTCGAGGCGCTCGCGGAGGCTGGCCAGGTTCGCCACCGGCGGACGGCCGGCGGGGTCCTGCTCTTCCGGCGGGGCGACCTGCCCGGGGGCGTCGCGCGGCGTGGATGAGGGCGCAGGTCTGCTGCGAGTGTAAACTGCCCATCGGGCCGGCGAGCGCGCTGGTATGCGCGGATTGCGGCCAGCTGTTTCATTTCCCCGATGCCCGGAAGGGCGAAACCGGGAAGGAGTGCGGAGTGCACGTGATTGGCATGCGGGAGCTGCTCGGCCGGGACGTAGTGCCCCTGTGCCGGCGGTGCGATATGGCGTTTCGGCTGCGCTACGGGGTGCCCTCATGAGCGCGGCATCGCGCCGGCGGCGGCGGCCGGCCGGGTCGGGGACGACGGGAGGCAGCGCGGCGCCGGCAGCAGCCGTGCCGAAGCCGATCCCGCTGCCGGAATGGAAGTGGCGGACGTTCCCGGTGTACTTCGCGTTCGCGCTCGGGGGATTCCTCGGGCTGTACATGGGCCTGCTGGCGTCGGTGAACAGCGGGGCGTTCCTGTTCGCGAGCGTGGTGTGGGCGGTGCTGCTCGGGGCCGGGTTTTCGCGGCTGAGCACGCGGTGGATCCTGAGCCGGCGGTGGACGCGGGCTCAGCAGCGGCGGAAGGGCTGAGCGGAGGGCGGACCGAAGCCACGAACGGGACGGGCCCTGCTCATGCGAGCAGGGCCCGTCGTGTTGGGAGGGGCGCGGCCTTCAGGCAGTTCAGGCGCGCGCTTCGCGGAAGTGCGCTACCGAGGCCGTGAGTTCGTCCGCGAGGCGGCGCATCCGCGCGGCGGTGTCGGCGAGGTCGCCGCTCTGGGCAGCGAGCTGCTGGGTAGAGGCGGACACCTCCTCGGCGGAAGCTGAGGTCTGTTCGCTCGTCGCCGAGACCTGCATGATGGCGTCGCTCACGCGGGCGGCGCCGCTTCCGAGGCTTTCCGCGCCCTCCACGGTGCGGGAGGTGCGCTCCGCGATCGCCTCGGATGCCTCGACGATGCGGCGGGCGCCGGAGGCGAGGTCCTGCACGTCGCGGGCGATGGCCTGCATGCTGGTCGCTGCGTCCTGCACGCTGGCGATGATCGCTTCGAGCGAGCGGCCGGCCTCGGCGGTGATGGCCCGGCCTCGCTCGACGTCCTCGACGCCGGCCGCCATAGCGCGGACTGCCTCCTCGGTGCCGGCCTGGACGCGAGCGATGAGGTCGGCGATCTCCTTCGTGGAGGCGCTGGAGCGTTCGGCGAGGGAGCGGACGTTTTCGGCGACGACGGCGAATCCGCGGCCTTGCTCGCCGGCACGGGCGGCTTCGATCGCCGCGTTGAGGGCGAGGAGGTTGGTCTGGGCGGCGATTTCGTCGATGGTGCGGACGATATCGCCGATTTGCTGGCCGTACTCGCCGAGCTGGTCGACGGTGCGGGAAGCGCGCTCGACGGCCGCCGCGATGGCCTCCATGGAGGCGACCGCCTGGGCGACCGCCTGCTTGCCCTGGTCGGCAGCGCCGCGCGAGGCCTCAGCGGCGGCAGCTACGTCGCGGGAGACGGCCGCGACCTGTTCGATGCGCTGGCCGATGCGGGACGCCTCAGCGCGGGAGAGTTCGACCGCGCGAAGGGATTCGGTGGCCACCGCCGCGACCTCGCCGGAGACTTCGGCCAGGCGCTGGACTTCACCAGCGGAGTCCTGGCTGAGCCCGGAGAGCGCGACGGCGGAGCGGGTGACATCTTCCATGGCCGTCGAAATCTGGCCGGTCGCGGCAGCGAGCTGCCCGGACGCCTCCTGGAGGGAGTCGGCAGCTTCGAGGATGGTGCGTCCCTGCGCTTTCACAGAGGCGACGACGCGCCGGATTTCGCGAAACATACGGGCGAGCGCGTTGCCGAGCTGGTCATCGGCGCTCCGGGGCTGGACGTCGGCCGAAAGGTCGCCGGCAGCGAACCGCTCGGCGGCGGCGGCCATCTCGGCGAAGTAGTGCTGCATGTCCCGGAAGGCGGCGGCGACTGTCGCCGATTTCGTCGCTGCTGGTGTCATCGATGGCCGCTGAAGCGAGGTTTCCGGTCGCAGCGACGCGGGCGGCGTTGGCGATGCGCCGGGCGCGGCGGCCGATGCTCCATGCGACAGCCCCAGTGAGGGCGGCGGCGACGACCGCAGCGACGACGATGATGATGGCCGCGCTCCGGATGGCGACGGTGGTGGCGGCGTCGGCCTCCGAGGGTGACTCGCGGGCGACGATCGTCCACCCCAGCTGCTCGCCGAGCGGGCCGGGCGCCGGCCGGGCGAAGAACCGCCAGTCGGAGCCGCCGGGTTCGGCGTAGGTGCCTTCGAGCGGCTGCCGCCCGGCCGCCGCCCCGGTGAGGCTCTCGGCGAGCGGCTCACCGAAACGTTCACTGTCGGGATGGAAGATCACCTTGCCCTCGGCGTCCAGGAGGACGACGCTGCCGGTATCGCCGAAAGTGAACGCGGCGAGCTTCTCGAAGACGGCGGTGACATCGATGGTGCTGCGGAGGACGCCGACGACCTGGTTCCCGTCGACGATCGGCGCTGCGACGTTCATGCCCCATTTGCCAGTGCTTTCGTCGTAGGAGACCGGCTGGACGACCACGGCGCCTTTGCCGTCCGCGTAAGCAGCCTTCCACCACCCTTCGTCGGCCTGGTAGTAGTCGGACGTAGGGGTAACCTGCGCGATGTTCCGCCCGTAGCGGTCGGTTGCGAACATCTCGATATGCTGCGGAAACCGGGCCTGGAACTCTTTGATGGCGCGGGCGGCGGCGTTCTGCGTGAGCGACTGGTAGACCTGCTCGGCACGGCCGCCGGCGCCGCCCTTCTGCCATGCGATCCACTGGTCGTCGAGCTCCTTGATTTCGGACTCCGCTGCGACGGTGCGGTTGGCGTCTGCGGCGAGCGACGTGAATTGGCCGGCAAAGCCGAGCGCGGATGCGCGTGACGTCTCGCGTTCGATTTCGGCGAGCGCTTCGCGAACCGCGAGTTCAGCCTGGCCAGACAGGATGGTCCGGGTGGTTTCGCCTGTTTCGTTGGAAATCACACGCCCGACCCCGGCGATGATAGCGACCGACATGAGGGCTAGCGCGCCCACTGCGGTCGCGACGAGTTTGATAACGATGGATTGGTTCCTCCACAACGACACTGAGTTCTCCCGAGAGTTTCCTCGCTCCGTCTTGATCTTCGCCGGAGATTCGCGATGCAGGGATCGGGGAACTCCCGGGGTCGCCGGCGGGAGCCCATGGGGAACCGGCCGCGACCGCCGGTACAGGGCTTCGTGTCAGGTTGACACGAAGGCATCGATTGGGCACAGTGGAAGCGAAGCTTAGTGTAGGAATGACACTAAGTTTGGAGGGATGCGATGGCTGCCACGCTGGCCCCGGCGGGCAAGAGCTACGCCGAACTGCTGGTGATGTATTCGGACCCGGACACCTGCCCGGCCGACGCGCTGACGCCGGTGCCGCTGGCGCAGGAGCCGGCCTTCGTCAGCTGGCAGCAGGACATCCCGCGGGCGTATCTGCAGATGGGGCCGGATGAGCTGGACCACCGGATCGCAGCGGCGAGGGCGAGGCTCGGCTCGAAGCTGGTCATCCTCGGGCACCACTACCAGCGGGATGAGGTCATCAAGTACGCGGATTTCACGGGCGACAGTTTCAAGCTGGCGCGGCACGCCGCGGAGCAGGAGGGCATCGAGTACGTGCTCTTCTGCGGGGTGCACTTCATGGCGGAGTCGGCGGACATCCTGACCCCGGAGCAGGTCCGGGTCATCCTCCCGAACATGGCGGCCGGCTGTTCGATGGCGGATATGGCGGACCCGGACGACGTGTATGCGGCATGGGACGAGATTCACGAGGTGCTCGGGGCGGATGCCCGGGTCATCCCGGTGACCTACATGAACAGCGCGGCGAGCCTGAAAGCCTTCACCGGGGAGCGGGGCGGGCTGGTCTGCACGTCGAGCAATGCCGACCGGGCGCTGCGCTGGGCCTTCGAGCGCGGTGAGAAAGTGCTGTTTTTCCCGGACCAGCACCTCGGACGGAATACCGGGTACGCCATGGGCATCCCGCTGGACGAGATGGTGCTCTGGAACTGGCGGCTGCCGATGGGCGGCACGACGCCCGAGCAGCTGCGGAAGGCGAAAATCATCCTCTGGCAGGGGCACTGCAGCACTCACCAGCGATTCACCGTCGAACAGATCGAGAAGGCGCGGCGGGAATACCCGGGCGTCAACGTCATCGTTCACCCGGAGTGCCGCTGGGAGGTCGTGCAGGCCGCCGACGAGTACGGTTCGACGGAGAAGATTGCGAAGACCATCCGGGAAGCGCCGGCGGGCTCGACGTGGGCGGTGGGCACCGAGATCAACCTCGTGAACCGGCTGGCGAAACAGAACCCGGACAAGACGGTCTTCTGCCTCGACCCGGTGGTGTGCCCGTGCAGCACGATGTACCGGATTCACCCGGCCTACGTGGCATGGACGCTCGAGGCGCTCGTGCAGGGGCAGGTGGTGAACGAGGTGCGCGTCGACCCCGAAACCCGGAAATGGTCGCTGGTGGCGCTGGAGCGGATGCTGGAGCTGGCCTGAACCGGCAGGTCGTTAGTTGGCGATGCCGAGCGCGCCGTATTTCTTCCGCCGGTGTTCGATGACGGCGTCCTTCGTGCGGAGGATGAGGTCGTCGAGCACCTCGGCGAGGTAGGCGACGCGGTCTTCGGCGGGTTCGATTTCGAGCAGCCGCTGTTTGACGTCTTCGCCGACCTGCAGCCACTCGCCGAGGAAATCGACGAGGCGGTGCGGCCGCTGGGGGAGGTCGAGGCCGCGCGCCCACTGGTCGGTGAGCGAGAGGACGAGGCGGAAGTAGAGCGGGAAGGTGGCGCGGACGGTTTCGAGCGCGGCCTTGAGGCGCGGCGTCATGGGTCCGTCGGCATCATCGAGCGGGGTGACTTCGCCGAACGGGTACGGACGCGGGGGCAGGAGGCGGTCGATGCGGAAGCGCCACGTCCCGCGGACGGTGACGAGGTAGCGGCCGCCATCGGTTTCTTCGCAGGATTCAAGGCGGGCGGCGGTGCCGACGTCGTAGGGGATAGCGCCGGGGCCGACCTCCGGGCCTTCGCGGATGAGGACGACGCCGAACTCGCCGCCGTTCTCCAGCAGCTCGCGGATCATGACGCGATACCGCTCCTCGAAGATGCGCAGGGGCAGGCGCATCCCGGGAAAGAGCACGGTGCGGAGCGGGAAGAGCGGGAGTTCCAGCGGCGCCGACCTCCGGTGGCTGGTGCGATTATGTCAGTCGCGCAGTTCGACGACCATTTCGATTTCGACGGGGATCCCGAAGGGGAGGTCGTGCATGCCGACGGCTGAGCGGGCGTGCCGGCCGCGTTCGCCGAAGAGCTCGATGAGGAGGTCGGAGGCGCCGTTGATGACGGCGGGCTGCTGGCCGAAATCGGGAGTGCAGCGGACCATCCCGAGGAGCTTCACGACCCGGGCGACGCGGTCGAGGCTGCCGATTTCGCCTTTGAGCGAGCCGAGGAGGGCGAGGGCGGTGAGCCGCGCGGCGCGGTAGCCGTCCTCGACGGTGAGGCCGTCGCCGAGGCGGCCGCGGAGCAGGGGCTGGCCGTCGTTCCCCGTCGGGCCGTGACCGGAGAGGAAGACGAGGCTGCCGGTGCGCACGGCCGGGACGAAGCTGGCGGGCGGCGCGAACGGCGGCGGCAGTTCGAGGCCGAGGGTGGCGAGCCGTTCCTCGGGGCTCACCGGCGGCGCGCGGCGAGCCAGGCGTCGAGCTCGGGCTGGTGCTCCTCGAAGTGGCCGATGCCGGCGCCCTGCAGGAGCCGGTTGCCGATGCGCGGGCGGCCGGACTCCGGGTCGATGCCGTAGCGATCCTCGGGGAGCGCCTCAGCCGCCGCCCGGTAGGCCGCATAGGCCGCGTCCCAATCGTCGAGCGCAGCGCGGACGGGAAGGGCGGCAGCGGCGAAGCGCTGATTCCACGGCTCGGGGTCGGAGTAGTCGACGCCGGGCGGCGTGGGGCGCTCGCCGCGCGCGACCCGCTCGAGGGCGTCGGTCATTTCGCGGTACCAGCCGGCCATATGGGCGAGGAGCTGCGCGAGGTTCCACGTGCCGAGCCACGTCTCGGCGTACGCGGCGTCGTCAAGGTCGGCGATGCCGGCGCGGAACCGGCGGTAGCCGTCATCGAGGGCGGCGAGGGCTTCGGACTTGCTGGACACGCGGAACCTCCTTCAGTGCGGGCCGGCGGTCAGGCGATGCCGGCGAGCTTCCTGGCGTATTCGAGGGCCCGGCGCCCGTCGTAGGCGCGGCTGATCATGAGCTTCTCGGCTTCGAGGGAGCCCTCGGCGTGGATGGCGAGGACGGCGTGGTAGCCGCCAAAGTCGCCGGTGGTGAGGTCGCTGACCATGTTCATGGCGCGGGTGCGGACTTCGCCGTCGACGCCGGCGCGGCCGCCGAGGTACTTGCGGAGCAGGTCGCCGGTTTCGGGATTGGCGAAGTCCTCGGCGCCGGGGCCGGTGACGAGCATGCCGCCGGCGATGTCCTGGACGTGCTGGAGCGCCTCGTGGTAGCCGTGGGCGAAGTGGTACTTCGCCATGTTGGTCGTCAGCGGGTCAGGCGCGAAGATGCCGTGCTCGTCGCCGCGGCCGCGGAGGGCCGCCATTTCGGTGAGGGCGCGGAGGGTTTCGGCGTAGCTGATGAGGCGGATGAGCTTGTCGCGAACGTGGGCGGCCCGGGCGATGCCGTTGAGGTCGGCCATGAGAAGGGCCGAGCCGACGAGGGCATCGACGAGCGGGAGCTTGTAGGAGACCGCGGTGAAGCGGTGGTATTCGACGAAGCCGAGCGCGAGCGGGCCGGCGAAGTCGTATTCGCCCGCGAGGAAGACACGCTCCCAGGGGACGAAGACGTCGTCGAAGATGGTGATGGTCTCCATCATCTTTCGGTCGGCCGAGAGCGGGGCGTCGAACTCGTTCTTCGGGCTGCCGCCGTAGGGGCTGGCGACGAGCTTGAGGCCGGGGGTATCGACCGGGATGGCGAAGGCGACGGCGTAGTCGGCGTCGGCCTCGGCCATGGCGCGCGTCGGCAGGACGATGAGCTCGTTGACGTTCGTCGTGCAGCTGGTGTGCATCTTGGCGCCGCGCACCACGATGCCGTCCGGCCGGCGTTCGACGATGCGGGTGTAGTAGTCGGGATGCGGCTGGTCGCGCGGGCCGAGGCCGCGGTCGCCCTTCACGTCGGTCTGGGCGACGGAGACGGCGAGGTCGTTGTCGCGGCAGTGGCGGTAGAACGCCTCGACGCGGCGGTAATAGTCGGTCTCGTACTTCTGGTCGACCTGGCGGGCGACGCGGTGGAGCGCGAAGAGCGCGTCGGTGCCGATCTCTTTGACGAGGACGACGAGCGTCTTGCCGAGGGCGGTCGCGGTCTCGATGAGGCGGGAGCGCTGGAGGAGGTCGTCGGTGGAGGCCGGGATCTTGTAGTAGCGGGAGTAGGGCTGGCCGTCTTCGCCGGTGACGACGGCCAGTTCGCGGTACTCGGGGTTTTCGGCCATCTCGAAGTCGAGGCAGGCATGGTGAACGGCCTTCTTGATGACCGGGTGGGTCGTGACGTCGGCGACGCGTTCGCCGCGGTAGTAGACGGTGCGGCCGTCTTTGAGGGAGTCGATGTACTGCTGGGGGGTGCGGAGTCCCATGTGGGGGAGCTGTCCTCCGGGGCGGTGAGTGGGGCGGCCGGGCCGCCGTGGAGGATTGTACGCCCCGGCAGGCGGTTGGTTCTGCGGGCGCGAAGAGGGCCCCTCAGAAGCGGGGCCCTCGCTTCGATCGTGCTGCTCCCTGTCGACCCGGCCCCGCTCGGGCGCGCCTCGACCGGAGGCTACGAGCGCGTCAGCGCCGGGTTCGAACCGGCCGGGGAAGGGAGCCTGCGCGCGGCCCGCCGCAGCGGGCCTCACATCGGACGGTGCCACCTCCGGAGCCAGGCGTGGATGCGATGTTTCACCGGGTCACCTCCTTCGATGGGCTGGGGCCGGGACTATCTCTGCACGACCCAGACTCCGTAGAGGGCGTGGAGGCGGTGGGTGTTGCGCTTCATCGCTCATCCCTCCTTCCCGGGCGTTCGGCCGGGGTTCGGCCGAGGCTCCAAAGCGAGTATCGAGCAGGCCGGGAGGCGCGTCGCGGGCCATTGGGTGCAGCCGCGCTGGGCCGAGCGGACCGGTTTGGACGGCTACATGCTCCGCAGGAGGCGGATGCGCTCTTCGATGGGCGGGTGGGTGTTGAAGAGGTTGTTGAGGAAACTCTGGTGCTCGCGGAGCGGGTTGTAGATGTAGAGGTGGGCGGTCGCCTTGTTCGCGGCTTCGAGCGGTTCGGGGTCGGCCGCGATCTTTTCGAGGGCGCGGGCGAGCGCCTCCGGGTGGCGGCAGAGGAGCGCGCCGGAGGCATCGGCGAGGTATTCGCGCTGGCGGCTGATGGCGAATTTCAGCGCCTGGGCGACGATCGGCGCGAGGATGGCCGCGATGATGGCGAGGAGGACGAGGATCACCGCCCCGCCGCCGCCCTTGTCCCTGCTGCCGCGGCGGGCCCCGGCGCCCCAGTAGGTCCAGCGCAGGAAGAAGTCGCTGAGCAGGACGACGACGCCGACGAGGACGGTGGCGATGGTCATCACCCGGATGTCGTAGTTGCCGATGTGGGACATTTCGTGGGCGAGGACGGCTTCGAGCTCGATGGGTTCGAGCTTCTGGAGGAGGCCGCGGGTGACGACGATGTGGGCGTGCTGCGGGTCGCGGCCGGTCGCGAAGGCGTTCGGTGCGCTGTCCTCGAGCACCCAGGTGCGGGGCATCGGCAGGCCGGCCCCGATGGCCAGGTTTTCGACCCGGCGGACGTACTCCCACTCCTGCTCTTTGGTCACCTCGTGGGCGCCGGATATCGAGAGGACGACGCTGGAGGCGGCGAAATAGCTGAAGACCGCGTAGATGATGATGGCGATGCCGGCGATGCCGAGCGCGCCGATCGGCAGGCCGAGCGCGTAGATGATGAGCCCGGCGAGCGCGGTGGTGATGGCGACGAAAGCCACCATCAGGATCCACGTCGTGCGGCGGTTGGCCGCGATGCGGTCGTAGATGAGGACGGAGCCCGGGACGGGGGCGGAGGTCATGCGCGGAGGTTCGAGCCGCGAAAGCGGACGCGCTGCGTCAGTTGCTCACGAACGAGACGCGGACGTCCTCGCGGGCGGCGTCTTCGGCCTCGTAGAACTCGGCGGGCTCGAAGTTGAACATGCCGGCGATGATGGAGCTGGGGACGGTCGCGATCTTTTCGTTGTAGACGCGGACGTTGGAGTTATAGAACTGGCGGGCGTAGGCGATCTTGTCTTCGGTGTCGGTGAGTTCGCGCTGGAGTTCGAGGAAGTTCTGGTTGGCTTTGAGGTCGGGGTAGGCCTCAGCGACGGCGAAGAGGGAGCGGAGGGCGCCGGTGAGGATGTTGTCGGCCTGGGCCGCCTGGCCGGGCGTCTGCGCACGGTCGAGCATCGCGCGGGCGCGGGTGACGTTCTCCAGCGTCTCTTTTTCGTGGGCGGCGTAGCCTTTGACGGTCTCGACGAGGTTGGGGATGAGGCTGGAGCGGCGCTTCAGCTGGACGTCGATGCCGGACCAGGCCTCCTTGACGCGGATGCGGGCGCGGGCGAGGGAGTTGTACAGCCCGATGACCCAGAGGACGAGGAGGAGGACCGCGACGATGACGACGATGAGGACGATGAGACCGGTCACGAGGACGCTCCGTGGAGTGCTGCGGGCATGCTACCACAGACGGTAAAGGGCGCCGCGACGGGCGCCCTTTCCGATGTCAACCGGCGGTAACGAACCTAGACGAGGACGCCCTCGGCGAGGAGGTCGGCGACCTCGTCCATGGAGAGGCCGATGATGCGCTCGCAGACGTCCATGGTGTGCTCGCCGAGCAGCGGCGCGGGGCCGGGGACGGAGCCGGGGGTGGCGCTAAGGCGGAAGGCGGGGCCATCGTGGGCTTCGCGGCCCGCTTCGGGGTGCTCGACGTACTGGTAGTAACCGCGGGCGCGCATGTGGGGGTCGCGCTCGAGCAGGTCCTGCGCGTTCTGGACGACGCCGGCGGGGACGCCCGCAGCCTGGAGCGCGGCGGCCACGTCTTCGGCTTTGCGGTCGCGGACCCAGCTGCCGATGAGCGCCTCGAGTTCGTCTTCGTTGGCTTTGCGGGCGTCGAAGGTGGCGAACTTCGGGTCGGTCGCGGCTTCGGGGTGACCGAGGGCTGCGGCAGCGGCCGCCCATTCGCGGTCGTCGCGGCAGGCGATGACGACCCAGCGGTCGACGGAGCCGACGGATTCGGGGTCATCGGCGCAGCGGAAGGCGCCGTGGGGGCTGTAGTTGAGGCTGCGGTTCCCCATGCGGGAGGGGTTCTCGCCGTTGACGAGATATTCGAGCACAGCGGTGCCGAGGGTGTTGACGACCGATTCGAGCTGCGGGAGTTCGATGAGCTGGCCCTTGCCGGTGCGGTTGCGGTAGCGCAGGGCGGCGAGAATGGCGGTGACCGTGTGGCCGGGGTTGATGACGTAGTCGGGGTAGTTGGTGCCGACGCCAATCGGCGGGCGGTTGGGGAAGCCGCTCATGTGGCTGATGCCGGTGACGGGCGTGAGGACGGCGCCGAAGCCGAGGAAGTCGCGGTGGGGGCCGGTGAGACCCTGCATCGGCGCGTAGGCGGCGATGATGCGGGGGTTGCGCGCGCTGATCTGCTCATAGCGGAGGTTCCACTTGTCGATGACGCGCGGGGTGAAGTTGGTCAGGAAGATGTCGCACTTCTCGATGAGCCGGTAGGCGACTTCCTGCCCTTTCGGGACGTTGAGGTTGAGCTGGAGCGAGAGCTTGCCGGTGTTGAAGTTGTTGAAGTAGCCCGAGACGTTGTAACCGGACTTGAAGGTGCCGTCCGGGTTCATGGCAAACGGGTGGACCCGGCGGAGGCCGTCGGGCCGGGTTTCGGACTCGACGCGGACGACTTCGGCGCCGAACTGGGAGAGGGTGTTGCCGGCGATGGGGCCGGCGCCGTACCACGAGAAATCGGCGACGCGGAGGCCTTCGAGGGGTTTTTTCGGCATCGGGAGCTCCTTAGCGCAGCTGCGCGAGGATGGCGTCGGTGTGTTCGCCGAGCCGCGGCGGCCGGGCGATGACGGCGGGGGTTTCGGAGAGACGGTAGGGCGGGCCGGGGAATTCGACGGTGCCGCCGAGCGGGGATTCGATGCGGACGAACCAGTCCCGGGCGCGGAGCTGGGTGTTCTCAGCGATGTCTTTCGGGGTCGAGACGATCCCGATGAGGAGCTGGCGCTGCTGGCCTTCTTCGTAGGCTTCGCGGGCGCTCATCGTCGCGAAGAAGTCGAGAATCGTCTTCGTGATGACCGGGATGTGGGGCAGGACGTCGGCCGCCGCCGCGGGGTTGGACATGAGCTGGGTGAGCCAGGCCATGTTGAGCTGGTTGACGATCGTGCGGTAGGGCTCGTCGTCGAGCGGGCCCTGGAGGCCTTTTTCGCGCATCCAGTCGACGAGGGCGGGGAGGTCTTTGCCGGCGGGGGCGAGGATGTAGAGCGAGACGTAGCCGTCGGTGCACTTCGCGACGCCCGTCGCCGGGAGCGGGATGGGGAGCATGCCGAGCTCGCCGGTGCGGACGCGGTTGCGCTTTTGGAAGTCCCACGTCTGCATGGCGGTTTCCTGGGCCATGGAGAGGGCTTCCTGGGCGGAGACGTCGACGAGCTGGCCTTCGCCGGTCGCCTCGGCATGGAGGAGGGCCATGAGCGTGCCCTGGGCGGCCTGGATGCTCGCGGAGATGTCGGCCTGGCGGCCGTAGATCATGTTCGGCGGGTCGGCCGGTTCGCCGGCGAGGGTCATGATGCCGCCCATCGCCTGGCCGACGATGTCGCTGTACGCCCAGCCGGCGTGGGGGCCGTCCTGGCCGAAGCCGGTGACGGAGGTATAGACGATCGTGGGCTTTTCCGCGCGGAGGGTCTCGTAGCCGAGGCCGCGTTCGGCCAGGAAGCCGACGGGGTTGTCCTCGAGGACGATGTCGGCGGTGAGGGCGAGCCGCCGGGCGAGCGCGCGCCCTTCATCCGTCTCGAGGTCGAGCACGACGGACTTCTTCGAAGTGTTGTGGACCCAGAAGGCGAGGGAGGCGTTCGGGTCGCCCTCGTGGCCTTTCACGAAGGGGCGGGCATGGCGGAGGCGGCCGCCGCCGGGCGGCTCGACCTTGATGACCTCGGCGCCGAGGTCGGCGAGGAGGCGGCCGCAGTAGGCCGCGGTTTCATCGGCGAATTCGACGACGCGGATACCGTCGAGGGCGCGGTCGGGCATCGGTCAGGACTCCGGGACGGCGGTGACGCGGGCGGGGAGGTCGCGCGCGAGGATCTGGGCGGCCTGGGCCACCATGTCGTGGAGGATGTCGGCGGCGGGGCGGATGCGGTTGAGCATGCCGGAGATTTGACCGGCGGCGTTCATGAGGAGGTCTTCGCGGCCGGCCTGGCGGCAGGAGTAGACGAGGTCCTGGATGAGCAGGCCCTGGAGGCCCATCGGCAGGGCCTGGATGCCGGCGGCCTCCCAGGCCTCGATGAGCGGGTTGGTGATGTTGCGCATCGTCTTGCCGGAGTAGAGGCGGGTGACGCGGGTGTCCTCGTCGGTGGCGGCGAGGATGCGCTGCTTCTGGAGAGCGGGCTGATTCGCTTCTTCGGAGACGAGGAAGGCGGTGCCGCACCAGACGCCGATGGCGCCGAGCGCAAGGGCGGCGACGATGCCGCGGCCATCGGCGATGCCGCCGGCGGCGACGACCGGCGTCGGGGCGACGGCGTCGACGACCTGGGGGACGAGCGCCATGGTGGCGACGCGGCCGGTGTGGCCGCCGGCTTCGGTGCCCTGCGCCACGACGATGTCGACGCCGGCGGCGGCGACGCGCTTCGCGTTCTTCACGTTTCCGACGAGGGCGAGGACTTTCGTGCCGTTCGCCTTGAGGCGGTCGAGCCAGGGCGCGGGACTGCCGAGGCCGCTGGCGAAGACGGGCACCTTCTCTTCGATGACGACTTCCATCTGCTCGTCGGACATGCCGCCGGTGCGCGGGCGGCGGGGCTCAGCGGCAGGCTCGCGGGGCATCTCCTGCCAGGGGACACCGAGTTCTTCGACGATTCTTTTCAGGCCTTCGCGGGCTGCTGCCGGGATGAGCTCGCGGGGGTCGCGTGGCATTTCACCACCGGCGGCGCCGCCCATGTAGTTGGACGGAAGCAGGAGATCGACACCAAAGGGCTTATCGGTCAGAGAGCGGACCTTGCGGATCTCTTCGCGCAGGCGCTCGGCGCTGAAGCCGGCGCCGCCGATGACGCCGAGGCCGCCCGCGTTCGAGACCGCGGCGACGAGGGGAGCGGTCGCAACAGGACCGGTGAGACCGCCGGCGACGGGACCCATGCCGGCGAGGATGACCGGGTATTCGATGCCCAGCAGGTCACAGAGCTCCGTGCGGAGCACGGGACGTCCCATGAGAGCCTCCGTTGGGGGGAGTTGGCGGCGAGTATACGGGACGGCCCGGGAAGCCGCAGGCGCGGTTGGACCCGGCCGCGCGCTCACGCGAAACTGGAGCCATGCATACACCGGTCACCCCGTGGGTGCTGGCGGGGAGGATTTTCGCCATCATCGGGATGGCGTTCACCGCCGCCTGCGCCATCCTGTTCCTCGTCGTGCCGCTCTGGTGGTGGGCGCTCGGGTCGGCGCTGGCGTTCGCACCGTTCTTCCTGCTCATCGTGCTGGTGGAGCGGTACCAGTCGAAGCACGGCCTCATCGGGCCGGAGCCCGCCGTGCCGGACGATGGGGATTCGGACTAGCCTCGCGGCGCCCCTGCTGGCGGCGGCGGTGCTGGCCGGCTGCCAGGCCTCGGCGCGGTTCGACGGCACGCCGCTCGACCGCTACCTGTGCGAGGCAGCCGACCTGCCGTTCGACTTCATGGAGCAGACGCGGGGGGACTTCACCGCCGCGGACCTCGGCGGGCTCTCGCGCGAGCCGGAGGCGCGGAAGGCGGAGTACCGGGCGGCGGGGATGGAGGGCGGGCGGTTCGTCTTCTGGAAGCAGAGCCTGCCGCGGCCGCCGTTCGAGGCGCCGGTGAACGTGGTTTGCCAGGCACTTTCGTTCGAATCGGCGGCGCAGGCCGAAGCGTGGGTGGCAGGGATCACGGCCGAGCCCGCGGCCATCCGCGATTCGGGGCTCCTGTGGGCGCCGCTCGATGGTTCGCGGGCGGAGGAGCTGCCGAGCCCGGCCGGGCGGCTGTTCCGGCTCGAGGCGGCGGAAGGCGACGCGCGGGTGACGCTCTACGCCCTGCACGAGGCGCGGGGAAACGTCGTGCTCAGCGTGTTCGTCGGCGACCGGGATGGACGGACGGAGGCCGCGACGGCGCTCGCCATCGCGGCCTCGCGGGATGCGCGGCTGGGGGAGAGCGCTACTTCGGGGTCTCGGTGATCTGGATGGTCTGGATGGTGACGGGCTCGATGGGCCGGTCGCCCTGGCCGACCTGGACCTTGCCGATCGCCTCGACGACGTCCATGCCGGAGATGACCTCGCCGAACGGGTAGAACTTGTTCGCGCTCGGGTTGTCGTAGTCGAGCGACGGGTTGTCCTTCAGGTTGATGAAGAACTGGCTCCCGAACTGGGTCTGGCCGGAGACCTTGGCCATCGCGATGGTGCCCTTCTTGTTGCGGAGCTCATTCGGTTCGTCCTGGGTCTGGTAGCCGGGGCCGCCGGTGCCGGTCGCGGTGGGATCGCCGCCCTGGATGACGAAGTTCGAGACGACGCGGTGGAAGGTGGTGTTGTCGAAGTAGCCCTGCTTCGCGAGGAAGACGAAGCTGTTGACCGTGTTGGGGGCGACGTCGGCGAAGAGGCGGACGGTGAAGTCGCCCTTGCTGGTCTTGAAGGTGGCGGTGTAGGTGTTCTTCGTCGCGTCGATGACCTGCTCGGCTTTTTCGAACTGCTTCGGCGCGGGCGTCGGGCTGCCGGTGGGCGAGGCGTCAGCGGTGGACGTCGCGGCCGGCGTCACGGTGGGAAGCGCGTCGGGATTGCCCTGGTCGAGACCGCCCGTCGTAAGAACGGCGGTGACGACCATCGCAACGGCCACGACGACACCGATGACAGCGAACCAGCGGACATCGCCGAGGACGTTCATCGGGAAGCCGGGCTTGTAGATCTCGGACGGTGAGGCGTGGCTGAGCTGGTAGGTGCGGCGTCGCGATGGCTCCTGCCGCAGGTGTTGCAGCTCGCGTCGTTTGCGCTTGGGCACGGTGGTACTCCGGGTGGACGGCTGCTGGGGTTGATAGCCGGCTCGTGGCCAGTATACGGAGGCCGGGAATTGCGACCAATTTGGCAGCCGGCTGGCGGGAAAGGGCCGGTCTAGCGCCGGTAGCCGAGCTTTGCGAGCTCTTCGCGGGCAACCTCGCGGTCATCCCAGGGGATGACCTGGTCGCCGTAGACGATGGACTTCTCGTGGCCTTTGCCGGCGATGACGACGATGTCGCCGTAGCGGGCCATGGCGAGGGCGGCGGCGATGGCTTCGCGGCGGTCTTCGATTTCGAGGAAGTCGGCGCCGCGCTGGCGGCCGGCGCTCTCGGCGTGGCGGCCGATTTCGCGGACGATGGCAGCCGGGTCTTCGGAGCGGGGGTCTTCGTTCGTGAAGATGGCGAAATCCGCACCCTCGGCAGCAGCCCGGCCGACGCCGAACCGGCGGCCGGGGTCGCGCTCGCCGGCGGCGCCGACGACGATGATGAGCCGGCCCTGGCAGACATCTCGGAGGACTTCGAGGACTTTGCGGACGGCATCGCCGGTGTGGGCGTAGTCGACGATGACGTCGAAGGGCTGGCCGGCGTCGATGCGCTCCATCCGGCCGGGGACGCCGGGACATTCGCCGAGGCCGCGGGCGACGGCCTGGAGGTCGGCGCCGACGGCGAGGGCGCCGGAGGCCGCAGCGAGGACGTTCATCACGTTGAAGAGCGCGGGGAGGCGGATGGAGCACTCGGCCATGCCGCCGGGGGTGACGATGCGGAAGCTGGTGCCATCCGGCCGGAGGATGATGTTGCGGGCGACGATGTCGGCGTTGCGGGCCTCGAGGCCGAAGCGGATGGCCTCGGCGCGGGGCGCATGGCTGAGCATGTACTCGGCGCTCGGGTCGTCGGCGTTCACGACGGCGTGTTTGCCGACGCCTTTGTCGGCGGCGACCTCGAGGGCGGCGAAGAGCCGGGCCTTGGCGTCGCGGTAGGCCTCGAAGGTCTGGTGGAAGTCGAGGTGGTCGCTCGTGATGTTCGTGAAGATGGCGACGTCGTACTCCACGTGGTCGAGGCGGTGGAGGGCGAGTCCGTGGCTGGTGGATTCGACGATGGCGTAGTCGCAGCGGGCGTCAGCCATGCGGCGGAGGAGGCGCTGGACTTCGGGCGCCTCGGGGGTCGTCATGCGGGCGGTGACGTGGCCGGTTTCGCCAGGGAGGTAGGTATCGACGGTGCCGAGGCGGCCGACGCGGGCGCCCGCGGCTTCGAGGGCGCTCGTGAGGAGGTGGGAGGTGGTGGTCTTGCCGTCGGTGCCGGTGATGCCGATGACGACGAGTTCCCGGCCGGGATGCCCGTAGAACCAGGCCGCGGCGGCGGAGAGCGCCGGGCGGGTGGCGGGGACTTCGACGAGGGCGAGGCTGGCCGGGAGCGGCGGCAGCTCATGGCCGGCTTCGACGAGCGCGGCTGCCGCCCCGGCCGCGGCGACGTCCGGGAGGAAGCGGTGCCCATCGACGGTAAAGCCCTTGATGGCGACGAAGAGGCTGCCGGGGCCGGCGAGGCGCGAGTCGTGGTGGACGGCAGAGATGGCCGCGCCGGGGTCGCCGCGCAGGAGGCGGGCGCCGGGCAGTTCGGCGAGGAGACCGGCGAGGGTGCGGGGTGCAGCGTGGGAATCGGTCGTCACGGGTCGATGGTAGTGCGGCGGGCGGCCGGTGTCGCGGCCTACTCGAGGGCGCGCAGGAGGTCGAGGAAGTTCCCGAGCATCCGCGCGGTCGCGCCCCAGATGAGGTCGTCGCCGAAGCGGTAGGCCTGGAAGACGTATTCGCGGCCGTTGATGATGCGGCGGTCGGGCACGAGGTTGCGCGGGTCGCGGAGATGGCTGAGCGGCACTTCGAGCAGGTAGGCGACTTCCTCGCTGCTGAAGCGCCATTCGTAGGGGTAGCGGTCGAGCCAGCCGACGAACGGGGTGACGAGGAAGTTGGAGACGGTGACCATCTGGTCGAGTTCGCCGAGGACATCGACGTCGTCGGGGCGGACGCCGATCTCCTCGTGCGTCTCGCGGAGGGCGGTGTAGCGGACGTCGGGGTCGCCGGGGTCCATGACGCCGCCGGGGAAGCTGATTTGGCCTTTGTGGTCGCGGACGCGGTCGGTGCGCTTCTGGAAGATGACGTGGGGGCCGCCTGGCCGGTCGTGGAGGAGGAGGAGGACGCCGGCCGGCGGGAGGGGCGGGTCGGGCTGCTGGCGGGCCGGTTCGTAGCTGGCGAGGAGGCGCCGGACGTCGTCGCGCATCGGGCCTAGGGCCTTGCGGAGAGGTGGCGGCGGCGGGTGGATTCGACGAGTTCGGCCCAGATGCGCTCGTCGAGATCACGCGCGGCGTCACCGGGGGTTCGTTCGACGGCCGCGTGGAGGTCGATGAGGGCGGCGCGGAGGAGGTCGTTCTCGCGCTGGAGGTCGGAGACGCGGAAGGAGGCAGCCGCGGGGGCGGCGAGGGCCTGGGGCACCGACGGGGGAACCGACTCGCCGAGGAGGTCGCGGCCGGCGGCGAGGAGCTCGCGGACGATGCGGTTTTCGGTGACGAGGCGGTCGGCGGCGCGGTCGAACTCTTCGGCGACCATCATGTCGAGCATGGCCGCGATGCCGACGAGCTGCTGCCCGAACGGCGTGGGGATGCGGGGCAGAACCTCGGAGAGCAGGTTGGCGGCGACGCCCTGGAGGACGCGGGGCGGCGAGGGGTTCACGGCAGCCTCCCCATGGTGCGCAGGAGGTACTGGTCCTGGGCGTTGATGAGCGAATAGGCGACGAGCGGGAGGATGAGTTCGTTGGTGCGGCCCTCGGCGAAGGAACGGGCGCCGGTGACCCAGATGCCCTGGCACTTCACGTGGCTGAACACCTCCCACCAGTAGAGGGCGGCGGGGTCGGCGCGGAGGCCGGAGTAGCGCTCCCAGTGGGCGATGGCCGTTTCGCGGTCGACGATGCCGCCGGGGCGGCCGTCTTTCGCCCAGTGCCAGGACTGGTTGAACGACCACGCGAGGTCTTCGAGCGGGTCGCCGAGGTGGGCCATCTCCCAGTCGACGATGCCGTAGATGCCGCCGTCTTCGCGGTAGAGGAAGTTGCCGACGCGGTAGTCGCCGTGGACGACGCTGATGCGCTGGGCGGGCGGCGGCGGGTTCGCGCGGAGCCAGCGGATGGCGGCCTTCATGATCGGCTGGGGCTCCATCGCTTCGGTGTCGAGGATGCGCTCCCAGTGGTCGAGTTCGTGCTGCCACGCGGTTTCGGGGGTCGGGACGTGGGTAACGCGCTCGATGCCGGTGCCGCGCCAGTCGAACGTCGCGATGGCGGCGAGGATGCGGTACATGTTCTCGGCGATTTTCGGCTGAACGGCGGTGTAGGGCGGCGCGATGATGCGGGCGGTCGCGCTTTCGCAGCCGAGGATGCGGTCCATGATGAAAAAGGGGCCGCCGAGCACGGAGGGGTCGTTTTCGAGCCAGCGCATGCGGGGCACGGGGACATCGGTGCCCCAGAAGGCGGAGTAGAAGGCGTATTCGGCTTCGCGGTCGGTTTCGAGGAGCGAGGCGGGCGGGTCCTTGCGGAGGACGAAGGGGGCGGACTGGCGCCCGCCGACGGGGTCCGTCCACTCGGCATCGAACATCCACGTTTCGCGCGAGGCGCCGCCGGGGATGCGGAGGAGGTTGGTGACCCGGACGTCGGCCGCTTCGAGCCGGGGGGCGAGGTAGCGTGCGAGTGCTTCTTCCACGGGGCGGAGGGGAAGGTTACGGGCTCCCGGGGCAGTGTCAAGGCCGCGGGGAGTCTAGAGCGTGCCCTTCGTGCTGGGGATGTCGCCGCCGCGGCGGGGGTCGAAGCGGGTCGCGGCGTCGAGGGCGCGGGCCATCGCTTTGAAGGCGGCCTCGCACTTGTGGTGGTCGTTGACGCCGTAGAGGACGCGGAGGTGGAGATTGATCTTCGCGGCGAAGGCGAACGATTCGAGGAAGTGGTTGAAGAGGTCGGGCGGCATGCCGCCGAGCTCGCGGCCGAGCAGCTTGAGGTCGAGGACAGCGTAGGGGCGGCCGCTGAGGTCGATGACGGCGTGGGCGAGCGCCTCATCGAGGGGCATGTAGGCGGAGCCGGCGCGGACGAGGCCGGCCTTGTCGCCGAGCGCCTTCGCGAGCGCCTCGCCGAGGGCGATACCGATGTCCTCGACGGTGTGGTGCTGGTCGATCCAGAGGTCGCCGTCGCAGCGGACGTCGAGGTCGAAGACGCCGTGCTTGGCGATGTGGGAGAGCATGTGGTCGAGGAAGCCGACGCCGGTGGCGCAGGAGAACTTGCCGGAGCCGTCGAGGTTGAGCGTGAGGTCGATGCTGGTCTCGGCGGTGCGGCGGGTGACGGTAGCGATGCGCGGTGCGGGCGGCTGGTTCACGACTGGAGCTCCTTGAGGGCGGCGACGAGGGCGTCGGTGTCGGCGGGGCGGCCGGCGCTGATGCGGATGCAGTTCTGGAGGTCGGGCCGGTCGTAGTAGCGGACGAGGATGCCGCGGCGGCGGAGGGCCTCGGCGACGTCGCGGGCGGGCCGGCCGCGGACGGCGAAGAGGACGAAGTTCGCGACCGAGGGGTACGGTTCGAGCCAGCCGAGGGCGGCGACGAGCCGGGTCATCCGGTCCCGCTCGGCGATGAGGGCGGCGATGTCCTCGGCGATCTCGGCGCGGTGCTCGATGGCAGCGATGGCGGCAGCCTCGGCCGCGACGTTGACGTTGTAGGGCTGCTTGAGCGCCATCATGAGCTCCGCCAGCCCGGGGCTCGAGATGCTGTAGCCGACGCGGAGTCCGGCGAGGCCGGCCCATTTGCTGAAGGTGCGAAGGACGACGAGGTTCTCGTGCCGGGCGATGAGCGGCACGACCGTCTCGCCGCCGAATTCGATGTAGGCTTCGTCGACGACGATGAGCGCCGGGAGGTCGAGGAGGGCTTCGAGTTCGGCCCGGTTGAGCGGGTTGCCGGTCGGGTTGTTCGGGTGGGTGAGGAAGACGATGCGGGCCGCGTGCTGCGTGACGGCGTGGCGGATGGCGACGACGTCGAGGTCGAAGTTCGGCCGGCGGGGCACCTCGACGGGGCGCGCGCGCATGATCTTCGCGAGGAACCGGTACATGCCGAAGGCCGGCGTCGGGACGACGACCGCCGGCGGCGCGACGAGACGGATGATGACATCGATGAGGTCGTCGGCGCCGGAGCCAGCGACGACCTGCGACGGGTCGACGCCGGCGTAGCGGGCGATGGCGTTGCGGAGTCTGGTCTGGCCCGGGTCGGGGTAGATGTGAAAGTCGGCGCGGGCAGCGGCTTCGCGGACGGCCGGGCGGGGGCCGTAGAGGTTTTCGTTGGCGTCGAGCTTGACGAGGCGGTCGACGGGCACGCCGATCTCGGCCGCGAGGACATCGAGCGGCTTGACGGGGACGTACTCCTCGAGGTCGTCGAGGTCGGGCCGGAGGATCGGGCGGAGGGACACGTCAGCGGCCCTGCAGGCGGCGTTCGACGGCGTGTGCGTGGCCGGTGAGACCCTCGGCCCGGGCGATGACGGCGGCCATCCGGTTGAGCTCTTCGGACTCGTCGTCGGGGAGGTTGACGATGGCCATCTTCTTGAGGAAGTCGTGGACGCCGAGCGGGCCGCTCCAGCGGGCTGAGCCGCCGGTGGGCATCGTGTGGCTCGGGCCGGCGGTGTAGTCGCCGACGGCCTCGGGGGAGGCTTCGCCGAGGAAGAGACCGCCGCAGTTGCGCACTTTCATGACGTAGGCGGTCGGGTTCTCGACGCAGAGGCAGAGGTGCTCGGGGGCGTACTCGTTCGCGAGGTCGATGGCGTGGTCGATGTCGTTGACGAGGATGCAGCCGCCGCGGTTCTCGAGGGCCGCGCGGGCGATTTTCGCGCGCTCGAGCGTGCGGAGCTGGCGCTCGATGGCGGCCGCGACTTCGTCGGCGAGGTAGTGGGAGGGGGTGAGGAGGATCGGGCTGGCGAGCGGGTCGTGCTCGGCCTGCGCGATGAGGTCGGCGGCGACGAGCTCCGGGTTCGCGCTCTCGTCGGCGATGATCATGGTCTCGGTCGGGCCGTAGATGCTGTCGATGCCGACGTCGCCGAAGACCTGCCGCTTGGCGATGGTGACGAAGAGGCCGCCGGGGCCGGCGATCTTGTCGACACGGGGGATGGTTTCGGTGCCGTAGGCGAAGGCGGCGATGCCCTGCGCGCCCCCGGCTTTGAAGACGGCGTCGACGCCGGCGATGTCGGCGGCGACGAGCTTCACGGGCGGAACGGAACCGTCGGGCAGCACGGGGCTCGTGAGGTAGACCTCATCGACACCCGCGACGCGGGCCGGGATGGCGCACATCAGCACGGTGCTGGGGAGCGGCGCACGGGTGCCGGGGACGTAGATGCCGGCGCGCTGGATGGGGCGGGTGAGCTGGCCGAGGCCTTGCTGCTGGAAGTCGATGGTGGCGCCGCGGAGCTGGGTTTCGTGGTAGCGGCGGACCCGCTCGGCGGCGAAGCGGAGGGCTTCGATGAGGTCGGCGGGGAGGGCTTCATAGGCGGCGCGGACTTCATCGGGCGTGACGCGGAGGTCGGGGGTGTGGGCGCCGTCGATGGCGGAGTTGTAGTAGCGGACGGCGTTGTCGCCGTCCTCGCGGACGTCGCGGATGATGCGGCGGACGACTTCTTCGGGGGCGAGCTCCTGCCCGAAGGTGCGGAAGGTCGTTTCGCGGACCTCCATCGGGAGCTCTTCGATGTCGAGGGGCCGGCGGGCGAGGAGCGTTCGGCGGCCTTCTTCAGCGTTGCGGATTATGCGCATCCCAGGTACCTCTCGACGGCGGCGCGGGCGGTTTCGGTGCCGCGCTGCACGAAGGCATCGACTTCGGCGTCGGTGATATGGGCGATTGTCTCATCGAGCAGTTCGGGGAGCGAATCGAGGAAGCCATCGAGGGTTTCGCCATCTTCGAGACCGGCGAAGCGGAGGTGGTTGGCGATCATGGCGCGGGCGCGGTCCCAGTCGAGGTTGCGGGCAGCGACATCGCGGGAGACCTGGCGCCAGCGCTCGAGCGTGTCGGTATCGATGAAGCCGCACTCGATATCGGCGACGGTGCAGCTGAGGGCGCCGCAGATGGCCGCTTTCAGCTCGGGGTCGGAGCCGTAGCGGCGGTCGAGGTCGAACTGGAGGAGGCGGTCCATCACGTTCGCGCGGATGGCGCCGCCGAGGTGGTCGTGCCGGAGGAAGTAGGGCCGGTAGACGCCCGTGATGTACTGCTCATCGAGGACGAGGTGGGAGATGTACCCGGCGGCCCAGGCGCGGGTCGCAGCGTTCAGGCGCTCGGGGGCGGCAAGGTGGCCATAGGCCGCGAGGAACGCGGCCACCGAGTCCTGGTGATTATGTTCGTTCAGGTCGAAGAAGTGCGTGCTGTAGCGGTCCTGGCGCGTGAGGACGCGGATATCGGGGGAGGTCGCGCCGAGGAGGTAGGGGCCGGAATCCGGCGGCACGTCGGCGTGGCCGAGGTCGAGCGCGACCTGCCGCGCGATCACCATGTGGAGGGTGATGGGGGGCATGGCCCCATGGTAGCGAACCGGCGCGGGGGTTGGCCCGCGGCCGGCTAGATTCGGGCGCTTTCGATGTTGGTGAGGAGGATGCCGCGGCAGCCGATGCTGGAGAGTTCGTCCATGATGCGGTGGGCTTCTTTGCGGCGGACCATGGCTTTGACGGAGTACCAGCCTTCGCGCTGGAGCTGGGTGATGGTGGGCGATTCGAGACCGGGGGTGATTTCGCAGGCGCGCTGGAGGATGGTGCCGGGGCAGTCGTATTCGACCATCATGTAGTCGAGCGCGACGAGCCGGCCTTCGATGCGGCTGCGGAGGACGCGGACGGGCGGCTGGTCGGCGCGCTCGGGGTGGGCATAGAGCGCAGCGTTGGAGACGAAGAGGGGCTGCCCGACGATGCGGAGGCCGGCCTGGCGGAGGGTATTGCCGGTGTCGACGACATCCACGACGGCCTCGGCGATGCCGAGCGCCACGGAAATTTCGACGGCACCCTCGAGCTCGATGAGGCGGAGGTCGCGGCCGGCGAAGTACTGGCGGACGATGTTCGGGAAGGAGGTGGCGATTCGGAGGGCGGCGACCTCATCGAGCGAGCGGATCGGCGAGGCGGCCGGGACCGCGGCGCAGAGGCGGGAGTCGCCGAAGTTGAGGTCGAGCAGGAGTTCAGGGTGGTGGCCGCGCTCGGCGGCGAAGTCTTTGCCGGTGATGCCGGCATCGAGGATGCCGTTGGCGACGTAGACGGGGATATCGCCGGGGCGAAGGAAGTAGAACTCGACGTCGTTTTCGGGGTCGAGCGAGGAGAGCTGGCTGCCGCTCTTACCGACCCGATAGCCGCAGGACGCGAGGAGGTCGAGGGTCGGCTGGAAGAGGACGCCTTTGTTGGGGAGGGCAACCTTGATCACAGCGTGCGGTACACCTCATCGAGCGTGAGGTCGGCGGAGGCCATCATGCAGGCGACGTAGTAGAGCACCTGGGAGAGCTCTTCGGCGAGGGCTTCGCGCGATTCGTAGCGGGCGGCCATCCACGCCTCGGCGGCCTCTTCGACGAGCTTCTTACCGATGGCGTGGGGGCCGGCAGCGAGGAGAGCGGCGGTGCCGGAGCCCTCGGGCATGTCGCGCTTGCGCTGCGCGGCGAGCTGGACCATGTCTTCGAAGGTCACGGGCTCACGATATCCCAAGGACGCGAACGGATCATGTCGCGGCCGGGCGGACGGTCACATCGGCGGCAGTGACGGTTTCGCGGGCGCCGCCGGGGCGTTCGACGACGAGCCCACCGGCTTCATCGAGGTCGACGGCGCGGGCGCTGAACCGTTCGCCGCCGACGGGGCTCACGGTCACCTCGCGCCCGAGAATCATGTTCCACTCGCGGTAGCGGGCCATGACGTCGGCGAGCGGGGCATCGAGGGCGAGCTCGAGTTCGTTACAGAGGCGGGCGAAGAGCGCTTCGCGGTCGATGGGGCGGCCGGCCGCGGCGGCGAGCGAGGTGGCGATGCCGCGGAGTTCGGGCTGGGCCGAGGCCGGGTCGAAATTGACGTTGATGCCGATGCCGGGGAAGGCGACCGGACCGCCCTCGCCGAGTTCGGCGTCGATGAGCATGCCGCACGCCTTGAGGTCGCCGACCCAGACATCGTTGGGCCACTTGATGGCCGCGGACGGAACGACGGAGCGGATGGCGGCAGCCACGGCGACCGGCACGCGGACCGGGAGGGTGCGGTGGATATCGAGGCTGCAGCGGAGGACGAAGGTGACGTAGACGTTGGCGCCGGCAGGGCTGAAGAAGGAGCGCCCGCGGCGGCCGCGGCCGGCGGTTTGCTCTTCGGCGAAGACGGCGGTGCCGTGGATGGCACCTTCGGCGGCTTCGCGGCGGGCGAGGTCCATGGTGGAGCCGACGACGGGGCGGTAGACGAGGGAGCGGCCGACGGCGCGGGTGTGGAGGAGGGACTGGAACCGGGCGAGGTCGAGAGCGGGGAGGTCGGGCATGGCGGTTCGCTCGGGCGGTTAGGCGTGAAAAGGGCCCCGGCGCTGCCGGGGCCCTGGCGTAGCTAAGACCGAAGTCTCAGGAGGATTGGTGACCCTCAGACCGGGGGTCTAGGAGGAGGTCACCTCCAGCGCAAAGGTACGGTCGTCGCTACGACTGTGATGATCCATGCGCATCACCTCCTTTCCTGCCGCGCAGCATGCGCTCCGCGCCGGGGCCTGTCAAGTAGGGAGCGCCCGGTCCGGCGCGGGGGTGCTTCCGCGGAAGGGCCTGCCTGCTATTCTGGGATGCGTTGTGTCGAACGGCGGCGCTGTGGCCGGCTGGCCGGTCAAATCTATGGCGCCGCAGGATGGAGGCATCCCCTGGTTACCCCTGTCAGCATGAAGCAGCTGCTCGAAGCGGGCGTCCACTTCGGGCACCAGACGCGCCGCTGGAACCCGAAGATGCGGCAGTTCATCTTCACCGAGCGGAACGGCATCCACATCATCGACCTGCAACAGACGGTGACGCGGCTCGAAGCCGCGATCGGGTTCGTCCGGGACGTGGTCGCCTCGGGCGGCGAGGTTCTCATCATCGGGACGAAGAAGCAGGCGCGCGAGACGGTGGAGATGGAAGCGAAGCGGGCCGGCCTGCCGTACGTCAATAACCGCTGGCTCGGCGGCACGCTGACGAACTTCCGGACGATCCAGCAGCGGATCCGGCACCTGCGGGAGCTGGAGGCGGCGATGGAGCGGGGCGATTTCGCCCGGCTGCCGAAGCGCGAGCAGCTGGAGATCCAGAACGAAATCGAGCGGATGAACCGCTACTTCGGCGGCATCAAGAACATGGACCGACTTCCCGGCGCGGTGTTCATCATCGACACGGTGAAGGAGGCGATTGCCGTCTCCGAGTGCGTACGTCTGGGCATCCCGATCGTGTCGCTGGTGGATACGAACTGCGACCCGGACCCGATCGCGTACCCGATCCCGAGCAACGACGACGCGATCCGGGCGATCAAGCTCATCCTCGGCAAGATCGCTGACGCGGCCATCGAAGGCCGGGCGATGCGGGAATCGGGCGTGGCGCCGGGCACGCAGGTCGAGGAGCTGGCGAAAGCGGCGGATGCCGGCGTGGCCTCCGGGAGCTACACGGCGACGCCGGACGACCAGCCGGCCGGCGATGATGCCGGCACGCGGGTGACCGTCATCAGCATGAATGCGGCGCAGGCCGCACCAGCGCAGGAGTAGGACGCACGTGGCTGCAGTGACGACCGAGATGATCAAGGAGCTCCGGGAGGAAACCGGGGCGGGCGTGATGGACGCCAAGCGCGCGCTCGAAGAAGCGGGCGGCGACAAGGCGAAGGCGAAGCAGATCCTCCGCGAGCGCGGCATCGCCGCGGCGGCGAAGCGCCAGGACCGGGAGACGAGCAACGGCGTGGTCGACGCGTACATCCACGCCGGCGGCCGCATCGGCGTGCTCGTCGAGGTGAACTGCGAGACCGACTTCGTGGCGAACACGGAGGAGTTCCGCCAGCTGGCGCGGAACATCGCGATGCAGGTCGCGGCGATGAACCCGCAGGTGGTCTCGGCCGACGACCCGGAGCGGGCGAAGTTCGAAGGGCCGGATGAGGAGGTCGTGCTCCTGGCGCAGCCGTTCATCCGCGACGCCGGCAAGACGATCAAGGACCTCGTGCAGGACGCGATTGCGCGGACGGGCGAGAACATCCGCATCCGGCGGTTCGTCCGGTACGAACTCGGGCGGTAAACGTCGATGAGGACGGACGGCCGCGGGCGCTACCGGCGCGCGCTCGTCAAGCTCTCGGGCGAGGCGCTGATGGGCTCGCGGCCGTTCGGCATCGACCCGGTGACGCTGAACGACCTCGCGCGGCAGATCAAGCAGGCCGTGGATGAGGGTGTGCAGGTCGCCGTGTCCGTCGGCGGCGGCAACTTCTGGCGCGGCGCGACGGTGGCAGAGACCGGGATGGACCGGGCGACGGCAGACTACGCGGGCATGCTCGGGACGATCATGAACGCGCTTGCGCTGCAGGACGCGCTCGAAAAGCGCGGCGCCGTGGTCCGGACGCAGACGGCGCTGCCGATCGCGCAGGTGGCGGAGCCGTACATCCGGCGGCGGGCGATCCGGCACCTCGAGAAGGGCCGGGTCGTGATCTTCGCTGCCGGGACGGGGAACCCGTTCATGACGACGGACACCGCGGGGGCGCTGCGGGCCATCGAGACCGACTGCGAAGTGCTGCTGATGGCGAAGAACGGTGTCGACGGCGTCTACGACGCGGACCCGGCGAAGGTGCCGACCGCGCGGAAGTTCGAGCACGTGACCCACATCGAGGCGATCCAGCGGCGGCTGCAGGTGATGGACATCACCGCGCTGAGCATGTGCATGGAGCACCACATGCCGATCGTGGTGTTCGATGTGGCGGCGCCGGACGCGGTGTACCGGGCGCTCCGGGGCGATACCATTGGCACGCTGGTTTCGGCATCGCCGGAGCCGGCGGCCCATTCCTGACCGAACGGAGGGGCGCGATGGCGGACGCAGAGGAGATCCTCCTCGAAGCCGACGAAAAGATGGACCACTCGGTGGAGGCGCTCCGCCGGGAGCTGAACGGCGTGCGCACCGGGCGGGCGCACCCGAGCCTCATCGAATCGCTGATGGTGGACTACTACGGGGCGCTGACGCCGCTGAAGCAGCTGGGGACGATCAACGCGCCGGAGCCGCGGCTGCTGACGGTGACGGTTTGGGACCGGAGCGCCGTCTCCGCGATCCAGAAGGCGATCCAGTCGAGCGACCTCGGCCTCAACCCGGCGATCGACGGGCAGGTGCTGCGGCTGCCGATCCCGCCGCTGACCGAGCAGCGCCGGAAGGAGCTCGTGAAGCTGGTCCACCACAAGGCGGAAGATGCGCGGGTGGCCGTCCGGAACGTGCGGCGGCACGCGCACGACGAGCTGCGGAAGCTGGAGAAAGAAGGCGGCATGTCGCAGGACGAGCTGAAGCGGGCGGAGGACGAGCTGCAGAAGCTGACGGACCGGCACATCGCCACCATCGACGCCGAGAGCAAGAAAAAAGAGGCGGAGCTCCTTGAAGTCTGAGGCGGCGAAGCCCGGGGCCCCATCGCGGCCAGCCGAGTACCTCGGCGACCTGATTTCGCCGATTACGGGCGGGCGCATCCCGCGGCACGTCGCGATCATCATGGACGGCAACGGCCGGTGGGCGACGCAGCGGGGGCTCCCGCGGGCCGCCGGCCACCGGGCCGGGACGGAGAACATCCGGCGGGTCATCGAGCGGTTCGCGGACCACGGGGTCCAGTACCTGACGCTGTACGCCTTCAGCACGGAGAACTGGAACCGCCCGCAGCGGGAGGTCCGGGCGCTCATCCGGCTGCTTCGCTACTTCATCCGGCGGGAGCTGAACAACCTCCACCGAAACGGGATCCGGCTGCAGATGCTGGGCCACATCGAGACGCTGCCTGAGTGGCTGCAGGAGCAGGTGCGGGACGCCATCGCGCTGACCCGGGAGAACGACCGGATGGTGCTGAACATCTGCTTCAGCTACGGCGGCCGCGACGACATCGTCATGGCGATCCGCGGGATGATCGCGGACGGGGTAGCGGCCGACGACGTCACGGAGGAGCTCGTCGGGCGGTATGTCATGACGGCCGGGATGCCGGACCCGGACCTCGTCATCCGAACTGCAGGCGAACAGCGGATTTCGAACTTCCTCCTGTGGCAGTCGGCGTACGCGGAGCTGTACTTCACCGACACGTACTGGCCGGACTTCGGGCGGGAAGACACGGACATCGCGCTGGCAGAGTACGGGCGGCGGAAGCGGAAGTTCGGCGGGCTGCTCGAGGAGGACCTCGAAGCCTTCCGTGACCGCGGCGACTGAGCGGGCTGCGGTGTCGAACCTCCAGCTGCGCCTGCTGACGGCAGCCATCGGCCTGCCGGTGGTGATCGGCCTCGCGTGGCTCGGGGGGTGGCCGTTCGCGCTGGCCCTTGCGGCGATTTCGCTCCTCGCGTCGATCGAGTTCGTCCACGGCTGGCTCATCCCGAGCAGGCCGGTGGTCGAAGGCGCGCGCCACCTGCCGACCATCGCCATCGCGCCGGTGACGGTGGCGGGCGCGCACCTCGACCCGCGGTACATCCTCGTCGGGCTCGGGTTCGCGGCGGTGTTCGCGGCGCTGGGGTACGCGCCGACGAACGCCTTCGGCCCGCGGAAGCCGTTCCGGGTGTTCGCGTGGTGCACGCTCTACCTCGGGGTGCTGGCTTCGACGCTCGTGCTGGTGCGGGATGCCGAGGGCGGGCGCGACTGGTTCTTCATCGGCCTGCTGGCGACTTTCGCCACGGACACGGGGGCGTACGCCGTCGGCCGGGCGATTGGGCGGCACCGGATGGCGCCGAGGATCAGCCCGAAGAAGACGTGGGAAGGCGCGGCGGGCGGCTACGCCGCGGGCCTCGGCGCCGTGCTGGGGCTGAACTGGCTGTTCGATACCGGCGTGCCGGCGGCGACGGCGCTCCACCTCGCGGTCGCGCTGCCGGTAGCGGCGATGCTCGGCGACCTGTTCGAAAGCTGGATGAAGCGGCGGATGGGCGTGAAGGATGCGAGCGGGCTGCTGCCCGGCCACGGGGGCTTCATGGACCGGCTGGATTCGGTGCTGTTCGTGTTCCCGCTCGTGTACCTGTTCCTGCGGGTGCGCGTCCTCTGATAGCCTGAATCGCGGGGGCGGATTGCCCCGGGGGAGCACGCCGATGAGCAGCGATGCCTTCCAGCACCGCGAGGCGACGGTCAACGGCATCCGGATGCACTACGTGGAGGCCGGCGAGGGCGAGCCAGTGGTGCTGCTGCACGGGTTCCCGGAGTCGTGGTATTCGTGGCGGCACCAGCTGCGGGCGCTGGCGGGCGCCGGCTACCGGGCGATCGCGCCGGACCAGCGGGGCTACAACCTGACCGAAGCGAAAGGCCCGTACGACACCGAGACGCTGCAGGCGGACATTCTCTGCCTGATGGACCACCTTGGCATCGAACGCGCCCACGTGGTGGGGCACGACTGGGGCGGGGCGATCGCCTGGCTGCTGGCGATGCAGCACGGGGACCGGCTGCGGAGCCTGACGGTTTGCAACCTGCCGCACCCGGCGGTGTTCCGGAAAGGGGTGCGGCGGCCGCGGCAGGCGCTGCGCTCGTGGTACGTGCTGTTCTTCCAGGTGCCGTGGCTGCCGGAGCGGCTGCTGGCGGCGCAGGGCTACCACCGGCTCGCCCGGATGATGATTCGCGAGTGCCGGCCGGGCACGTTCACGAAGGACGACATCCGGGAGTTCCTCGCAGGCTGGCGCCGGCAGGGCCTCGGCGGCGGCATCAACTGGTACCGGGCGGTGCTCCGGCACCCGCCGCGCATCCCGGACCCGGTGCCGCTGGTGACCGTGCCGACGCTGCTCATCTGGGGCGACGAGGACCGCTACCTCGGCCGGGAGCTGACGGAGGGGACGGAGGAGTACGTTGCGAAGCTGCGGGTGGCGCACCTCCCGGGGGTGAGCCACTGGGTGCAGCAGGAGGCGCCGGACGAGGTGAACCGGCTGCTGCTCGACCACCTGGCGGCGGCTGGCCGGTGACGAAGGCGCCGGAACGGCGGAGCCCGTCGCTCGCGGAGATCGAGGAGCAGCTCATCGCGGGGGGCGAGCCGCCGCTGCTGCTCCGGCGCAAGGTCGTGGGCGGCCTCGTGGCGGCCTTCGTGCTGGCCGTCATCGCCTACTGGGCAACGAGCGAGTACTTCGGCATCTCCTACACCATCGACGAGGAGCCGTTCCGGGAGTGGGTGGACGGGTTCGGGCTGCTCGGGCCGCTGGTATTCATCGTGATCATGGCGCTCTCGGTGCTGTTCGCACCGGTGCCGAATGCGCCGATTTTCATGGCCGCCGGGCTCGCCTGGGGGCCGGTGCTGGGAACGGCCTACTGCATGGCGGGCCTCATCCTCGGTTCGGCGATGGCGTTCTGGGTGGCGCGGCGGTTCGGGCGGCGGCACCTGCCGCGGCTGATCGGGGCGAAAAACGCGGCGCGGGTCGACTCGCTGGTGCTCGAAATGGGCGGGCGAGTGGTCTTCTGGTCGCGGATGATCCCGGCGGTGAACTTTGACTGGATCAGCTTCGTGGCGGGGATGACGGCGATCCCGTTCCGGGTGTTCATCATCTATTCGGCGCTGGGGATGCTGTTCCCGACGGCGATTTCGGTGGTCGCGGGCGACGGGCTGGGGCGGGACTTCCGGATCACGCTGGCGGCGGGCGGGGCGTGGGTGGCGGTCATCGTCATCAGCGCGGTGGTGTACTGGCGGCGGCGACGGAACGGGTCGCGGCCGGCCTGAATCGCGGGGGAACCGGGCAGGGGATTGCGGGGAACGCCGCAGATGGCTCGGGGATTCGCCTATCTCGGTGCGGCACGGAGCGCGGGAGAATGCCCCTGCACGAGAGGAGGTGTCCCCGATGGAAGCCGCACGGTTCCCTGCCTATCTCCAGCCCATCGCGCGTGATGACGCGGCGCCGGCGGACGGCGGACGGCGGCGGGCGCGGCGCCTGCTCTCGCGCGTCGACCTGCTGCACCACCTCGATGCGGTGGCTGGGCTGGCCGGCAGCGCGCCGCTCTCGTTCCTCGCCGTCAGGGTCACCGGGCTCGAAGAGGTCGAACGCGACCGCGGCGACGTCGGCGTGCGGTTCGTGGTGCGAGGCGTGGGCGAGGCGCTGAACGGACTCTGCCGGGGCACGGATATCGCGGGCGAACTCGGCCCCGCGAGCTTCGGCGTCATCCTGCAGGGGGCGGGGGCAACGGCCGCGGCGGCGACCGCGGCGCGGCTGACCCACCACCTGAACCGGCTGGCGTTCCTGCCGCCGTGCTGCAGCGTGCTCGTCGGCGCGGCGACAGGGACCGGCATGCACGGGCGACGGCTCGCGTGGGCGGCGCTGGAGACGTTCGAGGCGGAGTGCTGCGGCGGCTAAAGGAGCCGGGTAGCGACGGGGAACGCCCAGCGGGTGAGCGCCGCCCGGCGCTGGAAGTTCTCGCGCGCCGCCGGGGGAGGCGTACGCGACCGCGCCCAGGATTCGAGGCTGTCGTACCAGGTGATGAGCAGCATCGCGACCGCGCCGGGAGCGGCATCGCGGCGGAGGAGGGCGCGGGGCTCGGCGCGGTAGCCGGGTCCGTGTTCGAAGGACTCCCACGCCTCGGCGGAGAGCCGGACGAACGGCTCGAGGTCGGCGGGCGCGATTTCGAACGTACGGAAGACGTAGACGCCGGGCGTGTGCTGCGGCACGGGCTCGACCGGGCGGACGGTGGGCGCGAAGTCGGCCTGCTCGGTGACCGCGGCGCGGTCGAAGGGCGGGAGCTGCCATCCCGCACCTTCGCCGGCGGCGACGAGGAAGGCTTCGTCGGTGCGGAGGCCGAGGAGGCCCGCGAAGGCACCCCACGGCACGAGCCCGGCATCGCGGCAGGCGGCGGCCCAGTCCTCTGCGGGTCCGCGGAGGCTCTCGGCGGGCCGGGGACGTTCGAACCGGACGCGGGCAACGCGGTAGACGGGCGGGCTGGCGCTCATGGCGCTGCGCCCGGGGCGAGCGGCACGGAGAGGTCCGGCCCGCGGAGGTCGAGCACGACGGCGACCTCCTTGCAGTTGGTGAAGAACGGGCAGCGGACGCACTCGTTCCAGACCTTTTGCGGGAACTCCATCACGTTCGCGAGCCGGAAGCCCTGCTTCTGGAAAAAGCCGGGCCGGTAGGTGAGCGCGAAGACGCGTTCGAGGCCGAAGGCGCGGGCGTCTTCGACGCAGGCGGCGACGATGGCGGCGCCGACGCCGCGGCCCTGCGCGGATTCGGCGACGGCGAGCGAGCGCACTTCGGCGAGGTCGGGGCCCATGATGTGGAGCGAGCCGCAGCCGACGATTTCGCCGCCGATGCGGGCGACCTTGAAATCGCGGATGGCTTCGTAGATTTCGCCGATGGGGCGATGGAGCATATCGCCGCGGTCGGCCCAGTAGGTGACGAGGGCGTGGATAGCGGCGGCATCGGCCAGCCGGGCTGGTTCGACGACGGTCATGGGTGGGGCGAGCTCCTGCGGTCCGGGTGATGAAAGGTTCGGCACGGTCAGAGGCGCCGGCGAACGGGGGCGACGTGCGTGGCGTCGCCCGGGGTCACCTCGAACAGCTGGAGCGGTGGCATGGGAGCAGTGTACGCGAGGGCGGGCGGCAGGGGCGAGGGGCGGTAGAGCGCGGCGCGGGCGCGCGGTAGGCTGAGGCGGCCGGGGTATCCGGCGGGGTGACTGCGATGCGTGTCGTCGTGATGGGACAGGCTGCGTTCGGCGAGGCCGTCTTCCGGCGGCTGCGGGAGGACGGGTTGGAGGTGGCGGGCGTCAGCGCGCCAGCGCCGGCCGGCGGACGGGAGGATGCCCTCTGGGCGGCGGCATCGGCTGCGGGCGTGCCGGTCATCGAGACGCGGCGGCTGAAGGAGGCGGAGGGGCAGGAGGCGTGGGCGGCGCTGCGGCCGGATCTCTGCGTGATGGCGTTCGTGACGGAGATCATCCCGCACGAGGTGCTCGAGCTGCCGCGGCTGGGGAGCATCCAGTACCACCCGAGCCTGCTGCCGCTGCACCGGGGCTCCTCGGCGATCAACTGGGCGATCATCTTCGGGCGGACGGAGACGGGGCTGACGATTTTCTGGCCGGACCGCGGCATCGATACGGGGCCGATCCTCCTGCAGCGGAGCTGCCCGATCGGGCCGGACGACACGGTCGGGTCGGTGTACTTCGAGCGGCTGTTCCCGATGGGGGTCGATGCGATGGCCGAGGCGGCGGCGCTGGTGCGCGACGGGAAGGCGCCCCGCATCCCGCAGGACCACGCGAAAGCGACCTACGAGCCGCCCTGCCGGGATGAGCACGCGGGGATCCGCTGGCACGAGCCGGTGGACCGGCTGTACGCGCTCATCCGCGGGTGCAACCCGCAGCCGGGGGCCTGGACGACGTTCGAGGGCCAGCGGCTGCGCATCTTCGACTGCCGGCTGACAGGCGACGAGGAGCCCGGCATGCCCGGCCGGGTACTCCGGGTCGAGGAGGGGAGCTTCGACGTGCGGCTGAACGGCGGCGTGCTGCGCGTCCTCCGGGTGCAGCCGGAGGGCGGGAAGAAGGTCGGCGCCGGCGAGTGGGCGCGGGAGGCAGGACTGGCGGCCGGCTACCGCTTCCGCTGAGCTCGCGGTTCAGCAGATCAGAGGTTATCGAGCAGGAAGCGGATGACGCGCTCCTCCTGGTATTCGAGGCCGCGCTGGTCGCGCGGCATGTGGCGCTCCTCGGGGAAGATGAGGAGGTCGTACGGCTTGCCTGCTTCCGTGAGCGCGACGATGAAGCGGGCGGTGTGGCGGAAGTGCACGTTTTCGTCGGTCATCCCGTGGACGAGGAGCAGGCGGCCCTCGAGCCGGTGCGCATGGACCAGTGCCGAGGCTTCGCGGTAGCCGTCGGGGTTTTCGGCGGGCGTGCCCATGTACCGCTCGGTGTAGCCGGTGTCGTAGCCGTCCCAGTCGGTGACGGGGGCGCCGGCCACGCCCACGCGGAAGACCTCCGGGGCCTTGAGCAGGCACATGAGGGTCATGTAGCCGCCGTAGCTCCAGCCGTAGATGCCGACGCGGGAGGTATCGAGGCCGGGCAGGCCGGCGAGGTAGCGGACGCCCCCGACCTGGTCTTCGACCTCGACGGTGCCCATGCGGCGGGCGATGTGGGCTTCGAAGGCGAGGCCCCGGCCGCTGCTGCCGCGGTTGTCGAGCTTGAAGACGGCGATGCCCTGCTGGGCGAGGTACTGGGCGCGGAGATCGACCGTGAGGGTCCAGTCGTCGACGACGCGCTGGACGTGGGGGCCGCCGTAGACGGAGACGACGACCGGCGCCGGGCGGTCCGAGGGGCCTGGGCGATAGAGCGCGCCGTAGAGCACGGTGCCGTCCGGTGCGGCGACTTCGTGGAACTCGGGGATGGCGAGGCCGAGCGACGGGGCGTCCACGGGCTCGGGTTCGTGGACCGGGACGACGCGGCCATCGAGGAGGTCCCGGGCGACGACGCGGGGCGGCTGCTCGCGCGAGCTCCAGCTATCGAGCAGCCAGGCGCCGCCGGGCGCGAGGACGCCCGCGTGCCAGCCGTGCTCGGGGGTGAGGCGCTCGGGTTCGCCGCCGGCGAGCGGGACACGGTAGAGATGGCGCTCGAGCGGTGACTCGCGGGTGGCCGCGAAATACGCCAGCCCGCGGGCCTCGTCGACGCCGAGCACCGAGGTGACCATCCACTCGCCGGAGGTGAGCTGCCGCTCGAGGGCGCCGTCCGGGCTGAGGAGGTAGAGGTGGCGGAAGCCGGAGCGTTCGCTGGACCAGAGGATGCGGCCGTCGGCGAGGAAGATGGTGTCGCCGGCGAGGTTGATCCAGGGCTCCTGGTGCTCCTCGAGGAGGACGCGGCCGGGGCGGCCCGGCTCGAACACGACGATCCGGAGGGTGCGCTGGTCGCGGGAGAGGACCTGGACGGCGAGCGCTCCATCCGGCCGCCAGCCGACGCGCGCGATGTAGAGGTCGCGGTCGGGGCCGAGGTCGAGCCATTCGACGCGGCCGTCGTCGAGGCGGACGATGCCGAGGTCGAGGATGGCGTTCGGCTGGCCGGCGAACGGGTAGCGGTGGCGCTCGATATCGATGTCCGCCTTGCCCTGGTGGACGATGGGGTATTCGGGGATGTGGCGCGAGTCGGCGCGGATGAAGGCGATGCGGTCGCCATCGGGGCTCCACCAGAAGCCGCGGTCGCGCTCGAGCTCCTCCTGGGCGATGAACTCGGCGAGGCCGTTCGTGAGCCCGTCCTCGGCGTCGTGGGTCAGGCGGCGCGGTTCGCCGCCGGCGGCTGGCAAGACGTAGAGGTCGCCGTCGCGGACGAAGGCGATACGGTCGCCGGCCGGCGAGAGGTGCGGGTCGATGGCACCCTCCGACCCGGGCACCGGTTCGAGGCCGCCGTCGCCGACGCGGAGCCAGAGCCGGCCCCCGCCCGGGACGAGCAGCGTCGGGACGGGGGCGCGCACGGCGAACTCGTAGCTGGTGACGCCGAGTTCGCGGAGGCGGGCGCGCTCGCGGCGGAGTTCCTCTTCCCGCGAGAGCTGCTGCTCGGAGGTCGTGGCGGGCGGCGGCCCGGCGATGACGCGGCGTTCGCCCGTTTCGAGGTCGAGCTGCCAGAGGCTGCGGACGAGGTTGCCCTCGGCCGAGTGGAGGTAGGTGACCGCGCGGCCGTCGGGGGTGAAGCCCAGGCCGCCGGGGACGTTCATCCCGGACCGGGGGAAGCGGGCGAGGTCGGCGATGGTGAGGCGGCGGGGCGAGGTCACCGGGCGAAGGCCTCGCTGCGGAGGGCTTCGATGGAGGCGATGTCGGAGGGCAGGGCAGCGGTCAGCACCTCGGGGGCTCCTTCGGTCACGAGGATGTCGTCTTCGATGCGGATGCCGCCGAAGCCGCGGAGAGCGTCGACCCGCTCCCAGTCGACGGCGTCATGGTACCGTTCGCGGCGGGCGGGGTCGTCGAGGATGGCCGGGATGACGTAGATGCCGGGCTCGATGGTGACGACGTAGCCGGGCTGGAGCGGGAGGTCGGCGCGGAGCCACTTGAGCCCAAAGCGGTCGCTTGGCGAGCGGCCCTGGAGGCAGCCGCCGGCGTCGTGGGTGGCGAGGCCGAGGAGGTGGCCGAGGCCGTGGGGGAAGAAGAGCGCGTGGGCGTCGGCCTCGACGAGGTCGGCGGGCGCGCCGCGGAGGATGCCGAGGTCGACGAGGCCGGCCGCGATGCGCTCGCAGGCGCGGAGGTGGAGGTCGCGGTACTCCACGCCGGGGCGCGCTTCTTCGATAGCGGCGCGCTGGACGACATGGACGAGCTGGTAGAGGTCGCGCTGGATGCCTTCGAAGCGGGGGCCGGCCGGGAAGGTGCGGGTGACGTCGCTGGCGTAGCCATCGACCTCGGCGCCGGCGTCGATGAGGACGAGGTCGCCCTCGCGGAGCTCGCGGCGGGTCGGGGAGAAATGCAGGATGGCGCCGTTGGGGCCGGTACCGACGATAGAGCCGTAGGCGGTGCGGTGGGCGCCGTGCCGGAAGAATTCGGCCTCGAGTTCGACCTGGAGGCCGCGCTCGGTCATACCGGGACGGGCGGTGCGGAGGGCGAGGAGATGGCCGGCCCGGCTCGCTTCGGCGGCGCGGCGCATGGCGGCGAGTTCGGCAGGGTCCTTCGCGCGGCGGGCTTCGCTGACGTGCCAGGAGAGGCGGGCGGCGAGGTCGTCATCGAGCACGGCTTCGAGGCGGTCGAGCGGGGGCAGGCGGTAGCCGGCGGGGCGGTCGGCGACGTCGCGGTTGCCGAGGATGGCGAGCGGTTCGCCGCGGCGGGCTTCGAGCCAGCCCGCGAGGCGCTCGATGGGCTGGACCGGGAGGCCGGCAGCCGCTTCGAGCCGGTCGATGTCAGGGCCGTCGCCGGTCCAGATGCGGTCTTCGAACGCCGGGAGCGCGACGAAGAGCGCCCAGCCTTCGGCGGGGTCGAAGGCGAGGACGCTCGCGGGTTCGGCGATGCCGGCGAGGTAGCGGAATTCCGGGTGGGCGTGGAACTCGTGGAACTGGTCAGTCCCGGCGATGGGCAGCGGCAGGCCGCTGGCGACGAGGACGGCGCCGCGGTCGAGCGTCCAGCCGCGGGCGATGCGGCTGCGGCGCTCGGCGACGGCGGCGGAGGAGTCCATGCGGTGGAGTGTAGCGGAGGGCTCAGGGGTACCGCTGCGCGGCGGCCTTGACGAGCCCGGCGACGCGTTCGCGGAGTTCATCGGGGGCGACGACGACAGCCTCCGGCCCCCAGCTGAGGACCCACGGGGTGATTTCGAGCAGGCTGGGGAGCGAGACCTTCAGGCGGATGCCGCCTTCGGGGAGCATCTCGAGCTCCTGCGAGACGTGCCAGTAGCTTTCGCGGATGCGGTCGGCGACGGAGGGCGAGAAATCGATGACGACGTCGTAACGGGATTCGCCGATGACGACGCCGCCCCAGCTGTTGCGGAGGGTCTCGGCGAGCCGGTCGAGGTCGACGGGCTCGAATTCGCGTCCGGTTTGCTCGACGGCGCGGATGCGGTCGACCTTGAAGACGCGGACCTCGCCGTGGGCGTGGGAGTAGCCGATCAGGTAGGTGCCGCTCTCGGTGTGGTCGAGGATGTACGGGTCGACCTCGTAGCGGCGGGGGCCACTGGCATGGGCTGAGCGGTATTCGATGATGATCGAGCGGCTGGTGGCCCATGCCTCGGTGATGCGGGCGAGCACCTCGGTGGCGTCGCGGTTGAACGGGAGCTGGCGGTATTCGCGGACGGTGCGCTGCATGTGCTCGGCCATGCCCTTCGGGAGCGCTTCGGCGACTTTTTCGAGGGCGGTGAGCGCATCGGGGTCGTGCTCGTCAGCGGACCGGAGCATGAGGCGCATGGCGAAGTAGAGGGCGCGGCCTTCCTGCAGCGTGAGGCGGACGGGGCCGAAGAGCGGCTGGGCGCCGTCCATGATGCGCCCAGCGGCGGTTCTCGAAGACGAGGGGGACGTTGAGCTCGCTCTCGATGGCGACGAGGTCGCGCTGGATAGTGCGCTGAGAATAGCCAGTCTCGCGAGCGAGTTCGAGCGTGGTGACGCCGTTGGGCCGCCGGACGAGGATGTCGCGGATGCGGATGAGGCGGGTCGAGCGGCGGGTTTGTTCGGTCATGGGGCGCTCACCTCCTGTCGATGGGCTGCGAAGCCGCACGATATGTCGCGAGGGCGACAACTTGTGTCGCGAACATCCTGCGTTCCGCGGACTTTTGTGAATTTTCTGCGCTTCCTGAACGGGCGACAAAGGACGAACGGCACGCGACGGGAGGGACCTGCTGCCCTAGGATCAGGAGGAGATGGCGCGCACGCACGACCTCGGGCGGCTGTTCCACATTTCGGCGGAGGCGATCGGCGAGCCGGGGCGGCGGCGGTTTCCGGCTGTGCGCGGTGAACGCGGCCGGTTTCGCGGCCTCGATGTGGCTCGAGAAGGAGCAGCTGAGCGCGCTCGGCGACGCCATCGAGACGGTGCTCGCGGACGAAGGCTATGAGTACGTGCCGCTGCCGCCGGACGATGCGCCCGCACGGCTCGCGGACATCGAATCGTTCGACGTGGACATCCGGCTGGCGCAGCTGAGCATGGGCGTGAACGCGGAGGAGCGGCACATCGTGCTCATCGCGGCCGACGGGCCGGCAGATGCGGACGAGACGACGGGCCTGACAATGGAGTTCGACTACCGGCGCGGCTACGAACTGCGGCAGCAAATCGCGGCGGTGATTGCGGCAGGGCGGCCGCTCTGTCCGCTGTGCACCGCCCCGATGGACCCGGGCGGGCACATGTGCGTCCGGCGGAACGGCCACCACCGCGAGGAGTAAGCCGGGGACCGCGCCGCTACGGCAGGGGTTCGTATACTCCCGCACATGACGCCCCCGTACATCCTCGCCATCGACCAGGGAACGACCAGCTCGCGCGCGCTCGTCGTCGACGCCGGCGGCGCCATCATCGGGACGGGACAGCAGCCCCTCACCCAGCACTACCCCCAACCCGGGTGGGTCGAGCATGACCCGGAGGAGATCTGGTCGACGACGCTCGACGCAATCGGCGTCGCGCTGGCGCAGGCGGGGCTCGCGCTGCGGGATATCGCCTGCATCGGGCTGACGAACCAGCGGGAAACGGCAGTCGCCTGGGAGCGGGCGACGGGGGCGCCGGTGCACCGCGCGATCGTCTGGCAGGACCGGCGGACGGCGGGCATCTGCGAAGACCTCCGTTCGGCCGGCGCCGAGGACGAGGTGCGCCAGCTGACGGGGCTGAAGCTCGACCCGTACTTCACTGCCACGAAGCTGACGTGGCTCTTCCGGCACGACCCGGCGCTCCACCGCCGGGCGATGCAGGGCGAGATTTGCGTCGGCACGGTGGATGCGTGGCTGACGTGGAAGCTGACCGGCGGCGCCGTCTTCGCAACGGACTTCACGAACGCGTCGCGCACCTTGCTGTTCAACGTCAAGCGCGGACGGTGGGACGATCGGCTGCTCGACCTGTTCGAGGTGCCGCGGGCGGCGCTTCCGGTGGCGGTGCCGTCGCGTTCGAAGTACGGCTTCACGAGCGAGCAGGTGTTCGGCTGCCGGGTGCCGATCACCGGGGTGGCGGGCGACCAGCAGGCGGCGCTGTTCGGACAGGCGGGCTTCGCGCCCGGCGTGGCGAAGAACACCTACGGCACGGGCTGCTTCCTGCTCTCGAACGCCGGGCGGCGGGCCAGCGTGCCGGATTCTGGCCTGCTGCTCAGCCTCGGCGCCGGGACGGGGCTGCAGGGGCCGGAGTTCGTGGTCGAGGGTTCGGTGTTCGTCGCCGGGGCGCTCGTGCAGTGGCTGCGGGACGAACTGGGACTGATTCGCGAGTCGGCGGAGGTCGAGGCGCTGGCCGCGAGCGTGCCCGACGCGGGCGGCGTGACCATCGTGCCGGCGTTCACGGGGCTGGGCGCGCCGGACTGGGACCCGCACGCCCGGGGCGCAATCCTCGGGCTCACGCGGGGGGTGACGAAGGCGCACCTCGCGCGGGCGGCGCTGGAGGCGATCGCCCTCTCGAGTGCGGAGCTCATCGAGGTGATGAACGCATCGCTGCCGGAGCCGATCCGGGAGCTGCGCGTCGACGGCGGCGCGGCGGTGAACGACCTGCTGATGCAGCTCCAGGCAGACTTCGCCGGCATCCCGGTGCTTCGGCCGCAATCGACCGAGACGACAGCGCTCGGCGCGGCGTTCCTCGCCGGGCTCGAAGCGGGAGCGTGGGCGAGCACGGAGGAGGTCGCGGAGCTGTGGCGGCCGGAGCGGGTGTTCGAACCGCGGCTCGGGAGCGCGGAGCGGCACCGGCGGCTGCGCGACTGGCGGCGCGCTGTGGAACGGACGCTGGGGTGGGCGGGTTGACGCCGGCAGAGCTGGCGGGCGGGCCGCCGCTCGACGTCGCGGTCATCGGCGGAGGGATCAACGGCGCAGCGATCGCGCGGGCAGCGGCAGCCCACGGCCTGAGGGCGGCGCTGTTCGAGGCCTCGGACTACGGCTTCGGCACGACCTGGCGGTCGACCAAGCTCATCCACGGCGGGCTGCGGTACCTCGAGCACGGCGACGTCGGCCTGGTGTTCGAATCGCTCCGGGAGCGGGCGTGGCTGCTGGCGACCCGGCCGTACCTCGTGCGGCCGCAGCGGTTCCTGCTGCCGGTGCTGCCGTGGACGCGCAGGCCGGCGTGGCAGCTGCGGATGGGGCTGGCGACCTACGACCTCCTCGCGCTCTACCGGGGTGTGCCGGGGCATCGCCGGCTGAGCGACGCGCGGCTGCGGGAGCTCGCGCCCTACCTGCCGGCCGAGGCGCGCGGCGGGTTTTCGTTCTTCGACGCGCGCGTCATCGCGCCGGAGCGGCTGACGTGGGAGCTGGTGCGCGAGGCGCGGCAGCTCGGCGCTGTGTGCTTCAACCATTGCCCGGTCGTCGCAATCGAGGCGCCGGGCGGCAGCGTCGAAGCGGTGGTCGTGGAGCAGAGCGGCCAGCGGGTGCGAGTGCCGGCGCGGGCGGTGGTCAACGCCGCCGGCCCATGGGTCGACGCGGTGAACCGGCTGGGCGACTTGCCGCCGCCGGAGCTGCTCGGCGTGACCCGCGGCTCGCACATCGTGGTCGAGCTGGACGGCGACCCGGGCCACGACGCTGTCTTCAGCACGGCGAAGAGCGACGGGCGCGTGTTCTTCGCGGTACCGCAGGACGACCTGCTGCTCATCGGGACGACGGACGACCGGTACGACGGCGACCCGGGGGCGGTCCAGCCGACGGCTGAAGACATCGCCTACCTGCTGGAAGAAGGGCGGGCCCTGCTGCCGGGGCTCGACATCCGGAAGGAGCGGGTGCGGTACGCCTATGCCGGGCTGCGGCCGCTGCAGAAGGTTGCCGGTGGGCCGGAGGCGGCGATCACGCGGCGGCACGCGGTCATCGACCACGGGAAGCTGGGCGGCGCGCGCGGCATGTACAGCGTGGTCGGCGGGAAGCTGAGCACGTTCCGGCCGCTGGCGAACGACGTCATCGAGCGGCTGCTCGGGCGGAAGGCGGCACGGTGGGAAGCGGCGGCGCCGGCGGGGTGGCGGGAGCAGCTGCTCGGACTGGGGTTCGACCACCCGCTGCGGCGGCACCTGCGCCGGTACGGCGCGGAAGCGCCGCGCGCGGCGGAGCTGGGCCGCGACCTCCTGTGTCCCCACGCGCCGGGGCTCGAGGGCGAGGTGCAGTTCGCGGCGCGGTTCGAGCAGGCGGCGACGGTCGGCGATGCGCTGCTGCGGCGGACGGGCATCGGCTGGGCGAAATGCCGCGGGCTCTGCTGCCACCAGCGGGCGGCGGAGCTGATGGGGGAGGAGCTCGGCTGGGATGCCGCCGAGCGGCAGCGGCAGGCCGCCGCCTACGAAGCCGAAGTGGCGTATCATCTCCCCGTAGAGGGGACGATTGACCGCCACGCACCCGGCCCTGGCTGACCCGGCAGTCGAGCACGCGCTCCGGCAGGCGGCTGCGCTCATGCGGCGCAGTCTGCACGCCGTTGCGCTCGTCGGCGCGGGGCTTTCCGCGGAGAGCGGCATCCCGACCTACCGGGGCGCGGGCGGCGTCTACGAGCGGTTCGGCGAGCCGACCATCGACGGCTGGGAGCTGTTCACGCACGACCCGGCCGAATGGTGGCGGCAGGCGATCGCGCACGAGACGGCGGGCTCGCCGTTTTCGGAGGCGATCGAGCGTGCAGCGCCGAACGCGGGGCACTACGCCATGGCCGACCTCGAGCAGATGGGGCGGCTGGCCCACGTGATCACGCAGAACATCGACAACCTGCACGCCGTCGCCGGTTCGCGGCGGGTGACGGAGATCCACGGCAACCGGTACAAAGTGCGGTGCATCGAATGCGGGGCGCGAGAACGGCTGGAGACCGTGAACCTCGACCGGCTGCCGCCGTCGTGTCCGGTCTGCGGCGGGCTGTACAAGAACGACGTCGTGATGTTCGGCGAGCCCATCCCCCGGGACGCGCTGGAGGAGTGCTACCGGCAGGCGCTGGCGGCGGACCTGTTCCTGACGGTGGGGACGAGCGCGGTGGTCTACCCTGCGGCGGATTTCCCGGTGCTGGCGAAGCGGCGGGGCGTGCCGCTCATCGAGATCAACCCGGAGGAGACGGCGCTGACCGACATCAGCGACGTCGTGATCCGCGCGCCCGCGGGGGTGGCGCTGCCGGCGCTCGTGGACCTGCTGCTCGTCCCCTGACGGCGATTGCGAACCGGCGTGTCGGCGTGCCTTGACCGACAACGGGGCGGCCCGGATGCTCGAATGGTGCTCCCCGGCCCCGCCGATACCCCGGGGGCGGGCTGTTCGAACCCACGTTTCGGAAGGTGATGCATGACGGCGCCGGTCGCTGAGGAACCGCGCTTCCTGACCTATCCCGGCGCGCGCCGGCCTGCGCGGCACCGCTGGGTCGATTCGTATGGCGTGCGCCTGCATGTCTGCGAGTGGGGCGACGCAGATGGGCCCCCGCTCTTCCTCGTGCACGGCGGGTCGGATTTCGCGGGGACGTTCGACGTCTTCGCGCCGCTGCTGGCCGACGCCGGCTGGCGGGTCATTTCCTGGGACCACCGCGGCCACGGCGATTCGGACCACGCAGCGCTCTACAGCTGGGATGCGGACGTGCGGGATGCGCTCTCCGTGCTGGATTCGACGACGCCGGACGCGGTGCCGGTCGTGGCGCATTCGAAGGGCGGCGGGATGATGCTGCAGCTGGCGGAGGCGCTGCCGTACCGGCTTTCGAAGCTGGTCGTCATCGACGGCCTGCCGAGCCGGGACCCCGCGCCCGATGTTTCGGACCACGAGGACCGGAAATTCACGCAGAAGACGCTGGCGGAGTGGCTGGACCACCGCCGCGCGGCGCACATCAACCTGCGGAAGCCGGGGACGCTGGAAGAGCTGGCGCGGCGGCGGAAGCGGATGAACCCGCGCCTCTCGGATGACTGGCTGCGGTACCTCGTGACGATCGGCGCACGGCGCGACCCGGACGGCTGGCGGTGGAAGCTGGACCCGGCGATCCGGTTCGGCGGCTTCGGGCCGTGGAGCCCGGAGTGGTCGCTGCAGCGGCTGAAGGAGCTGAAGGTGCCGCTGCTCGGGCTGACGGCGACGGTGGAGGAGGAGATGGGCTGGGGCACGAACCACCGGGCGCTGCTGCCGTACCTGCCGCCGCGGGCGGAGATCATCCCGTTCGAGGACACGGGGCACTTCATCCACATCGAACACCCGCAGCGGGTGGCGGAGCTGGTGCTGGAGTTCCTGCGATGACGGTCTTCCTGCAGCACAACCGGGTGAAGCTGGCGCTCCACACGCTCCGGGAAGGGCCGGGGCCGCGGCTCCTGCTGCTGCACGCACTCGGCGATCGGTCGCCGGAGCGGCTGAGCGGCGAGGCCGAGCGGTGGCCGGGGGCGGTCTACGCGCTCGATTTCACGGGGCACGGCTCGTCGTCGGTGCCGGCGGGGGGCGGGTACACCGCCGAGGTACTGATGGGCGACGCGGACGTGGCGCTGGCAGCCATCGGGCCGGCGACGGTCGTCGGGCGGGGGCTCGGCGGCTACATCGGGCTGCTGCTGGCCGGGGCGCGGCCGCGGGACGTGCGGGGCGTGGCGATCCTCGACGGGGCCGGACTGGCTGGCGGCGGCGACACCCCGGGGCCGGCGGTGGTCCGGGGCGTGCCGGGCGCGCTATCTGCGCCGGACCCGTTCGCGCTGGTGGAGCTGGGTTCGGACCTGCGGCCGCGGCAGTACGTGCGGCGGTTCGCGGAGCTCGCGACGGAGCATTCGCCGCTGGCGAACCCGATCGCGGTGTGCGGGCGGCAGCGGCCGGCCTGGCTGGAAGCGGTCCTGGAGGTGCCGGGGGTCGTGGAGGAGCCGCTGGAGGCGGCGCTGCAGCGGTTCGCCGCGTCCGGCTGACGGCCGAACCCGCAACTTCCCGGGCACGCAACGACGCCGGCCTCGAGGGGCCGGCGTCGGCGAATTCGGCGGGCGCCGCGGGTCAGGCGGACTTCGTGATGGTCTTCAGGCAGCGCGTGCAGATGTTGACGCGCAGGGAAGCGCCGCCGAAGAAGATGCGGTGCTTGTGGACGTTGGGACGGAACGTCCGCGACTTCTTGGTGGCCTTGCGCTCCCAGCGGCCGCCGTGCGTGTGACGGATGTGACGGCCGAACTGGGTGGTCTTGCCGCAGACGTCGCATGCTCCACTGGCCATGCGTGATGCTTCCTTCCGTGGCAGAATCGAATTTCCATGCTAGCACCGGGTTTCGATAGCGGCCAAACGCTGCCGGGTGGCAGCGCGTGAGCACGGAGCTGCGCCCGCTCGGGCGCGTCGACGGCGAGGGGCTGCGCGAGCTGTTCGAGGCGGCGGCTGCGGCGCTGGCGGCGGCAGCGGAGGCGATCAACGCGATCAACGTCTACCCGGTGCCGGATGGCGACACCGGCTCCAACATGGCGGCGACGATGCGTGAGGGGGCGGCCGCAGCGCGGAGCGGGACGGGCGAAGGGGCAGCGGCCGTCGCGGCCGAGGCGGCGCGGGGGGCGCTGTACGGCGCACGGGGGAACTCCGGGGTCATCCTGTCGCAGGCGCTGCGCGGGTTCGCGGACGCGCTCGCGGGAGCGGACGAGGTGGACGCCGCGCGGCTCGCTGCCGGCCTCGAGGGCGCCGCCCGGGCCGCCTACCGGGCCGTAAGCCAGCCGCAGGAAGGCACGATGCTGACCGTCCTGCGCGAAGCTGCCGGGGCGGCTGCGGCAGCCGCGGCCGAGCTGCAGGGAGGCGGCGCGGGCCAGCCGTGCCTGCCGGTGCTTGAGCGGGCGCTGACGGCAGCCACGGTCGCCGAGGCCCGGACGATGGAGATGCTGCCTTCGCTCCGGGAGGCAGGGGTGCCGGATGCCGGCGGCGAGGGCATCTGCGTGCTGCTGGAGGGCATGCTGGCGCGGCTCCGCGGCGAGGCGCTCGACCTCTCGCACCTCGCGGGCGACGGCCACGCGCGGGAGTTCGCGGCGGCGCACGCCGAAGAAACCTCCGGATTTTGCACCGAGTTCGTGCTCGAGCCGCCGCCGGGCGGCACGGTCGACGTCGCGGGGCTGCGGGCGCTGGCCGAATCGTTCGGAGACAGCGTCGTCGTCGTCGGAGATGAACGGCTGGCGCGGGTGCACGTGCACACGGAACAGCCGGAAGCGCTGCTGGCGGCCGCCGGGCGGCTCGGCACCCCGCGGCGGGTGAAGGTGGACGACATGGGGGCGCAGCGGGAGCGGTTCGAAGCTGCGGGGAGCGGAGCGACGGCCGCCGTCGGCATGCTGGCGCTCAGCCGGGGCGACGGGTTCGACCGGCTGTTCGAGAGCCTCGGCGCGCGGGTGGTCGACCTCGGCGACCGGGAGAAGCCGGCAGCGGGTGAAATCGCGCGGGCGGCGGAGGAGCTGGGGGCGGCGGACGTTATCGTGCTGCCGAACCACAAGAACGTGCTGCTCGCCGCCGAACAGGCGCGGCAGCTGGCGCGCTGCACGCTGCACGTGGTGCCGACGGCGACGCTGCCGCAGGGCGTCGCGGCGGCGCTGCTGTTCGACCCCGGGCAGCGGGCGCCGGAGCTGGCGGCGCGGATGGCCGAAGCCGCGCGGCGGGTGCGGACGGTGGAAGTGACGGTCGCGGCCGCGTCGCGGACGGCCGACGGGGTTGAGGTGCAGGCGGGGCAGGGGATTGCGGTGGTCGATGGGCGGCTCGCTGCCGCACGGGCGACGCCGGAGGAGGCGCTGGCTGCGGGACTGACGGCGGCGGGTGCGGCGGATGGCGCACTGGTGACGGTCTATGTCGGCGCGGACGGCGATGCAGAGGCCGCGCGGGCTGCCGCGGTGGCCGCAGCGCCCGGGGCGGAGGTCGAGGTCATCGAGGGCGGGCAGCCGATCTACCCGTACATCGCCTCGGTGGAAGCATGAGGGCGCGGGGGCTGGCGCTGCTGGCGCTCGGGGCCCTGCTGGCGGGCGCGGCCTGCGGCGGAGGCGGCGGCTCGCCGGCGCCCACACCGACGAAGCCCGGCGCGCTCCCCGCAAGCCTGACGACCATCACGGTCACGGACTTCCGGTTCCAGCCGCTCAGCCTGCAGGTGCCGGTTGGCACGCGGGTGACGTGGTCGTTCCGGGGGCAGACGGAGCACCAGGTGGTCGGGAACTTCAACCGCGAGGAGATCGCCTCGGCGGTGATGCGGAGCGGGAACTTCGAGCACGAGTTCACGGAGCCGGGGACGTTTTCGTACCGCTGCGGCGTCCACGGCGACGCGATGAGCGGCATCGTCACCGTTCGCTAACGGGCGACGGCGGCTCGCCGGTTTTCAGGAGTAGCGCTGCTCCTTCCAGGGGTCGCCGTAGTTATGGTAACCGTAGGTTTCCCAGAAGCCGGGCCGGTCGCGGTCGAGGAACTGGATGCCGCCGACCCACTTCGCGCTCTTCCAGAAGTAGAGGTGGGGAACGACGAGGCGCATGGGCCAGCCGTGCTCTTTCGTGAGCGGCTGGCCGTCGTGGGAGTGGGCGAAGAGGACGCCCTCGCGGAGGAGGTCGTCGAGCGGGAGGTTCGTCGTGTAGCCGCCGTAGCAGTGGATCATGGCGAACTTCGCCTCGGGCTTGAGGCGGATGGCGTCGTAGAGCGCCCGGAAGGGCACGCCCTGCCAGGTGTTGTCGAACTTGCTCCAGGTGGTGACGCAGTGGATGTCGCTCGTATCGGTCACCTGGCCGAGGGCGTTGAATTCCTCCCAGGTGAACGATTTCTCTTCTTCAACGAGGCCCCAGACGTGGAAGCGCCACGATTCGAGGTCGATGCGGGGGATGCTGCCGTAGTGGAGAACGGGCCAGCCGGTGGTGAGGTGCTGGCCGGGGGGCAGGCGGAGTTTGCCGTCGGGGCGCAGTTCTTTCGATGCCGTGGTGGACATTCGCGGTTCCTCCGCTGCGGATGAGGGGTCGTGATGAGCGTAGCGGGTCGAATTCCGGCGCGGCAAGGCGGGTTGCCGCGGCGAAGCGGGCAACGGGGTACACTGGGAGGGATGGAAGAAGCGCGCGCACCGGGCCGGGCCGGCCCGCGGCTGGCGGTCGCCCGGCGCGACGGGTGGTTCCTGCTGCTGGCAGCGGCCATCGTTGGCGCGGACCAGTTCACAAAGTGGCTCATCAAGGCGAACCTGGAGCGCGGCGACAGCATCGACGTGCTGCCGTTTTTCCGCATCGTGCACGTGACGAACACGGGGGCGGCGTTCGGCATCCTGCAGGGCGCGGGGCCGCTCCTGATCATCGCGAGCCTCGCAGGGCTGGCGGCGATTCTCATCTACCTGTTCAACCCGGGGTTCGCGCAGCCGGTCGTTCGCCTCGGGCTGGCGCTCATGCTGGGCGGCGCGGTCGGCAACCTGATCGACCGGGTGAGCGAGGGCCGGGTCGTCGACTTTCTGAAGGTGCCGAACTGGCCGGCGTTCAACGTCGCCGATTCGGCGATCAGCATTGGGGTGGTGATCCTGCTGTGGACCATGGTGTTCCAGCCGCCGGAGAAGGACGGGCCATCGAACTCCTAGCCGCCGAACGGTGCCGGCTCGACGCGTTCGTCGCGGCGTCGCTCGAAGGCTTCTCGCGGGCGCGGGCGCAGCGGCTGATCGAGCGGGGCCTCGTGCGCGTGAACGGCACTGCAGCGCGGAAATCGGCGGCGGTCGCGCCGGGCGACCGCGTGGTCGTGGTGCTGGAGCCGGCCGCACACGCGCCGGGCGAGCCAGGGTTCGACCTGCCGGTAGTGTACGAGGACGAGCTGCTGGCGGCGGTCGACAAGCCGGCGGGGCTCGCAGTCCACGGGGCGCCGGGGGATACCGGGCCGTCGGTCGCGGGCTGGTGGCTCGCGAAGCTGGGCGACGCTGCGGGGGAATTCGATGCCGAGCGGGCGGGCATCGTGCACCGGCTCGACAAGGAGACGAGCGGCGTGCTGCTGCTGGCGAAGACGCCAGCGGCGCAGGCGGCGCTGAGCCGGGCGTTCGAAGAGCGGCTGGCGAAGAAGGTCTACCTGGCGGTGGTCGACGGGGTGCCGGCGCAGCCGCATGCGGTCATCGAGGCGCCAATCGACCGCGACCCGCGGGACCGGACGCGGATGGCGGTCACGAGCCGCGGGCGGCCGGCGCGGACGGAGTACCGGGTGGTCGCGAGCGGCGAAGGGCGCGCGGTGCTGGAGGTGTACCCCGAGACGGGGCGGACCCACCAGATTCGCGTCCACCTCGCGGCGGCGGGAACGCCAGTAGCGCGGGATGCGGTGTACGGGCGGGCCGAGCCGGGTGCCCGGCAGCTGCTGCACGCGCTCCGGATCGCGGTGCCGCACCCGGCGGGCGGGGTGCTGCGGGCGGGCGCGCCGGCGCCGGGCGACCTGCTGGAGGCGATTCGCGCCATCGCAGGGGAGGCGGTAGCCTCTCGGTACGCGGCGGTTCCGCCCGCGACCCTCGAGCGAGGCGACGATTCGTGACCGATCGGCCAGTACGCACCCGCTACGCCCCGAGCCCGACGGGAAATCCGCACGTAGGCAACATCCGCTCGGCGCTGTTCAGCTGGGCGTTTGCGCGGGCGCGCGGCGGCCAGTTCGTCCTGCGGATCGAAGACACCGACCGGAACCGGTACGTCGAAGGCGCAGTCGAGGCGATCATGGAAAGCCTCCGCTGGCTGGGGATCGACTGGGACGAGGGGCCGGACATCGGCGGGCCGCACGGGCCGTATTTCCAGTCGGAGCGGCTGCCGCGCTACCGGGAGGCGGCGGAACTGCTCATGGAACGGGGACGCGCATACCGGTGCTTCTGCACACCGGAGCGGCTGGACGCGCTGCGGGCGTCGCAGGCTGCGGCGAAGCAGCCGCCGGGCTACGACGGGCTCTGCCTGCGGATCGACCCGGCCGAATCGGCCGCACGGGCGAAGGACGAGCCGCACGTCATCCGGTTCGCGATGGAGCGGGAGGGCGTGACGGTGCTGCACGACGTGGTCCGCGGCGAAGTGGTCTTCGAGAACGCGCTGCAGGACGACTTCGTGATGCTGAAGTCGGACGGCTTCCCGACCTATCACCTCGCGGTGGTGGTGGACGATACGGCGATGGCGATCAGCCACTGCATCCGCGGCGACGAGTGGATTTCGAGCGCGCCGAAGCACATCCAGCTGTACGAGGCGCTCGGCTGGGAGCAGCCGGCGTGGGCGCACCTGCCGCTCATCCTCGGGCCGGACCACAAGAAGCTGAGCAAGCGGTCCGGGGACACGGCACTGCTCGACTACCGGGAGCGCGGCTACCTGCCGGAAGCGATGCTGAACTTCCTCGCCTTCCTCGGGTGGTCGCTGGACGACCACACGACGATCATCAGCGCGGAGGAGCTGACGCGGCACTTCGACCTTGCGCGGGTGGTGCCGAACCCGGCCGTCTTCGACATCGAACGGCTGAACTACCTGAACGGGCACTACATCCGGGCGATGGACGAGGAGCGGTGGGTGCGGCTGGTGGCAGAGTGGGCGGACCGTGGGCTGCCGGCGTCCATCCCGCGGCCGCTGGACGAGGCGGTGGTGCGGGCGGCGGCACCGCTGCTCCGGGAGCGGGTGACGCTGCTCGAAGAGATCCCCGGGCTCATCGCCTTCCTGTTCACGTACGACGCGCCAGAGTACGAGACGGCGCTGCTGGCGGAGCGGGTCGGCGACGCGGCGACGGCGGTGCGGGTGCTCGACGAGGCGCTGGTGCGGCTCGATGCCATCGGCGAGAGCGAATGGACGACGGCGGCGGTGGAGGCCGCGCTGCGGGGGCTGGAGGAGCCGCTGGGCATGAAGCTGCGGAAGTTCATCCCGGTGCTGTACGTGGCCGTGATGGGGCGGCCGACGGGCATCCCGCTGTTCGATTCGGCGGCGATTCTCGGGCGGGAGCGGACGCTGGCCCGGCTTCGGGCGGCGCGGGCGCGGCTCGGATAGCGAAAACTTGGCGCAGGCGCGGAAGGATTGGTAATCTGGAGGCCGCGCTGGGGATTCGTCTAAGGGTAGGACAGCAGACTCTGGATCTGTATGTGGGGGTTCGAATCCTCCATCCCCAGCCAGCGATGCGATGACGCGCGAGGCCCCGGAACGTCCCGGGGCCTCGCTGGTTTTCGGCGGTTGACGGCGTCAGGCGTCGCGCCAGGCGGGGTCGCGTTTTTCGAACCAGGCCTGACGGGCTTCGCGAGCGTCCTGCGTCTGGCTGGCGAGGATCTGGTTGCGGTTTTCGAGCTTGAGCGCGGCCTGGAGCGAGATGCCGTTAACGGTTTCGTTGAGCACCTGCTTCGTGAGGCGGAGGCCGAGCGGGCTCGCCTTTCGGACGATGCCTTCCGCGATGGCGAGGGCCGCCGGGAGGAGGTCGTCCGGCTCGACGATGCGGGTGAGAAGGCCCATCTCGCGCGCTTCCTGCGCATCGACGATGCGGCCGGAGTAGAGCATGTCGGCGGCGTGCGCCATCCCGACGATTTTCGGGAGGAAGTAAGAGGAGCCGACATCGGCGCCGCCGAGGCCGAGGTTGAGGTAGGAACAGGCGAAGCGGGCGGCCGCGGTGCCGATCCGCATGTCGCAGGCGAGCGCGATGGAGAGGCCGCCGCCGGTGGCCGGCCCGTTGACTGCGGCGATGAGCGCCTGGGGGCATTCGCGCATCTTCACCATCAGGTCGGCGATGTCTTCCTGGAAGGTGAGGGAATCCTGGACAGGGCCGACGCCGGGCTGCCAGGGGCCCTGCTCGGGCCCGGCTTTGAGGTCGAGGCCGGCGCAGAACCCGCGGCCGGCGCCGGTGATGACGATGACGCGGGTCGCGAAGTCGCGGTGGCGCGCATCGAAGAAGGCGCGGAGGGCGCGGAGCATGGCGTGGTCGATGGCGTTGAGGCGCTCGGGCCGGTTGAGGGTGAGAATGCCGACGGGACCGCGAGATTCGAAGTGCAGGGGCTGTTCCATGGAGGGCGATTCTACGCTGCACGGCCGGGATGAGCCGCCGGACCCGGAGCTCGACCGGCTGTACCGGGAGGCGGTGTACGAGGTCGCGCTGCCGGGAGGCCGGGCCGCCTTCCGCATCGGGGAGGGCGTGCCGGGCGCACCGGGCCCGTTCGCGGTGGTCACGGCGTGGAACCCGGGACGTGAGCGGCCGGGACGGGAGGAGAACGAGGCGCGAAACCGGGCGCTGCAGGCCGAGATCGAGCGCCGGGGGTGGCGGTGGCTGCCGGCCGAGGGCCGCTCCCCGGAAGGGGCCCACCGGGAGCCCTCGTTCGCCGTGTTCGGGGCAACGCTGGACGAGGCGCTGGCGCTCGGGCGGCAGTTCGGGCAGGCCGCGATCGTGTGGTTCGACGGCGAGACGGCGCGGCTGGCGTGGTGCTGAGCGTGGCACCAATTGGGGTCCCGGGCGGCCCCAATTGTTCGGTGAGGGCGAACTATGTACGCTCGAACGCATGGTTCACGCTCACGTGAACGTAGGAGGGGATGGATGACTGCAGCGCCGGCAACGCAGCCGCTCGGCGAGACGCTGACACCGCGCCAGAAGTGGCTCCTCCTCGGGAGCCTGATGGTATCGCTGTTCATCGGCGCGCTGGACCAGACGGTGGTTTCGACGGCGACGCCGCGGATCCTGGCCGACCTCGGCGGATTCACGCTGCTCTCGTGGCTGTTCACGAGCTACATGCTGACGTCGACGGTCGTCATCCCGCTGGTGGGGAAGCTCGGGGACATCTACGGACGGAAGCTGTTCCTCATCGGCGGGGTGTTCCTGTTCATGGTCGCCTCGGCGGCGTGCGGGGCGGCGCCGAACATGCCGGTGCTGATCTGGATGCGGGCGCTGCAGGGCCTCGGCGGCGGGATGATCTTCGCCTCGGTGTTCGCGACGATGGGCGACCTCTTCGCGCCGGCTGAGCGCGGGAAGTACATCGGGCTGTTCACCGGGGTGTTCAGCCTCGCGAGCGTGGTCGGGCCGACGTTCGGCGGCTTCCTGACGGACACGCTGAGCTGGCGATGGGTGTTCTACATCAACATCCCGGTGGGGCTGATCGCGATCCCGGCGATCTGGTTCAACCTGCCGGCGAAGGCGCGGAGCGGGTCGCCGAAGCTGGACTTCCTCGGCGCGGCGCTGCTCTCGGCGGCCTCCGTGATGGCGCTGCTGGCGCTCGTGTGGGCTGGCGAGAAGTACGCGTGGGATTCGCCGCAGATCGTCGGGCTGCTGGCGGGCTCGGTCGTGCTGGTCGGGCTGTTCGTGCTGCAGGAGCTGCGGCACCCGGAGCCGACGCTGCCGCTGCACCTGTTCCGGAACCGGGTGTTCCTGCTCTCGAACCTCGTCGTGTTCACGTTCGGGTTCGGCGTGTTCGGGGCGTTCCAGTTCCTCGGGATTTACGTGCAGACGGCGCTCGGGGCCTCGGCCACCGAGTCGGGCGTCATCACGACGCCGCAGAGCCTCGGCGTGCTGGTCACGAGCGTGGTCGGCGGGCAGGTGATCGCGCGGACCGGGCGGTACAAATGGCAGACGTTCTTCGGCACGGTGCTCATCGCCTCGGCGCTGGGGCTGCTGACGCAGGTGAGCCTCGACACGAAGCTGTGGCAGGTGAGCGCGACGATGGTGGTGCTGGGGCTCGGGTTCGGGCTGGTGCTGCCGACGATGTCGCTCGTGGTGCAGAACGCGGTGGGGTACCAGTACATCGGGGTGGCGAGCTCGGCGAGCCAGTTCTTCCGGCAGATCGGGAGCGTGCTGGGCATCGCGGTGTTCGGCGCCATCCTCGCGAACACGTACCACGCGGAGTTCTCGGCCCGGCTGACGGCGGAGGACAAGGCGACGCTCGGGCCGCAGCTGGTGCAGCAGCTGGACGACCCGACGATCCGGCTGAACGAGGCCGTCTACGCCCGCATCGAGCGATCTATCCTGCAGATGCCGGACGGGGAGAATCTGCTGGCGCGGACGCACGATGCGCAGGGCGAAGGGGTGGTGATCGCGGTGCGGCACATCTACTGGGGCGCTGTGGCGGCGGCGATCCTGTGCGCGGTGCTGGCGTTCATGATGCCGGAGCTGCCGCTGCGGCGGACGGTGGCGGGCGGCCCGCCCGGGGAGCCCGGGCGCGAAGGCCAGGCCGGCGCGCCGCCGCTGCCGGTCGCGGGGGCGCTCGGCGAGTAGGCTGGCGCGGCCCAACGGCACATGCGAAGGCCCCGGGGTTTCCCGGGGCCTCTTGCTTCTCGGGTGCGCTGCGCAGCAGAGCGCGCGGGCTACCGCTTCTCCTTGATGCGGGCGGCTTTGCCGGTGAGGCCGCGGAGGTAGTAGAGGTTCTTCCGGCGGACCTTGCCGCGGCGGACGACTTCGATCTTGTCGACGCGCGGGCTGTGGAGCGGGAAGGTGCGTTCGACGCCGACCTGGCCGGCGGCGATTTTGCGGACGGTGAAGTTCGAGGAGAGGCCCTTATTCCGCTTGCGGATGACCACGCCTTCGAAGACCTGGATGCGCTCCCGGTTGCCTTCGACGACCTTGGCGTGGACGCGGACGGTATCGCCGCTGTTGAAGTCAGGGCGTTCGGCCGGCGCCGCGTTGGGCACGAGCGTATCGAGTTCGTAGGACATGGTGAGAGAACCCCGGATCAGGTAACCAAATCAGGATACCCGGCTGCGGGCTACGTTCCAGCGTCCTACGGGAGGGCGCGGGCGATGACGGCCCCGGCCCAGACGGCGAGGATGCCGACGAACAGGGAAAGGCCGGCGTAGGCAGCAGCGGTCCACGGCTCGGAGACTTTGACGAGGTCGTAGGTCTCCCAGCCGAAGGCGGAGAAGGTCGTATAGCTGCCGAGGAAGCCGGTCACGATGAAGAGGCGCGCTTCGCGGGAGAGCGAGCCGCGCTCGGCGGCGTATTCGAGCAACAGGCCGATGATGAAGCAGCCGGTGACGTTGACGACGAAGGTGCCGAGGGGGAAGTTGCCGATGAGGCCGGGTTTCACGTGGCTCCCGACGAAGTAGCGCAGGGGCGCGCCGATGATGGCCCCGAGCGCTACGTAAAGGTAGCTCACCGCCCGGTGCTCCCGTGGCCGCCCGCGCCGCGGGCAGTGGGCGCGAGGTCGGCGGCGAGTTCAAAGCGGGCAGGCGCGAGCAGCCCGAACACGATCTGGGCGATCCGGTCCCCGGGCTCGACGACGTGTTCGATGCCGGGGGCGATGGTGTAGAGCGTGACGAGGAGTTCGCCGCGGTAGTCGGCGTCGATGGTGCCGAAGGTGCAGAGCACGCCCCTTCGGGCGAGGCCGCTTCGGGGGCGGACCTGGGCATCGATGCCGGGCGGGATTTCGAGGGCGATCCCGGTGGGGACGAGCACGGGGCGGTTGCCGACCGTCACGGGCGCCTCGATGCAGGCGGAGAGGTCGAAGCCGGAGGCGAGGTCGGTGGCGCGGGTGGGGAGGCGGGCACCATCGCGGAGGAGCTTGACGCGCACGGTCGCCGGTTCCACGGGGGCATCGTAGCAGCGGCCGGGCCCGGCGTCAGGCAGGCGCGGCTTGACGGTTCGGCGCGGCGTAGCCACGATGTGGCCACGGGGACACTGCGGTGATTCGGCAAATCGGCGTCCGGCAGCTGAAGAACGAAGCGACGCAAGTGGTGCGCGCCGTGCGCGAAGAGCGCGCGGTGTACGTCATCACGGTGAACGGCGAGCCGGTGGCGACGCTGCGGCCGTTTTCGGAACGGGATATCGCCGGGGTAGAGCGGGGGCAGGCGCAGGCAGAGATTGCGGCGATCGAGCGGCTGGCGGAGGCGATCGGGGCCGCATGGCTGACGCTGCCCTCGCTTGCAGACGCGGCGGGCGGGGAGCGCTGATGGCGACGGTGGATGCGAGCGTCTTCGTTTCGCTGTTCAACGCGAAGGACCGGCAGCACGAGGCAACGGTCGCGTGGCTGCGGGAGGCGATCGCCGACGGCGAGCCGCTGCGGTCGCCGGTCATCGCGCTGGCGGAGGTCTCGGCGGCGATCGCGGCGGGCACCGGGGACGGGCAGCTGGCGCGGCAGGTCGAGCAGCACCTGCGGGTCTCGCCGCTGTTCGAGTTCCTGCCGGTCGCGCTGCCGCTGGCGGAGCGGGCGGCGGCGCTGGCGGCGGAGCACCAGCTGCGCGGGAGCGACGCGCTCTACTTCGCGGTGGCGGAGACGCTGGGCGACCGGCTGGTGACGCTGAACCCGCGGCAGCTGCAACGGGCGGGGCGGCTGCTGGAGGCGGTGCGGCCGCGGCCATCCGGGCTTTCCGGTTCCTGAATCTCTTTACCTTGCCTGCGGGGGCAGCATGGCGGAATTGGCAGCAGCCCCGCCGGAGTTGCCCGGCGGCTCGAAGGAGTTTCCCATGCGACGACCGGTGCCCCGTATCCCCGAACACCGCCACGACGGCGACGACGACATCACCGACCGCGGCCTGCAATTCGACCTCGAGACGCTGCGGGCGCAGCTCAACCGGCGGAACGCGCTGCGGCTGTTCGGCGGGGGTGGCGGCGATTGCGCTGGTTGGCTGCAGCGACAGCGGCAGTTCGAGCGGAGGCAGCGGCAGCGGGACCGCCTCGCCGGCGGCAGGGAACGGGTCCGGCGCGACCCCGTCCCCGACGGCCGCGGCGGCGGGGGGCAGCGCGGGGGCGAACGTCTCGCCGATCCCCACGCAGGCGACGCCGGCCTCGGCCTGCACTGGCGTCATCCCGACCGAGACGGCCGGGCCGTTCCCGGGCGACGGTTCGAACGGGCCGAACGCGCTCGTGCAGAGCGGCATCGTCCGGCGGGACATCCGCTCGAGCCTCGGGATTTCGGCGACGCAGGCGCAGGGGGTGCCGCTGACCGTGCGGCTGACCCTGCTCGACACGAAGAACGGCTGCCGGCCGATCGAGGGCGCGGCGGTGTACCTCTGGCACTGCGACCGGGAGGGGCAGTACTCGATGTACAACCTGCCGAACGAAAACTACCTCCGGGGCGTGCAGGCTTCGGACGCGAACGGGGTGGTGACGTTCGAGAGCATCTTTCCCGGGTGCTATGCCGGGCGGTGGCCGCACATCCACTTCGAGGTGTACCCGAGCCTCGAGAAGGCGACCTCTTCGGCGAACAAGGTCGCAACGTCGCAGCTGGCGTTCCCGCAGGATGTCTGCGAAGCCGTCTACGCGACGGCGGGCTATGAACAGAGCGCGCGGAACCTCACGCGGGTGAGCCTGCAGACGGATGGCATCTTCCGGGACGGCTGGCAGCTGCAGCTGGCGGAGATGTCGGGCAGCCCGTCGCAGGGGTATACGGCGAACCTGCCGGTGGGGCTGTAGCCGCGGGGCCTAGCGGAAGAGGTCGCGCTCCGATTCGCGGATGATGAGCTGCATCGTCGCCTCCTCATCGGGCTGCCAGGGGAGGCCGCGGATGACGGCGGCAGGAACGCGGGAGAGGTTGCCCTTGACGAGTTCGGCGGCGCCGGCGAGTTCGTCGGCGGTGCAGAGGGCCTGAACGCGGAACTCGTGGCCGTGCGGGTCGACCTGGCCGATGTAGCTGGTGATCGGGTGCATGCCGGCGATGCCGATGGCAACGTCGGTCTGGCCCTCCCGCCAGGGCCGGCCGAAGGTGTCCGAGATGATGACGGCGACGTCGGCGCCGCGGGCCTTCAGGCCCTGGCGGATGCGGCGGGCGCTCGCGTCCGGGTCTTCGGGGAGGAGGACGGCGAGGCCGTGACCGCCCGACGAGGACTGGTCGACGCCGGAGTTCGCGCAGACGAAGCCGTGGCGGGTCTCGGTGATGAGGACAGGGCCGACCTGGCGGACGACGCGGCGTGCTTCACGGAGGACGAGTTCGATGACTGCCGGGTCCTTCTCCCAGCGCTCAGCGTACTGGCGGGCGAAGGGGGAGACCTCGACGGAGGCGAGTTCGACGACCCGGCCCTCGGCCTTGGAGACGATTTTCGAGGTGACGACGAGGATGTCGCCGTCGCGCAGGGGTTTGCCGGCCGCGCCGGCGGCGTCCGCGATGGCAGCGGCGAGGTCGGTGCCGGGGGTGATTTCCGGGAGGCCCGGGATACCGAAGATTTCGAGGGAGCTCACGGGGTCACCTCCGGGGCCGCCAGTCAGGGGACGGCATCGAGGAAGTCGAGGAGGACGGACGCGGACCGCTCCGGGTCGTGCGCCCAGAAGTTGTGGCTGTCGCCTTCGAGCCAGGCGAGGCGGGCGCGGGGCACCTGGTTGGCAAGCAGCTCCGCGTTGGCGGGCGGCACGAGGCGGTCGATGGTGCCGTGCATGATGAGGACGGGGAAGGGCGCGGCATCGACCGCCGGGTTGGGGTCCGGCGCGGCCTGGGCGGCCTGGAGCTGGAACTGAAAGGTGCGCGCCGGGGTCGGGTTCTGCATGGTGAGCTCGAAGCGGCGGACGAGCTCGGCCTCGTTGGCGGCGATCCAGGCGGGCGGGTGGATGATCGGCCAGGCCGCGCGGGCGGACTCGATGAGCGGCTTCGCCGGGTCCCAGAAGAGGGCGGTGCGGAGATCCTCCTCGGTCGCCGGGATGCCGTTCGGCGGGCAGAGGAGGCTGAGTGAGCGGATGCGCGCCGGGCCGTACTCGCGGACGACGTGGCGGACGATGATGGAGCCGAGCGAGCAGCCGAGGAGGTGGAAGCGTTCGAGGCCGAGTTCGTCGGCGACGGCCATGACGTCGGCCGTCATGTCGGACATGGTCCACGGGGCGGCAGGCTTCTCGGAGTTGCCGGTGCCGCGATTGTCGACGAGCACGAGGCGGTAACGGCGGGCGAGGAGGGCGGGGAACTCATCCCACCAGTCGCCGGAGTGGCCGCCGATGCCGTAGACCATGACGAGGGGGTCGCCTTCGCCCCGGGTGTCGTACCAGATGCGGGCGCCGGAGCGCTCGGTGACGGGCATGGTCAGATCCCCACGATGCGGATGCTGGTCTGGGTCTTGTGTTTGCGGTTGAGGTTGATGAGGAGCGAGGTGAGCATTTCGACGTAGCGGCTCTGGGAGGGGCCGCCGGCATCGATGCCGCGGACGCCGGCGATCTCGTTGGCGAGGCTGATGATCACCTGCTTCGCCTCGGCGTCCTTGCCGCAGACGAGGACGTCGGCCTCGATGGGGTGGTCGAGGTGCTGGAGCTCTTCGGCGCTGAGGTTCTGGAAGGCGGAGACGACGCGGGATTCGGGGAGCTGCGCGATGGCCTCCTGGAGGGCGCTGCCGCCGGGGACATCGAGGGCGACGGCGCCGACGCCCTGCCGGAACTCGAGCGGGGCGACGACGTTGCAGACGATCTTCCCGGCGAGGTCGCCCTTGAGCGATTCGAGGGTTGCGGCCTGGCCGCTGTAGGGGAAGGTGAGGAAGACGACATCGGCATCGCGGACGACGGCAGCGTTGTCGCCGCCGGTCGCGGCAGCGCCGGGGACGGCCTCGCGGACTTTGGCGGCGGCTTCTTCGCCGCGCTCAGCGGAGCGGGAACCGATGGCGACGGCGTGGCCGGCCTGGGCGAACCGCATGGCGAGCCCGAGGCCTTCGGGACCGGTGCCGCCGACGAATGCGAGCTTCATGGAGCTGGAGCCTCCTCAGGGTGCGCGGGTGTAGGGACGGGCTACAGCGTAGCGGCTGCGGCGGCAGGGGGCGATGCGGAGATTTTGGGTGGAGGGGTGCGCCGGGGCGCGCGCGGTGACGTAGGGTAGAAGAGGAGCGTCCCGCGCAGGCGGCGTACAGGCGCGCTTACGTCGCCCACAGGCACGGCGGGGGCCCTCTGCTATACTCGGGATGAGCGCAGCCCCCGACTGCGCCGCACGGAGATTCCTATTGTATTCCCGCTGGATTCGCAACAGTTTCTTCTGGCTCCTCGTCATCGTCGCGGTCATCGCCATCTTCTTCGCGTTCTTCGCGAACGGGAGCGACCACCAGTCGGTCGAATTCGGGCAAGTCATCACGGACGCTGAGCGCGGGCGGATCGAGAAGATCGAGGTCGACGGGCGCGACCTGACGGTCACCTACATCCGGCAGCCGAACGAAGAGACCGGGAAGGTCGTCACGGCGAAGGTCGGGCCGAACACGAACATCGAAGACATCCTGACGCAGCGCGGGGTGGCGCTGAGCCGGGCGCCGGGGACGGCCGAGGGCGTGCCGGCGGTCAACCTCGAGTACAAGGACAGCTCCGGGTTCGGGCCGTTCCTCGGGCTGCTGCTGAACATCCTGCCGTTCCTGCTGTTCGGCCTCTTCCTGCTGCTCATCATGCGGCAGGCGCAGGGCTCGAATTCGCAGGCGATGAGCTTCGGCAAGAGCCGGGCGCGGCTGTTCACGGGGAGCAAGGTGACGGTGACGTTCGCGGATGTCGCGGGCGTCGATGAGGCGAAGGAGGAGCTCGCGGAAGTCGTCGAGTTCCTGAAGTACCCGGAGAAGTTCGCGGCGCTGGGCGCGCGGATTCCGAAGGGCGTGCTCCTCGTTGGCCCGCCGGGCACGGGCAAGACGCTGCTGTCGCGGGCCGTGGCCGGCGAGGCGGGGTGCCGTTCTTCAGCATCTCGGGCTCCGAGTTCGTGGAGATGTTCGTGGGCGTCGGCGCGAGCCGCGTGCGCGACCTCTTCGACCAGGCGAAGAAGAACGCGCCCTGCATCGTCTTCGTCGACGAAATCGACGCGGTCGGCCGGCAGCGCGGCGCGGGCCTCGGCGGCTCGCACGATGAGCGTGAGCAGACGCTGAACCAGATCCTCGTCGAGATGGACGGCTTCGACACCGGCACGAACGTCATCGTCATCGCGGCGACGAACCGGCCGGATATCCTCGACCCGGCGCTGCTGCGGCCGGGCCGCTTCGACCGAAGGTGGTGCTCGACGCGCCGGACATCAAGGGCCGCGAAGCGATCCTGAGCGTCCACACGAAAGGGAAGCCGATCGCGGACGATGTCGAGGTCGAGCGTGCTGGCGAAGCGACCGCCGGGCTTCTCGCGGGGCCGACCTCGCGAACCTCGTGAACGAGGCGGCCATCCTCGCCGCGCGGCGGAACAAGAAGATCATCACGATGAAGGAGTTCCTGCGGAGGCGATCGACCGGGTCATCCTCGGGCCGGAGCGGAAGAGCAAGGTGATGAGCGACCTCGAGAAGAAGGCTGACGGCCTACCACGAAGGCGGCCACGTCATCGTGGCGCACTTCCTGAAGCATCACGACCCGGTGCACAAGGTGACGATCGTGTCGCGCGGGATGAGCGGCGGGCTACACCCGCTTCCTGCCGGCGAGGACACGAGCTACCACACGCGCGTCGATGTTCAAGGACCGGCTGGCGAGCGCGCTCGGCGGGCTCGCGGCGGAGGAGATCGTCTTCGGCGAGGCCTCGACCGGGCCCTCGAGCGACATCGAGCAGGTGACGCGCATCGCGCGCTCGATGGTGACGCGCTGGGGGATGAGCGAGCGGCTCGGGCCGCGGACGTTCGGCCGAAGACGAGGAGCTGATCTTCCTCGGGCGGGAGATTTCGGAGACGCGCGAACTACAGCGAGAAGATTGCGGAAGAGATCGACGAAGAGGTCCGCGAGCTGATCGACGAGGCCCACGCGACGGCGACGAAGATCCTGCTGGAGCACCGGAAGCTGCTGGACAAGCTGGCGAACGTGCTCATCGAGGTCGAAACGCTGGAGGGCGACGCGCTGGTGCGGCTGCTGAACAGCGACCCGGACGAGCCGTGGCCGCCGCCGGACATGGCCCAGAGCCGAAGCAGGAAGCGGCGCCGAAGCCGGCCGCCGACGAGGCGCCGCGCGGCCCCGTTCGAGCCGAAGCCGGCGACGGGCCTCGCCTGGGAGGCTGGCAACCAGGCGCGCACGGACGGCGGCCGGCGGGCTGACCCGCAGCGTGCACGGGGCATGGATGCAGCCCCGGCTTCGTTGACTGGACCCGGGGCTGACGCGACACTTGAAGAACCGCCTCGGCAAATCCGGGAGTATTGAGCTATGGAAGCGATCGTTCGCGCCGATGGGCGCCAGTTGCGCCTCGTTGAGGGGCAGGAATTCGAAGTGAGCCGGCTCGACGGCGAGCCGGGGGATATCGTGGACCTGGATGTGATGATGGTCCTCGATGGGCCGAACGTGACGGTCGGGACGCCGCTGGTGGAGGGCGCGAACGTCCGGGCGCGGATTACGCAGCACGGGCGGGCGCCGAAGCTGGTGTTCATGAAGTACAAGAACAAGGTGCGGTACCGGCGGAAGTTCGGGCACCGGCAGCCGGTGACGCGGCTGGTCGTCGAGTCGATTACGAAGGGGTAGCGAGATGGCGCACAAGAAGGGTGTCGGCAGCTCGAAGAACGGCCGCGACAGCAACAGCAAGCGGCTGGGCGTGAAGCATTTCGACGGCGAAGTCGTGAAGCCGGGCTCGATTCTCATCCGGCAGAAGGGGACGCGGTTCCACCCGGGCGAGAACGTCGGGCTCGGCCGCGACTACACGATCTTCTCGCTCATCGATGGGCGGGTGAAGTTCGAACCGTTCGCCAAGGGGCGGCGGAAGAAGGTGAGCGTGTACGCGCTCGAGGAAGCCTGAGGGACGAGGACATGAAGGCAGGGATTCATCCGCAGTACGTCGAAGCGACGATTCACTGCTCCTGCGGGAACGAGATCAAGACGCGCTCGACGAAGCCGACGATCCACATCGATGTCTGCAACGTGTGCCACCCGTTCTTCACGGGCGAGCAGCGCATCGTGGACACGGCGGGCCGCGTGGAGCGGTTCAACCGGCGGTTCCAGCGCGGCTAAGCGGCTGGAGAAGGACGAAAGGGGCGCCCGCGGGCGCCCCTTTTCCATTTCGGGGGCCGTGCATGGGGGCAGAACCGGCGCAGGTGTACTACGGCGGCCAGGCCGTCATCGAAGGGGTGATGATCCGGGGGCCGGAGCACATGGCGGTCGCCGTGCGGCACCCGAAGGGCCACATCGTGACGCACTCCGAGCGGCTGAGCGGCATCTACACGGGGCGGAGCCGGCGGATCCCGCTCGTGCGGGGGGTGGTGGTGCTGTGGGAGACGCTGGCGCTGGGGATGCGGGCGCTGAACTTCTCATCGCGCATCGCTTTCGAAGAAGAAGAGAGCGAGGACGGGAAGCCGGTGGAGTTCCCGGAGAAGGCGTTCTTCGGGACGATGCTGCTGGCGCTGGTGTTCGTCGTCGCGGTGTTCTTCGCGGCGCCGATTTTGCTGGCGAACGTGCTGGAGCGGTGGGACGTGCCGCGGTTCTGGATCGTGCTGGTGGAGGGGCTGCTGCGGCTGGGGCTGTTCGTCGGGTACATCGCGGCGATCGGGCTCATCCCGGATATCCGGCGGGTGTTCCAGTACCACGGGGCGGAGCACATGACGATCCACGCCTACGAGGCGGGGCGGCCGCTGACGGTGGCGGAGGTGCGGAATTTTCCGAAGGAGCACCAGCGCTGCGGGACGAGCTTCCTGCTCGTGGTGGTGGTGGTGGCGCTGCTGACGTTCTTCGTGTTCGACTTGCTGGTGGATGAGGGGCTGGCGGTGCGGACGGCTTCGCGGATCCTGCTGGTGCCGCTGATCGCGGGCGTGAGTTATGAAATCTTGCGGTTCGGGGCGCGCTACCGGGAGAACGGGTTCGTGCGGGCGCTGTTCGCGCCGAACATCGCGCTGCAGGGGCTGACGACGAAGGTGCCGGACGACAGCCAGGTGGAGGTGGCGATCGCTTCGTTCGAGGCGACGCTGGCGGCGGCCGGGCTGCGGGGCGGGGAGCAGGCGGCGGCACCCTGAGGGTGCAAAATTTTCACGTTCGGGCTCTTCCGATCGTAGAACTGATGTTCTAATCTCGGAAGTCCGATGGACTTCGCCTGCATCCAGGTGCCGTGGTTTGCGATCGCGATCGCGCGGCGGGATGACCCGCGGCTGGCGGGGCGGCCGGTGGTGGTCGGGGGCTCGCCGGAGGAGCACGCGGAGGTGACGGCGTGCTCGGCGGAGGCGATGGCAGCGGGGGTTGCGCCGGGGATGAGCCTGCGGCGGGCGCTGGCGCTCTGCCCGGGGGCGGTCTTCCTGCCGCTGGCGGCTTCGGCGATCCGGGCGGAAGCGGAGCGGCTGGCGGAGCTGCTGCGGGAGCGGAGCCCGCTGGTGGAGGAGGCAGGGGACGGGCACCTGCACTGTGAGATCCGGGGGCTGCCGGCGCTCGCGGGCCTGGGGCCGGCGGCCTACCTGGCGCAGCTGCAGGAGGGGCTCGCGGGGGCGACGGGGCTGCCGGTGCTGGCAGGGGCGGCGACGACGGTGTTCGCAGCGCACGCGGCCTGCAGCGCACTGGGACTGGGCTTCCGGGTGGCGGGGGAGCGCGGCGGGCCGCGGCAGGCGATCGTCATCGCGCCGGGGCGGGAGCGGGAGTTCCTCGCACACCTGCCGGTGGAGGTGCTGCCGGTGGAGCCGGCGATGCACCAGCGGCTGCGGCTGTTCGGCATCGAACGGCTGGGGCAGCTGGCCGGGCTGCCGCTCTCGGCGCTGCAGGCGCAGTTCGGGCCGGCGGGCCGGCGGGCGTGGGAGCTGGCGAACGGGCGGGACGATGCCCGGCTGCAGCCGGCGCCGGCAGCGCTGCGGGTGCGGGAGGAGGTGGACCTGCCGGCGCCGGCGGTCTCGCTGGGGGCGCTGCTGGCAGGGAGCGAAGCGGCGCTGGGGCGGGCGTTCGGGAACCCGGAGCTCCAGGGCCGGGCCGTGCGCATCGTCACCTGGTGGGCGGGGCTGGAGGACGGCGCCCGGGTGAGCCGGCGGCTCGCCTTCCGGGAGCCGACGGCGGACCCGCGGCACGCGCTCTTCGTGCTGCGGGCGAAGCTGGAGACGCTGCGGCTGCCGGCCCCGGCCGTGAGCGTGGGGGTGGAGCTGAACGGGGCGTGCAGCGAGTACGCCCATCAGCAGCTGCTCTGGGCAGCCGGGCAGGGCCGGCGGCGCGAGCTCGATGAGGCGATCGCGCAGCTGCATGCCCGGGCCGGCGCAGCGCAGGTCTTCCGCATCGTGGAGGTGCAGCCATGGTCACGGATCCCGGAGCGTCAGCTGGCGCTCGTGGCCTACGGTTCCTGAACCGGCCGCGCGGGCTGGCGGTGGAGGCGGACGCGGCGGGCGAACCGCGGGCGATCGCCTGGCAGGGGCGGTTCCGGCGGGTGGCAGCGATCCACGACCGCTGGCGGATCGACGACGAGTGGTGGCGGGAGGAGGTCGCGCGGATCTACTTCGAGGTGGAGCTGGAGGGCGGCCGGCGCCTGACGGTCTTCCGCGACCTCGTCGGGGGCGGCTGGTTCCTCCAGCCCTACCGGGCGCCGGTTTTCACGGCCGGGACGCCCGGAGCCGGCGGGCGAATTCCGTGACGCGGGCGCCGAGGGCGCGGGCCTGGGCCTCGTCGTCGGGAGTGACGTCGCCGTGGGCGGTCGCCCCGTAGTAGGAGCCGGACCGGCGCATGCGCTCGCTCCAGGGGAGGCCGACGACGAGCATGCCGTGGGCGAGCAGGAGGTGGAGGAGCTGCAAGAGCGTGGCCTCGGTCCCGGCCGACCGCGAGAAGCCGGCGGTGAAGGCGCCGGCGGGCAGGCCGGCAAGCTCGCCCGATTCCCAGAGGTCGCCACTGTCGTCGAACCACTGCTTGAGGCGGCCGGTGACGCCGCTCCAGTTCGGGGAGCCGACGACGAGGCCGTAGCAGGCTAGGAGGTCCGAGGGCACGGCCTCGTCGACGGTGCGGCGGAGGCATTCGCCGCCGGCCTCGCGGATGCCGGCCTCGACCGCATCGGCGAGGCGGGCAGTCAGCCCTCCGCGGGAGTCGTAGAGGAGGAGGATGCGAGCCACCGGTGAGCCTCCTGTTCGAGCACGGCGATGACGTCGTGGAACGTTTCGAAGGGGTAGAGCCGGGGATGTTCGCCTTCGAGCCGTTCGCGGAGGGTGCTGCGGGCGAAGACGGCCGGGGCGAGGCGCGCCGCCGGGAGATCGCTCGCGCCGTCGCCGACGTAGACGACGAAATCGCCGAGGTCGCGGAAGGCGCGCGCGTAGGCGAGCTTGAAGCCCTCCTGCAGTTCGACACCGCGCGGGCTGTCGTAGCGGACGCGCCAGCGGTAGGCGAACCAGGTGCGGCCGTAATGGCGGACGAGGCGGTCGAGGCGGTGGGCGTCGAGCACGGGGTCGACGTAGAGGTCGAAGCCGTTGCTCACGACGATGGGGAGCCAGCCGTTCCAGTGGGCCCAGTCGATGAGGTCGAGGAAACCGGGCCGGAGGCGGGCGGCCTCGAGCGCGAAGGCGCGGAGGGTCGCATCGTCCGCGTCGACGAGGTCGAGGGCGGCAGCGTTGTACTGTTCGACGCTGAGTTCGCCCGCGCGCAGGCGGGATTCGAGGTCGCGCCAGCCGGGCGCCGCGAAGCGATCGAAGAGCTGGCGGGCGGTATTGTCGAGGACGATGGTGTCGTCGAAGTCGAGGCAGATGACGTTCGCCACGGAACCAGTTTCGCACGGCGGGCGCATGGAGGGAGGAGCGTGAGGCCGGAGCGGGCGCGGTGGCTGGCGAGCCGGGCCGGGCGGGAGGCGCTGGAGGGCCTCGGCGGCGACATGGAGGGGCTCGACCCGGCCGCGCTGGCCGGGCGGCTCCGGCGGGCTTTCCCGGCGGCGGAAGCGGCAGCGCTGGGCGAGCAGCTTGCGCTGCGCAGGCGGGCGAGGGAGCGGTTCGGCGAGCTGCCGCTGGCGCTCTACAGCGCGGAGGGGCTGGAGATGATGACGCACCCGCTGGCGGCGCGGCGGCGGGCGGCGCGGCTCGCCGGGCTGGGCCTGCCGGCAGCGGACCTGACGTGCGGGCTCGGGGGCGACCTCGCGGCGCTGGCAGCGGCCGGAGTCGAAGCGGCAGGGCTCGAACGGGACGCGGCGACCGCGCTATTGGCCGGCGCAAACGTCCGGGGCAGGGTCGCGCGGGGCGACGCGGCGCGGCCGCCGTTCGCGCTGGAGCGGCTGGCCGTGGTCATCGACCCGGGGCGGCGCGCCGGCGGGCGGCGGACGTTCGACCCCGCAGGGTTTTTGCCGCCGTGGGAGGTATGCCTCGAGCTGCTGCAGGCGGCCCGGGCGGGGGCGCTGAAGGGGCCGCCGGGGCTGGACCACGCGGCGGTGCCGCCATGGTGCGAACTGGAAGCGGTGCAAATCGGGCGCGACCTGCGGGAGCTGACGCTCTGGGCGGGGGCAGGGGCAGAGCCGGGGTTGCGTCGGGCGGTGCTGCTGCCGGGCGAGCACGAGCTGGATTCGCGGGCCGCGGCGAGCGAGGCGGTCGCGGCGCGGTTCGGGCGGTACCTGTTCGACCCGGCCTCGTGCGTGACGCGCGCCGGGCTGGTACGGCAGCTGGCGGCGGCGCTCGGCGCGTGGCGGCTCGATGCACAGGTGGCGTACCTCGCGGGCGACCAGCCGGCGCGCCATCCGCTCGCTGCCGGGTTCGAGGTGGTCGAAGTCGTGCCGTTCGGGGTGAAGCGGCTGCGGGAGGTGCTGCGTGCGCGGGGATGGCGGCCGACGGAGATTCGACGGCGGGCGTTTCCCGTGGAGCCCGACGACCTGCGGAAAGAACTGGGCCGGCTCGAGGGCGAGCCGGTGGCGCTGGTGTGCACGACGGTTGGCGGCGAACGGTTCGCGGCGGTGTGCCGGCCGCTCGGACCGGAGCGCCCGGAGGGAGCTGAGGGGGCATAATCGCTGCCATGCCAACGCTCCTCGTTTCTCCTTTCATCGAACGGACCTACCGGGCTGCCATCGAGGCGGCGTGGCCCGGGATCGAGCTACTCGTGCTGCCGGCGGACCCCGCCGGGCGGCTGCCGGCGGACGCGCTCGAACGGGTCGACTTCGCGTACTTCTCGGGTGACGTGTACCCCGACTACTCCCGGTCGTTCTTCGCGGCGACGCAGGGCGCGGCGAGCCTGCGCTGGCTGCACACGTTCAACGCCGGGGTGGACAACCCGGTCTTCCGGAGGTTCCTCGACCGCGGGGTGGTGCTTTCGACCTCGTCGGGGTCGACGGCGCAGCCGATCGCGCAGTCGGTGATCGGCGGGATGCTGCTGCTGTCACGGCCGTTCCTGCGCTGGGCGGAGGCGCAGCGCCGGCGGGCGTGGGAGCCGGTCCCGGCGGCAGAGGCGCCGCCGGACCTCGCCGGGCAGCGGATGACGGTGGTCGGGCTCGGGGCCATCGGGTCGGAGGTGGCCCGGCTGGCGCGGGCGTTCGGGCTCGATGTGACGGGCGTCCGGCGGAGCCCGCGGCGGGAGGGCGACCCGGTGGAGCGGGTGGAGCCGCCGGGCCGGCTGGAGGAGCTGGCCCGGGCAACGGACTGGCTGGTGCTGGCCTGCCCGCTGACGGACGAGACGAAGGGGCTGGTGAGCGAACGGGTGCTGCGGGCGCTGCCGCGGGGCGCGTGCGTGCTGAACGTCGCGCGGGGCGAAGTGGTCGACGAGGCGGCGCTCATTGCGGCGCTGCAGGATGGGCACCTCGGCGGGGCGTACCTCGACGTCTTCGCGACAGAGCCGCTGCCGCCGGACTCGCCGCTGTGGACGCTGCCGAACGTCGTGATTTCGCCGCACAATTCGGCGGGTGGCGGCCGGGAACGAGCGGCGGGCCACGGAGGGGTATTTCCTGCCGAACCTCGCGCGGATGCGGCGGGGCGAGCCGCTGGTGAACGAAGTTCGCGGCTGAGGCGAATTGCTCAGAGGTGTAGACAATAATGCCGGGGCTCTGCTAGGTTCTCAGGTGCCTAAGCAGTTCAGCGATTTGGCGGACCCTCGACGAAGGTTGGCCCATGGCCTCGGTGACACCGTTCGACGACTACTACGACCTCGTGGAGGCGGCGCGGGAGCTGGCGATCCATCCGCAGAGCCTGCGGCGCCTGATCAAGCAGAACAAGATCCCGGCGACGATGTTCGCGGGGAAGTACCTGATTGCGCGGGACAAGCTCGAGATGTTCAAGAGCAACTACGACCCGCGCCCCGGCCGAAAGCCGATTCGCCGGCTGCTGTAGCGCGAATCCGCGCCGCCCGTGGGTTTCGGGCAGGCACCATTCGAAACGGCAAGAAGCGAAAGCGCCCCGGAGTGATCCCGGGGCGCTGTTCCGTTCGATGGGCGACGACGGCGTTGCGCGAGCCGGGCGCAGCTAGCTGAAGATGCGCCCCTGGCTCGTCAGGACGACGAGGGTGACGAGGACGGCGGCTTCGACGAGGAGGATGCCGCCGCTGACGGCTGCCCAGATGGCCTGCGTGCGCCCGCGGGTCGCGAAGACCGGGATGGTGATGATCACGGCGGACCCGAGGAAGATGAGCAGGTTGATGACGCCGAGGCTCATGGCGCTGATGAGGAAGGGCAGGAAGGCAGCCATCACGTCTCCAGGGCACGCGGGGCAGTTCGGCCCCGCTGAGTCGTTCGAGAGGGAATCATAGCGCCGGCGGCGTAACGGGCTACCGGCTTCAGGGCCCCGGGGGTCGCGGTCGCAGCCTCGGGCGAAGCGGTGTGGTCGGCGGTGGCGGCCGGGGACGGGGTCGCGGGCGGCGGCGTCGATTCCGGGGACGGCGTGGGGGTGGAGGTGGCGGCCGGCGAGGGTTCGGAGGTGGGGGCGGGCGTCGGCACGTCGTCGTCCGCGGGGGCGGGGCCGGGCGGCGGGGGGGTGTACTTCGGCAGCGGCGGGAGGTCGGCGGCGCTGGCGGTCACAGTGAAGTCGCTCTGCTGGCCGAGCACCTCGATGAAGATCGGGCCGCGTTCGAAGGCGATTTCGTTGCCGTTCGTGTCGTAGAAGCGGGTGCGCGCCTTGCGGTCGGCCTTGCGCCAGGTGCCTTCGATGGCGCGGCCGCCGGTGAAGACGGTCGCAGGGCCTTCGCCGAACTGGTCGAGCAGGACGTGGCCGGAGCTGTCGACCACCGAGGAGTTGACGCGCATCACGATGACGGTGGTGAAGAAGAGCTGCTCGCCGGTGTTGCCATCCACCTGCGGGCCGCCGAACTGGAAGCGGCCGTAGGCTTTGCGGGCCTCGTCCCAGCGCCACTGGATGAGCTGCCAGCCGTACATCCGGCCGGAGAAGTCGATCTGGATGCCGCCGGCGGGGGTTCCGGCAGGCGGGTCGCCGGGGTTGCGGAACTTCCAGGACGCGACGGCGGGCGGGCCCTGGAAGCCGAGCGCGGCGGCGGCGGCGCGGAGGCGGGCGGTGCTGGTCGCGAGGTTGTACGGCGCGTAGCGGCTGGAATCGCGGTAGTAGGCCGAGCTGGAGCCGGGCTTGAAGGCGTCGAGGTCCTTGATGCCCCATTCGATGATCTGGCCGGCGGCGTTGGCGTCGTTGTTCGTCGTGGCGGAGCCGGCGTGGGCGTAGAGCGCGCCGAGCTCATCGACCCAGATGACGAAGGGGGTGCGGGCCGAGCGCACGGCCATGACGGGGTCGGCGTCGTGGCGCCAGAAGACGGCCATGAGGCGGGTGATGCCGCCTTCGACGAAGGCTTCGTAGACGAGGTCGGCCTGCCCGAGCCCATGGTGGGGGATGGAGTTCGGCGTGTTGTCGAACATCACGGCGAGCGGGAGGAGGTCCTTCCGGGCGGCCCACTCGTCGGCGGTCATCGGGGCGCCGTCGAGGATGCCGGCGAAGGGAGTCGCCGTGGCGGTCGCGGTTGCGGTAGAGGTGGCGGTGCGGGTCGCGGTCGCCGTCGCGGTCGCGGTCGGGTTCTCGTCGCCCGGTGAGGCGGACGAGCCGCCGCCGGCGAGGACGATTGCGACGATGGGCTGCGAGGACGACGAGCGATGAGGCCGGCGGCGGCGATGATGACGGGCCGGCGCCGGATGAGCTGCTGCAGTTCCGCCATGGCAGGATGCTACCAGCGGGCCCGGTGCGTTCAACGGGGGTTGCCGGGTTCATCGGTTGGGCGGCAGAGTTGGGGGCATGAAGCGAATCGGGATTTTGACCAGCGGCGGCGACGCGCCGGGGATGAATGCGGCGATCCGGGCGGCGGTCCCGGACGGCGACACGGCTCGGTATCGGGGCGGTCGGCTACCTCGATGGGTACAGCGGGCTCGTGCGGGGCGCATTCGTCGAGCTGGACGACCGCGCCGTGGGGAACATCATCCAGCGCGGCGGGACGATCATTGGCACGTCGCGCTGCCCGGAGTTCCTCGACCCGGCCGTTCGGGCGAAGGCGGCGGAAACAGATGCGGGCGGACGGCGTCGACGGCCTCGTCGTCATCGGGGGCGACGGAAGTTTCCGGGGGGCGCTGGCGCTGCAGGATGAATGCGGCGTGGCGGTGGCGGGCCTGCCGGGGACGATCGACAACGACGTCCTGGGGCACGGAGGAGTCGATCGCGCGTTCGATACGGCGGTGAACACGGCACTGCTCGCGATCGACCCAGCTCCGGGGACACCGGCGAATCGACCGGGATGATGTTCTTCGTCGAGGTGATGGGCCGCACGAGCGGCGCGATCGCGCTGCACACGGCGGTGGCGGGCGGCGCGGCCGGGGTGGTGGTGCCGGAAGCGCACGCGGAGATCGATCACGTGGTCGAACGGGTGCGGGAGACGATGGCGAAGGGCAAGCGGAGCCACATCATCGTAGTCGCGGAGGGCGACGAGGCGGGCGGCGCGTTCGGAGTTGCGCCCGTGGTCGGGAAGGCGCTCGGGCGGCCGTACCGGGTGGTGGTGCTGGGGCATACGCAGCGGGGCGGCCGGCCGACGATGCGGGACCGGCTGGTCGCCTCGGAGGGGGGCGCGATGGCCGTCGAAGCGCTGGCCGCTGGGCGGACGGGGGTGATGATCGGCCGGCAGGGCGGCCGGTCGGTGGAAGTGCCGCTGCGCGAGGTGGTGGCGAACGCCCATCCGCCGGTGAACGCGGAGCTGCTGCGGCTGGCGCAGCAGCTTTCGGGCTGACGGAAGCGGGCCGCGGGCGCGTAGGATCAGCAGGAGCACTTGCTGGAGGTTCGCCCCGATGTCCATGCCCGACGTTGGCGCCGCCGCGCCCGCTTTTTCGCTGCCCGACCAGGATGGGAATACCGTCTCGCTGGCGGATTTCGCCGGGAAGTGGGTCGTTCTCTACTTCTATCCGAAGGACGACACGCCGGGCTGCACGAAGGAGGCCTGCAGCTTTCGCGATCGCCACGCAGAGCTGCAGGCGAAGGGGGCGGTGGTGCTCGGGGTGAGCGGGGACAGCAGCGCCTCGCACCGGAAGTTCGCGGACAAGTACTCGCTGCCGTTCCCGCTGCTGGCCGATACGGAGCACGAGGTCGCACGGGCGTACGGCGCCTGGGGCACGAAGAAGATGTACGGCAAGGAGTACGAGGGGATGATCCGCTCGACGGTGGTCATCGACCCGGCGGGGAAGGTGGCGAAGACCTGGCCGAAGGTGAAGCCGGACGGGCACGGGGACGAGGTGCTCGCCTGGCTGGAGGCGAACGCGAAGTAAGCGGCCCGGTCGCCCGTAGGTCGCCGTCTCCGTAGCATGGCGGGCCAGACCAACGGGAGGCGGACGGCACCATGTCGTTCCTGTATGGCGAACGCCTTTCCTGCGGGCGGCTCGAAACTGGCCTCGATGAGCCGCGGACACCGCCCCACGCGCTGCCGGGCGACCGGCCTGTCTGGCCGCGCGACCGCGCCGTCGACATCCTGCACGTCAAGATCGAGGTGCAGATCGACGTCGACGCGAAGAAGGTCCGCGGGACGGTCACGCATACGGTCGCGCCGCTGAACGACGGCACGCGGTTCGTTTCGTTCGACGCCGTCGATATGGTCATCAGCGGGGTGACCGTCGGGAAGCGGGATGCGTCGTTCGACTACGACGGCGCGCGGCTGACGGTCGACCTCGGCGAAGGGCGGAAGCGGGGCCAGGAGCTGCAGGTCGCGATTACGTACGAGGCGGCGCCGCGGATCGGCATGTACTTCATCGGGCCCGACGAGGGGTACCCGAACAAGCCCCGGCAGGTTTGGACGCAGTGCCAGGACGAGGACACGCGGTACTGGCTGCCCTGCTTCGACCACCCGAGCGACAAGTTCACCTCGGACGTGGTGGTGACGGTGCCGGGCAGCTGGTTCGCGCTTTCGAACGGGCGGCTGCTGCAGGAGAAGACGAACCGGGACGGGACGAAGACGTTCCACTGGCACCAGGACCGGCCGCACCCGGCCTACCTGCTCACGATTGCGGCCGGGGAGTTCGTGCGGGTCGAAGGCGCTGCCGAGCGAGTTCCGGTCGACTATTATGTCGAGGAGAAGGATGCAGAGGCGGCGGAGCGGACGTTCGGGAACACGCCGGCGATGATCGCGCTGTTCGAGAAGCTGACCGGGATGCCGTACCCGTGGGCGAAATACAGCCAGGTCGTGGTGCGGGACTTCGTGTTCGGCGGGATGGAGAACACGAGCGCGACGACGATGACCGAGAACATCCTGCTCGACGCGAAGGCGAAGCGGGATTTCGACAGCGACGACCTGGTGTCGCACGAGCTCGCGCACCAGTGGTTCGGCGACCTGCTGACCTGCCGGGACTGGGCGCACGGCTGGCTGAACGAGGGCTTCGCGACGTATTTCGAGATGCTCTGGGACGAGCACCACCACGGCATCGACCGGTACCGGCAGGGGATCATCGAGAATACGCGGCTGTACCTCGACGAGCGGTACCGGCGGCCGATCGTGACGAACGTCTTCCACGACCCGATCGACATCTTCGACCGGCACCTGTACGAGAAGGGGTCGCTCGTGCTGCACATGCTGCGGGCGGAGCTGGGGGACGACGCGTTCTTCCGCTCGATCCAGCGGTACGTGCGGGAGCACGCGGAGCAGAACGTCATCACGCAGGATCTCGTCGACGCGATCGCGGCCGAGGCGGGGCGGAACCTCGAGTGGTTCTTCGACCAGTGGGTCTACAAACCCGGGCATCCGAAGCTAAAGGTCGGCTGGAGCTGGGATGACGCAACGGGGCTGGCGAGCGTCTCCGTGAAGCAGACGCAGGACACGTCGGACGGGACGCCGGTCTTCCGCTTCCCGGTGACGGTTGACTTCCGGAAGGGGCGCGGCAAGCCGCAGTCGTTCCGGGTCGAAGTGACGCGCGCGGAGGAGCAGTTCGTCTTCCCGCTGCCGTGGAAGCCGGACCTGTGCCGGTTCGACCCGTATGGCGCGGTGCTGAAGGAGCTCGAGTGGGAGAAATCGACCGGAGAGCTGCGGCTGCAGCTGCGGGATGACGACAGCGTCATCGGCCGGCAGTGGGCGGCGGGTGAGCTGGGGAAGAAGGGCGGCGCGGAGGCCGTCGCCGCGCTGGAGACGGCGGTGATGGGCGACAAGTGGTGGGGGGTGCAGGCGGCGGCGGCGCGCGCACTCGGGGAGATCCGGACGACAGCGGCGCGGGACGCCCTGCTGCGCTGCCTCGGTGTGCGGCAGCCGCGGGCGCGGCGGGCGGTCGTCGCGGCACTCGGAGAGTTCCGCGGCGACGAGGCCGTACTCGAGGCCCTGCGGCAGTTCGCCCGGCGCGATGCCTCGTGGTTCGTCGAGGCGGAGGCCTGCCGGAGCATCGGGAAGCTGCGGCTGCCGGCGTCGTTCGACGTGATCGCGGCGCAGTTCGACCGGCCGTCGTTCCGGCAGGTGGTGCGGGTCGGCTGCATCGACGGGCTGGTCGAGCTGCGGGACGAGCGCGGGTTCGACCTGCTCCGGCGGGCGGCCCGCTACGGCGAGCCGTTCCAGGCGCGGCCCCCGGCCGTGGGCGCGCTGGCGCGACTCGGGCAGTTCTTCCCGGAGCGGAAGAAGCCGCTCGGTGAGGAGATCGCCGAGTTTCTGCTGGACCCGGATTTCCGGGTGCGGATCGCGGCGGCGAATGCGCTGAAGACGCTCGGGGACGCGAGCCAGGTGCCGGCGCTGGAAAAGATGGCGGCGCGGGAGCTCGACGGGCGCGGCGTGCGGATGGCCCGGGAGAACGCGCTGGCGCTGCGGAAGGGCGCAGCGACCGACGACGAAGTGCGGAAGCTGCGCGAGGAGTTCGAGAAACTGCGCGAGGAGAACACGAAGCTCCGGGACCGGCTCGAACGGCTCGAGGCGCGGAAGTAGCGCTCAGTTCCCGGGCGGGAGCAGGCGGAAGACGACGGCGCCGAGCTGGATCCGCTCGCCGCCGGCGAGGAGGAGCCCGCCCGGCGGCACCGGGCGGCCTTCGACGTAGGTCCCGTTCGTGCTGCCGAGGTCGCGCAGGAGCCAGCCGCGGGCGACGCGCTCCAGGCGGGCGTGGCGGGCAGAGACGGATGGGTCGCCGATGACGATGCCGGCGCCGCCGTCGCGGCCGATTTCCATGAGGCCGGCGAGGCGGTAGCTCGTTCCGGGCGGCACCCCGGATTCGCCCGGGGCCTCGAGGAGGAGACGCCAGGGGCGCGGTTCGGCGCGCGGCGCGCCGGCGGCCGGCCGGGGGAGGTAGTTCGCGCGGAGCGAGCGGACGATGGCCGCGCAGGTGCCGAAGATGACGGCGAAGATGGCGAGCCGGAGGAGGAGCAGCTCGACGGAGTCGGTCACGGCTGCTCCTCGAGCGTGAGTTCTACGGGGCCGAGAGCGATGCGGTCGCCCGGTTCGAGCGGTGCGGCCGCGATGCGTTCGCCGTTGCGGAACGTGCCGTTGCGGCTGCCGAGGTCGCGGATTTCGAGGCCGCCGCCCGGAGCGTGCCGGATTTCGGCGTGCCGGCGTGAGACGGCGAGGTCGGCGATGACGCCGTCGCATTCGGGGGCGCGGCCGAGCAGGAAGGGCACATGGGTGAGCGGCAGCGCGGCGCCGCCGGGGAGCCGGAGCCGGAGGCCGGCGAGCCGCCGGATGCGGACGGTTTCGCGGACCGGGGCGGCGCTCGCCGGGGCAGCCGGGTCGCTGAAATCGGCAGCGACGGCCGGTTCGCCGGCGGGCGCGGCGGCGGCAGCGCTGAAGCGGAACTGCCAGGGCGCGAACGGGCGGAGGCCGGCAGCGCGGCAGGCGGCATCGAGCGATTCGGCGAGGGCGAGTTCGAGGTCGGCGAGCACGGGGCCGAGCTGGCGCGCATCGGCCGGGTTGAGGCGGACCGTGACGCGGTTGGGGGCTTCGCCGCCGCGCGCCCCGGCAAGAACGGCATCGACGACCCCCTGGGCAAGCGCTGCCGGGTGGAGCGCGGCCGGGAGGCCGAGCCGCAGGGCGCGCGATGCGAGGCGTTCGAGGGCGGGGCGGCCGTTCACCGCTGCACCGCTGCGCGGATGACCTGCCCGGCGATAGGCGCCGCGACCACCCCGCCCTGGCCGCCAGACTCGACGACGACCGCGACGGCGACGCGCGGCTGTTCGACCGGGGCGAAGGCGATGAACCAGGCGTGGGAGGTGCCGTCGCCGGCCTCGGCAGTGCCCGTCTTGCCGGCGACGGAGACGCCGGGAATGGCGACGCCAGCCGCCTGCCCGGCTTCGACGACCCCGGCCATCATCGCCGCGACCTCCTCTGCGGCCGCCGCGTCGGCGATGCGGGTCGACGACGGCCGGGAGAGTTCGGCCACCCGTTCGCCATCGCGCCAGGCATCGAGGGCGATGCGGGGGGCGGGCATGACGCCGCGGTTGGCGACGGCCGCGGCGATGAGGGCCATCTGGAGCGGGGTGGCGAGGAGTTCGCCCTGCCCGAAGGCGGTGGAGGCGAGGAGCACCGTCGTCCGCGGGGAGCCGGGCGAGCGGAGCTGCGAGGCCGCCGTTTCGAGCGGGAAGGGAAGGTCGCGGCCGAATCCCAGGCGTGCAGCGGCGGCTTCGAGGCGCTGCCAGCCGAGGTCGACACCCAGCTTCGCGAACACGGCGTTGACGGAGTAGACGAAGGCGTGGCTGAACGGGTAGGTGCCGACGCCCTGGGGGGTGTTGCGGCAGGAGATGGGAAAGCCGTCGATGACGATTTCGCCGGGGCACTCGACGACCGTCTCGGGGGTGATGATGCCCGCTTCGAGGGCGGCGAGGGCGGTGACCGTCTTGAAGGTCGAGCCGGGCGGGTAGAGCCCCTGGGTGGCGCGGTTGAGGAGGGGCGCCGCAGGGTCCTGGAGGAGCGCATCACCGGTCGACCCGAGCGCGCCGGGGTCGAAGGTCGGGACGCTGACCATGGCGAGGATGTCGCCGGTCGCGGGGTCGAGGGCGACGACGGCGCCTTTTCGGCCGCCGAGGGTCTCACGGGCGGCGGCCTGGACAGCGGGGTCGATGGTCAGCCGGACGTCATCGCCGCGGAGCGGTTCGCGGAGGAGTTCGTAGCGGAGCGCCGCCACCCACCCGCTCCCGGCGCGGCCGGAGAGCGCGGCATCGTAGGCGAGTTCGATGCCCTGCGAGCCGTAGCGGGGGTCGAGGTAGCCGGTGACGTGGGCGAGGGACGCGTCGTAGAGGTAGCGGCGTCCGTCGGAGAGGGTTTCGACGAGCACGTTGCCGTCGCGGTCGAGGATGCGGCCGCGATTCGGGTCGTAGAAGCGGGAGAGGAGGCGGGGGTTGCGGTCTTCGGAGGCGAGGCCGGTATCGAGCACCTGCCACCAGGCGAGGGCGGCGAGGGCGGCGACGAGGAAGGCGGCCGCCAGCGCGGAGACCACGCGGAGACGGCGCTCGAAATCCGCCGGGGTGAGCACAGGGTGATTGTACCGCCGGGGTCGCAGCGGGGGCGCAGGCGCGCTGCGCCCCTGCTGGAAGGGCCGGTAGGCGGGTCAGCCGCGGGGCAGGCCGAGGCCCCGGGTGGCGATGATGTTGCGCTGGATTTCGTTGGTGCCCGAGTAGATGGTGGAGGGCACCGACATGAGGTAGGACTCGGGCAGCTCGCCGTGGATCGGCGCGCGCGGCTCTTCGGGGCGGAGCTGGCCGCCGAGGCCGAGCATGTTGACGCCGAAGTTGTAGATCTTTTGGCCGAGTTCGGACTGGAAGATCTTGACGACGGAGGCCTCGTAGTTCGGCACCTGGCCCTTCGACTGGATGTAGCCGATGCGGTAGCCGAGGTAGCGGCCGACGTTGTTGGCGACGACGAGGTCGGCGAGGCGGGTGCGGTACTTCGCGCGGCGGTCGGCCGGGCCTTCACGCAGGTTCTTCGCGAGCTTTTCGAGGGTGCGCTTCTGGGAGGCGGTCGTGCCGATGCCGGAGCGCTCGAAGTCGAGCAGCGTCATGCCGACGTACCAGCCGCGGTTCTCCTCGCCAACGAGGTTCTTGGCGGGGACGCGGACGTCCTCGAAGAAGACCTCGTTGAAGTGGTGGCGGTTGGCCATGTTGATGAGGGGGCGGATGGTCAGCCCCGGGGTGTTCTTGATGTCGTCGATGAGGAGGAAGCTGATGCCGCGGTGCTTCGGCGCCTCGGGGTCGGTGCGGACGAGGCAGAACATCTGGTTGGCGCGGTGGCCGCCGGAGGTCCAGATTTTCTGGCCGTTGATGATGTAGTCGTCGCCGTCGCGGACGGCGCGGGTCTGGAGGCTGGCGAGGTCGGAGCCGGCGCCGGGTTCGCTATAGCCCTGGCACCAGATGTGTTCGCCGCTGGTGATTTTCGGGAGGTAGTGGCGCTTCTGTTCTTCGGTGCCGTGGATGATGAGGGTGGGGCCGATCATGCCGACGCCGAAGCCGCGGGTGCCGGTATCGGGGGCGCCCCAGTAGCCGAACTCCTCGTTGAAGACCATCTGCTCGTAGATGGAGGCGCCGAGGCCGCCGTATTCCTTGGGCCAGGCGGGGGCGATCCAGCCGCGCTCGGCGAGCTTGCGGTTGAAGGCCTGGGCGAATTCGAACTCTTCATCGGAGCGGCTGCCGAGCTGCTCGCCGCCTTCTTCGAGGCGGTTGCCGAGCGTCTCCTGCAGGAACTTGCGGACCTCCGCGCGGAGGGCCTCTTCTTTTTCGCCGAAGCGCAATTCCATGGGGTGAACGAACCTCCGGTGCCGGCCGGCGTGAAGCGGCCGAGGGTGACGTGCCTGCGGATTCTGCCAGAGTTCCGGGGCGGTGGGTACCGGCGCCGGTTCAGGGCGCGTCAGCGGGGCCGGCTTCGCGCGATTCGGCCTCCGCAGCCAGCTGTTCCCACGCGATGCGGAGCGCTTCCGACGTCACGCTGTAGTCGAAGCCGCGGCGGCGGAGGAAGCCGCCGACCTTCGCGAGGAACTCGTCGTGGCCGCGGCCGGCGTAGCGGCGGCCGCGCTGGAGGGCGAGGCCGGTGGCGAGTTCGAGGTCGTCGATGCCATCGATGGCTGCGGCGGCGGCTTCCGGGTCGATGCCGCGGCCGAGGAGCTCGTAGCGGAGCATCGCGGTGCCGCGGGGCGAGACGCGCTTCCGGTCTTCGACCCAGGCGCGCGCGAAACGGGCGTCATCGAGCAGGCCGGCGTTGCGGAGGCGGTCGATTTCGAAGGCGATGGTCTCCGGGTCGAAGCCGCGGAGGGCGAGCCGGGTGCGCATTTCGTGTTCGGAGCGGGGCCGCGCGTCGAGGAGGCGGAGGGCGGCTTCGTGGGCGCCGGCGCGGCGCTCTTCGCGGTCGAGGAGCTCGAGGAGCGCGGCGTCGGCGGGCATGCCCTCGGCGGCGCCGGCGCGCTGGCAGGCTTCGTCGGAGAAGACGAGTTCGCGGCCGTCACTGAGGGTGACGATGCGGAGACGCCCGCGGCCGGCGGGGCTCATGGAGGCGATGTAGGGAACCTGGGAACCGGGTTCGGCGTCCATATTGCCGGGGAGCTAGCGCTCCACCAGCTGCTCTCCTCTCACTTCGCGGACTGGCAGGCCGACCTGCCTGCGGATCTCATTTTCGATCTCGCTGGCGAGTTCGGGGTTATCGTCGAGGAACTGCTTCGCATTTTCGCGGCCCTGGCCGATGCGCATGTCGCCGTAGCTGTAGAAGGCGCCGCTCTTGGTGAGGATGCCGTGTTCGACGCCGAGGTCGATGATGTCGCCGGTGCGGGAGATGCCGCGCGGCGGCTCGAACATGATATCGAATTCGGCCTGGCGGAACGGCGGGGCGACCTTGTTCTTGACGATCTTGGCCTTGACGCGGCGGCCGACGATATCGGGGCCGCGCTTGATGGAATCGACGGGGCGGATATCGATGCGGACGGAGGCGTAGAATTTGAGGGCGCGGCCGCCGGGGGTGACTTCGGGGTTGCCGAAGACGACGCCGACCTTCTCGCGCAGCTGGTTGATGAAGATGACCGCGGTGCTGGTGCGGGCGATGGTGGCGGTCAGCTTGCGGAGCGCCTGCGACATCAGGCGCGCCTGGAGGCCGACGTGGGCGTCGCCCATTTCGCCTTCGATCTCGGCGCGGGGGACGAGGGCCGCGACGGAGTCGACGACGATGACATCGACGGCGTTGGAGCGGACGAGCGTTTCGCAGATTTCGAGGGCCTGTTCGCCGGTGTCGGGCTGGGCGACGAGGAGGTCTTCGAGGCGGATGCCGAGGTCGCGGGCGTAGCCCGGGTCCATCGCGTGTTCGACATCGATGTAGGCGGCGGTGCCGCCCATCTTCTGGGCCTCGGCCATGACGTGCTGGGCGAGGGTGCTCTTCCCCGCGGACTCGGGGCCGAAGATTTCGGTCACGCGGCCGCGGGGGATGCCGCCGACGCCGAGGGCGATATCGAGGGCGAGGGAGCCGGAGGAGATGACCTCGGTCTGGTTCGCCTCGGCGTCGCCGAGCTTGATGATGGCGCCGCGGCCGAATTGCTTTTCGATCTGGGAGAGTGCGAGTTCGAGCGCGCGAGCGCGGTCTTGATCAGGCATGCGTGTGGCCACCCGCCGGGTTCGTTCGGCGCCGGATGATACCATCGCGGCTGCCGACGTTGGGTACGATAGCATGCGGCGTACATTTGTTCTAGAGGTGGCGTCACAGTGGCGCGGCTGACGGTGCGGGTGACGCCGCGGGCGGGTCGGGACGGCATCGACGGGTTCGACGAGGCCGGCGCGCTGCGGGTGCGGGTTCGGGCCGCGCCGGCAGACGGCGCCGCGAATGCGGCGGTGGCGGCACTGCTGGCGAAGGCGCTCGGGCTGCCGGGCCGGCAGGTCGCGCTCGTGCAGGGCGCGGCGAGCCGGGTGAAGGTGTTCGAGGTCGGCCTGCCGCTGGAGGAGGCGGCGGCGCGGCTCGGGGCGGGCATCGAGCCAGCGGGTAAGGCAGGGCCGCGGTAACGTGGAGGATCAGCGGCGCGCCAGCCGGGCGCGCCGACTCTCGGACCGGGCAGGGGATTCGTGCCAGCACCAGACCTCGAAACGATCGTGTCGCTCGCGAAGCGGCGGGGCTTCGTGTTCCCGTCGGCGGAAATCTACGGCGGGTTCGCCAACGCGTATGACTACGGCCCGCTGGGCGTGGAGCTGAAGCGGAACATCCGCGAGGCGTGGTGGCGGTCGATGGTGATGGAGCGGGACGACGTGGTGGGGCTCGACGCTGCGCTGATCACGAACCCGCAGGTGTGGGTCGGCAGCGGGCACGTGGCGAACTTCACGGACCCGCTGGTGGACTGCAAGCGGTGCCAGCGGCGGTTCCGGGCGGACCACCTGGAGGAGGGGATGTACGGCGAGGTGCCGCGGGACGCGCAGGGCCGGCCGCTCTGCCCGTTCGACGGGGGCGAGCTGACGGAGCCGCGGCAGTTCAACATGATGTTCCGCACGCAGGTCGGGCCGGTGGCGGACGAGGCGAACATGGCGTACCTGCCGCCGGAGACGGCGCAGGGCATCTTCGTGAACTTCGTGAACGTGCAGCAGACGATGCGGCGGAAGCTGCCGTTCGGCATCGCGCAGACGCGGGTGAGCTTCCGGAACGAGATCACGCCGGGGCGGTTCATCTTCCGGACGCTCGAGTTCGAGCAGATGGAGATGGAGTACTTCTGCATGCCGCCGAAGGATCGGGAGAACCCGGCGGAGTACCTCGCGCTGCACCGGCAGTGGGTGGAGGAGCGGCTGCGCTGGTACATCGACGTCATCGGCATCGCGCCGGAGCGGCTGCGGCTGCGCGACCACGAGAAGGAGGAGCTCTCGCACTACAGCGCGGGCACGACGGACATCGAGTACCTGTTCCCGTGGGGCTGGGGCGAGCTGGAAGGCATCGCGGCGCGGACGGACTTCGACCTCCGATCGCACGCGGAGCTGAGCGGCCAGCCGCTGACGTACTTCGACGAGGAGAGCGGAGAGCACGTCATCCCGTGGGTCATCGAGCCGGCGGCGGGGCTGACGCGGACGCTCGCGGTCGTGCTGCTGGACGCCTACACGGAAGAGCCGGACGAAAAAGGCGAGAAGCGCATCGTGCTGAAGTTCCGGCCGCGGATTGCGCCGGTGAAGGTGGCGGTGTTGCCGCTTTCGAAGAACGACGCGCTGCGGCCGACGGCGCGGCGGGTGTACGACCTGCTGCGGCCGCTGTGGATGACGCAGTACGACGAGACGCAGAGCATCGGCCGGCGGTACCGGCGGCAGGACGAAATCGGGACGCCGTGCTGCGTGACGATCGACTTCCAGACCGTGGGCGAGAACGGTCAGCCGGGCGACGACTGCGTCACGATCCGGGACCGGGACACGCAGGAGCAGGTGCGGGTGCCGATCAGCGGGCTGGTGGCGGCGCTGGAGGAGCGCATTCCGCGCTGCTAGGCGAGCGCAGGCGCGACACACGGGAGCGCCCGGCGGACACCGCCGGGCGCTTCGCATTTGCGAACGGGCTGAGTCAGCTCTTGCGGACGCCGGCGCGGCGGCAGGCCTCGCCGTATTCGGCGAGGGCGCGGACGACGGGGTCGTTCGCGGCGAGGTCGCGCGGGCCGAAGTGCTGGGTCAGGGCCTCGTAGACGTGGCGGCTGGCGGTCTCCTGGCCGGCCTCATCGTGCTCGCGGCAGCGCTGCCCGTACTCGGAGATGGCCCGGACGATCGGCTGGTGCGCCGCAAGGTCGAGCGGGCCGAAGTGGTGCGTGAGCGCTTCATAGAGATGGGCGGATGCCTGCTTGACGGCCTCTTCGGGGTCGGTCACGACGGTACTCCTCATGGATTCTCTGCCCTCCGTGCAGATTTAATCCAAATGTAACACAGGCGAAACACGAGCGAAACAGGGTGCGGAGGGGCGACCTGCTGGTGTAGAGTTCGGCCGATGCCGGGACGTCTGCAGGTGCGGCCGCTCGACGAAGGCGACGCGGAGGCGTGCGGGGAGCTGCTCGCCGCGCGCCACCGGCGCGACCGGGCGCGCCTGCCGTACCTCGAGCCAGGACTGGAGGAGCCTGCCGCGGCCGCGGGCGCGGTGCGCCACCTGCTGGGGCGGCCCGGGGCGGGCGGCGTGGCAGCGGTCCGCGGCGGGCGCATCGCGGGGTTCTGCATCGGGCTGCGGCTGGCATTCTCGGCGGCTGATTTTGCTTCGCAATTCCTCCCGCTGCGGTCGGCGGTCGTCCCCGTCGCGGGGCATGCCATCGCGCCGGGGGAGGACGCGACGGAGGTCTACCGGCTGCTCTATGCGGCGCTGGCAACGGCGTGGGTGCGGGAGGGCGTGCTGGTGCACCGGGTGCACACGGTGCCGGGCGATGCGGCCGTTGAGGAGGCGTGGGTGAGCCTCGGCTTCGGGCGCGCGACGACCGCCGGCACGCGCGAGACGGCGCAGCCGGTCGACGGCACGGCCGCGGCGTCCGTCCGGGTGGACCAGGCGACGCCGGAGGATTTTGCCGCCGTGCGCCGGCTGAGCCGGGAGCTGGCGGCCCATCACCAGGGGTCGCCGATGTTCTGGCCGCCAGTGATCGAGGCGGGCGCGGCGCTGGACGGCTTCCTGCAGGCGAGCCTCGCGGGGCCAGTGCCCACCTTCCTCGCGTGGGACGGCGACGAAGCGGTCGGCATGCAGCTGTTCCTCGTGCCGGGGTTCACGCCTGAGCACGTGCGGCAGGACCAGCGGCTGTACCTGTTCGAAGGCGTCGTAAGCGCGGCGGTGCGGGGCGGCGGCGTCGGCACGGCCTTGCTGCGGGCGTCGATGGCGTGGGCGGCAGCGAACGGCCACGAGCTGTGCACGCTCCACTGGGCATCGGGGAATTACCTCGGGGCGCCGTTCTGGCTGGGGCACGGGTTCGTGCCGGTGGAGCACACGATGGAGCGGCGCATCGACGAGCGGGCGCTCTGGGGGCGGGCTGAACCGGGCCATACCGGCTGACGGTCGTACCATGACGATGTGAGCGTTCGACGAACGGCGCCGGCCGACCGGGTGCTGGCCGGCGCGATGGCGGCGGCGCTGGCGGGCGTGCCGGCCGTCTTTTGGCATCCGCTGTACGACGATTTCACGCTGCCGAAGCAGGCGCTGTTGCTGGCCGCGGGGGGCCTCGCGGCCCTCGCGTTCCTGTGGGGCGGGTGGTGGCGGACCGTGCCCCGGTGGCTCGGAGCGCTGCTCATCGGCTGGGCCGGCATGCTGCTGCTCTCGACGGCCCTCGGCCTCGACTGGCGGGGGAGCGTCCTCGGTTACTACCAGTACCGGCAGGGACTGGCGACGCAGCTGGCGTACCTCGGGCTGTTCGCGGGCGGCTGGGCGCTTGCGGCAATGGGCCGCTGGCGGGTGTTCGCGGCCGGGTTCGCGGGGCTGGCGGTTGCCTTCGCGTACACCGCGGTCCAGGCGGCCGGGCTCGACCCGTTCGACTGGTGGATCGACACCTCGGACCGGGCGATCGGGACGATCGGCAACGCGAACGAGCTCGCGGCGTTCGCGGTCATGTCGATGGGTCTGGTCGCGTTCGTGCCGGAGCGCCGGTTCGCGCTGGCTGCGGCCGCAACGTGGGGCGCGGCGCTGTTCATCGTGCTCGAAGCGGAGAGCCGGTCGGGGCTGGCGGCGGTGGCGCTGTTCTTCGTCCTGCTGCCGGCTGCGCGGTGGCTCGCGGGGCGGCCGGGGCGGCCAGTGCTGCGCGCCGTGCCGGCGGTGGCCGGGGCGCTGGTGCTCGTCACAGCGGCATCGCTCGCGGCCGGCGGGCTCGAGGGGACGGCGGCGCGGGTGTCCGGGCAGGCGACGGCAGCGGAGCACGGCGGGTCGACGCGGCTGGCGCTGTGGGAAGGGACGCTGCACGTCATCGCGGCACGGCCGGTTACGGGCGTCGGCCCTGACGGGCTGCACCTCGGCTTCCCCCGGTGGCGGCCGGCGGACCTCGGCGGGGCCTACGCCGAGTACGACCTCATCGCGCAGAGCTCGCACGACTACGTGCTCGATGTCGCGGCGAACGCGGGGCTCCCGGGGCTGACGGTGCTGGCCGCGCTCCTCGGCAGCTGCGCGTGGGCTTCGGTGCGAACCGAACGGCGGCGGAGGTCGAACGGCGGGCCGGACTGGACGATTGCGTGGGCGGCGATGGGGGCCTACGGCGCGCTCACGCTCGTGAACCCGATTTCGCTGGCGGCGCACGCGCTCTTCTTCACGCTGCTCGGGGCGATGGCCGCGTCCGCGCTGGCGCGCACCACGCCGGTACGGCCATCGCTGGCCGGCCTCGCGGCCGGGCTGCCGCTGGCGGCCGCGGGGCTGGCGCTGGCCGCGCTGCTGCCGTTCGCCGACCTGCGGGCGCAGGCGGGCTGGGACACCTTCGCGGCCGGGCGGTTCGAAAAATCAGCCGACGCGTACGGCGATGCGGCGCGGCTGATGCCGTTCGAACGGGATTACGCGCGGCGGGAGACGATCGCGCTGGTGGCGGCGGCCGCCCAGGACCCGGCACGGCTGCCGGCGGCTGAGGCAGCGCTGCAGCGCTTCGACCGGCGGTTCGGGTTCGCCTCGGGGGATGCGTTCAACCTGGCGACGGTGCTCGTGGGGCGCGGCCGCCCCGCGGACGAAATCGCCCGGGCGGTGGCCCGGGCGATCGAACTGAATCCGCACGGTGCGGCGACGGCCTGGTATGCGGAGCAGCTGACCCGGGCGGCGCACGACGGGGGCGTGCTCGTCTTCGACGAGACGGACCGGTGGACCTACGTGGTGCCGCTGCCCGAGCTGCCGGACGAGGCAGGCCGGTGAGAAGCTCGTCATGCTGCGAGCTTATAATGCTGCCCTGAAGTGTCGTGCGCGAGCGCGCCGAAACGTGCGAGGAATTTCCCCATTTCCGAAGAAATTTCGGTGAGGTTACGTGCCAGCGTAGCGAGCTCGGAGATTTGAGCAGTTACCTCCTCGACGCTCGCCGAAACCTCCTGGCTCGCGGCGGCAGATTCTTCGGAGACTGCCGAGGCAGAACCTATCGCCTCCACAGCCTGTTCACTTCGTGACCGCATGTCGGCCGCGATGCTGGCCAAGCGGTCGGCGATGGCCGCCACATCCTGAACCTGCTTTACAAGACCGTCGACTCCCGCCTGCATCTCGAAAGCCGCGGCAGCTATGCGATCGATTTCCGCATTGACGTCATTGGCAGACTCGACGATTCGACTGAGGGCCGACCCGGCTTCGCTGGCTCGTGCGGCGCCGACCTCGACGTCGCGGACGGAGGCTTCCATCGCGCGGACGGCCTGGCCGGTGCCCTGCTGGACGGCGGAGATGAGGCTCGGCGATCTCCTTCGTGGCAACGGCGGTGCGCTCGGCGAGGGAGCGGACGTTCTCGGCGACGACGGCGAAGCCGCGGCCCTGCTCGCCGGCGCGGGCGGCCTCGATGGCGGCGTTGAGGGCGAGGAGGTTGGTCTGGCTCGCGATATCCTCGATGACCTGGATGATGGCGCCGATTTCGGAGCCGCGGCGGCCGAGCTCTTCGATTTCGCTGGCGGTGCCGCGGACGGCTTCGCGGATGGTGTTCATCGCGTCGACGGTCTGCTGGACCGCGGTCATGCCATCGCGGGCGGCCGCGAGGGAGTTCTGGCCTTTTTCGGCGGCCGCGCGCGCGGAGCCGGATACGGCGCCGAGGGCTTCGCGGACGCGGTCGGCCGTGCGCGCGGCCTGGCGGAGGCCTTCGGCCTGGGAGGAAGCGCCGCGGGTGACCTCCCCGATGCCCGCAGCGAGCGACCGCATGGTGCCGTTGAGCTCGGTGATGGCGGCGGACTGTTCGGTGGCGCCGCGGGCGATCTCCTGGGTGGCGTTGGCGATTTCGCGCGCGGCCGCGTCGACCTGTGCGGTGCCCTCGCGAACGGAGGACGATGCGGAGTTCACGGTGACGCAGGCGTCGACGAGCTGGCGGAGGACACCCTCGCTGATGTACGTCTCGACGGCGAGGCTGGCGTCGAGGAGGAACGCCTTCAGGAAGGCGAGGAAGGTGTCGGCGAGCTTCTGGCCCTTGAGCTTCTTCGCCAGTTCCTCGTGGAGGATGGCGGCGTAGACGGCGTAGTTGCCGACGTTCCAGCGGGGCTCGACGTTGAGGACGGCATGGGTCGCGCCGACGCGGAGGCGGTGCTCGAAGTAGTCGTCGTCGAAGCGGGCGTCGAGGAGCTTGAGGAAGTAGCCCTTCTGGGTGCTTTCGAGGCGGGCGCGACTGGAGTTCGCTTCCTCGACCTTGGCGACGAACTGCGGGAAGGCGAAGGAGTGGTCGTAGAAGCGGCGGACGATCTCATCCGCGCGGGGGCGGAGGAAGCTGGCGGCCTCGCGGATGAGGGCGGCATCGCGGTCGGTGAACTGGAGCCAGCGGAGGCGGAGCGCCTGGTCGGCGGCGGTTACCGCGAGGAGTTCGGTCAAGCGTTGAGCGGTCATGTCATGCCCCCGGGCGAGATCTTCCCAAAGATTCGGTGGCGGCCCCGCCGACGGGGATCAGTAAAGACCCTGAGCGCAGACTAAGACTGAGGCCTCAGGAACACGGTTTTTCCCGTATTTGCGCTGGTTACGAACAAAACACCCCGGTCAGGGTCGTGCGATACTCCGGGAGTGCTGCTGGTCCTCGATGGGAACAACCTGGCGTGGGCAGGCTTCCACGCCCTGCGGCGGCCGATGGGCGCCGATACGCCGGAGCGGAAAGAGCGGGCTGCGCTGCTCGGGCTGGCGCAGGCGGTCTTCGGCATCCTCGTCCGCGCGGGCGAACCGCCTGACGGGCGGCCGGGCGGGCAGGGGCGGCTGTTCGACGGCGAACGGCCGCGGGTGACCGGGCTCGCGGTCGCGTTCGATGAAGGGCGGCCGGTGCGGCGGCGGAGCATCTACCCGGCCTACCAGACGGGACGGGAGGCAGACCCCTCATTCGCGGAGAACGAGCCGCACATCCTCGCCGCGATTTCGGCGTTCGAGGAGCTGGCAGCGGGGCTGCCGATCGAGGTCCTCCGCGGGGTGAACACGGAGGCCGACGACCTCATCGCCGCGCGGGCGCTGCAGGAGACCGGGCCGGTGCGGATCGCCTCGACCGATAGGGACTTCCTCCAGCTGGTCGACGAGCGGGTGTCGATCTACTCGCCGGTGAAGAAGGCGGTGGTCGACCCCATGACGTTCGCCGACCATGCGGCGCCTCGCGACGCGGAGGGTCGGGCGGCGGTGTTCCCGCGGGAGCGGTACCTCGATTTCCGGGCCGCGAGCGGCGACAGCTCGGACGACCTGCCGGGCATCCCGGGGATGGGCGCCCTGACCGCGGCGCGGCTGCTCGCCGCGGCGCCGCTCGATGCCTACCTCGAAGCGCCGGGGAGGGCCGCCGAGGTGCTCGGGCGGCGAAACGCGAAGCTCGAGGCAGCGCTGGCAAGCGGGGAAGCGCGGGCGATCGCGGAACGGAACCGGGCGCTGATGGACTTGCGCGCGGCGGCGCGGCTCTTCCCGGACCTCGGCGGCTACCGCCGGGTCGGGGAGTGGCGGCCGGCGGTGCTGGAGCGCTGGCTGGAGGAGCAGCGGGGCTTCGGCATCGACCGGGCGGCGACGCTGGCGGCGTTCGAGCGGCTGGCGGAGGCGACCGGAACCGGGACGGGCGGGTAGACTGGAGGCGGCAACCCGGAGGCGGGCGATTAGCTCAGCTGGTCAGAGCGTCTCGCTTACACCGAGAAGGCCGGGGGTTCGAGCCCCTCATCGCCCACCAACCACTCCTTTCGGTCAGTCGGTAAAGACGGTCACGTAGAGCCAGGTGCGCCCGGAGCGGACGGCGGCGACCCCGACGTTCGCAAAGCGCGGTTCGAGGATGTTGGCGCGGTGGCCGGCGCTGCCCATGAGGCCCTGGAACGCCGCTTCGACGGTGCGGGCCTCGGCGTAGTTGTTGCGGGCGAGGTTTTCGCCGGCGAGGCCGTAGCGGATGCCCCGGACGGCGAGTTCGGAGAAGGCGCTCCGGCCGTCGGGACCGTAGTGGTCGAAGTAGCCGTTGGCGATGAGGTCGCGGGCGCGAGCGAGCGCAACCTCGGCGAGCGCCGGGCTCCAGGTGAGCGGCTCGAGGCCGCCGGCGGCGCGCGCGGCGTTCATCGCGGCGAGGAGGGCGACGGCTTTGTCTTCGACCGGGACGACTTCGACGGGCTGGCTGACGGCGGCGGGCAGCGCGGCGACAGGCTCGGGCGAGGCGGCCGCAGGGGGGGCGGCCGGGGTCGGCGGTGCGGGGGATGGCGCGGCCGGCTCTGCGGGCGAGGTGGCGCGGGCTTCGGCGACCGCCGTCGGGAACGGCGTCGGCTCGGCGGCGGGTGTCACCTCGGTGACAGGCAGGGAATCAGGAGCGCTGAGCGGCGCTTCGGCTGCCGACATTTGGGGTGCGGGGTGCGCTGCCCCGGCCGGGGCTTCGAGGCGGAGCGCCGCGAGGGCCAGGGCCGAGCAGACTGCCGCGCCGCCGAGGAGCACCGGGAGGACCGAGAGCCTGCGCATACCGGTACTTTCGGCCGGCCCCGCGCGTCGAAACATCGGGGAAGGCACCGATGGGGAGGGAGAGCTGCCATGCCGGGCCTGCGTTCCCGTGAGGTTGCCGGGCTGCCGCCGCCTGTGGGACTGCGCGTGATGGTCGTCTCGCAGGGACTGGACCGCGCCTACGACCGCGCGCGCGGGCTCGAAGCGATCGGCTACCGCGTGGCGGCCTTCGGCGACGTCGGCAGCGCCGTCGCAGCGATGGAGCGGCACGAACCGGACGCTGCGGTGGTGGACCTCGGGCGGGAGGTCGGCTTCCCGGCGGACGTGGTCGCGAAGCTGCGCGGCGCGACGGACGCGCCGATCGTGGCGGTCGGGTGCAGCGGGACGATGGCGGAGATGCTGCGCTGCTTCGAGGCGGGAGCCGACGACTACTGCCGGCCGCAGTGCAGCACGGACGAAATCGACCTGCGGCTGCGAGCCTTGCTGCGGCGCATCGGGATGGCGAACGGCCACGAGAGCCGGGCGGAGCCCGAGGCGCCCCGTCGGGTGCGGGTCGGCGCCATCGAGATCGACCCGGCGTCGCAGACGGTGTGGAAGGACGGCAAAGAGGTGCCGCTTTCGCCGACGGAGTACCGGCTGCTCTGGACGCTGGCGGAGCACGCTGGCGAGGTGGTGCCATCGAAAGCGCTCATCGCGCGGGTCTGGGGCAACCAGTACACGGCGGAGACGCACTACCTGCGGCTCTACATCCGGTACCTGCGGCAGAAGCTGGAGGACGACCCGAGCCGGCCGGTGTACATCGTCAACCGGTGGGGCGCGGGGTATGCGCTCGAGGAGCCGAAGCGGACCGCTGTGGCGGTCTGACGGGGCGGGCGCGGAGCGGCGGTTCGCGTAGAATCGGGCCGCAAGACCCCTGCACCGTGGAGGCAGCATGGCCCGGACCGCTCACGACATCCTGCGCTCGTCGCTCAAGTCGATGCATGACCTGCTGGACAAGGCCGTCGAAGGGATGACGGCAGAGCAGCTGAACTTCCGACCTCAGGAAGGGGGCGTGAGCGCGTTCTTCAGCCTGTGGCACTACGTCCGGACCGAGGACAACATCATCAACTGGGTGGCGCAGCAGAAGCCGACGGTCTGGCTGGAAGGAAATTACCACGAGTATTTCGGCCTGCCGCGGACGAGCCAGGGCACGGGCATGACCGAGGAGGAGGCGAACGCCATCCGCATCAGCGACGTCGCGAAGTGGCACGAGTACCAGCAGAAAGTCTGGGAGGCGACGGACCGGTACCTCGCGGGCATGTCGCCGGAGGAGTTCGACCGGCGGACGGTGACGATCAAGCCGCTGGGCGAGATGTCGCTCTGGGACGGGATATACGGGGTGTGCCTGAGCCACGGCTACCGGCACGTGGGAGAGATCGAGTACGTGCGCGGCGTGCAGGGGCTGGGCGGGCTGACGATCTGACCGGGGGCGTCAGAGGAGCGGGGCGTCGCAGCCCATGACGATGATGTCGCGGATTGCGCGGAAGCCGAGCCGCTCGTAGAGCGGCGCGGCGGCGACGGTCGAGGCGAGGGCGGCGGCGTCCGCGCCTTCGGCCCCGGCGGCGGCGAGGGCGGCGAGCGTCATTTCGGTGCCGACGCCCCGGCGGCGGACCGCCGGGTGGACGTAGAGGCTGTGGAGCGTCGCGAGGCTGCCGTGGAGCATGGCGGCGATGCGGGCGACGCATTCGCCTTCGAGGATGCCGATGAGGAGCCACACCTGCGGGTTGTCCCGGGCGGCGGCGATGATGCCGGCGGGGAGCGGTTCGCCTGCGTGCTCGAAGGCGTCGACTGCGGCGAAGGCTTCGACATCCTCGTCGGACTCGACGGGGCGGATCTCGAGGTCGCCGGGGAGCGGCTGCGGCCAGACGGCATCGAGGAGCATGACAGGCTGGCGCTCCCAGAAGCGGAGCCCGATGGTCATCGCCGCGGCCATCAGGTCCGAAGGGGCGTCGCCGGGGATATCGACGCGGAAGTTGAGGCCGCGCGCGGTGAACCATTGGGCGGCGGCGCGGAGCGCGGGCAGCGCGGGACCATGGATGTCGCGGGGGATGGCGACGTTGGCGGACGAGACGCCGAGGCCGGCGTCGATGCAGGTGAACCCGGAGACTTCGGCGACCTCCCCGAGGGTGGGGTGGCAGCCGAGCGTGAGAGCGGCGTCGCGCATGGCGTCGGCGATAGCGCCGGCGAGGGGGTGAAGGGCTGGCATGGGCGCATGGTACGCGCTGCGAGCGGGGTTCGCGCGCGGGCCTGATAATCGGAGGCAGCAGCTGAGGAGGTCGCGACTCTTGGAACAGCCGAGCCGGGCTTCGATCGACAAGATGTGGGCGTACGCGGAGAAGTTCGCGGAGAAGTCGGGGACGCACTTCCACCCCGACCGGTACATCACCGAGGGGGTGATCCTGGGGCTGGCGGCGAATCTCGACCAGTACGGGCGGCCGCTCTGCCCCTGCAACTTTTATCCGTCGAAGGACGAGAACGGGAACTGGCCGGAGGGGCTCTACCTCCCGAAAGAGGAAGAGGTGAAGCGGCGGACGTGGATCTGCGCGTGCGACGAGATGCAGATTTACAAGTACTGCCACTGCCTCCTGTTCGTGACCGAGGAAGGGCTGCCGATCACCGAGTACCTGCCGGAGGGTCACGAGGGCCGCGAGATCTACGGGCTGGTGAAGGACCCGACGCCGGACAAGGGGCGGGCGCTGGGCCGGGTGCTCGAGCGGCAGAAGGCCGAGGGCAGCCACCGCGAGTAGCGGCAGCCGCCCCCGGCCGGTGCGTTGGCCGGCGCGAGATTTAGAGGTGCTGGCTGACGCCGCCGTCGACGTGGAAGACCTGGCCGGAGATGTAGCCGGCGGCCTCGGAGGCAAGGAGGACGGCGAGCGCCGCGAGTTCGTCGGCGCGGCCGAAGCGGCGCATCGGGATGAAGCGCATGAGGAGGTTGGCGCCGATATCGTCGGGGCCTCGGCCGGGCGTCCAGTCCATCCAGCCGGTCGCGATGCAGTTGGAGGTGAAGCCGCGGGCGGCGAGCTCCTGGCTGAGGGCCGTCGAAAGGCCGATGACGCCCGACTTGACGGCGGTGTAGGCAGCCAGGCCTTCGACGCCGCGCTCGGCGAAGATGGAGGTCACGAAGATGAGGCGGCCCGGGCCTTCGCCTTCGGGGAACTCGCGGACGAAGCTGCGCGCCGTGTAGAACGCGCCGTTCTGGTTGACGGCCTGGAGGCGCGCGAATTCGGTGTCGGTTACTTTTTCGAACGGCTTCGCGAGGGGGAGGTCGGCGTTGTAGACGAGGATGGTCGGCCGGCCGAACTCCTTGCCGAGCTGCTTCAGGCTGACCTGGACGTTGGTGGGGAGGGTGACATCCCACCCCTGCGAGAAGGACTGGCGGCCGAGAGCGGCGACCTCCTTCGCGATGCGCTTCGCCTCGAGCATCTCGTCGCCGTCGGTGGTGGCGGAGGCGATGGCGACGTCGGCGCCGGCCTCGCCGAGGGCGAGGGCGAGGGCCCGGCCGGCGGGGTTGGCGCAGCCGACGACGAGCGCCTTCTTGCCGGAGAGGTCGAAGCCCGGTTTCCGGTTCCACTCAGCCATGGCGCACCTCCGCGGGTTCGGTGACGACCCAGCCGGTCGGGGCAACGCCGCCGGCGAGGCCGCCGCCATCGATGACGAACGATTCGCCGGTGATGTAGCTGGAGGCATCGGAGCAGAGGAAAACGGCGAGCGGGCCGAGCTCCCAGGCCTCGCCGAGGCGGCGGACGGTGATGAAGCGGCCGCGCTGGGCGCGCATCGCGGCCTCCTCCTCGGAGCGGGGCGGCTGCTGGGCGACGAAGCCGGGGATGATGCAGTTGACGCGGATGTTTTCGCCGATGAGCTGGGCGGCCATGCTCCTGGTGAGGGAGATGACGCCGGCCTTGGCGGCGGCGTAGGCGAGTGACTGGGGCGACGAGCGGAGCGCGGTCCCGCTGGCGACGTTGACGATGACGCCGCCGGTGCCCTGCTTCAGGAGCTGCCGGGCGGCGGCGCGGGAGCAGTAGAAGGTGCTGTAGAGGTTGACCTCGATGGTGTCGCGCCAGTCGTCATCCTCGAGGTCCTGGATGCGGTTACCGGCGCCGCGGCGGTCGCCGATGCCGGCGTTGTTGAGCATGACGTCGAGGCGGCCGAAGTGTTCGACGGTGCGTTCGATGAGGGCGTCGCACTGTTCGCGGACGCGGACGTCGGTGGGGACGATGAGAGGGTCGCGGCCGCTGGCGGCGCGGATTTCGGCGGCGGCTTCTTCGAGCTGGGCGCGGGTGCGGCTGGCGATGCAGATGTCGGCGCCGGCTTCGGCGAGGGCGATCGCCATCGCTTTGCCGAGGCCGCGGCCGCCGCCGGTCACGATGACGACCCGGCGCGGGGGGGCCATCGAGCCGGAGACGTTCGAGGACCATGGGAACCTCCGGGGGTGATGTGGTGCGGGCCATGATACGGGGGAGCGCGGTTGGGGGCCGCTCAGCCGGCAATGCGGTAGGCCCCGATGGCGAGCGTGACGATGGCCACGGCGTAGCGGTAGAGCACGAACACGAGCAGCGAACGGGTGCGCACCCAGCGGAGGAGGAAGTGGATGGCGGCGAACCCGACGACGGCCGACGTCACGAAGCCGACGGCCATCTGGCGGGCTTCTGGGCCGGAGAGGGCGGCGAGGTCGGCTGACTTGAGGAGGAGCGCGCCCACGAAGGCCGGCGTGCCGAGGAGGAACGCGAAGCGGACGGCGTCTTCGCGGCGGAGGCCGCGGGCGAGCGCGACGGTCACGGTGGCGCCGGAGCGGGAGACGCCGGGGATGAGCGCGAACGCCTGGCCGATGCCGATGACGACGGCATCGAGGATGCCGACGGAGGCCATCGGGCGGCGCTTCGGGGCGAGGCTGTCGGCGGCGAGCATGACGGTGCCCATGAGGGCGAGCATGATGGCGACCAGCCAGGGCTGGCGGACGTGGGCTTCGATCCAGTCATCGAGCAGCAGGCCGGCGACGGCGGCAGGGACGGAGCCGATGGCGAGGAGCCAGAGGAGGCGGGTGTCGGTGCGCCACGCAGAGACGCGGGCGCCGTGCCGGACGAGGTCAGCCAGCCCGGTGCGGAACATCAGGTACCAGTCGCGCCAGAAGTAGGCGAGGAGGGCGAGCAGCGTCCCGCCGTGGAGCCCGACATCGAAGGCGAGGCCCTGATCTTCCCAGCCGAAGAGCGCGGGGACGAGGATGAGGTGGCCCGAGCTGGAGATCGGCAGGAACTCGGCGACGCCCTGCACGATCCCCAGGATGACGGCCCGAACGAGATCCACGGGGGAACGTTCGCCGTGCCGGGCCTAAGAGGCAATCGGCGGCGGAAAGCCGCGGTTCAGTCGACGCCGGCGATTTTCGTGTAGCGCTCGATGACGGGGCGGCCAGCGAGGAGGCCGGCGAGCTTCGCGCCGAGCGCGCGCATGTGGTCAGTCTTGCCGTGGGCCTCGAAGGCGGCGGCATCGCGGTAATTCTCGTAGAAGAGGAAGGTGGTGGGGTCGTTGTCGGCGACGTGGAGGGAGTAGGCGGGCACGGCCCCGGCCTCGTTGGCTTTGACGGCGGCGACCATTTCGGTGAGGGCGGCGCGGAGCTCGGCTTCCTTGCCGGGCTGGGCCTGGAGCCTGGCGACGATGGTGATCATGCTTCGAACCTCCGGGGTGATGCCGGGGCATTCTACGGGGCGGATCGGGTTGCGTGACAAAACCCACGGCGGGGCCGAGAATGCGGGGCGATGTGGCTGCAGACGATGCCGGCGGACCAGGCGGAGCGGCTGCGGGACGAGGCGCTGAGGCACCCTGCGGCCGCGGAGGGCGTGAGCTATCCCGACTGGTACTTCAAGCGGTGGCACTTCCTGCCGGAGGGGTACCTGTCGGAGCGGAGCACGACGCTGTACGACCGGGTGATTCGGCCGGTGTACTGGGCGGGGAGCGAAGGACGCGTCGCGCGGCTCATCGCGCGGTGGCTGGAGCGGACGGGGGCTCGCCGGGTGCTCGAACTGGCGCCCGGGCCGGGGCGGCTGCTGGCGCGGCTGAGCGAGCGGCTGCCCGGCGTGGAGTTCCGGGCCGTGGAGCTCTCGCCGTACTTCGTGGCCGGGACGCGCGCGCGGCGCGGGAACGCGGCGGTGGTGCACGGCGACGCGCGTCGGCTGGAGCAGGTCGCGGGCGTATTCGACGCGGTGATCGAAACGCATTATGTCGGGCATCTGCCGGCCGAGGAGCGTGGACTGGCGTTCGCGGCGGCGGTCCGGGCGGCGCGGCCGGGCGGCAGCATCGTGACGGTCGAGCACCGCTGGCACGCGTGGCCGGTGCCGCCGGGCGTCCGGACAGCCGCGGTCCGGGGGGCGGGGTTTTCGCGGGTCACGTTCTACCGGCGGGATGCCGGGCAGGAGGCGCAGCCATGACGATGCCGGCTTCGGAACGGGAGCGCATTCGGCAGTACCTGGTCGAGCAGGCGGCCGGAAAGGGAATCGAGGAGCTCATCGGCAGGGTCGAAGAAGGGGTCCAGGAGCTGCGCGCGGCGGCGCTGGCGATCCCGGCCGGCCGGTATGGCGAGCACCCGCCGGGCGACGAGTGGTGCCCGGCGGACTGCCTCGGCCACGTGGTGGAGTGGAACCTGCGGGTCGCGCGGGCGGTGCTGCATGCGGCGCTCACGGGGGAGCTCCCGGCGGACGGCCCGGTCGAACTGCCGGGCGACCGCGACGGGATGCTGGCGGCGCACGACGAGGGCATCGCCTCGCTGTACGAGCACGTGCGGGCGGCGGACCCGTCGGCGTTCCTCGAGCTGCGCTGGGAGCACCCGTTCTTCGGACCGCTGAACTGGCGGGAGTGGTTCCTCTTCCTGCGGCTGCACGCAAAGGACCACGCGCGGCAGCTGGCCGGCATGCGGGAGGCGCTCGGTGCGTGAGCCGCGGCCGCTGCGGGTGGTGCATACGTCGGATGTGCATCTCGGAGCCTACGCCGGGAACGACAGCCCGGCGTGGGTGGAGCGGCGCCGGAGGATGGAAGCGGCGTTCTGCCGGGTGATCGAGCTGGCGAACCGGGAAGGCGCCGACGCGCTGATCCTGGCCGGGGACATCTTCGACAACGACCGGGTGCCGGCGGAGACGGTCGAGTGGGCCGCGGCGCAGATTGCGCGGTTCGAAGGGCAGGCGTTCCTCATCCCCGGAAACCACGACCCGATGGACCCGGGCAGCATCTACTGGCGGAACGACATGGAGGCGATCGCGCGGCGGCTGACGATCGTGCGGGAGCACCGGGGCGAACTGATCGAGCCCGAGGGGCTGGACCTGGTGCTCTGGGGCCGGGCGTACCTGGACAGCGACTGGCATTTCCGGCCGCTGGAGGGGCTGCCGGGCCGACAGGACGGCCGCTGGCACATCGCGCTGGCGCACGGGCATTTCGTGCCCGAAGGCGGGGAGACCTACCGGTCGCTGCCGATTCATGAGCGGGAGATTGCGGCGGCGCGCGGGGCGTGGGATTACGTGGCGCTCGGGCACTGGGAGCCCCACGCGGACGTGAGCCGGGGCGGGGTGACGGCGGTGTATTCGGGCGCGCCGATGCCGCTGAGCGACGCGAACAAGCGGGCGGGGCTGTGCGCGGTGGTGGATTTCGGCCCGTGGGGCGTGCGCTGGCGAACGGAGCGGGTGGACGGGTAGGGAGCGGGGACGGGATTGGGATAGACGCGTTCTGTCGGTACCGTGCCTGGAGGTACCATCTGGCCGAAGTGGCTGAAACGCCCAAATGCCGGAGCGGCCCCTCGGCCGGGGAGGTGAACCATGGAGGACCTGGTCGCGAATGTGTTTCTTTTCGCTGCGTACGTCATCGGGGTGGCTGGCATCATCTATTCGATGCGGGAGTGAGGGCCCCGTCGAGGCTGCCGACGCTTTCGGAGGGTGTGCCCGGCGCGGGGTCACGGGAACCGCGCGGATTGAGCTTCCGGAAGCCTCACTGGGCAGCGCGAGAGCGTGATTGCAGCGGAATTCGGAAGGACGTCAACGCGTGGTGGGGAGGGCGCACACCCGGCGGGCAGCGGCCGGCACCAGTTGCCCCGCCTCTAGCAGCGGCAGCTGGAACGATGTAGCTTACGTCCCCTGATCCCGAGAAAGGGGACTCGTCGATGGACCGCGTTCGGGGGCAACAGGCCGCGCTGTGGCAAGAGCCGACCGGCCCCGCGCAGATGCCGCGATGCGTCCACGGGGCGAGCGGCTACGGTCTGCCGAAGCGGCCGCGGTTACTTTCGGCGAGCAAGCGCACCGACATCCCGGCGTTTTACCTCGAGTGGTTCAGCAGAGCCGTGCGGCGCGGCTGGGTCGATGTGCCGAATCCGATGCTGAGCGGGAAGTTTCGGAAGCTCCTGAGCGCCGCGGTCGCCCACGAGCGCGGACTGCCGCCAGCCACGCCGGCGGGCCGCATCGCGCTCGATGAGCTCATGACGAGCGACGCCCTCCTCGCTCGGAAAGACGTCGCCGCGAGCCTCGCGCGGACGCTGACCCATGTCTCGCTGGACCCGGCTCAGGTCACCGGCATCGTCTGGTGGTCGAAGAATTACGGACCGTATCTCCGGCGGGTCGAGGAGTTCGCCGTGTACCGGCGGCAATTCTTCCAGTTCACCATCAATCCGCGCTCGCCTGAGCTCGCCTGGCTGGAGCCTGACGTGCCTCCCGAGCAGGAGGCCCTCGACCAGGCGGCAGCGCTCGCGGGGAGGTTCGGTGGCGGATGGGTTGCGTGGCGCTACGACCCGCTCGTGTTCTGGTTCGAAAACGGGGAACCGCGGAGCAGCTGGGAGGAAGAGTTCTTCGTGCGCGCCTGCAGGAGGCTCAGGGCGGCCCAGATTCGCACCTGCGTGACGAGCCAGGTGGACCGGTACCGGAAGTTCGAGCGGCGGATGCGGCTCCTGCACCCTGAGAAGCCGCTTCGCGACCCGGAGCCGGGCGAGTTCGCCGGCATCCTCACGAGGATGGCGGAAATCGCGTCGGAGTTCGGGATTCGGGTAGAGACGTGCAGCGAGTCCGGGGTCCCGGACTCATGCGGCGTTTCGGCGGCATCTTGCATCGATGCGCGGCGTTTCGAGGCTTCGACAGCGCCAGCAGCGGACCGCAGTCTCGGCCGCGATTCCTGCGAATGTCATGCGCACATCGACATCGGCGACTATGAGACGCAGGAATGCGGGTATGCATGCGTCTACTGCTACGCCAACCCGAATCACCGGCTGCTGACGGGGGGAGCGGACCGGCAAGCTGGTCTTCCAGAGTGGCGGCAATGAAGGCCGCACATGAAGTCATCGACCGGTTCCTGGCCCCGGACGGTCGACGGGGCATCAGTCGGATGGTAGAGGACGTGCAGGCTGCCTACCTCTTTGGGGCGTTTCCCCCGAACAGTCAGTCGCCAGATGCTATCGAGCAGGCAGTGAAGGAAAAGCTGGAAGACGTCTCTCAGCTGGCGGAGACCTGGCTCACGTTCATGACGCGAGGGAAGCGATTCTACGGACAAGCAACCTATCAGAAGACTTTCCTCGACTGTTATATGGCCTACTACTGCCCCGTCAACGTTCCGAAGATCCAGGCGGTCCTGACGGAACTGCTCCGAAAGGGTGAGTGGAAGCCGGGAACGGGGGGCCTGCGGGTCATCGACCTCGGGACGGGGCCGGGGACCACGTTCCTCGCACTCGCCGACTGGCTGCTTCTTTACCGGGCCGCTGCGGGGCCTGACCAGTTTCCCGCTTCCCTGCATCTCTCGGGGGTCGACCGCTCGCCGGCGGCGCTGGAAGCGACCCACCGGACCGCCGGCCTGGTCGCAGCTGCCGTGCAGCGCTGGATCGACCAACGGCTGGCCATCATCGGAGACAGTCAGCGCGAGGGGTTCGACGCATGGGAGCGAGTGGCTGCTGCCTGCAAGTCGCCCACCCTCACCAGAGCTGACCTCGCGGAGCCACCCTCCCCGGCCCTCATCGATGCCGTGGAAGCCGCTGACCTCATCGTCGCAAGCTATGTGCTCAACGAGGTCCGGGATGAAGGGCAGACGACCGAACACCTGGAACGGTTGCTCGACTCGGCGAAGCCGGGCGCGCTGGTCCTGGTCCTGGAACCCGGAGACCGTAGGGATGCGAGCGGCCTCATGGAGTGGCGGCGGGCGTTTCTGCGCCAGCGCAGGGACTGGGAAACGATCGGCCCCTGCGGTGAACCGTTCGGGAACGAGCTACCCGCAAGCTGCCATGACTGCTGGCCACTTTCGCGCGAACCGTTGCTCGCGAAGCCGCTGTACGCGGCGTTCGTCGAGCGGCTCCCGGACGGCGCGACCCGGCCCATCGATGACCGGGCCGGATTTTTGAGCTGGTCGTACACGGTGCTGCGTCGTACCGAAGGGCGAACATCGCGCGTTCAAAGGCATCTCCAGCGAAATGCTGGCGACCACGAGGCAGCGGTCATCGCGCGAATTCCACTTCCAAACGCGGGCGATGCGAGCGATGCCCCAAATGGGGCTCAGCGAGCCGATGCCGAATTCGTCAAGGTTTGTCCTGCCGAAGTAGGCGCGGCCTCCGAAGCGACTCTGAGACTGTCGAGCGAGAATGTGCCAGATGGGCTGGCGGTCGGTCGGCGGATTCGCTTCTCAGGTTTTGAGCGGAGGACGGACGAGAAAGGTTCGGTCTGGTTCTCTCCGCGTCCCGGATGGCGCCTGGCGCCCGCAGATGCCTTGCGTTCTCCGGGCTCGCAGGTCGAGACCCGGGTCGACCGCGCCGGGGTCGACTGGCTCAGCTACGTTTCTTCGGGAAGCGTGCGGACCGTTTGAGGAGCTGTCGCGGAGTGGCGGCCTTCGGCCGCCGCTGCCGCGTTTGGGAGTGGCGTGGTAGATTGAGGGAGGGACGGGGCAGGGTAGCTCAGCCGGTCAGAGCGCACGACTCATAATCGTGAGGTCGGGAGTTCGAGCCTCCCCCCTGCTACCACGACGAATCCCTTCCATTTCCCCGGCCTGACGCCGCCTCACCGGCCCATCGCCCCGCGCGCGACCGGGAGCACCACGGCCCGACGAGGTTGGAGGATGCGCTTCGGCGCGACAGGGCACGCACATCCCAGACCCTCGAAGCCGGAGACGGTCTCTGGTTTGCTGGCGGCGCAGGAGTTGAAGGAGCCCGCCGACAGGAGGACGCAGACCCGAAACCGCCGGCGCGAGGCAACCGGAGCGCCCTGAATCGCCGCCTGGCCGGCCGGCCAGCCCCGCCAGTGCCAGGTACGCCGCGCCGTCATTAGTTGACCGAGTTGGTCAACTTTGTTAGTGTAGCGGCCATGGCCGTCGCTGAACCTGCTGCTCCCGCTCCCTCGCTGCGAGAACGCGTCCCGATCAAGCCGCTCGCGCTCGGCGCGGCCATCGTGGCGGTGTGGCTGCTGCTCGACCAGCGCGGGTTCGCCATCGGGGCGTTCTGGCTCATCGGCGTGGCGTTCGGGGTCATCCTCCAGCGGAGCCGGCTGTGCTTCGCCGGGGCGTTTCGCGACCTGATCCTGCTGGGCGACGGGCGCCTGTTCCGGGCGATCCTGATCGGGCTCGCGGTGGCGGCCGTCGGCTTCGTGCTGCTCGAGGCGCGGCTGGCGCCGAACCCGGGTTTCGGCATCGCGCCGGCCGGGCCGCACATCCAGCCGGTCGGCATCGCGACGGTCGTCGGCGGCGTGCTGTTCGGTGTCGGCATGGTGCTGGCGGGAGGCTGCGTCTCAGGTTCGCTGTGGCGGATGGGCGAGGGGTACGTGGCCTCGTGGGTCGCGATGGCGGGCATCGTGGCCGGCACCATCGTCGCGAACCGCCAGTGGGCGTGGTGGTACGACAACGACATCCGCGAGCGGACGGCGGTCTGGCTGCCGGCGGAGCTGGGCGGCTACCCGGCGGCGCTGGCGCTGACTCTCGCGGGCCTCGCCGCGCTCTACATCGCGGTGCTGTGGTGGGAATCGCGGACGCCGAAGATGCCGGAGTTCCCGGCGCCGCCGCCGGAGCCGGCCTTCGGCTGGCGCGACCAGCTTCGGCAGGGCTGGGAGAAGGTCTGGGGCGGGCACGGCTGGAGCTACGCGACGGGCGCCATCGCGCTCGCGGTGGTCTCGGTGTTCGCGCTCGGGCTGCAGGTGCCGCTGGGCGTGACGGGAGGGATTTCGCTCTGGGCGGACAACGTGCTCGGGTGGTTCAACGCGAGCGCGCTGCCGCTGAAGGGGAGCGAGCTGCTCGCAGGCTGCACGCCCGGGGGTGCGGAGAAGTGGTTCACGGTCCGGACCGCGACGATGCTGGGGCTGGTGGCCGGGGCGTTCACGGCCTCGATGCTGTCGGGCGAGTTCCGGATTCGCCGCCCGCGGCAGTGGAGCCGGTACGTGCAGGCTGGCGCCGGCGGGCTGCTGATGGGTTACGCGTCGGTCATCGCCATCGGCTGCACGATCGGCGCGTTCTTCTCGTCGATCCCCTCGCTGGCGCTGGCGGGGTGGGTCTATGGCATCGCGCTCTTCGGCGGAGCCTGGATCGGCGTGGCGCTGATCCGGCGGCTGCCGTAATCGATGAGCGAAGGAGGGAACGATGGAACTCGACGTCCGCGGTGAGATGTGCCCCTACCCGGCGATGAAGGCGCGGGAGGCGCTCGGGAAGCTGCCGGCGGGCGAATGTCTCGAGGTGCTGACCGACCACGCGCCGGCGCTTTCGACGGTGCCGTGGGAGGGGGCGAAGCTGAATTACCGCTCGACCATCGAGCCGGCCGGGCGCGGGACGTGGCGGATTCGCCTCGAGCCCGCGGAGGGCAAGCTCGACCAGAAGCAGGCGCTGGCGGAGATCTCGCGCCGCGCCGCGGAACTTTCGAAGGGCTAACCGGGAGGTTCGACGATGGAACGACTGATGCGACTTCGGCTGCCGTGGCTGGGGCTCGCGCTGGCAGTGCTGCTGGCGCTCCCGCTGGCGGCGGCCTGCGGCGGCGATGATGACGATTCGGGCACGGCGCCAGCAGACGGCGGGAGCACGGAGCCCGCGGGCTACGCGGAGCCGAACCTGCTCGCCGAGACGGACTGGCTCGCGGGGCAGCTCGGCAACGCCTCGCTGGTGGTCGTGGATATCCGGAAGAAGGAAGCGTACGACGCCGGCCACATCCCGGGGGCGGTCTGGTACGACCAGGCGGCGCTGAAGGACCCGGACGAGAAGCTGTACGTCATCCGCGAGAGCCTGTTCGCCGAGAAGGTCGGCGCGCTCGGCATCGACAATTCGAAGGAAGTCGTCATCTACGACGACGGGACCGGCCTGTGGGCGACGCGGCTCTGGTGGGTGCTCGACTACTACGGGCACAACAAGGCCCGGGTGCTGAACGGCGGCTGGGCGAAGTGGGAGAAGGAGGGCAAGGCGGTCTCGAAGGAGGCGCCGACGCCGACGAAGGCGACCTTCGTGGCAAAGCCGAACCCGGACGTCATTTGCGCGCTCGACTATGTGAAAGAAAAGGCGACGAGCCCGAACCCGAACGTGGTCATCCTCGACGTGCGGTCGCAGGCGGAGTACACGGGCGCGGACGTGCGCGCCGCGCGGGGCGGCCACGTGCCGAACTCGGTGAACCTCGACTGGCAGGCGTCGCTGACCGACAGCGATCCGAAGGTGTGGAAGCCGGCCGACCAGCTGCGCGCGCAGTTCGCGAAGGCGGGCATCACGAAGGACACCGAGGTCATCACCTACTGCCAGACGGGCGTGCGGGCGGCGCATTCGCTCTTCACGCTCCGGCTGGTGGGGCTCGGCAAGGGGAACAAGGTGTACGACGGCTCCTGGGCCGAGTGGGGGAACTCGAAGGACACGCCGGTCCAGCAGTAGCCGGTCCGGCAGGGTCGGCTCGCATCGCGGGGGAGGCGCTGAGCGCCTCCCCCGTCGTTTGGCCGGGCGTTGCTTCCGACAGGTATCCGCTCTTGACATGCGGCGTACGATGCATGACGTGAGGGGATTTCTGCTGTGGGCAGCGGCTGCGGCCAGCGCGGGACTGGCCGCAGCCTGTGGTGGCGACTCCGCGGACGTGACGACGGCAGGCATGCCGCTCGGGCTGACGGGCGACACCCTGACGTCGACAGCGAGCGCGCGGGAAGCCGCGTCGCCGTCACCGAGCCCGACGCCGACGGCAACGCCGACCGCGACCCCCAGTGCAACGCCGACGCCGACCCGGATACCAACGGCCTCGCCCACGCCAACACCGAGCCCGCGCGCCACCCCAACGCCAACGGCGACGCCCACGACACCGCCAACCCCGACCCCGCGGCCCGCGCTGCCGACGCCGACGGCGACGCGGCGGGCGAACTGCGACCCTTCGTACCCGGACGTGTGCATCCCGCCGTATCCGCCGGACCTCGACTGCGGGGACATCCCGTTCCGGAGGTTCCGCGTGGTCGGGGCTGACCCGCACGGCTTCGACCGGGACCGCGACGGGATCGGCTGCGAGAGCGGCTAGACGGGCTCGAACCGGAGGAGGTCGCCGCCGGCAAGCTCCTCGGCGGCGCCGGCCGGGAGTTCGATGACGGCGCGGGCGCCGCGGGCCGCGGCCAGCCCGACCCACGGGCGCACGCGGCGCGCGACCCGGAGGACGCGGCCGTCGCCGTCCATGAAGACAGCATCGATGGCGAAGCGCATGAAGAGCATATGGATGGAGGAGCAGGGCTGGATCAGGAGGCCCTCGCCGGGCTCCAGCGTTCGGCGGAGCATCAGCCCGCGAAACCGGCTCCAGAACGAGTCGGCGACAGCGACGCGGTCGGCCACCACGTTGCCGGTTCGCGTGTTAACGACGCGGACGGTGCGGGCCATGCGCGGGAGCGTACCGGCGCCCGGCGCAAGCGGCTACCGCTGGGCGACGGTGAAGACCCGTTCGTGCCGGAGGAGTTCGGCGCCGCGCCAGTCGCGGCCGCTGAAGGTGACCCGGATTTCGGGCCCGAGGTCGTCGACCGTGAGGAGGCCGAACTGTCCGCCCCCCGGGTGAACGCCTTCGCTGTAGGGGCCGCCCTTCACCGAACCGCGGCGGTCGAGCGCGGCGGCGTGGTAGACCGGGAAGCCGGGGCCGGCACCGTCCGAGGCGAAGCGGTTGTTGGAGCCGTCGTCGGCGGCGAGCATGTGGGCGTCGCCGCTGAGCATGACGAGGTTGTCGATGCGGTGCTCGACGAGGAAGTCGGCGATGCGGCGGCGCTCATCGGCGTAGGCCGCCCAGCTGTCGCTGCCGGTTTCGCTCGAAATCCACGGGACGCTGTTGACCCAGATGATGAGCGCCACCTCGCCGCGGGCGCGGAGCAGCTCCTCGAAGAGCCATGCGAGCTGGGCTTCGCCGAGCATAGACTTCCCGGGGCCATCCTGCCAGCGCGAGGGGTCGCGCTCGGAGCGGCTGTCGGTGACGATGACGCGCACGCGGCCGACAGTGACCGCCTGGGCGATGGGACCGTCGAGCGGGAGCGAATAGTGGGGAACGATTTCGCGGTAGACGGCGCGCGCGGCGGCGCGGGAGCGGGTGGTGCGGTCGCTGTCGTCGCCGCCGTAGTCGTGGTCGTCCCACGTGTAGAGGATGGGGACGTCGAGCCAGAGCGCCTGCTGGGCGGGGGCGCGGAGTGAGCGGGCGAAGGCGGCGCGGATGGCGCCCGGGGCGTCGTCGTCGATGTCTTCGTAGTGAAAGTCGCCGGTGTGGATGAAGAGGAGCGGGGCGGCTTCGCGGATGCGATCGAACACCTGGCCGTTCGAGCCGGTGCTCGCGCAGGACCCGAAAGCGAGGGTGAACGAGGCCCGCCCGGCGGGGAGGGTGGTCAGCGAGCCGCTGCGGGAGCGGTCTTCGCGGCCGCCGGCAGCGACGGCCCAGCGGTAGCGTGTCGCGGGCTGGAGGCCGGCGACATCGAAGCGGGCCACGCCGGCGGGGCTGAGGGAAGCCGGCGGGAAGCGGCCGACTTCCTCGCCAGAGGGCTCGCTGCGAACGACGAGGGCGAGGTCATCGGCGGGCTGGGCGTCGGCCAGCTGCGCCGTGACCGCGAACGATGTTGAGGTAACGCCGCCGGCCCACGCCCATTCAACGAGGTCGACGGGGGCGGCGCGCAGCGGCGAGGCCGGGTGGGTGGGGCCAAGGTAGACGTCGTGGACGCGGACGCCGGCGAACGTCGCGGCCGCGGCCACCGCTGCGAGCGAGGCGAATGCTGCCAGCGCCGTTCGGGGCCGGCTCCGGAATTCCGGCGCAGCCAGCGCGAGCCCGGCGGCGGCGAGGAATGCGGCCCCGGCGATGCCGGCCAGTTCGACCGTGCCGAGGCTGGCGACGACGGCGACCGACCAGGCGGCGGCGAGGAAGAGCAGGGCGGCGCCGAGCGAGGAGCGGAGCCCGGCGCCGCAGCCGGCAAGGCCGACGAGCGCCGCCCACGTCAGCGCTGAGGCGTCCCACGGGCGCTCGAGCAGGGCGAATTCGCCGGCGCGCTGCCACCCGGCCGCTGCGACGAACGCGACTCCCGCAGCGCCAATCGCGAGTGCGCCGCCGCGCGCGAGAGCGGTGCCGGTCATGGCCGGATTCTCGCACGGGCGGCGCGGCAGCGCGGGCGAACCCCGTCAGGCGGTGGCCTTTGGGCGGTCCGGGACGGCGGAGAGGTCTTCGAGGCCGCGCGGCACCCGGGGAACCTGGACCTTGCGGACCTGCTCGATGATGTACTTCGCGCGCTCGCGCTGCTCAGGGGTCGAGGCGGGCAGGGCCAGGCTGATGCGGGAGGCGTATTCGCGGTGGTTCGCGACGAACTCGGGCAGCTTGTCGTAGGTGGAGGTCTGCGCGAAGACGCGGAGGACGTCTTCGGGGATGACCCGCTGCATCTCGTCCCACTTGCCCTGGAGCGAGAGCTCGTGGAGCTGCATGCCGAGGCTCTTGAGGCCGTGGACTTCGAAGACTTCGTGGTAGGAGCGGGTGGAGCCGTAGAACGAGATAGGCTGGCGGAGGCGTTCGAGGCCCTGCTCGATTTCGGACTCGGTTTCGCCGAACACGGTGAAGCCGCCGCCGGCGATTTCGATGTCCTGCCAGGTGCGGCCGGAGCGCTTGAGACCGATGGCGACGTTGGGGAGGACGACGTCGCGCATGTACTTGTCGGTCATGAAGCCGTGGGGCATGACGACGTCGGCGACTTCGCCGGCGACGCGGGCCATGGCATCGCCGACACAGGCGAGGCCGACTTTCGGGCGCGGGTAGGGGATGGGCCCCGGATTGAAGTTCGGGGTCATGAGGGTGAAGTGGTAGAACTTGCCGATGAACTCGGGCTTCTTGCCGTCCTGGAAGGAATCCCAGACGGCATGGAGCATCTTGATGTACTCCTTCATGCGCGTGGCGGGGGCGCCGGGCCAGTCGACGCTGAAGCGGTGCTGGTTGTGGCCCTTCACCTGCGAGCCGAGGCCGAGGACGAAGCGGCCCTTGCTCATGTGCTGGATGTCCCAGGCTTCCATCGCGAGGACGGTGGGGCTGCGGGGGAAGGCGATGGTCACGCTCGTCTGCACTTCGAGCTTTTCGGTGCTGTAGGCCGCGAGGGTGGCGGCGAGGATGGAATCGTGCTGGGTTTCGGGCGTGCTGGCGAAGTCGTAGCCGAGTTCTTCGGCGCGGCGCGCCTGCTCGGGGACGGCGGTGAGCCAGGTGCCGCCGAAGCCTGAACCGACCTTCATGGGTGCTGTCCTTTCTCGGGAATGGGAGTGGGCGTGCGGGGCGAAGTCTACGCGGAGCGGAACGGCCCTGCACGGAAACGGGGAACGGCGCGACCTTTCCCTTTACGTCAGGGTTGCGGTTCGCTACAGTGCCGCAAAGCCCCTAACGACACGGCAGGAGAAGGCGATGGATTTCCGGGATACGCCTGAACAGGCGGCGTGGCGGGCCGAAGTGCGCGAGTTCCTCGAGAAGGAGCGGCCGCGCGTCGACCCCGACATCAACCCGATGGAGCTGGCGCGGGAGCGGGGCGGCATGCTGCGCGAGTGGCGGGACAAGCTGGCGAAGAAGGGCTGGATCGCGCCGGCCTGGCCGAAGGAGTACGGCGGCGCGGGCCTCGGCGTGATGGAGCAGTTCATCATGAACGAGGAGTTCGCCGAGGCGCGGGCGCCGCAGGTCGGCGGGATGGGCGTCTCGATGATCGGGCCGACGCTCATCATCCACGGGAACGACGATCAGAAGCGCGAGCACCTCGGCGCGATCCTCCGGGGCGAGGTGCAGTGGTGCCAGGGGTACAGCGAGCCGGGCTCGGGTTCGGACCTCGCGAGCCTGCAGACCCGCGCCGTGCGCGACGGCGATGACTTCGTCATCAACGGGCAGAAGATCTGGACCTCCGGCGCACACAACGCCGACTGGATGTTCATGCTGGCGCGGACGGACCCGGACGCGCCGAAGCACCGCGGCATCACGTACTTCCTCGTAGATATGAAGAGCCCCGGCATCACGGTGCGGCCGCTCATCAACATGGCGGGCGGGCACCAGTTCAACGAGGTGTTCTTCGAAGACGTGCGGGTGCCGGCGCGCAACGTGGTCGGCGAGATCAACCGGGGCTGGTACATCGGCACGACGACACTGGACTTCGAGCGTTCGTCGATCGGGAACGCGGTGGGCCAGCGGCAGACGCTGGAGTACTACCTGCGGTACTGGAAGGAGCACCGCGGGAAGCCGGAGACAGCGAGCGCGAGCGCGGCGTTCGCCTCGGAGTTCGCGGACCGGTGGATCGAGGCAGCGACGGCGAAGATGCTGAGCTACCGCGTCATCAGCATCCAGGCCGCCGGCCGGGTGCCGAACCACGAGGCGTCGATTGCAAAGTTGTTCAACACCGAGCTGAGCCAGCGCATCGCGCGGACGGCGATGAAGGCGCTCGGCACGTCGGCGCTGCTGACGGGCCGGGATGCGCCGATGAAGGGGCGCGCGCCGGGGAGCTACCTGCAGACGGTGTCGTCGACGATCGCCGGCGGGACGAGCGAGATTCAGCGGAACATCATCGCGACGCGGGGGCTGGGGCTGCCGCGCGGCTGATTCGAGGAGGTTCCTCCCTCAGTGCCGGCCCGGCGCGCGCGCCGGGCCGGTTCGCGTTCGGGAAAGGCCGCCGCGGCCCGGGGCACCCCGCCTTGTCCGCCGGGGCGGAGGGCCTAGACTGGGCTGCATGAGACTGGCGGCGGCGCTCTTCGCAGGGCTTCTCGGGCTCGTGTGGGCGACGGCGGCCTTCGCCCATGCGGAACCGAGCCGGGCGCGGCCGGGCGACGGCGCGGTGCTGAACGAGCCGCCGACGGACGTGGTCCTCGTGATGACGCAGGAGATGGCGCGGCAGGCGGGCGCGAACGACATCAAGGTCTTCGATGCCGCCGGGAACGAGGTGACGCGTGAGCCGGCCGTCATCGACCCGAACGACCGGCGGCGGCTTTCGGTGGCGCTGCCGGCCGGTCTTGCTCCCGGCGATTATGTCGTTCGATGGACGACCCTCAGCGCGGAGGATGGGGATACGGCCAGCGGCGAGCTGCGGTTCCGGTACGACCCGGCGGCGGCGCCGAACCCGGGCCGCGAAGTGCTGCAGGAGAGCCTGCTCGGCGGAGGTCCGACGCAGGCGCCGCCCGCCGCGGCGGTGCCGTGGGGTGAGGCGAGCGGGACCGGCTGGGTCCTCGCGGCGGCTGTCGGCGCGACGATGCTGATTCTCGGGGTCGGCGCGGGCGTGGTGTTCAGCAGGCGGGGGGAATGAAGCGGGCGCTGCTGGCGGTGCTGGCCGCCGTCACGGTGCTGGCGCTCGCGGTGCCGGTCCGCGACGGGCGGGCGCACGCGGCGCTGGTGGCCTCTGAGCCAACGGCGAACGCGTTTCTGCGGCAGGCCCCGGCGGAGGTGATCCTCGACTTCACGGAGCCGATCGACCCCCGGGCGAGCGGCATCCGCCTGCTCGACGGGGCGGGGCGTGAGATCGCCATCGGGGCGCCGGTCGTGACGCAGGGGCGGATGCGGGCAAAGCTGCCGGCGCTCGAGCCCGGCATCTACAACGTCATCTGGAACAACGTGTCGCTGGTCGATGGACACGCGCTGACCGGCTCGTACCCGTTCACGGTGCTGAACCCGGACGGGACGGTGCCGGACGCGGTGAACACGGTCGGCGCGGTCGGTTCGGGGGCGGACCGGCTGGGGCGGCCGGACGGGACCGCGACGCGGCTGCTGGCGCTGCTCGGGCTGTTGCTGACCGCCGGGGCCGGGCTGGTGACGCTGCTATGGCCCGAGGCGCCGGTTTCCACCCGGCGGCGGCTCGGGCAGGCGGCAGCGCTCGGGGCGGCGGCGTGCGTCGCGGCGGCGGGGCTCAGCCTTGCGCTGCTGCTCGAGACGTATTCCGGGGTCGGCGCCGCGGCAGCCGTTTTCGAAACCCGGTTCGGGCGGTACTGGCTGGCGCGGACGCTGCTGGCCGCGGCCGCGGCCGGGGCGGCGGCGCTGTACGGGCGGCGGCCGCGGGCGGCTGCGTGGACGCTCATCGCGCTGACGGCGGGGCAGCTCGTGACGTTCACCGCGACGAGCCACGCGGCGGCCGTGCCGGGAAGCGCGTGGGCGATGGCCATCGACTTCGCTCACGCCGCAGCGGCGGTGGGCTGGCTGGGCGCGGTCGCGGGCGCCGTCGTCGCGGCCCGGTTCGGCAGGCGGCGGGACGCGTGGCGGCCGATGATGCGGCGGTTCGCCCGGCTGGCATCGGTCTTCGTCTTCGTGCTGCTGGCGACGGGGCTGCTCGGCGCGCTCATCCACATCGATTCGGTGCAAAAGCTGACCGAGACCCGCTACGGGCTGGTGCTGCTGGCGAAGCTGGCGCTGGCGGCGCCGCTGCTGGCGGTCGCGCTGTACAACGCGCGCTGGGGGAAGGCGCGGCTGGTGGGCGAGCGGCCGGGCGAACCGCGCCGGTTCATGTTCGGCGCGGCAGCGGAAGTCGCGCTCGGCGTCGCAGTCGTCGGGGCGGCAGCGCTGATGAGCCAGACGACCACGAGCCGCTCGATCGTCATCGAGCCGGAGCGGCGGCCGTTCGAGATGACCGCGCCGGCGAGCGACCTGCAAGTCACGCTGCGGATCGACCCGAACCAGACGGGCCTGAACACCTACCGGGTCGCGCTGGCCGACGGCTCGGGCGCGCCGGTCGACGCGCAGCGGGTGCGGCTGGTGTTCCGGTACCAGGAGGACCAGTCGCTCGGGCCCTCGACGCTGGTGCTGGCGCCGGCGGGGCAGGGCGAGTTCGGCGGACAGGGGCCGTACATGCCGCTCGAGGGGCGCTGGCGGGTGGAGGTCGAAGTCCGGCGGGCCGATGCCGACGACGCGCGGACGTTCTTCGACGTGCGGCCCGCCGGGGCGTTCGCGGCGGCAGTGAGCCGGGGCGGCGGCGCGTGGTCGCTGCCGACGGCGGGGCTGACGTGGAACCAGTTCGGCGGGCTCGTGCTGCTGCTGGCAGGGCTCGGGTTCGCGCTCAGCCGCGGGACGGCGCGTGAGCTGAACCGGCGGCTCGGGTGGGCGGCGAGCACCGGCACGATGGCCGGCTTCGGGCTCGGGGTGCTGCTGCTGTTCGGGGTGCACGCGCACGAGCCGCAGGCGGGGCTGCCGGCGAACCCGGTGTTCCCGGATGCGGATTCGATCGCGCGGGGGCGGGCGCTGTACGAGGCAAACTGCATCGCCTGCCACGGGCGGACGGGCGTGCCCCCGCCGGGGCTCGACCTGAATCCGTACCCGCTGGACCTGACGGTGCACGTGCCGCAGCACCCGGACGGGCAGCTGTTCCGGTTCATCGCGGACGGCATCCCGGGGACGGCGATGCCGGCGTGGAAGGAACAGGGGCTGACCGACGAGGAGATCTGGCACCTCGTGAACTACCTGCGCACGCTGGCGCCTGCGACGCAGTAACGGGCGGCCGGGGCGCGGCTCCGGTATGATCCGGGCCTGCCGGGAGACAGCACCGGCAGGAGGTTCGAACGATGGTCACCATCATCGGCAACGTGAAGCCCGAGGACGACTACACCCACCCGCTCGGGCCCGAGGAAAACTTCAACGAGTCGGTCTACTTCAATTTCTTCGACCGGGAGCAGCAGATGGGCGGGTTCCTGCGCATCGGCAACCGGGCGAACGAGGGGTACGCCGAAGTCACGGTCATCGTCTACCAGCCCGATGGTTCGGCGCTGTTCAACTACAAGCGGCCCCAGATCTCGAGCAACGACGGCTGGAACGCTGGCGGCCTGAAGGTGGAGGTGCTCGAACCGGGCGAGCGGCTCCGCACGACGTACGAGGGCTCGGTCGTGTACCTGAAGGACCCGCGGGAGATGCGGGAGCCGAGCGTGGCGTTCAAGGAGAACCCGCACAAGCGGATCCGGCTGGACCTCGTGCACGAAGGGGTCGGGCCGATCTACGGGCACGTGGCGGAGCCGGGCGGCGCCGGCGCGCAGAACGAGTTCGCGCGGGCGCACTATGAGCAGCACATGCGCGTGACCGGCACGCTGCAGGTGGAAGACGGCCCGGTGCTCCACATCAGCGGGCACGGGCTGCGCGACCACTCGTGGGGGCCGCGGTACTGGCAATCGACGCCGAGCTACCGCTGGATTACGGGCAACTTCGGCGACGACCTCGGGATGGTGCTCTCCATCGTGGGCGACCGCATCGGCGGGGTGTTCCACAAGGGGAAAGACACCATCGTGCAGGTCAAGAACATCGAGCTCGAGACCGAGTACGAGGGCGACACGAACTACCACAAGGCGCTGAAAGCGACGGTGACGCTCGCGAACGGCGAGGTGCACCGGGTCGAGGGGACGGTGCGGGGGTTCATCCCGCTGCGGAACCGGCGCGCGGGGATGTTCACCCACATCGGGGAGGGGATGACCGAATACCTCCTCGACGGGGAGCGCAAGGGCTACGGCCTGAGCGAGTACCTCGACCAGGTCGAGTAGGGCCGTGCAGAAGGACGAAGTCCAGCAGGGGCTGGAGCGGTTCATCGCGGCGCGGACCGGGGGGCCGGTGACGGTCTCGAACCTGGTGCGGCTTTCCGGGGGCGCGTCGCGGGAGACTTGGTCGTTCGACGCGGAGACGCCCGCAGGACGGATCGAAGGGATCCTGCGGGCGGACCCGGTGCCGGGCGCGCCGACGATTCCCGGGCGGGAGCTGGAGTACCACCTGATCAAGGCGGCGTGGGATGCGGGCGTGACGGTCCCTGAGCCGCTCTGGGACGGCGACGACACGTTCCCGGTGGCCTTCTTCGTGATGCGCCGCGTGCCGGGCGAGACGCTCGGGGCGCGGCTCATCCGGGGGGAGCAGTACGCGAAGGCGCGCGAGGTGGTCCCGGCCCAGCTCGCGCGCGACCTCGCGCGCATCCACGGCATCCGGGAGGCGGACCACCCGGAGCTGGCCCGGCTCGAGCACCCGCCGGCCGGGAAGACCTCGGCCGAGGCGCAGCTCGACTACTACGAGAACAACTACCGGACGGCCGAGCTGGACCCGCACCCGGTGTTCGAGCTGGCGATTCGCTGGCTGCGGCAGCACCTGCCGCCCCCGGGCGAGGAGGTGCTGGTGCACGGCGACTTCCGGCTCGGGAACTTCATCTTCGATGAGACGGGCGTGCGCGGGATCCTCGACTGGGAGCTGGCGCACTGGGGCGACCCGATGGAGGACCTCGGCTGGCTGGCGGTGAAGTCGTGGCGGTTCGGCGGGAAGCAGCCGATCGCCGGCGTCGGCACGCGGGAAGCGTTCATCGAGGCGTACGAAGCGGCCGGCGGGCGGCCGGTGAACCGGCAGCACTTCCTCTGGTACGAGATGTTCGGGAACCTGAAGTGGGGCGTCATCACGATGACGCAGGCAGCGACCTACCTGACCGGCCGGAACCGGAGCGTCGAGCTGGCGGCCATCGGCCGGCGGACGGCGGAGACGGAGATCGTGCTGCTGGAGCTGCTCGAAGGGAGGTGGGACTGATGCAGGACCGGCCGACGTTCGATGAGCTGCTGGAGGCGGTGGCGGGCTACCTGCGGGACGACGTGATGCCGAACACGCAGGGCCGGCTGAGCTTCCACGCGCGGGTCTCGATGAACGTCGTCGAGATGCTCCGGCGGGAGCTCGCGACGATGGAGGAGCACCTCGCGCGGGAGTGGGACGGGCTCGACCGGCTGCTGGGGGTCGAGCCGATGCCGCCGCGGCTGGCGGGCGTGCGCGAGGCGCTGCTCCGGCGCAATGCCGACCTGTGCGAGCGCATCCGGAAGGGCGACGCGGACGAAGGGCCGTGGCGGCTGGCGGTCCTCAGCCACCTGCGGACGGTGACGCTCGACAAGCTGGAGGTTTCGAACCCGGGGCTCGCAGCGGAGTACCGCGACCGGGCCTGACGGCGCGGGAGCCTTCTCAGGCGGGCATCGGGGTGCCGGCAGCGGCGCGCTGGGCCGCCTCGCGGGCGGCGGCCTCGGCGGCTTTCTTCGCCTCGGCGCGCTCCTTTCGCGTGAACTCCGGCATCACTTCGCGCGCGAAGAGGCGGAGGCTGTTGAGCACCTGCTCCTGCGGGATGGTTTCGCCGGTGTTGATGAGGAAGACCATGCGGTCGACGCCGACCTCTTCCCACCACTTGAGCGCCTCGATGCAGGCCTTCGGGTCGCCGATGGGCGTGCCTTCGCGGACGGGGCCGACGACGTCGCCGGGGCGATTGCGGAGCGGTGCGGCGCTGGCGTGGGCGTGGTAGGCCGGCGAGGGGTAGATGCCGCCGACGCCGACGAGGTGGGCCGCGCGGAGACCGAACTGGAGGGCGGCCATGCCGCCGACGGCCTTCGCGCGGGCGTCGTCTTCGTCGCAGTACATGAAGGCGACGCCGTTGACCTGCTCGTTGACCGTTTCGCCGACGGGTTCGCAGGTGCGGATCGCGCGGCGGTAGTCCTTCACCATCTGCTGGTAGTCGAGCGGGGCGCCGAGGGTGACGCCGAGCATCCCCATGCCGCGCTCGCCCGCCTGGACAGCCGTTTCAGGCGACTGGACGGCGACCCAGAGGGGCGGGTGGGGTTTCTGGAGGGGCTTGGGGATGATGTTCCGCTGGGGCATCGTGAAGTGGCGGCCGTTCCAGGAGAAGTTGTCGGTCGTCCACATCTTGACGACGGCGCGGGTGCATTCGTCCCACATCTCCTTGGTGAGGTCGGGTTCGCAGCCGAAGGCGGCGAGCTCGGTCCAGGTCGCGGAGCGGCCGGTGCCGAATTCGAGGCGGCCGTCGCTGAGGATATCGAGGGTGGCGGCGCGCTCGGCCACGCGGGCCGGGTGGTTGATGGGCGGGAGCATGAGGGCGATGCCGTGGCCGAAGCGGATGTTCTTCGTCTTCGCGGCGCAGAAAGAGAGGAAGACCTCCGGCGCGGAGGAGTGGGAGTACTCCTCCAGGAAATGGTGCTCGACTTCCCAGACCTGGTCGAAGCCCAGCTCATCGGCGAGGACGACCTGTTCGACGGCCTGGTGGAGGACGCGGTGCTCGGAGCGGTCGTCCCACGGCTTGAGGACGGAGTGTTCGTAGAAGATGCCGAATTTCACTGGTGCACCACCCGGGAAGGTCGTAAGCCGAAGGCTAACGATTATGCTAGCATCCTGCCAGCCCGGTTTGGGGGTGCCTGTGACGAAGGTTCAGCTGGTGACGGATTCGACGACCTGCCTCGGTGCGGAAGCGGCGGCGGACCTCGGCGTGCTCACGGCGGCGGGGAGCTTTGCGTTCGAAGATGAGCGGATGGCCGACGATGAGCGGGCGTGGCGGGCGGCGTACGAGCGCATCCGCGCGGGGGCGCGGCTGCCGCGGACGTTCGCGCCGCCGGAAGCGGCGTACCTCGCACACTTTCGGCCCGCAGCGGAAGCCGGGCAGGACGTGCTCTGCCTCGTGACGCCGTTCGACGTGAGCCCGAGCTTCACGACGGCCTCGGCGGCGATGCTGACGGTACAGGACGACCTGCCGGACGCGCGGATCAAGATTTCGAACCCCGGCGTGGGCCATGCGGGGCTCGGGGCGCTGCTGACGACGGCCGCAGGCCTCGTGCAGGAGGGGAGACCACTCGACGACCTGCTGGCGCACCTCGAAGAGCTGGAGCCGCGGGCGGACGCGCTGGTCGTGCCGGCTGATACGCGGTGGCTGGAGGAGAGCGGGCGGCTGGCGCTGGTCGAAGAGAAGCTCGGCGAGCTGGAGGACGGCCTGCCGGTGCTGCGGATCGGGACGCGGGTGACGGGGGTCGCGCGGGCAGCGACCCACGAAGCCGCGCTGGAGGAGGCGGTGCGGCGGGTGGGGCAGCGGGCCGGGGGCGCGCAGCTGAACGTGGTGGTGGCGCACGCGGCGGCGCCGGGACTGGCGGAGGAAGCGGCCGACCGGGTGCGGCGCGCGTACGCGGTGGAGCGGCTCATCGTGACGGAACTTTCGATGGCGATCGGCGCGGTCGTGGGGCCGGGCGCGGTCGCCATCGGCGCGGCGCCTGCGGGCGCGGGAGGGAATTGAGATGCCAGACCGGGGAACACTGGCGATCGACGGGCTGGCGCCGGCGGAGTTCGACGCCGGGCCGCTGGAGCTGCGCGGCCGCTGGCTGCAGCTGACGTTCGAGGTGGACCGCGACGCGGCACTGCGGTGGCTGCCGGCGGACGTGACGCGGCCGATCCCGTGCTACGCGCGGCTGCTGGTCGCCGAGGGCGAGACAGCGGCGGGGCCGCTGCGGTTCGCGGCGCTGGGCGTCGGCGGGCGGTTCCGGATGATGCCGCGAAACGTGCTGGCAGCGGCCGTCGTCGAGGGCGCGGGGCGGCTCCCCGCGCTGGCGGGACCGGCGGAACCCGGCGAGGTTCGCATCGAGCGGGAGGGCGACGACGTGACCGTGCGCATCGCCGGGACGTCCGGCCCGCTCGCGGAGGCGCGGCTGCCGGCGCCGTACGCCATCGACCCGGCGATGCTGCGGTGGGACGGCTGGGTGGTGTACGCGCCGGAGGGCGGCAAGACGGTGCTCGCGGAGGCGCCGGTGAGCGTCGACGCGGCCGCAGCGCGGCTGGCGAAGGGCGCGGCGATGACGCCGGCGGCCGGCCTCGACCGGGGCAGCCCGTGGCGGCAGCTGCGGACGCTGCTGCCGATTTCGGCGTGCATCGTCGAAGGGACGCTGCGGGTGGGACCGGCAGCAGTCCCGGCGCCGATGCTGCTCGGCTGAAGCAGAGGCACTCGCGGCGGGCAGGGCAGCCGCCGCTGTGCTAGATTCCGCCCACCGGGCGGGCAGACAGCAAGGAGAAGGGAGCCTGCGCGATGAAATTCGGCATTTTCTACGAGATTTCGGTGCCGCGGCCGTGGGGGCCGACGACCGAGTACGAGGTGTACCAGAACTGCCTCGAACAGGTGAAGCTGGCCGATGAGCTCGGCTTCGACCAGGTCTGGGCGGTGGAGCACCACTTCCTCGAGGAGTACTCGCACTGCTCGGCGCCGGAGGTGTTCCTCACCGCCTGTGCGATGGTGACGAAGAACATCCGCATCGGGCGCGGCATCGTGGTCTGCGTGCCCGAGTTCAACAACCCGATCAAGGCGGCGGAAGTGGCGGCGACGATGGACATCGTCTCCGGCGGGCGGCTCGAGTTCGGGACGGGGCGGTCGGCGACGTGGACGGAGCTGGGCGGGATGTCGGCCGACCCGGACGAGACGAAGAAGACGTGGGACGAGTGGGTGCGGATCATCCCGAAGATGTGGACGGAGGAGCGGTTCGGCTACCAGGGGCGGGCGTTCAGCATGCCGCAGCGGGCGGTGCTGCCGAAGCCGCTGCAGAAGCCGCACCCGCCGATGTGGGTCGCGGTGACGAGCCCGGGGACGGAGCTCGACGCGGCGGACCGAGGGATGGGCAGCCTCGGGCTGACGTTCGGGGGCTTCGCGGAGCAGGAGCAGAAGATCGCGGAGTACCGGCGGCGCATCAAGTACTGCAACCCGGTCGGCTCGTTCGTGAACGAGCAGGTGAACACGGTGAACTTCCTCTTCTGCCACGAGGACAACGAGTACGGGGCGAAGACGGGCCAGCGGCTGGCGGGGACGTTCAACTATCTCGCGGAGCAGCTGCTGGCGGCGCGGCAGGCCTACCCGACGCGGTCGTACCCGAACCTCGGGCTGCTGCCGGCGCTGCGCCGGGAGGCGACGAGCGCGCCGGAGGGGCAAATCCCTGAAGGCCTGTGCATCGGCAACCCGGACCGGATCATCGAGGTCATCAAGAAGTGGGAATCGGTCGGCGTGGACCGGATCAACTTCCTGCTGAACGCCATCGAGACGGTGCCGCAGGAGGAGGTGCTGGCGAGCCTGCGGCTGTTCGCGAAGGAAGTGATGCCGAAGTTCGCGGAGAAGCCGGCGGCGAAGGCCCCGGCGGCGGTGGGAGGGAACTGATGCCGCTCGTGGGAACCCGGCCGACGACCGATTTCGAGCACGGACCGCTGCTGCGGCCGGACGGCGAGCCGTGGGTGCTGCCGCGCGTGCAGATCCTGCAGGTGATGTACGAGCTGGAGCAGGGCGCGATGACGAGCCTCCTGCCGCCGGCGCTGCACCCGACCATCCCGCCGACGCTCGTCGTGACGGCGTGGCGGGTGCCGGAGAGCCCGGCGGGGCCGTTCACGCTCGCGGAGGCGAAGGTCGGCTGCCGCTCCGGGGCACGGCCGCGGGCGCTTTCCGTGCGGGCGTACTGCGACTCGGCGGCGGCGCGGGAGGCGCTGGCGGCGCGCTGGGGCTACCCGGTGAGCGAGGGCACCATCGACTTCGCGCGGCGGTACGACCGAAGCTGGGTGACGGTCCGGGCGGGCGGCCGCACGGTGCTCGACGCGCATCTCGTCGACCCGGAAGCGATCAGCGGGGCCGACATCCAGTACCTGGCGACGCTGAACACGGCGCGGGTGGAGCGGGACGGCGCGGCCACGGCGCGGCTCATCCAGGTCGACCCGGAGTACCAGTTCCACAGCGCAGACCGGGGAATGCCGGAGCTGCTCGCGTTCGACGGCGAGGCGTGGGGGCTGCCGGGGGCGGACCCGTACTGGCCGGTGAGCGCTTCCTACGCCGTCGCCGACGTGGCGATGCCGGAGCTCCGGTACCTGGTCGACCCGGCGAAGCCGCCGCTGGCGGCGGTCGAACGGCTGCACGCCTGAGGCGGGGGACGGCTCAGGCGAAGGCGGGCGCGGGGCCGAGCTGGCGTTCGAGCTCGGCCGGGGATTCGGCGGGCGCCATGCAGGCCATGTTCTCGCAGACGTAGGCGAGGGCGCGGCCCGCCGGCTCGCGGCCTTCGAAGAGGGGCAGGCCCTCGGCATCGGCGGTCGGCGCGACGACGGTAAAAGGAAGGTAGCGCGCGGCGAGGACACCTTCGAACGGCGCGCGGGCGGCCGCATCGCCGACGATGACGATTTCGCGGTGCGGCGCGAGCGCGAACTCCATCGCCTGGAGGATGGTGCCGAAGCCGGTCACGGCGCGGAGCAGGTGGTCGGCAACGGCGGCGACGACGTCGTCGACGACCCGCTCCCACTCGGCGGGGCCGTAGTAGCGGCCGAGCCAGAGGCCGAGCAGCGCCGCGGCGCCGTTCCCGGACGGGGTGGCGGCATCGAAGAAGCTGCGCTGGCGGACGATCAGCTGCTCAGCGTCGCTGGCGGTGTCGAAGAACGTGCCGGTTTCCGGGTCGCGGAAGCGGGCGAGGGTGGCCTCCCAGAGCTCCCGGGCCCAGTCGAGCCAGGCCAGTTCGCCGGTGGTCTTGTAGAGCTCGACGAGCCCGAGGCCGAGGTACGTGTAGTCTTCGAGCATGCCGGGGACGCGGGCTTCGCCGGCCTTCCAGGTGTGGTAGAGGACGCCGTCGCGCCAGACGCTGGCGCGGAGGAACTCAGCGAGGCGGGTCGCGGCCATGGCGTAGGCCGGCTCTTCGAGCACGCGGGCGGCTTCGGCAAAGGCAGCGAGGGCGAGGCCGTTCCAGTCGGTGAGTACTTTGTCATCGAGGCCGGGCGGGACGCGCTCCTGGCGGGCGTAGAAGAGGCGCTCCTGGATCTCCTCGATGCGGTCGAGGATGTCGTCCTGGGAGAGCCCGAAGCGGCGTTCGAGGTCTTCGATGTCGGGGCGGGCGGTGAGGACGCTGCGGCCGGTGAGCTCCGGGTGGTGGGGGTCGCGGAAGTTGCCGTCCGGGGTGACGCCGTACCAGGCCATGGCGAGGGGGGCATCGGCGCCGAGCACCTGCTCGAGCTCGGCGGGCGTCCAGAGGTAGTACTTGCCCTCGATGCCTTCGCTGTCGGCGTCGAGCGCGGCGTAGAAGCCGCCCGCAGGGTCCTGCATTTCGCGCAGGAGGAATTCGAGGGTTTCGTGGACGACCCGGGCGAAGCCGCCGTCGCCGGTGAGCTGGTAGCCGTGGAGGTAGACCCGGGCGAGCTGGGCGTTGTCGTAGAGCATCTTTTCGAAGTGAGGGACGATCCACGCTTCGTCGACGCTGTAGCGGGCGAAGCCGCCGCCGACCTGGTCGTACATGCCGCCGGTGGCCATGCCGCGGAGGGTGTGGAGCGCCATGGCGGCAGCGGCCTGGCCGGTCTCGGCGCCGGGGTTAGCGGCGAAGTGCGCGAGGAGGAATTCGAGGTTCGAAGGCGAGGGGAATTTCGGCGCCATGCCGAAGCCGCCCCAGGCGGTATCGAAGACCTCGGCGAACTGTTCGACGGCGCGGGCGAGCGTGGCGGGGGCGATGCCGTCGCCGTGGCCGGCGGCACGCGCGGCGGCGGCGCGGAGGTGCTCCGTGAGGCCGCGGGCCGATTCGAGAATGCGGTCGCGGTCGGTCTGCCATTTTTCGGCAAGGAACTGGAGGACGCGCGGGAAGCCGGGGCGGCCGTGGGCGTCCTCGGGCGGGAAGTAGGTGCCGGCGTAGAACGGTTCGCCCTCCGGGGTGAGGAAGACGGTCATCGGCCAGCCGCCCTGGCCGGAAATGGCCTGCACCGCGGCCATGTAGACGGCGTCGACGTCGGGACGCTCTTCGCGGTCGACTTTGACGTTGATGAAGTAGCGGTTCATGAGGTCGGCGATGGCCGGGTTTTCGAAGGATTCGTGGGCCATGACGTGGCACCAGTGGCAGGAGCTGTAGCCGACGGAGAGGAGGATCGGCTTCTGCTCGGCGCGGGCCCGTTCGAACGCCTCGCTGCCCCAGGGGTACCAATCGACGGGGTTGTCGGCGTGCTGGCGGAGGTAGGGGCTGGTTTCGTTCGCGAGGCGGTTCGGCATGGGTTCCACGGTACAGGATTCGCGTGAGCGCTGCTGTCGACAGCCCGTCCGGGCGGGGGCAGAATGCCGCGCATGGCAGCTGACCTCGTGTTTCGGAACGTGCTGGTGATCGATGGGACGGGCGCGCCGGGCTTCCCGGCAGACGTGGCGGTCGAGGGGGACCGCATCATGGCGGTCGGGGAAGCGCCGGCGGGGCGGCGGGAAGTCGACGCGCGGGGGCAGGCGCTGTGCCCCGGCTTCGTCGACACGCATTCGCACGACGACGGCGCGTTCCTGCGGCACCCGGACATGGCGTTCAAGCTGGCGCAGGGCGTGACGACGGACGTGAGCGGGAACTGCGGCTTCAGCACGGTGCCGAACGAACCGGGGCGGGAGTACATGCCGGGGGACATCTCCGGCCCGGGCGCGGGCTGGACGGACCTCGCAAGCTACTTCGCGGCCTGCATGGCGAAGCAGCCGGCGATCAACAACCTGATGCTGGTCGGGCACAACCGGGTCCGGGCGCACGTGATGGGGATGGAGCGGAGGGCGCCGACAGCGGACGAACTGGCGGCGATGCGGGGGCACGTCGCGCGGGCGATGGAGCAGGGCGCTGCCGGGCTCTCGACCGGGCTCATCTACGAGCCGGGGCGGTACGCGCGCACCGAGGAGGTCATCGCGCTGGCGCGCGAGGCAGCGCCGTTCGGCGGGCTGTATGCGACGCACATGCGGAACGAGGCAGACCGGCTGCTGGAGGCAGTGGACGAGGCGATCACGGTCGCGCGGGAGGCGGGCGTCGGGCTGCACATTTCGCACCACAAGGCGGCGGGACGGCGGAACTGGGGCCGGGTGGGCGAATCGCTCGCGAAGGCAGACGCGGCTCACGCCGCGGGGACGAGCGTGACGCTCGACGTGTACCCCTACACGGCAGGCAGCGGGCCGATGTGGCAGTACGTGAACCTCGAGGCGATCGATCGGGAGTGGGCCGAGAACGTGATGATCGCGAGCTGCCCGGACCGGCGGGAGTTCGAAGGGCGGATGGTCCCCGACATCGCGGCGAGCGAGGGGTGGACGGTCGAGGAGGCGGTGCGGCAGATCCTGACCGCGCCGCGGGGGAAGGAGGTCATCTGCATCCAGTTCATCATCGATGAAGCCGACATCGAGACGAACCTGCGCCACCCGCGGATGTTCATCGGCTCGGACGGCATCCCGGTGCTGAAGGGGAACCCGCACCCGCGGCTGTTCGGGACGATGCCGCGGGTGCTTGCGCGGTACGTGCGCGAGCGCGGGGTGCTGACGCTCGAGGAGGCGGTCCGCAAGATGACCTCGGCGCCGTGTGAGCGGTTCGGGCTGGCGAAGCGGGGGCAGGTGCGCGAGGGCTGGTTCGCCGACCTCGTCCTGTTCGATCCGGCGACGGTGGAGGACCTCGCGACCTACGAGCAGCCGAAGCAAGAGCCGCGCGGCATCCGGATGGTGGTCGTGAACGGGCAGGTCGCGTACGACGACGGCCGGCACACCGGGGCAGGGAGCGGGCGGATGCTGCGGTACCGGCAGGAGGCCTGACGGGGCCGGGCCGGTAAGGGCCGGGGGCCGTATAGTCGCGGGCACGACGTTGAGCCCAGGAGGGGATTCGCATGCAGAAGCCGGCAGTGGCGCTCGCGGCGGCGGTCGGCCGCCGGAAATGGACCGTGGAGACGGCGAAACAGCTCGAAGCGGCGGGGTTCGCGGGGATTTACTGCGCGAGCTTCGGCGACGGGATGGGGCTGTGCCTCTCGATCGCGCACGCCACCTCGACGATCAAATTCGGGACCTCGATCATCCCGATTTACTACCGGGTGCCGTTCGACCTCGCGCAATCGGCGGCGTACATCCACGAAATCAGCGACGGGCGGTTCTACCTCGGCATCGGTGTGAGCCATGCGCCGGCCAACGCGCGTATCGGGGCGAAGCCTGGGAAGCCGTTGAGCGACATGCGGCAGTACGTCGAGGCGATGCGGGCGGCGTCGCAGCAGGTCGGGCCGCTGCCGCCGATCGTTCTGGCGACGCTGCGGAAGAAGATGGTGGAGCTGGCCGTGGAGATCGCGGAGGGCGCGGTCTGGGCGAACGCGGCGCGGAGCCACATGCCGGAGTCGCTGGCGCACATCCCGGCGGAGAAGCGGGAGGGCGACTTCTTCATCGGCGACATGATCCCGATGTGCATCGATGACGACGATCCGGCGGCGGCGGCGAACGTGATGAAGCGGGTGCTGACCGGCTACGTGATGCTGCCGAACTACCGGAACTACTGGAAGGAAGCCGGCTACGTCGAGGAGATGGAGGCGATCGAGGCGGCGCTGGCGCGCGGCGACCGGGAGGCACTGCCGGGGCTGATGTCGGAGCGCTGGCTTTCGGACTGCACGCTTTACGGCACGCGGAAGCAGGTGCTGGAGGGTCTGGAACAGTGGTTCGCGGCCGGGGTGAAGACGCCGATCGTGGTGCCGTCTTCGACGAAGGGCGGGCAGGTGAAGGCGTTCGAGGAGCTGTTCGCTGCCTTCGCGTGACGCCGCCGGGCGCGCCGTCCCTACAATGGGAGACGTGTTCGAGCGCGAACTTGAGGCGGCGAAGGAGGCGGCGCTTGCCGCGGGGGAGGTCATCGAGCGCTTCCGGCGGGAGGGCGTCCGGTACGGGCGGAAGGCCGGCCGGGAGCTCGTCTCGGAAGCTGACCTCGCGGCGGCGGCGCTGCTCGAACGGCGGCTGCTCGGGGCGTTTCCCGAGGACGGCTGGCTGAGCGAAGAGCACCGGGATTCGCCGGCGCGGCTGCGGGCGGCGCGCACGTGGGTCGTCGACCCGATCGATGGGACGCGGGAGTACCTCGAAGGCGTGCCGGAGTTCGCCGTCTCGATCGCGCTGGTCGCGAACGGCGAGCCGGTGCTCGGGGTGGTGCACAACCCGGCGACGGGCGAGCTGTTCGCAGCGGCGTGCTGCGGCGCCATGGAGCGCCCGGCGACCGAGCCGACGGGCCAGCCGTTCGAGGCGCTCGTCGGGCGCGGCGAGCACGCGTGGGACGACCTGCCGCCGCTGCCGGAGGGCACGCTGGTGCGGCCGATGGGGAGCGTCGCCTACCGGCTGGCGCGGCTGGCGCAGGGCGACGGCAACGCGACGCTGACCGGCTTCGGCCGTGCGGAATGGGACGTCGCCGCGGGCGCGGCGCTCTGCCGGGCGGCGGGGCTCCGGGTCACCGGGGTGCTGGGCGACCCGATCCGGTTCAACCAGCCGCGGCCGGTGGTGCGCGGGCTGCTGGCGGCGGAGCCGGGGCTGCACGAACGGCTGACGCGCTTCTTCAAGCAGTTCGCGCGGGGATAGCCCGCAGGGGAGGCAGGTCATGGGCATCGGCATCGGGTTCGGCGTGGCCGGGTTCCCGTTTTCGTCGGCGGATGCGTTCGGGCGGTGGATCGACCTGCTGGAGGAGCGCGGCGCGGATTCGGTCTGGTTCAGCGAACGGCTCGTTTCGAGCGCGCCGACGCTTGAGCCGATGGCAGCGATCGGGATGGCGCTGGGCCGGACGCGGCGGCTGAAAGCGGGGATGAACGCCGTGGTCGTGCCGTTCCGCGACCCGCTGGTGCTGGCGAAGGAGTGCGCCACGCTCGACTACCTGAGCGGCGGGCGGCTCCTGCCGGTATTCGGGGTCGGCGACGAGCGGGCGCCGGAATGGCGGGCGACGGGCCGCGACCCGCGGGGCCGCGGGGCCGCAGCGGACGAAGCGCTCGAAATCATGGCGCGGCTGTGGGCAGGCGAACGGCTGACGTTCGCGGGGCAGCACTACCGGTACACGGAGGCCGTGATTTCGCCGCTGCCGGTGCAGCAGCCGCTGCCGCTCTGGATTGGCGGGAGTTCGGAGGCCGCGGTCCGGCGGACGGCGCGGCTGGGGACAGGCTGGCTTGCCGGGCTGCAGACGCCCGCGCAGGTGGCGCCCATCGTGGCGGCGATCAAACGGGCGGCGGCAGAGGCGGGGCGCACGATTGACGAGGACCACTACGGGGCCGGGTTTTCCTACCGGTTCGGGAGCGCCGACGAGCCGGTGGTGCAGCGGCAGCTGGCCGGGCTAGCGCGCCTGCCCGGGGTCGGCGACCCGCTGGGGCTCGCGGCGGTGGGCGGCGCGGCGGAGATTGCGCAGCGCATCCGCGAGTTCATCGCGGCCGGGGTCTCGAAGTTCGTCGTCCGGCCCATCGCGGAGAACGACGATGACCTGATGGCGCAAACCGCGCGGCTGCTCGACGAGGTGGTGCCGCTGTTCGCGCCGCCGAAGGTCAGCGGGAGAGCGGCGCGAGCCTGACCCAGAGGTCGGGGGGCTCCCCGGCATCGCGCGTGAACACCCTCGAGGCGGTGAAGATGGCTGCCGGGCCGCTCGCATCGGTGACGGCGACCGCACCGGGACGCTCCCACGCCGGCACCTTCTGGTCGATGAGCAGGTCGGAGACCTTCCGCGTGAGGCCGCGCCAGGCGATGCGGTCGCCGGGCTGGAGGTGGCGAACCCGGAGGGCGCCGCGGAGGCTCGCGGAGGCGAGGCCCGCGACCGGCGCCTGCGGGGTGGCCTCCGCGGGGGATGTGAGGACATCGACCCGCCACGGTCCGAAGCGGCGGCTGCCGGGGACGTCGAGGAGCACCGGCTCGGCGGGCTCGACGGGTTCGAGGCGGGGACCGATGCGGACACGGCCCGCGGAGACCTCGACAGCGGTGTCGCCGAAAGCGACCGAGCCAGAGCCGCGGCGGAGCGCCTGCCGGAGGTTTTCGAGCCGGGTGCGGTTGACCGCGGGCTCGAGGTGGAAGAAGGCGGCCTCCCGTTCGACGACGAGCCAGAGCGATTCCCCGGGGAGGCCGGCGAGCGCGGCTGCTTCGTAGACGGCGCCGACCGGGCCGCGTTCCAGCGCGCGCGCCTCGAACGAGCGGCGCTCGAGGAGGGCGAAGGCCTCGCGGGCGCTTTCGGCGAGGCCGAAGAGCGCCGCATCGATGGACGGGTTGAAGTCTGCGAGGGCCGGCAGGAGCGCCGTCCGGATGCGGTTGCGGGTGTGCGAGGGGTCGCGGTTCGACTCGTCGACGCGGGGCTCGAGCCCGAGGTCGCGGCAGACGGCGAGGGTGTCGGCGCGCCGGAGGCAGAGCAGCGGGCGGAGGAGGGCGCGCCCGGGGGCGCCGGGCACCTGTCCCGCCGGGAGCATGCCGCGGAGGCCGCGGACGCCGCTGCCGCGGAGCAGGTGGAGGAGGACCGTCTCGGCCTGGTCGTCGGCGGTGTGGCCGGTCACGACCGCGTCGCACTGCTCCTTTTCGGCGGCGAAGGCGAGGAACTGGTAGCGCATCAGGCGGGCGGTCTCTTCGATGCCGCGGCGCTGGCGGGCGGCCACCTCCCGAACCGGGCCTTCGCCGGTGACGGCTTCGAGCCCCAGGGCAGCCGCGTGCTCGCGCACGAACCGGAGGTCTTCGGCGGAGCCCGGACGGAGCTGGTGGTCGAAGTGGGCAACCTTCAGCTCGAGGCGGAACCGGTCGCGGAGCCGCAAGAGGAGGTGGAGGAGGGCGAGGGAATCGGGACCGCCGGAGACGGCGACGAGGAGGCGGCTGCGGCCGCGGAAGAGCCGCTCCTCGGCGGCGAAGCGTGCGACGCGCTGGAGCGCGTCCCTGAGGGCACGGGGAAGGCGAGCGGGCGGCTCGGGCGGCTCAGGCGCGCCGGGGAAGGGAGCGAAGCCCGGGACGGGGGATTGCTCAGCGGGGGAAGAGCCGCTGCCACCAGGTGCCTGAGGGCTGCGCTTCTTCGGCGGCCGGGGGACTGATGACGACAAACGGGATTTCCCCTTCGCGGATGTAGCCGTAGCGGCGGCGGGCCTCCTGTTCGACGTACGCATCGGAGGCGACGTAGGCGCGGACGGCTTCGAGGTAGGCTTTCTGTTCTTCGAGCGCGCGGAGCTGCTCTTCGGCGCGCGCACGGGATTCGCCGAGCTGGCTGGAGCGGTACATGCCGAGGACGGCCGTGTAGACAAAGTAGCCGCCGATGATGAGGCTGACGGCGATGATGACCCGGGAGCGGCTCAGCAGGGGCGGCGCCATGATTCAGGTGGAGACGCTACGCGCGGGGGCAGCAAGGTTCAAGGGTTCCTCGAGATGACAGACGTCGTTGAGGGCCTGGATGGCGGCCCGCCCGTGCTGGATGGAGATCGTGGTGACGGACGCGAGGTCGAGCCGGAAGTTGCGGAAGCTGGCGACCGGGATGCCGAGGAGCTGGCAGACGAGCACCCGGAGCGTGAAGTTGTGGGAGACGATGACGGCGACGCGGTCGGGGCCGGCGAGGAGTTCGGCGGATAGCGGTTCGAGGCGGCGGGCGAGCTCCGCAAGGGATTCGCCGCCGGGCATCGGGACGGCGACCGGGTCATCGCCGGTCCAGGCGCGGTAGAAATCGGGGAAGCGCTCGCGGATCTCGGCGTAGGTGAGGCCTTCCGTATCGCCGACGTCGAGCTCGGTGAGTTCGGGCCGGACGTCGACGGCGAGGGCGTGGTGGTCGGCGATGGCGCGGGCGATCTCGAGGGCGCGCTGGAGCGGGGAGGAGAGGACGGCATCGACCGGGACGCGGGCGAAGCGGGCAGCGAGGAGGCTGGCCTGGAGGCGTCCGCGGGACGAAAGCGGCACGTCGGCGCGGCCGAGGCCGCGCTCTTCCGCGTTATGGTTGGTTTCCCCGTGGCGGACGAGGTAGAGGAGGCTCACGGCCGGGCCTCCTCGCCGGGGTCGAGGGGCGCCCAGAGGCGGACGATGAAGGGGCGAAAGCCGAGGGCGGCCCAGAAGCGGGCGGCCTCTTCATCGGCGGCGAGGACGGGCATCTCGAAATGGCGGACGCCGTCGATGGCGGCGGCCCACCGCGCGATGGCGGCGACGAGGGCGCGGGCGATGCCGCGGCGGCGGTAGGCCGGTTCGACCCAGAGGTAGCCGATGGTCGCGTGGCGCTCGGGGAGCCGGTCCGGTCCGGCGGATTCGATGGCGCCGGAAATGAAGCCGGCGACCCCGCCGCCGCACTCGGCGACGAAGACGCTGGCGGCGCCGCGTTCGACCTGGCTGCGAAGGGCGACTTCGAACTGGTCGGGGCCGACGGGCGCGAGGACGACGCGAGGGTCGACGCGGGCGTTGTGTTCGCGGGCGCGAAGCCAGAGGGGGTAGAGCGCGCCGGCGTCGGCCGGGACGGCGGGGCGGACCTGGAAAGCCGTCAGAGGTACTGGCCGTGGCGTCGCCATAGTTCCCTCGCTGGCGAGCGGTCGTCGAGGACGATGCCGGTTCGCACGAAGCTCTGCGGCTCGAAGCCGGGAACGAGCGCCGCCAGTATAGCTTCCGGGCGGGCGGTGATGTGCTGGTCGGTGCGGAGGCGCATGGCGAGTTCGGTGCCGCCGTCGATGGGACGGGCGGTGAGCCAGGCGGTGGCAGCGCGGAGGTCGTAGGTGCGTTCGCGCTCGCCGCGCTCTTCGCGCCATTCGAGCGCGGGCAGGGCGAGGAACTCATCGACCCGGGCGCGCGCGAATGCCGGGTCGAGCCCCGGGATGGCGGCGCGGTAATCGGACCAGAGCATCGCGGCCTGGGGCTGCGGCGCGCCGAGGGGAACTTCGCGGGCGCCGACGAGGGCGAGGTCGCCGGTGGCCTGCGCGGCGAGGCGCGCGTGGAAGTCCGCGGGGTCGATGCGCTCCTCCAGGATGACGTCCATCACTTCGCGCTCGGCCATGAATCCGAGGGGGAGCGGCGAGGCGAAGAAGAGCTTCGGGTGGGGCGTAAAGCCCTGAGAGTAGGCGAGCGGCAGGCCGGCGCGGCGGATGGCGCGCTCCCAGAAGCGGAGCACATCGAGGTGGGAGATGTAGCGGACGCGCTCGCCTTTGCGGAACCACGTGCGGATGCGCTGCGGGCTGCTCACGCTGCCGATGGTAGCACGGCGCGGGGTCAGGGCCGGGGGAGGACGCGGGCGGCGAGCTCTTCGGCAGCCGTGTGGGGGTCGAGCTCGCGGCTGGCGATGCGCTCGGTAAGGGTTGCGATGACCACCTCGGGCGCGGCCTTCCGGATCTCCTCGAGGATGAGCTGCTGGGTGATGGCCATGAGCTGGTGGCGCGCATCCTCGGCGCGGTGGGCGGCGAGCTGGCCGGAGGCTTCGAGGTAGGCGCGGTGCTCATCGATGGCATCGGCGAGCGCGGCGAGACCTTCGCCTCGCGTGGCGATCGTCTTGAGAATGGGCGGGCGGCGCTGGTCGCCGGGGGAGAGCGCGAGGAGCGCCTGGAGCTGGCTGACGAGCACGTCGGCACCCGGGTGGTCGGCTTTGTTGACGACGAGGATGTCGGCGATCTCGATGATGCCGGCCTTGAGGGCCTGGATGTCGTCGCCGGTGCCGGGGTTGTTGACGAGGACGGTGGTCATGGCGGTGCCGGCGATTTCGACTTCGTCCTGGCCGGCGCCGATGGTCTCGATGATGACGTAGTCGAACCCGAAAGCATCGACGACGGCGACGACATCGGCGATGGCGGGGGCGAGCCCGCCGAGCGCGCCGCGGCCGGCCATGGAGCGCATGTAGACGCCGGGGTCCATGGTGACGTCCTGCATCCGGATGCGGTCGCCGAGGAGCGCGCCGTGGGTGAAGGGGCTGGAGGGGTCGACGGCGATGATGGCGACCGTCTTCTCGCGGCGGCGGAGCTCCGTGGCGAGGGCGCCGGTCAGGGTGCTCTTGCCGGAGCCGGCGCCCCCCGTGATGCCGACGATGTGGGCGCGGCCGGAGTGGGGGAAGAGGGCGCGGACGTAGTCGCGGCCCTCGAGGGTGCGGTTTTCGACCCGGGTGATGACGCGGGCGAGCGCGCGGCGGTCGCCTGCGAGGAAGCGCTGGACGAGCTCGTCCACGTTACTTCTTCACGTTGTCGTAGACGAACTTGACGATGTCCTGGGTGTTCGTCCCGGGGCGGAAGATGGCCTTGAAGCCGAGTTTCTGGAGGGCTTCGGTGTCTTCTTCGGGGATGATGCCGCCGCAAAAGAGAAGGACGTCATCGAGGCCGCGCTTTTTGAGCTCTTCGACGACGCGGGGGAAGAGTTCGAGGTGGGCGCCGGAGAGGATGGAGAGGCCGACGACGTCGACGTCTTCCTGGAGGGCCGCCTCGGCGATCATCTCGGGGGTCTGGCGGATGCCGGTGTAGATGACCTCGCAGCCGCCGTCGCGGAGGGCGCGGGCGACGACCTTGGCGCCGCGGTCGTGGCCATCGAGGCCGGGCTTCGCGATGAGCACCCTGATTTTGCCGGTTGCGGTTGCTGTCGACATGGCTCCCCTCGGAGGTGATGGTGCAGGTGAGGGTTATGGTAGCGGGCTAGCGCGCGGAGCGCTGGATGAGCTGGAGGTTGACGCCGTGGGAGGACCTCGGCGAGACGAAGGCGATGCCGTTGTTCGGGTCGCCGACGCGGTAGCCGAGGCCGCGGAGGTGTTCGACGGCGGCGGCGACGTCATCGACTTCGATGGAGAGGAGGTACTGGCCTTCGCCGCGCTCTTTGGCGAACTGGGCGACGGGCCCCTGGTCGGTGAGGGGCTGGATGAACTCGAGGGCGCTGTCGCCGATCGGCATGAAGGCGTTCTTGATGCCGAGGGCGGGGATTTCGCCGCCGCGGGAAGGATCGACCTGGAGGTCGAAGTGGCGGGCGTAGGTGGCCGTGGCCTGGTCGATGTCCTTGACGACGATGCCGACGTGGTCGATGCGCAGGGCTTTCATGCGGGTGCTCCTGTGGCTGGTGAGATGGCTTCGTACTGGATGAGGGCAAACGGCACGCCATGGGTGCCGGATTTGACGGTGGCGATGAGGGCGCCGGGCTGGACGGCGGGCTTCGGGTCGCCAACCTCGCAGCCGAAGGCGCGGAGGCGGTCGACGGCGGCGCGGATATCGCGGACGGCGAGGACGATGCCCCAGAGGCGGGCCTTGACCTCTTCGCCGGGCTTCGGCTCGGGCGGGCCGGCGAATTCGAGGACGACTTCCTGGAGCTTCGCGAAGGCGAGCTGCGCGCCGGTGCCCGGCCGGGTCATCGTGCGCTTGATTTCGAGGCCAAGGTTGCGCTGGAACGTCTCGGCGACCGCCCCGGAATCGTTCGAGGCGATGACGATGTGGTCGATGTGGGTGGCGCCGATGCCGTCCATGGTTGGTGGCCTAGTGCCCGTGCTGGCCTTCGATGGGGGTGGCGAATTCGACGAGGACGCCGTGGTTGGAGCGGGGGTGGAGGAAGCAGATCATGCCGGCGAGACCGACGCGGGGCGCCTGGTCGATGAGTTCGATGCCCTTCTGGCGGGCGGCTTCGAGCTCCTTCGCGACGTCGTCCGATTCGAAGCAGATGTGGTGCATGCCTTCGCCGCGGCTGGCGAGGAAGCGGGCGACGCCGGTGTCGTCGCGGGTCGGTTCGAGCAGCTCGATCTCGGAGTTGCCGATCTGGAGGAGGACGCCGCGGACGCCCTGGTCTTCGACGACGCGGTCGGCGGTGACGGGGAGGCCGAGGGCGTCGCGATAGAACTTGAGGGCCTCATCGGCGGAATGCACGACGATGCCGACGTGGTGGATCTTGGTGAGCATGCTGGTGGTACCCCTCAGGACGTGGCTTCTTCGGTGATGGATTGGGCGCCAGTGCGGCGCGCGCCGTCCATGCCGGCGAGGCGGGCGGCGATGGCGTGCCAGTGTTCGCGGTCGTGGTCGATGACGGCGGCGACGAGCTTGCGGTAGCGCGAGCCTTCGTCGGCGAGGTCTTCGTCGCTGATGTGCGCGAGTTCGTCGAGGAGGCGCTGGCGGCCGGTGCGGAGCTGCTCGAGGACGCTGAAGAAGTCGAGGCTGCGCTTCCGTTCGACGTGCTCGCGGTTCCACGCATCGAGGCGGGCGCGGTTGAAGTCGTAGAGCTCGGGCCGGCGGCCTTCGCGGAGTTCGCGGATGGCGGTGACGACTTCGGCTTCCCAGCTGGCGACGTGGCCGACGATGTCTTTGACGGACCACTCGCCGATGAAGGGGCGCTCGATGTCGCGGATGCGGCACGTTTCGACGTTCCGGATGAGCTGGTTCCGCTCGAGCTCGAGCTCGGCGAGGAGGCGGCGCCGCTCGTCGGCGCGGGTCCGGACGTCGTCGTCGCTCATCAGATGAACACCGGTTCGCGCTGTTCGCCCCAGACTTTGCGGAGGCGGTGGGAGATTTCGCCGAGGGTGACGCGGTTTTCGACGGCCTCGACCATGAGGGGGACGAGGTTTTCGGTGCCGCGGGCGGCCTCTTCGATGCGGCAGAGCATGTGCTCGACGGCGGCGCTGTCGCGCGTGGCGCGGAGCTTGCGGAGCTTTTCGACCTGCCGCTGGCCGATGGCGGGGTCGACTCGGAGGATTTCGGGCTTCTCTTCTTCGGCGACGATGAAGTCGTTGACGCCGACGATGATGCGCTCCTTGTTTTCGACCTGCATCTGATAGCGGTAGGCGGCTTCCTGGATCTCTTTCTGCTGGAAGCCCTGCTCGATCGCCGCGAGGGCGCCGCCCATGCTGTCGATGGCGGCGATGTAGTCGCGCGCCTCGGCTTCGAGGCGGTTGGTGAGGTCTTCGACGAAGTACGAGCCGCCGAGCGGGTCGACGACATCGGCGACGCCGCTTTCGTAGGCGAGGATCTGCTGCGTGCGGAGGGCGATCTGGACGGCCTTCTCGGTCGGGAGGCGCGAGGGCTTCGTCCATCGAGTTGGTGTGGAGGGACTGGGTGCCGCCGAGAACGGCCGCGAGCGCCTGCACGGCGGTGCGGACGATGTTGTTCTCGGGCTGCTGGGCGGTGAGGGTGGCGCCGCCGGTCTGGGTATGGAAGCGGAGCATCTGGGAGCGCGGGTTCTTCGCTTCGAACCGGTCGCGCATGATGCGGGCCCAGAGGCGGCGGGCGGCGCGGAACTTGGCGACTTCCTCGAGGAAGTTGTTGTGGCAGGCGAAGAAGAAGCTGAGGCGGCCGGCGAAGTCGTCGACGTCGAGGCCGGCGCCGATGGCCGCCTCGACGTAGGCGATGCCGTTGGCGAGGGTGAAGGCGATCTCCTGGGCGGCGGTGCAGCCGGCCTCGCGCATGTGGTAGCCGGAGATGGAGATGGTGTTCCACTGCGGCACGTGGTCTCTGCAGTAGGCAGAAGATGTCGGTGATGAGCCGCATGGAGGGCTTCGGCGGGTAGATGTAGGTCCCGCGGGCGATGTATTCCTTGAGGATGTCGTTCTGGACGGTGCCGCCCAGCTTGTCGGGCGAGACGCCCTGCTGCTTGCCGACGGCGACGTAGAGGGCGAGGAGGATGGCGGCGGTGGCGTTGATGGTCATCGAGGTGGTGACCTTATCGAGCGGGATGCCGTCGAAGAGGGTCAGCATGTCCTCGATGGAGTCGATGGCGACGCCGACCTTGCCGACTTCGCCGGCGGCCATCGGGTCGTCGGAGTCGTAGCCGATCTGGGTCGGGAGGTCGAAGGCGACGGAGAGGCCGGTCTGGCCCTGGGCGAGGAGGTAGCGGTAGCGCGGTTGGACTCCTCGGCGGTGCCAAAGCCGGCGTACTGGCGCATGGTCCAGAAGCGGCCGCGGTACATGGTGGGCTGGATGCCGCGGGTGAACGGAAACTCGCCGGGGAAACCGAGCTGCGTGACGGGGTCCCAGCCTTCGAGGTCGTCCTGGGTGTAGATGGGCTCGATGGGCATGCGCCCGGTGGTCTCGAAGGAGGGCTGGCGCTCGGGGGCGCGCTGGATGGCTTTGGCGTAGGGGCCCTGCAGCCACTCGCGCTTGGTGGTGATAGGCATGCTCTGGCGACTCCGGGGACGCTTGGGCGCGTTCTGGCGAACGGCGGTGCAGTCTCCGAAGTATAGGAGCGGGCGGGCGGGGGCGGCAAACGCGGCAGCGGCCCGTCAGGGGTCGCGGGTGTCGCGCGCTTTCTCCCGGAGCCGCTTCAGGCGCTCCTCTTCGAAATCGACGATGGGCCGGACGATCGCGAGGCGGCGCCGGCGTTCGTGGAGATCGTCGTCGTAGGTGTGGATGCGCTGTGCCTGTCCCATACCGGGATGTTCGGCAGGGTGCCTGGCTATCTGCAATGCGGGATTGACCTGATTTCGGCAAGAGCGCGGGCGAGGGCCGCGGCCTCGGGGATTCCGGTTGACAGAATGAGGGTATTTACCTCTTGACAATCGTGCTTATAATCTCCGCCACCATGCCGGCGTGCGCGCCGGTGAAGGTTTGGGAAACGGCAGGTAAACGTGGACGACACCGGCGCGTACCGCTTCCTCAGCTGCCTCCTGGTCGCGCCAGCTGGCCTGGAGACGCGGGGATTCGTGCGCGCGCTGCACGGCGGGGGGCTGGCGGTGCTCGAGCGGGAGCCGGGCGAGACGGCGCTGCGGATGGCGGAATCGGGGGAGTTCGACATCGTCTGCCGGGCGGTGGACGGCGACGGCGTGGGCGGGCTGGTCGACATCGCGCGGCTGGCGGGCTGCGGGCGGCCGGTGGTGGCGGTCTTCGGGGAGGCGCAGCCGGAGCTGGTGGCGGAAGCGTTCGCGGCCGGGGCGGATGCGTGCCTCGAGCTGGAGGCGGACCCGCGGGTGGTGGTGGCGCAGGTGCGGGCCGTGCTGCGCCGGGCGGGCGCGTATGATGCAGGTGCGCCGGGCAACAGCGGGGTCCTTCAGGTCGGCGACCTGGTGGTCGATGTTGATCGGTGCGAGGTGCAGCGCGGGGGGATGGTGGTTCCCCTGACCGCGGCGGAGTTCCGCATCGTGGAGTACATGGCCCGGAACAGCGGGCGGGTACTCAAACCCCACGAGATTCTGAACGCCGTCTCGGACGACTACCGCTATCTCCCGCGGGAAGCACAGGACGTGTTCAAGGTCTACGTCCGCCGGATTCGGCGGAAGCTCGAGCCGAACGAAGAGGCGCCCCAGTACCTCGTGACGGTGCGGGGCTTCGGGTACCGGCTCGAGGGCGGGCGGGAGCGGGTGGCGCTCCCGGCGCGGCAGGCCTGAAGCGCGGCCGCGGCTCCCGGGCGCTCGCCTCCCGGGAAGGTTGACGTGGGAGAGCACGACAGCGAGCCTGAGGATGTGATCCTCGAGCGCCTGCAGGAGGCCGCATCGGGTGATGCCACCGTGCGCCAGCTCCGGCGGCGGTACGACCTGCTCCGGCAGGACTACGAGCGGCTGCTGGACCGGCTGGGCGAGCTCGAGGAGCGGCTGGCGGCAGCGACCCGGGCGCAGGCAGCCCCGGCGACGCCCGTGGGCGCCGCGCTGGCGGAGGCGCTGGCCGCGCCCCTGATGCAGCTCCGGCAGGAGTACCTCGCGGCGGCGGCAGGCATCGCGCAGGTGGTGTCGGGGCTCGAAGGGCTGGCTGGCGGACTGAAAGGTCAGCACAGCGCGAGGCCCGCGGCAGAGCCGCCGGAACGGGCCGAGCCCGCGGGCGCGCGGCCGCCGCAGCGGGTGCAGGTGGACGTGCGCGGGAGCGGATTCGGCGAGCTGCTCGACTTCCAGGAGCGGCTGATGCACCTGCCGGGCGTGGCGCGCGTCTCCATCAACGCCATCGACAACGAGCGGGCGACGCTGATCGTCGAGCTGGCCTAGCGCGGCGGCGGGCAGGCGGTAGACTTGCCCCCGGCTCTGCTGAGCCGGACGGAGGCGCGCGTGGATATCGAACGGTACAACGCGGAGTGGCTGCGGGCGTGGACGGAGAAGGACGTGCCGCGGCTGCTGGAGTTCTACCACCCGGAGACGGAATACCGGGATGCGCAGGTGCCGAACGGCCTCAAGGGCCACGGGGCGCTGAAGCAGTACCTCGAGGGGCTGTTCGCAGCGACTCCGCCGATGGCGTACACGCCCGATGAGGTGTGGCCGATTCCCGGGGGCTACTGCGGCCGCTGGTACTGCACGATTTCGCTGCCGGACGGATCGACGCGGCGGCTGCGGGGGTTCGACCTCGTGCTGCTGGAGGGCGACCGCATCACCTTCAACGAGGTCTACACCCACAACCTCCCCTAGGCGCCGGTCAGGAGCCGCGCAGCTGCCGGAAGAACGCGATGACGTCGCCTGCGAGGAGGCCGGGCTGCTCGAGGGCAGCGAAGTGGCCGCCGCGCGGCATCTCGGTCCAGTGGACGATGTTGAAGCGCTGCTCGGCCCAGCGGCGCGGGACGCGCCATGGTTCGCGCGGGAAGACGGCGACGCCGGTGGGGACTTCGACCTTCGGGTAGACGAACCCGGCGGGGTCGCGGCGCGCTTCGTAATAGATGCGGGCGGCGCTTGCGATGCTGTTGGGCGCCCAGTAGAACATGAGGTTGGTGAGGAGGACGTCCTTCGAGAACGTCTTCTCGATGTCCTCGCCGACGTCGCCCCAGGTGTGGAACTTTTCGACGACCCAGGCGGCGAGGCCGGCGGGCGAATCGGACTGGGCGAGGGTGAGCGAATCGGGCTTGGTCCCCTGTGTGAGGGAGTAGCCGGTTTCGTTCGCCTGGAAGGCGTCGCGCTCGGCGATGCGCTGGCGGTCGTCGTCGGTCAGGTCCGGCGGGGGCTGGACGAAGAGGAAGTTGAGGTGGGCGCCGATGACGCGCCCGGGGTAGGCCGAGGCCATCTTGGCGGAGATGATGCCGCCCCAGTCGCCGCCCTGGACGCCGTAGCGCTGGTAGCCGAGCTCCTGCGTCATGAGGGTGTGGAAGGCGGCGGCGATGCGGCTGATGCCCCAGCCGCGCTCGCGGGGCTTGCCGCCGAAGCCGAAGCCGGGGAGCGCCGGGATGACGAGGTCGAAGGCGTCGGCGTGGGTGTGGCCGTGGGCGGCCGGGTTCACGAGGCGGTCGATGATGAAGTAGAACTCGAAGATGGAGCCCGGCCAGCCATGGATGAGGAGGAGGGGGAGGGCGCCGGGCTTGCCGCTCTCGATGTGCCAGAAGTGGATATCGACGCCGTCGACGTCGGCGAGGAAGCCGGGGTAGCGGTTGAGGTGGCCTTCGTGGAGGCGCCAGTCGTAGCCGTTCGCCCAGTAGTCGCAGAGCTGGCGGATGTAGCCCAGGTTCGCGCCGTAGTCCCAGCCGGCATCGGCGAACTGGTCGGGCCAGCGGGTGCGGGCGAGGCGTTCGCGGAGGTCGGCGAGGACCTCATCGGGGACGTGGATGGCGAAGGGGCGGATGCTCATGGCGGGGAATGATAGCGCCGGGCGGGCGGGGACGCCTTGACCGGGCGGCGGGGGTGAACCTAGCATGAAGCGACGGCGCTGAGGTAGCTCAGTTGGTAGAGCACGGCACTGAAAATGCCGGTGTCCTCGGTTCGATCCCGAGCCTCAGCACCAGGCATGCGAGCAACGCTGGCCCGGCCATTTTGGCCGGGCCAGCTGCGTTCCTGGGGAAGCGTCAGGCGGCGGCCGGCGCCTCTGCCGGGAAGTGGACGAAGCGGCCATCGAAAACGGCGAAGCGGCCGCGGAGGTCAGACTTGAAGGCGCGGACGATGTCCTGAACGTCTTCGAAGAGGAGGTGGAAGGAGTTGCGGGTGTCGAGGCGGACTTCGACGGCGTAGCCCTGGTGGTGGATGGCCTCGATGCGGCCGGAGATGGGGGCCGTGAGCGTCTTGCGGTTGGTGACAGGGAAGGAGCGGGTTTCGCGCATGGGACACCTCCAATCGGTCCTGGCTGGGGCACCTTCCGGGGGTTTCCCCCGGGGTTGCCGGGCGGTCATCGGGCCAGGTCCCTCGCGCCACTCGTGATTGGGGACGGGGTCGCGGCGGGGCGCCGCGGGGTATTGCGCCGGGGGCGCGAACGTGCGGGTGCGAACTCCTTTCCGGGGCAGCGAAAAGCCCCTCACGGGGGAGGGGCTGGCGTTCGGGCTGCCGGCGCCCCTCCGGGTTCGAGGGGCGGGTAGACGTTACCCGCCGTTGGTTGCCCCGTCGTTCGGGGCCGCGTCATGGTGGCACCTTGGCGGCGTTACCAGGTTGCCGGGCAGCTCGCGCTGCCGCTCGGGACGCTTCGAGGGAAAGGATAGGGACGGCGCGGGGGCTGTCAAGGCCTCAACGAACAACGGCACGCCCGCTCGAGCGCGCCGTTTCGATGGCAGCCAACAGACGGTGGCTCCCCGGCGAGGATTCGAACCTCGAACCTAGCGGTTAACAGCCGCGCGCTCTACCGTTGAGCTACCGGGGAACACCCTGAGTTTCGGACGGCGGGGCGGGACGCGCAACCGGGGCATGCCCGAAACGGGCGCGCGGGGATTCCGATGCCGGCGTGGTCTCGCTCAAAATCACTGGCGGGCGTTCCGGCCTCGTTTCATCTGGTCTCGTTTCAACGGGAACGGCCGCCGGCGGGGAGTCACGTGCGCCCCCAGGTGGTTCCCCCCGCCGGTGGCCGCGAATCGAGCATGGCACGGGCGGCCGGGCTGTTCACCCGGCGTTGGGCAAGGCGGCCGTAAAATGCCGGAAAACTCGCGAAGGCGGTACGCCCCGTGCCCGTTCCCGTCGTTGGACTCATCGGCTGCGGCCATATCGGCCGGTTCCACTCGCGCAACCTGCGCGGCGCCATCCGGGCCGGGGCAGCGGAGGCGCGCTACGTCGCGGTGTGCGACCGGGACCGGGCGCGGGCGGAAGCGTTCGGGGCGATCGTCGGCGCGGAGCTGGTGACCGACGACGCGGCGGAGCTGTTCGAGTTCCCGGGGCTGACGGCGGTCTACATCTGCACAGAGACGGCGGAGCACCCGGCGCTCGTCCGGGAAGCGGCGCGGCGGGGGCTGGACGTGTTCTGCGAGAAGCCGCTCGCGCGGACGCTGCCGGAAGTCGAAGAGATGGTCGCGGCGGTCGAGGGGGCCGGGGTCATCAACCAGGTCGGGCTCGTGCTGCGGTACTCGCCGGTGCTGACCGTGCTGGCGGACCTCATGCGCGACCCGGGGCTCGGGCCGCTGCTCACGGCGCATTTGCGGGACGACCAGTTCTTCCCCATCCGGGGCCACTACCGGAGCACGTGGCGGGGGAGTTTCGAACGGGCCGGCGGCGGGACGCTCATCGAGCACTCGATTCATGACGTCGACGTCTTCCGATGGCTGTTCGGGGAAGTTACGGCGGTGCGGTGCCACACACGGGAGGCGACGCCGGGGCACCCGGGCATCGAAGACGTGGCGCTGGTGACCTTCCAGCACGAAGGCGGGCACCAGACCACGCTGACGTCGGTGTGGCACGGCCTCGACGACCGGCCGTCCACGCGCTACCTCGAGGTGTTCTTCGAAGGCGGGTATTTCGCGACCGAGCACGACTTCCTCGGGCCGATCCGGGTGCAGGGCCGCAGCGGACCGGTGCGCGAGATGAGCGCGGAGGAGGTGTTCGAGCGGTACGTGGAGCTGACGGGGCTGGACGAGGGGACGGCCGAGCTGGCACGGGCGGGGATGATGGAGGATGTGGCGTTCCTCCGGTGCGCGGCCGAGCGGCGGCCGGCGTTTCCGGATTTCCGGACGGCGCTGGCGGCCCACCGGGTGGTCGACGCCTGCTACCGGAGCGCCCGGGACGGAGTCGAAGTGGCGCTGACATAGACGAAATCGCTGTCGTATACGCGCCGTCTATGGCTGGAAGCGAATGCCCGTTTACCCGTCGATAGCGATCGGCTAGCATTGGGTCCATTCGGCCCGTGGACCGGTGCCAGACCCGCGAAGGGACGGGCCGCGAGGCCTGCCCGAGGAGCAAGGAATGACGACGCAAGTGCTGAAGGATCTCTACGACATCGGCGAGATGCCGCCGCTCGGCCACGTGCCGAAGAAGATGTACGCCCAGGTCATCCGGCAGTCCCGCTTCGGCCAGCCGACGCAGGCGTTCCAGGTCGAAGTCATCGACGTGCCGGAACCGGGGCCGGACGACGTGCTGGTGTACGTGATGGCGGCCGGCGTGAACTACAACAACGTCTGGGCGGGCCTCGGCGTCCCGGTGGACGTCATCGCGGCGCGGCAGAAGGAAGGCCAGCCGTGGGACCACCACATCGGCGGGTCGGATGCCTCCGGCATCGTCTGGGCGGTGGGTTCGAACGTGAAGAACCTGAAGGTGGGCGACGAGGTCGTCATCCACTGCGGGACGTGGGACGTGCACGCGCCGGAGATCAAGGCCGGGCTCGACCCGATGTACCACCCGAGCTACCGCATCTGGGGGTACGAGACGACGTGGGGGTCGTTCGCGCAGTTCACCAAGGTGCAGGCGCACCAGTGCATGCCGAAGGCGCCGCACCTGACGTGGGAGGAGGCAGCGGCGCCGACGCTGGTCGGCGCGACCGCCTACCGGATGCTGTTCGGGTGGCCGCCGCATACGGTGAAGGAAGGGGACGTGGTGCTGGTGTGGGGCGGCGCCGGCGGGCTCGGCTCGATGGCCATCCAGCTGGCGGCGCAGGTCGGCGCGAAGCCGATTGCGGTGGTTTCGAACGAATCGAAGTTCGATTTCTGCATGCGGCTGGGCGCCGTGGGCTGCATCAACCGGAAGAATTTCGACCACTGGGGCCGGCTGCCGGACTGGCAGGATAACGAGGCGATGGCCCGGTTCACGGCCGGCGCGCGGGCGTTCGGCAAGGCGATCTGGGACATCCTCGGCGAGCGGAAGAACCCGCGGATCGTGTTCGAGCACCCGGGCCAGGACACGGTGCCGACCTCGATGTTCGTGTGCGACACGGGCGGCATGGTGGTGATCTGCGCGGGGACGACGGGCTACAACGCCGACGTCGACCTGCGCTACCTGTGGATGCGGCAGAAGCGGCTGCAGGGCTCGCACTTCGCGAACGACGAGCAGTCGTACGCGTTCAACGACCTCGTGGTGGCCGGGAAGATCGACCCGTGCCTCTCGAAGGTGTTCAAGTTCGAAGAGACGGGGCTGTGCCACCAGCTGATGTACGAGAACCGGCACCCGGACGGGAACATGGCGATCCTCGTCGGCGCGCCGCGCGAGGGCCTGAAGACGCTGAAGGGGGCGTAGCGCCCCGTTCCCTTGCGGAAACGCTGGAACCCGAGACGCCCGGCCGCATGCGGCCGGGCGTTCGTTCGCGCGGGGGCCGGTCAGTTGCCGAGCGCGGGTCCCGGCGCGGGGCGCGGCGCTTCGGGCGTGGCTGGCGCCGCCGAGCGGCCGAAGATGTGCCGCGGCTGGAGGAGCGCCATGAGCACGAGGAAGGCGGCGACGAAGATGCCCTGGCCGGTGAACATCGCGCGGGCGCCGATGGCGTCGGCGAGCTGCCCGAGCGGCCAGGCCATGAGCGGCATGACACTGAAGCTGAGCATGTTGATGCTCATGACGCGGCCGTAGAACTCGGGGCGGGCGGCCTCCATCGTGAGCGTGCTGTTGATGGTCTGGTAGGCGGTGAGCGCGAGGCCGAGGACGAGCGTCGCGGCGAGCGCGCCGCCGAATCCGAACGCCTGGGAACCGGCGGCGAGCGCGACGAGCCCGGCGCCGCCGACGATGCCCGAAGCCCACTGGAGGAGCGCCTTGCGGTCGAATTCGGTGAGCGAGGCGATGACGAGCGACGCCAGCAGCGCACCGACCCCGGAAACCGACTGGAGGAGGCCGTATTCGCGTTCGCCTTTGCCGAGGTCTTCCTGGACGAAGCCAGCGAGGAGCATGACGTAGGGCATCACGAAGAAGGCGACGGTGAACATCATCAGGTTGAGCGTGCGGAGGCGCGGGTCGGAGAGGACGTAGCGCAGGCCGTCGCCGATTTCGCGCCACATGCCCTGGCGGGCGGCGCCGGGGTGGGGCATCGCGCTGCCGAGGCCGGTGGGAATGCCGAGGAGGGCGAGGCAGGCAACAGCGTAGAGCGCGGCCTGGGTGAAATAGACGGACTCGAGGTTCCAGGCGGCGGCCATCGCCCCGGCGACGGCCGGGCCGAAGAGGCGGGTCGCGTTCATGGCGGCGTTGGACATCGCCATGGCGGCCATGAGGTTCTGCGGGCCGACGAGATAGACCATGAGCGGCATCCGGGCGGGCATGCCGAGGGCCATCGCCGTGCCGCCGCCGAGGCCGAGGACGAAGAGCCAGCCGATGGTGATGGTGCCAGTCACGAGCATGAGGGCGCTGATGAGCGCGAGCGTGCCGGTGGCGACCTGCGAGGCGAGGGTGAGGTTCCGCTTTTCGAAGCGGTCGGCGAGGGAGCCGCCGACGAGCGAGAAGAGGAGCATCGGCAGGCCGAAGGAAAGCGAGATGAGCCCGACGGCGCCGAACGAGCCGGTCAGCTCCCACGCGAGGAGGGCGCGGGCGACCATCTGCATCTGCATCCCGGTGAAAGAGAAAAGGGAGGAGAGCCAGAGCAGCCGGTAGTGGCGGTTGTCGAAGACGACGAGGGCCGCGCGGAAGGAGGGGCCGCGGGAACGGCCGGGCAGCGCGGGGGCAGGCCGGAATTCAGCCACCAGAGCGGCTCCCCGCGAACCCGAGGGCGGTTCGGCTGCCGTTCATTCGCGCAATTCTAACGGGTTCGCGGGCAGCAGGTGGGCGGGCGCATCGTCCCTAGGCGGCAGGTGGGTGATACTTCGCACACACGAATTCAAACAGGACTGTTGCATGGCCAGGGACTACGCAGCTGACATCGCCGACCCGATTGCGCGCGAGATCGTCACGAACGTCGGGGTGTGGGTCGACCGGGAAGTGAAGCCGGTCGCGAGCCATTACGAACACGCGGACGAGTTCCCCGAGCCGCTGGTGAAGGGGATGTCGGAGATGGGGCTCTTCGGCATCAAGATCCCGGAGAAGTACGGCGGGCTGGACCTGACCTTCGAGTGCTACGCGGGCGTCTGCATGGAGCTGGCGCGGGGCTGGATGAGTCTCGCGGGCATCATCAACACGCACGTCCTCGTGGGGTACGCCATCAGCGAGTACGGCACCGAGGAGCAGAAGCAGAAGTACCTGCCGCGGCTCGTGGAGCCGGAGATCCGGTGCGCGCTGAGCATCACGGAGCCCGATGCGGGGTCGGATGCGCAGGCGATCAAAACGACGGCGCGGCGGGACGGCGACGACTACATCATCAACGGCCAGAAGATGTGGGTGACGAACGGCCAGCGGGCGGGCGTCTACCTCGTCCTGACGAAGACGGACCCGGAGGCGCAGCCGCGGCACCGCGGCATCACTGCGTTCCTCGTCGATGCGGGGACGCCGGGGTTCACGCCGGGGCGGAAGCTGGAGAAGCTCGGCTACAAGGGCGTCGAGACGACGGAGCTGACGTTCGATGACGCCCGGGTGCCGGCGTCGCAGGTGCTCGGCGGGAAGGAAGGGCAGGGCTTCCAGCACGTGATGAGCGCGCTGGAGGTGGGGCGCATCAACGTCGCGGCGCGCGGCGTCGGTGTCGCGCAGGCGGCGTTCGACGACGCGGTGCGGTATGCGCAAAAGCGGGAAGCGTTCGGCAAGCCGATTTTCGAGCACCAGGCGCAGCAGCTGCGGCTGGCGGAGATGATCACGAAGATCCGGGCGGCGCGGCTGCTGACGCTGGATGCGGCGCGGAAGAAGGACTCGGGCGCGCGGAGCGACCTCGACGCGGGCATGGCGAAGCTGTTCGCGACGGAGATCGCGCAGGAGTGCGTGCTCGATGCGATGCGGATCCACGGCGGGCTCGGCTACAGCAAGGAGCTGCCGCTGGAGCGGTACTACCGCGACGCGCCGCTGATGGTCATCGCCGAGGGGACGAGCGACATCCAAAAGATCGTCATCGCCCGGAACATCGTGAAGGATTACCCCGTCTAGCGTTCGGGGACGCGGCGAAACGCGGAATTTCGGCCGAGGGAGGGAAGAGCAGCATGACCGTGCACGACGGCAGGGATAAGTTCGGGCGCTACTACGAGGATTTCGAAGTCGGCGACGTCTACAAGCACTGGCCCGGCAAGACGATCACCGAGGCGATGGACCACCTTTTCTGCGACATCACGATGAACCACCACCCGCTCCACAGCGACCGGTGGTACGCGGAGGAGGAGACGCACTTCAAGCAGAACGTGGTGGTGGGGAACCTCGTGTATTCGCTGGTGCTGGGGATGAGCGTGCCGGACGTCTCGGGGAAGGCGATTGCGAACCTCGAAATCGAGAGCCTGAAGCACCTGAAACCGACCTTCCACGGCGACACGATCCGGGCGGAGACGACCGTGCTCGAGAAGAAGGAAACGTCGGACGGGACGCGCGGCATCGTGACGGTGGAGACGCGGGGCTTCAACCAGCGGGGCGAAGAGGTGTGCTACTTCCGGCGGAAGGTGATGGTGCCGAAGCGGCCGGCGGCGGGGTAGGATGGCGGGCGCGATGCCCGGCGACCCGAGTTCGAAGAAGCTCCCGTTCGCGCTCCAGCCCGGGGAGACGGTGCTGGCGTTCGTGCGGCGGCACTGGCTGTACTTCAGCCTGAAGATGGCGTGGATCGTCATCGCGGGCGCCGGCGGGGCCGGCATCGCCATCGCGGCGGTCGCGATGACGTACGGGTTCGGCGGGTTGCCGGGGCTGCTGAGCGCGCTCGTGATCGCGGCGTGGGTAGCCTACTGGACAGTCCGCGGCTACTTCACCTGGTACCGGTACCAGAACGACATCTGGGTGGTGACGAACCAGCGGCTGGTCGATTCGCTGAAGCGGCACTGGTTCCACCACCAGATGGCCTCGACCGACCTCGTCGATGTCGAGGATCTGCGGGTCGAGCGGCACGGCGTGCTGCAGACGCTGTTCGATTTCGGCGACGTGCAGTGCCAGACGGCGGGCGTGGTGCAGAACTTCGTGCTCCGGGGGATTCCGCAGCCGGCGCGGCTGCTGGCGGTGGTGGACGGGGCGCGGGACGCGGCGCGGCGGGCGCTCGGCCCGGTCGATACGACCCGGTAACGGCCGGTTTGCCCGGGGGTGATGACGGACCGAACGGGAGCGGGTAGCCTCTCGGCATGGCGACGCGGCGGCGGGTGATTGCGGCGCTCGGGCTCGGGCTCGCAGCCCCGGGCGCGGTCCTCGGCCAGGCGGCGCGGGCTGCCGGGGCGCCGGGCGGGATGGCGCAGGCGCAGGCGGCGCTGCCCCACCGGGTGGTGCTCCCGGGCGTCGGGACGGACGGGCCGCGGCCGGCGGTTCGGCTGTCGTTCCGGACGCCGTTCCAGGGCGGCGCGATCTACCTCGAGGTCGACCATGCGGTGATGGCGGCGGCCCGGGCCTTCGGGCGGGTCTCGCCGCTGAGCCCGGGGCCGCGGGGCGTGGAAGGGTTCGTCGGGTTCGGCGTGGCCGACCCGCCGGGGCCGGCCGTGCTCGAGGTGACGGCGACGGACGCCGTCGGGGGGACGTTCCGGTTTTCGGAGCCGATTACGGTGCGCGCCACGCAGTGGACGTGGGACGACATCTGGCTCCCGCCGCCGGACCCGAACGCGCCGCCGCCGGAAGGGCCGCCGCTGGAGCCGGAGCAGCCGCGGCTCGATGCCCTGTATGCGACGGTGACGCCGCGGCAATGGCAGCTGCCGTTCATCATCCCGATCGAACTCGGCGGCGAGGTGTGGGTGAGCGGCTACTTCGGCGAGCAGCGGTCGTTCAACGGGGGGCCTCGGACGGGGCACCACGGCGGGACGGACATCGCGGCGCCGGCAGGCACCCCCGTGCGGAGCACGAACCACGGGACGGTGGTGCTGTCGGAGCTGACGCTCGTGCGGGGCAACCTCGTGGTGGTGGACCACGGCGGGGGCGTGCTCTCGTGCTACGGGCACCTGTCGCAGCGGAGCGTCGAAGTCGGGCAGGCCGTGCGGCGGGGCGACGTGGTCGGGCGGGTGGGTTCGACCGGGCTCTCGAGCGGGCCGCACCTGCACTGGGAGCTTGCGGTGGCGGGCGTGCTGGTCGACGGGCTGCGGTGGCTGGACGGGACGCAGGGCTTTTGATGGGCCGGACGGCCGCGCGACAGGGGACCGGTCAGTCCCTTTTCCCGGGGCCGCTTGCGCGAGGGTTGCGCCCGGTGGCACGCTGAGAGCACAGGGGAACGCAGGCGCGGGACCGCCTGCACGAAGCAGAGCTCGAGGCTGGCCATGCCGCCAGGAAAGGCTACGTAGCAGGGCATGATCGTCGCGCAGCGCCTCGCCATCCTCACTGCGATTCTCACCGTTTTCCTCATCGGCGTTGGAGCGTTCGTCCGGGCCACCGGCTCGGGCCTCGGCTGTCCGGACTGGCCGCTGTGTCACGGGCAGGCGATTCCGCCGGGGCACCAGGAGGCGTGGATCGAGTTCTCGCACCGGTTCGTCGCTTCGGTCGTCGGGGTGCTGGTCATCGCCGTCGCGCTGATGGCGTGGAAGTACTACCGCCACGTCCCGCTGATCACGTGGCTGGCGACGGCGACGGTTCCGCTGGTCGGGTTCCAGGGGCTGCTGGGCGCGATCACGGTCGTGCGGGAGCTGCCGCCGGAGATCGTGGCAACGCACCTGGTGACGGCGATGGTCGTCCTCTCCTGCGTCATCGTGGTCGCGGTGGGCATGTACATGGAGGACGAGCGGCACCGGGGCTTCTTCGAACGGACGCGGGGAATCGGCCGGGTGCCGGGCGCATGGGCGCTGGCGGGCCTGGGCTGGCTGGCGGTAACGTTCTGGGTCGGCGGGTACATGGCGGAAAGCGGGGCGGCGACGGCGTGTTCGGGCTGGCCGCTGTGCAACGGCGGCGTGCTGCCCGGGGCCGATGACCAGGAGATTACGCACATGCTGCACCGCTACCTCGCGGGGGGCTTCGTGTTCCTCGTGGTGCCGGCGCTGGTGACCGCCTGGCGACGGCGGGGCGACCTGCCGTGGGCGAAGCCGTATGCGCTGGCGCTGGGGACGCTCTACGCGGCGCAGGTGCTGGTCGGGGCGCTGAACGTCTGGTACACGTTCCCGGACCCGCTCACGGTGGCGCACACGGCGATTGCCGGGTGCATCTGGGGCGTTTTGAGCGCCGGGGCAGCGCTGGCGTTCTACGAGCCGTACCGGGCAGCAGCCGGGGCGCGCTCCCTGCCGCGGGCTGAGGCGCCCGCATGACGGCTGAGATGGCCTTTGCGGCCCGGAGTTCGCTGGCGGCGACGGTCCGCAACTACATCATCCTGACCAAGCCGCGGGTGATCTCGCTGCTGCTGGTGACGACGGTGCCGGCGATGGTGGTGGCCGCGGGGGGCTGGCCCGGCACGTGGCTGGTGCTCGCGACGCTCATCGGCGGGACGGCTTCGGCGGCTGGCGCGAACGTCATCAACTGCTGGTACGACCGCGACATCGACGCCATCATGCGGCGGACGCGGGAGCGGCCGACCGTGACGGGGGCCGTGCCGCCGGGGCACGCGCTGGCGTTCGGCATCGCGCTGGGCGCCGGCGCGTTCGTGTTCCTCTGGGCGACGACGACGCTCGCGGCGGCAGTGCTGGCGCTGGCCGCACTGCTGTTTTATGTCTTCATCTACACGATGTGGCTGAAGCGGCGGACGCCGCAGAACATCGTCATCGGCGGCGCAGCGGGGGCGTTCCCGCCGGTCGTCGGCTGGGCGGCGGTGACGGGCGAGGCGCCGCTCGCGGCGTGGATCATGTTCGCCATCGTGTTCTTCTGGACGCCGCCGCACTTCTGGGCGCTTTCGCTCCGGCTGGAAGGCGACTATGCGCGGGCCGGCGTGCCGATGCTGCCCGTGACGGATGGGCCGGCGTACACCCGGGCGCAAATCCTGCGGTACACACTCATGCTCATCCCGGTGACGCTGCTGCTCGGGCCGGCGGCGGACATGGGCTGGGTCTACTATGCAGCTGCGACGGGGCTGGGCGCCGCGTTCGCCTGGATGGCCTGGCGGCTCTGGCGGGAGCCGGGTTCGATGCCGCCGATGCGGGTCTACAAGTTCTCGCTGCTGTACCTCGGGCTGCTGTTCGTCGCCATGGGCGTGGACGCGGCGCTGTAGCCCGAGCGGGGTTCGAACGCCGTTCGAGGGCTGGTGCCAGCCAGCTGACAAGGACCGATGGGGCAACGTTCAGGGGCCGGGTTTCCGTTCCTTGACAGGGTAGAGGGGCGGGTCTATAACTCGATTGCGACGCCGTTCACAACCGAAACCCTGGCGCGAAGTGTGCCTGCGAGCCGGGGATGCGACGGGTCGGGAGGGGAGCCAGGAGTATGCCGTCTACGGGGAAACTGCGAGTCATCCGCCGGGTCAACCTGCTGATTTCCGCGGCACTCCTGGCCATCGCAAGCATCTCGCCCGCCTTCGCCGGCTGGGGCATGCCGGAACCGATTACCGACCAGGCGAAGCGCATCCAGGACCTCTGGGTGTTCACGCTCATCATCGCGCTGGCGGTGTTCTTTGCGGTCGAAGGCGCGCTGCTCTACGCCATCTTCCGCTACCGGAAGCGAAGCGATGAGCTCCCGAAGCAGACGCACGGCAGCACGGCGCTCGAGATCGTCTGGACGACGATCCCGGTGCTCATCGTCATCACGCTCTTCTCGTACTCATTCATCGTGCTGCGGGATGTGGAGAAGAAGGCCCCGAGCGATGCCCTGAGCATCGAAGTCGACGGGTTCCAGTTCTCGTGGCAGTTCACGTACGACCTGGCGCGTCTCGGCCAGGGGCAGGCGCCGGCGCAGGAAGGTACCTTCTCCATCATCGGCACGGCGGCGCAGGAACCGACGTTCGTCATCCCGGTCGGCGAGCCGGTGGAGTTCCGCCTGAAGTCGAACGACGTGATCCACTCGTTCTACCTGCCGAACTTCCACTACAAGCTGGACGTCGTGCCGGGGCGCGACAACCGGTTCGTCATCACGGCGAACCAGACGGGCGAATTCACCGGCCAGTGCGCGGAGCTGTGCGGCATCAACCACGCGCTGATGCGGTTCCACGTGCGGGTCGTCGAGCGGGCGGAGTTCGACAAATGGGTGGCGGAGCAGGTGGCGAACAAGGCCACCGTGCGGCAGCCGTGAGCGGAGCGGCCGAATCACGATGGGCTCAACGCCGGACGGCAGCCCGGCGGGTCAGCAACGCTGAGGCCAAGGAGGCCCGGGAGGAAGCATGACGAGCATCGCAATCCCACGACCGGCGTACGCCGAACGGCCCTGGATCCTCGACTGGTTGACGACGGTCGACCACAAGAAGCTCGGGATCCTCTACCTCTACACGACGATGTTCTTCTTCGCGGTCGGCGGCATCCTCGCGCTGCTGGTCCGGGCCCAGCTCGCCGTCGCGGACAACACCTTCGTGAACAACGACGCGTACAACCAGATTTTCACGATGCACGCGTCGGCGATGCTGTTCCTCTTCATCATCCCGGTCTGGGCGGGCTTCGGGAACTACATCGTGCCGCTGCAGATCGGCGCGGCCGACATGGCGTTCCCGCGCATCAACGCGCTCTCATTCTGGCTCATCCCGCCGGCGGGCCTGCTGATGTTCTCGGGCTTCCTCTTCGGCGGCGCTTCTGACGTGGGCTGGACGGCGTACAGCCCGCTGGCGCGGAGCTCGGGCGTCGGGCTCGACCTGTGGATCATTTCGGTCATCATCCTCGGCGTCTCGTCGACCATCGGCGCGGCGAACTTCATGGTGACGATGTTCCGGATGCGGGCGCCGGGCATGACGATGTTCCGGATGCCGATTTTCTGCTGGACGATGCTGGTGACGGCGGTGCTGCAGCTGCTGGCGACGCCGGTCCTGGCCTCCGGCCTCGCGATGCTCTACATCGACCGGAACTTCGGCGGCTCGTTCTTCGACCCGAACGGGGGCGGGAACGCGATCCTCTGGCAGAACATCTTCTGGTTCTACTCGCACCCGGCGGTCTACATCATGATCCTGCCGGGGATGGGCATCATCTCTGAAATCCTGCCCGTCTTCGCCCGGAAGCCGCTGTTCGGCTACAAGGCGTTCGTCTTCGCGACGATGGGCATCGGCGGCCTCGGCTTCAGCGTGTGGGCGCACCACATGTTCACGACGGGCGCGGTGCTGAAGCCGTGGTTCGGCTTCATGACCTTCATGATCGGCGTGCCGACGGGCGTGAAGATGTTCAACTGGCTCGGCACGCTCTGGCGCGGCTCCATCACGTTCGAGGCGCCGATGCTGTTCGCGCTCGGCTTCCTGAGCATGTTCCTCATCGGCGGCATCAACGGGACGTTCTCGGCCGCCGTGCCGGTCGACTTCGCGATTCACGACACGTACTTCGTCGTGGCGCACATCCACTACGTGCTCTTCGGCGGCGCGGTGTTCGCGGTGTTCGCGGGGCTGTACTACTGGTTCCCGAAGATCTGGGGCAGGCGGCTGGACGAGCGGCTGGCGCGCATCCACTTCGCGCTGCAGTTCATCGGGTTCAACCTGGCATTCTTCCCGATGCACCTGCTCGGCCTGGACGGCATGCCGCGGCGCATCGCGACCTACTCGGAGAGCAGTGGCTGGGAGACGCTCAACCTGATCTCGACCATCGGGGCATTCCTCATCGGCGTGGCGATGATCCCGTTCATCATCAACGTGGTGATGGCGTTCCTGCGGCCGAAGGACCAGCCGAACGACCCGTGGGAAGGCAACACGCTCGAGTGGTGGACGACCTCGCCGCCGCCGGTGCACAACTTCGACAGCCTGCCGGAGGTCCATTCGGAGCGGCCGCTCTGGGACCTGCGCCACGGCAAAGCGGCCCATTGATCAGGGCCGAAGGTCCATCGCTCACACGGGCATAGCAGGGGAGACTGGAGGAGTTCATGGCAGCGCACGCGGTCGCCACGCAGGAGAAGCAGGGCCTCAGCAACGGGATGCTCGGCTTCATCCTGTTCCTCGCCTCGGAGGTGATGTTCTTCGGGGGCCTGTTCGCGGCGTACTTCATCGCCCGCTCGGATGCGCGGGAATGGCCGCCGGTGTATTTGCTGACGCCGGAGCAGGTGGCCGCGGGCGTCAAGCTCGAGGTGGAATTCTGGCTGCCGTTCATCGCCACCATCCTCCTCATCACGAGCTCGGTGACCATCCAGCTCGGGGTGTTCTCGATCCAGCGGGGGAACCGCTCCGGGCTGATCCGCTGGACGTTCATCTCGATCGTGCTCGGCCTCGTCTTCCTCGTGATGCAGGTGTACGACTACAGCCAGCTCCACTTCGGCGTGGGCGACACGATTTACGGGACGACCTTCTACACGCTGACGGGCTTCCACGGCCTGCACGTGCTCGGCGGCGTCATCTTCATGGGGATCATCCTGGCGCGCTCACTCGCCGGGCAGTTCACGGCAGCGAACCACGAAGCGGTCGAGGCGTGCTCGTTCTACTGGCACTTCGTCGACGTGGTGTGGATTGCGCTGTTCACGACGCTCTACATCATTCCCTAACACCACAGGCGCGAAACTCACGGGGAGATAGCACCGAATGGACCACCAGGCGAACGCACACGGCGAACAGCACGACGTCCACCTGCCAGACCCGAGTATCTGGCCGCTGGTCGTCGGGTTCGCCGCGCTCTTTCTCGGCGGCGCGCTCATCTACTGGTCGCGCGTCGACGACCAGACGTTCGCCGGTCCGCTGCTGGGCGCGGCCATCGTCTCGACGCTAATCGCCGTCTTCGGCTGGGCGTACGAGGACGGGCAGATGCGGAAGAAGGCCGCGGAGGGCGCTCACGGGCAGCCGAAGCCGACCCGCTACACGCAGGTGGTGACGTTCGCGCTGGCCGAAGGCAAGCTCGACCAGGCGCGGAAGAGCGGGATCATCCACGACCTCGAGAGCAGCGACAACCAGCTGCGCGACCTCGACGGATTCCAGGACCTGCGCATCATCGTGTCGCCTGCTGCGACGGGGCCGTCGCAGGTGCTCGTGGAGACGACGTGGTCGGACCGGGAGGGTCTCGCGACCTACGAAGAGACGCGGCAGACGATGCTGGACATCATCGCCAGGCACACCGATGAGGTGGTGCCGGGCACGGTCCAGGTGTTCGACATGGAGGTCATCCGCGACACGAAGGACGTGACCTTCCGGTTCGGGACGGGCGCGGCCTTCACGGTCATCGCGGGGCTGATGCTCGGCGGGTTCATGATCGGCGCGGGCCTCAACCTGTTCGCGAGTGAGTCGACCGGCACGGGGGGCGGCACGCCGCAGCCGACGGTCCCGGCAAACCCCTTCCGGGTCATCGCGACGGACAACCGCTTCGACAAGAAGGAGATCGTCGCGGGTCCGAACGCGGAGATCACGATCACGCTCGTCAACAACGGGCGCGCGAAGCACAACATCCACTTCCTCGACAAGAAGGGCGGGCAGACGCTGGCGCCCGGAGCCGAAGGCGAAATCATCGACGGCGGCGGGACGGAGACGAAGGTCACGTTCACGACGCCCGGCGTTGGGGAGTACTACTTCCTCTGCGACCTGCACCCGGATCAGATGAACGGTATTTTCCGGGTCGTGGAGGGCGGCCCCGTCGGGACGGGCGAAGCGCCCGCCGGCGCCGGCGCGGGGACGACGCCGACGACCGGGGGCTAATCCGCCACAACTCATCAACGATATGAGAATGGGGCCGCCCAAAAAAGGGCGGCCCCGCCGTTTTGTCCCTGGGGGTGGCGCACCCGTGCCGGGGCTACTCGAAGGCGCCGTCAGCGAGGAGGTCGACGTACTCGTCGTCGCTGAGGCCGACGACCTGCTTGAAGACGTACTCGTTGTGTTCGCCGAGCAGCGGGGCCGGCCGGGTGAGCTCGGAGGGGGTCAGCGAGAGCTTGAAGGCCGGCGCATCGTAGGTGCGGAGGCCCATGACCGGGTGCTCGAGCTTCCAGTAGTGGTGCCGGTGGGCGAGCTGCGGGTCGGCGTGCATCTCCTCCGGCGACTGCACGATGCCGCAGGGCACGCCGAAGGACTGGAAGAGGCGCACCACTTCTTCGGTGGTGTACTTGCGGACGGGCGGCCCTTCGACGCCTTCTTCGACCTGGAGCGCGGCCTCAGACGGGAGGCGCGTGAAATCTTCGAACCAGAAGGTGAGGTGGCGGTCGATTTCTTTCTGTTCGTTGATGCGCTGCCAGCGGCGGCGCATGCGCTCCATGTCGCACCATTCGGGCCGGCCGAGGGCGGCTTTGAGGCCTTCCCAGTGCTTTTCGGTTTCGCAGGCGATGACGACCCAGCGGCCGTCGCGACAGCGGTAGGCGTTGTGCGGCGCGGCCTCGAGGTCGTGGTTTCCGAGGCGGGTCTGCTCGTGACCGTTGACGGTCCAGTCGAGGATGGCGGTCCAGAGGCCATGGATGGCGGCTTCGAACTGGGAGAAGTCGATGTACTGGCCGTGGCCCGTGCGGCGGCGGTAATCGAGCGCTGCGATGAGCGCGATGGCGGCGAAATGGGGCACCAGGAAGTCGGTGTAGGCGACGCCGGTGCCGAGGGGCGGGCCGTCCTCCCAGCCGGTGAAGTGGTTGTAGCCGGCGGCAGCCTGGAGGACGTGGCCGTAGCCGGCGTAGTGGGCCCACGGGCCATCCTGCCCGTAGAGGGGCATCGAGATCATGATGACGTCCGGGCGGATTTGACGGACGGACTCGTAATCGAAGCCGAAGCGGGCCATCGTGCCCGGGGTGTAAGACTCGGTGACGACGTCGCAGTGGGCGAGGAGGCGGCGGACGAGCTCCGGCCCCTTCGGGTGCTTGAAGTTGACCGAGACGCCGAGCTTGGAGCTGTTAAAGTTGGCGAAGTAGCCAGAGCCGTCGATGTTCGGGGTATCGTCGACGAAAGGGCCGACGCGGCGGAGCGTCTCGGGGTAGGTGGCGCTTTCGATGCGGATGACTTCGGCGCCGTGGTCGGCGAGGTACTTGGAGACGAGCGGGCCGACGCCGACCCAGGCGAAATCGGCGACGCGAAGGCCCTCGAACGGCTTGCGGACCGGCTGCGAAACGGGTTCGGACATGGTCAGATCACCATCCTGAGGCGGAGGCGGCGGAGCTCCTGCGGTTCGAGGCCGAGGAGGCCGCAGTACACCTCTTCGTTATGTTCGCCGATGTGGGGGGCGCGGCCGCGCTGCATCCACGGGGTGGCGGAAAGGCGGAAGGGCGCGCCGGGGTACGTGAACGATTCGCCGAGGTCTTCGTGGGTGACGCGGGTCCAGTAGCCGCGGACGGCGAGCTGCTTGCTTTCGACGATTTCGCGGGGGGAGAAGACGGGCGCCCAGCCGGCGCCGCGGCGCTGGGCCTCGGCGACGAGGTCTTCCTTCTTGCGGGTGCGGCAGAAGGCGGCCATCGTCTCTTCGACGTACTCGCGCTCCTCCGGGGCGAGCGGCTGGAGGGAGGTGAGCTTCTGCCGCCACTCGGGCGCGTCGAGGCCGCGGGCTTCGCCGTGCTCGGCGAGCCAGTCGATGATGGCGTTCGCCTGCTGGCCGATGAGGCCGCCGGCCTGCAAGGCCGCGACCCACCCGTCGGCGGTTTCGAAGAGGTAGCGGGCGGTGCGGATGCCGGCGGTGTTCCGGTAGAGGCCTGGCCCGGAGGCGTTGACGCGGCGGATATCCCAGGTTTGCTGGGCGTTGTCCATGGCGTTGGCGACGGCTTCCTGCATCGAGACATCGACGTGCTGGCCGCGGCCGCCGTTGAGCGGCCGGGCGTAAAGGGCGATGAGCGCGCCGACCATCGCCTGGACGTTGACCTGGGTGTAGGCCTGCGGAACGGTGGTGCGGACGGGGCCGCGCTCGGGGTCGCCGTTGAGGTACATGAGGCCGCCCATGGCGGCGCCGACGATGTCGGTCGCGTGCCAGCCGGCGTAGGGTCCGTCCTGGCCGAAGCCGGTGATGGAAACGAGAATCGCCGACGGGTTGGCGCGCTCGATGGCGGCGTAATCGAGGCCGAGAGCGGCGGATTCACCGGGCATGCAGGTCTCGACGACGATGTCGGAGAGCGCGACGAGACGGTGGAAGAGCTGCCGTCCGGCCTCCAGCTTCAGCTGGAGGGTGATGGAGCGCTTGCCGGCGTTCATGGTCCACCAGAAGAGGCTGGTCTCGGCGCCGGCTTCGTTGCGGAAGAACGGGGCGTGCTGGCGGGCCGGGTCGCCATCGCGGGGCGGTTCGATTTTGATGACGTCCGCGCCGAGCTCGGCGAGGAGGCGCGTCCCGAGCTGGCCTTTTTCGTCGGCGAGGTCGAGGACGCGGTAGCCGGCAAGCGGGCCGGAGGGATGGGCGAGCGGAACTGGCGGCCGTTCGGGGTTCATAGCCGGAGTTCTACCGGGTGGAACGGCGGCGTTCAAACGGCGGCGGAGAGGACGGCGGGCAGCTCGACGGGGAGAGCTTCGAAGCCGCCATCGAGGCCTTCCTCGATGCGCTCGCGGAGGAGGTCGAGGCCCCAGCGCTTCTCGGCGGAGATGATGGCGACGTTCCGGGGCGGCGCGCCGGCGCCGAGGATGATGGCGCGGGCTTCATCGAAATCGGCGACCGGGCGGCCGTCTTCGTGGCGGAGGAGGTCGACCTTGTTGAGGGCGATGAGCTGGGGCTTTTCGTGGACGCCGAGGTCGCGCAGGGTGGCTTCGACCGTCTGGACGTGCTGGTAGGCGTTGGGGTGGGCGATATCGACGACGTGGAGGAGGAGGTCGGCGTCTTCGAGCTCTTCGAGGGTGGCGCGGAAGGCGGCGACGAGGCCCGTGGGGAGCTTCTGAATGAAGCCGACGGTATCGGTGAGGAGGACGACTTCGCCGGACGGGAGGCTGATGCGGCGGGTGACGGGGTCGAGCGTAGCGAAGAGCTTATCCTCGGCGAGGACGTCGGCGCCGCTGAGCGCACGCATGAGCGTCGACTTGCCGGCGTTGGTGTAGCCGACGAGGGCGACGACCGGGACGTTGTTGCGAGCGCGCCGGCGGCGGTAGAGCTCGCGCTGGGTGCGGACTTCTTCGAGGTCGCGGCGGATTTTCGCGATGCGGTTGCGGATGAGGCGGCGGTCGGTCTCGATCTGGGTCTCGCCGGGGCCGCGGGTGCCGATGGCGCCTTCCATCCGCTCGAGGTGGGACCACTGGCCGGCGAGGCGCGGCAGGAGGTACTGGTGCTGGGCGAGTTCGACCTGCAGGCGGCCTTCGCGGGTGCGGGCGCGGGTCGCGAAGATGTCGAGGATGAGGGCGGTGCGGTCGATGACTTTGACGCCGAGGGCCTTTTCGAGGTTGCGCTGCTGGGAGGGCGAGAGTTCGTCGTCGAAGATCACGACGTTGGCGCCGCGCTGGCGGACGGCTTCGGTGACTTCCTGCACCTTGCCGGTGCCGATGTACGTGGCGGGGTTGGGATGGTCGAGCCGCTGGGTGAAGCGGGCGACGACCTCCGCGCCGGCGGTGCGGGCGAGCTCGGCGAGCTCGTTCAACGATTCGTCGGCGGGGAGGAGTGCGCCGGGGACCTCGGCAGCGACGAGGATGGCGCGGTCCCGCGTGGGCGCGGTCGGGTGAAGCACACGGGTCATGTGCAGCTAGCGTACCGCGCCAGGGGCAGGCCTGCGAATGGGCGAAGGGCTACTGCTTCGCGGACCATGCCTCGAGGCGGCGCATGCCTTCTTCGAGCCGGTCGTCCGGTGTGGTGACGGAGAGGCGGATGTAGCCCTCGCCGTTGAGGCCGTAGCCGCGGCCCGGCGTGACGACGACGCCGGTCTCGTCGATGAGGCGGGCGGCGTAGTCGGCGCTGGTGACGCCCTCGGGCAGCTTTGCCCAGACGTAGAGGGACGCCTTCGGGAGATCGACCTCGAGGCCGCACTTGCGGAGGACCTCGACGATGCGGTCGCGGCGGCGCTGGTAGATGCGGTTGTGCTCTTCGATGCAATCCTGCGGGCCGTCGATGGCGGCGATGGCCATCTTCTGGATGGCCTGCGGGATGCCGCTATCGAGGTTGGACTTGACGCGCATGAGGGCGTCGACCATCTGGGCGTTGCCGACGACCATGCCAATGCGCCAGCCGGTCATGTTGTAGGCCTTGGACCAGGAGTTGAATTCGACTGCGACATCTTTCGCGCCCGGCACCTGGAAGATGCTCACCGGCTCGTAGCCGTCGTAGGCGACGTCGCAGTAGGGGTTGTCGTGGAGGATGGCGACGTCGTACTTCTTCGCCCAGGCGACGGCCTTTTCGAAGAACTCGAGCGGGGCGACGGCGCCGGTCGGGTTGTTGGGGTAGTTGAGCCAGAGGACTTTCGCCTTCCGGGCGACGTCGTCCGGGATAGCATCGAGGTCGGGAAGCCAGCCGTTTTCGCGGCGGAGGTCGAGGCGGTAGGATTCACCGCCGGCGAACATGGTGCCGATTTCGTAGACGGGGTAGGCCGGGTCCGGGACGAGAGCGACATCGCCGGGGTCGATGAAGCAGAGGGCGATGTGGCCGATGCCCTCCTTGGAGCCGATGAGGGGGAGGGTTTCCTTGAGCGGGTCGAAGGAGATTTCGAAGCGGCGCTGGTAGTAGCGGGCGATGGCTTCGCGGAGCTCGGGCAGGCCTTCGGACTCGGGGTAGCGATGGTTGACCGGGTCTTCGGCGGCCTGGTGGAGTGCGTCGAGGATGTGGCGCGGGGTGGGCAGGTCGGGGTCGCCGATGCCGAAGGTGACGATGTCGACGCCCTGGGCGCGCTTGGCGGCGATTTTCTTCGAGATTTCAGCGAACAGGTAGGGCGGGAGCGCCTCGACGCGGCGGGCGAGCTTCATCGGGAGCAGTCCTGGCGGTGGGGATGGGCACCGGGGCGCGCGGCCCGCGGGCGGCTCCCATGCTACCACGGGCGGCGGTTACGGCCTTCGCCGTTATGTTTCGTACCAGTCGGCGTCGAAGACGCGGACGGCGGGGCCGGTCATGAAGACGGAGCCTTCGCCGTCCCATTCGAGGACGAGGTCGCCGCCGGGCATGTGGTCGACGACGCGGCCGCCGGTGAAGCCGCGGAGGCGGGAGGCGGCGGCGACGGCAGAGGCGCTGGTGCCGGAGGCGAGGGTGATGCCGGAGCCGCGCTCCCAGACGCGGTGCTTCACTTCGCCGCTGTTGAGCACCTGGACGACCTGGAAGTTGACCCGTTTCGGGAAGAGCGGGTGGTGCTCGACGAGGGGACCGATGCGCTCGAGCGGGAACTCGGCCGGGTCGGAATCGACGTAGTGGATGGCGTGGGGGTTGCCCATGCTGACGAGCGTGAGGCGGAGCTCGACGCCATCGACGGTGAGCGGAAGGTCGATGACCGGCCCGGGGCCTTCGACGGCGGCAGGGAGCGAGGCGGGGTCGAAATTCGGCGGGCCCATATCGACGCGCGCCGCGGTGACGACGCCGTTTTCGCGGATGACGCGGAGCGTCTTGATGCCGGCGAGGGTTTCGACGGTGACCTCGTCGCGGTCAGCGGGGACGAGGCCTTCTTCGATGGCGAACTTGACGAGGCAGCGGATGCCGTTGCCGCACATCTCGGCTTCGGAGCCGTCGGCGTTGAACATGCGCATGCGGACGTCGGCGACGGTGGAGGGCAGGGCGAGGATGAGGCCGTCGCTCCCGACGCCGAAGTGGCGGTCGCTGACCCGGCGGGAGAGTTCGGGCCAGTCGCGTTCGTCCTCGCGGGCGGGGGCGAGGTAGACGTAGTCGTTGCCGAGGCCGTGCATCTTGGTGACGCGCATGGGGAGAGTGTACCCGGGGCGGGCGCTAGCGGCGTTCGCCGCGGATGACGTTGGTGCAGACGCCGGTGAAGATGTTGGCCTGCAGCTCGATGTCGTCGGCGTCGCGGACCCAGGTGATGCGGGGGTCGTCGCGGCGGAACCACTGCTCCTGGGAACGGATGAGGCGGTGGGTGGCGCGCTTCGCCCGTTCGATGGCGTCGTCGAGGGTGCAGCGGCCCAAGATGTGGCCGATGGCTTCTTCGTAGCCGATGGACGACATGGCGGGGGCATCGGGCGGGACGCCAGCCTCGAAGAGGGCGCGGACTTCATCGAGGAGGCCGGACGCGAACATCTGCTCGACGCGGCGGTCGACGCGCTCGTAGAGCTCTTTGCGCGGCACGTCGATGGCGAAGAGGAGGTATTCGAAGTCGGGCGGGCGCTTCTCCTGCCAGGCGGAGATGGGGCGGCCAGTTTTTTCGAAGACCTCCAGCGCGCGGACGACGCGGCGGACGTTGCGGGGGTCGATGCGGGCGGCAGCCGCGGGATCGACGGCGGCGAGGCGGGCGTGGAGGGCGGCGGGGCCTTCGGTGCGGGCGACCTCGTCGAGGGCGGCGCGCAGGCCGGGGTCCGGCGGGACGGCGGGCACCTGCCAGTTCTCGAGGATCGCCCAGGCGTACTGGGGGGTGCCGCCGACGAGCCAGGGGAAGCTGCCGCGGGCCCAGATGGCTTCGAAGGCGGCCCGGGCGTCGGCGACGTACTCGGCGAGGGAGTAGCCGTCGCGCGGGTCGCGGATGTCGTAGAGGTGGTGGCGGACGAGGCGGCGCTCGGCGGCGGTGGGCTTGGCGGTGCCGATGTCCATGCCGCGGTAGACCTGGCGGCTGTCGGCGTTGACGATGTCGCCGCCGAGGCGCTGCGCGAGCTGGAGGGCGGCAGCGCTCTTTCCCGTGCCGGTGGGGCCGACGATGGCGACGAGACGGCGGAGCATCAGGCAGGCGCGGCCGCGACGATGGCGGCGAACTGGGCGGCATCGAGCGAGGCGCCGCCGACGAGGGCGCCGTCGATGTCCGGCTGGGCGAGCAGGGCCGCGGCGTTGGCGGGGTTCACGCTGCCACCATACTGGATCCGGATGGCCTCTGCGACGGTTTCGTCGACCTGGCGGAGGAGGCCGCGGATGAAGGCGCAGGCAGCCTGGGCCTGGTCGGGGGTCGCGGTTTCGCCGGTGCCGATGGCCCAGACGGGTTCGTAGGCGATGGTGATGCGGGGCGTGAGGTCGACGCCGGCGAGGGCTGCGCGGAGCTGGCGTTCGAGCACGGCCTCGGTCTCGCCACCGCGGCGCTGCTCGAGGGTTTCGCCGATGCAGACGATGGGGTCGAGGCGGGAGGCGAGGACGGCGCGGAGCTTTCGGTTGACCCACTCGTCGGTCTCGCCGAAGTACTGGCGGCGTTCGGAGTGGCCGATGATGACGAGCTCGCCGTAGTCCTCGAGCATCGGGACACTGACTTCGCCGGTGTAGGCGCCTTTGGGCTCCCAGAAGACGTCCTGCGCGCCGAGGCGGACGCGGGTGCCGCGCAGGGCCTCGCGGACGGGCGCGAGGTGGGGGAACGGGACGCACACGGCAACGTCGGCGGCGGCGCCGGCGGTATGACTGGCGACTCCGCGGGCGAGCGCGACAGCTTCGGACTCGGTGGTGTGCATCTTCCAGTTGCCGGCGATGAAGGGTCGGCGCACGGGTCAGGGCCTCCGCTGGGAATCGAGGTAAGACTGAACCGCCCCGGCGAGTTCGGCGGGCCGCTCGACCGTGAGGCGGAGGTGGCGGGGCCGGGCCTTCGCGATGCCGGGGAGGACGGTGACGGGGTGGGGGGCGCTGAGCGTGAGCTCGAGCGCCGGGCCGGGGAGCGTCGCGAGGATGACCGTTCCGTCGAGCCAGAGGCGGATGCCGAGCCCCTGCCAGAGCGGGTGGCGGACGACCTCGGCCGCTTCGATGTCGCGCCAGGGAATGGTGCTGTCGATGGCGAGGGGGAAGCGGACGAGGAGGCCGGCGGGCCCGGGGAGGACGACGGCGCGGGGCGTGCGCCAGGCCATGCTCCCGATGAGCGCGGCGCCGAGGAGGATGACGACGACGCCCACACCGGCGGGGACCGACGCCTCGCGGTAAGCCGCTGCCGCGGTGGCGGCGGCTGCCGCGAGGAGGACCGCCGTGATGAGCCACAGGCCCACGGCGGCGGCACCCTGGCCGCGGAAACGGAACGGCCGGGGCTGCCGAGACGCCGGCATCGCCTCAGGCATCGAGGAGGGCCGCCACGCCGGGCAGGGTCTTGCCTTCGAGCATTTCGAGGGAGGCCCCGCCGCCGGTGGAGACGTGGGTGAAGCGATCCTGCAGGCCCGTAGCGGCGACGACGGCCGCGGTTTCGCCGCCGCCGACGACCGTGACGGCGTCGAGGTTGGCGATGGCGCGGGCGAGTTCGAACGAACCGGCGGCGAACGGCTCCATCTCGAAGACGCCCATGGGGCCGTTCCAGACGACGGACTTCGCGCGGCGCAGGGCCTCCGCGTAGCGGCGGACGGTTTCGGGGCCGATGTCGAGGATGAGGTAGCCGCGCGGCACGCCGTCGACCGGCACCACGGCCGTCTCGGCGTCGGCGGCGAAGCGGCTCGCGGCGACGACGTCGACGGGGAGGTGGAGTTCGACGCCGCGAGATTCGGCGGTGCGCATCAGGTCGCGGGCGGCATCGAGGAGGTCGTCTTCGACGAGGGAGGCGCCGACCTCGAGGCCGCGGGCCTTGAGGAAGGTGTTCGCCATGCCTCCGCCGACGAGGAGGAGGTCGACCTTCGGCAGGAGGTGCTGGATGGCGGGCAGCTTCGAGCTGACCTTGGCGCCGCCGACGACGGCCGCGAACGGGCGGGGCGGGTTGGCGACGAGCGCGCCGAGGTAGCGGACTTCCTTCTCCATGAGAAGGCCGGCGACGGCGGGCAGGTAGTGCGTCACGCCCTCGGTGGAGGCGTGGGCGCGGTGGGCGGCCCCGAAGGCGTCGTTGACGAAGACTTCGGCGAGGCTGGCGAGCTGGCGGGCGAACTCGGGGTCGTTCTTCTCTTCCTCCGGGTGAAAGCGGAGGTTTTCGAGGAGGAGGACGTGGTGGCCCATCGCCTCGACGGCAGCCTCGGCGGCGGGGCCGACGCAATCTTCGGCGAAGAGGACTTCGCGGCCGAGGAGGTTCGCCATCCGGCCAGCGACGGGGGAGAGAGACAGGGCCGGGTCGGGGCCCTTCGGCCGACCGAGGTGGGAACAGACGATGACGCGCGCGTCCTGCCCGAGCAGGTACTCGATGGTGGGCAGGGACTCGCGGATGCGGGTGTCATCGGTGATGACCCCGTTCTCGATGGGGACGTTGAGGTCGGCGCGGACGAGGACGCGCTTGCCCCGGACGTCGATGTCGCGGACCGTCTTCTTGCCGATGCCGTCGCTCACGGGCGGCTCGCTTCTGCCGCGATGCCGCGGCGCTCGACGTCGCGCAGCTTGGCGACGCGCCGTTCGTGCCGGCCGCCTTCGAACTCGTTCGAAAGGAAGGCGCGGAGGATATCCTCGGCAACACCGCGGCCGATCTCCCATGCGCCGAGGGCGAGGACGTTGGCATCGACGTGCTGGCGGGCGCGCGCCGCGCCCCAGCTGGTGTGGCAGAGCGCGCAGCGGATGCCCGGCACCTTGTTCGCGGTGATGCTGATGCCGACGCCGTTCGAGCAAAGGACGACGCCGAGGTCGGCGCGGCCATCGAGGACGGCGCGGGCGACGGCCTCAGCGAAATCCGGGTAGTCGACGGAGTCGGGGGAGTGGGTGCCGAGGTCGAGCACCTCGTGGCCGAGGCCGCGGGCGAAGTCGGCGAGGTGGTTTTTCAATTCGAAACCGGCGTGGTCGGCGCCGAAGGCGAGTTTCACGAGCGGACGCTCCTGCGGACCGGGATGGTGGCGAGGCCCAGTATACGGGCGAGATCTTGCGCGGCGATGGCGCCCTCGCGGAGGATGACGGGCTCCGCGCCGGAGAGGTCGATGACGGTGGAGTCGATGCCCTGGGCGGCCGGCCCGCCGTCGATGGTCATCGCGCAGAAGGCGCCGACCTGGCGGGAGGCTTCTTCGGCGGTGACGGGGCTGGGACCGCCGTGGACGTTCGCGCTGGTGGCGGCGAGCGGAGCGCCGAGGGCGTCGACGATATCGAGGACGATATCGACGGGGACGATGCGGAAACCGACCATGGCGCCGCCGGAGAGCGCGGGGCTCGACCAGCCGGGGCGCGCAGGGACGATGATCGTCCATGCGCCGGGGCCGAGCGCTTCGACGAGGCGGAGCGCGGCCGGGGTCGGCGCCGCGTACTGCTCCAAGAGGGCCGGGTCGCGGCCGAAGAGCAGCTGGAGCGGCTGCGAGGGGTCGCGCTGCTTCGCGCGGTAGATGGCGGTGACGGCGTCGTCGACCCGGACGTCGGCGGCGATGCCGTAGACGGTGTCGGTCGGGAGGATGATGAGTTCGCCGGCGCGGAGGAGGTCGACGGCGCGGTCGACGAGGGACGGGGAGGGTGATGTCATCGGCATGAAACGGGGTCCGTTGCCCGGACCCCCGGGTTGGGATAGCGTTCGGTCAGAGTGTAACGCGTCCCATGGCAGGAACGGACCCGGCAGCTTCCCCGGCAGGCGCGCAAGACCCCGCGAAGCGGCACGAGAGCATCGTGGTGCTCGATTTCGGGTCGCAGTTTTCGATGCTGATCGCGCGGCGGGTGCGCGAGCTGAACACCTACTGCGAGCTGCTGCCGTACGACACGCCGCAGGAGCGGCTGGCGGGGATGGACGTGCGGGGCATCATCCTCTCGGGCGGGCCGAACAGCGTGTACGAGGACGGCGCGCCGCTGGCGCCTGAGTGGGTGTGGGCATCGGGGCTGCCGGTGCTCGGCATCTGCTACGGGATGCAGGTGATGGCCCACCAGCTGGGCGGCAAGGTGGCGCCCGGGCGGGAGCGGGAGTACGGGCCAGCGGTCGCGCACCGCGACCACGCCGCGCCGCTGCTGGAGGGGCTGCCGGCCGACTTCGAAGTCTGGATGAGCCACGGCGACCGGATCGAGGTGCTGCCGCCGGGCTTCACGGGGTATGCGAGCACGGCGAACTCACCCCATGCCGTGATGGCCGACCCTGCGCGGGGCTACTACGGCCTCCAGTTCCACCCGGAGGTGGTGCACACCCCGCGGGGGAAGGACATCCTCCGGAACTTCGTGCAGGGGGTGTGCGGCTGTGAAGGGACGTGGACGCCGGGGAACTTCATCGAGGAGACGGTAGCGGCCATCCGCGCGCAGGTCGGGAGCGGCCGCGTCATCTGCGGGCTCTCGGGCGGGGTGGACAGCGCGGTCGCGGCGGTCCTGGTCCACCGGGCGGTGGGCGACCAGCTGACCTGCATCTTCGTCGACAACGGGCTGCTGCGGGCGGGGGAGCCGGAGGAGGTGGTGACCACCTTCCGGAAGAACCTCGCCATCAACCTCGTGCACGTGGAGGCGGCGGGCGAGTTCCTCGCGCAGCTGGCGGAGGTGACGAACCCGGAGACCAAGCGCATCCGCATCGGGAACACGTTCGTGCGGGTGTTCGAACGGGAGGCGCGGAAGATCGAGGATGCGCGGTTCCTCTGCCAGGGGACGCTCTACCCGGATGTCATCGAGAGCGGCTCGCACGGGAGGGGCGCGAGCACGATCAAGACGCACCACAACGTCGGCGGGCTGCCGCCGGATATGAAGCTGGAACTGGTGGAGCCGCTGCGGTACCTGTTCAAGGACGAGGTTCGGCGGATTGGGGAGGCGCTCGGCCTGCCTGAGGAGATGGTGTGGCGGCACCCGTTCCCGGGGCCGGGCCTCGCCATCCGGTGCATCGGCGAGGTGACGGCGGAGAAGCTCGCCATCCTGCGGCAGGCGGACCGAATCGTCATGGACGAAATCCGCGAGGCGGGGCTGTACCGGGACATCTGGCAGGCGTTCGCCGTCCTCACGGACACGAAGACGGTCGGCGTGATGGGCGACTTCCGCACCTACGGGTACGCCGTGGCGGTGCGGGCGGTGGTGGCCGACGACGCGATGACGGCCGACTGGGCGCGGCTTCCGCACGAGCTGCTGTCGCGGATTTCGAACCGCATCGTGAACGAGGTCCACGGCGTGAACCGGGTGGTGTACGACATCACGCCGAAGCCGCCGGGCACGATCGAATGGGAGTGAGCGCATGAGCGCGCGGGTCCTGCTGGTAGGGAGCGGCGGGCGCGAGCACGCCGTCGCGTGGAAGCTTTCGCAGTCGCCGCAGGTTGGCGAGATCTTCGTCGCGCCCGGGAATGCCGGGACGGCCGCGCTGGCGCGAAATCTCGATATCCGGCCGACGGACATCGACGGGCTGGTGCGGGCGGCGAAGGAGCACCGCATCGACTTCTACCTCGCGACGATGGACGACCCGCAGCCGCTGGGCCTCGTGGACCGGCTGCAGGCGGAGGGCGTGCTCTGCTACGGCCCCTCAGCAGCGGCCGCGCGCATCGAGGCGAGCAAGGCGTGGGCGAAAGCGTTCATGGAGCGGCACGGCATCCCGACCGCGCGGGGTCGCTCGTTCAGTTCGTTCGAGGAGGCGGCGGCGTGGGTCGAATCGCTGCCTGAGCAGCGGCTGTGGGTGAAGGCCTCGGGCCTCGCGGCCGGGAAAGGCGCGGTGGGCGCGGCGAACCGGGAGGAGGCGATCGGCATCCTGCGATCGATGCTCATCGAGCGCGCGTTCGGCGACGCCGGGAGCACGGTGGTGGTCGAAGAGGAGCTGAGCGGGTTCGAGACGAGCGCACACGCATTCTGCGACGGGCGGACGGCTGTGCTGTGGCCGTTCGCGACCGACTACAAGCGCGCGCTCGACGGCGCGCAGGGGCTCAACACTGGCGGGATGGGCGCGTACGCACCGACGAAAGGCGTCGATTCGGGGCTGGCCGGGGTCATCAAGGAGCGCGTCATCGATCCGGTGCTGCGGGGCATGGAGGAGGAGGGGCACCCGTTCGTGGGGACGCTCTTCCCGGGGCTGATGGTGCGGGACGGCGACGTAAAGGTGATTGAGTACAACGCGCGGTCGGGCGACCCGGAGACGCAGGTGCACATGCTGCGGCTGGAATCGGACCTGTACGCGGTGGCGCGCGCCGCGGCGGAGGGGCGGCTGGCGGAGGTCGAGGTGCGGTGGGCCGCCGAGCCGGCGGTCTGCGTGGTGCTGGTGCCGGGCGGCTACCCGGGGAAGTACGAGACCGGCCACCCGATCGAGGGGCTCGACCGCGTCGACCCCGACGTGTTCGTCTTCCACGGCGGCACGAAGCTGGTCGACGGGCAGGTGGTGACGAGCGGCGGGCGCGCGCTGACGGTAGCGGCGCGGGCGGCGACGGTGCGCGAGGCGCGGGAGAAGGTGTACGAGAACGTCCGGCGGATTCACTTCAAGGACATGCACTACCGGACGGATATCGCGCTGGAGGCGGCGGCCGGGGGCTGACGCGGCTTCTCCGAGCGGGGCCGGCGGGCTACCATTGCGGGGTGATCCCGCGCTACTCGCGGCCGGAGATGGCCGCCATTTGGACCGACGAAGCGAAGTACCGCCGCTGGCTCGACGTGGAGATCGCCGCGTGCGAGGCGTGGGCCGAGCTGGGCGTCATCCCGCGGGAAGCGGCGGAGAAGATCCGGCGGGACGCGCGCTTCGACCTCGCGAAGATCAACGAGTACCTCGCTATCACGCACCATGACGTGACGGCGTTCCTGCGCAGCGTGGCGGATTCGCTCGGCGAAGAGGGGCGGTACGTCCACTTCGGGCTGACGAGCTCGGACGTCTGGGACACGGCGACGGCGCTGCAGCTGCGGGACGCGAGCGACATCCTGCTCGCGGATATCGACGGGCTGCTGGCGGTGCTCGAGCGGCAGGCGCGGGCGCACCGGGACACGCTCTGCGTGGGCCGGACGCACGGGGTGCACGCGGAGCCGACGACGTTCGGGCTGAAGCTGGCCGTGTGGGTCGACGAGATGCGCCGGAACCGGGCGCGGATGGCTGCCGCGCGGGAAGCGGTGGCAGTCGGGGCGATCTCGGGGACGGTGGGCACGCACGCGTCGGTGCCGCCGCGGGTGGAAGAGCTGGTGTGCGAGAAGCTCGGCCTCGGCATCGAGGCGGCTTCGACGCAGGTCATCCAGCGGGACCGGCACGCGCAGTTCGTGACGACGCTGGCGCTCATCGGGGCGTCGCTGGAGAAGTTCGCGACGGAGATTCGTGCCCTGCAGAAGACGGAGGTGCGCGAGGCGGAGGAGCCGTTCGACGAGGGGCAGACAGGTTCGAGCGCGATGCCGCACAAGCGGAACCCGGAGCTGTGCGAGCGGATTACCGGGCTGGCGCGGGTGCTGCGCGGCTACGCCGTGACGGCGATGGAGAACGTGGCGCTCTGGCACGAGCGGGACATCAGCCATTCGTCGACGGAGCGGATCGTCTTCCCGGACGCGACGCTCGTGCTGGACTACATGCTGAACCTGTTCACCGGGATCATGGAGCGGCTGCGGGTGTACCCGGAGCACATGCGGGAGAACCTCGAGCGCTCCTACGGGCTGGTGTTTTCGCAGCGGGTGCTGCTGGCGCTCATCGAGACGGGGCTGAGCCGGCAGGAGGCGTACGCCATCGTGCAGCGGAACGCGATGCGCGCATGGAACGAGCGGGTGCCGTTCCTCGACCTGCTGCTGGCGGACCCGGAGGTGACTTCGCGGCTGCCGGAGGCGGAGCTGCGGGGGCTGTTCGACTACGGCTACTACCTGAAGAACATCGGCGCGACGTTCGAGCGCCTCGGCCTGTGATGCAGCAGGGCGCGCCGGGGAATGCGGGCCTGCTGCCGGCGCGCCGGGTCATCGGCACGGCGTGGGACGTCATCACCTCGCGGCCGCGGGAGGCGCTGCTGCCGGTGGCGGCGGTCGAAATCCCGGTCGCGGTGCTGACGGCCGGCGTGACGGCGCTGGCGCTGCTGACCGCGCTGGGGGACGTCGAACTCGGTCCCGAGGACCGGGGCTACCTCCTCCTCATCATCGTGACGGCGGCGGTGCAGGCGCTCTTCGCGCAGGTGGCCCACGGGGCGGCAATCGTGTCGATTGCGGGGCTGCTGCGCGGCGAGCGGCTGACGCTGAGCGAGGCGCTGGACCCGCCGTTCACCCGGATGGGCGGGCTGCTGGCGATCCTCGTCATCCTGCTGGCGGTGACGGCGGGGCTCGCGCTGACGCTCATCGGGCTGGTGCTGCTGCCGTACATCGCGGTGCGGCTGGCGCTGACGCACCAGGCGTTCCTGCTGGAGGGGCGGTCGCCGTTCGGGGCGTTCGGCCGGAGCTGGGCGTTGATGCAGGGCCACATGCTCCGCATGCTGGGGGTGATGCTGCTGACGCTGCTCATCTTCATCGGGCCGGCGCTGCTCATCCAGGCGCTCGACGCGCTGGTCGTCGGGCCGCGCGGAGCGCAGGTGGCGCTACAGGCGGGCGTCTCGGTGCTGCAGGGCATCCTGACGATCCCGCTGGTGGCGTTCACCTCCGCGACGACGACGGTGTTCTACCTGAACCTGGAAGGGGCGCAGCCGTGGTCGAAACGATGATCCGCTCGGAGCTGCCGTGGCCGGTCTACCGGGGCAAGGTGCGCGATACGTACGACCTGGGCGACCGGCTGCTGATCGTGGCGACGGACCGCATCTCGGCGCTGGACGTCGTGCTGCCCACGCCGATTCCCGGGAAGGGGAAGGTGCTGACGATGCTCTCGGCGTGGTGGTTCGAGCGCATCGGCGGCGTCGTACCGAACCACTTCATCGCCGTCATCACGGAGGCGAACCGCCGCGAGGTGCCGTTCGAGCTGGGGCCGGAGTATTTCGAGCGGTCGATGCTGGTGCGGAAGGCGAAGCGGCTCGACGCCGAGTGCATCGCACGGGGGTACCTCGCGGGTTCGGGCTGGAAGGAGTACCGGGCCACGGGCACGGTGTGCGGCATCCCGCTGCCGGAAGGGCTGCGGGAGTCGGACCGGCTGCCGGAGCCGATCTTCACGCCGAGCACGAAGGCGGCCGAGGGACACGACCGGAACATCACCTACGCGGAGCTGGAGGAGCTGGTCGGACCCGAGGCAGCGAACGCGATGCGGATCCGGACGATGGCCGTCTACGGATATGCGCACACCGTGGCGCTGGAACGGGGCATCATCATCGCGGATACGAAGCTGGAGTTCGGCTGGTGGAACGAGGAGGTCATCCTCATCGACGAGGTGCTGACGCCGGACAGCAGCCGGTTCTGGCTCGCCGAAGAGTACCGGCCGGGCGGCCCCCAGCCGAGCCTCGACAAGCAGCCGGTGCGCGACTGGCTGGCGGCGAACTGGCGCGATGGCGACCCGGTGCCCGAGCTGCCGCGCGATGTGGTCGAGGCGACGACGGAACGGTACCTCCGGGCGTACCGGATGCTGACTGGAGAGGAGCTTTCGCTGTGAGCAAGAAGGACGGGAAGTCGAAGGCGGACAAGGCAGAAAAGGTCGAGAAGAAGGCCAGGAAGGAGTCCGGCGAGGCGAAGGGATTCCTCGCGCGGGTGTACGTGGCGCTCAAGCCGACGGTGAACGACCCGGAGGGCCTGACCATCGCGAATGCGCTCGGGTCGCTGGGATTCGAAGGCGTCGACGGGGTGCGGTCGGGCAAGTACTTCCAGGTGCGGCTGCGGGCCGCGGACGCGAAGGCTGCGGCGGAACAGGTGGACCAGATGTGCAGCCGGCTGCTGGCGAACCCGGTCATCGAGACGTACGAGTTCGAACTCGAGAAGGCGTGAAATGGGCAGCGGTCCGCAACGGATCGTTTGCCTGACCGAGGAGACGACCGAGATCGCGTTCGCGGTCGGCGCGGGCGAGCGGGTGGTCGGGGTCACCGGTTACGCCATCCGGCCGCCGGAGGCGCGGAAGAAGCCGAAGGTCGCGGCCTTCCAGACGGCGCACGTGGAGCGGATCCTGGCGCTGGAGCCGGAGCTCGTGCTGGGCTTCAGCGACCTGCAGGCAGAGATCGCGCGGGAGCTCATCCGGGCGGGCGTAACGGTGCTCATCACGAACCAGCGGACGCTGGCGGAGACGGCTCAGGCGATCCGGCTCATCGGGGCAGCGTGCGGCGAGCCCGCGGCCGGCGAGCAGCTGGCGGAGCAGTTCGAGGCCGAGCTGGCGGCGATCGCGGCGCGGCCGACCCGCCCGGCGCGGCCGCCGCGGGTGTACTTCGAGGAGTGGGACGACCCGCTGATTTCGGGGATTGCGTGGGTGAGCGAGCTCATCGAGCGGTGCGGCGGGGAGGACATCTTCCCGGAGCTGCGCGGGTGCCGGGCGGCGCCGCAGCGGGTGGTCGACCCGGCAGAGGTCGTGCGGCGCGACCCGGAGGTCATCGTCGCGAGCTGGTGCGGGAAGAAGGCGCGGCTCGAGCGGATTGCGGCGCGGCCGGGCTGGGACGGCATCAGCGCTGTGCGCGCTGGGCGGCTGTACGAAATCAAGTCGCCGGACATCCTGGCGCCGGGGCCGAGCCTGCTGCACGGGGCGCGGCAGCTGGCGGCGATTCTCGATGGGGTTACTGGCGCGGCGTGACCGGGCCGGGGTCGACGGCGAAGTAGACTTCGCAGGCGCGGCGGGCGGCGCCGGGTTCGAGCACGGGCGGGCGCTTCACGAAGCGGGATTCTTCGATGATGAGCTGGAGGATGTCGCGCGGGTGGCAGCTGCGGAGGTTGCCGCCAGAAGCGCGACGGACGAGTTCGACGGCGACCTCGATGCCCTGCGGGCTCGCCTCGACGCCCATGGCGTCGGCGAAGCGGCGGAAGATCTCGGCCATCTGCTCGGGCGTCGGCTCGGGGATGCGGATCTTGTAGGGGATGCGGCGGAGGTGGGCCTCTTCGAGCATCGTTTTCGGCTCGAGGTTGGTGCTGAAGCAGATGGTCGAGCGGAACGGGAAGGTGATGCGCTCGCCGGTGACGAGCGACATGGTGTCTTCGCCGCGTTCGAGGGCGGCAATCCAGCGGTTGAGGAGGGCGTGCGGGGAGACCTGCTGGCGGCCGAAGTCGTCGATGGCGAGGAGGCCGCCGTGGGCCTTCACGTGGGCCGGAGCCTGGTGGTAGCCGAGGGCCGGGTCGTAGGCGAGGTCGAGGTCTTCGGGGCGGAGTTCGCCGCCAACGAAGACGAACGGGCGGCGGATGCGCAGCCAGCGGCGGTCGAACTGGGAGGTGGCGTCGGCGGTGTCGTCGCCTTCGACGGGCTGGTGCACGAGGTCGTCGTAGAGGCGGATGATGTGGCCGCTGACGTAGACGGCCATGGGCATGAGGGTGACGCCCTGGATGGCCTCGCTCGTGAGTTCGAGGATGGTGGTCTTGCCGTTGCCGGGGGCGCCCCAGAGCATGGCGGGGCGGCCGCTGGTGAGGGCGAGGCAGACCTTGGCGACGACGTCGCGGGCGAGGACGAGCTGCTGGAGGGCGCGGGCGAGGCGGACCGGGTCGGGGGCGCCGACCTCGGTGTCGCGTTCGAGGACGCGGAAGTAGTCCTGGATGGGCACAGGCACGGGGCCGACGTACTTGCTGCGGCCGAAGGCGTTTTCGGCTTCGCGCATGCCGAGTTCGGTGAGTCGGTACTGCCATTCGGTTTCGAGGCGGCCGGAGGCGGAGGTCGTTTCGACGAGGCGCTGGCGGCGGAGCTCATCGAGGGCTTCGCGGGCGACCCCGGGGGAGACGCGCATGGCGTTCGCGATGCCGATCGGCGTCGGGACGGTGATGCGGTAGAGGGTCTTGAGGGTGAGGTCTTCGATGAAGCGCTCGGGGAGGCCCAGCTCGTAGATGTGGTCGGGGGCCTCGGGGAGCGAAGGGAGGGCGCGCAGGTGGCTGGGGGCCTGGCGCGGCGGCTGCTGGCGCGGTTCCTCGGCGTACTCCGGCTGCATGGCGAGGCTCCCGGAGGTCGGGGGGAATGGGTGCTCCATATCACCTACCTGCGTGGCACCGGGCGCCGTTCGGGGCGCGTGCCCTACCTTGAAGGTCGGCAGGCAGGGGTCCGCGCCCAGATCGAGGGGGTGATGAAGCGGCTATTCCCCGGGTGACAGCGGCGTGAACGGCGGGTGGTCGCCGCCGGGAGGCGGCGGCGGGTCGGCGAACGCGAAGCGGCCTTCCATGTCCCAGAGGAGCCACCATTCACGGCGGACTTCCATGCGGAGATAGCGGTCGGCGCCGCGGAGGACGGCCACCGTGGGGCTGAAGCCGGCGGCGGCGAAGGCGCGGCGGGCGGGGACGTTCGATTCGAGCGTGTGGAGGTAGACCTCGCGGAAGGGGTGGGCGGCGAAGAGGTAGCGCAGGAACAGGACGACGGCTTCGCGGCCGAAACCGGCGCCGCGGCGGCGGGCATCGCCGATCGTGATGCCGAGCTCGGCGGAATCGCCGGTTTCGGCGTTGTAGTACATGACGGTGCCGATGTGTTCGCCCGCGATGGTGTCGATGGCGAGCTGGTCGCGGCCGTAGCCGGCGAGGCGGGTCTCCTGTTCGAAGGTTTCGAGGAAGCGCGCGAAGGAGGGCGGGACGGGCGCCTGGCCGTTGAGGCGGGCCGTTTCGGGGTCGCGCCGCCAGTGGTATTCGTCGATGGCGTCGCTGCGGCGCCGGCGGCGGAGGAGGACGTTCCGGCCGCGGGCGACGACGAGCGCGGCGTCGCCGGCTGGCGGCGTCTCGAGCGTCACACCTCGACCCCGAGGCGGCGGGCGGCCTCGCGGAGGAGGTTCCGCTCGCCTTCGTAGGTGAGGAGTTCGAGGGCCTCGGGGATGGTGACCCAGCGGACTTCGTCGAACTCGTGGTCGTGGTTGGCGACATCGCCGCCGACGGGCTCCATCAGCCAGTGATGGACGCGCTTGTGGTAGCGAGTCCCGTTGGCGGTGAACCAGTACTCGATGCTGCCGACCGGTTCGCCGAGGCGGACATCGAGGCCGGTTTCTTCGCGGACTTCGCGGAGCGCGGTCTGTTCGAGGGGTTCGCCTTCATCGGGGGTGCCTTTGGGGAGCACCCAGAGGCGCTCGGCGCGGCGGCCGCAGATGGCCACCTGCACCTCGCCGGTTTCGCTGCGGCGCCACGGGATGCCGCCCGCGGAGACGACGTCTTCGATGGGGAGGCGGGAGCGGGAGGTCACGGGAGCTCTCCGAAGCGGCGGAACTGGATGCCGCGGGCGGCCTCGAGGGCAGCTTCGACGGCGTCTTCGAGGCCGGGCGGGACTTCCTCGCGGTAGGCTTCGAGGAGTTCGACGGCTTCGTCGCCGCCGATGTCGCCGAGGGCTTCGATGACGGCGAAGAGCACTTCGGCGTCGTCGTCGCTGAGCGCGTCGCCGAGGGCGGGGACGAGCTCTTCGGAGCCCAGCGCGCCGGCGGCGAGGGCGGCCTCGAAGCGCATTTCGGGGTCATCGGCGGCGAGCTGTTCGGCGATGTACTCGGCCCATTCTTCGCGGGCGGAGTAGCCCATAGCGCGGATGGCGGCGAGGCGGAGGGCGGGCTGGCCGCTTTCGTAGGCGGCTTCGATGACGGCCGGGACGCGGGGGTCGCCGCTGGGACCGAGAGCCTCGACCGCGGCGGCGCGGAGGTCTTCGGCGGCGGATTCGGCCGCTTCGAGCAGGGCAGCCGTCATGCGCCGGGCGGCGCCCTCATCGAGGCGGCCGTATTCGGCGGCTTCGAGGAAGCGCAGGAGGCTGCGGGCAGCGGCGGCGCGGACCTCGAGGTCGCGCTCGGTTTCGACGAGGGCGACGAGGAGGTCGCCGGCGGCCGGGTCGAGCGATTCCCAGAGGGCCTGGATGGCGCGGAGGCGAACGGACGGTTCGGGGTCGGCGAGGCCGACGCGGCCGAGGGCGGTGAAATCGAGGGCGAGGTCTTCGTCGGCGAGCTCGTAGGCTTCATCGAGGAGGAATTCGCGCGCTTCGAGGGGGATGTCGAGCCAGCGCTCGCGAAGGTAGGCGGCGTCGGCGCGGTCGAGGTCGGAGAGGGCGGCGAAGTCCGCAGGCCGGGGGCGGGTGCCGGCGGCGACGGCGTCGAGAAAGCGCTGAATCCCGGGAGAGGGCATCACTGTGATCGTAGCATCACCGGCGGGGGAGTTCTTCGCGGGCGAGGGGGCGGCCGAGGAGCCGGAGCATCGCCTCGGGGACGGTGCGGGCCCCGCCGATGACGGCTGCGACCTCGGCCGTGATCGGAAGTTCGACGCCGGCGGCGGCGGCCATGCGGAGCGCGACCGGCGCGGTGCGCGCGCCTTCGACCGTTTCGCCGATGTCGGCAGCGGCCTCGGCGGGGGAGCGGCCGGCGGCGAGGAGTTCGCCGAAGCGGCGGTTGCGGCTGAGGGGCGAGAAGCAGGTGGCGGCGAGGTCGCCGACGCCGGCGAGGCCGTTGAAGGTTGCGAGTTCGGCACCGAGGGCGAGCCCGAGGCGGGTCATCTCGGCGAGGCCGCGGGTCATGATGGCGGCGACGGCGTTGGCGCCGAAGCCGAGCCCCCACGCTGCACCCGCAGCGATGGCGATGACGTTCTTCAGGGCGCCGGCGAGCTCAACGCCGACGACGTCGGTCGAGGCGTAGACGCGGAAGGCGCCGTGGGAGAGCGCGTGCTGCCAGGCGAGGCCGAGGTCGGGGTCGGGGACGGCGACGACGGCGGCGGCGGGCAGGCCGCGGATGATTTCGTGGGCAAGGTTGGGGCCGGAGAGGGCGCCGGTGCGCGCGGGATCGAAGCCGAGCGCGGCGAGGAGGGCGGTCATGCGGCTGGAGGTTTCGAGGTCGAGGCCCTTGGTGGCGGAGACGACGGGGACCGTCGCGGGGAGGCCGCTGGCGAGGACGCTCTCGCGGACGGCGTGGGACGGGACGGCGACGAGCGCGCCGGCGAGGGAGGCCGCATGCTCGGGCGTGAGCGGCGCGGGGTGGACGTGGACGCGGGGGCCGAGCACGCGGCCGGCCCCGAGGCGTTCGAGGCCGCCGGCGGCGCGGACGGCGTGGGCCTCGAGGTCCGAGCGGACGACGAGGATGACGTCGCTGCCGGCGCGCTCGAGGAGGGCGGCGAGGGTGACGCCCCAGGAGGTGGCGCCGAGGACGGCGTAGGCGGCCATCAGCCGGTGGCGGGCCGGTCGCCGCCCTGGCCGATGCGCGGTTCGGTGCCATTGAGGAGGCGCCGGATGTTCGGGATGTGCTTGTATTCGACGAGGGCGGTGGCGAAGAGGCTGTACCAGGCGAAGGCCGGGTCCGTCTTCCCGGCGATGGCGAGGCCGCAGATGATGGCGGCGCAGATCGGCACGCCGACCACGGACATGAAGGAGACGTAGCGGGTCGCGCCGACGAGGACGGCGCCGATGAGCGGGAAGAGCAGGGAGATGAGGGGCGCAAGCCCGAGGATGCCCCCGTAGGTGCTGGCGACGCCGCGGCCGCCGCGGAAGCCGGCGAAGACCGGCCAGACGTGGCCGACGATGGCGGCGCCGGCGCCGACGGCCGCGACGTCGTTCGAATCGAAGACGTAGCGGCCGACGAGGGCCGGGACGGCCCCTTTGGCGATATCCAGCACCATCACGATGGCGGCGGGAACTTTGCCGGCGGTGCGGAGGACGTTGGTCGTGCCGGTCTTGCCGCTGCCGGATTCGCGGATATCGCGGCCGAGCCAGAGGTAGCCGACGATGAGGCCCCAGGGAAGGGAGCCGAGGAGGTACCCGAAAAGTGCGCTGACGACGTAGGGGATCACGAAGCGGAATCTTCGCCCGAACGCGCCCTGAAGACCAGCTTGATGGCGGTGCCTTCAAAATCGGCAGCCTCGCGGATGGCGCGCTCGAGGTAGCGGCGGTAGCTGAAGTGGACGAGCTCGGGGTCGTTCACGAAGAGGACGAAGGTCGGCGGGTCGATGCCGGCCTGGGTGGCGTAGAAAAGCTTGAAGCGGCGGTTGTGGACGAGCGGCGGGACGTGCTCGCGGACGGCGCGGGAGAGGATGGCATTCAGTTCAGGGGTCGGGATGCGGCGGCGGCGGGCTTCGCGGGCTGCCTGGACGAGACGGAGCAGCTCGGGAAGGCCGCGGCGTTCGAGCGCGGAGATGAACGTGTAGAGGGCCCAGGGCACGAAGCGGATGCGGCTGCGCATCTGCCGCTCCGCCCAGGCCTTGCGCTCGGCGGGGTCGTCCCAGAGGTCCGTCTTGTTGACGGCGATGACGAGGCCCTTGGCGTTGTCGACGGCGATGCCGGCGATGTGGGTGTCCTGCGCGGTCACGCCTTCGCTGCCATCGACGACGAGGACGGCGACGTCGCAGCGCTCGACGGCGCGCGTGGTGCGGAGGACGGAGTGGCGTTCGACGCCTTTGCCGAGCTTGCCGGGGCGGCGGACGCCAGCAGTGTCGATGAGAACGAAGGAGCCTTCCGGGGTGTCGATTTCGGTATCGATGGCGTCGCGGGTGGTGCCGGCGACATCGCTGACGATGACGCGCTCCTGGCCGAGGATAGCGTTGACGAGCATCGACTTGCCGACGTTGGGGCGGCCGATGATGGCGACGCGGGTGCGGTCGGACTCGGGGACGAGCGGGACGTCCGGCAGGAGCGCCACGACCATGTCGAGCATGGTGCGGACGTTCACATCGTGGAGCGCGCTGACGGGGAGGGGTTCGCCGAAACCGAGCGCCGAGGCCTCGGCGATACCGGCGAGTTCGCGGGCCTCGTTGTCGGCCTTGTTGGCGACGAGGATGGTGGGCTTCTGGGCGCGGCGAACGACATCGGCCATGTCGTAGTCGCTGGCGGTGAGGCCATCGCGGGCATCGACGACGAAGACGACGACGGCGGCGGTATCGATGGCCTGCTGAACCTGTCCCATGATGAGCGGGGCGTAGACGTTCTGTTCGTTCGTCTCGTAGCCGCCGGTGTCGATGATGCGGAAGCGGCGGTCGAGCCACTCGACGTCGGCCTCGAGGCGGTCGCGGGTGGTGCCGGGCTCATCTTCGACGATGGCGCGGCGTTCGCCGACGACGCGGTTGAAGATCGACGACTTGCCGACATTGGGACGGCCGACGATGACGACGCGGGGCAGGAGGTCGGTTGAGGTCACGGGAGCACCTGGATGAGGGTGACGGTGACCGTCGATGGGGCCTGCAGCTTGAGTCCAGAGGGACCGGTCACGGTTACAGGATAGGCGGCGGTGCCGGCTGTGGCACCGGTGAGGGTGACGACCGCCTTGATATCGGAGGGGCGCAGCGCCGAAACGAGGTCGGCGGGGCCGCTCACGCGGACTTCGACGGTGAGGGGGCGGGCGGGGTCGCGGGCGAGGCCGGCCGGGAGATTCTGGAGCTCGGGCGCGACGAGCAGGCTGGCGGCCGACTCGAGGGGTTCGAAGCGGATGGTGATCGTCACGGTACGGCGGTCGAGGGAGACGTTGGGGATGGTCACGAGGTTGCGGACGAGCCGGAGCTCCGTCCGGGCGCCGGTGACGTCGACTTTCTCGGCGGTCACGGCGTTCAGCTCGTTGACGACGGCGCGCTCGCCGGAGATGTTGACGGCTGGCGGGTCGATGGTGATGGAGGCCACGCGGTACCCCGCTGCGGGCGCCCCGGTGAGGTCGACGAGGACGGGGACGGAGCGCTGGACGAAGGCCTGGACGATGCGGATGGTGGCGGTCGCCCGCGGCGGCGAGATGGCGACGGTTTCGACGGTGCCGGTGGCGGAGCGGGCGACGAGTTCGCCGGTGACGACGTAGGACTGGTCTTTCACGCCGCTGAGGTTGACGTCGAGGTCGACGGACTGGACGGCCTGGACGCGCTCGGGGAGGCCCGAGATGGTGACGACGGCCGGCTCGACGCTGGTGCCGGCTTCGTCTTCGCGGAAGCCGGCGGGAAGCTGGCCGGAGCGGCGGAGGGTGACGGGCACTTCGCGGGTGGCGGGTTCGACGAGTGTGATGCGGACCTGGGAGGGGATGACCTGGAGGACGCGGATGCCGGGCCGGCGGGAGGTGACGCGGACCTGGCGGAACTCCTCCACGCCGGGCTGCATGCCGCGGACGTCGACGCGGGCGTCGAAGTCGGACGGCGCGAGGGCGGCGAGGTCGTCGGCGCGGCCCTCGGCGATGACGCGGACGGAGTGGCTTTCGCGGACGATGTAGGGGCCGGCGTTCTCGGCGGTCACCACGATGGAGGCGGGCTGGCCTTCTTCGGGGAAGGTGACGGAGACGCGCGGGTTTTCGACGTCCTGGACGACGAACCAGATGGCGAAAGCGGCGAGGAGGCTGAAGGAGGCCTGGGCCCAGTGCTCGCGAAGCGAGCGGGCGGTGCCGGCGAGCACCTGGGCAGCGGCCTGCCGGCGGGACGGCCGGCGGTGGTTGCCGTTCACGCGCGCACCTCGGCCGGGGATGCGGCCGCGCGGGCGCCATCGGGTTCGAGGACCCATTCGAGGACGGCGCGGAGGCGGCGCTCATCGGGCACGGGGGTGAGGCGGCCGTTGAGGGCGACGCTGATTTCACCGGTCTCTTCGGAGACGACAACTGCGAGGGCATCGGTGGTTTCGGTGATGCCGAGGGCGGCGCGGTGGCGGGTGCCGAGGTTCCGGTCGCCGGGGTCGGAGGCGAGGGGCAGGACGCAGCCGGCGGCGACGACGCGCTGGTCGCGGATGACGACGGCCATGTCGTGGAGGGGCGAATTCGGGAAGAAGATGCTGGTGAGCAGCTCCGGGGAGACGCGGGCATCGACGGGGACGCCGGTTTCGATGACGTCCTGGAGGCCGGTTTCGCGTTCGATGACGACGATGCCGCCGTGGCGGGCGGCGGCCATGCGGCCGGCGGCGCGGGAGACGGCATCGATGACGTCGCCGTATTCGGCGGTGCGGAACCAGCCGGAGAAGCCGGTGCGCCCGAGGCGGTCGAGCGCGCGGCGGATTTCGGGCTGGAAGATGATGACCGCGCCGACGAGGAGCGCCGTGACGGAATGCTGAATGAGGAAGTTGATGACGACGAGGTCGAGCGCGCGCCCCAGGACGACGAAGACGAGGAACAGGGCGACGACGCCCCGGAGCTGCGTCATGGCGCGCGTGCCGCTGAGGAGGCGAAGGGCCGCGTAGATCAGTACGGCGATGAGCAGGACATCGACGGCGCTGGTGAACGTGAACTGGGCGAGGACGTCGCGAACGTGGTCGAGGTCGAACATAGCAGCGGCGGGCGGCCCCGGGGCCGAGGCCGCCTCATCATACGCTGCCGGCGGGGAACGGCGGGTTCAGCGCTCGACCTGTCCGTCGGCGCCGAGGAGGAACGCGACGACAGCAGCCTGCGCCCAGACGCGGTTTTCGGCCTGGTCGAAGATGATGGACGACGGCGATTCGAAGACGTCGTCGGTGATCTCTTCGCCGCGGTGGGCGGGCAGGTCGTGCATGATGAAGGCGCCGGGCTTCGCGTGGGCGACGAGGGCAGCGTTGAGCTGATAGGCGGCGAAGTCGATCTTGCGGCGCTCGGCTTCGCGCTCCTGGCCCATGGAGGTCCAGACGTCGGTGTACAGGGCTTCGGCGCCGCGCACGGCATCGACGGGGTCGGTGGTAGCGCGGAAGCTGCCGCCGGAGGCCGCGGCGCGGGCTGAGGCCTCGGCGACGGCCCATTCGGGCAGCTGGTAGCCGGGGGGCGACGCGATGCGGACGTCCATGCCGAGGGCGGTCGCGGTGATCGCGAGGCTGGTGGAGACGTTGTTGCCATCGCCGACGAAGGCGAGGGAGCGGCCGCGGAGGTCGCCCATGTGCTCGCGCAGGGTGAGGAGGTCGGCGAGGGCCTGGCAGGGGTGCTCCTCATCGGTGAGGGCGTTGATGACCGGGATGGAGGAGAAGCGGGCGTACTCCTCGATGATGGACTGGCCGTAGGTGCGGACGGCGACGATGTCGACGTAGCGGGCGAGGACGCGGGAGACGTCGCGTATGGCTTCGCGTTCGCCGAGGCCGACCTCGCGGGGGTCGAGGTACATGGTGAAGGCGCCGAGGTGGTCCATCGCGATTTCGAAGCTGACGCGCGTGCGGAGGGAGGCTTTCTCGAAGAGGAGGGCGAGGTGCTTTCCGGTAAGGACCTTCTGCGGGCGGCGCTTCAGCGCGGCGGCGAGGTCGAGCAGATACGCAATCTCGTCGGAAGAGAGGTCAGCGGAGCTGAGGAGATGGCGGGGCGTGTGCATCGTCGGAAGTATAGGAAGGGCGGCGGCTTATGTCCGATCGATGCTGCGCCGGTGGAAGGCGCGTGACGATAGTGATGACAGGAGGGTATCGCCGTGGAGGAGCGCAGGCTGCTGCAGCCGACGTGGGCGGGGAAATTCGCCGAGGGGAAGATGTTCCGGAAGCTGGAGTGCGACCGGTGCGGGGCGCGCTTCCAGTTCGGGGAGCGGCCGCGGGTGACGCGGGTGCCGCGCTGCCCGGCGTGCGGTTGGCTGAGCAGCCACCCGCGGGCGGCGTGAGGCGGGGGGAGGGGATTCCGCATTGGGCCGGCTTTGCTACGATGAAGGCGGACAGGGGTGTAGCTCAGCTGGTAGAGCATCGGTCTCCAAAACCGAGTGTCGCGGGTTCGAGTCCTGCCACCCCTGCCAGGCCTCCCTGGCGCCGACCCTCAGGCGCTTGCCGCATGGCGGGGAGGGTTCGTAGGATGTGGGTTGCGTTGCCCAGGTGGTGGAATGGCAGACACGCTGTCTTGAGGGGGCAGTGCCGTACAGGCGTGTGAGTTCAAATCTCACCCTGGGCACCAAACGCAACGAATGCCGGCGCCATGGCCAAGTGGTAAGGCAGAGGTCTGCAAAACCTTCACCGCCGGTTCGAATCCGGCTGGCGCCTCCAGACCTCTCCGAAGGCTCCGACCATGGGGCCTTTTTTGTTGCCCGGCGCGGATCGCGCCGATGCGCGGGAGCGGGTAGGATGCGGCCGGCGTCTGCAACACGAAGGAGGTTCGACCTGTGAGAGGTTTGCGCGGCGAAGCGGCGATCGTCGGCATCGCCGAGTTCGCGCCGGTGCGGCGGCCGGACCGGACCTGGATGGAACTGGAGGCGTACGCCGAGCTGGCGCGGCTCGCGCTCGAGGATGCGGGCTTCACCCACGGCGATGTCGATGGGCTGATGACGGGCCACGTGGCGGAATCGGGCGGGCTGTTCGCGCCGGGGCACCTGACGGAGTACCTGGGCATCGGCTCGCACGTCTCGGAGGTGGTGGACCTCGGCGGCGCGACGGGGGCGGGCGCGGTGCTGCGCGCTGCGATGGCGATCGAGCTGGGGCTGTGCGAAACGGCGCTGTGCATCGTGCACACGCTGCCGCGGCCGAAGAACCCGAAGGGCGGCGGCCCGACGTTCCGGATGGGCGCCTGGGGCTCCCCGATGGGCGAGTTCGACTACCCCTTCGGCGCCGTTGGCCAGAACTACGCCTACGCGATGATTGCGAACCGGTACGCCTACGAATACGGGCTGACGGACGAGCAGCGGGCGAAGGTGGCGGTGGACCAGCGGACCAACGCGGCGGCGAACCCGAAGGCCGTGTTCCGCGACCCGATCGACATCGACGACGTGCTGAACTCGCCGGTCATCGTGGACCCGCTGCACATGCTGGAAATCGTGATGCCGTGCTTTGGCGGCGCGGCGATCGTGGTGACTTCGAAGGAGAAGGCGAAGCGGGCGAAGCACCGGCCGGCGTACATCATCGGCGGCGGCGAGAACACGACGCACCTCTCGGTGACGTACGACCCGAGCTTCACAGAGACGCCGATCAAGGCGGCGGCCGACCGGGCGTTCGCGATGGCGGGCGTGAAGCGGTCGGAGATCGACCTCGCGTCGCTGTACGACTGCTACACGATTACGGTGCTGCTGACGCTGGAGGACACGGGCTTCTGCGGGAAGGGCGAGGCGGGGAAGTTCGTGGAGGAGCACGACCTGACGTATCGCGGGGATTTCCCGATGAATACCCACGGCGGGCAGCTGAGCTTCGGGCAGGCCGGGATGGCCGGCGGGATGTCGCACATCACGGAGGCGTACCTGCAGATGACGGGCCGCGCCGGGGAGCGGCAGCTGCGCCGGTGCGACACCGTGTTCGTGCACGGCAACGGCGGGCTGATGAGCGAGCAGGTCTCGCTGATTCTCCGGGGGGAATGACGGGATGCCGAAGTACCGTTCGACGACCGAGCCGCTGCCGGTGCCGACGCCGATTTCGCAGCCCTTCTGGGACGGGACGCGGCAGCACCGGCTGCTCATCCAGCGGTGCGACGCGGGGCACGTGTTCTTCTACCCGCGGTCGCACTGCCCGCGCTGCCTTTCGAACCGGCTGGAGTGGGTGGAGGCCTCGGGCAAGGCGACGCTGTACAGCTACACGGTAGCCCGGCGGCCGACGTCGCCGGATTTCGAGGCCGACGTCCCGTTCGTCATCGCGGTGGTCGAGCTGGACGAGGGGCCGCGGATGACGTCGAGGCTGGTGGAAGTGGACCCGGACGCGGTGCGGATCGGGATGAGGCTCGAGGTGGTCTTCGACGACGTGACGGAGGAGATCACGCTGCCGTATTTCCGGCCGGCTGGAGGGTAGGAAGCGGAGGATGGTCGGGGTGCCGCGATTCGAACGCGGGACCTCTTGAACCCCATTCAAGTGCGCTACCAGGCTGCGCTACACCCCGACCCGGGCGGGCTGGCGCGGCGTTCCGTCTGCGCGCCGTTCCACGCTACACCATACGAAGCGGCGGGCGCGGGGTCAAAGGTAGGCTCACTGCCCGGAGGGGAGGGGGCCGGGAGCTGAGCGGCTGTTGCCCGGCTCTTCGGCGGGCGTCCCGTGGGCGGGGGCGTGGCCGCGGACCGCGCCGCCGGAACGGATTTCCGCAAGGCGACGGCCGAAGAGGAGAAGAACCAGCCCGCTCATCGCCATGATGGCGGCGCCGAGCGTGAAGAGGCCGGGCCGGATGCCGAGCCCCTGCACGAGGAGGCCTGCGAGGATAGCTCCGAGCGGGATGAGGCCGCGGTCGAGGCTGAGGAGCGACATGACGCGGCCGTGCATCTCCGGGGTGCTGTTGGAGAGCAGGATGCCGTTGGTGAAGGCCATGTAGGTGACGGTCATGCTGCCGGCGAGCGCGAGGAGGAGCGCGGTAAGCCAGGTGTTTTGCTGGAGCGAGATCGCGACGAGGGCGGCGCCAAAGACGAGCATGTTGATCATGAGCTGGAGGCCGGGGCGCGCGATGTCGGACTTCCAGGCGACGAAGAGCGAGCCGGCGAAGGCGCCGACGCCGGTCGCGCCGGCGAGGAAGCCGACGCCCGAATCGCCGAGGTCGAGCGTCTTCTTCGCGAGGAGCGGGACGAAGACCTGCTGGTAGGGAAAGCCGAAGATGAACAGGATGAGCGAGAGGCCGGTGACGACGAAGAGGACGGGCTGGCTGGCGACGTAGCGGAAGCCCTCGGCGAGGTCGGCGACGAGGCCCGAATCCTTCCGGCGGCGGGCGCCGGCGCCGTCGTCGAAGCGCATGAGCAGGGTGGTGAGGATGACGAGCAGGTAGATGCCGGCGGTGATGAGGTAGACGCCGCCGACCGAGGTGACGACGAGGAGAGCGCCGGCGAAGGCGCCGCCGCCGATGCGCATGAAGCTGAGCGCGGTGGAGTTCAGGGCGACGGCGTTCAGCAAATCTTCCGGCGGGACGGTGCGGGGGATGAGCGACTGGCGGACGGGCTGGTTGAAGGCCATGGCGGTGCCGGCGACGCCGGCGGTGAGGAAGACGTGCCAGACTTCGACGATGCCGGCGACGGCAACGATCCCGATGAAGAGGTGGCAGGCGGTCGAGGTGCACTGGGTGACGGTCAGGATGCGTTTTCGGTCGTAGCGGTCGGCAACGGCGCCGGCGATGAGGCCGAAGAGGAGGATGGGTGCGAGCCGGGTCGCGATGACGAGCGAGAGCATGACCGCGGAATCGGTCAGGTCGAGGATGAGGACGGCGCGGGCGACCTGGTCCATCCAGAGGGTGGCGGAGTGGCCGGTCTGGCCGAGCCAGAGGAGGCGGTAGTTGCGGTGGCGGAGGGCGCGGAACGTGGTGTCGGCGCCGGGGAGGCGGGGCATACCGCGAATCGTACGTTTACGCGAGGGTGAGGGGAAGGAGTTGGGAGTTGGGAGTTGGGAGTTGGGAGTTGGGAGTTGGAAGTTGGGAGTTCGGAGTTGGGAGTTAGAGGTCGAGTTCGATACCGACGGGGCAGTGGTCGGAGCCCATGACCTCGGGCTGGATGAAGGCGCGGCGGACGCGCGGCATGAGGTCTTCGGAGACGAAGACGTAGTCGATGCGCCAGCCGACGTTGCGGGCGCGGCGGTCGCGCCACGGGTCCCAGTAGGTGTAGGCATCGCGCTGGTCGGGGTGGAGGGCGCGGAAGGTATCGACGTAGCCGTTCTCGATGATGCGGGTGATCCAGGCGCGCTCTTCGGGCAGGAAGCCCGTTCCCTTGAGGGCCTCCTGCGGGCGGGCGACGTCCATCTCGGTGTGGGCGATGTTGAAGTCGCCCATGAAGACGAGGGAGCGGCCCTGGCCGCGGAGGTGGTTGACGTGGGCGAGGAAGGCTTCGTAGAACTCGAACTTGTAGGCGAGGCGGTCCTCGCCGCGGCCGGCGTTGGGGTAGTAGGATGTGAGGAGGGTGAACTCCGGGTAGTCGGCCTGGATGACCCGCCCTTCGATATCGAAGCGTTCGATGCCGAGCCCGAGACGGACTTCGAGCGGCTCGGGTTTGGAGAGCAGGAGCGCCCCGCTGTAGCCGGCCCGCTGGGCCGGGTGCCACCACGACCGGTAGCCGAGGTCGGTCCAGGGCTCGCCGTCGAGCTGGTCGGGCGTTGCCTTCACTTCCTGGAAGCCGGCGATATCCGGCGCGGTGGTTTGGAGCCACGCCTGGAGGTGGCCGCCTTTGAGGGCGGAGCGGATGCCGTTCACGTTCCAGGAGCAGATGGTGAGGGCGGCCACGGCGAAAGTTGACCCGAATCCGGGGCAGCGGGCAAGGCGCGGTTCGGGGGCATGCCGGACGGTGATGACGGGTTCACCCTGATCGGTTCGTTCATACGGAGCGGACGATACTTATGCAGAGAAAGGAGCGAAGCAATGACGAAGTGCCCGGTATGCATGGCGCGGTTCGTCGCTGCCGGGGCCGCTGAGCGGAAGTGGCTCGAGTGGCACATGGCGCGGTCGCACGGCATCCAGCGGATGCAGCTCGTCGCCGGGTGGCCGGCGGCGGCGGCGCACGGCCCCGGCCAGTCGGCCGCGTAAGGTCAGGCGAAGGCGCGGGCGAAGATGACCGCTGCCGAGGCGACGATGGTGACGACGGCGTACTCGGCGGCGGTGGACCATTCGAGGTCGTGGTCGAGCAGGTGGTGGACGATGCCGGTGGCGAGGTAGAAGGCGATGATGAGGAGGGCGCCGGCGAGGAGGCCATCGAGCGGGAAGAAGTAGAGCGCGAGGCGGAGTTCGGCGAGCGAAATGCCGATGGCGATGGACACGAGGAAAGAGCTGGGGCCCGTCAGGCGGCTTTCGCGGAGGAGTTCGAGGGCGAGGAGCATGCTGACGGCGCCGACCGCGGCGGAGGCCACGGGGAGCGGGTCGTCCCGGGTGAAGAGGACGGCGTAGAAGGAGAAGGCGACGAGGTAGGTCGCGACCGCCATGACGAGGCGGAACGGGCCGTAGAGGCGGGCGCGGACGTCGACGGTCTGGTATTCCCCGAAGGCGACGGCGCCGACGGTGAGGGCCGCGAACGCGGCGAGCGCGGGGCGGGCGTAGCCTTCGACGGCGTGGTCGATGAAGAGGGCAGACCCGAGGACGCCGAGGGCCGGCAGGAAGGTATAGACGAGCGAATCGACGGGGCCGCCCGACCAGCCGGGGTGGCGGCGGACGATGCCGTCGGTGGCGAAGGCGACGAGCACGGCGGTGAGCCACGGCAGCCACGGGAGTTCGGGCCGCAGGGTGACGGAGGCAACGAGGCCGCCGGCCGCGACGAGGGTGAGGAGGACGACGCGGGCCAGCGGTCCGCCATCGTTCGCCGTGGGCATGGAGTGCACGGCCAGGAGGCTACTCCGCGGCGAAGACCGGCTCTTCGAGCCCGTAGATTTCGGCGGCGTTGCGCCACCAGAGCCGCTCCTGCTCGTCCTCGGTGAGGCCGAGCTGCTCGTACATGGCATCGAAGCGGCGGATGTGCTCGCCGATTTCGTCCATGCCGCAATCGCTGCCCCAGACGAGCTTTTCGACGCCGAACTCGCCCTGGGAGTTGGCCGCGAGGAGCTTCCGCTCGACGAGGTGGCGTTCGATGGTTTCGCCGCCGCTCATGTCGAACCAGACGTTATGGCGCCAGCGGGCGACGGAGGCGGCGTAGTCGTAGTTGCCCTGGTTGCCGACGTGGGCGCCGATGATTTTCAGCTTCGGGAACCTGTTGGCGATGGTATCGAGGTGGAGCGGCGACATGCGGGTGGCGGAGACGTTGCGCGGGGGCATGCGGCTCTGCATCGCGAGCATGCGCTGGTAGGCCTGGGCAGCCGCCGCCGAGCGGCGCGGGTGGGTGATGGAGTAGTCGAGCCCGCCGCCGATGACGCCCATGTGGAAGAGGATGGGCATGCCGAGCTGTTCGGCCTTCGCGTACGTGGGGAGGTAGTCGGGTTCGTCGTAGGGGCGGGCGACGCCGATGAGCTTGAGGCCGCGATAGCCCATGTCGTAGAGGTGCTGGACCTCGGCGGGGCCGATTTCTTCGGGGTCGATGACGGCGACCGGGATGAAGAGGTCGCGGTACTTCTCGAGGATCTCCATGCCGCGCTCGTAGGTGGGGCCGAAGCGGCCGCCGGTGAGCATGCAGCCCTTCGTGATGCCGACGCGGACGGCGATCTCGGCGAGGCGGTCGACCATCGGGGCCTGGTCTTCGTCGGGGTTCTCCCAGTTGCGCGGGAAGTGGATGTGGACGTCGAAGATTTTTCTCATGGGCGGGCCGACCGGGGGACTGGGGCTCGTGCGAGTGTAGCACCCGGCTGCGCGTAGGCTCACCGAGCGGTTCAGGAAGCGATCGGGTAGGCTCGTGGGGATGCGATCGCGTCCGTTCGTCGCCCTCTACGTAGCGGTCTTCGTGGCGACGATGGGGATTTCGATGGTGAGCCCGCTCCTCCCGGTGTACGCGGAGGAGCTGGGGGCGACGGGTATCTGGCTTGGGCTGACGTTCTCGGTGTTCGCCATCGTGCAGACGTTCGTGGGGCCGTTCGCGGGGCGGCTTTCGGACCGATACGGGCGGAAGCCGTTCATCGTCGCGGGGCTGCTGGTCTACCTCGTGGCGGCGCTCGGCTACCTGACGGCGCAGAGCTTCTACCAGGTGATTGCGTTCCGGGCGTTCTCTGGGCTGGGGACGAGCCTCATCTTCTCGGTGGCGCGGGCGTACGTGGGCGACCTCACGCCGCGGGGGCAGGAGGGGAAGTGGCTGGGCGTGTTCGCCACGGCGGACATCGTCGGGTTCGGCACGGGGCCGCTGGTGGCGGGCGTGCTGCGCGAGGTGCTGGGATTCCGGTCGGTGTTCGTCGCGATGGCCGCGATGATGGCGCTCTCGGCGCTGGTACTGACCATGTGGCTGCCCCGGCACAGCCCGGCCGAGCTGGAGCGGCGGGCGACGCGGCGCGCCGGGGGCACGGTGGAGCGAACGGACCGTTCGTTCCGGGAGGCGTTGAGCGACCGCGTGGTGCTGGCGGTGACGCTGCACGCCGGGATGGTGGCGGTGGCGGCGGGCGCGAGCCTGAGCTTCCTCGCGCTGCGGCTGGAACAGGGCATCGGCGCGACGCCGATCATGATCGGCATCGCGTTCGCGACGCAGGACATCACGGGCGGGCTGGCACAGCCGATTCTCGGCCGCATCGCGGACCGGCGGGACCGGCGGGTCCTGGTGGCCGGCGGTCTCGCGGCGTATGCGGCGCTGCTGGCCAGCCTCGGCATCGTGCCGAACTATGGGGCTGCGGTGGCGGTGCTGCTCGCGATGGGGGCGACGAGCTCCCTTTCGATGGTGTCGGCGGGCGCGATCCAGGTGGTGGCGGGGCGGCGTGCGGGGATGGGGACGGTGCTCGGGCTCAGTTCGGCGTCGAACGGCATCGGCATCGTGGCGGGGTCGATGCTCTCCGGCGCGGTGGTCTCGCTGTTCGCGCTGGAGGGCGCGTTCTTTTTCGGGGGCGCCATCATGGCGGCGGGCATCCCGGCCTTCCTGTGGCTGACGCGCGGCGCGGCGGTCGCGGAGCCGGTGCCAGCCGCCGGGCGGGTCGCGGAGGCCGAGGCGGAAGCGGCCGGCTGAGCCCGGCCCCGGGCCGGGTACCATTGCGTCATGGCTGAGGAGGCATCGGCCGGGTTCGATGGGGCGTTCGTGCCGCCGCCGGGGACGGTCTTCGCGGAGGTGGCGGTCCACACGACGCAGCCGGCGCGGCGGCCGTTCACGTACGCGGTGCCACCGGGGATGCGGGTCGAGCCGGGGATGGCGGTCTTCGTGCCGTTCGGGCCGCGCATCGTGCAGGGCATCGTGCTGGCGGTGACGGACCAGAGCGAGGTCGAGGCCGTGCGGCCGGTGAGCGCGGTGCTGGACCCGGAGCCGCTGCTGGACCCGGCGCGGGCGGACCTGGCGCGGTGGATCGCGGAGGAGTACCTCGCGCCAATCTGGGAGTGCGTGGCGTGTTTCCTGCCGGCGGGGTTCGGGCAGAAGCCGGTGACGATGGTCTCGCCGGTGGAGGTGCCGCCGCTCCTGCCGGTGGACCCGAAGGACCGCGCGATTCTGCAGTACCTCGCGGAGCACGGGCAGGTGACGCTCGACGAGCTGCGCGAGGAGGTGGGACAGGTGCCGCTGGCGGCGCTCCAGCGGCTGCAGGAGAGCGGGCACCTGACCGTGGCGCAGGGGCTGGCGCGGCCGGCGGGCAGGCCGAAGTTCGAACGGCGGGTTGCGCTGGCAGTGGAGGCCGGGCGGGCGCGGGAGGAGGCGGCGGCGCTGCTCGGGGCGCGGGAGCGGTCGGTAGAAGGCCGGCTGCTGGCGCGGCTGAGCGAGGCGGGGGACATCCCGCTGAGCGAGGCGCGGGCGCTCGGCGCGACGCCCGCGCACCTCGAGCGGCTGGAGGAGCGGGGGCTGGTCCGGCGGTACGAGCGCCGGGTGGAGCGCGACCCCGCGGCCGCGGTCCGGGGCGGGAGCAGCCCGCCGCCCGTGCTGACGCCAGAGCAGGCCGCGGCGGCGGAGACGGCGTGGACGGCGCCGGTGACGCTGCTGCACGGCGTGACCGGGGCGGGGAAGACCGAGGTCTACCTCGAGCTCGTGCGGCGGACGCTGGCAGAGGGCCGGGGCGCCATCGTGCTCGTGCCGGAGATTTCGCTGACGCCGCAGGCGATTCGGCGGTTCGGCGAGCGGTTCGGCGACGAGCTGGCGGTGTTCCACTCGCGGCTTTCGACCGGCGAGCTCTACGACCAGTGGTTCCGGGTGCACCGCGGGGAGACGCGGCTGGTGCTGGGCTCGCGGAGCGCGATCTTCGCGCCTGTCCGGGAGCCGGGGCTCATCGTGCTGGACGAGGAGCACGAGTGGAGCTACAAGCAGGCCGACCCGGTGCCGCGCTACCACGCGCGGGACGTGGCGCTGCGGCTCGGCGAATTGACCGGGGCGCGCGTGGTGCTCGGCAGCGCGACGCCGGACGTGGTGACGTACCACCGGGCAGAGACGGGGCAGATCGCCCGGGCAGAGCTCGCGGCGCGGGTGGCGCCGGCGGCAGGCGGCGGGCTCACCGAAGGCGCGCTGCCGGAGGTGGAGGTGGTCGACATGCGGGAGGAGCTGCAGGCCGGCAACCGGAGCATGTTCAGCCGCGCGCTGCGGCAGGCGGTGCGGCAGGCGCTGGCTGCGGGGGAGCAGGCGATCCTGTTCGTGAACCGGCGGGGCTCGGCGCGCTTCGTGCTCTGCCGGGATTGCGGCTACCTGCCGCTCTGCCCCTCGTGCGAAGTCGCGATGAGCCTCGACCAGGAGGCCTCGATCCACGCGATGCTGCGCTGCCACCACTGCGGGCGGACGCGGCGGCTGGAGGACCGCTGCCCGAAGTGCGACAGCCTGCGCTACCGGCCGTTCGGGGTGGGCACGCAGCGGGTCGAGGCCGAGGCGCGGGCGGTGTTCGCCGGGGCGCGGGTGGCGCGCTGGGACAGCGACACGGCGCGGGGCCGGGACGCGCACGCGCGGATGGTGGCGGAGCTGGAGGCGGGCGCGATCGACATCGTGGTCGGCACGCAGCTGCTGGCGAAAGGGCTCGACCTGCCGAAGCTGACGACCGTCGGCGTGGTGGACGCCGACGTGGGCTTGAGCCTGCCCGACTACCGGGCGGCCGAGCGGACGTTCCAGCTGCTGAGCCAGGTGGCCGGGCGCGCCGGGCGCCGGGACCGGCCGGGGCAGGTCGTCATCCAGACGTACGAGCCAGAGGCGCCGCCGATCGTGGCGGCGGCAGCGCACGACTACCGGGGCTTCTACGAAGCGGAGATCGCGCACCGGCGGCGGGCGGGCTACCCGCCGTTCAACCGGCTGGTGCGGCTCATCTACCGGCACCCCAACCTCGAGGCGGGGCTCGATGAGGCGACCCGGGTGGCGAGCGAGCTTCGGGTGCTGCGCGACGCGGCCGGGCGGGCGGAGCCGGACATCCTGGGGCCGACGCGGCCGTTCATCCCGCGGGTGCGGGGCGAGCACCGGTGGCAGATTTTGCTGCGGGGGCGGCGGCCGGCGGCGCTCGTCGCGGAGGTGCGGCTGGGCGAGCGGTGGGCTGTCGACGTCGACCCGGGGAGCCTGCTCTGACGATTCGGCGGGCGCGAACCTTCGCCCGGTGGTAGCCGTGCTGGTATCCTGCCATGCCAGCCGGGCCCGCAGGCCCGGCGCGCGAAGGGATGGTTCGGCATGGACCAGGAACTGAAGCCGTGGTCGCGGCTCGCCCTGATCTTCCCCGGGCAGGGGTCGCAGCACGTCGGCATGGGCGAAAAGCTGGCGCAAGTCTCCCGGGCGGCGCGGGAAGTGTTCCGGCGCGCCGATGAGCTGCTGGAACGGAATCTCTCGAAGCTCTGCTGGGAAGGGCCGGCGGAAGAGCTGGAATCGACGCGGAACCAGCAGCCGGCGAGCTTCGTCACGTCGATCGCGTGGCTGGAGGCGCTGAAAGAGCGCTGGGCGGCGATCGGGCGGCCGTTCCAGCCGTACCTGTTCGCCGGGCACTCGATGGGCGAGTTCACGGCGGCGGTCGCCGCGGAATCGCTGACGTTCGAGGACGGGCTTCGGCTGGTGGAGGCGCGGGGCCGGCTGATGGAGGAAGCCGGGCAGGAGAATCCCGGCGGGATGGCCTCCATCCTCGGGCTGCCCGAGGAGAAGGTGCTCGAAATCTGCGCGGAGGCCTCGAAGGAGGGGTACGTCGGGCTGGCGAACGCCAACTGCGAAGGCCAGAGCGTCATCTCGGGCTACTTGAAGCCGCTGAAGCTGGCGATGGAGCTGGCGGAGAAAGCGAAGGCGCGGCGGGTGGTCCGCCTGCCGATTTCGATCGGGTCGCATTCGCCGCTCATGGCGAAAGCGAGCGAGGGGATGGCCGCGCTGCTCGACCGGGTGAAGGTGATGGACCCGATACGGCCGCTCGTCGGGAACGTGAACGCGGACCTGCTGCGCACCGGCGCGGAGGTGTGCCACGAGCTGAAGGAGCAGCTGACGCACGGCGTGCAGTGGCAGAAGACGATCGAGCGGATGCGTGACGAGGGGGCGGACATGTTCCTCGAGGTCGGGCCGGGCTCGGTGCTCACGAAGCTGGTTCGGCGGATCGACTACAGCGTCAACAGCGTGGCGATCAGCGATGAGTACGAGGGGCTGCTGACCGAGCGGTGGGCGCTGGTGGAGGCGGCGGCGCGATGAGCCGGCGGGTGGTGGTGACGGGCGTCGGGGCCGTGACGGCGGTCGGCCACACGGCGGAAGAGACCTGGCAGGCGATGCTCGCCGGGCGGAGCGGCATCGGGCCGATCACGCTGTTCGACCCGGAGCCGTACCCGGTCCGCATCCAGGCGGAGGTGAAGGGGTACGAGCTGGGCAACCGGGTCGACCCGAAGCAGCAGCGGTACATGAACCGGTCGGTGACGTTCGGCGTGGGCGCGGCGCTGGATGCGCTGGCCGACAGCGGCCTCGAAGTCACCGAGGAGAACGCCGACATGGTGGGCGTCATCTTCGGCTCGGGGGCCGGCGGCACCGACATGATTCTCGAGCACCAGCGCATCCTCGAGGAGAAGGGACCGCGGCGGATCACGCCGTTCCTCGTGGCGAACTTCATCCCGGATGCAGCGAGCGGGCACATCGCCATCGCGACGGGCGCGCGGGGGCCGAACCTCGCGCCGGTGGCTGCCTGCGCCACGGGGGCGGCCGCCATCGGCGAGGCGTTCGAGACGATCCGCCGCGGCGACGCGGACGCCGTCATCACCGGCAGTTCGGAGGCGGTGCTGCTGCCGATTTACCACGCGACGTGGTGCTCGATGCGGGCGCTGGCGAGCGACAACGAGCACCCGGAGCGGGCGCTGAAGCCGTTCGACCTGAACCGGGACGGGTTCGTGGCCGGGGAAGGCGCGTGCGGGATGGTGCTCGAGGAGTACGAGCACGCGAAGGCGCGCGGCGCGCGGATCTACTGCGAGGTCATCGGGTACGGGGCCTCGAACGATGCCTACGACATGATTGCGCTCCACGAGACGGGGCGCGGGCTGAAGCGGGCGGTGATGGCGGCGATCCGGAAGGCGGGCATCGACCCGGCGGAGATCGACTACATCAACCCGCACGGGAGCGGGACGCCGCTGAACGACCGGGTGGAGACGCTCGTCTTCAAGGACGTGATGGGCGAGGCGGCCTACCGGGCGGCGATTTCGTCGGTGAAGCCGATTACTGGGCACTGCATGGGCGCGAGCGGGTCAGTAGAGGCGCTCGCCTGCGTGATGGCGATCCGGGACCAGAGGGTGGCGCCGACCATCAACTACACGACGCCCGACCCGGAGTGCGACCTCGACTACGTGCCGAACGTCGCGCGGGAGATGCCCGTGCGGGTGGCGATGACCACCTCGGTGGGGCTGGGCGGGCACAACGCGTGCCTGATATTCCGGAAGGTCGACTGACCGGGGAGATGCCTGTGAGGCGAGCACTGGTGACCGGCGTGGGGGCCATCACGCCGATTGGACTGACCGCGCACGAGTTCTGGGAGAATCTCGTGGCGGGCGTTTCGGGCGCGGGGCCGATCACGCGGTTCGACACGGCGGACATGCCGGTGAAGATCGCGACCGAGGTGAAGGGGTTCGAGCCCGGGAAGTACATGGACACCAAAGAGGCGCGGCGGATGTCGCGGTTCGCGCAGTTCGCGGTGGCCGCGGCGAAGCTGGCCGCGGAGGATGCGGGGCTGACGCTGACCGACGAGGAGCGGCGGCGCGCCGGTTCGGCGATCGCGACGGGGGCGGGCGGCGCCATCGACACGATGGAAGAGGTGCTGGTGCTGAAGGAGCGGGGGGCCCGGCCGGGTGAGCCCGTTCTACGTGCCGACGATGGCGCCGAACATGGGCGCGTGCCAGGTTTCGATGCATCTCGGGCTCCGCGGCCCGGCGATGGCGAGCGTGGCGGCCTGCGCGAGCGGCCTCTACAGCTACCTCGAGGCGAAGCAGCTCATCGCTTCCGGGCGGTGCGACGTGGTGCTGGCGGGCGGCACCGAAGCAGCGCTGCACCCGCTGCCCATCGCAGCGCTGGCGAACATGAAGGCCCTGAGCCGCCGGAACGACGAGCCGGAGAAGGCGAGCCGGCCGTTCGACCGCGACCGCGACGGGTTCGTCTTCGGCGAAGGCGCCGTGGTGATGGTCATCGAGTCGGAGGAGCGGGCGAAGGCGCGGGGGGCACGCGTCTACGCGGAGCTGGCGGGCGGCGGCCTGAGCTGCGACGCGTACCACATCACGGCCCCGCTGGAGGACGGCTCGGGCGCGTGCGACGCCATGGTGGAGGCGCTCCGGGATGCCGGCATGGCGCCGGAGGACGTGGATTACATCGCAGCGCATGGGACAGGGACGCCGCTGAACGACGTCGCGGAGACGAAGGCGATCAAGCTGGCCTACGGGGAGCACGCGCGGCGGCTGGCGGTGAGTTCGCCGAAGTCGATGGTGGGGCACCTGCTCGGGGCAGCTGGCGCGGTCGGCGCGCTGGCGGCGGCGCTGGCGGTGTACCATGACGTGGCGCCGCCCACGATCAACCTCGAGAACCCGGACCCCGAATGCGACCTGGACTACGTGCCGCTGAAGGCGCGGGCGATGCGCATCCGCGCCGCGGCAGCGAACGGGTTCGGCTTCGGGGGCCAGAACGGCTCGGTGATCTTCCGCAAGTACGAGGGCTGACGTAGCCTAGCGGACACCCGGCAGCGAACAGCACGAAGAGGGGAGCAATCGCCAATGGCAACAGTGTTCGAACGAGTCCGCGATGTGGTGGTGCGGCAGCTGAAGGTGAGCCCGGACGAAGTGACGCCGGAGGCAAGCCTCGTCGACGACCTGCGGGCCGACTCGCTCGATATCGTCGACCTGACGATTGCGATCGAGGAGGAGTTCGCGGACCAGGCGGAGTTCGAGATCCGCGACGAGGACGCCGAGAACATCAAGACGGTGCAGGACATCATCGACTTCCTGGCGCACCAGGGCATCCACTAGCTCCCGGCGCGCGCGCCGGGATTTCCGCCGGGCGGCCGGGCGGTCAGCCGCCGGCGAGGGCGCGGAGCTTCTGGACGATGCCGGGGAGGACGTCGAGCACGCGCTCGACCTCGGCGTCGGTGGTGTGGCGGCCGAGGGTGAGGCGGAGGGAGGCATGGGCGAGGTCGCGGTCGATGCCCATGGCGGTGAGCACGTGGGAGGGTTCGAGCGAGCCCGTCGTGCAGGCGGAGCCGCTGCTGGCGGCGATGTCGGCGAGATCGAGCGCGAGAAGGACGCTTTCGCCCTCCACGTTGCGGAAGCAGCAGGAGAAGTGATTCGGCAGGCGCCGCTCCGGGTCGGCCGGACCGGTGATGACCGTGTCGGGGATGCGCTCGGGGAGTTCGTAGAGGAGCCGGTTGCGGAGACGGCCGACGCGGGCGTTGAACTCTTCGCGCTCCTGCCACGCGAGCTGCATGGCGGCGGCGAGGCCGACGATGCCCGGGACGTTTTCGGTGCCGGCGCGGCGCTCTTTCTCCTGGCTGCCGCCGAGGATGAGGGGCTGCCAGGGGGTCCGATTCTTGATGTAGAGCAAGCCGACGCCTTTCGGGCCGTAGATCTTGTGGCCGGCGAGGCTGAGGAGGTCGACGCCGAGGCGGGAAGGGGTGATATCGAGCGAGCCGGCGGCCTGGACGGCGTCGGTATGGACGACGACGCGGGGGTTCCGTTCGCGGGCGATGCGGGCGGCCTCGGCGACGGGCTGGATGGTGCCGACCTCGTTGTTGGCGGTCATGATCGAAACGACGACGGTTTCCGGGCCGACCGCTTCGGCGAGGGCTTCGAGCGAGACGACGCCGTCGCGGTCGACGGGCAGGTAGGTGGCGCGGAAGCCTTCGCGCTCGAGCTGTTCGACCGTGTGGAGGACGGCGTGGTGCTCGATGGCGGTGGTGACGATGTGGTTGCCGCGGCCGCGTGCGCGCTGGGCGAAGGCAGCGCCGCGGATGGCGGCGTTGTCGGATTCGGTGCCGCCGGAGGTGAAGACGATTTCGCGGGGTGAGGCGCCGAGGAGGTCGGCGACGGTCTTGCGGGCGGCGTCGAGCGCCTGCCGCGCCTGCTGGCCTTCGAGGTAGATGCTGGAGGGGTTGCCCCAGTGGGTGGTGAAGAAGGGGAGCATCGCTTCGACGACGCGCGGGTCGGGCGGGGTCGTCGCGGCGTGGTCGAGGTAGATGCGCGGCATAGGAACAGGGTAGCGGATGGTGCGGGCGGACGATCACGGGGCGGGCGGACGTGGTATGCTGAAACGCGGCAATTCCATCCGGGAGTGGGCCCCGCGCCCACTTTTTTGTTGAGAGTATGAAAAACGAACTGTTGTTGGCGCTGAACCAGCTGGCGGCGGAGAAGAACCTCCCGCAGGAGACGGTGTACGAGGCGGTGGAGGCTGCCCTGACCTCGGCCTTCCGGAGGGAAGAGGACGACGCGCCGAACATGTACGTGAAGATCGATGCGCGGAACGGCGAGATCCGGGCGTACCGCCAGATGATCGTCGTCGAGCAGGTGGAAGACCCGCGCGTCGAGATGAGCGTGGAGGAGGCGCGGCGCTGGAAGAAGGACGCGCGGCCCGGCGACGTGCTCGACTTCGAAGAGGAGATCCCGAAGAACGCGGGCCGGATCGCGGCGCAGACGGCGAAGCAGGTGGTGCTGCAGCGGCTGCGCGAGGCGGAGCGGGACGCCATCTACGAGGAGTACATCTCGAAGGTCGGCGAGCTGATCGTCGGGACGGTGCAGAAGGCGGAGGCCCGGCAGATCATCATGGACCTCGGCCGGGGGACGGAGGCGGTGCTGCCGGCGAGCGAGCAGGTGCGGAACGAGCACCTGCGGCCGGGGCAGCGGGTGCGCGTGCTGGTCGTCGAGGTGAACAAGGCCTCGAAGGGTCCGCAGATCGTGGTGAGCCGGGCGCACCGGAACCTGCTGCGGCGGCTGTTCGAGATGGAAGTGCCGGAGATCAAGAGCGGGACGGTGGAGATCAAGAGCATCGCGCGCGAGGGCGGGCACCGGAGCAAGATCGCTGTGTGGGCCCGGAACCCGGCGATCGACCCGATCGGGGCGTGCGTTGGGGTGCGCGGCACGCGCATCCAGAACATCGTCAACGAACTGAACGGCGAGCGGATCGACGTCATCAAGTGGGACCCGGACCCGGCGAAGTTCGTTTCGAACGCGCTGAGCCCGGCGCAGGTGACGGAGGTGGAGATCGACCCGGAGGAGCGGCTGGCGCGGGTGGTCGTCCCCGACAAGATGATGTCGCTGGCGATCGGAAAGGACGGCCAAAACGCGCGGCTGGCGGCGAAGCTGACCGGCTGGCGGATCACCGTGCTGAGCGAATCGGCGAAGGAGCGCCTGGAAGCGGGCGAGCCGGAGACGCCGATGGCGTTCGAGCCGTACGCCCCGGGCGAGGCGCCGGATATCGACATCCTGCACGCGGCGGAGCAGGTGGCGGCAGCGGCCGAGGAGGCTGCGGCGGCCCAGCCGGCGGCGTCGGTCGTGACAGAGCAGCCGCGTGTGCAGCCCGAGCCGGAGCCGGTGGAGGAAGAGGAGGAGATCTCGTTCGCGTCGATCGTCGAGTCGATCCCGGTGCCGCGCGGCGAAGAGCGCGAATCGGAGGACTACGGCGAGGACGAGGACGAGGAGTACGAGATTCCCGCTACGATCATCGAGGAGGAGCGGCCGTCGTCGATCCGGTTCGCGGAGGATGTCCTGCCGCGGCGGGAAGAGGAAGACGAGCCGCTGCCGAAGAAGGCGGCGGGGAAGAAGGGCAAGCGCGCGCCCCGCTACTACGACGAGGGCGACGACATGGAAGACATCGACTACGCGGGCCGGATTCACTGATGCCGGGCTGCGGGTCGCGAGCGCGGGGAGGTGTTCGCCATCACGACGGGGGTTCGGCCACGGAGGCAGCCGCAGCGGACGTGCATCGCCTGCCGCACTGAGCAGGGGAAGCGGGAGCTGGTGCGGCTCGTGCGCACGCCGGATGGGCGGGTGCGGGTCGACCCGACGGGGAAGGCGAACGGCCGCGGGGCCTACCTCCACCCCTATCGTGAGTGCTGGGAGAAAGCGCTCCGAGGGGGTACGATAAAGAATGCACTGAAAATTACCCCGGCCGTGGACGATATCGAAGCCCTGCGGGCCTTCGGGTTGGCGTTGCCGGCGAAGGAAGGCGATAGCGTATGACGGCAAAGAGTTCGACCCAATCGCGCGTGACGATCCCGGCCGCCCTGACGGTGCGGGAGCTGGCGGAGCTGCTGCGCGTCTCGCCGGTGGAAGTCATCAAGCGGCTGATGACGAACGGGGTGATGGCGAATCAGAACCAGACGATCGACTACGACACGGCGGCGATCGTCGCGGTCGAGCTGGGGTTCGAGCCGGAGCCGGAGGCCGCGGCCGCGCCAGAGCCGGGCGCACCGCTCGTGGAGCCGGAAGAGGAGCCGGACGACCCGGCATCGCTCAAGCCGCGGCCGCCGGTCGTGACCATCCTCGGGCACGTCGACCACGGGAAGACGAGCCTGCTCGACGCGATCCGGAAGACGCGGGTGGCCGCGGGCGAGGCGGGCGGCATCACCCAGCACATCGGCGCCTACCAGGTGGAGCGGGACGGGCACCTCATCACGTTCATCGATACGCCGGGGCACGCGGCCTTTACGGCGATGCGGGCGCGCGGCGCGCAGGTGACGGATATCGCGGTGCTGGTGGTGGCGGCGGACGACGGCGTGATGCCGCAGACGGTTGAAGCGATCAACCACGCGAAGGCGGCTGAGGTGCCGATCATCGTCGCCATCAACAAGATCGACCTGCCGGCAGCGAACCCGGACCGCGTGAAGCAGCAGCTTACGGAGCACAACATCGTCGTCGAAGAGTACGGCGGCGATACGGTGTGCGTGCCGGTTTCGGCGGCGACGGGGCAGGGCATTGGCGACCTCCTCGAGGCGATCAACCTCGTCGCGGAGATCAGCGAGCTCAAGGCGAACCCGAACCGGCCGGCATCGGCGGTCGTCATCGAGGCAGAACTGGACCCGAGCCGCGGGCCGGTGGCGACGGTGCTCGTGCAGCGGGGGACGCTGCGGCAGGGCGACGCGGTCGTGGTCGGCGAGACGAGCGGCAAGGTCCGGGCGATGCTGGACGACCGCGGCCGGCGGATCAAGGAGGCCGGGCCGTCGACGCCGGTGGTCATCCTCGGGCTCGAAGACGTGCCGGAGGCCGGCGAGCGGCTGCGCGCGGTGGCCGATGAGAAGCTGGCGCGGCAGATCGTGGAGGAGCGGCGCCGCCGGCGCGAGGCGCAGGAGCAGACCCAGCACGCGCGGGTCAACCTCGACACGCTGTTCAACGAGATCAGCGCCGGGAAGCTGAAGGAGCTGATCATCATTCTGAAGACGGACGTCCGCGGGAGCGCGGAGGCGATCAAGGGCGCGCTGGAGCGGCTGAGCACGCAGGAAGTGAAGCTGAAGATCATCCACGCGGCGACCGGGCCGGTGACGGACAGCGACGTCATGCTCGCCGAGGCCTCGAACGGCATCATCATCGCCTTCAACACGCGCATCGAGCCGAGCGCGAAGAAGCGCGCCGAGGCTGCCGGCATCGAAATCCGGAGCTACAACATCATCTACCAGGTGCTCGAGGACGTGGAGAAGGCGCTCCAGGGCATGCTCGAGCCGGTGTACCAGACCGTGGTCGACGGCCATGCGGAGGTTCGCGCGGTATTCAAGTCGAGCCGCGTCGGGCAGATCGCGGGCAGCTACGTCACCGACGGCGTGGTGCGGCGCGGTTCGCTGGCGCGCGTGCTCCGGGGCAAGGAGGAGGTGGCAAAGGGCCGCTGCGAGGGTCTGAAGCGCTTCCAGGACGACGTCCGCGAAGTGCAGACCGGCTACGAGTGCGGCATCGTCATCTCCGGGTTCGACAAGTTCCAGGTCGGCGACATCATCGAGTTCTACCACGAAGAGCGGGTGAGCTGACGCCGCGGAGGGCGCGATGACGATGCGCACGACGCGCGTGGGCGAATTGCTGCGCGCCGAGATTTCGGAGCTGCTGCTGCGCGAGGTGAAAGACCCGAGGGTCGGCCGCGGCATGGTTACGATCACGGAGGTGCAGGTCTCGCCGGATCTTCGGCGGGCGGTGGTCTACGTCTCCCACCTCGGGACGGAGTCGGAGCGGGCGGAGGCGCTCGAAGGGCTGCAGCACTCGGCGCCGTTCCTGCACCGGGAGCTGGTGCACCGGCTCTCGCTGCGGAACGTGCCGGAGCTGGTCTTCCGGTTCGACCCCTCGATCGAACGGGGGGCGCGGCTCGCCGAACTGATCGAGCAGGTGCGGGCGGAGCGGCGTGGCGAGGAAGCGGGCGAGTAGCGGCCTGGACGGCCTCGTCCTGGTCGACAAGCCGGCGGGCTGGACGAGCCATGACGTGGTGGCGAAGGCGCGCCGGCTGTTCGGGCAGCCGCGCATCGGGCACACGGGGACGCTGGACCCGTTCGCGACGGGGCTGCTCGTGCTCTGCCTCGGGCAGGCGACGCGGCTGGCGGAGTATCTCACCGCGCACGAAAAGGAGTACACCGGCGAGGTGGTGCTCGGTATCGAGACGGACACGGCGGACTCCGACGGCGAGGAAACCCGGCGGGCCCCGGTGCCGGACCTCGGCCCGGCCGACCTCGAGCGGCTCGCCGCCGCGTTCACCGGGCGGCTGGCGCAGGTGCCGCCGGCGCACAGCGCGGTGAAGGTCGGCGGGCAGCGCGCGTATGCGCTCGCGCGAAAGGGGGAGGCGGTCGAGCTGGCGCCGCGCGAGGTGGAAGTCTTCACCCTGGAGCTCGCGATGGCGGGCCGGGACCGGCTCACGCTGCGGGTGCGGTGCGGGCCGGGCACGTATGTCCGGGCGCTGGCGCGGGACATCGGGCGGGCGATCGGCTGCGGGGCGCACCTCGCGGCGCTCCGGCGGACGCGCTCGGGGCCGTTCCGGGTCGGGGAGGCATACACTCTCGAGGCGCTGGAGCGGCTCGCGGCGGCGGGTCGGGCCGGGGACGCGGTGCTGCCGGCCGATGAAGGGATGCTCCGGTGGAGCGCGGCGATCCTCGGCGCGGCGGGCGCCGGGGCGTTTGCGCGGGGGAACCCGCACCGCGGCGGCGGCTTCCGGGCGCCCGCAGCGCTGGCGCGGGTGTACGACGCGGCAGGCAGCTTTCTCGGCGTGGGGAGCGTCGATGGCGCCGGGATGGTGCGGCCGGTGAAGGTTCTTCGCGGGGAATCGCGCGAAATCTGACGTTATGTTGCTTTCAGGTTCACTTCCGTGTTGACAGGTGCAGGGTCGAGGGTGATCATGCTCGGTGGCCGGTTGGTCTGCGCAGCTGCGTAGGCACTCTCACAATTTGGCCGGTGCCGTCGAACGACGGGAGAAGGAGGGTCCATTTGGAAGCCTACTGCCTGAAGTGCCGGGAACGGCGCGAGATGAAGGAGCCGAAGGCGATCACGATGAAGAACGGGAAGCCCGCCACCGAGGGCACCTGCCCGGTGTGCGGGACGAAGATGTTCAAGATCGGGAAGGCCTGAGGCCGGGCTTTCCGCACCAGAACCGAACGCGCGGCGAACGCCCGCCGGGATCCCGGCGGGCGTTCGCGTTGGCGGCGATAGCGGAGCTCAGGGCAGGTCGGCGGCGAGCAGGCGGATGACCTCGGCGTGGAGGCGGCCGTTGGTGGCGACGGCGGAATCACCGAGGCGCGGGTTGCCGTCCCACTGGCTGAAGCCGCCGCCGGCCTCGCGGACGATGGGCTGGAGGGCGGCAGCGTCCCAGGTGCTCATGTCGGGGTCGAGCATGACTTCGGCGCGGCCGGTGGCGACGAGGAGATACCCGTAGCAATCGCCCCAGGCGCGGGCGAGCCCGCATCGTTCGACGAGGGCCGCGTAGCCGCGCGGCCGGCGGGCCGCGGTGCGGGCGAACGACGTCATGGTGAGCGTGGCGTCCTCGAGGCGGTCGACGGCGGAGACGCGGCAGGGCTCGCCGTTGAGGCGCGCGCCGCGGCCGAGGGCGGCGGCGACGGTTTCGCCGACGGCGTGACACGCGATGACGCCGATGACCGGCTCGCCGTCCTGTTCGAGGGCGACGAGGGTGCCGAAGAGCGGGACGCGGTGGATGAACGACTTCGTGCCGTCGATGGGGTCGACGATCCAGCGGTGGCGGCCGTCGCCGGGCGATTCGCCGTACTCCTCACCGAGGACGCCGAAGCCGGGGGTTTCGCGGGCGAAGAACTCGCGCATGGCGATTTCGGCGCGGCGGTCGGCTTCGGTCACGGGGGTGCGGTCGGCCTTCCGTTCGACGTCGAAGGGGCCGGCGTAGATGGGCATGATGACATCACGGGCGATGTCGGCGGCGCGGAGGGCGACGGCGAGGAGGTCGTCGAGCTCGGCCATCAGCGGACGGCGTCTCCTCGGCGGTATTCGGCGGTGAGGTCGTCGAGCCGCTGTTTCAGGTCGGCGGGGAGCGGCGTTTCGGCGGCGGCGAGGGAGTCGGCGAGCTGCTCCGGGCGGCTGGCGCCGATGATCGGCGCGGTGACGGCCGGGTTGGCGAGCACCCAGGCGACCGCCATCTGCGCGAGCGACATGCCAGCTTCGGCAGCGATGGGGCGGAGCGCTTCGACCGTCTGGAACATCCGGTCGTGCCAGTAGCGGTCCTGGTAGATGCGGGCGGCGGTGCCGAGGGTGAAGCGGGAGCCTTCTTCGGGGCCGGCCGCCGGGCTGTGCTTCCCGGTGAGCAGGCCGCCGGCGAGCGGGTTGTAGGGGATGACGCCGATGCCTTCTTCGCGGCAGAGCGGGAGGAGCTCGCGCTCGATTTCGCGGAAGAGGAGGTTGTAGCGCGGCTGGACGGAATCGAAGCGGGCGACGCCGAGGACTTCGCTGCGGCCGATGGCGCGGGCGACCTGGTAGGCGAGGAAGTTCGAGCAGCCGATGTAGCGGACCTTGCCCCAGCGGACGAGGTCATCGAGGGCCTTGAGGGTCTCGTCGATGGGCGTGTCGGGGTCGGGGCCGTGCAGCTGGTAGAGGTCGATGTGATCGGTGCCGAGGCGGCGGAGGGAGGCGTCGACGGCGTCGAGGATGTGTTTGCGGGAGTTGCCGCGGTCCCACGGCGAGGGGCCGACGGGGGCGAAGCACTTGGTGGCGAGGACGATGCGGCTGCGGTTGCCGGTGCGGGCGAGCCAGCGCCCGATGATCTCTTCGGTGCGGCCCTGCGAGCCGGGCGGCGCGCCGAGGGGGTAGACATCGGCGGTATCGAAGAAGGTGATGCCGCCTTCGAAGGCGCGGTCCATGATGGCGAACGAGGTCGGCTCGTCGCACTGGAAGCCGAACGTCATGGTGCCGAGGCAGAGGCGGGAAACGGGCAGGCCGGTGCGGCCGAGGCGGGTGTACTGCATGCGGCGATTGTGCCGGAGGCGGCCGCCGGTGTCGCGGCCGGGTCAGTGGCGGGACTGGTCGATGATCTCCTCGGCGGCGCGGATGGCGGCTTCGGTGTCATCGAGCGGGTCGCCGCGGGCCGGCGGGTCGGAGGGGCTGACCGGTTCGATGTAGGTGCAGTAGCGGCAGGAGGCCGAGGAGCCGACGAGGGCGAGCGCGAAGTGGCTGAAGGTGCGGCCGCAGTTGGCGACCCGGGCGCGGCGGACGCGGGCGCGGCGCGGCGCGCGGGGCGGCTTCGCCTGTTTCGGTTTGGGGATGCCGCCGGCGATGCCGCCGCCCATGCCCTTCCGCGCTTCCCGCTGCGCGAGGTACGCGTTGAGGAGGTAGACGAAGAAGGGCAGCCCGAGGATCAGGAAGAAAAGCACCGACTGCAGCATGCCCGTAGTGTAGCGGATTTCGGATGCGCTATGCCGTCAGGCGGGCTCGAGATGTCCCTCGTCGCGGAGCTGGAGGAGGGCACCGCGCCAGGCTTCGAGGGTGGCGTCGATGTCGGCCTCCGTGTGCGCGGAGCTGAGCATGCCGCCCGTGCCGAAGAGCTGGACGCCGCGGTTGAGCAGGGCGAGCTGGAGGAGCCGGGCGCGCTCAGGGGGCATCGGCGTTTCGAGGAGGCCGGGCGGGAGGTCGCGGCCGTCGGCGTCGCCGGCTTCGGGCACCGCGGAACCGGCGAGGTGGACGCGGAAGGCGGAGGACTGGCCGTAGACGATGCCCGGGATGCCGAGTTCGCAGAGCGCGGCGTTCATGCCGCTGCGCAGGCTCGCGGCGAGGCTGGCGGCGCGCTGCTGGTGGGCGCCGTCGGCGATTTCGCGCAGGCAGGCAGTGCCGGCGGCGGCCGAGAGCGGGTTGGCGTTGAACGTGCCCGGGTGGCCGACCTTCTCCGTCCGCGGACCCGCACCGGGGAACTGGAGGTACTCGAGGAGGTCGCGGCGGCCGGCGACGGCGCCGCCGGGGAATCCGCCGGCGAGGATCTTCGCGAGGGTGACGAGGTCGGGCCGGACGCCTTCGACCTCCTGGACGCCGCCGGGCGCCCAGCGGAAACCGGTCACGACCTCGTCCATGATGAAGACCGCGCCGGCGCGGTCGCAGCGCTCGGCGAGGCCCTGGAGGAAGCCGCGGGGCAGCGGCACTTGACCGCTCGAAGCGCCGGCCGCTTCGACGATGACGGCGCCGATGTCGTCACGTTCCGCGAGGGCGCGGTCGACGGCGTCGAGCGAGGGCGGCAGGACGAGGACGGAATCGAGGGTGGCGGCCGGGATGCCGGGCGGAACGCGGCCCGCGTAGCTGGAGGCGGGGACGACGTAATCGTGCCAGCCGTGGAAGTGGCGTTCGAACTTGATGACGGCGGGCTTGCCGGTGGCGGCCCGGGCGAGGCGGAGGGCCATCAGCGTCGCTTCGGTGCCGGAGGAGGTGAAGCGGACGACCTCCGCGGCAGGCACCAGGCGCACGACCTCTTCAGCCCAGGCGATTTCGAGCTCGTGGCTGGCGCCGTAGTGGGTGCCGCGGGCGAGCTGGGCCTGAGCGGCGGCCGTGACGGCCGGGTGGTTGTGGCCGAGGAGGAGCGCGCCGTGCCCGACGACGTAGTCGATGTAGCGGTGACCATCGACGTCCCACTTCGCGGCGCCGTCGGCGCGGTCGGCGTAGATGGGGAAGGGCTGGAGGTAGCGGCTGTCGTGGGTGACGCCGCTGGGGAGGACCCGGGCGGCGCGTTCGTAAAGGGCGCGGGAGCCGGGGTGACGGTCGACGTACTCCTGTTCGATGGCCATGACGAGGGCGATGATACCGCCTTTTCTCGATGCTGCCGGGGGCGTAGATTGGCGATGCGGCATGGCGGAACAGTCGATCCTTCAGCCCGGCAATTTGCTGATGGTGCAGGAGCGGGAGCGGTACCTCGCGGGCCTGTTCCGGCGGGTCGGCTGGCAGTCGCTCGCGGAGCTGCGGGCGTTCGAAGCCGGGTGTTCGACGGGGTACAACCTGCGGATGCTCGTGCAGTGGGGCGCGAAGCCGGGAAACGTCGCGGGGCAGGACCTCGACCCGGGCGCGGTCGCCTACTGCCGGGCACACGCGAGCGACATCCGCGTCCACGAGGGGAGCGCCGAGCGGATTCCGGAGCCGGACCGGGCGTTCGACCTCGCGCTGGCGTTCACGCTGTTCAGCTCGGTGCCGGACGAAGACGTGGCGCAGCGGATCGCGGCGGAGCTGGTGCGGATCACGCGGCCGGGCGGGCTCATCCTCGTGTACGACATGCGGCGGCGGAACCCGGCGAACCCGAACGTGCACCCGGTGCTCGAGGACGACGTGCGGCGGTGGTTCCCGCGGTGCCCGATGCGGACGAAGACGCTGACGCTTGCGCCGCCGATTGCGCGGCGCATCGGGCGGTTCGCGCCGTGGCTCTACGGGCCGCTGGCGGCGGTGCCGGTGCTGCGGACGCACGCGCTGTACGTGCTGCGGCGGCCGGGGCAGGTGGACGTCTTCCGCGGCCGCGCGGCGCAGGAATCGTAAACGTTCCCGGATAGACAGGCTTCGGCGAATTCGGGCAGAGTGGAGAGGCGGCTCACTGCGGCCACGCCCGAGACCGTTCGATACTCGCTATGGTAGTCTAGGAGAACGCTATGGCTCAGTGGGACGTCGCAGTCATCGGAGGCGGGCCCGGCGGGTACGTGGCAGCGATCCGCGCGGCGCAGCTGGGCCTGAAGACGGCGGTCTTCGAGAAGGAGCGGGTCGGCGGGCTCTGCCTCAACTGGGGCTGCATCCCGAGCAAAGCGCTGCTGAAGAACGCGGACGTGGTGAACGCGGTCCGCGAGGGCGCGCAGTGGGGGCTGGTGGGCGCCGAGGGGGTGCGGTTCGATTACGGCGCAGCGGTGGACCGGAGCCGGCGGGTGGTCGACCAGATCGTCGGCGGCGTCGAGGGGCTGCTGCGCGACAACGGCGTCGAGCTCATCTCCGCAGAGGCGCGGCTGACCGGCACGCGGACGCTGGCGGCCGGGGGCACCGAGCACCGTGCTTCGAACATCATCATCGCGACGGGCGCCGGGCCGCGGGTGCTGCCGGGGCTCGAGCCGGATGGCGAGACGGTCATCACGAGCCGGGAGGCGCTGGCGCGGCGGGACGCGCCGCGGCGGGCGGTCATCATCGGCGCCGGGCCGATCGGGGTGGAGTTCGCGCACCTCTGGGCGAGCTACGGCAGCGAGGTGACGCTCATCGAGCTGATGGAAACGCTGCTGCCGCTCGAGGACCCGGAGGTCGGCCGGCTGCTGAAGCGGAGCTTCGAGGCGCGGGGCATCCGCTGCCTGGTAGGCACGCGGGTGACAGGCATCGAACGGACCTCCGCTGGCGCGGTGGTGCGCACCGGGTCGGAAGCCGACGCGGCGGCGATCGAGGCGGAGACGGTGCTCGTGGCGGTCGGGTTCACGCCGCGGACGGAAGGGCTGGGGCTGGAGGCGGCGGGCGTGCGCACGACGCGCGGGTTCATCGAGATCGACGGCAGGATGGCGACGAACGTCCCCGGCGTGTACGCGGTCGGCGACGTGACGGGGAAGCTGATGCTGGCGCACGTGGCCTCGCAGCAGGGCGTGCTGGCGGCGGAGGCGATCGCCGGCCTGCAGCGGCCGGAGCCCGACTACGTCCAGATGCCGCGGGCGACGTTCTGCCAGCCGCAGGCGGGCTCGATCGGGTACACCGAGGCGAGCGCTCGGCAGGCGGGGTTCGACGTGAAGACCGGCCGGTTCCCGCTGACGGCGCTCGGGAAGGCGGTGGCAGCGGGGCACACGGAGGGGTTCGTGAAGGTCGTGGTGGATGCGGCGACCGGCCAGGTGCTGGGCATCCACATGGTCGGCTACGACATCAACGACCTGCTCGGCGAGGCGACGATGGTGGCGATGCTGGAAGCGACGTCGGCGGAGGTCGGCTTCGCGGTGCACGCGCACCCCACGCTGCCGGAGGCGCTGAAGGAGGCCGCGCTCGCGGCCGATGGCGAGGCGATCCACATCGCGAAGCGGCGGGCTGCGCCGCGGGAAGGAGCCGTGACAGCATGACGACCGAGGTGCAGAGCGCGCTGATGCGCGAGCTGGGGGCCGAACGGCTGGGGATGTTCCTCTACCAGATGGTGCTCATCCGGCACTTCGAAGAGAAGTGCGGCGAGCTGTACACGAAGGGGAAGATCCGCGGGTTCCTGCACCTGTACACCGGGCAGGAGGCGTGCGCGGTCGGCTCCATCAACTGCCTCGAGGACCGTGACAAGATCCTGACGCACTACCGGGACCACGGGCACGCGCTCGCGCGCGGGCTGGACCCGAACCGGGTGATGGCCGAGCTGTACGGCAAGGCGACGGGCGTCGCAGGCGGCCGCGGCGGCTCGATGCACCTGTACGACGTGGAGAAAGGGTTCCTCGGCGGGTATGCCATCGTGGCGGCGCACCTGCCGCTGGCGGTGGGGCTCGGGGTGGCGGCGCAGATGAAGCGCGAGGACTTCGTCACGCTCTGCATCTTCGGGGACGGGAGCGTTGGCGAGGGCGAGTTCCACGAGGCGCTCAACATGGCGGTGCTCTGGAACACGCCGACGATTTTCTTCTGCGAGAACAACCTGTACGGGATGGGCGTGCCGTTCAAGGCGTCGCTCTCGACGGAGATCCCCAAGCTGGCGGCGGCCTACAACATGCCCGCGGTGTCGGTCGACGGCATGGACGTGCTGGAGGTGTACGCGGCGACGCGGGAGGCGGTGGCGCACGCGCGGGCGGGCAAGGGGCCGTACTTCATCGAGGCGATGACCTACCGCTACCGCGGACACTCGATGGCCGACCCGGAGCTGTACCGGCTGAAGGAGGAGATCGAGGAAGCGAAGCAGCGCGACTGCATCGAGCGGCTGAAGCGCCAGATGATGGAGGCCGGCATGCTCGACGAGCAGGGCTTCGCCGAGATCGACGCGCGGGCGACGGCGGTGGTCGATGAGGCGGTGGAGTTTTCGGAGCGGAGCCCGCAGCCGGCGCTGGATACGCTCTTCGACCACCTCTACAAGGAGTAGACGATGGCCATCATGCGGATGCGGGACGCGCTCCGGGAAGCGCTCCGGGAGGAGATGCTCCGGGACGAGCGAATCTTCCTGATGGGCGAAGACATCGGGCTGTACGGCGGCTCGTACGCGGTGACGAAGGGGCTGCTGGAGGAGTTCGGCGAAGAGCGTGTGCGCGACACGCCGATCGCGGAATCGGCCATCGTGGGCATCGGCATCGGGGCGGCGATGGGCGGCATGCACCCGATGGTCGAAATCATGACGATCAACTTCAGCTTCCTGGCGCTCGACCAGATCGTGAACAACGCGGCGAAGCTGCTCCACATGTCCAACGGGCAGATCAACGTGCCGCTGGTGATCCGGATGGCGAGCGGGGGCGGTTCGCAGCTGGCGGCGACGCACAGCCACAGTCTCGAAGGCCTCTATGCGCACTTCCCGGGGCTCAAGGTGGTGTGCCCCTCGACACCGGCCGATGCGAAAGGGCTGCTGAAGCGCGCGTTCCGCGACCAGAACACGGTCATCTTCATCGAACACACGGCGAACTACGGCCTCCGCGGCGAGGTGCCGGACGATCCCGATTTCCTGGTCGAATTCGGGGTGGCCAACGTCGTGCGCGAGGGAACGGACGTGACGATCGTGGGCTACAGCGGGAGCGTCCACCAGGCGACCCGGGCGGCCGAGCTGCTGGAGCAGCAGGAGGAGATCAGCGCGGAGGTCATCGACCTGCGGACGCTGCGGCCGCTGGATATGGACACCGTCATCCGGTCGGTGAAAAAGACGAACCGGGCCGTAATCGTGGAGGATGCGTGGAAGTTCGGCGGGTTCGGCGGCGAACTGGCGGCGCAAATCATGGAGCGGGCCTTCGACTGGCTGGACGCGCCGGTGGCGCGGGTGGCGTGCAAGGATGTGCCGCTTCCCTACAATCGCAACCTGGAGTTCCACGCGCTGCCGTCGGAAGAGGACGTCGTGGAAGCGGTCCTCGGGATGTTCAAGGAGTAGGCCGGTGACGATCGAAGTGACGATGCCGCAGATGGGCGCCGACATGATCGAGGGGACGCTCGTGCGCTGGCTGAAGCAGGTCGGCGACCCGGTGAAGCGGGGCGACGTCATCGCGGAGATCGAGACGGACAAGGCGACGGTCGAGCTCGAGGCGTTCGAATCGGGCACCATCCTGAAGCTCGTCGCGAACGAGGGCGACATCGTGCCGGTCGGCGATGTCATCGCCATCCTCGGGGAACCGAGCGAAGCCGCACCCGAGGTGGAGCGGAAGCCGGTCCCGCCGCCAGCGAAGCGGGAGATCGAGCCCGAAGTGAAGGCGGAAGCGCGGAAACCGGAGCCGGCTCCGGCCGCGGCGGCGCCGGCGGCCGCTGAGCCGGAGGACGGCCGCATCCGGATCAGTCCCGTGGCGCGGAAGATTGCGAAGGAAGCGGGCCTCGACATCCGCGGGCTGCAGGGTTCGGGGCCGGACGGCCGCATCCTGCGGCGGGACGTCGAGGCCGCGATTGCGGCACGGGGCGCGGCCGCAGCGCCGGCGCGGGCGCCGGAGCCTGCCGCCCCGCCAGCTCCGGCGCCCCGGCCCGCACCGGGTCCCGCGGCGGCGGCAGGCGAGGTCGCTGAGCTGGGCAAGATGCGAAAGGCGATTGCGCACCGCATGGCGCTCTCGAAGCAGACGCAGCCGCACTACTACCTGACGCTGGACATCGACATGACGGACGCGCTGGCGTTCCGGGCGCAGCTGAACGCGGGGCTGCCGGAGGGCCAGAAGGTCACGATCAACGACCTGATCGTGAAGGCGTGCGCGATTGCGCTGGAGCGGCACCCGAAATTCAACGCTGCCTACAGCGAAGAGGGCCTGCGGATGCACGAGCGGATCAACATCTGCATCGGCATCGCGCTGGATGAGGGGCTGATTGCGCCGGCCGTGCTCGACTGCCAGGCAAAGTCGCTGGGCCGCATCGCGCAGGAGACGAAGGATCTCATCGAACGGGCGCGGGCCGGGAAGCTGACCTCGGCGGAGTACGGCGAGGGGACGTTCACGATCACGAACCTGGGCGCCTACGGGGTGGAGACGCTCATCGGGATCATCAACCCGCCGCAGGCCGCGATCCTCGGCGTCGGTTCGGTGATGCCGAAGCCGGTGGTGCGCGACGGCGAGGTCGTGGTGCGGCAGGTGATGAAGGTGGCCTTGAGCGCGGACCATCGGGTGACGGACGGCGCGGAAGGCGCGCGGTTCATCACGGAGATCCGCGGGATCCTGGAGCAGCCGGCGACGCTGGCGCTCTAGCGGCCGGGCGCGTCTTCGACGCGGTCGCGGGGGATCCGGATGAGGCCCTCCTGCGCGACGGAGGCGATGCGCAGGCCGCCGGGAGTCCAGATCGAGCCGAAGATGAGGCCGCGCGCGTGGCGGGCGACCGGGCTTTCGCTGGCGTAGAGCACCCAATCGTTGAACGTGACGGGGCCGTGGAACCAGACGGCGTGGTCGAGGCTCGCCGACATGCGGCGGCCCCAGGTGAGACCGTGGGGCCGGGCAGCGGTGGAGAGGAGGGTGCGGTCGCTGGCGTAGGTCAGGACCGCGGCGTGGATGAGCGGGTCATCCGGGAGCTCGCCGTTGGGGCGCATCCATATGCGGCGGCGGGCAGGGAGCCGCTCGCCGGGCAGGTCGGGGTCGACGACGCGGATTTCGATCGGCTGCGAGCGGCGGCGGCGCTCGGCGTCTTCGAGGATTTCGCCGCGGACGTCCTCCCAGTCGGGGAGGCCGTCCGGCGGGGGCGCGCCGGGCATGACGTCCTGGTGGGCGACGCCGTCTTCGGGCCGGGCGAAGGAGGCGGAGAGGTCGAAGATCGCTTCGCCGCCCTGGTAGGCGACCACGTGGCGGGTCGAGAACGTGCGGCCGTCGCGGATGCGGTCGACGACGAAGCGGATGGGGACGTCGTGGGTGCCGCCCTTGAGGAAGTAGGCGTGGAGGGAATGGATGAAGCCGGCGCCGGGTTCGAGGGTGAGGCCAGCGGCCATGACGGACTGGGCCGCGACGTGCCCGCCGAAGAGGCGGCCGGTGCCGGGCCCCGGCTGGCCGAGGAAGAGGTCGCGGTCGAGCCGTTCGAGCTGGAGATTCTGGAGCAGCAGGTCGAGGGCGCGGCTGCGGGTCACGGGAGGTACTCCAGGGGGACGGGTGGATTGGCGAGCGGCCGGGCGGCGATGGCCATGAGGATCATGAGGTTGTCGTCGCCGGCGATGCGGTTTTCGTGGAGGACGCCGCAGGATTTGCAGCGGTGGATGAGCATCCATTCGCCATCAGGGGCGACGAAGACGGCGAGCGGCTCCATCGGGCCGCCGCAGGCGGCCTTGCGGTCGCCGGGGAAGTTGTCGACGTGGCGGCTCCAGAGGCACTGGTTGCAGTGGTTGCGCTGGGTGGTGCCGAAGGCGAGGGTTTCGACCGTGCTCCGGCATTTGATGCAGCGAAAGGTCTCGGCATCGGGCATGGGGTTGGGAGTAAAGGTAGCGCCGGCTGCGATTACGGTCAGCGGAGGCGGCGGCCCATGATGTAAAAGGGCCAGCCGCCTGCAGTGAACGTCATCTCGGCGAGGTACTCGAAGCCGAGGCGGTGGTAGAGCTCGTGGGCGCGGCTGTCGGTGCGGGTGCTGAGGACGGCGGTGCGCTCCGGGCGGCCTTCGAGCAGCGCGGTGACGAGCGCGGTGCCGATGCCGCGGCCCTGCGCGGCCGGGGCGACGGCAACTTCGACCACTTCGTAGGCGTCGCTGAGCCATTCGGCGGATTTGCGGGGGCCGAGCCAGCGGGCGACGGCGTCGTGCCACCACTGGCCGTCTTCACCGCGGTAGCCGTAGGCCATGCCAAGGACGGCGCCCTCCGATTCGGCGATGAGGAAGCGGAAGCCTTTGCGGTGGCGGTGGGTGTCGCGGATGCGGGCGCGGACTTCGCGGCCGCGGTCGAGGTCGCTGTAGGGGGGCTCGGCGAAGGCGTCGCCGTAGACGGCAATGGCCCCCTCGAAGAGGGGGCCAGCCGGTTCGATGTCGCGGATGCGGAGGTCGGTGGCGGTCACCTTAGCCACGGTACTGGGTTTTGCCGCCGACGCGGTCCTTGTTGAGCCGCTTGTTGAGGTGGAGGCCTTCGAGGATGAATTCGAGGGCGGCGGCGGTCTCGGCATCGCTGCGGCTGCCGCCGAGCTTGTCGATGGCGGGCATGAGGCCTTCGATTTGGCGGGCGATGGCGGCGTGCTCGCGGGACGGGACCATATCGCCGACTTCGACGGCGACGCCGGCCTTGAAGCGGTTCACGACGGGCTCGAGTTCGCCGAGGTTGAAGGAGCGGTTGAAGACGGCGACGACGGCGCCCTGGATGAGCTTCTCGATGATCTGGTCTTCGCGGCCGTCCTCGACGGTTTCGAATTCGACCTTGCCGGAAAGGGCGGGGACGACGTAGGGGAGGTCGCTGACGCGCGGGACGACGCGGTCTTCGCCGGTGACGATGGCGCGGCGCAGCGCGTTGGCGAGCATGGATTCGTAGTTGGCGATGGAGGCGCGGACACTGACGCCGGAGCGCTGGTTGATATCCGGGCTGCGGCGCGCGAGGCGGCTGATCTCGGCGATGATCTCCTTCATGTACTGCGGGACGGCGACGTCGAAGTCGGCCGGCACCGGGTGGTGCTCCGCTTCCATGATGTCGATTTCGTACTCGATGCGCGTCGGGTAGTGGGTGCGGACCTGCGCGCCGTAGCGGTCTTTGAGCGGGGTGATGATGCGGCCGCGGTTGGTGTAGTCCTCGGGGTTGGCGGAGGCGACGATGAAGACATCGAGCGGCAGGCGGATGCGGTAGCCGCGAATCTGCACGTCGCGCTCTTCCATGATGTTGAGGAGACCGACCTGGATGCGCTCGGCGAGGTCGGGCAGCTCGTTGATGCAGAAGATGCCGCGGTTGGTGCGGGGGATGAGCCCGTAGTGGATCGTGAGCTCGTCGCTCAGGTAGCGGCCTTCGGCGACTTTGATGGGGTCGACCTCGCCGATGAGGTCGGCGATGGTGATATCGGGGGTGGCGAGCTTTTCGCCGTAGCGCTTGTCGCGCGGGAGCCACTCGAGCTCCGCGTCGTCGCCCTTCTCGGCGAGGATGTCGCGCCCGGCCTGGGTGATGGGTTCGAAGGGGTTTTCGGGGATTTCACAGCCGGCGAGGATGGGGATTTCGTCGTCGAGGAGGGAGACGAGGGAGCGGATGATGCGGGATTTCGCCTGGCCGCGCTCGCCGAGGAAGATGATGTCCTGGCCGGCGAGGATGGCGTTGACGATATGGGGGATGACGGTCTCTTCGTAGCCGTAGATGCCGGGGAAGAGGGGTTCGCCGCTGCGGATCTTGGCGATGAGGTTCTTGCGCATCTCCTCGCGGACGGGGAGGACGCGGTAGCCGGAGGCGCGCAGTTCGCCAACCGTGCGAGGCCGTTCGAGTGTCGTCACTGGTGTCCCACTCCGAGTTGGTTACCGGCGGAGGCCGGGAGCCGATGGAGGGGCGGCGCCCCGCGGCGCGAGCCCGATCCCGGACACTGCCGAGGAGGCAGTGCGCCCGGAACTTCGAGGGTGCCGGGCCTCTGGCTCGATCATAGGGTGCCCCCCAGGCGTGTCAACCGAGGGTAAGCGGGCTGGCATGGCCCGCCCGGTCACCCCAGCAGGCGGTCGATCTCGGCGAGGCGCTCAGGGGTGTTGGCGTTGAGGAAGCTGCGGAGGCCCGGGTCGAAGGGGCGCAGGTCGGCTTCGCCCGGTTCGATGACGCGGAGGCCTTCGCAGGCGGCGACGATGCGGAGGCCGCCGGCGCCGGTCTCGAGCGCGCGGCGGAAGGCTGAGAGGCAGGCCGCCGGGCGGTACACCGCAACGAGCGGCTGGGGAAAGCCGCCGACCAGCGGCCGGACGACATCGGCGGCGGTTTCGCGGGCGATGGCGGCGAGGCGGGCGACCAGCGCGGGGGCGATGAGCGGGGCGTCGCAGGAGCAGGCGAAGGCGAGGTCCGACTCGACGGCGGCGAACCCGGCGGCGAGGCCCGCGAGCGGGCCGAGGCCGGGCAGCTCGTCTTCGACGACTTCGACCGGCAGGGGAACGTCGATGGCCGGCAGCGGCTGGCCCGGGGCGCGGACGATGACGATGCGGTCGGCAGCGGGGGCGACCGAACCCGCGACCCACTGGAGGAGCGGGCGGCCGCGGAGCGGGGCCGAGGCTTTGTCGCGGCCGAAGCGTGTGCTGCGGCCGCCGGCGAGGATGACCGCCTCGATGCCGCGGCTCACTGGAGACCGTAGGATGGGAGGGATGTCGCTGCTGGAGGCATTCGGCGCTGGCCCCGGGTCCATGGTGGCCGCCGTCGGCGGCGGGGGCAAGACGAGCCTCGTGTTCCGGCTTTCGCTCGAGGCGGAGGAGCGCCGCATCCCGGCGGCGGTGACGACGACGGTGAAGTTTACGCGGCCGGCGGGGCTGCCGATGCCGCCGATCGCCGTGACGGATGCGGCCGGGCTGCGCGCGCGGTGCGCGGCGGCGCTGGCTGCCGACGGCGCGGTCACGCTGGTCAGCGGCGAAGGCGACCGCGGGCGCCTGCTGGGCTTCGCGCCGGTGGCCATCGACGGGCTGCGGGGGCCCGGGCGGCTGGTGCTCGTGGAGGCGGATGGGTCGGCGCACCGGCCGTTCAAGGCGCCGGCGGCACACGAGCCGGTCATCCCGGGCGCGGCGACGCACGTGGTGGTGTGCGCGGGGCTGCAGGCGCTCGGGAAGCCGCTGGACGAGCGCTGGGTGCACCGGCCGGAGGTGGCCGCGCGGCTGTGCGGCCTGCGGCCCGGGCAGCCGCTGACGGCCGAGGCGATGGCGGCGGTGCTGCTCCACCCGGAGGGCGGGCGGAAAGGCGTGCCGGCCGGCGCGCGGCTGTTCGCGCTGCTCAACGCCCCGGCCGGGTTCGACGGTGGGCGGGATGCGGGCGCGATCGCGGAGTTGCTGGCAGAGGGTGGGTTCGAGGCCGCGGTCATCGCGACGGCCCACCTGGGCATCGTCTACGAGGTGTGGCGACATGGGATGGTTTCGGCGCCGGCCGCGCATCACGGATGAGATTTACGGCAACCTGATGACCTCGTTCGGGCGGGTCGTCGACCGGGACCCGCTGGTGAAGCTGCCGGCGGCAGCACTGGCCGAGCGGGTGGCGGGCGAGTTCGCGGCGATGGTCGAGGAGCTGGACGCGAAGACCTACCGGGGCTCGACGATCTACCACCTGCGGCTGCTGGCCGGGGCGTGGATCATGGCGCGCGAGGGCGCGGTGCCGCGGGCGACGGCGGAGGTGTTCGAGGAGGCGTTCGCGTGGCGGTTCGAGCCGGTGCGGAAGGGAAGCGGGGCGCTCGCCCGGCGGCTCAGCGAGCTCGCGAATGGCACGTTCGAACGCGAGACGCTGCGCTGAGGCGGCGCAACACGGGCGAAATGCGCTCGAAATGCGGCGGCAACGGGCGGCTGGCATCCTCGGGATATGGCAGTCGTCCGCTCCATCCGCATCACGATGCCCGACCGGCCGGGGGCGCTCTCGGCGGTCACGACCGCGCTCGCGGCGCACCGGGTCGATATCGTCCGGCTCGACGTCGTGTCGCACGAGGGCGAGCTCGTGGTCGACGACCTGCTGCTGGAGGCGGCGACCGCCGAAGACATCGGCGCAGCGATTGGGGGGTTCTGGCCGGAGGTGAGCGTGCGGACGTTCGATGCGCCGGTCGCGGACCCGGCGGTGGAGATGGGGCGGGCAGTTGCGGCGGCGACCGGTGCCCCGACGCGGGTCGATGCGGCGGCGCGCACGGTGAGCGGCATCATTCGCGTGATGCGGGCCGACCGCGCTGCGGTGCTGCGATGCATCGATACGGGCGGGTTCGTGCCGGTAGCCGGGCTGCCGGCGACGGCGGTCATCGGCCCGCGCGAGCCGTTCGCGGGCCGGTGGGTGCTGGCGCAGGGGGTCGCGGCGGCGTTCCCCGCGGGCGAGGGCTGGGCGCCGGCGGCGTTCGCGGCCGAGACGCGCGCGGCGTGGGTGGCGCTGGCGCCGCTAGGCGGGACGGATATCGCGGCGGCGTTCCGGTGCACGAACGTGCCGTTCTACCGGGGTGAGCTGGAGCGGCTGGAGGCGCTGGCGATGGCGGTGGCGCCAGCGCTCGGGGCCGGCACTGCGGGCAGGCCGCAGCCGGCGCCCCCCGGGCTCGGCAGCCTGCCGGCGCGCGCCATCACGCTCGGGGCGGCCTGAGCGTCAGCCCGCGCCGGACCGGGCCGCGGCTTCGACGACGCGAGCGCAGTCGAGCATCTCGGGGATGACGAGATATTCGTCCTTCGTGTGCTGGTTGTACCCGCCGCGGCCGATGACGACGGCGCTGATGCCGCGGCCGCGGAAGACGTTGCCATCGGTGCCGCCGCCGACAGGGTGGGGATTCGGTTCGAAGCCGAGCGAGCGGAGGACGGGAAAGAGAAGGTCGACGGCGGGGTCGCCGGGTTCGAGCCGGTAGCCCGGGTAGGCCATCCCGAGGCGGGCGTCGATGCGGGCGCCCGGGTGCCGCTCGCGGACGAGATCGATATGGCGGCGGGCGTTGCGGGCGAGTGTCTCGGCCTTTTCTTCGACCATGGAGCGGAATTCGCCCTGGACGAGGCAGTAGTCGGGCACGGCGTTGCGGACGAGGCCGCCGCGGATGATGCCGACGTTGCCGGTGGTCTCGCTGTCGAGGCGGCCCTGGGGAAGACCGGCGACCACCTCGGCGGCGATGGTGATGGCGGGGATGCCTTTTTCGGGTTCGAGGCCGGCATGGGCGCTCCGGCCGTGGACTTCGATGTCGTAGGTGTAGTGGTAGGGCGCCTGGCCCTGGATGCTGGATGGCGGGCCGCCGCTGTCGATGACGATGGCGACGCGCGCGGTGATGCGAGAGTAGTCCATGTTGGCAGCGCCGACCAGGCCGACTTCCTCGCCGCGGCTGATGGCGACTTCGACCGGGCGGTGCGGCCCGCCGTCTTCGATGAGCGACTGGAGGACTTCGAGGATGACGGCGCAGCCGGCCTTGTTGTCGGCGCCGAGGATGGTGGAGCCGTCGCTGCGGATGATATCCGGGCCATCCCAGCGGGGGGTGATGCCGCGGCCCGGCTCGACGGTATCCATGTGGGCGGAGAGGAGGACCGGCTCGCCGGTGCCCTCCAGGCGGGCGAGGACGTTGCCGGCGGCGTCCTGCACGGCCTGGAGGCCGAGAGCACGGAGGCGGTGTTCGAGCTCGGCGGCGATGCGGTCCTCGTCGCCGGACGGGGAATCGATGGCGACGAGATCGAGGAACGTCTGCACGATGCGGTCGCGGGTGATCACGGGACGAACTCCGGGCGCGGGGTCTCGCGCGGGAGAGGATACGCGGGGGCGGACGCAGAAACATTTCTCGCGCCGTTAATGAACGTTTCACGCGGGCGTGGCACGGTGGAAGTATGGAAACGTCTACCCTCAGCCGGGAGCTTCGGCTCGAAGTCGCGCACAACGTGCGCCACCTGGGCGGCTACCGCACCATGAGCGGGACCGTGACGACGGACGTCACGATTCGCTCGGCGAGCCTGCACCGCCTGACGGAGCGGGGGCTCGAGCAGCTCCGCGAGCAGGACGTGCTGACGATCGTCGATTTCCGCTCGGACGTGGAGCGGGAGCGGGACGTGACGCCGGACACGCGGCGGTACGGCATCCGGGTGGTGCATGCCCCGGTCTTCCAGCACGACGCTTCGCCGGTCGGGCTGGCGAACGAGTTCCCGGGCTTCGCGGCGGTCTACGCGATGTTCCTGGAGATGGGCACCGCCGCGTACCGGACACTGTTCGAGACGCTGGCGGAGGCCGAGGGGCGGGTGCTCTTCCACTGCGCGGCGGGAAAGGACCGGACCGGTGTCGCAGCGGCGCTGCTGCTGGAGCTCGCCGGGGTCGATGACGCGACGATCATCGAGGACTACACCGTGACGGAGCTGCTGCTCGCGCCGCTCAAGGACCAGTGGCTGCCGCAGATGCGGGAGCGTGGTTACGACGAGGAGCGCGCGGCCGCGCTGCTCGCCGCCCCGCGGGAGGACATGGAGGCGACGCTGCGCCACCTGCGGGAGCGGTTCGGGTCGGCGGAAGGGTACGCGCGGGCGATCGGGGTGAGCGATTCGACGCTCTCGGCAGTGCGGGCGCGGCTCACGGCGTAGCGCCGCTGCCCCGGCGGAGCTGTTCGAGTTCGGCTTCGAGGTCGCGCAGCCGGCGGCGCTGCTGGCGGTCGCGTTCGAAGCGTTCGGTGATGTCGCGGCAGTGGGCGAGCGCGCCGAGGACGGTCCCGGCCTCGTCTTTCACGATGGCGAAGGTCATTTCGATGTAGAACTCACGGCCGTCGCGGTGGCGGGCGCGGGTCGCGAGGGCGTGGCCGCGGTACTTCGTTTCGCCGGCGGCGAGGGCGCGGTCGTAGCCCTTCCAGTGCGCGTCCTGGAACTGCTCGGGGATGATGATGTTGAGGTCGCTGCCGATAGCCTCGGCGGCGGCGTAGCCGAAGAGCGCCTCGGCGGCGGGGTTCCAGACCTGGATGACCCCGTCGGTGCCGGCGAAGATGACGGCGTCGGGCGATTGCTGGAGGAGCAGCGCAGCGAGGGCGGCGTCCATGGCGGCCTCCGGGCGGTGTGATGCCGGGGACGGTACGCCGATCGCGGGACGGTTTCCAGCGCGGTTCGACGCGAAAACGGGCCGGCCGGGGAGCACCCGGGCCGGCCCGCTGCGGTGCCGGGGCGGCGAATCAGCCCTGGCTGGCAGCCTTCTTCGCGGCGTAGTGTTCCTCGCGGGTCTCGCGGAAGGACCACGGCACGTACGCGTCGGAGAGGTCGGTGATCTTGCCCCAGTTCTCGGCGAACCAGTCGGCATCCTTGAACTCGTGGGGGTCGTAGCTGACGCCGCGGTTGGCGACGATGGCGATGCGGGAGTAGCGGCCGCCCGAGGCGGCGATGCAGATGCCGCTCTCTTCGCACTGCGGGGAGCAGAGGTAGGTGACGGCGGGGGCGACGTGCTCAGGGGCCATGACGACGGCGCGCTCGGGGTCGTTGGGGTCGCGGCCCATGAGGTTGGCGGTCATACGGGTCTGGGCGGCGGGGGCGATCAGGTTGACGTTGATGTTGTACTTCTCGCCCTCGAGCTTGAGGACGTTCATGAGGCCGTACATGCCGGCCTTCGCGGCGCCGTAGTTCGCCTGGCCGAAGTTGCCGATGAGGCCGGAGGTGCTGGTGGCCATGACGAAGCGGCCGTAGGACTGCTGGCGGAAGACGGGCCAGGCGTGGTGGGCGAGGTTGTAGCACTGCTTGAGGTGGACGCGGATGACGCTGTCCCAGTCCTGCTCGCTCATGTTGTGGATGGTGACGTCGCGGAGGATGCCGGCGTTGGCGACAACGGCATCGAGGCGGCCCCAGGTGTCGATGGCGAGCTTCACCATCTTGTAGCAGTCTTCGAAGCTGCCGACGTCGCCGCCGTCGGCGATAGCTTCGCCGCCGAGGGCCTTGATTTCGTTGACGACCTGCTGGGCGGGGGTGTCGTCGTGGCCCTCGCCGGAGACGGAGCCGCCGAAGTCGTTGACAATCACCTTCGCGCCGTGCTTCGCGAGGTCGATGGCGTAGGCGCGGCCGAGGCCGCGGCCAGCGCCGGTGACCAGGACGACCTGGCCATCGAGACGGACTGCCATGGGTGTTCCTCCGAGGAAGCGGATGTGCGAGCGAATGCTACGCCATCGCGGGCGTGTGGGCTTCCCCGGCGGCTATTTCGCGGCAGCAGCGACGGAGCTGCCGGATTCGATGCCGACGCCGGCGAGGAGGGCGTGGATGCGGCGGGCGTTTTCGATGATGCGGGCCGCTTCGTGGTTGACGGCCTGTTTGCCGTCGCAGAGGGCCTCGGCCGGGTTCGAATGGATATCGAACTCGATGCCCTGGACGCCGGCGGCGACGAAGCCGTAGGTCACGCGCTCGACGAGTTTGCGGTCGCCGGAGGAATGGGAGGGGTCGGCGATGAGGGGCAGGTGAGATTTGAGGCGGACGATGGGGATCATGCCGACGTCGGCGGCGAAACGGGTTTCGGTTTCGAAGCTCTTGATGCCGCGGTAGCAGAGGATGACGTTCCGGTTGCCCTCGGAGACGGAGCGGCGTTCGCGGTCGATGCCGGACATGATGTAGGCCGCGGCACAGAGCCACTCGTTCATGTCGTTGCCGAAGCCGTGCTTGAGGATGACGGGCTTGTCGACCTTCGAGAGCTCTTCGAGGAGGGGGGAGTACTGGGCGCTCCGGGCGCCGATCTGGATGACGTCGATGCCGTATTCGAGGAAGAGGTCGAGGTGGCGGAGGTCGATGAGTTCGGAGACGGTGGGGAGGCCGGTCTCGGCCTTCATGGCGGCGGCGATTTCGAGCCCTTTTTTGATATCGAGGCCGCGGTAGTCGTAGGGACTGGTGCGGGACTTATCGACGAAGGCGCGGAGGACGTCGACGCCGGCGGCCTTGGCGATGCGGGCGGATTCGAGCGCCTGCTGCTCGGATTCGATAGCGCAGGGACCGCCGAAGAAGGTGAGATGGGGGCCGCCGACCGGGACGCGGCCGTCGATCCAGACGATGGTGTCCTCGGGGTGGAAGGTGCGCGAGGCGTCCTTGTACTTCTCGGTGATGCGGATGACGCGGTCGACGCCGGGGAGTTCGAGGATGCGGCCTTCATCGACGACGGAGGCGACGCCTTTGACGCCGATGACGGTGGTGCTGGAGACGATGGTTTCGCAGCGGAGGCCGTAGTCCTGCGTGATGCGGTTGATGACGCGCTCCACCTGCTCGATGGTGGCGCCTTCGGCCATGTGGATGATCATGGGGCGGTCCCGGGAGGGTTATGTTGGCGCGATTATCTCCCGGGACCGGGGTACGGGCGATGGGCGCGGGCGCGGCTCAGAAGAGGATGTTCGAGAGCCGGCGCTGGTACTCGCGGGTGACCGGGGAGTCGAGCCCGAGGATGTCGAAGATGGCAAGCATCGCCTTGCGGGCAGCGCCGTCGGCGAAGGTCCGGTCGAGGCGGACGGATTCGAGGAGCTCATCCAGCGCCTGCTCGTACTTCTCCTGGGCGGCGAGCATGACCCCCCAGCGGTAGCGCGCGCGAGGGATCGCGGGGGTTGCGCGCGGGCTTCGCCCTCGAGGTCCTCGCCGGCGTGCCGCTTCTGGCGGAAGCTCATCCAGGAAGATGCGGTGCTTCATGCGCCTTGGCGCGGCGGTCGGTGGGTGCGCGGTCGAGCAGCTCCTCGGCGGCTGCCGTCGCGGGCCCCGCGGGCGAGGAGGATGCGGCGCCAGCCCGACGACGGCGCCGGCGTCGTTGCCCGGGACTTGGTTCGGAGGACCTCGCGCGGTAGTCGCTGCTCGGCGCCGTTGCGGCGTCGCCCGTGCGGCGGAGGTCGCTCGGCCTCGCGGAAGCGCCGCGCTCGGCCGGTGCGGCGCCGAGCACCGGCTGGAAGAACGGCGCGGACCTGCGGCTTCGCCGTACCGCGCCGGCGAACTCGGCGATGACCTTGCCGTCCTTGAAAGCCTTGACGGCCGGGATGCCCTGGATGCGGTACTGCATCGCGGTGCGGGGGTTTTCGTCGGTGTTGAGCTTTGCGAGGACGACGCGGCCTTCGTTCTCGGCGGCGACCTTTTCGATGACGGGACCGAGCATGCGGCAGGGGCCGCACCAGGGGGCCCAGAAGTCGACGACGACGGGGAGGGTTTTCGAGCGCTCGAGCACCTCGTTCGCGAAGGTGGCGTCGGTGACTTCGATGACGGTTGCGGCAGGCATCGGGTGCACTCCGTCGGGAAAGTTCGTGCTGTTGCGACGATCGTAGCATACCCGGAGGGGGTATGGAACGAGTGTTGGGCGGCGTGCGCCGGGGGTGGGTCCAGCAGGCCTGTAAGCCGGATTCTGTACCCCGCCGGAGCGGGGCGGCAGCCATCTCTCTGGGCGCGGCATCGCTGCCGCGCTCTAGCGGCCAACCCGGGAGTGATGACGGGCCGGGCACCCTCCTCCCCTATTCGGCCTTGCTCCGGGTGGGGTTTGCACGGCCGCCCCGTTACCGGGACGCCGGTGCGCTCTTACCGCACCATTTCACCCTTACCGCCGGCCCGGTGCCGCGGGCTGGCGGCGGTATGTTTCTGTTGCACTTTCCGTCGGCTCGCGCCGCCCAGGCGTTACCTGGCACCCTGCCCGGTGGAGTCCGGACTTTCCTCTCCCCGCGCGGGGCGGGGAGCGGCTGCCCGGCCTGCTGGACACCACTATTGTCCCGCGTGCGAGGTGAGGCTGTCGACGGCGGCGGGTCCGGTATGATGCGGCGGCAGTTCGGAACCGGGGGACTGGCAGATGGGCATCGAAGCGATGCAGGTCGGCGCGGTGGCGCGCGGTTCGGTGCGGTGCGCACCGGAGCATTTCGCGAGCCGGATCGTGGCGGGGACGCCGGACGTGTTTTCGACGCCGGCGCTGGGCGCGCTGGTGGAGAAAACGGCGGCGGAGTGGATGGCGCAGCACCTCGACGAGGGGCAGATGACGGTCGGGGCGCAGATCGTGATCAACCACACGGCGGCGACGCCTGAGGGGATGGAGGTGACGGCGGAGGTGCGGCTCGTCGCGGTCGACGGGCGGCGGTTCGACTTCGAGTGGACGGCGCACGACGGGGCGGAGCAGGTGGGCCACGGGACACACCAGCGGTTCGTGGTCGACCGGGGCCGGTTCGAGGTGCGGCTGGCGGCGAAGCGGGCGGGAGGCCGCTGATGGACCGCGACCGGGCGGCGTGGTTCGCGGCGCGCGGCGGGCTGGAGCTGGACCCCGCGCTGGACATCGCGATCACCGGCGAGGACCCGGTCCTGCCCTCGCCGTTCCACCTCGGTGAGGGCGCGGCGGTGGCGCTGGCGCTCGTCGGACAGGAAGCGGCGCGGCTGTGGGCGCTGCGCGGCGGGCGGAAGCAGGCGATCGCGGTGGATGTGCGGCATGCCGCGGCGTCGCTCCGGAGCTACATGGTGCTGGAGGTGAACGGGCAGGCGGGCGCGCCGCCGCCGCGCGCGGGTTCGAACGTGACGGCGATATGGCCGTGCGGCGACGGGCGGTTCATCCACCTCCACGGGAGCTTCACGCACGGGCCGGGCATCCTCGCGGAGCTGGGGCTCGGCGAAGGCGCGACGGCGGAGGAGATCGCGGCAGCAACCCGGCGGCGCGGAGCGTTCGAGCTGGAGGACGCGCTGGCGGCGCAGGGGCTGTGCGCGGCCGTGTGCCGGACGCGGGAGGAATGGCGCGCACATCCGCAGGGGCAGGTGCTCGCGGCGCAGCCGGTGGTGACGCTGGAGCGCATCGGTGACGCGCCGCCGGAGCCGCTCGCTGAGGCGGACCGGCCGCTGCGGGGCGTGCGCGTGCTCGACCTGACGCGGGTGCTGGCCGGGCCGACGGTGGCGCGGACGCTGGCGGAGCACGGGGCCGACGTGCTGCACATCGCGAGCCCGAACCTGCCGACCATCGAGCGGTTCGAGATGGACACCGGCCACGGGAAGCGGCAGGCGCACCTCGACCTCGAGGACCCGGAGCAGGCGGCGACCCTCCGCGAGCTGGTCCGGGGCGCGGACGTGTTTTCGCAGGGGTTCCAGTGGGGGTCGCTGGAGCGGCGAGGCTTCGGGCCGAAGCAGGCGGCGGAGCTGCGGCCCGGCATCATCTATGTCGCGGAGAACGCGTTCGGCTTCGGCGGGCCGTGGGACGGGCGGCCGGGCTGGGAGCAGCTCGCGCAGGCGACGACGGGCATCTGCGTGCGGCAGGGCGGCGACGGCGCGCCCGTGCTGGCGCCGGCGGCGATGAACGACTACACGACGGGGTACTTCGGGGCAGTTGGAGCGATGATGGCGCTTCGGCGGCGGGCGATGGAGGGCGGGTCGTGGCTGGTGCGGGTGTCGCTGGCGCGGACGAGCATGTGGTACTTCGACCTCGGCGACGACCTCGATCCCGCTGACGCGGCGGGCACAGGCGACCTCTCGGCGGCGATGCTGGAGCGGGAGACAGGCTACGGGCGGATGCGGTTCCTCCGCCCCGCACTGCGGATGTCGGAGACGGACCCGCACTGGGAGCTGCCGACGGCGCCGCCGGGGAGCGGGGAGCGGCGCTGGCTCGACCGGCGCTAGGAGGCGGCGCGGGCGCGGTCCTGCGCAGAGGCCGCAGGGGCGGCGCGGACGATGAAGCGTGACGGCTCAAACGCCGCTGCCGGCGCTGCCGGGGCGTCGTCGAGGGCGGGCGCGGTGCGGGCGTGCTCGAGGATGGCGCGGGCGACCTCGCGCGGGTCCGGGCAGTAGCGGCCGGTGCGGATGAGCTCGCGAAGCTCGAAGATGCGGCGGGTGCGGTCGTCGAAGGGGACGACGGCGGGCTTCGGGTCCTGGTTCGATGCGGCCATGCTGGCACCTCCGCGCGGGCGTTACACCATGGTGGACGGCACGTGGCGGATGGGTGCGCAGGGGATCCGGCGGGATTCTTTCGGAATTTTCACAATCGGGAAGCAGGGAAAACCCTGTACCGGCCGCTGGACGGTCTCAGCGGAGGTCGCGGCGGCGGAAGACGGCGATGCCGGCGGCGACGGGGAGCGCCGCGAGGGCGAGCGCCGGGACGACGGCCTCCCACCGCGGGCCGAAGGCGAGGAGATTCCGCTCCAGGTACCAGTGCCAGGGGTTGAGGTTGCGGACCCACGCCGGGGCGCCGGCAGCGGCGAGCAGCCCCTGCGCGAGGAAGCCGCCGGCAGCGAGCACCGTGCCCGCGGCGAGGCCGGGGCCGCGGCGGCCGGCGATGGCGCCGCCGGCGAACGCGACCGAGGCGTGCAGGGACGCGAGGCCGAAGAGGCCGGCGAACGCCACGCCGAGGCCGCCGGCGTCGACGCCCTCGAGCGCGGAAAACGGCAGCGCCATGAGGACGAGCGTGACGGCGGCGAAGAGGGTGAGCGCCGCAAGGAGGACAAGGAGGGCGAGGAAGCGCTGGAAGGCAACCGCCGCGCGGGAGACGGGGTTGGCGAGGATGAGTTCGAGCGTCCCATCCTCTTCGCTGCCGCCGACGAGGCCGGCGCCCCCGGCGATGCCGTAGATGACGAGCAGCACCGTGAGGAGCGAGGAGAAGAGCCGCGCCCAGAGGTAGCCGGGGGCGGAGCTGAGCGACACGCCGTCCTCCATGCCGAACATGGCGCGGAGGGCCTCGGGCATCTGCTGGACGAGCTCGTCGAAGTCTTGCTGGCCCCGAACGGTGGGGTAGAAGGCGAGCGTGAAGAGGTTGAGGACGGCAAGGCCGAGCATCCACCAGAGGAGGGCGTTGCGGCGGTCGCGGAGGGCGCGGCGGAGGATGGTCACGTTTCGTCGCTCGCGTCGTAGTACTCGAGGAAAAGGTCTTCGAGGTCCTGGCCAGGGGTGTAGATGCGTTCGACCGTGAGCGCGGCGGCGGCCTTGATGACGGCATCCACGGTGCCTTCGACGACGAGCTGGACGCCGCCGTCGTGGTAGGCGACCGAACGAACGCCGGAGACGGCTTCGAACAGGCCGCGGGGGACGGGACCGGCGGTGAAGATGTCGATGCGCTGGCGGGCCTTGCGGCGGAGGTCGTCGATCGACGCGAGGGTGACGAGGCGGCCTTTGCGCAGGATGCCGACGCGAGAGGCGAGCGCTTCGACCTCTGGGAGGACGTGGGAGGACAGGAAGACGGTGGCGCCGCGGGCCACTTCTTCGCGGATGAGGCGGTGGAACTCCTGCTGGAGGAGCGGGTCGAGGCCGGAGGTGGGCCCATCGAGGATGAGCAGGTCGGGGCGGTGCATGAACGCCTGCACGATGCCGACCTTCCGGCGGTTCCCGGTGCTGAGGTCGCCGAGGGGGCGCGCCGGGTCGAGGGCGAAGCGTTCAAGGAGGCTGGCGGTGAACTGCCGGTCGCAGCCGCCGCGGAGCGCGCCGAAGAACTCGATGACGTCGCAGGCGGTGTAGCGGGGGTCGAGGGCGAGGTCAGCCGGGAGGTAGCCGATGCGGCGGCGGATAGCGGGGTCTGCGCCGGGACGCCCGAAGACAGCAGCGGCACCAGCCGTCGGGTTGAGGAAGCCGAGGAGGAGGCGGATGGTTGTTGTTTTGCCGGCGCCGTTGGGGCCGAGAAAACCAAAGACCTCGCCGCGTTCCACGGCGAGGTCGAGGGAATCGACGGCGGTGAGCCGGCCGAAGCGCTTGGTGAGGCCGCGCGTTGCGATTGGGGGCGCGGCTGCGGGCGTCATTCGCGCGGCAGCCCCAGCCCGCGGGTGGCGATGACGGTGCGCTGGATTTCGGAGGTGCCGCCTTCGATGGTATTGGCGACGCTCCGGAGGAGGAGGTACTGGTAGCGGAGGGCTTTCGCGCCGGGGCGGGCCGCCTGCCCTTCCATGCCGAAGATTTGGACGGCGGTGGCGGCGATGCGCTGCTGGAGTTCGGCGCCGAAGAGCTTCGCCATCTGGGCCTCACGGTTCGGGGCGATGCCCGTTTTCTCCTGCTGGGAGGCGATGTAGTAGGCCATGTTGCGGAGGAGCTGGACGCCGATCGCGTGCTCGGCCATGCGGTGGCGGATGGCGTCGGGGGTTCGGCCGCGGCGCTCCTTCAGGTAAGCGACGAGGTCATCGACCGTGCGGCGGGCGTTGGAGGTGGCGCCGATGGAGGAGCGCTCGAAATCGAGGCCCACGGCGACGTTGTACCAGCCGCGGTTCTCTTCGCCGATGAGCTGGCTGGCGGGGACGCGGACGTCCTCGAAGTAGACCTCGTTGAACTCGTGGGTGCCGGCCATGTTGACGAGCGGCCGGACGGTGATGCCGGGGCTGTCCATCTTCACGGCGAAGGTGGAGATGCCCTTGTGCTTGGGGGCGTTGGGGTCGGTGCGGGCAGCGAGCCAGCCCCAGTCGGCGTAATGGCCGAAGGTGGTCCAGATTTTCTGGCCGTTGATGATGTAGTCGTCGCCGTCGCGGACAGCGCGGGTCTGCATGGCGGCGAGGTCGGAGCCGGCACCGGGCTCGGAGTAGAGCGTGCACCAGAGGTCGGTGCCGTCGGCGATGCGGGTGAGGTAGCGGGCCTTTTGCTCTTCGGTGCCATAGAGCATGACGACGGGGCCGACCCAGGCGACGCCCATGTTCACAGTGCCGGGCACGCCGTGATAGGCCATCTGCTCGTTGAAGAGCATCTGCTGCATGGGCGAGGCGCCGAGGCCGCCGTACTCCTTCGGCCAGGGGAGGGCGAGCCAACGCTTCGCGGCGAGCCGCTTCATGATGTCGCGTTCGATGGCGAGGCGGTCTTCGAGGGAGTCGAACTCTTTGTCCCAGCCGGCCGGGAGGCCGTGTTCGATGAAATCGATGACTTCAGCCTGGAAGGCCTGCTGTTCGGGGGTGAGGCGGAAATCCATGTGCAGGGGCTCCAGCCGCAGTTGCGGCCGGGGATAGTGTAGCGGGGCGGCGGGGTGGAGCGAGGGGCCCGGGGCCGCAGCAGTGGCCTATACTGGGCGGGTGCCCGGGAGAACGGACGGCAAACCCCGCCTCGTCGTGCTGGATTCGCACGGCATCCTCTACCGCGCGTTCTTCGCATTCGCGAACACGGAACACCCGCTGATGACCTCGAAGGGGGAGCTGACCTTCGCGGTGCACGGCTATGCGGAGACGCTGATCCGGGTGTTGGACGTGCTGCGGCCGACGCACATCTGCGCGGCGTGGGATGCGGGCGGGAAGACGTTCCGGCACGAGGAGCTCGAGGCGTACAAGGCGACCCGGCGGGAGACGCCGCCAGAGCTGCTCCGGCAGATGGCCAAAGTGCGGGAGCTGCTGGAGGCGTTCGGCATCCCGATTTTCGAGGTCCCGGGGTACGAAGCCGATGACGTCGCCGGGACGATCGCGGTCGCGGCGGCGAAGCAGGGCATCGAGACGTACATCGCCACGCTCGATACGGACCTCGTGCAGCTGGTGGGGCCGAAAATCAAGCTCTTCATGTTCCGGCCGTTCCAGCGGGATTCGGTGGAGTACGACGAGGCGAAGGCGGCCGAGCGGTGGGGCTTCAGCCCGAAGTACATGGTCGATTTCAAGGCGCTCAAGGGCGACACGAGCGACAACATCGAGGGCATCCGGGGCATCGGCGAGAAGACGGCGGGGGACCTCATCCGGCAGTTCGGGCCGCTGGAGAAGATTTACGAGAACATCGAGCTGGTCCGCGGCGCGCTGAAGCAGAAGCTCATCGACGGGCGGGAGATCGCCTTCCGGAACAAGGAGCTGGTGACCATCCGGACGGACGTGCCGCTCGAGTTCGACCTCGAGCAGTGCCGGGTGCGGGATTTCGACCGGGAGCGGGTCGCGGCGCTCTTCCGGGAGCTGGAGTTCCGGGTGCTGGCGCGGCGGCTGGACGAGGTGCTCGGCGCACGGAAAGGCGTGCCGGTCACGGATTCGGTGGAGACGGCCTACCGGACGGCCGCGAGCCGGGAGGAGCTGGAGTCACTGGCGACGGAGCTGCGCTCGGCAGGCGGCTTCGCGCTGGCGGGCATCACGACGACGGGCGACTCGAGCCACCCGATGCTGCTCGGGCTGGCGTTCGCAACCGCGCCGGGCCGGGCGTGGTACGTGCCGGTGGGCCACGCGCCGCGGATGGACGACGAAGCGCCCCAGGCCCGGCTGGAGGACGTGCGCGAGGTGCTCGGGCCGCTGCTGGCGGACGAGGCGCTCGAGAAGACGGCGTACGGCACGAAGTACCTGCTTCACCTGCTCGACCGCGCCGGGATGACGCTGGCGGGGTACCGGTTCGACGTCGCCATCGCGGCGTTCCTGCTCGGCGAGACCTCGTCGACGCTGAACGCGCTGGTCAACGAACGGATGGGCGTCGAGCTGATTTCGCTCGAGACGCTCACCGGCACGGGGCGCTCCGCGACGATGCTGGGACAGGCGAGCATCGAGACGGTGCTGCCCTACGCCTGCCAGCAGGCGGATTACGCCCTGCGGATGCGGGAGCCGCTGGCCGAGCAGCTCCGGGAGCGGGGGCAGTGGGCGCTCTTCGCGGAGATGGAGATGCCGCTCATCGCCGTGCTCTACCGGATGGAGAAGGCGGGCATGGCGGTCGACCTGACGGTACTGCGGGAGGCGTCTCGGCAGCTCGGCGAAGAGGCGGCGAAGGCGGAGCGGGAGATTTACGCCATCGTCGGGCACGAGTTCAACATCGGGAGCCCGAAGCAGCTGAGCGACGTGCTGTTCGGCGAGCTCGGCCTGCCGAAGACGCGGAAGACGACGCAGGGGTACAGCACGGACCAGCGGTCGCTCGAATCGCTGCGGCCGCTGACGCCGGTCATCGACCTGATCTTCCAGTACCGGGAACTGACGAAGCTGAAATCGACGTACGCCGATGCGCTGCCGGCGGCGGTGGCGGAGGATGGCCGGATCCATACGGACTTCCAGCAGACGGTGGCGGCGACGGGCCGGCTGAGCTCGGTGAACCCGAACCTGCAGAACATCCCGGTGCGGACGGACACGGGCCGGGCGATCCGGCGGGCGTTCATCGCGAGCGGGTTCGATGACCCGTGGCTCGTGGGGGCGGACTACTCGCAAATCGAGCTGCGGATCCTGGCGCACATCACGGGCGACGAGGGGCTCATCCAGGCGTTCCTCGCCGACCAGGACATCCACCGGGCGACGGCGGCGACGGTCTACGGGGTGGACCCCTCCGAGGTCACGCGGCAGATGCGGGACACCGCGAAGATGGTGAACTTCGGCATCGCCTACGGAATGGGCGAGTTCGGGCTCGCGAGCCGGACGGGGATGACGCGGGAAGAGGCGGAGGCGTTCATCCAGTCGTACTACCGGAACTTCCCGGGGATTGCGCGGTGGCAGGAGGAGACGCTGGCGTTCACGCGGGAGCACGGCTACGCAGAGACGCTGTTCGGGCGGCGGCGGTACCTGCCGGCCATCAGGAGTTCGAACTTCCAGGTGCGGTCGGCGGCGGAGCGGGAAGCGATCAACATGCCGATCCAGGGGACGGCGGCGGACATCATCAAGGTGGCGATGATCCGGGTGGATGCGGAGCTGCGGGAGCGCGGCTTCCGGAGCCGGATGATCCTCCAGGTGCACGACGAGCTGATATTCGAGTGCCCGGCGGAGGAGGTGGAGGCGATCCGGGAGCTGGCGGCGCGCATCATGCCGGCGAGCATCGAGCTGAAGGTGCCGCTGAAGGTGGACCTGAAGCAGGGCCGGAACTGGGGCGAGATGGAGTAGGCGCGGGTATACTCGCGCGCACATCCGAACCTGGTTCAAGGAGGGCCGCATGGCCGATACCGGCAGCTACGAGGGCATGCTCGCCGAGGTGACGAAGATTCCCGGGCACGGGGGCGACTGGATTTCGGTGTATTTCGTGCGCCCGCTGGGGCCGGGGCCATTCCCGGGGGTGGTGTGGCTGCACCACATGCCGGGCTGGGACGAGTGGACGAAGGAGGCCTGCCGGAAGCTCGCCTACCACGGTTTCATGGTGGCGGCGCCGGACCTCTACTGCCGGGCTGGCACCGGGGCACCGGAGGACGTGGCGGCGAAGGTCCGCGCGGAGGGCGGCGTGCCGGACGCGCAGGTGGTCGCCGACGCGGCGGCCTGCCGGGACTTCCTGCGCGCGCTGCCGCAATCGAACGGGAAAGTGGGCGTGACCGGCACGTGCTCGGGCGGGCGGCACGCGTACCTCGCGGCCTGCCTCGAGCCGTTCGACGCGTGCGTGGACCTCTGGGGCGGCGGTGTCGTGATGCGGCCGGAGGACCTGACGGAGAAGCGGCCGGTGGCGCCGATCGACTACACGGAGCGGCTGTCGTGCCCCCTGCTGGGGCTATTCGGCGAAGAGGACCGCGCGCCGACGCCCGAGCAGGTGCGGCAGCACGAGGAAGCGCTGAAGCAGCACGGCAAGCAGTACGAGTTCCACATGTACGCCGGGGCCGGGCACGGCTTCTTCTACCACGACCGGCCGGCGGCCTACCGGGCCGAGCAGGCGGTCGACGGCTGGAAGAAGGTCATCGGCTTCTTCCACCAGCACCTCGGCTGAGCGGGAGGGACGGCGATGTGCACGAACATCCTCATCCACACCCGGCTCGAGGGCGCGGGCTTCGGGCGGAAGGGCTGGTTCCCGGTGACGCGGGCGAACGTGACGTATGACCACCCCTTCCACGTCGACCTCGAACACGCGGTGACCGTGGACTTCGTCGACGAGGCCGGCGGGCTGGACGCGCGAGTGGGGGTCGAGCTGACGGTCGCCTCGGCGCGGGCGCTGGCGGAAGCGCTGCTCGCGGCCTGCGCCGAGGCGGAGGCGTACGAATCGGGCGGCGCGGCCCGGGGTTAGACGGCGAGCGCCTCGCGGAGCCGCTCGGCCTCGAGGGAGGCTGGCGGGCCCTCCATGGTGACGGCCCCGCTTTCGAGCACGCAGCAGTAGTCGGCGTTGGCGAGGGCGAAATCGAGGAACTGCTCGACGAGGAGCACGGCGACGTGCCCCTTGAGCGAGGCGATGACGCCTTCGATCTGCTCGACGATATTGGGCTGGATGCCCTCCGTGGGCTCATCGAGGAGGAGGAGCCGGGGCCGGCCCATCAGGGCGCGGCCGATGGCGAGCTGCTGCTGCTGGCCGCCGGAGAGGACGCCGGCGGTGCGCTTGGCCATCTGCCGGAGCACGGGAAAGAGCTCGAAGACCTCCTCGAGCCGGCCGTCGTCGCGGCCGCCGCGGGGTTCGAGGCCGAGCAGGAGGTTTTCGAGCACGGAGAGCTGCGGAAAGATGCCGCGCCCTTGCGGGACGTAACCGATGCCGGCGCGCGCGCGGGCGTACGAGGGCCGAGAGGTGAGGTCGCGGCCATCGAAGAGGATGCGGCCGGAGCGGGCGCGGAGGGCGCCGATGATGCCCTTCATCAGGGTGGTCTTGCCGGCGCCGTTGCGGCCCATGACGCAGACGACCTGGCCGGGCGCCACGCTGAGGCTGACCCCGCGGACGACCTCGACCTGGCCGTAGGCGAGGGAGAGGCGGTCGATGCGGAGGAGCGCGCCGTCCATGGGGGCAGGCGGCGGAGCGTGGCGGGGCAGGGGGAGGCGGTCGAGGAGCGGCGGAGTCATGCGGCGTCCCCCGCGGCGGCCTTCTGGCGGCCGAGGTAGACCTCGCGGACGACAGGGTCGCGCTGGATGTCGTCGATCGGGCCTTCGCGGAGGACGCGGCCCATGTGCAGCACGGTGACCGTGCGGGCGAATTCGCGGACGAACTCCATGTCGTGCTCCGTGATGATGATGGTGTGGGCGCCGGCGAGGCGGTGGAGGAGTTCGCCGGTGCGTTCACGTTCCTGGCGCGTCATGCCGGCGATCGGTTCGTCCAGGAGCATGATGCGGGGCGACTGGACGAGGAGCATGGCGATTTCGAGCCACTGGCGCTCGCCGTGGGAGAGCGCGCCGGCCTGGACGTACGCCCGGTGGAGCAGCCCGACGTCCTCGAGGGCGCGGGTGATGCGTTCGCGGCGCGCCGGGGACGGCGGAAAGAGCTGGCGCAGGAAGCGGTCGCGGTAGGCGGCGGCAACGGCAACGTTCTCGGCGACAGTGAGGCTGTTGAAGACGGAGGGCGTCTGGAACTTGCGCGCGATGCCGGCGCGGACGATGGCGTCCTCACGCATGCGCGCGAGGTCGAGCCCTTCGAAGCGGATTTCGCCGTGCACCTCGATGGTCGACGGGTGGGGGTCGCCGGAAGCGGGGACGGTCGGGTCGAAGAGTACGCGGCCGGAGCGGGCGCGGACCTTGCCAGAGATGACGTCCATGAGGGTCGTCTTGCCGGCGCCGTTGGGGCCGATGAGGAAGCGCAGTTCGCCGCGGGCGACGACGAGGCTGAGGTCATCGAGTACCGGGAAGCCGTCGAAAGAGACGCAGAGGTTTTCGATTTTGAGGATGGCCTCACTCATGGGACGCTCCGGGGGTGTCGAGGCGGACGGCTGACGGTGCGCGGAACGGCGGGCGGCGGATGGGCAGGCGGCGGTGGCGAAGCAGGCTGCGCCACGTGCCGACGATGCCGGCCGGGAAGAGGAGGACGCTGCCGATGAAGAGCGCGCCGAAGAGGTAGAGCCAGGTATCGGGGTAGTTTTCGCTGAGGGTGCTCCGCGCCCAGCTCACGAGGATGGCGCCGATGACCGCCCCGGTGATGGTGGCCCGGCCGCCGACGGCGACGAGCAGGACGAACTCGATCGAGGGGACGATGCCCATGTTGGCCGGCGAGATGATGCCGACCTGCGGCACGTAGAGGGCGCCGGCGAGCCCGGCGAGCGCGGCGGAGACCGCGAAGACGGCGGCCTTCAGGAGGGTGACGTTGTGCCCGGAGAACCGGACGCGGTCCTCGTCGTCGCGGATGGCGATGAGGAGGCGGCCGAGCGGGGCGCGGGTGAGCCACGTGGCGAAGAGCATCGTCAGGAGGAGCGTGGCAACCGTGAGGTAGTAGAGCGCATCCTGGGTGGCGCGGTCGGCGAGGGTGAAGCCGAAAAGGGTGCTGAAGTTGGTGAGGCCGTTGGTGCCGCCGGTGTACTGCTGCTGGCCGACGAAGAAGATGGACAGGATGAGGGCGAGGGCCTGGGTGATGATGGAGAAGTACGCGCCTTTGACGCGGCTGCGGAAGACGAGGTAGCCGACCAGGTAGGCGAGGAAGCCCGGTCCGAGGACGGCGGCCGGGAGCGCGAACCAGGCGTGTTCGAACGGCTTCCAGAACCAGGGGATGGCGGTCAGGCCGCTCCAGTTCATGAAGTCGGGCAGGCGGCCGTCGGCGTCTTCCATCTTGAGGTACATGCCCATCGCGTAGCCGCCGAGGCCGAACCAGACGCCGTGGCCGAGGCTGAGCATGCCGGCGTAGCCCCAGAGGAGGTCGATGCCGATGGCGAGGATGGCGAAACAGAGGAACTTGGCGAGCAGGTTCTGGCGGAAGTCGGAGAGGAAGGCGGGCGCAAGGAACAGGATGGCGCCGGTCAGGAGGATGGGGACGAGCGGGCCGGCGAGGCGGAGCAGCTCGCGCGGGCGGGCCCCCGGTGACGTGAGGCGGGCAGTTGCGGCAGTCATGCGGGAGCTCCTCAGCGGGCCGCGCGGCGGGCGATGATGCCGGCCGGCCGCCACTGGAGGAAGGCGATGACGAGGGCGAAGACGAGGACCTTCGCAACGGAGGCGCTGAGCTGGAATTCGAGCAGGGCGTTCGCGCCGCCGATGGCGAGCGCCGCGATGGCGGTGCCGACGACCTGGCCGATGCCGCCGAGGATGACGACGAGGAAGGAATCGACGATGTAGTAGGTGCCGAGCGAGGGGCCGATCGGGCCGAGGAGCGCGAGGGCGCAGCCGGCGAGGCCGGCGAGCCCCGACCCGAGGCCGAAGGTCAGCATATCGACGCGGGGCGTGCGGACGCCGAGGGCAGCGGCGACTTCGCGGTTCTGCATGGTGGCGCGGGTGCGGCGGCCGGCCGCGGTGCGCACGAGGTAGAGCCAGACGAGCGCGATGGCCGCGAGGACCATCGCGATGATGAACAGCCGGATGTAGGGCATGGTGAAGCTGCCGGTGACGGCGATGCCGCCCTGGAGCCACGACGGCGTGGTGACCTGGACGTTGGGTGCGCCGAAGATGGACCGGGCCAGCTGCTGGAGGACGAGGCTGACGCCCCAGGTCGCGAGCAGCGTATCGAGCGGCCGGCCGTAGAGGCGGCGGATGAGGGTGACTTCGAGCCCCATGCCGACGAGCCCGGCGATGGCGAAGGCGGCCGGGAGCGCCAGCAGGAAGCTCACATCGGGGGCGCTGGCACCGAGCGGGCCTTCGAGGAGCTGCTGGGCGAGGTAGGCGCAGTAGGCGCCGATCATGATCATCTCGCCGTGGGCCATGTTGATGACGTTCATGAGGCCGAAGGAGAACGCCAGGCCGATGGCGACGAGCAGGAGAATCGACCCGAGGCTGATGCCGTTGAAGAGCTGTTGAAGCCAGATATCCAACGCTGTCCCTCCGTGAACCCGCTGGTGGAATGGAGCAGCGGGGGAGGGCAGCCCGCCCCCGCTGCGGCTGGAGGCCGGTGCGCCTGTCGGCTAGGACTTCTTTTCTTTGGCGAACTCGGCGCCCCAGGAGTAGGTCTCGAGGTAGGGGTCCGGTTCGACCGGCCCGGGGGTCGCCCAGATTTCGTCGATCAGGGCGTCGCGCCGGATGCGGCCGATGCGGACGGTCTTGGAGATGTGGTGGTTGGTCGGGTGGACCTTCACCGGGCCCTCGGGCGCGGCGAATTCGAGGTTCGCCATCGCCTCTTTGACCTTCTCGACGTCGGTGGTGCCGGCCTTGTTCGCGGCCATCGCCCAGAGGTGGACAGAGATGTAGGCGGCTTCGACCGGGTCGGAGGTCGGGCGTTTCTTGCCGGATTTCTCGGTGAAGGCGTGGTAGGCCGGGACGAACTTCTCGTTCTCGGGGGTCTTGACCGTCTGGAAGTAGTTCCAGGCGACGAGGTGGCCCTCCATGACGTCGCCGCCGATCGCCGCGGCCTCCTCCTCGGCGATGGAGACGGACATTGTGGTGAGGTCCGAGGCCTTGATGCCGGCGTCGCGGAGCTGTTTGAAGAAGGCGACGTTGGAGTCGCCGTTCAGGGTGTTGTAGATGACGTCGGCATTGGACGACTTGATCTTGGCGATGAGCGTGGCGTATTCGGTGTGGCCGAGGGGCGTGTACTCTTCCGCGATGACTTTGCCGCCAGATGCGCCGAGCTGCGCCTTGATGATCTTGTTGGCGGTGCGGGGGAAGACGTAGTCGGAGCCGACGAGGAAGAAGTTTTTCTTGCCTTCCTGGAGCAGGTATTCGACCGAGGGGACGATCTGCTGGTTGGTGGTGGCGCCGGTGTAGAAGATGTAGGGCGAGGATTCGAGGCCCTCGTACTGGACGGGGTAGTAGAGAAGGGCTTTGTTCGATTCGAAGACGGGCAGGACGGCCTTGCGGGAGGCGGAGGTCCAGCAGCCGAAGGTGACGGCGACCTTATCGCTCTGGATGAGCTTCTTGGCCTTCTCGGCGAAGGTCGGCCAGTCGGAGGCGCCGTCTTCGACGCGGGGCTCGAGCTTCTTGCCGAGGACGCCGCCGGCGGCGTTGATCTCCTCGATGGCCATCAGGTCGGCGTCGCGGACGGCGACTTCGGAGACGGCCATGGTGCCGCTGAGCGAGTGGAGAATGCCGACGCGGATGGTGTCGCCGGACGAGCCGCCGGAGCCGCCCGAGGCGGGCGCGGTGTCGTCGTCGTCGCCTCCGCAGGCGGCGGCGATGGAGGCGATGGCCGGGGAGATGGCGAGCGCAGCGCCGGCCTTGACGATGGTCCGGCGGCCGAAGCGGCGGCGGAGCCAGTAGTTGTTTTTCGGATCACTGGTCATGAAAAACTCCTCTCCGTTGTTGCCCGGGACGCCTTTCGTGCGAACCCCTGGTGCACCCGGGCATGCAGGAAAGGTAGGAATGGTTCGTTTCAGTCGGCTTTCGGGAGTGTTTCGGGGAGTTTTCCCGGCGATGAACAAATCTTCATGTCGAGGGACTTGCGCATAGCCTCGACACTGCCCTCGACGAAGGCGGCGGCGGCGCCGAGGGATGGGAAGAGCGCGCGGACGATGGCTCCCGACCCAAGGGGATTCGCTGCAGCGTACGGGAGGGGTTCGAGCGCGGACTTCCACCAGCCGGGGCAGGCGGGGGCCCATTCGCCGATGGCATAGATGGTCACGGCGACCGGGTCGCCGGCCGGCCAGTCGGAGGCGCGGATGGTCACGTCTTCCCAGAGGAGCAGCGAGGAGCCGACGGCGAGGCGCGTCCGGGTGCGGAGGTGGTCGAATCGGCCCTGTTCGTGCGCGACGCGGCCAGGGGCCCACGCCTGGACGACCGCGAGGCAGCCGCCGGGCTCGACGCGGGCATCGAGCCCGGAGAGGTGGCGGGCGCCGGCGTGGGGGATGAGCGCGCCGGGGACGTAGACGAGCGCGCTCCCGGCGCGGACGCGGAGGCGCGCCGCCGCGACGGATGCCGCGCCGGCGCGCAGGGGGGTGGCCGCAACGGCCCGCACGACCGCGCGTGCTCCGCCGGAAACGGTGACCGACGTCAGGAGCCGGTCGGCGGGGAAGCAGCCGTCGCCGAGGAGCTGGTGGTAGACGGTGCGCCAGCCGGTCTCGGCCGGGCCAGGGGTCCAGCGCTGGGGGGTTTCGGCGTAGGCTTCGGCGAGGCGAGCCGGGCTGCCGGCGGCGAGGACGAGCCGGGCGCGGGAAGTCACCGGCGGAGGGCCGCGACCTGGGACGTGACCCATGCGGCCACGGCGGCCTGGTCGGCGGGGTCGTTCATGTTCGTGACGAGGATGGGGCGGTCGCCGCGTGCGGCGCGGGCGTCGCGCTCCATCACCTCGAGGCTGGCGCCGACGTAGGGCGCGAGGTCCTTCTTGTTGATGATGAGGAGGTCGGCGCGGGTCGTCCCCGGGCCGCCTTTGCGCGGGATCTTGTCGCCGCCGGCGACGTCGATGACGTAGATGACGCGGTCGACGAGCTCGGGGCTGAACGTCGCGGAGAGGTTGTCGCCTCCGCTTTCGATGAGGATGAGTTCGAGGCCGGGGTGACGGGCGGCGAGGGTGTCGATCGCCGCGAGATTGAGGGAGGGGTCTTCGCGGATGGCGCTGTGGGGGCAGGCGCCGGTGGCGACGCCGATGATGCGGTCGTCGGGCAGGGCCGCGTGCGACCGGAGGATGCGGGCGTCCTCCTCGGTGTAGATGTCGTTCGTCACGACGGCGAGGTCGAGCAGGGGGTAGAGCTTGCGGCAGAGCGCGAGGAGCGTGGACGTCTTGCCGGAGCCGACGGGGCCGGCGACGCCGATGCGGACGATGCCGCGCGGGTCGATCGGGCGGGACCGCGGGGCAGCGGGGAGTTCGGCGTGGGGGTGGAGACCGGTCATGTGGCGAACATCCTGAAGGGGAGGGTGGGATGGCGGGCGGCGGCGATTTCGAGGACTGGGAACCAGCTGCCGAACGTCCGCCGGGCGGTGCCGCTGACCGCTGCGTCGACGGCGGCGGCGAGGGCCGGGGCCGCGCCAGCCGCGAGGCGCACGCTGGCCGCAGGGCCGATGAGGCCGAGGCGCGCGGCAGCGCTCACGAGGCTGGTCACCGCGCTGAGGCCGAGCGCGGCGAGGCTGTCGCGCACCGGCAGGCCGAGCCGGGCGGCGAGCGCGCCGAACGCGACCGGGTGGTGGCCCGGGGACGCCCCGCCGAGCACGGCGGCGCGGTACGACCAGCCGCGGAGGGCCGGGTCGAGTTCCGGCGCGAGGTCGAGGAGGCGGCGGCCCATGGCGGCGCTCGCGGCGCGTTCGCCGGGGAGGGTCAGCGAAACGTCGAATCGTTCGTCGGCGCGGGCGATGGCGCGGTCGGAAGCGGCTTCAGCCGCGGCGCGGGCGGCGGGCAAGAGCTGCCCGCGCACCGGCTGCGCGATGTAGCGGCGGAGGAGGTCGGCGAGGTCGGGTTCGGCCACGAGGCGGCCCTCTGCGGCGAGCGTTTCGAGGCCGTGGCTGTAGGCGAACGCCCCGATGGGGAACGCCGAATCGGCGAGCTGGAAGAGGCGGAGGAGCGGGAGCGTGCCGGTTTCGCCGTCCATCGGTGGCACTCAGAAGAGGAAGTAGCGGCGGGCCATCGGCAGCTCGGCCGCGGGTTCGCAGAGGGCGGGCTCGCCGTCGACGGTGACGGTGAACGTCTCCGGGTCGACGCGGATATCGGGGAGCGCGTCGTTGAGCACCATGTCGCGCTTGCCGATGGCGCGGGTATTCGCGACGGCGACGGCAAGGGTGCGGAGGCCGAGGCGGGCCGGGACGCCGGCATCGAGGGCGGCCTTCGAGAGGAAGAGGCGGCGGGTCGAGGGCACGCGGCTGCCGAACATCGGCCGGTAGCGGACCGGTTCGGGGGTGGGGATGCTGGCGCCGGGGTCGCCCATCGCGGCCCAGGCGATCATCCCGCCCTTGATGACGAGTTCGGGCTTGACGCCGAAGAAGGCCGGGTTCCAGAGGACGATATCGGCGAGGAGGCCGGGCTGGATAGCGCCCACGACGCCGCTGATGCCCTGGGCGATGGCGGGGTTGATGGTGTACTTGGCGATGTACCGCTTGATGCGGGCGTTATCGGCGCCGGGCGGGTCGCCCGGGAGGGGGCCGCGCTGGCGCTTCATCTTATCGGCGGTCTGCCAGGTGCGGAGGATGACCTCCCCGGCGCGGCCCATGGCCTGGCTGTCGGAGGACATCATCGAGATGGCGCCGAGGTCGTGGAGGATGTCCTCGGCGGCGATGGTCGATGCCCGGATGCGGGATTCGGCGAAGGCGACGTCTTCCGGCACGGCCGGGTTGAGGTGGTGGCAGACCATGAGCATGTCCAGGTGCTCCTGGACGGTATTCACCGTGAAGGGGCGGGTGGGGTTGGTGGAGGAGGGGAGGACGTTCGGCAGGCCGGCGACGCGGATGATGTCGGGCGCGTGACCGCCGCCGGCGCCCTCGGTGTGGAAGGTGTGGATGGTCCGGCCGCCGATGGCGGCGATGGTGGACTCGACGAAGCCGGCTTCGTTCAGCGTGTCGGTGTGGATGGCGACCTGGATATCGAAGGCATCGGCGACGCGGAGAGCGGTATCGATGGCGGCGGGGGTCGAGCCCCAGTCCTCGTGGAGCTTCAGGCCGCAGACGCCAGCCTCGACCTGGGCCCAGAGGGCGGTCACGTCGGAGGTGTTGCCCTTGCCGAGGAGGCCGATGTTGACGGGGTAGGTATCGGCAGCCTCGAGCATGCGGGCGATGTTCCATGGCCCGGGCGTGCAGGTCGTCGCGTTGGTGCCGGTCGCGGGGCCGGTCCCGCCGCCGATCATCGTGGTGACGCCGCTGGTGAGCGCCTCCTCGACCTGCTGGGGGCAGATGAAGTGGATGTGGGCGTCGATGCCGCCGGGCGTCGCGATGAGGTGCTCGCCGGCGATGACTTCGGTGCCGGGGCCGATGACGAGCCCGGGCGTGACGCCGTCCATCGTGTCCGGGTTGCCGGCGGCGCCGATGCCGACGATGAGGCCGCCGCGAACGCCGATATCGGCTTTCACGATGCCCCAGTGGTCGATGATGACGGCGTTCGTGATGACGAGGTCGAGCTCGTCGCCAGGCGAGGCGGTTTGGGCCATGCCGTCGCGGATGGTCTTGCCGCCGCCGAAACAGGCTTCATCGCCCGGGGTGTGGTAGTCGCGTTCGACCAGGGCGACGAGGTCCGTATCGGCGAGACGGATGCGGTCGCCGACGGTGGGGCCGTAGAGGTGGGCGTAGCGGCTGCGGGAGAGGGACTGGCTCATTGCAGGAACCCCCGCTCGCGGGCGGCTTCGAGCGCTTCTTCGGGCGAGCGGCCCTCGGCGAGCCGGTTGAAGCCGATGATCTTGCGCGCGCCGCCGAAGGGGACGAGGCGGACGGTGTGGGACTGCCCGGCTTCGAAGCGGACCGCGGTGCCCGCGGGGATATCGAGGCGGCGGCCGAAGGCGGCGGCGCGGTCGAAGCGGAGAGCCGCGTTGGCCTCGAAGAAGTGGAAGTGGGAGCCGACCTGGACGGCGCGGTCGCCGGTGTTGACGACGTCGAGTTGGACGACGTCGCGGCCGGCATTGATGACGATGTCGCCTTCGCCGAAGAGGATGGCGCCGGGGAGTGCGGGGTCGCTGGTGTGGGGTCCGCTCATGGGATCGGCTGGTGGAGGGTGACGAGTTTGGTGCCGTCCGGGAAGGTGGCCTCGACCTGGACGCTGTCGATCATCTCGGGGACGCCCTCGAGGACGTCGTCGCGGGTGAGGAAGGCGCCCTGCATGGCCATCAGTTCGGCGACAGAGCGGCCGTCGCGGGCGGCCTCGAGGAGGCCGGAGGCGATGACGGCGACCGCCTCCGGGTAGTTGAGCTTGAGGCCGCGGGCGCGGCGCTCACGCGCCAGCATGGCGGCGAGGGTGATGAGGAGTTTGTCGACTTCGCGCTCGGTGAGCCGCATCGCTGCTCCTGTCGAAGGGGATGGAAGCAAGCTAGGCGGGCGGAGTTTCGGGCATGTTTCACCGGCGGCCGCGACGCAGGTTCGTAACAGGAACGCAACGGCGGCAGGCGGCGGTGCGGCGCGAACGGCGTTCGCGTAGAATCCGCGGCACTTCCCGGGGGTGTGATGCATGAGATTCCAGGATTCGCCGGAACTGGCCGCGTGGCGCGCGCAGGTGCGGGACTTCGTCGATGAGCACTGGCGCGCTGGCGCGCCGGCGGAAGACGGGGAGGAGAGCCCCTTCGAGGCGCCGCAGGACGAAGACCGGGTGAAGCGGTGGCTGGACCGGCTGGCCGAGAACGGGTGGATTGCGCCGGCCTGGCCGAAGAAGTACGGCGGGGCCGATATGTCGGTGCTGGAGCAGTTCGTGCTGAGCCAGGAGCTGCACGAGGCAGGCGCGCCGACGAGCCGGCAGATGCTGAACCTGGTGGGGCCGACGATCATGCTCCACGGCACGGAGGAGCAGAAGGCGGAACACCTGCCCCCGATGCTGCGGGGCGAAGTGGCGTGGTGCCAGGGCTTCAGCGAGCCGGGCTCGGGCAGCGACCTCGCGTCGCTCCAGACGCGGGCGGTACGCGACGGCGACGAGTACGTCGTGAACGGGCAGAAGATCTGGACCTCCGGGGCGCACCGGGCGGACTGGATGTTCATGCTGGTGCGGACCGACCCGGATGCACCGAAGCACCGCGGCATCAGCTACCTGCTGGTCGACATGAAGTCGCCGGGGATTACGGTGCGGCCGCTGATCAACATGGCGAATGGGCACGTGTTCAACGAGGTGTTTTTCGAGGACGTGCGGGTGCCGGTGCGGAACCGGGTGGGCGAGGAGCATCGCGGCTGGTACGTGGGGACGACGCTGGACTTCGAGCGTTCGAACATCGCGCGGGCGATCACGGCGCGGAAGAACGTGGAACGGATGGCGAAGTACGTCCGGGGACGGGCGGCAGCTGGCCGGCCCGTCGCGGCAGCCTACCGGCTGGAGGTGGCGGACCGGGCGGTGGAGACGGCGGTGTGCGAACTGCTCTCGTTCGTCGTGATTTCGGTGCAGGCGCGCGGGGGCGTCCCGAACATGGAGGCCTCGATGTGCAAGATGTACGGGTCGGAGCTTTCGCAGCGGATAGCGCTGACGAAGATGCACCTCACGGGGATGACCGGCCAGCTGCGGGCGTTCGGCGAGCCGGAGCGGGTGCTGGGGCGAAGCGCGGCGCTGGAGTACATGCAGGTGGTGCCGGCGACGATTGCGGCGGGCACGAGCGAAATCCAGCGGAACATCATCGCGACGCGCGGGCTGGGGCTGCCGCGGGGGTAGGGGATGGTGACGCTGGAGGAGTCAGGGAACACCCTTGCCTCGTTGTAGGCAGCCAGCTTCGGCTGATGTGAAAAAGACTTGGAACTCTCCGCTCACAGTGCTACGTTACGGCCGATTCTTCCGGTGGAGCCAACAATGCGGGGAGATCGGCTGACGGTCGGCATTCTGATCGCAACGAGCGCCTTCCTCTTGGTGAGTTGCTCAAACGAAGGCGAGCGAATTGTCGCGGAATTGACGCCGTCATCACCAACCAATGTGCAGGCGACGCCAGGTGGCACGAAGACCCCTCCGACGGCCGCCCAAACAGCGACTCCGACCCCGAGCGCTACTCCCACGCCGACCTCGACTCCGACGCCAACGCCGACCCCTGACCCGCTGCCAATGGTCTTCTCGGGCAACGGGCCAGACATCGTGGACATTAGGGCGATCGGTGACACACCTGCCCTCCTCTATGTCAAAGGGAACAGCTCACGACGCCATTTTGCAGTTACAGGATACGATGCAAATCAAGGCAGGACGGACCTCTTTGTCAATACGACGGATCCTTACGAAGGGATCGTTCCGCTCAATTTCTCTGGTTATGAAACTACCGCCTTCCTTGAGGTAACAGCCACCGGATCATGGACCATTGAAATCAGGTCGTTACGGACAGCGCGGGTCGGGAGGTCCGGAGAAGTCATCTCGGGCAAGGGCGACGATGTCATCATCACTCCCGGCCATCCAGTTTTCGCTGAGATTACAGGAAATAGCTCGAAAAGATATTTTGGCGTCAAAGCTTACGGCAAGACCTCCAAGCTTCTCGTGAACACGACTGATCAGTACTCGGGAAAATCTATCCTTCCGCAGGAAACCATCGTCGTCGTCGTAACGGCAGCGGGAGACTGGCAAATCCGTTTCGATTGAGACCATTCGGCTGGGGCGAGCCATGGTGAGGCGGGCGGGCTTCAGCCGCCGCCGAGCGCGGGGACGATCGTGACCTCGGCCGCGGGGCCGAGCGCGTCGTGGAGGGCGAGCGGCACGATTTCGCCGTCGACGGCGAAGGCGAGTTCGGGACGGAGCCGGCCCTCCTCGACCACACGGGCGTAGAAGCCGGGGCAGCGGGCATCGACGGCGCGCAGCAGCTCCTCGACCGTTGCCGCTGGAACGTCGAGCTCCTGCGACCCCCCGCAGAGGTTGCGGAGGGCCGCAGGGATGACGACGCGGGCCATCAGGCGAGGCCGTTCAGCGCCTCGACGATGCGGCGCGGCGACATCGGGAGCTCGGTGAAGCGGTGGCCGGTAGCGTCGTAGATGGCGTTGGCGATGGCCGCCAGCGGCGGGACGATCGGGACTTCGCCGACGCCGCGGACGCCGTAGGGGTGACCGGGGTTCGGCACCTCGACGAGGATGGTGTCGATCATCGGGACGTCGAGCGCGGTCGGCATGCGGTAGTCGAGGAAGCTCGCGTTCACCATCCGGCCTTCCTCATCGAAGACGTACTCTTCGTTGAGGGCCCATCCGATGCCCTGGACGACGCCGCCCTGGATCTGACCTTCGACGTAGGACGGGTGGATGGCGGTGCCGACGTCCTGGACGGCGGTGTAGCGGAGGATGGTGACCTTGCCGGTCTCGGGGTCGACTTCGACGTCGACGATATGGGTGCCGTAGGCGCCGCCGACGCCCCGGGCGACGAGCGAGGCTTTGCCGGTGATCGGGCCGCCGGTGCGGGCCGACTGGGCGGCGACCTCTTTGAAGGTGAACTGGCGGCCGTCCTTCTTGCTGCGGACGGTGCCGTCGGCATATTCGACGTCGTCTTCGGGGAGGCCCCAGAGCCTGGCGGCGCGGGCGACCATCTCCCGGCGCACGGCCATGCCGGCTTCGTAGACAGCCATGCCGGTGGCGAAGGTGGTTCGGCTGCCGCCGGTGACGTCGTTGTGGCCGATGGAGTCGGTATCGACGACGGAGGGGCGGATATCTTCGTAGGGGATGCCGAGGGTCTCGGCGAGCTGCATCGCGAGGGAGGCGCGGGTGCCGCCGATATCGGTCGAGCCTTCGACGAGGTTGACGGTGCCGTCGGTGTTGACGGCGACGACGACGGAGGACTGCATGCCGCCGTTGAACCAGTAGCCGGAGGCGACGCCGCGGCCGCGGTAGGGGCCTTCGATGGGCGAACGGTAGTGGTCCGAGTTGAGGGCGGCCTCGACGCACTCCTCGTGCCCGATGCGAGGGAAGGCGATGCCGTTCACCATCTTGGTTCCCTTGCGGGCAGAGTTGACCTTGCGGAAGACGAGCGGGTCGACCTTCTGGTGGCGGGCGAGCTCGTCGATGACGCTTTCGATGGCGAAGGCGGCGGCGGGGGCGCCGGGCGCGCGGTAGGCAGCCGTCTTCGGCTTGTTCACGACGACGTCGTAGGCGTGGAGTTCGAAGTTCTCGACGCTGTACGGGGCGAGCATCGTCATCGAGCCGGCGCCGACGGAGGAGCCGGGGAAGGCGCCGGCTTCGTAGAAGAGGCTGGCCCGGACGGCGGTGAGGCGGTCGCCTTTCGCGGCGGCTTTGACGCGGATGACGGTGCCGGAGGTCGGCCCGGTCGCTTCGAAGACCTCGGTGCGGGACATGACGATCTTGACCGGGCGGCCGCTCTTCTTCGAGAGGAGGGCGGCGACGGGGTCGAGGTAGATGGGGAGCTTGCCGCCGAAGCCGCCGCCGATCTCCATGGGAACGACTTTGACCTGGGCGATGGGCTTCTTGAGCACCTCGGCGACGAGGTTGCGGACGGCGAAGGCGCCCTGCGTGCTGGTCCAGATCGTCAGGGTGCCGTCGGCGTTCCAGCTGGCGGTCGAGTTCTGGGGCTCGATATAGCCCTGGTGGACCATCTTCGTGCGGAACTCGCGCTCGACGACGACGTCGGCCTCGGCGAAGGCGGCCTCCACGTCGCCGCCCTGGAAACGGTTGTAGCTGGCGATGTTGGACGGCTTCTCGCTCAGCTCGCCGGTCATGAGGGTCTTCGTGCGGCGGTTTTCGTCGAGGAGCGGGGCGTCCTCGCGCATGGCGTCGAGGACGTCGAGCACGGGCGGGAGGACCTCGTAGTCGACGCGGATGAGCTTCAGCGCCTCCTCGGCGAGGTGGGGGCTCGTGGCGGCGACCGCGGCGACGGCGTGGCCGCGGTAAAGGACTTTCTCGGAGGCGAGGATGTTCTCGCTGACTTCTTTGACGTTGACGGCGCTCTCGCCGAGCTCTTCGACGCGGTCGGCAGCGGTTGGGAGATCGGCGTGGGTGACGACGGCGAGGACGCCCGGGGCCTGTTCCGCGGCGGAGGTGTCGATGCTGCGGATGCGGGCGTGGGCGTGGGGACTGCGGAGGACCTTGCCGTAAATCATGCCGGGCAGCCGGATGTCGGCCCCGTAGAGAGCTTTGCCGGTGACCTTTTCGACGCCGTCCGGGCGGATGGGGCGGGTGCCGATGACGCGGTACTGGGGCTTTTCGACGGTCGTCATGCCTGGGACTCCTGGAGCTGGCTGGCGGCGCGCTGGACGGCGCGGATGATCTTGTCGTAGCCGGTGCAGCGGCAGAGGTTGCCGGAGAGCCAGAAGCGGATGCGGTGCTCATCGGCGTCGGGCTCGCGGTCGAGCAGGGCCTTGGCGGAGACGATGAAGCCCGGGGTGCAGATGCCGCACTGGAGGGCGGCTTCTTCGAGGAAGGCCTGCTGGAGGGGATGGAGGCGGTCGCCGCGGGCGATGCCTTCGATGGTGGTGATGTCGGCGCCGTCGGCTTCGACGCCGAGGATGCAGCAGGCGTTGACGACGCGGCCGTTCATGAGGACGGAGCAGGCGCCGCAGTTGCCGTTGTTGCAGCCCTCCTTGCTGCCGGTGAGGCCGAGCTCCTCGCGAAGAACCTCGAGGAGGCTCTGGCGGGGCTCGCAGAGGAAGTCGCGGTCTTCGCCGTTGATGCGGGCCTGGACGTAGGTGCGTTTCATGCTCAGTGGGTGGCTCCTGCGGGCTGGCCGCCGCGGATGCGGCGGAGGGCGTGTTCGAGGGCGCGGACGGTGAGGACGCGGCTGAGGTGCCGGCGCTGGGCGGCGCTGCCGCGCATGTCATCGATAGGGCTGGCAGCGGCGCGGGCTGCTTCGCCGGCGGCTTCGAAGGCCTCGGCGTCCGGTTCGCGGCCGACGAGCACCTCGCGGGCGGCGGGGACGAGGATGGGCGTCGGGGCGACCGCGCCGAGGGCGACGCGGGCATCGGCGATGCGCCCGGCCTCATCGAGCGCGAGGAAGACCCCGGACGACGCGACGGCGATGTCCATCTCGTTCCGCGGGATGAAGCGGTGGTAGAAGGCGGCGGCGCGCGGCGGGAGGGCGGGCACGCGGACGGAGACGAGGATTTCGCCGGGCTGGAGCGCGTTGCGGCCGGGGCCGAGGAAAAAGTCGGCGACCGGGAGTTCGCGTTCGCCGGCGGGCCCGGCGATGCGGAGCGTGGCGCCGAGCGCCATGAGGGCGGGCGAGGAGTCGGCGGCGGGGCTGGCGTTGCAAAGGTTGCCGCCGAGGCTCGCGCGGGACTGGATGGCGATGCCGCCGATGATGCCGGCCGCGTCGACGAGGGCGGGGAAGTCGCCCCGGACGCGGGGGTGTTCGTAGACCTCGGCGAGCGGCACGGCGGCGCCGATTTCGAGCCCGCCGCCGGGCAGGTCGGCGATGCGGGTGAGTTCGGGAATGTGCTTGAGGTCGATGAGGAGGTCGCAGGAGCGGCGGCCTTCGCGGAGCTGGATGATGACGTCGGTGCCGCCGGCGAGGAACAACACCTGCCTGCCGTTGCCGGCAAGCGCGAGGGCCTCGGCGAGCGAGCCGGGGCGGGCGTAGTCGAATGCTTGCATGGACCTTCCCGGTGGAGGATGGCGGGGGCGGGCTGCCCGCGCCTGGTAGCCCGTGATCATACGCCGGAGCGGCGCGGCCGTGTGGCCGCCCGGTAAGGGCCGGGTTCCGTAGAATGCGGGCGATGCGCGCGCGGTACCTCTTGCTGGCCGGGGCGGTGCTGCTGGTCCTGGCCGCGCTGGCGGGGGGCCGGGCCGCGCTGGCGCAGGAGAGCGGGTGGTCGGTGACGTCGTTCGAGGCGACCTACCGGGTCGGGGCGGATGGCGTGGTGGAGGTGGAGGAGCGGATCGCGGTGAATTTCCGCGCCCTCGAGCGGCACGGCATTTACCGCGACCTCTTCGAGACGGCGAAGTGCGGGCCGCCGGCGGAGGGGGTCGAGCAGCCGCTCACGCCGTGCCCGGAGGGATGGGTGCGGAAGTGGGTGTACGCCGATTTCCGGGTAACGGACGCGAACGGGCAGCCGTGGAAGTTCGAACGGGAGTCGCTTCCGGGGACGGTGCGGCTGAAGATCGGCGACCCGGATGTGACGGTCTCGGGGCAGCAAACATACGTCATCCGCTACCGGCTGGAGCGGGCGCTCGATGCGTATGCCGACCACGACGAGCTGTACTGGAACGTCACGGGGCAGTGGCAGGTGCCGATCGAGCGGTTCGCGGCGCGGGTGGAGCTGCCGGCGGGCGCGGCGCTTCGGACGGCGTGTTACGTCGGGTCGGCGGGGGCGCAGGAGAGCTGCGCGATGGCGGTGGAGGGAAGCGCGGCGACGTTCTCGGCGCGGCGGCTGAACACGTTCGAGCAGGCGACGATTGCGGTCGGGTGGCAGAAGGGGGTGGTGACCGTTCCGCCGCCGAAGCTGATCGAGCCGGCGAAGGTCAGCGACTACCTGAAGTCCGACGCGATCGAGTGGGGCGGGTTCGCCCTGACGGCCGCGCTGGGGCTGGCCGCCGCGCTGGCGCTCTGGTGGCGGCACGGCCGTGACCGGCAGTACCGGGGCATCTACTACCTGACGAACGACCCGACAGAGCAGACGCGGCCGCTGTTCGGCGGCGCACCGCTGGTGGTGGAGTACCTGCCGCCGGAGGAGCTGCGGCCGGCGCAAATGGGGGTGCTGCTGGACGAGAGCGCGGACACGCTGGACGTGACCGCGACGATCATCGACCTCGCGGTGCGCGGCTACCTCCACATCACCGAAATCCCGAAGCAGGGGCTGCTGGGGAAGACGGACTGGGAGCTGGAGCGGAAGAAGGACGGCAGCGACCTGCTGCCGTACGAGCGGTCGCTGCTCGATGCGCTGTTCGAAGAGGGCGACCGGGTGAAGGTTTCGGACCTGAAGTATGAATTTGCGACGCACCTGAGCAAGACGAAGGACCTGATTTACGACGACGCGATGGCGCGCGGCTGGTTCGCCCTGCGGCCGGGGCACGCGCGGCACGCGACGGCGGTGGCGGCGGTCGGCTGGATTCTCGGGGGCATCGGGCTGGCGTTCCTCGGCGCGACGTTCTTCGGGCGGGGGCTCGCGCTGGCCGGGTTCGGACTGGGGGGCATCGCGCTGCTGGTGCTGGCGCCCTCGATGGCGCGGCGGACGGCGAAGGGGAGCGAGGCGCTGCGGCGGGTGCTCGGCTTCCGGCTGTACATCGCGACGGCAGAGCAGCACCGGCAGGAGTTCAACGAGCGGGAGAACATCTTCGCGCGGTACCTGCCGTACGCGATCGTGTTCGGCTGCGTGGAGAAGTGGGCGAAGGCGTTCGAAGGGCTGGACGACCAGGCGCGGCAGTCGACCGCCGCCTGGTACGCGGGCACGGGCCCGTTCCGGGTGGCCGCGTTCTCGGAGGGGCTGCGGAGCTTCAACAGTTCCGTTGGCGCGACGCTTGCGGCCACGAGGTCGAGCGGCGGGTCCGGGTTCGGTGGCGGCGGCGCGGGCGGCGGCGGCGGTGGGGGCGGGGGCGGCTCGTGGTGAGCCCCTTGCCTGACTAGCACGTTTGTTCTATGCTCCGCGGACCGCCGACCGGGCGGGGAAGGAGCACGACGATGGCAACGACGCTGGCACACCTGCAGGTGAACATCGACCCCGCGCACGCCGGTTTCTACCGGGAGCTATTCACGCATCTCGGCTGGGGTGTGCTGTACGACGGGGACGGCATTCTCGGGGTTGGAGCGACGAACGATGCGAGCCTCTGGTTCGTGCCGCGGACCGCTGAAGGGCCGAACGATTACGACCGGGCCGGGGTGAACCACATCGCCATCGGCGCGGATTCGATCGCTGAGGTCGATGCCGCGGCGGCCTACCTCGCAAGCCGCGGCGTGCCCGCGCTCTTCGAGACGCCGCGGCACCGGCCGGAATTCGCCGACGGTTCGGGCCAGACGTACTACCAGGTGATGTTCGAATCGCCGGACCGGGTGCTGTTCGAAGTGGTGTACAGCGGACCGCTCGAAACCTAGTCCTGTTCGAGCCAGGCGCGGAGCTGGTGGGGCACGTTGGTGATGATGCCGTCGACGCCGGCATCGACCACCCGCTCCCAGTCGGCCGGGCTGTCAGCAGTCCAGCACCAAACGGTGACCTGGCGCCGGCGCGCGCGGGCGATGAGGTCGCGCGTGACGGCGTGGTGCTCGACCGAGATGGCCTGTCCGTGGCGCTTCAGGAGGCCGCCGAGGAGGCGTTCGACGCCGTCGCCGGCGACGGGCGGCGAGATGATGGCCGCGGAGATGCGCGGCTCGATGTCGCGGGCGCGGGCGACCATGTCCGGCGAGAAGGAGTGGATGGCGGTCCACGTTTCGGCGCCGCGGCGGCGGATGACGGCCACGGCCGCCTCGACGCTGCGCGCGTCTTGCTCGGGGTCGCCGGGCGTGGACTTCAGCTCGCACATCACCGTGAGGCGGCCATCGACGAGGTCGAGCACCTGCTCGAGGGTGGGCACGGGTTCGCCCTGGCCCGCATCGGCAGCCTGGAGGGCGGCGAGCGGGAGGTCGCGGACGCGGCCGGAGAGGTTGGTGGTCCGGTCCACGGTGTCGTCGTGCATGAGGACCGGGACACCGTCGGCGCAGAGCTGGACGTCGATCTCCATGGCCTCAGCGCCGGCATCGAGGCAGGCGCGAACGGCCGCGAGGGTGTTGGCGGGCGCTTCGCCGGCCGCGCCGGCGTGGCCGATGACGAGGACGTACGGTTTTTTCACGGGGGCGAACTTTACTCCGCGGAACGCGTACGATGAGCGCCGCGGAGCCGAATCTTTACACTTCCTTTACTGTTGGCCCGGGCGGCGTCGGGCGGCGAAGCCGGCGCCGAAGCGGACGAGACGGACGGCGCGTTCGAGCGCGGTGCGCGGGGTGAGCGGCCGGCGGGGAAGGGCCGCGAGGGCACGCAGCGCGGCGTCGAAGCCGTCGAGCACCGGCGTGCCGTGGCCGGGAAAGCCGGCCGGAGGGGCGATGGCGGCAAAGTCGGCGATGGACTGGAGGTAGCGGGCATCGTCGTGGTTCGCCCAGCGGAGGGAGCGGGTCAGTTCGCCGCCGTGGCTGATGACCAGGTCGCCGACGAACGCCGCGCCGAGGTGTTCGGCGATGAAGCAGAGCGAGCCCGGCGTGTGGCCGGGCACGGGCACGGCACGGATGCCCGGGAGGACGTCAGCATCGCGGTCGACGGCGACAGCGACCGGGACGGGGGCCGGCCGGCGGCGAAAGAACGCGCCGAGGAGCCGCACCGGGTGGCTGCGGCCGATGCCGGAGCGGAGGACGGGGCGGCCGTCGCGGACGCGGCAGTCGCCGGCGCCGGCGATGACCGGGGCGCCGGTGGCGGCGGCGACGGCGGCCGCCGCGCCGGTGTGGTCGCGGTGGCGGTGCGTGAGGAGGATGGCTTCGAGCGGCCGGCCGAGGGCTTCGATCGCGGCAAGGATGGCGGGGGCGCTATCGGCGAAGCCGGTATCGACGAGCGCGAGGCCGCCGGCCGGGAGTTCGACGAGGAAGACGTTGGACCCGCGGGTGCCGTGGAGCCACCAGACACCGGGGATGACCTGCTCTGGAGCGTCGGGGGACATCGGGGGGATCGTACCGGGGCGCGGGTTAGGCGCTTCAGCGGCGGCGGAGGGGGGTGGCGCGGGGCGCACGGCGGTGGTAGAGTCCGGGCGACGTCCGTTTGCGAACCCGGTGGGAATCCGGGGCTGTCCCGCAACTGTGAGCCGCCCGCGTGGGCGGCGAGCCAGGTCGCCAGCGGCGTCAGTGTCTAGCCCGCGGGGAAACGGGTAGTGGACACGTGGTTCGGCGCTTTGCCTTCCATGTGACGATGCCACTGCCCCTCCAGCGCGAGGGGCATTTCGTTGCCCGGCATTGCCGGGCCCGAGCCCTGCGGGCATCTCGGCCGGGCGGCCGGGGTGCCCGCTCGTCACGGAAGGAGGGGCTGCCGGCGACGTGCCGCGGCCGGGGCCCGGGGGCGGGGAGCCCGGATGGACGCAGAGACGACAGCAGGCATCGATGGACCCGGGCGGCGGCCGGGAGACGTGCTGGCGGGAGCCGGCGGGGCGCGGCGTTTCGCTGCGGCGCTCATCGTGCTCGCAGCGGTGTGGGCCGCGGCGGCGGTTGCGGCCGTAGCCAACGGGCCGGTGCGCATCCCGCCGGGGCATGTGGTCTCGAGCCTCGCCAGCCGGGCCGGGCTGGACATCGGGACCCACTCGGAGCGGGAACGGCTCGTCATCGAGCGGCTGCGGCTGCCGCGGGTGGTCCTCGCGACGCTGGCCGGCGCATCGCTGGCGGCGGCGGGCGCGACGATGCAGGCGCTGTTCCGGAACCCGCTCGCGGACCCGGGGCTGCTGGGGGTTTCCTCGGGCGCGGCGATGGGCGCCGTCGCGGCGATCGCTGCTGGACTCGGGGCGCTCTCGATGTGGTGGGTGTGCGGCGCGGCGTTTGGCGGAGCGCTCGGGGCGGTGGGGCTCGTGTACCTCCTGGGCGCGCCCGGGGGCCGGCCCGCGCCGTCGAGCCTCCTGCTCGCGGGGGTCGCCGTGAGCGCGTTTCTCGGGTCGGTGACCTCGGTGATCATCGCGCTCGTTCCGCCGGACGAAGCGCTGCGGGGCATCCTGTTCTGGCTCGCCGGCGGGTTCGGGGGCGCTTCGTGGTCGTACGTGCGCGTCGTCACGCTGCCTATCGCTGCGGGGCTGGTCGTGTTGGCCGCGGCAGGGCGGCCCCTCAATCTGCTGGCCGTCTCGGATGAGGTCGCGGCGACGACGGGCGTGCGGGTCGGAAGGACCCGTGCGGCGCTGCTCGCGGCAGCAACGCTGGTGACTGCCGTTTCGGTGAGCGTGAGCGGGACGATCGGCTTCGTCGGGCTGGTGGTGCCGCATTTGCTGCGGCTCGTCATCGGGCCGGATTACCGGGGTCTGCTGCCCGCTTCGATGCTGGCCGGCGCAGCGGTGCTGGTTGGCGCCGACACCGCGGCGCGAACGGTGGTAAGGCCGGCCGAATTGCAGGTCGGCATGGTGACGGCGCTCGTCGGGGCGCCGGTTTTCGCGGCGATCCTGCTGCGGCAACGGTCGCGGCTGTCGGTCCAGGTCTAACTCAGAGGAGGAACGTGTCTTTGGCGAAACATCGATGGTTCAAACGGTTCATCCCACTCGCACTGGCGGCTGTCGCTGTCACGGCATTCATCGGCGCCTGCGGCGGCGATGACGACGACGGCGGTTCGACGGCGCCAGCAGTCACGGCCACGGCATCCGTCCCGGCAACCGCCACAGAGTCGTCGCAGCAGCGGGTACAGGAGCGGCTGCAGGGCGTCCCGGGCATCGTCGACCCGGCCAATCTTTCGTGGCCGCGCGAGGTGGAAGGTCTGAACGGCAAGCGGACCATCAAGGCGAAGCCGACGAAGATTCACACGATGTCGGCGGGCATCGACGAGATCACGCTCTCGCTCGTGCCGCTGGAGCGGGTGGTCGCCGTCGGTTCGGCAACGAAGAACCCGGATACGACGAGCTTCGCGCCGCTGGTCCAGGGGCTGCCGACAGCCGCGCGCGAGCCGGAAGCGGTGGTCGCGACCGGCGCCGAGCTGGTGATCGCGACGCCGACGCAGAAGGCGGACGTCGTGGCGGCGATCGAGGGCGCCGGCGTGACCGTCATCCAGTTGAATCTCGATCCAACGCCGGCCGGGCGGCTCAATGCGATCCTGCTGCTGGGCTACATCTACGGTGAGGAAGAGCGGGCGATCGCGCTGGCGGACGAAGTGCAGGCGCGATACGAGAAGGTCGTCAGCGTGACCGGGAAAAAGAGCGAGGCGGACAAGCCGGTCGTCGCGAGCGTGGCGAAGTACACGACGGTGACGATGGCCGGGGCCGGGTCGACCGGTGAAGGGATCATCACGGCGGCAGGCGGGCGCAACGCCGGGACCGCAGCCGGGCTGAAGGGGAATCCGCAGATCGGGCTGGAGGCGATCGTCGCGGCGAACCCCGACGTCATCATCATCCCGATGCCGGCCGAGGCGGGGGGCAAATTCAAGGCCGAGCTGCTGGCTGAGCCGAGCCTGGCCACGGTGCCGGCGGTGAAGAACGGCAAGGTGTACGTCGTGCCGCCGCCGCTTTACACGACGAACTCGTTCGCAAACGTTCGGGCGGTGGAGCACCTCGCCCACATCCTGTGGCCGTCGGAGTTTCCGGTGGCCGACCCGCCGCAGTTCAGCCTCGCCGGGCAGGCAGCCCGGTAGACCGCGGTGGACGCCCGCACCTTCACGCTGGCTGCTGAAGGCGTGAGCTATCGCGCCGGCGGCCGGTGGCTGGTCCGCGATGTCTCCGTGGCGGTGGGCCCGGGTGAGGTCGTCGGAATCATCGGCCCGAACGGGGCGGGCAAGTCGACGCTCGCGAGGCTGCTGGCCGGCCTGCTCCGGCCGGCCAGCGGCCGTATTCGGTTCGAGGTCGAGGGAGCTGCCATGACGGGGCAGCAGGTAGCGCGCCACCTCGCCTACGTGCCCCAGTCGATCCCGGACGGAGTCGGGTTCACCGCCGGGGAGATGGTGCTCATGGGGCGCTACCCGCACCGGGGCGCGTTCGCGCGGGAAACCCGGGAGGACCGTGCGGCGGCTGCCCGGGCGATGGGGTGGATGGGCGTGCTCAAGCTGGCGGAACGCCGGTTCTCGTCGCTTTCGGGCGGGGAGCGCCAGCGGGTGATGGTGGCACGCGCGCTCGCACAGGCGACGAGCCTCTGCATCCTCGACGAACCGACGGCGTCGCTTGATGTCCGGCACCAGCTCGAGCTGCTGGCGCGGCTTCGCCAGCTGGCAGACGACGGGATGGGCTTCGTCGTCGTCCTGCACGACCTGGAGCTGGCTGGCCGGTGGTGCGACCGGCTGCTGCTGCTGGACCGGGGCTCGCCAGCCGCGGCGGGAGTGCCGCGCGAGGTGCTCGACGCGGCGGTCCTCGGGAGGGTGTACGGGCTGGACGCCCGGGTGTGCGGGGACGGCGAGGGCAGTCTGCGCATCGATTTTCGGCTGCGGGGCGAGATGGACCCCGGCAGACGGACCACGGAGGCGCGCTGATGACGGGGGATGGCCACCAGCCGGTGAAGGGCCCGCGGAAGAAGAAAGGCCTGCTCATCGTGAATACCGGCAATGGGAAAGGGAAGACGACGGCGGCGCTGGGCATGGTGCTGCGCGCCTGGGGCCGGGGCATGCCGGTCGAGGTGTACCAGTTCATCAAGCCGCCGACCGCGAACTTCGGAGAGCACCGGGCGGCGAAACGGCTGGGCATCCCGGTGCACCCGCTGGGCGACGGGTTCACGTGGAAGTCGAAGGACCCGGAGCGCACGAAGTCGCTGGCGCTCGAGCAGTGGGAGCGAGCGAAGGCGCGGCTCCACGACCCGCACCTGGCGATGCTCGTGCTCGACGAGTTCACCTACCCGCTGCACTACGGCTGGCTGGACACCGGCGAGGCGGTCGCTGCCCTGCAGGAGCGAAGGCCGCTGCTCCACGTCGTCGTGACGGGCCGCTACGCACCGGAGGGACTCATCGCCGCAGCCGACCTCGTGACCGAGATGACGCTCATCAAGCATCCCTACCGCGAGCAGGGGATCAAGGCCCAACCAGGAGTAGAGTTCTGATGCACATCACGATCCCGGACATCGACGCAGCAGCTGCAGCGGCGGCCGCGCGGCGGCTGGACCGCCTGACGAAGCCGCAGGGGAGCCTCGGCCGGCTCGAGGAGCTGGCTATCCGGCTCGCCGGGATGACGGGCAACCCATCGTGCCGGTTCGACCAGCGGGCGGTGGTGGTCATGGCGGCCGACCACGGCGTCACGGAGGAGGCGGTTTCTGCCTACCCGTCCGAGGTCACGGCGCAGATGGTGGCGAACTTCGCAGCGGGCGGCGCCGGCATCAACGTCCTCGCGCGGCGGGCTGGCGCGCAGGTCGTGGTCGTCGATATGGGGGTGCGCGCCGCGCCGGGCGTGCCGGGAGTGCTGGACCGGCGGCTGGGACCCGGGACGCGGAACATGACGCGCGAGCCAGCGATGACGCTGGCGCAGGCGGAAGCGGCAGTCGCGACGGGGCGGGAGCTGGCGGGTCAGCTCGCTGCAGCGGGCGTTTCGCTGTTCCTCACTGGTGAGATGGGCATCGGGAACACGACCGCGGCGAGCGCGGTGACGGCGGCGCTGACCGGGCGCCCGGCGCAAGAGGTGACGGGCCGCGGCACGGGCCTCGACGATGCGGCGCTCGCGCACAAGGTCGGCGTCGTCGAGCGGGCGCTTGCGCTCCACCGGCCGGACCCGGCCGACCCCATCGGTGTGCTGGCAAGCGTCGGCGGGTTCGAAATCGCCGGGCTCGCCGGGCTGATCCTCGGGGCGGCCGAGCGCCGCATCCCGGTGATCCTCGACGGGTTCATCACCGGCGCAGCGGCGCTGGCGGCCTGCGCGATGGCGCCGGGCGCACCGGGTTACCTCATCGCGTCGCACCGGTCGGTCGAACCGGGACACACGGCGGTTCTCGAGGCGCTCGGGCTGGAGCCGCTGCTCGACCTGCGCCTGCGGCTGGGCGAAGGGACGGGCGCGGCGCTCGCGCTGCACCTGGTCGACGCGGCGCTGGCGGTGCGGGACGAGATGGCGACGTTCGATGAGGCCGGCGTTTCGGAACGGACAGACGGGTGAGCGGGCTGACCTCGGCGCTGGGGCTGCTGACCCGCCTGCCGCTGCCAGCGCACGCCTGGGAGCCAGCGAAGGCGGCCCGCTGGCTGCCGGCGGCGTCCATCGTGCTCGCGGCACCGGTCGCGGCCGCTGCCTGGGGGTTGGGCGAGGCAGTGCCGCCGGGCGCGGCGGCGGCGGTGACGGTCGCGGCCTGGGCGGCGGCGACCGGTGCGCTCCACCTCGACGGCCTGGCGGACTGCGCGGACGCGGCGTTCGTCCCGGCGAGCCGGGAACGGCGGTCCGAGATTCTCAGGGATGTCCACCACGGGACGTTCGCAGTGGCGGCGGTCGGGCTCGTGCTCCTGGTGAAGTTCGGCTGCCTGGCGTCGATGGCGCCCGGGACGGCCGCAGGCGCGACGGCGGCAGCGATCGTTGCGAGCCGCGGCGCGCTCCCGGCGATCGCGCGGGCGTTCCCGCCGCTCGGGGCGGATGGGATGGGGGCGGCGTTCCGCGGGGGCTGCACGCGGGGGGTCGCTGCGCTGGGCGTCGCGGCCGGGTTCGGTAGCGCGCTGCTCGTGCTTGGGCCATGGGGGCTGACGGCAGCAGCGTGCGCCGGTGCCGCGGCCGGGCTGACCGCCTGGGGGCTCAGCCGGGCGCTCGGAGGGCTGAACGGCGATGCCTATGGCGCGTGCATCGAAACGGCGGAATGCGCGGCGCTGCTGGCGGCGGCAGCGCTCATTCCGAAGCTGACCCCGTGGTGGTTCGCGGCATGAGGCGGCGCGCGGCCGTGCTGCTCGCGGCGCTCGCGCTCGATGCCGCGTTCGGGGAGCTGCCCAACCGGTGGCATCCGGTGGCGCGGTTCGGCCAGGCGGCGAACTGGCTGGAGCGGCGGATGACGGACCATGGGCGGCGGGACACCGCAGCGGCCGGGATCGGGTTCACGCTGATCGCGGCGGGGGCTGCCGCGGCGGCGGGGGCTGGACTGCAGCGGCAGGTGCGGGGCGGGGGACTCGCCGGGTTCGCGGCCGAGGCGTTCGCGCTGAAGCAGGCGCTCGCACTGCGGGCGCTCATCGAGCACGCTGACGCGGTGCGGCGAGCGCTGGAACGGAGCGACCTCGCGGGCGCGCGGGAGGCTGCGGGCCGGATGGTGAGCCGCAACACGGGAGGCCTGCCGGCGACGCTGGTCGCTTCGGCCGCAATCGAGTCGGTGGCGGAAAACCTCTCGGACGGGGTCGTTGCGCCGGCGGCGTGGTACCTGGCGGGCGGGCTCGCCGGGGCCTACGCGTACCGGGCGGTGAACACGCTCGATGCGATGGTCGGCTACCGGTCGCGCGGGCGGTTCGGGATGGTGCCGGCGCGGCTCGACGACGGGCTGAACCTCGCGCCGGCGCGGCTGACGGCGGCGGTGCTGCTGGCGCTCCGGCCGACGGCCCTGCGCCGGGCGGGCGACATCGCGCGCGATGCGCGGTCGACGGCGAGCCCGAACGCCGGCTGGCCGATGGCAGCGATGGCCTACGCGCTGGGCACGCGGCTGGAGAAGCGTGGTCACCATGTGCTGAACGGGGCTGGCCGGGAGCCCGGGGCGCAGGACATCGCCAGGGCGGCGGGCCTGGCCGCAGCGGCTGCGGCAGTGCTGGCGGCCGGCGCCGCCGCCGCGTCGAGGGGACGGCGATGACGGGGCGCGTCGTCCACGGGGGCGTGACGGCCGAGGAGCTCGCCGGGGCCGCGGCAGCCGGCATCGAGCTCGTGGATTTGAGCGCGAGCCTGAACCCGTACGGCCCGCACCCGGACGTCCTCGCTGCGGCGCGCGCGGCCGAGGTTCGCCGGTACCCGGAGGCGGACGCGGGAACCCTTCGAGCGGCGTGGGCGCGGGAGTGGGGGCTGACCCCCGGGGAGGTGCTGGCGGGGAACGGGACGAGCGAGCTGATCTACCTGCTATGCCGGGCGCTCGGGCGCAGCGGCCGGTGCCTGGTGTTCGGGCCGACATTCGGAGAGTACGCGGCGGCGGCCCGGGCGGCCGGGATGGACGTCGTGACGGGGCCGCACCCCGGAGGAGCGGGAGCGGAGCCCGCGCGGCTGGTGGAAGAGGTCGAACCGGCGCTCGTCTTCCTGTGCAACCCGAACAACCCGACGGGCGCGCTCTGCCCGCGGGAGGACATCGCCGCTCTTGGAGCCGCCGCTGCGCGGGCGGGCGGGCGGCTCGTCGTCGATGAGGCCTACATGCCGTTCGCGTGGCCGGAAGATGAACGCGCGGCGCCGGCGCCCGGGCTGCTCGTCCTCCGGTCGCTGACGAAGATCCACGCGGTGCCGGGGCTTCGGCTGGGGTTCCTGCTGGGGCCGGGGGACGACATCGCGGCGGTGGAAGCGCAGCAGCCGCCGTGGGCGGTGAGCGCGCCGGCCGCTGCGGCGGGGATGGCCGCGCTGGGGCTCGAGAAGTTCTGCCGGGAGAGCGCCCGGCGGGTTGCGGCAACCCGCGCCCGGCTGTTCGATGCGCTCGAGGCAGCGGGATTCGGCGTCCGGCCCTCGCTGGCGAACTTCCTGCTGGTCGACGTGGGCGACGGCGCGGCGTTCCGCGCTGCGCTGCTGCGGCGGGGATTCGCCGTGCGGGACTGCGCCTCGTTCGGGCTGCCGGAGTTCGTCCGCGTGGCGGTGCCGCACGAGCGGGATGCCGGGCGGCTCATCGAGGCGATGATGGAGGTGCGCGCATGGCTCGCGGCGGAGTCCTGATGGTCCAGGGGACGGCATCGTCGGCGGGCAAGAGCCTGCTGGTGACGGGCCTGTGCCGGGTCTTCACCCGGAGGGGGCTGCGGGTCGCGCCGTTCAAAGCGCAGAACATGTCGAACAACGCGGCGGTGGTCCCGGGCGGCGGCGAAATCGGCCGTGCGCAGTACGTGCAGGCGCTGGCCGCGCGCGCGCTGCCGCGGGTGGAGATGAACCCGGTGCTGCTGAAACCGGAAGGGAACCTTCGGTCGCAGGTCGTGGTGCTGGGGCGGCCGGTGGGTACGCTGCATGCGGCCGCCTACCAGGAGGCGAAGGCGCACATCTGGCAGGACGTCACGGCGGCGCTGGACGGGCTCCGGGCGGAGTTCGACCTCGTCATCATCGAAGGTGCCGGGAGCCCGGCAGAGATCAATTTGAAGGCGCGGGACATTTCGAACATGCGGGTCGCGCGGTATGCCGACGCGCCGGTGCTGATCGTGGGGGACATCGACCGGGGCGGCGTGTTCGCGCACCTGTACGGGACCTACCACCTGCTGGAGCCGGAGGAGCAGGGGCTCGTGAAGGGGTTCGTGATCAACAAGCTGCGGGGCGACCCTTCCCTGCTTGAGCCGGGGCTGCGCGACATCGAACGGCTGACCGGCGTGCCGGTGGTGGGCGTGGTGCCGTGGATCCGGGAGCCGGGCATCGCCGAGGAGGATTCGGTGGCGCTCGACCGGCGGAAGGACGAGCACGGGCCGTTTCGCGGTGTCGACGTCGCGGTCATCCGGCTCCCGCGGATCGCGAATTTCGACGACTTCGACCCGCTCGAACGGGAGCCGGACGTCCGGGTGCGGTACGTGGAGCACCCGCGGCAGCTGGGCGAGCCGGACCTCGCGGTGCTGCCGGGGACGAAGGCGACGCGCGACGACCTCGCGTGGCTGTGGGCGAGCGGACTCGCGGAGGCGCTGGGAAGGCTGCGGGCGGCCGGGACGCCGGTCGTCGGGATCTGCGGCGGCTTCCAGATGCTGGGGGCGACGATCGAGGACCCGCTCGGGGTCGAAGGCGAGCCGGGGGCGGCCGAAGGCCTGGGCTGGCTCGCGTGCCGGACCAGGTTCGCGCCGGGGAAGGTGACGCGCTCGAGCAGGGTGCGGCTCGCGGGCGGGCCGGGACTGCTGGAGGGCTGCGGCGGCATCCACGCGGAGGGCTACGAGATCCACGCGGGGCTGACCGAGGTGGCGCGGGCGGCGGCCTGGACGGAGGCTGACGAGCCGATCGGCGCGCTTTCGGCCGATGGGATGGTGTTCGGCTGGTACGTGCACGGCGGCTTCGCCAGCCGCGCGTTCCGGACGCGGCTGCTGGAGAACGTGGCGCGCCTGCGGGGGAAGCCGTTCGCGCCCGGGAGGGACGACGACGCGGATGCGGCGTTCGACCGGCTGGCGGACGTGCTCGAGTCGTCCCTGGACATCGAGCGCATCGCGGACTGGGCGCTCGGGGGCCGGGTCTAGCGATGGGGCGGCTCGTGCTGGTGACCGGGGGCGCGCGGAGCGGGAAGAGCCGGTTCGCGGAGGAGATGGCCGCAGCCTCCGGGGCGGCGGTGGTCTACATCGCAACGATGGAAGCGCCGGACCCCGAGAGCCGGGCGCGCATCGCCGACCACCGGGCGCGGAGGCCGGCGGGGTGGGCCACGGTCGAGGAGCCGGTCGACCTCGCGGGGGCGGCCGGACGGGCTCCTGCGGCGGCGACCGTGCTCGTCGAGTGCCTCGCCACCTGGTGCGGGAACCTCTTCTGGCGATCAGGATACGACGACGATGCCCCGCCCGAGGCCTGGCGGGAGCTGGCGGCGACGGTGCGGGCTGCCGCGGAGGAGCTGGCGCGGGCCGCCGCGCGCCGGCCGGGGCTGACGATCGTGGTCACGAACGAGGTTGGCTGGGGGATCGTGCCTGCGGGGGCGATGACGCGCGCCTACCGGGATGCGCTGGGGGCGGCGAACCAGGCGATAGGGAAGGCAGCCGACGAGGTGGTGCTGGTGGTAGCGGGGCGGGCGCTTCGGCTGCCGGGGTAGGGCCAGCCGGGCGTTGTCCGGGCCGGGGCGCGCATGGTAGAGTCCGGGGGTCAGCACGGCAGCGCGAACCCGGTGCGAATCCGGGGCTGTCCCGCAACTGTCATCCGCCCGCGAGGCGGTGAGCCAGGTCGCCGGTGCCGTGCTGGTGTCTAGCCCGCGGGGAAACGGGTGATGGACACGTGGCTCCAGCCGGTTGCCATGTGCCGTTCACGCCCCTCCTCGCGAGGGGCGTTGCCGTTCGTACGGCACGCGGCCGCGGGCGGAGGCAGTGAATGCCTTCGCCCGGGGGACCAGGGGAGCGGAGCGTGCCGCCTTCCGCGAGCGGGCGACGAAGGAGGCGTGACGGATGCGACGGCTCGATCGCGGCCGGGCGGGGAGCACGGGGCAGTGACGGAAGCGCGCCCGGGGGAGCGCTGCATCCTCATCGTGACGGCCTACGATGCCGATCTCGCTGCCATCGCGGCAGCGCGGCCGCAGCTTCCGGAAGGATTTCCCGCGGTGGCCGTCTTCGGTGCCGGGGCGGCAGCAACGCGGCGGGACGAGGTGCTCGCAGCAGCGCGCCGGGCGGGCGCGGCGGTGGTGCGGCTGCTGGCCGGCCCGGATTCGCTGGGCGGGCTGTTCGAGCCGCTCCTCGCGGCGTGCCGGGCGGCTGGAGCGCCCCTCGTCGTCCGGCGCGCCTACCCGATGACGGGGCAGACGCTGGCCGAGCACTCCACCGCCGACCCGGCGGACGCGGAGCGGGTGCTCCAGTACTTCCTGCACGGCGGGCAGGCGAACGCGGAGCAGGCGTTGCGGTTCCTCGCCGACCGATACCTGGGCGGGGGCTTCGGCTCGCGGCCGCCTGAGGCGCTCCCCTGGGAGGGGTACTTCGTCCCCGGGCAGCCGCTGGCGGCGGGGCGCGAGGCGGTGCGGCTCGCGCCATGGTGGCGCGAGGGCCGTCCTGCCGTCGGCATCCTGTTCTACCGGAATCTCGTGCAGATGGGCGAGACAGGGCTCATCGAGGCGCTCGCGGAGGCGCTCGACCGGCAGGGGTATAACGCGCTGCCGGTCTGGGCGTACGGGCTGCGCGAAGATTCGAACGGGCGGGACAACGCGGCGGCGATCCGCGCACTGCTGAGCGATGAGACTGGCCAGCCGCTGCTCCGCGCGGTCGTCTCGCTGATGCCGTTCTCAGCCGCCCGGCCGGGCGCGGAGGGCCGGGTTGAGGCCGCGCCGGGCATCTCGGCGCTCGACGTGCCGGTCATCCAGGGCGCGATGACGCAGGGGTCGCGGGAGGCGTGGCGCAACAGCACGGCCGGGCTGAGCCCGCTGGACGTCGCGATGTCGGCGGCGATGCCGGAGATCGACGGCCGGCTGATCTCGGTCCCGGCCGGGTTCCGGGAGCCCGCGGAAGGAGACTGCCCGCGGGTGGCGTGGGAGCCCGACCGCCTCGAGCGGCTCGCGGGGCTGGCGGCGCGGTGGGCGCGGCTCGGGCTGCTGCCGAACCGGGAGAAGCGGGTCGCGATTCTGCTGAACAACCCGAACGGCCGGGAGGCGCGGCTGGCTGCGGCCTTCGGGCTCGATGCGCCGGCTTCGGTCATCCGGCTGCTGGAAGCGCTGCGGGCGGCGGGTTTCGCGGTCGAGGGCATCCCGGAAACGGGCGAGGCACTCGTCGAGATGATCCTCCGGGTGTGCCCGAACGACCCGGCAGCGGCGACGGCCGAGCAGCTCGGGGCGGCGGTAGTGCGGGTGCCGGTGTCGCAGTACGCGGCGTGGTTGGGCGGGCTGCCGGCGGCGGTACGGGACGCCGTCGAATCGCACTGGGGAGCACCGCCGGGGGAAGTGTTCGTCGACGGCGACGACATCGTGGCGCCGGGCGTGCTGCTGGGGAACGTGTTCGTCGGGCCTCAGCCACAGCGGGGCTTCGCGCTCGACCGCGATGCCATCCTGCACTCGCCCGACCTGCCGCCGCCACATCAGTACCTCGCGGCGTACCTCTGGCTCCGGGAAATCTTCGAGGCGGACGCCATCGTCCAGGTCGGGAAACACGGCAACCTGGAGTGGCTGCCGGGGAAAGGCACGGGGCTCTCGGCGGCGTGCTTCCCCGACATCGCACTGGGGGACACGCCGCTCGTCTACCCGTTCATCATGAACAACCCGGGCGAGGGGACACAGGCGAAGCGGCGCGCTGCTGCGGCCATCGTCGACCACCTGGTCCCGCCGATGACCGAGGCCGGCAGCTACGGCGAGCTGGCGGAGGCGCGGGCAGCACTCGAAGCGCTGCAGGAAGCGCTCGACCGCGGCGCCGGCCCAGGGAGAACCGCAGCCCTGGCGGAGCGCGCTGCCGAAGCGGTGCGCCGGGCGCGGCTGGAGCGCGACCTCGGGTTCGAACCGGGCGCGGCCTGTGAACCGGAGCGGCTGGCGCGCGAGGGGCTCCACTACCTGGACGAACTCGAAAGCGGCCTCATCCCGGCAGGGCTGCACGTGCTCGGCGAGGTTCCGCGAGACGGGGCGCTGACCGACCTCCTGCTCGCCATCGACCGGGGCGCAGGCGAGCGGTCGCTGGGCGGCGCGATCGCGCGGCGGCTGGGGCTGGCGGCGGTGGACCGGCTGCCGGAGCACGCGGCGGCGCTGGCGCGGGAGGTGGTCGAGACGGCGGTGCGGTGCGGGCCGGGTGCGGCGCGCCGGGAGCTGGCGGCGCGGCTGGCGGGCGACGACCCGGTGGCTGCTCTCGCGCTGGAGGACCTGGCGCTGCGCGTGCTCCCGGCCATTCGCCGGGCGCCGGATGAGGTGCGGAACGTGGTGCGCGCGCTCGAGGGGCGGGCGGTGCCGCCTGGCCCCGCCGGTGCCCCGACGCGGGGGCAGGCTGATGCGCTGCCGACGGGCCGGAACTTCTATGCACTCGACCCGCGCACGCTGCCAAGCCGCCACGCGTGGCAGACCGGGCGAGCGCTTGCGGAGGCGGTCATCGCGCGGCACCTCGACGAGGAGGAGGCGTACCCCGATTCGGTCGCGATCATCGCGTGGGGAACGGCCAACATCCGCACGCGGGGGGAAGACGTTGCGCAGGCGCTGCATCTCCTCGGGGTCGAACCCGAGTGGGACGACCGTTCGGGGCGGGTAGCCGGGCTGCGCGTCGTGCCGCTCGAACGGCTCGGCCGGCCCCGCATCGATGTCGTGTTCCGGGCGAGCGGGTTCTTTCGCGACAGCTTTGCGGCGGCCATGGACCTGGTGGACGAGGCCGTCTGCACGGTCGCGGCGCTGGATGAGCCGCCGGAACGGAATTTCGTCCGGAAGCACGTGCTGGCCGACCTCGCGCAGGGCGTCGCCGACGACGAGGCGCGCTACCGGGTCTTCGCGCCGCCGCCCGGGGCATACGTGGATGGCGTCGCGCAGGCAGTGGAGGCGGGCGCATGGGAGACGCGCCGCGACCTCGCGGAGGTGTACGCGGCGTGGGTCGACCATGCGTACACGCGCGCGAGGTACGGCCAGCCGGCGCGGGCAGCGCTCATCCGGCGCGCATCGGAACTGAGCGTCGTCCTGAAGACGCGGGACAACGAGGAGCACGACGTGTTCGACACCGACGACTACTTCCAGGACTTCGGGGCGATGGCAGCGCTCGCGCAGGAGCTGGGCGGCGCGCGAGCGAAAGCGTGGATCGGGGACACGACCCGGCCGTGGAGGGCAGCGGTTCGCGGAGCCGAGGACGAGGCGCGACGCACGTTCCGGCGGCGGGTGCTGAACCCGAAGTGGCTGGAAGGCATGGAGCGGCACGGCTACCAGGGAGGCTCGGAGATGCTCAAGACCGTGGAGTACGCATTCGGCTTCGACGCGACGGCCGGCGTGCTGGAGGACTGGATGTACGAACGGCTGGCTGAAGCGTACGTGCTCGACGCGCGGCGGCGGGACCTCCTCGCCCGGCATAACCCGTGGGCCCTCCGGGACATGGCGTCCCGGCTGCTGGAGGCGGTGCGGCGGGGGATGTGGCAGGCGCCCCCGGCGGGGATGGAAGCGCGCCTGGAGTCCGCCCTGCTCGAAGCGGAAGGGGCGATCGAAGACCGCGCGGCTGCCCGGGAGGAGGCGCGGTGAGCGGCGCGCTGTTCCCGTTCACGGCGATCGTCGGGCAGGAGGACGTGAAACTCGGCCTGCTGCTGAACGTCATCGACCCGGCGATCGGCGGGGTGCTGATCCGGGGCGGGAAAGGGACGGCGAAATCAACGGCGGTGCGCGCGCTGGCCGCGCTGCTGCCGCCGGTGGAAGCGACCGGTGGCTGCCCGTTTTCGTGCGCGCCCGGGGAGCAGGCGGATTGCCCCGGCATGCATGGGGAGGGCGCGCCGGCCGTTCTGCGGCCGCCGCGGCTGGTGACTTTGCCGGTGGGGGCGTCGGAGGAGCGGCTGATCGGGTCGCTGGACCTCGAGGCGGCGCTCGGCCAGGGGGTGCGGAAGGTGGAGCCGGGACTGCTCGCGGCGGCCCACCAGGGAATTCTTTATGTCGACGAAGTGAACCTGCTCGCGGACCACCTGGTCGATGCGCTGCTCGACGCTGCTGCGATGGGCCGGAACTACATCGAGCGCGACGGTGTCTCGGTGAGCCACCCGGCGCGGTTCGTCCTCGTGGGGACGATGAACCCGGAAGAAGGAGAGCTGCGGCCGCAGCTGCTGGACCGGTTCGGCCTGATGGTCGAGGCGGAGCACCTGCTGGCGCCGGCGGAGCGGGCCGAAGTCGTGAGGCGGCGCGTCGCGTTCGAGGCAGACCCTGCGGGCTTCGCGGCGCGGTGGCGGGCGGCAGAGGACGACCTTTCGGCCCGCCTCCGGACTGCCCGGGCGCGGCTCCCGCGGGTAGAGGTGCCGGAGTCGGTGCTGGAGGCGATCGCCGGGATTTGCGCCGCGTGCGATGCGGACGGCCTGCGGGCCGACCTCGCCCTGTACCGGGCTGCACGCGCGCGGGCGGCGTGGGAGGGGCGGGAGCGCGTGACGCTCGACGACGTGCGCGCGGCGGCGCCGCTGGTGCTGGCGCACCGGCAGCGGCGACTTCCGTTCGAGCAGCCGGGCCTGGACCGTGAGCGGCTGGAACAGGCGCTCCGGGAGTTCGAAGGCGACGATGAATCTGACGACGCCCCCGGGCGCGAGCCGGCAGAGCCGCCGCCAGGGCCGGGTGATGCACCGGGCGCCACTGATGAGCCGGTTTCGCGCGCCGGCGAAGGCTCGGGTGCGGGCGTGCCTGCGCCCGGGGGCGGCCCGGGTGAGCGGCCGGCAGCGGTGGGCGAGGCGCTCTCGCTTCGCCCTCCGGCGCCGGAGCGGCGGCGGCCGCAGGCGCTCCGCCCAACGGGGCGCCGCCGCAGGGGCGCGGAGGCCAACCGGGGCCGGCACGCGGGCTCGCGGCGGCGCGGCCGCCCGGGGGATATCGACATCGCGGCGACGCTCCGCGCGGCTGCGGTCCGCGGGAAGCCCGGGCTGCCGGTGGCGCGGACGGCGTGGCGGTGGAAGCGGCGGCTGGGCGAGATGGCGGCGCTGGTCCTCATGGTGGTCGATGCGAGCGGGTCGATGGGGGCGCGGAAGCGGATGGAGGCGGCGAAGGGCGCGGTGTTCGGGCTCCTGCAGGACGCCTACCTGCGGCGCGACCGGGTGGCGCTGGTGGCGTTCGACGGGCGCGGCGCGCGGCTCGTGCTGGCACCGACGCGGAGTATGGACCATGCGCACCGGGCGCTCGCTGCGTTCGGCACCGGGGGCCGGACGCCGCTCTGGGCGGGGCTCGAGGAGGCGGCGCGGCTCGTCGCCCGGGTCCGCCGGAAGGAGCCGGGGCTACCCGTGCTGGCGGTGGTCGTCACGGACGGCCGGGCGAACGCCGCGGCGGGGGGGCTCGACCCGGTCGCGGCGGCCCTCGCACGGGCGGCAGCGCTGCGGCAGCTGGAGGTGGATGGGCTGGTGCTCGATACGGAGCAGGGCGCTCACCGGCTGGGCATCGCGCGGCGGCTTGCAGAGGCGCTCGGGGGTGATTACGTGCGGCTCGATGAGCTCGAGCCGGCGGCGATCTGGACGGCGGTGCGGGCGCGCCGCGCGGAGGCGGCCGTATGAGCGGGAGCGAACGGTGTGCGGGGGACTGCGGCGCGGCCTGTTCGATTGAGGACGTCACGCCGCGGCGGAAGGGCCAGCGCAACATCGTCACGCGGGCGGACGGCCGGCTGGTGAACGTGAACCGGCAGCTGGGCCAGCTGTTCGTCTGCGCGCACGGGTGCTGCTGCGGCCGGGAGGCCGAAGGGAAGCCGCCGGGGCACTTCGAGCGATACCACGAGGAGTGGGAGCGGCGGAAGCTGCGGAACAAGGTCCATCTCAACATGGGCGGGTGCCTCGGACCGTGTCCGCTGGCCAATGTGTGCATGCTGCTGTTCGACGGCGTGACGGTGTTCTTCCATTCGATGAATTCGGAGCGGCTGATCGGGCAGCTGTTCGATTACATCGAGGCGCTGGTCGCGGCAGGCAGGTATGTGCCGCCGGACGGCGAACTCGGCAGGCTGGCGTTTTCGGCGATGGCGAACGACGGCCGGGGGCGGCCGGCGGGGGCGCGGGAGGAAGCTGCGGACGTGCCGGCACCGCGGGACGACCGCGGCATCCTCGTGCTGTCGCATTCCGATACGGACGTGCTGTGCTTCACGGCGGCAGCGCGGGAGCTGGGGGGCGACTTCCCGCCGGTCACGGTGCGGAACATCGCCGGGCTCCGGGACACGGAGGACGCGGCGGCGCTCTTCGACCAGCTGGTCCCGCGGGCTGCGGTGACGGTGCTGGTCGTGCACGGCGGGCGGCGGTCGGTGCCGGCGGTCGAGCGGCTTGCAGAGCTGGCGGATGAGCACGGCGGCTGGCTCATCGCGGTACCGGGAACGGAGGAGCTCGACGAAGGGCTGATCGGGCTTTCGACGGCGGGCGCGGGGATGGCGCTGGCCGTGCGCGCGTACCTGCAGGAGGGCGGGGTCGCGAACTACCGGGAGTGCCTGAAGATGCTGGGCGACCACCTGCTCAGCCTCGGGGTGGGCTACCGGGACCCGGCGCCGCAGCCGAGAACCGGCTTCTACCATCCCCGATTCGCGACGCGGGAGGCGTGGCGGGCGGCGCGGGATGCCCGGCGCCCTGCCGTCGGGGTGCTGTTCTACCGGTCGTTCTTTCTCTCGGGCGACACGGCGTTCATCGATGCGCTGGTCGAGGCGGGGGAGGCGCTCGGCGCGGACGTCCTGCCGGTCTTCGGCTATTCGCTGAAGGACGACCCGGATGGTTCGGGACGGACGGCGGTGCTGCGGGAGCTGTGCGATGCCGGCGGGCAGCCGGAGGTCGACGCGGTGGTGAATACGATGGCCTTCGCGCTCGGCAGCGCGGGGCAGGAGCCGGGCGCTTCCGAATGGCAGGTGAACGTCCTCGAGGAGCTCGGGCTGCCGCAGGTGCAGGGGCTCACGATTTCGACGTCGGTCGCGCAGTGGGAGGGTTCGGTGACGGGTGCCGGGCCGCTCGATGTGGCGATGTCGGTGGCGATTCCGGAGCTCGACGGGCGCATCATCGGCGTCCCGGCTTCGTTCAAGGAGCGGGGCGGTGATGGGACGGTGCGGCGGGTATTGCCGCGGGACCGCGCTGAGCGGCTGATGGGGCTGGCAGTCCGGCTCGCGAGGCTTCGGAGGACGCCAAATGCGGAGAAGCGGGTCGCGATCATCCTGACGAACCACCACGCGAAGGCGTCCCGCATCGCGAACGCGGTGGGGCTGGATTCGCCGGAGAGCGTGGTGCGGCTGCTGCGCGCGCTCCGGGACGCGGGGTACACCGTGGGGCCAATCCCGGAAGGCGGCGACGCGCTCATGCAGGAGCTGCTCGCGCGGGGCCACTACGAAGAGGAGACGCTGACGGAGGCGATGCTGGCGGGTGCGGCCGCCCGGGTGCCGGCGGAACGGTACCGGGCATGGTTCGAGGAGCTGCCGGCGCGGCGGCAGGCGGAGATGGCGGAGCGGTGGGGGCCACCGCCGGGGCGGCACTACCTCGACGCCGCGGGGAATCTCGTCGTCGCCGGCATCGTGACGGGGAACGTCTTCCTCGCGATTCAGCCGCCGCGCGGGTACTCGATGAACCGGACGGCGATCATGCATCAGCCGGACCTGCCGCCCCCGCACCCGTACTACGCGCTCTACCGGTGGCTGCGGGAGCCGCAGGAGCTGGGCGGCTTTGGCGCGGATGCCATCGTGCAGGTTGGAAAGCACGGGTCGGCGGAGTGGCTGCCGGGGAAGGGTGTGGGCCTCGGGGCGGATTGCTACCCCGACCTATTCGTCGGCGACCTGCCGGTCGTGTACCCGTTCATCATCGACGGGCCGGGCGAGGGAGCAGCGGCGAAGCGGCGGACGCACGCCGTCATCGTGGACCACCTGCCGCCGCCGATTACGAACGCAGAGCTGTACGGGGAGCTGGCGGAGCTGGACCGGCTGGTGGATGAGTACTACCTGCTGGAGCGGACCGACCCGGGCCGGCTGCCCTACCTCCAGCGGCAGATTTGGGACGTGATCCGGCAGGCGGGGCTCGCGAACGAGCTCGACCGCCTGCTGCAGGATGGGGGCGACGGCCATGTGCACGAATGGGACCCGCGGGAGCACGAGGACGGGGTGCCGTATGCGCTTTCGGACCTGAGCGGGGAGGGCTTCGCGCACCTCGTCGAGGCGATTCACACGTATACGCATGAACTCGGCGCGGCGCCGATCCGGGTTGGGCTGCACGTGCTCGGGGAGGTGCCGGAGGGTGACGAGCTGGTGGACTTCGCGGCGGCGATGCTGCGTGTGCCGAACGGGGAGATACCCGCGCTGGCGGAAGCGGCTGCGGCCTGGCTGGGAATCCCTGCGGACCTCCTGGCGCTCCCGGCAGGGCAGCGGCTGGAGGGCGGGGTCCACGTGCTGCCGGGCGAGGCGGCGCGCTCGGCTGGAGAGCTGCAGGAGCGCCTGGCCGGACGGGGCCGGGCGGCGCTGCGCGGTGTGCTGCTGGAGGGGCTGGACCCGGTGGCAGCGGCGAGCCTCGTGGGGCCCTGCCGGGGCGACGCTGGGCCGCTGCCCGCCGTGCTCGGGTTCGCCCTGGACCGGCTCGCGCCGGCGCTCGAGCGCACGGTCGACGAGCTCGGCCATGTGGTGGATGCGCTCGACGGCCGCTACGTGCCGCCCGGGCCTGCCGGCGCACTGACGCGCGGGATGGCTCATGCGCTGCCGACGGGGCGCAACTTCTATGCGGTGGACCCGCGCGCGATCCCCAGCCGGGTGGCGTGGGAAGTGGGGCAGGAGCTGGCAGCGGCAACCATCGAACGGTACGTGCGCGAGCTCGGGGTGCCGCCGCGCTCGATCGGCCTCTCGATGTGGGGAACGACGGCGATGCGGAACGGCGGCGAGGACGTGGCGCTGGTGCTCGCGCTCATCGGCGTCGAACCGACGTGGCAGCGGGAGAGCCGCCGGGTCGCCGGGTTCCGGGTGCGTTCGCTCGATGAGCTGGGGCGGCCGCGGGTGGACGTCGTTTGCCGGGTCTCCGGCTTTTTCCGGGATGCGTTCCCGGGAGTGATCGAGCTGCTCGGGGAGGCGTTCGACGCGGTGGCGGCGCTGGACGAACCGCCGGCGATGAACCCAATCCGCGCGCACCGGGTCGCGCGGGCGACCGCGCTTCGGGAGGCGGGGATGGAGGAGCGGGAGGCCTGGCAGCGGGCCGGCGTGCGGGTTTTCGGGAGCGCCCCGGGCGTCTACGGGGCGGGCGTGCTGCAACTGCTCGATGAGGCGGCGTGGGAGCGCGAGGAGGAGATCGCGGAGACGTTCCTTGCGTGGGGCGGACACGGCTACGCGCCCGGGATGTACGGGGTTCCGATGGGCGATGAATTGCGGCACCGGCTGGGGCTGGTCGACGCGGCGGTGCAAAGCCAGGACAACCGGGAGCACGACATCCTCGATGCGGACGACTACTTCCAGTTCCAGGGCGGGATGGCTGCGGCGGTCCGGATGCTTCGTGGACGCGGCCCGCGGCTGTACTTTGGGGACAGTTCGGACCCGCGGCGACCGAGGGTGCGGCTGACGGAGGATGAGCTGGACCGGGTGGTCCGCGCGCGGGTGTTGAACCCGAAGTGGATCGCGGCGATGCGGGAGCATGGCTACCGGGCGGGGACCGAGTTCGCCGCCACGGTGGACTACCTGTTCGGCTGGGCAGCGACGGCGGGCATCGTGAAGGGCTGGCAATTCGAACGCGTGGCGGAGCGGTACGTGCTCGACGCGGAGATGCAGCGCTTCCTCGGGGAGCACAACCCGTGGGCCCTGCGTGATATGTCGCGCAGGCTCGGGGAAGCGATCCGCCGCGGGCTCTGGCAAGCCCCGGCGGGTATGGCGGCGCGGCTCGAGGCGGCGCTGCTGGAGGCGGAGGGGGCAATCGAAGACCGGATGTGATCGCGGCGCGGTGCGCTGCGGGAGCAGATACGTCACACCACGACAGGGAGGTTTGGTATGTCCGTTTCTTCACCATCGGCAATCACGGGGCAGGCGCTCGGCAGAACCCGGGTGTTCCACGTCCGCGAATGGGTCGCGGCCGCTGCGGCGCTGGCGCTGGCCGGCGTCCTGCTGTACCTGGCCGGCTTCGAGCAGGGGGCGGTGGCGCTGTTCGAGGGCACGACGATTCACGAGTTCGTGCACGATGCGCGGCACGCGCTGGGATTCCCATGTCACTGATGCGGGCCGGGGGAGCGACTTCGGGATCGGCCGTGCCGCGCGCCGCGGCAGGGGGCCGTGGCGGGATGCTGGACGTGCTGCTGATGGCGGCGCTCGCCTCGGTCGCCGCGGGGGTCGCGGCAGCGCTCGTGGCCTGGTGGGCGGTGGAGCCGCGGCTGGAGGATGCGATCGCGCTCGAGGAGTCGCACGCCGAGGTGCCGGCCGACCACGTCCATGAGGACGCGCCGGTTTCGCGGTCGGTGCAGCGGACTGCGGGCCTCGCGGCCGGGACGCTCGCGGTCGCGCTCGGCGGCGGTCTGCTGGCGGCCGTTGCGGGGATGGCTGCCGCGCGGCTGGGGTTCGCCGGCTCGCCGCTGCGGGGCGCCGCGGTGGCGGCGCTGGCAGGCGGCTATGCTGCGGGCCTGCTGCCGGCGCTGGCGTACCCTGCCAACCCGCCGGGTGTCGGCAGCCCGGAAACTTCGGCCGCCCGGACGTGGATGTTCCTCGCGGTCGTTGGGATCGGTCTCGCCGCGGCTGTGCTGGCGGCTGGCGCGTGGCGCCGTGTGGAGCGCAGGGGCCGATTGCCGGCGGTGATCGGGGCGGGAGCCGTGCTGGCAGGTGGGGTCGGGGCCGCGGTTCTCGTCGCGGAGCCGGTGGAGCTGCCCGCGGGATTCCCGGCGGACGTGCTGTGGGAGTTCCGGCGGGGCTCGCTGCTGGTGCAGGGGGCGCTGTGGCTGACGCTCGCGGCAGGCCTGGCCGCTGCCGAGGCGGCGCTGGGGCGCGAACCGGCCGCATAAGGGGGCCCGAAACGAAAAACGGCCCGGGTATGGGACCCGGGCCGTTTTAGCGCTGAGCTGGGGAATTGGTAGCGGGGGAGGGATTCGAACCCCCGACCTTCGGGTTATGAGCCCGACGAGCTACCACTGCTCCACCCCGCGCGTATGTGAGCGGCCGGCGAGCCGGTGCACCTCGAGGACTGAAGAGCGAAGAACTGCGGGACGGGCGCATCATGCGCGACGAGTCTTGCTGGAGGTCAAGCCCTCGACCATTAGTACGCCTCAGCTGAACGCATTGCTGCGCTTACACCTGGCGCCTATCGAACAGGTAGTCTTCCTGTGGTCTTACCCGATTGACTCGGTGGGAGCCCTCATCTTGAGGTCGGCTTCGCACTTAGATGCTTTCAGCGCTTATCCGGTCCGGACATGGCTACCGGGCGGTGCTCCTGGCGGAACAACCCGCACACCAGCGGTCCGTCCACCCCGGTCCTCTCGTACTAGGGGCAGCTCCTCTCAAGGCTCCTACGCCCACGGCGGATAGAGACCGAACTGTCTCACGACGTTCTGAACCCAGCTCGCGTACCGCTTTAATGGGCGAACAGCCCAACCCTTGGGACCTACTCCAGCCCCAGGATGCGACGAGCCGACATCGAGGTGCCAAACCTTGCCGTCGCTGTGGACGCTTGGGCAAGATAAGCCTGTTATCCCCGGGGTAGCTTATATCCGTTAAGCCACGGCCCTTCCACTCGGTACCGTAGGATCACTTTGACCGGCTTTCGCCCCTGCTCGACTTGTGGGTCTCGCAGTCAAGCTCCCTTATGCCAATGCACTCGACGGGTGATTTCCATCCACCCTGAGGGAACCTTTGTGCGCCTCCGTTACTCTTTAGGAGGCGACCGCCCCAGTCAAACTGCCCACCAGACGCTGTCCTCCTGCTTGCTCAGGAGTTAGAAAGCAGATCAGAGAAGGGTGGTATTTCAAGGTTGGCTCCACGCCGCCCGGAAGCAGCGCTTCGTCGCCTCCCACCTATCCTACGCATCTCAGACCCACTCCCAGCGCCAAGTTGCAGTAAAGCTCCACGGGGTCTTTTTGTCCTGCCGCGGGTCAACCGCATCTTCACGGTCAATTCAATTTCGCCGGGTCCTTCGTCGAGACAGTGCCCAGATCGTTACGCCTTTCGTGCGGGTCGGAACTTACCCGACAAGGAATTTCGCTACCTTAGGACCGTTATAGTTACGGCCGCCGTTCACCGGGGCTTCAGTTCAAGGCTTGCACCTCTCCCCTTAACCTTCCGGCACTGGGCAGGCGTCAGCCCCTATACATCAGCTTTCGCTTTTGCAGAGACCTGTGGTTTTGATAAACAGTCGCCTGGGCCTGCTCTCTGCGGCCCCCCGGTGCTTGGAACGCGAGGTTCTACACACCCGGGGGCGATCCTTCTCCCGAAGTTACGGATCCAATTTGCCGAGTTCCTTAACGAAGGTTCTCCCGATCCCCTTACGGTGCTTACCGCCACCTACCAGTGTCGGTTTGCGGTACGGGCGCAATGGTAACTAGCAGCGAGGCTTTTCTCGCCAGTGTGGGCTCAGCCCCCTCGCTTTGACAATGTCTCCACTCGTCCCGGTTCCTCCGCTTAACCCCGCCGGGGATTTGCCTCCGGCGAGACGCCTACGAACCAGGAACGGACCATGTCCAATGGGCCCGCGGGGCCTACCCTGCTGGGTCCCCCCTCTGCATCAAACGCTACCGCTGCGGTGCTGGAATACTAACCAGCTGTCCATCGCCTACGCCTTTCGGCCTCGGCTTAGGCCCGACTAACCCTACGCGGATTGACCTTCCGTAGGAAACCTCAGGTATACGGGGGGCGCGGTTCTCACGCGCCTTACGCTACTCATGCCGGCATTCTCACTTCGCTTCGCTCCAGGGCGCCTCGCGGCTACCCCTTCACAGCGGAAGCAAACGCTCCCCTACCGCCAGCAGCTCGAGGCTGCTGACCCACAGCTTCGGTGCCACGCTTAGCCCCGTTGAATTGTCGGCGCAGAACCACTCGACCAGTGAGCTATTACGCACTCTTTAAAGGATGGCTGCTTCTAAGCCAACCTCCTGGCTGTCTGAGCGATTCAACATCCTTTCACACTGAGCGTGGACTTAGGGACCTTAGCTGGTGGTCTGGGCTGTTTCCCTTTTGACGATGAAGCTTAGCCCCCACCGTCTCACTGCCAGGCTTTGTCCGACGGCATTCGCGGTTTGATAGGGTTCGGTAAGCGGTGAGCCCCCTAGCCCTTTCAGAGCCCTACCTCCGCCGGAGATCGCCTGACGCTGCACCTAAATGCATTTCGGGGAGAACGAGCTATCTCCGAGTTCGTTTGGCATTTCACCGCTACCCACAGGTCATCCAATAGCTTTGCAACGCTAGAAGGTTCGCGCCTCCATCCAGTTTTACCTGGACTTCACGCTGCCCATGGGTAGATCACTCGGTTTCGCGTCTACTCCACGCGACTGTGACGCCCTGTTCGGACTCGCTTTCGCTGCGGCTCCGCAAGTCTCCTTGCTTAACCTCGCCACGTAGAGTAACTCACCGGCTCATTCTTCAATAGGCACGCCGTCACCCGCCTTGCGACGGGCTCCGACTGCACGTAGGCACGCGGTTTCAGGATCTCTTTCACTCCCCTCCCGGGGTACTTTTCACCTTTCCCTCACGGTACTGGTTCACTATCGGTCATCAGGGGTATTTAGCCTTGGGAAGTGGTCTCCCCAGGTTCCCACGGGGTTTCACGTGTCCCGTGGTACTCAGGTACCGGCCGGCAGTCGCAGCAGGTTTCGTTTACGGGGCTATCACCCTCTCTGGCTGGCCTTTCCAGGTCCATTCTCCTACCCGTGCGATTGGTAACTGCACAATGGCCGGCCCTACAACCCCGGCAGGGCGTACCCTGCCGGTTTGGGCTCCTCCCCGTTCGCTCGCCGCTACTAGGGGAATACTCTCTTTTCCTCGGGGTACTTAGATGTTTCAGTTCCCCCGGTTCCCTCTCGCAGGCCTATGTGTTCAGCCTGGAGTAGCCCGGTTTTGCCGGGCTGGGTTACCCCATTCGGAGATCTCCGCTTACGCTTGCTTGGCAGCTAGGCGGAGCTTATCGCAGCCTTGCCACGTCCTTCATCGGCCCCTGATACCTAGGCATCCACCGCGCGCCCTTGGTAGCTTGACCTCCACCAAGACTCGGTCGGTATGAATTGCCCGGCCTCGATGGCGACGCTCGCGCGTCGCCGCCGAGGCGATGCAGTATCTTCGCTCTTCAGTTCTTAAGGTGCGTGCTCCCGGCTGGCGAGCCCGGCTTCGCCGCCGGCCGCTGCCGTGCTGGCAGGGGCTGGATGCGAAGCCTGTGTCGATTGCCTGGTGCGCGCCGGGAGGCCGAACTGGCTGGTGGAGCCGAGGAGATTCGAACTCCTGACCTCCGCCGTGCAAAGGCGGCGCTCTCCCAACTAAGCTACGGCCCCTCCGGGTTCGAGTATGCCACGCCCGGCGCCCGGGGGTGAAGCGTTTGGCCGGGGTTTGAGCCAGGATGGTGGGCCATTCTGGACTCGAACCAGAGACCTCAGTCTTATCAGGACTGCGCTCTAACCAGCTGAGCTAATGGCCCCCGGGTACGCGGCCAGTGCACCTTCGACACCTGGATAGCGGACGAAAGACGGCTGCTGGGCGCCGTTGTGGTGTAACGACCCGGCGATATGCCGGACCGATCGACCTGGGTGCTGCTTCCGGGCCAGCTGCCCCACCGCTGAGGCATCTGGCGTGGATCCGGGGCAGGCTCCCTAGAAAGGAGGTGATCCAGCCGCAGCTTCCGCTACGGCTACCTTGTTACGACTTCGTCCCAATCGCCGGCTCCACCCTCGACGGCTGCCTCCCTTGCGGGTTAGCCCACCGGCTTCAGGTGTTTCCGACTTTCGTGACGTGACGGGCGGTGTGTACAAGGCCCGGGAACGTATTCACCGCAGTAGTGCTGACCTGCGGTTACTAGCAACTCCGGCTTCATGCAGGCGGGTTTCAGCCTGCAATCCGAACTGAGGACAGCTTTGATGGGATTAGCTCCGCCTCGCGGCTTCGCGACCCGTTGTACTGCCCATTGTAGCGTGTGTGTAGCCCCAGGCGTAAGGGCCACGCTGACCTGACGTCATCCCCTCCTTCCTCCGAGGTTTTCTCGGCAGTCTCGCCAGAGAAGTACAACTGGCGACAGGGGTTGCGCTCGTTGCGGGACTTAACCCAACACCTCACGGCACGAGCTGACGACGGCCGTGCAACACCTGTGCACGCTCCCCGAAGGGTCCCTCACCTTTCGGATCGGTACCACGTGCATGTCAAGCCTGGGTGAGGTTCTTCGCGTATCATCGAATTAAACCACACGCTCCGCTGCTTGTGCGGGCCCCCGTCAATTCCTTTGAGTTTTAGCCTTGCGGCCGTAGTCCCCAGGCGGAGTACTTATCGCGTTGGCTTCGGCACTGAAGGGGTCGATACCTCCAACACCTAGTACTCATCGTTTACGGCGTGGACTACCCGGGTATCTAATCCGGTTTGCTCCCCACGCTTTCGCCCCTGAGCGTCAGGACAGGGCCAGGATGCCGCCTTCGCCACTGGTGTTCCTCCCGATATCTACGCATTTCACCACTACACCGGGAATTCCACATCCCTCTCCCTGCCTCAAGCCAAGCAGTTTCCAGGGCACCCTCCCGGTTGAGCCGGGAGATTTCACCCTGGACTTGCCTGGCCGCCTGCGGGCGCTTTACGCCCAATAAATCCGGACAACGCTCGACACCTACGTATTACCGCGGCTGCTGGCACGTAGTTAGCCGTGTCTTATTCGTGAGGTACCGTCAGAACTTCTTCCCTCACAAAAGGAGTTTACAACCCGAAGGCCTTCGTCCTCCACGCGGAATTGCTGCGTCAGGCTTTCGCCCATTGCGCAAGATTCTTAGCTGCTGCCTCCCGTAGGAGTCGGGGCCGTATCTCAGTCCCCGTGTGGCTGACCATCCTCTCAGACCAGCTACCGATCGTCGCCTTGGTAGGCCATTACCCCACCAACTAGCTAATCGGCCGCGGGCCCCTCCCGTAGCGCCGGAGCTTTCACCACCCGGACTCTCACCGGGGGTCTTATGCGGTATTAGCTCCCCTTTCGAGGAGTTATTCCCCACTACGAGGCAGGTTACCCACGTGTTACTCACCCGTTCGCCACTAGCCCGAAGGCTCGTACGACTTGCATGCCTAATACATTCCGCCAGCGTTTGTCCTGAGCCAGGATCAAACTCTCCGTAGAAACAGAACCGACCTTGCGGCCGGGATGTTCCGTTTGAACGGGGTCCCAGACGTTCTCTTTCGTCCGCTATCCAGTTGTTAAGGTGCGCTGGCCTCTCGCAAGGCCCGAACGAGAAGATTAACTTCTCTCCGCCAGGCTGTCAACCGGGCCGCCCCTCGCCGGGCGCTGCCGCCCTGGCTGTGGCCGGCGGGGGACTTTCAAGATGGCACGCCTCGGCGTTGTTTGCAAGGGGTCCGTTCCGGCCCCGGCGGCGTTTTCTTCACGATTTTCGCCGCCGCTGCCGAGCCGCGCTGCTTCGTCGGCCGGCGCGGTAGCGCGCGTGGAAGGCGCTCGCGCGAACGGTCTCGAAGCGCCCCTCGCGGATGGCCGGCGCGGGCGCGTTCGGTGAGCCGGGCGAGGTAGCGCAGGTTGTGGTGGGTGGCGAGCCGGTGCCCGAGCAGCTCGTCGTTGCGGAAGAGGTGATGGAGGTAGGCGAGGCTGAACTGGCTGCAGGCGAGGCAGTCGCAGGCCGGGGTCGGCCGGCTCGTCGCGCTCGCGGTTGGCGGCGCCGCGGATGGTTGATGCCGGCCGTCGTCGGTGAGGAGGGCGCCGTTGCGGCCGAGGCGGGTGGGGAGCACGCAATCGAACATGTCGATGCCGCGGGCGATTCCTTCGATGAGGTCTTCGGGGCTGCCGACGCCCATGAGGTAGCGGGGCTTTTCGATGGGGAGCTCGGCGTTCGTGCTATCGAGGGTGGCCCACATGACGGCCTTGGGCTCGCCGACGGAGAGGCCGCCGATGGAGAAGCCGGGCGGGTCGAGCTGGATGGCTTCGCGGGCGTGGTAGCGGCGGAGTTCGGGGTGGGTGCCGCCCTGGAGGATGGCGAAGGTGGTCAGCCCGGGGGCGGCGGCGCGGCAGCGCCGGTACCAGCGGAGGGTGCGGTCGACGGCGTCGCGGGCGGCTTCGAAGCTGGCTTCGCCGGGCAGGACGTGGTCGAGCGGCATGGCGATATCGACGCCCAGGGCCTGCTGAACCTCCATGGCGAGCTCGGGGGTGTAGTGGTGTTCGGAGCCGTCGATGTGCGAGCGGAAGCGAACGCCGTCTTCGGTGACTTTGCGGAGGCCGGCGAGGGAGAAGACCTGGAAGCCGCCGCTGTCGGAGAGGATGGGGCCATCCCAGCGCATGAAGCGGTGGACGCCGCCGAGCTGCTCGATGAGCCGGTGGCCGGGGCGGAGGTAGAGGTGGTAGGCGTTGACGAGGATGATCCGGGCGCCGGTCGCGGCGACTTCTGCGGGCAGGAGCGTCTTCACGGTGGCGAGGGTGCCGACGGGCATGAAGACGGGGGTTTCGAAGCTGCCGCGCGGGGTAGTGATGCGGCCGGTGCGGGGGGCCACGGGGCCTGCCGGCGCGGTGGTGAGGTCGAAGCGGAAGCCGCTCGGGGGCGAGGTCACGGGCGGGTCACGGTCTCGATGGCGTGGTGGACGAGAGCATCGGGCACGCCCTGCCGGACGATGGCGTGGCCGATCCGCTCGAGGAGCACCCAGCGGATGGAGCCGGCCCGGACCTTCTTGTCGACGAGGGTGGCATCGAAGACGGCGCGCGGGTCGAGGCCGGGGGCGCTTTCGGGGAGGCCGAAGCGGCGGATGAGGGCCTGCTGGCGCTCGAACTCGGCCGGGGGCAGGAGGCCGAGTTCGACGCTGATGATGCCGGCGGCGCGCATGCCGATGGCGACGGCTTCGCCGTGGAGCCATGTTTCGTAGCCGGTGACGGCTTCGATGGCGTGGCCGACGGTGTGGCCGTAGTTGAGGAGCGTGCGGCGGCCAGATTCGCGCTCGTCCTCGGAAACGATGGCGGCTTTGATGGCGACCGAGCGGGCGATGAGATCGGGCGAGGTGAGCGGGGGACCGTCGATGCTGGCCGCCTCGAGGTCGCGGACGAGCGCTTCATCGAGGATGAAGCCGTGCTTGAGCAGCTCGGCCCAGCCGTTGCGGAGCTGGCGCGGCGGGAGGGTGCGGAGGAGGAGGGGGTCGATGACGACGGCGCGGGGCTGGGCGAACGCGCCGATGAGGTTTTTGCCGCGAGGGTGGTCGATGCCGGTCTTCCCGCCGATGGCGGCGTCGGCCATGGCGAGGAGGGAGGTCGGGGCGTGGATGAAGGGGACGCCGCGGAGGATGGTCGCAGCGGCGAATCCGCCGAGGTCGGTGACGACGCCACCGCCGAGCGTGACGATGAAGTCGGTGCGCTCGATGCGGTGGTCGACGAGGAAGTCGTAGACGCTGGCGAGGGTTTCGAGGCTCTTGTAGTTCTCGCCGGCGGGAATGGAGAAGGCGTCGGACTGGTAGCCGGCGGCCTCGAGCGCGGCGGCAGCCCGGCCGGCGAAGAGGGGACCGACGTGGGTGTCGGTGATGATGAAGGCGCGGCCTTCGAGGCCGGCGTCGCGGGCGATGGCGCCGAGGGCGTCGAGCGCGCCTTCGCCGACGAGGACGGGGTAGGTGCCACCCGGCGCAGTGACGATCGCCGCCGGCGGGGGAATCGACGGATTGGCGGCCTCCCGGGCGAAGGCGAGCGGGCTGTAGAAGCGCTCGCCGGGCGGTGCCGGGTCGCGCTGCCATTCGGCCCAGAGGCGCTCGATCTCTTCGGCCTGCTCCTCGGGGGTGAGGTCGTCGCAGTCGATGGCGGCATCGGCGCCGCGGTAGAGCTCGATGCGGGACTGGAGGAGGGCTTCGAGGCGGGCGCGGGGGTCGCCGGCGAGGAGCGGCCGCTCGGAGGCGTTCGGCGCTTCGAGGAGGCGGCGGGCGGCGACGGCGGGCGAGACCGCGAGCCAGACGACGAAGCCGCTGCCGAGGATGGGGCGGGCGGCCGGGATGGTGGGGGCGCCGCCGCCGGTCGCGATGACGGCCGGTTCGTGCGCGGCTGCGGCTTCGAGGGCGCGGAGTTCGCGCTCGCGGAAGGCGGCTTCGCCTTCGCGGGCAAAGAGCTCGGCGACGGTGGCGCCGGCCTCGCGCTCGATTTCCTTATCGGTGTCGATGAACTCCCAGCCGAGGCGCTCGGCGAGGATGCGGCCGGTGGTCGACTTGCCGCTGCCGGAGAGGCCGATGAGGAAGATGCGGCGGGGGACCATCAGGAGCTCCGGGCGCGCGGGCCGATGGTGTCCATGAAGGCCGCGTAGTTGCGGCGGACCTCCTCGAGGGTGTCGCCGCCGAACTTTTCGAGCCACGCATCGGCGAGGACGATGGCGACCATCGCCTCGGCGACGACGCCGCCGGCCGGGACGACGCAGACGTCGCTGCGCTCGTAGTGGGCGAGGACTTCTTCGCCGGTATCGAGGTCGACGGAGGGGAGGGGGTGGGCGAGCGTGGGGATCGGCTTGATGGCGGCGCGGACGACGATGTCTTCGCCGGTGGTGATGCCGGCTTCGATGCCGCCGGCGTTGTTGGTGGCGTGGCGCCACGGCCGGCCCTGCCATTCGCCGACCGGGAGGATGACGTCGTGGACCTGCGAGCCGCGCATGGCAGCCGCGTCGAAGCCGAGGCCGAGCCCGACCGCTTTGAAGGCGTTGATGCTCAGGATGGCCTGCGCGATGCGGCCGTCGAGCTTGCGGTCCCAGTGGACGTGGCTGCCGAGGCCGGGCGGCACGCCCATGGCGCGGACTTCGATTTCGCCGCCGACGGTGTCGCCGTCCGGCTTGGCGGCATTGATGGCCGCGACCATCGCTTCGGAGGCGGCGGGGTCGGCGCAGCGGACCGGGCTGGCTTCGACGGCGTCCCAGTCGATGGGACCGGCCGGTTCGGGGGCGCGGACGCCGCCGATGGCGAGGACGCGGCTGCGGATTTCGACGCCGAACTCGGCGAGGAGGCGGCGGGCGACGGCGCCGACGGCGACGCGGGCCGCGGTTTCGCGGGCGGAGGCGCGCTCGAGCACGTTGCGGACGTCGTCGAAGCCGTATTTGAGGGCGCCGGGCAGGTCGGCGTGGCCGGGCCGGACGCGGGTGACGCGCTCGATTTCGGTTTCGACGGGCTCGATGGCCATCTTTTCGGTCCAGTTGACCCAGTCGCGGTTCTGGATCCAGAGGGCGACGGGAGAGCCGAGGGTGCGGCCGTGGCGGACGCCGGCGGTGATCTCGGCGTGGTCCTTTTCGATTTTCATGCGGCCGCCGCGGCCGTAGCCGCCCTGCCGGCGTGCGAGGTCGGGGGCGATGTCGGCTTCGGAGAGAGGGAGGCCGGCGGGAAGGCCTTCGATGACCATCGTGAGGCCTTTGCCGTGGCTTTCGCCGGCAGTAAGGAAGCGGAAGTGGCCCATGCTTACTCCGTGGGGCGCTCGCGCTGAGCGGTGAATTCGGCGGCGGCCTCGGCAGCGGGACGCGGCGGGCGGCCGGTGATGGGAGGGACCTCGATGGGGATGGCGCGGCCGGCCGGGTCGCGCACGTAGTGGGCTTCGAAGCGGCCGAGGATCTCGGCCGGGGTGAGCGCGTCCCACGCGAGGTCTTCGGCGATGGCGCGGTCGGCGGTGACGGTCAGGATCGGCCGCTGGGCGAGGGTGCCATCGGGTTCGGAAAAGGTGGTGTACACGTCGACGCGCACGGTGCCGAGGCGGAGGTTTGGGACATCGTACAGCATCATGTCGAGCAGCCTTGCGGCGATGGCGATCGCCTCGTCGAGGGGGGAGGTGACCTGGACGCGGCGGCCGCCTTCGGTGCGGAATTCGCCCTCTGCGGAGGCGGAGAGAGTCGCGCCGTCGGGTTCGACGGCGACGAGCTGGGCGGACTGGACGCCAGCCCAGGTGCCGGGATGGATGCCTTTCGGGGGCCTGGCGCGGCGCCAGGCGTTCAGGGCTTCTTCGATCAGGGCGCCGATGATGTCGGTGTCGCCGGAGGCGACGCGGCGGCGCCAGGCGCGGTGCTGGAGCATCTCGGTGGTGACGGCCCAGCCGACGACGAGGAAGATGGCGCCGACGATGAGCATGCCGAGGAGGATCACCGGGCGGCGCCCTCCCGGCGGGCGAGTTCGTTTTCCGCGGCGCGGACCATGACGTCGACGGGCGCGGGCAGGCCGGTCCAGAGTTCGAAGGCGAGCGCGCCCTGGTAGATGAGCATGGGGAGGCCGCCGAGGGTGCGCAGTCCCCGGGCCGCGGCCGCGCGGAGGAGCGGCGTCACGCGGGGGGCGTAGACGATATCAACGACGAGGAGGCCGGAGCCGGCGGAATCGAGCGGGCAGGGGAGGCCCTCAGGGTCGGGGCCGCCTTTCATGCCGACGGTGGTGCAGTTCACGAGGCAATCGTAGCCGGCGAGCGGCGGCAGGTCGGCGAGGGCGCGCGCTGGCGCGCCGAGGTCGCGGGCCAGGACAGCGGCGCGCTCGGGCGTCCGGTTCCAGATGTCGACCGCGGCAGCGCGCGCTTCGAGCAGGGCGAGGGCGATTCCGCGGGCCGCGCCGCCTGCACCGAGGAGGAGGAAGGCTCGGCCCCCGGGCTCGAAGAAGGCCTCCTGGCGGAGCGCGGCGACGAAGCCCGGACCGTCGGTGTTGAAGCCGAAGAGGCGGCCGTCGCGGTTGACGATGGTGTTGACGGCGCCGGCCCGGGCCGCGAGCCCGCCGACCTCGTCGAGGAGCGGGATGACGTGCTCTTTGTGCGGCACGGTGACGTTCGCACCGAGAACGTCCGGGGCGCGGAGGGCGGCAACGCGCGCCGGGAGGTCGGGCAGCGGCGTCTCCCACCGTTCGTAGACGACGTCGAGGCCGGAGTGGGCGAAGGCCGCCTGCTGGAAGACCGGCGAGAGGCTGTGGCCGACGGGGTAGCCGATGATGCCGGCGCGGCGGGTCATGGCGCCCCGTAGAGCGCGATGTTGCGCTCGTGCTCGGCGAAGGTGACGGCGAAGACGTGGGAACCATCGCCCTTCTTCGCATCGGCGACGAAATAGTAGTAGTCGGTATCGGCCGGGTAGGCGACGGCTTCGATGGACGCGAGGCCGGGGCAGGCGATGGGGCCGGGCGGCAGGCCCGGGAAGAGGCGGGTGTTGTAGGGCGAGGGGTTCTCGAGGTCGACGATGGTGAGGTCTTTCTTCCACCAGCCGTAGCGCTGGACGGAGGCGGCGTCGAGGGCGACCGCGAACTGGACGGTCGGGTCGGCGCCGAGCCGGTCGCCGGCAGCGAGGCGGTTGTAGAAGACGCCGGCGATGAGGGGGCGCTCGGCCGGGAGAACGGCTTCGCGCTCGACGATGGAGGCGAGGGTGAGCGCCTGGTGGGGGTTGAGGCCGCGGGCGGCAGCGGCGGCGCGGAGCTCCGGGGTGAAGCGCTCGTCGAGCGTGCGAATCATGTAGGCGACGAGGTCATCCATCGTCGAGCCGACCGGCATGATGTAGGTATCCGGGAAGAGGTAGCCCTGCAGGTCGGCGCCGGGCGGGAGGTATTCGGCGAGGCCGGGCGGGAGCTTGGCGCGGGCGACCGCCGCGAGGAATTCGTCTCGGGGGCCGAAGCCCGCCTGCTCGGCGAGGACGGCCATCTCTTCGATGCGGAGGCCTTCGGGGAACGTGACCCGCAGGACCGGCACGGCTTCCTTCACGGTGAGGAGGTGGAGGACCGTGAGGGCGCTGGCGCCGCGGGGCAGGAGGTAGTCGCCGGCGCTGAGGCTGCCCTGGAGGCCGGTGAGGCGGGCGAGGAGTTCGAACTGCCGGCCGGAGCGGATGATGCCGAGCTCCTCGAGGCGGCGCCCGACCTCGCCGGCCGAAGAGCCGCGCTCGAGCGTAAAGGCGACAGGGCTCGCGTCGGCGGCAGGTGCGCTGGCCGACGCCGGCGCGGGGAGATTGCCGCGGACGGCCGCCGGGGTGCCGGCGACGAGCCACGCGGCCAGGAGGGCGACCAAGACGGCGAGGGCGAGGCCGGCGGCGGCGAACGGCGTGATGGGGCTGCGCATCAGGCGGCACCCCGGCGGGCATCGAGCTCGGCCTGGAGCAGCAGCGCGGCGGCCAGCGAATCGAGAGTGCCGTCGCGGCGGCGGGCGGCCGAGGGGGCCTGGCGCGCGGCCTGGGCGCTCGTCAGCCGCTCATCGGCGGTGCGGACGGGCACGGCGACGGCCTGGCGGAGGTCTGCGACGAACGCTTCGACGGCGCGCGCCTGGGGGCCGCGCTCGCCGGAGAGGGAGAGCGGGAGGCCGACGATGATTTCGCGGACGCCTTCGGCGGCGACGATGTCCGCGATGGCCCGGAGGGCCGCGGCGCGGTCGCGGCCGGGGATGGCCGGCCGGGGATGGGCGAGCATGCCGAGCTCATCGGAGACGGCGACGCCGATGCGGGCGTCGCCGGGGTCGAGCGCGAGGATCCGGGCGGGAGCGGCGGGGGATGGTTCGTTCATTCGCGGGAGGGCGAGGCGGCGCCACCTGCCTCTGGGGGTGCGGCGAGCCGTACATCGAGGCGGAACCCGAAGCGGGGCAGGAAGGGCGCCCAGCCGGGGACGACGCGCACGTCAGCTTCTTCAATAGCATACCGCTCCCGGAGAATCGACTTCGCTTCGGAGGGGCGTTTGCCGCGGACGGCGTGCTCGACGGCGCCGGCGGTGACGCCCCGGGCGAATTCGGCGCTGATGCGGAGACTGGCGGTGAACGCGTCGGCGTCGGGGGCGTACTGGCTCGCCCCGGTTTCGACGGCGCGGACCGACCCGGGGAGGAAATCGCCTTCGTCGCCGCCGGGCACGAGGACGCGGCGGGCGAAGGCTTCGAGCACAGCCGAGGGAATGGCGAGGGCGGTGACGTCGACGGTCACATCGAGGAGCAGGACCGGCGAGGGGGTGCCGATGGGCGGGCGGGGCGTGCCGAGGGCCGTCTTCGCGGTTGCGGTGCGGAGGAAGACTGCCTCGTGGGGGCGGGCCGCCGCGAGGTCGGCACGGACCTCGTCCGAGTCGGCGAGGGAGGCGGCGAGCTGGCGGATGGCGATGACGTCGGACTCGGAAGGCGAGGGACGGGGTTCGCTGGTGCCGCCGGCTGCCGGTTCGGGGTTGGTGACCCGGAGGAAGCGGTAGCGCTCGTCGAACCAGCCGGTGATGGTGTTCGCGGGGAGGTTGTGGCGCTCGCCGGGCTGGCGGGCGATGACGGTCGCGGTGGCCGTTCCGCTGCGGGGCACGGTGACATCGGCTTCGAGTTCGAAGTCGAGAAAGTCCGGGCCGCCGAGGAGGGCGGTGCCGGCAACGACGACGACGTCGGCCCCGGTGGGGTTGGTGATGACGACCGGGGCGCGGGCGTAGCCGACGCCGACGCGGACCGAGCCGGTCGCCGGGACGGCGAGCGTATAGGAGCGGGTCGCGGAGACGGCGACCGCCGGCAGACGCCCCGCTTCGAGGTCGGGCGCAGCGAGGTCGCGGACGACCGTGACGGTGACGGTCTCGGCGAGCGTTTCGGAGGGCGGGTAGGCGACGACCGTGCCGGAGGGCGCCATGGTGAGGAGGAGGAAGAGCGCCGCGGCGGCGATGCCGGCGATGACAGCGACCTGGACGAAGCGGCCGATGGCCGGGGCGACGAAGGAGAGCGGCCCGAGGCGGACGACGTACTTCCCGCCGGCGTCCCAGCGGACCTGGTGGGGGCGGCGGGCGACGGGGATGCCGGCCTGGCGGGCGCGGTCGGCGAGAGCGCGGGAGCGGGTGGCGACGGCGATGACCCGGCCGGTCTCCTCGGCGTGGCGGAGGAGGCGGCGCATGCCGAGCTCGGTGGTGAGCTGGCGGTTGCCATCGGGGGCGTGGATGACGACGGCCCAGGACGGGGCAGTATCGAGGCGGCCGCAGATGGCGGCGATGTCCTCGGTGCGGTCGATGAGGACGACGGCGGCGAGGCTCTCGGCGGGGTCGGCTGGCGGGACGTCCGGCGGGGGTGGTGCGTTCGTCAGCGTGCGGCCTCCCTTCGGTGAACGGCGGACCGGCGGTTACCCGGAGAGCGCCTCCATTCCGAGCCGCTCGCCCTCGGCGAGGGCGGCATCGATGCGGGCCGGGTCTTTGGCGCCGGCCTGGGCGAGGTCGGGCCGGCCGCCGCCGCCGCCGCCGGCGGCCTGGGCGACGGCGCGGATGATGGTGCCGGCGTGGACGCCGCGGGCCACGAGGTCGGGCGTGGCGGCGGCGAGGAAGGCGGGCCGGCCCTCGAGGTCGGCGCCGAGGATGACGAGGGCGGACTTGAGCCGGCCGCGGACGCGGTCGGCGATATCGCGGAGGACGTCCTGGCTGAGGGCATCGACGCGTGCGACGACGAGCCGGGCGTCGCCGACCGGCCGCGCGGAGGCGACGAGCCCCTCGGCAATGGCGGCGGCCTGGACGCGGGCGAGCTGTTCGGCCTGCTTGCGGAGGCGTTCGAGCTCGGACTGGAGGGCGTCGATGCGGTCTTCCAGCTCGGCGGGCGAGGTGTTGAGCCGGTCGGCGAGGCGGTAGAGGCGCTCCTGCTGCTCGAGGAGGTAGGCCTCGGCAGCGCGGCCGGTGACGGCTTCGATGCGGCGGGTGCCGGCGGCGACGGCACCTTCGCGGATGATGTGGATGAAGCCGATTTCGCCGGTGTGGTGGACGTGGGTGCCGCCGCAGAGTTCGGCGCTGAAGACGTGGCCGTCATCGCGGATTTCGACGACACGGACTTCGCTGCCGTACTTGTCGCCGAAGAAGGCGAGCGCGCCGGCTTCGATGGCCTGGCGGTAGCCGGTGGTGCGCCACTGGACTTCGAGGTCGTGGCGGACTTTTTCGTTGGCGAGCTGCTGGACCTCGGCGAGGGCTTCGCGGGGCGTCTGTTCGAGGTGGGTGAAGTCGAACCGGAGCCGCTCGGGGGAGACGAGCGAGCCCTGCTGGCGGACGTGGGTGCCGAGGATGGCGCGGAGGGCGGCGTGGAGGATGTGCGTGCCGGTGTGGTTCCGGGCAGCGCCGCGCCGCCAGTGGAGGTCGACCGAAGCGGCGGCGCGCTGGCTGGCACGAATCTCCCCTTCCGTAACCCGGCCGCGGTGGACGATGGCGCCGCCGGCGGCCTGGGTGTCTTCGACGAGGAAGACGCCGGTGGGGGTGACGATGTTCCCGCGGTCGCCGAGCTGGCCGCCGCCTTCGGGGTAGA
>NZ_BPIG01000002.1 GCF_026003995.1 Tepidiforma sp.
GCAGACGAGCACGCGGCCCTCCGCCCACGCCTCTTCGCCCGTCAGCTCGATGGTGTCGCTCCAGACCATCAGCTCGGCCGAACCGGAGAGGTCTTCGAGCTCGGCGAGGTAGAACTTCCGGCCGTCGCGCGTGCTCCGCGCCTGCACCCGGGTGAGCATGCCGGCGACGGTGACCGGGTGGCCCGCCAGCTCCGGGCCGAGGTCCGCGATGCTGTGCGTGGCGAACCGCCCGACCTCCGCGGCCACCGACTTGAACGGGTGGTCCGAGACGTAGACGCCGAGCAGCTCCTTCTCCCAGGCGAGGAGGTCCTCCCGCTTCTGGGGCACCGCCTCGAGGTCGAGCGAGGGCAGCGGCGTCTCCACCTGGCTGCCGAAGAGGTCGAACATCGTCGCCTGGCCGGACTCGCGCAGCTCGCGCTCCCGCTTCGCGAGGCCCATCAGCCGCTCCGCATTGAAGGCGAGCGTGGCGCGGTTGTACGGCCCCGGCGGCCCGCCGAGCATGTCGAACGCCCCGGCCTTCGCCAGGTGCTCCAGCGCGCGGGAGTTCGCCGAGGTCAGGTCCGCCCGGCGGCAGAAATCTTCGATGTCGCGGTAGGGGCCGCCCCGCTCCCGCTCGGCGATGATGCCTTCGACGGCCGCCGAGCCGACGTTCTTGATGACGCCGAGGCCGAAGCGGATCGCCATCGAGCCGTCCGGGCGGCGCTCGACGCTGAAGTTGTCCTGGCTGGCATTCACATCCGGCGGGAGCACCTCGATGCCGAGCTTCGAACACTCCGCCACGGCCGCGGCGATGCGGGCGTGCGTGTCCGGCGCGTTCTTCGCCAGCTGCAGCAGGGCCGTCATGTACTGGACCGGGTAGTTCGCCTTCAGGTAGGCCGTCTGGTAGGCGATGTGGCCGTAGCACCAGCTGTGCGCCTTGTTGAAGGCGTAGCCCGCGAACGGCTCGATGAGGTCGAACACGGCGCGCGCGTCCTCCTCCGAGTACCCCTTCGCGACGGCGCCGGCGATGAAGCGGCCCCGCTCCTCGGCCATGATCTCGGCCTTCTTCTTCCCCATCGCCTTCCGCATGATGTCGGCCTGGCCGAGCGTGTAGCCCGCGAACTTCCGCGCGATGAGGAGCACCTGGTCCTGGTAGACGATGACGCCGTACGTCTCGTCGAGGATGTCGGCGAGGTCGGGATGGGGGTAGGTGATCGGCACGCGGCCGTGCTTGCCGTCGATGTAGCGCGGGATGTGCTGCATCGGCCCCGGGCGGTAGAGCGCGACCATCGCGCAGAGGTCGGCGATGTTCGTCGGCTGGAGCTCCTGGATGTAGCGGCGCATCCCCGCCGATTCCAGCTGGAACACGCCGAACGTTTCGCCCTTGCCGAGCATCTCCATCGTCTTCGGGTCGCCGTCCGGCAGCCGGACGAGGTCGATCTCCTGCCCCGTCGTCTCCCGGATGAGGTCCGTCGCGCGCTGGAGGATGGTGAGGTTCGAAAGGCCGAGGAAGTCCATCTTCAGCAGCCCGATCTTCGCCACCTGCTCCATGGCGAACTGCGTCATCGGGATGCTGTCTTCGTCGCCGCGGCTGGGGCGCTGGAGCGGCACGTGCTCGATGAGCGGGTCGCGCGAGATGACGACGCCGGCCGCGTGGGTGCTCGCATGGCGGGCGACGCCCTCCAGCCGCTTCGCCGTATCGACGAGGCGGCGCACCTTCGGGTCGCTCTCGTACGCCTCCCGCAGCTCGGCCGACTGCTCGAGCGCGTCCGGGAGCGTGATGTGGAGGACGTCGGGCACGAGCCGGGCGACCCGGTCCGTCTCGGCGTAGCTCAGGCCGAGCGCCCGGCCGACATCGCGGATGGCGGCCTTCGCGCCGAGCGTCCCGAAGGTGATGATCTGGGCCACGCGGTCCCGCCCGTACCGCTCGTAGGCGAACCGGATCATCTCGTCGCGCCGGTCGTCGGCGAAGTCGAAGTCCACATCCGGCATCTCGCGCCGCTCGATGTTGAGGAAGCGCTCGAAGACGAGCCGGTTCGCCACCGGGTCGATATCCGTCACCTTCAGGACGTAGAGGACGAGCGAGGCGGCGGCCGAGCCGCGCACGCCCATTCGGATGCCGGACTTCCGGGCGAAATCGGCGATCTCCTTCACCACGAACATGTAGTCCGTGAAGCCCGTCTGCCGGAGGACGTCGAGTTCGTAGCGGAGCCGCTCCTCCAGCTCCGGCGTTACGACGTCGAACCGCTCGCGCAGGCCGCGGAAGCAGATCTCGGCGAGGTAGTCGTCGCTGGTGCGGCCGGGCGGCACCGGCGGCTCGGGCAGCAGCTGCCGGTCGAACTTCAGGTCGAGGTCGCAGGCGTCGGCCACCAGCTTCGTGTTCGTGATGAACTCGGGGTTCTCCGGGAAGAGCCGGAGCATCTCCTCCTCGCTCTTCACGTAGTAGCCCTGCCCGTCGAACCGGTAGCGGTCGCGCTGGTCGACCGTCGCGTTCGTGCCGATGCAGAGGAGGACGTCGTGCGCCTCGGCGTCCTCGGGGTAGGTGTAGTGGCTGTCGTTCGTGGCGACCACGGGGATGCCGAGCTCCCGGCCGATGTCGGCGATGACCGGGTTCAGCCGGGTGAACTTCTCGTCGCCGTGGTCCTGCACCTCGAGGTAGTAGTGGCCGTCGAGGAGCTCACGGTAGTACTTCGCGACGGCGATGGCGCCCTCGCGGTCGCCCTCCTGCACCCGGCGGTGGAACTCCGAGGAGGGGCAGCCGGAGAGCGCGATGAGGCCCTCGCAGTGCTTCTCCAGCAGCTCCCGGTCGATGCGCGGCTTGTAGTAGTAGCCCTCGAGGTTCGCCTTCGTAACGAGCGCGATGAGGTTCTTGTAGCCGGCGAGGTTCCGGGCGAGCAGCACGAGGTGGTAGGGCGAGCTTTCGCTCTTCTCCCGGCTGAAGCGGCTGCCGGGCGCGACGTACGCCTCGACGCCGATGATCGGCTTGATGCCCCGGGCCGTGGCCTCGCGGTAGAAGTCGATGGCGCCGTAGAGGGCACCGTGGTCCGTCATGGCGATGGCTTCCTGGCCGAGCGCCTTCACCCGGTCCATGAGCGGGCCGATCTTGCTCATGCCGTCGAGCAGCGAATATTCGGTGTGAGTGTGCAGGTGGGTGAACATTTGTTGCCCGGGTGCCCCAGTCTACACCCGCGGACGGCTTCGAAGGACGACAGCCTGCCGGGCCGCCCCTTCGCAGCCCGCAATGGCCCGCAGACCCGGCGCCCGCGCCGCCGTATACTGCGGCCGTATGGCCAGCGAAGCACTCCGGCGGAAAGCCCAGGCCGATGCCATCCTCGAGCGGGCCGCCTTCCAGCTCGCCGACCTCCTCCGCGAGGCGTGCGCGGAGCTCCGCCCCTTCCCGCCCTTCCCCAACGCACTCTTCACGAACGCCATCGAAGTCGACATCGGCCCCCTCGCCGATGACCCGGAGGTCGGCTGCATCGTCGTCGCCGAGGACGGCGAGCTGTACGAGCTCCAGATGGGCATCGACCACGAGAGCATCGAACTCACCGGCTCGTGGGACCCCGTCACCGCCCGGAAGGAGACGCTGAAGAAGGTCGAGCTCCACCCGCGCGACCAGGTGCTCTACCTCTACGAGGCGCTGCGGCTCGTGACCGAGCAGCTGCTGGAACGGGAAACTGCCCGCGGAGGCGCATGATGGGCCGCCTGCTCAAGTTCCTGCTCATCGCCGCCCTGCTCGCCGGCGCGGCCGTCCTCGCCGTGCAGGCGCTCCGCCGGCGGCGGCCGGCCTGGCCCGCGCCCGAACCCGGCTGGGCCCCGCCCGCCGTCGAACCCGTGCTCACGCTCGACGAGGACGAAGAGCTCGAGCGCGAAATCGCCGATGCCGAGGCCGAAGGCATGCGCGCGCCCGACTGGGAGCCGCCCGTCGACGTCGCCATCGACGAAACCGGCCACCTCGTCGAACCCGAGCCGCCTGCCGAGGAGGCCGTCGTCGAACCGCCGGCCGCGGAGGACGGGGAGGCCTTCGCGCTCAGCCCGGAGGAGGAGGCCCGGCTCGACGAGCTGGCTGCCGCAGCGGCAGTCTTCGCCGGGGACGACGACCTGGACCTCGATGACGACCTCACGCAGGAAGACGTCGCTGAACTGCTCGCCGCGAAGGCAGAACTCGACGAAGAGGTCGCCCTGGAAGCCGAGTTTCGGGAGCGGGAAGCCGCAGCCACCGCCTTCGCCCCGGAGGAAGAAGCGGCCGCCGATGAGGCCCTACGCGGGCTCGATGACCTCGAAGAGCTTTCCGACGAGGCGGTGAAGCAGCTCTTCGCCGAGGCGGAGGAGTTCGAACGCGCCATCGCCGAGTTCGAACAGCTCGAGCAGGCGATGGCCGGCACGTTCGGCGGGCCGGAGCCCGGCGCCGCGCCGATGGCGCCGCCCGAGGCGTTCGCCCACCCGATCGAGGAGCTGGAGGGCGGCGAGGCGGAGGCCGACGTCATCCTCCGCCGCTTCGAAGAGCTCGCCGCGCAGCCGGAGGAGCCGCCCGCGCCCTCGGCCGCAGAGCAGCTGGAGCGGGCCGTCGCCGACGCCGCGGAAGAGGGGATGGCCCCGCCGCCCGAAGCTCCGCCGGTCGATATCGCCCGCGACGAAGCCGGCCGGGTCGTCCAGCCCGCGCCGCCCGGGCCGCCCCCCGCGCCCGCGGCGCCGGAGGAGCCGCTCCTCGCCAGCGTCGAAGAAGCGCTCGAAGAGCTCGCCCCCCGCCCCATCCAGCCGCCGCCCCGCCGCTCGGCCGAGTCGTACCTCGATGAGGGGAACGTCTACTTCAACGTCGGCCAGTTCGCCCTCGCCATCGACCGGTACACGCAGGCGATCCTGCTCGACCCCGAGCTGACGGCCGCCTACTACAACCGGGCGAACGCCTACACCCGCTCGGGCGACTTCGAGCGGGCGCTCGCGGACTACAACCGGGCGCTCGAGCTGCTGCCGAACGACGCCGACGCGCTCAACAACCGCGGCATGCTCTTCCTCTACCGCGGCAACGCGAGCGCCGCCATCGCCGATTTCGACGCCGCGCTCAGCATCGACCCCGGCGATACGACGGTGATGGTGAACCGGGGCCTCGCCCGGCTCCACGGCGGCGACGCGGAGGGCGCGCTGCAGGACTTCGTCACCGCCGCGGGGCTCGACCCGAACGACCCGGCCGCGCACTACGGCGCCGCCCAGGCCTCGGCCGTCCTCGGCAACCGGGAGGAGGCGCTCCGCCACATCGGGCGGGCGCTCGCGCTCGATGCGGGCTACGCCCGGGAGGCGGCTGCCGACCCGCGGCTCGCCATCCTCCAGGGCGACCCGGAGTTCCTCCGGCTCCTGCGCGAGGCCGGGAAGACCGCCTGAACGGGGCCGGCCGGGCCTTCACCGCCGCCCGCGCCCGGCGCCTACAATGCCCGCCATGGCAGCCCCGCCCGCCATCGCCGCGCGCGGCCTCGAAAAGCGGTACGGCGCCGTGACGGCGCTCGCCGGCGTCGACCTCGAGGTGGCGCCGGGCGAGGTGTTCGCGCTGCTCGGCCCGAACGGCGCCGGCAAGACGACGCTCGTCGAAATCCTCGAAGGGTTCCGGCGACCCGGCGCCGGCGAAGCGCGCGTCCTCGGCGAAGACCCGGCACGCGGCGGCCCGGCCTGGCGCGCCCGCATCGGCGTCGTGTTCCAGTCGGCCGGCTTCTTCGACGTCCTCACGGTGCGCGAGGTGGTGGCGCACTTCGCGAGCTTCTACCCGGCCCCGCTCGACCCGACCCGCGTCATCGCCATGGTCGGCCTCGAAGGGCAGGAGCGCCGCCGGCTGAAACACCTCTCCGGCGGCCAGAAGCGGCGCGTCGACCTCGCGCTCGGCATCGTCGGCGACCCCGAGCTGATCTTCCTCGACGAGCCGACGACCGGGCTCGACCCGGAGGGCCGCCGCCAGCTCTGGGCGGTCATCCGGCAGTTCGCCGCCCTTGGCAAGACGGTGCTCCTCACCACCCACTACCTCGAAGAAGCCGAGGCGCTCGCCGACCGGGTCGCGATCATCATCCGCGGGCGGTTCGCGGCGGAGGGCACGCCGGCCGCCATCGGCGGGCGCGAGGAGGGCCGCGCGACGGTCACCTTCCACCTCGCCGGCCGGCTGGCGGAGGCGCCGCTGCCGCCGCTGCCCGGGCTCGAACGGCTGCCGGACGGCCGCGTCGCGCTCGCGACCGCCGCGCCGACGCAGGCCGTCGCCGGGCTCGCCCGCTGGGCGTCCGCCCTCGGCGAGCCGGAGCTGCCCGGCCTCGAAATCCGGCGGCCCACGCTCGAAGATGTCTACCTCCGCCTCGTCCGCGCGCACGACGCCGAGGCTGTGGCCGCGGCCGCCCTCCCCGCCGGGGGCAGCGCGTGAGCGGGACGCGCCGGCTCGCCCGGCTCGGCCTCCTCCGGCTGCAGGTCGAGCTGCTCACGTTCTTCCGCACGCCGGACCAGCTGTTCTTCACCTTCCTGCTGCCGGTCCTCTTCGTGGTCGTCTTCTCCACCATCTTCAGCGGCGACATCCAGGGGCCGCCGGGCGAGCCGGCGGTGCCGTTCCCGCAGTACTTCGTGCCCGGGATGATCGCCTCCGGCATCGTGAGCGTGACGTTCGCGAACCTCGCGACCGGCATCGCCGTCGAACAGCACGAAGGCCTGCTCCGGCGCCTGGCGGCGACGCCGCTGCCGCGGTCTGCCTACTTCGCCGGCAAGGTCGCCCTCGCCTTCGTCACGTCCGTCCTCATCGTCGTCGTCATCCTCGCCATCGGGGTGGCCGCCTTCGGGGTCAGCCTCCCGCGCGAGCCGGCGACGTGGGCGGTGTTCGCGGCCGTGCTCGTCCTCGGCGCGGGCTCCTGCTCGCTGCTCGGCATCGCCTACACCCGCATCATCCGGAGCGCCGGGTCGGCCCCGGCGGTCGTCCAGCCGCCCTACCTCGTCCTCCAGTTCATCAGCGGGGTGTTCCTGCAGTACTCGGTCGTGCCGGGCTGGCTGCAGGCGGTCGCGAGCGTCTTCCCGCTGAAGTGGATGGCGCAGGCGCTCCGCTCCGTCTTCCTCCCGGAGTGGGTCGGCCGGGACGAGTACGGCAGCTGGGAAACGGGGACGGCGCTGCTCGTGCTGGCGGCGTGGTTCATCGGCGCGGCCGTGCTGGCCCGGCTGAGCTTCCGCTGGAGCCGGGGCCAGGGCTGAGCGCCGGCCCCGGCCCGCCGCTACTCCTCCCGCTTCCGGCCGCTGAGCGCGATCAGCTCTTCGTGCAGCTCGAACCAGGCGGTGTGGTAGCTCTCCTTCAGCGGCGAAGCGAGCATCGACTGGTCGCCCGCGCGGACCGCCTCGAGCGCGGCGGCGAACCGGCGCGGGTAGGGCGCGAGCCGCGGCGCGAGCGCGGCCGCCTCCGCCACGACCGGGCCGAGCCGGCCGTGGAGGTCTTCGAGCGCAGCGGCGGCGCGGGCCCAGGCCGCCTCGGCCTCGGCGGGCGGCGCCTGCTGCCAGCCGCTCACCAGCGCCTTGAACTCTTTGTCCAGCGCGTCGAAGGCGGCGAAGACGCGGCCGATGGCCGCCGGGTCGATGCCGGCGCGCTCGTCGGCGAGGGCGGCGAGGACGGCGTCGCGGCCGGCGGGGAGCATGGCGAAGCCGCGCGGCGTCTCGCGGGCGAGGCCTTCGGCGGCGGCGGCGCGCAGCTCGGCTTCGACCGCCGCGGGGTCGGCCTCCAGCACGGCGGCGATCCGCTCCGGCGCGGCGAGCCCCTTCAGCCCGAGCGCGCGCAGGACGGCGTAGCGGCTCACGGCGCGCCCGCCGGCAGCCGGCGCGGCACCGTCGCCGGCCCCGCTCCCTGCCGCCTCGGCGGCCCACTGCCGCAGCTTCCGCACCTCGGGGAGGTCGGCCGCGCCGTCGGTCCGGCGGTCGCCGATGAAGAGGAGGCCGCGCGTGCCGTCGACGGTCACCCATTCGCCCTCGGCGATGCGCCGTCCGCCGACGACGAGGGCGCCTTCTTCGACACAGGCATCCTGCAGGCTGCAGACGGCGGGGATGGCCCAGCCCCGGGCGACGACCGCGGCGTGGCTCACGACGCCGCCGGTGGTGGTGACGAGCGCGGCGGCGGCCACCATGCCGTGGACGTCGGAGGGGGAAGTCTCGGGCCGGGCGAGGACGACGCTCGTGCCTTCGGCCGCGAGGGCGGCCGCCCGGTCGGCGTCGCAGCAGAGGACGCCAGCGCCGACGCCCGGCGAGACGGCGAGGCCGCGGCCGGCCGGCTCTGCCGCCGGGTCCACCCCGCCGAGCTTCGCCAGCGCCTGCAGCGTCTCGGCCCCCACCCGCGCCACCGCCTCCGCCCGGCTCAGCGGGAACGACGGGTCCTCCGCCATGTCGACCGCGATGCGGACGGCGGCGAGCGGGCTGCGCCGCCCGATGCGCGTCTGGAGGATGTACAGCCGGCCGGCCATCACCGTGAATTCGACGTCGCACATGTCGCGGTAGTGCCGTTCGAGCCGGTCGAGGTGGCGCAGCAGCTCGTCGTAGACCTCCGGCAGCTGCTCCCGCAGGGCATCGAGGCCGCTGACGGCATGGGTGCCGGCGACGACGTCTTCGCCCTGCGCCCGCGCGAGGTAGTCGCCGAAGGCGCCGCGCGCGCCGGTCGAAGGGTCGCGGGTGAAGGCGACGCCGGTGCCGGAGCGGTCGTCGAGGTTGCCGAAGACCATCGCCTGCACGGTGGCGGCGGTGCCGAGCCCGCCGTCGATGCCTTCCCGCTCGCGGAAGACGCGCGCGCGGTCGCACTCCCACGAGCGGAAGACGGCGCGGATGCCCTCGAGCACCTGCGCGACAGGGTCGGCCGGGATGCCGCCGAAGCGGTCGGCCAGCGCCTGCACGCGGTCGGCCGCGGCGAGCATCGATGCGGGCGTGCCGTCGTGCATGGCGGCGTGGCTCGCCTGGTCCTCCGGGACGCCGAGGACGATGGCGGCGTAGCCGCGGACGAAGCGGAGCCAGGTGTCGGCGGCGAAGCGGGGGTCGCCGCTTTCGCGGGCGAGCGCCTCGCGCACGGCGGGCGTCATCCCGACGTTGAGGAGCGTATCCATCATGCCCGGCATCGAGACGGGGGCGCCGGAGCGGACGGAGACGAGGAGCGGCCGCTCGCCGCCGCCGAAGGTGCGCCCGGCGGCGGCTTCGAGCCGCGCGAGGGCGGCGCGCACCGCGGCATCGAGCCCGGCGGGCCAGCCTTCCGCGAGGAAGCGGCGGCAGACGGCGGTGGTGACGGTGAAGGCTGGCGGCACCGGCAGGCCGAGCTCCTGCGTCATCGTGACGAGCCCGGCCGCCTTCCCGCCGAGCAGCAGCTTCGCATCCGTGCCCGCCGGCAGCGGGTCGCCGAGGAAGACGACGTCCATCGCCGGCACCTCAGGGCAGCGCGAGCACGGTGACCGTGCCGGCGTCGCCGTCCACTGCGATGGTGGCGCCGTCCGGGATCCGCTTCGTCGCGTTCGTCACCGAGGGCACGCAGGGGATGCCGAGTTCGCGGCTGACGATCATCGCGTGGCTCTGGGCCGCGCCGACATCGACGACGACGGCCGCGGCGGGCACGAAGAGCGGCGTCCACGACGGGTCGGTGATCGGCGCGACGAGGATATCGCCCGGCTCGAGGCCGCGCGGGTCGAGCGGGTCGAGGACGACGCGCGCGCGGCCGGTCGCCTTCCCGGCGCAGCCCTGGTAGCCCTGCAGCACGTCGCCCGGCTTCACCGGTTCGATGCGGACGTCGGCCTTCTTCGGCCAGGTGTCGGGGTCCGGGATTTCGCCCCAGAAGACGAACGGCTCCTGCAGGCTGTTGTACTCCTCGTAGAGCGCCTTCCGCTCGCGGATGGTGCCGAGGTACTTCGCCGGGTTCTGCAGCCAGTCATCGAACTCGCCCGCGACGAGGAAGGCGTAGTCGCCCACGTCGTCGAGGTGGCCGGCGGCGACCATCCGGCGGCCGATGGTGTGGAGGGCCATCCGGACTTCGTGAATCATCCGGATGTTGTTCGTCTTGGTCCGTTCGCGGCCGGCCTGGAAGACGCGGGCGGCGTTGGCGGCGGCGAGGAAGAGGCCCTGCGTCTGCGGGTCGCCTGCGAGCATGGCGGCGATCTCCTGCGTGACGCGCTCGCGCTCGGCGGCGAGCTCGGCGTTGCGGGCGGCCGGGTTGGCGCTCTCCGGCGCGAGCCGCATCCGGTCGATGGCGGCGAGGGCGAGCTCCGGCTTCGTCTCCCAGGTGTGGCAGCGGCTCTCCCATTCGTTCGGGCCGCGGCAGCCGTAGTCGTAGAGGAACGCATCGAAGGCGGCGAGGAACCGCTGGCCGTTCTCGCCGAGGCCCCGGATGCGGTCGAGCACACCCTCGACGCCGGCATCGAACGCCACGCTCAGCTCGCGGTCGGCCGCGATCATCCGGCCCATCTCCCACATCCGGAGCGAGGGCGCGGCCGATTCGACGTCGCCGACGCCCTGGATGACGCGGAGGGCATCGGCCGGCCGGCCGACGGCGGCGCAAATCTGCGTCACGGCCCCGACGGGCACGGTGGAGACGAAGGTGGTGAAGATGTGCTCGGAGAAGAGCCGGCGGTGGTTGGCGAGCGCGATGCCCTTGCCGTAGGCCCAGAGCGCCTCGTTGGAGAGGTTCTCCAGCTCCGGCCGGGCGGCGCGCAGGCCGGCGACGCGCTTCGCATCGAGCGCGGGCCGCTCGAGCTGCTGCACGGTCATCGCCCATTCGAACGTCTTGCCGAGCGCGGCCGTCCGCTCCTCGTTGTGGTCGCCGGGCGCCGGCTCATACGGCGGGATGCCGGGCTGCGCGCCATAGAAGAGGTCGTCCATCGCCTGGGCGGAAAGCCCCGGCGCGCGCTCGCCGAGGATGCGCGTGACCTGCGCGTTCAGGTAGCAGTACGAGCCGAAAATCCCGAGCGTCTCGAGGTTGTCGGGGTCGAACTCGTCGTAGGTGAACGCGCCCATGCGCACGAGGGCGTCGCGCCAGGCGCCCTCCGTGTCCTGCTCCATCAGGAGCGTGTAGGAGAGCGGCGAGACCGGGTCCGGGAAGACTTCGCCGACGTTGGCGCGCGTCCAGAGCGGGTAGCGCTTGCTGGGGCGGCTGCCGACCACCCAGGGCTTCATGCGGGACCTCCAGGGGCGGGAGTTGGCGGCCGGGAGGGCACCGCGCGCCGCCGGCCGGGCCCGTATTCTGCCATAGACCGGGGATATGGGTGGTATCGGCGCCGTACTGGCCGCCCGGCCAGCGGCCCGCTCAGCTGCCCGGCGGCGGCGCCTCGTGGACCGGGTCGGCCTCGAGGATGAAGCGGCGGAACGCCTCGGCGGCCTCCAGCCCCTTCACCGCGCCGGCCGCGCGCGCCCGCGCCTCGACGAAGGCGGCCACTTCCGGCCCGATCTGGCTCGGGTGGCAGAGGAGCGCCTGCTTCTTCAGCTCCACCGTCTCCGAGATGTCGACCCACGCGTTCGGCTCGGCCGAGGTGGCGAGCCACACCTGCCGCACCTTCCACGGCTGGTAGCCGTCGACGAGCAGCTCGGGGAAGGTGAGCCGGTCGCGCGCCGTCGGGAAGACGGCATCGAGCGCGACATCGCCCGCGACCCGGTGGTCCGGGTGGTTGATGTAGGTATCGGAGACGAACCGGTTCGTCGGGTCGAAGGTAATGAGGGAGTGGGGCCGGTACTTCCGGATGAGCCGGGCGAGGTCGCGCCGGAGCTCGAGCGTGGGCTGGAGGTAGCCGTCCGGGTAGCCGAGGAATTCGAAGTTCCGCACCCCGAGGACGGCGCCGGCGGCCCGCTGCTCCGCCTCGCGGATGACGGCGAGGCGCTCGCTCGTCATCTCCGGGTCGTCGCTGCCCTTGTCGCCCTTCGTGATGACGACGTAGGTGACTTCGCAGCCGCGGGCGGCCCACTTCGCGACGGTGCCGCCGCAGAGGAATTCGGCGTCATCCGGGTGGGCGACGACGACCATGGCGCTCGGGGGGACGAACTCGGTAGCAGCCAATCAGGAGCCTCCTTCGGTGCGTTGCGCGATGCAACCATGGTAGCCCACGCCGTTGGGAAACCGTTGGGTTTGACGCCCCGGGCGTTGGGTCCGCGGGCGCCGGGCCCAACACCTGCCGGCCCATCCGCGGCGGGCTCGCGCCGTTCCAACCGCCCACCAACACCTTTCCCAACGCCCGCCCAACGGCCTGCGGATTCGAACCCAACGCGCCCAACGGCCTGCTGCTGCTCCTCTTCTTCCTCTTCCAATCCGAAGGAGGGCATGGTTCCATGGGATCAGGATGCTCGATGCGGTCGAAATCACGGTGAAGGGCGGAAACGGCGGCCACGGGCTCGTGAGCTACCACCGCGAGAAGTTCGTGCCCCAGGGCGGCCCGGATGGGGGCGACGGCGGCCGCGGCGGGCGCGTCTTCCTCCGCGCCGTCGATGACGTCTACACGCTCGAACTCTACCGCTCGCGGAAGCGGTTCCAGGCCGCGCACGGCGGCAACGGCGGCCCGAACCTCCGCCACGGCGCGAACGGCGAGGACCTCTACCTCGAGGTGCCGGTCGGCACCGTCGTCCACGACGCCGATACCGGCGACCTGCTCGCCGACCTCGCCGAGGTGGGGCAGGAGGTGCTCGTCGCCCATGGCGGCCGCGGCGGCTGGGGGAACAAGCGGTTCGCCACGCCGACGAACCAGACGCCCGGCTACTCGCAGAAGGGGCAGGAGGGCGAAGAGCGCCGCCTCCGCCTCGAACTCCGGCTGCTGGCCGACGTCGGCCTCATCGGCCTGCCGAACGCCGGGAAGTCGACCCTCCTCGCCGCCGTTTCGAACGCGAAGCCGAAGATCGCGAGCTACCCGTTCACCACGCTCGAGCCGATGCTCGGCGTCGTCAACGTCGGCTGGGAGCGGTTCACCCTCGCCGACCTGCCCGGGCTGGTGGAAGGCGCCTCCGAAGGCTACGGGCTCGGCTTCGAATTCCTGAAGCACATCCGGCGCTGCCGCGTGCTGCTCCACGTCGTTTCGTGCGAATCGCCGGACCCGGTGACCGATTTCGAACTCATCGAAGGCGAGCTGCGGGCGTACGACCCCGGCCTCGCGCACGTCGTCCGGGTGGTGGCGGTCACGAAGGCGGACCTCGACCACGCGGCGGCGGCGCGCTCGGCGGAGGCGCTGGCCGCCCACCTCGGCCGGCCCGTGCGGGTGATCTCCGCGCACGACGGCACGGGGCTCGAGCCGCTGAAGGAGGAGCTGATGGCGCTCGTCGCCGCCGAGCGGGCGCGGGCCGCCAGCCAGCCCCCGGCCGAGGTGCCGGTCATCCGCCCTGCGCCGGTCGACCGCTTCGTGGTCACCATCGACGAGGACGGGCGGTACGTGGTCGACGGCTACACGGCGGTGACGTTCGTGAAGATGATGGACACCGGCATGCCGGGCGCGCTGGACGAGGTGATGCGGCGGCTGGAGCGCTGGGGCATCGCGAAGGAGCTGCGGCGGCTGGGGATCCGGCCGGGCGATGTGGTGGTCTTCGACGACGTGGAGATCGCCTGGGAAGGCTGACCTTCACAGCGCCCCGCCGGGGGCGTAGGCTCCTCCGGCGGGACAGTCCCGGTGGAGCTGGAATTTCGGTCGGAGGAGCTGCGGCGCCGGTATCTCGATCCCGGCGAGGCCGAGCGGGCGTGGGGACGCGCTGTAGCCCGCAAGTACGTCCAGCGAGTTGATATTCTGAGAGCCGCCGGGTCGCTGGCCGAGCTCGCTGCGCTGGTCTCACTGCGGCTCCACCCGCTGAAAGGCGCACGCGCCGGGCAGTATGCCCTTTCGCTCAACGACCGGTGGCGGCTCATCGTTACCGTCGATGCCGCAGGGGTCGTTTGGGTCGAGGAGGTGACGAACCACTATGGCGACTGACGATTCCGGGACCTGGACGGCCCACCCCGGGGAGTTCCTCGCGGAGGAGCTCGCCGCCCGCGGCATGTCGCAGGCGGAGCTGGCGCGCCGCACCGGTCGCTCCGCCCGGCTCATCAACGACATCATCAGGGGCAAGCGGCAGATCACCGAAGAGGTCGCGCTCGACCTCGAGCAGGTGCTCGGCGCTCCGGCGGAGTTCTGGCTCCGGCTCGAACTCCAGCACCGCCTCCGGCTCGCCCGCCAGCGGCGCCAGCAGGCCGCGGCCGCCGGCTGACCTTCACAGCGCCCCGCCGGGGGCGTAGGCTCCCCGCACCACCATTTCGTTCGGGCAGGGAGCCATGGACTACGAGCAGATCCTCTACGAAAAGCGCGGCCACACCGTCGTCATCACCATGAACCGGCCGGAGCGGCTGAACGCCTGGACCTGGAAGATGGCCGCCGAGCGGAACGACGCCTTCCGCCGCGCCAACGCCGACCCGGAGGTCGCCTCCATCATCCTCACCGGCGCGGGCCGCGGCTTCTGCGCCGGCGCCGACGTCCGCGACGCCTTCCAGCGCGGCCTCGATTCGCAGGGGCAGGCCCGCCAGGAGGCCCGCGACGACACCAACTACGTCGAACTCGTCCGCACCTCGAAGCCGATGATCGCCGCCGTCAACGGCGTCTGCGTTGGCGTCGGCCTCACCTCCATCCTGCCGATGGACATCATCATCGCCTCCGACCAGGCGCGCTTCGGCATGTTCTTCGTGAAGATGGGCCTCGTCCCCGAGCTGGCGAGCACCTACTTCCTCACCCAGCGCGTCGGCTTCGGCATGGCGAGCGACATGTGCCTGACCGGCCGGCTCGTCGACGCCGAGGAGGCCTACCGCACCGGGCTCGTCCAGAAGGTCGTGCCGCACGACCGGCTGATGGACGCGGCGATGGAGTACGCGAACCTGCTCGCCCAGAACCCGGACCGCCAGATGGGCTGGATCAAAGAGCTCATCACGAAGAACGGCGCGAACCCGGACTACAACGAGGTGATGCGGCTCGAGCACGGCCGCATCAACGAGTGCTACAGCACGCCGGAGCACCGCGAGGCGGTGACCGCCTTCCAGGAGAAGCGGCCGGCGAAGTTCCGCTAGCGGCCGGCGCCGCGGGCGGCCTCGCGCATCGCCTGCCACTGCTCGGCGGTGAGCCCCATGGCCGCCGCCAGCCGCTGGCCGAACTCCTCCAGCGAGCGGCCGGCCGTCAGGCCGCCGTCGACGACGATCGCCTGGCCGGTCACGTAGCTCGCTTCGTCGCTCGCCAGCCAGAGGGCGGCGTTCGCGATGTCGGCCGGCTGGCCCGAGCGGCCGAGCGGCGCCCAGTTCGCCAGCGCCGCATCGATCCGCGGCAGGAGCGCATCGGCGGCGGGGCCGCTCAGCCCCATCCCGGCGGCGAAGATGTTCGTGACCGTGACGCCGGGGCAGATGGCGTTCACCCGGATGCCGAACTCCGCCAGCTCGACGGCGAGGCAGCGGCTCAGGTGGGCGACGGCCGCCTTCGCCGCGCTGTAGACCACCGGGCCGAACCCGGCCTGCAGCCCCGCCACGCTCGACGTGTTCAGGATGACGCCCCGGCGGGCCGGCTTCATCGCCCGCGCCGCGTGCTTCGCGCCGAGGACGACGCCCCGCAAGAGCACCGCCATCGTCTGGTCGTAGGCCGCCATGTCGAGCTCGTCGATCGGCCCGCCGACGCCGCCGAAGCCGGCGTTGTTGAACATCACGTCGAGCCGGCCCCACTTCGCCAGCGCATGGTCGACGGCGCCGGCGACCTCTGCCTCCTCGGCGACGTTGGTGCGGAGGAAGCTGGTCTGCGTGCCGAGCGCCTCGGCGAGGTGGTGGCCGCGCTCCTCCTGCACGTCGGCGATGACGACGCGCGCGCCTTCGGCGACGAACGTGCGGACCGTCTGTTCGCCGATGCCGCTGGCGCCGCCGGTGACGATGGCGACCTGGCCTTCGAGCCTGCCCATGGGCTGAGCCTCCGAAACGGGGGTATCGTGGGGCGGAGTCTACGGGCCGGGCGGCCCACGGGCGATGCCGCGAGAGCGGCGCGAGAAGCGGTGCCGTACGGTGCCCCCAATGATCGCCCGGCGATGCCCGCGGCGTATCCTCTTCGCCCCGCCGACGCCTGCGGCGGGCCAGCCCCGGAGGTGTGCGCGAGGATGAGCGACAGCGAGCCGTACCTGACCTGGGTCGCCCCCGAGCGGGTGACGCCGGAGACCTGGCTGCCGGGCGGCGACCTTCCGCCGCTGGCGCCGGGCACGCGGGTGCTGCTCGATTGCACCGCCGTGCGGGAGGTGACGGTCCCGGCGGAGAACATCGCCGCCGCCGCGCAGCAGCTCCACCGGATGGGCGTGCGCCTCGCGCTGCTGGCCGGGTCGCCGCTCGTCTTCGGCCTCGGCCGGCAGGCGATCCAGCTTTCCGGGCTGCCGGAAGGCGTCGCCTTCGCCGTCTTCATGGCGCGCGATGAAGCGCTCCGCTGGCTGCTCGGCGCACGCGGCATGCACTGAGCGGCCTTCCCGCGCGGCGGCGGTGAGTAGCAATCAGCAACCCGCATGCTATGCTGCCCGAAATCCCGCCGCGGCCCCGCGGCCCAACGGAGCCCCTCCCGATGTCCAGCCTCATCGCCATCGAAGACGCCGGCCACGTCCGCACCATCCGCCTCAACCGCCCGGAGGTGAAGAACGCGCTCAACCAGGAGCTCGCCTGGGGCATCGTCACCGCCATCGAAGACGCGATGAAGGTCGACGACGCGTGGGTCATCTGCCTGACCGGCACCGGCGACGCCTTCTGCTCCGGCCTCGACCTCCGCGGGCCGGGCGATTACAGCCCGAAGAGCCCGCTCACCACCCAGCTCGACGACCTCAGCTGGGTCTCCGAATTCCTCCTCACCCTCCGGCAGAAGTGCGACAAGCCGATCATCGGCGCCATCAACGGCGTGGCGGTGGGCGCCGGCCTCTCGCTCGCGCTGGCCACCGATATCCGGCTGATGAAGCGGAGCGCCCGCATCCTCGCCGGCTACCCGCGCATCGGCGGCTCGCCGGACGGCGGGATGACGTTCACCCTCTCCCAGGCGATCGGCTACGAACAGACGATGCGCTTCCTGCTCGAAAACAAGACGGTCGATGCGGAGGAGGCGCTCCGCCTCGGCCTCGTCGGCGAAGTGGTGGACGACGACCGCTGGGAGGCGCGCGTGGCCGAGTACTGCCAGGGCCTCTGCGCGACCGTCTCGCCGGTCACGATGCGGCTCACGAAGCGGACCGTGGTGAAGGCGACGACGGCGATCGACCTCGAAGCGCAGTGCCGGCTCGAGCTCTCGAGCATCCGGATGGCGTTCGCCAGCGAGGACGGCAAGGAGGCCCGCCGCGCCTTCATGGAAAAGCGGCCGCCCGTCTTCCGGGGCCGCTGACCTCCCGGATCGAAACGTTCACGGGCCGTTCGCGGAGCGTTGACCTGCCGGGCCCACCATCCCGCGGCAGGTTCCCGGCACCGATCCCCAGGGGCAAACGGAGCGATCGACGCCTGTTGCGGGCCGACCTTCGCGGGCGCAGGCCGGGATGCGCCCGCCCCTTTTCCCGCCGCCGGCCTCCTGACGGCCGCCGGCAGCAGCGCCCGCCTCCGCCGCCCCGCGCCGCGGCCGGCCCGGCTACACTGGTTCGTATGACGGCCATCGTCCGCCCGGCCCAGCCGGCCCCGTTCAAGCTCGTTTCCGATTTCCAGCCCACCGGCGACCAGCCGCAGGCGATCGCGAAGCTCGTCGACGGCGTCGAGCGGGGCGACCGCTACCAGACGCTGCTCGGCGTCACCGGCTCCGGCAAGACGTTCACCATCGCGAACGTCATCGCCCGGACCGGCCGGCCGACGCTCGTCCTCGCCCACAACAAGACGCTCGCCGCCCAGCTCTGCGCCGAGCTGAAGGAGTTCTTCCCCGAGAACGCCGTCGAGTACTTCGTCAGCTACTACGACTACTACCAGCCCGAGGCCTACATCCCGCGCACCGACACGTACATCGCGAAGGACGCGACATCAACGACGAGATCGACAAGCTGCGGCACGCGGCCACGCGCGCGCTCTTCAGCCGGCGCGACGTCATCATCGTCGCCAGCGTGCAGCTGCATCTACGGCCTCGGCGACCCGGCCGAGTACCAGGAGTTCGTCCTCCGCTTCCGGAGGGCGAGCGTTCAGCCGGCAGCGAGGCCGTCCGCCGGATGGTCGATGCAGTACGAGCGGAACGACCAGAACGTCGTCCGCGGCCGCTTCCGGGTGCGCGGCGATTCGCTCGACGATCCTCCCCAGCTACGAAGAGCTGGCCGTCCGCATCGACTTCTGGGGCGACGAGGTCGAGCGCATCGTCGAGCTCGACCCGCTCACCGGCGAAATCGTGGCCGAGCGCGACGAGATCGACATCTACCCGGCCAAGCACTTCGTGACCAGCCGCCGACCGGCTCGACCAGGCGATCGCCGGCATCGAGCAGGAGCTCGAGGAGCAGCTCGCGCTGGCTCCGCGGCAGGGGAAGATCCTCGAGGCCGCCCGCCTGGAGGAGCGCACCCACTACGACATCGAAGCCCTCCGCGAGACGGGCTACTGCCCCGGCGTCGAGAACTACTCCCGCCACCTGCAGGCGCGCGAGCCCGGCTCCACCCCGTGGTGCCTCCTCGACTATTTCCCGGACGACTGGCTGCTCGTGGTCGACGAGTCGCACATCACGCTGCCGCAGGTGCAGGGCCAGTACTTCGGCGACCGCGCCCGGAAGGAGACGCTCGTCGAATACGGCTTCCGGCTCCCCAGCGCGCTCGACAACCGGCCGCTCACCTTCGAAGAGTTCGACCGCCACATCAACCAGGCGATCTTCGTGAGCGCCACGCCGGGCGACTACGAGCTGCGCGTCTCCAGCCAGGTGGTGGAGCAGGTCATCCGCCCGACGGGCCTGCTCGACCCCGAAATCGTCGTGAAGCCGACGAAGAACCAGGTCGACGACCTGATGGACGAGATCCGCCGGGTGGTCGACAAGGCCAGCGCGCCCTCGTCACCACGCTCACGAAGAAGATGGCGGAGGACCTCGCCGACTACCTGAAGGAGATGGGCATCAAGACCCACTACCTCCACTCGGAGGTCGAGACGCTCGACCGGGTGGAAATCCTGCGCGACCTGCGGCTCGGGGTGTATGACGTGGTGGTCGGCATCAACCTCCTGCGCGAGGGGCTCGACCTGCCGGAGGTGTCGCTCGTCTGCATCCTCGACGCCGACAAGGAAGGCTACCTCCGCTCGAACCGGTCGCTCATCCAGACGATCGGCCGGGCAGCGCGCCACGTCGAAGGCCGGGTGGTGATGTACGCCGACACCATCACCGGGAGCATGCAGCAGGCGATCGACGAGACCTACCGGCGGCGGCGCATCCAGGAGGCCTACAACCGGGAGCACGGCATCCAGGCCGCCAGCATCCAGAAGGCGATCCGCGACATCACCGACCACGTGCGGATGCAGGCGGCGGAGGAGAAAGCAGGCTACGAGGCCGGCGCGCCGGCGCCGGCGGAGCTGCCGAAAGACGAGCTGCTGCGGATGGTGAAGGAGCTCGAGACGCAGATGAAAACGGCGGCGAAGAACCTCGAGTTCGAGAAGGCTGCCGCCCTGCGCGACCGGATCGTGGAGCTCCGCCGCGAGCTGGTGGGCACCGATTCGGAGGAGCTGGCGCTCTTCGCGGCCGCGGCCGGGAAGGGCGGGCCGCTCCGCTTCGGCCGGAGCCAGGCCGGCGGCCGCGACCGCAGCCGCCGCTACCGGCGGTAGAGGCCGGTTCCCGTCTCCCGGCTCCCGCCTCCCGGTTCCTGCCTCCCGCGACAGCGGCGTGTTCGCGTTCGCCCCGGCGAGGGTGCACCATGGCGGCGTGCGCATCCTCGGCATCGACCCCGGCCTCAACGTCACCGGCTACGGCCTCATCGAAGTCGCCGGCGACCGCGCCGTCCACGTCCGCCACGGGGTGATTCGCACCCGGCCGGCGGAGGCGCGGCCCGCGCGGCTGCTCGCCCTGCGCGAAGGGGTGCTCGCCGTCGCCCGGGAGAGCGGCGCCGCAGCGGCGGCCATCGAATCCGGCTTCGTCGGTCAGAACGTGCGCTCGGCGCTGCTCCTCGGCGAAGCGCGGGCCGCGGCCATCCTCGCCCTCGCCGATGCCGGGCTGGAGGTGGCCGAATACGCCCCTGCGATGGTGAAGCAGACGGTGGCCGGCTTCGGCCGCGGCGAAAAGGAGCAGGTCGCGCGGATGGTCGCCTTCCAGCTCGGCCTGCCGAAGCCGCCGTCGCCGGAGGACGCTGCCGACGCGCTCGCCGTGGCGATCACCCACTGGGCGCACGGCCGGCTGGCGGGGCTGCCGCGCCGCTGAGCCTGCCGCTCAGCCGAACGCCCAGTGGAGCCCCAGCCCCAGGCAGAGCAGCAGCCCGAAGCGCAGGTGGAGCAGCGCCGCATCGCGCAGGAGGAAGTTCAGACGGCGCGGGTTCGCCCCCGCACGGACGGCGCTGAGCGTGCGGGCCATCGGCCGGAGGAACGGCAGCGTGAGGAGCGCGAGCAGCGCCGGCCACGGCACCAGCCCGGCGGCCGCGCCGCCGACGAGCGAGAGGTAGGCCGCCGCCAGCAGCAGCCAGAACTCCGCCTCGGCCGCCCGCCGCCCGAGGATGACCGCGAGCGTGCGCTTCCCGACCGCCCGGTCGTGGTCGAGGTCGCGCAGGTTGTTCGCCTGCAGGATGGCGGCGGCGAGGAAGCCGAGCGGCAGCGAGACGGCGAACGCCTCCCGGGTCCACGCTTCGGCCTGCACGAACGCGGCGCCCATGACGACCGCGGGGCCCATGAAGGCGAAGACGACGGCCTCGCCCAGTGCGCGGTAGGCGAGGTGGAGCGGCCAGCCGGTGTAGAGGAAGCCGGCGAGGAGGCCCGCGCCGCCGACCCAGAGCAGCTGCCAGCTGACCGCCGCGCAGAGGACGATGCCGATGGCCGCCCCTGCGCCGAAGCAGGCGAGGCCGGCCGCCAGCACCTGCCGCGGGCTGAGGATGCCCTGCTGGATGGCGCCTGGGGGGCCGAGCGCGCCCGGGCCGTCGCTCCCTTTCCGGTAGTCGTAGTAGTCGTTCACGAAGTTGGTGCCGGCGAGGAAGAGGACGGCGCCGAGGATGGCGAGGAGCGCCGTCCACCAGGTGAACGCCGCGGGCGCGGCGATGAGCGTGCCGGCGAGGGCGGGCACCGCCGCCGCGGTGAACGAAACGGGGCGTGCTGCGGCGAACCAGGCGCGCGGCGAGGGCATCGCCGCGGAGCGTACGTGCTCGCCGCCGCCCGGGGAAGGCGGGGGATGGGGTGCTCAGGGCGGCGGAGCCCACGCCGCGACCCCGGCTGCCGCTGCCGCCCGGCGAAGCCGCTCGTCGAGCGTGGCGAGCGGGAGCCCCTCCGCCCGCGCGAGCGCGACGTACGCGGCGTCGTATGCCGAGAGGTGCTGGTCGAGGGCGAGGTCCGCGAGCTCCAGCCGCGCGGTCGGGCTGCCGGGGGCCTCCGAGACCACGATGGGCAGGCTCGCAAGGAGGTCGAAAACGTATCCGAGTTCCTGGCGGGATAGGCGCCCGCGGCGGACCGCGGCGGCCAGGGCGTTGACGACTTCGTAGCACCAGAGCGCCGGGACGAAGGCAGCGTCGTGCTCGAGCGCACCCGGCGCGGCGTCGGCGTAGCCGTCCGTCTCGTCGCGAAACAGCCACGACAGCGTGACGGAGGCGTCGAGCACGAACGGCACTAGCGGCGCCGCCCCTCATCGATCAGGTCGCGCACATCGAGGCCCACAAAAGCGTGCCGCGCCCGGAATGCGCGCATCTTCCGAATTGCATCGGCGGCCGAAGGGCAAGTCCGGCCAGAAGGGCTGACGCGGCCGACGTCCGCCCCTGCGCGGGTCAGGATGGCAGACTCGCCCGCCGCGAGCGCTGCGGCGATGGCGGCAGCTGCGTTCGGGTCGTCGAGCGAGATGCGGCGCATGGCGCTGCCATCCTAGCACGGCCGGGGCCGTCACCGTCCGCGTACCCGGCGAGCCGGACCCGGAGAAGGCGCTCGAAAAGATTCGCGAACTGACCGGCGCCCCCCGCTAGCCGCCCTGCCGCACCAGCCCCAGCGCCCACTCCACCACATCGCGCGCGGTGAAGCTGTCGAACCAGCGGGCGACATGGAGCGCGTATTCGTGGAACAGCTTCGCGGCGGTCGTGCCGGCCAGCGCCAGCGCGGTCGGCCGCCGCTCCCACCGGAACCCCCGCCACCACCGCCGCGTGAACGCCGCGAACAGGAACCAGAATTCGAACACGTTCGGGAACAGCATCAGCACCCACCGCTCGCCCGTCAGCTCGAACAGCGCGAACCCGGCCAGCCGGAAGGCGTACAGCGCGACGGCGATCGCCCGCGCCGGCCCCTCCCACCGCAGCGCCACCACGAGGAACAGCGCCAGGTACACCTGGTCGCACCACTTGTCGAACGACTGGTAGTTGCGCACCCCGCCGAGGTCCAGGTACGCCCGCAGGAACAGGTCCGAGAGGTCGACGAGGATGGCGAGGATGCCGCCGAAGAGCGCCCAGCGGAGCACCGGGAGCGAGCCGAGCACCCGCACGGCGAGGATGACCCACATCTCCAGCGTCACGGCGAGCAATGATAGCGGGCGCCGCCTGGCCGCCCGGCCGGGAATCGCGCGCACGGGGCTGCGAAACGCCGGCGGCGAAGCGGATTCGGGCCCGCATTCGCTGGCCGCCCGGCCGGTCCGCGCAGCGATCGCCGCGCCCTTCTGCGCGAGGGCCGCTTGCTCATTTGCCTGAGGAGCCACTAGACTCCGCCCGCAAATGGACAGGGGGTGGGGCGTCTGACCAGCTCGAACAGCTCCCAGGCAATCCTGAGCGCCCGCGATATCACCCTCCGGTTCGGCGGCCTCGTGGCGCTCGATAGCGTCTCGTTCGATGTGCCGGCCGGGAAGATCCTCGGCCTCATCGGGCCGAACGGGGCGGGCAAGACGACCATGTTCAACGCCATCACGCGGCTGTACCGGCCGCAGGCGGGCGAAATCTGGTTCGGGCAGACGAACCTGCTCCGGCTCGCCCCGCACGAGGTGCCGCGGCTCGGCATCTCCCGCACCTTCCAGAACCTCGCCCTCTTCGCCTCGATGACGGTCCGCGACAACATCCGCGTCGGCCTCCACGCGAGGACGAAGGCGGACGTGTTTTCGCAGGCGCTCCGCCTGCCGTGGGTCGGCCGCGAAGAGCGCCGGGCCGAGCAGACGGTCGACGAGGTCATCGACTACCTCGGCCTGCGCGCCGTCGAGCGGCACCCGGCGGCCGGGCTCCCGTTCGGCACGCTGAAGCGGGTCGAACTCGCCCGCGCCCTCGTCGCCCGGCCGAAGCTGCTCCTGCTCGATGAGCCGGCCGGCGGCCTCAACCACGAAGAGGTCTCCGCCCTCGGCGCCCTCATCCGCGACATCCGCGAACGGTTCGACGTCACCATCCTGCTGGTGGAGCACCACATGGGCCTCGTGATGAGCATCAGCGACCGCGTCGTCGTGCTCGACTTCGGCAAGAAGATCGCCGAGGGCACGCCCGACGAGGTGCGCCGCAACCCGGAGGTCATCCGCGCCTACCTGGGGGTGGAGGCATGAGCGCCATCCTCGAAGCCCGGAACCTCCGCGCGGCCTACGGCGACCGGCCGGTCATCTTCGGCATCGACCTGGCCGTGCCCGAGCGCGGGATCGTCGCCCTCCTCGGCGCGAACGGCGCCGGCAAGACGACCACCCTCCGGGCCCTCCTCGCCGAGGTGCGCACCTGGGGCGATGTCCGCTACCAGGGCCAGTCCATCGCCGGCAAATCCACGCAGGACCTCGTCCGCATGGGCATGGTCATGGTGCCGGAGGGGCGCGGCACGTTCACGGACTTCACCGTGGAGGAGAACCTCCTCCTCGGCGCCTACTCCCGGCGGGACAAGGACGGCATCCGGCGCGACATCGAGCGGATGTACGGATACTTCCCCGTCCTCGGCCAGCGGCGCAAGCAGCGCGCCGGCTCCATGTCCGGCGGCGAACAGCAGATGCTCGCCATCGCCCGCGCGCTCATGTCGCGGCCGAAGCTGCTGCTGCTCGATGAGCCGTCGCTCGGGCTGGCGCCGCTCATCGTCCAGGAGATCTTCGGCATCCTCACCACGATCAACCGCGAGGAAGGCGTCAGCATGCTGCTGGTCGAACAGGACGCCGTCCGCGCGCTCAAGGTGGCGACCTACGCCTACCTGCTCGAAACCGGCCGGGTCGCGCTCGAGGGCACGGCCGAGCAGCTGGCCGCCAGCGATGACGTCCGCCGCGCCTACCTCGGCTACTGAGGCGAAGGGAGAAGGGAGGGACCGATGACCGAATTCATCCAGCTGGTCCTCGCGGGCACGGCGAACGGCTGCATCTACGGCCTGCTCGCGCTCGCCCTCGTGCTGATCTACCGCTCGACGCACATCATCAACTTCGGCCAGGGCGAGATGGCGATGTTCTCCACCTACATCTGCTGGTCGTTCCTGAACGCCGGCATGGGCTACTGGGTGGCGGTGCCGCTGACGCTCATCCTCGCTTTCGCCGCCGGCATCGCCGTCCAGCGGGTCCTCATCCGCCCGGTGCAGAACGCGCCCGAGCTGACGATCGTCATCGTGACGCTCGGCCTCTACCTCTTCTTCAACTCGCTGGCGCTCTGGATCTACAGCGGCGTGCCGAAGCCGTTCCCGCTGCCGACGGGCATCCGGCAGGCCTCCTGGCAGGTGGGCGATATCTTCATCATCCCGTACCACCTGTTCATCTTCGCCGTGCTGATCACGCTGATGGCCGTGCTCTACGTGCTCTTCCAGCGGACCAAGCTGGGGCTCGGGCTGCGGGCCGCGGCGGCGCAGCCGGCCTCCAGCCGCCTCGTCGGCATCAACGTGAACTGGATGCTCGCGCTGGGCTGGGGCATCGCGGCAGCGGCCGGCGCGCTGGCGGGCATGCTCTCCGCCCCGGTCGTCCAGCTCGAGCCGAACTTCATGGCGACGATCCTCATCTTCAGCTTCGCCTCGGCCACGCTCGGCGGGTTCGATTCGCCGCCCGGGGCGGTCGTCGGCGGGATCGCCATCGGCAATATCGTCGCCCTCGGGGGACGGTACATCGAGTTCATCGGAACGCAGCTCGATATCGTCCTCGCGCTCGTCGTGATCGTCGCCGTCCTCCTCATCCGCCCGGCGGGCCTCTTCGGGCGGCAGGTCGTCCAGAGGGTGTAGGCCATGGAGTTCGTGCGCTCCTTCGACTACCGCCGGAACTGGTTCTTCCCCCTCTTCGTCGTGGCCGGGCTGGTGTGGCTCCTGGCCGAGCCGGCGAAGCTGGACGCCATCCCCGCCGTGGGCGACCTCATCGGGCCGTTCGCCGGCATGGCCGCGCTGCTCAGCCTCGTCGCCATCGGGACGGTGATTGCGGCCTACCTCTTGCGGCCGGTGCTCGACCGGGGCCCGCAGGCGGAACGCGCGCTCCGGTGGGTCGGCTACGGGCTCATCATCGCCTTCTTCGCCTGCATGCCGCTCTACGTCGAAGCGATCCCGCACGCCTCGATGCTGAAGATGACGGTCGCCATCCAGTTCATGATCGTCATCGTCGGCCTGAACCTGCTGACCGGGTTCGGCGGGCAGATTTCGCTCGGGCAGGGGGCGTTCTTCGCCATTGGCGGCTACACGCTGGCGATCGGTTTCCGCGAATGGGACATGCCGTGGGGCTGGTCGCTCCTCATCGCGCCGCTCATCGCGGGGGTGCTCGGGTTCCTCATCGGCATCCCGGCGCTCCGCTTCAAGGGGCCGTACCTCGCCCTTGCCACGCTTTCTCTCGCCGTCACGGTGACGCCGCTGGCGAAGAAGTTCGAAGAGTTCACCGGCGGCGTCCAGGGCGTGGCGATGTTCGGCAAGCTGAGCGTCCCGTTCTGGCAGGATAACCTGGACCGGTTCTTCTACTACATGACGGCCCTCCTCGCCCTCCTCGTCTTCGTGCTGGCGGCGAACCTCCGCCGGGGGCGCTTCGGCCGCGCGCTGATCGCTATCCGCGATAACGAGACGGCGGCCTCGGCGATGGGCGTGAACGTGGCGCTCTACAAGATGACGGCGTTCGGCATCGCGGGCGCCTTCGCCGGGCTCGCCGGCGCCCTGAACGGCGTCGTCATCCAGTTCGTCTCGCCCGACCAGTATTCGCCGCTGCTCTCGATCCGCTTCCTCGTCGGGGCCGTCATCGGCGGCGTGGCCACGATCAACGGCGCGATCATCGGCGGCCTCTTCCAGCAGTTCGTGCCCGATGTCACCGTCTCCATCAACAAATCCGCGCCGGATGCCATCCAGGCGATCATCCTCATCGTCGTGATGTACACGATGCGGCACGGCGTCGCCGGCTTCCTGCAGGAGACGTGGCGGTACGCGCGCTCCGGCCTCCGGCTTCGGAAGCCGGGCGCGGGCGGGACCGCTGTCGTCGAGACGGTCGTAGTCGTCGAGCGGGAGGAGGTCGTGATCGTCCGGCAGGATGGCGGCGGGGCGGCGTAAATCCGCCGGCCGGCCGGCCAGCGAATGATCGGATGGGGGTTCCCGCGCCGGGTCCCGGCGCGTGAGCACACACCAACAGGAGGGACAAGGAACCAGATGAGGAAACCGAAACGCTGGACCGCGCTGCTCATGCTGTTCGCCGCGGTCGCCATGGTCCTCGCTGCCGCGTGCGGCGGCGACGACGACGATGACGACGGGGGCACCACCCCGCCGGCCGGCGGCACCACCGCGGCCGGCCAGACGCCGACCCAGCAGCAGGACGTCAAGAAGTACGACCCCGGCGCCTCAGACACCGAAATCAAGATCGGCGGCGTCTACCCGTTCTCCGGCCCGGCTGCTGCCTACGGCACCATCGGCAAGGCTGTCGAAGCCTACTTCAAGATGGTGAACGAGCAGGGCGGCATCAACGGCCGCAAGATCACGTTCATCACCAAGGACGACCAGTACTCGCCGGACAAGACCGTCCAGGCCGTGCGCGAACTCGTCGAGCAGGAGAAGGTCCTCCTCATCTTCAACACGCTCGGCACGCCGTCCAACACCGCGATCTGGGATTACCTGAATCAGCAGAAGATCCCGCACCTGTTCGTCGCCACCGGCGCCTCCAAGTGGGGCGCGGACCCGAAGAGCCGCCCGTGGACCATCGGCTGGCAGCCTGACTACCAGTCGGAATCGGCCATCTACGTCGAGTGGCTCGCCAAGGAGAAGCCGAACGCAAAGGTCGCCATCCTCTACCAGAACGACGACTACGGGAAGGACTACGTCGAGGGCTTCAAGAAGGCGCTCGGCGCAAAGGCCTCCCAGGTCATCGTGAAGGAAGCCACCTACGCCACGACCGACGCCTCGGTCAACGCGCAGGTTGCCCAGCTGAAGGAATCCGGCGCCGACACCTTCTTCGTCGTCGCCACGCCGAAGTTCGCCACCCAGGCGCTCGTGGCGGCCACCCAGGTCGGCTGGAAGCCCACCATCCTGCTCAACTCCGTCTCGCAGTCCATCCCGTCGGTGCTCGACCCGGCGGCGCAGCAGGGCGCTGACCTGAGCAACATCATCAGCACCTTCTACATCAAGGACCCGGGCGACCCGCAGTGGGCGAACGACCCCGCCATCAAGGCCTACAAGGACTTCATGGCGAAGTACTACCCCTCGGGCAACGTGAACGACGGCTTCAACGTGTACGGCTATGCCGTCGCCCAGACGCTCGTCGAAGTCCTCAAGAAGTCCGGCAACAACCTGACGCGCGAGAACATCCTGAAGCAGGCGACGAGCCTGAAGGACCTCCGCATCGACGTCCTCCTGCCGGGCATCCTCATCAACACCTCGCCGGTCGACTCGGCCACGCCGGATTACTACCCAATCCAGGCCGAGCAGCTGGCGAAGTACAACCCCTCCGCCAAGAAGTGGGACCTCTTCGGCGAGGTCATCGACATCAGCAAGAAGAAGTAGGCCGGCGGCCAGCCGCAAACTGCTTCGCATGACCGGCGGGCGGGGGACCAGCTCCCCCGCCCGCCGCGTTTCGCCGCGCGGACCGGGCGCCGGGCCTGTTGTGACGGCCGGCGCTCGGGGCTGCGGCGCAGACGGCGCACGCTCGGGGGAAATCCGCCCCAGGAGGTCCTCCCGGTGGCTCCGCGTCACAGCTCCGTCCTCCGCCCTGCCGCCGCCGCCAACGCGCTCGCGGCCGCGCTCATCGCCTCGGCCGCCGGCCCCGCCGCCGCGCTCATCGCCGCGCTCGCGCTCGGCCTGCCGGCCGCCATCGCCGGCAGCCTCGCGCGGAGGCTGCCGTGAGCGCCGGCGCGCCGGGCGGCGGGAACAGCTACCACGGCCGCGTGCGGACGACCCTCGCCGCCGCCCTGGCCCTCATCAGCGCTGCCGCCCTCGCCTGGCAGGATGTCACCGGCGCCGGCCCGGACGAGCTGACCATCGCAACGGCGGCCATCCTCGTCGTCTCGCTCCAGGCGCTCAGCTTCCCGGTCGAAGAGCTGCTCCGCCTGCTCGGACGACTGCGGCAGGGCGGCTGAGCAGCGCCGGCAGGGCGCCCCGGCCCGCCCCTCGCGCCCTGCCGCGTTCGCCACTGCTCAATACGGCTCGACGGGCAGGACGCCCTCGGCGATGGCGTGGAGCTTCCAGGCGTGCCGGTAGCCCGGGTCGGCGCGGAAGTGCCGCCGCCAGTAGCTCCGCCGCGTCTTCGGCTGGAACCGGAACTCCCCATCCACCGCGTGGCCGGTGCCGTCGCAGTTGACGCATTCGCCGAGGGGCGCCGCCTGGACGCGGCCCCAGGGGTAGTAGCCCGTGCCGAGGCAGACCGGGCAATCGTACTGCCGCTCCAGCCACCGGCCGGCACGCGCCCGGTCCCAGCCGTGGTCATGCACCAGGTGGTCCCAGGTCTCGAGAACGCGCCAGGCCAGCTCCCCCCGGCTCAGCGGGCAGCCCGCCGCCGGGCAGAAGACGGTGACGTGGCGGACCCGTTTCGCGTTAGCGAGGCGCGGCTCCGCGATGGCCTCCCGGAGCGCCTCGGCGAGTTGCTCGAGGGCCCCGGCGTTGGATTCACGGCGGTTCGAACCAGGCATCTGCTCCTCCTCGTTGCGAATGATGTTCATCCTGCCGGGCCGCCTGGCGCCCCAAAAGCCGACCCTGCTGAAGCGGCGCACCTTTACCTTGCAGGGGGCCGACGGGGGCGCCCCCGGCGGCCCCGCTCAATCCGAAAACTGGAACGTCCCGCGGGGCTCGCCGCGCTCCGGCCAGTACAGCTTCGGAACCCAGAGATACTCCGTGCGGCCCGGCTCGGTGAACTCCGGGATGTACCCCGGGTCCTTTTCGACGTGCCGGTAGAAGTACTCCCAGCGCTCGGGAGCAATCATGAGGTAGCGGCCGTTGACGGGCCCGCCCGTGCCGGCGCAGCTGGGGCAGGCGTAGGGCTTCCCCGCGGCGTCGTACCCGAATGGGAAGATCTTCGCCCCGAGGCAGACCGGGCAGAGCGCCTGGATGAGGAGCCAGAGGCGCACCGGCTCGACCATGCCCCAGCCGTGGTCGGCCTGGCCGTGGAGCATCACGGAGAACACCGGCATCCCCTGGCCGGGGCCCAGCACCCACCGCTCCCACGTCCCCCACGGCCGATTCAGCGGGCACCCGTACACGGGGCACCAGGTCACGACCTCCTCGACGGCCTTGAGGAGCTGCTGCAGCTCGGCTGTCCAGCCCCCGAGCATCAGCATCTCGAGCGGCAGCGGCGGGCCCGCCGTAGCTGCGCCCTCTTCTTCGGCTGCAGCAGGGTCCGGCCCCGCACCGGCTGTACCCCGTACTCCTGCCCCCGGCGCCGGCGCTGGCGGCGGCTCGCTGCGTCCCCGGTCGGGCCGGGCTGGTGCCGGGCGGGTTCCCCGCCTCCCTGGACGGCGTCCCATGGCTGCCCCCTTCGCTGCAGAAATGCCGCCGCAGCATAGCATTCCATCGCGACACCTCCTGTCGCCCCGGGACCGGGCCGCGCCCGGCCCGCGCCCTTTCGGCAGCTCGCCCGTAGAATGGTCGAAGCCGTCCCGGCCGGCCTCCGAGGTTCCCCATGCGCTACCGCCGTATCAGCTACCGCTATGCCCTCATGGTCCGCACCGGGCCCGAACCGCTCGGCGCGGGGCTGCTCCCCGGCCGGGAGCGCGTGCGCCTCGCCCAGACGTGGTGGCAGCCCGCGGCCGACATCGCCGAATCGCCCGGCGCGCTGACCGTGATGGTCGAGCTCGCCGGCGTCTCCATCGACGACATCGACCTCCTCTTCTACGACGACGCGGTCGTCATCGAAGGCCGGCGCCGGCTGCCGCCCCCGCCAGTCGATGCGCGCTACCACGCCGCCCAGATCCGGCAGGGGCCGTTCCGGCTCGAAGTGCCGCTCCCCTGCGCCATCGACCACGACGCCACGCGGGCCAGCTACGAGAACGGCCTGCTCATCCTCGAATTCCCGAAAGCCAACGGAGGCACCACCCGGTGAGCGACGACGCCCTGCCCGCAGCCGAACCCGGCCCCGCCCAACCCGGCGCCGCCCCCGGCGATGCCGGCGCCACCGAAACCCTTCCCGTGCTCCCCCTCCGCGGCGGCACCGTCGTCTTCCCTTTCGCCGTCGTCCCGCTCGCCGTCGGCCAGCCCCGCTCTGTCCGCCTCATCGACGACGTGATGCGGGCCGACCGGCGGCTCGTCTTCGTCGCCCAGAACACCGACGCTGTCGACCTCGCCGGGCCGGAGCACGTCCACCGCATCGGCACCATCGGGGTCGTCCACCACCTCGCGCGCTCGGGCGAAGGCACGCTGCAGGTCGTGGTGCAGGGCATGGAGCGGATCCGCATCCTCGAGTTCACCGCCACCGAGCCGTACCTGCAGGCCCGCGTCGAACGCGCCCCCGAGCGGCCGGCCGAGGGGCCGGAGGGCGAAGTCCTCCGCCGCGCCGTGCTCGAACTCATCGCCCGGCTCGTGGCCGTCATCCAGCTGCCGCAGGAGTTCGTCGCCGCCGCCGAGGCGCTCACCGACCCGCTCCAGCTCGCCTACCTCGTCGGCGCCGCGCTGCCGCTCTCCGGCGCGCAGCGGCAGGAGCTGCTCGAACTCGATACCGTCGATGCGAAGCTGCGCAAGCTCGTCGAATTCATCCAGCACGAAATCGCCGTCCGCGAACTCGGCCGAAAAATCGCCGAGGAGACGGAGCAGCGCCTTTCGAAATCGCAGCGCGAATACTTCCTCCGCGAACAGCTCCGCTCCATCCAGAAGGAGCTCGGCGAAGGCGAAGGCGAAGAGATCGCCGACCTCCGCCGGCGCATCGAGGAGGCCGGCCTGCCGCCGGAGGCGAAGGCCGAGGCCGAGCGCGAACTCGACCGGCTCGCCCTCCTGCCGCCCGGCTCGCCCGAGCAGGGGATGATCCGCACCTACCTCGACTGGATGGCGAACCTGCCGTGGCAGCAGCTCAGCGGCTCCGCCATCGACATCGAACGCGCCCGCGCCGTCCTCGATGAGGACCACTACGACCTCGAGAAGATCAAGGACCGCATCCTCGATTACCTCGCCGTGCGCAAACTCCGCGCCGAGCGCGCCGCTGCCGCGGCCGACGGCGGCGAAGGGACCCCGCCCGCCGAGCGCGCCGCCGCCGAGCCGATCCTCTGTTTCGTCGGCCCGCCCGGCGTCGGCAAGACGAGCCTCGGGCAGTCGATCGCCCGCGCGCTCGACCGGAAGTTCGCCCGCGTCGCGCTCGGCGGCGTCCACGACGAGGCCGAAATCCGCGGCCACCGGCGGACGTACATCGGCGCGATGCCGGGCCGCATCATCCAGGCGCTTCGGCAGGCTGGCACGCGGGACCCGGTCATCATGCTCGACGAGATCGACAAGGTGGGCAGCGACTGGCGCGGCGACCCGGCCGCCGCGCTCCTCGAAGTGCTCGACCCGGCCCAGAACCACCGCTTCACGGATACCTACCTCGGCGTGCCGTTCGACCTCTCGGCGGTGCTCTTCATCGCCACGGCGAACACGCTCGACACCATCTCGCCGCCCCTGCGCGACCGGATGGAGGTGATGCAGCTCTCCGGCTACACGGAGGAGGAGAAGCTCCACATCGCCGAGCGGTACCTGGTGCCGCGGCAGCTGCGCGCCCACGGCCTTCAGCCCGGTGAAATCGTCTTCGAGGAGGCGGCGCTCCGCCACATCATCCGCCGGTACACGCGGGAAGCGGGCGTCCGCGGGCTCGAACGGGAGATCGCCGGCGTCGTTCGCCGCATCGCCCGCCGCGTGGTCGAAGGCGAGGCGACGCCGGTGACGGTCGACGTCGCCGCCGTCGAGAAGTACCTCGGCCGGCCGCGCATCCCGGAGGAGTCGCTCATCCGCATCGACCGGCCCGGCATCGCCACCGGCCTCGCCTGGACGCCGGCAGGCGGCGACGTCCTGCAGGTCGAAGCCGCGGCGATGCCTGCCGCCGAAGAGCGGCTCATCCTCACCGGCCAGCTCGGCGACGTGATGCGCGAAAGCGTGCAGGCGGCGCTGACGTGGGTCCGTTCGAACGCGGCGAAGCTGGGCATCGACCCCGGGTTCTTCGAGCACAAGGCGGTGCACGTCCACGTGCCGGCCGGCGCGGTGCCGAAGGACGGGCCCTCGGCGGGCATCACGATGGCGACGGCGCTCGTTTCGCTCGCGAGCGGCCGGCCGGTGCGCTCCGACGTGGCGATGACGGGCGAAATCACGCTCCACGGGCGGGTGCTGCCGGTCGGCGGCATCAAGGAGAAGGTGCTGGCCGCGCACCGTGCCGGCATCCGGACGGTGATCCTGCCGAAAGAGAACGAGCGCGATACCGAGGACGTCCCCGAGGAAGCGCGGAAGGAGCTGCGCTTCGTCTTCGTCACCGACGCGAACGACGTGATGGCGGAGGCGCTGGGTTAGGGGGAGCCGGGCCCGGAGAGCCGCGCCGCGAGTTCGTCCTGCCTGTGGCCCGGCTGGTCAGCTGCCTCGGCAGTGATGGCGGCCGGCGTTCCGGCCTTCAGCGACCTGCGGCGCGGGATGGCCAGGTGCCGGGCCTTGCCGCCCGGGAGCGCGAGCGGCAGGTGGCTTCCCGTCTGCCGCGGGGGCGAGCCGGGGGCGTTCGAGCGAGCGGGCGAGGTCGTCACCGCCGACATCGCCCGGGAGCCGCATCAGGGTACGAGCACGTCATCGCGGTCGAAGCGGAGCCGGGTGACCTTTGGCCGCTGGCGGTCGTCGAGGGCGGCAGTGAACGGCGCCCCGGGCCTGTTCGCGCAACGCGTCGAGCGAGTCGGCTTCGGTCACGATGGCGGCGCCGAGGGCGCGAGCCAGGAACCCCCTTCCGGCTGTTCGGTGACGACGAGAATGATCTCGTCCATGGCGGGTACTTGACCCGTGGCACCACGCTCGCGTCCCCTCCCCTGAGCCAGCAGCGCGTCGCCCGCCCCCGAGCCTACAGCCCCCGCGCCTCCAGGTAGCGGACCCGCCAGTCGGCCGTCTGGAGGAGGAGGATCGTGAGGAAGCTGGCACCCGCCATGAACGGGATCGACACGAAGCCGAACTCCTCCACGAACCGGACCGTGCAGGAGACGGCCGAGCCGGTGCAAATCTGCGCCTGGTCCGGGAACAGCTCGAGCTGGTAGTGGTAGATCGAAATCAGCAGCCCGATGCCGGCGAGCGTCACGACATACTTCGGCGCCAGCCGCCCGCGGCTCACGATGGTCACCCCGAGGAGGATGGCCAGCGGATACATCGCGATGCGCTGGTACCAGCAGAGGTCGCAGGGCGTGAAGCCGACGTATTCCGAGTAGTAGAGTGAGCCGGCCATCGCCGTGGCAGCGACGGCGAACATCGCCTTCTGGCCGTGCCCGGTGAGGAAGGCTCGAAGCCGGGTGGCGGCCGGGTGCTCGGCGGCGAGGATGGCGAAGAGCGCCGCGAATACGATGCCGATCGACCCCGCCGCGAGCACGGGCGAGACGTACTGTTCCGATTCCATAGCGAACCCGCGGGCGAACCGCCCGCCGCGTACCATTCTACGCCCCGGGCCGCCGCTGCCCGGGACAGGCCCGGGAAAGAACGCAGGTCCGAACGGCCGTGGTTGCGGACCGCGCGGTCCCGGTGCGCCGTCCCGCCCGCGCCGGGGCCTTCACTTCTCCGCAATGGAGTTGCTATAGTCTCCGGCTCCGGAGACCCGAATGTACGCGCGAGTTCGCGACATCCTGGCGACAAATTACCTGGAACTGTTGGGGATAAGACCCTCTGCTGACTTCCGGGAAATCCGGCGTGTAATCGGCCGCATCGAGATGGAGGCGGAGATGGGGGCTGCCTCCGTCGAAAGCCAGGTCATCGAGAAGGCGAAGGTCGCGCTGGGAACCGACGAGCGCGCGCTCGAGTACCGGGTCCTCGCGCGGTGGAGCGGCGATGACGTGCTGGGGCGCTGGTCGGCTCTCCACGACCAGGCGGTCGAGCAGCTGCGCAATGCGGCCAGGGCCGGGACGGAGGATGCGGTGCGGGCCGTCGCCGCCTGGCTCGAGGCCCATACAGATGCCGCCCTCGATACCGCCCTTGGGACGGCTGGCGCCGGCCGCGAACCGCTCCAGTGGGTCGCCGACGTCGCGGAAGATTACCTCTCGGCCGTCCTGGTGCCCGGCGGCGCGGTGATGACCGCCGCGCAGCTGCGGAGCCTCAGCCTGCGCCGTTTCCCCGCAACCCGTGCCGGGCTGTGGAGCAAGCTCGTCCAGTGCCGCCACGCCGAGGCGGAGGCGCTCGCCGACGAACTCCCCGAACCGGATGCGGCCCTGGGGCCGCCGATGCAGCGCCTGAGCGAGTGGTTCCGGAGGTGCAAGGGCCTCCTCAACGAAGTGATCGCCGTCCAGGCCGCGCTTCGCGAGGTCGAGCGGGAGGAAGGCAGCCTTCCGCTCGACCTCTTCAGCGCCCGCGAATCGCTGGGCGACCAGGCCGCGGGGGCAGCCCTCGTCCTCGGCATCCTGATGTTCCGCCGCGACGCGTACCGGGCGACGATCGAGCTGCTCGAGCTGGCGGCCCGCGTCGACTGCCGGCCGACGCGGAGAGACAACATCCGCGAAAACCTGGAGTTCGTGGCCCAGTACGCGCGCGGCGCGCGCACACGCGACCGGAGCGCCGAGCTGGAGCCACGGCCCGAGCCAGCGCCGGCGTCGCGGGTTCGACACGAGTTCCGCGGCGGCCCGCCCACCGCCGCGCCGCCTCCGTTCGGCGGGTGGCCCGCCGCACAGTCCCAGGGAACGGGCAGCCCGGCGTCGCAGAGCGGCCGGCCTCCCGGGGCGCCGCCGCCCTACCCGGGCCGGGGCCACCCGTCGGCCGGAGGACGGCGCCGCGTCAACTGGGCAGGAGTTGCCGGCACCCTGGCCATCCTCGCCATCATCGGCGGCGGCATCGCCTCGAGCGTCATCGACTCGACGAGCGAAGACGATCCGGTCTCTTCGAGCGGGTCGTCGAGCTCGAGTTTTACCCCGGCGTCGTCGAGTGTCCGCTTCACGGCGGGCCAGTGCGTCATTTGGAACCCGGTCGACGGTTCGCTCACACCCGCCTCATGCAGCCGGGCCCAGGCGGCCAGGATCTTGGACGTCTTCCGAATGTCCGGGTCGACGTATCCAACGGAAGCGCAGTTCGAGCGAGCGGCAAACGTGAACTGTCCATCGTCGACGGAGTCGTTCGTCTTTCCGACCGAAGCAGGATGGCGTCGCGGTGACCGGGAGGTCATTTGTCTCGATCGTTAGGTACCTGGAGGGTCATCTTGGGAAAGTCTTCGAAGAAGACGAAACAACAGGCGCCGAAAGCGGCACGAGAGCAGGCGCCACCGCCGGCAGCGGCCCCCGCGGAGCCGGCGGGCACTGCCGCCGACGGGATGGCGCAGGGCGACGCCGGCGCGCCTCAGGCGGTCGACCTGCGCGCCGTCGCCCGCGCCTTTGTCGAGGCTTGGCGCCTCGAGCGGCGCGTGCGCTCCCTGGAAGATCCCCGGCTTGCTGAAGGGGTCCGGCGGCTCCTCGGCGAATTCGAAGCCGCCGGCTGCCGGCTCGAAGACCCGGTCGGCACGCGCTTCGTGGACGGCGTGACCTTCGAAGTCATCGGCGATGTGCCGCAGGGAGCCTCGCTCAAGGTCGTCGAGACGATTCGCCCCGCCGTCTACATCGGGGGACAGCTGCAAGTCCCGGCCCAGGTCATCATCGGCAGCGAGGAGGGATGAACATGGTGAACCAGGTCAACTGGCAGCGGTACAGCATCGACTTGGGCATCGACCTCGGGACGACGAACTCGGCCGTCGCCGCCTGCGTCGATGGCGAAGTCGAGACGCTCCGGAACAGCCTCAACAACGAACTGACCCCTTCGGCCGTGCGCGTCCGCGCGAACGGCGCCATCGATGTCGGTCAGTCGGCCTACCAGCGGCTGAGCATCAGCCCCGAGGAGGTCGCGGTCGAGTTCAAGCGCTGGATCGGGACCGACGACACGTTCAAGTTCAGCTCCGGGCGGGAGATGTCGGCGGTGGAGCTCTCGGCGGAGGTGCTCAAGAGCCTGCTCCAGACCGCCGAGCATCGCCTCGGCCGCCGCCCGATCGCCGCCGTCATCACGGTCCCTGCGGCCTTCGACCTGAACCAGTGCGCGCGCACCGAGGCCGCTGCGCAGAAGGCCGGCATCCAGCACACGGTGCTGCTCCAGGAGCCGATCGCCGCCTCGCTCGCCTACGGGTTCTCGGCAGACGTCCGCGAAGGCAGCTGGCTCGTGTTCGACCTCGGCGGCGGGACGCTCGACGTCGCGCTCGTCGGCGTGCGCGATGGCCGCATCGAGGTCTTCGACCACGAAGGCGACAACTTCCTCGGGGGCAAGGACGTCGACTGGGTCATCGTCGAGAAAATTCTCCTGCCGAAGCTCGCAGAGCAGTACGACATCGATTCGTGGACTCGCGAGAACCCCGGCCGGGCGCAAGAGCTCGGAGTGCTCAAGCACTTGGCCGAGGACGCCAAGATTCGGCTCTCGACGGCCGAGGAGGCGTTCGTCACCATCGAATCCGGGCACCTGATGCTGCTCGATGACCGGGATGACGAAGTCAGCGCCGATATCCGCGTCCTCCGGTCGGAGCTCGAAGCGCACGCCGCGCCCTGGGTCGAACGGGCGATCGCGGTGACCCGGCGGGTCATCGACCGGAACCCGGCGATCAGGCCCGGCAGCGTCCTCCTCGTCGGCGGGCCGACGAACATGCCAATCGTCCGGCGCCGCGTCGCCGAGGCGCTCGGCATCGAAGTCGTCTCCGGGACGAACCCGATGCTCGCCGTGGCCGAGGGCGCGGCCATCTTCGCTGCCTCCCAGCCGCTCCCCGCGGAGTTGCGCAAGAAGGCGGTCCAGGCGCCCGTCCAGGAGGCGGGGACCTCGCGCACCGCCCAGGTCATCGTCAGCCACGTCAACGTGACGGACGACGAAGAAACGCCCGTCGGCGTCCGCGTCCTCGGCGGAAACGCTGCGGAGATCGAGGTCGCTGCGGCCGACGGCTCGTGGCGGTCCGGCCGCCTGCCGCTCAACCCGGAAGGCGCACGCGTCGTCCCCGTTGCGCTCCTGCGGAACGGCCGCAACGAGTTCCGGGTCCACGCCTACGGCAGCGACGGCGCGAGCATTCCGCTCAGCGGCGAAACGTTCGTCGTCACCCGCGGTCTCGTCGCCGCGCCGCCGCCGCTGTCCCGCTCCATCGGCGTGGTCGCGGTCGACCCCTCCGGCGCCGGCCGCCACATCGTCGAGTGGCTCATCCCGAAGGGGACGCCGCTCCCCGCGCGCGCCAGCTACGAGTTCCGCACGACGATCGCGCTCGAACCCGGCGGCGACATCGAGGTCATCGGCATCTACCTCGTCGAAGGGGAGTCGCCCCGCCCGGAGCGGAACCGGCAAGTCGGCCGGATCGACATCACCGACCGCGATGTGCCCCGCATGCTGCCCGCGGGCTCGCCCCTGGAGATTCGCCTCGAAGTTTCCGCCTCGCGGCTCCTCACCGCGGAAGTCTTCCTGCCGGTCACCGACCAGAGCTTCAAAATCGCGATCACGCTCGAGGCCGAGCAGCCGGCGGTCGCGGACCTGACGCGCGACCTGCTCGAGGCGCAGGAGCGGTACGACGACGCGCTCCCGTTCCTCTCCGCGGGCGACGCCCAGGTGGTGGCGAGGCGGCTCGAGGAGGCGCGCGACCTCGTGCGCTCCGCCGAATCCGGCGACCCCGACGCCGTCCAGAAGAGCCTCCACCTCCTGAAGGAAGTGCAGGCGAAGCTCGATGAAGCCGACGCGCAGTCGCGGCAGAAGCAAGCGCTCGTCGAGGCCGACGAAACGCTCGGCAACCTCCGGCAGATCGTCAACGACATGGGAACGAACGACGACCGCCAGCGCGCCGACGAACTGGCGCGCCGGCTCCAGCAGGCCCAGCAGCGCGCGGATGTCGACGAAGTCGAGCGGGCGAACGCGCTCATGGAGCGGCAGATCTTCGAGATCCTCGCGCGGCACGACTGGATCTGGCAGCAGTGGTTCGAAGAGATCGCGTCGAGCGATGGCCCCTGGAAGAACCCGATGGAAACGCAGCGGCTCATCCGGGAAGGGCGCCAGGCGATCTTGCGCAACGATTCCGCCGGCCTCCGCCGCGCCACGGTGGGCCTCGTCCAGAACCGGGCCGGGGGCGGCGGGCTGCCGTTCACCAACGTCGGCATCCGGCGGCGGTAGTTCCGCCCTGCCAGTTCCCCGGGGCCCGGCACGCGCCGGGCCCCGTCTCCACATGGCGACACACCCAGGAAGAGCGATCCGGTATGTATGCACGAGTCCGCGACATCCTCCAACGCAACTACCTCGACCTCCTCGGCATTCCGCCCTCCGGCACCCTGAAAGACGTCCGGCGCGCGATCCAGCGCGCCGAGATGGAGGCAGAAATGGGGGCCTCCACCGTCGATGCCGGCGTCATCGAAGCGGCGCGGGCCGCTCTCTCGAGCGACGAGCGCCTGCTCGAGTACCGCATCCTTGCCCGGTGGAGGGGCGACGAGCGCCTTGCCCGGTGGGCCTCCCCGCACGATGGTGCACTCGAGGCCCTTCGGAGCGCGCTCGGCGGCTCGCCGTCCGGGGCCGTTACGGCGGTCAGCGCATGGATCGCAGCTCACCGCGACCCCTCCCTGGCACCCGCGCTCGATGCCCCCATCCAGCAGGACGGGCCGCTCTGGTGGGTCGGAGAGGTCGCCGAGGACTACCTCTCGGCATTCCTCATCCCGGGTGCGCCGACGATGGCGGCCCATGAACTCGGAGCGCTCGATCTCTCCCCCTTTCCCGCCGCCGCCGAACGCGTGGTCATGAAGTTCATCCAGTGCCGCCTCGCCGAGGTGAACGAACTGGCCGACCTCGTCCCCGAGTTTCTCGGGGGTGATGTCGATCAGCAGGCAGCTCACGAGGCCTGTGCGTACCGGGACGAGATCAACTTGCTGCTCGATGACTGCATCGTCCTCGATGGAACCATCGAGCGATGGGGGCTCCGGAGAACCGGCGGTACGGGCGAATTGTTCGAGGCGTTCAGGGAGCTCGCAGACGGTCTCGGGAGTGTCGCGCTCCGGGTTGCCCTCTACTCCTTTGCGTTGGGCGACCGAGCTACGGGCAAACGGCTCACTGGGAAGCTGCGCAGCGTCGGAATGGATGCGGACCTCCGCGAAGCTGCCGACATGGTCCTCGCGCGGGTGCGCCAGGTCGAAAGCCTCCCCTACCGGGCGCGGCTCTTCGCATCGAGGGTGTTCAGCGAGTTCGTGGGCCTGCTCATCGTCGGCGGCCTCATCGCCGCCGTCAGCAAGGCGTGCGATTCCGGCCCCTGACCCCCGCCGAAGAAAACGAATCGCTGCCCCGGCGCCCCCGCCGCCGCCCCTCAGGCGGCGGTCCAGCCGAGGTCCACGGTGATGACGGCGCCGTTGATGCCGCGGGCCGCATCGGAGGCGAGGAAGAGCGCCACGGCTGCGATGTCCTCCGGTTCGAGCAGGCCCGGCATCAGGTTCGTGAACGCCTGCACCCGCGCCATGCCCGCCGGGTCGATGCCCGCCCGCGCCATCGATTCGCCGATGTTCGTCTTCGTGCCCCCGGGCGCGATGGCGTTCGCGCGGATGCCCTTCGGCCCGTACATGTAGGCGGTGTTCTTCGTCAGCCCGATGAGCGCGTGCTTCGAGGCCGTGTAGGCCGCGCCGGCCGCGCCGCCGTGCAGCCCGCCCACCGAGGCGATGTTGATGATGCTGCCGCCGCCCTGCTCCGCCAGCTTCGGGATCGCGCGGCGCATCGTGTGGAGCGGCCCCTCGAGGTTGATGGCGAACACCCGCCGCCACGTCTCGTCGCTCACCTCGGCGACGCCCGCCATCGAATCCATCACGCCCGCGTTGTTCACCAAGATGTCGAGCCGCCCGAAGGCCTCGAACGCGCGGTCGACCAGCGCTTCGGCGGCGGCGCGGTCCGAGATGTCGCCCTGCGCGGCTTCGACGGCGGCGCCGGCCTGCCGCAGCTCGGCGACGGCCGCATCGAGCCGCTCGCCGTTCCAGTCGCCGAGGACGAGCTTCGCGCCGGCGGCGGCGAACTTCCGCGCCATCGCGAGCCCCATCCCCGAGGCCGCCCCCGTGATGAGCGCAACCCTGCCATCGAGATTCCCGGACGTTTCCATCGCGACCTCCGTGCGTGGTGGAGTGCCGCCATCGTCCGCGATGTGGCACGCAGTGTCAAGATCGGCGTTGTGAGCACGGTTCGGCATCGCCTAGAATTCGAGCCATGGGACAGGGAACCGCCGCCCCCGCCGGCGGCCTGCGCGAACGCGCCCGCCGCGCCATCCGGGCCGAAATCGCGCGGGTCGGCATGGAGCTCTTCCTCCGCAAAGGGTTCGAGCCGACCACGGTCGAGGAGATCGCGGCCGCGGCCGGCATCTCGCGCCGCAGCTTCTTCCGCTACTTCGGCTCGAAAGACGAAGTGGTGCTCGCCCATCTCGACGAGCTGGCGGCGACGGTCACGGAGGCGCTCGCCGCCCGGCCGGCGGACGAAGACCCGTGGGTCTCGCTCCGCCGCGCCTTCGATGCCATCGTCGCCGAGGCGGAGGCCGACCGGGCGGCCGGCTTCGGCCTCGCGCGGCTGCTGAACGAGACGGAGGCGCTCCGCGGCCAGTACGCGGAGCGCCAGAAGCGCGCCTGGGTCGGAGCAGCAGCGCCGGTCATCGCCGAACGGCTGCCGCCGCTCGCCGGGCCGGGGCCGGATATCCGCGCCGAGGCGCTCGTCGCGGCCGCGCTCGGCTGCGTCGCCATCGTCGCCGATGCCTGCCTCGCGGGCGGCCCGGACGCCGATTTCGCCGCCCTGCTCGACCAGGCGATGGCGGCCGTGCGGCCGCTCGGTTAGGCGGCGCCGGCCCGGCCGAGGTGCCGGGTGAAGAACTCCTCCCACGCCTGCCGCTCGTAGAGCGGGACCTGCACGTGGCGCCCCGGGTTCGCGTGGAGCGTCTTCTCCGTCGAACCGAGCGCGTCGAACAGGGCGAGCACGGAATCGCGCGGGGCCACCTCATCGTCCCACTGGCACATCACCATCGCCGGCACCGTGATCTGCCGGGCGAGCCGGCCGAACTCCTCGTTTCGTACGCCGGCGAGGCCGAGGACGGCCGCCCGGACGCGCGGTTCGCCCGCGACGAACGGCACGCCGATCGCGGTGCCCATCGAAAGCCCCCACCAGCCGACCGGCCCGGCGCCCACCTCCGGCAGCTGCTGCGCCGCATCGAGCGCTGCCCGCCATTCGCCGACGGCGCGGCTGACGCGGGCGGCGAGCTGCCGCATCCGCTCGGGGTCGATGGGCGGCAGGCTGCCAGCGCCGCGGAGGGCGCGGGCCTGCGCGAGCTCGGCTTCGCTGGCGCGTTCGCCGTGGCCCGGGTTATCGATGCTCAGGCAGGCGTAGCCGTGGTGGCGGACGAACGCGCGCGCCTTGGCGAGCAGGGTATCGACCCGCTTGTGCTGCATGCCGCCGTGGCAGAGCAGGAGGAGCGGCCGCGGCCCGCGGGCGCCCTCCGGCAGCCAGAGGATGCCGGGCACGCGCTCGCCCTCGACGGTCAGCTCGAAGGTGCGCTCGGTGACGCCGAGTTCGGTGGTTTCCGCGGTGAACTGCATGGAGGAGCTCCTTCCCGGCGCGGTGCGGGGGCCGGCCCCCAGTCGGTTCGAATCCGAACGAGACTGGCCCCGGGCGCCGGTTCTCGAATGGTGTTCGGGGATTGTACGCGGCCCGGCGGCCCGCTGCCTCAGCTGAACAGCGCGAGCGCCGCCGCCGCCAGCGCGAGGGGCAGCGCCATGCAGCCCGCCGCACGGCCGACCTTCCGCTGGCGGCCCTGCCGGGTGAGCGGAATGCCCGTCTTCCGGGCGATGCGCCCTTTCGCGGCCGAGATCCCCACGGCGCGCTTCCACGAGAACGAGAACCCGTACGTGCGGCGTCGGCGCGGCATCCTGCTCACCCCCGGATGGCGTGGTCGGGCGCATGGTAGCGAACCCGGCCCGCCGCCGCCGCGCCCCCGCCCGTTGAACCGGCGCCCGGCACGGCGGATACTCCGCCGCGGCAGGCCCGGGGCCCGAACCCGGGTGCCGCCGGGGCTTCGCATGCACCGCTTCCGCGCCGTCCTCCCGCTCCTCGCGCTCGTCCTCGCTGCGGCCTGCGGCGGCGGCGATGGCGGCGCGCCCGCCGCCCCGGTCGTCGTCCGGCTCGAAAGCGCGGCCATCCCGTGGGGCGACGACATCCCGGCCCGCTTCACCTGCGACGGCGACGACGTGTCGCCGCCGCTCGCGTGGTCCGGCGCGCCGGCCGAGGCGCAGGCGTTCGCCATCATCCTCGAAGACCCGGACGCTTCCGGCTTCGTCCACTGGGCGCTGTTCGACCTGCCGGCCGATGCGGCGTCGCTGCCGGAGGGGGCCTCGCCCGGCGGGGCGCTGCCCGCCGGCGCCGCCGAGGGGAAGAATGATTTCGGCAGGGCGGGCTACGGCGGCCCCTGCCCGCCGCGCGGCGCGACCCACCGCTACGTCTTCCGGGTCATCGCGCTCGATGCCCCGCTCGGGCTCGAACCCGGGACGCCCGGCACGCGGGTCCGGGCGGCGGCGGAGGAGCACGCGATCGCGGAGGGCCGGCTGGAGGCGACCTACCGCCGGCCGTGAGGCCGGACCGCGGGCGCGGATTCGCTGCCGCGCCCGGTGGCGTGGTACGGTCGGCAAGAGCCGCCGCCAGCCGCCGCTGCCGGGGCCGAAACCCTGCAGGACGTGTCCCCATGGCTGGCGTCATCCACCCGCCGCTCCGCTTCGCGCTCGAATTCGCCGGCCTCGTCATCCTCGGCGCGTGGGCCTATTCGCTCGCCGGCCCGGGCTGGCTGCGCGTCGTGCTGGCGCTGGCCGTGCCGATCGCCGTCGGCGCGCTCTGGGGCATCTTCCGCGTCCCGAACGACCCCGGGCAGGCGGTGGTCGCCATCCCGGGGCCGGCCCGCCTCGCGCTCGAGACGGCGGTCTTCGCCGCTGCTGCGGCGGCTGCCGCCCGGCTCTGGGGGGCCGGGCCGTCGGCGGTATTCGCTGCCTTCGTCGTCGTCGATTACCTGCTCTCGTGGAGCCGGGTGAGCCGCCTCGCCGGCTGGTGACCGGACCGGAGCCCGCCTCCCGCTCGGCCCCGGGGATGCGCGCCGGGGGCTGCCCAGCGGGCAGCCCCCGGTCCCTCGCTGCGTTCCCCTGCAGCGGATGCGGCGGTTCGGCGCCGGCGCGGCCTCAGCTGTGGAGGTCGAACCGGTCGAGGTTCATCACCTTGTCCCACGCGGCCACGAAGTCGCGCACGAACTTCTCCTGCGCGTCATCGCAGGCGTACACCTCGGCGAGCGCCCGCAGCTCGGCGTTGTGGCCGAAGATGAGGTCGGCGCGGGTGGCGGTCCACTTCACGGCGCCGGTCGCGCGGTCGCGGCCTTCGTACTCCTCCTCGGCCTCGCTCGTCGGCACCCACGCGGTGTTCATGTCGAGCAGGTTGACGAAGAAGTCGTTGGTGAGCTGGCCCGGCCGGTTCGTGAGGACGCCGAGCTTCGTCTCGCCGCTGTTCGCCGCGAGCGCCCGCATGCCGCCGACGAGGACGGTCATCTCCGGCGGCGTGAGCGTGAGCAGGGCGGCTTTTTCGACGAGCAGGTGCTCGGCGCGCTTCCGCAGGCCGGGCTTCCGGAAGTTGCGGAAGCCGTCGGCCTTCGGCTCGAGGTAGCCGAACGATTCGACGTCGGTCTGCTCCTGGCTGGCGTCCATCCGGCCCGGGGTGAAGGGCACGGCGACGTCGAAGCCGGCATCCTTCGCCGCCTTTTCGACGGCCGCGCAGCCGGCGAGCACGATGAGGTCGGCGAGCGAGATGCGCTTGCCGCCGCTCGCTTCGCTGTTGAACCGCTGCTGGATGCCTTCGAGCACGCCGAGGATGCGGGCGAGCCGCGGCGGGTCGTTCGCGGGCCAGTCCTTCTGCGGCGCGAGCCGGATGCGGGCGCCGTTCGCGCCGCCGCGCCGGTCGGTGCCGCGGAAGCTCGAGGCCGAGGCCCAGGCGGCGAAGACGAGGTCGGAGACGGAGAGGCCGGAGCCGAGGACGGCCGCCTTCAGCTTCGCGATGTCGTCGGCATCGACGAGCGGGTGGTCGACCGGCGGGATCGGGTCCTGCCAGGTCCACACCTGGGTCGGCTTGAGCGGGCCGAGGTAGCGGGTGACGGGGCCCATGTCGCGGTGGATGAGCTTGAACCAGGCGCGAGCGAAGGCGTCCTCCAGCTCCTCCGGGTGCTCGAGAAAGCGGCGCGCGATCTTCTCGTAGATGGGGTCCATCTTGAGCGCGAGGTCCGTCGTGAGCATGACGGGGGCGTGCCGCTTGTTCGGGTCGTGCGCATCGGGCACGAGGTTCTGGGCCTCGGGGTCGGTGGGCACCCACTGCCAGGCGCCGGCCGGGCTCTTCGTGAGGTCCCAGTTGTACTTGAAGAGGGTCTCGAGGTAGGAGTTGTCCCACTTCGTCGGCGTCGGGGTCCAGGCGCCTTCGAGGCCGCTGGTGTAGGTGTCGCTGCCCTTGCCGGAGCCGTAGCTGTTCTTCCAGCCGAGGCCCTGCTCGTGGATGGGCGCGCCGCCCGGCTCGGGGCCGACGTAGCTGGCCGCGTTGGCGCCGTGCGTCTTGCCGAAGGCGTGGCCGCCGGCGATGAGCGCCACCGTCTCCTCGTCGTTCATCGCCATCCGGCCGAACGATTCGCGGATGTCCTTCGCGGCCGCGAGGGCGCTCGGCACGGCGTTCGGGCCCTCCGGGTTCACGTAGATGAGGCCCATCTGGATGGCGGCGTACGGCTCTTCGAGCTCGCGCTCGCCGTGGTGCCGGTCATCGCCGAGCCACTCGTCCTCCGGGCCCCAGTCGATGTCCTCCGGCTCCCAGACGTCTTCGCGGCCGAAGGCGAAGCCGGCCGTCTTGAAGCCCATCGATTCGAGGGCGACGTTGCCGGCGAAGGCGATGAGGTCGGCCCAGCTGATCTTCTTGCCGTACTTCTTCTTGATCGGCCAGAGGAGGCGGCGGGCCTTATCGAGGTTCGCGTTGTCCGGCCAGCTCGCCAGCGGGTCGAACCGCTGCGTCCCGCGGGAGGCGCCGCCCCGGCCGTCGTGGACGCGGTAGGTGCCGGCCGCGTGCCACGTCATCCGGATGAAGAGCGGGCCGTAGTGGCCGTAGTCGGCCGGCCACCAGTCCTGCGAGGTCGTCATCAGCTCGATGAGGTCGCGCCGGAGCGCTTCGACGTCGAGCGTCTTCAGCTCCTCCCGGTAGTCGTAGCCGGGGTCCATGGGGTCGGAGGCGGGATGGTTCTGGCGGAGCAGGGAGAGGTCGGGCTGTTCGGGCCACCAGTCGCGGTTGCGCTTGCCCTTCAGCTTCATCGTGCCATCGGCGGACATGGGCGGTACTCCTCCAATGCGGTGTGCGGGTGAGCGGCGGATGGTGCGCGGGCCCGGGCGCGCGCCGGGAGGGCGCGCCGCCGCCCGTGCGAGGGTAGCGGACCGGCCGCGGCGGGAGGTGAACGGCCTTCCGGCCGCCCCGGCCGCGAAGCGATAGTAGGGCGTGTTTTAGACTCTGTCCAGTTCTGGAGTTACTGCGAACGTTCAGATCTCGGCAGGCTCAGAAGCCCGCCCAGCCGGGGCGCGCGGCCGCCTGCCGCACCCACGCCTCCAGCTGCTGCTCCAGCGCATCGAACCCGCCCTCCGGGATATCGACCCACCTCGCATCCGGGTCTTTCCCCTTCCCCGGCGGCTCTGGTTCGAGCGCGGCGCCGGCGAAGAACGTCACCTTCACGGCGCGCGCCAGGCAGTGGACGGAGCAGAACCAGCCGAGCCCCTCGACGCCGTAGAACGGCGAGTTCCAGCGGACGGCCTTCTTCACGCCCGGCACGGCGCGCTCGACGAGGGCATCGAAGCGCCGGCCGACTTCCTGCTTCCAGCCCGGCATCGCTGCGATGTAGGCCTGCACCGGGGCGTCGCCGTCGCCTTTCGGGATCTGCGGGTTGCCGCCCGCCAGCAGCCGCGGCGCATCACCGCCCGCGCCGATCACCGGGCGCGCGCCTTCGCGGCCTTCGCCGCCTCGTTGAGGTCGGCGGCGGCGCGGACGAGCTGGCGGAAGGCCTCGGCGTCGAGCGTGTCGCCCTCGGCGAGGTCGATCGCGCGGCGGGTGCCGCCGCCGAAGCCGGCGTTGAAGAGTCCCGCCGGGTCGGGCACGCTCGCGCCGCGGGCGAAGGTGACCTTCACCTTCCCGCGGTACGCCTCGCCGGTGCAGAGGAGGCCGGCGTGCGACCACGCGACGACGCCGAGCGGGTTCGTCGGCTTCAGCCACTTCAGCTCTTCGCGGACGCCGGGGACGGCCTCGCGGATGAGCTCGCGGATGCGGGTGAGCGTCCCGGCGCGCCAGCCGCCCCACGCGGCGATGCGCTCAGCGATGGGGTCGGTGCCGGCGGGCGGAGCGGTTTCGGCCATACGGTGGGGGGACCTCCAGTGCGGTGGGGCGGCCCGGCGCGGCGGCTGGTACGCTCGGGGGCGATACCCCCCTTCGCTGGTGCGCCGACCATGCCGGAGCCCTACCGCGCCATTCTCGTCTTTTTCCTCGCCGGCTGCGCGGAGCTGTTCGGTTCGTGGCTCGTCTGGCAGTGGCTGCGGGTCGACCGGCCGTTCCCGTTCGGGCTGGCGGGGGCCGCGGTGCTGTTCACTTACGGCCTCATCCACACGCTCCAGAGCGAATCGGAGTTCGGGCGCATCCAGGCGGCCTACAGCGGCATGTTCATCGTGCTCGCGCTCGCCTGGGGCGCCATCGCCGATGGCTGGCGGCCGGACCGGTGGGACCTCGCCGGGGCCGGGCTCGCGCTCGCCGGCATGGCGCTCATGATGTTCGGCCCGCGGGGCTGACGCGCCGGCGCCTCCTTCAGCCAAGGGCCCGGATCGCATCGGGGCCGCTAGTGCCGGCGCGATGAGCTGGCGCCCGTGTCACCGCTGCCCGGCTGGCTGGAACAGTTCGACAACGTTGCCCGAAGGGTCGAGCAGGAGAATCTGCGAACCGCCGGGCCCGGTGACGATCTCATTGCGGAACTCGCAGCCTTCGGCCTTCAGCCGCGCAACCTCGGCCGCGAGGTCGGGGACGATGACGTGGATGCGGTTCCAGCCCCCGGGTCCCGGAATCGCGCCGTCCGGCATCGGCCGGCCGGCCGAACTCTGCGGCCCGGCGAGCAACAGGCGCAGGTTGCCGCGGCGAACCGAGCCGAACGCCGGCGCAGCGTCAGATTCGACGGTGAAGCCGAGGTGGTCGGTATAGAAGGCCAGCGCCTTCGCGACATCGTCCACCATGTAGCGGACGTGGACCGTTTCATCCATGGAAGACCTCCCGGTCTGATGTTGTTGCCTTGCCGGCGGCCGCGGTGCGCAGCGCCAGTTCGACGAACGGGATGAGGCGCGCGGAGAGTTCGTCGCGGATGCGGCGGTACGCCGCCAGCCGCGCCTCGGCGGACCCGCGCACGGCCGCCGGGTCGGGAAAGTGCCAGTGCAGCGTGCTGTGCGCGCCGGCGATCCTGGCGCAGGTCTCCCGCATCGCATCCGAGAGCGTGATGACGTAGTCGAAGGGGCCCGTCACGTCGCTGAGAGCCTTCGAGTGCGCCTCCCGCCAGTCGATGCCCGCCTCCGCGAGGACGGCGATGGCCATCTCGCTCACCGGCGCAGGGCGCGCGCCGGCCGATTGCACGCGGAAGCGTTCGCCGCCGAGCCGCGTCAGCAGGGCTTCGCCGATCTGACTTCGGCCGGAGTTCGCCTGGCACAGGAAGAGCACAGCGATCGGTGCGGACGGCTCCGGCCGGCGCCCCGGGCCACTGGTGGCGCGCCAGGTCGCCTCAAGGTCACGGAGTTGGCCGTCGAGCCATTCCAGGTCGGCCCTGCGTGCGGCAATTGCCTCGCGCTGGCGCCGGAGCGCGGCGAGCAGTTCGTTCCCGCCGCCGCGGTCGAAGGTGAGCCGCGCCAGGCGGCCAGCCTCCGCGGTGGGGAGTCCGACCCGCCGCAACGCGACGACCAGCCGAAGCAGGCTGACATCGTGCGTCGTGTACTGGCGGTAGCCATTCTCACCTCGCGGTGCTGGCGGCAGCACGCCAGCGGACTCGTACCAGCGCAGGCCCGATGGCGAGATCCCGGCGGCCCGTGCAGCTTCTGCAATGTTCATGGGGGAACTCTAGACTTTCCAGTTGCTGCAAAGTCAACACGCGCGCATGCGCCATCGCCGGGGCAGCGGCGGCCCCTGCGCCGCCCTCTGCCCCCCTCACCCCAGCGCGATCAGGATCGTCCCCGCCGTCACCAGCGCAGCGCCGGCGGCCACCCCCCAGCTCAGCCGCTCGCCGAGGAAGACCGCCGCGAACACGACCGTCAGCACCACCGAAAACCGGTCCACCGGCGCCACCTTCGAGGCCGTGCCCAGCTGCAGCGCCCGGAAGTAGAACAGCCACGAAATCCCCGTCGCCAGGCCGGAGGCGATGAGGAAGCCCACCGTCCCCCGCGAGAGCTTCCCCAGCTCCTGCTGCGCCCCCGTCGCGAAGACGATCCCCCACGCGAACACCAGCACCACCACCGTCCGGATCGCCGTCGCGAGGTTCGAATTCACGTCCTTCACGCCGAGCCGGCCGAGGATCGCCGTGGCCGCCGCGAACACCGCCGAGAACAGCGCGAAGACGAACCAGCTCACGCCTTCACCCTGCCTTTCCAGCGTGGACATTGCGGCTTGACAGAGTTGCGCCGCCCGGCGACCTTCGAGCCATCCGCCAGGGAGGACGGCATGCGCTCACATATCCTGACCACCCGCACCGTCCCTGCGGCGGCCCTCGCCGCCAGCATGCTGCTCCTCATCCCGTTCGGGGCGATGCTGGTGACGGACGCTGTCCGGTGGGGTTTCATGGACTTCGCGGCTGCCTGGCTGCTCGTTTTCGCCACGGGGGCCGGCATCAGTGCGGCCGCGCGTGCGCGCTCTATGCCGCTGCTGGGCCGCCTGGCAGCCGCGGCGGCAATCGCGTTGCTCGTGGCGGTGGCCTGGGGCGAGCTGGCCGTTGGCCTCTTCGGCAGCCCATTTGCGGGCACCTGAGCCTCCCCGCCCTCAGCTCCCGGCCTGCGCCGCGGCATCCGGCTCTCCTTCGAAGTCGTCCTCGAACACGTCATCGACCACCACCGCGCCCTTCTCGAGGTGCCAGTGCTCCACCGTCTTGTGGACGATGACCTTGCCGGCGAGGAGGTCGCCGTGGCGCTCGCAGAACCGTTCGAGCGCGTCGGTTTCGCCCACCAGTTCGACGCAGAGCATCAGCGATTCGTTCGTCACCTCGGGCGAGGTGCTGCGCGCGTGGATGTCGGCATTGCCGCTGAAGCCGTAGTGCGTCGGGTGGGCGATGGCGTTCATCAGGCCGTCGCGCCGGGCGGCGTCGATGATTTCGCGGTAGAGCGGGCGGCTGCGGAGGAAGCCGCCGAGGCCGCGGCGCGGCGCGCGCTCCTTCGGCGCCAGGTAGATGCGCACGAGCCCGAGCTCGCGCCGCCGGACGCGGTGGTTCGAATCCATGCCAGGTTCTCCTTCTGCGGGGGTTTTCCCGTTGAACACGTCGAAGATGGCGGGCAGCGGCAGCTGGTCGGCCGCCTTCGCCTCCCGCACCACGCGCAGCGGCGCCTCCGGCGGCACCGTCGCCGGCCGCACCTTCGGCGTCGCCACCCGCTGCGAGAGGTAGATGCCCGAGTGCCCGCTCACGAGGTAGGAAACGAAACAGGCGACGGCGAGGTAGGGCGCGCCCGCCGAGCCGAACAGCTCGATGCCCATCACGGTGCAGGCGAGCGGCGTGTTCGCTGCGCCCGCGAAGACGGCCACGAAGCCGAGCCCCGCGAAGAGGTCCGGGGGCGCCTGCAGCACATCCGCCACCCGGTTGCCGAGCGAGGCGCCGATATAGAAAAGGGGGGTGACTTCGCCGCCTTTGAAGCCGCTGCCGAGCGAGACCGCGGTGAACACGATCTTCCAGAACCAGGCGAACGGCGAGGCGCCGCCCGCGTGGAAGCTCGAGACGATCGTCGTCGCGCCCGGGCCCGGCGAGGTGACGCCGAGCCCGAGGTAGTCGCGCGTGCCGAGCGCGAAGACGAGGCCGATGACGACGAGGCCGCCGGCCGCCGGCCGGAGCAGCGGCTGGCGGATGAGCCGGCGGAAGAGCCGGCCGAGGCCGTGGGCCAGCTCCGCGAAGAACACAGCCGCCAGGCCGAAGACGATGCCGGCGAGGCACGCCTTCGCGAGCAGCAGCACATCGAACGGGAGGTTGCCGCTCCGGCCGGTGACGGTGACCTGGTAGGCGGTGTGGTGGACATCCCACGCGGCGGCCGTGAAATCGGCGGCGAGGGCGGCGTAGAGCACCGGGATGAGGGCGCTGTACTCCATCCGGCCGATGGCGAGCACCTCCATCGCGAAGATGGCGCCCGCGATCGGGGTGCCGAAGACGGCGCCGAAGCCGGCCGCGATGCCCGCCATGAGCAGCGTCCGGAGGTCGTCCGGGCCGAGGCGGAGGAGGCGGTTGAAGGCGCTCGCGATGCCGCCGCCCATCTGCACGGCGGTCCCTTCGCGCCCGACGGAGGCGCCGAAGAGGTGGGCGCCGACGGTGGCGATGAAGATGAGCGGCACGATGCGGGGCGGGATGCCGCCGCCGGGCCGGTGGATCTCATCGACGAGCAGGTTGTTGCCGCCCTCCACGCTCCGCCCCCAGCGGTGGTAGAGCGCGGCGCTCGCGATGCCGGCGAGCGGGAGCAGGTAGAGCAGCCACGGGTGGTCCCAGCGGGCTTCGGTCGCGTGTTCGAGCAGCCAGAGGAAGAGCGCCGAAACGGTCCCGATGGCGGCCGCGACGGGCGTGAGCAGCAGGAACCACTTGGCGAGGTAGCGGATGACGGCGAGCTGGTCGCGGAAATCGATGAGCGGCATCAGGCGGCCCCCTTCCGGGGGCCCTGCAGGTGGCCGGGGTCGCGGGTCGTCTCCAAAAAACAAACTCCTGCACAGGGGGTGCAGGAGTCATCAGCACGCCGGGCGCCGTGCCGGCGGCGGTTGACGGCAGGACTCCATCGCCGTGGCTCTCAGCCTACCGGGCGGGCTGGCTGCTGGCAAGTCCCGGCCCCGCATGCAGCCCGAGCGCGCGGAAAGCCGCGACCTTCACGAAATCCGCCGCGAGCGCGCCGGCCCGGCGGCCGGTACACTCTGCCGACCCCCAGCGAGGCCGCCCTGTGAAGACCGCCATCGTCATCCGCCACGCCGAGCGGCAGGACCGCACCGACAACGCCTCCGGACTCTCGCCGGCGGGCATCGCCCAGGCGCGCGCCGCCGGCGCCCGCTGCCCGCGGTTCGACCTCGTGGTGACGAGCCCGCTCCCCCGGGCGATGGAGACCGCCGCCGCGATGGGCTTCGCCGTCAGCCGGGTGCACCCCGCCCTCCAGGAGATCGGCGAACGGGTGGAGGCGCACGTCCGCTGGAGCGACGGCTACCGGGCCTGGGCCGAAGCGCGCCGCTCGGCAGCAGCGGTCGCCGCGTACGCCGACGGGCTCGCGGAGCTCGTCCGCGGCTGGCTCGATGAGGTGCCGGAAGGCGGCGCGCTCCTCATCGTCACCCACGGCGGCATCGTCGAAGCACTGGCGGCCGGCCTCGCGCCCGGGTTCGATGGCGGGGCGCTTGAGCCCGGCGCCGGCTACGCCGAGGGGTTCGAAGCCCTCATCGCCGCTGCCGGGGAGCCGGCGCTCCGCCGGTTCCCGGCCCCGCGGGGCTGACCGGGCGGCCGGGGCGCGCCGGGGCAGCCGCCCCCGGGGCGGCCGGCGCCCGGCTCACACGTTACGACGGAACCGTGAGGGTCGCATTGACGTTCTCTGTGGGTGTGGCATCCTCCACCCGGGCCGGGCGGGCGCAGGGTCCGGACGGCACGCGCAGTTCGCAGGAGGTCGAGATGGAGCGGAAGCGCCTGAACTGGCGGCTCGCGGGGCTCGCCGCGGCCGTGGCAGCTGTGGCCGTCGGCGGGTTCGCGCTGGGCAGGACGTTGCTCGGGTCCGATGGCCCGGCCGATGGCGCGCCGGGCGATGTGACGCCGCTAGCCACGCCGGGCCCGAACGATGCGATCGACACGAGCAAGCCCGGCTGGGGCCTGCCGTACCTCGACGCCGATAAGGCGCTGCCCCGCTACGACCAGGTGGTCAACGGCATCGCTGTCGGTCCTTCGGCGAAGCACGAATCCGGGTGGTGCGCCCCGGGCCAGGCGCGGTGGGTCGATGCCAGCGAAGCCGACGGGACGCCGCTCGCCCTCCCGAAACAGTTCCCCGCCGGCGGTGTGCCGGGAGAAGCCCGCGCCGTGCGCTGCGGCGACACCATCGTCCACACCGAGGTCACCATCGCATTCCCCGCCTCGCCGGCCGCGGCGGCGGAGGTCGCCTCCGGGAAGAGCTGGTTCGATGTCCAGCACGGCGGTGTGATGACCATCTACAAGGACCTTGCGACGTCGCCGGGCTTCGCCTCGCAGATCGCATCGGAGCGCTGGGAGGCTGCGAGCGTGAACGGGCTGCCTGCGGCGCTCGGTCGTGCCGTCTTACGCGATGAATTCGGCGAAAGCGCCGTCGTCGTGTGGGACGCGGGGCGCAACCTGCAGGTCGTGGTCCGGGGCGTGGACGTCCACGTCGATGACCTGCTCGCCGCCGCCGCGGAGGCGCTGAAGTGAGCGCGAAGGCGCAGCGCGCGGCGCGAACCCCCTCAGCGGCCTACCACTGCACAAACATCGGCATCACGACATGGACATAGCCGGGCTCCGGCACGCCGTTCTCGTCCACCGGGCGGAAGACGCCCTGCGCTGAGGGACTCGTCATCTCCAGCGCCACCCGGCCGCTGCCCAGCACGTTCAGCACGTCCTGCAGGTAGCGGCTGTTGAAGGCGATGCGCGAGGCGTCGCCTTCGACGAGCGCATCGAGCTTCCCTTCGTTGCCGCCGACTTCGTCGGCGCGGGCGCTGATCGTCAGCTGGCCCGGCATGCCGCCTTCGCCCGGCGTCATGATCAGCCGGATGATGCCGCTCCCGTCGCGGGCGAAGATCGCCGCGATGCGCGCCTCCCGCTTGAACTCGTCCACGTCGACGATCATCCGCGTGTTGAACTGGGCGGGGATGAGCTGGTTGTAGTTCGGGAAGGTGCCCTGGATGAGCTGGGCCACCATCTGCACGTCGTCCCATTCGAACAGCACCTGCGAACGCTGCGGGTTGATTCGCATCTCGACGGGCAGGTTCGAATCGCCGATGAGGCGGGAGAGCTCGCGCAGCGCCCGCGCCGGGACGATGACTTCGATCGGCTCCGCGGGCGATCCTTCGAGCTGGATATCGGCGACGGCCAGCCGGAAGCCGTCGGCCGCGGCGAGCGTGAGCCGCGGTCCGTCGCTCTTCAGGTGGACGCCGGTGAGCACCGGCCGCGAATCGTCCGTGGCGGCGGCGAACTCCACGCGCTCGATCGCCCGCTTCAGCGCCTTCGGGTCGAACTTCACCGCCACGCCGTCGCGGATCTCGGCGATGCGGGGGAAATCGGCCGGGTCCATCGCGTTGATGGTCGAATCGTTGCGGGCGCATTCGATGCGGAGCTGACGGCCGCTCGCCGGCGCTTCGAGCGAGACGGTGGCCGCCGGCAGGTTCGCCACGAAGTCGTTGATCAGGCGGGCCGGCACCGTCGTCGCGCCCGGCTCATCCACCTTCGCGCCGACCCAGGCGACGATCGAGATGTCGAGGTCCGTCGCGGCGAGCCGGAGCTTTCCCTCCTCCGTCTGCAGCAGCACGTTGGAGATGATAGGGATGGTGGCGCGCGTGGCCACGGCCCGGCCGACGATGGCGAGGCCGCGCTGGAGGTTTTCCTGGAGCACCTGGACTTTCATGTGTTCACCCGCCTGATCCGATGCGCGGATCCGCGGTGATTATAGGTTCGCCCTCTCCCGGTGGCGAGACCGGGGCCGAAGCGCGTAGGCGCCTTCGCAATTGTCGCCGGGACGTCCAAATCTCTCGATAGAGGCCCGATTTGACACAGAAATTAGGCACCCCTAATCTCACCGGTGTGACATCTCTCCCTGCGAGGCAACGCTCAGCCCCATGAAACCCCTGCGCACCCTCTTGCTCCTCGCCCTCGCCGCCGCCATCCCCCTCGCGGCTGCAGCCTGCGGCGGCGATGACGACGACGAGCCCACCCCGGCAGCCACCGCCGCCGGCACCCCGCCGGCCACCGCCGCCGCCAGCCCCACGCCGACGCCAAAGCCCTCCGGCTCCATCACCGTCTACTCCGGCCGCGGCGAAGCGCTCGTGAAGCCGCTCTTCGAGCAGTTCACGAAGGAGACCGGCATCACCGTCAACGTGAAGTACGGCGATTCGGCTCAGCTCGCCACGCTCCTCGCCGAAGAAGGCAAGGCCTCCCCCGCCGACGTCTTCTTCCCGCAGGACGCCGGCGCCCTTGGCGCCATCGCGAAGGCCGGCCTCTTCGAGCAGCTCCCCGAAGCCACGCTCGCGAAGGTCCCAGCCGCCTACCGCGCGAAGGACGGCGCCTGGGTCGGCGTCTCCGGCCGCGCCCGCGTCATCGTCTACAACACCTCCCTCAACCCCTCCGACCTCCCGACCTCCGTGAAGCAGCTCACGGACCCGAAGTGGAAGGGGCAGGTCGGCTGGGCGCCCACCAACGGCTCGTTCCAGTCGTTCGTCACCGCCCTCCGGAAGCTCGAGGGCGACGCCGCCGCCGAAAGGTGGCTGCGCGACATGATCGCGAACGACGTGAAGGTCTATAAGGACAACCGCGCGATCGTCAGCGCCGTTGCCGCCGGCGAAGTGAAGCTCGGCCTCGTCAACCACTACTACCTCTGGAGCTTCATCAAGGACCAGGGCGAAGGGTTCGCCGCGCGCAACCACTACACCGCAGCCGGCGACCCGGGCACGCTCATCAACGTCGCCGGCGTCGGCCTCCTGAAGTCCTCGAAGAACAAGCCGGCGGCGCAGGCGTTCATCGATTACCTGCTCTCGGCAGCCGCGCAGGAGTACTTCGTGAAGCAGACCTACGAGTACCCGCTCGTGACCGGGATGGCGGCCGACCCGCGCCTGCCCGCGCTCGATTCGCTGAAGCCGCCGGCCATCGACCTGAGCGACCTCGACGACCTGCAGGGCACGCTGGCGATGCTCCGCAAGGTCGGCGCGCTCCAGTAGCCGGGGCGCCGCGGTGGCCTTCCTGCCCGGCCGCCGCAGCGCGCAGCGAGCCCCGCTGGCCCTCTGGCCGCCGGGGCTCGCCGTCGTGCTCGCGACGCTCGTGCCGGCGTGGTACCTCCTCCGCCGGAGCACCGAGCGGGGCTGGGCGCCGTGGGAGGCGGTGCTGCGCGATGCCGCCTGGCCGCTGCTCGCGCGCTCGCTCCAGCTCTCCCTCGTCGTCGCCGCCGCCTGCATCCTGGTCGCGCTGCCGGCAGCATGGCTGACGACGCGGACGGACCTGCCCGGGCGGCGCGCCTGGTCGGTGCTGATGGCCGCCCCGCTCGCCATCCCCTCCTACGTGATGGGCATCACCGTGGTCGAATTCCTCGGGCCGAAGGGGATGCTGCAGGGCTGGCTGGAGCCGTTCGGGGTCGAGCGCCTGCCGGAGATTTACGGCCTCTGGGGCGCGGCGTTCACGCTCACGGCGACCAGTTTCCCCTACGTCTACCTCGTGCTCCGCGGCGCGCTCGCGGCCGCCAGCTCTGCCGAGGAGGAAGCCTCGCGCTCGCTCGGGGTCGCGCCGTGGCCCACCTTCTTCCGGGTCGTGCTGCCGGGGCTCGTCCCGGCGATCGCCGCCGGCCTCCTCCTCGTCGTCCTCTACGTCCTCAGCGACTTCGGCGGCGTTTCCACGCTCAACTACTCCACCTTCACGCGCGACATCTTCATCGAATACCAGTCCAGCTTCGACCGGACGCGGGCGGCGATCCTCGCGTGCGTGCTCGTCGCGGTGGCCGCCGTCATCCTCGCGGCCGAGATTGCGGTCCGGCGGCGGGCCGGCGGCCGCGTGTCCCGCCGCTCGGCGCCGCCCCGCCCGGTGCCGCTCGGCCGGTGGCGGTGGCCGGCGTTCGCCTTTCTCGGGCTCGTGGTGCTGGCCTCGCTGGCGCTCCCGCTCGGGGTGCTCGGCTACTGGCTGGTGCGCGGCCTGCAGGTCGGCGCCCACTTCCCCGCTATCGGCGAGGCAGCCCGCCACTCGCTGCTGCTGGCCCTCTCGGCGGCCGGGCTGACGGTGGTGCTGGCGCTGCCGCTCGCCATCCTCGCCGCGCGCTACGGCGGCCCCGGCGCGGCGGCCCTCGAGCAAACCGCCTACCTCACGCACGCCCTCCCCGGGCTCGTCGTCGCGCTGTCGCTCGTCTTCTTCGGCATCCGCTACGCCCAGCCGCTCTACCAGACGGTGTGGATGCTGCTGTTCGCCTACCTCGTCCTGTTCGTGCCGAATGCGCTCTCGGCGCTCCGGGCGAACCTCCTCCGCCTGCCGCCGCGGATCGAAGAGGCGGGCACCTCCCTCGGCCGGCCGCCGCTCCGCGTGCTGGCCACGGTCACCATCCCGCTGGCGCGCCCGGGGATGGCCGCGGCCGCTGCGCTCGTCTTCCTCACCGTCATCAAAGAGCTGCCGGCGACGCTCCTGCTTTCGCCGCCCGGCTTCGAGACGCTGCCCGGGCTCGTCTGGGGCCGAACCTCCGATGCCCTGTATGCTGGTGCAGCGCTGCCCGCGCTCGTCCTCGTCGGGCTCGCGCTCATCCCCCTCGTGGTGCTGGCCTGGAGAGGCGACCCTGCGACCCTCAAATCCTGAACCTTCACCCCGCCCGGCAGCGGAGGCCCTCCGCATCGACGCCGTCGACGTCCACTACGGCCGCTTCCGCGCCGTCCGCGGAGCGACGCTCGTCCTCGCGCCGGGCGAACTCGTCGCCCTCCTCGGCCGCAGCGGCAGCGGCAAGACGACCCTCCTCCGCGCCGTGGCCGGCTTCGAACGGGTGACGGCGGGCGAAATCCGGCTCGCCGGCGAGCTGATCGAAAGCCCGCGGCACCACGTGCCGGCGCACCGCCGCTCCGTCGGCCTCGTCTTCCAGGAGTACGCCCTCTTCCCGAACCAGACGGTCGCCGGCAACATCGGCTACGGGCTCTCCCGCGGCGAGCGCGGCCGGGTGGAGGCGCTCCTCCGCATGGCCCACCTCGAAGGGCTCGAAGGCCGCTACCCCCACCAGCTCTCCGGCGGGCAGCAGCAGCGGGTCGCCCTCCTTCGCTCGCTCGCCCCGCGGCCCCGCGTCCTCCTCCTCGATGAGCCGTTTTCGAACCTCGATGCCGGCCTCCGCGTGCAGATGCGCGACGAGGTCGCGGCCATCCTCCGCGCCGAGGGGATGACCGCCCTGCTCGTGACCCACGACCGCGCCGACGCGATGGCGATCGCCGACCGGGTGGCGGTGATGGATGGCGGCGAGATCATCGAAGTGGCCACGCCCCGGTCGCTCTACTTCGAACCGGCGACGCGCACGGCCGCCTCCTACGGCGGCGACGTCCAGTTCGTGCCCGGCGAGGCGTTCGGCGCGGCGGCCGAAAGTCCGCTGGGGCAGCTGCCGCTGGCGCGCCCGTTCCGCGGCCCGTGCGACTTGCTCATCCGGCCGGAGTGGCTCCGGCTGCGGCACGGCGGCACCCCGGCGCAGGTCCGCGCGCGGCGGTTCGAAGGCGCCGTCACGCGGCTCGACCTCGCGGTGGGCGGCCAGCTCCTGCGGATGACCGCCGCCTCGAGCGAGCTCGCCGACCCCGGCGACGTCGTCGGCGTCACCGTGGCAGTGCCGGCGGTGCCCTTCCCGCGGGCGGAGTAGGGCGTCGCCCGCCCCTACTCCTCGAACAGCTGGAAAAGCACGCCGCCCGAATCCCGCGGGTGGATGAACGTGTGCCGCTTCCAGTCGTTCTCGATGATGCCGCCCCACGGCTCGATCCCCTCTGCCCGCAGCGCCTCGACCGCGCGGTCCACCGAGGCGACCTCGCAGCAGATGTGGTGCATCCCCGGCCGACGCCCGGCGATGAACTTCTGCACGAAGCTGTCCTCCCGCGTCGGCGCGATCATCTCGAACTGCAGCTTACTCCCGGGGATGGACATGACCGCGCCCCGGTAGCCAAGGTGCTCGTCCTCCCACTCCGAGAGCAGCTGCATGCCGAAGACCCGCTCCTGCCAGGCCACCTGTTTCGCCAGGTCCGGCACGGCCATCGAGACGTGGTCGACCCGCTGCAGGTCGACGATGCCGCCGCCCGCGTTCCGGTCGGCCTCCGGCGGCGGCCGGTGGGCGACGAACAGCTGCCAGAGGATGCCGCCGCTGTCCTTCGGGTGGATGTAGGTGACGTACCAGGCGCCGTCGTCCTGGATGCCGCCAAAGGGCGTGATGCCGAGCCGTTCCAGCTCCTTCGCCGCGGCGTGGATGTCCTCCACCTCGACGGTGATGTGGTGGAGCCCCGGCCCGTTCTGGTCGAGGAACTTCTGCACGAACGAATCCGGCCGGGCCGGCGAGATGACTTCGAACTCGATGCCGGTGCCCCGCACCTGCGAAACGCAGCCGTCGAAGTCCTGGTTCGGGCCGGCCTCCCAGTGATGCAAGAATTTGAAGCCGAGCAGCCGCTCGAGCTTCGCCGACTGGGCCCGCCAGTCGGCCGCGGCCATGGAGATGTGGTCGACACGCGTGATGGGCAGCAAGAGGCGCTCCGGGGTGGAAGGTGGTGGGGCTTCATCATACCGGGAGGGGCGGGAGGGAGAGAGGGAGGAGGGAGAAAGGGAGAAAGGGAGAAAGGGAGAAAGGGAGAAAGGGAGAAAGGGAGGGGGCCCTGTACGAAGTGGCGGCGAGCGCCGGGGCGGGCTGCGGTTAGCACCGCCGCGGCGAAAAATTCACCATCCCGTGGCGAATGTTCGCGCGCGCTGCGGTCCGCGCGTGCCTGCGGCCCGTGGCGGCTCAGGCGCGCCAGAGCGCGTCGAGGGGCAGCGCCCAGAGCCGGTCGCCCGCGGGGAGCGGCTCCGGGTGGGGCGAGAGCATGGCGCCCGCGATGAACCGGCTGCCCAGCTCGTCGCGGAGCGCCGCGAGGCCGCGGAAGTCCCGCCGCTCCGGCCGGGCGGCCGCCTTCACCTCAAGCGCGGCCACCCGGCCGTCCGGCGCCTCCAGCACGAGGTCGACCTCGAGGCCGGCGTACGTCCGCAGGTAGCTGACCGACGGCGCGGTCTCGCTCCAGGTCGCCTGCTTCCGCACCTCGGCGACGGCGAACGCTTCGAGCAGCTGGCCCGCCGCCTCGGGCACCCGCTCCGCCATCGCCGCGCCGCTGCCGGCGAGCGCAGCCGCGAGGCCCGGGTCCGCCAGGTACAGCTTCGGGCTCTTCGTCAGCCGGGCGGAGAAGTTCGTCGACCAGGCCGGCAGCGGCGCCAGCAGGTAGAGCGTCTCCAGGTGGCGCAGGTAGCGGGTCACCGTCGAATGCGGCAGGTGGAGGTCCTGCGCCAGGCCCGCAACGTTCGCCGTGCTGCCGACCCGGCCGGCGATCAGCCGCAGGAGCGCGGGGACGGCGGCGACGTGCTCGATGGCGGCGATGTCCCGCAGGTCGCGCCGGATGATGGTGTCGAGGTAGGAGGCGAACCAGCGCCGCCGCCGCGCGGGCAGCTGCCGGCCGACCGCCTCCGGGTAGCCGCCGGCCTCGGCGAGCCGGAGGTACTCAGCCCGGCCGAGCTCCGAAGGGCCGAGGCCGGCCGCCGGGCTGCCCGCGAACAGGGCATCGAGGAACCCCTCGCGCCGGCCGCGCAGCTCGCCCTGGCTGAGGGTGTGGAGTTCGATGATCTCGACCCGGCCGGCGAGCGAATCCGCCACCTGCGGCAGGGCGAGGAAGTTCGCCGAGCCGGTCAGGAGGAAGCGGCCCGGCGCCGGGTCGTCGTCGACCGCCCGCTTGATCGCGAGCAGCAGCTCCGGGAGCCGCTGCGCTTCATCGATGACCAGCGGCTGCCGGGCCGCGCTGGCAGCGAGCCCCGCCGGGTCGGCCCGGGCGAGGTCGAGCGTCAGCGGGTCATCGAGGGTGAGGTAGCGCCGGCCGGTGCGCTCGGCGATGGCGCGGGCGAGGGTGGATTTGCCGCACTGGCGCGCCCCGGCCAGGTAGACGGCCCGGGTGTCAGCCAGCGCCTCCAGCACGAGCGGCTCGATGTTCCGCCGGTACATGTTCGAAATGCTACCGTTCGATGGTGAAATTTTCACCACCGTCAGCGCTGCAGAGCCCGCGCCCGGGGCGACCAGCCGGCGCGCCAGCGGTGAAAAATTCGCCACCCGGTGGTGAATTTTCGCGCGTTCAGCGGGCGGCCGCCGCGCCGCCCTCCCGCTCCAGCTGCTCCAGGATGTAGCGCACCACCCGGCCCGTCCGGTCCATCCCGGCGCTGCAGTGCACCAGCACCGGCTTTGGCAGCTCGAGGAACGCCCGCCACGCCCGCTCGTACTCCTCCGGCCGGTACGGGTGCGTCAGCTGGTCCAGCGTCGGCAGGTGGAAGACTTCGAACCCGCTCTGCCGGTACCGCTCCAGCAGCCCTTCCGGCGCCGCCTTCCGGTAGAGCCAGAGCTGGTCGTTCCCGATGAGGCACATGATCGACCGGATGCCGAACCGCCGCGCCTCCGCAATCCAGCGGTCCACCGCCTCGTCGTGCACCGTCAGCTCCGGCCCCGGCGCATAGCCCGGCCGCGGGCTCGTCGCAATCAGCCCTTCGATCACCCAGTTCGGCATCTTTCCAGTAGTCTAGCCCGCGGCCCGCTCACGGTCCGGGCCCGAACGTCCTCCCGCAGGAGTGCCCCATGGCCGCCGACTACCAGCACCTCCGCATCGCCGCCGCCGACGGCATCGCCCTCGTCACCCTCGACCGCCCGGAGGTCTACAACGCCACGAACGACGTCCTCCACGCCGAGCTGACCCGCGTCTGGCGCGACCTCGATGCCGACCCGGCGGTGCGCGTCATCGTCGTCACCGGCGCGGGCGACCGCGCCTTCTCCGCCGGCGGCGACCTCGCCGATATCGAAGCCCGCGCCGCCCTCCCCGCCGAGGAGCGGTTCGAGGCCGTCGTCCGCGTGATGAAGGAGGCGGAGGCGATCGTCTACGAGATGATGAATTGCGAAAAGGTCATCATCTCCGCCATCAACGGCGTCGCCGTCGGCGCGGGGCTCGCCGTCGCCCTCATGGCCGACATCTCGATCATCGCCGAAGAGGCGCGGCTGACGGACGGCCACGCGCGGCTCGGCGTCGCGGCCGGCGACCACGCCGCCATCATCTGGCCGCTCCTCTGCGGGATGGCGAAGGCGAAGTACTACCTGCTCACCTGCGATTTCATCGACGGGCGCGAAGCGGAGCGGATCGGGCTGGTGAGCCGCTGCGTGCCGCGCGAGCAGCTGATGCCGGAGGCGATGCGCATCGCCCGGCAGCTCGCCGACGGTCCCCAGCACGCGCTCCGGTTCACGAAGAAGGCGCTCAACCAGTGGCTCCGGCTCGGCGGCATCACGGCGTTCGACTACTCGCTCGCGCTCGAGATGCTCGGCTTCTTCTCCGCCGCGCCGGCGGAGGGCGCCCGCGCCATCCAGGAGAAGCGGCCGCCCCGCTGGGGGTAGGGGAAGGGCCGCCTGCGGCGGCGGGGGATGGCTCGCCGCCTGCGGCGGCATCGCCGCGGGAGGCGGCCGCGTAGCGGCCGCGCGGGCGGGCGCTTCGCGCCCGGGGAAGGGGGAGGGGGAGAAGGGAGAAAGGGAGAAAGGGAGAAAGGGAGAAAGATGCCGCCCTCCTTGCCCCCAACTTCCGACCTCCGACTCCCAACTCCGTCGTCGCGGGGCTCCGTCCCCGCGGGGCGCGATGCGCCCAACGGATGACCCGGGAACCGGGAGGCGGGAGCCGGGAGCCGGGAGGCGACGGACACGCGGGTCCCGACCTTCAACCTCCAACCTTCAACCTCCAACCTCCCGCCGCCCCGGCGCCGACGCGGAGCGCCGGCATCCCGCGGCGCCGCCGCCGGGAGGCGGCCAGCCATCCCGCGCCGCCGAACGGCGGCATCCACCCCCGCCGCCTGGCGGCCTCCCCTCACACCAGCCCGCGGCTCGCCGTCAGCACCATCCACCCGCCCGTCCCCTTCACCGGCGCCGCGCCGTCGAAGCGCAGGCCCGTCCGCTCCAGCAGCTTCCGCCACTCCTCCAGCCCGCGCAGGCGGCCCCGGCCGAGCGCCAGCAGCTCGAGGTCGCGCAGCGCCAGCCCCGGCGCGGCCCGCGGGTCCGCCGGCAGGACCGGTTCGAGCAGGAGCAGCCGGCCGCCCGGCGGCAGGGCAGCGTGCGCTGCCGCGACCTCGGCCGCGGCCTCCGCATCGGCGAGGCAGCTGAGCCCGCCGCCGGCCGCGAGCGGCACGCCCGGCGACGCGGCCCGCCATGTCCGCTCGAGCCACGCCCGTGCGGCCGGGCTGCCGATGATGCATCCCGGCGCCGGGACATCGCCCGCGGCGCGGCGGAGCGCCTCGGCTGCGCCCGGCGGCGGCGCGAACCCCTCCCCGCCCGCCCGCGGGACCGACGGCCGGCCGGTCTCCACCGCCTCGAGCAGCCCGCCCCACGCCTCCCACTCGCGGTTCGCCAGCGCCAGCAGCCGCTCGAGGTAGTCGCCCGGCGCCTGCCGGCAGAGCAGGCCGGCCACCGGGGTCGCGCCGTAGCGCCCATCCTCGCCGAAGTCGAGCACGCCCTCGGCCGCCAGCGCGCGCAGCAGCCGGGTCAGCGCCTCCGGGTGCACCCCCGCCGTGCTCGCGAGCAGGAGCGCCGACTTCGGCTGGTCGCGGACGAGGTCGAAGATGCCGAGCCGGGCGGCGACGGCCATCGCCTGGACGAGCGCCGGCGCGGCGAGCGTCCGTTCGAGCCAGCCCGCGGCGCCGCGCTCCCGCCCGCCCACCTCACACCCCCGCCAGGAAGCTGCGCAGCGCCGCCTCCGTCTCCGTCGGCCGTTCGAGCTGCACCCAGTGCCCGGCCGGGATGCGCACCACCCGCGCCGCGGGCGCCGCCTGCGCGAGCAGCTCCGGGTAGCCGGGGTGGTCCATCGCTTCGATGACGAGCGAGGGCTGGCCTTCGAGCGCGGCCAGCAGCCGGCCGCCCAGCGCTGCCATCTCCTCCTCGCTGAATTCGAACAGCGGCGCCCAGAGCCCCAGCGCCACCTCCGGCGGCGTCGCCGCGCTCCGCGCCTCCACGCCCTCCCGCGCGGGTCCCGTCAGCCCGCCGAACATCGACCCGAACAGCTGCTGCCGGAAGGCGAGGTGCGTCTCCGGCGAGCGGATGACGGGCGCGATCGCGCGCATCTGCGCCGCGAATTCGCCCAGCGCCAGCGGCTGGTCGATGACGGCGATGCCGCGCGCGAAGCCGGGCATCCGCGCGGCGATGAACGCCGCGAGGAAGCCGCCGAAGCTGTGGCCGATGAGCACCGGCCGTTCGATGCCGAGTTCGCCGCAGAGCGCCGCGACGTCGTTCGCGAGCGCCTCCGGGAAGTAGGCGTGGTCGAACGGCCGGCCGGAAGCGCCGTGGCCGCGCATATCGGGCGCGATGCAGCGGAACTCGCCGGCGAAGCGCGGCAGCAGCGCCCCCCACGTCGCCGAGCTGTCGCACCAGCCGTGGAGGAAGACGAGCGGCGGCCCTGCGCCTTCGTCGCGGTAGTGGAGCGTCACGGTCGGGCGGGCGAACTCGGGCATGGGCGGCACCTCCGGAGCGGTCGGCGGGGCCGCCATTCTATACGGCTCAGGGGGCCGCTGCGTCCCCGGCCGCGAAGACCGCCGGCTCGGCCGCCGTCTGCGGGTCGGCCTTCGCGAGGGCCGCCGCACAGGCGGCGTAGGCGGCCTCGACGGCGGCCATCGTCTCCGCGCCCTTGCCGGCGAGGTAGCCCGCGTCGAGCCCTTTCGCGCAGGCCTCCGCCACCGCGGCCGCGTCGAGCTTCCCCGGCGCCGCCGTGGCGCAGAGCAGCCGCAGCGCGGCCTGCCGCGCCTGGATCGCGCCGATGGAGCCGTTCGGCGCGCCCGCCAGCCAGGCGCCGACCGCCGCGCGGAGGTCGAACAGCGCAAGGGCGATGCGCTGCGCTGCCGTGACCGCCGGGTCGGCGCTGCAGGCGAGCGCGCCCGGGAGCGGCGCGGCGGCGCGGTCCGCCCCCGCAGCGGCGGAGGCCTTCGCACAGAGCGCGTTCCAGCCTTCCGGGGTGCCCGCGGCCGCCGCGGCGACCAGCATCGCCTGCCAGTCGGCCGGCTTCACCGCCTGCCAGCCGCCTTCGGCCGGGAACCAGGCGGCGAAGTCCGGCTCGACGGGTTCGGCCGGCGCGGGCGTGCCCATCGCCGCGATGTAGGCCGGCGTCGCCGGCGGCGGCACGAGGATCGGCCCGACGAACGGCACCGCGGCGACCCCGGCTGCGAGGTCGGCGGTGGCGCAGCGCGCGGTGCTGAGGAAGAGGAGGGCGAGCACCACCCAGGGCAGCTTCCGGAACACACCCGGATCATCGGCAGGGCGGCCGGCCGGCCGGAGCCGTCAGCCCCAGAGCGCCGCCCGGATCGCTGCCGCGATCGGCGAATCGCCGGCCGGCTCCCGCATCCCCCGTTCGATGCGCACGGCGGCGAGGTTCAGCGCGGCGAGTGCCGCATCGTCGCCGAGCGCCTCCACCTGCCGGCGCGGCAGCCAGAGCAGTTCGTCCGTACCCCAGGCGAGCCCGGCGAGGTCGGCGAGGTCGGCGGCCGCGGCCGGGTCGAGCTCCCGCAGCCGGGCGTACGCGCCGGCGAGCGCGCGCCGCGCCGGCGCCCCCAGCCCGCTGGTGAGCAGGAACGCCGCGAGGTCGAACAGCTGCGGGCCGAACCCCGCGGCCGCGAAGTTCACGAGCCACGCCCGCCCCGGCGCGAGGAGGACGTTCGCGGCCGTCGCGGCGCGGTGGGCGAAGCCGAACGGCCCGGCCAGCAGCGCCTCGCGGGCGGCGGCGAAGTGCGGCGCCGCGGCCTCGCGCTCCGCGGCTGCGAAGCCGAGCCGGTAGAGCGGCGGCGGGCATTCGGGCAGCACCCCGGCCGGCCCTTTCTCCCAGTCGAGCCCCTCCCGCAGCGGCAGCGCGTGCAGCGCCGCGAGCGCCGCAACGGCGGCCTCTGCCGCCCCGGGCGGCGGTTCGACCTGCAGCGCGGTGAGCCCCGGGACCTCCTCTTCGATGGTGGCGATGCCGGAGAAGCCGAGCAGCCGCGGCATGGCGGCGAAGCCGGCGTTCGCGAGCGCTTCGAACACGGCAGCGTGGTTCTGCGCCGCCTCCGCCGTCACCGGCCGGCGGACGATGACCGCCCGGCCGCCGCCGCTCCACCGCTCGGGCGCGCCCGGCGCATCGCCGAGCGGCTCGCAGGCCGGTTCGCTGCCGGGGGGCAGGCCGAGCGCGCGCGCGATATCGGCCGGGTCAGCCAGCACGGCGCGCCTCCTCCCCCGCCCGGCGGGGCCGCCGCGCCGGCCGCTGGCAGCGTGGGCAGTAGTGCGTCGCCCGTCCGCCGACGATGCTCCGCTCGATCGGCGTCCCGCAGGCGTAGCACGGCTTCCCCGTCCGCCGGAAGACCTGCACGAACATGTGCTGCTGGCCCTCGTTCCCCTGCCCGTCGACGTAGTCGCGGAAGCTCGCGCCGCGGTGGGCGATGCCCCGCTCCAGCACCTCGCGGCAGGCGCGGTAGAGCCGCCCCATCGCCGCGCGGGAGAGGTCGCCCGCCGGCGTATCCGGCCGGATGCCCGCCGCGTAGAGTGCTTCATCGACATAAATGTTGCCGAGGCCGGCGAACCGGCGCTGGTCGAGCAACACGGCCTTCACGGGCGCGCGCCGTCCTTCGAGCACCCGCCGGAACTGCGCCTCCGTCAGCCCGGCGTCGATCGGCTCCGGCCCGAGCTTCGCCGTCACCTCCTCCGCAGAGGCGTGGATGCGCCACGTGCCGAACTTCCGCAGGTCGCTCCAGCGCAGGTCGTGGCCGTCGTCGAGGTGGATGACGGCGCGTTCGTACGGCTCCGGCGGCGCGCTCCGCTCCCGCCAGACGAGCCGGCCCGTCATCCGCAGGTGGGCGGCGAACCAGCGCCCGTCGTCGAGTTCGAAGAGAAGGTACTTCCCCCGCCGGCCGAGCGACCGGATGGTGCGGCCGACGAGGTTCGCGCGGAGCGTTGCGACCGGCACGCCGGCGAGCAGCGGCAGCGTCCCCGGGTCCACCTCCACCCCGGTGATGGTGCGGCCGGTGACGAGCGGGGCGAGGTCGCGGCGGATGGTTTCGACTTCCGGCAGCTCGGGCACGTCCCGATTGTCGAACCGGCGGCCGCCCACGCGCCACCCGTGGCATACTCGGCGGCGATGATCACCCACCTCCGGGGCCGGCTCGCGCGGATGGACCTCGCCGGCCCCCTCGTCGAGCTCGACGTCCACGGCATCCGGTTCGAAATCCTCGTCCCCATCGTGCTCTGGCCCGAACTTGAGGAGCTCGCCGGCGAGGCCGACCTCTCTGCCGGCGACGGCCCCGAGCTCGGCCTCCACATCTTCTACCACGTCAACGCCAACAACCCCCTCCCCGTCCTCGTCGGCTTCCTCCGCCGCGCCGAGCGCGACTTCTTCCGGAAGTTCACGACCGTGGAGGGCATCGGCCCGGCGAAAGCCGTCAGGGCGATGAACGTCTCCGTCTCGACCATCGCCCGGGCCATCGAACAGGAGGACCGCGCCACGCTCGCCCGGCTGCCCGGCATCGGCCCCCGCTCGGCCGACAAGATCATCGCGACCCTCCGCGGCAAGGTCGTCGCCGAGGCCGCGCTCCAGGATGCCGGCGTCGAGCGGCCGGTCGAGTCCGCCGCCTTCGAAGAGCGGCGCCTCATCGCCGACGCCATCGAAGCGATTGCGGGCCTCGGCTACTCCCGCGCCGAGGCCCGCAAATGGGTCGAAGCGGCCGCCGCCGAGGACCCTTCGCTCGATTCGCTCGATGCGATGCTCGTGGCCGTTCTCCGCCGGCTCGACGCCCGCTGAGCTACCGCCCGGCGAGCCCCGCGCGGATCTTCTCGATGGCCGACATCGCGGCCCGGCCCTGCTGCCGGAGCGCGACTCCTGCGGGGACGGCGGCCGCGGCCTCCCGCCGGACCGCCTCGCGGATGCGAGCGAGCGTCTCCTTCGCCGCCGCGTAGCTCGCCTCCAGCTCGTCGACCGTCTCGCCGCTCAGCAGCGCGGGGTCGAGCGCGGGCTCGGCGGCGGCCAGCGCCTCCCGCAGCCGGCCGATGGCGCGGGCGTGCGCCGCGCGGGCGGCGGCCAGCGCCTCGTCCCGCTCCGCCAGCTGCGCCCGCAGCTCTTCGAGTTCGAGCAGGGCGTCCTGCGCCTGCAGCTCCTCCGGGTCCATCCGTGCACCTCCGGGTGTGGTCTCCGCCCGACGGTGCCCCGGCGCGGCCCGGAAAGCCAAGGGCAAGCTGGCACATTCCCCGCTGGGGCGGCCTTTGTTACCTTCGGGAGCGATGCGCCTGCCCGTCCCCTCCCGCCGCTTCCTCCTCGCCGCCGCGCTGCCCGCGCTCCTGCTCGCGGGCGCGGCCTGCGGCGACGGTCCCGACCCTGTGCCGACGCCGACGCCCACGCCCGATGCGAGCCAGTTCGGCCCCGCGCCGAAGCTGGGCGGCAACATCCTGAAGGTCTACCCCGAGCACGGCAGCACGGTGACGCAGGCCTCCACCCGCTCGCCCGACCCCTCCCGGCCGGGCGGCATCTGCGCCGAGGTCAGCTTCGAAGGCACGCCGCAGTACGGCCAGTGGTTCCGCATGGCCGTCGACGGCGTCGAAGTGACCGACAGGCTCACGTGGGTCATCCCCACCCGCGACCAGCCCCAGAACGGCCGCGTCTGCTACGCCCCGCCGGAGGGCCTCCAGCCCGGCAAGCACGAAGCCGCCCTCGCCGTGCAGGACCCGCTCAACCCGAACGCGCCGACGAAGCAGGTGGTCGGCTGGGCGTTCATGGTGAGCGAGTAGGCGCGCCCGCTAGCCCGAACCCCGTTCATCCGCCAGAATCCCGCGGCACGACGCCATGCCGACGCTCGTCCGCCTCTCCCGCACCGCCGCCTCCACGCTGCTGGGCATCGCCGCCGCGCTGCTCGTCACCCTCGGCGTCATCCGCCTCTGGCTCGCCGACGTGCTCTACGACGAAGACCGGTTCGCGGCCACCGCCGTCTCGCTGATGGAGAACGAAGCCGTCCGCGCCGAGGTCCGCCGCGTCGTCGTCGACCAGGCGATCGACCAGCAGCCGGACCTCCTCGCCGCGCGGCCGCTGCTCGATACGGTCGTCGATACGGCGCTCACCAGCCGTCCGTTCGAACGGATCCTCGAAGCGGCCGCGCGCGACCTCCACCGCGCCATCTTCTCCAGCGACCGCCAGAGCTTCGTCCTCAACATCTCGGATATCTCCACGCTCGCCCAGGCCGGCCTCCGCGCCTACGACCCGGAGCTGGCGGACCGGCTGCCCGGCGGGCCGAACCTCGGCACCATCGAGGTCGCCAGCCGGGGCGCCGCCACCCGGCTGATGGAGGTCGACCGCCAGCTGCGGGCGCTCACGTGGGTGGTGCTCGCGGCGGCCGCCGCCTGCTTCGTGGCGAGCGGCCTCGTCGGCGGCTCCTTCCGGGCGGCGGCCACCGCGTTCGGCATCGGGCTCGTCGGCGGCGCGCTCCTCACCTGGCTCGGCATCGCCATCGTCGCCGAACTGCTGGAGACGCGGGTGCCCGGCTCGCGGGTCGCCCGCGAAGCCGCGCGGGAGACGTGGCTCGCCTACAGCCGGGAGCTCCGCTCGTGGATGTGGCTGCAGGCCGCGGCCGGCGTCGTCATCGCCTCCGTCGCGTCCAGCCTCGTGGCCACGGCCTCCGCCCGCGAACAGGCCGCGGCCGTCGGCCGCTGGTTCGCCGCCCGCTGGGAGCAGCGGCTCGGGCGTGTCGGGCTCTCGGGCCTCGGCGTGGCGGCCGGCGTCGTCCTCTTCCTCTCCCCCGCGGCGGCGGGCATGCTCGCGGCGCGGGCGGCCGGGCTCGCCATCGCCTACCTCGCCGGCGTCGAACTGCTGCGCACGCTCGGCCTCGCCCGCGAAGCCGCGCGGCGCGATGCCCCCCGCGCGGCGCGCCGCGAGGCCGCCATCCCCGCCGTCTTCGCCGGCAGCACGCTCGCCCTCGCCGGGCTCGCCGTCGCCGGCCTCTTCTGGCTCAACCGCGATGCCTTCCGCGCGCCATCGTCCGCCGACCTCGTCCGCTACGACGGCTGCAACGGCCTCGAAGAGCTGTGCGACCGCCGGCTCGACCAGGTGCTCTTCCCCTCGACCCACAACTCGATGAGCGCCGCCGAATCGCCCGGCTGGTTCCTCGCCGAGCACCTCCACCCCATCGACCGCCAGCTCCGCGACGGCATCCGGGCCTTTCTCATCGACGTCTACTACGGCTACCCGACCGGCCGCGGCGTCCGCACCGACCCGGCGCTCACCATCGAGAAGATCGAGCCCTACTGGGGGCCGGAGGCCTCCGAAGCCGCTGCCCGGCTCGCCGACACCATCGGCCCCATCCCGCAGGGCGCGAAGCCGGGCCTCTACCTCTGCCACGGCTACTGCGAACTCGGCGCAACCCCCTTCGAAGGCGTCATGCGCGACCTCCGCGCGTTCCTCCGCCAGCACCCCGGCGAGGTCGTCATCCTCGTCCTGCAGGACTACGTCGACCCCTTCGACGTCGAGAAGGCGATGACCCGCACCGGCCTCATCGACTACGCCGCGGTGCTCGAATGGGGCCAGCCGCTGCCGACGCTCCGGCAGCTCATCGAGACGGACCGCCGCCTGCTCGTTTTCTCCGAAAACGTGAAGGATGCGCCGGCGCCGCCCTGGTACCACGACGCCTTCACCTGGATGCAGGACACTCCGTTCCTCTTCCGCTCGGCAGAGGAGTTCAGCTGCGAGCCGTTCCGCGGCCGGCCCGATAGTCCGCTCTTCCTCATCAACCACTGGGTGTCGCGCTTCCCGCCCTCCACCCGCGACGCGCTCCCGGCGAACAGCGCGGAGGTGCTGCGCAGCCGCATCGAACGCTGCTGGCAGGAGCGCGGCATGATGCCGAACATCATCTCGGTCAACTTCTCCTCGATCGGCGACCTCTTCGCGGTCGTGGAGGAGGTCAATCGGAAGGGCCCGCAGGAGTAGCCGCGCGGCTCAGCCGGGCTCTGCGGGCGCCGGCGCGGGCCGCTCGCCGGTCGCGGCGGCGTCGAGGTGGGCGCCCAGCCGCCAGCCGTGGTAGAGCACCCGCGCCATCCAGAGCATCGCATCGAGCCGCTCCACGAGCGGCGGCCGGGGCGCAGCCGGCGCGGGCGCAGGAGGAGGGGCCGGCGCTTCCGCCGGCCGCGGCCGGCCGAACCAGCGCCGCAGCCCGCGCAGTTCGCCTGCCAGCGCCTCCGCCACGTTCGTCTCCCGGGGCTCGGCCGCCCGCTCGATGAGCTCCCGCCGCCGCGCATCCCGCCAGCGCGCATACGAGGCCGCCTCGGCCTCCGCGGCGGGCAGCGCCTCCCGGAGCGCTTCCGGGTTCTCGAGCGCGCCCGCCAGCGCCCGCGCGGCCTGCACGAAGCGCGGCCCCCGGTGGGGGAAGACGCGCGCCGGCGCCGCCCCCGGCGGCCGCTCCGCGAGCAGCGCCAGCCGGTGGAGGTGGTCCACCGCGTGCAGCAGGGAGACGTACCGCTGCCGGGCGGCCGGGTCGCCCGGTTCGACCCGTTCGATGAAGCGGGTGAGCGGTTCGATCGCGGCGGCAGCCTCGGCGGCGGCAGGCGCGGGCCGGCCCTCGGCCCCGAGCGCCGCGGCTTCGAGCAGCGCCCGCCCGGTGCGCGCTGCTGCCCGCCGGGCCGCGTCGAGCGCCACCTCCGGCACCTCGGCCACCGCGGCATCGAGGTCCGCCAGCAGCCGCGGGCCGCGCTCCGGCACGAGCCGCGCCACCAGCCGCGAGAACGGCCCGATGACCGGCAGCAGGAGCAGCACGCCGGCGAGGTTGAAGAACGTATGGAAGGCGGCGAGCGCCATCGCCGGGTCGCCGTCGTCCGCCGCGTCCCGCGAGAGCTCGACGAACGCCGGCAAAGCCGCGAAGGCGATCACCCCGGTGATGACGTTGAACAGCACGTGCGCCAGCGCCGTCCGCTTCGCCGCCGTCGTCGCTCCCAGCGCCGCGATGCCGGCCGTCACCGTCGTGCCGACGTTCTGGCCGATCGCCAGCGCCGCCGCCTCTTCGAGCGTCACCGCGCCCGCATCGACCGCCGCCAGCGTGGTGGCGATCGCTGCCGAGGACGACTGCATCACCACGGTCATCGCGATGCCGACGCCGACGAGCAGCAGCCGGCCGCCGAGCGTTGCGCCGCCGAAGCTCCCGGGGTCGATCCGGTCCGCCAGCTCGCCCATCCCGGTCTGCAGCGTGCCGATGCCGACGAAGATGAGGCCGAAGCCCGCGAGCGCCATGCCGGCCGCGGCCCGCCGGCCGCTGAAGAGCAGCCACGCCAGCGCGCCCACGCCGATGAGCGGCAGCGTCCATTCCGCGACCCGCACCTTCAGCCCGATGGTCGAGACGATCCAGCCGGTGGAGGTCGTCCCGAGGTTCGCCCCGAAGATGACGCCGACCGCGCCCTGGAAGCTGAGCAGGCCGGCACTCACGAACCCGATGGTCGTCAGCGTCGTCGCGCTCGAGGACTGGACGAGGGCGGTGACGGCCGCGCCGGAGAGGACCGCGCTGAACCGGTTGCCGGTGAACCGCTTCAGCAGTTCGCGGAGGGCGCTGCCCGCGGCCGTCTTCAGCCCGTCGGTGAGCAGCAGCATCCCGACGAGGAAGATGCCGATGCCGCCGAGGACGGTGAAGACCACGGCGGTCTACCCCGCGGGCGCCGCCGGGGGCGCACCGGGCGAGGCCGGCACCAGCCGGAACGGCAGCGAGCGCGCATCCTCGCGGCCGCCCGGCATCGACGCGCGGACGGCGGCCCGGTAGCCGCCGTAGGCCGGCAGCTCGGCGTTCAGCGCGACGGCCGCCTGGATGAGCTGACTCGACCCGGCCGGCACGTGCGGCGGCCGGCCGACGTGCAGCTGCCCGTCGAGCTGGAACACCGCCGCGCCGTCGTCGTCCTCCAGCCGCAGCTGGAGCGCGATCGGCACGTTCGTCTCGTCCCACTCCACGCGGACGCCGATGGCGACGGCGAACTGGGCGCGGGCCGGCGCGGCCGGGGCCTGCCGCACATCCCAGCCGCCGCCCATCAGGTAGAGCTTGCCGTTGAGGACTTCGGCGTGGTCGGCGAGGAGGGCGTAGTCGATCTGCATGGCCGCCAGTCTACCCCGGCGTCCCGGCGGCCGCCGGGGCCGGCGCCGGGGCCCGCTCGAGCCCGAGCAGCGCGGCGAGGTCTTCTTCCTGCGCGAGGTTGAGCCGGAGCAGCGTCGCGAGCCCGATGAGCTGCTGGCGCAGGTCGGCCACGTCTTCCGGGTCGAGCGCCTCGGCGCCCGGCTCGAGGTCCGAAGCCAGCCGTTCGAAGTTCCGCAGCACGCGGAACAGCTCTGCCTGCGTCCGGCTGTGGGCCGCGAGCGGGTCCGGCCCCGGGAGCCGGGCCGCCAGCGCAGGGTAGAGGTCGCGCTCTTCCTGCTGTTCGTGGGGCACGACCATGGCGCGGACGCGCGCGGCGGCGGCCTTGGCGCGGGCTGCCAGCTCGGCCGGCGGCAGGGCATCGAGTTCGGCGGCCAGGGTGCGGAGCTCATCCGCGAGCGCGCCGAGCTCCCGGTGGCCTTCGAGCAGCGACTGGAGGACGGCCGGCGGGATGCCCGCCCCGGGCCGCGGCGGCTGCCAGCGGAGCACCCGCAGCGCGTTCAGGATCGCGGCGACGTCGATCCCCTCCTGCAGGAGCGCCCCGGCTACCGGCGGGATGCGGCCCGCCGCCGCGAACCCCATCGCGAGGAACGAGAGGCCCATCCCGAGGACGATGCTCTCGACGGCGATCCGCCGGGCCGAACGCGCCACCAGCATCGCCTCCACCAGCCGGTCCAGCCGGTCGACCATGATGACGCCGTCGGCCGCCTCCGCTGCGGCCGCCGCGCCGCGCGCGCCCATCGCCACCCCGACATCCGCCGCCGCCAGCGCCGGCGCGTCGTTGATGCCGTCGCCGACCATGAGCGCGGGCGCGCCCGCCCGCGCGGCCACATGGTCCACCTTCTCCGGCGGCGTCAGCCCTGCCAGCACCCGGTCGATGCCGAGCGAGGCGCCGACCATCTCCGCGAGGCCCGGGTGGTCGCCCGTGAGCATCACGGTTTCGCCGATGCCGAGCCGGCGGAGCATGCGCACCACCCGGCCCGATTCGGGCCGGACCGGGTCCTCCAGCGCGAAGGCGGCCGCGAGCTCGCCATCGACCCCGAGGAACGTCGCCGAACCGCCGTAGCGGAGCGCCCGGCGCTGCAGCCGGAGCGCTGCCGGCGAGGGCTCGCGCGCGCAGACCCACGGAAGCCGGCCGAGCCGCAGCCGCCGCCCGTCGATCTCGCCCTCCAGCCCCATCCCCGGCTCTTCGCGGACTTCGCCCGGGAGCGAAAGCGCGATGCCCCGCTCGGCCGCCGCGCGCACCAGCGCCTCCGACATGATGTGGCCCGAAACCTGGGCGAGGCTGGCCGCGAGCCGCAGCGCCTCGGCCGGGTCGAGCCCGCCCCACGCGGCCAGCACCCGTTCCAGCCGCGGCGTCCCGGCGGTCAGCGTCCCCGTCTTGTCGAAGAAGACGACCTGCACGCGGGCCAGCGTTTCGAGCGCGCCGCCGCCTTTGATGACGACGCCGCGCGCTGCTGCCCGCGAAATCCCGCCCACGATGGCGATCGGCGCGGCGAGGATGAGCGGGCACGGGGTGGCCACGACGAGCACGGCGAGCGCCCGCACCGGGTCGCCGCTCCACGCCCAGGCCCCGCCCGCCGTGAGGAGCACCACCGGGACGAACAGCCCGGCGTACCGGTCGGCCAGCCGCGTCATCGGCGAGCGCGACGCCCGCGCGGCCTCCACCAGCCGGATGATGCCCGCGTACGTGCTCTCGCCGGCCGTCGCCAGCGCGCGCAGCCGGAACGGCGCGCCGGCGTTCACCGCGCCCGAAGCGATGCGCTGGCCCGGTCGGGCCTCTGCCAGCCGGCTCTCGCCCGTCAGCGCCGATTCATCGAGCAGCGCCTGGTCCTCGAGCAGCGTGCCGTCGACCGGCACGGTGTCGCCGGTCGCGACGAGGAGGAGGTCGCCGGCCCGCACCGCCTCCGCCGGGACCACCTCGACGGCGCCGCCCGTGATGCGGCGCGCGGTCCGCGGGGCCCGGGCGAGCAGCCCGGTGAGCTCCCGCTCCGCGCGGCCGGCCGCGTACGCCTCGAGCGCCTGCCCGGTCGCGAGCATCACCCCGATGACGGCCGCGGCGAGCGTCTCGCCGAGCGCGATCGCCCCGGCGATGGCGAGCACCGCGACGACGTCGACGCCGGCCCGCCGCGCGCGGAGCGCTTCGACCATCCCCCGGAGGGCCGGCACCAGCCCGCCGAGCGCGGTCGCCGACCACGCGACGTCGGCCGCCCGGCCGTAGCCGGCGGCGAAGAGCGCCAGGCCGATCGCCGTGCCGGCGACCGTCGCGGCGGGCAGCCGCGCTTCGCGCGCCGCGGCCGGCTGGAGGCGGGGAAGGCGCATCGCCCCGAGTCTACCCCCGCGCCCCGGCAAGCGCCCCGGCTGAGCATGTGCTTAGTGGTGGTGCGCGGCCGTCCCCTTAGTGGCAACCCGCCCGCACCCTACGTGATCCTCCCGGCGGGCCCGTCAAACTCCGCAAACGATGATGAACACAGCGTGAACGGCGCCCCCAGCGCCGGCGATGGGAGGTCACCAGTATGGGTTTCGTGCGGGTCCCGCAGGCCGTCTCCAATCTCCGCCTCGTCCACAAGATCCTGGGCGGGTTCGTCGTCGTCCTCGTCCTCATGGCCGTCGTCGCCGCCGTCGGCATCTACCAGCTCGACCAGGCCGCGAAGCGCGCCGACACGATGTACCGGATCAACACCCTCGGCGTGCAGCACTCCCTCGGTGCGATCCGCTACTTCAACGCGAGCGCACGCGATGAGAAGCGAGCGCTCCTCGCGGCCGAAGCAAGCCAGCGCAACCGGGCGATCGAGTCTTCGAAAGAGCGGCTAACCCTTGCCCAGCAGGAGCTGGAGAACTACCGGCCGACCATCACGTCGAAGGATGAGGCGGACCTCTTCCTCCTCATCGAAGAGCTCGCCCAGCGCGTCATCGCCGGCCGCACCCAGGTGCTCGACCAGGCCGCGAAGGGCGACCAGGTCGGCGCCGTCATCACCGCCTCGCAGATCGAAGCCGACGCCCAGCGGCTGAACGACAACCTCGAGCTGCTCGCGAAGTACAACGTCGAGCAGTCGGCGAAGGCGGCGAAGCAGTCCGATACCGCCTCGGCGAACGCCCGCATGCTCCTCATCGGCCTGACCGTCGCCGCGGTGGTGCTCGGGTTCGGCGGCGCGTGGCTGCTCGCCCGCTCCATCGCCGGCGCCGCCCGCAAGGCCGCCGAGGCCGCCGACCGCATCGCACAGGGCGACGTCGATGTCACCGTCGACATCCGCTCCAAGGACGAACTCGGCCAGATGGCCCGCTCCTTCGAGAACATGACCGCCTACCTGCGCGAGATGGTCGGCGTCGCGAAGGAGGTCGCGAACGGCAACCTGGCCGCCAGGGTGACGCCGCGCGGCCCGCAGGACGCGCTCGGCCGCGCCCTGCGCGACATGGTCGAGAACCTCGCGAAGCTCGTCGGCACCGTGCAGGAGAACGCGCAGGCGATCTTCGCCGCCTCCAGCCAGCTCGAGGAGTCCTCCAACCAGATGGCGCTCGCCACCGGCCAGATCGCGCAGGCGATCAACGAAGTGACCACCTCCACCGTCACGCTGAACAGTCTCGCGCAGGACAGCACCCACGAAGTCACCCAGCTGGCGGCCGGCTCCCAGCAGCTGAGCGCGAGCGCCCAGTCGAGCGCGCAGTCGGCGGCCGAGGGCCAGCGCGAAGCCGAGGCGATGGGCCAGCGGATCGCGCACGCCTCCGAAGTCTCAGCCGAGGTGGCACGGGCCGCCGAGGCGAGCCGGGAAGCCGCCATCCAGGGCCAGCAGGCGGTCGCCCAGGCCGTCGCCGCGATGGAGTCGATCGCTGCTGCCGTCGGCCGCGCCTCCGAGCGGGTGAGCGAGCTCGGCCAGCTCGGCCAGCAGATCGGCGACATCGTGAAGGTCATCGACGAGATCGCCTCGCAGACGAACCTGCTCGCGCTCAACGCCGCCATCGAAGCCGCCCGCGCGGGCGAGCAGGGCCGCGGCTTCGCCGTCGTCGCCGAAAACGTCCGCGGCCTCGCCGAGCGCTCCAGCGCCAGCACCCGCGAAATCGCCGAGCTCATCGCCCGCGTCCAGCAGGGCACCCGCGAAGCGGTCAACGCGATGGCCGAGGGCGTGCGCGACGTGACCGCCGGCCGCGAAATCACCCAGCACGCCGGCCAGTCGCTCGAGGCGATCATCCACGCCGTCCAGTCCGCCGCCGAGCGGATGAACGAAGTGGCCGGCGAAGTGCAGGAGCTGGCCCGGGGCGCGACCCGCATCGTCGAAGCCACGGAATCGATCGCGCAGGTCAGCCGCGATTCGGCCGCCGGCGCCGCCGAGATGGCGAGCGGCACCGAGCGGGTGGCGATGGTCATCTCGCAGGTCTCCGTCACCTCCGAGCAGACGTCGGCCTCGGCCGAGCAGGTCTCGGCCTCCACGGAGGAGCTCTCCGCGCAGTCGGAGGAGCTGGCGGCGACGGCATCCCAGATGCGGGAGTACGCGAAAGCCCTCAGCGAGGCAGCGGCCCGCTTCCGCCTGGCGCAGGGCTGAGCGCCCGCGGCGCCGGCGGGGGCGGAGGGAAGCAGGGGGAGCGCTCAGGCGCTCCCCCCGCTTCGTGTGCGTCCAGGCGCCATTCGCAACGACATGCAGTTACAACTCTTTGCATCTAGATCCAAACTACCAGGTGCCCGCCCGCCGCCGTCGACGGTCCTCCGTGGGCTGGTGCGAGTGCCGGGCGGCGGGCCGGCCATTCCGTATGAAAGAGGACTGGCCATGCCGACCTACACCCTGCCCGACCTCGCCTACGACTACGGCGCGCTCGAGCCGCACATCAGCGGCGAAATCATGGAGCTGCACCATGCGCGGCACCACGCAGCCTATGTAACCGGCGCCAACACCACGCTCGAAAAACTCGAAGAGGCCCGCGCGAGGGAGGACTTCTCGACGGTCAACATGCTGGCGAAGAACCTCGCCTTCCACCTCTCGGGGCACATCCTGCACTCGATCTTCTGGAACAACCTCAGCCCGCACGGCGGCGATGAGCCAACCGGCGACCTCCGGCAGGCGATCGAGCGGGACTTCGGCAGCTTCGACGCCTTCATGAAGCAGCTTTCGAACACCACCAACAACGTGCAGGGCTCCGGCTGGGGCGTCCTCGCTTACGAGCCCGTCGCCGACCGCCTCGTGATCGAACAGGTGTACGACCACCAGTCGAACATCGCGAATGCCTCCACGCCAATTCTCGTCATCGACGCCTGGGAGCACGCCTACTACCTGCAATACCGGAACGCTCGCCCGGACTTCGTGAAGGCCGTCTGGCACATCATCAACTGGGAGGACGTGGCAAAGCGGTATGCCGAGGCGCGCGCTGCCCGGGTGCCGATCGTCCGCGCTCCCTGACCGAACCGCCCACCAGGCGGGCGCGGCATCGCGGCGCGCAGTATTCCCCTCCCTGCGCCCCGCCCCGCGCGGCCGCGGGCCGGTGGGGGCGGCCCGGCCCCGGGAACGCCGCCCGCCCGCCTACAGGTGGAGCGGCGGGCTCTTGCAGGCCTTCTTGAGGGCGAAGTAGACGCCGCCGCGGAAGGCGGCCCGCAGCTGCCGCTGCCGCGCCGGCAGGGCGACGCTCTCGCGCCGCGCGCAGAAGTCGGCCAGCGGCTGCACGGCCGCATCCCACGACAGTTCGGCGCCGACCCGCGCGAGGTTCGCCCGGCAGCTCTCCCGGAAGCCGGCATCGTCGAGCAGCCGTTCGATGCCGGCCGCCACGGCGTCGACGTCCCGCTCCGGCACGGTGATGCCGAGCGGCTCCCGCTCCACCCGCTCCGCCAGCACGTCGCCGCGCGTGCAGAGCAGCGGCACCTGCGCCCGGAAGAGGTCGACGTACCGCGTGCGGAAGGCGAAGCGCGCCTCGAGGTTTTCGTAGCCGAGGCAAACGCTGGCGTCCGCCTCCGCGAGGTAGCTGTCGATCTCCGCGTACGGCACCCAGCCCTCGCGGAAGAAGACGGTCCGGTCCTTGAGCCCCAGCTCCTCCGCGAGTTCGATCGTCCGGCGGGTCACCCCCGCGTTCGGCCCGAAGGCGAAATCCGGGTGGTTGACGCCCATGAAGACGAGCTTCACGTCCGGCCGGCGGCCGGCGAGCTGCGCCATCGCCCGGAGCAGCGTCTCGGTGTCGTTCCATTCGGTGATGCCGCCGTTCCAGAGCAGCACCCGGTCGCCCGGTGCGATGCCGGGCACCACCCCTTTGAGCACCGGCCCGGCCGGCCGGAGCGGCTGCTGGGGCACGCCGTAGGGCACCACGTCGATGTACTGCCGCAGCGACGGGTCGCGCGCGTAGACCGACGGCGGCACGAGGTCGAGCGCCATCATCATCCCGATCCAGAGGTCGCGCTGGCGGTCGTCCGCGCAGAAGATGAAGTCTGCCAGCGTGAGCTGCATGTTCAAATACCACCGGTTCGAAGCCATCCACGTCCGCCGCCACTTCGGCAGGATGTCGCGCTGCGAGAGCTCCATCCATTCGATGAAGAGCGGGGTGAAGGCATCGAGCGCGAGCCGCGTCTTCCCCATCAGCTGGACGAACTGGGGCGGGAAGTTTCGCGACACCGTCACGTCGTGCTGGCGGGCGAGGAAGAGCGCCTCGCCGTTGTCGTAGTAGCGGCGGATGCCGACGTTGCGGGCCGGGGGCGTCACCTCGCCGCGGTCGCCCGGCACGGCGAGGGTGATTTCTGCGCCGGGCAGGGCGCGGCCGAGCGCGCCTGCGAGCTGGTAGGCGCGCACCCCGGGCGAGGCCATCTGGGGCCCGACGACGGCCCGCGAGAGGACGAGGATTCTCACTTCGCCGCGCTCCCCGCGCCGGCCCGGGCCAGCCGCTCCTGCCGCAGCCGCTCCTTCTTCTCGGCCGCTTCCCGCCGCTCCGAGCGCCGCTTCAGCGCGCGGTCGTAGTGGTTGAACACGGCCCGCCGGGCGGTGTACACGGCCAGCCGCTGGGCCAGCCCGGGCACGCGCTCCCACTTCGCCGAGACCGGCTCGCCCTCCTCCCGGCAGAAGCGCACCAGCGGCTGCATCGTCGCGCTCCACTGGAGCCGCGGCCGGGCGGCGGCGAGGTTCGCCTTGCAGCGGGCGTGGAACTCCCGGTCATCCAGCAGCTTCTCGATGGCGCGCGCCAGCGCCGGGGCATCGCCCTCCGGCACGACGAGCCCCCAGCCCTCCTGCGCCACTTCCTCCGCCAGCACGTCGCCGTGGGTGCAGATGAACGGCAGTTCGCCCCAGATCAGGTCGACGAACCGCGTACGGTGGCTGTAGCGCGTCTCCATGTTGTCGAAGTAGGTGCAGACCGAGATGTCGGCCTCGAGCACGTACTGCTTCGCTTCTTCGTGGGAGACCCAGCCCTCTTCGAAGAAGATCGTCCGGTTCAGCTGGCCGTTGCGGGCCGCGATCGCCTTCGCATCCTGGAAGCGGACGCCCTTGCCGAGCTCCTTGATGCCCGGGTAGGCGGCGCCGAGGAAGAGCAGCTTGATATCGTCCCGGCCGAGCAGCCGGAGCGCCTCGATCAGCGTCGCCGGGTCGTACCACTGGATGATGCCGCCGTTCCAGAGGATGATCCGGTCGTTTTCGCCGAAGCCGGGGCGCACGCCGCGCAGCACCCGCTTCCCGGGGACGGGCAGCTCCGGCCGGATGCCGTGGGGCGCCGAGTCGATATACCGCCGGAGCGTCGGGTCGGCCTCGTACACCCGCGGCGAAATCAGCCCGAGCGATGTCATCATCCCGATGTAGCTGTCGCGCTGCCGTTCGTTGCAGGTGAGGATGAAGTCGGCCAGCGTCAGCTGCATGCCGAGGACGGCGCGCGTCCGCTCGGCCCAGGCGTCGCGGTGGCGCCCCTCGTAGTGCTGCATCCCCACCTCCATCCACTCCATCGCGTACTGCGAGAAGAGGTCCACCACGTACCGCTTCCACGGGTAGAAGACGGCGATGTGGGGCGGCAGCATCGAGCTGATGATGATGTCGTGCGAGGCGGCGAGCTGGAGCAGGTTCCGCGCGCTCCAGCGGGTCACCCGGAAAGCCCCGTCGGCTGGCTGTTCGACGTCCTCGTTCGGGCCGGCGAGGGTGACCCGCGCGCCGGGCACGTGCTCGGCGAGGACGCGCGCCTGCGCGGTGGCGCGGATGCCCGGCGCCGACATGTGGCTGCCGAGGTAGCCCCGGGCGAGGATGAGGATGCGCGGCCCCATGGCCGCCGATGGTACGGCCCGCCCCCGCCACGCGGAAGCGCTGCCCCCGCAACGAGGGACCGGTGCGGCCTCAATTGACCGCAAGCTTCGCCGATCTACGCTACGGGCGACGTGTTGCGCGCCCTCGATTCCTTCATCGGCGGCCATGGCCGCCGTTTCGTTGTCCGGCGGTTCGTGCGCCCTGCCCAGCGCTTCGCCGCCATCGAAGCCTCCGGCGGCATCGTCCTCCTCCTCGGCGCCATCATCGCGCTTGCCTGGGTCAACTCCCCCTGGGAGCAGAGCTACCACGACCTCTGGGAGACGGAGCTCGCGCTCGACCTCCACCTCTTCGAAATCCACCAGCACCTCGGCCACGCCGTCAACGACGGCCTCATGGTGCTCTTCTTCTTCGTGGTCGGCCTCGAAATCAAGCGCGAGCTCGTCTCGGGCGAACTCTCGAGCCCCCGGCGCGCCATCCTCCCCGTCGCGGCGGCGCTCGGCGGCATGCTCGGCCCGGCGCTCATCTACACCGCCTTCAACGCCGGCACCGAGACGGCGCACGGCTGGGGCATCCCGATGGCGACGGATATCGCCTTCGCCGTCGGCGTCCTCACCCTCCTGGGCAAGCGGGTGCCGCCGCCGCTCAAGGTCTTCCTCCTCGCCCTCGCCGTCGCCGACGACCTCGGCGGCATCATCGTCATCGCCGTCTTCTACACCGAATCGCTCTCGCTCGAAGCGCTCGGCTGGGCCGCTGCCCTGCTCGCCCTCATGTTCATCCTGAACCGGGGCGGCGTCCGCGCCATCGGCGTCTACTTCTTCCTCGGCGTCCTTTTCTGGGCCGCGATGCTCAAGTCGGGCATCCACGCCACGATCGCCGGCGTCATCCTCGCGATGCTCACCCCCTCCCGGCCGTACTACTCCGACGAAGATTTCGACGCCGCCATGGACCGCCTGCGCACGGAGTACGCCCTCGCCCGGGCCGACGGCGACCACGAGCGGATGCAGCAGGCGCTCGCCCAGATGGAAGACCTCGCCAGCGGGATGGAGAGCCCGCTCGACCGGCTGGAGCACCGGCTCGCGCCGTGGACGGCCTACCTCATCGTGCCCATCTTCGCGATCGCCAACGCCGGCGTCCCCGTCACGGGCGAGATGCTGCGGAACGCCGCCTCCAGCCCCGTCACCCTCGGTGTCGCGTTCGGCCTCGTGTTCGGCAAGCCGATCGGCATCTTCCTCACGAGCTGGCTGTGCGTCCGCCTCGGGCTCGCCCAGCTGCCGGCGAACACCGGCTTCCGGCAGGTGCTCGGCGCGGGGATGATCGCCGGCATCGGCTTCACGGTGGCGCTCTTCATCGCGGGCCTCAGCTTCGACGACCCGTCGCACCTCGACGAGGCGAAGATCGGCATCCTCGCCGCCTCGCTCATCGCCGGGGTCATCGGCTCGCTCTACCTGCTGCTGGCCGCGCCATCGGCCTCGCACGATACGGGCCTCGAGGCTGCGCGGGCCCGGGCCGCCGCCGGCCACTGACCCCGAGCGTCAGCCGCCCCTCGGAGCTGGAGGGCCGCGCCGCCACGGTAGCGGCATGCGCACCCTCACGCCCTCGCTCCTCGCGCACCAGGGCGCGGCGCGCCGCCGCCCGGCGGTCCGCGTCCTCCTCTCCCGCCGCCGGGCGGGCGTGCCGCTGCTCGCGTTCGGCCCGCCGGCCGCGCTGCCCGGCAGCGAAGCCCCGCACGCGCTCGTCCTCACCGCCGCCGGCACGGCCGTCCAGCTGGTCAACGACGGCGGCAGCCTCCGCGCCCGCCGGGATGGCGGCCCGTGGTCGGGCGTCCTCGCCAGCCTGCCCGCCGGCGCGCCTGTCGCCGCGGCGGCCGTGCCAGGCGAAATCGCCGCCGCCTTCGCCGACGGCACCGCGCTCCGCACCATCCACTCCTTCGACGACGGCCTGACCTGGTCCGCGCCGGCGACCCGCGTGACCGAGGCCGTGCCGATCGGCAGCCTCGCGCTCGCCGGCCGCGCCTCCAGCGGCAACCTCTGCGCCTTCTACAGCCTGGGCGCGACCCCGGCGGTGAAGCGGCTCCGCCGGACGGGCGGCACCTGGGCCGCCAGCGGCACCACCTGGACGATGGCCGGCAGCTGGGCGACCGTCACCGGGCTCGCCGCGGTCCACGCCGCCGGCGACTTCCACCTGCTCGTCACCGGCACCGCGCCCGGCAGCGGCGCGGCCCTCGCGGCCGCTCATGTGATGGGCGACGGCGGGCTGCCGGCGAACGCCTGGTTCGGCCCGCGGCCGGTCGCCGCCGCCGATGCCGCCTCCGGCATCACGTTCGAGCGGCCCGCCATCGCCTGGGCCGGGCAGGCCGTCGCCGCCGTCCGCGAAGTCCGCGCCGCGCCCGTCGCCGGCTCCCGCGCGCTGCTGGCGCAGGCCGTCGCCGGGACGCTCGCGCCCTGGAGCGAGCCGGTCCCGTTCGCTGCGGGCGCGCCTTTCGGGCTCGCGCTCGCCGCCGATGGGGCCGCGCTCCTCGCCGCGCGGGTCGGGGCCGTGCAGGCCGCGCCGCTCGCGGATGAGCTGGACGTTTCGGGCCTCCTCCGCAGCTTCCGCCGGGTCGACGGCCCGGCCGTCTCTCACTCCCTCCTCGAGCTCGCCGACCCCGCCGGGCTGGCCGGCAGCGAGCCGCTCCTCGCCCCCGGCGCCGGCATCGAAGTCAGCCTCGGCTTCCGCTCCGGCCCGGGCGGCGCGCCGGAGTACGGCCCCGCCTTCCGCGGCGCCCTCGAGGGGGTCGAGCGGCGCCGGGCGGGCGGCGTGCAGGCGGCCCGCCTCCGCATCGCCGGGCCGTGGGAGCGGCTCGCGGCCTACCGCGCCCCGGCCACCTGGCAGCCGCCGCCCGGCAGCACCCGCGGCGAACTCCTGACCGCCCTCGCGGCCCGCGCCGGCATCCCGGTCGCCAGCGCTGCCGACCTGCCGCCCTCCGGCGCCTGGACGACGGAGACGGCCGCCGTCGCCATCCAGGCCGGGGAGGCCGCCCTCCCGGCGGCGCTCCGCCTGCTTGAACCGACCGCCGACGCCTTCCGCGCGGAATCCGGCCTCGAAATCTGCGGGCTCGGCCCGGCCGACCCCGCCGCCTGGACACTCGGCGCGGGCGGCCATCCGCTCCTCGCCTTCGAACCGGCCGCGCGGGCGCTCCCCGCGTGGGCCCGGGTGCAGGGGCCGGACCGCGCCGCCGAGGCGTTCCGCGGGGGCGAACTCCTGCGCGATGGCCCCGCGCTCGTCCCCCGCCGCGAACTCGGCGCCGCCTCCGATGCGCTCGCCGGGGCCTACGCCGAACGGCTGCTCGCGCGGCTCCGCCGGGGCCGGCCGCTCGCCCGCGCCCGGCTGCCCTTCCACGCCGGCATCCAGATCTACGACGTCGTCGAAGTCGTCCACCCGCTCGCGCCGGGCGGCAGCGCCCGCTACCGCGTGCTCGGCATCGAAACCGCGTACGCGCCGGGGCGCTTCGAAACGGCGCTGACCCTCGGGGAGGTGAACTGATGGCTCTGCTCCGCGCCCGTCTCGTCGCCTTCGATACCGTCAGCTGGACGGCCGCCGTCCGGCTCGACGGCTCCGCGGCCGCGCTCTTCGAAAGCGTTTCCGTGAGCCGCGCGCTGCCCGCGGCCGAGATGGTCCCCGGCCGCCGCCTGCTCATCGATACCGGCGACCACCGCCACCCGGCGGATGCCGTCGTCATCGCCGCGTGGTGAGCGCCGCGCTGCCGCTCAGTACTGCGCCTCGAGCGCTTCGTCGTCCGTTTCGAAGGTGTACACGACGAGCTCGCCGTTCTCCCAGCGCTCGCCGTTCTCCTCGACGCCCGGCGGCACCGCCTCCTGCGGGTCGAACAGCAGCCCGACCACCTGCTCGTAGCTCGCGACCCGGGGGTCGGCGTCGAGCGCCGCTTCGACGTGGACGAGCGGGATCGCCTCATCCGGCAGCACGAGGAACTCCTCCGGCGGGTCTTCGTTCGTGAAGACGGGGCCGATGCGGTCGCCCTCCCGGTCGGTATAGACGCCTTCGACGAGGTAGGGGGCGCCGGTGTGGGCGAGCGGCTCGCCGAATGCGCAGCGGTAGGCGATGCGGCGGTGGCGGCGCTTCCCGGTGAGCGCCCCGGGCGGCGGTTCGACGTCGGCCATCGGCACGAATCCTCCCGGCGGTGATGGCCCCCAGCGTGCGCCGCCCCGGCGCGCTCCGCAACGGCCGCCCGGTCCCGCCCCGCCGGCCGGGAAGGCCCGGTCCGGTGCCCCCTAGGGGAACCCCCGGGGCGCGCGCAAAAACACCCTCCTGTTCCGCAGCTGTCTGCCGATATCCACGGTGGAACGACCGCAACCCGGCTGCCCGCCAGCCAAGGAGTACCCCGGCCATGCCCGGCTCCCCGCTCGAGCGCATCATGCAGTCCGAACGGCTGCCCACCATCCCCGCGGTGGCGGTCCGCGTCATCGAACTCGTCCAGCGCCCCGACGTCTCCCTCGACGAGCTCGGCGCCATGATCGAGCGCGACCCGGCCCTGGCCGCCCGCGTCCTCCGGATGGCGAACAGCGGCTTCTACGGCCGCCCCCGCTCCATCTCCCGCGTCCGCGATGCCATCCTCGTCCTCGGCCTGCGGACGGTGAAGACGCTCGCCCTCGGCTTCACCCTCGTCGCCGACCTCCGCGCCCGGGAGCGGGACGGCCTCGACCACACCTGGCTCTGGCAGCGCAGCCTCTACGCCGCCATCGTCGCCCGCGCCGTCGCCAGCCGCGCCGGCCTCCGCATCGGCGACGAAGCCTTCCTCGGCGGCCTCTTCCACCTCCTCGGCGTCATCGCCCTCGAATCGGCGCTCGGCGACGAGTACCGGGATGTCGCCGCCGAGGCCGGCCGCGACATCGGCCTCCTCCGCGTCCGCGAACTCGAGCGCTTCGGGGTCGACCACAGCCGGGTCGGCGCAGCCCTGGCCGAGCGCTGGAACCTGCCGCCGGCCCTCGTCGATGCCGTCCGCCACGCCGGCGACCCCTCCGGGGCCCCGCTCGAGACAGCCCAGCTCGTGATGTGCGTCCACGCCGGCGCGGCCGGCGCCGATGTCATCCTCGGCGACCGGCCCGGCGAACAGCTCGCCGCCCTCCGGACGGCGTGCGAGCGGCTCGGCGTCGCCCCCGGAGCCGCCGAGGAGCTCGTCTCCGGTGCCCTCGCCGACGGCGCGACGCTCGCAGCCACGTTCGATATCCCGGCCAGCTGCCTCGAACCGGAGGACGTGCTCGCCCGCGCCAACGAAGCCCTCCTCCGCCTCACCATCGAATCCGAGCGCGAAAACGCCGCCCTCCAGGCCGAGCGCGAACAGCTCATCCAGCAGGCCTCCACCGACGTCCTCACCGGCGTCGCCAACCGCCGCCATTTCCACGAGTTCCTCGAGGAACACTTCCGCCTCGCCGCCCGCTACGGCACGCCGCTCTCGCTCTTCCTCGTCGACCTCGACCGTTTCAAGGCGCTCAACGACACCTACGGCCACCTCACCGGCGATGAAGTCCTCCGCGCCGTCGCCGCCCGGATGAAGAGCGTCCTGCGCGATGCCGACCTGCTGGCCCGCTTCGGCGGCGAAGAGTTCGTCGTCGTCCTGCCCTCTACGCCGCTGGAGGGCGCCCTCCAGACCGCCGAGCGGGTCCGCGACGCGATCGCCTCCCGGCCCGTCGAAGTCGCCGGGCACCAGATCCCGGTCACGGCGTCGTTCGGGGTCTCGGCCTACCGCGCCGACGCCCTCATGACGCCCGAATGGCTGATCAAAGAGGCCGACCTCGCCCTCTACGAAGCGAAGCGCGCCGGCCGGAACTGCGTGCGGGCGGCCGGCGATGACGTCCCGTCCCGCTTCTAGGCGAAAAACGCGGGGAAACCCCGAGCCCCTCACGCGAGAAAGCCGCTACCCTACAGGTGCGCCGGCGGGGGGCGCCCACGGCATGACCGACGAGCTGCGCGCGGACGCGGGCCTCGACGCCCTTTTCGCACTCGACCGCTTCCCGGTCGGCGTCTTCCAGACCGACCTCCTCGGCCGCTGCGTGCGCGTCAACCCGCGCTGGTGCGCCCTCGCCGGCCGGACGGCCGAGGAAGCCCGCGGCTACGGCTACCTCGACGCCATCCACCCCGACGATCGCCCGTCCGTCATCGAAGCAACCCGGCGGCACATCGAAGCCGACCGCCCGCTCCGCATCGAATACCGCATCGTTCGCCCCGGCGGCGAGACGCGGTGGGTGCTCGTCCAGGCCACCGGCCTCGCGGGGCCCGGCGGCGAGCGCACCGGCTACCTCGGCACCGTCACCGACATCACTGCCCGCGTCCGCGCCGAGGAAGCCCTCCGCGAGAGCGAAGAGCGCTACCGCTCCCTCATCGAGCTCAACCCCGACCTCGTCACCGTCCACCGCGGCGGCGTCATGCTCTACGTCAACGAAGCGGGCCTCCGCATGATGCGTGCCCGCGACCCCTCCGACATGGTCGGGCATCACATCCTCGAGTTCGTCCGGCCCGAATTCCGCGAGCTCGCCGTCGACCGCATGCGCCGCCTCGCCGCCGGCGAACCCATCGAGCCCGCCGAGATGGAGGTCACCCGCTGCGACGGCACCACCGCCTGGATCGAAACCGTCGCCAGCCGCACCGTCTACGGCGGCGAGCCCGCCGTCCAGCTCTGGGCCCGCGACATCACCGAGCGCCGCAAGGTCGATGCCCTCTACCGCGCCGTCGTCGAATCCGTCCGCGACCCGATGTGGATCGCCGACCGCGACGACGCCGGCGAGTGGCGCATGGTCTTCGTCAACGCCGCCTACTGCCGCGGCGCGCGCGTCGAGCCCGCCGACGTCCTTGGCAAGACATCGCTTGAGCTCGCCGCCGCCGGCTTCCTCGATGAGGAGCTCGCACGCCAGCACGAACGGTACTACCGCGAAGCCGCGGAAGCCGGCCGGGCCGTCGAATACGAGATGCGCGGCGAATGGAGCGGCCGGCCGTTCGACATCATGACGACCCTCACGCCCGTGCCCGGCCCCGACGGCACGGTTCGCCGCATCGTCGGCTGGTCACGCGACCTCACCCGCCGCCGCGAACACGAGCGGCGGCTCGCCGAATCGGAAGCGAACTACCGCGCCGTCGTCGAGGGCACCAGCGATGCCCTCTGGGTCGCCGAAAAAGAAGCCGATGGCGGCTGGCGGGTCGCCCTCGCCAACGCCCGCACTGCCGAGATGCTGCAGACCCCGCTCGCCCGCATCGTCGGCCGCCGCGTCGAGGAGGTGCTGCCGCCCGAGGCCGCCCGCCGGGCCATCGAGCGGTACCGGCAGGCCGAGGCCGCCGGCGGCCCCATCGAGTACGAGAACGTCATCGAGCGGCCCGGCTACCGCCGCGAGGTGGTCACCCACCTCACGCCCGTCTTCGACGAGGCCGGCCGCTGCGTCCGCATCATCGGCTCATCGCGCGATGCGGCCGAGCGGCGAAAAGCCGAGCTCGCGCTGCTCCAGGCCCAGAAGCTCGAGAGCCTCGGCGTGCTCGCCGGCGGCATCGCGCACGATTTCAACAACCTCCTCACCACCATCCTCGGGAACCTCTTCCTCGTGCGGACGGAGCTCCCGCCCGATTCGCCCCTCCGGGCGAGTCTCGACGATGCCAGCACCGCCGCAGAGCGGGGCGCCGAACTCGTCCGCAAGCTGCTCAGCTTCAGCCGTCCCGGCATCGCCGCCCGGGAGCGCGTCTCCCTCGTGCGCCTGTTCGAAGAGACGGTCGCGCTCGTTCGCCGCACGCTCACGCCCGCCGTCCAGCTCATCGTCCACTCGGACCCCGGCGACGACGCGGTCATCGGCGAGTTCGCCGGTCTCCAGCAGGTGCTGCTCAACCTCCTGCTCAACGCCCGCGATGCCATGCCGGAGGGCGGCACCGTCACCATCCTGCGCACCACCCGCGAGCTCGGGCCGGACCCGGCGTGGGCGCGACGCGGGCTCCTGCCGGGGCCCTACCACGAGATCGCCGTCTCCGACACCGGCACCGGCATGCCGCCTGAGATCATCAGCCGCATCTTCGACCCGTTCTTCACCACGAAGGGCATCGGCAAGGGCACGGGGCTCGGCCTCTCCACCGCGCTCAGCATCGTCCGCGCCCATGGCGGCTGGCTCGAAGCGGAGAGTGTCGAGGGGAAAGGGAGCACCTTCCGTATCCTCTTGCCGGTCGCCCCGCCGCCGGGGGAGGAGCCGCCCGCCGGGGGCCGCTAGCCGCCCTGGATGCTGACGAGGAACTCGAGCTGGTCGCCGTCCTGCAGCGGCGCGCGGAGGTTCGCCTGCGCCCCGTTGACGATCGGCATGACGGCCTCCGCATCGACCTCCGAGAAGCCCTCGTCGAGGAAGATGGCGAGCGGCGTCAGCCCCTCCCGCCACGCCACCACCGTCTCGGGCTGCTTCGAACGCGTCCGCTTGACCAGCGTCGGGAACCACTTCACTGCGATGCTCATGCCGCGTAGCCTACCGGCCCCCGCGCCCGCGCGCATGGGGAGGGAGTGAAGGACACCCTGAACCAGTTTCGGCTGACGCCCCGCGCCCGCGCGCATGGGGAGGGGAGGGGAGGGAGAAGGGGAGAAAGGAGAAAGGGAGAGGGGGAGGTTGGAGGTTGGAGGTTGGAGGTTGGAGGTTGACGGCAACGCGCGCAGGCTCACGCTCTCTCCCAACTCCCAACTCCCAACTCCCAACTCCCAACTCCCAACTCCCAACTCCCAACTCCCAACTCCCAACTCCCAACTCCCAACTCCCAACTCCCAACTCCAAACGCCGTAGTCGCGGGCCTCCGTGCCCGCGGAGGGCCGGCGAGGCCCACCCCGGCGTTCGAATTCACCGGTTCCCGCCTCCCGCTTCCCGCCTCCCGTTTCCCGGAACATCCGTTGGGCGCATGGCGCCCCGCGGGGACGGAGCCCCGCGACTACGCTCCCTCCCTTCCGCCCCGGCCCCCTCCCCGTTGGACGTTGAAGGTTGACGGACCCGCGGGCGGCCGCAGGCTCTCTCCCTCCTCGCTCCTCCCCGTTCCCGCTTCCCGGTTCCCGCTTCCCGCCTCCCGCTTCCCGGTTCCCGCCTCCCGCCTCCCGCCTCCCGCCTCCCCGTTCCCGCTATCATCCCCGCGGAGGTGACGCATGACCGGACGCCGCAGCTTCTGGGCCTGGGGGCTCGAATCCGAAGAGCCGACCGACGAACAGCGCCGGCAGGCCGCCGCCCGCCTCTCCGCCCGCTACGGCGTCCCCATCGAGGCGCCCCCCGTGCCGCGCATCGAACAGGTCCGCCTCCGGCCGCCCCGCATCCAGCCGCCGCCCGCCCTCGCCGCTATCTGCTCCACCGAGACCCATGAGCGCGCGGCCCACCACTACGGCAAGAGCTATCGCGACATCGTCCGCGCCTTCCGCTGCGACTTCCCCAACCCGCCCGACGTCGTCGCCTTCCCGCGCAACGAAGCGGAGGTCGCGGCCGTGCTCGAGTGGTGCGGCGAGGCCGACGCGGCCGCCATCCCCTACGGCGGCGGCTCCTCGGTCGTCGGCGGCGTCGAACCGCCCGGCGGGGGCCGCCCCGTCGTCAGCATCGACCTCCGCGAACTGAACCGGGTCCTCGAGGTCGACCCCGTTTCGCGCGCGGCCCGCATCCAGGCCGGCGTCCTCGGCCCGGCGCTCGAAGCGCAGCTCCGGCCGCACGGCTTCACGCTCCGCCACTACCCGCAAAGCTTCGAATGGTCGAGCCTCGGCGGCTGGATCGCCACCCGCTCGGGCGGCCACTACGCCACCAACCACACCCACATCGACGACTTCGTCGAATCGGTGCGGATGATCACCCCGCGCGGCGCCTGGGAGTCGCGCCGGCTGCCCGGCTCCGGCGCCGGCCCGAGCCCGGACCGGTTCGTGATCGGCAGCGAAGGCACCCTCGGCATCATCACCGAGGCCTGGATGCGCATCCAGGCGCGGCCGCGGTTCCGCGCCTCCGCCGGCATGCTCTTCCCCACCTGGGAGGCCGGCTACGAAGCCGCCCGCCGCGTCGTCCAGGCGAAGCTCTGGCCCGCCAACTGCCGCCTGCTCGACCCCGCCGAGGCCGAGGCGGCCGCCGGCGGCGATGGCGTCCACGCCCTCCTCATCCTCGGCTTCGAATCCGCCGAGGTGCCGCAGGGGCCGTTCCTGCACGAAGCGGTCCGCATCGCCCGCGAATGCGGCGGCGAGCCCGACGCCGCCGGCATCCGCATCGCCGACGGCGGCAGCGACGAGGAGGCCGGCCGGCAAGGCGCCGTCGGCGCGTGGCGGAACGCCTTCATCCGCGCGCCCTACCAGCGCAACCTCACCGCCGGCACCGGCGTCGTCGGCGACACCTTCGAGACGGCCATCACGTGGGACCGCTGGCCCGGCTTCGACCGGCTCGTGCGCGAAAAGGTCGGCGAGGCGATTGCGGCCGCGGGCGGCGGCAGCCTCACCTGCCGCTTCACCCACGTCTACCCCGATGGCCCGGCGCCGTACTACAGCTTCCAGGTGCTGTCGAAGCCGGGCGGCGAACTGGAGACCTGGGCCGCCATCAAACAGGCCGCGAGCGACGCCGTCATCGCCGGCGGCGGCACCATCACCCACCACCACGCCGTTGGCCGCGACCACATGCCGTGGTACCGGCAGCAGCGGCCGCCGCTCTTCGCCGAGGCCCTCCGCGCCGTCAAAGCCGCCCTCGACCCGCAGGGCCTCCTCAACCCGGGCATCCTGCTCGAGTGAGGGAGTGAGGGAGAGAGGGAGAAAGGGAGGTTGGAGGTTGAAGGTTGGAGGTTGAAGGTTGACGGAGCCTGGGGCCGCCGTACGCTCGCTCCCAACTCCCAACTCCCAACTCCCAACTCCCAACTCCGTAGCCGCGGGGCTCCGTCCCCGCGGAGGGCCGGCGAGGCCCACCCGGACCATCGAATTCACCCGCCTCCCGCCTCCCGCTTCCCGGTTCCCGCCTCCCGCTTCCCGCTTCCCGGCTCCCGGCTCCCGTTCCCGCCTCTCGGCTCCCGCCTCCCGCTTCCCGGTTCCCGGAACATCCGTTGGGCGCATGGCGCCCCGCGGGGACGGAGCCCCGCGACTACGGGCCTCCCCTCCCGCGCCCCGCGCGGGGTTGGAGGTTGAAGGTTGGAAGTCGAAACTCCCGCCCGGTTCCCGGTTCCCGGTTCCCGCTCCCCGTTCCCCGCCCTACGCTGCGTGCTTGCGTTCGCCCGCCAGGTTCCCGCTTCCCGCTTCCCGGTTCCCGCCTCCCGCCTCCCGGTTCCCGTCTCCCGTCTCCCGGTTCCCGCCTCCCGCTTCCCGGTTCCCGTCTCCCGCTTCCCGGTTCCCGCCTCCCGCTTCCCGGTTCCCGTCCCCCGTCTCCCGGTTCCCGTCTCCCGCTTCCCGGTTCCCGCTTCCCCGCTCCCTCCTCCCGCGCCGGCGCGGGGCGCCGGCATCCCGCGGCGATGCCGACGGGAGGCGGCGAGCCATCCCCCGCCGCCGGCTGGCCGCCCGCGGCATCCCGCCTCCCCGCCCCTACCCTTCCCCCCAGAGGTCCGGCAGCGGCCCCGCCGGCAGGCTCACCAGCAGCGCGCCCCGCTCGGCGCGGAAGGTCATCGGCGTCGCGCCGACGGGGTCGCCGTCCAGCTGGACCGGGAGTCCCGGCGTTTCGACCGCGACTTCGGCGAAGCGCCCCGCGACGATGTGCCGCCCGCGGCGCTGCCCCGCGAGCACCCGGGCCGCCATCGCCAGCGTCTCGCCCGGGCCGCGCGGGCAAAACGCGACAGCATCGAGCAGGCCGTCGTCGATGCGCGCCCCGGGGGTGAGGTGGATGCGGCCGCCGTACAGCCGCGTGTTGCCGAGCACCATCCACGCCAGCGGCTCCTCGCAAAGTGTCCCGTCGGCCCGCCAGCGCGCGCGGCGGGTCCGCAGCGCCGGCAGGTGGAGCAGCCCTTCGAGGATGTAGGCGAGGTCGCCCGCGGCCCGCTTCCAGGCAGGGTTGACCGCGGCGGCGATCTCGGCGTCCCAGCCGATGCCGGCCATCAGGAGGAAGGCGTGGCCGTCCGCCCGGCCGAGGTCCATCGGGACCACCTGCCCGCCGAGGTGGCAATCGATGGCGGCCCGGATGCCGCGCGGGATGCCGGCTTCGCGCGCCCAGATGTTCACCGTCCCCGCCGGGACCGCGGCGAGGGCGGTGCCGCTCCCGGCCAGCCCTTCCGCGGCCTGCCGAAGCGAGCCGTCGCCGCCGACGACGAAACAGAGACTGTGGCCCCGTTCGGCAGCGGCCCGGGCAGCTTCGGTGGCGCCGGCCGGCGTGGGCGGGATGGCCACCTCGGTTTCGACTCCGTGGTGCGCCAGGTACGCCGCCACCCGCGCGGGGTCGAACCGGCGCGGAACCCCTCGCGCCGCCGGGTTCACGATGACGGTCGCGCGGCGTTGCATCGTCATGGCCTGGGCTCGGGCCAGTATACGGGGAAGCCGGCCGCGGGATGCCGCGGGTATTGCGGCCTGCGCGGGAGGTTGGAGGTTGGAGGTTGGAGGTTGGAGGTTGGAGGTTATTCCCTCTCCCGGTTCCGCTTCCCGGTTCACAACCCTCAATTTCCGTAGTCGCGGGCCTCCGTGCCCGCGGAGGGCCGGCGAGGCCCACCCCGGCGTTCGAATTCACCCGCCTCCCCGTTCCCGCTTCCCGCCTCCCGCTTCCCGCCTCCCGGTTCCCGGTTCCCGCTTCCCGCCCCTACCCCAGCGGGTTTCGGCCGATGACGAGGTCCTCCACGTCGCGGCCGCCGATGAGGTGCTCGGCAGCGACCCGCTCGAGATTCTCTGGCGTCAGGCAGCCGTACCAGGTGCCCTCGGGGTAGACCACGCCCGTGGGGCCGGCCTGGCAGATGCGCAGGCAGCCGACCTTCGTGCGGTACAGCTTCGGCGCGCCCGGCGTGCGGTTCACCTTCGCGGCGAGCGACTTCAGCCGCTCCCACGCCCGCTGCCCCTCCTCTGGCGTACAGCAATCCGGCCCCGTGCAGAGGAAGATGTGGCGTGCGTAGCTGCCGACCTCCCGCTGCCGGGCCGCTTCGCGCGCCGCCTCCAGCCGCGCCGCGTCCGTTTTGTTCGCTCCATCCATCAGCCCGATCGTCGCCGGGCCGCGGGCAATGGGAAAGGGAGGGAGAGAGGTTGGAGGTTGGAGGTTGGAGGTTGGAGGTTGATACTCCCTCCCCGTTCCCCGTTCCCCGTTCCCCGTTCCCCGTTCCCCGTTCCCCGTTCCCCGTTCCCCGTTCCCCGTTCCCCGTTCCCCGTTTCCCGTTCCCGTCTCCCGCCTCCCGTCTCCCGCTTCCCGCCTCCCGTTCCCCGCTTCCCGGTTCCCGCCTCCCGCTTCCCGGTTCCCGCCTCCCGCCTCCCGGTTCCCCGTTCCCCCCATCACTGCTATGCTCACTCGAGAGCGCGGGGTGTAGCTCAGCCTGGAAGAGCGCTGCGTTCGGGTCGCAGAGGCCACAGGTTCAAATCCTGTCACCCCGACCACTCCCTTCCCCTCCTTCCTGCTGCCTCTGCGGGCGCTTTTCGCGTTCACGCTGCCGGCCGACACTCTCGATGGGTGCTATGCTGCGCCCCAATCCCGCCCGCCGGAGCCTCCCCGTGACCCGACCCCGCCCCATCCTCCTCGCGCTCCTCGGCGCGTTCGCCGTCATGCTCGCCGCGGCCTGCGGCGGCGGCGGCAGCCAGCCCCGCACCGAAGCCGGTCTCAAGAACGCCGCCCGCCAGGCCGCCGAGGCGATGATCAAGGGCGACTACCGCAAGGCCTACGACTCCTTCTCGAAGGAGTGCCGCGAGCAGGTGCCCTTCAGCGAGTTCGAATCCACCACGAAGCTCGGCGTCGTCTTCCTCGAAGCTTTCACCGGCGTGAAGTTCAAGGACTTCGAAGTCACGAACGTCGAAGTCCGCAACTTCACCGAAGACGGCGGCGAAGTCAGCATCACCATGAAGGCGCCGAAGGAGCTCGATGGCTTCGGCGAAGAGCCCGGCGAGTTCGAGCGCTGGAAATGGGAGGACGGCAAGTGGGTCGTCGCCGATTGCAGCGGCCTCGGCGGCGACGGCCTCTTCGGCGACGACAGCGGCGGCGACACCTCGGCCGCGCCCACCGTCCCGCCGCCCGGCTCCGGCCCGAAGCTCGGCGAAACGGTGGATGCCGGCAACGCCCGCATCACCGTCCGCGCCGTCGAAGACCCGGTCCGCGAATCGACCTTCAGCCCTGATGCTGGCAAGCGGTACGTCGCCTTCGACATCACCGTCGAAGCCGCCCGCGGCAAGGTCTCCGTCTCCGGCTTCGATTTCACCGTGCAGGACGATGACGGCTTCGTCTACGACTACGCCATCGCCGGCCGTGAACCCGCCCTCAAGATGACCGACCTCGCGCAGGGCCGGCAGGTCCGCGGCTGGGTCACGTTCGAAGTCCCGCAGGATGCGAAGCTCGTGGCGCTCTACGCCGACCTCGATTTCCCGCGGCCCGAGACGCTCATCCTCGACCTGACGCGGTAGCGGCGGGCGGGCTGGCAGCGTTCACCGCGGCGGAGTAGCCTTCTCGCCGATGTCGAAGCCGGCTGCCGTCATCGCCATCGACCTGCCCGCCGGGCTGCTCGAAGACCTCCGCCGGTCGGTCACGCCGATCGTCACCGGGCCGGACCCGGCGGCCGTCGATGCCGCGCTGCCCCGCGCCGAGGGCATCCTCTGCAGCGCCCTCTTGCCGATCGACGAAGCCCGGCTCGCTCGCGCGCCCAACCTCAAAGTCATCGCCAACTTCGGCGTCGGCTACAACAACGTCGACCTCGGGGCGGCCACGGCGCGCGGCATCGCCGTCTGCAACACCCCGGGCGTGCTCAGCGGGGCCGTCGCCGACCTCACCATGGCGCTCATCCTCGCCATCGCCCGCCGGCTGTTCGAGAACGCCGCCTACGCCCGCGGCGGCGGCTGGAGCCGGCGCGAACCGCCGCCTCCGCTCGGCTGGGATCCGGCCGGCAAGACGCTCGGCATCGTCGGCTTTGGCCGCATCGGACAGGCCGTCGCCCTCCGCGCCCGCGCCTTCGGCATGGAGGTCCTCTACCACGACCTCGTGACGGCGCCCGTCGACGGGCTCGAAGACTGCCGGCCCGTCCCGCTCGATGAGCTGCTCGAACTGGCCGACGTCGTCTCGCTCCACGTCAACCTCGACCCGTCGACGCACCACCTCATCGGCGCCGCTGAACTCGCCCGGATGAAGCCCACCGCGTGGCTGATCAACACCTCGCGCGGGCCGGTGGTCGACCAGGCCGCCCTCCGCGAGGCGCTCGCCAGCCGGGCCATCGCCGGCGCGGCCCTCGATGTGCTCGACCCCGAGCCGCCCGCCGCCGATGAGCCGCTGCTCGCGATGGAGAACGTCATCGTCCTGCCGCACATCGGCTCGGCGACGGTCGAGACGCGCGCGGCGATGCGCGACCTGGCCGTGCGCAACCTCGTCGCCGTGCTCACCGGGCGCACCCCGCCCGCCTGCGTCAACCCCGCCGTGCTCCAGGCGCGGCCCTGAACCCCCGGGAGGCACTGAACCGTGCGCATCAACACCGTGAAGCAGCGCTGGGCCGCCGGCGACGTGACCTACGGCGGCTGGCTCTCCATCGCCAATACCTTCACTGCCGAGGTGATGGCCCACCAGGGTTTCGATTGGCTCTGCATCGATATGCAGCACGGCGTCATCGATTACCCGGCCGCAGTCGCCATGCTGCAGGTCATCGGCGGCACGCCCACCATCCCCTTCGTGCGCGTGCCCTGGAACGAACCCGGCATCATCGGCAAAGTGCTCGATGCCGGCGCGATGGGCGTCATCGTCCCGATGGTGAACTCGCCGGAGGAGGCGCTCGCTGCCGTCGGCGCCTGCCGCTACTACCCCGAGGGCTTCCGCAGCTACGGCCCGACGCGCGCCGCCTACTACGCCGGCGCCGATTACTTCGCCGGGGCGAACCGCGAAATCGCCTGCATCCCGATGATCGAAACCCGCCAGGCGCTCGACCGGCTCGATGAGATCCTCGCCGTCCCCGGCATCGACGCCGTCTACGTCGGGCCGGCCGACCTGAGCATCACGCTCGGCCTCCCGCCGCGGATGGACAACGACGGCGCCTTCGAAGAAGCCCGGCTGCGCATCGCCGCGGCCTGCCGGGAGCGCGGCATCACGGCCGGCATCCACGCCAACGCGGCGCTCGCCGCCAAGCACGCCGCCGCGGGCTACCGGATGATCACCGTCTCGGGCGATGCCGTCGCGCTCGCTGCCCGCGCCGCGGAGGACCTCCGCCAGGCCCGCGGCGATGCCGGGGCCGGCGGCCGCGCGGTCTACGGCTGAAGGCCGGCTACCGCATCGGGTTCGCCCGGAAGAATGCCCACGCCAGCTCGCTCGCGCTGATCGACGTCGCCGTCGGCCCGAGCCGCGGCACCGCCGGCGCGCCCGGCCACGTGTGGCCGCCGCCTTCGACCCGGTAGTGCACCACCGGCGCCGCGCAGCCCGCGTACTCCACCTTCGTCACGTCGGCGGCGATGCGCGTCTCGGCCGGTGCGCTGCCGTCGCAGCCGTTGTGCTTCGCCCACTCGGCCTGAACCGCCGGGACCCCCGCGAACGGGCTGCCGGAGAACGACCCGGCGTTGATCGTGCCCGCGTCATACGGGACGACGGCGTCGGCCGTCCCGTGGAACGAGATCATCGGCACCGGGCGGTCGCTGCAGCCCGGCCCCGGCGGCGATTGGCCGGCCACCGGCGCGATCGCGGCGATGAGGTCGCTCGCCCGGCAGGCGAGGGTCGTCGACATGAAGCCGCCGTTCGACATCCCCGTCGCGTAGACGCGCGCCGGGTCGAGGCAGAGCTCGTTGCCGAGCGCCGCCACGAGGTCGCGCACGAACTGGAGGTCATCGAGCCCCGCGCTGATGAGCCACGAGTTGTCGACGCCGTTCGGGCTGACGACGACGAAGCCCTCACGCTGGGCGATGGGCACCCAGCCGCCGTAGACGTGCTGCTGCGCGCCGGTGCTGCCGAGCCCGTGGAAGTTGAGGACGAGCGCCATCGGCGCGCTCGCCGGGCCGGCAGAGGGCGGCGCGTAAACGAGGTAGGTGCGCGTGCGGTTCGCCGACTGGAGGACGCGGCTGGTCGTCTCGCCCGCCTTCAAGTCGGCCGGGAGCGCGCGCCCGCACCCCAGCGTCCCGCGGACCGCGGGCGAAGGGGCGGCGGTGGGCTGCGGCGTCGGGCTCGCCGCAGGGGTGTCGGTCGCCGGCGCCGGCGTCGGCGCGGCCGGCGTCCCGGCCGAATCGCCGCCGCACGCGCCGAGCGAAATGCCGAGCGCCACGAGGAGCAGCGCCAGGATCGCGACGAGCCGGGCCCGGGTCATGCGCGCCATTCTGGTACTTCGCAGCTGCTCAGGATAGAGGTTGAAGGTTGAAGGTTGGAGGTTGATGCTCCCCGTTCGCCGTTCGCCGTTCCCCGTTCCCCGTTCCCCGTTCCCCGTTCCCCGTCTCCCGCCTCCCGTCTCCCGTCTCCCGCTTCCCGTCTCCCGTCTCCCGTCTCCCGCTTCCCGGTTCCCGCTTCCCGCCTCCCGCTTCCCGTTCCCGCCCCTCCACCGCCGGCGCGGAGCGCCGGCATCCCGCGGCGATGCCGCCGAAGGCGGCGAGCCATCCCCCGCCGCGGGCGGCCAGCCCGCGGCATCCCCCGTTCCCCGTTCCCCGTTCGCCGCTACGCTGGTGGCATGGAGGATCTTCCGCCGCGGCTCGCGGCCCGCGCCGTCATCCTCGACGACCGCGGCCGCACGCTCCTCTTCCGCATCCACGCGCCGGGCGACCCTTCGCGCGTGTTCTGGATCACGCCGGGCGGCGGCCTCGAACCGGGGGAGACGGAGCTCGACGCTCTCCGCCGCGAACTCTTCGAAGAGACCGGCCTGGCCGCGGCCGAGGTCGGGCCCTGCGTCTGGGTGCGCGACCAGTCGTTCCGCTGGGGCGACCGGCTCATCCGCCAGCGCGAAAGCTACTACCTCGTCCGCTGCCCCGCGTTCGAAGTCGATACCTCCCGCCACCTGGAGGAGGAGCGGACGTTCCTCCAGCGCTACCGCTGGTTCACGCTCGATGAGCTGCTCGGCTGGCCCGAACGGCTCGTCCCCGCCGAGTTCGCCGCGCTGTTCGCCCCGCTCGTCCGCGGCGAGCTCCCGCGCGAGCCCGTGCGCGTGGGGAGGTAGCGGGAGAGGGGGAGGTTGGAGGTTGATACTCCTTCCTCGCTCCCGTCTCCGAACTCCGAACTCCGTAGCCGCGGGGCTCCGTCCCCGCGGAGGGCCGGCGAGGCCCACCCCGACCGTCGAATTCACACGCCCTCCCGCCTCCCGGTTCCCGTCTCCCGCTTCCCAGTTCCCGGTTCCCGCCTCCCGCCTCCCAGTTCCCGCCTCCCGCTTCCCGCCTCCCGGTTCCCGTGACATCCGTTGGGCGCACGGCGCCCCGCGGGGACGGAGCCCCGCGACTACGGGCCTCCCCTCCCCGCCCCGCGACGACGGTTGGAGGTTGGAAGTGGACACTCCCCCGCCTCCCGGTTCCCGGTTCCCGCCCTACGCCGGCATCCCGCGGCGATGCCGCCGCAGGCGGCGAGCCATCCCCCGCCGCGGGCGGCGAGCCCGCGGCATCCTGCCAAAGGTGGCGAGCGCGCGGCATCCCGCCAACGCCCAACGCCGGACTGCCATCTACAATGAGCCGCGATGAACATCCTCGTCACCACCGACGGCTCCGAGCGCTCGCTCTGCATCCTGCCCCACGCCGCGCGGCTGGCCGCCGCCATCGGCGCCGACCTCCGGCTCGCGCGCGTCCTCGATCCCCGTTCCGACGCCGCGGGCGTCGTGGCCGAGCGGCTCGCGCAGGCGGTCGCGGAGGTCCGCAGCCGCTGGGAGGAGGAGCTGCGGGCCGCTCTCGCTGCGCACGGCGCCGCCGGCGAACCGCTCGTCATCGAACGGCGCTGGGGCGAAGACGTGCCGACGGCGATCCGCCGGGCGGCTGCCGACCTCGGCGCGGCGCTCATCGCGATGGCTTCGCGCGGGACTGGCGCTATCCGCCACGCCGTCTTCGGGAGCGTCACCATGGGCGTCGTCGGTTCGGCCGGGGTGCCCGTCATGACGCTGACCGGCTGCCCGCCGGTGCCCGCGCACGACGGCCCCTACCACCTCCTCATCACCACTGATGGCTCGCCCGATGCGCGCAGCATCTTCCCCGCCCTCGCGCCGCTGCTGCAGCCCGGCAAGGTCCGGGTCACCCTGCTCGAAGTCGCCGTCATGCGCGCGATGGAGACGGAGGCCGAGGCGAAGCACCGCACCCTGCCCGCGCTCGAGGCGCTCCGGCCGCGGCTGCCCGCCGGCATCGAAACCGCCTACCACATCCCGGTCGTCCCGCCCGGGGCCGGCATCGATACCGCGATCATCGACGCCGCCCGGGAGCTCGGCGCCGATGCCGTCGCCAGCGCGACCCACGGCCACAGCGCCCGCCGCCACCTCATCGCCGGCAGCACCGCCCTCGGCGTCGCCCGCCTTTCGCCCGTGCCGGTGATCCTCGCGAAGAGCGCCCCGCTCGACTGACCGGCGCGGCCGCTACCAGGGCCGCTTCCAGCGGTTCCAGTCGAACGGCGCGATGCCGTCGTCCGTGATCTGCCAGATGGTCGCCTCGGCCCGCCCGCCGCTGATTTCGAGGAAGCCGATCGTGCCGTACTGCGTCTCGAGGTTGTGCGGGTAGGTGGGCGAGCCCGGGTTCACACAGAGGATGCCGTTGATGGTGTTGATCGCCTCCACGTGCGTATCGCCGTAGACGAGCACGTCCAGCTCGGCGGTGCCGAAGTACCGCTTCAGCGCCCGCTCCAGCGTCAGGTGGGGCGGGTACTCCGGGATCGGCACATCGTGGACGAGGCCGACCTTCAGGCCGTCGAGGTTCAGCAGCCACGATTCGCGCAGGCGGGGGTGGTCCGGCTGGATCGGCCGGCCGCCCGAGCCGTCCTCGCCGTTGCCGCGGGCCGCCCACGTCGGCGCGATGTCGTGCAGCTGGTCGATGACGACGAGGTCGTGGATGTCGCCCGCGTGGAGGATGCAGTCGACGCCGCGGAAGGCATCGAACACCTGCGGCCAGAGTTCGTACCGCGCTTCCGGGATGTGGGTATCGGAGATGAGGCCGACGCGCATGGCCGAACTGTAGCAGCCGGCGGCGGCAGCTTCAGCCCGCGGCCGGGCCTTCGAGCGCCGGCAGCAGGAGCCGGAACGTACTCCCCCGGCCGGGCGAACTCTCCGCCGAGAGCCAGCCGCCGTGCGCCCGGGCGATCGCCAGCGCCGTCGGCAGGCCGAGCCCGGAACCCTTCCCGATCGGCTTCGTCGTGAAGAAGGGGTCGAAGATCTTCTCGAGGAGCTCCGGCGGGATGCCGGTGCCCGTATCCCGCACGGCGATGACGTGGTAGCGCCCCCGCGGCAGCTCCGGCGGCGCCCACCGGCGGCGGCTGCCGAGGTCGGTGGCCGCCCGGGTGACGGTGATGACGCCGCCGCCGGGCATCGCGTCCCGCGCGTTCACGAAGAGGTTGACGAGCACCTGCGACAGCGCCGAGGCCGACCCCTTCACCCGGCCCGCCTCCCGCGACCGGCGGATGACGAGCCGGACCGTCGGCTCGACCATCGGCCGCGCGAGCGCCGCCGCGTCCGCGATGAGCGCATCGAGGTCGACGATGTCCGGCTGGTCGATATCCGGCCTGCCGAAGGCGAGCAGCCGCCGGACCAGCTCGGCGCCCCGCTCGGCGGCGTGGCTCGCGTCGTCGACGAGCTCCCGCAGCGCCGGGTCGTCCGGCAGCGCCTGCCGCAGGAGGAAGAGGTTGCCGAGCACCGCCGTGAGCAGGTTGTTGAAATCGTGGGCGATGCCGCCCGCCAGCACGCCGAGGCTCTCCAGCTTCTGCGCCTGCCGCATCTGCAGCTCCAGCCGCGCCCGCTCCAGCTCCGCCTCCTTCCGCGAGCTGATGTTCAGGAAGGTGCCGACTGCCCGCAGCGGCTCCCCGCGCGGGCCCCGGTCGACGATGCGGCCGCGCGAAAGCGTCCACGCCCACGTGCCGCCCGGCATCAGGTAGCGGTGCTCGACTTCGATGTGATCCGTCTCGCCCGTGGCGTGCGCGCGGAAGGCGCGCTCCACCGCCGCGCGGTCCTCCGGGTGGACCCGTTCGAGCCATGCCACCGTCGTCGGGTTCGATGGCTGGAGCCCCTCACGGTCGCCGGCGAAGGCCGTAATCGTGTCCGCCGCGACGTCCCACTCCCAGAGCGTGATCTCGGAGCGTTCGAGCGCCATCTCGAGGCGGCACCGCTCTTCCTCGCGCTGCCGTTCCGAGCGGAGCGCCTCGATGAGCGTCGCGCAGGTCGTCACCAGCGGCCGGAGGAATTCGACTGCCGTTTCGGAGTAGCCGCCGGGCCGGTTGGCGAGGCCGACCATGCCCACCAGCTCGCCCCGGCTCGCGATCGGCACGCCGAGGTAACTCCGCAGCTCCGGGTGGCCGGGCGGCGTCCCGCCGGCCCGCGGGTCGCCCGCCGGCTCGTTCGAAATCACCGGCTCGCCCGTCCGCAGCGTGTGCCCGAAGAGCGTCGCGAGGTTGTCGAAGGCGAACCCGGCCGGCATGGAGTCGGCCATGAAGGCCTGCGCCTGGTCCGTCCCGGGGAAGACGAGCGCCTGCAGCCGCAGGTAGGGGCTCCCGTCACGCTTCCGCAGCACCTCGCCGATGAAGCCGTATTCGCTCTCCGTCAGCTCCAGCAAGAGGTCGAGGAGCGCCTGGAAGACGCCCGAGGGCTCCCCCTCCCGGATGAAGTCCGACTGCGCCCGGGTGAGCGCGGCGAGCAGCCGGTTCGTCCGCTCCAGCTCCTGCGCAACCCGCAGCGGCTCCGAGATGTCGCGCGCGATGCCGCCGACGGCCGTGACCTCGCCGTGCTCATCGCGCACCGGGAAGAGCGAGAGCTCGATATCGAATACGGTGCCGTCGCGCCGGCGCCGCCGGGTCGTCAGGTGGAGGTGTTCGCCCCGCTTCACCCGCTCCAGCAGCTCCGCTACCTCGGACTCAGCACCCGGCGCCGCGACCATGTCCGCGGTGCGGCCCAGCATCTCGGCCGCAGTCCAGCCGTAGAGCCGCTCGGCGCCCCGGTTCCAGCTGAGGATGCGGCCCTCGAGGTCGCGGCTGATGATGGCGTCCTCCGCCGATTCGACGATGGCCGCCAGCCGGGCGTGCTCCCGCTCCCGCACCACCCGTTCGGTGATGTCGCGGAAGATGAAGCGCGCGCCCGTCGGCACGCCGCGCTCATCCACGATGAAGGCGCCCTGCGCCTCGACGGGCACGCGGATGCCGTCCTTCCGGATGACCGTGTAGCGGCTGACGTACTGGCCGGGCCGCCGCTCGTAGGGCAGCCCTTTGCGCACCTGCCGGGCGAGGCTCTCTTCGCTCAGGGCGATGGCGCGCTGCAGGCTCTCCTGCTCCAGCAGCTGCCAGCCGTAGATGCCGCCGAGCATGTCCTCGACGGTGTAGCCGAGGAGCGCCCGCGCGATGGCGTTCAGGTAGGTGACGCGCATCGAGGGCAGTTCCATCTCCAGCAGCGCATCCGGCATGTGGAAGCGGAACTGCTCGTACTCCGCCGCGAGCGCCAGGTACCGGCGCGTCATCTCGGCGGGTGTGCCGCTGAGCGGCGATTCATCCACGCGAAACCTGCCGGGGCTCCCGGGGGTGGTCCCCTCCGCCGGCGCGCCGGAGCCCGGGGCGGCCAGCTGCCCCAATGTACCGCGCCCCGCCGTTGGGCGGCACTCAGGGTTCTCCCCAAATCCCTCCATGGAGAAAGGTTCGACAGGCCCGCGGCCCCGGCCAGACAATCGAGACCATGGAGCCGACCCACGCCGCCCTCCGCGAGGCCTTCCGCGCCCGCGGCCGCCAGCTCTGGCTCGTCGGCGGCGCCCTCCGCGACCGCCTCCTCGGCATCGCCTCGCACGACATCGACTACGCCACCGACGCCCTCCCCGACGAGGTCGAAGAGATCGCCCGGGGGCTCGGCGCCCGCGTCACCACCGTCGGCAAGCGGTTCGGGACCATCGGCGTCCTGCTCGAAGGCGAATGGGTGGAAATCACCACCTTCCGCGGCGACAGCTACGCCCCCGGCAGCCGCTGGCCGGATGTCACCTTCGGCCGCAGCATCGAAGAAGACCTCGCCCGCCGCGATTTCACCATCACCGCCTTCGCCGAGAACGCCCACACCGGCGAGTGGCTCGACCTCTTCGGCGGCGAAGCCGACCTCCGCGCCGGCATCATTCGCGCCGTCGGCGAGCCGGCCGCACGGTTCCGCGAAGACCCCCTCCGCATCCTCCGCGGCGTCCGCTTCGTCAGCCAGCTCGGCTTCCGGCTCGACCCGGCCACCGCGGCCGGCATGCGCGAGACGGCCCACCTCATCGCCGCGCTCTCGCAGGAGCGCATCACGGCGGAGCTCGACAAGCTCCTGCAGGGGCGCGCCCCGGCCGCCGGCCTCGAAGCGCTCCGGGAGACGGGCGCGCTCCCCTTCGCGCTGCCGGAGCTGGCCGGCATGCCCGGCTGCGAACAGAACCGCTTCCACCGCTTCGACGTCTGGGGCCACACCCTCGCCACCGTCGACGCCATCGCCGTCGACCCGGAAAACCGCCGCATCCGCCGCTGGGCCGCCCTCCTCCACGACCTCGGCAAGCCGGCCGTCCGCCACACCAAGCCGAACGGCGAGTGGGGCTTCTACCGCCACGAAGTCGTCGGCGCCGAGCTGGCGGAGGCGCTGCTCGAGCGGCTCCGCTTCGGCCGCGCCGATGCCCACGTCGTCGTCCTCCTCGTCCGCCGCCACATGGAGCGTCCGGATCCGGCCGACCGCCGCGCCGTCCGCCGGTTCATGGCGAAGCTGGGCGGCCACTGGCGCGACCTCCTCGCCCTCAAGCGCGCCGACAACGCCAGCCACACCTACGACGACACCGCCTACCACGACGCGCTCGAAGCCGCCTGCCTCCGCGCCGAGCAGGAGGAGGCCGAGGCGATACGCGCCGAAAGCCCGCTCAGCGGCGACGACCTCGTGCGGATGTTCGACCGGCCGCCGGGGCCGTGGATCGGCGTCATCAAGCGGCAGCTCGGCGCGATGGTGCTCGATGGCGAGCTGGCGCCCGGCGACCGCGCCGCTGCGGAGCGCATCGCCCGCCGCCTGATGGGGCGCGGCTGAGCGCCCCTCCCCCGGCCATCCGCCCCTGTGGTAGCCTGCCGCCATGCCCCCGGCCTTCACGGTGGTCCTCGCGCGCAGTGCCGATGGCTGGTACACCGCGGTCTGCCCCTCCCTGCCCGGGGCCGTCGCCGAAGGGCCGACCCGCGAGGCCGCCCTCGCAGACGCCGCCGCGGCCGCGAGCGCCTGGCTCGAAACCGCCGCCGCGCTCGGCCGCGCGCCGCTCGCCGAGACGCCCGAACTCGTCGCCGCAGCGGTCGCTGACGCGCTCCGCGACCTCGCCGCCGAGGGGGCGCCGCTCGTCGTCGAGACCGCCGTCATCGCCGCCCCCTCCGCGACCGCCGCGTGAGCCGGCTCGCGGGGTTCTCCGCGCGCGACGTGGCGCGTGTCGCGGAGCAGCTGGGCTGGCGGCTGGACCGGCAGTCCGGCTCCTACCTCGTCTCCGTGCACGACGGCAAGGCCGTGACCCTCGTCATCCCCGCCCACCGCGAGCTGCGCCCGGGGACGCTGCGCGCGCTCATCCGGGCGACGGATCTGGATGTGGACCGCTTCCTCGAACTCGTCCGCGGCTGAGCGGCCCCTCCCCCGGCCATCCGCCCCTGTGGTAGCCTGCGCGCCGCATGAGCATCCCGCCCGAACGGCTCCGCGACCTCGCCGGCGACCCGGCGCCCGCCCCGGCGGCCAGCGAGCACGTCCTCGTCCTCGGCGCCGGCATGGCCGGGCTGGCCGCCGCCTACGAACTCCGCCGCCGCGGGTTCGCCGTCACCATCCTCGAAGCCCAGCCGCGCGTCGGCGGCCGCATCCAGACCTTCCGCGAGCCCTTCTCCGACGGCCTCTACGGCGAAGCCGGCGCCATGCGCATCCCCCGCGCGCACGACCTCGTCCTCCGCTACGTCGAGCGGTTCGGCCTCGAAACCGTCCCCTTCGTGATGGAGAACCCGCGCACCTACGTCGCCTTCGGCGGCGAGCGCATCCGCCGGGGCGAGTTCGATTCGGCCCGCCACGCCGGCGACTTCGAACTCCAGCCCGGCGAGACCGACCTACCAATCGGCCAGCGCTGGGAGCGGGAGATCGCGCCCCTCCTCGCCACCATCGAGCGGCACGGCGCGCTCGGCTGGGAGGAAGTCGCGAGCGAATACGACCAGTACTCGCTCGCCGAGTTCCTCGAATCCCGCGGCTGGTCGCAGGGCGCCATCGAGCTCTGGGGGCTCCTCACCCACATGGAGCCGTTCATGAACAGCGCGTTCCTCGAAGTGCTGCGCGAAGAGGCCGGCCGCTGGTTCACCGACGTCGTCACCATCCCCGGCGGGATGGACCGCCTGCCCCGCGCGTTCCTCGCCCCGCTCGGCGATGCTGTCCGCTACGGCATGCGCGTCATCGCCATCCACCAGTCGCAGGAGGGTGTGCAGGTCCGCTGCCGGACGGTCGCCGGCGAGCACACGTTCACCGCCGACCGCGCCGTCATCACGATCCCGTTCTCGCTCCTCCGCCACATCGAAATCACGCCCGCGCTCAGCCGCGGCAAGCAGCGCGCCATCCGCACCCTCTCCTACGACGCGGCCACCAAGATCTTCTTCCAGTGCCGCCGCCGCTTCTGGGAGGAGGACGACGGCATCGCCGGCGGCGGCTCGGTCACCGACCTGCCGGTGCGGACGATCTACTACCCGGCAGGCGGCGCGCCGGGCGGCCGGGGCATCCTCCTCGCCAGCTATACGTGGGCCGAGGACGCGCGCCGCTGGGGCACCCTCGCCCCCGATGAGCGGCTCGCCCAGGCGATCGAAAACGTGGAGGTCATCCACCCGGCCGTGCGGCAGGAGTTCGAACTCGGGGCCAGCAAGGTGTGGCACCAGGACGAGTTCGCCGGCGGCGCGTACGCCCTCTTCGAGCCCGGCCAGCAGACCCACCTCTACCGCCACATCATCGCGCCGGAAGGGCGGCTCCACTTCGCCGGCGAGCACGCCTCCCTCGCGCACGGCTGGATCCAGGGCGCCGTCGAATCCGGCCTCCGCTGCGTGGCGGAGATTCTCGAGCGCGCGCCGGCCCGCTAGGCCGCCGGCCCCTGCCCCTCCGAGCGGTCCCGTTCGTAGGCGCCGAGCAGCGAGAGCAGCAGGTCCTCCAGCCGGGCGCGCGTCCACTGGCCGTTCCGGCGCTCCGGCCCGGCGGCCACCGCCGCTCCCCGCGGCCCGGCCGTGCTCAGCGTCACCGCGATGTGCCAGCGCGGGCCGCCCATCCGCCGGCGCTCCACCAGCGCGAAGGTGAGCGTGTAATCGCGCGCGAGGCTGACGGTGAAGGCCGCCGGCTCCTCGCCCGGCGGCAGCGGGCTCACCTGCACCGGGAGCGCCGCCCCGTACACGGCGCGGATATCGGCCGCCGCTTCGGCTGCCCAGCCGTGGAGGGTGCGCAGCAGCGCCGCCTGCGAGGCCCGGTCGTGGGCGCCGGCGATGCCCCGCAGCGCCCGCCGCTCCGCCCAGGCGTCGCGCAGCTGTTCGACCCGCCGCCGGAAGGGCTCGAGCGTCAGCGCCGGCACCGGGTCGCCTCCCCGCCCCGCATCCGCGTCAGATGGGCCTGCATTGGCCCGATTGTGGCCGTCCGCCGTTTCGGCCGATTTGCGCGGATGTTACGGGCGCATTTCCCGGCCGGGCGCGAAAAACGGGGGCCGCGCAATGTGCGCGGCCCCCGCCGGGTCGATGCGCGCCAGGCTCAGACGGCGGCGGCGCCCCGCTCGTTCGTCCGCACCCGGATCACGTCGATGACATCGGAGACGAAGATCTTGCCGTCGCCGATTTCGCCGGTGCGGGCGTTCTCCACGATGGCGGTGATGACCTTCTGCAGGTCCTGGTCGTTCACCACGATGAGCACCCAGGCCTTGGAGAGGTACTCCACCTTATATTCGCGGCCGCGCCACTGCTCGGTGATGCCGCGCTGCTTGCCGTGGCCCTTCACCTCGGCCACGGTCATGCCGCCGTAGCCGAGCTCCTCGAGCGCCTCGCGCACGAAGGGCAGGCGCGAGGGGCGGATGATCGCATCGATGCGCTTCATGACATCTGCCTTCCTTCTCTCGTGGTCCCCGGGGCCGGGCCGGCCGGCCCCGGGGAGAGTCTATCCCGTTCGCGGATGCCCTAGGCGCCCGGGCTGAAGACGCCCTGCCCCGTCGGCCCGAAGTCCGGGTACGAATCGAGGCCGTGCTCCAGCAGGTCGAGCCCCTTCTCTTCCTCCTCCGGCGGCACGCGGAGGCCGATCGTCATCTTGATGCCGAAGAAGAGGATGAAGGCCGTCACCACCACCCAGGCGATGATCGAGGCCGCGCCCACCAGCTGCGCCGCGAGCTGCTCGAAGCCGCCGCCGACCAGCAGGCCGTACTTCGACGGCTCCGCATAGCCAGCGCCTTCGATACCGGCCTGCGTCGAGAACAGGCCGACGGCGATGACGCCCCAGAGGCCGGCGGCCCCGTGCACCGGGAACGCGCCCACCGGGTCATCGACGCGGATCACATCGAGCAGCAGCACCGCGCCGTACATCACGAGCGAGCCGATGGCGCCGATGACGACCGCCGCCCACGGGTCCACCGTCGCGCAGGGCGCCGTGATGGAGACGAGGCCGGCGAGGATGCCGTTGATGAGCAGGCCCGGGTCGTAGCGGGTGGTGAGGATCTTCGAGTAGAGGACGGCCGAGACGCCGCCCGCCGCCGCGGCCAGGGTCGTGTTCACCGCCACCTTCGCCGCCAGCTCCGCGCCGCCGCCGGTGAGCGCCAGCGTCGAGCCCGGGTTGAAGCCGTACCAGCCGAACCAGAGGATGAACATGCCGAGCGTGGCGATGCTGATGTTGTGGCCCGGGATGGCGTTCACCTGCTTGCCGGGGCCGTACTTGCCGAGCCGCGGCCCGAGCAGCGCCGCGCCCACCAGGCCGGCCCAGCCGCCGACCATATGGACCACGCCGGAGCCGGCGAAGTCGATGTAGCCGTTCGCGAGGAACAGGTCGGCCGGGTCCTCCTTGAAGGCCGTCAGCCAGCCGTTCGCATCCCACGCCCAGTGGACTACCACCGGGTAGATGAAGCCCGTGATGACGACGGTGTAGACGAGGTAGGCGCTGAACTTCAGCCGCTCGGCGAGCGAACCGGCGACGATGGTGGCTGCCGCCGCCGCGAACGCGAACTGGAAGAACCAGCCGGCGAAGCCCTCGTACGTGTCGTAGAAGAAGTCGCCCCAGCCGATGAACCCGTTCGCCGAGCTGGACGTGCCGTAGGCGAACCCGTAGCCGACGGCCCAGAAGAGGAGGCCGCCGACGCAGGCGTCGATCATGTTCTTCATGAGGATGTTCGCGGTGTTCTTCGAGCGGACGAAGCCGCCGGTGAGCATCGCGAAGCCGGCCTGCATGAAGAACACGAGGAAGCCGGCCACGAGGAGCCAGGTCGTATCGAGCGCGGAGACCAGGTCGGCCACCGTCTCTTCGGTCGTCGGCTCCTGCGCGGCCGCCGCCGAGATGGCGGCCATGGCGAGGATGGCGCCGCCCAGGATCCCGAGCGGCCGGTGCAGTCTGCGCAGCCAGGTGCGCCTCTCCATGCGGATGAACCCCCGTTCGTTCCGGTGCCAGGCGGCACCGCTGAGATGCCGGCGCATGCAGCCCGGGGCCCCGCGGGCCGCAGCCGCCGGATGTGCGCAACGGTAGGAACGGGCAGTTTCCCGCCGATTTCATCCGGGTTTCGAACACATTGCCGGGCCATGACGTTCATGTTTCCCGGCCGCCCGCCGCGGCCCGCCCGCTGGCTGCCCGGCCAGCATTGGTGCGATATTTCACAATCTTCCCCGGTGTGGTACATTGCTGCGGGTTTGCCCCAATTCACTGCAGGAATCGCCCCGGCCCGCACCCCCGCACGAGGACCGGCAACGCGCAGGAGGCAAGGAACGCCGCGTGAACATCGTCGTTTGTGTCAAGCAAATCCCCGACCCCGAGACGCCGGCCGCATCGTTCAAAGTCGATGAAGCCGCCAAGAAGGTGATCCCCGCCCAGGGCATCGCGCCGGTCGTCAACCCGTACGACCCGCAGGCCACCGAGGCCGCCCTCCGGCTGAAGGAAGCCGCCGGCAGCGGCAAGGTCACCGTCATCAGCCTCGGCCCCGATTCCGCCCGCGACGCCATCAAGCACGCGCTCGCCATGGGCGCCGATGAGGGCGTCCTCATCACCGGGCCCGAGTTCGAGGACATCGACAACTTCCAGACCGCGAAGGCCCTCGCCGCCGCCATCCAGAAGCTCGGCGGCGCCGACCTCGTCCTCACCGGCCGCGCCGCCGCCGACTGGGACATGGGCGTCGTCCCGCTCGGCATCGCCCAGTACCTCGGCGTGCCCTGCGTCACCGTCGCCAAGGCGATCGAAAAGAACGGCGCCGGCCTCAAGGTCGAGCGCGTCCTCGAAGACGGCTTCCAGACGGTCGAAACGCCGCTGCCCGCCGTCGTCTCCGTCTCCAACGAGTTCGGCGAACCCCGCTACCCGCAGCTCCGCCAGATCATGCTCGCCGCCAAGAAGACCGTGCAGGTCTGGAGCGCGAACGACCTCGGCATCGCCGGCGAGATGGGCAAGGAGAACCGCGCCCTCGTCCTCGAAGCGCTCTACGTCCCGAAGGTCGAGAGCAACGTCGAGATCATCGAAGGCGATTCGCCCGAAGAGAAGGCCCGCAACCTCGCCCAGAAGCTCCGGGCCGCGAAGCTGATCTAAGGAGGAGCACCGAACCATGGCAGGAATCCTGGTCATCGCAGAAGCCAACGAGGGGGCCCTCGCCCCCATCTCGGGCGAGCTCCTCGGCGCTGCCCGCAAGCTCGCCGGCGAAGGCGCCGGCAGCGTCACCGCCTTCATCGCCGGCAGCGACGCGCTCGGCAAGGAGCTCATCGCCCTCGGCGCCGATGCCGCCATCGCCGATACCAACCCCGCCCTCCAGGGCGCGCTCGCCGAGGTCTACCTCCCGGCCGTCCAGGCCGCCCTCCAGCAGTCCGGCGCCGATATCGTCCTCATGGGCCAGACGGCCCTCGGCCGCGACCTCGGCCCGATGCTCGCCTTCGCCCTCGGCACCGCCGTCTCCATGGAGACGGTCGACCTGAAGTACACCGGCGGCAAGCTCATCGCTACCCGCGCCTGCTACGGCGGCAACGCCCGCGCCGAGGTCTCCTTCAAGAACGCGCCTGCCATCGCCACCGTGAAGGCGAAGTCGTTCGATGCCCTCGCGCCCGATGCCTCCCGCAGCGGCAGCGTGAGCACCATCGACGTCGCCGGCGAAGCCCGCGTCAAGGTCCTCGGCGTCCAGAAGGCCGAGAGCACCGGCATCCGGCTCGAAGATGCCCCGGTCGTCGTCTCCGGCGGCCGCGGCCTCGGCGACCCCTCCGGCTTCAAGATGCTCGAAGAGCTCGCCGCCCTGCTGAAGGGCGCCACCGGCGCCAGCCGCGCCGCCTGCGACCTCGGCTGGTATCCGCCCAGCCAGCAGGTCGGCCTCACCGGCAAGGTCGTCTCGCCGAACCTCTACATCGCCGTCGCCATCTCCGGCGCCAGCCAGCACATGGCAGGCATGGCCGGTTCGAAGAACATCGTGGCCATCAACAAGGACCCCGATGCCAACATGGTGAAGGCCGCCAAGTACGCCATCATCGACGACTACAAGAAGGTCGTCCCGGCGCTCATCGAAGAGATCAAGAAGCTCGGCTAGGCCGGCCTGCTTCGCCAGCACCCACACCGCCGCGGGGCGGGGGACCACTCCCCCGCCCCGCGCTGCTGTCGGCCGCCCGCGCACGCCGCCCTCCGCATCGCAATACGCCGATGGCCAAACGGGCCGTTCGGATATTCGCGCCGAACCCTGTACCATACGACGCAGATTCGCCGCCGCGGCGCCCTCCCCCCGCAGGCCGCCCGCGCCGGCGCCCCGAAACCCGAACCCGGAGGGGTGGCGTGAGCTCACCAACCGACCCCGGGCAGGCCCCCGCGCAGCGCCTGCCCCACCGCCTCTACGACGCCGAAGGCAACCCCACGACCGACCGGCCGTGGATCTTCCGGACCTACGCCGGCCACTCCAGCGCCGCCGCCTCCAACGCCCTCTACCGGAAAAACCTCGCCGCCGGCCAGACCGGCCTCTCCGTCGCCTTCGACCTCCCCACCCAGACGGGCTACTCCTCCGACCACCCCCTCGCCCTCCCGGAGGTCGGCAAGGTCGGCGTCCCCATCAACACCATCGACGACATGCACCAGCTCTTCGAGGGCATCCCCCTCGCGGAGATGAACACGTCGATGACCATCAACGCGACGGCGATGTGGCTGCTCGCCCTCTACATCGGCGTCGCCCGCGAGCGCGGCGAAGACGTCCGCAAGCTGCAGGGCACCACCCAGAACGACATCATCAAGGAATACCTCGCCCGCGGCACCTACATCTTCCCGCCCGAGGCCAGCCTCCGCCTCATCGCGGAAATGTACGAGTACTGCCTCGACCACCTGCCGAAGTGGAACGCCTCCAACATCTGCAGCTACCACCTGCAGGAAGCCGGCGCCACCCCCGTGCAGGAGCTCGCCTTCGCCCTCGCGAACGCCATCGGCGTCCTCGATACCATCCGCGAGCGCGGCGCCGTCGCCCCCGACCGCTTCCCCGACGTCGTCGGCCGCATCTCCTTCTTCGTCAACTCCGGCATCCGCTTCATCGAAGAGATGTGCAAGATGCGGGCCTTCGTCGAGCTCTGGGACGAAATCACCCGCGACCGCTACGGCGTGCAGGACCCGAAGCAGCGGCTCTTCCGCTACGGCGTCCAGGTCAACTCCCTCGGCCTCACCGAGCAGCAGCCGGAGAACAACGCCTGGCGCATCCTCATCGAAGCGCTCGGCGTCACCCTCTCCCGCAAGGCCCGCTGCCGCGCCCTCCAGCTCCCCGCCTGGAACGAAGCGCTCTCCCTCCCCCGCCCGTGGGACCAGCAGTGGTCGCTCCGCCTCCAGCAGATCCTCGCCTACGAAACCGATCTGCTGGAGTACCCCGACATCTTCGATGGCTCCATCGTCATCGAATCGAAGGTCGAAGAGCTGAAGCGGCAGGCCCGCGAAGAGATCGCCCGCATCGAAGCGATGGGCGGCATCCGCGCGGCCGTCGAATCCGGCTACCTCAAATCCCAGCTCGTCCGCTCCATGTCCGAGCGCGTCAGCAAGATCAACTCCGGCGAACTCGTCATCGTCGGCGTCAACCGCTGGACCGACGGCCTGCCCTCGCCGCTCCTCACCGGCGAAGACGGCGGCATCTTCAAAGTCGATGAAGCCGAGACGCGCCGCACCCTCGAAGCGCTCGCCGCCGTCAAGGCGAAGCGCGACCCGGCGCGCGTGCAGGCGGCCCTCGCCGCCCTCGAAGAGGCGGCCCGCACCGGCAAGAACATGATGGAGCCCTCCATCGAATGCGCCCTCGCCCGCGTCACGACCGGCGAATGGGCCGATACCCTCCGCCGCGTCTTCGGCGAATACCGGCCGCCCACCGGCGTCGAAGGCCAGCGCCTCTACGTCGATAGCGACCGTGTCGCCGAGGTGCGCCGCCGCGCCGAGGAGTTCGTCCGCCGCACCGGCCACCGGCCGCGCATCGTCGTCGGCAAGCCGGGCCTCGATGGGCATTCGAACGGCGCCGAGGTCATCGCCGTCGCCGCCCGCCACTGCGGCTTCGATGTCGTCTACTCCGGCATCCGGCTCACCCCGGAAGAGATCGTCCAGAGCGCCATCGAAGAGGCGGCCGACGTCATCGGCCTCTCTATCCTCTCCGGCTCCCACCTCGACCTCACCCGGCAGGTCATCGAAGGCCTCCGCGCGGCCGGCGCCGGCGACGCCATCCCCGTCATCGTCGGCGGCATCATCCCGAAGGACGACCACGAGGCGCTCCGCGCGCTCGGCGCCCGGCAGATCTTCACCCCGGCCGACTTCGACCTCGCCGATGTGATGAGCCGGATCATGGACGTCGTCGAAGCGCAGGCGGGCGCCGGCGCCCGGTGAGCGAGCTCGACCAGCTCATCGAGGGCGCCATCGCCCTCGACAAGTGGCCCCTCGCCCGCCTCGTCCGGCTGTTCGAAGATACGCGGCCGGAGGCCGTCGCCGAGAAGGCGGCGGCCATCGCCGCCCTCGAAGCCCACGGCGCCGGCCCGCGCGCCATGGTCGCCGGCTTCACCGGCACCCCCGGCAGCGGCAAATCCACCCTCGTCGGCCAGCTCGCCGCCCGTCTCGCCGCCCGCGACGCTGCCCCCTCCGTCGCCGTCCTCGCCATCGACCCCTCCTCCCACCGCTCGGGCGGCTCCATCCTCGGCGACCGCACCCGCGTCCACTTCCCGGTCGGCGAGCGCCGCCTCTTCTTCCGCAGCCAGCCCTCCGACCGCGAACTCGGCGGCATGGGGCGCGCCACCTACCCCGTCGTCCGCCTCCTCGAGCGGCTGTTCGACTACGTCTTCGTCGAAACCGTCGGCATCGGCCAGAGCGAAGTCGAAATCGAACGACTCGCCGACCGCGTCTATCTCGTCCTCCAGCCGCTCGGCGGCGACCAGGTCCAGTTCATGAAGGCGGGCATCATGGAGGTGCCCCACGCCTTCATCCTCAACAAATGCGACGTCGGCGCCGCCGCCCGGCGGAGCTACCACGCCCTCCGCGCCAGCATCGATTTCGCCCGCCCGGGCGAAGCCGCGCCCCCGCCCATCTTCCGCACCAGCGCCATCTCCGGCGAAGGGCTCGATGACGTCCTCGACGACCTCGTGGCCCACCGCACGGTGCACGACGATGCGGCCCGGCAGGCGCGCGACCGCTACTTCTTCGAAAAGTGGGTGCGCGATGAATACGGCCGCTTCGGGCTCGACCTGCTCGAGCGGCAGGGCGGCGCGGCCGGGCTGCTCGCGCAGGGCGGCACCTTCGAAGGGGCGCAGGCCGCCTACCGCGCCCCGCTCGACCCCTTCGCCGGCTAGCGCGCCCGCTCGGCCCCCGCGCCGTCCCCCGGCCCGGCAAAGCCGTCGAGCGCCAGCGGCAGCTGGGCCGCACCCTCCCGCCGGCCGCCCTCGCCGAGGATGGCGCGGTACAGCTGCTCGTGCCGGAGGACGTTCAGCGCCGCGCTGAAGTGGCGCTCAACCCGCCGGCGGCACTCCCGCCGGTCGAGCTCCTTCGCCCGCCAGGCCGCCTCCGCCGCCGCGTCGATGTCCTCGACGATGATGCCCGTGACCCCGTCCTGAATGACTTCCGGCACCGAGCCGTTCCGGAAGGCGATGACCGGCGTGCCCGTCGCCATCGATTCGATCATCACGAGGCCGAACGGCTCCGGCCACTGGATGGGGAAGAGCGTGGCCAGCGCATCGCGGTAAGCGCGCAGCTTCTCCTCCGTCGGCGGCTGCTGCTTCACCTCGACATCGAGCCCGCGCAGCCGCGGCCGCACCTCGGCCTCCCAGTAGTCTTTCTCGAGCTGCTCGTTGATCTTCACCACCATGAGCAGCGGCAGGCCGGCGCGCCGCGCGATCTCGATCGCCTGCACCGGCCCCTTCTCCGGGTTGATCCGGCCGCAGAAGAGCAGGTAATCGCCCGGCCGGTCGCTGAACGGGAACGCCGCCGGGTCGATGCCGTTGTGGATGACGGCCGCCTGCACCCCGGCGGGCAGCGTCGACCGCTGGTGATGGCTGATCGCCACGAGGTGCAGCCGGCGGCCGAGCTCCCGGATGAGGCCGCGATTCTCCGGCGTGACCGGGCCGTGGAGCGTGTGCACCACGGGCACCGGCACGGCCGCGCCGGTGATCGGGCCGAGGAAGGTGTGGTCGTGGATGATGTCGAACTCCCGCCAGCGGTCGTAGGCCGCGAGCACGTGCTGCGCCTCGATCGCCGGGTTCCCCAGCAGCGCCGAGGGCGGCTCCGCGAAGGTCGAAACCAGCCGCGCCTCCGTGCGCGAACCCCCGGCCGCGAACAGCGTGACGTCGTGGCCCCGGCGGGTCAGCCCATCGGCGAGGTAGCTCACGACCCATTCGATGCCGCCGTAGCCCGTCGGCGGGACGGCGAACCACGGCGGCGCAACGATGGCGATTCGCATCGTCTCCATCTCGCACTCCTCGAGGTTCGAACGCCGTTCCCGGCGCGCTCCGCTCGCGCGCCGACGCTTGCGCTCATTCTGGTTGCGCTATCCGCGGGACGTCAATATCGGCTCGGCGGCGGCCCCTGCAGACCTGCTACCGCGGCCAGCGGTCGGTGAGCACCACCGCCGCCTCGCCGCGGACGCCTTCGACTTCGACCGCTACCCCGGCGGCGCCCCGCCGGAAGGCGAGGTCGATCGCCGCGCCGCCGAAGCGGAGATTTCGCAGCCGCACCCATTCGACCATCGCCGGCAGGACGGGCCGGGTGATCGCCAGCGCCTTCGGGCCGGCCGGCCGGATGCCGAGCAGCGTCGTCAGCACGAACGGCAGGCTCGCCGCCGACCACGCCTGCGGGCGCGAGGCGACGGGGTAGGGCGTCGGCACGAGCCGAAGCTCGCGGGGGTCGCCGCAGTACAGCTCCGGGATGCGCCCCGCCGGGAAGGCGAGCGCGGCTTCGATGAACGCATCGCCGAGCGCCCGCGCGAGGTCGTCGAACCCCTGCCGCCGCAGCCCCGCGAGCAGGATCGCGTTATCGTGCGGCCAGACGGAGCCGGTGTGGTAGCCGAGCGGGTTGTAGCCCGCCACCGACGACGCCAGCGTCCGCACGCCCCAGCCGCTGAACAGGTCCGATTGGAACGCCCGGTCGGCGAACGCCGCCGCGCGCGCGGGCTGCGGCTCGCCGAGCCAGAGCAGGTGGCCCGCGTTCGAAGCCGGCGTGGGGACCGGCATGCGCGCCCGTTCGAGACAGAGCGCGTAGCCGAGGCTGTCATCGCCGAACCGCTCCTCGATGATCGCGGCGAGCCGCTCGGCCGCCGCCTCTGCCTCGGCCGCGGGCTCGCCGCGCAGCGCCGCCAGCCGCGCGAACGCCCGCAGCCCGGCGAGCGCGTACGCCTGCACCTCTACGAGCGCGATTGGCGGCTCGGCGAGCCGGCCGTCCGGCCAGCGGATGGCATCGTGGGAATCTTTCCAGCCCTGGTTCTCGAGCCCGGCCGCCGATTCCCGCGCATAGGCGATGACGCCGCCGTACCGCTCGAGCTCGCGGAGGCACCAGCCCGCCGCCGCCTCCAGCGCCGGCCACAGCGCGGCGACGCAGGCCCGGTCTCCCGTCCAGTCGAAGTACTCCGCCGCGGCCGCGAGGAACAGCGGCGTGGCATCGACGCTGCCGTAGTAGCGGCCGAACGGCACCTCGCCCAGGTTCGCCAGCTCGCCCCAGCGCAGCTCGTGCGGGATCTTCCCCGGCGCCGCGTCGCTCGCCGGGTCGTGCTCCTTTGCCTGGTAGCGCGCGAGCACCTCCAGCGCGCCGCGGAGCAGCCCCGGCGCCCATGGCGCGAGGAACATCCCCGTGATGAGGCTGTCGCGCCCGAACAGCGTGTCGAACCACGGCACGCCCGCCGCGATGAACTCGGTGCCGTCTACCGCGGTCCGCAGCGCCCGGATATCCAGCAGCGCCCGCTCGACCGCGTCGTTCAGCGGCTCGTAATCCGACTGGAAGCGCGTGACCCCGCCGAGGAACTGGCGCTCCTCCCGCTGCACCCGCGCGATGACCTGCGGCAGCGGCTGGCGCTCGGCCGGCCCCTCACCGGCGCTCACGCGCACGTCGAGGACGACCGTCTCGCGCGGGGCGAGGGCCAGGCGGTAGACCGCGCCCGCCGGGCCGAGGCGCGCCGGCGCCGGGTCGAACCGGACGGCTGTCGTCCGGGCGAGGCCGTCGGCCCCGGCATACCGGTAGCGGAGCACCCCGCGCGCGGCCTGCGCTTCGACCGGCGGCCGCGCCGAGCGGCGCTCGAAGCCCCGCACTTCGAAAATGTCGCGGAAGTCCGCGTCGAAATCGAGCCGCACCTCGAAGGCCTGCGGCTCCGGGTGGTAGTTCGAAATCGTCAGGCTCTCGGCGAGGCCGCGGCCGAGCACCCGCCGCCGCCGGATGAGCAGCGCCCGCGCCGGCACGATCCGGCCCGCCGGGTCCGCCATCGCCGGGTTCGTGAACACCGCCGAAAAGACGGCGCCGGACTGGCTCGCATCGAGCAGGATCGGCGCGACGCCCCCGAGCGTGAGCCGCAGCCGGGAGAGGTGGCGCGTATCGCACCGGTAGAGGCCCGTCGCCTCGTGGACTGCGGCGTCGATATCCCCGCTCGCCAGCGCCACCGCCGAGATGCCGTCGTTCCGGAGGATGACGCAATCCGTGATCGAGCCCGCCGGCTGCGGCTCTTCGCCGACCGGCAGCCAGCTCTCCGCCGGCATCTCTCCTCTCCTGCGCATGGGCGGTCCGCCCCCATTTTCCCGCGCCCCCCGCGCCCGGTCACGGCCGCGCCGTGGGACGACAGCGGTTTCGCGATTCTCCGCGTGAGCGATGGAATTCGTCATTCCTCGTGCCATAGACCGTAATGCCCCTGCCGGCGAAGCTCACACTACGACGCTGCTGATTCAGCAGCGGGCCGAATCCGCGTTCGCGGAGCGGGGGAACCACTTCCCCGGGGTGCATCCTCCCTCCGGAGGACGGGCGCTTCCGCCCGAACCCGTCAGCTCACCCCGCAGGCCTCGGAAGCGACCCGCTGGAGCCGATTGCGTGTCCCTGCGCGCCGAGCGCCGATTCGCGTCCTTCTCGCCCCCTGCCCTGCCCTCAGCCGCGGAACTCCGGGCGAACCTCGTCGCCGGCATGGTCGCCGGTATCATCGCTCTCCCGCTGAGCATCGCCCTCGCGGTAGCGGTGGGCGTCCCGCCCGTGGCCGGCCTCTATACCGCCGTTTTCGCCGGGGCCGCCGCCGCTATCTTCGGGGGCTCCCGCTATAACATCACCGGGCCTACGGCCGCTCTCGTGCCCCTCCTCAGCCACGTCGTGCTCACCCACGGACCCGGCGCCCTGCCGATGGTTGGCCTCATGGCCGGCGTCATCCTTGTCGCGATGGGCCTGCTCCGTTTCGGCCGGCTCGTCCGCTACATGCCGGGCACGGTCGTCGTCGGCTTCACGGCGGGCATCGCGCTCTCGATCGCCTTCGGGCAGCTGAACGCTTTTCTCGGCGTGACGGGCACCAACCCGTCGCTCGAACACTTCCACGAGCGGACGCTCGACACCTTCCGGCACCTCTCCACGGTCGGCCTCGCCACCCCGCTCGTGGGCTTCGCCTCGCTTGCCATCCTGGTCGCCTGGCCCCGCATCGACCGCCGCCTCCCGGCCCCGCTCGTGGCCGTCGTGGCTGTCACGGCCGCGGCCTGGGCTCTCGGCATCGATACCCCGACCGTCGCCAGCAAATACGGCGAACTCCCCCCGCGAGTTGCCCCGGCCCTCGCTCGGCTTCTTCGATGCCAGCCTGCTGCCCGACCTCCTCCAGCCGGCGATTGCCGTTGCCATCCTCGGTGGCGTCGAATCGCTCCTCTCAGCGGTCGTCGCCGATGGGATGGCGGGCCAGCGCATCCGCCACGACCCGGACCGTGAGCTGCGCGGGCAGGGTATCGCCAACCTGGTGAGCCCGCTCTTCGGCGGCATTCCCGCCACCGCGGCCATCGCGCGGACGGCGGCGAGCATCCGCGCCGGCGCGACCTCCCGCCTCGCCGGCGTCTTTCATTCCGTCACCGTCCTCATCGTCACGCTCGCGCTCGGCCCGCTCGCGGGCCACATCCCGATGGCCACCCTGGCCGCCGTCCTCCTCGTCACCGCGTGGCGGATCGCCGAAGTGCCCGAGGTCGCCCGCATCTTCCGCCGCGCCCCGCGCGAGGACGTCATCGTGCTCGCCGCCACCGTCCTCATCACGCTCTTCTTCGACCTCACCTACGCCATCGGCTTCGGCGTCGTCGCCTCCACCGTCCTGCTCATCCGCCGGCTGGTGAGCATCCCGGCCGCCGCCGCCATGCTGCCCGATGCCAACGGCCGTATCGCGCAGGTCTCCGATGAGCTGGGCGCCCTCATCAAGTCCCGCCCGGATATCGATTTCTTCACGGCGCAGGGGCTCCTCTCGTTCCACAGCGCCGCCTCGTTCGAATACCAGCTGCAGGGCGACGCCCACCGCCCGCTCATCCTCCGGATGAAGGATGTCCACCATATCGATACCACCGGACTCCTGACCCTCGAAGGCATCATCGAGCACCGGAAGCGCCACGGCGGCCGAATCATCCTCACGGCCATCCAGCCGGAAGTCCGCCCCGTGCTCGAGCGCTTCGGCATCATCGACCTCCTCGGCCCCGAGAATGTCTTCGAGCACACGAAGTGCGCCATCGCGAGCATCGACCATCCAGGGCTGCCGCACCCGGAGCACGAGCATCGCACCCACGATGCGCCCGGCCTTGCCGCCGCGGGTTGATGGCCGCGCCGTGGTGACACCTCCCTATCGGAGCTGCCGCGCCAGTTCGCCACGCTGACCCCGGAATCCATACACCAGGAGGTCAGCCAGCCGTGGCGCTCACCCTCATCGAAGCCTCGAAGCTCAGCACCGACACCCTCCTCGCCGGCGTCATCGAGACGATCGCGCAGGAAAGCCCCGTCCTCCAGCGCCTGCCGTTCATCGAAATCGTCGGCAACGGCCTCACCTACAACCGCGAAAACGTCCCGCCCGCCGCCGCCTTCTACGACGTCGGCGACGACTGGGACGAGAGCACCCCCACCTTCACCCAGGCCACCGCCACCCTCAAGATCCTCGGCGGCGATGCCGACATCGATAACTTCCTCAAGGCCACCCGCTCGAACCTGCAGGACCTCGAGGCCGCCATCGTCCAGCTCAAGGCGAAGGCCGTGCAGGCCCTCTTCGACGACACCTTCGTCAACGGCGACGCGACCGCCGACCCGCGCAGCTTCGACGGCATCGACCGCCTCTGCGACCCGGGCCAGGCCGTCTCCATGGGCCCCAACGGCGCCACCCTCACCCTCGCGAAGCTCGACGAGCTCATCGACCGCGTCCGCGGCGGCAAGCCCGACCTCCTCCTCATGAGCCGCCGCTCCCGCCGCACGCTCAACGAAATCGCCCGCGCCTCCGGCGGCTTCCTCGAAGCCGACCGCGACGAGTTCGGCCGCATGGTCCAGTACTACGACGGCATCCCGATCGGCATCTGCGACTACATCGCCGACGACCAGTCCGTCGGCACCAGCGACGACTGCAGCACCATCTACGCGATGCAGTTCGGCGAAGGCGGCCTCGCCGGCCTCACCGCGCCCGGCGGCCTCACCGTCGAACGGGTCGGCAGCCTCGAAACGAAGGATGCCAGCCGCATCCGGGTGAAGTGGTACGCCGGCCTCGCCCTCTTCAATGCGGTGAAGCTGGCGAAGCTGGTCGGCGTCCGGCCGTAGCGCCCCCGCTGCGAACCGCGGGCAGGGAGGCGGCGCCGCTCAGGCCGCGAGCCGGTGGCGGCCCGCCTCCTTCGCCCGGTAGAGCGCCCGGTCGGCCGCTTCGTAGGTCGCCGCCAGCGCATCGAGCGGCCGGTCGGCCGGCGCCTCCTGCCAGGGCGCGAACCCGCCGCTCACCGTCACCCGCAGCTGCTGCTCCCGGCTCACGGCCACCGGCTCGCGGGAGACCTCGCCCGATGCACCGCAGCGCCGCCTCCCGCGCTTCGCCCGCCGGCACGGTGAAGAACACGGCGAACTCCTCGCCGCCGATCCGGCCGACCACCCCCGCCTCCCCGACCGCCGCCTCCAGCCGCCGCGCCACCTCCCGCAGCACCACGTCGCCGGCCGGGTGCCCGTACGTATCGTTGATCTGCTTGAAGTAGTCGATGTCGAAGATCGCGATGGCGCTCGGCTCGTGCACCGCCGCCTGGTGGAACCACGCCCGCCGGTTCAGCGCCCCGGTGAGCGCGTCGTGGTTCGCGAGGTACTCCGCCTCCAGCCGCAGCCGGTCCAGCTCCTGCGCCTGCTCCTCCAGCGCGACCGCGTTCGCCCGCAGCACCTCCATCGCCTCCGCCATCTCCTCCTCCGCCCGCACGATCTCGGTGATGTCGCGCGCCACGATGTAGCTCTCGTCGTCCGTCGCCGCCGAGGCGTTGAACGAGACCCACCGCCAGCTCCCGTCGGCGTGCCGGAGGCGGCCCCGCAGGTCGTGCGCATCCTCGCCCCGCATCACGGCCTGCGCCCGCTCGATCTGCGCCGCCCGGTCGTCCGGGTGCACGAAGTGCCAGAGGCTCTCCCCGATCATCTCCTCCGGCGTCCAGCCGAGCGTCCGCTCCCACGCCGGGCTCACCCGCTTGAACCGCCCCGTCGCCGTCACGATCGCCAGCATGTCGATCGAAAACGCGAACACCCGGTCGCGGTCCCGCTCCGCCGCCCGCTCGGCCGTCACGTCGCGGCCCACGAACACGAAGCCCGCCCGGCCGCCCGTCCGCGCCCGGCAGCGCCGAGACTGCGTCACCCAGATCGTCAGCACCGCCCCATCCGGCCGCCGGTAGAGCCACTCCCGCTGCACGCTCGCGCCCGGGCGGAGCTCCGCCAGCGCAGCGCCGGAGCCCCCGCCGCCGTGCCCATCGCCGCGCAGCGCCTCCATCGAGGCCAGCGCCTGCAGCTCCGCCTCCGCGATCCCCGAGCAGCGCCTCCGCTGCCGGGTTCGCCCGCGTGATCCGCCCCTGCACCGTCGCCGCGATGATGCCAGCCCCGCGCCGTCGACGATCGCCCGCTGGAGCGCGAGCGCCTCGCCCAGCTCCCGCGTCCGCCGCGCCGCTAGCGCCTCCGCCCGCCGCCGCCACGTCTGCAGCAGCCACGCGTGGCGCCGCGAGCAGCCCGTCAGCAGCGTCCCCGCCCGCCGTCACCATCGCCGCAGCGCCGCGTTCGCTGCCGGGAACGCGGCCCCGGCCGCACCTCCAGCCGCACCACGCCGCCCCCCGAGCACCGCCCGCCGCACCACCGTCTCCGCCCCGCGCCGGCCGCCGCTCGTCGAACAGCAGCGGGCTCGCCGCACCGCCGGTCGTCGTACACCCGTGATCTCCACCTCCGGCGACATCGCGCCCAGCGCGCCCCGGAAGAACTCCTCCTGCGCGAACACCGCGAACACCCACCCCGCGTCGCCGCCACGCCGCCGCTCCGGCTCCAGCGGCGCCGGCCGCTCCGCATACACCGGCACGAAGAGGATGAACCCCGGCGCGCCGTCCCGCACGAGCTCCACCGTCCCCGTCATCTGCATCGCAGCCCGAGAGCCGCCGCATCCAGCGCCGCCTGCCGCTGCGCCGGCGCGCCATCGAACCGCACGCCCCAGCGAACCCCGGTTCTCCTCCAGCGGCTCCACGATACTGCACCACCCACGCCGCGCCCGCCGCGCGGTCCGGTTCGCCCGGCACGGCCGCACCGTCACCGGCTTCGCCCCCCGGCCCCAGCCGCGCCGCGAACGCCGCCAGCTCCTCCTCCGGCACGACCGCCGCATACCCGATCGACCGGAAGCCCGGGTACCGCTGCTGCACCCGCATCCCCTCGATGAACCCCCGCCACTCCTCGCCGTCACCGCATCCGACGCGCCGAAGAGCGCCGCGCCCGCCAGCAGCACGTCTTCGTACGCCGCCAGCCGCGCCTCCAGCCGGCTCACCGCCTGGGCGGCCTCCTCCTCCAGCCGCTCGCGGTCGCGCTCCGCCGCCCGCCGCCCGGACCTGCCCGGCCAGCAGCGCCGTGCCCGCCACCCCGAGCGCGACCACCGCCAGCGGCAGCACCGGCCACCGGCCGGCCCCGCGCAGCACGCCGGCGAACGGCTCCCGTCGCACGCGTCTCCCCTCCGGCGGAGCGCAGGCTCCGCCCTCTTTCCTTACTTTCGGCACGGAAACGCCGCCGCTGGAGTGCCACGCCGCCGCTTCGCTCCCGCCCCTGCCCCGGCACCTTCGCCCCATGCCCGCCCCGCTCCTCCGCCCCTACCAGCGCCGCGTCTTCCTCCCCCTCTGCCGCGGCCTGCTCGCCGCCCGCCACGAGCAGTTCACCCTCCTCATGCCCCGCCAGTCCGGCAAGAACCAGCTCGCCGCCACCATCGTCACCGCCCTCCTCCTCGCCCACGCCCGGCGCGGCGGCAGCCTCGTCATCTGCGCGCCCACCTTCCGCCCGCAGGCCGTCATCAGCCTCGAACGCACCCGCGCCATCCTCGAGCCCGCCGCCCGCCGCGCCGGCATCCAGCCCGAGGCCGCCGACTACCGCATCCGCTGCGGCAACGCCGAGGCCGTCTTCCTCTCCGCCTCCGGCCACGCCCAGGTCGCCGGCCACACCGCCAGCATCGCCCTCCTCGCCGACGAAGCCCAGGACATCGACCCCGACTGGTTCGACCGCCAGTTTCGCCCCATGGCCGCCTCCACCGGCGCCCCCGCACTCCTCTTCGGCACCCCCTGGGACGGCGAATCCCTCCTCGAACGCGCCATCGCCCGCAATGCCGGCCGAACCGCGGCCGGCGTCCCCCTCCACTACACCGTCACCTGGCAGGAGGTCGCCCGCGACGTGCCCATCTACGGCCAGTACATCGAACGCGAACGCCAGCGCCTCGGCGAACGGAACCCGCTCTACCTCTCCCAGTACGAGCTCATCGCCTCCCGCAGCAGCGCCCGCCTCCTCGACGAAGCCGCGCTGGCCGCCATCGCCGGCAGCCACAGCCTGCTCGAAGGCCCCCGCCAGGGCGAACGGTACGTCGGCGGGCTCGACCCTGCCGGCGAAGGCGCCGATGCCACCGTCTTCGCCATCTGCCGCGTCGAACCCGGCCAGCGGCTCGAGCTCGTCGCCCTCGAGGTGTGGGAGGCCGGCGACCTCGCCGCCTTCGTCCCGCGCGTCGTCAGCATCGCCCATCGCTGGGGGCTCGAACGGCTCGCCATCGATGCCACCGGCCTCGGCCAGCCGCTCGCCGCTGCGCTCGAGCCCCTCCTCGGCCGCGCCCTCCTCCCCGTCGCCTTCACCCTGCAGACGAAGAGCGCGCTCGGCTGGCACCTCATCGCCGCCTGCGAAACCGGCCGCCTCCGTCTCCCCGCCGAGACCGGCGGCGAGCCTGCCCTCCGCCGCTGCTGGGAGGAGCTCCGCGCCTGCCGCCGCAGCCTCCGCATCGGCGGCATCCTCCGCTGGGAAGCGCCCCCCGGCCAGCACGACGACTGCGTCGCCGCCCTCGCCCTCGCCCTCCACGCCGCCGGCGCCATCCCCGCCCCCCGCACCGCCCGGGGCCGCTCCCCGTAGACCGGGCGCCGGGCTTCCCCCGCCTGCCCCCGGCCCGCTCTAACAAAATTCCTACTGACACGCATCAGGGCTTTCCCGTATTCTCCCCACGGTGTTCACTTATCGTTCCCCTATCGTGGGGAAGAGTGACACCCGCGGGGCCGCCCGGTGGCTGCCCCGCGGCCGGCAAGCGAACGAGCCGTTTCCACCATGAACAGGCGTGAGCGGCGCCAGCACCAGGGCCTCGGAGGACCGTAGCGAACCAACGAACGCAGCGAAACGGGGGATCGGAAGCGCCGGGGAGGAACACGCGCACGAACCTCACCACCAGCCGGCCCGGGACAGCCGGCACCACACCTGCGAGGACGGAGGAAACGATGACACTCGCACTCTATGGAAAAAGCCGACGGCGGAAGGGCGCGCTGCTCACCGCGGCCCTGCTCGCCGTCATCGTCGCAACCGTCGGCGCCCTCGGCGCCATCACCAGCGCCTTCGCGCACCACACCGAATATGCGAAGTCGGGCACCTGTGACGGCTGGACCGCCCACGCTGGCTACGTCGGCGGCTCAGGCAAGCGGCTCGTCATCATCGAGAACGTCACGATCGGCGGGACGAACTACCAGGCCTCCTGGAGCACCGGCTTCGCAACCGGCGCGGGCACGTCGAACGGAATCCAGACGTATTCCGGGGGCAACATCGACGGCAAGTCCCTCAGCGGCGCCCCCGGCGGGGTCGCTTCCGGCACCAACGTGAAGTACTGGTTTGGTGTCGACTCCTCCGATGACCCGTCGCGGCCGGACGGCACGTCGTACGACTGGACGATCTTCAAACGCTCGGGCAGCTGGCCGGCGGGCACCTTCTCCGGCCGCATCCTCCAGTTCATCGAGGGAACGGGGAACAACTCCGGGAAGTGGGTGTACCAGAGCGGTGAAAGCGTCACGTCCCTGGATGCCCCGACCCGCCCCTCGAACTGCGACCGCACCATCCGCATCGTCAAGGTCACCGAGGGGAGCGGCAGGCCCTCGACTGGTCGTTCTCCGGCACGCATCACGAAGCGTCGCCGACCGACTGGACGCTGACCAACTCCTCGAGCAGCGTCGACTACGACGTGCCGAAGAACCAGGCCCATCACGGTCACCGAGACCACCCCGGCGCCGGCGTGGGTCCTCGACGGCTACCGCATCTTGGACGGAAGAAGAACGCGAACGATGCGGCGACAAGGACTCCGAGACTACGGCGTCCAGGCCAGCGTCGCGAGCGGGACCGGCGACTAAGACGGTTTGCATCCTCAACCAGTGGATCGGTACCGGGCAGCTCGTCCTCAGCGAGGGCAGCTGCGTCGTCCAGGACGGCGCGGCCTACGCCAAGTTCCACTTCCTCATCCCGAGCAGCGCGAACGTCCCGGAAAGCTCCGGCTCGGACCCTCTCGGGCACGTACAACCCGGGGAGCGCGTCCTTCGGCCCGGTGAGCGAATATTCCGACGCGAACAGTCATCCAGACTGGTTCTTCACCATCCCCTTCGGCAGCAATTCATCCATCACGCTGCTTACCGCCCAGACCAGCGACGGCTGGACCTGGCCGACAACCGGCGCCGGCCGCGACAAGGCGACCGTCAGGAATGACTGCCTTCCCAAGGGCACCCTCATCGTCGGCAAGGTGAAGGACCCCTCCTCCGGGGTGCCCGCCGCAGACGGCTCCCAGTTCAGCGGCACCGCCACCAACCAGGGCAACGCCGCTGTCATCAACTGGGGTCCTATCACGTTCAGCAGCTTCGCCACCCTCAGCAACACCCCGGCCGGCACCTACACCCTCGCCGAGACCAGCACCCAGAACGGCTGGACTCCGTACGGCTGGGCGTCCGGCTCGCTCAACCAGCAGGGCCAGCCCACCTGCCCCGCTGATAAGAACAGCTACACCCCCGGGAACCCGAAGACGAACGTCCAGGTCAACGCCAACCAGACGACCGTCGTCTGCGTGATGAACACCAAAACGGCACAGGTGCCCTCCATCGCCAAGGTGAAGGCCTCCGAGGGCTACTCCGGCGGCTACGCCTACTGGGAGATCAAGGTAGAGAACCCGTCCTACTGGTTCTTCACGGTTTTCAAGATTGAAGACAGCGGCGTCCAGTTCGTCTCCGTGTCCAACGGCACCTGCACAGGGCATTGGGCTGGATTCAGATTTCTCCGACGGCTCCATCGTGTGCAAGGCCGACGCCGGCAAGACGATGGTCGTGAAGGTGAAGCGCGCCGTTACGCCGCAGTGCCAGGAGACGACCGTCAACAACTCGGTCACGGTTAAGAAATGGGTCTTTAGCTGGGTCGACTACGGCAGCGCCGGCGGCGACCAGGCCACCCAGTACGCCATCCCCGGCGACCCCGCCAAGTGCGACAAGCCCGGCATCACCAAGACGCTCGTTCAGAACGGCTCCAGCCAGACGACCGACCCGAACGCCATCGCCTGGCTCGTGACCGTCACCAACCCCGCCACCGGCAGCAACGGCACCACGCAGACGGTCTACATCAAGGACCAGAACGTGACCGTCGTCGGCACCCCGGTCCCCTCCGGCGGCGCGACCTGCACCCCTTCGTCTGGGAGCAGCTTCGAGGCTGACCTCAACTCGGCCAACGGCGTCGAGTGCTCGATGCCCAACAGCTCCTCCATCACCTTCACGGTCAAGCCGGAGACGACGCCGCAGCGCGCCTGCGCGGACCAGGTGTTCAACAACACCGCCTACCTGTACGTCGGCAGCAAAACCGCGCAGCCCATTACCGCGCAGGGCCCGTCGATCACCCTCCTGGGCGACCCCGACCAGTGCGACCGCGAGGTGAAGATCTGCAAGGTCCTCGAGAACAACAACGACGGCATCACCCGCTCCGGGATGACGTTCAACTTCGACATCCGCCCGCAGAACAGCTCGACCATCCAGGTTGCCATCAATAACGTGACCGAGGGCGGGCAGCCGGACAACTGCAAGGTCGTCCAGGTCCCCGCAAACAAGAGCTTCGATGTCGCCGAATGGATGAGCCGGCCCACCGGCTGGAACGGCGACGCTGCCGGCTACCCGAAGTACTCCATCAACAGCGGCAGCCAGGTCTCGAACAACACCACCACGATGATCTCGGCCGGCACCGACCCGGTGACCGTCGTCTTCTACAACAAAGAGAAGGTCGTGAAGAACGTCACCTTCTCCAAGTACATCTGCGATACCTTCGGCGACGTCCCGCGGAACGAAGGCCCCGGCGGCCAGGACGATACCGGCAAGAACGTCTTCGGCGGCGGCGGCCTCAACGGCCTCCTCGGCCCCAAGGGCCCGTCGAATGACACCGACCCCGTCACGCCGAACAACGACAACCGCGGCAACTGCGCCCTCGCGACCACCCCGTGGACCTTCAACCTCTGGACGAGCGACCGGGTCAACGGCTCCGGCGGCACCCTCCTGCAGACGGTCACGGTGACCGGCTCGCAGACGGTCGCCCTCAACGACCAGGTCATCCAGCACATGCAGGCGCAGGGCAACACCCTCGGCGTCTACGTCGAAGAGGTCTACCAGGCCGGCTACGCCTTCGGCGCCCTGAAGTGCTACACCGACCACCTGAACGACGACAACTGGGAGTGGATCGACCCGTCCGCGCTCCAGGAGCAGGGCGAAATCCACTGCATCGCCTACAACGTCAAGATCACGCCGCCGAAGCTCACCGTGAAGAAGGTGACGAAGGCCGCTGACGGCACGACCACCATCCAGTCGTCCGACCAGTTCTCCTTCACGGTCGAGCCCAGCACCGGCGTCAGCCCGGCGAGCTTCTCGCTCGACACCGACCCGAACACGGGCCTGGTGACCGATATGCAGGCCGTGACGCTGCCCGCGAGCTCGACCTCCGGCGGCGTGACCTACACCATCACCGAGACCGCCCCGGCGAGCTGGCTGCTCCAGTCCGTGGTTTGCAAGGACGCGCAGGGCAACACCGTCCCGGCGACCGTCGACTTCCAGGCCGGCACCGCCCAGGTCACGCTGAAGACCGGCGGCGTCGCCGCTGCCGCCAGCGATGTGACCTGCACGTTCACGAACGCCCAGCGCAAGGGCACGATCATCGTCCATAAGGTCTACCCCAATGGCGTCACGCCCGACGGCGCGACCTTCTCGGGTGGCTTCGACCGCAACGTCAACGGCGAATTCGACGGCAACAAGGACTACACCTGGGGCCCGCTCGCCGTCGGCGGCTCCCAGACCATCGAAGCGCTCCCCGGCCTCTACAACGTCTCCGAAGACCCGAAGACGGGATACGAGTTCATCGGCTGGAGCGCCCTCGGCGCATTCGCAGCCTGCAACCCCGGCAGCGTGAGTGCCCAGTCGGTGAACGACGGCGACATCATCGTGCTGCCCGGTCAGACGACCAACGTCTGGTTCTGCAACCGGCCGATGGGCACCGTCGTCATCGTCAAGTACGAGAACGTCCCGCCGGCGACCGCCCAGGTGTGGAGCTTCACGGGCACCGTGCCGACGCTGCCGGTCTCGCTCTCGACGACCGGGACGACGAATTCCGTCGGCACGGCGAGCGCGACCATCCTGAGCGTGCCCGTCGGCACCTACACGATCGCTGAGACCCAGGGCCGGCGCGAGTGCACCACCGGCACCACCTCCAGCGACTGGGAGACCCGCGGCCTCGTCCAGGTCGGCGGCTCGCTGCCCGGCGCTGGCGACGTGAATGCCGCCCCGGTCGTCTCCGACGGTTCGCTCAGCGTCCCGGTCCAGGCCGGCCAGACGACCTACGTGGTCTTCGGCAACATCGGCTGCGGGTCGGTCCTCTCGGCGGCGAACCTCGTCGTCAACAAGTTCAGCGACCCGTTCGCGAACTTCACCGGCACCACGCCGCTGAGCGGCTGGTCGATCACCATCACCGGCACGGCCGGGACGGCGAACGGTCAGACCTTCACGGCGACGACGAACGGCGCCGGCCAGGCCTTCTTCCTCGGCATCCCGGACGGCACCTACACCGTCTGCGAGACGCTCCAGCCGGGCTGGCAGAACGTCGGCTCGAAGTACAACGCCGTCAACCAGGCGGGCCTCTGCCGCACGGGCATCACGGTCAACCTGAACGAGACCGCCACGGTCAACTTCTACAACCAGCCGCGCGTGACGATCCGCGTCCAGAAGACGCTGAACGTCATCGGCTTCACGTCGCCGGGCGCGGGCTGGACGTTCACGCTGACGGGCTGCGGGATCCCGTCGCAGCAGGGCACGACGAACCAGAACGGCGTCGTCGAGTTCACCGACCTGCCGCCGGCGATCGGCTGCAGCTACACGGTGACGGAGACGGTGCAGTCGGGCTGGACGCCGCAGTTCATTTCGCAGACGGCGCAGCCGACCCAGGGCGGCCAGGTGGTGACGCTCACCTTCCTGAACATCCGCGACTTCAACCCGCCGTGCGTCGACCCGAACGACCCGCGCTGCGTGCCGCCGCCGCCGCCGACGGTGACGCCGACGCCGCCGACCGGCACGGCCACCAACACGCCGACGCCCACCGCGACGCCGACGAACACGCCGACCCCGACGCCGACCAACACGCCGGTCACGCAGGTCGCCGGTGAGCGGACGCCGGGCCCCGGCACCTCGCCGACGCCGCTGGCCCCGGCGACGGGCTTCGGGTTCGGCGCGGGCCAGGGCGGCATGAGCCTGCTGCTCGTGCTCGCCGGGCTCGTGAGCCTCAGCCTCGGCCTCGGGTTCCTCGCCCTCGGGCGGCGGACCAACCGCTAACGTCCCCGCCGGCTGAGGCCGGCACCAGTACCACCCACGCCGCGGCCCCGGGACACCCGTCCCGGGGCCGCAGCCGTTTGGTGGAGGTTGGAGGTTGGAGGTTATCCTCCCTCCCTGCTCCCTCCTCCCGTTTCCCGCCTCCCGCCTCCCGGCTCCCGCCTCCCGCCTCCCGGCTCCCGCCTCCCGGCTCCCGCGTAGTCGCGGGGCTCCGTCCCCGCGGGGCGCCATGCGCCGAACGGATGTCCCGGGAACTGCGGCGCGGACGGCGGAGACCGCGTGAATTCGGAGATTCGGGTGGGCCTCACCGGCCCTCCGCGGGGACGGAGCCCCGCGGCTGCGGCCCTCCCGGCCTCCCCGCCCCGTCGATTGGAGGTCGGAGGTTAGCGGTGATCCTCCCCGTTCCCCGTTTCCCCGTTCCCGCCTCCCGGTTCCCGGTTCCCGGTTCCCTCCTAACTCCCACCTCCCTCCTCCCACCTCCTATACTCCCGCCATGACCATCCGCATCGGCCTCATCGGCGCGGGCGCGAACACCGCCGCCCAGCACATCCCCGGCTTCCGGCGCATCCCCGGCGTCGAGATCGTCGGCGTCGTCAACCGCACGCCCGAGAGTTCGCGCCGCGTCGCCGACCAGTTCGGCATCCCGCGCGTCTTCGATTCGCCCGAAGCCCTCTGCGCCGACCCCGAAATCGACGCCGTCTGCATCGGCACCTGGCCCTACCGCCACCGCGACTACACCATCATGGCGCTCGAAGCCGGCAAGCACGTCCTCTGCGAAGCCCGCATGGCGATGGACCTGCCCGAAGCGCTCGAGATGCTCGCCGCCAGCGAGCGCCACCCGGAGCTCGTCGCCCAGCTCGTGCCCGCGCCGTTCGATTTCCGCCTCGGCCCGACCATCACCCGGCTCATCGCCGAGGGCGCCGTCGGCGAAGTGCGCGAAGTCACCGTCCGCGTTCTGAACGGACAGGGGCTCGACCCCCACGCGCCTCTCCACTGGCGGCAGCGGCGCGACTACTCCGGCCGCAACGTGCAGATGTTCGGTATCTACGTCGAAATCATCGAGCGGTGGCTCGGCCGCCACGCCGGCAGCGTCACTGCCGATGGCGCCATCCTCATCCCCGAGCGGCGCGACCCCGAGACGGGCACGATGGCGCCCGTCACCGTCCCCGATACGTACGTCGTCAGCGGCGAACTCGCGCGCGGCGCCCGCATCGTCTACCACCTCAGCACGATGGCCGCCGGCGCCGAGGCGAACGGCATCGCCGTCCACGGCACGAAGGCCGTGCTCCGCTGGCACCCCGGCGATACCGCCGAGCTCGTGCCCTTCGGCCAGCCCCACGGCCATCCCATCGAACCCGACCCCGGCACCGACCGCGGCTGGCAGGTCGAAGCCGACTTCATCGCTTCCATCCGCGACGGCGCGCCCGTGCGGCTCACGAATTTCGCCGACGGCGTCGCCTACATGCGCGTCGTCGATGCCGCCCACCGCTCCTGGGAAGAAGGCCGCCGCATCCCCCTCGGGGAGTAGCGGGAACAGGGAGCCGGGAACCGGGAGGCGCGGGGGCCAACCTCCAACCTTCAACCTCCAACCGTAGTCACGGGGCTCCGTCCCCGCGGGGCACCATGCGCCCAACGGACGTCCCGGGAACCGGGAGACGGGAGCCGGGAAGCCGGACGCGGGAAGGTACGCGAATTCGACGGCCCGGGTGGGCCTCCCCGGCCCTCCGCGGGGACGGAGCCCCGCGACCACGGAGGCCGCAGTTCGATGTGGGGAGCCGGGAACCGGCGAGCGCGCAGGGCCCAACCTTCAACCTCCAACCTTCAACCTCCAGCCTGGGGGCCGCGACGGCCGGGGCGGCGCCAACCTCCACCGCCGCCGCAGAGCGGCGGCATCCCGCGGCTAGCCGCCGTCAGGCGGCGCGCCATCCACCGCCGGCGCGGCAGCGCCGGGATCCCCCTCCCCCTCCTCCCAGTACCGCCGCCCGAACAGCTCCTCCGCCAGCGCCGCCTCCTCCGCGTCCCGCGGCGGCAGCCCGTGCATCGCCAGCCCCAGCACTTCCGCCTCCCGCAGCGCCCGTTCCGCCTCGAGCGGCGCCTGCCCCGCCGCCACCACCAGCCGCAATGCCGCGATGATCGCCTGTGCCCGCGGCGGCTCGCACTCCTCCCGCCAGAGCGCATCGATCACGTTCCACGCGGCCGCCAGCGGGTCGCGTTCGCCCGGCGCCCGGCGCGGCCGCCCGCGGTTCGTCCTTTCGCTTCCCGTCGTCACGGGTCGAACCTCCCCCATCCGCGGCCCAGCCCGGAGCCCTGGCTGACACTCCGCGGCACCTGCTGACGACTTGCCGCGGCGCGCCACCGCGCCATTGGCAGATGCGAACATCCGTTCTACGCTCGGCGGCACAGTTTTCGCCCAGGAGGGGCCCGAGATGTCTGAGCCGCTTCCCCGCCCCGCCCGCTGCGACGCGCTGCCCGAGCACACCGACTACCGCGATACCGGCTGCGACCTCGCGCCGTCGTGCCTCAGCTGCCCGCTGCCGCGCTGCCGCTACGACCAGCCCGGCGGCCTCGCCGCCATGCTCCGCTCCAACCGCGATGCCGCCATCGCCGACGCCGTCCGCCGGCGCGGCCTCCCCATCGATGACGTCGCCGCCATGTTCGGGCTCTCCCGCCGCAGCATCTTCCGGGCGCTCCGCCGCGCCCGCGGTCCGCACCACCTCGCGGGTCCGGATTGACCCGCGCACGCTTCGTTGGGGGCAGCGCCCGCACCGGGCGGGACATCCCTCGCGGACGCTGCCGGGGAGGAACCCTCCGATAAGACATTCGGCGGGGTTCGCCCTTTACAACGCATCATCCCTGGAAAAGTTATGGTGAACTTTTTGCGCAAACTTCGACGCTGCCCCGGCGCGCTCGCCAGCCGTCGGGGCAGCGACCGTGGCGGCCGGTTCCGCCGGCCCCGCCGCCGCGGTACGCTGCCAGTGTGCAGCCCCTCATCGGCCATGCCGCCCTCCGCCGCGAGCTCGCGGCCCTCGCCGCCTCGCCCGAGCCGCCGCACGCGCTCCTCTTCGCCGGTCCCGAAAGCACCGGGCGCGCGCCGCTCGCGCGCTACCTCGCCATGCTCTTCAACTGCGAAGCTCTCCACCCGGCGCCGCCCGCCGGCGCCTCCTTCTTCGGCGACGACCTGCCGCCCGTTGCCCCGGCGGCGAACCCGGGCGAACCGTGCGGCGCCTGCCGGCCCTGCCGCCTCATCGCCGAGGGCGCCCACCCGGATGTCATCACGGTCAGCCCCGGCGATGCCCTCTGCAAGCCGCGCGACGGCGAATCCCACCCGGCCCACCCCGACTCCGCCGACATCCGCATCTGCCAGGTGCGCGGCATCACCGACCTCGTCGCCCGCTACCCGTTCGAAGCCCGCACCCGCGTCATCATCATCGACCCGGCCGACCGGCTCGCGCTGTACGCCGCCCCGGCCCTCCTGAAGACGCTCGAAGAGCCGCCCGGCCACACCGTGTTCTGCCTCCTCACCGCCGCGCCCGAGCGGCTGCTCGAGACGATCATCTCCCGCTGCCGCCGCATCGACGTCCGCCCCGTCCCCCGCGCCGACATCGAGGCCGGCCTCCTCCAGCGCGGCGTCGAACCCGAGCGCGCCGCCGAGGCCGCTGCTGCCGCCCGCGGCCGCCCCGGCCGTGCGCTCGCCTTCATCGCCGAACCGGACCTCATCGGCGCGCGCGGCCGCATCCTCGAACGCTGCGCCGAGATCGCCGCCGCCGGCCTGCCGGCCCGCTTCGATTACGCCCGCTCGCTCGCCGAGCGCTGGCGCGGCGACCAGGCCGCCGTCCGCTTCGAACTCGAATGCTGGGAAGCCTACTGGGAGACCGGCCTCCGCGCGGCCGCCGCCCGCGGCGACCGGGCCGCCATCGCCGGCGCCCTCGAAGCCCTCCGCGCCATCGCCAACGTCCGCGAGCACCTCCTCGCCAGCGTCCAGGCCCGCCCCGCGTTCGACCTCATGCTCCTCCGCTTCCCGCGCGGTACACTGGTTCCCAGCACCGAGGAAGAACTCCCGGCCCATGCCTGAACGATCCCCGCGCGTCGCCGGCGTGCGCTTTCGAAACGCCGGCAAGATCTTCTATTTCCACGCCGCCGGTCTTCGCCTCGAACCGGGCGAATACGTCGTCGTCGAAACTGTGCGCGGCCCCGAAGTCGCGCGCGTCGTCATCGCCCCCGACCAGGTCGTCGTCGATGAGCTCCCCCGCGATGAGCTCAAGCCGATCCTCCGCCTCGCCACCGAGGCCGACCTCCGCCGGGCCGATGAACTCCACCGGAGGGCACAGGAACTCCTCCCCGAGGCGCGCCGCCTCGGCGAGGAGACCGGGTTTCCCGCCCGCATCGACGCCGCCTCCTTCACCCTCGACGGAAAACGGCTGACCTTCTCCTTCACGAGCGAAGAGCGCCTCGATTACCGCGAATTCGCCCGGCGCGCCGCCCAGCAGTTCCACGTCAAAATCGAAATGCACCAGATGGGCGCCCGCGACCGCGCGCGGCTGGCCGGCGGCTACGGCATCTGCGGCCGCGAACTCTGCTGCGCCAGCTGGCTCGAAACCTTCCCCTCCATCTCCATCCGCATGGCGAAGGAGCAGGAGCTCCCGCTCAACCCCCAGAAGATCTCCGGCCTTTGCGGCCGCCTCCTCTGCTGCCTCAGCTACGAAGAAGAAGGCTACCGCGAAATGCGGAAGTCGCTCCCCAAAATCGGCCAGCGCTGCAGCACGCCCACCGGCGAAGGCAAAGTCGTCGCCCTCAACATCCTCAAGCGCCAGGTCACCCTCCTCGTCGATGGCCAGCGCATCGAAGTCGGCGACCGCGACCTCGGCACCGTCGTCCGCTGGGACCCTTCGAGCAAGAGCGCCGCGCCGCCGCCGAGCATCGCCCGCGAGGAGGCGATCGCGCTCGGCCTCATCGAACCCGACGCCGCCGACCTCGGCGAGGAGCTGCCCGGCGACGGCCTCGAACCCGGCTACGAACCCGGGCCCGGCCGCGGCAGGCTGCCCGGCGGCGGCCCCCGCCGCATCGTCCCTGCCCGCCCCCCGAAGCCCGAGAGCCCGCCCCAGCAGCCCCGCCCCGAACGGCAGCCCGCAGCGCCCGAAGCGGGCGGCGCCCGCCGGCGCGGCCGCGGTGGAACCGGCGCCGAAGCGCGGCCGCCTGCCGCTGCTGCCCGGCCGGAACCGCAGCCGCCGGCGCCGCCCGCCGGCCGCGTCTTCCGGCGGTCCGGGGCGCCGCAGCAGCCCCCGGCGCAGGGCGAAAGCGGTCCCCCGTCTTCAGCCCCCGAGGGCCAGCCGGGAGCCGCCCGTCGGCGCCGCCGCCGGGGCCGCGGGGGCGGCGGCCAGCCGGGGCCGGCCGCCGAGTAGCCTGCTACTCGAGCGCCGCCAGCGCCGCTTCGATCTTCTCCCGCGCGGCCTTCGCCACCTCCGCCACCTCCGGGTCCTGCACGATGCCCATCGCCGCCACCGGGTCCATCGCCTCCACCACGATGCCGCGGCCCGTATCGCGCACCACCACGTTGCACGGCAGCAGCAGCCCCACCTCCGGGTTCGCCGTCAGCGCCCGGTGTGCCAGCGGCGGGTTGCACGCCCCGAGGATCAGGTAGGGCGGCATCTCCGCGCCCAGCTTCGCCTTCAGCGTCGCCTGCACATCGATCTCCGTCAGCACGCCGAAGCCCTGCGTCTTCAGCGCCTCCCGGACCGCCTCCACCGCCTGGTGGAACGGCAGTCCGGTCTCCTTCCGCAGCCCGAACGCCAGCTGTTCGACCGTAGCCGTCATCGCAATCACCTCCTCCTCCTACCGTAGCAGAGTCGCGCGCGCGCCCGGGAGGTTGGAGGTTGGAGGTTGGAGGTTATTCTCTCTCCCTGCTCCCTCCTCCCGTTTCCCGGCTCCCGGCTCCCAACTTCGTAGTCGCGGGGCTCCGTCCCCGCGGGGCGCCATGCGCCCAACGGATGTCCCGGGAACCGCGGCGCGGACGGCGGAGACCGCGTGAATTCGGAGATTCGGGTGGGCCTCACCGGCCCTCCGCGGGGACGGAGCCCCGCGGCTACGGCCCTCCCGGCCTCCCCGCCCCGTCCAGTGGAGGTCGGAGGCTGGCGGTTATCCTCCCTCCCCGTTCCCCGTTCCCCGTTCCCCGTTCCCCGTTCCCGCCTCTCGGTTCCCGCTTCCCGCTTCCCGGTTCCCGCCTCCCGCCTCCCGCCTCCCGCTTCCCGCCTCCCGCCTCCCGCTTCCCGCCTCCCGCTTCCCGCTTCCCGTATCATTCCCCTACTTCCAACACCGGAGTTTCAACACCCGTGGAGACATCCCCCCGCAGCGCCGGCTTCGATGCCGCGCGCCTCGACCGCATCACCGCCCACATCGAACGCAACTACATCGAGCCCGGCAAAATCGCCGGCTGCCAGGTCCTCGTCGCCCGCCACGGCATCCCCGCCTACTTCCGCTCCTTCGGCCTCATGGACCGCGAGCGCAACCGCCCCATGCGCGACGACGCCATCTTCCGCATCTACTCGATGACGAAGCCCATTACGTCCATCGCCCTCATGCAGCAGTTCGAAGAGGCGCGCTTCATGCTCAACGACCCCGTCGCGCGCTACCTGCCCGGCTGGGAGCGCCTCCGCACCTGGGTCTCCGGCGATGGCGACGAGATGGAAACGAAAGAGCCTGCGCGGCCCGTCACCTTCAAGCACGTCCTCAGCCACACCGCCGGCCTCACCTACGGCGCCACCAACCACCCCGTCGACAAGGCCTACCGTCGGCTCGGCATCCAGCGCGGCCCCGGCGAAACCCTCGATACCTTCGTCGAAAAGCTCGGGCAGGCCCCGCTCCGCTACGACCCCGGCGAGCGTTGGATGTACTCCTTCGCCACCGACGTCTGCGGCGCCCTCGTCGAACGCGTCTCCGGCAAACGGCTCGACCAGTACTTCCGCGAACGGATCTTCGAGCCCCTCGGCATGGTCGATACCGCCTTCTGCGTGCCCGCCGAGAAACGCGACCGCTTCGCCGCCAACTACCAGCGCCAGCCCGACAAATCGCTCCGCCTCATCGACGACCCCGAAACGAGCGCCTACCTCCGCGAGCCCGCCTTCCTCTCCGGCGGCGGCGGCCTCGTCGGCACCATCCGCGATTACTGGCGCTTCTGCGAAATGCTCCGCCGCGGCGGCGAACTCGATGGCGAACGGGTCATCGGCAGCCGCACCCTCGAACTCATGACCCGCAACCACCTGCCCGGCGGGCAGGACCTCACCGCCGTCGCCATCGGCGCGTTCTCCGAGACTGCCAACGAAGGCGTCGGCTTCGGCCTCGGCTTCGCCGTCACCCTCGATGCCGCCCGCGCCGGCACCCTCGGCGAAGGCGACTACTACTGGGGCGGCGCCGCCTCCACCATCTTCTGGGTCGACCCCCGCGAAGATCTCGTCTGCATCTTCATGACCCAGCTCATGCCCTCCGGCACCTTCAACTTCCGCGGCCAGCTGAAGAACCTCATCTACTCCGCCATCGAGGGGTAGCGCCCGCCGAGAAGACAGACCAGCCCCGCGCCACCGCTGGCCGCGCCACTACCGGGAAGGTGCTGCTGCCCGCGACCCGAACCCCGGAATTCGGCCGTTTTGACATTGAAATCCCGGGCCGGGGGAACTAGCCTGCCCCTGACGTTCTCACTGGAGGTGAGCCATGCGGAAGCGGACACCCGCATTGGCCTCCACCCCACGCAGATTCGTGGTCGCGCTGGCGGTGGCGGCGGCGCTCGCCGGGTGGACGTCCCCGGCTGCGGCACCGGCCAGCGTGACGCTCTCTGCGGGGGGATGCATCGGCTACGGCCAATCCTGGCGCTCGTATCCCGCCGGCTTCACAGGTACCACCGGCTGTAGCGGCAGCGCCCGGTACCTTTCGGGCACGGTCGTTCTGCAAAACGGCACCTCGTACACCCTGGCCGGAACCTGGGCGGGCTACGACGTCGTCTGGGGAAATACCGGCTCGTGGTCCCCCGTTGCGGCCGCCGCTGGAACCCACGCACTGCAATGGATCAACACCTTCGATGGGTATTACGGCACCAACACCTGGTAGGAGGAGCAGGATGCTGAAACTCGGAGCCGCACTTGCCGCCGCAAGTGCAATCTTGGCCGTCGCTGCTATTGGGTTCATCGGCCGGCCTGCAACCACCGCGACCGCCGTCCCCGGCGAGCTCGATGCCCGCGGTCGCGTCGTCATCGCGCCCGGCCAGGTCGAAATCGCGCGTGCCGAGGGCGACCGCCTTGCCGTCGAGCTGTTCGAAGACGGCCGCCTCTCGTTCGACGAATACGACCGCGTCGTGCGCGCGTTTGTCGCCTGTGTCGAGGCGCAGGGTGGGATGCTTGCCCGCCCGCTCGATGTCGGCGCCCGGCCCGTCTACCGGGTCGAATTCATGTTCCCGCCACGGGGCGATGCCGATGCGCGCCTCGCTGCAGCAGCAAGCCAGGACATCGTCGACGGCTGTGCCGCCCCGACCTATGCCCGGGTCAGTGCGATCTGGTCGCTTGCTCACCAGCCGGCCGCCGCCGAGCTGGCTGCAGCCCGCGCCGGGCTCGTCGCCTGCATGCGCACCGCCGGCTTCGCCGTGCCCGAATCCCTTGCAGGTGAGGGCGACCTGCTCAGCATCGGCCGGTCGGACATGACTGCCTTCATGGCCTGCTCCGATGCGGTTACGGAAGCCTTCGGCCTGCCGGTGAACTTCGCCGGCTGAACTGAAGCCCGGCGGCGGGATGCCGGAGCCAACCTGGCAGCCTTCCGTCGCCCTGGACCCCGGTTGCAGTGAGCGTCCCGCCCCGCCGCGGCCGCAGGTGCTCACGCGGCAGTTGCGGCATCGCGGCAAGCGGAAACGCCGCTGCTCCGGGGGCTGCCACACCGGAGCAGAGCGGTGGACGACCCGGTCACCATCATCCATGCCCTCGCAGCGGTTCATCTTCGGCTCGAACCCGAGGACCGCGACCTCCTTCTCTGGCGGACCGCCGGGACACCCGTGAGTGAGCTGGCCGCGCGGCATTTCCGCTCGCCCCGGACCATCCGCGCCCGGCTCGACCGTATCCACGACCTGATCGCCGAGGCGGCCGACCACCCCGGGCGCAACGCATGGCTCACCGCCGCATGGGCGGCCCTCCACTGCGACTGCCCGGAAGGTTGCCTCGGCCCCGGCCCCGCCAGCCCCTGACCCTGCACGGGGGCGCGAGGCTGGGACGCGATCGCTGCCTCACCGCTTGGTGATCGCGTCGACCTCCGCGAGCTCGTCCGCCGTGAGCCGCCATTCCGCGGCCGCCACGTTCTGGTCCACCTGCTCCGGCCGCGTCGCCCCGGCGATGACGCTCCCGACGTGCGGCTGGCTCGCCAGCCACCCGATCGCCAGGTCCACCATCCCCTTCCCGCGCGCCTGCGCGAAGGCCTCCAGCTTCTCCAGCACCTCGAAGTTCCGGTCGGTCAGCACGCGGGCCGCCATCGGCCCCGCGTTCGCCAGCCGGGTCCCCGCCGGCAGCTCCTCCCCCTTCCGGTACTTCCCCGTGAGGAAGCCGCTCGCAAGCGGGAAGTACGGCAGGATGCTCAGGCCGTAGGCGTTGCAGGCCGGCACGAGCTCCTGTTCGATTCGCCGGTCCAGCAGGTTGTACTCGTTCTGCGCCGAGATGAACGGCGTCACGTTCAGCCGCTGGGCCGCGAAGTGCGCCTCCGCCGTCTGCCAGCCCGCGAAGTTCGAATGCCCGATGTACCGCACCTTCCCCTGCCGCACCAGGTCATCCAGCGCCCGCAGCGTCTCCTCGATCGGCGTGTGCGGGTCCGGCCGGTGCACCTGGTAGAGGTCGATGTAGTCCGTATCCAGCCGCCGCAGCGAATCTTCCACCGCCTGCATGATGTACTTCCGCGAGGCGCCCATCCGGTGCGGCCCCTCGCCCATCTTCATCCCGAACTTCGTCGCGATGACCACCTTCTCCCGGTGGCCCTTGAGGATCTTGCCAAGGAACTCCTCCGAGCGGCCGCCCCCGCCGTAGACGTCCGCCGTATCGAAGAGCGTGATGCCGAGGTCGAGCGCGCGGTGCACCACCGCCTTCGATTGTTCGAAATCGCACCGTATGCCGAAGTTGTTGCAGCCGAGGCCGACGAGCGACACCTCGAGGCCCGAACGGCCAAGATGACGGAACTCCACGGGTCGCCTCCCGGGGGTAGTGGTTGTGGCGCGAAGTATACGCGCGCGCCTGCCGCCCGGCGCCGGCCGCAATCGTTCGTGCTACGCTAACGGGATGCTCGAACTCCCCGCCGAACCGGCGCAGGGGCGCGGCCCGTTCGCCTCCCTCCAGCACCAGCAGTTCCGCTGGCTCTTCGCTTCCAACATCGCCTTCTTCTTCGCGATGAACGGCCAGTTCATCGTCCGCTCCGTGCTCGCCTACCGCCTCACCGGCAGCGAATTCGCGCTCGGCCTCATCAACCTCGTCGTCGCCATCCCAATGCTGCTCGTCTCGCCGTTCGGCGGCGTCATCGCCGACCGCGTCGAGAAGCGCCGGCTCATCATGACGGGCCAGGCGGTGCTCGTCACCTCCGAGCTCGCGGTGTTCGCCCTCCTCGTCCTCGGCCGGCTCGAGTTCTGGCACCTCCTCGCCGTCGTCTTCGTGATGGGCTGCACGTTCCCGTTCATCATGCCGGCGCGGCAGGCGATCGTGGCCAGCATCGTCGGCCGGCAGGGGATGGCGAGCGCCATGGCGCTCCAGATGGGCGGCATGAACGCCGCGCGGGTGGTCGGCCCCGTCTTCGCCGGCCTCATCATCGCCGTCTTCGGGGTCCGCTGGGTCTACGCGATGGCCGTCACGCTCTACGCGCTCGCCTTCTTCGCCATGGCCCACGTGAGCGCATCGCCGCCCGGCGAGGGCGCCGGCCGGCGCCCGGTCCTTTCGGAGCTGGTCGGCGGCCTCCGCTACGTCTCGACCGACCCGCCGGTCCGCGCCCTCCTCATCCTCTCGGTCATCCCCATCCTCCTCGCGATGCCGTTCCAGGCCCTCCTCGTCGTTTTCGCCGATGACACCTGGCGCGTGGGGGCCGGCGGGCTCGGCGTGCTCCAGGCCGCGGCCGGGCTCGGCGGCATCGCGGGCTCGTTCTGGGTCGCCTTCGCCAGCGAATCCCCGCGCAAGCTCCGCCTGATGATGAGCACGCTCCTCGCCTTCGCCGGCAGCCTGCTGCTCTTCTCGCTCAGTCCGTGGTTCCTGCTCGCCATCCCGCTCGTGTTCGCCGCCGATGTCTTCGCCAGCGCCTTCACCACCACCGTGAACACGCTCATCCAGGTGCTCATCCCAGACGAGGTCCGGGGCCGCGTGATGAGCATCATGATGATGACCTTCGGGCTCACGCCGCTCGGCACCGTGCCGGTGAGCGCCCTCGCCGAGGCGCTCGGCGCGCCCGCCGCAGTCGCCATCGCCTCGCTCGTGACGGTGGCGCTCTCGCTCGCCATGCTCCTCGCCAGCGGGTCGCTCCGCCGCATCGACGGTACGGTGGCGAAGGCCCTCGCCGAGGAGCGCGCGGCGCCGTTCGCCCCCGGGCGGGGCGCCGCCCCGGCGCCCGCCGCCGCGTGGAAGGCCGGCAGCGCCCCGGCCGATGCCGGCTAGTCGGCCGCCGGCGGCTGTTCGAACCGCTCGTAGATGAGGTCGGCCTCTTTCGAGAGCAGGTCGCGAACCCCGGCGAGCATCCGCTCGGCATCGTGCCGGATGGCGGGCAGCGCCTGCAGGTCGCCGTCTTCCACCCGGCGCACCTCCACCTGCAGGTCCGCGGCCTCGGCTTCGAGCCGGCGCAGCTGCGCGCCGAGCTGCCGCAGCCGCGGCTGCGTCCACGGCGCATCGCGCAGGATTTCGGCGTACAGCCCTTCGGCACCCTCTACTTCGAGCCGGTGGTCCCGGAGCGCCGCGGCTACGAGCGCCAGCTCCTGCCCGACGAGCGCCGCCCAGTCGCGCTCCCGGCCCGGCTGCGGCCGGCGGAGCGCCCGCAGCAGCGCATCCTGCGCCGTCAGCAGGCCCTCGGTCGTCCGCTCGGCGCCGGAGAGCGCGGCCTGCTGCGCCGGGGTCTTCGCCTGGGGTTCAGCGTTCGGCATCGTGCGCACCTCCGCGCGGTTCTCGGGGCCGAATCGGCGCGGCCCCGCCCTCTATTGTAAAGACGCGAACCCGCCCGCCGGCGCTCAGGGCTGGAACGCGAGGGCTGCCGCCCAGAGCAAGGCGTGCCAGAGCGCGAACCGGGCCGTGCCCTTCAGCACCGGGTTCAGCGCGCGGCCGCCCGTCCCGCCGAGCACCTGCCGGAGCAGCGGCCACGCGAGCACCCCCGCCGCGGCCGCGGCCACCGCCCCGAGCGGCGCCGCCCCGGTGACCGTCGCCCCCGCGGGCACCGCCAGTGCCAGCGCCAGCAGCGCCGCGAACCACCAGCGCGTCCCCCGCTCGCCCAGCACCACGCCCAGCGTCGTCTTGCCCGCCCGCCGGTCCGTCGGGATGTCCCGCAGGTTGTTGACCACGAGGATCATCGTGACCGTCGCCCCGACCGGCACCGCCGCCGCGAAGCTGAACCACGTCACGGCCCCCGCCTGCACGTAGTACGTCCCCATCACCGCCACGAGGCCGAAGAACACGAAGGTGAAGAGGTCGCCCAGTGCGTGGTAGCCGATGGGCCACGGCCCGCCCGTGTAGATGACGGCCGCCGCGATGCTCGCGAGGCCGATGGCGACGATCGGCCAGCCGCCCACCCACGCGAGGTAGAGGCCGGCGAGCATCGCGAGCCCGAAGGCCGCGGCCATCCCGGATTTCAGCTCGCGCGGCGTGAGGAGCCCGAGCTGGCTCGCCCGCGGCGGCCCCAGCCGCTCCGCCGTATCGGCCCCTTTCTCGTGGTCGAAGACGTCGTTCGCGAAGTTCGCGCCCACCTGCAGGCAGAGCGCGCCGAAGAGCGCGGCCAGCGCCGGCAGCAGCGCGAACGCGTCGTCGCGGATGGCGAGCGCGGTGCCGACCGCCACGGGCGCCGCCGCCGCCGGCAGCGTGGGCGGCCGCGCGGCCATCCGCCACGCCTGCAGCCGCCCGGGCCGGGATGCCGCCGCCGCGGCCGTCATCGCCGCTCCGCCGTGATCGACTGGATCGCGCCGAGCATCGGCCGCCGCTTCCGGATGTGGTGGAAGCCCGCCTCGCGCAGCATCGCCACCATCTCCGCCTCGCCCGGCAGGTAGGCCGCCGAGGCCGGCAGGTAGCGGTAGGCGTCGCGGTCCGCCAGCAGCCCGCCGAGGACCGGCACCGCCCGTTCGAAGTACGCCCGGTGCCCGAGCGCGATGAGCGGGTTGCGCGGCCGGTCCACCTCGAGCAGCCCGAGGCGGCCGCCCGGCTCCAGCACCCGCGCCAGCTCCGCCAGCACCGGCGGGATGCTCGCGAAGTTCCGCAGCGCGAAGCCCGAAACGGCCACGGTGAACGCGCCATCCCGGAACGGCAGCCGGAGCGCATCGCCCTGTACCCACGCCGACGTCTCGCCCGAGCGCGCCGCCGCCCGCTCCAGCATCCCGCGGCTGAAATCGAGCCCGACGGCGAGCGCGCCGCGCGCCCGGCACAGCTCCGCGAAATCGCCCGTCCCGCAGGCGAGGTCCAGCACCGTGTCCGCCGGGCTCACCGCGAGCCGCTCCACCAGCGCCAGCCGCCAGCGCTGGTCCGCCCCGAACGTCATCAGCCGGTTCACCCGGTCGTACGTCGGCGAAATCCGGTCGAACATCGCCCGCACGGTGCGGGCCTTCTCCTCGGGCGGCGGCAGGTGCGTCATCGTCCCGTATTCTCGCAACCCCCGCCCTACCGCGCAGTCAGCCGGGAACCGGGAACCGGGAGACGGGAGACGGGAGACGGGAGAAAGGGAGAAAGGGAGTAAGGGAGAAAGGGAGTAAGGGAGAAAGGGAGTAAGGGAGAGAGGGAGACAACCTCGGTCGCCGGAACTCGCAACTCCGTAGTCGCGGGCCTCCGTGCCCGCTGAGGGCCGGCAAGGCCCACCCGAACCGTCGAATTCACCCGTCTCCCGCTTCCCGGTTCCCGTCTCCCGGTTCCCACCCCCGTAGCCGCGGGCCTCCGTGCCCGCGGAGGGCCGGCAAGGCCCACCCGAACCTCCGAATTCACGCACGCTCCCCGTCTCCCCGTTCCCGCCTCCCGCCTCCCGGTTCCCGCTTCCCGTCTCCCGCTTCCCGGTTCCCGTCTCCCGGTTCCCGCCTCCCGCCTCCCGTCTCCCGCTTCCCGCCTCCCGCCTCCCGGTTCCCGGTTCCCGCTTCCCGCCTCCCGGTTCCCGCCTCCCGCAATCCCCGCCGCGCGCGGTCAGCGCCCTGCATCCTCCCCCTGCCCCGGCGGCTCGATGAGCCGGAACAGCTCGCCCACCGAGTGCGCCTGCTCCACCGGGTGCCGGAGCGGCCGCTCCGGGTGAATCTCGTAGATGTTCCGCCGGCCGACCCGCTTCCGGGTGATGTACCCGGCCTCCACGAGGTCGGCCACGATCCGCTGCGCCGCCCGCTCGGTGATGCCGACCCGTTCCGCCACGTCGCGCAGGCGGATGCCGGGGTCGTTCGCGATGCAGAGGAGCACGTGCCCGTGGTTCGTGAGGAACGTCCACCCCGGCTTCGTCATCGCCGCGTAGCGTAGCCGTCCGGGGCGCCGCGGGGAAGGAGCCCGCCGCCGCCTCAGGCCGCCCGGCGATGCTGGTGGGCCGAACGCAGCTGTTCGCGCAGGAGCGCCGTCGCGGCCAGCGCCTCGATGGCCGCCTGCTTCTTCTGCTCCCGCTGCCGCGCGCGCCGGGCGAGCCGCGACGCCACCTCGGCGATGACGCCGAAGAACGCCGCGCCCGTCCACGCCAGCGGCGGTTCGAACGCGCCCTGCCAGCCGGCCGCGAGGCAGGCCGCCGCCAGCAGCAGCGCCGGCGCGCAGAACGCCCACATCCACAGGTGCTTCATGCTTCGAATATCGGCCGCCCGCCCGCCGGCAACAGGTGCGCCTCAGCCGGCCGCCGCCCGCGCCGCCGCGTGCGCCCCCGCAATTCGCCCGAAGACACACCCCCGGATGACCGACGACGCGCCCGGGTAGTTGTAATAGAACAGCTCCCCCATCGGCTCGCCCGCCGCGTAGAGGCCGGGCATCGGCTGGCCCCGCGTATCCAGCACCCGCGCGAAGGTATCGCACGCCAGCCCGCCGAAGGTGAACGTGATCCCGCCCGTCACCGGGACCGCGAGGTACGGCGGCGCAGCGATCGGCAGCGCCCAGTTGCTCTTCGGCGGCCAAATCCCGGCCGTCCGCTTCCCGTCCAGCCGGTCGAGGTCGTACTCCCCGGGCTGCACCGCCGCGTTGAAGGCCGCCACGGTCTCGAGCAGGTTCTCCGCCGGCACGCCCATCTGCCGCGCCAGCCCCTCCAGCGTCGCCGATTCGAGCGGCGGCCCGACCGGCCGCCATGCCCGCCCGAACTCCTCCCGGCCGTACGCCTGCTGGTCGAAGATGCACCACGCCTCGCCGCCCGCCTGCTCGATGATCTGCTTCGAAAACTTCACGTACGTGTGGTCGCGGAAGTCCTCGCCCTCGTCGAGGAACCGCCGCCCCTCGCGATCGACGAAGATGCCCATCTGGTAGTTGTAGAGCGCCGTGACGCCGCATTCGATGCGGGGCGAGCGCGCATCGAGCACCGCCGAGTGGTAATCGCCCCACTGGCCCGCCGGCCGCGCCCCGGCCGCGATCGCCATCAGCAGCCCCTCGCCCGTGTTGTACCGGCTCCCGCGGAGGATGAGCCCGTCGGCGAACCGCCCCAGGTAGCGCACCCGCATCTCGACGTTCGCCTGGAAGCCGCCGCAGGCCAGCACCGTCCCGCCCCGCGCCTCGAGGTCGATGACGCCCTCCGGCCCCCGCGCGCGCACGCCGGCGACGGCGCCCGAAGGGTGGAGCAGCAGGTCGAGCGCGGCCGTCTCGTAGCTGACGATGCCGCCGAGCCCGTCCAGCCGCCGGTAGAGCAGGTCCACCAGCCCCTGCCCGCCCGCTTTCGGGCTGCGCCGGTAGCCCGCCGTGTGCGGGTAGCCCGGCTTCCATGCGAGCCCCAGCCCCGTCAGCCACTCCGCCGCATCCGCCGCGTTGTCGCAGAGCGTCCGCACGAGGTCGGGATTCGCCCGGCCGCGCGAAATCCGCATCAGGTCGTCGAACATCTCGTCGGCCGTGTAGCCGCGGCGGCCGAACTCGTCCGGCTCGTGGGGGAACCGCATCTGCGCATCGGCGAAGCGGGTGTTGCCGCCCCGGTGCTCACGCGGCGCCTTCTCGATGAGGATCACGCGCGCGCCTGCCTGCCGCGCCGCCACCGCCGCCGAAAGTCCCGCGATGCCCCCGCCGACCACCAGCACGTCGGTCTCGTACGTCGCAGCCGCACCCGGCGAACCCGCAGCCGTCGGCATGCCGCGGACTCTAGCCGAGACGGTGGAGGGCGCCAAGGGGGCGGCGAGGTTGGAGGTTGGAGGTTGGAGGTTGGAGGTTGGAGGTTGGAGGTTGGAGGTTGGAGGTTGGAGGTTGGAGGTTGGAGGTTGGAGGTTATCCTCTCTCCCCGGCCCTCGTTCCCCGTTCCCGCTTCCCCGTTCCCGCTTCCCGCTTCCCGGTTCCCGCCTCCCGCCTCCCGCTTTCCGCTTCCCGCTTCCCGCCTCCCGCTTCCCGCTTCCCGCCTCCCGCCTCCCGCCTCCCGGTTCCCGCCTCCCGCCTCCCGCCTCCCGCCTCCCGGTTCCCGCCTCCCATCTCCCAACTCCCATCTCCCAACTCCCATCTCCCCGCTCCCGCTACCATGTCCCCGTGAGCGACTTCGCCAACATCTTCCTCGCGCTCCTCTTCGAGGCGACGCCGTTCCTCCTCGCGGGGGTCGTCATCTCCGTCGTCGCCGGGCCGCTCGTCGAACGGGTCCTCGCCACGGCCGCGCTCCGCAACCCCGCGGCTGCCGTCGCCGCCGGCGCCTCGGCCGGCCTCGTCCTCCCCATGTGCGACTGCGGCAACCGGCCGCTCGCCCACCGGCTCGCGCTCGCCGGCCGGCGCGAATTCGCCCTCGCCTTCCTCGTCGCCGCCCCGGTCATCAACCCCATCGTCATCGTCACCACCTGGCTCGCCTTCCGCAGCGCCGAGCTGGTCATCCTGCGGCTCCTCCTGACCGTCCTCGCCGCCGTCGCGGTCGCCATCGTCGTCTCCCGGCTGCGGCGCGACATCGCCCTGCCGCTCGATGCCGCGTCCGATGCCCCCGGCGCCGAAGGCCATGCGCCCGCCGGCCCTTCGACCTGGGCGCCGCGCATCCTCGAAGAGTTCTTCGAGCTCTTCCAGTTCCTCGTCGTCGGCGCTGCCCTCGCCGCCGCCATCCAGGTCTTCGCCGACCAGGAGGAGTTCCTCTCCGCCCGCGGCGTCTTCCTTTCCATCGCCGCGATGATGTTCCTCGCCTTCCTCCTCAGCATCTGCTCCAGCGTCGATGCCTTCGTCGTGGCCGGCCTGGGCGGCGCCATCGGGCTCGGGCCGGCGCTCGGCTTCCTCGTGTTCGGCCCGCTCGTCAACCTGAAATCGATCCCGATGTACCTGCGCCTCTTCTCCGGCCCGGCCGTCGTCCTGCTCGTGGTCATCTGCGCGCAGGTGGCGTTCGCCGGGGCCGCCATCGCGGAGCTGCGGGCATGGTGAGGCGGCTCGCGTTCGGCGGCGCGGCGGCCGCCCTCGGCCTCCTCATCGCGTGGCGCCTCGCCGATGGCAGCGCCCGCAACATCGTGCAGGGCTGGTACGTCCCCGTGCTCTGGGTCACCGCCGCCGGCCTCCTCCTGCTCGGGGCGTGGACCCTCGCCGATGCCCTCCGCCGCGGCCGGCGCGACGGCGCCCGGCCCACCCTCGCCGGCGGGCTCGCGGCCGCCTTCATCGGCCTCCCGCTCCTCCTCGGCGCCGCCTACACCCCCCGCCCGCTCGCCTCGACGAACCTCGACCTCGCGGCGACCGCTGCCCGTCAGTTCGGCGCCTCCGCCAGCGCCGCCGACCCGGCCCGCCGCAACATCTACCAGTGGGCCTACGAGTTCGAAACCGCCGACCCGGCTGCCATCGCCGGCCAGCCGGTCGACGTCATCGGCTTCGTCTTCCGCAAGCCCGACGACCCGCCCGACCGCCTCCGCGTCGCCCGCTTCGTCGTCGCCTGCTGTATCGCCGATGCGCAGGGGTTCACCCTGCCCGTCGCATGGAAAGATGCCGGGGCGCTCACGAACGACCAGTGGGTCCGCGTCGAAGGGCGCGTCGGTATCGGCCCGGATGGCGAGCCCGTCGTGCTCGCCGCCGCCGTCACCCCCATCGAGGCGCCGCAAAATCCGTACATTTATCCGTGACGAACGCCCCGCCCTCGCCGCGTTCGGCGCCGTGACGGCCATCGTCCTCGGCGTGCTCGCCGCCGTCTTCCTCCTCGGCGACCAGCGCCGGGTCCAGGTCGTCCTCGCCCAGCCGGATGCCGCCGTCCCGGCCCCCGTCACCCTGCGCGAAATCACGCTCACGTTCGACCGCGAACCTTCCCGCGAGGCCGTCGAGGCCGCGCTCTCCTTCGAACCGCCCCTCGAGGGCGCCATCCGCTGGCGCGGCCGGACGCTCGTCTTCCTCCCGGCGGCCGTCCTCGAACCCGGCCAGTACACCGTCCGGCTCGCCCCCGGCAGCCTCGGCCGCGCCGGCGAACCCCTGCGCGAACCGTTCGAACACCGCTTCACCGTCCGCGAACCCGGCGTCGCCGTCATCCAGGTCGCCCCCGGCCGGGCCGAAGAGCGCCTCGTCGAACTCCGCGGCGGGCAGGAGCCGCGCATCCTCGCCCGCGCGCCCCGCATCATCGACTACGCCGTCTCGCCCGATGGCGCGCAGGTCGCCGTCGTCGCCGCCGATGCCGACGGCCGCGGCAGCCTCGCCCTCGTGCAGGTGAGCGACGGCGCCGGCCGGTCGCTGGTCTTCGACCCCGCCATCAACATCGGCGGTGTCGCCTGGTCGCCAGATGGCGCCACCCTCGCCGTCGTCCGCCGCGATGAACTCCCGGGCGGCGGCGAAGGCGTGCCGCGCGCCTGGCTCGTCCGCCTCAGCGGCGAATTCGTTACCACGCTCGACCCCGAAGGGCTGCCGTCGCTTTACCCCGGCTGGTCGCCCGATGGCCAGCACCTCGCCTACGTCTCGCCGAGCGACGCCCGGCTCATCGTGGTCAACCTCGCCACCGGCGAGCGGCGCGACCTCGGCCAGCCGCGCGGCGGCGCCGCCGCGTGGTCGCCCGATTCCCGCATCGTTGCGTTCGAAAGCGTGCCCCGCTCGGCCAGCGGCGCCCTCCCGCCCCAGCCCGTCCGCGTCGTGAGCCTCGACGGCGCCATCGACCTCACCCTCGGCCGCGAAGGCGAGATCCGCTCCGCGCCCCGCTTCCTCGATGCCGAGACCGTCGCCACCCTCCGGCGCGTCATCGGCCCCCAGCGCACCGGCACCGACCTCCTGCTCGAAAGCGTCCGCGATGGGCGACAGCTGCGCGCCATCGCCCTCGCCGCGGGCACCGACCTCGTCCTGCACTGGGACCTCGCCCCCGGCGGCCGCGCCATCGTCTACACCGTGCAAACGGCGCAGCAGTTCACCACCATCGTCCTCGACCTCGAAACCGGCCAGCGGACCCCGCTTCCCGCCGGCGGCGACGTCCCCCGCTGGCTCCCGTAGCCCCCGCCCGCCCCGCCCCCGTTCCCCGCCCCGGAGGTTGGAGGTTGAAGGTTGGAGGTTGGAGGTTGGAGGTTGGAGGTTGGAGGTTGGAGGTTGGAGGTTGGAGGTTGACGCCCGAGCGCGCAGCCGCACACTCCTTCCCAACTCCCAACTCCCAACTCCCAACTCCCAACTCCCAACTCCCAACTCCCAACTCCCAACTCCCAACTCCGTAGCCGCGGGCCTCCGTGCCCGCGGAGGGCCGGCGAGGCCCACCCCGGCCTTCGAATTCATCCGGTTCCCGTCTCCCGCTTCCCGCTTCCCGCCTCCCGGTTCCCGTCTCCCGCTTCCCGCTTCCCGTCTCCCGCCTCCCGAACGACCCGTTGGGCGCATGGCGCCCCGCGGGGACGGAGCCCCGCGGCTACGGTTGGAGGTTGGAGGTTGATACTCCCTCCCCGTTCCCCGTTCCCCGTTCCACCTTCTCCCCTTCTCCCTTTCTCCCTCTCTCCCTTACTCCCTTCCGCCCTTCTCCCTCCTCCCTTCTCCCTTCTCCCTTCTCCCTTCTCCCTCCTCCCTCCTCCCTCCTCCCCCCTACACCCCCATCACCCGCGCAAGCTCGAGGAAATCCCCGGCGTTGATATCGAACGCCGGGTCCGGCGAGAGATCCGTTTGCACGTTCGGGCCGGCCTCCTTTGGGCGGGGGATGAACGCCGCCCGGAGGCCCGCGGCCTGTGCCGCCCGGAGGTCTGCCTTGTGGGCTGCCACGAGCATCACCTGCCCCGGTTCGAGCCCGAGGATCCGCGCCCCCGCGAGGTACGCTTCCGGCTTCGGCTTGAACGCCCCCAGCACGTCCGCCCCCAGCACGCAGTCCCACGGGAGGCCGGCCCGCTTCGCCATCGCCACCAGCAGCGCCACGTTCCCGTTCGAAAGCGTCGAAATCACGAACCGCTGCTTCAGCCGCCAGAGCCCGGGCACGCTGTCCGGCCACGGGTCCAGCCGGTGCCACGCCCGGTTCAGGTCGTCCCGCTCCTCCGCCGACATCCCGCCGAGCCCGTATTGCGGCAGCAGCTCCTCGAGTTTTCGCCGGTGCAGCTCGTCCGTCGTCATGAACGGCCACTCGCCCCGGTTCACCTTCGCGATGCCGCCGAGGTACCCCTCGTACCGCCACGCATCGGCGAACGCGCCCCAGTCCGCCTCGACCCCATGGCGCGCGCCCGCAGATGCGAGCTCGCGCATCACCGACGAGCGCCAGTCGACCACCGTGCCGAAGACATCGAAGACGAGCGCGCGAACGTTCTCGAGGGCCATGCGGCGCAGTCTACCCCGGCGGCGGCTCCGCCTGCGCGGCTACTCCCCGCCCTCGCCGGGCGCGGGAGTCGCGTCATCGCCCCCGCCGGTGGCGACGTTGACGATGCGCACCGGCGGCGGTGGCGTCGGCGTCGCGCCCGCCGCGGAAACGCCGTCGCCGGCGGCCACCCCGTGGATGCGGATCGGCGGGATGGGCGTCGGCGTTGCCGTCGGCTGCCCTGCTGCCGAAGCGCCGCTGCCGTTCCCGGGGCCGGCAGCCGGCGAGGCCGCGGCCAGCGCCTCCGCGCGGCCGTCGAAGCCGCTCGTGAACAGCTCATCGAGTGAGGGGGGCGTAAACGGCGTGCCAGCGTCGATGACGATGACCCGCTGCGGGGGCGGCGGCGCCACGCGGGGCTGGAACGGGCCCCACGCCGCCCGTTCGGCGAACGTGAGGAGGAAGAGGCCGCTCGCGCCGATCCCGAAGAGGAACGCGGCCAGCAGGAGCGGGGCTTTTCCTGCCATGCCTCGCATCATGCCCGCTCCGGCGGCAAATGACCAGCAGGTAACCCCCGCGTAAACCCCCGACGAACCCCGCAGCCCGCCCCGCGCCCGAGGCGCACACGCCGCAACCTGTTACCATCAAAGGCCGGGTCCACCGCCTGCCCGCGCGGAGAGGTGCTGGAGTGGACGATCAGGCACGCCTGGAAAGCGTGTGTACCGCAAGGTACCGTGGGTTCGAATCCCACCCTCTCCGCCACGTCATTCCTCCCTTTCCCGCCCCGTCCCTTCCGCCCTCCCTTGCCGCCCCTTCCCGCCTCCCGTAGAGTCCTTCGCCAAACCCGAAGGAGATTCGCCCATGCAGAGCCTGGAGGGCAAAGTCGCCGTCGTTACCGGTGCCGCGAGCGGCATCGGCCTCGCGCTCGCCACCCGGTTCGCCGAAGAAGGCGCCGCCGTCGTCCTCGCCGACATCGAAGCCGAGCCGCTCGCCATCGCCGAGGCCGGCCTCCGCGAACGAGGCGCCCGCACCCTCGCCGTCCGCGCCAGCGTCCTCTCCGACGCCGACGTCGAAGCCCTCGCCGAGGCCGCCTACCGCACCTTCGGCGCCGTCCACATCCTGTGCAACAACGCCGGCGTCTCCGGCGGCGCCGGCCTCCCCATCTGGGAAGCTCCCCAGGCCGACTTCGACTGGGTCTTCGGCGTCAACTTCCACGGCGTCCTCCGCGGCATCCGCGCCTTCGTCCCCCGCATGATCGCCGGTGGCGAAGAAGGCCACATCGTCAATACCGCCTCCGCTGCCGGCCTGCTCACCGGCGCCGATGCCTACTCCATCTCGAAGCACGCCGTCGTCTGCCTCACCGAAGGCCTCTACAAGCAGTTCAAGCTCATGAATCTGCCGCTCTCCGCCTCCGTCTTGTGCCCCGGCTGGGTGAACACGAACATCCTCGACGCCGAGCGGAACCGGCCCGCCGAGTTCGGCCCCGCCCGCGACCGCTCGCAGCTCCCCGCCCAGGTCCAGCAGGGCCGCGCCATGGTCGAGCAGCTCCTCCGCCAGGGCTTCCCCCCGGCCGAAGTCGCCGCCCAGGTCGTCGAGGCCATCAAGACCGACACCTTCTACATCTTCCCGATGCAGGAGTACATCTGGCAGGCCGTCCAGCAGCGCTTCCAGGGCGTCCTCGACCGCGCGAACCCCGTGCCGACGGGCCCGCTCCGGTAAAGACGCGCCCGGCGCGCCACTTGCCATCGTCATAACGATTGGGCGAATATCAATGCCCTATGCTGCCGCTCACCCCGCAGGCGGCGGCGAACCGGCCGCGCATCCTCCGCCGCGCGCTCCTCGGCGCGCTTGCGGCAGCCGTCGCTGCGCCCGCCGCGTTCGCCCACGCCCTCACCTACGAAGTCCAGCCCGGCGATACGCTCTCCGCGATCGCCCTCCGCCACGGCGTCGACCTCGACCGGCTCGCGGCCGCCAACGGCATCGCCAACCCGGACCTCATCTTCGCCGGCCAGGTGCTCACCATCGCCGAATCATCGCCCGCCGTCCCGCCGCCCGGGCGGCGCCGTCGCCCCGCCGCGCGAGCGGCTCTACCTCGTCCAGCCCGGCGATACCCTCTCCTCCATCGCCCTCGCCCACGGGACCACCGTCCACGCCATCGCCGAGGCGAACGGCATCGGCGACCGCGACCGCATCTTCGCCGGCCAGCTGCTCACGCTCCCCGTGCCGGACCGCGCCCCGGCGACGGCCAGCTGGACCCGGCCCGCGGTCGAAGCCCTGCTCCGCCAGGCCGCGGCCGAGTACGGCATCTGGCCGCCCCTCCTCCTCGGGCTGGCCTGGCTCGAAAGCGGCTGGAACCAGGCGATGGTCAGCTCCGCCGGCGCCGTCGGCATCATGCAGATCATGCCCGCCACCGCCGAATGGGGGCTCGAGTACCTCGCCCCCGATGCCGTGAACTGGCGCACCGACCCCGCCGACAACATCCGGCTCGGCACCGCCATCTTCGCCCACATGCTCTGGCAGGCCGGCTACGACGTCGAAACCGCGCTCGCCTTCTACTACCAGGGCTGGTGGAGCATCGAGCAGTACGGCATCTTCGACGAGACCGAACAGTACGTCGCCAACGTCCTCGCCATCGCCGCCGGCTTCCGGTAGAGGTTGGAGGTTGGAGGTTGGAGGTTATTCTCCCTCCCCGTTCCTCGTTCCCCGTTCCCCGTTCCCTTTCTCCCTCTCCCTCCTCCCTCCTCCCTCCTCCCTACTCCCTACTCCCTCACCAAATCCCCGTACGCCCCCGGGATGCGGTCGAGGAGCGCGTTCGTGCCCGGCGCCATGTCCTTCCAGCGCGCCATCGCCGGGTTCACCTGCGCGGCCATCGCGAGCCCGCTCCCGTACGGCGCGATGGTCAGCGGCGCGCCGTTCGGCGCGGTGACGATCGCCGTCTCCGGCCCGGCGACGACCGTGTAGACCCGGTTCTCGTCGCTCCGCGCCCGCGCGATCCGCTCCGTCATCGGCTCCTCCGCGAAGGCCGTCCACGCCAGCACTTCGGCCCCTTCGAGCATGAGAATCCGCGCCACTTCGGGCACGAACCCCTCCTCGCCGCAGAGGATGCCGACCCGGCCCGCCGGCGTCTCCACCACCGGCGGCAGCGATTCGCCCGTTTCGATGCCCCGCCCGTGTGAGGCCGTGTGGACGACCGTCCCGCCCGGCGTGATCAACACCGCGAGGTCGCGCGGCCGCGTCCCATCTTCCCGGGCGCCGAAGAGCAGGCCCCCGCCCCGCTCCCGGACTGCCGCCTCCAGCCGGGGCAGCACCGCCTCCCAGCCCGCCGGCGCCGGGACGCCGCCGGCAACGATGAGGTCGGCGTCCTGCTCCCGCTGGTCGAGGTAGAGCGCGAGCAGACCGTCGGCGTCCCACGCCGGCCACGACGGCGCTGCGGCCACCCGCCGGCTCAGCTGCGCCGGCACCACCGGCTCCGCCAGCGCCTGCATCACCGGCAGCCCGGCCGTCGGCTCCACCAGCCGCCCGTAGAGCCCTGGCCGCCGGCGGGGCCGCTCGACCGCCATCGGCTCGATGTCGAACGTCACCACCGCCCCGCTGTCCGCCGGCGCGCAGAACCGCGTCACCCCCGCCGGGTCGTAGACCGACGACCGCCCGGCGTACACCAGCGACGTGCCCTCCGGGCCGAACTTGTCCGCGGCCGCGATCCAGACGCCGTTCTCGAACGCCCGCACCGGCACGAGGTACTCGCACTGGGTGGTCGAAAGCTCCGCCATCGTCCGCCCCCACGAGACCCACGCCGTGAGGTCGAGGATCACCTCGGCCCCGTTCGCCGCCAGCGCCCGCGCGACCTCCGGCTGGCGCGCATCCGCGCAGATGAGGATGCCGAACCGCGCGAACCCCGCATCCCACACCGGGAACGCCTGCCCGCGCCGGAACCAGCGCGCATCGAAGTGCCAGAGGAAGCTCTTGTCGTACCGCCCGCGAATCTCCCCGGTGGGGTCGAAGACGAGCCCGCTGTTCGTCAGGCTGCCGTCTGCGTGCGGCACGGCGAGCCCCGCCGCCAGCCAGTAGCCCCACTGGCGGCACTTCGCCGCCAGCGTGGCCGTCACCTCGGCGAACGGCCGCACCCCGGGCCGGTCGTACGGCCGCTCGTCGCGAACGTAGTAGGCCGGGTAAGAGCACTCCGGCAGGCCGACGAGCTGCGCGCCCTGGCGGCCGGCCTCATCGAGCGCCTCCACGATGGCGGCCCAGTTCTCCTCCGCGCGCTCCAGCGGGTGCGCCGGCACCTGGCAAAGCCCAACCCTGAACGGCTGCATCGCACACCTCCCGTCGAAAACTACGGCCGGCCCGCGGGGTCCGCCTGCCCGAGAAACTGGCCCCCGGCGCCGAGTGGGACCCCGACCACCGGCTCGAGGATCAGCTGGCAGATCGGCATCCCTGCCCGGAGGCGGATGCCTGCCGGCCCGAGATTCATCATCTCGAGCGCGATCGTGCCGCGAAATCCGGCGTGGATGGTCGGCGCAGTGAAGTGAATGAGCAGCCCCAGGCGGGCGAGCGAACTCTTCCCCTTGACCCGCGCCGCGAGGCAGCCCAGCGCCCTCGCCTCCGGCGGGAGTTCGGGCGGCAGCGGGAGACGGACCAGCTCCTCAGTCATCCCCAGCACGAACCGGCCCGGGTCGAGCACGAACCCTTCGTCCGCGATCTCGACCCGGTCGTAGAGCCGGTCCAGCGTCGCGGCAACGCGGCCGACGGTCGGGTCGAACGTGACGCTGACGTCCTTCGCAGGCACGCGGAGCACGCGCCCGAGCCGCAGATTCACTGATGTCGGGTCGAACGCCCCCGCGCTGTTCGGAGATGGGAGCGCAGGTTGCGGCTCGATGACCAGGCGGCCCTCACGGAGGGCCTCGATGATCGCGGCGTCGCTGAGAATCACCCTGTCCGCTCGTTGGAGAGGCTGCTCAGCGGAACGACCGCATACCGCACCGCCCCGTAGACGTCGCCGGGGATTTCGATGAGCGCGTGGTCGCCCCGCTTCTCGAGCACGCGAACCGTCACCCGCCCGCTCTCGTTGTGGCGGTCGACAACGAGGTCAGCCGAGGCGATGAAGCCGATCTGCTGCCCGTCGATATCCTCGATGATCGCCGCGACTTCCGAAGGGAACAGGCCGTCCGACAGCCGCGCGCGGACCGTGGCATTCGACATCTGAGCCTCCTGTGCCCGGGCATTGTTGCGCACAGGTGTTCGCACAGCAACGCATACCACCCGCACCCGCCCCCGATCCGGCACAATGGTCCGTGCATGCGCATCGCCATGGTCTCAGCCCACACCAGCCCCCTCGCGCCCCTCGGCGGCCGCGAAACCGGGGGCATGAACGTCTACGTCCTCGAACTCTCCCGCGAGCTCGCCGGCCTCGGCTACGACGTCGACATCTTCACCCGCCGCGACGGCCTCCTGCCCGCCGTCGAGCCCATCGCGCCCCGCCTCCGCCTCGTCCGCATCGATGCCGGCCCGCCCGCCCCCATCGAAAAAGAAGCCATCATCGGCCACCTCCCCGAGTTCGTCCGCAACCTCCACGCCTTCGCCTGCGACGCCCCCGGCTACGACCTCATCCACTCCCACTACTGGCAATCCGGCTGGGCCGGCACCATCCTCGCCCGCCGCCTCCGCCTGCCCCACGTCGTCATGTTCCACACTCTCGGCGAAGTGAAAAACCGCGCCCGCTTCGGCGAGGCCGAACCCACCCTCCGCATCCGCCACGAGCGCACCATCGCCCGCCGCGCCGACGCCATCGTCACCGCGAGCGACCACGAACGCCTCCTCCTCCAGCGCTACTACGGCGCCGACCCCGCCCGCATGCACACCGTCCCCTGCGGCATCGACCTCGACCTCTTCCAGCCGCTTTCCCGGGAGGAATGCCGCGCCAGCCTCGGCCTCCCGCTCGACCGCCCCGTCCTCCTCTGGGTCGGCCGCCTCGAAAAGCTCAAAGGGCTCGAAATCCTCCTCGATGCCGTCGCCGGCCTCGAACGCCGCGACGCCCTCCTCCTCATCGTCGGCGGCGACGACCGCGCCGCGCCCCTCCGCGCCGAGCTCGAAGCCCAGGCCGCCCGCCTCGGCATCGCCGGCCGCCTCCACTTCACCGGCGCCGTCGACCACGCCGAACTCCCCCGCTACTACAGCGCCGCCGATGTCTGCGTCGTGCCGAGCTTCTACGAAAGCTTCGGCCTCGTCGCCGTCGAAGCCATGGCCTGCGGCACGCCGGTCGTCGCCTCCCGCGTCGGCGGCCTCCAGTCCACCGTCATCGACGGCGTCACCGGCTACCTCATCCCCTGGCGCTGCCCCGAGCCGTTCACCGAGAAGCTCGACGTCCTCCTCGCCAACCCCGAACTGCGCGCCAACTTCGGCCGCGCCGCCCGCGCCAGCGTCGAGCGCTTCCGCTGGAGCACCGTCGGCCTCCGCATCGCCGACGTCTACGATGCCGCCCGCGCCCGCTTCGCCCGCCACGAACCGCCGGCCGGCCGCCCCTTCGCGCCCGAGGCGTGGGAGGCCGCCGTCATCGCCAGCGGCGGCTGAGCCGGCGCGCGTCGACACCCCGCCCGCGCGGCGCCTACGATGGGATCGTGACCCCCCGCGCCATCTTCTTCGACCTCGACGATACGCTGCTCGATACCTCCGGCGGCGTGCAGGAAGCCTGGCAGTCGACCTGCGCCGCCTTCGCCCCGGAACTCGGCATCGAACCCGGGTCCCTGCAGCAGGCCATCCGCGACCAGCTCATCAGCTTCTGGAAGGACGAAGCCGCCGTCGAGCACTGGCGCACCCGCCTCCACGACGCCCGCCGGCACAACGTCGCCCTCGCCCTCGAACGGCTCGGCCTCGACCCGGCCGCCGCGCCCCGCCTCGCCGACCGCTACTGGGACGAGCAGGCCGCCCGCATGCGCCTCTTCGACGACAGCCTCGAAACCCTCCAGCGCCTCCGGGCGGCCGGATTCCGGCTCGCCCTCCTCACCAACGGCCCCGCCGAGATGCAGCGCTGGAAGCTCAGCCGCTTCCCCATCGAAGAGCACTTCGACGTCATCGTCATCGAAGGCGAATTCGGCCGCGGCAAGCCCGACCCGGCCGTCTTCGCCCACGCCCTCGAACGCACCGGCGCCCGGCCCGAAGAAGCCTGGCACATCGGCGACAACCTCTACGCCGATATCGGCGGCGCGCGCCGGGCCGGCATCCACGCCGCCTGGATCCACCGCGACCGCCTCGAACTCGGCGACGATGCCCCCGCCCTCCCCGACCGCGTCCTCGCCCACCTCGCCGACCTGCGCGAACCGCTCGGCCTCTGACCTTCGCGCCGCCGCGCCGCGACGTCAGCTGTCGCAGCCGTCCGCCATGCTCGCCCCGCATCCCGGGCCCGCGCGGCCCGTCATCCGGGGGACGCGCATGCGCGACGCCGTCCTCGCAGTCGCCGCCTGGATCGCCGGCATCGCCCAGATCCTCAGCGGCTGTCTGCTCGTCATCCTCTGGGTCGGGGGCCTCGCCTGGGTGATCTGGAACGGCTCCCTCATCTACGTCGCCGCGTGGGTCCTGTTCGGCCCCCTCCTCGCGCTGCTGCTGGTCTCGGCCCTCCGGCTCCCGTTCGTCCTGCTCGGGCTGCTGCTCGCCGCGCTCGCCGGCCGCCGCGACGAATACCTCGCGTTCCTCGCCCGCATCAACGACCGCTGAGCCCGGCCGCTACCGGCGCGCCTCCGACCCCTTGAACGGCGCGCCGATCACCGGCCCGATGAGGCAGACGTTCGCCGCCCCGGCGGCAATCGGCACCAGCCCGATGATCGCGATCACCCAGCCGGCCGGGCCGCCGACCAGCAGCCCGATGATGATGAGCGCGATGCCCAGGGCGATGCGGAGCAGCCGCCCCGCCGTCGAAGCCATGAACCGTGCGAGTGCCATCCTGTCCCTCCTTCGGTGCGGCATTCCCTGCCGCCGTCCCGATCATACGCATCCTGTCCAGCCGCTGATGAACCCGCCGCGGCCGACCCGGCCCAGCTACCGGGGCCGTTCGTTCCTCGACCGCTAACGAAAATTTCGGTACGCTGGCAGGCGTGGACGACCAGCTCAACCCCGCCGAACGGATCATCCGCCGGTTCGGCGGCCAGAGCGCCCTCGCCGCCCTCCTCGGCAGGCGCCAGAGCACCGTCCAACACTGGGCGAAGACGGGGCGCATCCCGGCCCAATGGCACGGCGCCCTCATGTCGCTCGCCCGCCAGCGAGGTGTCATCCTGGAACCCAAAGATTTCGTCCAGCCCCAGCCCCGGACCATCGAGCCTGCCTCCGGCAAACTCGGCGTCCTCCTCGTCGGCCTCGGCGCCGTCGCCACCACCTTCATCGCCGGCGTCGAAAACGCCCGCTCCCGCGGCGCCCTCCCCATCGGCTCCCTCACCCAGATGGGCACCATCCGCCTCGGCAAGCGCACCGAAAAGCGCTCCCCGCTCATCAAAGAGTTCGTCCCCCTCGCCAACCTCGAGGACCTCGTCTTCGGCGCGTGGGACCCGATCCCCGACAACGCCTACGAAGCCGCCCTCAAAGCCGGCGTCCTCGACCGCCACGAGCACCTCGACCCCATCGCCGACTTCCTCCGCGGCATCGAACCGATGCCCGCCGTCTTCGACCAGCGCTACGTGAAGCGCCTCCACGGCACCAACGTGAAGTCCGCCCCCACCAAGATGGCCCTCGCCGAAGCCATCCGGCAGGACATCCGCGACTTCAAAGCCCGCAACGGCTGCGACCGCCTCGTCATGGTCTGGTGCGCCTCCACCGAAGTCTTCATGGAGCAGTCGGCCGAGCACGCCAACCTCGAAGCCTTCGAAGCCGCCCTCGAAGCCAACTCCGACGCCATCGCCCCCTCCATGATCTACGGCTACGCCGCCCTCATGGAGGGCGTCCCCTTCGCCAACGGCGCCCCCAACCTCACCGTCGATATCCCCGCCCTCGTCAAACTCGCCAACGACCGCGGCGTCCCCATCGGCGGCAAGGACTTCAAGACCGGCCAGACCCTCGTCAAGACGGTCATCGCGCCCATGCTCAAGGCCCGCATGCTCGGCGTCGCCGGCTGGTACTCCACCAACATCCTCGGCAACCGCGACGGCGAAGTCCTCGATGACCCCGAAAGCTTCAAGACCAAGGAGGAATCGAAGCTCGGCGTCCTCGAATACATCCTCCAGCCCGACCTCTACCCCCAGCTCTACGGCAACATCTACCACAAGGTCCGCATCAACTACTACCCGCCCCGCGGCGACAACAAAGAAGGCTGGGACAACATCGACATCTTCGGGTGGCTCGGCTACCCGATGCAGATCAAGATCGACTTCCTCTGCCGCGACTCCATCCTCGCCGCCCCGCTCGTCCTCGACCTCGCCCTCTTCTTCGACCTCGCCCAGCGCGCCGGCATGAAGGGCATCCAGGAGTGGCTCAGCTTCTACTTCAAGAGCCCCCAGCACGCTCCCAGCGTCTACCCCGAGCACGACCTCTTCATCCAGCAGACCAAGCTGAAGAACACCCTCCGCTGGCTCATGGGCGAAGAGCAGATCACCCACCTCGGCCTCGAGTATTACGAAGAGGAGTAGCGCCCGCCGCGCTCCTGCCTGCACCGCAGCGGCCCCGGCCAGCCCGCCGGGGCCGTTCGCTGCATAATCGAACCGTGCCCCGCTACGACTCCATCCGCGCCCTCGCCGGCGGTACCCCCGATCGTCGAACTCCGCTCCCTCTCGCCGCGGCCCGGCGTCCGCATCTTTGCCAAGCTCGAAGGCCAGAACCCGACGGGCTCCATCAAGGACCGCATCGTCATCCGCATCCTCGAAGCCGCGCGCGCAGCGGGCCAGCTCGCCCCCGGCCAGCCGATCATCGAAGCCTCCACCGGCAACACCGGCGTCGCCCTCGCCCTCTGGGGCCGCCTCCTCGGCCACCCGGTCGAGGTCTGCGTGCCCGAATCCGTCTACCCCGAAATCGAACAGCTCCTCGCTGTCTACGGGGCCCGCGTCCGCCGCGTCCCCCGCCAGGCCGGCATCAAATCTGCCCGCGAAGCCGCCCGCGCCATCGCCGCCGAGACCGGCGCCCACTACTTCGGCCAGTTCGACAGCGAGGAGAACGTCCGCGCCCACGAAGAGTGGACCGCCGGCGAAATCCTCGCCGATATGGCCGCCGTCGGCGGCGTCGATGTCTTCGTCGCCGGCATCGGCACCGGCGGCACCATCACCGGCGTCGGCCGCCGCCTCAAGGCAGCCAACCCCGCCTGCCAGGTGCTCGGCGTCGAACCCCGCCTCGGCGTCCACGTCCAGGGCCTCAAATCGCTCGACGACGGCTTCATTCCGCCCATCCTCGACGAGGCCGTCCTCGATGGCCGCATCCTCGTCGGCAACCGCCACGCCTTCTCCCACGCCCGCCGCGCCATGCTCGCGGAGGGCCTCTTCGGCGGCATCTCCTCCGGCGCCGTCCTCCACGCCGCGATGCGCGCTGCCTCCCGCCTCCAGCGCGGCAACATCCTCGTCATCTTCGCCGACGGCGGCTGGAAGTACCTCGGCACCGACCTCTGGGCCGCCGACGGCGACCCGGCGCCCAACGGCGCCGACGATGACCCCCTCGACGATATCCTCTGGTGGTAGCCCGGCGCCTCAGCCCGCTTCGGCCGGCGCTTTCCGCAGCAGCAGCCCGACCCGCGGAATCGGCGGCACGAGGAACGGCCCCGCGTTCACGAGGTCGATGGCGTCGTACCCCGCCTCGCTGAAGGTCGCCGCCAGCCGGCCCCACCCCCGCAGGTCCACCGCCGGGCAGCCGCCGGAGACGAGCTTCGCATGGAGCCGGTTGAGCAGCGGGTTCACCACCGGCGCGATCTCGAGCACGAGCGCCCGCCCGCCCGGCGCCAGCACCCGCGCCAGCTCCCGTGCGTACGCGTGCACCACGTCGTCATCGAACCGCCGCAGGAAGTAGAAGCTCGTGATGCAGTCGAACACCGCGTCCCGGAACGGCAGCTTCTCCGGCCAGCCGATGAGGTCGACCGGCCCCGGCCCGAGCGCGAGGTCCATGCAGACCGGCGGCTCCTCGCAGCCCGCGCGCGCCGCCAGCAGGTGGGCGTAGGCCGCCGTCCCGCAGCCGATATCGAGGTAGCGCTTCCCCGGCCCGAGCTCCAGCAGCTCGAGCACCCGGCCCGCGCGCGGCGTCAGCAGCGCCTGCCCCGCCTGCGAGCCGGCCGCCTGCGCCAGCCACCGCCCCCGCCCGGTCAGCCAGCGCTCCCGCGCCGCGATGACAGCCCGCCGGCGCCGCATCATAGCCGGTACACCATCCGCGCCCGGGTGCCGGCGGCCCCCGCGAGGAACTCCGCCGCGGCCCGCGCCTGCTCGGCGAGCCCCTCCGCCCCGCCGCGCCGCGCGAGCGCCGCCGCCTCCGGGTCGGCCTCGAGCGCCCGGGCCAGCCCTGCGAGGGCCTCGGCCAGCCCGGCCCGGTCCTGCCAGGCCAGCTCCAGCTTCTCAAGGTCCTCCGCGTCCTCAGCGGCCTCGTCGTAGAACATCGTCAGCGGCCCCATGCGCACCCCGGACTCCTGCAGCCGCTCGGCGAGCACGATGAGCGGGTGCACGGCGCCGAACCCGCGCATCGCCGCGAACGAGCAGAACGCGGCCAGCGCGGCCCCATCGCCCGGCGGCACGAACCGCTGCACCGGCGCACCCTCGGCCTCCACCGTCAGCCGCATCGCCACGAGCGTACGGCCCGCCGGCCCAACGGGCGATGCGCCTACCGCCCCCGCCGGCTCTCCCGCGCTGCCAGCTCGGCCGCGGCCTTCGCCGCAATCCGCCCCAGCACGTGCGCCAGCACCCCCGCGCTCTGCTCGTCCAGCTCGCTCGTGAAGTACTGCCGCACGCCCCGCAGGTGGCGGGGCGCCGCGTCCCGCAGCCGCTCGAAGCCCGCCGGCGTCATCTCCACCCAGCGGCCCCGCCGGTCCTGGTCGTCGAGGCAGCGCGTCACGAGCCCCGCCTCCACCATCCGGTCCACCAGCCGCGTCAGCCCGCTCTTGCTGATCACGACTCGCCGCGCCAGCTCCGTCATGCGCAGCCGGTGCCCCTCCGCCTCCTCCAGCTGCACCAGCACGTCGTACCACGCCAGCGAAAGCCCCCGCTCCCGCTGCAGGTCCTCCTCGAGCAGCGTCGTCACCCGGGCGTGCGCCTCGAGGAACGCGCGCCACGCCGCCATCCGGAGGTCGCCCATGACCCGCGCATCATGCAACCTGCCAATCTTCGCAGCAACTGCCCCTGCTTACACCGCCATCAGCTCCGCCCACGCCTCGTCCGTGAACGCCTCCGCCGGCACCAGCTCCGGCCCCACCATCACCCCCGCCGTCGCCAGCCCGAGCAGCGGGTTCTTCAGCCCGCGCCTCCCGGAACCGCAGCTTCCGCGCCGCCGCCTCCGGCCCGAACTCCGCGTGGATGACCGCGTCCAGCCGCGCCGCGAACCGCAGCCGCCGCATCCGCTCCGCCCGCTCCTCCACATACGGCGCGAACAGCGCCGGCCGCCAGTCGTCGCTCCCCAGCAGCAGCTCGCCAACGACCCGCACGTCCCGCAGCGAGATGCTCAGCCCCTGCCCGACGATCGGGTCGTTGAAACCCGCCGCGTCGCCAATCAGCACCGCCCCTTCGCGCACGGGCGAATCGACCCACGTGCTCTGGTTCGGCACCGAATGGCACGGCCCCGCGATCGTCCCTGCCGCAATCGCCGCGCTGCCCGGCACCGAAGGCAGCCGGAACGCCTGGAGGAACCGCTCGGCCGCGCCTTCGCCGCTGAACCGCCCCTTCTGGTCGTAGCCGTAGCTCAGGTAGAGCCGGTGCCGCCCGCCGCCCTGCGGGAAGACGAAGTACTGCACGTTCCCCTCCGTCCCCATGCTCTGCACCTCCTCCGGCCAGTCCGGCACGTCCTCCACCAGCAGGCCCGCGAAGAGGTGGTGCGGCTCGTCCTCGTGCAGCTCGATGCCCAGCTGCTTCCGCACTTGCGAATTCCGCCCATCTGCCCCCACCACCAGCCGGGCCGCGGCTTCGAACGCCTGCCCGCCTGCCTCCCACGCCACCGACGGCGCCGCCCCGGCGCGCACCTCGAACCGCGTCACCCCCCGGACCGTCCGCCGCGCCCGCCGCCGCGGCCGCATCGAACAGCGCCTGGCAGGCGTTCGGGTGCCCGATCGCCGGCGGCCCCGGCACGCCCGGCAGGAACGCGCGGAGGTCCAGCTTCTGCGCGTCCGCCTCATCGGGGTCGATCCCTTCGCCGTACTCCACGTGGTAGGGCAGGTGGTGCTGGCTCACCCCGGCGAGCACGTCGTAGAGGCCCGTCCGCCGCGCTTCGACCACGCCCCACGGCGCGATCCACTCCCCGCGCACCACGTCGCGGAACTGCGTCCGTCCGCTCCAGCACGAGCACCGAGCGCCCGGCCCGCGCCAGCACCGTCGCCAGCCCGCTCCCGGCGATGCCGCCGCCCACGATGATCACGTCGTACCGTTCCACAGGGGCCGATCCTTCGTTCGTTTGCTGCTGTCTCCGCGCCCTGCGGCGCGTGCCGCGATCCTCTACCATCCGCCCATGCCGCCACAAGCCGCCCCGCCGATCGACTGGGACGCCTTCGCCGACGAGGCGATCGACCTCCTCTGCCGCTTCATCCGCATCGACACCTCGAACCCGCCCGGCAACGAACGCGCTCGCCTGCGCCTTCCTCGGCGACCTCCTCCAGGCCGAGGGCATCCCCTTCGAGACCTACGACGCCGGCGGCGGCCGCGTCTCCCTCCGCGCCGTCCTCCCCGGCGACGGCTCGAAGCGGCCCTTCATGCTCCTCAACCACACCGACGTCGTCCCCGTCGAGCGCGAATTCTGGGACGTCGACCCCTTCGCCGGCATCGTCCGCGACGGCTACATCTGGGGCCGCGGCGCCCTCGATATGAAGGGCCTCGGCATCGCCCAGCTCATGACCTTCCTCACCCTCCGCCGGCTCCGCATCCCCCTCGCCCGCGACGTCGTCTTCTTCGCCCAGGCCGATGAAGAAGCCGGCAGCGAATACGGCATGCGCTTCATCCTCCGCGAGCACCCGGAGACCATGGACGCCGAGTACGTCATCAACGAAGGCGGCGGCGGCACCACCGAACTCTTCGGCGTCGAACGGCCCGTCTACTCCATCGCCGTCGCCGAGAAAGGCCCCCTCTGGCTCCGCCTCGTCGCCGAGGGGATGCCCGGCCACGGCTCCGTCCCCCACGACGACAACGCCCTCGACCGGCTCGTCCGCGCCCTCTGGCGCATCCAGCAGTGGGAGCGGCCGCTCACCGTCGCCCCCGTCCTCGAGGAGTACTTCCGCCGCCTCGCGCGGGCCGGCATCTACCGCGGCGACCCCACGCCCGCCGGCCTCGCCGCCCGCGCCGCCGAGGACCCCCGCATCCGCGCCATGCTCACCAACACCATCAGCACCACCACCGCCCGCGCCGGCATCAAGCACAACGTCATCCCCGCCCGCGCCGAGGCCACCCTCGATATCCGCCTCCTCCCCGGCGTCGACCCCGCCGAGTTCCAGGCCGAACTCGAGCGCGTCATCGACGACCCCCGCGTCCGGGTCGAACCGGTCCACGTCCGCGCCTCCGATACGAGCCCCTACGACACCGAACTCTTCCGCTGCATCGAAGACGTCATCCGCGACTTCACCGAGGACGCCGTCGTCGTCCCCGGCATGACGCTCGGCTTCACCGACAGCGCCGAGACGCGCAACCGCGGCATCATCTCCTACGGCTTCTCCGGCGGCCTCACCACCCCCGAGGTCGCCCGCGGCGTCCACGGCCACAACGAACGGGTCAGCATCGAGGCCTTCACCCTCAACTGCCGGATGCTCTGGGAGGTCACCCTCCGCATGTGCGCCCGCGGCCCCGCGGCGTGAGCCCGCCGCTCCCGCCCGCCCGGCCGATGCCCTACGATGCCGCCATGTCCACCGCACCCCGCGCCGCCGCCTACCCCGGCGGCCTCGCCGAGCTCGATTTCGTCGAGGCCTACGCCCGCTCCGCCCTGAAGAAGCCCGAGGCCGCGGCCGATGCCGCGCTCAGCCGCCTCGTCTTCGCCGAGGCCGGCGACCGCGCCATCCTCGCCGGCCTCATCGCCCAGGAGCTCGCCGAGGCCTGCCGCCGCCTCGTCGCCGTCTACCGCGCCCTCGCCGACCGCACCCATCCCGTCGCCCGCCGCCTGCTCGAACCCCTCCCCGGCGCCGCCGAGTGGAAGCAGTTCGTGCAGGATGTCGCCGTCCTCTCCCCCGAGCAGGTCATCCGTCACCTGAACATCGGCGACGATGCCCTCGAATGGGCTCGCCTCCTCCGCAGCCAGCCCGACCTCGCCGACCTCACCGGGCTCGTCGCCGCCGCCGAGACCGGCAATCCCATGCTCCTCATCCCCGACCTCGCCCGCCGTAAGGTCGCCGAGACCATCTGGTTCGCCGGCGTCGACGCCGAGGGGGACCCGCTGGCGTCCTCGTTCGGCGCCGACGAAGCCAGCGCCACCACCCTCGCCGACCTCACGGCCGACCTCGCCGGCATCGCCCGCGGCTTCCTCCTCTCCTACGTCGCGAGCCGCCGCACCGCCGGGAGGCCCCCCTCCTGAGCATGAGCGCCTGGCGGCCTGGGCCCCGCAACGCCATCACCGATATCCCCGGCATCCGCGTCGGCCACTACACCGACCGCCGCGCCGCCACCGGCTGCACCGTCATCCTCTGCCCCGGCGCCCACGCCGCCGCCGTCGACGCCCGCGGCGGCGCCCCCGGCACCCGCGAAACCGACGTCCTCGGCCTCGCCAACCTCGTCCGCACCTGCCACGCCGTCCTCTTCGCCGGCGGCAGCGCCTTCGGCCTCGCCGCCGCCGACGGCGTGATGCGCTGGTGCGCCGAGCACGACATCGGCGTCCCGACCGCGAAGCGGAAGGTGCCGATCGTCTCCGCCGCCGTCATCTACGACCTCGCCCTCGGCGACCCTCACGCCTTCCCGGGCCCGCAGGAGGGCTACCTCGCCGCCGTCCGCGCCCGCCGCGGCGCCGTCGCGGAAGGCTCCGTGGGTGCCGGCACCGGCGCAACGGTCGCGAAGCTGCTCGGCCCCGACCGCGCCCTCAAAGGCGGCCTCGGCACCGCCAGCCTCGCCGCCCCCGGGGGCCTCATGGTCGGCGCCCTCGCCGTCGTGAACGCCGTCGGCAGCATCTGCGACCCGTCGACCGGCGAATGCCGCGCCGGCCCCCGCGGCGACGAACCCGGCGAGATCCTCTCCATCCCCGCCGCCCTCGAGCGCCGCACCGCCGCCATGGACGCCCTCCAGCCTGCCGCGGCCGCCAGCGCCACCGCGGCCCCGGGCGACCTCGAGAACACCACCCTCCTCTGCGTCGCGACGAACGCCCGCCTCGAACCGCACGAACTCCAGCGGCTCGCCGTCCACGCCCACGACGGCTTCGCCCGCTGCGTCGTCCCCGCCCACACCCGCGGCGACGGCGACATCGCGTTCGCGCTTTCCTCCGGCGACCTTCCCGCCCGGCCCGACGACCTCCTCCTCCTCGGCGCGCTCACCGCCGCCGCCGTCGAAGCCGCCGTCCTCCGCGCCGTCGACCTCGCGCGCGGCACGAAGGCCGTCCCCTCCGCCGCCGAGTGGCGGGCCGCCGCAGGCCGCTGACGCCCGCAAGCCGCGCGCGCCCTATCCTTACCTTCGTGCCCACCGAGGTCCTCCTCATCCGCCACGCCGAGACCTACGGCAACATCGAAGGCCGCTTCTGCGGCCACTCCGAGACCGACCTGACGCCGCGCGGCATCGCCCAGGCGCGCGCGCTCGGTCTCCGCCTCCGCGGGCAGCAGTTCGATGCGGCGGGCGCCTCCGACCTCACCCGCGCGCTCCTCACCGCCCGCCACGCCCTCGAGCACCACCCCTCGCCGCTCGACCCCGTCCCCGACCCCCGCCTGCGCGAGATGCACTACGGCGAATGGGAAGGCCTCCCCGCGAGCGACATCGCGAAGACGCAGGCAGACCTCCTGCGCGAATTCTTCACCGGCCGCCGCCAGGCCGCGCCTGGCGGCGAAACCGTCCAGCAGCTCCGCGAGCGCACCGCTGCCGCCCTCCGCGACCTCGTCGACCGCTACCAGGGCGGCCGGCTCGTCGTCGTCTCCCACGGCAACGCCATCGCCGCCCTCCTCGCCGAGCTGCTCGGCATGCCCCTCGACCGCACCTGGGCGTTCGCCGTCGCCAACACCAGCGTCACGCGGCTCACCTTCGGGCGCAGCGGCCGCGTCACCCTCGGCGCCGTCAACGACACCTCCCACCTCGAGGGGCTCGACCTCCCCTGAGGCGTCCGCCGGCCCGGCTGCGCTACGCGCCCGCCAGCTCCGGCAGCTCCTGCCGCGGGACCATCCCCTCCAGGACCCGCTCCAGCGCCATCGTGTGGCTGCACACCGACCACTGCGCGAAGAAGTCGCAATTGCAGTGCCACCGCCCGTCGACCAGCGACACCTCGTGGTCGCTGTTCTCCCCGTGGAACGCCACGTGCAGGTTGTCCACCTGCATCCGGTGCCGCTCCTGCGCGTAGACCTTCGCCTTCTCGATCTTGCCGATGAGGCTCGACTGCATGGTTCACCCCTCCTTCGAGAAGCACAAACGGCGGCACCTTTCGGCGCCGCCGTTACGGTCGGTGGATGCCCGCGGGAACATCCATACGCCCGCACCCTACGCGTTCGCAGATCCGCCTGTCAACGAATTTTCACACTTCCCCGCGCGCAACCGGCTTCGGCAGCGGCGCATCCCCGAGCCAGTCCTCCACCCGCATGAAGTACGGCTCCCGCCCGTGGATCTCCGGCGGAACGATGACGCCCGCGTCACGCGTCACGATGTTCGCCACCACCCGCAGCCCCTCCTGCTTCTTCGGGTTCCACCGGTACGTATCCACGCTCAGCACGATCGGCACGACGAGCCCCTCCGGCGCATCGAACCAGAGGAAGAACGGGTTCGTCTCCTCGTTCGCCTTCCGCTCCGGGTCGAAATCCGGGTTCCGCTCCGCGAACCGTGTCACTCCCGCGATGTACCCCTTCGCGAACCCCGAGTGGAACCACATCACCTGCGCCGCGCCGTACTTCGTCGTCACCTTCTGCTTCGCGACCTCGAACGCTTCCGCTTCGCTCGCGCAGGGCAGCTTCCCCTTCATCCGCCAGAGGTGGAGTTCGCGCGCGAAGGCCGTCTTCGAAAGCGGGATGCGCGCCGGCGTCCGCTCGCTGAACGGCAGCATCACCGGCACCTTCGAGCCCGGCGAGGTCGGGATCTCTTCCCCGTCGACGACCAGCTGGGTGCACATCCCGCTCCAGCCTACTCCGCCAGCCGGCCGTCGTCGCGGTAGGTCAGCACCGCTGCCGCCGGCGCGCTCACCGTCACCTCGCTGCCCGGCGCAGGGAGCGGCGCCCCGTCCGGGACCGCCGCCCGCGCCGGTGCGCCGCCGATCCGACCCTCCGCCGCGAGGTGCGTCCCGAGGTCGACCACCCGCTCGACGGTGAACGCGAACTCCCGCTCGCCCGGGCCGACGGTGAGCGCGCCCGGCCGGATCGCCTCGCGCCCGCAGCGCGTATAGCCGAGGAAGGCCGCCGCCTCCCGCGTCGGCGGCCGCCGGAACACCTCCCCAGCGGGGCCGCAGGCCGCCGGCCGGCCGCCGATGAGCAGCACGAGCTCCTGCGCCAGCTGCAGCGCCTCGTCCCGGTCGTGGGTGACGAGCACCACCGTCGCCCGCGTCGCGGCGAGCATCCCCGGCAGGTCGGCCAGCAGCGCCGCCCGCGCAGGCCCGTCCAGCCCGCTCAGCGGCTCGTCGAGCAGGACGAGCCCCGCCTCCAGCGCGAGCGCCCGGGCGAGGTTCGCCCGCTGCGCCTCGCCGCCCGAGAGCCGCAGCGCGTCGCGCCCGAGGAGGTGGCCGATGCCGCACGCCTCCGCCGCCCGCGCGATGCGCCGCGCCCGCTCCGCCGCCGGCACGCCGCGCAGGCGGAGCGCCAGCTCGAGGTTCTCCCGCACGGTGCCCCGCAGGAAGACTGCCCGCTGGAAGGCGTACGCGACTGCGCGCCGCGCGGCCCGCCCGGCCGGCTCGCCATCGAGCAGCACCCGGCCCCGGGCCGGCCGTTCGAGCCCGGCCATCAGCCGCAGCGCCGTCGTCTTGCCCGCGCCGTTCGGGCCGAGCAGCGCCGTCGCCGCGGCCCGCCCGAGGGTCAGCGCCGGCACCTCCAGCACCGTCCGCCCGCCCTTGCGGACCTCGACGTCCTCGAACCGCACCTCCATCAGCCGGACCGCTGCTGTGCGCGCGTCAGGATGAGGTTCACCGCGAATGCCAGCGCCAGCAGGATGAGGCCGAGCGCCAGCGCCCGCTCGGTGTTCCCCCGGCTCGTTTCGGTCACGATGGCGGTCGTCAGCACGCGCGTCTGCCCCTGCAGGTTGCCGCCGACGGCCATCGACGCGCCGACCTCCGAGACGACGCCCCCGAAGCCGGCCATCACCGCCGCGAGCAGCCCGAGCCGCGCCTCCCGCGCCAGCAGCCACAGCCGCCGCACCCGTCCCGCGCCCAGCACCTGCAGCAGCTCCGGCAGCTCCGGCGGCAGCGCCTGCACCGCCGCCGCCGTGAACCCGATGACCAGCGGCGTCGCGATCAGGAACTGGGCGAGAATCATCGCCTCGCGCGTGTAGATCAGCTCCAGCCCGCCCAGCGGCCCGGACCGCACGAGCAGCAGCCACACGACCAGCCCCACCACCACCGGCGGCATCCCCATCCCGGTGTTCACCAGCCCCAGCACGAGCGTACGACCCGGGAACCGCAGCCGGGCCAGCGCATACCCGGCGGGCACCCCCGCGAGCATCGCCAGCAGCGTCGCCGCCCCCGAGACGTAGATCGTCCGGAGCGCGATCTCCCGCACCTCGCGGTCGCCCGTGACGACCAGCCGCAGCGCCTCGAGCACGCCCGCCCAGAGGTCGCTCACCGGCCGCCCTCCCCGGCCCCTGCCGCGGCGTCGGCGAAGAAGAGCGGCTCGCCGTACCGGTCCCGCCCGAACGCCGCGATGACCCGCTGCGCCTCCTCCGAGACGAGAAAAGCAGCCCACGCCCGCGCCCGCGCCGCCTTCACGCCCGGGTGCTTCTCCGGGTTCACCACGTAGACGTGGTACACGTTCTGGAGCGCCGCGTCGCCTTCGAACAGCACGGTCAGCTCCAGCCGGCCGCGCAGCGCGAGGTAGGTCGCGCGGTCGGTGAGCGTGTACGCCCGCCGCTGGTCCGCGATGTTCAGCGTCGCGCCCATCCCCTGCCCCGTCTCCTCCCGCCGGACCGCCGCGGGGTCGAGCCCGGCCGCCTGCCAGAGCGCCAGCTCCTTCGCGTGCGTGCCCGAGTTGTCGCCCCGCGACACGAACGTCCCGGCGGCGGCGATGCGCCGCATCGCCTCGCCGATGCTCCCCGCGCCGCGCACCCCGGCCGGGTCCGACGGCGGCCCGACGATCACGAAGTCGTTGTGCATCACGCGCCGCCCTTCGACCAGGTCGCCGGACGCGACGAGCGGCGCCTCCGCTTCCGGCGCGTGGCTCAGGATGGCGTCGGCGTCACCCCGGCGTCCCATCTCCAGCGCCGCCCCGGAGCCGACGGCGATGACCTTCACCCGCGTGCCGGTCTCTGCCTCGAACAGCGGCACGAGCACGTCGAGCAGGCCGCTGTCCTGCGTGCTCGTCGTCGTCGCGAGGATGAGCGAACCGCCGGGGCGGCCCGCGTCGCCCGCCGCCGGTGTTGCGGCCGGCCCCGCAGCCGCCCCGGCACATGCCGCCGCAGCCAGCATCCCCAGCACCGCGAGCACGAGCCACGCCCCTCGCCGCACCATGCGCCGACTCCTCGAAATGCTCGAGTCAGCATAACGCCGCTACCCCGAGGGTGCACCATGGCGGGGCGGAGGTTGGAGGTTGGAGGTTGGAGGTTGGAGGTTGGAGGTTGGAGGTTGGAGGTTGGAGGTTGGAGGTTGGAGGTTGGAGGTTGGAGGTTGGAGGTTATCCTCCCTCCCCGTTCCCCGTTCCCCGTTCCCCGTTCCCCGTTCCCCGTTCCCCGTTCCCCGTTCCCCGTTCCTCCCGTCTCCACACTCCCAACGCCCAACTTCGTAGCCGCGGGGCTCCGTCCCCGCGGAGGGCCGGGAGGCCCACCCCAATCGCCGAATTCAACCTCTCCCGGTTCCCTCCTCCCTTCTCCCTCCTCCCTCCTCCCTACCCCCTGAGAATCGCCTCGAGGAACGCCGCCACCCCATCCTCCGCCGGGCCGGGGATGAGCTGCTGCGCTGCCGCCTTCGCCCCCGGCGTGCCGGTCTCCACCGCCACCGCGAGCCCCGCCGCGCGGAACATCGGCACGTCGACCTCCGAATCGCCGATCGCCACGGCCTCCGCAGGGTCGATGCCGAGCGCGGCGCACAGCGCCCGCAGCCCGTGCCCCTTGTCCACGCCCTTCGCCGTCACCGACACCATCCCGTCGCCGGTGAACGCCAGCGCGTCGAACAGCTCCACGCGGTCGGACCAGGCGCGGAGCTCCGCCAGCCGCGGGTCTTCGGCGCCCGGTTCGGCGAGCACCGCCAGCGCCCCCGTGAGGTCGGCATCCCGGAGGGACGTGACCGGCCGCAGCCACTCCGGCGCGTTCGCCGCCCAGGGCGGGAGTTCGTTCGCCCGCCGGTAGGCGAAGCCCGGCAGCGCCACCGTTGCCGGCCACCCGGCGCGGTCGCACAGCTCGGCCGCGAACCGCGCGAACTCGGCCGGCAGCGGCCGCTGGGCCACCGGTTCGCCGCCGGGCGCGCGCACGTCGGCCCCGGCCGAGGCGATCGCCGCCGCCGCCAGCCCGATCCCTTCGAACGGGCGAACGGCCGCCTGGTACCAGCGCGCCGTCGCCGGCGCCACCACGATGCCCGCCTCGTGGGCGGACCGGAGCGCGGCGGCCGTCCGCGGCGAAAGCCCGCCCGCCCGGTCGAGCAGCGTGCCATCGAGGTCGATGGCGATGAGCCGATAGCGCATGCCGCTTACCCGCGCGGCAGCCCGAGCCCGCGCGTCGCGATGATGCCGCGCTGGATCTCGCTCGTCCCTGCCGCAATCGTCGCGCTGACCGCCTGCAGGTAGGCCGTCGCCTGGTCGATGAGCTGATGCGGGCTGCCGTCGCGGAGCTGCCCGGCCATCCCCAGCAGGTGCATCCCCGTCAGCGCAATCCGCTGGCTCATCTCGCTCCCGAACAGCTTCGAGGCCGAGGCCTCCGTGTTCGGCACCAGCCCCTTCGCCTGCATCGTCGCCACCCGGTAGGCGAGGAACGTCCCCACGTTCACCTCCACCGCCCGCTCTGCCAGCTCGTGGCGGATGCTGGGCCGCTGCCGCGTGAGCGCGGGGTGCTCCTTCGCCAGCGCCACCAGGCGCTCCACCGATCGCCGGCCGCCCGCGTACGCCTGGATGCCCGACCGTTCGAAATCGAGCGCCACCGCCATGTGGTACCAGCCCCGGTTCACCTCGCCCACCACCTGCGTCGCCGGCACCCGCACGTCTTCGAAGAACACCTCGTTGAAGCCGTGCCGGTTCGCCATATTGACGAGCGGCCGGACCGTGATGCCCGGGCTCTTCATGTTCACCATGAACATCGTGATGCCCTTGTGCTTCGGCGCATCCGGGTCCGTCCGCGCGGCCAGCCAGCCCCAGTCCGCCAGGTGGCCGCCGGAGGTCCAGATCTTCTGGCCGTTGATGATGTAATCGTCGCCGTCCCTCACCGCGCGTGTCTGCAGCGCCGCCAGGTCCGAACCCGCGCCCGGCTCGCTGTAGAGCGTGCACCACCAGTCCTGCGCCTGCGCGATGCGGGGGATGAACGTGCGCTTCTGCTCCTCCGTCCCGTAGAGCATCAGGCTCGGGCCCACCCACGCGATGCCCATATTGCCGACGGGCGCCTGCGCGTAGGCCATCTCCTCGTTGTAGACGAGCTGCTTCAGGTGCGAAGCGCCGCCGCCGCCGTACTCCTTCGGCCAGGCCATCGCGAGCCAGCCGCGGGCCGCGAGCTTCCGCTGGAAGCCCATCGTGTAGTCCTTTTCCTCCTCGTTCGAACGGAAGCCGCCCTCGTAGCCGCGGCGGAGGCGCTCCTCCTCCGGCGGCAGGTTCTCGCGGATGAACTGGCGGACCTCCTCGCGGAACGCCTCGGTGTCGGGGTCGTAGCGGAAACGCATCGGTGCAGGGGCCTCCGAACCTTCGTGTGCCCCGAACTATACGCCCTTTCCCGGCGGGGCGGGTCCGCGCCGGACCCGTACTCGGCGAAGCTGGCGCCCTTCTCCAGGTTGTGCCGCGCGCAGAGGAGCTGGATGTTGTCCGGGTCGCGGCTCGAACCCCCTTTCGAGTACGGAAGGATGTGGTCGAAGTGCAGGTCGGTTGTTCGCCCCGCACTTCACGCATCGCCCGCGGTCGCGTTTGTACACCTCCTGCCTGAACCCACCCAGGGATGCGCCGCTCTGCTGCCTGGTCATCGTCGCTCGACTCCGGCATCCATCGCCGTCTCGCTCGTTTCCGAGGGCCGGCTGCAGCCGGAACTGGAACACCTTCCGTCCCTCGCGTGCTGACCACTCGATAGCGGTAGTCGGTCAGAAGGTAAGCGCCACGAAGAACGTCCAAACGCCGTTCGCGGAGCTTCTCATAGACGTGAAACCGCGCCGGCGGGCGCTTCTGCCCTGGCGAAACCGCTCGACCGCCTCCGCGAACCTGCCCGTTCGGCGTCAGGGTGCCGGCGGCCGAAGTCCTGGGCTGGTCACGCCGCTTCGGGTCTGGCGTCTGTCGGCCGCGCGCGGTGCGTCGTGGCCCTCGTACCAAATCGTCCCGTCGGGTTCGACGGCGTCGGCATAGGGCGCGTCCGGCCGAAGCGACATCAGGATCACGCCGTGGTTTGGGGGCTCGCGGTAGTACATGCCCCGCTGCAGCATCCCGGTCTGTTCCGCTTGGCACATCTCTGCGTGAGTGACGATATCTCCAGGACGCATGCCAGCCGCCCAGGATACCAGGGCCCTGGCCCCTGGCAAGGGAGTTGTGGGCTCGCCGCCGCTGGGCTCCCAACTCGTAACTCCCAACTTATAGTAAACGCGCCCTCTTCCCCCCTTGACACCGTTCATCCACTGCGGCCACAATCCCGCCGCTTCCGGGCAGGCGCCCCGTGGGAGGGCATCCAGGCTGGGTCGTGAGCGGCGGACCGGCTCGTGAGCGGACCTCACCCGGAGTGCGCCCGTGGCACCCCATGCCTCCCTGCGCCGCGTCATCCTCGTTCTCCCCTGTGCGCTGGCCCTCGCCCTCGGCGCGGTCCTCACCCTCGCCGGCGCGCAGACCGCCACCCGCACCATCCGCATCGAAAAGGTCATCGTCGACTCCTTCGGCATCGCCCCGGAGAGCACCTTCACCGGCACCATCTCGAACGTCCCCGCAAGCGGGCAAACCGCAGCCTGGTCGCTCACCACCTCGAGCCGCACCCGCGACGTCACCGTCCCCATCAACCTCGTCCACACCGTCGTCGAAGACCCGCTCCCCGCGTGGTCCGGCTGGACCCTCGGCGGCTACAAGTCCGTCTCTTTCACCACAGCCTGCGGAACGTCCGGCTTCGCCACGAACACCTCCATCAACCCGGCCATCAACTCGGTCAGCCAGGGCAACGGCAACGCCAAGATCTGCATCCGCAATACCTTCACGGGCGGCGTCCTCATCGTCGGCGCGCGGCTCGATCCCGCCTCGGCGGCGCCGCCGGGGACGCCCGCGTTCTCCGGCGCCCTCACGCACGCAACGACGAGCCCGCCCGGCTGGACGGCGCCCCTGAACGGGTTCGGCGCACCGCTGGGCCTCGCACCCGGCGCGTACACGGTCGGCCCGCCCGCGCTCGAACCCGGCTGGAGCGTCACCGGCTGGGCGGGGCGGCTCCTACGGCGCGGGCCCCGAATGCCCCGCGGCTGCCTCGAGCTACTCCGCTTCGTCTCCCACGGCCCAGGTGACGGCCGGGCAGCGCACCGTCCTCTGCCTGCTGGTCCGCTACGAATCCGCGACCCCGCCGCCCACCGAAACGCCCACCCCCACACCAACCGAAACACCCACTCCAGCGCCAACCGAAACCCCGACTCCAACGCCAACCGAAACACCCACTCCAGCGCCAACCGAAACGCCCACCCCAACACCAACCGAAACACCGACTCCAACACCAACCGAATCGCCCACCCCGACGCCGACCGAAACCCCGACTCCAACACCGACCGACACGCCAACTCCAACGCCGACCGAGACACCCACTCCAACGCCGACCGACACGCCAACTCCGACACCAACCGAAACCCCGACCCCGGGGCCAACCGAAACGCCGACGGCGACTCCGACCGCGGCACCAACGGAAACCCCGACCCCGCCCCTCACGGAAACCCCGACCCCCACGGCCACCCCCAGCCCGCCCCCGGCCGCCGCCCCCGCGGCTCCCGTCGAACCCGTCACCGTTCGGGTGGTGAAGACGCTGAGCGTGATCGGCTTCACGTCGCCGGGCGCGGGCTGGCAGTTCACGCTCACGGGCTGCGGGGTCGGCCCGCTCGCCGGCACGACGGACGCGAACGGCGTGGTCGAATTCCCGGGCCTGCCGCCGGCCATCGGGTGCAGCTACACGGTGACGGAGGTAGTGCAGCCGGGGTGGGTGCCGCAGTTCGTGAGCCAGCAGGTGCAGCCGCAGGAAGGGGGGAGCGTGGCGACGGTGGAGTTCCTGAACATCCGGGAGTTCGACCCGCCGTGCGTGGACCCGGCGGACCCGCGCTGCCAGCCGCCGGAGTTCGCGATGCCGACGCCGCCGGCGACCCCGGCGCCGCCCGCGCCGATCGAGAACCCGACCGCCACGCCCTCGCCCTCGCCGTCGCCCGCCCCGGCCACCCCGGCCCCGGCCACGCCCAGCCCCTCCGTGACGAGCGTGAGCGGCGGCATCCTCGGCCCGACGCCCCGCCCGCCCGCCACCGGCACCGGCCCGGCCAGCGGTGAGCCGCTCGGGGCGCTCCTCGCCCTCGCCGGCCTCGCCGCCCTCGGCAGCGGCCTCGGCCTCCTCGCCCTCGCCCGCCGCCGCGCCTGACCTCACGGCCCCCGCGCTTCCTCCCGGGCCGCCCCGCCTCCCCGCGGGGCGGCCCGCCGCGCCCCGGACGGTTTCGCCGTGCGTATCCTTGCTAACCGGCCAGCAGGGTGGCAGGATCGCGTGCCAGCAGCTTCCCCGGAGCACCGCCGTGACCGCGAACATCGACATCGCCAGCTTCGCCGATATCACCCGCGTCCACGCCGCCGAGCGGCCCAACGCCGTCGCCCTCGTCTACCAGGGCCGCGAAACCACCTACCGCGAGCTCGATGAGCGGGCCTCCCGCGTCGCCAACGGCCTCATCGCCGCCGGCCTCCAGCCCCAGGCCCGCATCGCCTACCTCGATAAGAACTCCGACCGCTTCTTCGAAGTCCTCTTCGGCGCCGCCAAGGCCAACGACGTCATGGTCGCCGTCAACTGGCGCCTCGCTCCGCCCGAAGTCGCCTACGTCATCAACGACGCCATGGCCGAGGTCGTCTTCGTCGGCCAGGACTTCTTCCCCGTCATCGAAAAGGTGCTCCCCGAACTCCGCACCGTGAAAAAGGTCATCGCCATCGATGCGCCCCACGACGGCTGGGACTACTACCCCGACTGGCGCGACGCCCAGCCCGCCGAGGACCCCCGCGTCCCCGTCGCCGAGGACGATGTCGCCATCCAGATGTACACCTCCGGCACCACCGGCCACCCGAAAGGCGCCCAGCTCACCAACGGCAACTTCTTCGCCCTCCTCCCCGGCGCCACCCGCGAATGGGGCCCCCGCTGGTCCACCGACGACGTCAACCTCGTCTGCATGCCGCTCTTCCACATCGCCGGCAGCGGCTGGGGCATCGTCGGCCTCTACGCCGGCGCGAAGGACATCATCCTCCGCGACGTCATCCCGCCCGAGATCCTGAAGGTCATCCCCCAGTACGGCGTCACCCGCGCCCTCTTCGTCCCCGCCGTCCTCCTCTTCCTCCTCCAGACGCCCGGCGTGCAGGAGACCGACTTCTCCACCCTCAAGTTCATCGCCTACGGCGCGTCGCCCATCCCGCTCGACCTCCTCCGGAACTCCATCGCCACCTTCAAGTGCGATTTCGCCCAGCTCTACGGCCTCACCGAGACCACCGGCGCCGTCACCTACCTCCCGCCCGAGGACCACGACCCGAACGGCAACAAGCGCATGCGCTCCTGCGGCCGCCCCATCGCCGGCGTCGAAATCCGCGTCGTCGATGCCGAGGGCAACGACGTCCCCGTCGGCCAGGTCGGCGAAATCATCTGCCGCACGAAGCAGGTGATGAAGGGCTACTGGAACCTCCCCGAAGAAACCGCGAAAGCCATCCGCAACGGCTGGTTCTACACCGGCGACGCGGGCTACCTCGACGAAGACGGCTACCTCTACATCCACGACCGGGTGAAGGACATGATCGTCTCCGGCGGCGAGAACGTGTACCCGGCCGAGGTCGAATCCGCCCTCTTCGGCCATCCCGCCGTCGCCGACGTCGCCGTCATCGGCGTCCCCGATGAAAAGTGGGGCGAAGCCGTGAAAGCCATCGTCGTCAAGAAGCCCGGCGCCGAGGTCACGCCTGAGGAGCTCATCGCCTTCGCCCGCGAACGCATCGCCGGCTACAAGGTGCCGAAGTCCATCGACTTCGCCGAGGCGCTCCCCCGGAACCCCTCCGGCAAGATCCTCAAACGCGAACTCCGGGCCCCCTACTGGCAGGGCCGCGAGCGGCAGGTGAACTGACGCCCCGGACCTTCAGCCCGGGAGTTTCGCTGACGATCATGTCGATATGGAACGCTCCGACGGCGCGGCCCGGCGCGCGGTCGCGCGCATCCCGGCCAGCCTGCCTTACCGGCTGCTCGCGGCCGGCCGCCCCGTGGCTGCCGGCTCGCTGCTCGATATCTCCGTCCGCGGCGCCGCGCTCCTCGCGGACCGGCGCCCCGCGGCCGTCCACGACCTCGTCCTCGAACTGCGCGGCCCCGATGGCACCGCGGCCCTCGCCGTCCCGGCCGAACTCGTGACGGTCGACGCCGACCCCTTCGGCGGCTGGATCATCCGGCTCCGCTTCTGCGCCAGCCCCGAGGACCCGGCCTGCCGGGAGGTCGCCCGCGTCGTCGCCGTCCTCCGCCGCCGCTTCAACGCCCGCCAGTCCGCCCTCGCCCGCGAACGCCTCGGCCTGCACACCGCCGAGGCGTACGGCCACCGCGGCCCGCCCGGGGTCTGACCGTCATTCGAGCCCGAGCAGCCGCTCCAGCCCCACCACCAGGCCCTTCCGCCCCACCACCTCGCGGATCGCCAGCAGCACGCCCGGCATGAACGAATCGCGCCCGAGGCTGTCCTGCCGGATGGTCAGCACCTGCCCCAGGCCCCCGAAGATGACCTCCTGGTGCGCGACCAGCCCCGGCAGCCGCACGGCGTGGATCGCCACCCCGCCCAGCTCCGCCCCCCGCGCGCCGGGGACGGTCTCCGTCTCCGGCACCCGGTGTTCGAACGGCCGCCCCCGCGCCGCCACCATCCCCTCCGCCGTCGCCTTCGCCGTGCCCGAGGGGCTGTCCACCTTCCCGTCGTGGTGCAGCTCGATGATCTCCGCCGAATCGAAGAAGCGCGCCGCCTGCTTCGCGAAGTGCATCATCAGGACCGCGCTGATGGCGAAGTTCGCCGCCACCACCACGCCCACGCCCCGCGCCGCCGCTTCCCGCTCCAGCCACCCCATGAACTCCGCCGGCAGCCCCGTCGTCCCGATCACCATCGGGATGCCCCGCTCCAGCGCCGCCTTCGCGATGACCGGCGTCCACGCCGCGTTCGTGAAATCGACCACGACGTGCGGCTTCGCCTCATCGAGCCCCGCGCCGGCCTCCCGGAACACCGGGATGCCGTCCATCGCGCCCCGTTCCGAAAGCCCGTCGATGTACGCCGCCGGCGTCATCCCCGGCTCGGCGAGCACCGCCGCGGCCACCTGCCGGCCCATCCGGCCCGTCCCGCTGATCACCACAGAAAGCTCGGTCACGCCCGGATTGTAGCCTCCCCGCGCCATCCGGGCCGCCCCCGCCGGGTTACGCCAGCTTCGCGAGCATTTCCCGCACCTGCGCCGCCACGAACCCCGGGTCCTCCATCGGGATGAAATGCGAATACTGCGGCACCGGCACATCCTCTCCCTGCGCGAAGTGCCGCGCGAGGTCCGGCGCCGTCGGCGAACCGCTCATGTCCATCGGCGCATCCTCCGCCCGCTGCCGCGCCCGCAGCACCCGGACCGGCACCCGCACCGCTTCGATGGCGAGGTACACGTCGTCACCCTCCGGGTCCGCATACGCGCCTGCATACACCGCCGCCTCGATCCGCGGCGGGCAGGCCAGCACGTACCCCTCGCCCGCCGGGTTCGGCACGAGCCCGTACGCGCAGTAGTCGCGCAGCACCTCCGGGTCCCACCGCGAAAACGGCTCCCGCCCGCGGAACCGCTCGAACATCTCCTCCGGTGAGGCCCATTCGTTCCGCCGCCGGGCTGCGAAGTGCTCATCCTCCGCCATCTCCCGCCGGAAGCCGCGCGGCCCGATGACCGGGTCCACCAGCAGCAGCGCGCCGAACGCGCCCCGCTCGAGCGCCGCCGCCCGCACCAGCGCGTGGCCGCCCTTCGAATGCCCGACGCCGAGCGCGCCCTCGAGCCCGAGCGCCCGCGCCGCCGCCGCCACGTCGCGCCCGAAGTGCGACCACCGGTAGGGCGGCTCCGGCCGGTCGCTCAGCCCGTGGCCCCGCATGTCGACGGCGATCGCCCGAATCTCCGGGAGCCGCCGGATGACCGCATCCCAGCAGCGCGCGTGGAAACCCGTCGCGTGCGCGAAGAACACCGTCGGCCCCTCGCCGGGCCACTCGTACGCCTGCAGCTCCACCCCGTCGCCGGCGACGCGGAACGCCCGGGGCGCGTCCGTTCGAAACCCTTCGTCCATACCGAACAGTCTAGCCCGGCGCCCGCTCCCGTTCCTGCTACCCTCTCCTCATGAGCCTCCCGCCGCCCGTCGCCGATGCCCTCGCCGCCCTCGCCAGCACCCCCACGGTGCTCGCCCACCTCGTCGCCGAGGCCGGCGACGACCGGCTCGACGACCTCGACCGGGAGGGCTGGTCGCCCCGCCTCTGGCTTGCCTGGTTCCGCGATGAGGAGGTGCTCGCCCTCCGGCCGGGCCTCGAACGGCTCCTCGCCGAACCCGCACCCGAGCTGCACGAACTCGACCGCGCGGCCTGGCTCCGCGAACGCCACCGCAGCCGCGACCGCAAAGAGCACCTGCTCGCCGATTTCGCCCTCCACCGGCAGTCCACCCTCGCCATCGTCCGCTCGCTCGAACCTCGCCACCTCGCCCGCGCCGGCCGCCTCGCCGGCGAACCGGTCACCCTCGAGCGCTACCTCCTCCGCTGGGCCGACCGCGACCGCGAGCGCATCGCCCGCCTCGAATCCGCCCTCGGCGAAACCCTCGCCGATGTCCTCGAACGCCGCCGCCGCATGGTCGAGGAGTACCGCCGGGAAGCGTGAGGGAGAAGGGAGAAGGGAGAAGGGAGAGGAGGTTGGAGGTTGGAGTTGGCGGTTGGCGGTTATCCTTCTTCCCCGTTCCCCGTTCCCCGTTCCCCGTTCCCCGTTCCCAACCCCGTAGTCGCGGGCCTCCGTGCCCGCGGAGGGCCGGCGAGGCCCACCCGGGCCGTCGAATCCGACCGCCCTCCCGCCTCCCACCTCCCGGCTCCCACCTCCCGCCTCCCTGCTCCCGCCTCCCTGCTCCCGCCTCCCGCCTCCCACCTCCCGGCTCCCACCTCCCGCCTCCCTGCTCCCGTCTCCCGCCTCCCGTAGTCGCGGGCCTCCGTGCCCGCGGAGGGCCGGCGAGGCCCACCCCGCCGTTCGCATTCACCCGCCCCCCGCTTCCCGCCTCCCGGGACATCCGTTGGGCGCATGGCGCCCCGCGGGGACGGAGCCCCGCGACTACGACCCCTCCGCTCCGCCCCGCTCGCGATGGTCCGCGATGCGGTTGGAAGGTTGACGCCCCTGGAGCCCGTTTTACGCTCTCTCCCAACTCCCAACTCCCAACTCCCAACTCCCAACTCCCAACTCCCAACTCCCGTCTCCCGTCTCCCGTCTCCCGTCTCCCGTCTCCCTTCTCCCTTCTCCCTTCTCCCTTCTCCCTCCTCCCTCCTCCCCTACCCCCGCGAGAGCCACGCCCGGATGAGATGGAGCTCGTCATAACTCACGACGTCGCCGAGCCGCTCCTTCAGCGGCTTCAAACTCCCGATCGGCCCGCCGCCCGCCGCGGCCCGCACGAGCTCCACCTTCCCCGGCTCCACCAGCCCCTCGAGCGACGGGATCGCCCCGGCAGCCAACAGCTCCGCGAGGTGGCTCACGATCGTCGCCGGCGCCAGCGACCGCGCCTTCGCCATCTCCCCAACATCCCGCAGCCCGTCCTCGTAGAGCGAGAGCGTCTCCCGCACCGTCGGCGCGAACGCTGCCGCATCGCGCATCGCCGGCCGCGGCGACCGCCCGGCCGGGGCTGGCCGGGCTGCCTGCGCCGCCGCGCGGGTCGCCGCGAGAAACCCCTCGCCGTACCGCTCGAACTTGACCCGCCCCATGCCCGGCACGGCCAGCATCTCGGCCCGGTTCCGCGGCTTCCGGCGCGCCATCTCCCGCAGCACCGCATCCGAGGCCACGATGTACGGCGGCACGCCTTCCGCCTCCGCGTACGCCCGCCGGATGCCCCGCAGCTCCTGGAAGAGCGCCTCTTCGGCCGCGGGCCGCTCCTCCGCGGCCGCTCCCCGGCTCCCCGCCAGGCAGGGGCCGCAGTTGCCGCACGCCGCCGGCGGCGCTTCGCCGAAGTACGCCAGCAGCCGCGCCCGCAGGCAGGTCCGCGAGGTCGCGTACGCCTCCATCGCGTCGAGCTTCCGGAACGAGTGCGCGCGGTGGGCTTCCAGCATCGCCGTGTCGATCGCCCCTTCGCCGTCCGGCCGCGTCGCCGCCAGCGTCCAGCCCTGCTTCACCGCCAGCCCCGATTCGAGGAGCGCCTGCACCGCCGCGTTGAACCCCGGCTCGTCCTCCTCCTTCATCAGGTCCCGCACGTGCACCCGCCGCCCCTCCGCCGCGACCAGCGCCCGGTAGATCTCGATCACCCGCTCCGCGCTCGGGTGCGCCATCTCGATGAAGTACTCGCGCAGCTGCCGGTCCCGCGCGCTGAAGAGCAGCAGGCAGCGCGCCGGGTCGCCGTCCCGCCCGGCCCGCCCCGCCTCCTGGTAGTACGACTCGATCGAATCCGGCAGGTCGTGGTGGATGACGAGCCGCACATCCGGCTTGTCGATCCCCATCCCGAACGCGTTCGTCGCCACGATGATCCGCACCGCATCCCGCGCGAAGGCGTCCTGGATGCGCCGCCGGTCGCTATCCGGCAGCCCCGCGTGGTACGCCGCGCAGCGGATGCCCCGCCGCTGCAGCTCCCGCGCGAGGTCCTCCGTCCGCTTCCGCGTCGCGCAGTAGACGATCGCCGAGGCCCCCCGCAGCGGCGCCAGCTCATCGGCCACGGCCTCCGCCTTCTCTCCGAGGCTCCCCGCGCGCGCCGTTTCGAAGCGGAGGTTCGGCCGGTCGAACCCTGCTACGTGGATGGCGGGCTCCCGCAGCCGCAGCCGCTCGACGATGTCCTGCCGCACCAGCGGGTCGGCCGTCGCCGTCAGCGCCACCGTCGGCGGCGAACCCAGCCGCTCCCGCACCGCTCCGAGGTCGCGGTAGCTCGGCCGGAAATCGTGCCCCCACTGGCTGATGCAGTGCGCTTCGTCGACCGCCAGCCGCGCGATGCGGATCGCCCGCAGCGCCGCCATGAAGCTGCCCGACTGGAACCGCTCCGGCGCGACGTAGAGGAGCCGCACCCGCCCCTCGGCGCAGGCCGCCAGCACGGCGCGCTGCGCCTCGGTCTCCTGGGTCGAATTGATCGCCGCCGCCGCGACGCCCATCGCGCGGAGGCCGTCGACCTGGTCCTTCATCAGCGCGAGCAGCGGCGAAACCACCAGCGTCAGCCCCTCGCTGAGGACGAGCGCCGGCACCTGGTAGCAGATGCTCTTGCCCCCGCCCGTCGGCATCACCACGAGCGCATCCCGCCCCGCCAGCACGTCGGCGATGACCGCCTCCTGTCCCGGCCGGAAGCTCCCGTAGCCGAACACCTCCCGGAGCACCGCCCGCGCCCGCCCGAGACCATCCGCTGCAGCCGTCACGGCCGCCCAGTATAGAACACCTGTGCGATAGGAGGTTGGAGGTTGAAGGTTGAAGGTTGGAGGTTGAAGGTTGAAGGTTGAAGGTTGAAGGTTGATACTCCCACCCCGTTCCCCGTTCCCCGTTCCCCGTTCCCTGGTTCCCGTTCCCTCCTCCCAACCCCCAACTCCCAACTCCGTAGCCGCGGGGCTCCGTCCCCGCGGAGGGCCGGCGAGGCCCACCCCGGCGTTCGAATTCACCCCGTTCCCCGTTCCCTCCTCCCGCCTCCCGGTTCCCTCCTCCCGCCTCCCGGTTCCCGCCTCCCGCCTCCCGGTTCCCGCTTCCCGCCTCCCGCCCCCCGCCTTTCCCTCCCCTTGCCCTCCCCTGCCCCCGAAGGTATCGTTTGTGTGCTTCTTCACGACCGCACGGGCAGGGGCCTCTCGTGAGCCCGTGCCCGTCGCACAAGCCCTGGGAGCCCGCGCCGCCGATGAGTGCAGCAGCCACCTCGCCTTGCCCTGCCCCGGCACGTAGCATCGTGGCCATGCTCCCCCGCATCCGGTGCGCCCTATGAGCTTTTACGACCAGTGGTCCGCCATCCTCATCGCCGCCATCGCGGGCTTCATCCTCGTCTTCACGGCCCTCATCGCCACCCGCATCCTCGCCCCCTTCGCCCGCGAGCGCGCCAAGGGCATCTCCTACGAATGCGGCATGCTCCCCATCGGCCGCAACTGGGCGCAAATCCACGTCCGCTACTACCTCATCGCCATCGTCTTCCTCCTCTTCGACGTCGAAACCGTCTTCATCTTCCCGTGGGCGATCACCTACCTCTCGCTCGCTGAATTCATCTTCTGGCAGATGATCCTCTTCATCGGCATCCTCAGCCTCGGTCTCGTGTACGCCTGGAAACGCGGCGTCCTGGAGTGGAAATGAGCGAAGCGACCGTCCCGCCCTACGTCCCCGATTACGGCGCCGAGCCCGAACGCCTCCGGCCCGTCGAACTGCCGCAGGCCCGCGCCGCCTACCGCATCGTCCTCCCCGGCGTCATCCAGACCGGCGCCGATGTCCTCCTCGCTGTCAGCCGCAAGAGCTCCCTCTGGCCGATGACCTTCGGCCTCGCCTGCTGCGCCATCGAGATGATCGGCACCTTCATGGCGAACCACGACCTCGACCGCTTCGGCATCGTCCCGTGGCCCAGCCCCCGCCAGAGCGACGTCATGATCGTCTCCGGCACCGTCACCAAGAAGATGGCGCCCGCCATCAAGCTCCTCTACGAGCAGATGCCGAACCCGAAGTACGTCATCTCCATGGGTGCCTGCGCCACGAACGGCGGCCCCTATACCGAATACGACCGCGTCCTCCAGGGCGTCGACAAGATCATCCCCGTCGATGTCTACGTCCCCGGCTGCCCGCCGCGGCCCGAATCCCTCCTCGATGGCTTCCTGCGCCTGCAGGAGAAAATCATGGAAGACAGGCGGATGGTCGGATGAGCAAGTCCCTCGCCCCCAAGCCCATCGACCAGGTCGTCAAGCTCCTCGAACAGCGGTTCGGCAAGCTCCTCGTCACCATCAACCAGACGGCCACCGACGCCAACATCGATTGCCCGCCGGAGCACTTCCGCGCCGTCGTCGAAGAGCTGAAGAACCATCGGGACCTCGCCTTCGACTTCCTCCGCAACATCGTCGGCATCGACATGCTCGAGGAAGGGCTCGCCTGCAAATACCAGTTCTTCTCCTACAAGAACCGGCAGGCCGTGCAGGTCACGGTCCTCACCCCGCCGGGCAACCCCCACATCCCGAGCATCACCGACCTCTACCCCGCCGCCAACTGGCACGAGCGCGAAGCCGCCGAGATGGTCGGCCTCGTCTTCGATGGCCACCCCAACCTCAAGAACCTCCTCCTCGATGAGGACGTCCGCATCCACCCGCTCCTGAAGGCCCACCCGCTCCAGAAAGCCGAGATCCTGCAGGGCATCGAAGACGCCACCCCGGGGTTCACCTTCTGATGTCCGCCATCCGCCGAGCCAGCCCGAGGTACGCCGCATGAGCATCTGGCCCGAAGAGCGCGTCCACGCCCTCGCCGACGACGGCTTCGAAACCGTCGACATGACCATCAACGTCGGGCCCCAGCACCCGGCCACCCACGGCGTCTTCCGCATGGTCCTCACCGTCGACGGCGAAAAGGTCGTCGACTGCGAACCCTACATCGGCTACCTCCACCGCGGCCTCGAAAAGCTCACCGAAAACCACGACTACCGCCAGGCCATGGGCTGGTGGGACCGCACCGACTACCTCGCCGGTATGGCCTGCGAAATGGCCTACTGCATGGCCGTCGAAAAGCTCGGCAACATCAGCGTCCCCCTCCGCGCGGAGTACATCCGCGTCATGATGGTCGAGCTCTCCCGCATCCTCTCCCACTTCATGTTCTTCGGGGCCTTCGGCGCCGACGTCGGCTCCTTCGGCACCTCCTTCATCTACGGCTGGCGCGAACGCGAACGCATCTACGACTTCTTCGAAGAAGTCGCCGGCGACCGCATGTTCCCCACCTACTTCCGCCCCGGCGGCGTCCAGATGGACCTGCCCGAGAACTACCAGGACCGCGTCCGCTGGCTGCTCGGCTCCATCCGCCAGGGCCTCGAAGACTTCGACGGCCTCCTCGTCGGCAACGAAATCTTCGTCGAACGCTGCCGCGGCCTCTCCCCCGTCACCCCCGAGCAGGCCATCGCCTGGGGCCTCACCGGCCCCTGCCTCCGCGCCACCGGCTTCAAGTTCGACCTCCGCAAGGACGAACCGTACAGCGTCTACCCCAACCTCAAGTTCGATATCCCCACCGGCGCGAACGGCGACGTCTTCGACCGCTTCATGGTCCGTATGGCCGAGGCCTGGCAGAGCACGCTCATCGTCGAGCAGTGCCTCGATGCTCTCTCCCAGATGGAGGGCGAACTCGTCCTCAATCCCGACCTGCCCAAGACCCTCCGCATCGACAGCGGCGAATGCTACGTCCGCACCGAGGGCACCAAGGGCGAATACGGCGTCTACGCCCTCGCCAAAGGCGGCAACAAGCCCTACCGCATGAAGCTCCGCTCGCCCTCCTTCTGCAACCTCTCCGCCCTCCGCGAGATGGTCATCGGCACCTACGTCGCCGACGCCATCATCATCCTCGGCTCCCTCGATATCGTGCTCGGCGAGGTCGACAAATGATGCTCTTTGCCGATCCCCTCTTCGGGCTCCCCACCTGGATCGACGCCATCATCCGCATCGTCATCGTCGTCCTCGTCATGACGGTGTTCGTCATCTACAGCACCTACGGCGAACGGAAGCTCGTCGCCCGCTTCCAGCAGCGCCTCGGCCCGATGCGCACCGGCCCGTGGGGCCTCTGGCAGGGCTTCGCCGATGCCATCAAGCTCGTCGGCAAAGAGGACATCCGCCCGAAGAACGCCGACCGCTGGGTCTTCGAACTCGCGCCCTACGCCACCTTCATCCCCGTCCTCCTCACCCTCATGGTGCTGCCCTTCGCCGAGAACTGGGGCGTCCGCAACCTCGCCCTCGGCGTCTTCTTCGTCTTCGCCGTCCTCGGCCTCAACATCGTCGGCATCCTCATGGCGGGCCTCGGCTCGGGCAACAAATACGCCCTCCTCGGCGCCGTCCGCGCCGCCGCCCAGATGATCAGCTACGAAATCCCGCTCGTCGTCTCCCTCCTCTGCGTCGTCATGATTACCGGCGCCGATACGGGCAACGGCGTCGGCACCCTCAACCTCAACACCATCGCCGCCCTCCAGGAGGACCGGCCCTACATCCTCCTCCAGCCGCTCGCCTTCCTCATCTTCTTCACGGCGATGCTCTCCGAACTCCACCGCGCGCCGTTCGATATCCCCGTCGCCGAATCCGAAATCGTCGGCGGCTACTTCGTCGAGTACTCCGGCATCCGCTGGAGCATGTTCCAGCTCACCGAATACGCCTCGATGTGGGGCTTCGCGGTCTTCGGCTCCGTCGTTTTCCTCGGCGGCTGGGCCTGGCCCTTCGGGGTCGATAGCCACTGGGCGCTCCAGCTCGCCACCACCTTCACCAAAGCCCTTGCCATCGTCATCGTCATCATCTGGATCCGCACCACCGTGCCCCGCCTCCGCATCGACCAGCTCATGAACTTCAGCTGGAAGGTGCTTCTCGAACTCTCCTTCCTGCAGCTCATCGTCAACGGCATCATCCTCTACTACGACTGGCCGCAGGAGATCCTCGCCCTCACCAGCGCGGTCGGCGCCGGCTTCCTCATCTTCCTCATCATCCGGCACGCCTCCGCCCGCTCCACCAAAGGCCTCCTCGGCACCTACCGCACCCTCGGAGCGTCGTCGTCATGAAAGGCATCCTCAAAGGGCTCGGCGTCACCTTCTCGACCTTCCTCCGGAAGCCCGTCACCGTCGAATACCCCGACGACCGCAAAGCCCTCCCCGTCCGCCAGCGCTCCTTCCCCGTCCTCGTCTGGGACTTCGACCACGACGAGCCGTTCTGCACCGGCTGCAACGTCTGCGTCCGCAACTGCCCCGTCGACTGCATGACGGCGGTCATGATGGACAACCCGAAGTACGCCGAGGGCACCAGCAACCGCCGCAAGATCGTCGAGAAATTCTGGATCGACTACGCGCGCTGCATGCGCTGCAACATCTGCGTCGAAGTCTGCCCCTTCGAAGCCATCGTCATGGACAACACGTGGAGCGGCCACGAGCACGCCGTCTACGACCGGCGCGACCTCCACATGGACATCGACGAGCTGACGAAGGTCTCGCGCTCCGGCCAGCTCGCCCGGCCGTTCCGCCCGCAGGACAACATCGAGCTCCTCGAGCGCAAGGCGAAGGGCGAAGAGCCGCCGCCGCCCTCGTTCGTCGGCGCCCGGCCCGAAGACCGCCAGCGCCAGCTCGAGCGCATCGCCCGCGGCGAGCCCGCCGCCATCCAGGAGCGCGAGCCCGAAAAGCCGAAAGCCGCCGCAGCCGCCGCAGGGGCAGGCGCTGGCGCCGCCGCGGCCGCCGGCGAGGGCGAAGTCCTCTCCGAATCGAAAATCCGCGCCAAGCGCATGCGCGCCGAGCGCGAGGCAAAAGCCTACCTCGACCGCGGCGAACCCGTCCCGCAGGAGATCCTCGACCGCATCGAGTACTACAAGAACCTCAAGCCGGGCCAGGCCGCGCCCGCGCCCGGGGCCGCCGGCGCCGGCGCGCCCGCCGGCGAAGTCCTCTCCGGCACGAACCCGGACGGCACGATGCGGTTCCCGCCGGGCGTCGGCACCGGCCCGAAGGGCGACCCGAACAGCTACGAAAAAGTCCGCGCCCGCCGGATGCGCGCCGAGCGGCAGTTCAAGGAGCTGACCGAGAAAGGCGAGCCGATCCCGGACGACCTCGCAAAAACGCTCTACGAACTCGGCAGCGACCTCGCCCCCGGCGGCAGCATCTGGCAGACGCTCGCCGCCCAGGGCGGCGGCGGTGGGGCGGGCGCCGCAGCGGCCCCGCTCTCCGGCACGAACCCGGATGGCACGATGCGGTTCCCGCCGGGCGTCGGCACCGGCCCGAAGGGCGACCCGAACAGCTACGAAAAGGTCCGCGCCCGCCGGATGCGCGCCGAGCGCCAGTTCAAGGAGCTGACCGAGAAGGGTGAGCCGATCCCGGACGACCTCGCGAAAACGCTCTACGAACTCGGCAGCGACCTCGCGCCCGGCGGCAGCATCTGGCAGACCCTCGCCGGCCAGGGCGGCGGCGCGGCGGCCCCCGCGGCCGCTGGCGGCGGTTCGGGCGGCGGCGCATGGACGCCTCCGCCGGGCGTCGGCACCGGTCCGAAGGGCGACCCGAACAGCTTCGAAAAGGTCCGCGCTCGCCGCATGCGCGCCGAGCGCCGCGCCCGCGAAGCGCTCGCAAAAGGCGAACCCATCCCCGAGGACGTCATCCAGACCATCAAAGAGCTGGGCGGCACCCTGCCGGAGGGCATCGAGTAATGGCGACCGAAGTCATCTGGTGGCTCTTCGCGCTCGGCATCATCGCCCTCTCCGCGGGCGTCGTCTTCTCCCGCTCCGTCATCCACTCCGCCATCTTCCTCATCGGCAGCCTCGCGGGCGTCGGCGTGATGTTCGTCATCCTCACCGTCGAGTTCCTCGCCCTCACACAGTTCCTCATCTACGGCGGCGCCGTCACCGTGCTCGTCCTGCTCGCGCTCATGCTGACGCGGGCCGACCCGAGCGGCCGCGCCGAGAAGGTGAACGGCCCGCAGGCGCCCTTCGCCCTGCTTGCCGGCATCGGCGTCGCCGCCGTCCTGCTTGTCGCTGCCCTCAGCACCGAATGGGCCGGCAACACCGAATCGCCGACCAACATCGCCATCGAAGCCATCAGCCAGCGGCTCTTCGAGGACTTCGGCCTCCCCTTCATCCTCGCCTCCGTCCTCTTGCTGGTAGCCCTCGTTGGGGCCATCATCGTCGCTCGGCAAGAGGAGGGCGAGTAGACCGATGGTGCCGCTGGAAAACTACCTCGCCCTCAGCGCAATCGTCTTCGCTCTCGGCGTCTACGGCGTCCTCGCCCGGCGCAACGCCGTGATGATCCTCATGAGCGTCGAGCTCATGCTCAACGCGGTGAACATCAACTTCGTCGCGTTCGCCGCCTACCTCGACCCCGGTCGCATCGTCGGCGCCATCTTCGCCGTCTTCATCATCACCGTCGCCGCTGCCGAAGTCGGCCTCGCGCTCGCCATCGTCATCCGGCTCTTCCGGAACCGCGCGACCGCGAACGTCGACGAAGCAGCGACCATGAAGTGGTAAAAGGGGCCAGGACAACGCATGGGAGCTGAACAGGCCTGGGTGCTCGCCGCTATCCCGGCGGGCGTGTTTCTGGTGCTCGCGCTCTTCGGACGCGCCCTTCCGCGCGGCGGCGATTACCTCGGCGTCGCCGCCATCGCGTCGTCCTTCCTCCTCTTCTTCGTCGTCCTCGCCGACTTCCTCGATACGCCCGGCAAGCTCGGCCCCGTCGTCAACGACATCCAGTGGTCGAAAATCGGCGACACCTTCGACCTCCGCATGGGCATCTACGTCGACCCCATCACCATCGTGATGTTCGCGGTCGTCGTCACCGTCGCCCTGATGGTGAACATCTTCTCCATCGGCTACATGAAGGGAGAGCCGCGCTACCACTGGTTCTTCGCCGTCCTCCAGCTCTTCGTCGCCTCGATGCTCCTGCTGGTGATGGCCGATAACCTCCTCCTCGTCTACATCGCCTGGGAGCTCGTCGGCGTCTGCTCCTTCCTCCTCATCGGCTTCTACTGGGAGAAGCGCTCCGCCACCGAAGCCGCAAAGAAGGCGTTCGTCACCACCCGCGTCGGCGACGTCGGCCTCCTCATCGGCATCATCCTCCTCTGGAAGGAAGGCGGCACCTTCAACATCCAGGAGCTCATCCACCTCGCCGAGGAGGGCCACTTCAGCCAGCCTTACCTCTTCACCGCCCTCGCCTTCATCTTCCTCGGCTGCATGGGCAAGAGCGCCCAGGTCCCCTTCCACGTCTGGCTCCCCGACGCCATGGAAGGCCCAACCCCCGTCTCCGCCCTCATCCATGCCGCCACGATGGTCGTCGCCGGCGTCTACCTCACGGCGCGCCTCCTGCCAATGTTCGAAATCGCCGACGGCATGCTCCTCACCGTCACCATCGTCGGCCTGGTCACCGCCCTGCTGACCGGCTTCATCGCCCTCGCCCAGACGGATATCAAGAAGGTCCTCGCCTACTCGACCGTTGGCCAGCTCGGCTTCATGTTCATCGCCCTCGGCGCCGGCGAGCCGGCCGTCGCGATGTTCCACCTCATGACCCACGCCTTCTTCAAGGCCCTCCTCTTCCTCGGCGCCGGCTCCGTCATCATCGGCACCCACCACAACCAGGAGATGGACCGCCTCGGCGGCCTCTGGAGGAAGATGCCGATCACGGGCACCACCTTCCTCATCGGTTCGCTCGCCCTTGCCGGCCTCCCGCCGCTCGCCGGCTTCTGGTCGAAGGACGAAATCTTCGTGGTGCTCGAACACAAGTGGGGCGCCTGGGCCGTCATCCTCCTCGGCATCAGCGCCGTCACCACCGCCTTCTACACCACCCGTCTCTTCATCCGCACCTTCATGGGCCGGCCCGCCGACCCGCACGTCTACGAACACGCCCGCGAGACGCCGCCCGTGATGACCGGGCCGCTCGTCTTCCTCGCCTTCCTCGCCGCCACCAGCGGGTTCGTGGTCTTCCACGAGGTCGGCAAGGCGCTCGGCTTCCCCGGCGGCATCACCGAGTTCATCTTCCTCCCGCACCACGGCCCGCACGAATACGAGCTGAAGTGGGGCTTCGCCGCGGCCTCGTTCGCCATGGCCGTCGTCGGCATCTTCTCCGCCGCCTGGATGTACTGGGGCAACGACCTCCGCCGCGCCACCGCCCTCGCCAACTGGCAGCCCGGCCTCTACGACATGCTCCGCCGGAAGTTCTACTTCGATGAGCTCTACCAGGGCATGATCGACCGCGGCGTCCTCGGCTTCAGCTACATCGTCTCGTGGTTCGACCGCTACGTCGTCAACGACACCGGCGTCGATGGCTCGGCGCAAATCACCGGCTTCACCGGCGGTGTTCTCAAATATCTCCAGACCGGCCGCGTCCCGAACTACGCCATGGCCGTCGCCCTCGGCGTCATCGGGCTCGCTCTCGCCGGGCTGGTGGTGAGGGGCTAAACGCATGACCTTCGACGAAGGCCAGGGCTACGTCGTCCTTGCCACACTCGTGCTGCCGCTCGCGGCCGCGCTCATCCTCATCTTCACCCCCGGCTCCCAGAAGATGGCGGTCCGCTACATCTCCGCCGTCACGGGCGCCATCCTCGCCGCCCTCTCCATCTATATCTTCGTCGCCTACCAGGTCGATGGCCCCGAAGCCCAGATGAACCTCAACTGGGCCTGGGTCGAAAACGTCGCCTTCCTCGGCCCGGGCGGCATCTCCCTCCGCCTCGCCGTCGACGGCATCTCCGCCCTCATGGCGCTCCTCACCGGCGTCGTCGCCTTCGCCGGCGCCCTCGCCAGCTGGAAAATCGAATACCGCAACAAAGACTTCTACATCCTCTACTGGATTCTCCTCGCCGGCGTCTACGGCACCTTCTTCGCCTACGACCTGTTTTTCTTCTTCTTCTTCTACGAACTCGCGGTCATGCCGCTCTACCTGCTCATCGGCGTCTGGGGCTCCACCCGGAAGGAGTACGGCGCCGCCAAGCTCACGCTCATGCTCGTCGGCGGCTCGGTGCTCATCTGGATCGGCATCTTCGCCACCTTCCACCAGGCCGGCATCGGCACCTTCGACCTCCCGTCGCTCTGGGCCGCCGGCCAGGACGGCACCATCAGCGCCACTGCCCAGAAGGTCATCTTCCCGCTCATGGTCGTCGGCTGCGGCGTCCTCGCCGCCCTCTGGCCGTTCCACACATGGTCTCCCGACGGCCACATGTCCGCCCCCACTGCCGTCTCGATGGTGCACGCCGGCGTCCTCATGAAGCTCGGCGCCTTCGGCATCATCCGGCTCGGCATCCAGCTCCTGCCCGAAGGCGCCGCCTTCTGGATGCCGGCGCTCATGGTCCTCGGCACCATCGGCGCCGTCTACGGCGCCACCGCGGCCCTCACCCAGCGCGACTTCAAGCTCATCTCCGGCTACAGCTCGGTCAGCCACATGGGCTACGTCCTCATGGGCCTCGCCACCATGAACACCATCGGCATCACCGGCGCCGTCCTCCAGATGTTCTCCCACGGGGTGATGACCGCCCTCGTCTTCCTCATGATCGGCGCGCTCTACGACCAGGCGCATACGCGCGACATGAAGGAGTTCGGCGGACTCGGGCGCGTCATGCCGCTCTGGGTCATCTTCTACGCCATCGCCGGCCTCGCGAACGTCGGCCTGCCCGGCTTCTCCGGCTTCACCGCCGAATTCCACATCTTCGTCGGCACCTTCCGGACCTACCCGGTCTTCGGCGCCCTCGCCATCTTCGCCGCGGCCCTCGCCGCCGCCTACATGCTCCGGATGTTCGCGACCGTCTTCTTCGGCCCGCTCAACCCGCACTGGAAAGACCTGAAAGACCTCACCCCGCTCGAGCGCCTCTCCGGCGCGATGCTCATCGCCTCCATCGTCATCATGGGCGTCTGGTGGGCGCCGTTCACCGAGCGGGTCGGCCACACCGTCACCCTCCTCCCGGGGGTCACTGGCTAAGATGCGCGACTACGCCCTCTTCATCCCCGAATACATCGCCTGCGGCGTCGCCCTGCTCGTCATCGCCATCGAGCTCTTCGCACCGCGGCTCCGGAAGGACCTCCTCGCCTGCCTCACCGCCCTCGGCGCCGTCGCCTGGTTCGCCGCCGGCCTCGCCTTCCTCGACCGCGACCCGAAGTCCTACCAGGGCCTCTTCATCAGCGACGACTTCACTGCCTTCTTCCGGCTCCTCGCTGCCGGCATCGTCTTCGTCGTCGCCCTCATGTCGGCCGAATTCCTCAAGCGCCAGCGCGGCGTCGACCAGGGCGAGTTCTACGGGCTCCTCCTCATCGCCGGCTCCGCCATGACGATCATGGCCGGCGCCACCGAACTCCTCACCGCCTACCTCGCGCTTGAAGTCCTCTCCTTCTCCCTCTATGTCCTCGTCGGCATCCTGAAGCGCGACCTCCGCTCCAATGAAGCCTCCCTCAAGTATATCCTCCTCGGCGCCTTCTCCAGCGCCCTCTTCCTCTACGGCCTTTCGCTCGTCTACGGCGCCGCCGGCACCACCTCGTACGCCGGCATCGCCGAGGCCTTCGCCGGCCGCGATTCCGGGCTCGACCCGGCCGTCGCTGTCGGCATGATGCTCATCCTCGCCGGCGTCGGCTTCAAAGTCTCGGCCGCGCCCTTCCACATGTGGGCGCCCGATGCCTACGAAGGCGCCCCGCTCCCCATCACCGCCTTCCTCTCCACCCTTTCGAAGGCCGCCGGCTTCGCCCTCATCCTCCGGCTTTTCTCCACGGCCTTCGTCACCGACGCCGAGAGCTGGCGCTGGGCCTTCCTCGCCCTCGCCGCCATCACCATGACGGTCGGCAACCTCATCGCCATCCAGCAAAAGAACCTCAAGCGCCTCGTCGCCTACTCCTCCATCGGGCAGGTCGGCTACATGCTCATCAGCATCGCCGCCCTCGGCTACGGCGATGCCCAGGTCGGCCTCAACGCCACCAGCGGCCTCCTCGTCCACCTCGTCGGCTACATCGTCACCACGCTCGCGCTCTTCTCCGCCCTCACCGCGGCCGTGAACCGCACCGGCAGCGAAGAGATCGCCGGCCTCCGCGGCCTCGCCGAGACGCAGCCGTTCCTCGCCCTCGTCATCACCGCCTCCCTCTTCTCCTTCGCCGGCCTGCCGTTCTTCGCCGGCTTCGCCACCAAGCTCTTCATGCTCCTGGGCGCCACGACCGACGAAACCCTCTGGATCGTCGCGCTCGCCGTCCTCAACAGCTTCATCAGCCTCTACTACTACCTCATGGTCATCCGCCAAATGTACCTCTTCGACCCCGTCGGCGAAGCCGTCCGCTTCCGGGTCCAGCCGGTGCTCTGGGGCCTCGCGGCCATCCTCCTCCTCGGCATCCTCTTCATCGGCATGTACCCCGGCCCGGCGTTCGAATTCTCCGAGCAGGCCGCGAAGCCGCTCTTCGAAACCGCCTCCGCAGCGGCCAGCGCGCGCGTCCAGGCCCCCTGAAGCGAACGGCAGGGCTCAGCCTGGGCGCGCCCCGTTACCCCGCCTTGCCGCGCCTTGCCCAATCCGCGCTACACTGGGCATAGCATGCCCAAGCTTGGCTTCCTCAACCGCATCCTCGGCGATTCCAACGAGCGGGAACTGAAACGCCTCCAGCACATCGTCGACGACATCAACGCACTCGGCCCGGACATCGCCGCCCTCTCCGATGAGGCCCTCGCGGCGAAGACCGCCGAGTTCGAACTGCGCCTCGCCGACGGCGAAACCCTCGACGACATCCTTCCCGAAGCCTTCGCCGTCAGCCGCGAAATGGCCGCCCGCAAAGTCGGCGAGCGCCCCTACGACGTGCAGCTCATGGGCGGCATCGTCCTCCACGAAGGCCGCATCGCCGAGATGAAGACCGGCGAAGGCAAGACGCTCACCGCCGTCGCCCCCGTCTACCTCAACGCCCTCGCCCGCCGCGGCGTCCACGTCGTCACCGTCAACGACTACCTCGCCCGCCGCGACGCCGCGTGGTACGGCCCCGTCTACCACGCCCTCGGCATGACCGTCGGCGTCATCCAGAACGCCGGCATCTCCTTCATGTACGAACCCGGCTACGCGCCCGAGACCGAAGGCCCCGCCACCGGCTACAAGGACCTCCGCCCGGCCACCCGCAAAGAGGTCTACCAGGCCGACATCACCTACGGCACGAACAACGAGTTCGGCTTCGACTACCTGCGCGACAACATGGTTCGCGAATGGGGCGATAAGGCGCAGCGCGAGCTCTACTTCGCCATCGTCGACGAGGTCGACAACATCCTCATCGACGAAGCGCGCACCCCGCTCATCATCAGCGGCCAGGCCGAAGAGGCGAGCGCCACCTACGTCAAATTCGCCCGCGCCGTCAAAGGCCTCCGCGAAGATGTCGACTACATCGTCGACCACAAGGCGAAGCACATCGCCCTCACCGAAGAAGGCATCGAGCGCGTCGAGCGCGCCCTCGGCATCGCCAACATCTTCGAAGGCGACCCGCGCCTCGCCCGCCACCTCGAAGCCGCCCTCGATGCCGAATACCTCAAGCGCATCGACCGCGACTACGTCGTCCGCGACGGCGAAATCATCATCGTCGACGAATTCACCGGCCGCCTCATGCCCGGCCGCCGCTGGAGCCACGGCATCCACCAGGCCGTCGAAGCCAAAGAAGGCGTGCCCATCCAGCGCGAATCCATCACCTACGCCACCATCACCTTCCAGAACCTCTTCCGCCTCTACGAAAAGCTCGCCGGCATGACCGGCACCGCCGAAACCGAGGCCGAAGAGTTCCACAAGATCTACGGGCTCGACGTCGTCGTCATCCCCACCCACCGGCCGATGATCCGCGAGGACTACCCGGACGTCGTCTACATCAACGAGCGCGCCAAGTTCAACGCCGTCGTCGCCGAGATCGAAGAGCTCCACACCGCCGGCCGGCCCGTCCTCGTCGGCACCACCTCCATCGAGAAATCCGAGTACCTCTCCAGCCTCCTCACCCGCAAGGGCATCCCCCACGAAGTCCTCAACGCCAAGCACCACGAGCGCGAAGCCCAGATCGTCGCCCTCGCCGGCCAGCGCGGCGCCGTCACCATCGCCACCAACATGGCCGGCCGCGGCACCGACATCAAGCTCGGCCCCGGCGTCGCCGAGCTCGGCGGTCTCCACGTCATCGGCACCGAACGCCACGAGTCCCGCCGCATCGACAACCAGCTCCGCGGCCGCGCCGGCCGCCAGGGCGACCCCGGCTCCTCCCGCTTCTTCGTCTCCTTCGGCGACGACATCATGAAGCGCTTCGCCCCCGACTGGGTCCCCGGCATGATGCAAAAGCTCGGCATGACCGAGGACATGCCCCTCGAATCGCGCATGGTCACCAAAGCGATCGAGCAGGCCCAGCAGAAAGTCGAAGGCCACAACTTCGATATCCGCAAGCGGCTCGTCGAGTTCGACGACGTCATCAACGAGCACCGCAAGCAGATCTACTCCCAGCGCGACAAAATCCTCCAGGGCGTCGATACCCGCGCGAACGTCCTCGAAGAGATGCTCTTCCGCGAAATCGAGCGCATCACCGAGAACGTCAACCCCCAGGATTTCGAATCGCTCGAACTCGCTCACTCCGAACTCCGCGAAATCTTCCTCCCTGAAGACCTCCCCTCCGTCGAAGAGATGGCCGAGCTCGGCGACGAACTCACCGACGAGCTCCTCGACCGCGCCGAAGACCGCTACGAACAGATGGAGCAGGCCATCGGCGAAGAGAACATGCGCAAGGTCGAGCACTGGCTTCTGCTCGAGGCCATCGATACCCACTGGCGCGAACACCTCACCGCCATCGAAGAGCTCCGCCAGAGCATCGGCCTCCAGGCCTACGCCCAGGTCGACCCCCTCGTCGCCTTCAAGCGCGAAGGCCACGACATGTACCAGCAGCTCGTCCAGAACATCCGCCGGCAGGTGGCGCGCACCATCTTCAAGGTGCGCATCGTCCAGCAGCCTGCGCCTGCGCCTGCCCCGGCCGAGGCGAACGGTGCCGCCTCCGCGGCCCCCGCGCCCGCGCCGGCCGCGAAGGCTGCGCCCGTCCTCGCGAAGCCGACCGGCCCCAGCGAACAGGAGATCCGCACCCTCGGCGCGGCCCCCCAGCGCGGAGGGCAGGGCAAAGGCAGCACCGCCGCCAAGCGCCGGAAGCTCATCCGCTGATGGGCGCTCTCGCCGACCTCGGCCTCTCCACGGCCGACGGCCCCATCATGCTCGTCTCCGCGCCTGATTCGGTCCTCGCCGAGGCCTCCCGCATGAAGCCGCGGCCCGCCTTCGCCAGCACCATCCTCACCGCCGAGCCGACGCCCCGCATCCTCTGGTGGCCCGAGCGCGCCCACCTCGACCCCGCCGTGCTCAGCCGCCTCGCCTGGATGACCTCCGTCGCCCGCGGCGAAGCCTGGCTCATCCTCGACCCCGCCGAGCCCGAATCGCCCGCCAGCGCCGAGCTCCAGCCCCTCCTCGGCGCCGCTTCCCTCGCCCTCGTCGAAGAGCGCCCCATCGGCAGGGGCGAGATCGCCCTCCGCGTCCGCCCTGCCGCCGCCCAGCGCTGAGCCCCGCGCCGTCCTCTGCTACAGTTCCCCCCACACCCCCGCGCGAGCAGCCCCACGCCCCATGAGCAAGGACAAAGCGAAGAAGTCGGCCAAGAAGAAGCAGAAACAGCAGCAGCCCGAAGCGAACCCCACCACCCTCCTCCAGTCCGAACCCCTGTCCCCCATCGAAGGGCCCGGCCGCGCCATGGTCATCATGGCCCACCCCGATGACGCCGATTTCCTCTGCGCCGGCACCGTCGCGAAGTGGTGCGCCGAGGGCTGGGAGGTCGTCTACGTCGTCGTCACCAGCGGCGACAAGGGCACCCACGACCCCGCCATGCACCCCGAAAAGCTCGCCGCCATCCGCGAAGAAGAGCAGCGCGAAGCCTGCCGCGTCCTCGGCGTCAAAGAGTGCATCTTCCTCGGCTACCCCGACGGCTTCACCAGCGAGAGCGCCGAGCTCCGCGGCCAGATCGTCCGCCTCCTCCGCCTCTACCGGCCCGACGTCGTCATCACCTGGGATGCCTTTCGCGGCACCTTCAACCACCGCGACCACCGCAACGTCGGCCAGGCCACCATGGACGCCATCTACCCCATCGTCCGCGACCGCCTCTTCTACCAGCACCACGAGCACGAAGGCCTCGAAAGCCACCAGGTCAACGAAGTCCTCCTCGCCGGCGCCGAAAAGCCTGACTACGCCGTCGACATCACCGACTACTGGGAGACGAAGATCGCGGCCATCCTCTGCCACACCAGCCAGCTCGGCGGCCGCACGCGCGAGGACTTCCTCCGCGACCGCGCCGAGCGCGAGAAGCGCGAACCTGGCAAGCCGATCGAAGAGCGGTTCCGCCGCTGGAGCATCCGGCGGCCGCCCCGCATGCCGCAGCAGGCGCAGGCCGGTGCCGAGCCCCGCCCGAAACCCCAGCGCGCCGCCGGCTAGCCGCCGCTACCGCTGCCGCACCACCCCGGCAGCCAGCAGCGCCGCAATCCGCTCCTCGGCGAAGCCGCACTCCCGCAGCACCTCGGCCGAATGTTCGCCCACCAGGGGCGACCGCCGCGGGTAGCCGTTCGGCATCTCCGGGAACCAGCCCAGCAGCCGCGGCCCGCGAATCGGCCCCAGCTCCGGGTGGTCGAAATCCTCGAAGTAGCCCGAGGCGTGCAGCCACGGGTCCTCGAACAGCTCCTCCGCCGAGAGCGCCGGCGCCGCCGGCACGCCGCGCGTCAGCAGCCGGTCCAGCGCCTCCGCCCGCGGCATCCCGGCCAGTGCCCCCGCGATGCGCTCCGCCAGCGGGCTCGTCACCGGCTCCCGCAGCGCCTGCTCCGCCAGCCAGCCCCCTGCCCATTCCGGGTGGCCGAGCGCCGCGCACACCGCATGGAACTGCTCCGGCTTCGCGGCCGCGATGAGCAGCCAGCCGTCCGCGCAGCGGTAATACCGGTTCAGCGCCGAGAGCCCGAGCAGGTCGAGCCCGCCCTTCGGGTTCGCCGGCCGCCCCTCGTACCACGTCACCTCGCCCGAGAGCGTCAGGATGCTCTGGTTCGCGAGGCAGGTCGTCACCTCCTGCCCCTCGCCCGTCACCTCCCGCGCCGCCAGCGCCGCCACCACCCCGAACGCCGCCATCATCGCGCTCGCCGTGTCGTTCACCGGGATCTGGTAGAAGACCGGCTCATCGTCGCCGCCCTGCAGCGCCATCAGCCCGCTCCGCGCCTGCACCAGCGGGTCGAACCCCGGGTCCTGCGCCAGCGGCCCCTCCGGCCCGTAGCCCGTCACCGAACAGCTGATGATGCGGGGGTTCACCGCCCGCAGCGCCGCGTAGTCGATGCCGAGCCGCTCCCGCACGCCGAGCCGGTAGTTGTCGAGCACCACGTCACTCACCTTCACCAGCTCGAAGAACGCCTCCCGCCCCTCCGGCCGCTTCAGGTCGATGGCGAGGCTCCGCTTCCCCCGGTTGTAGCCCACGAAGCCGAGCCCGTACGTCCGGAACGGGTCGCCCTCCAGCGGCTCCACCTTGATCACGTCCGCGCCCCAGTTCGCGAGGATCGTCGGCGCGTACGTCCCGGCGATGAATGCGCCGAGGTCCAGCACCCGCACGCCCGCGAGCGGCCCGCCCGGCTGCGGCGCGGCGTTCCCGCCCTGCACCCGCGCGTGCGGCCCGATCTCCTCCGCCCGCGCCGGCTGCGGCAGGTGGCGCACCCCGCCCGGCGTCGCGCTCAGCTTCACCGGCACGCCCGGCATCACCACCTTCCCCAGCTGTTCGTGCTCCAGCTCCACCCGCATCCCGTTCGCGCGCACCGTCTCGCTCGCGAACCACTCATCGATCGTGCCCACCGGCCCGCGCGGCACGCCCGCCGCGTGGAGGATGTCGAGCCACTCCTGCCGCGGCTTCTCCTTGAACCGCGCCTCCAGCGCCTCGATCACCTGCTGGTTGATGCCCGGCTTCAGCAGGTTGGTGAATTCGCCCTCCACGCCCTCGAGCGCCATCAGATGGAGCATGTCCGTCGCCTCGAGCGCCTTCAAGAAGAACTGCGGCGTCAGCGTGCCGAGGAAAAACCACTTCCCATCCGCGCATTCGTACAGGCGGTAGTTCGGCACCCCGCCCCGGCTGCCGCGGCCGCCCAGCCGGAACATCTCGCCTGCCCGGATCGTGCCCCCGCTCTCCACCGCCGCCACCCCGTGGAGCCCGCTCACGATCAGCTCCTGCCCGCGGCCCGTCCGCAGCTTCGCGTAAAGCGCGCTCGCGATCGCCCCTGCGCCGAGCATCGCCTGCCCGTAGTGGACCTGCGGCGTGACGAGGTACGTCGGCCGGTCCTCGTAGCTCATCTGCAGCCACGCGACCCCCGAAACGGCCTCGAGCAGCCCCTCATCCGGCGGCAGCTGGCTCCAGCGCCCGAGGGGGGAGTAGGGCGGAAACCATGCGTGCACCAGGGCGGGGTCGGTGCCTCGCACGGAAACGGTGTCGAGGCCGCTCCGCTCCAGCTCCCCCGGTGTCCAGTCGAACACGGCAGCATCGGCAGTGGCAAGGAGCTCCCGAGCGGCAGTCAGGCCCTCAAACTGGTGGAGATCGAGGGTCACCACCCGCTTGTTCCGGTTCCAGCACCAGTAGCCCGGGTGTCCTTTCGCCCGGTCGCCCCCCGGCGGCTCCACCTTGATGACCTCGGCGCCGAAGTCGGCGAGCAGCATCGTCGCCATCGGCCCCGCAATCCCCTGGCAGAAATCGATCACCCGGAAACCGCTGAACGCACTCATGGCCCGGAACTATAGCCCGCCCGCCGCGAACCGGCACCGCACCCCGTCCGCCCCCTCCTCGTCCCCCCGCTGCCCCTCCGGCCGCCCCGCGCGCGGCCGACGATCCCGGCAGGAGCCGCCCCGCGGTGCGCATCGTCGAATCCGCCGACCTGCCGCTCGCTGCCTTCCAGCGCAGCCTCGAAGCCCGCGCGGCCGAGGCCCGGGAGGCGCTCGCCCGCCTCGCGAGCGCGCCGCCCGGCGCCACCGCGCCCGCCGCACCGTTCGCCGATGCCGTCACCCTCTCGCCGGAAGCCCGCGCCGCCTACCAGCAGCTCCTCCGCGAGCCGCCCGACCTCGCCGCGCTCGCCCGGCTCCTCCGCGAGGCCCTCCGGCAGCCCGCCGATGCGGCCGCCTTCCGCGCGCTGCAGGCCGCGCTCGCACGTGCCGGCGTCCCGGCGTCCAGCCTGCCCGCCGCGCCCGGCCAGCTCGCGGCGCTGCTTGCCGCGCTCCGCGCTGCCGTCCCCGCCCTCGCGGCCGACCCGGCTGCCGCGCACCTCGCCGCGGCCTGGCTCCTCGCCGGCGGCCCCCGGCCCGGGCTCGAACTTCCGCCCGCGCTCCTCTCGCTGCTCGCCGAACCGCCCCCGCGCCGCCGCGAGCCGCCCCGCCGGAAGGCCGCCCGGCCCGCGCCTCGACAGCGATAGCCAAAAATTTGTACAGTCCGCCCAGCATCCCGCCGGGAGGCCCCTCCGCATGAACGTCACCTGGGCCGAACTCCAGCCCGAGTTCGATAGCATCACCCGCCGCGTGGTCTGGGCCGTCGTCACCACCGTCGATACCCGCGGCCGCCCCCGCTCCCGCATCCTCCACCCCATCTGGGACGGCCACGTCGGCTGGATCGCCACCTCGCCCCGCTCCCTCAAGGCGAAGCACATCGCCGCCAACCCGTACGTCGCCGTCGCCTACTGGGACCAGCAGCACGAGCAGGTCTACGCAGAGTGCCGCGCCAGCTGGGATGACTCCCTCGAACGGAAGCAGTGGCTCTGGGAGCTGTTCAAGACGACGCCCCCGCCGCTCGGCTACGACCCCGGCATGCTCTGGGCTGGCGGCCCGGCCGACCCCACCTTCGGCGCCCTCCGGCTCGACCCCTTCCGCGTCGAAGTCTCGCGCCTCAGCGAGGTGATGACCGGCAAGCCGCCGCGCATCTGGCGGCCGTCGCACGGCTAGCTGCCGGCGGCCGCCCCCCGCTCCCGCGCTTCGAAGGCCGCCAGCATCTCAGCGCCCATCGCCGGCAGGTCCGGCTCCCGCTCGCCCCGGTACACCCCCGCCGCCACCTGCCGCCAGAGATCCAGCACCGCGGCGAGCTGCTCCCGGTAGAAGATCGCGTACGCCCCGGCCAGCGTCTCGAGCCGCTCGCCGAGAGCCGCCGCGTCGGCCTCGCCCGCCCGCGTCGCCTGCCACGCGAGGCTCGTGCCCATGTGCTCCCACGGCCAAGCCAGCACCGTGTGCTCCCGGTCCGCCAGCGCCGCCTTGAAGCCGTCTGCCGTCCGCCGCGCCACCACGCCCGCCTCCTCCCGCAGCGCCGGCCGCAGGATGTCGGCCCGCCGGAACGCCTCCGGCCGCGCGAACGCCGCCCCGCACACCAGCGAGGCCGCGTTGCTGCACGCCCGCTCCAGCTTCTGGAACGGCATTGCGCCGGCTGGCTCGTCCCCCGCGAACTGCGCCAGCAGCCACGCCCCGAAGCTCGCCGGCTTCGCCGTCTCCGCCGGGGACGCTGCCTGCCGCCGGAACCATCTCATGCTCCCATTGTCGGCCGCCGGCCCGCCGCGGCGCACACGGCCCCGGACCCTATCGAAGAACGCCATACCGCTGATGCGGCCGTACCGCTCCGAGGGCCATCCGGCCGTCCGGCGGGTACCCCTGCGGCCGTACCGCGTCCCCGCAGCCCGTTCTTAGCATGAGCTCGAATCACGCGGCGGCGAACTCAGGGCGTCCGCCGCGTTCGCTCGCCTTCATCCTTGCGTGGAGCGTTGCCCTTGCACGGCAAACATCTCATCAGCGTCGCCCTCCTCTGGGCCGGCCTCACCGCCGTCGGCGAGCTCCTCGTCTTCGCCGACCTCTTCCCCACCGTCGGGTCGCACGAAGCCGAGGACTTCGACAGCATCTTCCGCTTCCTGCTCATCCTCGGCATTCCCGTCTTCACCTTCGTCATCGCCGTCGTGACCTACGCCGCCCTCACCTGGCGCATCCGCGGCGAGGCGCCCGACGGCGATGGCCCGCCCATCCGCGGCCACGGCTGGATTCCCGCGCATCTGGCTCGCCATCACCGCCGGGCTCGCCATCTTCGTCATGATTCACCCCGGCCTCACCGGCCTCGCCAAGCTCCAGTCCAGCGCCACCGCCTACGGCTGGGGCAAAGAAGAGGCCGACCTCGAAATCAACGTCACCGCCTTCATGTGGCAGTGGACGTTCGACTACCCGGACGGCACCCAGGTGACGATTTCGAAGGGCGGCGAAGTCGTCATCCCCGTCGACAAGTACGTGAAGTTCAACGTCAACTCCATCGACGTCGTCCACTCGCTCTGGATTCCCGCGTTCCGCATGAAGATCGACGCCGTCCCCGGCCGCACCACCTTCATGACCGTGCACCCCACCAAACTCGGCGACTACCGCGACGACCAGTCCTACCGCGTCCAGTGCGCCGAACTCTGCGGGCTCGACCACGGGAAGATGTGGCTCCCCGTCCGCGTCGTCACCGAATCCGAATTCGAGGCATGGCTCGCCAGCCTCAAGAGCCAGGGGAACTAGCACATGTACGCAGTCAAATCCGTCGCAGGCGCCGCAGGCCTCGGCCTCATCGGCTTCTACCTCGGTCTCGGCATCGTCGCCGTCCTCCGCTGGCTGTTCGGCTACCCCGACGCCTGGGGCGGCGAAATCAACATCATCGGCGGCTGGGTGCTCGGCGTCTTCCTCTGGCTCATGGGCATCGGCATGTGGGGCATGTGGGGCCGCGAATGGTTCGGCCTCAAGACCTACCAGCGCAACCTCCCCGGCTGGCAGCGCTACTTCACCTTCAATACCGACCATAAGGTCATCGGCATCCAGTACCTCGTCACCTTCATGGTCGTCTTCTTCCTCGCCGGCGCCCTCGCCATGCTCATGCGCGCCGAGCTCGCCCAGAGCGGCAACCAGTTCCTCTCCAACAGCCAGTACAACGGCACCATGGGCCTCCACGGCATCCTCATGGTCGCCGTCGCCGTCGCGGCCGTCATCGGCGGCATCGGCAACTACGCCGTCCCGCTCATGATCGGCGCCCAGGACATGGCCTTCCCCCGCCTCAACGCCCTCACCTTCTGGCTCGTCCCGCCCGTTGCCGTCGGCCTCCTCGCCACCCCCTTCCTCGGCGGCATCGAACACGGCTGGACGGCCTACCCGCCGCTCGCCGTCTTCACCAACAGCTCCCAGGTCCTCTTCTCCCTCTCCATCATCACCTTCGGCCTCACCTCCATCCTCGGCGCGCTCAACTTCATCGTCACCATCATCTACATGCGCGCGCCGGGGCTCACGTGGGGCCGGCTCCCCATCTTCGTCTGGTCCATGTTCGCCACGTCATGGATCGCCCTCCTCTACACGCAGGGCTTCGCCGCCGCCCTCCTCCTCATCCTCCTCGACCGGCTCGGCTTCTCCTTCTTCGAAGCCTCCACCGGCGGCGACCCGCTCCTCTACCAGCACGTCTTCTGGTTCTACTCCCACCCGGCCGTCTACATCATGGTCCTGCCCGGCTTCGGGCTCGCCCTCGAAATCATCGCCCACTTCTCCCGCAAGCCGCTCTTCGCCTACAAGTACGCCGTCGCCGCCTTCCTCGGCATCCTCGGCCTCAGCGGCGTCGTCTGGGCCCACCACATGTTCACCTCCGGCATGCCCAACTACCTCCACGGGCCCTTCCTCGTCGCCACTGAGCTCATCTCCATCCCCACCGGCCTCATCTTCCTCTCCGCCCTCGGCACCATCTGGCTCGGCCGCCTCTGGCTCAAGCCGCCGATGCTCTTCGCCCTCGCCGTCATCTTCAACTTCGCCTGCGGCGGCGTGACCGGCATCTTCCTCGCCGACGTCCCCACCGACATCCACCTCCAGGACACCTACTTCGTCGTCGCCCACTTCCACTACACCATCGTCGGCGGCGAAATCTTCGCCCTCTTTGCGGCCATCTACTACTACTTCCCGAAGATGACCGGCCGCATGTACAGCGAACGGCTCGCCAAGCTCCACTTCTGGTGGATGTTCATCGGCTTCAACGCCACCTTCTTCCTCATGCACCTCCCCGGCATCAAAGGCATGAACCGCCGCATCGCCGACTTCCAGTCCGAACTCGACCCCATCAACCTCGCCGTCAGCCTCGCCGGCTTCTTCCTCGGCGCCTCCTTCCTCGTCTTCATCTGGAACATGGTCTACAGCTGGGTCCGCGGCCCCGTCGCCGAGGCGAACCCCTGGCAGGTGCGCACCCTCGAATGGCAGACCACCTCGCCGCCGCCGCACGAGAACTTCCCCGCCCCGCCCGTCGTCCGCGGCGGCCCCTACGACTACGGCGTCCCCGGCTCCATCCACGCCACCTTCCCCTCCGCCCCCTCGGCCGGCTTCGCCGGCGCGCCCGCGGGCGGCGGCCAGTAAGGAGACCGCACCATGCGCAAGCCCATGCAGACCGGCCTCATCGTTGCCGCAATCCTCGCCGTTCTCACCATCACCGAATACCTCTTCGCCACCCACGTCGAGGACGACCTCGTCCGCTTCCTCGGCATCACCGTCTCGGCGCTCGGGAAGGCCGTCCTCATCATCTACTACTTCATGCACATCTACCGCCTCTGGCGGCCCCAGGAGGCCCACTAAATGGCGCTCGCGACCGCACACCAGGAAGCTGCCCACGCCCCCGCGCACAACCACCTCGCCATCAACCGCGCCGGGCTCTGGCTCTTCTTCTTCTCCGAGACCATCCTCTTCGGCCTCCTCCTCAGCGCCCGCTTCTACCTCGAAGGCATCCACCGCGAAGAGCTCAACCAGGCGCTCGGCCTCCTCATCACCGTCATCCTCCTCCTCAGCTCCGTCACCGCCTACACCGCCGAGACGGCCATCGAGCACGACAACAAGAAGGTCGCCAGCTGGTACCTCTTCTTCACCATCGTGCTCGGCCTCATCTTCGCAGGCGGCGTCGCCTACGAATGGTCCATCGCCCACTTCCACCGCAACGAAGCCTTCGGCTCCATCTTCTTCACCATGACGGGCATCCACGCCACCCACGTCATCACCGGCGTGTTCATGCTCATCCTCGTCTGGGCCCAGGCCCTGCGCGGCCGCTACAGCTCGAAGAATCCCTGGGCCGTCAGCGCCGTCGTCATGTACTGGCACTTCGTCGACGTCGTCTGGGTCTTCTACTACCCGGCCCTCTACCTCACCAAATAACCCCCGCTCACCGGAGAAGCCGCCGATGCGCCAGCTCGCTCGCCCCTGGGTGCGCCAGCTCCTCCTCTGGACGCTCGGCGGCTTCGTCGTCGGCTGGCTCGTCAGCCTCCTCTGGTGGTCCATGCTCGTCCCCAACACCCCGGACCCCGTCGAGGAGATCACCATCCCGCCAGGCGCCGCCGACCTCGTCGCCCGCGGCTTCCGGGTGCCCGGCGTCCCCTCCGTCATCCGCGCCGGCGAAAGCGGCACCGTCCGCATCATCAACAACGACACCGCCGAGCACTTCCTCGCCGGCAACCTCATCCGCCCGGGCACCATCGCCGATATCCGCCCCGGCCCGGCCGAGGGGCAGATCGCCTGCTCCTTCCACCCCGGCGGCGTCATCGGCTACCAGCTCGATGCCCGCCCGCCCATCACCGTCACCTTCATCCCCGCCGCCATCCTCGGCGTCCCGTTCGGCATCGCCTTCGGGGTCGCTGCCATCGTCGCCCGCCGGCTCGGCGACGAACCCGCCGAACCCTCCCCCGCCTGAGTCCTCGAACCGAATCCGCCCTCCGGAGAACATCGTGTCCGAACCGCCGCTCGCCGGCTCCCCTCCACGTTTCGAAGGGCGCCGTGTCGTGCTGGAACCCCTCCATCCCGGGAAGCTCAGCGCTTCCGTCCGCGAGCTTTTCCTCGCCTGCAGCGAGCGCGTTCGTCGCGGAGCCGACCCCGATTCGGCCTGGGCTCATTCCGCGTCCGCAGTGGCGGCAGGAGAGTGTCTCGCATGGACGATTTCCTGCGGAACCGGCGAACCAGTCGGCCTGGCGTGGCTCGCGCCGGGTCGGCACCTCGGGGGCGTCGGCGGTCCGGTGGCCGCGGCACTCGGCATCGGCTGGCGGAACGGCCATCGGCCGCCCACCTCCTGTGTCACCGAGGTGATTCATCTCCTCGGTGGGTACGCATTCGATAGCTGCGCGGTGCATGCGCTGACCGTGAGGTTGCCGGAGACCGGCAAGGAGCCGGCAACCTCTGCCGCCCCCATCCTCCGCGGCGAGTGGCCAGCCCTCCGCGCCTCCCTCCAGGCCCGCCTCGCCGGCTGACGCCCCCGCGCGTCATCCCGCTCACATGGTCCGCGCAGCCGCCCCCGCCCGGCCGCGCAAGTGGCCCTATGGCCAGACCCCCGTTCGTCCTACACTCAGGACCACACACCTGTCGCACAGGAGCAGCGCACCATGTCCCAGGCACAAACCGGCACGTGGGCAGTCAAAGTCGGCCTCGCCCAGATGCTCAAGGGCGGCGTCATCATGGATGTCGTCACCCCCGAACAGGCGAAAATCGCCGAAGAAGCCGGCGCCTGCGCCGTCATGGCCCTCGAACGCGTCCCCGCCGACATCCGCCGCGACGGCGGCGTCGCCCGTATGAGCGACCCCGAAATCATCTACCGCATCATGGAAGCCGTCACCATCCCCGTGATGGCCAAGGCCCGCATCGGCCACTTCGTCGAAGCCGAAGTCCTCCAGGCCATCGGCATCGACTACATCGACGAATCCGAAGTCCTCACCCCCGCCGACGAATCCCACCACATCGACAAGCACCAGTTCAAAGTCCCCTTCGTCTGCGGCGCCCGCAACCTCGGCGAAGCCCTCCGCCGCATCGGCGAAGGCGCCGCCATGATCCGCACCAAGGGCGAGGCCGGCACCGGCGATATCGTCGAGGCCGTCCGCCACATGCGCGCCGTCCAGGACGAAATCCGCCGGCTCACCACCCTCGCCGACGACGAGGTCTACACCGTCGCCAAGGAGCTCGGCGCCCCGCTCGAACTCGTCCAGCAGGTCAAGCGCGAAGGCCGCCTGCCCGTCGTCAACTTCGCCGCCGGCGGCGTGGCCACCCCCGCCGATGCCGCGCTCATGATGCGCCTCGGCGCCGATGGCGTCTTCGTCGGCTCCGGCATCTTCAAGTCCGAAAACCCGCCCGCCGTCGCGAAGGCCATCGTCGAAGCCACCACCCACTACCAGGATCCGGAGGTCATCGCCCGCGTCAGCCGCGGCCTCGGCAAGGCGATGCCCGGCATCTCCGTCAGCTCCCTCGGCGAAAAGGAGCTCCTCGCCACCCGCGGCTGGTAGCCGGTCCGCGCGCCGTGTCCACCCGCGCCGAACGGTACGCCCACCGCATCGAGGCCCAGGCCGAGGCCCTCTTCCGGCGCATCGTGCTCGCCCCGCCGGGCTCGTGGCACCGCCGCGAGCCTGGCGGCTGGTCGCCGTCAGTCACCGTCGCCCACATCTGCGAATTCCTCCCCTACTGGTCGAGCCGCCTCGCCGTCCTCGCCTCGAACCCCGGCAGCAGCTGGGGCCGCCCCGAAGACGACCCCGACCGGCTCGCCGGCATCGAGCCCGGCGCCCTGCTCGAACCGCCCGCCGCCTGCGAACGCCTCCACCGCGTCGCCGCCGCCGCCAGCGCCGCCATCCGCGCCCTGCCCGAAGCGGCGCTTGACGTGCCGCTGCGCCACGTCTCCGGCGACCCCGCCCTCGGCACCCTCGAGGCGCTCATCGATCGCGCCCTCTGCAGCCACCTCGAAGCCCACCACGCCCAGCTCCGCCGCCTCCTCGCCCGGCCCCCTTCCCCCACCCCCGTCGCCCCGCCCCGGGTTGAAGGTTGAAGGTTGGAGGTTGACGAATCCGGCTACCACCGTACGCTCTCTCCCAACTCCCAACTCCCAACTCCCAACTCCCAACTCCCAACTTCGTCGTCGCGGGGCTCCGTCCCCGCGGAGGGCCGGGAGGCCCACCCGAACGCTCGCATTCACCGCCCTCCCGGTTCCCGGGTTCGAGGTTGAAGGTTGGAGGTTGGAGGTTGGAGGTTGACGAATCCGGGGGTCACCGCACACTCCCTCCCACCTCCCACCTCCCACCTCCCACCTCCCACCTCGCGCCTCCCGCCTCCCGCTTCCCGGTTCCCGCCTCCCGCCTCCCGCTTCCCGGTTCCCGGTTCCCGGTTCCCGCCTCCCGCTTCCCGGTTCCCGTCTCCCGCCTCCCCCTTGCCAAGGACACCCGAGCTTTCTATAGTCCGTTGCACGAAACAACGGATCGGTGCGGCGGTCCCCGGAGGCACCCATGCCCGCCCGAACCTCTGCTCCCTCGAAGTGGCTCACCCTCCTCGCCGCCTGCGTCGGCCTCGCCATGCTGATGGTCGACACCTTCATCGTGAACGTCGCCTTCCCCGCCATCGGCCGCGACCTCGGCGCCTCCCTCAGCGCCGCCGAATGGACCGTCTCCGGCTACGTCCTCATGACCGGCGTCTTCCCCCTCGCCATGGGCCGCCTCGGCGACATGTTCGGGCGGGACCGGGTCTACCTCGCGGGGCTGGCCGGGTTCGTGCTCACCTCAGGGCTCTGCGGCCTCGCGCCCGGCATCGAAGCCCTCATCCTCTTCCGCATCCTCCAGGGCATCGCCGCCGCCGTCATGATGCCGCTCACCCTCTCCATCGTGACCGCCGCCTTCCCGCCGGAGCAGCGCGGCCTCGCCATCGGCATCTGGGGCGGCGTCTCCGGGCTCGGCCTCATCGCCGGCCCCATCCTCGGCGGCCTCCTCGTCACCGGCGACGAATGGCGCTGGATCTTCCTCATCAACCTCCCCATCGGGCTCGCTGCTGTCCTCTTCGCCATCCTCTGGATTCCCCCGACGCGCGACCCCGCCGCGCCCCGCACCATCGACTGGGCCGGCCTCGCGGTGCTCTCCGGCGGCCTGCTCCTCATCCTCTTCGGCGTCAACCGCGGAAACGACCTCGGCTGGGCCTCGCCCGCCATCCTCGCCTGCTTCGCCGCCGGCGCGCTCCTCCTCGCCGCCTTCCCCGCCATCGAACGCCGCAGCCGCGCGCCGCTCGTCGACCTCGCGCTTTTCCGCAGCGGCCCCTTCGTGATGGCCTCGCTCAGCGCGTTCCTCTTCTCTGCGGCGGTCTTCGGCTCGCAGCCCTACGCCAGCCTGTTCATGCAGAACTACCTCGGCCTCACGCCGCTGCAGGGCGGCCTCGCGTTCCTCCCCGCTACCGGCCTCGTCGCCGCCCTCATGCCCGTCTCCGGCATCCTCGGCCAGCGGCTCGGCCACCGCATCCGGCTCATCATCATCGCCGGCTCCCTGTCCGTGGGCCTCTCCTTCGTCCACCTCCTCCAGCTCGATACCTCCAGCCGCTACCTCGATGGCCTGCTGCCGGCCTTCATCCTGCGCGGCCTCGGCATCGGGCTCGTCATCTCCGCCACCTCCTACGCCGTCGTCAGCTCATTGCCCGTCGCGAAATCCGGCCTCGCTTCCGGCGCGCTGACGATGGCCCGGAACATCGGCACCTCCGCCGGCGTCGCCGTCTTCGGCGCCGTCTATCTCCGCAGCATCGAAACCATCCTCCCGCCGCGCCTCGCGGATGCCGGCATCGAACCCCCGCTCGCCTCCGCGCTCACCGGCAGCGCCACCCGGTTCGTCCCCGCCCCGGCCGAACCGGCAGCGGCCGTGACCGCCGGCGGCATCGTCGATGCCTACGTCGTCCTCGCCGCCGTGGGCATCGGCATCTCCGCGCTCGCCATCGCCGCGGCCGCCCTCATCCGCCCCCGGCCCGCTGCCGCGCCGCTCCCGGCTGCCGGCGCCGCTCCCATTCGCCCTGCCTCCCCCGGCCTCGGCAGCTGAGCCCGGGCCGCCTCCCGTCTCCCGCCTCCCGTCTCCCGCCTCCCGGTTCCCGCCTCCCGCTTCCCGCCTCCCGCTTCCCGCCTCCCGGAACCCCCGCCGCGCCGCCCGGCGTTCTCTATCATGAGTCCGAACCTCGCGGCGGAGGTCCACCGTGCCCCGGCGTCTCCTGCTCCCGTTTGTCGCCGCCCTCCTCGTCGTCACCGCGCTCGCCCGCGCGCCCGAAGCCGGCCGCGCCGCCGCCACCGTCACCTGGACCGGCGCCGGCACGAACGGCCTCTGGTCGAACCCCGCCAACTGGAGCCCGTCGCTCCCGTCGCCCGGCGATACGCTCGTCTTCCCGCCGGTCACCGGCCAGCTCAGCCCTTCCAACGACCTCGGCACCGGCCCCTACGCCGCCATCCAGGTCACCGGCGCGGGCTACACCTTCCTCGGCGGCCAGGCCGACGTCACCGGTCAGCTCTCCGTCTCGGCCCCGGGAACCGTCCAGGTCGCTGCGCCCATCGGCGGCCCGGGCGGCATCCAGCTCGCCGCCGGCACGCTCCGCATCACCGCGGCGCAGCTGTTCGCCGGGGCGGTCCAGGTCGCCGGCGGCACCCTCATCGCCGAACACGGCGCCGCCCTCGGCACCGCCGCAGCCGGGACGTCCGTCACAGGCGGCGGCGCGCTCCGGCTCGGGTTCGGCGTCGACCTCGGCCCGGAGCCGGTCACCATCGCGGGCACCGGCCCATCCGGTGCCGGCGCGCTGCAGGCCCCCTGGGGCGCCGCCGCGCTCGGCGACCTCACGCTCGCCGCCGATGCCCGCGTCGCCGTCGCGAACGGCACCCTCCTCGTCGGCGCCCTCAGCGGGCCGCCAACCGCCGCGCTCGAACTGGTCGGCGGCGGCAAGCTCGAGATCGACGGCGGCACCTTCGCCGGCATCGCCGTCGCCGCCCAGGGCAACCTCACCTGGGACGCCCCCGCCGCCCCTGCCGCCGCCCGCGCGGGCCGCGACGGCCTTCTTCGCGGCACCGGCGTGCTCGGCTCCCTCGCTGTCACGGGCGGCACCGCCTGGCCCGGCTCCGGCCCCGCCATCGGCACGCTCGCGGTCGCCGGCCCCGCCGACTTCTCCGGCGGCACGCTCCGCATCGATATCGCCGGAACCGCGCCCGGCATCGGCTACAGCCGGCTGACCGCCGGGTCGCTCAGCCTCGCCGGCACGCTCCTCGACCTCCGCCTCGCGCCCGGCTACGCGCCCGAACCCGGCGACACGTTCACCATCGTCCAGGTCGGTGCCGGCCCCGTCGCCGGCACCTTCCGCGACCTGCCCGAAGGCGCCACCTTCGCCCGCGCCGGCTACCGCTGGGCCGTCAGCTACCGCGCCGGCGATGGCAACGACGTCGTCCTCCGCGTCGTCCGCCAGCTCGAGGCCGACCTCTCCGCCGCCATCAGCGCCGACCCCGCCGCCTACCGGCCGGGCGACCTCCTCGCGCTCCGTCTCACCATGGCGAACGCCGGCCCCGATGCCGCCGCCTCGCCCCGCTTCTACGCCTCCGTGCCGCCGGGCACCAGCTTCGTCCGCGTCGACGCCCCCGGCCATACCTGCGTGACTCCGCCCTACTTCGCCAACTCCATCACCTGCACCGGCGGCGTCCTCGAGCCCGGGACCTCGCGCGAGATCGTCCTCGTCGTCCGGGTCGAACCCGGCACCGCCGGGCCGATTCGCGCCACCGTCGCCGTCGCGTCGAACACCAGCGACCGCCACACCGTCAACGACGGCGCCGCGCTCGATATCCCGCCCGCCGCGCCGGGCACCTTCCCCTACCGCCGCGTCCTCCCCGGCCTCGCCGCCGACGCCGTCCCCGGGGGTGAGGTTGGAGGTTGGAGGTTGGAGAGGTTGGAGGTTGGAGGTTGAAGGTCGAAGGTTAACCAGCCCGGCTTCCGCCCTGCGCTCCCTCCCAACTCCCAACTCCCACCTCCGTAGTCGCGGGGCTCCGTCCCCGCGGAGGGCCGGCGAGGCCCACCCCGCCCTCGGCATTCACCCGCCTCCCATCTCCCGGTTCCCGGAGCATCCGTTGGGCGCATGGCGCCCCGCGGGGACGGAGCCCCGCAGCTACGGCCCTTCGCTCGCGCCTGCTGAAGGTTGAAGGTTGACCAGCCCGGCTTCCGCCCTGCGCTCCCTCCCAACTCCCAACGCCCAACTCCCAACTCCCGGTTCCCCGTTCGCCGTTCCCGCTGCTACCCTGATAGACGTGAAAGTTCTCGCGATCGAATCGTCGTGCGATGAGACGGCGGCGGCGGTCGTCGAAGACGGGCGCGTCGCTCTCTCCTCCATCGTCTCTTCCCAGGTCGACCTCCACGCGAAGTACGGCGGCGTCGTCCCGGAGGTCGCCTCCCGCCAGCACCTCCTCAAGATCGTCCCGGTCATCAAGGAGGCGCTCGAGGCCGCCAACTGCACCCTCGACGATATCGACGCCGTCGCCGGCACCCGCGGCCCCGGCCTCGCCGGCAGCCTCCTCGTCGGCTACAACGCCGCCCGCGCCATCGCCGCCGGCCGCGGCCTCCCCTTCATCGGCATCAACCACCTCGAAGGCCACATCTACGCCAACTGGCTCGTCGAAGGCCCCGAGCCCGAGTTCCCCGCCCTCTGCCTCGTCGTCTCCGGCGGCCATACCGACCTCGTCTTCATGCGCGGCCACGGCCAGTACGAGCGCATCGGCGGCACCCGCGACGACGCCGCCGGCGAAGCCTTCGACAAGGCTGGCCGCCTCCTCGGCCTCCCCTTCCCCGGCGGCCCGCACATCGCGAGAGCCGCGCTCGAAGGCGGCCCCTCCTCGCTCGAACTCCCCCGCGCCTGGCTCCACGGCACCTTCGACTTCAGCTTCAGCGGTCTCAAGACGGCCGTCCTCCACACCGTCCGCGAAGGCCGCTACCCCGTCCCCGAAGTTGCCTGGGAGTTCCAGGAATCCGTCGTCGACGTCCTCGCCGGGAAAACCTCCCGCCTCGCCCGCGAACTCGGCGCACGCAACGTCCTCGTCGCCGGCGGCGTCGCCGCCAATGCCCGCCTCCGCGAAGAGCTCCAGCGCCGCTGCCCCGTGCCGGTCCGCATCCCGCCGCCGAAGTTCTGCACCGACAACGCCGCGATGATCGGCGCCGTCGCCGGCTTCCGCCTCGAACTCGGCGAACGCACGCCGCCGGACGTCGATATCTTCACCACGAACGACTGGGCCGCCGTCTAGGCGGCCCTCCCGCCGATTCCCCGCTCAGCGCGTGCAGGTGCCCCGGCCCGAGCAGGTCTCCGGCGGCTCGTCCGCCGGGATGCGCGCCTTACACAGCTCCGAAGGGATGCACGCCTGGTCCGTCACCAGCCCCCAGTACTTCGCCAGCGCCTCCTCCGGCGTCTCTGGCCCGTAGCTGAACAGCACCCGGTCGAGGTCGCCGATGTTCACCGTCGCGAGCCCGTCGACCGGCACCCCGTTCGCGATGAACGACCACCGCTCCGAGGCCGTGTTGCACAGCTTCTCCCCCGAGGGCAGCTCGAGACAGGTCCGCTCATCCGTCACCCCCGGGAACGAGGGGTCCGTCAGCTTGAACCCGAGGCTCTGGAAGAACTCGCCCCACGTCACCAGCGTCGAATGCACGTGCACCACCGTGAAGCGCGGCGCGTGGATGTGCACGTGCTCGCTCAGCTCCTTGCCCTCGGTGTCCGAGATGAACTGCGGCTGCCCGAAATCGAACCGCTCGCCGCGGATGACGACCGCGAAATCGGCGTGCTCGTGCGTCGGCGCGCGCGGCCCGGTCGCCGCCCACCCGGGGCCGCTCGAGGTCGTCCCGGCGGCGTCGCCGTTGCCGTCCCAGCGCCACACCAGCAGCCCGGCGAGCACGGCGGCGGCGATGCCCAGCACGCCCGCCGCGGCCATCCACGCCGTCGGCCGGCCTGGGCCGGTGCTGCTGCCGGGGCCGCCGGAGCTCGCCATCGCCGGCTAAGGGGTCGGCGTCGCGGTGGCCGCGGGGCTGGCGCCCGGTGTCGCGGTCGAACCCGCCTGCGCCGTCTGCGTCGCCAGCTGCTGCTCCACCTGCTGGAACAGGCTGCGCCAGCCGTCCATGCTCGCCGGCGCGCCCGCCCCGAGCGGCTGGCCGTTCACGAGGAAGCCCGGCGTCCCGCGGATGCCGAACGAATTCGCCGTCCGCTGCTGCTCCGTCACCTCGTCCAGGTGCTGCGACGTATCGAGGCACCGGTCGAACTGCGCCGTATCGAGCCCCAGCTCGGCCGCGTACTTCTTCAAATTCTCATCCGAGAAGCGGCCGACGTTCACCTTCTCGTCGTCTGCCTGCCCCGCCTCCGCCTGCACGAGGAACAGCTTGTTGTGGTACTGCCAGAACTTGTTCTGGTCCGCCGCGCACATGCCCGCCAGCGCCGCCCGCACCGATTCCGAGCCGAGGATCGGCAGGTTCTGGTACTCCAGCTGCACCCGCCCCGTCTTCACGAACTCGTCGATGATGTCGATCTCCTGCTCGCCCGTGAACTTCAGGCAGAACGGGCACTGGAAGTCGGCGTACACCGTCAGCTTCACCGGCGCGTCGTCCTTGCCGAGCTTCATCCCGTTCGCGAGGTCCGTCGGGATGTTCGCGGCGTGGTCCCGCAGCCGCTGTGCGATGTCGTCGCTTGAGCCGCCGCCTGAAGTCGCCACCACCGCGATGAGGATGCCGCCGAGGATGACGATGACGGCCGCGACGACCAGCACGAACGGCCGGGTGAAGATGTCGCTCCCCCCGCCGCCGCCTGTCCGGCGCGGTGCGGGCGTGGTTGGGCGCTGGCTGCGTTGCGGCCGCGTCCCCTGCGTGCGGCTCATTTCGCGACGGGCCTGGCGGTTCGACATGGGCGCTTCGTTCCTGCGGAGAAGGTTGGATTGCGGTCAGCACGGGGCCGCCGGCAAACCCGCCGGCAGCCCCTCCGAGATTACCACCCGCGCCGATACGGGATACGGAAGCGCTCTTTACAGCCGCGGTCAGCCCTCGCCCAGCCCGCTGCCGCGCAGCCGCGGGTCCAGCTCGTCCCGCAGCGCATCGCCCAGCAGATTGAAGGCCAGCACCGTCAGGCTCAGCGCCGCCCCGGGGAAGACCGCGAGCCACCACGCCATGTTGAAGTACGCCCGCGCCTGCGGCCCGAGGTCGTTCCCCCAGCTCGGCTCGCCCAGCGGCAGCCCGACCCCGAGGAACGTCAGCGCCGATTCGGCGAGAATCGCTGCCGGCAGCGTCGTGCTCGCCACCACGATCACCAGCGGCCCGATGTTCGGCAGGATGTGCCGGAACATCAGCCGCGCCTCCGAACAGCCGATCACCCGCGCCGCGTCCACGTACATCCGCTGCCGCTCCACCAGCACCGCCCCCCGGATGATCCGCATGATCACCGGCGTGAAGATGATACTGATGGCGATGATCACCGCCTTCAGTCCCGGCCCGAGCCAGGTCGCCACCACCAGCCCGAAGAGGATCGCCGGGAACGACAGGAGCACCTCCGAGAGCCGGCTGATCACCGTATCGACCACGCCGCCGAGGTAGCCGGCCAGCAGCCCCAGCACCGTCCCGCCCACCACGCTGATGAGCACCGTCGCCATCCCCACCATCAGCGACGGCCGCGCCCCGTACACCACCCGCGAATACAGGTCCTGCCCGTTCCGGTTCGTGCCGAACCAGTGCTCGCCGCTCGGCGGCACGAGGATGTTCGAACCGAACTCCTTCGGGTCCGTCGTCCGCATGAACGGCGCATCCGCGAAGACCGCCGCGAAGACCAGGAGCGCGATCACCACCGCCGAGGCCGTCCCGAGCGGCTGCCGCCGCGCGAACCGCTTCAGCCGCCCGAGCCCGAACGTCGGCCGGCTCACCGGCCCCGCCAGCACGCCTGCCTGCGCTTCCGTTGCCATCGTCGCGTCCCTCCCTCCGCTCACGCCCGCAGCCGCGGGTCGGCCCAGGCGTAGAGCACGTCCACGATCAGCGTCACCGTCAGGAACGAGGCCGCGATCGTCACCGTCACCGCCTGGATCGTCTGGTGGTCGCGGTCAGCCACCGCCTTCGCTGCCATCGACCCCATCCCCGGGATCGCGAACAGCTGCTCGATGACGATCGAACCGCCGAGGATGAGCCCGAACTGCAGCCCCAGCACCGTCAGCAGCGTCAGCACCGAATTCCGGAAGACGTGGATCCACACCACGCTCCGCTCCTTCAGCCCCTTCGCCCGCGCCGTCCGCACGTAGTCCGCGTAGAACGCCTCGAGCATGCTCGAGCGCACGATGCGCGCCACGTACGCCGAGGCGCCGATGCCCAGCACCAGCGCCGGCAAAATCAGCAGCCCGATGTGGGCGAGCGGGTCTTCCGCGAAGCCCCGCCACTGCTTCACCGGCGTCCAGCCCCACCAGTAGGCCGGCAGGTAGATGACCAGCGTGCCCAGCCAGAAGCTCGGCACCGAAAGCCCGAGAATCGAAAAGAAGCGCGCCGTGTAGTCCGCTGCCGAATGCGCCCGCACCGCGGAAAGCGCGCCGACCGGCACGCCGATCGCCAGCGTGAAGAAGACCGTCACCAGCCCCAGCTGCAGCGTCGTCAGGAAGCGGTCCCGCAGCTCGGGCGTGATCTCCCGCCGGGTCGCCGTCGAAAGCCCGAAATCGCCGCGCAGCGCGTTCCCCAGCCAGAGCAGGTACTGCTCCGGCTTCGACTTATCGAGGCCCAGCTCCTTCTTGACGACCTCGATGCACTCTTCACACGCCGAGCCCGAAGCGCCGAGCCGGATCGTCGCCGCATCAGCCGGCAGCGCCCGGATGAGCGCAAACGAAAGGATCGAGACGCCGAGGAGCGTGACGGGAAAGAGCGCCAGCCGGCGCAGGATGTACGTTCGCATCGCCGTTCACCTGCCAGGAGGGGGAGGTGGAAGGCGGAGCGGGGCGGCTCCGCCTTCCACCCGGGACCGGATCAGCCGTCCAGCCAGAGGTTCTGCACCCGGAAGAGGCCGGTGCCCGCGTTCGCGTACATGAAGTCCTTCTCCGGGTAGTTCTTCACCCGGTCGCGGAAGGCCGCGTACTGGAACTCCGGAACCGGCAGCGGGATCGCCGGCCCGTACTCCTGGTGGATCGTCCGGACGATCTCCTGCACCTTCTGCTTCCGCGCCTCCGGGTTCAGCTCCTGCGCCTGCGCCGCCCAGAGCTGCTGCATCTTCACCGCGAACGCCGCCGTCTCCGCCTTCGGCGAATCCGGCCGCAGGTTGCCGAAAATCGCCCCGTAGCCCACCGGCACGTAGTGCGCCAGCGCGTTGTAGTCCGGGATCGTCTGCAGCGAAAGCTCCCACGCGATGAACAGGTCCCACGGCTTCGGCGCCTTCTCCGCGAACCCCGCCACCGCCCGCGCCACGTACGTCGCCGGGTCCACCACCTCCACCTCCACCTTCGCGCCGAGGTTCTGCTCCAGCTGTTTCTTCACGAACTCCGTCGCCGTCGCGAAGATCGGGATCGCCTGCATCGTGACCATCTTGATGGTCGGGAACGCCTGCGCCCCGCCCGATTCCTGCCACAGCTTCTTCGCATCCGCCGCGTTGAAGGGCTGCAGCTTCTTCAGTTCATCTTGCGGGAGGCCGTATCCCTCCTTCGCGAACTCCGAAGCCGTCGGGCTCCCATAGAGCCCTTCGCCGAGGTACAGGTTCTTGATGAACGCGTCCCGGTCGATCGCCATCCACACAGCCTGCCGGTGCCGCTTGTCCGTCCACTTGAAGTTGTCGAACTGCATCACGAGGTGGCCGTTCGCCGGGCCCTTCACCACCTTCACACCCTTCTCCCGGCCCAGCTCGTCCGCCACCAGCCGGTCGATGTTCACCACCGAGAGGACGTCCAGCTCCCCGGCGAGGAACTTCGCCTTGATCGTCGCCGGGTCGGGGATGATCGCCTCCTCCCACGCGTCGATGTACGGCCCCTCCTTCACGTACGTTGGCGAGGGCGGGTCGTGATCGAAGTAGTTCGGGTTCCGCTCGTAGCGCGTCCCCGTCGGCTCCCGCTTCACCATCCGGTACGGCCCGCTCCCGGCGTTCATCACCTTCATCAGGTCGCCGCCGTTCGCTTCGACCACCTCCTTCGCCACCACCGCGAACGCGCTCGAACCGAGCGAAATCACGTTCGAAGCGAACGGGTTCTTCTGCTTGATGACGACCGTGTACTTGTCCGGCGTCTCGATCTTATCGATCCAGCCCCACTGGATCTGATTCACCTGCGAACCCTTCGTCAGCGCCACCGGGAAGCGCGTGTACGAATAGGCGATGTCCTCCGCCGTCAGCTCCCGGCCGTTCGCCACGTCCGCCTGGAACTTCACCCCCTGCCGGATCTTCACCCGCAGCGTGAGCGGGTCCGCCTGCTCATGCTCGAGCGCGAGGTCGTAGCAGACCGTCTTCGTCGAGGGCTGGTACGTCCAGAGGTGCGAATACGCCTTCGCCGGGTGGATCGGGTTCGTCACCACGATGTGCGGGTCCAGCCCCGTATCGGGCGAAGCCTTCGCGATGCGGAGCGTGCCGCCCCGCTTGCCGGCAGCCGGCGCCGTCGGGCTCCCCGCCGGCTGCGTCCCCTGCCCGCCGCCGGGCGTCGCCGTCGCGCCGCTGTCGTCGTCATCGCCGCCGCCGCAGCCCGCGGCGAGCGCGGCCGCGCCCGCCGCGGCGGCGCCGGCCCCCGCGAGGAACGCCCGGCGGCCGAGGCGCGCCCGCCAGTAGCGGCTCCAGTAGGTCGATTCCATCGGTTCCCTCCCCTGTTGGTCGCCCGGAAAACGTTCTGGTCCAAGACTTTGGTTGAATGGCCAAATTCCGGGCTCGGCGTATTATAGGTTGGCCGCACTCGATTGCAAGCATCGACCGCGTCGATACGCCCCCTTCACGCGCCGTCCCCGCCCCGCTACACTTCTCCGCGCTGGCCGATCGGCCAAAACCTTGCGGGAGCAGCCAAATGCCCAGCCTCGCCGAGATTAACCCCCTCGCACCCGAAACCGCCGAGTGCCCCTTCCCCTTCTACGAGGCCATGCGCCGCGAATGCCCCGTCTACCAGGTCCCCGGCGCCGGCTTCTTCATCGTCTCCCGCTTCGACGACGTCCTCCACGTCCTCCGCCACCCCGAAATCTTCTCCTCCAAATCCGGCCCCGGCCTCCGCCCCGTCCCCGATGAGGAGGTCATCGCCATCATGCGCCAGGGCTGGATGCCCGTGAACACCCTCCTCACCAACGACCCGCCCGCCCACTCCCGCTACCGCGCTCTCGTCAACAAAGCCTTCTCCGCCAGGCGCGTCGCCAGCCTCGAACCCTCCGTCACCGCCATCGCCAGCGACCTCATCGACCGCTTCATCGGCGACCGCGAAGTCGAACTCGTCCGCCAGTTCGCCGTCCCGCTCCCGCTCACCGTCATCGCCGACGCCCTCGGCGTCGACCGCGCCGATATGGACCGCTTCAAGCGCTGGTCCGACGACTCCGTCGCCCCCCTCGGCGGCTTCCTCACCCGCGAGCGCGAAATCGAATGCGCCCGCTCCATCGTCGAATTCCAGCACTACTTCGCCGAGCGCCTCGAAGAGCGCCGCACCAACCCCCGCGACGACATCCTCACCGACCTGCTGAACGCCCACATCGGCCTCGACGGCGAAGAAGCCCGCCCGCTCGATATGGCCGAAATGCTCAGCATCCTCCAGCAGATCCTCGTCGCCGGGAACGAAACCACCACCAACCTCATCGCCTCCGGCATGATGATCCTCGTCCAGCAGCCGGAGCTGCAGGAGCGCCTCCGCGCCGAGCCCGACCGCATCCCCAACTTCGTCGAAGAAGCCCTCCGCCTCGAATCCCCCGTCCAGGGGCTCTTCCGCCAGGCCGTCGTCGATACCGAAATCGGCGGCACGCCCATCCCCGCCGGCTCCCGCCTCCTCCTCTCCTACGCCTCCGCCAACCGCGACGAGGCCGAATTCCCCCACGCCGATGAGATCGACCTCGACCGCGAGGCCCCGGAAGGCCACCTCGCCTTCGGCCGCGGCATCCACTACTGCCTCGGCGCGGCCCTCGCCCGCCTCGAGGCCCGCATCGCCTTCACCCTCCTCCTCCAGCGCCTCCGCGCCATCCGCGCCGCCGAGGGCAAGAACGACTATACCCACGTCCCGAGCGTTATCCTCAGGGGGCTCAAGGCCCTCTACCTCGAGTTCGAACCCGCCTGAAGGAGACGCCCCTACCCATGCAGCTCCGCGACACGCCCGAACAGGCCGCCTGGCGGCAGGAGGTCCGCGCCTTCATCCGCGACAACCTCCCCGAATCCATCCGCGGCGTCACCGGCTTCTTCTACGACCCCCGCGCCGACCCCGGCTTCGGCCAGTGGCGCGACGCCCTCGTCCGCCGCGGCTGGATCGCCCCCGCCTGGCCGAAAGAGTACGGCGGCGCCGGCATGTCCGTCGTCGAACAGTTCATCCTCAACCAGGAATTCGCCGAGGCCGGCGCCCCCCAGCCCGGCGGCCTCGGCGTCGCCATGCTCGGCCCTACCCTCATCGCCCACGGCACCGACGAACAGAAGCGCGAACACCTCCCCCGCATCCTCAGCGGCGAAGTCCTCTGGTGCCAGGGCTACTCCGAACCCGGCTCCGGCTCCGACCTCGCCTCCCTCCAGACCCGCGCCGTCCGCGACGGCGACGACTTCGTCATCAACGGCCAGAAGATCTGGACCTCCTTCGCCCACTTCGCCGACTGGTGCTTCCTCCTTGCCCGCACCGACCCGGACGCCCCCAAGCACCGCGGCATCACCTACTTCCTCGTCGATATGAAGTCGCCCGGCATCACCGTCCGCCCGCTCGTCAACATGGCCGGCGGCCACGACTTCAACGAAGTCTTCTTCGAAGACGTCCGCGTCCCCGCCCGCAACGTCGTCGGCGAGGTCAACCGCGGCTGGTACGTCGGCGCCACCACCCTCGATTTCGAGCGCTCCTCCATCGGCACCGCCGTCGGCCAGCGGAAGAGCATCGAACGGTACACCGCCTGGCTCCGCGACCACCGTGCCCAGCTCCCGCCCTCCACCGCCGCCGCCGCCCGCCTCGCCTGGGCCGACCGCGCCGTCGAAGTGCAGGTCCTCACCCTCCTCGCCTACCGCATCATCAGCATGCAGGCCGCCGGCAAAATCCCCAACGCCGAGGCCTCCATCGCGAAGCTCTTCACCTCCGAGACCGGCCAGCGTATCGCCCACACCGCGCTCAAGATGCTCGGCACCGCCGGCGCCCTCATGGACCGCGCCGCCGCGCCCTTCCGCGGCGAGGCCGCCCGCGGCTACCTCAACGCCGTCTCGCTCACCATCGCCGGCGGCACCAGCGAAATCCAGCGCAACATCATCGCCCAGCGCGGCCTCGGCCTCCCGCGCGACTGACGCCCGGCGCGCCCGGCCGGCGGGAGGGGGACCGCCGCCGGCCGGGTTCGCCTCACAGCAGGGGGTACTCGCCCTTCGCCCAGCGGATGCCCCGCCGCAGCAGCTCGAGGTACTCCGGCACCTCCCACGACCCGGGCTCGAAGCGGGGGTACTCCGGCAGCTGGAACCGCCCCGCCATGCTCCCGTACGCCCGCCCGCCCGGCGCCGTCAGCATGTCGTACCGCCGCCGCCGGTGGCCCGGCGTCAGGTAGAGCACCGCGCCCGCCCCGTACGGGTGGAGGTAGAGCACCGGCCACTCCCGCTCCCCCGGCCACGAGGCTTCGGCGAAGCCCGGCGCCTCGCCGCCGAACCGCGTCACCATCAGCGGCCGCACCTCCCCGTGGTACTCGCACAGGTACAGCTCCTCGCCCTCCCCCGTGCGCCACTCGCCGAGCCCCGCCACCAGCGGGTGCTCCGCCGCCGGCCAGACCGGGTAGCTCCCCACCGGCGGGTGCGCGATGAACTGGCTCCCCAGCACCTCCATGTACCGCCGCAGGATGCGCGGGCTCCGCACGCCTTCCGCCTCCATCTCGAACACCGCGTTCGTCCCGTGGAGCGCGAACCACCGCCCGCCTCCCTCCACGAACCGCGCCAGCGCCTCTACCTCCGCCTCCGTCGGCCGCAAGTCGCAGGTGTAGGTGATGAGGAACGAGCAGCCCGCGAGCCCTTCCGTGTCGCGGAAGTCCCGCCCCACGAGCACCCGCACCTCCTCGTGCTCCGCCAGCAGCTCGAGCAGCCGCAGCCGCGGCCCGTCGAAGTCGTGCCAGTTCCCCCCGCAGACGAGGTAGCCGTCGATGCGGCCCATCGGCCAGCCTCCTTCCCGCCCCCGCGGCGGCCTAGAAGTTCACCCGCTTCGTGAACCCGCCGTCGACCACGAGGTTCACCCCCGTGATCCACGAGGCCGCAGGGCTCGCGAGGAACGCCACCGCCCGCGCTACCTCCTCCGGCGTCCCCATCCGCCCCATCGGCTGCTGCTTCAGCGTCGCCTCGTAGAAGGGCGGCATCGCCTGCTTGATCATCGCCCAGGGGCCGCCCTCGAAGTAAATCGGCCCCGGCGAGACGACGTTCACCCGGATCCCCTTCGGCGCATACGCCTGCGAGAGCGCGTTCGCGTAGTTGATCAGCGCCGCCTTCATCGCCCCGTAGCCGTTCGGCTGCCCGAACGTCTCCACCGCCGCCGTCGTGCTGATGAACACCACCGCCGGCGCCTCCGACTTCTCGAGGAACGGCCGCGCCGCTTCGAACCCGCGCACCGCGCCCAGCATGTCGACCTCGAAGTTCTGCACGAAGCCCTGTTCGCCCGGCGCGGCGCCCCCGCTCGTGTTGCTCACGAAGATGTCGATGCCGCCGAGCTGCTCGCCCGCCCGCGCAATCCACGCGAGGTAGTCGTCCCGCTTGCCGACGTCGACCGCCTCCGCAGCGACCGTGACGCCGTGCCGGCGCAGCTGCTCCGCGGCGGCGTTCAGCCCCTCTGCGTTCCGCGCGCAGATGGCGAGGTGCGCGCCCTCCGCCGCCAGCGTCTCCGCGATGGCGCGGCCGATGCCCCGGCTCGCCCCCGTGACCAGCGCGCGCTTCCCCTTTAACCCGAGATCCATGCTCCGTCCTCCTTCCGCCGGGCGTCAGCCCCGGCCGGTGAACTCCTCGATCATGCGAGCGCGACCGTCCCGGCGCTGCCGTCCACGGTCACCTGCTGCCCGTCCCGGATGCGCCGGGTCGCGTCCTTCACCCCGACGACCGCCGGGATGCCGTACTCCCGCGCCACGATCGCCGCGTGGCTCAGCATGCCGCCCGTCTCCACGACGAGCGCCGCCGCCGGCACGAACAGCGGCGCCATCGGCGCATCGAATACCGGCAGCACGAGCACCTCGCCCGGCGCGATGTCGGCCGCGAGCGCCGCATCGAGGTCCGGGATGACGCGCGCCGGGCCCGTCGCCGTCCCGGGGCTCACACCCTGCCCGGCGAGCGCCCCGTTCGCCGCCGCGCCGCTCTCCGCCGGCACCAGCGAAGCCGGCAGCTCGAAGACGCCCTCCGGCAGCCGGAAGCCCTCCAGCCGGCGGTACTCCTCCTGCCGCGCGCGGACAGCCGCCTTCGCTGCCGCCCCGTCCAGCGTTTCGAACTCGCGCACCTCCGCCAGCCGCAGGAAGAACACGTCCTCCGGCTGCTCGAGCGCGCCCCGCCGCGCGAGCCGCCGCCCGATCTCCAGCAGCGGCGGCCGGAACGCCCGGCAGGCCCGCGCCCAGTTCGCCTTCGTCCCTTCGCGGCCGCGGTTCAGCCGCTGCGCCATCGCCAGCGTCTCCCGGAACGCCGCCTGCGCCTTTGCCGGCAGCTTCGCCGCAATCGTCTCCTCGAGCCGCTCGCGCGCCGCCGCCGCCCGCGCCTCCCGCCGGTGCGGGTCCGCCGAAGCCGGGGCCGCCATGTCCGCCCGCAGCGCCCCGAGCAGCAGGGCCGGCGCCTCGTCCCATGTCGGCGTCGAAGGGTCCGTCTCCCGCGGCCCGCGGAAGCCGTACTCCCGGATCAGCTCCCGGTAGCCGGCCGCGAACGCCTCCCACGCCGGCGAAACCGGCGCCGCCAGCCGCGCCAGCAGCGCATCGTTCGAAAGCTCCTCTGCCGCCGCGCTGATGACCGCGCTCTTCCGGCCGGCCCGCGCGAGGTCCCACGTCGCCTTGCCCGGCTTCGCGCTCTCGACATCCCGCAGCGCGCTCGTCAGCGTCGTCACCCACGCCGGCGGGTGCCCCGGCAGGTGCTCGCCCAGCAGCGCCCCCAGCATCCCGGTGTACTCCGCGCCCCCGACCGACACGATGACGTGCGACGTGAACAGCCCCGCGACGACGTCGAGGTTCTCCTCCACCGCCCGCAGCAGCTCGTCGCCCCGCAGCCGCGGGTACTCCCGCGCCCACGCCTGCCGGTACGCCCGCTCGGAAACCTCCCGGCCCCGCGCGATCTCCCGCTCCGCGTTCCGCCACCGGGCCGTGATGCGCCGGCGCGCTGCCTTGGCCCGCTCCAGGTTCTGCGCCTGCCCGGCCGTCAGTTCGTCCCCCTCGACGAACTGCTTCAGCATGTCCGTCCCGCCGCCCACCTGGTAGGTCGACGTGATCGCCATCGACCACGCCACGCCGAGCGTCCACCGGCCGCCGACCACCCCGAGCACGTTCATCGCCGGCGGCGGCGCCGTCGGCACGAGGTCGAGCACCCCCAGCTCATCCGCCATCCGCGTCGTGAACCGGTAGTCCCACTGGTTGATGAGGTCCGCCGTCAGCGGCTTGATGACCCCCGGCAGCACCTCCTCCACGTTCCCCGTCGTCACCAGCCGGTAGCGCGGGTTGAGGTCCGCATCCCACGAGCAGAGCTTCTCGCCAGCCATCGCACCGCTCCCTCAGTACTGCGCGGTCCCGCAGTCGACCGAGATGCACGCGCCCGTGATCCCGGCCCCCGCCTCGCCCGCGAGCAGCAGCGCCACCGCGGCCACCTGCTCGACCGTGTTGATGTCACCGGTCGCTGTCTTCGCTTTGAAAATCTTCTCCACCATCTCGTCGAGGCCGGAGAGGCCCATCGCCTTCGCCGTCGCGTCGCCCGAGTCCCGCACCGCGTCGGTGATGATGAGCCCGGGGCAGATCGCGTTGCAGGTGATGCCCAGCCGCCCTACTTCGAGCGCCGTCGTCTTCGTCAGGCCGTTCACCCCGTGCTTCGCCGCCACGTAGCCGGCCATCCCCGCCGCGCCCTGCTTCCCCTCGACCGACGAGATGTTGATGATGCGCCCCGACCCCTGCGGGATCATCCGCTGGAGCGCCCACTTCGTCCCGTAGAACACTCCGCTCAGGTTCCAGCGGATGTCGTTCTCCCAGGCGTCGTCGTCGAGCTGCGCGATCGGCGCCGGCCGGGTGATGCCGCCCGCGTTGTTCACCAGGATGTCGAGCCGGCCCCAGCGCTCCGCCGCCGTCTCCACCAGCCGGCGCACGTCCTCGCTGCTCCGCGCATCGCCCGGCACGAAGACGGCCCGGTCGCCGGCGCACAGCTCCGTCAGCGCCTGCTGCCCTTTCGCCGCGTCGCGCCCGTTGAACGCGACGTACGCCCCCTCGCGGAGGAACGCTTCGACGATCCCCCGGCCGATGCCGCGGCTCCCGCCGGTGACCGCGGCCACCTTCCCTTCGAGCATCTGCACGGCTGTCCCCTCCATCCGCGGGACGCGCTGTCCCGGCGCGCCCGCGCTGCTGCCGGGAGCTTTTACCACATTGCCCGAAGCTTTGGAAGATCAGCCAAGAAATTGGGCGTCGAGGGCGAGCCTCACCCCTTCGCCGCTGCGGCCGCCGTCCCCGCGCTCCCCCCGCCGGCGCCGTCCGCCACGAGGTACGCCATCAGCATCTCGATCGTCTGCCGCTCCGTCTCCTCGAAGTCGAATGCGCCCGGCTCCAGCAGCCACTGGAGCGCCACCCCGGTTACGGCGCCGATGTGCCGCGCCGCTGCCGCGTCCGCGTCGAGGTCCTGCCGGAACGCCCCGGCCCGCTGGCCCGCCCGGATCGCCGCCGCCGTCGTCCGCCGGAAGCCCTCCCAGAGCGCCCGGATCTCCTCCCCGAGCCGCGGGTCGCGCTTGGCGCTCGCCGTGAACTGCACGAACACCTCGTACGGCACCGGGTTCACCTTCGCCAGCTCGATCCCGATCCGCGTCACCGCCCGCATCGTCTCGACCGGGTCGCTGCTCTCCCCGAGCGCCTCCTGCACCGACTCGTTGAAGATCTCCTGGCAGCGCGCCAGCACCCCCGAGAGCAGGTCCGCCTTGTCTTTGAAGTGGTACGAGACGAGCCCGCGGCTCACCTCCGCCCGCTTCGTCGCCTCGTCGATGGACGTCTCGGCCCAGCCCTTTTCTGCCATCACGGCCACGGCCGCGTCGATGATCTGCCTGCGCCGAATCGCGTTGATATCCAGTCGTGCCATCCTCATCCATCCCCGCGAGGCCCGGCGGCCCCCGTTCGTTTGCGTGGCTAACAGTTAGGCTAACAGGCCGAAGCCCTGAACGCCCCTTTCGGCCCGCCGCCTGTTTCGGTACAGTTACGCCGCCGTTGGACGCCCGGCCAAAAACCAAACCGGTGGTGCCAAATGCCTCCCTCACCCGAGACCCTGCTCGACCTCCACCGCCGCATGCTCCGCATCCGCCTCTTCGAAGAAGAGGCCGGCAGGCTCTCCGAGGCCGGCCGCATCCCCGGCGCCCTCCACCTCTACGTCGGCGAAGAAGCCGTCGCTGCCGGCGTCGCTGCCCACCTCGGCCCCGGCGACCAGGTCACCAGCACCCACCGCGGCCACGGCCACCTCGTCGCCGTCGGCGGCGACTTCCGCCAGATGTTCGCCGAGCTCTTCGGCCGCGCCACTGGCTACTGCCGCGGCAAAGGCGGCTCCATGCACATCGCCGATATGGACCTCGGCATGCTCGGCGCCAACGGCATCGTCGGCGGCGGCCCGCCCATCGCCGTCGGCGCCGCCTTCTCCAACAAGTACCGCAAGGCGCAGAACGTCACCGCCTGCTTCTTCGGCGACGGCGCCTCCAACGAAGGCTCTTTCCACGAAGCCGCCAACATGGCCGGCCTCTACCGCCTCCCGCTCATCTTCGTCTGCGAGAACAACGGCTTCGGCGAATTCACCCGCCAGGACCGCCACCAGGCGATCCGCGACATCGCCGACCGCGCCGCCGGCTACGGCTTCCCCGGCATCGTCGTCGACGGCATGGACGCCGTCGCCGTCTACGAAGCCGCCGGCGAGGCCATCGCCCGCGCCCGCCGCGGCGAAGGCCCCACCCTCCTCGAATGCAAGACCTACCGCTTCTTCGACCACGTCGGCGTCCGCGGCATGGGCGTCGTCTACCGCTCCGACGACGAAGTCCGCGCGTGGCGTGAGCGCGACCCGATCACGCTCCTCGAACGCCGCCTCGCCGAGCTCGGCATCCTCGATGCCGCCGGCGCCGCCGCCGTCCGCGACGCCATCCAGGCCGAGGTCCGCGAGGCTGTCGCCTTCGCCGAGGCCAGCCCCTTCCCCGACCCCTCCGCCCTCACCGAAGACGTCTACGCCAGCTAGCCCCACGGAGCCGCACCGATGACCGCCGCAACCGCCCAGCGCCAGCTCCCCACCGTCATGGCCATCAACGAGGCCCTCCGCCAGCTCATGCGCGAGGACCCGACCGTCTTCCTCGCCGGCGAAGACGTCGCCCTCTACGGCTCCGTCTTCGGCTTCAGCCGCGGCCTCCTCGATGAGTTCGGCCCCGAACGCGTCGTCGATACCCCCATCAGCGAAGCCGCCCTCGTCGGCCTCGGCGTCGGCGCCGCCGCCACCGGCCTCCGCCCCATCATCGACATCATGTTCATGGATTTCATGGGCGTGGCGATGGACCAGCTCGTCAACCAGGCCGCCAAGATGCGCTATATGTTCGGCGGCAAAGCGCGCCTGCCCCTCACCATCCACACCATGGCCGGCGCCGGCCTCAACCTCGCCGCCCAGCACTCCCAGAGCCTCGAAGCCTGGTTCTGCCACGTCCCCGGCCTCAAAGTCGTCATGGCCTCCGGCCCGTACGAAGCCAAGGGCCTCCTCATCGCCGCCGTCCGCGACGACAGCCCCGTCATCGTCATCAACCACAAGGCGCTCCTCGGCCTCGCCGGCCCCGTCCCGGAAGAGATGTACGAAATCCCCCTCGGCGAGGCTGCCGTCGTCCGCCCCGGCACGAACTTCACCATCATCGCCACCGGCCGCATGGTCCACGAAAGCCTCGCCGCCGCCGAAAAGCTGCTCGAGCACGGCATCGACGCCGAGGTCATCGACCCTCGCACCCTCGTCCCGCTCGATACCGCGACGCTCGTCGCATCCCTCCGCAAGACTCACCGCGCCCTCGTCGTCCACGAGGCCGTCCGCTTCGGCGGCTTCGGCGCCGAGATCGCTGCCCAGCTGCAAGAAGCCGCCTTCGACCACCTCGATGCGCCCGTCGGCCGGGTCGGCGCGCCGTTCTCGCCCGTGCCGTTCAGCCCCCGCGCTCGAAGCCCACTACGTGCCGAACGCCGACCGCATCGCCGCCGAAGCCCTCCGCCTCCTCGGCCGGGCCGCGTAGCCATGCCCCCCGGCCCGGTCGGCGTCATCGCCAACCCCGCCTCGGGCAAGGACATCCGCCGCCTCGTCGCCCGCGCGCCCGTCTCCACCGACGCCGACAAGGTAGCCGTGCTCCGCCGCTTCTTCGCCGGCGCCGCCGCCGCCGGTGCCCGCGACATCTGCTACCTGCCGGGCCCGCACCGCCTCGCCGAGGACGCGCTCGAACCGTTCGCGCCGCCGCTCCGCCCCGTCCCGATCCCGGTGCCGCTCACCGGCTCCGCGCTCGATACGCGGAACGCGGCCGCCGCCTGCCGCGGGCGCGGCGCGGCCGCCGTCCTCGTGCTCGGCGGCGACGGCACCTGCCGGGCGGCCGCCGCCGGCTGGCCCGGCCTGCCCATCCTCCCCATCTCCACCGGCACCAACAACGTCTTCCCCCTCGCCTGCGAACCCACGGCCGCGGGGCTCGCCGCCGGCCTCGTCGCCTCCGGCCGGGTGCCCATCGAGGCTGCCGCCGTCCGCTGCCCCGTCATCGCCGTCGAGGTCGATGGCGAACCGCCGGACCTCGCCCTCGTCGATGCCGCCCTCGTCGACGAGGCCTTCACCGGCTCCCGCGCCGTCTGGCGGCCGGCCGAGCTCCGGGCCGCGCTCCTCCTCCGTTCCGACCCGGCCGTCACCGGTCTCGCCGCCATCGGCGGCGCTCTCGGCCTCGCGATGCCCGCCGGCGCGGCCATCGCCCTCGACCTCGGCGAACCCGGCTGTCCCGTCGCCGCCGCGCTCGCCCCCGGCCTCATCGTCCCCGTCCCGGTCCGCAGCTACCGCGCCGCGCCATTCGGCGAAGCGGTCGAATGGCGCGGCCCCGGCATCATCGCCCTCGATGGCGAGCGGGAGCGCCGCCTGCTCCCCGGCCAGCGCGCCCGCCTCCTCCCGCTCCCCGATGGGCCCCGCCTCATCGACCCCCGCCGCGCGCTCGCCCACGCGGCCCGCGCCGGCCTCTTCCTCGACCTCACCCCCGGAGCGCCCCATGCCGACTGACGTCCTCATCCCCAAGCTGGGCATGACCATGACCGAAGGCACCGTCGCCGAATGGCTCGTGCCCGACGGCGCGCCCGTCCGCGCCGGCGACATCGTCTACCGCCTCGAAACCGAGAAGATCGAGTTCCAGGTCGAAGCCGAGGCCGACGGCATCCTCCGCCACGCCGTCCCGGCCGGCGCCACCCTGCCGCCCGGCGCCGTCGTCGGCTGGATTCTCGCGCCCGGCGAAGCGCCGCCCGCCGGCGCCCCGGCCGCTCCGCTCCCGGCCGCCGAAGCCGCGCCGGCCGCCCCCGCCTCCGTCCCGCCGCCGCCCCCGGCGGAGGGACGCCTCGCCGCCTCGCCTGCTGCCCGCCGCCTCGCGGCCGACCTCGGCGTCCCGCTCGATGCCGTGCTCGGCACCGGCCCCGGCGGCCGCGTCACCGAGGAGGACGTCCGCCGCGCCCACGCGGCTCTCGCCGCGGCTCCCGCGCCGCCGGCAGCCCCGCCGGCCGAACCGCCCGCCGCCACCCCCGTCGCGCGCGCCCTCGCCCGCGAGCTCGGCATCGACCTCGCCGCGGTCCGCGGCACCGGCCCCGGCGGCCGCATCACGAAGGAAGACGTCGAAGCGGCGGCCGCCCGCCCCGCCCCGCCCTCCTCCGCCCCGCTGCCCGCGCCCGCCCCGCCCTCCGCGCCCGGCGAGCGCATCCCCCTCCGCGGCATGCGCCGCACCATCGCCGACCGCATGCACCGCAGCCTCCAGGAGATGGCCCAGCTCACCCTCAGCATGCGCGTCCGGATCGACGAGGCGCTCCGCCTCCGCGAGCAGCTCATCGCCGAGTGGCAGCCCGAAGGCATCCGCCCCTCCATCACCGACCTCGTCATCCGCGCCGCCGCGAAGGCCCTCCGCCGCCACCCTGCCCTCAACGCCCGCGTCGAACCCGACGCCATCGTCCTCGAGCCCGCCGTCCACATCGGCATGGCCGTCGCCCTCGAAGCCGGCCTCGTCGTCCCCGTCATCCGCGGCGCCGACGCCCTCAGCCTCCGCGACCTCGCCCGCGAAACCTCCCGCCTCGCCGAAGCCGCCCGCGCCGGCGCGCTCGGCCTCGACGACTACGCCGGCCAGACCTTCTCCGTTACCTCCCTCGGCATGGCCGGCGTCGAGTTCTTCACCCCCATCATCAACCCGCCCAACGTCGCCATCCTCGGCATCGGCCGGATCGTCGACGACGTCGCCTGGGAGGGCGACCGCCCGGTCCGCGCGCGCACGCTCACGCTCAGCCTCACGATCGACCACCGCGCGGTCGACGGCGCCCCCGGCGCGGCCTTCCTCGCCGAGGTCCGCGACCTCCTCGAATCCCCCTACCGGCTGCTCGTATGACCGCGCCCGCCCGCTTCGACGTCGCCGTCATCGGCGCCGGCGCCGCCGGCGCGGCTGCCGCGCTCGAAGCCGCGCGCCTCGGCGCTTCCGTCGCCCTCATCGAGGCCCAGCAGCCCGGCGGCTCCTGCGTCCACCACACCTGCATCCCCACCTCCATCCTCCTCGACGCGGCCGAAGGCTTCGCCCGCGCGCGCGAACTCGGCCTCGCCGGCGTCTTCGCCGCGGGCGAAACCTTCCAGCTCGGCCGCGCCAGCGACCGCGCCCGCGCGCTCGTCCGCGGCCTCGCGGCAGCCACCCAAACCGCGCTCCGCCGCGCCGGCGTCCAGCTCATCGCCGGCCACGCCAGCTTCCTCGAGCCCGAGCTCCTCGCCGTCGCCGGGGGCGAACCGGTCCGCGCCGGGGCCGTCGTCATCGCTGCCGGCGCCCGCTGGGAGCCGCCGACGATTCCCGGGCTCCCCGCCGACCGCTTCGCCACCCCCGACGTCGTCCAAACGTGGCGCGAAGCCCCGGCCTCCTGCCTCGTCCTCGGCGGCGGCCCCTCGGGCGGTCTCTTCGCCATCGAGTACGCGGTGCTGCTCGCTCTCGCCGGCTCCGCCGTCACCCTCGCCGCGCCCGGCCCCGCCGTCTGCGACGGCTTCGACGCCGACCTCCAGCCGGTCATCGCCGACCTCCTCGGCGCGCTCGGCATCGCCGTCCACCGCGACGCTGCGCCGGCCGCAGCCGAAGGCGCCGCCGTCCGCCTCGCCGCGCCCGGCCGCGAGGTAGCGGTCGACGCCGCCGTGGTCCTCGCCCCCGACCCCCGCGTCCCCTCGGCCGAGGGGCTCGCGCTCGAACGCGCCGGGCTCGCGCCAGCCCCGGATGGGACCATCCCGGTCGACGAAACCGCCGCCGCGGCCGTGCCGGGCATCTTCGCCGCCGGCGACGTCACGGGCCGCGGCATGCTCTCCAGCACTGCCGCTGCGATGGGCCGCGCTGCCGGCGCCGGCGCCGCCGGGGACCCCCGCCGCTTCCGCCTCGCCGCCGTGCCGCGCCTGGTCCACGCCGTCCCGCCGCTCGCCGCCGTCGGGCTCACTGCCGAAGCGGCGCGCGCCCGCGGCCTCCGGCTCGCCACCGCGACCGTCCCGGTGGAGGGCTCCGCCTGGTCAGCCGTCCGCGGCGGCCAGCCCGGCTTCGTCCGCCTCCACGCCGACGCCCGCACCGGCGAAATCCTCGGCGTCCAGGCGGCCGGCCCCGGCGCCCACGAGCTGGTCTGCGCCGCCGCCGCGCTCATGCAGGCCGAGGCGACCGCCGGCCAGCTGGCCGCCGCCCTGCCCTGGCACCCCTCGCCCCTCGAGCTCCTCGCCGAGGCGGCCCGCCGCCTCTGACGCCAGCCTCAGGCGCGCAGCGCGTACACCTCGTAGGTCACCCCCGCCCGGCGTCGTCGTCCCGACGCCGACCGCCTGCACGTTGTTCAGCCAGGCGTACTTCTCCGCCCCCGTTTCGAACAGCGGCGCCGAGTACACCTTCGTCGTCCCGTCCGCGCCCCGCGCGCCGATGCCCGTGTACGTCACGAGGATGTGCGCCCCGTCGTCCGTCTGCAGCGTCAGCCGCACGTCCAGCTTCATGCTCCCGTCCGGCCGCAGCGTCACCCAGTCGCCGCCCGAATTGGCGACGATGGTGCCCTTCAGCTTCGGGCCTTCGAACGTGCCGCCCGGCACGCTCACGATGAACCGCGACCCCTGCGGGCCGCCCTGGATGATCGTCGGCGGCGCGACCTGCGCCGTCATCGTGAACAGGAACTCCACCGGCAGGCTCTCCATCGGCATCGCAGCAACTCCCTTCTCGTTGTCGTTTCCCGGTTCGAAGCGGTTCGTCCCGCGGGCGGCCGTATCCTACCCGCCCGCGGCCGGCGCCGCGCTCTCGTGCATCACGACGCTCACCTCGCCGGCCAGCGCATCGTCCCGGATGAGGCGCACCACCTCCTCCGCGATTCGCTCTGGCGGCAGCAGCACCGCGCCCGCCAGCGACGGCTCCAGCCACGCCGCCGGCCGCGTCCCATCGCCCGTCTTCGCGATGATCGGCGTGTCCACCATCCCCGGCGCGACGGCGTTCACCCGCACGTTCTCCAGCTCCTTCAGGATGGCGCACGACTTCGTGAAGTGGATGACCGCCGCCTTCGAGGCCGCGTAGACGGGGTCGAACGGCAGCGGCCCGAGCCCCGCGATGCTCGCCGTGTTGATGACCGCGCCGCCCTCCCCGTGCTCCCGGAACGCCTCCACCGCCGCCCGCGTGCCCATCACCACCCCCGCAGCGTTCACCGCGAGCACCCGGAACACCTTTTCCAGCGGCGCATCCGGCCAGCCCGGCGTGTCCCCGGTCATGATCCCCGCGTTGTTGTGCACGATGTCCAGCCGCCCGAACACCCGCTTCGCCGCCCGGAACGTCTCGGCCACCCCATCCGGGGTGCCGATGTCGCCCTGCACGAACGCCGCTTCGCCGCCCGCCGCCGCGATCCGCCGCACCGTCTCCTCCCCGCCCGCCGCGTCGACGTCGACCACGACGACCTTCGCGCCCTCGCGCGCCAGCCGCTCCGCGCACGCCCGGCCGATGCCCGAGCCCGCGCCCGTGACCATCGCAACCTTGCCCGCGATCTCCATGCCTGCCTCCCGTGGCGAAAATCGGCGGGAGTTTATCCTGCTGGACAAAGCTTTGGCCAATGGTCCAGTATTCCGCCGTGGCACAGCCCGTCATCCCTGCCCCGCTCGCCGCTCACCTCGAACCCCTCCCTCACCTCCGTGCCGGGTTCGAACGCTTCCTCGCGGCCTGCTTCGACCCGGACGCCGTGCCCGCCGCCACCCTCGAGCGCTGCCGGCGGCTCGTGGCTGCCCTCCACGGCGCCGACCCGGCCGCCTGCGGCCCCGCCTTCGCCGGCCTCCCGCCGGCCGAGGCCGAGGCCCTCGCCCGCGGCGAATGCCCTCCCGGCCTCCCGCCCGCCGACGCCCTCGCACTCGAAATCGCCGGCTGTATCCCGTGGCGCCACCACGACCTGCCCGATGCTCCCGTCCTCGCTTACCGCGACGCCTGCGGCGAGCGCGCGGCCGTCACCCTGCTCGCCGCCCTCGCCATGTTCGATGCCCTCTGCCGGATGACCCTCGCCGCCAGCCGCCTCGAAGGAGCCTGACCGTGTCCACCGTCCCCCGCGTTCCCTCCGCCGTCCCCGGCCAGCCGCCCGCCTTCCACACCGTCCTCGCCCACGCGCCCGCCATCCAGCAGAATTTCGCCGCCCTCTACGCCGACTTCTGGATGGACCCCGCCCTCTCCCAGCGCGACCGCGAACTCGCCCGCATCCGCAACGCCCGCGTTACGGCCTGCGGCTTCTGCCGCCAGGTCCGCTTCTCCCTCGCCCGCGAGGAAGGCCTCGACGAAGCCACCCTGGACCTCGTCACCGACGCCTACGCCGAATCCAGCCTCTCCGACCGGGAGAAGCGCATCCTCGCCTGGACCGACGCCGTCATCGGCGACCCGGCCCGCGCCGACCCGGCCCTCGGCGAAACCCTCCGCCGCGACCTCGGCGAGGCCGGGCTGGCCGCCCTCACCCTCGGCGTCGGGCTCTTCCTCGGCCTCGCCAAGGTGCTCATCACCCTCGGCCTCGAACCGGAGCAGATGCCCGTCACCGTGCTGCCCACGCCCGGCTCCGCGGCCTACCGCGCCCCGGCAGCCCGCTAGCCCCGCAGCACCCGCGGCGGCGCGCCGAGCCCGAACAGCGTCCCCCGCCCCGTGACGGCGTCGAAGCTCTCCACCATCACCTCCAGCTCGTCGCCGTCATCGAGCGTCACCACTCCCCGGCCGATCGCCGGCACCACCAGCGGCTCCGCCCGGAACGCCCCGCCCCAGCCCTGCACCTTCCCCGGCGGCGTCGGCTTCGTGAACAGCTCCAGCGCCACCCGCCGGCGGAACCCCGCCCGCAGCACCTCGAGGTCCGCTTCGCCTTCCCACCTGCGCATCGTTCCCTCCCGCGCATCGCTCCCGCCGATACCTGCGAGAGACCGTTGCAATCGTTCGCGGCCCCCAGTATAGTCGCGGCACTGGCCGTATGGCCAAAAATCTGGCAGGCAGGATAGCCATGGCCGACCCCCACGCCGAACCCGCCCCCCTCACCCGCCCGCCCCGCAAGAAGCGCCACCCCCTCTCCGGCGCCATCTACGAAGAGCTCCCCGGCAACCGCGTCCGCGTCATCAAAGGCGAGGCCTACGGCATCTTCGACGGCTTCACCACCCGCCATCTCGAAGGCCCCCTCACCTACGCCGACCCCCACATGATCATCTGGGTCGGCGGCAAAGCCGTCGAAGGCATGGGCCACCGCGCCGAGCGCGCCCGCGGCCTCGAAATCGTCCACGACTGACCCGAAGGAGGTTCCCCCACCATGGCGCTCAAGACCGTCGGCGACCAGGGCCGCCTCACCTCCGCCGGCTACCGCTCCGCCGGCACCCTCTACCAGGAGCTCCTCGACCAGGACTCCCGCCCCGTCCCGCCCGTCCTCCGCCTCGAATCCCCCATCGAACCCGGCGTCACCCGCGTGCCCGCCGAACAGTACTTCAGCAAGGCCATGCACGACCGCGAAGTCGAAAAAATCTGGAAGCGCGCCTGGCAGATGGCCTGCCGCGAAGAAGACATCCCCAACGTCGGCGACTACATCGTCTACGACATCGCCCACCTCTCCTTCCTCGTCGTCCGCTCCGCGCCGGACCGCATCCAGGCCTTCCACAACGCCTGCCTCCACCGCGGCCGCCAGCTCCGCGAGTTCGACGGCCGCGGCGCCCAGGAGTTCCGCTGCCCCTTCCACGGCTGGTGCTGGGAGATCGACGGCTCCCTCAAGGAAGTCGTCTGCCAGTGGGACTTCCCCGAGGTCAACGAGCGCGACTACCGCCTGCCCGAAGTCCAGGTCGGCACCTGGGGCGGCTTCGTCTTCATCAACCCCGACCCCGACGCCGAACCGCTCGAACAGTTCCTCGGCGACCTCCCCCGCCACTTCGAACGCTGGGACCTCGCCAACCGCTTCAAGCAGGCCCACGTCGCCAAGATCCTCCGCTGCAACTGGAAGGTCGCCCAGGAAGCCTTCATGGAGGCCTACCACGTCGTCGCCACCCATCCCCAGCTCCTCAACGGCATCGGCGACTCCAACTCCCAGTACGACGTCTTCGGCAACTTCTCCCGCGCCATCACGCCCAACGGCACCCCGAGCCCCCACCTGCGCGACACCCCCGGCCAGCAGGACATGCTCGACGCCATGTTCGACCGGAACCTCGATACGCCGCCCCTCGCCGAGGTGCCCCCGGGCATGGGCGCCCGCCAGTTCGCCGCCATGCTCAGCCGCGAAGGCATGCGCGCCGTCATCGGCGACGACGCCGATACCTACTGCGACGCCGAATACCTCGATTCCATCTACTACACCGTCTTCCCCAACTTCCACCCCTGGGGCGCCTTCAACCGCATCACCTACCGCTTCCGGCCCCACGGTGACAACCCGGACGAATGCATCATGGAGTGCATGTTCCTGGCGCCGTGGCCGAAGGGCGAGCCCCGGCCGCCCGCCGCGCCCATCCACTGGCTCGGCCCAGATGACGACTGGGCCGATGCCCCCGAACTCGGCATGCTCGCCCGCGTCTTCAACCAGGACACCTTCAACATCCCGAAGGTCCAGCTCGGCCTGAAGACCATGCGCCGGCCCGAGGTCGTCTTCGCCAGCTACAACGAAACCAAGATCCGCCACTTCCACCAGCTCTACGACCGGTGGATGGAGCTCGAGTAGCCGCCATGTCCCCCGCCGGCGCGCTCAGCTGGCTCGAATCCCCGCCCGCGCCCGGTGCGCTCGCCGCAGCCCTCGCCGCGGCTGGCTCCGCCACCGCCGAAGAGGCCGCGGCCCTCGCCGACGCCGTCGACGCCGCCCGCGCCGGCCTCGAAGCCGCCGCCCGCGCCGCCTTCGCCGCCGCGCCGGTCAGCCGCTCGACTGCCGCCTTCCACAGCGCGCTGCCCGACCTCCGCCCGTTCGTCCTCTACCGCCTGCCCGGCCTCCTCGATGAAGCCGGCATCGCCCGCCCGGGAGAGCTCCGCGCCCTCGCCGGCGCCGCCGCGCCGGCCTGGCTCGCTGCGCAGGCGCTCCGCCAGCTCGCCGCCCTCGCCGGCGTCCGGGCCGCCGTCCGCCGCCTCGAGGCCGGCGACCTCCCGCCCGCCGCCTTCCCCGAGGCCGTCCGCAGCGCGGCCCGCGCCGCCGTTGCCGCCCGGCCCGCTGCCGCAGCCCACCCGGAGGAGCCCCGATGACTGCCACCTCGACCCGCCGCTACCGCGACTGGCGCGACGAGTTCGAGTCGCGCAAGAAGAGCCCCGCCGAAGCCCTCGAGGCCGTCCAGGAAGGCCACCTCGTCGGCCTCGGCATCCTCTGCCCCGGCGTCCTCACCGCCGCCCTTCTCGAGCGCGCCCGCAAGCTCGAGCGCGTCGACATCCGCTGCCTCGCCCCGCGCGAAGTGCCCCTCTTCTCCCCTGATGGCCCGAAAGGCGAAAAGGAGATCGAGCTCTTCATCGGCGATGCCCTCCGCCCCGCCCACGACCAGCGCATCGCTACCTACCTCCCCAACACCTTCATGCTCGGCTTCAAGGCCTTCGATGCCGGCCGGCCCGAGGCCCGCATCCCCGACGTCTTTCTCGTCGCCGTCTCGCCCCCGAACGAGAAGGGCTACGTCAACTTCGGCCCCCACATGTGGCACAAGAAGGCCTACGTCCGCCGCTGCCGCCACACCATCGCCGCCATCGACCCCAACATCGAGCCCGTTTTCGGCGATACCTGGATCCACGTTTCCGAAATCGACACCTTCGTCGATGGCGCCATCCAGCCCGTCGACCTGGCCGCCGTCCGCCGGCGCATCGAAACCCAGGCCCCGCCCGAGCACCGCGAAGCCCTCCTCGACATCTTCAGCCAGGCCTCGCCCGACCAGGTCGCCCTCGTCGAGGACATGTTCCACCTCATGCCGCCCGGCATCCTCCAGCAGGCCTTCGGCCTCGCCGAGGTCGACCCCGCAGCCCAGGCCATCGCCGACCACCTGAAGACGCTCATCCGCGACGGCGACACCATCCAGGTCGGCGTCGGCCAGCCCAGCTCCCTCATGTTCAAGGCCGGCGCTTTCGACCACGCCCACGACCTCGGCCTCCACACCGAGCTCGGCTCGCCCGGCCTCGCCCGTCTCTGGGAGAAGGGCGTCCTCACCGGCGCCCGCAAGTCCATCCACCGCGGCCGCGCCGTCGCCACCGCCTGGACCGGCTGCGACGGCACCGACCTCCGTATCATCGCCGGCAACCCCGCCTTCGAACTCTACGACTCGAACTACCTCCTCAACCCCCTCCTGATGGCCCAGAACCGCCAGATGACCTCCATCAACAGCGCCATCGCCGTCGACCTCCTCGGCCAGGTCGCCAGCGAAGACCGCTTCGGCGGCCATATGGTCAACGGCACCGGCGGCCAGCCCGATGCCCACCTCTCGGCCGCCCTCTGCCCCGATGGCCGGGCCATCACCGTCCTCCGCTCCACCGCCCTCGAAGGCACCGTCTCGAAGATCGTCGCCCAGCACCCGGAAGGCACCCTCGTCACCGTGCCGCGCTACCTCGCCGATACCGTCATCACCGAGTACGGCATCGCCCGCCTGCTCGATAAGAACCACCGCCAGCGCGCCGAGGAGCTCATCGCCATCGCCCACCCCGATTTCCGCGCCGACCTCCGCGCGCAGGCGAAGCAGCTCTGGGGCAGCCTCGAATGACCGAACCCGCCCCGGAACCGGACCTCCCGGCCCCCGGCGCCGGCCGCCTCGCCGGCAAGGTCGCCGTCGTCCTCGGCGCCTCCTCCGGCATCGGCCGGGCGGCTGCCCTCCGCTTCGCTGCCGAAGGCGCTGCGGTCATCGCCGCCGCGCGCCGCCAGCCCGAACTCGAATCCCTCGCGGCCGAATGCGGCGCCATCCCCGTCGTCTGCGACATCACCCGCGACGAGCAGGTCGAAGCCCTCGCCCGCGCCGCCCTCGAGCGCTTCGGCACCCTCGATGTCGCCCTCAACTCCGCCGGCTTCGAACAGAGCACCCCCATCCGCGACCTCACCCCCGAGCGCCTCCACGCCATGGCCGCCGTCCAGTTCCTCGGCGCCGTCTCCTTCATCCGCCACATGGCGAACGCCATGGCGAAGACCGGCGGCGGCTCCCTCATCACCATCTCCTCCATCACCGCCCGCCTCGTCGGCGAAGGCCTCGCCGCCTATGGCGGCTCCAAGGCCGCCGTCAACCACATCACCCGCATCGCCGCCCTCGAATACGGGCCGCAGCGCGTCCGCGTCAACGTCGTCTCCCCCGGCCTCATCGAGACCCCGATGACCGCCCACATGTTCATCCCGCCCGTCGTCCGCGCCTTCACCCGGGAGACTCCCCTCCGCCGCATGGGCACCGTCGCCGATGTCGTCGAAGCCATCACCTGGCTCGCCTCCGATGCCTCCAGCTTCGTCACCGGCCACGACCTGCCGGTCGACGGCGGCCAGCTCACCCGCCGCCTCCCCGGCCGCGACGACTTCCTCGCCCCCGGCTGATTGTTGACTCTCTTACTCGACTTTCTCGGGCCGCCGATCTACACTCGTGCCAGCGGCACCCGCCGCCCATCCCCAGCCCATCCCCAGGGAGGTCGTCCATGGCCGACATCGAAGCCCGCGGCTACGCCCATCCCGAGGTGCTCGTCTCCACCGACTGGGTGGCCCGGCACCTCGATGACCCCTCCATCCGCATCATCGAATCCAACGAAGACCCCCTCCTCTACCCCTCCGGCCACATCCCCGGCGCCGTCCAGGTCGACTGGGCCGCCGACCTCAACGACCCCCTCCGGCGCGATTACCTCGACCGCGCCGGCTTCGAAAAGCTCGCCAGCCGCATCGGCATCACCCCCGAAACCACCGTCGTCTTCTACGGCGACAAGAACAACTGGTGGGCCTGCTACGCCTTCTGGGTCTTCCAGCTCTTCGGCCATAAGAACGCGAAAATCATGGACGGCGGCCGCCTCAAGTGGGAGAAGGAGGGCCGCCCCCTCGTCCGCGAAGTCCCCACCTACCCGCCCACGCAGTACCAGGCCCCCGAACGCGACGATTCCAGGATCCGCATCTTCCGCGACGAAGTCCTGAAGAAGCTCGGCACCGGCGTCAAGCTCGTGGACGTCCGCAGCCCGCAGGAGTACTCCGGCGAGCGCACCCACATGCCCGAGTACCCGCAGGAAGGCGTCCTCCGCGGCGGCCACATCCCCGGCGCCAGGAACGTCCCCTGGGCCCGCGCCGCCAACCCCGAAGACGGCACCTTCAAGTCCGCCGCCGAGCTCAAAGCCATCTACGAACAGGAGCAGGGCCTCAGCCCCAGCGACGAAGTCATCGCCTACTGCCGCATCGGCGAGCGCAGCTCCCACACCTGGTTCGTCCTCACCTACCTCCTCGGCTACCCCAACGTCCGCAACTACGACGGCTCCTGGACCGAGTGGGGCAACTCCGTCGGCGTCCCCATCGAGCGCTGACATTCGCTACCCTTGAACTATCCCGGCGCGGCGGGCGGCCCGGCTGCCCGCCGCGTCCCTTCCCCGGAGCGCTCCCATGGCCCAGCCCCCCAAAGCCTTCCAGCAGGTCATCGATGATTTCGCCTTCGCCGACCGGCAGGAGCGGATCGAGATGCTCATCGAGTACGCCGACCGCTTCGAAGAAGTCCCCGAGCGCATCGCCACCCGCCCCTTCCCCGAAGAGCACCACGTCCAGAAGTGCGAATCCGACGCCTACGTCTGGGCCGAAGACCTGCCCGACGGCACCCTCAAATTCCACTTCGCCGTCGAAAACCCCCAGGGCCTCTCCGCTAAGGCCTGGGCCGTCATCCTCGATGAAACCCTCTCCGGCCAGCCCCTCGAAGAAGTCGCCGCCGTCCCCTGCGACAGCGTCTTCACCGTCTTCGGCAAAGAAGTCTCCATGGGCAAAGGCATGGGCCTCATGGGCATCGCCGACATGGTCACCGCCTTCGCCCGCCAGCGCCTCGCCGCCCGCAAATCCCCCGCCTGATCCGCACGCGCGACGTAACACAAATGTTCGTTGACCGCGCCCACCCCGCGCCGTAGCATCGGAAGAGCACCCGCGGGACGCAGGAGGCCATGCCGAAATTCATCTTCGTCACCGGCGGCGTCGTCAGTTCCGTCGGGAAGGGCATCACCACCGCCAGCCTCGGCCGGATCCTCAAATCCCGCGGCATCAAAGTCTCGATCCAGAAGCTCGACCCCTACCTCAACGTCGACCCCGGCACGATGTCCCCCTACCAGCACGGGGAAGTCTTCGTCACCGTCGACGGCGCCGAAACCGACCTCGACCTCGGCCACTACGAACGCTTCATCGACCAGGACCTCGAAGCCGCCTCCTCCGTCACCTCCGGCCAGGTCTACCTCGCCGTCCTCGAACGCGAGCGCCGCGGCGACTACCTCGGCGGCACCATCCAGCAGGTCCCCCACCTCACCAACGAAATCAAAGCCCGCATCTACGGCGTCGCCGAGCGCACCGGCTGCGATGTCCTCATCTGCGAAGTCGGCGGCACCGTCGGCGACATCGAAGGCGAAACCTTCATCGAGGCCATCCGCCAGATTCGCCACGAACAGCCCCGCGATGCCACCCTCTCCGTCCACGTCTGCTTCCTCCCCTGGGTCGGCGCAACCGGCGAACTGAAGACCAAGCCCACCCAGCACTCCGTCCGCGAACTCCGCTCCAAGGGCATCCAGCCCGATGCCATCGTCCTCCGCAGCGACCACCCCGTCCCCCGCGACATCACCGACAAGGTCGCCCTCTTCTGCGACGTCGAACCCCGCGCCGTCATCCCCATGGAAACGGCCGACACCATCTACGAAGTCCCCATCACCCTCGAAGAACGCGGCCTCGGCGATTTCGTCCTCGACCGCCTCGGCCTCACCGGCCAGCGCGACCTCGCCGAATGGCGCGACCTCGTCTACCGCCTCAAGCACCCGAAGCGCAGCGTCGAAGTCGCCGTCGTCGGCAAATACGTCGAACTCCGCGATGCCTACATCTCCGTCAAAGAAGCGCTCGTCCATGCCGGCATCGCCCACGAAGCCGACGTCGCCATCCGCTGGGTGCCCGCCGAAGCGCTCGAAACCCGCGCCCCCGCCGACCTCCTCGCCGGCGCCGACGGCGTCGTCGTCCCCGGCGGCTTCGGCGAACGCGGCTGGGAAGGCAAGATCCGCGCCGCCGAGTACTGCCGCACCACCGGCACGCCCTACCTCGGCCTCTGCCTCGGCATGCAGGCCCTCGTCACCGAATTCGCCCGCAACGTCGCCGGCCTCGTCGGCGCCAACAGCACCGAGTTCGACCCGGAGACGCCCCACCCCGTCATCAGCCTGCTCGAAGAGCAGCACGGCGTCGTCAACCTCGGCGGCACCATGCGGCTCGGCGCCTACCCCTGCCGCCTCCTGCCCGGCAGCGTCGCCCACCGCGCCTACGGCGCCGACCTCGTCAGCGAACGGCACCGCCACCGCTGGGAGTTCAACAACGCCTACCGCGCCCGCCTCGAAGAAGCCGGCCTCCGCGTGAGCGGCACCTCGCCCGATGGCGCCCTCGTCGAAATCTCCGAAGTGGCCGCTCATCCCTTCATGCTCGGCACCCAGTTCCACCCCGAGCTCCAGAGCCGCCCGAACCGCCCCCACCCGCTCTTCCGCGAATTCGTCGCCGCCGCGCTCGCCCGCCGGCCGGCCGGCGCCGCGACCCCTGCCACCGCCTGAACCCTGCCCCGGCCGCCGCTACTCCAGGTGCAGCGCCCGCCGCACCTCCGGGTTCTGCAGGTCCAGCTCGAACGTCTTGTACTCGTACTGCGCGCCCGTATCCGGCGCATGCCCCACCTTCGTCTCGCCCACTTTCAGCACGCCCCACGAGATCATGCTGTTCACCAGGTTCTTCACGTCCGTGTCCTCGCGCCGCACCACCGGCTTCAGCGTCTCCACGATCCGGTTGAACGTCAGCCAGCCGACCCCCGGCTTGTACCGCTCGTCGTGGATGGCCACGATGACCGCCCGCCGCTGCTCCTCGCTCAGGTCGTTGTAGTTGAACCGCCCGTAGTCGTACCGGCCCGGCTCCGGCCCCGTGTTCCGCGGCCGCTCGATGGTCTCCGCCCGCTCCGTCGGCAGGAACAGCCAGTCCGTGAAGTCCGCATTCACCATCTTCACGAGCCCCGACTCGTGCAGCGCCCGCGCGAAATCGCCCGCCCGGCCCCGCGCCAGCCGCTGGAAATCGGCCTGCGGCATCCGCTTCTGCAGCTCCTGCCCCACCAGCGAGAGCGGCAGGTCGCGCCCGTCCCGCCGGAAGTCCTCCACGATCGCGATGATGTGGCCGAGCACGTCTGCGATCTCCCGCGGCTCCGCCGAGACCGGCCCCTTCGCCTGCGCCAGCTCGAGCGCCCGCGCGGCCGCCGCCGCCAGCCGCGGCTCGATCTTCGCCACCGGCGCCGGTTCCTTCGCCGGCGCCGCCGCCGCCCGCTCCACGTCCGGCTCCACGTCCAGGTCGTAGTACAGCACCACGTCCGCCTGCTGCACGAGCTGCGCCGACGTCGCCCACGACACCCCGATGACCACCACCCGCTTCCCCCGCGCCCGCAGCAGCATCACCACGTGGAAGAAGCTGTGGTCGCCCGAGGCGATGACGAACGTGCCGATGTTCGGGTAGAGGTGGCTCGCCTCCACACAGTCCACCGCCAGCTTCACATCCACCGAATTCTGGATGCGCACATCCCCCTCGGCCGTCGTGTACCGCCGCGTCAGCACGTACACCGGCTCCAGCCCCGCCGTGTAGAGCGATGCCGGGTCGCCCGCCTGCACCGGGTCCATCCAGTCCGCGTACGCCCGCGCATAGGCCACCCGCCCGAACCGCTCTGCCGCTTCCCGGAGCGCCGTGACGTTCGGCTTCCGGTTCCGCTGCATCAGGCTGAACTTCAGGTTCTCCCAGTCCACCAGCAGCGCCACGTCCTCATGGCCCGGCCCGTTCGTCGGCTCCCGCATGCGCCGATCCTACCCGATCCGCCTGTCGCCGCCCGCCTCATGGGTCAAGCCTGTCACTAGACATTAGGTATGCCTAACTTCTACGTTTCGAACGGACGACATCGCGCGGCAGCGCGCCGCTTCCCCGGGGTCCCTGCATGGTCTACGCCCTCCTCATCACCTTCCGCGAAGGCCTCGAAGCCGCCCTCATCATCGGCATCGTCCTCTCCTACCTCCGCCGGGCCGACCCGCGCGCGAGCGCCCGCCCGGTCTGGCTCGGCGCCGGGCTCGCCGGCGGCCTCAGCCTCGGCGCCGCCGTCGCGCTCGAAGTGCTCGCCGTCGAGCTGCCCGGCCGCTGGCAGGACGCCATCGAAGGCTTCGCCATGCTCCTCGCGGCGGCCGTCCTCACCTGGATGCTCGCCTGGATGCGCCGCCAGTCGGCTACCATCGGGCACGAACTCCGCCAGCGCGTCGACCGCGCCCTCGATGCCGGCACCGGCTTCGCGCTCGGCCTCCTCGCCTTCACCGCCGTCGGCCGCGAAGGCCTCGAAACCGCCCTCTTCCTCTTCGGCGGCAGCGGCCGCGCCGAATCCGCCGCACTCTACTGGACGGGCGCGTTCGCCGGCCTCGCCCTCGCCGCCGCCGTCGGCACCGCGATCTACCGCGGCGCGAAGAGCCTCCCGCTCCGCGCCTTCTTCGATGTCTCCGCGGTCGCGCTCGTCGTCCTCGCCGCCGGCATGATCCCCAACGCCCTCAAAGAGCTCCACGAAGCCGGGTTCATCGCCGCCCTCGGCCCCCGCATCTGGGACACCTACACCCTCCTCCCCGACAACTACGGCCCCGGCCGCTTCCTCGGCACCCTGCTCGGCTACGACGCCAGCCCGTTCGCCGGCCAGGTCATCGCCTACGCCGCCTACCTGCTCATCGCGGTCGTCGTCTTCATCCGCGCCGGCCGCCCCGCGCCCCGCACCCCATCCACCGCCGGAGTCACCGCCGCATGATCGCCCGCCCGCTCGCCAGGTTCGCCCCCCTCGCCGCCGCCGTCCTCCTCGCCGCCCTCTCCCTCGCCTGCTCCGGCAGCGAAGGCCGCCGCATCGACGTCGCCGCGGGCGACCGTCCCGATGGCTCCATGTACTTCGAGCCGAAGACCATCACCGTCCAGCCCGGCGAAAAGGTCACCTTCTACGTCCGGAACGACGGCTCGGGCGACCACGAGTTCGAATCCGACGAAGCCGCCATCGAAGAGGTCGTCATCCCGAAGGGCCGCCTCCGCAAAGTCGCCTGGACCGCCCCGAAGAGCGGCGACTACCCCATTTACTGCGACATCACCGGCCACCGCCAGGCCGGCATGGAGCTCACCGTCCGCGTCCAGCCCGCGCAGTAACGGCCCGGCCCCAGCCCGTTACAACCCCATATCAACCCCGGTCAAGATCGATCCGCAGCCGCCCGGCTGTGGTACGTTGACTGCGCCGAATCCCGGCGCCCGCCGGGAACGGGGGACCCACCCACTGGGGTGCATCCTTCCGGGCTGGAAGGACGGCGACTTCCGACGCCGAACCCGTCAGCTAACCCCGTAGGCGTTCGGAGGAGCGTTGCCTCCTCTCATCCTTCCGCACCGGCCGCGGCTGCCCCGCAGCCTGGCCCCACCGCGCACAGGAGGAACGCGCATGCAGTACGCCATCTCCCCGTCCACCATCCTGCCCCGCCGCACCGTCTACCGGGAGGCCGAGTTCAGCCTCCCCCGCGTCGTCGAAGCGGCCACCCGCCTCCGCTCCTGGGCCCTCATCTCCGGCGAGCGGATCGTCGGCCTCCCCTTCGTCCGCGTCCGGGGCGACCTCACCTGCGAGGTCCACCTCCCCGTCGACGGCATCGTTCAGCCCCATCCGCAGACCGGCGTCGCCGCGCACGCCGCATCCGAGTCGCCGGCCGTCTCCCTCCGCGTCGTCCGCTTCGACGAAGTCCGCGCCGTCATCCGCGAGCTGAGCAGCGAAATCGCCGTCGATTGCGGGCTCGCCGGGCCCGTCGAGTTCCACCCCTCGACGGCCGAGTTCACCCACGGCACCCTCCTCTGGCCCGTCCACCGCCTCTCGCCGGCCCTCGCGCCGTCCGTCGCCATCCCCGGCAGCCGCGTCCTGGAGGTGGCGTCCTGATGCCCCGGCGCCGCTGGCGGGCGCTCCTCGCCGCAGGCCTCGCCGCCGGCGCTCTCGCGCTGGCCGCCTGCGGCGGGGGCGACGATGACGGGCCCACGCCCACACCCGCCAGCGGCGAAACCCCCGCCGAGACCCCCGCCGCCACCGCGACGCCCGCCGCCGCCAGTCCCACCCCCGCCGGCAGCCCCACGCCCGTCGTCTTCGAACCCACCTTCACCTGCGCGAATCCGATCGCCCCGCTCGAGGCCCGCCTCCACCGCGGCGAAGCGGTCGAACTCCAGGGCCGCGTCTTCGGCACCGCCGACCGGAACGGCGACGCCGTCCTCGCCGTCGGCGCCTCGCTCGATGCCCTCCTCCGCGTCGAAGTCATCATCCCCGCCGCCAGCCGGGCAAGCTTCCCCGGCGACCCGGCCATCGGCTTCGCCGCCCGCGACGTCTGCGTCCGCGGCACGGTTGAAGATCGCAGCGGAATCCTTACCATCACCGCCACCTCGCCCGACGACATCACCGTCGTCGAATGACCCTGGAGGTTCCCATGCCCATCTCCGTCATCACCATCGCCCGCCAGGTCGGCACCGGCGGCGAAGAAGTCGCGCGCATCGTCGCGGAGAAGCTCGGCTACCGCCTGCTCGACTACCGCATCGTGCAGGAGGCCGCCATCGAGGCCGGCGTCTCCCCCGAGACCATCGCCGAGGCCCAGCGCCGGCCCTCCTTCTTCGCCCGCATCATCGAAGCCCTCGCGCGCAACCCCGGCGCCGGCGCCGTCCAGTGGGGCGAACCCGTCAACATCGGCGCGACCCCCATCCTCACCTCCGCCGACTACCGCCAGCTCGTCCAGCAGGTCGTCGAAGACTTCGCCGCCGACGGCCGCGTCGTCTTCCTCGGCCACGGCGCCCAGTTCATGCTCCACGAGCGGTCCGACGTTTTCCGCGTCCTCGTCGCCGGCAGCGAAGGCCCGCGCGTCCGCCGTCTCATGCAGCAGATGGCCTGTGACGAAGCCACGGCCCGCGACGTCGCCCAGCGCACCGACCGCGAGCGCGTCGCCTACTTCCGCGAATACTACGGCGCCGAATGGCTCAGCCCCGCCAGCTACGACCTCGTCGTCAACACCGACCGGCTCGAGCCGGAGGCCGCCGCCCGCGTCGTCCTCGGCGCCGTCGAACTGCTCCAGCCCGCCGCCGTCTGAGACTCGACCGAGCCGCCGCCGCTGCCTAGTCTGGGGTGCGAAGCCAATCCGCTTCGCACCCCTCGCACGTCCGGAGGCCCCCGTTGGACTGGTGGCGCATCGTCCACGTCCTCTCCCTCATCTGGCTCGGCGCCGGCCTCGGCGCCACCTACCCCCTCATCCTCCGCGCCTGGGCCACGAAGGACCTCCGCTACCGCGCCACCCTCCTCATCGAGGCCGCCAACAACGAGACCCGGGTCCTCCTCCCCGGCGCCATGGCGAGCGGCATCACCGGCTTCTTCTGGGCCGTCGCCGCCGAGTACAACTTCCTCAAAGACGCCTGGCTCGGCGTCCTCACCCTGCTCTACATCTTCTTCTACTTCGTCTGCCTGCCCCTGCTCGGCTTCGGCCTCCGCCGGGCCCGCCTCGCCGCCCTCGTCGCCCAGAAAAAAGGCGAAGAAACCGAAGAACTCCGCACCGTCCTCGAAGACCGCGTGCCCATCGTCTTCGGCACCATCCTCGTCCTCAGCGTCCCCCTCCTCGCCTGGCTCGCCGTCTTCAAACCCTTCTGAGGGCGCTCCGCCCCCGCTCAAAACACCAGCGGCCCCCCTCGGCTCCCGTCTCCCGTCTCCCGGTTCCCGCTTCCCGTTTCCCGCTTCCCGCCTCCCTCCTCCACCCACCGCAGCAGGTCCACCGGGTCGAACGGCCCGATGGCGTCCGCCTCGCCCGGCGCGTACCGCACCGGCCGCCGGTGGGCGTCGCCCGCCGGGAGCGCCGTCAGCTCTGCCCGGTAGACGAGCGCCAGCTCCCAGCCGTCCGCATCGAACGGGAACGAGAGCGCGTCCGCGATCTCTAGCGCCGCCACCGCGCCGTCGCACCAGTCGTCCGCCAGCGCCGCGGCCGTCTCGTACGGGTTCTCGCCGTAGCCCATCACCGTCCACGGCAGCCAGCGGCCCCGCAGCCCCGGGGCTTCGACCTCGAACACCGTCAGCCGCCCTTCGAACACCGGCACGAGGTAGACCGCCACGTGCGCCCCGCCCGGCGTGAACGTCGCCTGCGGCTTGCCGAAGAACGCCTGGCTCACCCGGCTATCTTCCCGCCCCGGCCGGCCCGCGTCGACACGCCTCAATCGAGGATGCCGGCGAACGTCCCCTCATCGAGCGGCCCCACGGCCGCCAGCACCGCCTGCGCCGGGTCCAGCACCCGCCGGCCCGCCTCGAGCAGCTCGTCCGCCGTCACCGCGTCGAACCGGGCCACCGCCTCGTCCACCGTCAGGATGCGCCCCCGCAGCAGCTCCTGCGAGCCGAGCCAGCCCGCCACCGCCCGCGTATCCTCCATCCGCAGCTGGATGCGCCCCTTCGCCATCTCCTTCGCTTTCTGCAGCTCCTCCGGCGAAATCCCGGCGAGCAGCTTCTGCGCCTCCTCCAGCGTCGCCTCCGCCGTCACCCGCGCGTTCTCCGGGTCGCACCCCGCGTAAATCGTCAGCGAACCGGCGTCCCGGTACTCGCTCGTGTAGCTGTGGATGTCGTAGACGAGCGCCCGCTCCTCCCGCAGCTCGAGGAAGAGCCGGCTCGACATCCCTTCGCCCAGCAGCATGTTCAGCAGGCTGACCGCGAACCGCTCCTCGCTGTCGAGCGGCACGCCCGGGAAGCCGAAACAGAGGTGCGCCTGCTCCGTCTGCTTCTCCCGCACCCGGAGGCGCGGCGTCTCGCCCCGCGGCACCGCCGGGAACCAGCTGCCCGGCTCTGCCGGGGGCACGGCGCCCAGCCACCGCTCCGCCGCCGCCGCGACCTCCGCATGGCGGATGTTCCCCGCCACGGCCAGCACCATGTTCCCCGGCACGTACTGCTTCCGGAAGTACTGCACCACCGCCTCGAGCGGCAGCGCCTGCACGCTCTGCGGCGTCCCGCCGATCTCCCGGCCCAGCGGCTGCCCCGGCCAGAGCGTCTCGTCCGCGAGGATCGCGCTCATCTCCGCCGGGCTGTCCTCGATGCCCGCCAGCTCCTCGAGGATCACCGCCCGCTCCTTCTCCAGCTCCGCCGGGTCCATCACCGGGGCCGTCACCATATCCGCGAGGATGTCGATGACCGTCATCGCCGCCGTGTGCGGCACCTTCGCGTAATACAGCGTCGCCTCCCGGTCCGTCGCCGCATTGTGCACGCCGCCGACCGATTCGATCGCCTCCGAAATCTCCCGCGCCGTCGGCCGCCGCGAGGCCCCCTTGAAGAGCATGTGCTCGAGGAAGTGCGACAGCCCCGCCTCCTCGTCCCGCTCGTAGCGGCTCCCCGCCCCCACGTAGATGCTCACCGTCGCCGAGCGCGTGTGCGGCAGCTCCGCCGTCACCACCCGCAGCCCGTTCTCGAGAACCGTGCGCTGATACATCGATACTCCCCTGCCCGCCCGGGCACCACGCCGGATCCTACGCGCGCGCCCGCCTTGCCGCGAATCGCGCCGCGAAACCTGTTCGTAACACCGGTGCAATTCCCCCGAAACTCCCTCCCCCTACCCTGACGGCAGCACGCAGGACTTCCCGGCTGCGCCCCGCGAAACACGAACTTCATCGTTTCGGCCTGCCCCGGCCCGTGGCCGTAGCTGCCCGCCGGGCGACAATCGGGAGACCCGCCCACTACACCGCCAGAGGAGTTCGATGACCCCAGAGGAAATCAAGGCCTACTGCGAGCAGAACGGCGTCCGCTTCGTCGACGTCAAGTTCGTCGACCTGTTCGGCCAGTGGCAGCACATCACCCGCCCCATCCGCGAACTGAACGACTGGACCGACTACGACCGCTCCCCCTGGCGGAACGGCTACGGCTTCGACGGCTCCTCCGTCCGCGGCTTCCAGAAGATCGAGGAGTCCGACATGCTCCTCATCCCCGACCCGGAAACCGCCTTCATCGACCCCTTCATCCAGGTCCCGACCCTCTCCGTCATCGCCAACGTCGAAGACCCCGTCTCCCGCCAGCCCTACTCCCGCGATGCCCGCTACATCGCGAAGAAGGCCGAGCAGTACCTCCGCGAGACCGGCGTCGGCGATACCGTCTACATCGGCCCCGAGCTCGAGTTCTTCATCTTCGATGAAGTCCGCTTCGACAACCGGATGCACACCGCCTCCTACATCGTCGACTCCGACGAAGGCATCTGGAACAGCAGCGCCGAGGCCACCCTCCGCGGCGACCTCAACCAGGGCTACCGCCCCCGCGTGAAGGGCGGCTACTTCCCCGTCGCCCCCCACGACTCCCAGACCGACATCCGCAACGAGATGGTCGAAGTCATGGAGGAGTGCGGCATCCAGGTCGAACTCCACCACCACGAAGTCGCCACCGCCGGCCAGGCCGAAATCGACATGCGGTTCGATACCCTCACCCGCATGGGCGACAAGGCCCTCCTCTACAAGTACATCGTGAAGAACGTCGCCAAGCGGAACGGCAAGGTCGCCACCTTCATGCCCAAGCCGCTCTACGGCGATAACGGCTCCGGTATGCACACCCACCTCTCCATCTGGAAGAACGGGGTGAACCTCTTCGCGGGCGAGGAGTACGCCGGCATCTCCAAGATGTGCAAGCACTACATCGCCGGCCTCATCCGCCACGGCCGCGCCCTCATGGCCATCGCGGCGCCCACCACCAACAGCTACAAGCGCCTCGTCCCCGGCTACGAAGCGCCTGTCAACCTCGTCTACTCCGCCCGCAACCGCTCGGCGGCCTGCCGCATCCCGCTCGTCAGCCCCGACCCGCGCCAGAAGCGCGTCGAGTTCCGCCCGCCGGACCCCGCCGGCAACCCTTACCTCACCTTCGCCGCCATCCTCATGGCCGGCCTCGACGGCATCATCAACGAATGGGATCCCGGCGAGCCCCTCGATAAGGTCAACCTCTTCGACCTCAGCCCCGACCAGCTCGCCAGCATCCCCACCGTCGCCCAGTCGCTCGACGGCTCGCTCCGCGCCCTCGAAGAAGACCACGAGTTCCTCCTCAAGGGCGGCGTCTTCACCGAAGACGTCCTCGAGACCTGGATCGCCTACAAGTACGAAAACGAGGTCGACCCCATCCGCATGCGCCCCCACCCCTACGAGTTCGAACTCTACTTCGACGCGTAGGCCCCGGCGCTCCGTTCGCCACCCGGCGGCGGCTCCCCCGACAGGGGAGCCGCCGTTCCGTTTCCCCGCCGGGCCTGCTACCGTAGCCCGCTACCCGCGCCGGAGGCCCGCCCCATGCCCCGCACCATCGCCTTCCTCCTCTTCGACGGCGCCGAAGAGCTCGATCTCGCCGGCCCCTGGGAGATCTTCACCATGGTCGAAGAGCTCCAGCCCGGCGCCGTCCGCTGCTACACCGCCAGCGAAACCGGCGGCCCCGTCACCTGCGCCAAGGGCCTCCGCGTCCTGCCGGATTGCGCCTTCGCCGATGCCCCGCCGGCCGGCGTCGTCATCATCCCCGGCGGCATCGGCACCCGCCGCGAGCGCCGCAACCCCGCCTTCCTCGCCGCCCTCGAACGGCTCCGTGCCGGCGCCGAGGTCACCGCCTCCGTCTGCACCGGCGCCCTCGTCCTCGACGCGGCCGGGCTCCTCGATGGCCGTCGCGCCATCACCCACCGCGTCGGCATCCCCATCCTCCGCCGAAACCCTCGCATCACCGTCGTCGAAGGCGCCCGCTACCTCGACGAAGGCGACATCGTCACCGCCGCCGGCGTCTCCGCCGGCATCGATATGGCGCTGCACCTCGTCCGCCGCTTCTGGGGCGCGGAGATGGCCGACCGCGTCCGCGAGGCCGCCGAATACTACCCCGAACCGTACGGCCCGCCCGCTCAGCCGCCGAGCAGCGATTCCGCCGCCCGCCGCTCCTCCGCGTAGGGGTCGCGCTCCAGCCTGCTCTCCCGGTCGAACACCATCGTCGGCCGCTGCTCCGCGTCGTACGCCTCCCACCGCCCGATTCCCTCGTGCGATGGGTCGCCGCTCCGCGCGAAGGCGATCCACGCGTCCATCATGTTCGCCGAAAGCCGCTCCACGTCCGGCCCCGTCCCCGCGAAGCGGTCCTGCCCCGGCGTGTCCAGCGTCCCGAAGACGAACGGCATCTCCAGCGCGTGGCAGGCGCCCAGCGCGCCCCGCCGCGCCGGCGACGCGTAGGTGAAGAAGTACACGTACGTCCGCGGCTCGTGCTGCCGCTGCGCCAGCGCCAGGCGCAGCGCGTTCTGCCGGAAGATGCCCTCCGACCAGAGCGTATCGAGCACGTCGAGGTTCTCCGCCGGCAGCCCGCGCGCCCGCCGCGCCTCGCGCACCGCCGCAATCGCCGCCCGCAGCCGCTCCGCCGAAGCCCCCGGGAAGAGCGCGCCCGCCGCCCGCTCGAGCGCCGCGTCGTCCATCGGCTCCCGCTGCTGCATCGCGAAGAACAGCTTCGCCTCGTCCCGGTTCGTCCCGATCATCACCGGGATCCCGGCCGCCGCGCCGGCCGCCACCGCCTCCAGCGGCTGCTGCGGCAGCGTCTCCCCGTCGGCCATCGGCGCGAAGAGCATCGTCCCGAAGCCCCGCGTGGCGGCCACCTTCGCCTGCGCCTCCAGCAGCCGGTCCGCGTCCAGCGTGAGCAGCCCCCCAGGCGAAGGGAGCCCGGCCGCCTCCGTCACGCGGTCGACCACCTGCCCCGCCTCCTCCGGGCTCGCCGCGCGGCCCGTCCCGCTCTGCAGGATCGCCTTGTGGAAGAGCCCCCGCGCCGCCGGCATCGCCAGCAGCGTGCCGACCGATGCCGCGCCCGCCGATTCGCCGAAGATCGTCACGTTCCGCGGGTCGCCCCCGAACGCCGCGATGTGGTCGTGCACCCAGCGCAGCGCCGCGATCGCGTCGAGCTGGCCGCAGTTGTTCGCCAGCCCCCGGCCCGGCAGCCGGGTCGCCGGGTGCAGGTAGCCGAACGCCCCCAGCCGGTAGTTGATCGTCACCACCACCACGTCGCCCCGCCGCGCCAGCGGCCCGCCGTCGTACAGCGCCTCCGCGCCGCTCCCGTGCGTGAAGCCGCCCCCGTGGATCCAGAACAGCACCGGCCGCCGCCGGCTGTCGCACGCCGGCGTGAAGATGTTCAGCGAAAGGCAGTCCTCGCTCTGCGGCCCGCTCGCCGCGAATCCCGGGATCGGGTGGCCCGTCTGGCGCGCCGCCGGCCCCGGCTTCGAAGCCGGCCGTGTCCCCGGCCACGCCACCGGCGGCAGCGGCGCCTTCCAGCGCAGCGGCCCCACCGGCGCGGCGGCATACGGCACCCCGAGGAAGGCCGCATGGCCCGCCCGCGAAACGCCTTCCAGCCGCCCGAAACTCGTCTCGACGATCGGCATCCCGTTGCTCCCTGCCCGGCGTTGGCCGGCATTCTACCCGCGCCAGCTCCCCGTCAAGTTGCGTCGTCAAGAATTCGACGAACTTGTGTGAAAACTTTACCTTCGTGAAAAACCGCGCAAAGCCCAAAAAACGGGGGCGGCCTGCGCCGCCCCCGCCTCGCTGCCGCCGGCGTTTACGCCCGGGTGCCCTTCCAGGTCCCCGAGCCGAACGCCCCGAACTGCACCGTCCCGCCGATGGTGTCCCCATCGACCGCGCCGGTGAACGTCAGCTCCATCGGGCCCATCGCCCCGCTGAAGCTCGTCTTCCAGCTCACGTTGTTCCCGTCCACCGTCCCGCCGGTGAACTCCTGCGAGCCCCGCTCGCTGCCGAACGTCCCGCTCAGCGCGCTGCCGTCCGTCTTCAGCGTCAGCTGCGCCGGCCGGTCGCCCATCGGCGTCGAAAGGGTGATGTTCCAGGTGCCGTCAACGGCCATCGTCAGGTCTCCTCGTTGCGACTGCAGAATCCGAGCAGCATTCGAAAATGAAAGCCGCTGCGGTCACGCTGCACCGTAGCCGCTCCCGCGCGAACGCGTCAACCGCCTTCACCCCGAAACCAGCACGATCTTGCCGAAATTCGCGTTCGTCGCCATGTAGGCGTGTGCCTCCGCCGCGTCCCGCAGCGCGTAGACGCGGTCGATCACCACCTTCACCCGCCCGCGCGCGATGTGCGGCAGCACGCTCTTCTCGAACGCCCGCGTCGCCAGCGCCTTCTCCTCCAGCGGCCGCGCCCGCAGCGTCGTCCCCCGCACCTGCAGCCGCTTCTGCAGCAGCACGCCGAGGTTCGCCTGCGCCGACGTGCCGCCCATCAGCCCCACGATCACCATCCGCCCCTTCGGCGCCAGTGCCCGCAGGTTCCGCTCCCAGTAGTCCGCCCCGATGACGTCGAGGATGACGTCGACGCCCTTCCCGTCCGTCGCCTGCAGCACCGCCTCGGCGAAATCCTGCTCCCGGTAGTTGATGCCGAGGTCGAGGCCCAGCTCGGCTGCCCGCACCAGCTTCTCCGCGCTCCCCGCCGTCCCCGCAACGAACGAGGCGCCCATCACCTTCGCGATCTGCACCGCCGCGACGCCGACGCCGCTCCCAACCGCGTGGATGAGCACCCGCTCGCCCGCCGCGAGCCCGCACTGCAGCAGCGCATCGTGCGCCGTGATGTACACCTCCGGCGTCGCGCCGGCCTCCTCCCACGAGAGCGCCTCCGGCACCTTCACCGCCAGCCGGTGGTGCGTGGCCACCAGCTCGGCGTAGCCGCCGCCCGCCAGCAGCCCCATCACGCGGTCGCCCACGGCGAACCCTTCGACCCGCTCGCCCGCGGCCACCACCTCGCCCGCGTACTCCAGCCCCGGGATTTCGAACGCCGGCTTCGGCCCCGGCTGCGGGTAGCCGCCCATCCGCTGCAGCAGGTCGGCCCGGTTCAGCGCCGTCGCCCGCACCCGGATGAGCAGGTCCTCCGGCCCGGCGACGGGGTCCGGCACCTCGCGGTATTCGAGCACCTCCGGCCCCCCGGGCCGGGTGATGACGACAGCTTTCATGGCGAACGCCCCCGCGCGGAACTTCGCCGCCGATCCTACGCCACCCGCCCCGCTACGGCCCCGGCAGCCACGCCCCCGCCGCCCGCAGCCGGGCTTGCAGGCTCGCCACCTCCACATCCGCCAGCCCGCAGCCGCGCTCCAGCGCGAGCGCCGCGCCCGTCCCCGCCGCCTCGCCCGTCGCGAAGCACGCCGGGATCTCCTTCGTCGCATGGTGCACCCGATGGTCGACCGAGATGCACCGCCCCGCGGCCGCGAGGTTCGCCGTCCCCCGCGCGGCCAGCGACCGCCACGGGATTTCGTACACCGCGCCGTACTTCGTCCAGTGCCCCGTCACCGCCACGGCGTCCTCGAAATGCCGGTCCATCTCCTCGCGCGAAAGCTGGTGCCGGCCGACGAGCCGGCGCGATTCGGTGATGCCCAGCGTCGCCGCGAACCCGGCCAGCCACGCCCGTTCGAACCCGGCCGCCTTTCCCCGCAGCCGGTCGAGCTCCGCCCGCGCCAGCCGCCGGCACTCCACCTCGGCGTACGTCAGGTCGTCCGGGTTCACCGGGTCGATCGCCCGCCCGATCCGCTCCGCCGCCCCCCACGGGTGGAGGTAGCCGCCCGGGTGGACCGTGCGGTAGTACCCCGGCCGCTGCGGCGAGGCCTCGGCCGCCGCCTCGTCCACGTTCGCCGTCCGGAACCAGAGCCACGGGTGCACCAGCTCGCGCTCCACCGGCTCGCCCGCCAGCACCGCGATGTCGGCGTCGCCCGTGGCATCGATCACCGCCCCGCAGGCGACCGCCTCCCGGCCCGCCTTCGATTCGAAGATGACGTGCGTCACCCGGTCGCCGTCCTTCCGCACGCCGACCGCCCACCGGTGGAAGCGCAGGTCGACGCCTGCCTCCAGCACCAGCCGGTCCGCCTCCACCTTGAACTCCTCCGGGTCGTACGCCACCGAATATCGCACCACGTGCGGCCCGCTCCCCCACACCAGCCCGAGCCGGCGGTACTTCTCCACCAGCGCCGGGTCCGGCGAGCCCCACTCCTCCCGCGGCGGGTACAGGCAGGCCCCCCGCGCGGCGAGCCGGTCCACCAGCTCCTGGCAGAGCCCGGCCACCACCTGCCGCCCGCGGCCGTCGTCCAGCGTCAGCAGCAGGATGATCAGCCCGTTCGTCGCCAGCCCGCCGAGCGAGCCGTACCGCTCCACCAGCATCGCCCGCGCGCCCTGCCGCGCCGCCGCCACGGCCGCAGCGATGCCCGCCGCGCCCCCGCCCACCACCAGCACGTCCGTCTCTGCGATGACGGGCACCCGGCGCTCCGGCTCCACGATGAACGTCCCGGCCATGGCCCGCATTCTGCCCCGCGCGCGTGCGCCTGTCGCGCCCCCGCCGCGCTACACTCCCCGCCGAAGCCGCGCCGGAGGTGTTCCCATGCCCGACCATCCGCTGCCCGCGCCCGAAGAGGTCGCCGGCTACTTCGACCGCTGCTCGAACTGGGGCCGCTGGGGGCCGGACGACTCCGCCGGCACCATCAACCTCATCACCCCCGAGAAGCGCCGCCGGGCCGCCGGGCTCGTGCGCAGCGGCCGCGCCGTCTCCATCGCCCACCCCCTCAACACCGTCGGCGGCCCCGGCAACTGGAACCCCGCCCAGCACTGGCTCCGCGTCGGCCCCACCGCCTCTGTCGACTACGTCGGCCTCCTCTTCCACGGCTACGCCACCACCCACGTCGACGCCCTCTGCCACATCTTCTGGCAGGGCCAGATGTACAACGGCCGCCCGGCCAGCGAGGTCACCTCCCTCGGCGCCCGCGCCGGCGCCGTCGATGCCTGGAAGGACGGCATCGTCACCCGCGGTGTCCTCATCGATATCCCCCGCTTCCGCGGCACCGGGTTCGTCACGCTCGATGCGCCCGTCCGCGGCTGGGAGCTCGAGGCCGCCGCCGAGGCCCAGGGCAGCCCGCTCGAGCCCGGCGACGCCGTCCTCGTCTACAGCGGCCGCTCCGCCTTCTACGCCGCGAACCCGGGCAGCACCCCAGGCGTCCCTCCGACGCCCGGCCTCCATGCCGATACCGTGCCCGCCCTGAAGAGGCACGATGCCGCACTCCTCGGCTGGGACATGATGGACGCCCGCCCGAGCGGCTACGAACTGTTCGATAACGCGGCGACGGCCGGCGGGCCGGTGCACGTCCTCGCCATCGTCTTCGCCGGCATGCCGCTGATCGACAACGCCAACCTGGACCCCCTCGCGCAGGCCTGCCGCGAAGAAGGCCGCTGGGAGTTTCTCCTCACCATCGCCCCGCTCCACATCCGCGGCGGCACCGGCTCCCCCGTGAACCCCATCGCGGTGTTCTGACCTCGCCCCGCCGGTCCGCTACCATCGAACCATGCGCAGCCGCACCCTCGCCGCCGGCGCGGCCGCCGCGGCCGGGCTGGCGCTCGCCCCCGGCCTCGGCCTCGCCCGCCTCCTCCACCACCAGGCGTTCGACCCCGCCAGCGACCGCCTCCCCGGCCCGTTCACCGTCACCCTCACGGCCCTCGCCCCCGGCCGCGCGACCCTCCGCCCTGCCCCCGGCGCCCCGCCCGATGCCCACCTCGCGCCCGGCCGCTACCTCCTCGAAGCCGCCCGCGGCCGGGCCGCGCTCGGCCCCGTCGTGGCATCCAACGGCGTCGCCGCCATCCGCGAGCTCAGGCCCCTCGAAGGCAGCCTGCGCCCCGGCGACTTCGCCCGGCTCGATGCCTTCGCCTTCCCCGGAGACCCGCAGGCCGCCCACGGCATCCCCTTCGAAGACGTGACCGTCCACGCCCCGCTCGGCGAATTCCCCGCATGGTACGTCCCCGGCCAGCGCGATACCTGGGCCGTCATGGTCCACGGCAAAGGCGCGAACCGCCGCGAGACCCTCCGCCTCCTCCCGCTCCTCGCCGAAGCCGGCTTCCCCGCCCTCGCCATCACCTACCGCAACGACGAGGGCTGCCCGCCGGCCCCCGCCGGCCGCTACACCTACGGCCGCGACGAATGGGAGGAGCTCGATGCCGCCGCCCGCTTCGCCCTCGGCCTCGGCGCGCGCCGGCTCCTCCTCGTCGGCTACTCCATGGGCGGCGCCATCTGCCTCAGCTTCATGGAGCGCTCCGACCTCGCCCCGCGGGCTGCCGGCTTCATCCTCGAAGCCCCCATGCTCGACCTTCGCACCACCGTCGCCCACGGCGCCCGCCAGCGCCGCATCCCCCTTGCCTACCTCGCCGTTTCGAACCGCATCGCCGCCCGCCGCTACGGCTTCGACTGGGACGATTTCGACTACCGCCGCACGGCCATCGACCTCCAGCGCCCCGTCCTCCTCTTCCACGGCGCCGCCGACCCGACCGTGCCCGTCGAACTGAGCGACAGCCTCGCCGCCGCCCGGCCCGATATCGTCCGCTACGTCCGCGTCCCCGGCGCCGGCCATGTCCGCGCGTGGAACGTCGACCCGGAAGGCTACGCCGACGCCGTCCGCGCCTTCCTCGCCGCGCTCGAATGACCACGCCTCAGTGCGCGATCTCTTCGCCCCGCAGCGTATCCCGCGAGAACGTCCAGTAGAGCAGCCAGAGCGACGGCACGAGGATGAGCGCCCCGATCGGCAGCGCCACGAGGAACGATACGACGGTGATCCGCTCCGCCGCGGCGGCCTCGTAGGTCAGCGCGTTCGCCAGCAGGTACGGCTCCTGCGCCAGTCCCCACGCGCCCACCACCCCCGCCACCGTCGCCGCGGCCAGCGGCGGCGCCAGCCGGTAGCGCCGCGTCCAGAGCGCCCACAGCCCGGCGAGCCCGAGCAGCGCCGTCGCCCCCATCGCCGCCACGACCCGCGCATCGTTCAGGTGCGAAGCGAACGCGTCCGCGTCCCACGCCGCCACCGGGATCGCCACCGTCGTCGCCGCGCCCAGCGCCAGCGACGCCGCGATCGCCCGCTTCCGGAAGTCCTCCCGCAGCTCACCTTCCGTCCGCGCCACCATGTACGCCGCCGCGAGGAACGCGCAGATCAGCAGCCCGATCACCCCGCACACCAGCGCGAACGGCCGCAGCCAGCCCGCGAACGCCCCGGAGAGCACCCGCGTCCCCTCCACCTCGATGTGCCCCGTCGTGACCGCGCCGATGACCAGCCCGAAGGTGAACGGCGTCAGCACGCTCGCCCACGAAAACCACTGCAGCGACTGCCGCGCCAGCCGGCTCTCCCGGTCCCCGTAATGCCGGAAGGCGAAGGCCGCCCCCCGCGCCACGATGCCCAGCAGCGCGATGAACAGCGGCACGTACAGCGCTTCGAAAATCACCGCGTACGCCGCCGGGAAGACCACGAACAGCGTCACCACCAGCAGGATGAGCCACACGTGGTTCGTCTCCCACACCGGGCCGATCGCCTTCTCCAGCGCCAGCCGCTGCTCCTCCTTCCGTGGCCCCGACGCCAGCAGCGACCAGATGCCGCCGCCGAAATCGGCGCCCCCGAACATCGCGTACATCATCACCGCGACGAGCGCGATGCCCGCCGCCGCCAGCTCAGGCGACACCTTCGGCCTCCTTCCCCGCCGCGCCGGGCAGCCGCTCCGGGTGCCGCGGCCCGTGCGGCCACTTCAACAGCGCCACGATGAGCGCGATCGAAATCACCACGTACAGCAGCGTGAACAGGATGAAGAAGACGAGAATCCCGTCCCGCTCCGTCACCCCTTCCGAGGTGCGCAGGTAGCCGTACACCACCCACGGCTGCCGCCCGAATTCGGTCACGAACCAGCCCGCCTGCAGCGCCGCGAACGAGAGGAACCCGCTCGCGATGAGCGCGAGGCTCAGCGCCCGCCCCGGCAGCCAGCTCCCCGCCTCCCGCCGGCGCCGCCACCACGCAACCCAGTACCAGCCGGCGATGAACAGCAGCGCGAAGCCCGCGCCCACCATCACCTGAAACGAGAGGTGCACCAGCAGTTCGTTCGGCCGGTCCTCCGGCGGCACATCGTTCAGCCCCTTCACCTCCGCGTTCAGGTCGCCGTAGCCCAGCCAGCTCAGCATCTTCGGGATCTCGATGGCGTACTTCGTCTCCCCGTTCATCGGGATGCCGCCGATGCGCAGCGGCGCGCCCCGCTGCGTCTCGTACTGCCCCTCCATCGCCGCGAACTTCACCGGCTGCAGCTCCGCCACCCGCTTCGCCGCGAAGTCCCCCGCGATGATCTGCAGCGGAATCGAGACCGCCGCCACCGCCATCGCCAGCTGCAGCCCCAGCTTCGCGTTCACCGCCGGCTTCTTCCGCCAGAGCAGCCACGCATACACCGCCGCCACCGAAAACCCCGTCACCACGTACGAGGCCAGCGTCCCGTGGATCGCCTCGTGCAGCCACGCCGCGTTGAACATCGCATCCCACGGGTCCACGTCGACGACCTGCCCGTCCACCACCCGGAACCCCTCCGGCGTGTTCATCCACGCGTTCGCCGAGATGACGAACACCGCCGAAATCGCCGAGCTGACCGCGATCGGGATCGTCACCAGCCAGTGCGCGAACGCCGACATCCGGTTCCAGCCGTAGATGTAAATCGCGAGGAAGATCGCCTCCGTGAAAAACGCGAACCCCTCCAGCGAGAACGGCATCCCGATGATGCCGCCCGCGTACTCCATGAACCGCGGCCACAACAGCCCCAGCTCGAACGACAGCACCGTCCCCGAGACGGCCCCCACCGCGAACAGCAGCCCCACCACCGGCGTCCACGCCCGGGCCAGCTGACGGTAGCGGTCGTCCTTCTTCCAGAGCGCCATCCCCTCCGCCACGAACAGCAGGAGCGGCAGGCCGATGCCGAGCGGCGTGAAAAACGTGTGGAAGACGAGTGAGAGGCCCATCAGGGCCCGCGCCGAAAGCAGCGTGTCGAACTCCACGCGCGTTCCCCTCCGCGCCAAACCGGGCGCCGGCCACAGTATGGCGAATCCGCATGCCCCGTGCGCGAAATCCCCTCGATGCCCGCATTGGTCCCGTCGATGGCCCCTTTCTCCCCGCCTAACCATCCCGTGTGCCACCATGCCCCGGTGCGAGCCCTCTCCATCGGCATCCTCCCCTTCGTGATCTGGGTCGTCGGCGTAGCCTGTGACGGCACGGGCGATTCCCCCGCCCCCTCCCCCACGCCGCCGCCCGCCGCCACGCCCACCCCGCCCCCGGCGCCCGGGAGCGAGCTCCCCGCCCTCCCGTCCATCGCCTTCGAGCGCGTCGCCGGCGGCTTCGAGCGCCCCACCTTCGTCACTGGCGCCGGCGACGGCAGCGGCCGTCTCTTCGTCGTCGAAAAGCGCGGCACCATCCGCATCGTCCGCAACGGGCAGGTCGCCGCCCAGCCGTTCCTCGATATCCGCTCCCGCGTCACCTCGAGCGGCAACGAGCAGGGCCTCCTCGGCCTCGCCTTCCACCCCGACTACGCCGCCAACGGCCGCTTCTTCGTCTACTACACCGCCGCCAACGGCGGCGCGAACACCCTCGCCGAGTTCCGTGTCGCGCCCGGCGACCCCGACCGCGCCGACCCCGCCACCGGCCGCGTCCTCTTCGCCATCGATGACCAGTACAGCAACCACAACGGCGGCATGCTCGCCTTCGGCCCCGATGGCTACCTCTACATCGCCCTCGGCGACGGCGGCGGCGCCGGCGACCCTCTCCGCGCCGGGCAGGACCTCGGCAACCCCCTCGGCTCCATCCTCCGCATCGACGTCGATGCCCCGCCCGCAGCCGGCCGCGCCTACGCCATCCCCGCCGACAACCCCTTCGCCGCCCGCGAAGGCGCCCGCCCCGAAATCTGGGCCTACGGCCTCCGCAACCCGTGGCGCTTCAGCTTCGACCGCGCAACCGGCGACCTCTGGATCGCTGACGTCGGCCAGAACGCCCGCGAAGAGGTGAACTTCCAGCCCGCCGGCGCCCCCGGCGGCCAGAACTACGGCTGGAGCATCATGGAAGGCACCATCTGCTACCGGCCCGCCCAGGGCTGCGACCGCACCGGCCTCACCCTCCCCGTTTTCGACTACACCCACGACGACGGCTGCTCTGTCACCGGCGGCTACGTCTACCGCGGCCAGGCCTTCCCCGCCCTCCGCGGCGCCTACCTCGTGGCCGACTACTGCACCGGCAGCGCCTGGGCCCTCCGCTGGCAGGGCAGCCAGCTCCAGGTCACCCGCCTCGCCGATTTCCCCACCGGCATCTCCTCCTTCGGCGAAGACGACGCCGGCGAGCTCTACATCGTCCGCGACCAGGCCGGCACCCTCGAGCGCATCACCGCCCGCTGAGCCGCACGCCGCTCCTCCACAGGCTCGCCCCGGGACGCTACGCTATCCCCCGACCCCTGCACCTGGAGCACGACCATGAAGCTCGGCCTCTACCTCGGCTACTCCGGCGCCCGCATGGAGCTGCCCGTCGAATCCGTCCTCGAAGCTGAACGCCTCGGTTGGGATTCCGTCTGGACCGCGGAAGCCTACGGCTCCGACGCCGTCACCCCGCTCGCCTACCTCGCCGCCCTCACGAAGCGAATCAAGCTCGGCACCGCCATCATGCAAATCCCGGCGCGCACCCCGGCCATGACCGCGATGACGAGCATGACGCTCGACGCCCTCTCCGGCGGCCGCATGCTCGTCGGCCTCGGCCTCTCCGGCCCCCAGGTCGTCGAAGGCTGGCACGGCCAGCCCTACGGCAACCCCGCGGCGCGCCTCCGCGAGTACGTCGCCATCCTCCGCAAAATCTGGGCCCGCGATGAGCCCGTCGAATTCCACGGCAAGGAGTACAACCTCCCCTACACCGGCCCCGGCGCCACCGGCCTCGGCAAGCCCCTGAAGAGCATCCTCCACGGGCGCAACATGCCCATCTACCTCGCCACCCTCGGCCCCAACAACATCCGCCTCACCGCCGAGATCGCCGACGGCTGGATCCCCGCCTTCTTCACCCCCTACCGCATGGACGTCTTCAAGCCCGACCTCGAAGCCGGCTTCGCCCGCGCCGGCAACGGCAAGTCGTGGAAGGACTTCGACATCGTCGCCACCTGCAGCGTCATCATCACCGAGGACGTGAAGGCCGGCCTCGCCGCCACCAAGCCCGGCATCGCCCTCTACGTCGGCGGCATGGGCGCCCGCCAGAAGAACTTCTACAACGAACTCATGCACCGCTACGGCTACGGCGAGGCCGCGGCCCGCATCCAGGAGCTCTACCTCGCCGGCCGCAAAGCCGAGGCCGAGGCTGCGGTCCCCGATGAGCTCGCCGACGAGATGGCCCTCGTCGGCCCCGTCGAGCGCATCCGCGAGCGCTACAAAGCCTGGGAAGACGCCGGCGTCGGCACCCTCCTCATCGGCAACCGCGACCCGCGCGTCCTCCAGCTCATGGCCGAGCTCACCGGCGCCCTCTCCAGCGCCCGCTGAGGTTCCCACCGGAGGTTCGTCCCGTGGCCGAGGAGTTCGTCATCATCCTGCCGCCCCACCTCTCCGCCGAGGCCCGCCGCCGGCTCCACGCCGAGCGCGTCTTCGAGCGCGAAGTCCTCGGGCTGCTCGGCGAACTCCTCGGCTGCGAACCGCCGCCCGTCCACGCCTGCGCCGAAGAGCACCGCGCCGCCGACACCTGGGACTGGCACATCGTCCGCGCCTGGGAGGCCGGCAGCGTCACCCTCCGCGCCGTCGCCCGCCCCATCGGCGCCGCCGGGGCCGTCCACGGCGAAGAGATCGAATTCGACGTCCTCGGCCTCGAAGGCCCGCTCCGCATCGCCGCCATCGCCAGCCTCGACGTCCGCGTCGGCGGCTCCGTCCGCGTCACCATCGGCGGCTGCCCGCCGGACCGCCTCGAAGCCGCCCGGCGCGCCTTCGGCCGTCAGCTCGAAGCGCTCCTCGGCGCGCTCGCCTGACTGGCGCCGTCCCGCGCCGCCAGGTACGCCGCCCAGAGCTCGTCCCGCTTCCGCGCCCCCTTCCGGTAGCCGATCTGCGCCCCGATGAGCGTGCCGAACAGCTGCGCCAGCACGTAGCCGCCGAGCAGCAGCACCGCGAACGCCAGCGCCGGGTGCCCCAGCAGCCCCGGCCCCCAGATCACCATCCACAGGAACAGCGCGGAGGCGAGGATGAGCCCGAAGAACGCGCCCCCGTGCACCCACCGCGTCTCCGTCTTCTGCTTGACCAGGTAGAGCCGCAGCACCTCCTGCGGGATCTCCGTCACCGTCGGCCGCTCGGCCGTCGCCGTCCCGCAGAACGGACAGACCGTATCCTCCGCCCGCAGCCGCGCGTAGCAGTAGCCGCAGAACCGGCCCGTCGCCGGCACGCGCCGCGCCAGCCGCTCCTCCATCTTCTCCTGCAGCCGGTCGAGGTACGGGTACGGCGATTCGTACCCGGCGACCCCGCGCACCTCCGGCGCTGCGCCCGCGTTCGCATCTTCGGCAGCCACGCCGTTAGCGAACCACCCCGCGCCCTCGCCCGCAACCCGCCCGCTCACCACCGAAAGCCGCCCCCTCCGTATACTCACTCCTCGTGACCACCCAACCGGCCCTCCACGGCGAAGACGGCTACCTCACCATCCACGGCCTCCGGCACCACTACATCCGCTGGGGCAGCGTCGAAAACGAACCCCTCGTGCTCCTCCACGGCCTCATGAACAACGCCCGCTACTGGGAGCACATCGCCGAACGCTTCGTCGACCGCTGGTGCGTCTACGCGCCGGACCTCCGCGGCCACGGCGAAAGCGAGCACGCCCCCGGCGGCTACCTCGTCTGGGCCTTCGCCATGGACCTCCGCGGCTTCGCCGAAGAGATGGACCTCGAAGCCTTCGACCTCGTCGCCCACTCCATCGGCAGCCGCATCGCGATGTCGTACGCCCGCGACCACTCCCACCGGCTGAAGCACCTCGTCCTCGCCGATATGGGGCCCCAGATGGCCGACCAGGGCGCCCGCGGCATCCGCCGCTCCACCGGCGAAGCCCAGAAAGCTCCCGGCTTCGCCACCGAGGCCGAGGCCATCGAACACTTCGCGCAGCTCTACCCCGGCCGCGACCGCGACTTCCTCCTCCGCCAGGTCTACGCCTCGCTCCAGCTCGACGAGGCCACCGGCAACCTCGTCTTCCGCTTCGACCCCGCCATCCACCAGGCCACCGGCCGCGGCGCCATCGCCGAGATCCCCTACCTCTGGGAGAGCCTCGAGCACATCACCTGCCCGACCCTCGTCATCCGGGCCGAGAAGAGCAAGATCCTCTCCCGCGAAATCGCCGAGGAGATGGTTCGCCGGCTGCCCAACGGCCGCCTCGTCGAAATCCCCGACGCCGGCCACCAGGTGCCGCTCCACCAGCCGGAGGCCTTCGCCCGCGCCGTCCGCGAATTCCTCGAATCCTGAGCCCGGCCCGCCGCCTCAGAACCCGTTCGTCCCGTCCGTGAACCGGAGCGCATCGAGCAGGATGCCGTGCGCCGCCATCTCCCAGTGCAGGTGGGCGCCCGTCGAAAGCCCCGTATTCCCTACCGCCCCGATGAGCTGTCCCGCCTCCACGTGGTCGCCCTCTGCCACCGCGATCGAGCTCAGGTGTGCGTAGCCCGAGTACAGCCCGCCCCCGTGGTCGATGATCACCATGTTCCCGCGCACCTTCAGCTCCCGCGCCAGCACCACCGTGCCGGAGTTCGTCGCCACCACCGGCGTCCCTTCTTCCGCGCCGATGTCCGTGCCGCCGTGGTGGCCGCTCGGCGGCGCCCCGTTGATAGACCGCTGCTCGCCGAACCGGGCCGTCAGCGCCCCCTGCGTCGGGATGAGCCACGGCCCGTTCCAGAGCTTCACCGGCGTCACCTTCACGTAGATGCTCTTCAAGAGCGCCAGTTCGTCCGCCACGACCTGCGGGTCGAGCAGTGTCGCCGTCTGCTCGTCCGTGAACTCCAGGTAGTCGACCGTCCACGGGGTCGCCAGCACCGTCACCGTCGCTTCCAGCGTCCCCCGCGTCCCGTTCGGCATCCGCACGTCGACCGTCAGCCGGTGCGGCCCCGGCGGGTCCTCCGAATCCACGGGCACGAACGTGTACTGGCTCTGGCTCCCCTTCGTCAGCGGATACTTCCGCCCGAGGAACTCCACCTGCCCGCCGATGACGTCCCCCGTCACCGAAACGAGCACCGCGCCCGCCTGGTACACCTCGAGCGTCGAGACGATCAGCTCCGGCGGCACGAGCGGCGTCGGCGATACCCCCGGCGGCAGCGTCGGCGTCGGCGACGGCCCCGCCGGCGTCACCATCCGCGTCGTGATCTCCGCCGTCCCGTCGGCACCCGCCGAACACCCGGCGGCCGTCAGCAGCCCGAGCGCCGCCAGCGCGGCGAGCGCTCCCCGTCGCCAGTGCGCACCTCGGCCGGGCATCTTCCGCAGGTTCGCCCATCCCGGCCCGGCCCGCAACCCGCGGCCGCACCCCATCCTTTGCGGACGGCGCCGTCACGAACTGTCATCGCCCGGCGCCAGTCGCGCGCCCTGCCCTTCTCTCCGCCGCCGGACCTCCGAATTTTCCCTTGGGCGTTACCGGATTGCCCATCAAGCGCGCGCCCGCGCTGACCTCCGGTGCGCCACACCCGCTTCGGAGCCGCCCCTTCCATGTCGCCCCCGTCGCTCCTTCCAGCCCTCCCGCGCCGCCTCGCCGCCGCAGCGGTCCTTGCCCTCTTCGCCGTCCTCTCCGCCTGGCTCCTGTTCAGCCAGCCCGGCCGCGCCGAGGGCACGCCCACCGTGGCCGTCTCCGCCGCGCCGTCGTCCTCCTCCGTCGGCGTCGGCGACACCTTCCAGTGGGTCGTGACCATCGACATCCAGGGGCCGGACCCCATGGAAACGGGCGGCGCACTGCTCGTCCAGGCCGACCTCTACCTCCCGGATGCGCTCACCCACGACCCGCCCGACTTCTCCGGCTGGGACCGCTCCTGCGGCCTCAGCTCGCCGGCCGATTACGACTGCGAGGTCTGGGCCCTCCTCGACCCCGATGTGCCAGGTGCCGTCTACGAAATCCCCATCACGGCGCTGGTCCCGCGAAACCCCGATGTCTGCGGCTCCCACGAACTGTTCGTCAAATACGCCTGGATCTACTGGGAAGGCGAGACCGAGGAGCCTACCGCGGGCGGCGGCGGCACCGCCACCGCGACCGTGACCGTCCAGTGCAAGACCGTCGCGAACGAAGGCCGCGTCCTCGTCGGAAAGGTCATCCCCGGCTTCCCCGGCGATACCGCCACCTTCGCCGCCGTCCTCACACCTTGCTCCGAACAGGAAGGCCCCGCCGGGCCGGCCATCGGCGTGCCCTTCAGCCAGCCCGCGCCCGGGAGCGTCCGCCTCCCCGCCGGCTGCTGGGAGATCTCCGAACACATCACGCTGCCGGGCTACAGCCTCCTCGGCTGGGCCTGGGCGAAGCACGACCCGCAGGGCAACGTCTACTGCCCCACCCGCGAACAATCCGACGAGCAGCCGGTCCGCTTCACCCTCGAAGCCGACCAGGTCGTCGCCATCTGCTTCTTCAACAACCGGAAGGACACCACGCCCATCGACCCGCCAGACCGCGGCGCCATCACCGTCGCCAAGGTCGTCGTCGGCGACCCCTCGGACGACACCGAATTCACCGCCGAGGTCTGGGGTGCCGCCAGCGAGCCCGAGCTCCTCGGCTTCACCCAGCAGCGGCCCGGCCAGTCCTCCAGCCTCTCCGCCGGCAGCTACAAGGTCGTCGAACAGGCCCGGCCCGGCTACCGCATCCTCGGCTGGGCCTACGGCAAGCCGTCGCGTCTCGGCGACACCTGCCCCGGAGAGCCGGCCTTCGAGGGCAACACCGCCCCCGTGACGCTCGCAGCCGTCGACGTCACCGCCGAGGCCCAGCCCGGCACCGGCGAGCACGTCGCCGTCTGCTTCTACAACGAACGCCTCGATGACCGCGACGACCCCGTCGACATCGACCCCGAAGACCCGCTCGACCCGGAAGAACCCGAAATTCCCGACGTCATCGTCGTCGAGAAGACCGAGAGCGTGCTCGGCATCGAACGGCCCGGCGTCGGCTGGCAGTTCACCGTCAGCGGCTGCGGCATCGAGCCCCGCACCGCCGCCACCGGCGCCGGCGGCAGCGTGAAGTTCGCCGTGCCCCACGTGCCCGGCTGCAGCTACACCGTGACCGAAACGCTCCAGTCCGGCTGGGTCGCCGTCACGCCGTCCCAGCCCGCCAGCCCCCGCAAGGCCGGCGACGTCGTGACGCTCACGTTCGTCAACATCCGGGAGTGGAACCCGCCCTGCATGGTCGGCTGCTACGAACTCCCCATCGAACCGCCGCCGGCTCCGCCAGCCAGCCCGCAGCCGCCCGCGCAGCAGGCCAACCCGCCCGCGGCTCCGCCGGCGCCGTCCCCGGCCCCGCAGACGCCCGCCCCGGCACCGGCCGAGCCCGCACCGCCCGGCGCCTCCTCCGCCACCGGCGCGCCGCCGGCTCCCGCCGCCTCGCTCGGCGTGCCGCTGCCGCCGAACACCGGCACCGGCGCCGGCCGCGAAAGCGCGTTCGCCGGCCTCCTCAGCGCCGCCGCGATCGCCGTCCTCAGCCTCTCCGCGGGTCTGACCCTCATCGCCGTCGCCCGCCGCCGCTGACGGCAGGCGGCCCGTCCCTGTCCCGCGCCCGGCGGCCCCGCGCCGCCGGGCGTCCGTTCGCCCGGAGGATGGGGAGGATCGTCAGCGGCTCAGCGCCTGCTCCGCGTACGGCCGCAGCATCTGCATCGGCGAGAGCGGCGCGCCGAGGCTCGCGCACACGCCCCGCAGCAGCCCGATCACCCGCCCCAGCAGCACGAGGTCGCCCGGGATCTGCTCCACCGGGTTCGCCCGCATCGCCCGGTTCCGCTCCCGCAGCTCCCGCGGCCCCGCATCGATCGGCCGCGGTTCGAACAGGATCGCCAGCGTCGCGAGGATCGCCTCCGGGTCTTCGTTCCGCACCCGCACCCCCAGCTCCCGGAACGCCGCGATGATTGTCTCCCCGTCCCGGTTCGCCGTCCCCAGCACCAGCCGCGCGAACCCGCGCCGCGCCGCCTCCGGCAGCTCCTTCGTCAGCCCGAAATCGAGCAGCGCCACCCGCCCGCCCGGCAGCACGAGGATGTTCCCCGGGTGCGGGTCCGCCTGGAACAGCCCGTCCACCATGATCTGGTGGCCGTATGCGCTCGTGATCGCCTGCGCCAGCGCCGCCCGGTCCGGCGCGTGCGCATCCCGCCGCGCCGCATCGAGCAGCCGCGCCCCGTCCACGTACTCCGTCACCAGCACCTTCGGCCGCACGTAGCCGTCGACCACCGCCGGCACGACCACGCCCGGCAGGTGGGCCAGGTTCTGCCGCACCCGCCGCGTCATCTCCGCCTCCCGCTCGAAGTCCAGCTCGAGCGGCACCTGGCTCGCGATTTCGTTCACCACCGTCCGGAAGTCGAAGTTCCGCTCCAGCCGCGCCACGATGCCGACCAGCGTCCGCATGTTCCGCACGTCCAGCCGCACCAGCCCCGCCACTTCCGGGTACTGCACCTTCACCACCACCTCCCGCCCGTCCGGCAGCTGCGCCCGGTGCACCTGCGCCAGCGATGCCGAGGCGAGCGGCTCCTCATCGAATCGCGCGAACAGGTCCTCGAGCGCCGCCCCGAACTGATCCTCGATCGTCGCCCGCACCACGCCGAACGGGTGCGGCGGCACCGCATCCTGCAGCCGCGAGAGCGACCGCGTGTACGCCTCCGGCAGCAGGTCCGTCCGCGTCCCGATGAACTGCCCCGACTTGATGTAGAGGCCGCGCAGGTCCGTCGCCAGCCGGTAGAGCGTCTCCGCGAACTCCTCGTGCCGCGCCTCCCACGCCGCGGCCGCCGCGTCGGGCGGCAGCTTCCGGGCGCGGCGCTGGGTCCGCTTGTAGCCGAAGTAGATGCGGGCGGCGGTGCGGCCCACGCGGGCCGAGCGGCGAAGTCGTCGGACAGTTTCGAACATGGTTCGGGAAGTATATCGGGTCGCCGATGCCCCCTTCGACACCCGTGGCCGGGCTTGGCATCCCGCCGGTTCGCCGCTACCCTTCAGCAAAACTCGAACCCTGTTCGAATTTCAGGCTCCCGCGATGCCGCTGACTCCCGCGCTCCGTCCAGTGGCTGCCGCCGCGCTGCTCGCCGTGGTCGCTGCCGGCTGCTCTGCCTCGCCGTCGGCCACGCCGTCCCCGTCTGCCGCTCCCGGCGAAACCGCCGTGCCCGCTCCGGTTCTGCGCCCCCCGTACGCGCCAGGCTGGTCCGCCGTTCACGCCGACGCGCGCAACAGCGATTACGCTGCCGCGCCCGTCGCCGCCGACCTCGCCCTCGCCTGGAGCACCCGCCTCGAGGCCGGCCAGCAGCTCGGCCCGCTCCCGTGGTCCATCAACCTCGGCCCGACCCTCGGCCCGGGCGGCGGCCTCTACGTCACCTCCACCGCGCCGGGCTGCCATCTCCGCGCCCTCGATGCCGCCACCGGCGAACTCCGCTGGTGCGCTCCCTTCATCGATGCCCTCGCCGTCGTTTCGTCTCCCACTGTCGACCTCGACGGCGCTCTCTATCTCGCCGATGGTGCAGGCCTCCACGCCATCTCGCCGGACGGCAGCGAGCGCTGGAGGGTGCCCCTCGAGGGTGTTCCCCTCTCCCTCCAGTTCACCCCGGATGGCCGCCTCGTGTTCGTCACCAACATCGGCGTCGTCTACCTCGTGGACCGCCTCAGCGGGTCCGTCCTCGGCGAGCCGCTCCGCCTCGCCCCCGGCCTCAGCTGGCGCCCTGCGGATGGCCTCTGGGCCTGCGCCCGCGGCGTCGAGGGCTGCCCCAGCGCCAACACCCTCGCCGTCGATCCCGCGTCCGGCACCATCTACTTCACCTTTTGGGCCCCCGGCGCGCCCGCTGCCGGCCTCCGCGCCATGCGCTACCGCCCCGGGCAGTCGCCAGCGTTCGAACCGCTCTGGGAGAACGACAGCCTGCCCGGCGGCACCGCCTCCAGCCCGGCGCTTTCCTTCGACGGCCGCCGCCTCTACGTCACCGACAACCAGGGTTCCCTCCACGCCATCGACGCCGCGACCGGCCGGGCAGCCTGGAGCCTGCCCATCGGCTACCCCGCCGACGGCAGCGCGAGCGTCTCACCCGAGGGCCTCATCATCCCCGCCGGCGGCCGGGGCGGCTGGGTCCTCGCCGTTCGCGACGAAGGCGACCGCGGCGTGCTCGCCTGGGAGCGCCGCGACCTCCCGAACCGCGGCGTCGTCATGCAGGCCGCGGGCGGCCGCGCCTATGCCGCGATTGCAGCCGGCGATTACCGTCTCGAGCTCGTCGTGCTCGATGCCCGGGACGGCGCCGAACTCGACCGCGAAGTCTTGCCCGGCCAAGGCGTCTTCAGCGTCGGCACCACCGCCGCCCTCGATGGCACGGTGTTCGTGGCAACCATAACCGGCTGGCTCGCCGCCCTCCGCTGACCGCCTCTCGCGCCCTAGATCTGGCTGTAGCCCGACCCCTTCCGGTCGATGCCGATGCCCTTCCCTTCGCGGATCCAGCCGAACTCCAGCAGGATCTCCTGGCTGTAGGTCACCCGGCCCGCCACCCTCTCCTTCGGCTCCGTCGCCAGCAGCAGCGCCGCCTGCGCCATCAGCAGCGGCGGCTCGCCCCGCGGGTCATCCATCCCCGTCACGAGGTGGTGGAACACCGTCCCCGGCGTCGGCACCACCTGCGACGGCGAAACGCACGTCACGCTCACCCCGTCGTGGTACACCTCGCTCGCCAGCCCCTGCGTGAACCGCTCCAGCGCCGCCTTCTCCGCGCCGTAGAGCGTCCCCCCGCCCCGGCCGATGTTCTCCGGGTAGGGCCCCCGCCCGGGCCCGATCGCCGCCCCGCTCGAGATGTTCACGATCGCGCCCGACTTCCGCGGCAGCATGTCCTGCAGCACGAGCTGGCTCAGGTAGAACGGCGCGTGGAAGTTCACCGCAATCGAGCGGTGCCACTTGTTGACCGGGTAGTCCTTGATCGGGATGAAGTACGTCAGCGCCGCATTGTTCACCAGCACGTCGATCGGCCCGTAGGCCGCGCGCGCCGCTTCCACCGCCGCCGCGCACTGCTCGTACTCCGAAATATCCGCCGCGATCGCCGTCGCCTCGCCGCCCGCCTCCCGGATCATCGCGACCGTGTGCTCCAGCGACCCCTCCAGCGGGTGGTCGCCCTCCCGCATCGTCCGCGCGACGCAGGCGACCCTGCCGCCCTCCGCCGCGAACAGCCGCGCAATCTCCGCGCCGATCCCCCGGCTCGCGCCGGTCACGATCACCGTCTTGCCATCCAGCCTGCCCATGGGCTCCTCCCTGACGTGTACGTAAGCGTTCGCGGATTCTAGCCCATCTGCGGCCCGCGCGCCGGGCGCGAAAAAACGCCCGCCGGTGCCGGCGGGCGTCTCCTGGTTCGAACCTCAGCCCCGGGGAAGGGGACGTGTCAGGCCGCGTCCTGCGGCGCCTGCGCCTTCTGCACGAGGTGGGCCATCCGCCGCTTCAGCCGGTTGGCCTTCCCGACATGGATGGCGCCCTTCTTCGCCGCCCGGTCCACCGCCGAATACGCGCGGCTCAGGGCCTCCTTCACCGCCTCGCCGTCACCTGCCGCCACCGCCTCGCGCAGCTTGCGGATCGCGTTCTTCGCGCGCGTCCGGCGCGAGCGGTTCCGCTCCCGCTCGCGGAGCGACTGGTGCCACCGCTTGATAGCCGATTTGTGATGCGCCATAACAGTTCGAACCCGGGGCAAAATCTCGTTGGTGCCGAACCTCGAGCGTACCAAGCAGCCCCATACCGGGCAATCCGGCCAGTAGCCTTCCACCCAGCCCCGCCCCCGCTTGGAGGTTGAAGGTTGGAGGTTGGAGTTATCCCTGCTCCCTGCTCCGTAGCCGCGGGGCTCCGTCCCCGCGGAGGGCCGGCGAGGCCCACCCGGACGCTCGAATCCGCCCGCCTCCCCGTTCCCGCCTCCCGCCTCCCGCTTCCCGTTTCCCGCCTCCCGCTTCCCGCTTCCCGCTTCCCGCTTCCCGCTTCCCGCCTCCCGGTTCCCTCTACTGGCCGGTCAACCTTTTCAAATCTGCCGATGACAATACGTCGAAAGGTGTTCGGTTTCGAGCGCTTTCACCAGATCATCCATTGACGTTCCCCCGCACTGCCACGTACATATCGCAGGACGCTATGGGTGCGTATAGGCCAGATAGGCCAATCCTATCGGCCGCCGCCGACGTACCGTCGGTGTACCAAGCTTCAGCAGGGGGATTCTCAATGTCTGGTTCATACTGGGACCGCTTCTGGAAGGAGCGCCGCACCCGGCGCCGCTTCCTCGGCGGTGCCACCGCCCTCTCCGCCGGTGCCGCAGGCCTCGCCCTCGTCGGCTGCGGCGGGGGAGACGATGACGACGGCGGCCTCTCCGGCCTCGCCACGCCCACCCCTGGCCCCCAGGCCACCCCGACCCCGTCCGACCCCTTCGCCAACGCCAAGCGCGGCGGCACCTACCGCATCGTCTTCACCGGCGACCCGCCCACCATCGACCCCTACGGCAACCTCTCCTTCCTCACGAAGGGCTACGCCGCCTACGTCTACGGCCGCCTCTTCAAGTACAACGCCGGCCCCGGCGTCCGTCAGGCCGACCTCCGGCCCGTTCCCGACATCGCCGAGAGCGCCGAGGCCAGCCCCGACGGCCTCACCTGGACCATCAAGCTCAAGCCCAACATCAAGTTCCACAACATCGCGCCCGTCAACGGCCGCACCGTCGATACCGACGACGTCAAGTACTCCTGGGGCCGCGCGACCGCCGAGACCAACACCAACCGCTCCCAGGTCGCCTTCGTCGATTCCGTCCAGTACCCCGACAAGCAGACCGTCGTCTTCAAGCTCAAAGAGCCCAACGCCGCCTTCCTCGACGTCCTCGCCGATGCCAACCTCGTCTGGATCATGCCGAAGGAAGCTGAGGGCGGCTTCGACCCGACCAAGACCTCCATCGGCTCCGGCCCCTGGATGCTCGAGAGCTACACCCCCTCCGTCGGGTTCAAGCTCAAGAAGAACCCCGAGTGGTACATGAGCGGCTTCCCGCTCATGGACGGCGTCGAAATCTCCATCATCCCCGAATACGCCAACCGCCTCGCCCAGTTCCAGGCCGGCAACACCGACGCCGAAGGCCTCAACGCCGAAGACCTCGTCAACGTCAAGAGCGCCCTCCCCAACGTCCAGCTCTACGGCGAAGTCTCCCAGCTCCTCGGCTTCGTCTACATGGACTCCAAGCCCGATTCGCCCTGGAACAAAGACCCGCGCGTCCGCCAGGCCATCTCCATGTCCTTCGACCGCGACGGGCTCCTCGACCTCCAGTACAACATCAAGAAGCTCAAGGAAGCCGGCCTCGCCGTCTCCGAGCGCTGGAACAACCTCATCCCCGCCGGCCTCGTCCGCTTCTGGCTCGACCCGAAGAGCGCCGAGCAGGGCGAATCCGCCAAGTACTTCAAGTACGACCCCGCCGAGGCCAAGAAGCTCCTCGCCGCCGCCGGCTACCCCGACGGCTTCAGCACCGTCTACCAGTACACCGCCAACCGCTACGGCTCCGGCTTCAACGCCGCCGCCGAAGCCAAGATCCAGATGCTGAACGCCATCGGCATCAAGACCAGCACCGACGTCCAGGATTACTCCTCCAAGTACATCACCCAGACCTTCACCGGGAACTTCACCGGCATCGCCTTCGGCTACCAGACGCCCTTCCCCGAAGCCGGCGGCTACCCGATCCGCTTCTTCACCAACAACCAGCTCAACCACTCCCGCATCAACGACCCCGAGCTCGAACAGCTCGCCCGGGCCCAGCAGCGCGAACTCGACCCCGAGAAGCGCAAGCAGCTCTTCTTTGACATCCAGCGCAAGAACGCCGAAAAGATGTACTACATCCCCGTCTCCGCCGGCGCCGGCACCGCCTGGACCGGCTACCGCGAGTGGGTGAAAAACATCGACATCCAGACCGTCCCGGGTGCCTACTCCGCCGGCACCGAGGAAGTCCCCTTCATCTGGCTCGACAGGGCCTGACGCAGGAGACCCCTCCCCACAACGGAACGGAATTCCACTACACTACGCGCCCCGGGGTGGGCCGGCCCCACCGGCCCACCCCTCATAACGCCCGCCGGGTCCGCACCATATGCAGCGCTACATCCTCCGTCGCCTCCTCCTCATGGTCCCCACCCTCCTCGGCGTCACCTTCGTCGTCTTCGTCATCGTCCGGGCCGTCCCCGGCGATGTCGTCGACCTCGTCCTCGGCGAATTCGGCGCCGGCGACCAGGCCACCAAGGAGGCGATCCGGAAGGAATTCGGCCTCGAAGGCAACATCGTCGCCCAGTACGTCCGCTGGCTCGGCGATATCGTCCAGTTCGACCTCGGCCGCTCCCTCATCTCCAACCGCGAAGTTACCTCCGAGCTGCGCAACCGCCTCCCCGTCACCTTCCAGCTCGGCGCGATGGCCATCTTCTTCTCCCTCCTCATCGCCATCCCCGTCGGCGTCATCTCCGCCATCCGCCAGGACACCTGGGCCGACTACGCCGGCCGCAGCTTCGCCATCGGCCTCCTCGCCGCCCCCAACTTCTGGATCGCCATCCTCCTCATCTCCCTCGCCGCCCGCTACTTCCAGTGGGGCGTGCCCCCCGCCAAGTACATCCCCTTCACCGATGACCCGATCGGCAACCTGAAGCTCATGTTCATGCCCGCCCTCATCCTCGGCGGCGGCCTGAGCGGCTCCGTCATGCGCTTCACCCGCTCCTCCATGCTCGAAGTCCTCCGCCAGGATTACATCCGCACCGCCTGGGCCAAGGGCCTCCGCGAACGCGTCATCATCATCCGCCACGCCATGCGGAACGCCCTCATCCCCGTCATCACCGTCGTCGGCCTCCAGCTCCCCGTCCTCGTCGGCGGCACGGTCATCATCGAGACCGTCTACTCCATCCCCGGCATGGGCCGCTACTACGTCTCCTCCATCGACCAGAAGGACTACCCGGTCATCCAGGCCGTCAACATCGTCGTCGCCCTCGTCGTCGTCTTCGCCAACCTGACCGTGGATGTCCTCTACTCCGTCATCGACCCCAGGATCCGGTATTCCTAACATGGCCACCGACGCAAAAGTCCTCGAAGCCTACGCCCTCCGCCGCGAACTCACCCGCGCCGAACGCTGGCGCCGCTCGGTGACCACCTTCATCCGCACCAAGCCCCTCGGCACCTTCGGCGCCGCCGTCGTCATCCTCCTCATCCTCATGGCTGCCTTCCCCCAGGCCTTCACCTTCGGCAAAGACCCGAACGTCGGCGTCCTCTCCGAACGGTTCCAGGGCCCCTCCCTCAGCCACTGGTTCGGCACCGACCAGCAGGGCCGCGACCTCTACACCCGCATCGTCTACGGCGCCCGCAACTCCATCCTCATCGGCTTCGGCGTCGTCGCCATCTCCTCCTCTGCCGCCCTCGTCCTCGGCGTCGTCTCCGGCTACTTCGGCGGCAAGTTCGACATCCTCCTCCAGCGGCTCGTCGATATCGGCATCGCCCTCCCCGGCCTCATCTTCATCATCCTCTTCGTCACCTCCATCCAGCAGATTCCCGTCAACCTCCGCATCGTCCTCGCCGTCGGCACCCTCGTCGCGCTCAGCCAGTCGCGCGTCATCCGCGGCGCCGCCATCGCCGCCAAGCAGAACCAGTACGTCGAAGCCGCCCGCGTCCTCGGCGCCTCCGATTTCCGCATCATCTTCCGCCACGTCACCCCCAACGTCTTCCCCGTCCTCATCGTCGGCGCGTCTATCCAGGTCGGCGGCGCCGTCCTCGTCGAATCCTCCCTCGCCTTCCTCGGCTACGGCGTCCAGCCCCCCACCGCTTCCTGGGGCCGCATGCTCAACGAAGCCCGCGAACGCCTCACCCAGTACCCCCACGTCGCCATCTTCCCCGGCCTCGTCATCTTCCTCACCGTCTACGCCTTCAACATGTTCGGCGATGCCCTCCGCGACGTCCTCGACCCGCGCCTCCGCGGCTCCCGCTGAGGTCCGCTCATCCCCCGCTCGCGGGTAGCCCAATCTCCCCGTACAATACCTCGACGGGCCCCCGGAAAACGGGGGCCCGGAGTCTGTTCAGATGCCCATCATCGTCGTCGTCGGCGGCCAGTGGGGCGACGAAGGCAAAGGCCGCATCGTCGACCTCCTTGCCCGCAAAGCCCGCGTCGTCGCCCGCTATTCCGCCGGCAACAACGCCGGCCACACCATCGTCAACGAGCTCGGCGAGTTCAAGCTGCACCTCGTCCCCGCCGGCATCTTCTATCCCGAAAAAACCTGCGTCATCGGCAACGGCGTCGCCATCGATCCCGAAGTCCTCCTCGGCGAAATCGACGGCCTCGAGCAGAAGAACATCGATACCTCCCGCCTCGTCGTCTCCGACCGCGCCCACGTCATCATGCCCTGGCACCGCCGCCTCGATCAGCTCGATGAGCAGGCCCGCGGCGCTCACGCCATCGGCACCACCGGCAAAGGCGTCGGCCCCTGCTTCGCCGACAAGGTCGCCCGCCGCGGCATCCGCATCTGCGACCTCCTCCGCCGCGAAGACCTCGTCCCCCGCATCGAAGCCGCCCTCGCCTACCAGAACCGCGTCATCACCGGCGTCTACGGCGCCGAACCGATCGACTTCCGCGAGTGCCTCGAGCGCTACATCGAATACGGCCAGCGCCTCCGTCCCTACGTCGGCGACGTCCAGGAGATCGTCCTCGAAGCCCACCGCCGCGGCGATTACGTCCTCCTCGAAGGCGCGCAGGGCTCCCTCCTCGACCTCGACCACGGCACCTACCCCTACGTCACCTCCAGCGTCCCCTCCTCCTCCAGCTCCGGCGCCGCCCTCGGTGTCGGCATCGGCCCCACCGATATCTCCCGCGTCGTCGGCGTCTTCAAGAGCTACTGCACCCGCGTCGGCAACGGACCCTTCCCCACCGAACTGTTCGACGACACCGCCGACCAGCTCCGCGACCACGGCAAAGAGTTCGGCCGCGGCGAATACGGCACCACCACCGGCCGGCCCCGCCGCATCGGCTGGCTCGATGCCGTCGCCGCCCGCTACAGCGTCCGCTTCAACGGCCTCGCCGCCGTCGCCCTCACCCGCCTCGACGTCCTCGATTCCCTCCCCTCCATCAAAATCTGCACCGCCTACGAACTCGACGGCCGGATCATCGATCACTTCCCCGCCCGCGAATCCGAACTCGAGCGCGTCCGCCCCGTCTACGAAGAGCTCCCCGGCTGGCAGACGCCCACCACCCACGTCCGCTCCTTCGACGACCTGCCGCCGCAGGCCCAGGCCTTCATCAAGCGCGTCGAAGACCTGCTCGAATGCCCCGTCGACCTCATCTCCGTCGGCCCCTCCCGCGAGCAGGCGATCATCGTCAACCCCATCTTCTGACCCCGGAGCGCAGGCGCCATGTACACCCTCGTCCTCCTCCGCCACGGCGAATCCGCCTGGAACCGCGAAAACCGCTTCACCGGCTGGCAGGATGTCCCCCTCACCGATACCGGCCGGGAAGAAGCCCGCCGCGCCGGCCAGCTCATGCGCGACGAAGGCCTCACCTTCGACGTCGCCCACACCTCCCTCCTCCGCCGCGCCATCGAAACCGTCAACATCGCGCTCGACCTCATGGACCAGCACTGGATCCCGGTCAAGCGCCACTGGCGCCTGAACGAACGCCACTACGGCGCCCTCCAGGGCCTCGATAAAAAGCAGACCAGCGAGCGCTACGGCCCCGACCAGGTCTTCGCGTGGCGCCGCAGCTACGACGTCCCGCCGCCGCCCCTCGACCCCGACGACGAGCGCCACCCCCGCTTCGACCCCCGCTACGCCGGCCTCGCCCCGGACGTCCTCCCCGCCGCCGAGTGCCTCAAGGACGTCGTCGCCCGCATGCTCCCCTACTGGCACGACGCGATCGTGCCCGACCTGCGAGCCGGCAAGCGCGTCCTCGTCGGCGCCCACGGCAACAGTATCCGCGCCCTCGTGAAGCACCTCGATGGCATCAGCGACGACGCCATCGCCGAGCTGAACATCCCGACCGGCATCCCGCTCCTCTACCAGCTCGACGAGCAGCTCCGGCCCATCAGCTCCCGCTACCTCGGCGACCCCGAGGCCGCCCGCGCTGCCGCCGAGGCCGTCGCCCGGCAGGCCGGCTGACGCCGCCCGCGCCAGCCGCCCCGTCCCGCGCGCCCGGGCCTAGCGCGAAGCCGCCGCTTCCCGCTCCGCCGCCCGCTGCTCCTCCCGGCGCGCATCCGCCAGCTTCCCGAACGTCTTCTGCACCCCGAAGACCGGGTAGATCTTTTCGAACGTCCCCGGCATCAGCTCCGCCAGGGCCGCCGTCGGGCGCGCCGGCACCCAGAACTGCAGCATCTCCGGCCGGTCCTTCCGGATCGCCTTCACCACATCCCGCGCCACCCGCTCCGGCTTCACCGTCCCCGCCAGGAACGTCGCCTTCGCCCCCGTCTGCCGCTCCCAGTCCGCGTACATCCCCGCCTCCGCCACGAAGCCCGGGCAGATCGCGCTCGCCGAGACGCCCCGCTTCCGGAACTCCATCCGGATCCCTTCCGTGAACGCGATCAGCCCCGCCTTCGACGCCGAATACGGCGACGAGTACGGCACCGGCACCTTCCCCGCCAGCGACGCGATGTTCACGATGTGCCCCCGCTTCCGCTCCAGCATCCCCGGCAGCACCAGCCGCGTCAGCTGCATCGCCGCGATCAGGTTCACCCGGATGATCCGGTCCAGCTCCTCATCGTCCTGGTCCTCGAAGTGCGCCGTCACCTCGATGCCCGCGTTGTTCACGAGGATGTCGATCCGCCCGAACTCCGCCTGCGCCGCCGAGACCAGCGACCGCCGGCTGTCCGCATCCGCCACGTCGCACGCCACCGCCAGCGCCCGCCGGCCCATCCCGCGGATCTCCTCCGCCAGCGATTCCAGCGCCGGCGCCGTGCGCGCCGCCAGCACCACGTGACAGCCCGCGCCCGCCAGCTCCTTCGCGATGTACGTCCCCAGCCCCCGCGACGCCCCCGTCACGACCGCGACCCGGTCCTGCAGATTCTTCATCGTCATTCCCTCCGGTTCGTTCCCTGATGACAGGGTGCCGGGGAGTGTACGACAAAACCCGCACCCGCGGGAATGCGCCGCCGCCGCTGGCACTCCGGCCGAACCTTTGCGATCCTGACCTCGTGCAGAACCCGCCTCGCAGCGGCGCCGGCAGTCCGCGGACCGCGGTCCTCCTCCTCGCGGCCCTCCTGCCGATGCTCACCTACTTCGGCCACTGGCCCGCGGTGAGCCTTCCCATCCCCGGCACCGGGGTCGCCATCGCGATCCCCTTCGCCGCCGAAGAACCCCCGGGCGACCACCACCAGCACTGCCACGGCGAATCGGCCGGCTGCGCGAGCAGCCCCGGCTCCGCCGGTCTCGCCGTCACGCTCCTGGCCGCCGCGGTCGCCATCGCCATCCCCGGCGGCCGGCTCATCCCCGTGCCCGTCACGCCGGCCGGCCTCCGCCTCCAGCACCTCCCCATCCCCGAGCCCGCGCCGCCGCGCCCCGCTCCCATCGCCGTCCGTTCCTGACCGGGCGCCCGCCCAGCGGGCATCCCCGGGCCACACCACACGATGGGAGAACGAACCATGCACCGGACCCGTTTCACCTGGCCCGCCCTCCTCGGCGCGGCCATCCTCCTCCTCGCCATCCCCCTCGCCGCAGCCTGCGGCGACGACGACGGCGAAGCCCACGCCGACGACACCAGCGTCACCAGCGTCGTCTCGGCCGTCACCTACCTCGACGGCCTCGGCCTCCACGGCATCGACGACAGCATCAACAAGGACCAGAAGATCCCGGCCGACGCCCGCGCCAAGGCCCTCAAGGCCCAGGCCGTGGCGAAGACCGCGCCCTGGCCCGCCGAGCTGAAGCCCAAAGCCGATGCCCTCGCCGCCATCTTCGGCGAGATGGCCGCTGCCCTCGAAGGCGACAGCCCGGACCTCGCGAAGGCCGGCGCCGCGGCGAAGAAAGCCCACGACGCCGAGCACGAATTCTCCGATGCCGCCTGGGCCTGGATCTTCGAACAGGCCGGCATCGAAGGCCCGGGCCACGGCCACTAGCCCGGTCCGGGCGGCCCCCGCGCCGGCGGCCTCGCGGGCCATCCTGCACCGCCGGCCGTGGGCTACACTCGGATCGAGCCCATCTTCGAAGGAACTCTCCATGCCACCTCTCCGCTGGCGCACGACCGCCCTCCTCCTCGCGGCCCTCGCCGTCCTCCCGCTCGCCATCGCCTGCGGCGGCGACAAGAAGGACGACGACACCGCCGGAGCCCAGTACATGGGCGCCATCGTGACGCCGCCCATCGAAAAACCCGACGCCGTCCTCATGGACGAAAACGGCCAGCCGTTCGACCTCCGCAAGGAGACCGAAGGCTACGTCACGCTGCTCTACGTCGGCTACACCCACTGCCCCGACATCTGCCCCACGCACCTCTACGAAATCAGCGAGGCGCTCAAGAAGGTCGACCCCGACGTGCGCAAGCAGGTCAAGGTCGTCTTCGCCACGGCAGACCCGGAGCGCGACACGCCGCAGCAGCTCAAGCAGTACCTCGATACCTTCGACCCCGATTTCATCGGGCTGACCGGCACGCGCGACCTCATGGACCAGTTCCAAATCGCCCTCGGCCTCCAGCCCGCCACCCGCACCGACCTCGGCGGCGGCAACTACGCCGTCAACCACGCGGCCTACGTCATGGCCTTCACCAAAGACAACTACGCCTACACCGTCTACCCCTCCGGCATGGGGCAGAAGGAATGGCTCAACGACCTCCCGCTCCTCGTGAAGAAAGGATTCCGCACCGAATGACCACGCTCCTGCGCAGCCGCGCATTCCTTCCCATCATCCTCCTCGGCGCCTTCGCCGCCGCCCTCCTCGCCGCAGCCTGCGGCGGCGACGACGATGACGCCAGCGCCACCCCCACCGCCACCCAGGGTGCCGGCTCCGGCACCGCCTTCCAGCCCGTGAAGGCCGGCGACCTCACCATCTCGGGCGCCTGGGTCCGCGCCTCGACCGGCACGAACGTCACCGCTGCCTACATGACCATCAAGAGCAGCGGCGCGGCCGATACGCTCGTCAGCGCCTCCTCGCCGATCGCCGGCATGGTCCAGCTCCACGAAGTCGTCACCGAAGGCTCGACCTCGAAGATGCAGGAGAAGCCCGGCGGCTTCCCCGTCCCGGCGAACGGCACCGCCGAGCTCAAGCCCGGCGGCTGGCACATCATGCTCATGGACCTCAAGCAGCAGCCGAAGGCCGGCGAAACCGTCGAGCTCACCCTCAAGTTCGAAAAGGCCGGCGAGGTCAAAATCGTGGCGCCCGTCCAGGCTGCCTCTGGCTCGACGCCCGACATGAGCCACGACAGCCACGGCGGCAGCAGCATGACCCCATCTGGCGGCATGAGCAGCGGCATGGGCGGCACCGCCACCCCCGCCATGGGCCGCTAGGCGCTCCTCCGCTGCGCCACAGCCATCAGCTTCGCAGCACACGATGAGGGCCGGGAGCGCCAGCTCCCGGCCCGTTCCATTTCGTCCGCGAAAACCCGGCCCTCAGTCGGACGCCAGGTTCGGACCCACCGCGCAGCCGACCCACTTGCAGGCCGGCGGCCGCGCCGGCGTCGGCGGTGCGATGGGCGTCGCCGTCGGGGTCGGCGTCGGTGTCGGCGTCGGCGCCTCCTTCGCGCACGACACCTGCCACGTGTTCGAGCGCGGCGGCGTCAGCACCTCCACGAAGTGCCCCGCATCGCTGAAGTACCGGTCGGTCGTCCCCGCCGTATAGCTGATGACTGTCGAAAGCTGGTTCGGCTCGAGCGTCCAGTCCGGGTCCGGCGGCAGCCCGCCGATCTGCGGCTTGAAGACCCGGATCGGCGTCTTCCCCACGTTCTTGAACTGGATCTCGTCGCCGCGGTTGATCCGGCAGGTGCGGGGGTTGAACCCCTGCTCGTTCACTTCGATCAGGTAGCGGTCGTAGGCCGAGGCCGATTCCGTCCGCGCTCCGAAAAAGGCCATGCTCAGCCCGCCGGCGAGCGCCGCCGCCAGCGCCAGGGCCGCCATCAGCGGCCGGTAGCGGTGTTCGCGCATCGAACCTCCACGGTCCCCCACCCCGCCACGGGGCATCCCCGAGGGTACCCCAGCCTTCGCGATCCTGTCACCGCGCGGTCAAGAACCGTCGCTCCTCAATCCGCCGCCAGCCCCGGCACCCGCAGGCAGTAGGCTGCCCCGGTGCACGGCGGCGCCGGCGGCCGCTTCGCCGGGTCCGGGCTGCACTCCACCGGCCACGTCGCCGAGAACACCGGCGTTTTCACGATGACGTAGTTCGCCGGGTTCTCGAAATCCTCGAACCGGAACGTCCCCGGGAAGCCCATGTACTCCTCGCGCGAGGTCTCGCCCGGCTGCAGCCAGCCCGAATCGAACGACAGCCCGCCGCCCGGCGTCGGCGAATACCGCACCACCCGCCGCGGCGTGCTCCCCACGTTCTTGAAGCGCAGGTACTCCCGGTTCATCTGGCAGACCGCCGGGTTGAAGCCGCCCTCCGAGACCTCGATGGTCTGCACCGTGTAGGCCCCGGCGTCGGGCGCCGCGAGGAGCCCCGCCAGCACGGCCAGCGCCGCGATCGCACCGCCGAATCGTCGCACGCGCCAAGCCTACCCGTTCCCGGCCGAACGCGCCCGGCCCCGGACACGCAAACAGGCCCCGCACGAAGCGGGGCCTGCTGGTCGTTCACTCGCCTCCTCAGCCGGCCGCCGGGCGCTGCACCGGCTGGAGGTCGCCGCCGTCTTTCCGGGACTTCCGTATCCGTTGCCGCTCCTTCACGGAGCGATCCGGGGCGCCTGCATCGCACAGGACTTAAATTCAGCTCCCGGGCACCTGGGGCAACACCGTGGATACGGGCCCGCGGCGGCTGGCGAACGGCCTGCTCACTGCAGGCCAGCTCTCTGCACGATGAAGACTCCATAGAGGGCGTGCAGCTTGTTCCGCATGTCCGCACCTCCTTTCGAGCCTCTGCGAGTCGGCGGGGGCCGGGCCTCTTCAGCGCCGGGCGCCTATCGCAAACTCACCATTAACACTACTCCCGCCGCGAGGCCTGTCAAGAGGTTTTCTGCCCCGCCGAACGTGAAAAAGCGGGAACAGCGATCGATACCCCCGATCAATACCCCCGGTGCTCCTTGCCCAGCTCTTTCGCATCCGGCATCGGGTGCGCCTCCCGCGGTTTCGGCGGCTTGCCGCCCGGCCCGCCCTCGGCCATCTCCGAGACCGTGTCCGGTTCCGGCACCACCACGCGCGGGTCCGATTCCGCCGGGTCGAGCAGCTCCGCGGCCTTCTCCATCGCCTCCTTCACCGCCTTGAGCGGGTGGAGATGCTCGATGAACTCCTTCGCCCCTTTCAGGTCTTCCCGCGGGTCGAGCTCGTTCTCAGCCATGATCGGTGCCTCCTCGGCGGCCCGGTCCGCGGGCCCGCCATCCCCAGTATGCGCCCCGCGGGGCGCCCGGCGCACCACCCGTCCGGTCGCCGTTTCCACGTACCAGCCCGTCCCGGGCTCCTGCCCCGCGAGCGCGGCCATCTCCCTGCCCTCCCTGGTCCCGGCGCCCCTCAGCCGGCCTTGATCTCGATCTTCCGCGCCGGCGCTTTCGGCTCCGGCTCCCGCTTCGGCAGCACCACTTCGAGTACGCCGTCCTTCATCGAGGCCGAAATCCGCTCCGCGTCCACCGTCTCCGGGATCGCGATCCGCCGCTCGAACGAGCCGAAGAACCGCTCGCTGTAGGTGCGGCCCTTCTCTTCCTCCTTCCGCTCCGAGCGCTTCTCGCCCCGCAGCGTCAGCATCCCGTCCTCGACGGTCACCTCCATGTCCGCCGGCGCGACGCCCGGGAGCTCCGCCTGCACGACGATCGCGTCATCCCGCTCCGTCACATCGCAGCGGGGGCTCCATTCCGTCTCCCCGGGCAGCCCCAGCCGCGCCAGCCAGTCGCGCGGCACGAGGCTCCACATCTCCTCGAACGGGTTCCAGCGTACGACGTTTGCCATGGGTCCAGCCTCCGGTCGAATGGAATCGCCCGGAGTCTACCCGCCCGCCCGTTATCGCGACAATTACCGATCGGTGCAAAACGGGAGGTGCGAACGGCCCTCCCGGCCGCGCTACCGCCCCGCGCCCAGCGTCGTCTCCACCAGCGCGAGGAACTGCTCCGCCGCGAACGGCTTCTGCACGAACACCGTGTGCGGCGTCCGCGCGGCGAACTCCGCCGGCCCTTCCGCGCTGTACCCGCTGATCAGGATGAACGGCAGCTCGGGGAACTGCTCCAGCATCGCGCGCCGCAGCTCGATGCCCGATTCGCCCGGCATCACGATGTCCGAGACGACGAGGTCCACCGGCTGCTCCGCGAGGATCGCCCGCGCCTCGTTTGCGTGCGCAGCCTGCAACACGGTGTAGCCGTGCGTGCGCAGGAGCCGCGCGAGCATCACCCGCACCGGGTCGTCGTCATCAACTACGAGGATCGTCGCCGCCAATGGCCCCTGCTCCTCCGGCCGCTCGCCGACCCTCCCGGGCCAGGCCACTGCGGTTGCTTCGAAATTCCGGTGCACGCGTCCCCATGTCGCGCCGTACCGCGCGTCCTTTCCACCGGATTCTCCGCCAGCGGACACCGGTTCGGCATTCGGGATTCCCCTGATAGGGAGCGCCGTTCATACATAACCCGTCGTGAATTCACCAGATTCTCACCTACGGTTCACCGGGAGGGAAGCGCTTTGCTCAGGCCGCAGTTCGCACCTATCATCGGCCCTACGCTCGGAGGTGCCCGGCATGCGTTTCATCGTGACCGTCGTATTCGCCGCGATCCTCCTGTTCCTCGTTTACCTCGTCGTCGGCGCCATCGCCGATGGCTACTTCGGCGCGAACATCATCCCCGACCGCGCCGTCCCCGATGCCTGGGCCGCGCCCGACTCCTGGAGCGAATGGCGCGATATCGTCATCGTTCTCCTCGGCCTCTTCTGGGTCCTCGCCGGCATCCTCGCCGTCGTCTTCATGGCGGCCCTCATCGCCCTCGTCTTCGCCGTCCGCAAAGTCGTCCGCGAAAACGCCGCCCCGGCGCTCGATTCCCTCCGCCAGTCGCTCGACAACATCCGCGGGACGGCCGAGTTCGCCGGCGAAACCGTCGCCAGCCCCATCATCCGCGTCTACGCCGTCGCCCGCGGCGTCCGCAGCGGCCTGGCCGCCGTCACCAGCCTCCCCGACCGCATCCGCGGCCGGCGCCACGGCAAGAAGAAGAAATGAGCCCCGACGACGCGCCCCCCGGCACCGGCCCCGCGCCCGAACCGCTCGCCCCCGAACCCCCGGAGCGCGAGGAGCACCCGCTCATTGCCTGGGCCCGGGCCATCGTCCTCGGCATCGGCGATACCGCCCGCGACATGCTCGAAGCCGGCCGCCAGGCCGCCCGCGAGGCCATGGACGAAGGCTGGCAGCGCTTCGACGAAAAGACGAAACACCGCCGCCGCTAAAGCCCCGGCCCCTCCCCCCCCGCCCCGCCCCCGGTTGAAGGTTGGAGGTTGAAGGTAGACGGGTTCAGGATCCGCCGTACGCACCCTCCCACCTGCCAACGCCCACCTCGCACCCCCGTAGTCGCGGGGCTCCGTCCCCGCGGAGGGCCGGTGAGGCCCACCCTGCCCTCCGAATCCACCCGTCTCCCGCCTCCCGGTTCCCGCCTCCCGCTTCCCGCTTCCCGTCTCCCGGTTCCCGCCACACCCGTTGGGCGCATGGCGCCCCGCGGGGACGGAGCCCCGCGACGACGTCGGCCCTCCCCTTCCGCTTCCCCGTTCACACTCTCCCCCTCTCTCCCCTTCTCCCTTCCTCCCTCTCTCCCCTTCTCCCTTCCTCCCTCCTCCCTCCTCCCTCCTCCCCCGTGGTACACTTTCTCCACGGCTGTTAGCACTCCATCCGAAAGAGTGCTAACATGGCAGCGAGAGGTTGATAATGCCATTGTCAGAGCGCCGGGCCCGCATCCTCGCCCTCATCGTCGACGACTTCGTCGGCTCGGCGCAGCCTGTCGGCTCCCAGGCGCTCGTCGAACGCCACCGCCTCCCCCTCTCCCCCGCCACCGTCCGCAACGAAATGGCCGCCCTCGAAGACGAGGGCATGATCACCCACCCCCACACCTCCGCCGGCCGCATCCCCTCCCACCGCGGCTACCGCTACTACGTCTCCGCCCTCATGCCCGAACGCTCCCTCACCCCGCAGGAGCAGTTCACCATCCTCCACCAGTTCCACCAGGCCTCGCGCGACCTCGAGGAATGGGTCGGCCTCGCCGCCTCCGTCCTCGCCAACAGCCTCCACAACATGGCCCTCGTCACCCAGCCCCGCGTCGCCGAGGTCCGCCTCAAGCAGCTCCAGCTCGTCGAGCTCACGGAAACCCGCGCCCTCCTCGTCGTCGTCACCTCCGATGGCGGCGTCCACCAGCGCATCCTCGATTTCCCCGTCGCCGCCTCGCAGGAGTACCTCTCCCGCCTGGCCCTTCGCCTCAACGCCGAACTCGGCGGTAAGAGCGTCGCCGAATTCCCCAAAGCCGAGTCCATCGAGCCCCTCGGCGCCGTCGAAGCCGCCGTCCTCGCCGCCCTCGGCGACCTCCTCCTCCGCGAACAGGCCGCCCGCGTCGAGGAACCCGTCGTCGAAGGCGTCCGCGACCTCCTTCGCCAGCCTGAATTCGAAAAAGCCGACCGGCTCCTCGATGCCCTCGAAGCCGTCGACGAGCGCCGCCTCCGCGACGCCATCCCCGCCGAGGCCGTTGCCGATGCCTCCGTCGCCATCGTCATCGGCGACGAAAACCGCGAAGGCCCCTACCAGGAGATGTCCTTCGTCCTCGCACGCTACGGGCCGCCCGGCGGCGCCGCCGGCATCGTCGGCCTGCTCGGCCCCACCCGCATGCACTACAGCGACGCCGTCGCCCACGTCCGCTACGTGAGCGACGTCCTCACCGAACTCATCCGCGAATTCTATGGCGGGGGCGATTGACGTCCCCCGTCCCACCCGACCCCAGGAGGCACCATGAGCGAACCCGGTGACGACCGCACCGTCGAACCCAACCCAACCGCCGACCCCGATGAGCGGACCGCCAACCCCGGCGCCCTCGGCAGCGACCGCACGGACCCGCCCGCCGACCCGGCCAGCGAACTCCAGGCCGAGCGCGAAAAAGCCGAATCCTACTACCGCAGCTGGCAGCGCACCGCCGCCGACTTCGCCAACTACAAGCGCCGCGTCGAACAGGAGCGCAGCGAGGCCCAGCGGCTCGCCAACGCCGCCCTCGTCATCAACCTCCTCCCCGTCTTCGACGACCTCGAGCGGGCGGTCGCATCCGTCGATTCCCACCTCGCCGGGCTCAACTGGGTCCAGGGCATCATCAACATCCACCAGAAATTCTGGCGGCTCCTCGAATCCATGGGCCTCAGCGAAATCCCCGCTGAAGGCGCCGAATTCGACCCCGCCTGCCACGAAGCCGTCGCCCGCCAGGCCGGCCCCGAAGGCCGCGTCCTCCACGTCGTCCAGAAGGGCTACAACCTCGGCGGCAAAGTCCTCCGCCCTGCCATGGTCATCGTCGGCGATGGCAGCGGCGCCACCGGCCAGGCCGGCGAACCCCGGCAGCTAACCCCCTCACACCCAACCAGGAGCACACATCACATGGGTAAAGTCCTCGGCATCGACCTCGGCACCACCAACAGCTGCATGGCCATCATGGAAGGCGGCGAACCCGTCGTCATCCCCAACGCCGAAGGCGCGCGCACCACGCCCTCCGTCGTCGCCATCACCAAGACGCGGCGAGCGCCTCGTCGGCCAGGTCGCCAAGCGCCAGGCCATCACCAACCCCGAGAACACCATCTTCAGCATCAAGCGCTTCATGGGCCGCAAGTTCACCGACCCTGAAGTCCAGCGCGACCTCAAGCTCGTCCCCTACAAGGTCTCCGCAGCCCCCAACGGCGACTGCCAGCGTCACCCTCGGCGGCCGCACCTACAGCCCGCCCGAGATCAGCGCCATGATCCTCCAGAAGCTCAAGGCCGACGCCGAGGCCTACCTCGGCGAGCCCGTCACCGAAGCCGTCATCACCGTCCCCGCCTACTTCAACGACGCCCAGCGCCAGGCCACCAAGGACGCCGGCAAGATCGCCGGCCTCGAAGTCCTGCGCATCATCAACGAGCCCACCGCCGCCTCCCTCGCCTACGGCCTCGATAAGAAGAAGGACGAACTCATCGCCGTCTACGACCTCGGCGGCGGCACCTTCGATATCTCCATCCTCGAAATCGGCGACGGCACCTTCCAGGTCCTCTCCACCAACGGCGATACCCACCTCGGCGGCGACGACTTCGACCAGCGCATCATCGACTGGCTCATCGACGAGTTCAAGAAAGCAGGAGGGCATCGACCTTCGCCAGGACCGCCAGGCCCTCCAGCGCCTGAAGGCCGAAGCCGAAAAGGCCAAGATCGAGCTCTCCTCCGCCCAGCAGACGGAAATCAACCTCCCCTTCATCACCGCCGACGCCAGCGGCCCGAAGCACCTCAACATCACCCTCACCCGGGCCAAGCTCGAGCAGCTCGTCCACGACCTGCTCCAGAGCACCCTCGAGCCCGTCAAGAAGGCCCTCGCCGACGCCGGCAAGAAGGCCTCCGATATCGACGAAGTCGTCCTCGTCGGCGGCCAGACCCGCATGCCCGCCGTCCAGAAGCTCGTCGCCGACTTCTTCGGCAAAGAGCCCCACAAGGGCGTCAACCCCGATGAGGTCGTCGCCATCGGTGCCGCCGTCCAGGCCGGCGTCCTCAAGGGCGAAGTCAAGGACGTCCTCCTCCTCGATGTCACCCCGCTCACCCTCGGCATCGAGACCCTCGGCGGCGTCATGACCCCGATCATCCCGCGCAACACCACCATCCCGACCTCCAAGAGCCAGGTCTTCTCGACCGCGGCCGATAACCAGCCGAGCGTCGAGATCCACGTCCTCCAGGGCGAACGGCCGATGGCTGCCGACAACAAGTCCCTCGGCCGCTTCATCCTCGACGGCATCCTCCCCGCGCCCGCGCGGCGTCCCGCAAATCGAAGTCACCTTCGATATCGACGCCAACGGCATCGTCAGCGTCTCGGCCCGCGACAAGGGCACCGGCCGCGAGCAGAAGATCACCATCCAGCCCTCCTCCGGCCTCACCAAGGAGGAGATCGAGCGGATGCAGCGCGAGGCTGAGCTCTACGCCGAAGAGGACCGCCGCAAGCGCGAAGCCATCGAGGTGAAGAACACCGCCGACACCATGGCCTACCAGGCCGAAAAGACCCTCCGCGACAACGCCGACAAGATCCCGGCCCACCTCAAGACCGAGGTCGAAGAGAAGGTGAAGGCCGTCCGCGAAGCCATCGAAGCCGACGACGTCGCCCGCATGCGCTCCGCGATGGACGCCCTCTCCGCCTCCATGCAGAAGATCGGCGAGGCCGTCTACGGCGCCGCTGGCGCCGGTGCCGCCGGGGCCTCCGCCGATGGCGCGGCCTCCGGCCCGGCCGAGGAGGGCACCGTCGAAGGCGAGTTCCGCGAGGTCTAACCGCCCCGCGCCCGTCGAAGCTCCGCGAGGGGGCCGGCATCGCCCGGCCCCTTCGTCACGTCCCGGCAGTCTCCCGGTACGCCCGGTCCACGAGCTCCGCCAGCGCGCCGAAGAGCCCCGGCCCCGCCGCCACCACGTAGCCGTCTTCGAACCCGTAGCCGCCGAAGCCGCCCGTCAGCGCCCCCGCTTCGCGCGCGATGAGCCCGCCTGCCGCGATGTCCCACGGGTTCAGGCGGTATTCGTAGTAGCCGTCCAGCATCCCGCAGGCGACGTGCGCGAGGTCGAGCGCCGCCGAGCCCATCCGCCGGATGTCGCGCACCCGCGGCAGGATGCGCGCCGTCATCGCTGCCTGCGCCGCCCGCCGCGCCGGGTCGTAGGCGAACCCCGTCGCCAGCAGCGCGGTCGCGAGCGCCGCCCCGTCCCGCGCCCGGATTGGCCGCCCGTTGCAGGCCGCCCCGCCGCCCAGCGCCGCGCCGTACGTCAGCCCGTGCGCGACGTCGTGCACCACCCCCGCCACCACCACGCCCTCCCGCTCCGCCGCGATCGAGACCGCGTACGCGGGGATGCCGTAGATGAAGTTCGTCGTCCCGTCCAGCGGGTCCACCACCCACCGCACGCCCGACCTTCCGGCCTCCCGCGCGCCCTCCTCGCCGACGAAGCCGTCGCCCGGCCGCGCTCCCAGCAGCCACTCGATGAGCAGCGCCTCCGCCGCCCGGTCGGCCTCCGTCACCATGTCCGTGACCGTCGACTTCGTCCCGATGGCGAACCCTTCCGCCGCGTACCGCGCGATGAGCGCGCCGGCCTCACGGGCCGCCGTCTCGGCCAGCGCCAGCAGCTCGAGCGCCAGCGGGTCCGCGCTCACCGCAGCTGCCGCCCGCCGTCGATGACCACGATGCTGCCCGTCACGTAGCTCGCCGCTTCGCTCGCCAGCCAGACCGCAGCGCCCGCCACGTCGTCCGGCGTCGCCAGCCGCCCCATCGGGATGTCCGCCCGCAGCCGCTCGCCGTGGCGGCTCGCGAACAGCTCGTCCACGAGGTCCGTCTCCACCCAGCCCGGCGCGATCGCGTTCACCCGCACGCCGCGGTCCGCCCACTCGAGCGCCATCACTTTCGTCAGCTGGTGGAGCCCCGCTTTCGCCGCCGCGTACACCCCCTGCCGCTCCAGCGGCACGATGCCCGCTACCGAACTCACGTTGATGATGCTCCCGCCCCGCCCGGCAGCGAACATCCGCTTCGCAGCCTCCACGCTGGCGAAGTACGCGCCCCGCAGGTTCACCTGCAGCACCTGGTCGAACTCCGCCACGCTCACCGCTTCGACCCGCTTGTAGTACGGGCTGATGCCCGCGTTGTTCACCAGCACGTCCAGCGGCCCGAGCGCCCACGCCCGCTCGATGAGCGCCGCCACGTCCTCCGGGTCGCCGACGTCGCAGCGGAGGCCGATGCAGTTCACGCCCAGCGACGCCGCGGCCTCCTGCAGCGGTCCCTCGCTCCGCGCCGCGATGATGACCCGCGCCCCCGCCTCGATGAACGCGCGCGCGATGCCGTAGCCGATGCCCCGCGAGCCGCCCGTGATGAGCGCCGTCTTCCCTTCCAGCGAAAACCGTTCCATGCGCCCCATTCTCCGCGCCTGCCGCGAACCGATCACCCGCGGCGCGCCCGCGCGGCCTCGCGTACCATCGGCAGCATGGCGCTCGACCTCGCCCGCGCGGCCGCCCACCTCGCCGCCGCCGACCCCGTCATGGCCGCCCTCGTCGAAGCCGTCGGCCCGCTCGACGTCCGCCCGCCCCGGCCGGGCCACTTCGAGGCCCTCTGCCGGTCGATCGTCTACCAGCAGCTCTCCGGCCGCGCCGCCGGCACCATTTTCGAACGGTTCCGCGCCCTCTACGGCCGCGATGGCTTCCCCGCGCCGGCGGAGGTGCTCGCGACGCCGCCCGAAACCCTCCGCGCCGCCGGCCTCTCCCGCCAGAAAATCGCCTCCATCCTCAGCCTCGCCAGCCACTTCGCCAGCGGCGAGCTCGACGACGCCAACCTCCACCGCTGGCCCGATGAGGAGGTCATCGCCCACCTCCAGCGCGTCCGCGGCATCGGCCGCTGGACCGCCGAGATGTTCCTCATCTTCCAGCTCCAGCGCCCCGACGTCCTCCCCGTCAACGACCTCGGCATCAACCGCGCCATCATGCGCCGCTACGGCCTCCCGGCGATGCCGAAGCCCGCTGAGGTGCACGCCATCGGCGCACCGTGGCGGCCCTTCGCCAGCGCCGCCTGCCTCTACCTCTGGCGCGGCGAAGACACCGCCCTCCCCGCGGGCTGACCGGCGGTCGAGCCGCCGCTACATCCCGCCCCGGTCCGGCCGGTCGACGTCCGCCTGCGTCGTCGCCGCGTTCGCCGCGATGAGCGCGTCGCGAATCTGCGAGTAGAAATCCGACATCCCCGCCGGCGAATACGGCACGAAGATCGTGTTCGCCCGCGAGGCCGCACCGATCTCCTTCACCGTGTCATAGTGCTGCGTCATCAGCACCAGCTGCATGATCGCCTCCGGCGTCACCCCCGCGATGCTCTGCTGGAACTGGTCCACCGAATCCCGCAGCCCGTCGATGATCGCGCGCCGCTGGTTCGCGATGCCCTGCCCCTGCAGCGCCTTGCTCTCCGCCTCGGCCTCCGCCGCCTTCACCTTCAGAATCTTGTCAGCCTCGCCCCGCTCCTGCGCCGCCTCCCGCAGCCGCTTGGCCGCGTTGATTTCGTTCATCGACTCCTTCACCTTCTTGTCCGGGTCGATGTCCGTCACCAGCGCCTGCACGATCTGGAAGCCGAACTCGTTCATCTCACCCGAGAGCTCGTTCTTCACCGCGATCGCGATCTCGTCCTTCCGCTCGAAGACGTCATCCAGCTCCATCTTCGGCACCCGCGCCCGCACCGTATCGAACACGTACGCGGTGATCTGCACCGTCGGCTGGTCCAGCTTGTAGAACGCGTCGTACACCCGGTCCGGGATGACCATGTACTGCACCGCGACGATCGTGTGGACGAACACGTTGTCGAGCGTCTTCGTCTCCACGCTCACGTCCAGCTGCTGGACGCGCAGGTTCACCCGGCCCGCCACCCGCTCGATGAGCGGGATCTTCACGTTCAGGCCGGGCCGCGCCACCCGCCGGAACTTCCCGAACCGCTCCACGATCGCCGCCGTCTGCTGCTCCACCGTGAACAGCGACCCCAACAGCAGCACCAGCACGATGGCGCCCGCGACACCCAGCACGATCAGTCCAGCCATGGCCTGCCTCCTCGCTCGAACGGGTCACGCAAGACCCTTGATTGCGGCCCAGTATACGCGCCGGGCATGCCCCCGGCGGCGGCCGCCCTTCCCGGCCCGCCCCGCACGTTTTGCGAAGCGTTTACGAAGAATCGGGAAATTCCCGGTCGTTTCTCCGGCGCCGCCGGGCTAGGGTGAATCCGGTGGCGCCCTGAGGAGGAGACGAACCCTCGCCCCCGGCCCCGGCCGAAAGGCGGCGAGCCCCGGAACGACGCACCGGCACCCTGACCACCCTTATCGCCTTCACTGCGCCCGCCACGCGCCCCCGACCGACGCGCTTTTGCGAACCACTGGCCGGAGGAACCCCCATGCCGCTCCGCGCACTCACCCTCGCCGCCGTCATCACGGCCGCCGCGGCCTTCCCGTTCGCCGCTTCGAACCGCACCACTGCCGCGCTCGCGAACTGCGACGTCCCCGAAGCCGCCGCCGCGCTCGATGCCGACGAACAGGCGTTCATCCAGCTCCTCAATGACTACCGCGCCGCGAACGGCCTCCCGCCCGTTGCCGTCGATGCCGCGCTCACCCGCGCAGCCGCGTGGATGAGCATCGACCTCGCCGGCCGCGCCGGCCTCGACCACACCGATTCGCTCGGCCGCTCGCCGTGGAAACGCATGCCCGATTGCGGCGCCGCGAACCCCGGCGGCGAAAACCTCGCGGCGGGCACCCCGCTCGCCAGCCCGTCCGCCGTCCTGCAGGCCTGGAAAGGCTCGCCCGGGCACAACGCCATCATGCTCGGGAAGGACTTCACCGTCGTCGGCGTCGCCCGGCATACCGCTCCCGGCAGCCAGTACGGCGTCTACTGGACCCTCACGTTCGGCTACGGCCGCCCTGCCGTCGCCGCGAGCCCCGCGCCCTCCCCAACCCCCACGCCGGCCCCGCAGCCGCTCCCGCCGACGCCGACCCCGGCGCCCGCCGCGCCGCCGCCTCCGCCCGCTCCTCCCCGGCCGGCGGCGAGTGCTGCCACCTTTGCCGCCGGCATCTCGACGTTCACCTGGAGCGGCGAGCCGGTGCCCGTCGACCAGGTCTTCGGCCCCGCCGGCAGCTCCCTCCGCGGCGTCTACGCCTACGATGCCGCCGCCGGCCGCTGGCTCCGCTGGAGCCCTCGCCTCCACCCGGCGCTCAACACCCTCGGCGTCCTCCAGCCCGGCGTCCGCTACTGGCTCGTCACCTCCGGGCCCGTCACCGTTTCGTTCCCCTGACCGTCACGAATTTCGCGAACCTGTCGCGACATCCCGACACGACCTGACGCGGGCCCCGCCGAGAATCGCCCCTGATTCCACCGGCGGGGTTCATCTATGGCCAAATCGCAAACCGAACAGCTCCTCAAAGAACTCGACCAGCTCCGCGCCCGCGGCCTCGTCACCGACGAGGAGTACGCCGCCCGGCGCCAGGCCATCATCTCCGGCCAGGTCCAGCTCCCGGCCCAGAAGTCCGGCGGCGGCTTCTTCAAGAAGGTCGGCATCGGCTGCGGCGCCCTCGTTGGCATCTTCATCGTCATCATGATCATCGCCGCGGCCGCTGGCGGCGGGAGCGAAGACGGCTCGAACGGCTCCGGCGGTTCGTCCTCTTCTTCGAAGAGCGCCGACGTCCGCGTCACGCTCGCCGAAGGCGCCGTCGGCGAAATCGCCCCCGAAGGCAACGACGCCCGCAAGTCCCGCGTCACCATCGTCCGCATCATGGACCCGGTCGTCTCCAGCAACCAGTTCAGCCAGCCGAAGGCCGGCATGCGCTGGATCGGCTTCGAAGTCATCCACGAGAACGTCGGCACCCGCGAAATCAGCTCCCTCACCTGGAAGCTCCGGGATACGAACGACAACGAGCACGACCAGGACGTCGTCGGGCCCGTCGTCGATATGCCCGACCTCGACCCCTTCTACGCCGACCTCACCCCGGGCGGCAAGAAGCAGGGCTGGATCTACTTCCAGGTCCCGGAGGGCGTCGGCGTCAAATGGCTCCGCGCCGACCCCAACACCTTCATGAAGGGCGACCTCTACTTCGAAGCGCCCTGAGCCGCGCCGCCGCCCGGCGCCCGCTCCATCCCGACGTCCTCCGCGGGGAACACCCTGCGGAGGAAGTCGTGGATCTCACGCCCTCGCTCCCGCGGGAACCGCTCGGCCTCCACCTCGGCCGCCGCGATGCGGTCCAGCCGGAACTCGCGGAAATCGTTCCGCAGTTCGCACCACGCCAGCAGCGTCCACGACCACCCCCAGAAGAACAGCCCGAGCGGCCGCACCCGGCGCGCCGTCGCCGCTCCCGCGCTGTCGGTGTACCGCAACGTGAGGTAGCGGCGCCCGTCGATCGCCTCGCGCAGTTCGCTCAGCCGCGCCGCGAACCGCTCGCCGGGCCCGCGGACCGGCGTGTAGACCGGCGTCTCCACCAGCCGCTCCCGCAGCTCCGGCGGCAGCGCTGCTTCGATCCGCTGGAGCGCCGCTGCTGCGGCCTTCGCGGCCGGCGCGTCGGCCCACGCCTGCACCAGCCGGCTCCCAAGCACGAGCGCCGCCACCTCCTCACCCGTGAACGTCAACGGCGGCAGTTCGAGCCCCCGCCGCAGCGTGTACCCCACCCCCGCTTCGCCCGCGACCGGCACGCCGCTCCGCGCCAGCTGCTGGATGTCCCGGTACACCGTCCGTTCCGAAACGCCGAGCGCCTTGCCGAGCTCGGCCGCCGTCAGCACCGGGTGTTGCCGCAGCAGCTGGATCACCTGGAAGAGCCGCTCCGTCCGCTGCATCCCCGTATCCTGCCCCGTTCCTCCCGACGCGAACAGATCCAGTTCGCCCGGGTTCAGTGGCCGGAGCGGCGCGCCAGCCGCCCGTCCCACCGGAGCCAGGCCGGCCGCCCGGCCTCGTCGCGCAGGAACTCAACCCGCTCGCCGCGCCGCGGCCCATCCGCCACCACCCACCGGTCGAGCGCCACCCGCGCGAGCGCGGCTGGCGGCGCGGGCACCGGCCGGTGCTCCCGCTCCGCCAGCATTCGCTCCGGCGCGCGGTCGCGGATGGTCAGCCTGCCGCCCGGCGCCGCCTCCACCTCGAGCACCGCCAGCGTCGCCTCGTACCTTCCCGCCAGCTCCGCCGCCTCCGCCGGGTCGCCCGCGTCGGGGGCCGGCACCCCCGGCTTCCCGAAGCCGAGGAAGTACTCCTGGCACCGGTCCGCGATCGTTTGCCGCGCCTCCCTCCCGGTGTCGGCGTTCGTCAGCACCGTCACCGCAAACCGGCGCCCCGGCACCAGCTCGAACGCCGAGAGCTGCCCGTTCGTCGCGCCGCCGTGCTTCACGAGCCGCTCGCCGCCGCCCGCGTCGTCGAGCATCCAGCTGATGCCGATCTCCGCGCACATGCTGCCCGCCGGCCGCTGCGGCTGCCGCATGAACGCCGCCGTCCCCGGCGAAAGCACCTCCCGCGCCTCGACCTCCCCGAGGTGGAACGCCGCCCACCGCAGCTGGTCGACCACCGTCGAAATCAGTCCGCCCCCGGGCGCGATGCTCCGCGCCGTCGCCCACGGCCGCGCCGGCCGCGGCCCCTCCGCCGTCACCACGTGCCCCGCCGCAAACCGGTGCACCATGCACTCCTCCGGGAAGAAGAAGCTCATCCCCATCCCCAGCGGCTCCAGCAGCCGCTCCCGCACCGCCTGCTCGTACGGCCGTTCGCTCAATTCCGCCACGATCAGCCCCAGCACGTAGAACCCCGAATTGCAGTACGAAAAGTGGCTGCCCGCCGGCACCAGCTGCGGACTCCGCGCCATCTTCCGCACGATGCGCTCCAGCGCATCATCGCCCCGGCCGGTGTCCTTGAAGTAGTCCCCTGCGAAGCCCCCGTGGTGCGTCAGCAGGTCCCGCACGGTCACCCGCGCCGCATCCGCCTGCGAGGCGAGCGCGAACCACGGCAGGTAGCGGCGGACCGGCGCCTCGAGCTCCACCAGCCCCATCTCGACCAGCTGCATCACCGCCGCCGCCGTGAACGTCTTCGTCGTCGAACCCACCTGGAAAAGCGTCTCCGCCGTCACCGGCAGCGGGTGGTCGACGTTCGTCACGCCCACGCCGCCCGCGTAGACCGTCCCTTCGAACAGCACACCGATAGCCGCGCCCGGCACCTCCAGCCGCCGGCACTCCGCCTCCGCGGCGGCGAGCAGCTCGGCCGGCAGCGGCCGGGTCTCCACCGTCAGCCGTCCGCCGGCGTGAGTTCGAACACCGGGTGGCGGTCCGCCTCCGCGATGAACCGCTCCGCCGGGTCGGTGTGCTTCGCATCGAAGTACGGCCGCGTGAACGGCACCCGCTCGGCATACCGCTTCAGCACCGGGCCGGCCTTCTCCGCGCTCACTTCCCGCGCCCGCACCCGCTCCGAGCGCCGGCCCCGCCGCAGCTCACACACCCCGGCGGCGCGCAGATTCTTCACCCAGGCGCGCTCCCCGTACGGCGACACCAGCCAGCGCCGCTCCCCCTCGACGATGAGCGTCACCGGCGTCGACATCGGCCTGCCGCTCTTCCGCCCGGCCACCACCAGCAGCCGGGTGTTCCGCTCGCCGAGGCCGAGCGCGAGCCCGGCCCGCACGAACGCATTCGCTGCGCGGCGTCCCGCGCCCATCCGAAACATCCGCGCCATGGCTCACCATCGTACCGGATGGTGCGAGGCCCCCGCTCCGCTCCCTCGATAGCGGAACGGGGGCCCCAGCAGGGGGGTTCTCAATAAGGTCTGAAGCGTCAGGCCTTATCGAGCCAAAAGTAGGGGAGCTCCTCGGTCGGCGCGCCGTAGGAGCCCGGCACCGTCTGAACGCCGATGTTCTTCACCCACTCCTGGTAGCCGGTCCAGCCGGTCCCGGCACCCTGGTTTTGCGGGATGTACCACATCTTCGCGGCGTTCTTCCGCTGAATCTCGAAGAACAGCTCCTTCCGCTTGGCCGGGTCGAGCTCGCGCTGCTGCTGCTTCGCCAGCTGCTCCAGCTCCGGGTCCTTGATCTTGCTGTGGTTGAGCGGGTTGTCCGTGAAGAACCGGATCGGGTAGCTCCCCGCCTCCGGGAACGGCGTCTCGTAGCCGAACGCAATCCCCGTGAAGTTCCCCGTGAACGTCTGCGTGATGTACTTCGACGAGTAGTCCTGCACGTCCGTCGTCGTCTTGATGCCGATGGCGTTCAGGTACTGGATGTTCGCCTCCGCCACGGCGTTGAAGGCCGAGCCGTACCGGTTCGCCGTGTACTGGTACACCGTGCTGAAGCCGTCCGGGTAGCCTGCAGCTGCGAGCAGCTTCTTCGCCTCCGCCGGGTCGTACTTGAAATACTTCGAGGTCTCCCCCTGCGCGCTCGAGAGCGGGTCCAGCCAGAACCGCTCCAGCCCCGCCGGGATCAGGTTGTTCCACCGCTCCGAGACCGCCAGCCCCGCGTCCTTCAGCTTCTTCACGTTGTACGCCAGGTCCAGCAGCGCCGCGCGGTCCGTGCTCATCGAGATCGCCTGCCGCACCCGCGGGTCCTTGTTCCACGGCGAATCCGGGTTCGAATCCATGTAGAAGAACGAGAGCAGCTGCGAGACCTCGCCGTACAGCTGCACCTTCGGCAGCGCATTCTTCACGTTCACCAGGTCTTCAGCATTCAGCCCGGAGATATCCGTGTTCCCCGCCTGGAACTGCGCCAGCCGGTTCGCGTACTCCGGGATGATCGCGATCTCCACGCCGTCCATCAGCGGGAAGCCGCTGAAGTGCCAGTTCGGGTTCTTCGCGAACTTGAAGCCGACCGACGGCGTGTAGCTCTGCAGCACCCACGGGCCGGAGCCGATCGCCACCTTCGTCGGGTCGAACCCGCCGCTCCCGCCGGCCGCCTCCTTCGGCATCACCCAGAACAGGTTCGCATCGGCGAACACGTCGAGGAACGCCGCGTTCGGCTCCTTCAGCTTGAAGACCACCGTCGAAGCGTCCGGCGTCTCCATCCTGTCGACGAACGCCACCTGCGAGCGGTTCGCCGACGTCTCGGCCGTCATCTTCCCCCACGAGAAGGTGATGTCCTCCGTGGTAATCGCCCGGCCGTTCACCGGCGCCACGTTGTGGAACTTCAGATTCGGCTTCAGCTTCACCGTCCACGTCAGCCCGTCCGGGCTCGCCTCCGCCGATTGCGCGAGGTCGCCCACCGGCCGCAGGTCGGCCTGCTTCACCCCGATGCCCGTGTTGTACCGGAAGAGCCGGCTGTAGACGTAGGCCGCGAACCCCTTCGTCAGGAACGAAAGGTTGCCGTACGGGTCGATCGAGGGCGGGTCGCCCGTCGAGTCCACCTTCAGAATGCCGCCGCGCTTCGCGTTCGCGTACGGGTCGCTGGGCGTCGGCGTCGCCGCCGGCGCTGTCGTCGCCGTCCCTCCGGCCGCCGTCGGCGTCCGGCCTTCGTCGTCGTCACCGCCGCCGCAGCCGACGAGCGCGAGCCCCGCGGCACCGGCAGCCGCACCCGTCGCTGCCCCGAGGAACCGCCGCCGGCTGCGCCGATCCCTCCAGAACCTGTCCCAGTACTCCGACAATGCAAAACCCCCTTGCAACGCGCCTGTTTAGCCATCGACGTCGTTGATGCGTCGTATAGGCCATGCGCAAAGATGCCGGGATCCTGAGGCCGCGCTTAGCCCCTGTCAATGCATCATTCGACAGGGTCGAATACTTCGCCAGCGCACCTTCCCCCGGCTGCTGCCCCCGCACCTGCTACCATCCCCCCGTGCCCGGCTTCGTCGATGCCCACACCCACCTCTTCCCCCCGGCGCAGGCCGCCCGGCGGGCCGACCTCGCCGCCTCCGACCCCACCTTCGCGGAGATGTACGCCGACCCTGCGGCGAAGCTCGCCGATGCCCCCGCCCTCCGCGCCGCGCTCGCCCGCGCCGGCATCGACCGCGCCGTCGCCGCCGGCTTCGCCTTCCAGTCGCCGGCCCGCCTCGCCGAGCAGGCCGAGTACCTGCTCGCCGCCGCTGCCGAGGCCCCCGGGGTCATCGCCCCCCTCCCATGCCTCAACCCCGCCGCGCCCGGCTGGGAGCGTGACGCAGCCCGCTGGCTCGCCGCCGGCGCCCGCGGCTTCGGCGAGCTCCGCCCCGGCAACCAGGGCTGGGACCCGCTCGGCCCCGAGAGCCTCCGCCTCGCGCACCTCGCCGCCGAGACGGGCGCCGTCCTCCTCTGGCACGTCTCCGAACCCGTCGGCCACGCCTACCCCGGCAAGCGCGGCGGCATCGCCCCTGCCGAGCTCATCGAACTCGCCGCCCGCGTCCCCGCCGCGCGCATGGTGGCCGCCCACCTTGGCGGCGGCATCTCCTTCTATCTGCAAATGCCTGAAGTTCGGCGGGCTATCGGAAATATCTATTTCGATACCGCGGCCGTGTCATTGCTGTATGATGAAGGAAGCGTCGCGCGCCTCGTCGCCCTCGCCGGCGCGGAGCGCGTGCTCTTCGGCTCCGATTTCCCGTTGCTCGCCCCGGGGCGCCAGCTCCAGCGCATCGCGGCGGAACTCCCGCCCGATGCCGTCGCCCGGGTGTGCGGCGGGAATGCGCAATCTCTCTTCTTTGGAACCGCCGCACCATGAGCGAAGCCTCCCAACAGGAACACGTCCGGCTCTTCGTCGCCTGCGAAGTCCCGGACGACGTCAAGGACGCCATCCGCACCGTCATCGATGACCTCCGCTCCCGCTCCGGCAACGCCGTCCGCTGGGTCCGCCCCGAAGGCGTCCACATCACCCTCAAATTCCTCGGCGAAGTCCCCACCCGCAAGCTCCCCCACGTCAAACTCGCCATCCAGGAAGCGGTCGTCGGCCACTCGCCCTTCGAGCTCGAATTCTCCACGATCGGCACCTTCGGCGGCCGCGAAGGCCTGCGCCTCATGTGGATCGGCGTTGCCGGCGATGTCCTCCGCCTCGAAGCCCTCGTCCGCTCCGTGAACGCCGCGCTCGGCGTCGTCGGCTTCGAACCGGAGCGCCGCCCCTTCCGCCCGCACCTCACCCTCGGCCGCGTCCGCGACGACGTCTCCACCCGGCAGCGCGCCGAGATCGAAGTCGCCGTCGGCAAGACCGAGATCCCGCAGGTCAGCTGGCGCACCGCCCAGGTCTCGCTGATGCGCAGCCGCCTCTCACCCGCCGGCGCCAGCTACGAAACCGTCGCGAGTTTCCCGCTCCGCGTCGTTCAGCAGCCCGTCTGAGCCGTCCTTACCCCACGAGCCGCGGCTCGAGCACCACCACCGTCAGGTCCGCGGGCAGCCCGCTCCGCGTCACCTGCAGCTTCGGCTGCGGCTCCGGCTTCGTCCCGGTCTCCTTCAGGAACTTCTCCAGCGGGTCCAGCTCGAGCGTCTCCGGCCCCACCCGGTAGTGCATCGGGATCGCCACCCGCGGCTCGATGCGCGTCATCACGTCCGCCGCCGCGACCGCCGAGAGCGAGCCGTCGCCGCCCACCGGCAGCAGCAGCACGTCGACGTCCTTCAGCTCCGCGAGGTTCGCCGTCGCCGGCAGCCCGAGGTGCCCCACCCGGATGCCGTCCAGCTCCACCACGAAGCTTACCGTCCGGCTGCCGTCCGCCCGTTTCATGGCCGTCGCCGTCACCAGCACGCCGCCGATTTCGTACTCACCGGGGGCGTCCAGCACCATCGGTTCGCCGCTCACCAGCTCCCGCGCGCCGTAGCGCGGGTCGCCCGGGCAGCTCAGGGTCACGATCTCCGCCTGCTGCTTCCCGAGGACGAACCCCGAATCCGGCGGCACCGGGTCCATCAGCACCGTGCCGTCGCGCCCTTTCAGACGGAAGCAGGTCCGGCCGAGGAACAAGATTTCGAGCGCCACGCCCCCATCCTACCCCGGCCGCCCACCACGAGGAAGATTCGGCGAACCCGGCTGATCAGTTCCCGTCGCGCGTCAGCAGCACCCCGGCCGCCAGCCCGCCCGTGCCCAGCGCGGTCACCAGCGCGCAATCGACCTTCGCCTGCTTCGCCGCCTTCACGAACGCCAGCTCCAGCCCCTCGACCGGCGTCGCGAGCCCGGCCACCGGCCACACCTCGCCCCGCGCCATCGCCTCCAGCGCCAGCGCCGCCGCCGCCGGGCCGCCCGCCGCCAGCAGCTGCCCCAGCGTCCCCGCGGGCGCCGTCACGTCCGCGAAGTACGCATGCCGCCCGAACGTCCGCAGCGCCCCGAAGCCGTCCGCTACGTCCGCCTCCGGCCGTCCGTCGGCGCACGAAACGAACAGGTCGACCTGGTTCTGCAGGTACCCCGCGTCCGCCAGCACCGCCTGCATCAGCCGCCCGGCTTCGTTCGCGCCGGGGAGCGCCGTCGGCTCGGCTGCCGGGTCGAACACCTCCGCCGCGCCCGCCACCCGCGCGAGCACGCGCGCGCCGCGCCCCCGCGCATGCGCCTCCGACTCGATGACGAGGAACGCCGCGCCCTCAGCCGGCACCATCCCCGCGTGCTCCCGGTCGAACGGCAGCGCCCGCGCCGCGCTCATGCCCCGCAAGTGCTCCAACAGCGGCCGCTGCAGCGCCTGCGCCGCCCCCGCGATGACGACGTCCGCTTCGCCGCGGGCCACGAGCCGCGCCGCCTGCACCACTGCCGACAGCCCGCTCGCCTCGCCGCCTGCCACGCAGACGACCGGCCCCCGGACGCCGAGCACCCGCGCGATGAGCTGGCCGTACGGCGCGAAGATCCCCGGCTGACCCGGCGCCCGCAGCGGCAGCCCCTCGGCGACGCCGAACCGCCGCGCATCGCCCGCGCCCGCGCCCAGCCCCGCCGCGTCGAGCGCGCGCAGCGCCGCGTCGAGCGCCAGCAGCGAGCCGCGGTCGAGGAAATGCACGACGTTCCGCGGGATGCCGGGGTGCGGCCGGAACTCGTCGCCGAACCCGATGCCGGGCAGCGCCTCGCCCTCGTCGCCGGGCGCGAACTCTCCCGCCGCCGGCTCGGCCGCCAGCAGCCGCTCCCACACGCCGCCGCCGCCCGCTGCCGCGGCCGTCAGCCCGAACCCGGTGACGACCGGGCGGTTCACCGCTGGGTCGGCCCCGTCAGCCAGCTAGTCCAGCTCCTCATCGAGGAATTCGTCGTCTTCCTGCCGGCGGCGCCAGAACATGATCGCCCCGGCCAGGGCGCCCAGCAGCGCAAGAATCCCGAGCACCTTCTTCATGGCGGAGTACCTCCTTGGCCTGCTCACGCCGCTCCCCGGGGGAGACGCGCCCACCGGCCCGCGTCAAGTATAGGCGGCCCCCGCCGGTTGGGACTATCCGGCCCCCGCCCGGAGCGATTCCAGCTCGAGAACCAGTTCGAACCCGGACCCCGCATCGCCCTGTCCCGCCCGTCAGCTTGAATCGCGTCTCACCCGGCGCGAAACTGAGAAGCGGATGAAGTCCTCCCGCCCCACGAGCGAACTCCTCGAGCTCCTCGCGAGCCGCGGCCTCGCCGCCACCACCCAGCGGCTGGCCCTCCTCGCCGCTGTCCTCGATTCGCACGACCGCCACCTCTCGGCCGAAGACCTCTACCGCGAACTCTCCGAAGAGCTCCCCACCCTCAGCCGCGCCACCGTCTACAACAACCTCGCCGCCCTTGGCGCCGCCGGTCTCATCGAAAAGCTCGAAACCCCCGACGGCTCCCGCTACGGTCCCGTCGCCCGGCCCCACGTCAACCTCGTCTGCACCGCTTGCGGCAGCATCTCCGACGTCCTCGTCGGCGACCCCGACCTCGAAGCGCTCATCGACCGCGCCGCCGCCAGCGGTCAATTCCAGCCCCGCTCCGTCTCCCTCAGCGTCAACGGCCTCTGCAGCCCCTGCGCCGCCGCGGCCGCCGGCTGAGCCGCCCCGCCATCCTGTACCTTCGCCGCGCCCGCGGCTACGCTGGAGCCGCCATGCCTGCCGCCTTCATCTACGACGCGACCCGCACCCCGTGGGGCAAGTTCGGCGGCGCCCTCAAAGACCACGCGGCCAGCGACCTCGCCGCCCTCCTCATCCGCACCCTCGTCCAGCGCAACCGGCTCGACCCGGCCGCCATCGATAACGTCATCCTTGGCCAGGTCCTCCAGGCCGGCGCCGGCCAGCTCCCCTCGCGCCAGGCCCTCATCGCCGCCGGCCTCCCCGAATCGACGCCCTCCACCCTCGTCAACAAGGTCTGCGGCTCCGGCATGCGCGCCGTCACCCTCGCCGCCTCCCTCATCCAGCTCGGCGAGGCCGACCTCGTCCTCGCCGGCGGCATGGAATCCATGTCCAACGTCCCCTACTACGACGTCCACACCCGCTGGGGCGCCCGCATGGGCAACAAGACGCTCATCGACGGCATGGTCTACGACGGCCTCTGGTGCGCGTTCGACGATGTCCACATGGCGAACCAGGCCGACGACATGGCTGCCCGCCGCGAAGTCTCCCGCGAAGAGATGGACGAATGGTCCGTCCGCAGCCAGAAGCGCTGGGGCGCCGCCTTCGAAGCCGGCCACTTCGACCGCGAAATCACCCCCGTGCCGAACCGGCGCGACCCCAACCACATCGCCCTCGCCCGCGACGAAAGCCCGCGCCCGAACTCCACCGTCGAACGACTCGGCCGCATCCCCACCGTCTACGGCACCCGCGCCATCACTGCCGGCAACGCCCCCGGCACGAACGACGGCGCCGCCGTCCTCCTCCTCGGCTCCGAAGAAGCCGGCCGCCGCCACGGGCTCACCCCGCTCGCGCGCATCGCTGGCTGGGCCGAATCGGCTACCCGGCCCGCCGAGTACCCCGTCGCCTCGGCGCTCGCCCTCCGCCGCCTCGCCGAGAAAACCCGCCTCGCCGTCGACGATTTCGACATCATCGAAGTCAACGAAGCCTTCGCCTGCGTCCCGCTCATCTGCGGCCGCGAACTCCACTGGGACGCCGACCGCGTCAACCGCTGGGGCGGCTCCGTCGCCATGGGCCACCCGATCGGCGCGACCGGCGCCCGTCTCGTGCTCACCAGCGCCTACCAGCTGCAGGAAGCCGGCGCGCGCTACGCCGCCGCCGCCATCTGCTCCGGCACCGGGCAGGGCGACGCCATCCTGCTCGAACGCCCCTGAAAGCAGCCGCCGTCCCGCGCCGGCCGGGCGCTCAGCCGGCGCCCGTCTCCCTCCGCTCGCCGAACGCCGCCTCCATCAGCCGCTGGAGCGCCTCCAGCTGCCGCACCGGGCCGGGCGCGCCGGGCGCCATCAGCTGCACGAACCGCGCGCCCCAGTAGAACGAATAAAGCGCCTGCGCCAGCGCCTCGATGTCCCAGCCCTCGAGCCGGTCGCCGAAATCCCGCTTCAGGAGGAAGGCCACCGCCCGCAGGATCCGTCCCAGCTCCTCGCCGAATTCGTTCAGCAGCGCCGCATCCTCGTCCCGCACCGCCACCAGCGCCCGCTCGAACAGCAGCCGCGTATCGAGATCCGCCCCCGGCAGCTCGAGCGCCGCGAACGTCGCCCGCGAAAGCTCCGCGAAGCCCGTCTCCACCTGCTCCGGGTGCTCCCACGCGGCTTTCACCGCCTCCGCCGGCCCCGCCATCCCTTCGCGCGCCAGCTCTTCCTTGCTCGCGAAATACCGGTAAATCGCGCCCGGCGAAATGCCCGCCTCCTGCGCGATCTCCGCCATCGTCGCCGCCGCGATGCCCTTCTGCGAAAACACCCGCGCGGCGGCTTCGAGGATGCTCCGCCGCCGCGCCTCCAGGTGTGCCTGCGAAACTTTCGCCATCCGTGTCCCTGCCCCCGCCGGCTCAGTTCGCCTTCGCCAGGTCCGGGAGCACCTGCAGTTTAGCGCGGGCGCGCTTCAGCGCACGCTCCAGCTTCTCCACGCGCAGCAGCCGCTCCAGCGTCATCCGCTGCGCAATCTCCCGCTCGAACGCTTCCAGCTCGCGCTGCCGCGCCACCATCAGTTCGTACAGCATCGTCCTGCCCTCCACGAAAGTCTGTGAACGACCGTTCACTGAATGAATAGTCGTTCATTTATGCCGGGACGTCAAGGCCCTCCCCGGCCCCAATCGTGAAATTTCCGCACCGCTTCCCCGCCCCGCCCTGTGCGATACTCCCCATCCCATGCGCTTCGCGCTCCCGGCAGCCGCGCTCCTCCTCGTCGCCGCTTCTCTCGCCGGCGGCCAGCCCGCGCCTGCCCCCGCGCGCGCCGGCCCCGGCGAACCGCCGTCCCCGGCTGCGTCGCCGGCCTTCACCGAAACCCGCCTCGCCTTCCTCCTCCCCGGACCGGCCGGCCCGCTCGTCCTCGAAATCGCCGCCATCGCGCCCGCCGGCGCCGCCGCCGACCCGGCCGCGCTCGCCGCCAGCCTCCTCGCCGCGAACCCCGGCGCCGTGCCCCTCGCTCCGCGCGAAGCCTCCGCCGCCTACGTCCTCGGGGATGAGCGGGGCGGCGTCCGCTGGCGCGTCCCCGTCGTCCCGTGGCGGTACAACCCTGCTGGCGCGACCCCCTTCCTCGACCCCAAGGCCGCTCTCGAAGCCGTCAGCCTCGGCGCCGACGGCTGGCGCTTCGCCGGCGGGACTCCCGTCCAGTTCGTCTACGACGGCGAAACCGCCACCCCGACCGGCTGCCGCGGCGACCCCGGCGCGACCGGCTACGCGCCCGACGGCGAGAACGTCGTCGGCTGGGGGCCGATCCCGGGCGGCTACCTCGGCTACGCCTGCTGGGTCTCCTCCCCCTTCCTGGTCCAGGGCACTCCGTTCTTCGAACTCGTCGAGTTCGACATCGTCCTCCGCCCCGATTTCCAGTACACCCCGGAGCTCCTCCGCGCCCTCGCCCTGCACGAATTCGGCCACGCCCTCGGCCTCGGCCACAGCGACCGCTGCCCCGGCGCCGCGATGTGCGGCGGCCCCGCCTCGCTCGACAACATCGAGCCCCAGGCCGACGACATCGCCGGCCTCATCGCCCTCTATGGCCGGGCCGGGCCGGCGCCCCTCCCGCCCCGCGCCCTCCTCCCCCTCGTGGCCCGCGATTGAGCGCTGCCCCGGCGCTACACTCCCCCGCATGACCATCGTCCAGGTCGATCACTGGCTGCGGCTGGCCGCCCTCGCCCCCTCCCCGCTCAACACCCAGCCGTGGCGCTTCCGCGTCACGCCCGCCGCCATCGAGCTGTTCGGCGACCCGGCCCGCGCCCTGCCCGTCGCCGACCCGGACGGCCGCGAACGCACCATCGCCTGCGGCTGCGCTCTCCTCAACCTCCGCGCCGCCGGGGCCGCCGCCGGCTGCGAAGAGCAGGTCGCGCTCCTGCCCGACCCCTCGCGCGAGGGGCTCCTCGCCCGCGCCGTCCTCGCCGAAGGCCCGCCCGATGCCGCGCTCGCCGCCCTCGCGCCCGCGATCGAGCGCCGCTGGACCACCCGCCGCGCCCTTCGCGCCGAACCCCTCCCACCCGGCCTCCTCCCCGCCCTCGCCGCTGAAGCTGCAGCGGAAGGCGCCGAACTCCTGCCGCTCGAAGGCCGCGCCGCCCGCCAGCTGTTCGCCGACCTCTGCGCCGAGGCCGACCGCCTCCAGCACCACGACCCCGCCTGGCGGCACGAGGTCGCCCGCTGGATCCACCCCGGCCGCGCGAACGACGGCCTCCCCGCATCCCGGCTCGGCGGCCGCGCCCTCCGCTTCCTCGTCGACCGCTTCGATTTCGGCGGCACCTCCGCCTCCCGCGACGAGGTCTACATCCTCCACGCGCCGGCGGTGCTCCTCCTCGCGTCCCCCGGCGACGAGCCGCGCGACTGGCTCCGCGCCGGCCAGGCGCTCGAGCGCATCCTCCTCCGCGCCGCGCTCGACGGCATCCAGGCCGGCTACCTCCAGCAGCCGCTCCAGGTGCCCGACCTCCGCGAGCGGGTCGCCGCCGCCTTCTGCCCCCGCCGCTGGCCGCAGGTCTGCCTCCGGCTCGGCCGCCCGGTCGAGGACCCCCCGCCCCGGCGGCGCCGCCCCGTCGCCGAATTCGTCGAGTTCGCTCCCGCCTGAGCCTACCAGCGCCCCGCGTACGGTCCGCCGCCCGCCAGCCACTCCCCGATGCGCCGCGCGCAGCCGGGGTCGATGTCCCCCGGCAGCCCGCCGCAGGCGAACCACCGCACCTCCGCAATCTCCCCGTTCGGCGCCGGCGCCTCCCACGCGAATTGTTCGCTGCCGAACACCGCGATGTAGTCCTCTTTCGCGTCCGAGAAGTCGGCGTACACCCCGAGCAGCCGCGCCTCCTCCAGCACGGCTCCTGCCTCCTCCCGCGCCTCGCGGCGGGCCGCCTCCTCCAGCGTCTCCCCCTTGTCGACGCCCCCGCCCGGCAGGAACCACCCCTCCCGGTAGCTGTGCCGCACGAGCAGCACCTCCCCCTCCCGCACGAGGATGACCCGCGCACCGATCGTCACCGGGTGGAACAGCCGCCAGCGCAGCCGCTCGCCCTCCCACATCCCCCGGCGGGCCAGCCCCTCCGCGCGCGTCCGCAGCCGCTGCCACATGGCCATCAGCCTACGCGCTCCCGCGCCTGCGGCGAACCGCCCCCGCTGCTACACTCGAAGCTGCCGGGCGACTGGCGTCACGCGGAGCACCGCGGGGGAGCCCGGCCTCGCGCATGGCCGCTCGCCTGGGCCGGCGGGCCGCACCGCACCCGCCGCAGACCACCCTTCCCAAGGAGCTCTGCCCCATGCGCGCCCTCCTCGGCGTCTACGATAAGACCGGCATCGAAGCCTTCGCCCGCGGCCTCGCCGACCTCGGCTGGGAGCTCGTCTCCACCGGCGGCACCTTCGCGGCCCTCCAGGCCGCCGGCCTCCCCGTCCGCAAGGTCGAAGACCTCACCGGCTTCCCCGAAATGCTCGACGGCCGCGTGAAGACCCTCCACCCGGCCGTCCACGCCGGCATCCTCGCCCGGCGCGACCTCCCCGCCCACATGGCCGCCCTCGAAGCCCACGGCATCGGCCCCATCGATCTCGTCGCCTGCAACCTCTACCCCTTCTACGCGACCGTCACCCGCCCTGGCGGTGTCGCCTTCGAAGAGGCCATCGAGAACATCGACATCGGCGGCCCCACCCTCCTCCGCGCCGCCGCCAAGAACCACGAGGCCGTCCTCCCGGTGGTCGACCCCGCCGATTACGCCCGCGTCCTCGAAGCGCTCAGCGCCGGCGCCGCCGGGCCGGACCTCCGCCGCGAACTCGCCTGGAAGGCCTTCGCCCACGTCGCCGCCTACGACAGCGCCGTCGCCGAGTGGCTCTGGAGCCAGCAGCACCCCGGCGACTTCCCGCCGCGCCTCACCATGCCGCTCGAACTCGCCCAGCCCCTCCGTTACGGCGAAAACCCCCACCAGCGCGCCGCCTTCTACCTCGACCGCTCCCTCGCCGCCCACGGCCGCGGCGGCATCGCCACCGCCATCCAGCACCACGGCAAAGAGATGTCCTACAACAACTACCTCGATGCCGATGCCGCCTGGAACTGCGTGAACGACATCCCCACGCCCGCCTGCGTCATCGTCAAGCACACGAACCCCTGCGGCGCCGCCACCCGCGACGACCTCTGCGAAGCCTACCGCCTCGCCGTCCGCGCCGACGCCACCAGCGCCTTCGGCGGCATCGTCGCCTTCAACCGCCCCGTCGATGAAGCCCTCGCGCGCGAAATCCGCGAATTCCGCAGCCCGAACGACGGCGAAACCCGCATGTTCTACGAAATCGTCATCGCCCCGGGCTACACCCCCGAAGGCCTCGCCACCCTCAAAGGCAAGTCCAAGGACCTCCGCATCCTCGAAGCCCGGCCCCTCGCTGCGGGCGGACTCGCCCTCCGCCAGGTGGGCGGCGGCTGGCTCCTCCAGGACCCCGACGACCTCCCCGCCGAGCGCATCGACTTCCGCGTCGTCACCGAACGCCAGCCCACTCCGCAGCAGCTCGACGACCTCCGGTTCGCCTGGCGCATCGTCAAACACGTGAAGAGCAACGCCATCGTCATCGCGAAGGACGGCCGCCTCCTCGGCATGGGCAGCGGCCAGCCGAACCGCGTCAAGAGCGTCGAAATCGCGATGGAGAAGGCCGGCGAGGAGGTGCGCGGCGCGGTCCTCGCCTCCGACGCCTTCTTCCCCTTCGCCTGGAACGACAGCATCGAAAAGGCCTGCCAGGCCGGCATCGCGGCCATCGCCCACCCCGGCGGCGCCCTCCGCGACCAGGACGGCATCGACTGCTGCAACCAGTACGGCGTCGCCATGGTCTTCACCGGCATCCGCCACTTCCGCCACTGAGCCCCGGGCGGAAACGCGCGGTAAAGGCGAGCGGGCCGCGCCCGCGCGGCCGGATCAACACCCCGCGCGTCCCCTGCGTACTACCGTGCAGCTTCGCACGCAGGAGACGCAGGCCATGTCCGAATCCCCTTCCATCATCGTCCGCGGAGGCCAGAGCCGCCGCGCCTTCCTCCGCTCCGCCGGGGCCGTCGCCGTGTTCGGCGGCGCGTTCCTCGTGGTCGGCTGCAGCGATGACGACAAGAAGGCGATGCCGACCCCCGTGCCCACCCGGCCCGGGCAGGCGAAGCTCTACGACCGGCTCGGCGGCAAGCCCGCCATCACGGCCGTCGTCGATGCCTTCGTCGCCAACGTCGCCGCCGACGCCCGCATCAACCGGTTCTTCGCGAACACCGATATCCCCACCCTCAAGATGCACCTCGTCAACCAGATCGGCGAGGCGACCGGCGGGCCCGAGAAGTACACCGGCCGCGATATGAAGACGGCCCACGCCGGCCTCATGATCACGAAGGCCGATTTCGACGCTCTCGTCGAAGACCTCGTCAAAGCGCTCGACCAGTTCAAGGTCCCGGCGCAGGAGAAACAGGAGCTCCTCGGCCTCCTCGGCCCCATGGAGAAGGACATCGTCACCGCCTGACCGCAGCTCAGCTCCCCCTGGCCCCGGCGAGGCGCTCCAGCAGCAGCAGCGCGGCGCGCTTCGCCGGGCTTCCCCGCTCCGCCTGCGGCCCCACGCACGAGGGGCAGCCGCGCTCGCAGCCGCAGCCTGCCACCGCATCGCGCGCCGCCCGAAGCAGCCGCTCCCGCGCTTCGAAGACCCGCTCCGCCAGCCCGATGCCGCCCGGCACCATGTCGTACAGGTACACCGTCGGCGCGCCGGTCGAAGGCGACCGCACCTGCGCATCCGCTCCCAGGTCGCGCGGGTCGCACAGGCAGAACACCGGCGCGAGGTTCCGCAGCACGTGCGCCAGCCCCTCCAGCCCGAGCGCCAGCTCGTCCCGCCGCAGCCCCGCGGCGGCGCCCTCCCCGAGCGTCAGCCATGCCGCCGCCGTGTGCATCGTTTCCTCCGGGATCGCGATCTGCCCCCAGCCCACGTTCTCGTGCGTGTGCAGCTTCACCTTCTTGAAAATCGTCGCGAGGAACGTAATCGCCGCCTCGCCGAGCTCCCACGCGCTGCCGCCGCCCGCCGGCGCCTCCCGCTCCCGCTCCAGCACCTTCAGGTCCACCGCCAGCTGCGCATCGGTGTAGTAGTCGACCGAGACCGCCCGGACGTACGCCTTCTTGTCGTCCCAGTCCAGGTGCTCCACCTGGTACTGCTGCCCCCGGTGCAGGTAAATCGCGTCCTCGTGGATGAGCAGCGGCGCGCTCGGCCGGTCGCACTCCCCGATGACCCGCGGCTTCGGTCCCTGCTCGATGATCACGAAGTTGTCCGTGCTCGCCGTCCGGAGGCTCACCTCCTCCGCCGGGTACGCTTCCGACATCCAGTAGTAGCGGCCGTTCGCCAGCTGGAGCACGCCCTCCTCGACGAGGATGTCCAGCATCACCTCCCCGTGCGCGCCGAACGGCTCCCCGTTCGCGAACGGCAGCTCGAAGGCCGCGCACTTCAGGTGGCTCGCGAGGATGTACGGGTTGTCCGGGTCGATCGCCGCGCCCTCGACCCCCTGCTCGAAGATGAACTCCGGGTGCTGCGCCACGTACTGGTCGAGCGGGTTCGATGAAGCGACGAGCACCGCCAGCGAACTCTCCCGCGCGCGGCCCGCCCGGCCGAACTGCTGCCAGAGGCTCGCCAGCGAACCCGGGTAGCCCGTCACGACGCTCGCCCCCAGCCCGCCGATGTCGATGCCCAGCTCCAGCGCGTTCGTCGCCACCACCCCGCGCACCGTCCCCTCCCGAAGCCCCCGCTCGATCGCCCGCCGCTCGTTCGGCAGGTAGCCGCCCCGGTAGCCAGCCACCCGCTCCGGGTCGCCCGGCTTCTCCCGCAGCGCCTCCCGCAGGTACGTCAGCAGCAGCTCGACCCGCACCCGGCTCGGGGCGAACACGATCGTCTGGACGCCGGAGCGGATCAGCTGCGCCGCGATGTCCCGCGCCGACTTCAGCGACGATTGCCGGATGCCCAGCTCCCGGTTCACCACCGGCGGGTTGTGCACGACGACGATCCGCTCCCCACGCGGCGCCCCGCTCTCGCTGATCACCTCCACGCTATCGCCGATGAGCCGCTCCGCCAGCTCGCCCGGGTTCGCAATCGTCGCCGAGCAGAGGATGAACGCCGGGTCGCTCCCGTAGAACTGGCAGATGCGCCGCAGCCGCCGGATCACGTTCGCCACGTGGCTGCCGAACACCCCCCGGTAGGTGTGCAGCTCATCGATGACCACGAACTCGAGGCTCTCGAACAGCTGCACCCACTTCGTGTGGTGCGGCAGGATCGCCGTGTGCAGCATGTCCGGGTTCGTCAGCACGATGTGCCCCGCCTGCCGCACCGCCCGCCGCGCGTCCGCCGGCGTGTCCCCGTCGTAGGTGAACGTCCCGATCTCCGCGCCGAGGTCGCCGATCAGCCCGTGCAGCTCGTCCAGCTGGTCCTGCGCCAGCGCCTTCGTCGGGAACAGGTAGAGCGCCCGCGCCGAGCGGTCCTTCAGCACCCGGTCCAGCACCGGCGCGTTGTAGCAGAGCGTCTTGCCGCTCGCCGTCGGGGTCACGACCACGGCATTGCGGCCCGCCATCGCCGCCGCGATGGCCCGCGCCTGGTGGGTGTACGGCTGGCGGATGCCGCGCCGCCCGAGCACGTCGATGAGCCGCGGGTCCAGCCCCTCCGGCCACTCACCGAACCGCGCCGGCTCCTCCTCCAGCCGCCGGACCCACGTCTCCGTCTCCTTCTGCCGCAGCTCCGTCACCAGCCGCTCGGCGACGAGCGCCGGCGGCACCGGGCGGACGGCAGGAACCGGGTAGCTCGGCGGCGGCTTCGCCATCGCGGGCCCTCCATCGCACAGATGTTCGCATTCTGACGGCCCGCCGGCCCCGGCGCAAGGTGCCGGACCGCCGACGCCGGCCGCGCGTCAACACCTGACGCCTCCCGGCGCGAAACTCCGGCGCCAATCCCTCGCACAGGAGCGGACCATGCCGCGCCCCCGCTATCTGCTCGCCCTCGCCGGGCTCCTCCTCGCCGGCCTCGCCGCCGCGCTCGTCAGCGCCCCCCGCGATGCCGGGAGCCAGGTCTTCACGCCCCGCGCCGTCGTGCCGATGGTCGCCCGCGACGAAGGCGCGCCGCCCCCGCCGCCCCCGGCCACCCCGACCCCGTTCGCGCCGAACGCGACGCCCACGCCGCGCCCGCCGACCGCCACCCCCACCGCCGCCCAGCCCACCCCGACCCCGCGTCCCCCGACCGCCACCCCGACGCCCGCTCCCTCCGGCCTCCGCCTCCAGGGCGTCAACTGGTACACCGATCGCTGGGGTGACATCCGCGTGATGGGGATCGTCATCAACGGTCTGAGCTCCCCTGCCGAGTACGTTCGGGTGACCGCCCGCTTCTACTCCGCCTCGGGGCAGCTCCTCTCGACGAAGGACGGCTACGCCGAAATCGGTATCGTACCGGTCGGTGGGAGCTCGCCCTTCGATATCTGGCTTTATGACCCGCCGTCAGGCATCGCTTACGTGGAGGCCTCGGTCTCAGGTTTTCTCGCCTCCAACCGAACGCCGATAACAGGTCTCGTTTTCTCGATCACCAGCATCTACCGCGACCGTTGGGGCGTGCTCTATGTCGTGGGCACCGTGACCAATACGTCCAGCACCACATACCGATACGTCCATGTGTTGGCCGCCTACGTCGACGCCAGCGGGAATGTCATTCGTCTGGACGTTGACTACATCTCCTCCAACGAACTCCTCACCGGCCAGTCCAGCCCGTTCCAAATCACCTTCTACGACGCGCCGCCCGGCCTCGAGAATCTCAACCTCCTCATCTGGACCGACGCCATCCGCTGAATCTCGTAGCCCCCTTTCCCCCGCCCAACCCGGTCCGGTGGTACGCTCGTACCACCGGACCGCCCCATGACCGACCAGCTCCCCGACGAACGCCCCCAGCGTCGCCGCGAATACTCCGGGCCCGCCTCCACCCTCGGGCTCGCCGCCCTCGTCATCGCCGTCGTCGGCTTCGCCCTCTGGTGGTTCGAATTCCGCGATGACCCCTCCGCCGGCACGGCCCACTCCGCCGGCGGCCTCGGCGTCATCGCCCTCCCCGATGCCCTCAACCCCACCGGCCAGCCGCCCGCTGCCCGCGAGGGCCGCGCCGCTCCCAACTTCCGCCTCGCCGCCCTCGAGGGCGGCCCCCGCTCCCTCGATGAGTTCCGCGGCAGCTGGGTCCTCCTCAACTTCTGGGCCTCCTGGTGCGGCCCCTGCCGCGCCGAAACCCCCGACCTCCAGGAGTTCCACTCCCGCACGCTCGATCGTGGCATCGCCGTCATCGGCGTCAACCAGCAGGAGGACGCCGCCACGGCCCGCCAGTTCACCGCCCAGTTCGGCGTCACCTACCCCATCCTGCTCGATACCAGCGGCGCCGTCTCCCAGGCCTACCGCACCGGCGTCGGCGGCCTCCCCATGACGGTCCTGGTCGACCCCCAGGGCGTCATCCAGCGCATCTACCTCGGCCGCATCACCTGGGACCAGCTCAGTGAACTGGAGGCGCAGCTCCCGTGAGCGCCAGCCCCCGCGCCGCCTCCGCCTCCACCCTCCAGCCCGGCGGCCTCGACCCCCTCCGCTGGGCCTGGCAGCTCCTCACCAACGTCAAGTTCGCGCTCTTCCTCGTCGGGCTCGCCGGCGTCGCCGGCCTCATCGGCACCATCCTCCCGCAAATGCCGGCACCGATGATCGGCAACCCGGCCGCCAAATCCGCCTGGCTCGAACTCCAGCGCGAAACCTACGGCCCCTTCACCGGCCTCTTCGATGCCCTCGGCTTCTTCCAGGTCTTCCACACCGCCTGGTTCAACGGCCTCTGGTTCCTGATCATCGTCGCCGTCACCGTCTGCACCGTCTCCCGCCTCCGGCCAACCATCCGCGCCGTCCGCCAGCCCCCGAAGCGCGTCCCCGATGCCTACTTCGAACGCGCCCACCACCGCGCCAGCTTCTCCCACCCCGGCGGCGCCGACGCCGTCGAACGCCTCCTCCGCCAGCGCCGCTACGCCGTCCAGCGCGTCCGCGAAGAGCCCGGCGCCGTCTACCTCTTCGCCGACCGCTACCCCTGGAGCCAGTACGGCACCTTCCTCTCCCACCTCGCCCTCCTCATGATCCTCCTCGGCGGCCTCCTCACCGTCTTCGCCGGCTTCGACCGCACCATGGTCATCGCCGAATCCACGCCCCCTGCGCCCGTCTTCGCCGAAGCCGGCCCCAACCAGCTCTTCATCCGCATGATCGACGCCAACCGCGGCCTCGATGACGATGGCAACATCATCGACTACCACTCCATCATCGAGGTCCGCCGCGGCGATGAAACCATCCGCTGCAAGACCACCGTCAACCACCCCTGCCACGCCTTCGGCTACAAGGTCCACCAGGCCGCCTGGTTCGATGACATCGCCCGCCTCCGCATCACCGCACCCAGCGGCCAGGTCATCTTCGACGACATCCTCGATTTCGAAGGCCGCAGCGCCGTCATCCCCGTCCTCCGCGTCGCCGATGCCTCCGGCCGCATCCTCTTCGCACAGCAGCTCCCCCAGATGGCGACCGACCCCGGCATCGACCCGGCCGACCGCTCTGACGACACCGCCCTCTCCCTCCTCGTCTTCCCGCAGGCGCCCGGCTCCGACCAGCTCGTGAACTACGCCGTCGCCTGGCAGTTCCGCAACGGCCAGATGCTCGTCACCATCACCAGCACCGATTTCGACCCCATCCTCCTCCGCCCCGGCGAGGAGCGGGACGCCGGCCCCTACCGCATCCGCTTCGAAGGCGCCGCCACCATCCCCGCGACCACCGTGCTGGATATGCCCGGCGCCACCGGCCCCGAGGGCGCCGTCGTCCAGATGCCCCTCGGCGGCGACGGCCGTCCCTACCTCATGGTCGCCGGCGTCGATCAGCGCAACGTCGTCCTCCAGCAGGGCCAGGCCGTCACCACCTCCGGCGGCTACACCTACCTCTTCCAGGGCCGCGTCGAAGCCTCCGGCGTCAGCGTCCGCCGCGACCCCGGCCACACCTTCATCTGGATCGCCGTCGCCATGGCGATGGTCGGCCTCAGCATCACCTTCTACGTCCCCCGCCGCCGCCTCTGGGTGAAAGTCACGCCCTCCCGCACCTACATGGCCGGCATCGCCGAGAAGACGACCCGCTTCTCGCGCGAACTCCGCCTCATGGGCCGCGACCTCGGCGCCCGCGACGCCCTCCAGCCCGGCGACACCGACCCCGACCGCTGACCGGCCCGCGCGCTCAGGCGCTCCGCGCCGCCCGCCCCGCCACCCACTGCCGGTAGAGCGCCGTGTAGTAGCCGCCCCGCCGCAGCAGCTCCGCGTGCGTGCCGTCCTCCACCACCCGGCCGCCGTCCACCACGAGGATCCGGTCCGCGTGCTCCGCCGTGCTCAGCCGGTGCGCGATCACCACGCTCGTCCGCCCCTCCAACAGCGTCCGCAGCGCCCGCTCCACCTGCTCCTCCGTCTGCGGGTCGAGGCTCGAGGTCGCCTCGTCCAGCACGAGCACCGGCGGGTCCGCGAGGAACGCCCGCGCAATCGACACCAGCTGCTTCTCGCCCGCGCTCAGCCGCGACCCGCGGAAGCTCACCATCGTCTCGTAGCCGTTCGGCAGCGAGCGAATGAAGCCGTCGATGCCGAGCCGCTCGCAGGCCGCCCGCACTTCCGCGTCCGTCGCCCCCGGCCGCCCGAAGAGGATGTTCTCCCGGATCGACCCCGTGAAGAGGAACCCCTCCTGCGGCACCATCGTCACCGTCCGCCGCAGGTCCGCCGCCCGCAGCGTCCGCAGGTCGTGCCCCCCGATCCGCACCGTCCCCGCCGTCGGGTCGTACATGCGCGTGATCAGCTTCGCCAGCGTCGATTTCCCAGCGCCCGTCGGCCCCACCAGCACCACGTGCTGCCCCGGTTCGATGCACAGGTCGATGTCGCGCAGCACCGGCCGCGCCGGGTCGTACCCGAACGTCACGCCCTGCAGCTCGATCCGCCCCTCGAGCGGCGGCTCCACCCGCGCCGGCCGCTCCGGCTCCGGCACGTCCGGCTCCACCGCCAGCACCCCGAAAATCTTCCCCAGCGCCGCGTTCGCGCTCTGCACCATGTCGAACACCTGCGAGAGGTTCTGGATCGGCTGGAAGATGAATTCGAGGTAGAACACGAACGCCGCCACCGTGCCCACCGTCACCGCATCGCCCGCCACCTGCCGCCCGCCGAAATACAGGATCAGCCCGATCGCCGCGCCCCGCAGGAACTCCACGAACGGGAAGTAGAGCGACGACAGCTTCACCGTGTAGACGTTCGCCTCGAAGTTCCGCTCGTTGATCTCGCCGAACCGCTCCCGGTTCTTCTGCTCCCGCGCGAACGCCTGCACCACCCGCAGCCCAGAGAACGTCTCCTGCATGTGAACCATCACGTCCGCGATCCGCTCCCGCACCCGGTGGTACGCCCGGTCCGAATACACCCGGAAGATCGCCGTCGCCACGATGAGCGGCGGGAGAATCAGCGCCACCGCGAGCGAGAGCCGCACGCTCATCGTCAGCAGGATGATCGAGGCCCCCACCAGCGTCAGCGTCGACTGCACCACCACGAGGAACCCGTTGTTCAGCACGTCGTTCACGGTGGTCACGTCGCTCGTCATCCGCGCCACCAGGCGGCCCGCGTTCTCCCGCCCGAAGAACGCCAGCGACATCCGCTGGTAGTGCTCGAACAGCCGCATCCGCAGGTCGAACAGGAAGTCCTGCCCCACCCGGTTCACGAGGTACGTGCTCGCCGCCTGGAAGACGTACACCGCCAGCAGCAGCCCGACGAACGCCGCGCAGGCCGCGAAGAGCGCCGCCCGGTCGCCCTTCGCCACGCCCTCGTCCAGCGCCCGCTGGATGGCGATCGGCCGCGCCAGGCTCGCACCCGTGAACGCGACGATCGTCACCGTCGCCAGCGCCAGCATCGGCCAGCGCGGCGCCAGCATCCGCAGCGCCCCCGCCAGCCCGTTCACCCGCGGCGTCGGCCGCTCCTCCGCGCTCACGAGGCCATCGCCTCCAGCTGCCCGAGCACCTCGCGGTAGCGCCGGCTCGTCCGCAACAGCTCCTCGTGCGTGCCCGTCGCCGCCACCCGCCCCTCGTCCACCAGCACCACCTGGTCCGCCAGCGAAATCGTCGAAAGCCGGTGCGAGATGATGAGCGTCGTCCGCCCCGCCATCACCTCCTTCAGCGCGTTCCGGATCTCCTCCTCCATCCGCGCGTCCACGCTCGAGGTCGCGTCATCGAGGATGAGCACCCGCGGCTCCATCAGGACGGCCCGGGCGATCGCGAGCCGCTGCCGCTGCCCGCCCGAGAGCGAAAATCCCTGCTCGCCCACCACCGTGTCGTAGCCCGCCTCCAGCCGCTCGATGAACTCGTGCGCGTGCGCCAGCTTCGCCGCCCGCTCGATCTGCTCGTCCGTCGCGTCCAGGCGCCCGTAGGCGATGTTGTTCCGCACCGTATCGCTGAAGAGGAACGTATCTTCGAAGACGATGCCGATGCTCCGCCGCAGCTCCCGCAGCCGCAGCGTCCGGATATCCGCCCCGTCCAGCAGGATCCGCCCCTCGTCGACGTCGTAGAACCGGGGCAGCAGCCGCGCCACCGTCGACTTGCCGCTGCCCGTCGCCCCCACCAGCGCGACCGACCGCCCCGCCGGGATATCGAGCGAAAACTCCCGCAGCACCGGCAGCCCCGCGCGGTAGCCGAACGTCACCCGGTCGAAGACGATGTGGCCGTTCCCCGGCGGCAGCGGCCGCGCATGGGGCCGCTCCTTCACGCTCGGCTCCTCCTTCAGCACGTTCCACACCCGCGCCGCTGAGACGATCGCGCGCTGCCCCGAAGCGATCATTTCGCCGAGGCTCTGCACCGGCCACGCCAGCATCCCGAGGTACTGCAGCGCCGCCACCAGCGCGCCGAGCGTCATCCGCCCTTCGACCACCAGCCAGCCGCCGTACGCCAGCACCACCAGCTGCCCCAGCCCCGGCAGCAGGAAGAAGAGCGGCCCGTACACCGTGCGCAGCCGCACCACCTCCATCGCGTCCCGCCGCACCCGGTCCGCCGCTGCCCGCATCCGCCCGATTTCGTGCTCCTCCCGGCCGAAGGCCCGCACGAGCCGCGCCCCCCGCGATCGTCTCCTCCGTGACGCTCGCCACGTCCGCCAGGTCCTGCTGCACCCGCTCCGTCCCCGGCTCCAGCCGGTTGAAGAAGCGCACGCTCAGCCACGTCACCACCGGGAAGACCGCCATCGCCAGCACCGCCAGCGAGAGGCTCGTCATCACCAGCAGCACGAACGCCCCGACCGCCATCAGCAGGTACGCCGAGTTGATCGGGATGTTCACGAGGAACGCCTGGATCTCCCGCAGGTCCGCGCTCCCGCGCGACATCAGCTGGCCCGTCGCCGTCCGGTCGTGGTAGTCGAACGAAAGCCGGTTCACCCGGTCGTACAGCTCGAGCCGCAGGTCCGTCTCGATCCGGTAGCTCGTTCGCATCGCCCAGTACCGCCGCGTCCCCGCGCACACTGCCAGCACGGCGGCCACGCCGAGGAAGGCGAGCACGTACTGCGTCAGCCGCGTGAGGTCGCGGTCGACGATGGCGTGGTCGATGGCCAGCCCCACGAGGTACGGCTCCACCAGCCGGAGCAGGCCCCAGCTCAGCCCGGCGCCGAAGGCCAGCGCGAGCATCGGCCAGCGCGCGCGCAGGTGACGCAGGATGAGGTCCCTGCCCGCGCCCAGATCTAAGGCTTCCTCGGTCACGGTGCCTCCCGGGGTGAGCGCCGGAGCGGAACACGGCGGCGCCCGCAGGCGCCGCGAAGGCTATCGTCGGTATCGATGGCAACGCCGCGGCGCCCTCGATAGTTAACCGCCGTTCATCGAAAGCCGCCACCCGCCGGGAAAGACCGCCTTCCCCGGTCCCCCGCGCGTCAGCCCGCCGGCCGCCGCTCACTCCGCCGGGACGAGCTCCACCTGCCACGGCCCCGCCGCCGTCTCCGCAGGTGCGCCGAGGCTCACGGCCACCGTGCCCATCAGCTCCGAAACGTCGTCCACGTCGATGGCAAGCGTCGTCACCGCGCCGACGATCGCCCCCGTGCCGTCGCGCTGGTAGCCGACGCCCCAGGCGTTCACCGGCACCTGCTTCCCGCCCGGCAGCAGCACCCATCCAACCGGCCCGGGTGCGCCGGGCGCCGGTTCGGCCGCGCCGCTCAGCTCCAGCTGGGCGCGCGTCTTCCCGCCGGGCCCGGCGTCGAACCACAGGCGGAGCGGCACGAACTCGCCCCGCACCGCGCGGATGGCCGCCGGCCCGATGACCGCCGACTCGCCCGGCCGCCCCGCGAGGCCGTTCGCTGCGATGACCGCGCCGAGGTCGACCGCCGTCTCGTGCGCCGGGGCGCCCGCCGGCGCCGGCAGCGCCATGTGCCCGAACACCAGCGTCACCGGGCCTTCGACCGGCGGGAAGATGAACCGGAACGGCCCGTCGCCGAGCCGCTCGAGCGCGGCGCCCGGGAAGGTCGCGCCATCCGGCCGCCGCAGCACCGGCACGTCCAGCGGCACCGCGCCCCCGCTGAAGGCGACGACCACCTCGACTTCCGTATTCGAGCGGGCCGCCGAGATGAGCTGCACCTGCACCGCTGCCGGGCCCTGCACTGCGGCCGCCTTCAGCGGCTCCACCCGCAGCAGCCGGTCGACGTCGCCCGGCACCCGAACCGTCAGCCGCCACGGCCCCGTCACGCTCCATGCCGTCCCGTCGGCTGCGTACAGGTCCACCTGCGCGACCTCGAGCACCCGGTCGCGCGCATCCGTCACGGGCGAGAGCCGCAAGATGAGCGGCGCCGGCTTCCCGCCGGTCAGCGCGCCGCCCGTCGAAGCCGACAGGGCCGCGAAATCCCCGCGCACGGCGCTCCGCGGGATGGCGAGCGCGGCCGGCGCCTTCCCGCCCCCGGCGCTGCCGCCGGCCTCCGCCTCGAGCCGGACCAGCGTGGCCGTTCCGCTAAAATCCGCCGAGGTGAGCCGCAGCGTGATGCCGCCTGCGGCGGCCTGCCCCTCCTGCGCGTAGGGGAACTCATCCGCCAGTTTCCGCGGCTCAGCATCGCCCCCGCGGAACGCCCCCAGTGCCGTCGCCGCTGCCGCCGCTGCGACCAGCGCCGCGACCCCCGCGATGACCCATTGCCGACTCGCTGAACGCGCCATCGTCCGCTCCTTTCCACTCGCCGGCGCGCGGGCCGCATATCGCGAATTCGCCGCCCGGTCCTGCCCCGCACACTGTGCGAAGTGCGCCGGCGAATATGCCCTATTTTTTCCTGAAGACGTCGCCTGTCAATACATCAGCCGTAAAAAATTCCGGGGCAAACGAACCATCCCGGGTCCGACCCTAGGCCGCGCGGCCGAACCAGCTGAACGCCGCGACCGGCTCGTTGCCGGAGACCGGCCGCCGCGCCGGGAACCACAGCGGCGAGAGGATGTTCTCCAGCCGGCTTACCCGCGGCAGCGCCGGCCGCCGCGTCACCCACGCCGGCATCCCGTCTGCGTCCCGCCGCGCCTCCGCCCGCCCCTCCTCGGCGGACCCGCCGCCGCCCGCGGCCTGCTGCCGCTCCCGCTCCGCCCGCACCCGCAGCCCCCACGCCTCCAGAGCCGCCACGATCACGTCCAGCGAGGCGTCCCCCTCGATGTACAGCACCCGCCGCCGCTCCTGCGACACGACGGTCAGGGGGCTGCTGCCCGGGGCTTCTTCGTCGGCACGGGGGACGGGCTGGAGGTAGCGCATCGTATTCTCGAAGACGGCACCCCGGCCCTGCCCCAACAGGCCCCCGAAAACCGGTTCGGTAACACCCCGGTGGAGCCCCGGAAACACCCCCGCCGCACCGCAAACGCCGGGTAAACCGCCTGCCAACCGCGCGCAAAACGGCCCGCCGCCCGCCGCCCGGTGAACGCCCGTGACCGGCCGGTTACAGCCCCTTCGCCGCGGGCGCGATCTCGGCCGCCAGGTACTCCGGCACCGTGTCGTCGTCGAACAGGAAATGCTGGAACTGCACCTCCTGCAGCCCGAGCGCGGCGTACCGCCCCAGCGCCTCCACCACCTCCTCCTTCCCGCCGACGATCATCCCCCGCGCCCGCAGGCCAGCCCGGTACTCCGCCGGCGTCGTCCCCGGCCGCGCGCCCCACATCGTCATCATCCGCTCCGTCGCCCGGTCCAGCGTCCGCTCATCCGGCCCGATGACCGCGAACGTCATCATCGACCGCCGGATGGTCGCCGGGTCGCGCCCTTCCGCCTCACAGTGCCGTTCGAGCACGGCCACCTTCTGGGCGTACACCTCCGGCGAGACGTTCACCGCGTTCCACTCGTCCGCGTAGCGCGCTGCCAGCCGGAGCGTCTTCTTCTCGCCCGTCCCGCCGATGAGGATCGGCGGCCGCCCCGGCGCCGGCTTCGGCAGCAGGTTCGCGCCTTCGAGCCGGTAGAAGCGGCCCGCGAAGTTCGCCGGCCCCTCGCGCCAGGCGGTCTGCATCAGTCGAATCGCCTCCTCCAGCCGCGCGAACCGCTCCGCGATGGGCGGGAACGGGATGCCGTACGCCCGGTGCTCGGCCTCGTTCCAGCCTGCCCCGAGCCCCATCACGAACCGGCCGCCGCTCAGCAGGTCGATTTGCGCCGCCATCCGCGCCACATCGACCGGCGTCCGAAAGGTCACCGGCGAAACCAGCGGCCCGAACCGGATGCGCGACGTCTCCCGCGCGGCCACCGCGAACGAGAGGTACGCCTCCAGCGAATCCTGCTGCGGCCCGATGAAGTAGTGGTCCGAGCGGAACACCGTCGGGAAGCCGAGCCGCTCCGCCAGCCGCAGGATGTGGAGCCACCGGTCCCAGGTCAGGCCGTTCTGGCCCTCCACCATCAGCCCGATCTCCATCGCCGAACCCCTGTTGCGCCGTTTCCCCGGATGCTACCCGCGCCGCCGCAACTGCGCCCGCACTCCCCGCCCGCTGTGCTGACCCGAAAGGTTCCGGCCCCAACCTTTCACCTCGCCGCCGCCGATAGCAACAACCTTGCTATCGATCAGGAACCTGAGCAGTTTCCCGCGCGCTACCCCTCCCCCGTCCCCACCGCCAGCGGCGGCAGCCGGAACGGCCGCGTCAGCACCCGGTACGAGCAGCCGAACAGCGCTGCGCCCACCAGCACCCCCGCCAGCGCCGCCAGCGCATACAGCTTCCCTTCGCCAACGTTCACCAGTACCGGCCCGGGGCACATCCCCGTAATCGACCAACCGATGCCGAACAGGATGCCGCCGTACACGTTCCCCCGGTGCCCCGCCTTCCGCTCGACCACCAGCGGCTTCCCCGTAAGCGTCTTCCCGTACCGCTTCAGGAGCCAGAGCCCCGGCGCCGCTAGCGCCACCGCCGTCCCGATGATCCCGTAGAGCTGAAACTCTTCGAACAGGAACATCCCCTGGATGTAGTTGTAATCCGCCGCCCCCGAGCGGCTCAGGATGAAGCCGAACAGCGTCCCCAGCACGACATAAAACAGTGTCATCATCGCCTGCCCCCTACACGATGACCCGGTAGATCAGGTTCGTCGTCACCGCCCCCGCGGCCATGAAGCTCACGGTCGAAACGAGGCTCGGCAGCTCCAGGTTCGAAAGCCCGAAAATCCCGTGCCCGCTCGTGCAGCCGCCCGCCAGCCGCGTCCCGAACCCGATGAGCAGCCCGCCGACGAACATCCACGCCACCTTCCCCGCCGGCCCCCAGCCGATCGCCGTGTCGAACATCCCCAGCGCCCACGTCGGCTCCCAGCCGCCGCCCAGCACCGCCGAGAGGAACCCGCCGAGCACCAGCCCGCCCAGCAGCGGGAGCCGCCAGCCGTTCGACCCGCGAATCGCGTCCCGCCCGAAATACGGCGCCCGCACCACCAGCGAGCACACGTTCTCGAACCCCGTCGAAACCCCCAGCCGGTTGCTCGAAACCCACAGCAGCGCCAGCGTCACGAACGCGATCCCCGCGCCCGCCAGCCACCACGGGATCGGCTCCAGCCCGTTCAGAATCAGCGGCATACGTCCCTCCAACACACAGCGTGCGCCAAGCATAGCTTCCATCGAACCAGCGAACTCCCCCTCAAGTCCGAAACCGTTTCCGCCGAAACGATCGGAGGACACCGCACCTGAGCGACCGCTAAGGAGGATTCATGTCGATGAGCCAGGATGTCATCCTCAAAGCCATTGCCGCCCACGGCCAGTGGAAGCAGCGCCTCCGCGACGCCGCCGCCACCGGCAAATCCGAGTTCCGGCCCGAGGTCGTCAAGACCGACAACGCCTGCGACCTCGGTAAGTGGATTTACGGCGAAGCGAAGGCGAAACTCCCCGGCGACCCCCGCGTCGAAGAAGTCCGCAAGCTCCACGCCGAGTTCCACCAGCACGCCGCCCAGGTCCTCTCCCTCGCCCTCCTAGGTAAGAAGGCCGAGGCCGAAGCGGCCATGGCGCTGGGCTCGCCCTACAGCAAAGTCTCCACGGCGCTGGTCAACGCCCTGAAGAAGCTCGAAGCCGCCTGACCCCGATCGCGGCCGGCCGGCGCCCGATTCCCCGGCCGGTCGGCCGCTCCCCCGCGCCGCCCGCCGCGCGACCCTCGAACCATGAGACGCCGGCGGGCGCTGCTTTCGCTCCTCGCGTTCGTCCTCGTCCCGTTCCTGCTCGCCTGCGCGGGCGCTGCCCCACTCTCTCCCGGCGCCGCACCTGCCGCTGCCCGCGACCCCGGCACCATCGCCTACCTCGAGACTGCCGGGTGTATCGCCTGGGTGCCCCTCGCCGGTGGCCCGCCCGGCCGCGCCTGCCCGGCCACCCGCGGCGGCGTCTCCGCCATCACCTGGCTCGATGCCCGCACCATCGCCTACGTCACGCCCGAGCTCGCCCGCACCGGCTGGCGCGCCATCCGCACCGACACCGGCGAGGACATCGCCCTCCACCCGGCCGAATCGCCCCGCATCTACCAGGTCGGCGCGCCGCAGTTCTACTCCGTCCTCGGCGACCGCATCGATATCGAGGCCGGCGCCGCCGTCTTCACCTCCGCCGACGGCAGCGATCGCCGCACCCTCCTCGCCCCGGGGCCGGGCCGCGGCGCCGTCGCCATGGTCACCTGGTCGCCCGACGGCGAAGGCGCCGTCCTCGCCGAGGGCGCGGCCAAGGCGCTCTGGGTCGTATCCCGGTCCGGCGGCGAACCCCGGCGCATCGCCGCCGCGAGCAGCGGCATCGTCTCCTGGTTCGTCCCGGCCGCCGGCGCGATGCCCCATGCCGACCTCACCTGCACCCTCCCCGGCGAATCCACCTGGCGCTGCGAACCCCAGCCCTGGCAGCCCGCCGAAGGCGCCTCCGCGCGCGCCGGCGACGAGGTCGTCCTCGCCTGGTCCGCCTGTCCCGGCGCCACCGGCTACGAGCTCGAAATCGCCGCTCCCGGCGGCGCCGTCATCGTCAGCCGCATCTCCGCCGCCCAGGCCCAGCGATTCACCCCGCCCGCTCCCGGCGTCTACACCTGGCGCGTCCGCCCCCGCATCGGCAGCGCCCCCGGCCCCTGGGGCCCGCCCCGCACCCTCACCGTCCAGTAGGAGGGAGAAAGGGAGAAAGGGAGAATCCCCCTCCGCCAGGTCGTCTCCCAACCCCTACCTCCCAACCCCGTAGTCGCGGGGCTCCGTCCCCGCGGGGCGCCATGCGCCCAACGGATGTCCCGGGAACCGGGAGGCGGGAGACGGAGGGCTGGAGCGGGGTGGATGCGGGGTGGATGCGGGCGTTCGGGTGGGCCTCCCGGCCCTCCGCGGGCACGGAGGCCCGCGACTACGGTTGGAGGTTGGAGGTTATTCTCCCTCCCCGTTCCCGCCTCCCGCCTCCCGGTTCCCTCCCCACCCCCACCGCCGCCGCGGAGCGGCGGCATCCCGCGGCGCCGCCGGCGAAGCCGGCCAGCCATCCCCCGCGGCGCCAGCCGCGCCACCCAACTCCCACCCCCACCTCCCAACTCCGTATACTCCCCCCGTGCCCGAAATCCCCGAGCTGGAGGCGATCCGCGGCTTCTTCCAGGAGCAGCTCGCCGGCCGAACCATCGCCGCCGCCGCCGTCCGCATCCCCGTCGTCTTCCGCACCCCCGCCAGCGAATTCCGCGAAACCCTCCCCGGCGACCGCTTCGCCGGCTTCCGCCGCCGCGGCAAGTTCCTCCTCTTCGACCTCGCTTCCGGCCGCGTCCTCGCCGTCAACCCCATGCTCACCGGCCGCTTCCAGTACGTCGACCCCGGCACGAAGCCCCCCGCGAAGACCTGCCTCATCCTCGACGTCGAGGCCGGCCGCTCCCTGCGCTACGCCGACGACCGCCTCATGGGGAAGCTCTACCTCCTCCCCGCCGACCGTCTCGAAGCCATCTCCGGCTGGGCCGACGGCGGCCCCGACCTCCTCGACCCCGCCCTCGACGAAGCCGCCTGGCTCCAGCGCATCGCCAAATACCGCGGCGGCATCAAGAACGTCCTCGTCAACGCCGCCTTCGTCCAGGGCATCGGCAACGCGTACAGCGACGAAATCCTCTGGGAAGCCCGCATCAACCCGTACACCCCCCGCACGAAGATCAGCGAGGACGACCTCCGCCGCCTCTTCCGCGCCGCCCGCGCCGTCATGGCCTGGGCCGAACCGCTCGCCCGCGCCGCGATGGTGAAAGACGGCACCCTCGACTACGAGGAGCGGCGCGACTTCCTCCGCGTCCACCGGCGGGGCGGCCAGCCCTGCCCCCGCTGCGGCACGCCGATCACCGAGATCACCGCCAACCAGCGCGTCACCAGCTTCTGCCGCCAGTGTCAGCCCGAGCTGCCCGCCTGAGCCTCGCCCGCCGCTGAGCCGTCCGCGTCGGTGACCCGCTCCCGGATCACGCGGGCGATGTCCTCCACCCCGTACGGCTTCGCCAGCAGCTCGAGCCCGTACCGCTCCACCAGCGCCGTCACCCCCGCATCGGTCGTCGCGCCGGTCGCGATGATCGTCCGCGGGATGAGGTGCGGCATCTGCGCTTCGAGCCCCTCGAACACCGCGTCCGCGGTCTCCGAAGCCAGCCGGTAGTCGCACAGGATGATGTCCGGGTCGAACTCCGCCGCGAGCGCCAGCGCCCGCTCGCTGTTCTCCGCATCGAGGCACCGGTGGCCGAGGCTCTCCACCAGCCGCCGGCACACCTTCCGCAGGCTCGGCTCATCGTCGATGACCAGCACCGTCGCCTGCCGCGCGGGGGCTGGCGCCTCGGCCGCCGCGTCCGCATCCCCGCCGCCCGCCGGCGCCGGCAGCGTGATGATGAAGCTCGTCCCGATGCCCGGCTCCGAAAGGCACTCGATGCTCCCCCCGTGCGACCGGATGATCGAGTAGCTCAGCGGCAGGCCGAGCCCCGTCCCCACGCCCTGCTTCGTCGTGAAGAACGGCTCGAAAATCCGCGCCCGCGTCGCCTCGTCCATCCCCGAGCCCGTGTCGCTCACCGCCAGCCGCACCTGCCCCGCCTCGTCGCGCGACCCCGCGATGGCGATCTGCCGCACCGGACGCCCTTCCAGCGCGTGCTCCGCATTCGTCACGAGGTTCAGCAGCACCTGCGTCAGCTGGTGTTCGTTCCCCCACGCCAGCAGCCCCGGTTCGACCTCGACCGATACCTCGATGCCCGCGCCCTGCCACAGCCGCTCCCGCAGCCGCTGCACGTGGCCCACCACGTCGGCGATCGCCACCGGCCCGTGCTCCGCCGTCCCCGGCCGCGCGATGAAGAGCAGGTCGCGCACGATGTTCCGCGCCCGCAGCGCCTCCTTCTGGATAATCGCCAGCTCCTCGCCCATCTGCCCCGTCGTGTCGGAGAGCGCCAGCACCTCCGCGAAGCCGAGGATCGCCGTCAGCGGGTTGTTCAGCTCGTGCGCCACGCCGCCGATGAGCTCGCCGAGCGCCGCCAGCCGCGACGCCTGCTCCATCCGCGCCCGGTTCGCCGCCTCCTCCGCCGTGCGCCGCACCTCCTCCGTCACATCGGCCGCCACCGTCAGCACCCGCATCTGCGGGTCGTCCAGCGGCACGAACTCGTAGTCGAAATGCCGCACGTCGCCGTCGATCGCCAGCTCCGCCCGGCCCCGCGCGCCCAGGCCGTCTTCGAACGCCCGCCGGAACGGCTCCCGCAGCTCCTCCGGCAGCCGCGCCGCAATCGCCGGGATGTCGTTCGCCGACCCGTCCGGGTCGATCGCCCGCACGATCTCCTGCCCCAGCGCGTTCGCGAAGATCGTCCGCCCCATCCGGTCCGAGAGGATGACCGCCTCGGAGAGCGACCGCAGGATGAGGCCGTAGACGGCCGCCTGCCGCTCCCGCTCCTGCGTCGCGATGGCCGCTTCGATGGCCGGGCCGACCACCTGCGCGATCCGCCGGAGCAGGCCGAGGTCCCGCTCCGCGAACGCGTGCCCCGGCTCCCGGCTCGCCACCAGCAGCAGCCCCGTCGCCGCCCCCGCAGAGTAGGTCGCCGTGTAGCTCACCGTCGTGAAGCCGAAGTTCGGCCCGTAGTGGGAAGCCGGCACCGCTTCGCCCGGCACCACCACCTGCCCCACCGCCCGGGCTTCGGACTCGTGCGGCAGCACCGGCAGCCGCAGTTCGCCTCCGAGCAGGTGCGGCCACGCCAGCTCGTCGCCGTCGAACCGCCCGTAGGCCGCAAACGCCTTCGGCACGAACCGCTCGAGCGCCGGCGTGATCCCCCGGAGGGTCGCTGTCGGCCCCTGCGCCGTCGCGGCCGCCGCGCTCACCTCGGCGAGGATCCGCTGCTCCTCCGCCTGCCGGTCCCGCTCGGCCTGCGCCGTCACCGTATCGATGACCGGCCCGACGACGGCCGTCACCCGCCGCAGCAGCGCCAGCTCGCGCGGCCCGAACCGGAACGCCGGGTCGCGGCTCGCCACCATCAGCATCCCCGAGACGCCGCCCGCAGCGTGGTACGAGGTCAGCGCATACGCGCACAGCCCCAGCTCGCCGTAGAACGTCTCCCGGTACGGCGCGAGGTTGCCCACCCCCTGCCCCGCGGCGAGCGCCTCCCGCCCCACGGGCGAGAACCGCATCACGAGCTCGTCCTGCCCGATGATGCGCCGTCCCTCCGGGTCTGTGACCTGGTAGGCGATCGCCTCGCCGCGCACGAAGCCGTACATCGCATACGCGCCCGGCACCCGGCTGCCGAGCGCGGCGGGCAGGAAGTTCACGACCTCGGCCACCGTCCGCGCCGCCGCAGCCGCGGCCGCCACGCTCGCGACGATCCGCTCGTCCTCGGCCTCCTCCAGCCGGCGGCGGCGCTCGCGGAAGTTCGCCATCGCCGGCCCGGCGATGTCCGCCACCAGCCGGCAGAGCCGCAGGTCGCGCTCCGTGAACGCGTACGCCTCGTCGGCCGTCCCGACGATGAGCACCCCGATGACTTCGCCCTCCGAGGCGGCCGCCGTCGTCACCCACCGCCGCAGCCCGCTCGCCGCGATCCGCTCCCGGTTCTCGGGGAGGATGGCCGGCGCCTCGAGCGTATCGACCGCCTGCCGCTGATCGATGGCCCGCCGCACGCCCGGCCCGAGCGGCCACCGCTCCCCCGTGGCGGCATCCCGGAGCTGCTCGCCTTCGACGTAGAAGAACCCAGCCGTCGCCCGCGGCAGCAGCCGCCGGAAGGTCGATGTCAGCCCTTCGGCGAACTCCCGGTCGGTGGTCGCCCGCGCCGCCGCTGCCGCCGCGTCCGCCAGGAACCGCTGCTCCTCCGCCTCCTCGACCCGCCGCCGCCGCTCCCGCAAGTTCGCCATCGCCGGCCCGAGCATGTCCGCCGCCAGCTTGATGACGCGCAGGTGGCGCGCCGTGAACCGGAACTCCGGGTCGCTCGTCCCCAGCCAGAGCACCCCCATGCTCACCCCGCCCGAGGCGAGCCGCGCGTTCACGCTCCGCACGATGCCGAGCTCCCGCTGCCGCTGCCTCGACGCTTCCGTCACCGCCTCGGCCGGCGTCCGCACTACCGGCTCCAGCGCATGTGCGTCCTCGTAGTCGAACCCCACCGGCAGCCGGACCTCCGGGTTCACCGAGCTCACGAGGCTCCCCGCCTCGTCGAAAATCAGCAGGTCCAGCCGCGCCGCCGGCACCAGCCAGCGGAACTCCCGCCCCAGCTGCACCACCAGCTCCTGCTCCGTCGCCGCCCGGGTCGCCACCGCCGCGATGTCGGCGAGGAACCGCTGCTCCTCCGCATCCTCACGCGCCCGCTGGGCCGCCCGCGCGTTCTCCATCGCCGGCCCGACGATCTGCGCGATGAGCCGCAGCAGCCGCAGCTCCCGCTCGCCGAACGTGTAGTCCGGGTCGCGCGAGGCCACCACGAGGAACCCGATCGTCCGGCCCCCGGCCCGCGCCGCCGTCGTCGAGCCCGCCTGCGCGCCCATCGTCCAGAGCGGGCTCCGCGGGTCGAGGTCCGCCGGCAGCCGGTCCGCGTGCGTCTGGCCGGTCTCCTCCGCGGTCCGGGCGTAGGCGTCCGGCTCCGTCTCGAACACCGTCCCATCGCCCAGCGGGAAGTGGATGCGGTCGCCCTCCTTCAGCCCGAACGACACGATCGGCAGCGGCACGAGCCGCCGCAGCGGCCGCTGCAGCGCCACCACCAGCGCGTCCGGCGTCGCCTCGCGCGCGGCCACCGCCGCGATCTCGGCGAGCAGCCGCTGGTCCTCTGCCTCCAGCCGCTCCCGCTCCGCCGCGCGCGCGTTCGCCATCGCCGGCCCGACGATGTCGGCGATGAGCCGCGCCAGCCGCACCTCCCGCTCGCCGGGGGCGAACGTCCCATCCCGCGAGCCGATGACCAGCAGGCCGACCGGCAGGCCGCCCGACGTCGCGGCCGCGATGATGTGCGCATGGATGCCCAGCGCCTCCAGCTCCGGCAGCGCCCCGCCCGGCGAGGTCCGCTGCTCGGCCGGCGGCACCACGGCCACCCCCTCATCGAGCGCCTGCCGGAAGTTCGGCCCGAGCTGGACCGCCGTCGCCCCGCCGGCGCGGTTCGGGAACTGCACCTGCGCCCCGTCGAGGAAGCCGAACGCCACGTACGGCTGCGGCACGAACCGCCGCGCCACCGACGTGAGCGCATGGACGATCGCGAGGGGGTCGTGCTCCCGCGCCACGGCCGACGCAGCCGCCGCCACCACCGCCTGGTCCTCCGCCTCCCGCCGCTCCCGCTCGACCGCCATCGCGTTCGCCATCGCCGGCCCGACGATATCGGCGATGAGCCGCGCCAGCCGCGCCTCCCGCTCGCCCGGCACGAACGTCTCGTCGCGCGTGCCCAGCAGCAGCACCCCCACGATGTCGCCCCGCGAATACGCCGGCGCCACCACGTGCGCCCACAGCCCGAAGCGCCGGACCTGCTCGGCCGCCTCCGGCGTGCCGCCCTGCCCGTTGGCGAGGATGAACGTTTCGCCCGCCCGAGCCCGAGCGAAGGCCGGTCCGATCGGCAGCCGCACCTCGCCCAGCGGCCCGCCCGGGAACCAGACGTGGTCGTCGCGGAAGAAGCCGAACGCGGCGAACGGCTTCGGGAAGAACGCCCGCGCCGTCTGCTGCAGCCCCCGCATCATGTCGTACGGGTCGACCTCCCGCGCGACCGCCGCCGCCGCCTCGGCGATGATCCGCTGCTCCTCCGCCTCCCGCCGCTGCCGTTCCTCCGCCTGCAGGTTTGCCAGCGCCGGCCCCACGATGTCCGCGATGAGCCGCACGAGCCGCGCCTCCCGCTCCCCCGCCCGGAAGTCCGCATCCCGGCTGAAGACGAGCAGCAGCCCCGCCGTCTCGCCGCCCCCCCGCGCCGGCGCGACGATCCGCGTCGAAATCCCCGATTGCGCCATCTCCTGCCGGGAGACCTCGTACAGGACCGGCGCCTCCGGCCCCAGCACCGCCGGCTCGCCGGTCTCGAGCGCCCGCGCCGTGCTCGGCCCGATGGGGATGCGCACCGAATCGCCCCGGTCGCGCACCACCTCCATCTCGTCCCCCCGCAGGAAGGCGATCCGCACGAGCGGCGCCGGGATGAAGCCCGCGACCGCATCGGTCAGCGCATCGGCGATCGCCCGCGGTTCCCGCTCCCGGGCCGCGGCCGCTGCCGCCTTCGCGATGATCCGCTGCTCTGCCGCCTCCGCCGCGCTCTGCTCGACCCGCCGCCGGTTCGCAATCGCGTAGGCGACGAGCGCCCCCGCGAGCTCCGCGAACCGCACCTCATCGGCATCGAACGGCCGCGTTCCCTTCCGGCCGATGGTGAGCACCCCCTCCGGCTCGTCCCCCGCCTCCAGCAGCACGCAGGCGATCCGCCCGATGCCGCCCTCGAACAGCTCCGCCGGCACGACGGGCTCGTTCGCCGCCTCTTCGGCCGTCAGCTGCGCGCTTCGGATGCCGGCCTCCAGCATCCGCAGCACCCGGCCGTCGTCCACGAAGGCCGGCGCCGCCCCCGCCCGGTCGGTCGAGCGGAGCAGCCGGTAGCGTTCGCCGAGCGGGTCGCGCGCTGCGATCGAGACGAGGTCGATGCCCTCCACCGCCAGCAGCAGCCGGCTCAGCCGCTCGAAGTGCGCCTCGATCGGCGCGCCGTCGTTCACGAACAGCGCGAGCTGGTTCAGGATGTGCTCCTGCTGCGCCTGCCGCTCCCGCCGGAGCCGCGCCCGGTGGCTCGCCACCGCCTGCCCCACGAGCGCCGTCACCAGCCGGATGAACTCCAGCTCCTGCTCGTCGAACCGCTCGTTCTCCACCCGCCCGATGGTCAGCAGCCCCTCGTACCCCTCGTTCGAACTGATGACCGCCGTGGCCGCCCGCCGGTAGCCGGCCCGCATCAGCGCCTGCGGCACCCGGTTCGGGTTCTTCCGCGTCTGGTACTGCACGATGCCGCCCGCTTCCGCCGTCTCCCCGATGCTCGCCTCGCGGAAGTTCGGCTCCGCATCGATATCCAGCGGCTGCGACCGGATCGGCCGGTACTCCCCCGTCACCGGGTCCCGGTAGGTGATCGACAGCCAGTCGAAGCCGACGCCCTGCAGCAGGATTCGCGAGAGCGCGTCGAAGTGCTCGCGCACGTCCTGCCCGCCCACCAGCAGCGCCGTCAGCTCCGAAAGCGCCTGCCGCCGCACCATCTCGCCGACCCGCTCCCGCACCTTCCGGTGGTTCGCCATCGCCTGCCCCAGCAGCGCCGCGACCGTCTCGAGGTGCGCCCGCTCCTCCGGCTCGAGCGGCCGGTCGCTCATCCGCGACATCAGGAGGAGCCCCTCGTCTTCGCCCTCGTGCCGGAGCGCCATCGCCACCGCGCGCTTCACGCCCGCCGCCCGGTTCCGCTCCGCCACTGGGCCGCTGAACTCCTCGATCGTCGCCTCCACCACGGTCGCATCCCGCAGCCGCTCGACGAGCCCGCCGAAGCTGTCCCGCCGCGCCCGGTAGCCCGGTCCCGTCGACCGCCGCCGCAGGCTGTCCACCACCCGGAAGTGGTCCGGCCCGTCGACGACCCAGAGCGACAGCCCGTCGAAATCGACCGAGGCCTGCAGCCGCGCCGAGAGCGCCTCGAAGAACGCCTCCGGCCCTTCGCCGCGGTTCAGCAGCAGCGCCAGCTCGTTCAGGATGCGCGACCGCTCGTACGCCCGCGTCGTGTCCAGCAGCCGCCGCCGGTTCCCCACCGCCACCGCGAGCAGCCGCGTCAGCGTCGCGATGAACGCCCGCTCCCGCGCGTCGAACGGCTCATCGGTCGCCCGCGCGAGGTGGAGCGTGCCGACGAGCTCCCGCCCTTCCTGCAGCAGCGCGGCCAGCCCCCGCCGGTAGCCCGCCTGCGCCACCAGCCGCCCGAACTCCGTCAGCGCCTCCGCGGTCGCGTACTGGTAGATGCCGTCGGCGTCGAACGGCAGCCGGACGCTCGGCGCCGTCGCCCGCGGGAACGTCATCCCCGCCCGCAGCCGTCCCGCGGGCTGCGTGCCCACCACGCGCAGGTGCTCGCCGTCCGGCTCCAGCGCTGCCAGCGCCACCCAGTCGTAGCGCAGCGCCTGCGGCAGCACCGCACACAGGTCGTCGAAAACCCGCTCCAGCGGCGTGCCGACCGAGAGGTGCGCCGCCAGCTCGTTCAGCGCGCGCGCCCGGGAGGCGTCGGCCTCCGCCTGCCGCCGCCGCGCATCCCCGGTCAGCGCCTGCGAGAGCAGCGCCCGCAGCAGCCCGATGAAGCCGAGCTCCTGGTCGTCGAAGCGGCGGTGGGCCCGCCGCGCCACGAGGAGGAGGCCCGCCGTCTCGCTGCCCTCCCGCAGCACACCGATCGCCGCCCGGCCGTAGCCCGCCAGCGAGAGGCTGTCATCCGGGCTCGCCCCCGCTTCCGGCCGGAACTGCAGCACATCGCCCCGCCGCGCGAGCCCTTCGATGAACGCGTTCCCCTCGGCCGTCGGCGGCCGCCCGGCGTGTACCCCCGGCGGGTGTTCGCCCACGAGCGCGAAGCCCCCCGGCCCGCGCAGTACGAGGCCCGTGTAATCGACCGGCAGCGCCTCCGGCAGGAGCGCCGCCAGCGAAGCGAACAGCGTTTCGAACGAATCGCCCCGTGCCAGCGCCGCGCCCAGTTCTGCCGCCGCGCGCGCCCGCGCCGCCGCGGCATTCGCCGCCCGCAGCTCCCGTTCCCGCGCAGCCGCCGCGCCCAGCAGCGCCGCCGCCTCGCGCAGGAGCGCGCACTCGCGCTCGCCCGGCAGCTCAGGCGAGCGCCGCCCGGCGACGAGCAGCCCGACCGGTTCGCCCCGCTCGAACAGCGGGCTCACCCACCCGGAGCCGTACCCCAGCCGCCCCAGCGCCTCCGCTGCCGGGTGCTCGGCCGGCGCCGCTGTCGGGAAGGCCGCCCCCGCCGCCAGCTGCCCCGCGAGGTCCAGCCCGACGCTCTCCGCCGGCAACACCCGCCCGATGAGCGCGGGCTCGTGCTCCACGGGCCACGAGCCCGCGACCCGTGCGCCGTCGCCGCTCCCCTCCGCCACGAACAGCGTCAAAAGGTCGCAGCCCGCCGCCTCGCCCAGCAGCCCGGCGAATCGCGAAAACCGCTCCGGCAGCGGCCCCCCGCCCGCCGCGATGACCGCCAGCTCCTGGAGCACCGCCCGGTCGCGGGATGTCAGGCCTCGGGCCGTCATATCGTGCTCGCCTTCTCCCCCATCCCTGAAGTGTCGGATGCTGCCATGGCCGGGCCTATGAGGGAATTCCCCAAATCCGGCCCCGGTGACAGCGCCCCCTTCGCGCTCGGCCACCCGCCCGGCAGCCTCCCCGGCATGGAGACCCCAGCCTTCGGACCTGCCCTCATCGAACGTGCCAACTATATCGGATTGCCAATGACCGGGACGATCACCGCGGCATTCGGCAGCCGCACCATCCCGGAGCACGCCGGCGGCCACACGGGCGCCGACATCGCCGCCCCCGCCGGCACCCCCGTCCGGGCGCCGGCCTTTGGCGTCGTGCTCGAAACCCGCAGCGGCGACCCCGTCTTCGGCAACGCCGTCGAACTCCGCCACCCCGGCGGCTGGCGCACCCTCTACGCCCACCTCAGCCGCATCGACGTGGCGCCCGGCCAGCCCGTCCGCCCCGGCGACGGTCTCGGCCTCTGCGGCTCCACCGGGCTCAGCACCGGCCCCCACCTCCACTGGGGCCTCGCCCGCGGCCACAGCCCGGCCGTCCGCGGGCCGGGCCTCGCCGACCCCCTCGCCTTCGTCGCGCCGGCCCCGCTGCTCCTCGACGAGGCCCGCCTCCTCGGCGCCGCCGCGGCCGCCGTCTACGCCGGCCTCCAGGCTGCGGGCGCCCTCTTCGCCAGCCGCGACGAAGACGACCTCGCCGTCTACCCGCCCGGCTCGCCGGCCCGCCTCATCCTCGAGATCCAGCGCGCGGCCAACCCCTTCCTCGCCCGCTGGCTGGCTGCGGGGGCCGAATGATTAAGGGAACGCTAAGCAGGTGCATCGACAACAGGCTGATGATGCGTATACTCCGCGGCGGCGGGTTCTATGGCAGCTATAGAGCCCGCCGAACGAACGAGGGGGATTGCTCAACGTGCCTGACAGCAACAACTACTGGACCCGCAGACTCGCCCGCCAGGGCATCACGCGGCGCCGCCTGCTCGGCAGCGCCGCCGTGACCGGCGTCGGCGCTGCCGCGCTCGGCCTCGTCGGCTGCGGCGGCGGCGACGATGACGACTCCGGCGGCCAGCCCACCGCCACCCGCCCCGCGGGCGGCGCCTCGCCCACCGCCGCCGCCTCGCCCACCCAGGCCGCGAAGCAGAAGGGCGGCATCGCCAAGTTCACCTCCGCCGGCAACACCTGGGACACCTTCGACATCGACCGCTCCCGCTTCACCCCGGTCTCCACCCTCTTCGGCTGGACCAACCTCGGCGTCGTCCAGTGGGACAGCTACACCCAGGGCAAGATCGGCGGCGCGCTCGCCGAAAAGTGGGAGCAGCCCGACAAGCAGACCATCGTCTTCACCCTCCGGCCCAACGTCTTCTGGCACGACAAGCCGCCCGTCAACGGCCGCGCCACCAAGGCCGAGGACATCGCCAAGTTCATCCAGCGCAACGTCGCCGGCAAGCTCCGCGACGGCACCGACGACCCGAACTTCTACCGCAAGTCCGCCTTCCAGGTCGTCGACAAGGTCGAAGTCGTCGACGAGAAGACCGTCCGGGTCACCCTCAAGAGCCCGAATCCGTTCTTCCTCAACACCCTCGCCGGCGCCTACGCCAAGGTCCAGGCCCCCGAGGCCATCGACGCCTTCGAAAAGGACTACGCCAACCTCAAGCCCGAACTCGTCATCGGCACCGGCGGCATGGTCCTCAAGTCCTTCAAGTCCGAAGGCGAACTCGAACTCGTCCGCAACGAGAAGTTCTACAGGCAGGTCAACTGGGACGGCGTCCGGTATCTGAACCTCTTCACCGACCAGACGGCCCAGCTCGCCGCCTTCGAACAGAAGCAGCTCGACTCCTTCACGCCCACCCAGAACGCCGTCGCCGACGACCTCCTGAAGCGCTACCAGGGCAAGATCACCGAGTCCAAGCAGTTCTCGGCGAACCCCCAGGCCGGCACCTACTACGGCGGCGCCGCCCCGTGGAACAACCCCAATCTCATCGGCGCCATCTTCCGCGCCTTCGACCGCCGTGCCCTCGTCCAGTCGCTCCTCCAGGGCAACGCCGTCCTCTCCGGCAACGTCCCGCCCACCCAGGCCGCCTTCACCATCACCGAGAAGGAGCTCATCACCTTCCCCGGCTACCTCGAGGACCGCGCCAAGGAAGAAGCCGAGGCGAAGAAGATGTGGGAAGCCGGCGGCGGTCCCGCTCTCGGCGAAATCATCGTCGACATCCCCGACATCTGGGAAGGCCTCTACTCCGGCGGCGCCGCCCTCATCACCAACCAGCTCCAGAAGGTGCTCGGCAACAAGTTCACCGCCAAGATCGAGCCCTACTCCACCATCACGACCAAGATCGTGAAGCAGGAGTACGGCAACGGGAAGAACAACATCTGGTACGGCTGGATCACCGAGATCACCGACCCCGAGCCATCCCTCCTCAACTTCCTCAGCTACAACTCCAAGAACCCGCAGTTCCAGCAGTTCGGCGTCAAGATCGACAAGGTCGACCAGCTCACCGACGCCCTCATGCAGGAATTCGACATCGCCAAGCGGCAGGAGATGAACAAAGAGATCGTCCGCGAGCTCATCAAGAACTACGGCGCGGGCATCCCCTACACCCTCGTCGGCGTCTCCCGCATCATGCGCTGGAACTACTTCAAGACCGGCGAGATCGTCCCCTTCGTCACCAGCCACCAGGCCGTCACCGAAGCCTGGTTCGACCAGACCGACCCGACCTGGCAGGGCCGCCCGGCCTAGGCCGCGGCGCCGCTGCTCCCGGCCGCCAGCGCGGAGGGGCTGCCATCCCGGCAGCCCCTCCCTCATGTCGGGTTGCGGGCCGCGTCGGCCCCGCGCCCGGCCAACTGCGCTAGTAGTACGCCGGCCCCGGTCCCGTCCCGCCCTCCAGCCGCGCCAGCGCCGGCCAGTTCCGCGCGTCGAGCCGCAGGAGCGCTGCATACTTCCGCGCCAGCTGGAGGTGCCGCTCGTCCTTCGTCTCCCGGTAGCGGTTGAAGGCGTCCAGCATCCTGTCCGCGATGAGCTGCATATCGATGCCCATCACGTACCGGTCCGAGATCTCGTTCAGCGCCTCCACGTACACCTCGAAGAAGCGCGCCAGCCGTTCCAGCGTCGCCCGGAGCCGCACCCACTCCGCCATGTCGTGCCGCGCCGCCATCTCGTAGTACCGCCGCCCCAGCGTGATGAAGTACTGCCGGTCTACGTGCGGCGCGCCGCCCATCCGCCCGGCCGCCCGCTTCCGGCCGAGGCTCGCCGGGAACACCCCGGAGATGAACAGCGCGTTGTCCCCGTACTTCCGGTACGCCTCGAAGGCGTTCTGGTACGCCCCGCTCGGGTTCGCCGTCTCCTCCAGCAGGTCCGCCAGGTACGGCACGTAGCCCCGCCCCGGCCCCAGCGACAGCTCCGAGGCCTGCAGATACCGCTCCAGCAGCCGCCCCAGGTAGGTCAGCGTCTCCGCGTCGCGGCTCCGGCGGTTCACGTACAGCGCCTTGATCAGGAACAGGTCCAGGATGTCGCCCAGCCGCAGCGCCGTCAGCTCATCGATGTCGTCGTAGAGGTCGCTGATCAGCTGGTCCACCTTCCGCGCGAAGGCCCACGTCGCCACGTTGGAGCCGTCGTGCGCGCGGATCGTCTCCCGCAGCCCCGCAATCTCCTGCGTCAACAGTTCCGGGTTCGCCATCGGCCTCCCTCCCTGCTGAACTTCTCCCTTATCCGTAGCGAACGGCGTTTCGCCCCGTCAAGCACATCCGGGTTCTCCCCGAGGCCCGATACCCGGCGTCCGTTTCGCGGTTCCCGCTGCGTCGTTCACGCTCCGCGCCCCCGGACGGTAAAGTCTTACGCGATGACGGAAAGCCACGAACCGCTCCGCCTCGCGGCCCGCTGCCTCTACCTCCAGGTCACCATGGGCGATTACCGCCAGGGCCGCGGCCTCCTCAACCTCTGCCGCCACATCATCCGCGACGGCCGCGAATGCGTCGGCCCCTTCCTCGAAGACACCGAAACCGCCTGCGGCCTCTGGGAAGAGCGCCCCCGCTCCGGCACCTACGGCCTCCGCGGCTGACCCGATGGACGACGCTCCCGGCCTCGAGTCTCTGCCCCTCATCACTGCCGAAGAGTTTGCCGCCCTCGCCCCCGAATGGGAGGCGCTCGCCGCCGCCGTGCCCGGCGCCGCGCCCTTCCACCTCCCGGGCTGGCACCGCGCCTGGCTCAGCGTCTTCGGCGCCGGCGCCGAACCCGTCGTCCTCGCCGTCCGCCGCGGCGAAACGCTCATCGGCGTCGCCGCGCTCGACCTCCAGCCGGCCGGCGCCCGCGACCTCGGCGACCCCGGCGTCCGCGATCTCGCCGGCCCGCTCGCCCTCCCGGGCGAAGAATCCGCCGTCGCCGCCGGCATCCTCGAATGGCTCCGCGAAGACTTCACCCGCGTCCTCGAGCCCTGGGGCATCCCTGCCGATGGCCCCTGGCCGGCCGCCTTCGAAGCCGCCGCCGCGCGCTGGGGCTGGAGCTTCGCCGCCGAACCGGAAGCCGTCTGCCCCGGCGCCGACCTCCCGGCGACCTTCGAAGCGTTCGTCGCCAGCCTCCCGAAGCACGACCGCCACGAACTCCGCCGCAAGCTCCGGAACTTCGAAGCCGCCGGCGCCGCCGCCTTCGAACGCCTCGCCGGCGAGGCCGTGCCCGCGCGCCTCGACCTCCTCTTCGATCTGATGCGCGCCAGCAGCCCCGCCAAGGCGGCCTTCCTCAGGCCCTCGATGGAGGCCTTCTTCCGCGCCCTCGCCCGCGAATTCGCGCCCCGCGGCCAGCTCAGCCTCGGCCTCACCACCCTCGACGGCAGGCCCGCCGGCGCCACCCTCACCTTCGAGTTCGGCGGCACCGTCTTCCTCTACAACAGCGGCTACGACCCGGCGCTCGCCCACCTCGCCCCCGGCCTCGTCAGCAAAGCGTGGGCCATCCGCGACGCCATCGCGCGCGGCTTCCGCCGGTTCGATTTCCTCCGCGGCGACGAAGCGTACAAGCGCCGGCTCGGCGGCCAGCCCCGCCAGCTCCTCCGCCTCCGCCTCGAGGACCACGCCGGCCGGTAACCTCCCACAGGGGTCGACCGTTTCCCCCGTTGCCGCTACCGTCGGAGGAGATGAGCGGAATTCCCGCGAAAGGAGGCCGCGCGATGAGTCCCGACGGCAGTCACCTGCCACCCTGCCCCCGCTCCGCATCCGCGGCCGCCCGCGCCATCTCCGCCCGGGGTCGTTAACCACCCTCGCGGCCTCCCCGGCGAGGCTGGCCCGGCGCGCAGCCGCCCCAGCACCCGAGGAGGTTCCCCGTGACCCAGGCCATCGCCATCGACGACGTCCGCCGCCTGATCGACCGCCGCGACTGGTTCGGCCTCCGCGCCGAACTCGAAAAGTGGAACCCCGGCGAACTCGCCGACCTGCTCGACGCGCTCGACAGCCGCGAGCAGGCCCTCGTCGTCCGCCTCCTCCCCCGCGACCGGGCCTCCAACGTCATCGCGCAGGTCGGCGTTCACCGCGCCCGCCGCCTCATCGAAGGCCTCGAAGACCGCGACACCCGCCGCCTTCTCGCCTCGCTCCGGCCGGACGACCGCACCGCGCTCCTCGAAGAGCTGCCCGGCCCCCTCACCCAGCACCTCCTCAACCTCCTCCCCGCCGAGGACCTCGCCGAGGCCCGCGCCCTCCTCGGCTACCCTGAGGAGAGCATCGGCCGCGTCATGACGCCCGACTACGTCGCCGTCCGCCCCGAGTGGACGGTCGAAGAAGCCCTCGCCCACATCCGCGCCATGGCCCGCCGCGCCGAGACCGTCAACGTCGTCTACGTCGTCGACCGCTCGTGGCGCCTCCTCGATGCGCTCGAACTCGCCCGCTTCATCACCGCCCGCCCCGGCCAGCGCGTCGCCGACCTCATGGATGGCCAGTACGTCGCCATCTCCGCCTTCGCCGACCGCGAAGAAGCCGTCCGCCTCATGCGCCAGTCCGACCTCCACGCCCTCCCCGTCGTCGATTCCGACAACACCCTCGTCGGCATCGTCACCATCGACGACGTCCTCGATATCGCCAGCGAAGAAGCGACCGAAGACTTCCACAAGGTCGGCGGCGTCGCCCCGCTCGATACGCGCTACCGCGATGCCAGCCTCCTCCAGCTCTACCGGAAGCGCGTCCCCTGGCTCGTCGGCCTCGTCGTGCTGAACCTCGCCTCCTCCACCGTCATCGCCGCCTACGAAGACGTGCTCGCGAGCACCATCGCGCTCGCCTTCTTCATCCCGCTCCTCATCGACAGCGGCGGCAACACCGGCGCCCAGTCCGCCACGCTCGTCGTCCGCGCGCTCGCCACCGGCGAATTCGACCGCGGCGGCTGGGCCCGCGCCTTCGCCCGCGAACTCGCGGTGGGGCTCGCGCTCGGCGCCAGCATGGCCGCGGCGGCCTCCGTCCTCGGCATCTTCCGCGGCGGCCCGGAGATCGGCCTCGTCGTCGGCATCGCGATGTGCCTCATCGTCATCACCGCCAACCTCGTCGGCGCCGTTCTCCCCTTCCTCCTCAGCCGGCTGCGGCTCGACCCGGCCGTCGCCTCCAGCCCCCTCATCACCACCGTCGCCGACGTCGCCGGCCTCGCCATCTACTTCACGACGGCGGCCGTAATCCTCGGCGTCTGAGGCTGCCCCGCTACGTCCGAACCGCCCGGATGACCGCGATCGGCTGGGCGAACCCCCACGGCGCATCGCGGAGTTCGAAGGCGGCGCGGAGCGCCGGCGTCGCCTCCGCGAAGAGCTGGCGGATCATCGCCACCTTCTCCGGCGGCGTCCGCTGCCGCGCCGCCCAGTCCGCCCCGTCGAGCGCCAGCACCATCCGGTGCACCATCTCGGCCTCGAACCCGCCCGCGCGCAGCATCCGCAGCCACTCCGAGCCGCGGTAGTCCCGCACGTGCGAGGGGTCGCGGAGGAACTCGATCGTGTTCAGGAACGTATCCGCCTTCGCATCCTCCGGCGCCACCGTGTCCGAGAGCACGAACCGCCCGCCCGGCCGCAACACCCTCCGCACCTCGTCGATGACCCGCCGCACGTCCGCGAAATGGTGGGCCGCCGCCCGGCAGGTCACGGCATCGAACGTCCCGTCCTCGAACGGCAGGTGCGCCGCGTCCGCCTCGCGGAACTCGATGGTGCTGATGCGGCGGCTCGCGGCGAGGTCCGCCGCCGCGGCCAGCATCTCCGGCGTCAGGTCGACCGCGACCACCCGCGCCGCGTGCCGCGCGCAGGCCATCGCGGTGTGGCCCGCGCCCGTCCCGAGGTCCAGCACCGTCTCCGCGCCCGTCAGGCCCGCCGCCTCGACGATGACCGGCAGGTCTGGCCCGCTCGCGTGGTAGGAGAAGGTCGCGTAGGCGGAGGCCGCCTGCCCGAACTGCTCCCGGACATCGCCCGCCATAGCGCGCACCTCCCCGCGCAGGATGCCGCCATCGTGGCACGCCCGTCCTGCCCTGTCGATGCGCCCCCTCGGCGCCGGTTCAGCGCGGCGTGAACGAGGTCGAGGCCTTCCAGGTCATGCCGTTCTTCGTAGCCGTCACTTCGATGACGACGGTGTAGCCCTTCGTCGCCGCCCCGATGCCGCGGGTGCAGGTCGCGACTCCGTCCGGGCCCGTCGTCGTGTCGCAGCTCGACGTCGTCGACTTGAACCGCCACCTCGAAGTGACGGTCGCACCGGCCGGCGAGCCGCCCGTGCAGGAGAGAACCGCCGTCAGCGTAACGTCGCCGTTCTGCGGCGGAGTCGGGTCGCTCACCGACGCCGAGAGCGTGCAGCTCATCGCGGGCGCCGGGACCGGGGTGTTCGTCGGCGCCGGACGGGTCGGGGTGGCTGTCGGGGGTGGCGGGGCTGCAGCAGCTCTGGTCGGCGTCGCGGGTGCTGTGGCCGGTGTCGTCGCGGTCGGTGTCGGAGTCGGAGGCTGGGGCGTTGCGGTCGGCGGAACCGGCGTCGGCGTCGCCGGCGCAGCGGTTGGCGTAGCGGTCGGCGAGGGCGACGGCGACGTGCTCGCTGCCGGCGACGAGGCGTCCGCCTGCCGGTCGGCGGCCGCGGGAGCGGCGGCTGCCGAACCCCCGTCCGTGGTGTTCGCCTGCCGGTTTTCGGCACCGCCCGATGTGGCGGCGACCAGCAGGAACAGGGTCCCGAACCCCATCACCGGCCCTTTGACCTTCCACGGCCACGACCAGAACTTCGCGAGCCCCCGCTTCCCGAGGCGGAGCACAGGCTGCAGCACGCGCATCGTTCTCCTCCGTCACATGATGTTTCGGCCACCAATCACCGCTTCGACAGCCGACCGCCCCCCTTGCGCTTCATCGCTCTATGGCGATAGAGTTCGATCCATGGCCGAGATGGTCCCGCCCCACCTCCTCGAACCCGTCGCAGAACGCTTCCGCATCCTCGGCGATGCCACCCGCCTCGCCATCCTGCGGACCCTCATGCTCGAAGGCGAACTCAACGTCTCTCAGCTCGTCGACCGCCTCGAGATGAGCCAGGCCAACATCAGCAAGCACCTCAAAATCCTCGCTGATGCCGGCATCGTCGCCCGCCGCGCTGAAGGAACGGCCGCCTTCTACCGCGTCACGGACCCGACGCTCACGACCCTCTGCGACCTCGTCTGCGGACGCCTGCGCGAACAGGCCGAAGCCGAGGCACGGGCCTTCTCGACCACCCGCTGACCCCGAAACCCCATCACACCACCCGCGGAGGAGCACCCCCTTGGACCAACCATCGCTGCATCGTCATGAACCGGTACACTGGCGGCCCGGCCCACTCGGCCGGGTCGGCCGCTGGATGGCCGCCCGCCGCCTCCCCGTCATCCTCGCCTGGGTGCTCCTCGCCGGCGCCCTCGGCGTCTTCGCCCCGAAGCTCGAACACGCCCTCTCCGGCGCCATGTGGGAGGTCGAAGGCTCCGACTCCCTCGCCGCACGCCAGGTCATCGAACGCGAATTCGGCGGCCTCTCCTCCCAGTCCGCCGTCGTCGTCATCTGGTCCGATACCGCGACCGCCGACGCCCCGGCCTTCGCCGCGAAAATCGCCGCTGCCCAGGCCGTCCTCGCCGGCGAACCTGCCCTCGGGCAGGCCCTCCCGCCCCAGCCCGGCCCCGATGGCCGCACCGTCATGATCCAGGCCGGCGCCACCGTGAACCCCACCGAGGCCGTCCGCGCGGCCGAGCGCATCGCCGACGATATCGGCGCCCTCGATGATCCGAACGTCCACGTCGCCCTCACTGGCTCCCCCGCCTTCTGGGCCGATTTCAACGCCGTCAACCGCGAAGGGATGATGAAGGCCGAGATGCTCACCTGGCCGGTCACGGCCCTCATCCTCGTCGTCGCCTTCGGCTCCCTCGCCGCCGCCGGCCTCCCGCTCATGCTCACCGCCGCCGGCCTCATCTCCGCCATGGGCGTCCTCTACGGCATCACCCGCGTCACCGACCTCTCCATCTGGACGCTCAACTTCGCCATCATGTTCGCCCTCGCCCTGGGCATCGATTACGCCCTCTTCATCGTCTCCCGCTTCCGCGGCGCCATCCACGCGACCCCGAACGACCGCCTCCTCGCCGTCGCCGTCACGATGGATACCGCCGGCAAGGCCGTCCTCTTCTCCGGCCTCACCGTCCTCATCAGCCTCTCTGCCATCCTCCTCGTGCCGATCCCGGCCTTCCGCTCCATGGCCGCCGGCATGATGCTCGCCGTGGCGTTCGTCCTGCTCGCGGCGCTCACGCTGCTGCCCGCCGCCATCGGCCCCTGGATCAACCGCCTCGCCCTCCCCTGGCACTCCGTCGGCGAACACCGCAGCCCGTGGTGGGCCGCCTTCGCCCGCCGCGTCCAGCGCCGCCGCGGCATCCTCGCACTCGCCTCCGTCGCCCTCCTCCTCGGGCTTTCCGCCCCGCTGCTCCGGCTCGAAACCGGCATGCCCTCCATCTCCGTGCTTGCGAAGGATGAGCAGGCCCGCGAAGGCTACGAAGCGCTCGCGACCCGCATGGGCCCCGGCGCGCCCGGCCCGATCCAGGTCATCGTCCCCGCCGACGGCGACCCGGCGGCCGTTGCCGAGGCCGTCGCCGCCACGCCCGGCGTCGCCATGACCTATCCGCCCCAGCCCGGCGCCGGCGGCTCCCACCTGATCACCGCCATCACGGCCTTCGACCCCTCCAGCGAAGCGATCATGGGCGTCGTCGCCTCCCTGCGCGACCGTCTGCCCTCGCAGGTGCTCGTCGGCGGCCCGGTCGCCGAGAACTACGACCTCGACCAGGCGCTCCGCTCCACCGCGCCCCTCGTCATCGGCATCGTCCTCGTCCTCGGCTTCCTGCTCCTCCTCTTCGCCCTCCAGGCCGTCTTCATCGCCTTCGCCGGCGTCGTCTTCAACCTCCTCTCCGTCGGCGCGGCCTTCGGCGTCGGCGCCCTCGCCTTCCAGCACGGCTGGCTCGCCGGCCCGCTCGGCTTCGAAAGCCAGGGCTACCTCACCTCCTGGGCCCCGCTCTTCTTCTTCGCCCTCGTGTTCGCCATCTCGATGGACTACACCGTCTTCCTCCTCGCCTCGGCCCGCGAGCACTTCGAACGCTCGAACGACCCCGACGAGGCGATCGAAGGCTCCCTCGCCCACACCGGCCGGCCCATCGTCGCCGCCGCCGGCGTCATGATCGCCGTCTTCTACACCTTCGCCCTCGCCGGCACCCTCCCGATGAAGGAGATGGGCCTCATCCTCGGCACCGCCGTCCTCGTCGACGCCTTCATCGTCCGGCTCGTCCTCGTCCCCGCCGTCATGTCGATGGTCGGGCGCCGCGCCTGGTGGCTGCCCCGCTGGGCCGACCGCGTCCTGCCCGACGTCCGCTTCGCCCACTGACCGCCGAACCCCCGAAAGGAGTCCCGCCATGCAGCGCACCGCACCCGTCAGCGAACCCCGGCCCGGCCGCTTCCCCCGTTTCGTCGCCTCGAAGCCGGGCCGCCTCCTCCGCGTCGCCTTCGGCGCATCCCTGGTGGGCGCCGGCCTCTTCGCGGTCGGCGGCCCGGCGGGCGTTGCCCTCGCAGCCTTCGGCCTCGTCCCCATCGTGACCGGAGCGCTCAACCTCTGCCCGGTCGCGCCGCTCTGGGGCGGCCACTTCTTCGGCGCGAACTACTGCGCCGCCCGGCCGCCGAAGCGCTGATTCGTCCCTTCCCGCGAACGCCCCGCCCCGGAGGGCGCCGGCGCCGTCACTGGCCCGGCGCCCTTCGCCGTTCACGGGCCGCGGCGCTCCGCCAGCAGCGCCTCCAGCTCCGCCGCGAGCGCCGGCTCCGCGATGCGCCCCTGCGCGATCACCCGCCCCTCCGCTTCGATGACCGGGATTTCGAGGAAGTACTTCGCCTCCAGCTCCGGGTCGCTCGCGATGTCCACCGCCTCCACCGCCAGCGGCAGCCGCCGCCCGATGCGCGCCAGCACCGCCTCCGCCCGGTCGCAGAGCCCGCATTCGCGGCCCCGGTAGAGCGTCACCCGGAGCATCGCCCGCCGCTCAGGCGCGGGTCGCCGCCGCCCCGGCCCCCGTCGTGCCTTCGTCCTTCGGCGGCGCGATGTCCTCCGGCAGCCGCCCCCAGACCCGCATCGCGTATTCCGGCGTAATCGGCCCCGGCTTCTTGTAGAGGATGCCCGCCGCGATGACCGCGATGCCGAGCGTGATCGCCGCCGTGATCTGCGGCACCGGCACGCCGCCGATCACCTGCTCATCGACCCGGAAGTAGGAGAGGAAGAACCGCATGGCGCCGTACATCGCCACGTACGAGCAGAACACCCACCCGGGCACCTTGATCACCCGGTAGCAGACGAACAGCAGGATGCCCAGGATGATGAAGTCGCCGAGCAGCTCGTAGCCGCCCGCCACCGGGTGCACCGCGTACGTATCCAGCGGCCGCAGCGGGTTGTTCGGGTCCTGGTGGAGCAGGTTGTACTGGTACTGCGGGCTGTCCGGGTGGAGGTACTTCACCCCCCACGGCAGGTCTGTCCGCTTGGCGATGTGCTCCCCGTTGATCAGGTCGCCGATCCGCCCGATGCCCTGCCCGAGGATCATCCCCGGCGCCGCCGCATCGAGCCCGATGCCGATCGGCCACTTGTGCCAGATGGCGTAGATGAGCCCGCCGAGCACGCCGCCCACCAGCCCGCCGTAGAGCGTGATGCCGCCCTCCGTAATGCCGAACACGATGCTCGGAAGGTCGTTCTGGAAGCGATCCCAGTGCTCGACCACGTAGAACAGCCGCGCCCCGACGATCGCGCAGGGCACGCCGACGAGCGCGATCTCCTGCGCCACTTCCACCGGGATGCCGTCCCGCTTCGCCAGCCAGACCGAAAGCGTGACGCCCGCGAGGATGCCGATAGCCGTGAACAGCCCGTGCCAGGTCAGCGTGAACGGCCCGAATTCGGCCATCACGGGGTTGATGTCGATGACGATGGCGAGGAAGGGGAGGGAGATGGCGCCCATAGCTGCGCACAGGGTAGCGCCGGCCGCCCCCACGCGATAGGCCCGGCCCGCCGCCGCCCGGAAAGGCCCCGTTCAGGCCGGGCGGCCCGGCCGCCGCGCCCGCCGCTCTGCCGCCCGGACCGCCGCCGCGTGCGCCCGCTCCTCCGCTGCGTCATCGAGCGGCGGCAGCTCCGCCCCCGGGCCGTACCGCCGCCGCAGCCCGGCGAGGATGAGCGCATCCGCCAGCGCCGGGTTCTTCGGCAGCAGGCTGCCGTGCAGGTAGGTGCCGATCGCGTTGCCCCGGATGGCCCCCTCCGTGCCGTCCTCCGCGTTGTTCCCGAACCCGAGCCGCACCCGCCCGAACGGCTCCTGCCCCGGCGCGAGGTACGTCCGCCCGCCGTGGTTCTCGAACCCCGCCACCTCGCCGAAGCGCGTCTCGACCACGATATCCCCGATGCACCGGTCCGCCACCGGCCCGGGGTGCCGCGTCTCCGCGTCGAACACACCGATGCCCGGGATGACGCTCCCGTCGTGGTCGATGTACCGGTGCCCGAACAGCTGGAAGCCCCCGCAGACCGCCAGCACCGGCAGCCCGCTCTCCACGGCCTCGCGGAGCGCCGGCCCCCGCTCCAGCAAATCCGGCGCCACCCGCCGCTGCTCCCGGTCCTGCCCTCCGCCGATGAGGACGAGATCCGCTTCCATCGGGTCGAACGGGTCGCCGATGTTCACCGGCAGCACCTCGCAGGGGATGCCCCGCCGCGCGCACCGCGCCCGGATCGCGATCGCGTTCCCGCGGTCGCCGTACAGGTTCATCACCTCCGGGTAGAGGTGCGCCACCCGCAGCTCCATGGCTCCAGCGTAACAGGCGGGCGCGGGGAGCGCCGTCTCCCCGTTTCCGAATTCCTGAGCAGCCCGGCGGAGGTTGGAGGTTGGAGGTTGGAGGTTGGAGGTTGGAGGTTGGAGGTTGGAGGTTGGAGGTTGAAGGTTGAAGGTTGAAGGTTATCGCTCCTCCCTTCTCCCGCTCTCCCTTTCTCCCGCTCTCCCCTTCTCCCTACTCCCTCCTCCCTCCTCCCTCCTCCCTGCTCCCTCGATCGTCCCCCCGCCCAGCACCTCCTCCCCGCGGTAGAAGGCGATCGCCTGCCCCGGGGTGAGCGCCCGCTGCCGCTTCTCGAACCGCACCACGGCCCGGCCCGGCCCGGCCTCCTCGAGCACCGCCGCAGCCGGTTCCGACCGGTAGCGCGCCTTCGCCTCCAGCCGCGTCCCCGGCGGCGGCGCCTCCCCGGCCACCCACGTCACCTCCGCCGCCTCCACCGTATCCGCGAACAGCGCCTCTTCCGGTCCGATGGTCACGATGTTCCGCGCCGCGTCGATGCCCGTCACGTACCGCGGCTCGCCCGCCGCGACCCCCAGCCCCCGCCGCTGCCCGATCGTGTACGCCGCAATCCCCCGGTGCTCCCCGACCACCCGGCCGGTCTCGTCGCGCAGCTCCCCGGGCACCTGCGGCACCCGCGCCTCCACGAAGGCCCGGTAATCGTTCCCCGGCACGAAGCAGATCTCCACGCTGTCCGGCTTCGCCGCCACGTCGAGGCCCAGCCGCGCCGCGTGCGCCCGCACCTCCTCCTTCGTCAGCCCGCCGACCGGGAGCAGCAGCCGCCGGAGCTGCTCCTGCCCCAGCATGTACAGCACGTACGACTGGTCCTTCGCCGGGTCGATCCCTCGCAGCAGCCGGTACTGCCCCGCGCCGGCGTCGAACACGACCCGCGCATAGTGCCCGGTCGCCACGTACTCCGCCTCCAGCGCCGGCAGCCGCTCCAGCAGCGCGCGGTACTTGATGTGCTCGTTGCAGCGCACGCACGGGTTCGGCGTCCGCCCCGCCGCGTACTCGGCCACGAACCGCTCCACGACGTGCTCGCGGAACTCCCGCTCGAAGTTCATCACGTAATGGCGGATGCCCAGCTGCCCGGCGACCCGCCGCGCATCGTCGATGTCCTCGATGCTGCAGCATTGCTGGTGGCCGCGGAACTCCTCCGGCCGCTCCTCCGTCCACAGCCGCATCGTGACGCCCACCACGTCGTAGCCCTGCTCGAGGAGCAGCGCCGCCGCGACGGAGCTGTCCACCCCGCCGGACATCCCGACCACCACCCGGGGGCGTCGCGTCACCTGTGTTACCATTCCTTTCGCCCGCACCGGCGGGCAGGAGTTCGCGTCTGAGTCCCGAGACCCTCGCGCAGCGCGCCGTCGATGTGCTTTCCGAGCATAAAGCGCTCGATATCGCCCTCATCGACATCTCGCGGACGGCGACCTTCACCAACTACTTTGTCATCGCCACCGCGCAGTCGCCACTCCAGTTCGACGCCCTCGTCGAGTACCTCGAGCGCGACCTCGGCCCGAAGGGCATCCCGCTCCGCCACCGCGAAGGCTCGCCCGAGTCCGGCTGGGTGCTCCTCGATTTCGGCGACATCATCGTCCACCTCTTCACCGCCGACCAGCGCGAGTACTACCGGCTCGAAGAGCTCTGGGGCCGAACCTCCCCCGTCGTCCGCTTCGCCGACTGACCCGCCGGACGGGATTCAGCCCCGCTCGTCCCGCGGCCGTTCGCCGTAGTCGCCGAAGGGCGCATCCCGCCGCCGGATCGTCTCCCGGAAGCCCAGCTCCCGGAAGCTCTCCACCCAGCGCAGCGCCTCCTCCGTGTGCCGCGTGATGCCGTCGAACAGCGTTCCCAGCAGCTGCGTCGTCCGCAGCCCCATGTTCTCGAACGCCTGGTTGATGAGCAGCTTGTTGAGCGCCAGCTGGTTTGCCGGGATGTTCCGGAACCGCCGCGCGTACGCCTCCGTCCGCTCCGCCAGCTCCTCCGCCGGGTACACGTGTGAAACGAGCCCGATCCGGTAGGCCGTCGCCGCGTCGATCTGGTCCCCCGAGAGCAGGAACTGCTTCGCGTGCTCCAGCCCCAGCCGGTAGACCCAGAGCATCGTCGTCGGCGTCCCGTAAATCCGCGACGGCGGGTAGCCGATGATCGCGTCCTCCGCCATGAAGATCAGGTCGGCGCAGAGCAGCAGGTCCGTCCCGCCGCCCAGCGCATAGCCGTGGACCTGCGCGATGACCGGCTTCGGGCACTCCCAGAGCGTCATGAACCGCCGCATGTTGTGGCCCATGAACTGGAGGTCGCGCACCGGGTCCCAGGCGCCGGGCCGCGGCTCCGGGTGCGGCGCATCGAACCGCCGCGGCCAGGGCACGCCGCCGGCGCCGGGATTCAGGTCGTATCCTGCCGTGAACACCCGCCCCGCCCCCCGCAGCACGATTGCCGAGACCGCCGCCGACGCCGTCGCCCGCTCCACCGCATCCGCGATCCCCTGGATGACCGCCTCGTTCAGCGTGTTCAGCTTCTCCGGGCGGTTCAGCGTCACCACCGCGATCCCGTCGCGCTCCTCGTACAGCACCGGCTCGGCCATCGCGCGGAGTATAGCGAGAAGGGAGGAGGGAGAAAGGGAGAAAGGGAGAAAGGGAGAAAGGGAGAAAGGGAGAAAGGGAGAAAGGGAGAAAGGGAGAAAGGGAGAAAGGGAGAAAGGGAGAAAGGGAGAAAGGGAGAATCCCCCTCCGCCAGGTCTCCCACCTCCCAACTCCCAACCCCCACCACCGTAGTCGCGGGCCTCCGTGCCCGCGGAGGGCCGGGATGCCCACCCGGACGTTCGAATGCACCGCCTCCCGGTTCCCGCCCCACTCCCACCGCCGCCGCGGAGCGGCGGCATCCCGCGGCGCCGCCGGCGAAGCCGGCCAGCCATCCCCCGCGGCTCCAGCCGCGCCACCGCCGGCGCAGCCGGCCAGCCATCCCCCGCGGCGCCAGCCGCGCCACCGCCTCCCCCTCACCCCATCGGCGCGCGCCGCCGCCCGATGAACCGCTTCGGCAGCCGCACCGTGAACGCCGCTCCCTCCCCCGGCCGGCTCGCCACCGTCGCCGTCCCGCTGTGCGCCCGCACCAGGTGCTTCACGATCGCCAGCCCCAGCCCCACCCCCGCGTTCGCCCGCGAGGCATCCGACTTGAAGAACCGCTCGAACACCCGCGGCTGGTCCTGCTCCGGGATGCCCGGCCCCTCGTCCCGCACCGTAATCGCCACGAGGTCGCCCTCGTCCCGCGCCGTCACCCACACCCGGCCGCCCGGCGGCGACCACTTCACGGCGTTGTCCAGCAGGTTTGTCGCCACCCGGAGCAGCGCCGCCCGGTCGGCCTCCACCTCCAGCTCCGTCCCCTCCACCACGATCGTCACGTGGCCCGCTTCCGCCCGCGTCTGCAGCAGGCCGGCTGCCTCCGCCAGCAGCTGCCCGACCGCCACCCGCTCCGGCTTCAGCTGGATCGCCCCTGATTCGATCCGCGAGAGGTCCAGCAGCTCGTTCACCAGCGTCGTCAGCCGGTCCACCTGCCGCAGGATGCGCGCGTAGAACTCGGGCGCCTCCTCCGGCTCCACCCCGTCGGCCAGCGTCTCCACCAGCGCCCGGATCGACGCCAGCGGCGTCCGCAGCTCGTGCGAGACGTTGCTCACGAAGTCCCGCCGCACCTGGTCCAGCCGCTGCACCTCCGTCAGGTCCGTCAAAATCAGCAGCACCGCCCAGTCGCCGCCCTCACGAATCGGCAGGGCCGCTGCGCGAAGCGGCACCCGCCCCGTCCCGAAGCTGATGATCGCCGTCTGCCCCCGCCCTTCCTGCACCGCCCGCCGCACCAGCGCCTCCAGCTCGTAGTCCCGCGCCACTTCGATGAGCCGCCGGCCGATCGCGTCCGCCATCGGCATCTGGAAGAGCGCCGTCGCCGCAGGGTTCAGGAACCGCACCGTCGTGTCCGCGCTCAGCGCCGCCATCGGGTCCGACGAGGCGTCGAACACCGCCTCGAGCCGCGCGTGTTCGAAGGCCACGCTCTCGAACAGCGTCGCCACCCGGCCCGCCATCACGTTGAACGCCCGCGTGAGTTCGCCGGCCGGCCCCGGCTCATCGGGCACCCGCTGCGCCAGCTCGCCTTCCGAAATCCGCTCTGCCGCCTCCACCACCGTCCGCACGGCCCGCGACGGCCGCCAGAACGCGAAGTACCCCGCCGCCGCGCCCGCGGCCGCCGTCGCACCGAACGCCAGCAGCTCCCGCACGCCCGGCCCGTCGCTCACCAGCCCCGCGAGGAAGCCGACGACCGCCGCCAGCAGCGCGATCCCCGCGCCCCGCGCCGCGAGGTCCCGGCTCATCGCTCAGCCTTCGAAGAGGTAGCCGCTCCCCCGGATCGTCCGCAGCCGGGTCGGGTTCGCCGGGTCGTCCTCGATCTTCTGGCGCAGCCAGCGCACATGCACGTCCACCGTCCGCGGCCCGCCGTAGAAGTCGTAGCCCCACACGTCATCGAGGATCTGCTCCCGCGAGAACACCTTACCCGGGTGCTGCGCGAAGAATAGCAGGAGTTCGAATTCCTTCGGCTTCATGCGGAGCACCCGCCCGTTCCGCGTCACCTCCCGCCGCTCCCGGTCCAGCGCAAGGTCGCCCGAGACGATGACGCTCGGGCCTAAGTCCGGCGCGGCCCGCGGCCCCGACCGGCGCAGCAGCGCCCGGATCCGCGCCATCAGCTCCCGCATCCCGAACGGCTTCGCCATGTAGTCGTCGGCGCCCGTATCGAGCCCCGCCACCCGGTCCCCCTCCCCGCCGAGCGCCGTGAGCATGATGATCGGCACGTCCGAATCCCGCCGCAGCATCCGGCAGACCTGGATGCCGTCGATGCCCGGCAGCATCACGTCCAGCACGATGAGGTCCGGGTGTTTCTCCCGCGCCAGCCGCAGCCCGTCGTCCCCCCGCGCTGCGGTCAGCACCTGGTAGCCCTCGCGCTTCAGATTGTGCGCGAGGGTGAAGAGCAGGGACTCTTCGTCTTCGACGACCAGGACTTTCGGGTGGCGTTCGCTCACGGCGGCCATTGCGTACTTCCATCCTACGACGGCGTGTTAACGGAAAGGGAACGGAAACCCCGGGGCGTCCAACTCCCCCGGCCGGTACACTCGAAGCGATGACCAGCGCGCCCCCTTCGCGCCCGCGCCAGCTCGCCGGCTACGTCGCCCTCGGCCTCGCCGCCGTCTTCGCCATCGGCGCCGGCATCTACTTCTTCGCCCTCGCCCCTGATGAGGCCGCGGCGCCCGGGAGCCCTGCCCTCCCCACCGTCTACCCCAACACCGGCCCGCTCGTCCCCGACCGCCCCGAAATCGGCAAGCCCGCGCCCGACTTCGCCCTCGTCGATGCCCGCGATACGTCCGTCGTTCGCAAACTCTCCGACTTCCGCGGCAGGGTCGTGCTCCTCAACTGGTACGCCAGCTGGTGCGACCCCTGCCGGCGCGAAATCCCCGCCTTCCTCGCCGCCCGCGAGGCGCTCGGCGGCCAGCTCGAAATCCTCGGCGTCGACTACCTCGAACCCCCGGAAAAAGCCGTCGGCATCCTCGATGAGCTCGGCGCCGACTACCCGGCCCTGCTCGATGCGAACGGCTCGGTGGCCAGCCACTACCGCATCCCCGGCATGCCGACCACCTTCCTCATCGGACCGGACGGCACGCTCCTCGCCATGCGCGCCGGCGAACTCCGCGAAGCCGAACTGGCCGACTTCCTCGCGAAGGCCGGCCTCGACTACCGGCCGAACTAGCCGCCCGGGCGCGCTCACCCCCGGTCCGCTTCGAACCACCCCGGCCCATCGCCCGCCGGCGCCGCCCCCCGCCGCTCTTCCTGCCCCGCCCGCGGCCCCGGCCCGGCGTTCCGCCCCGTCTCGTCTTCGGACCGCCACCAGCCGAACGCTGCTGCCATCACCACCAGCAGCGCCGTCAGCACGATCATCATCCGCCGTGTCCTCAAGTAGTGCGGCATGCCGGCCCCTCCTCTAGGCGATATCGAACCGTTCCGCGCGAATCTGCGCCGCCGGCACGCCGCGCGCCAGCAGCGTCCGCTCCGCGAGGTCCATCAGCGGCGGCGGCCCGCAGACGAGGTACTGCGTCCCCTTCGTCCCGAACCGTTCCACGAGCTGCTCCACGGTCGCGGCCGTCGGCAGCCCCGCCTGCCCGGTCCAGCCTGCCGGCGCCTCCCGCGGCAAGAGCATCAGCTCCAGCGGCCGCTCTGCCGCCATCCGCTCCAGCTCCTCCCGGTACACCATCCCCTCGAGGCTCCCGGCCGCGTACAGCAGCGCCATCGGCCGCCCGTCGCCCCGGTCGCGCCACGTCCGGAGGATGCTCATGATCGGCGTGATGCCCACCCCGCCGGCGATGAAGACCCCCCGCTCCGAACCCAGGTCGAGCGTGAACGCCCCGTACGGCCCATCGAGGTACGCCCGCGTCCCCGGCCGAACCTGCCCGATGCGCGCCGTCCAGTCGCCCAGCTCCTTGATCGTGAACTCCACCCGGTCCCGCCGCTCCGCGCTGGAGGCGAACGAGAACGGGTGCTGCTCCAGCGAAAACGGGCTCGCCCCGATGGTCACCCACGCGAACTGCCCGGCCTCGAACCGCAGCCCGGCGTGGCCCGCCGGCTCCAGCGCCACCGTCCACGAACTGCCGGGCTCGCGCCGCACCTCCGCCACCCGCCACGGCCGCCGGCCCATCCGCCAAGGCCGCACGACCCGCGTGTAGCCCAGCAGGCCGATCGCCCCGGCTGTCAGCCCCGTCCAGAGCGCCCGCTTCCACCAGTCATCGATGTACACCCCCACGCGGAGGATGTGCACCAGCCCGATGAACACGATGACCGTCGCCAGCACCGCGTGCGCCAGCCTCCACCACTCGTACGGGATGCCCAGCGCCCGCCGCCACAGGCTCGTCACGAGGATCGCTGCCAGCGCCAGCATCGCGACCCACAGCGCGCCCGCCCGCGCCAGCCCCTCCCGCGGGTCGAGGAAATCGACGAACCGGTCGTCCGCCGCTATTGCCAGCACGGGGTGCGCGACCACCAGCGCGAACGCCGAAATGCCCGCCTGCCGGTGCAGCTGCATCAGCGTGTCCAGCCCCGAGCCCGGCGCAATCCACCGGAACCGCGCCGTCAGCGCGAACTGCAGCCACATCATCGCCAGCCCGATGAACCCCAGCGCCACCGAGAACTCCAGCAGGAACTCCCGCCCCCGCCGGTCGTGGTCCACCGCCGCAATCCACGGCATCGCCGCGATGATGAGCACGTACGCGGCCGCCCAGGCAGCCGCCTGCCTCCTGCTGCGTGACATCGCCGTCCCCCTCGCCGGTCTCCCCGGAGTGTGCCGTCGCGGCATCCAGCCCGCTACCGCCGGTCGGCCGGCTCCGCCGGGGCCGCTGGCCCGTCCCCCGGCACCCGCCCGCCTATAATCGAACCCCGTGGGCAGCGAACCCGTCGTCGATTTCGGCTTCCGCGGCCGCGAGCCCGCGCCCCAGCCGCCGCAGGTCAGCCCCCTCCTCCGCCAGCGCATCGAACGCTGGAAGCAGCAGCTCCTCGATGTCTCCCGCCGCAACCGCGGCATCAACTACCGCCCCGCCCGCAACACCCTCGCCCTCCCGCTCGGCCCGGAAGAGCTCTGGCAGGCCCTCCTCGCCGAGGAATCTGCCCTCGAGCTGACCGCCCGCCAGTTCGCTCCCGACGCCCCGAACCCGGCCGACGACGACCGCGCCCGCGCCGCCTTCGATGCCGCCCGCCGCCTCCTCGATCGCGCCCGCGAAGCCGACCGCGAACAGGGCATCCGCGTCCTCTTCCTCGCCCTCGGCTGGCTCGACTGGGTCGATGCCGACGGCCACCGCCTCCGCTCCCCGCTCATCCTCGTCCCGGTCGACCTCGACATCGACCGCGCCGCCCGCGTCATCCGCCTCGCCCCCGCCGACGACGATGCGCCGGAAGTGAATCCCTCGCTCGCCTACGTGCTCCGCGCCCAGTTCGGCATCCGGCTCCCGGCCTTCGAAAACGAGGACGGCGAACCCCTCTTCGACGGCCTCGAGGCCTACCTCGCCGCCGTCCGCGCCGCCATCGCCGCCCAGGACGGCTGGTCCGCCGAAGCGGACGATCCAGCGGTCGACGTCTTCGCCTTCGCCAAGCTCGCCATGGTCGAAGAGCTCGAGCGGAGCGCGGCCCGGCTCGCCGCGAGCCCCGTCATCGCCCGCCTCACCGGCGAACTGCCCCCTGACGGCGGCGAACCGCCGGCCGCCGAGCCTGCCGCGCCCCGCCCCCCGGTCGATGAGCGCATCCCGCCCGGCAGCCTCCACATCGTCATCGACGCCGACGCCTACCAGCTCGAAGCCGTCGCCATGGCCGCCGCCGGCCAGAGCTTCGTCATCGAAGGCCCGCCCGGCACCGGCAAGTCCCAGGTCATCACCAACATCGCCGCCGAACTGCTCGCCGCCGGCAAGACCGTCCTCTTCGTCGCCGAGAAGCGCGTCGCCCGCGAAGTCGTCCTCGAAAACCTCCAGAAAGCCGGCCTCGGCGAAGCATGCCTCCATCTCGCCATCAACGCCGGCGCCGGCGCCCGCGCCGATACCAAAGCCGCGGTCATCCGCGAGATCATCGAGACGCTCGATGCCGGGCCGCCGCCGGCACCGCCCCCTGCCGACCTCCCGGCTCGCGTCGCCGAGGTCCGCCAGCGGCTGAATGCCCACGCCGCTGCCATGGCCCGCCCCCTCGGCGACGGCGGCTGGACGACCCTCTACGACCTCATCGGCCTTGCCGAGGCCTCCCGCGCCGACCGCCGCCAGCTCGCCGGCATCCCGCCCCTCGAGACCTGCAGCCGCTACTGGCTCGACGACGTCGCCGCCGAATTCGCCCGCCTCGACCGTCTGCCCGGGGGCGCGCTCGAGGCCCTCGCCGGTCCATGGTCGGCCTTCCGCGGCCCCGGCGCTGCCGACCCGGCCGCCTTCCGCGCCGCGCTGGAGCGCATCGCCGCCGCGCACGCCGCCGCGCACGCCGCGCTCGAAGGCGCCCTCGCGCCCGGCGCCCCGGACCCCGACGCCCGCACCCCGGCGGACCTGGCCGCGGCCGCCGCTCACCTCGAAGCCTTCCCCGCGCTCCAGCGCCGCGCCGCCTCTCCGCTCCGCTTCCTCGCCCCGGGCTACTACCGCGCCCGTTCGGCTGCCGGTGCCGCCCGCCGCGTCGGCTTCCAGCCGGTCCCGGATGCGGCCGAGCGCGCCGCCCGCCTGCGCAGCCTCGCCGGGCAGTACGCGGCCGATGTCAGCCTCCTCGCGCCGGCGTTCGGCAGCGAGCACCCGCTCGGCGGTCCCATCGCCCACGCCGCCGAATGGGCCGCGGCGCTCATCCCCGGCCTCGACCACTGGCACGCCCTCGCCGAGGCCGCCGACGCCCTCGCCGAGCTGGAGCGGCTCGGCATGCGCGCCCCGGCCGTCGCCCTCCTCCGCGACCCTTCCGCGCGCGGCCGCCTCGAAGCCGCCGCCCGCGCCTCCATCCTCGCCGCCTGGGCCGAAGCCGCCATCGCCGCCGCGCAGCCCCTCACACCCTCCCAGCACGAGCGCCTCACCGAATCGCTCGCCCGTCTCGAACAGGAGCTCATCGGCGCCGCCCGTGCCGACGCCCTCGCCCGGCTCCGCGCCCGCCGCCGCAGCCTCGCGCCCCGCACCCCCGCCATGCAGCAGCTCGCGAAGTACCACCGCGCGAAGCGCCGCCCGGCGCTCCGCACGATGCTCGGCACCACCCGCGAGGCCGTCCAGCTCCTCAAGCCCTGCCTCCTCATGAGCCCCCCTCGCCGCCGCCCAGTACCTCTGCCACGGCGATGAGTCCCGCACCTACCGCTTCGACTGCGTCATCCTCGATGAAGCCTCCATGGTGCCCACCGCCGATATGGCCGTCGCCCTCAGCCTCGCGCCCCAGGCCATCATCGTCGGCGACTCGAAGCAGATGCCGCCGACCAGCTTCTTCAGCCGCGACCTCGGCGAGAACGGCGCCCTCGAGGAGGACGAGGTCACCTTCGAAAGCATCCTCGACGAAGCCGCGCCCGCCCTCCCCTCCACCATGCTCCAGGCCCACTACCGCAGCCGCGACGAGACCCTCATCGCCTTCTCCAACGTCCACTTCTACGACGGCCGCCTCGTCGCCTACCCGGATGCCTGGGGCTCCCGCCCCGAATCCGGCGTCCGCTTCGAATACGTCGCCGATGCCGCCTACGGCCGCGGCGCCACCCGCGCCAACCCCGCCGAGGCCGCCCGCTGCCTCGCCCTCCTCCGCCAGGAGCTCGAGGCCTCCGGGTTCAAACGCCAGGTCTCCATCACCGCCATGTCCATCGCTCAGCAGCAGGAGATCCTCCGCCAGGCCGAAGAAGCCGCCCTCGCCGACCCCGTCATCCGCCGCTGGCTCGACGAAGGCGGCACCGTCCGCAACCTCGAAACCGTCCAGGGCGACGAATCCGACGTCATGATCCTCAGCGTCGGCTACGGCCGCGATGCCGACGGCCGCCTCATCATGAACTTCGGCCCCATCGGCCAGGAGAAGGGCGAGCGCCGCCTCAACGTCGCCATCACCCGCGCCCGCTGGAAGACCATCGTCGTCTCATCCCTCCGCGCCGCCGATATCGACCCGGCCCGCGCAACCTCCACCGGCGCCCTCCGCCTCCGCGACTACCTCGATTACGCCGAGCGCGGCCTGCCCGCCCTCCAGGCCAGCGGCCGCTTCACCCCGCGCCAGCCCGGCCCCTTCGAACAGGCCCTCCGCGCCGCCCTCGAAGCGCGCGGCCTCCGCGTCGTCCCTGCTGTCGGCGCCGGTGGCTACACCGTCGACCTCGCCCTCGCCCACCCCGGCGACCCGGAGCGGTACGTCCTCGGCATCGAATGCGACGGCCCCGGCTACCGGGCCGTCCCCGCCTGCCGCGACCGCGAGGTCGGCAACCCGGCTGTTCTCCGCCGCATGGGCTGGAACCTCCACCGCGTGCTCGCGGCTGCGTGGTACCGCGACCCCCGAAACCGAGCTCGCCCGCATCCTCGAACGGTACGAGGCCGCCCTCCGCGGCTGACCCGCCCTACTCGGCCAGCGCCGAGTACGCGATCGCCCGCAGCTCGCGCCGGATGTTGTACGCGTTCGAAGGCATCAGCTGCGTCATGAAGACGACGATCAGGTCCTCCAGCGGGTCGATCCAGAACGTCGTGCTCGCCGCCCCGCCCCACGAATACTCGCCCGGCGTCCCCGAAATCTGCGCCTTCGCCGGGTCCAGCGTCACCGAAAACCCGAGCCCGAAGCCGATCCCCGCGAACGTCGTCTCCGCCCACCGCCCGAGCGCGTGGGTCGCGAGGTCCTTCCCGTCCGGCAGGTGGTTCTCCGTCATCAGCTCCAGCGTCTTCCGGCCGATGATGCGCGCGCCGTCCAGCTCGCCGTCGTTCAGCAGCGCCTTGCAGAACCGGAAGTAGTCGCCGATCGTCGAGACGAGCCCGCCGCCGCCCGAGAAGAAGGTCGGCTCCTGCAGGTAGGCGCTCTCCGCCGGGTCATCGATGAGCCGGATCCCCTTCGGCCCCCAGCCGTAGCAGGCCGCGAACCGCTCCCGCTTCTCCGGCGGCACCCAGAACGCCGTGTCCCGCATCCCCAGCGGCTCGATGATGTGCCGCGCGAGGTACTGGTCGAACCGCTCCCCGCTGATTACCTCGACGAGGTAGCCGCACACATCCGTCGAAACCGAATAGTTCCAGTGCTCGCCCGGCGAAAACTCCAGCGGCAGCTCCGCCAGCGCCTCCACCATCCCCCGCAGCGTCCCGTTCAGCTCTACCGTGCCGACCTTCCGCTCCCGGTACATCGCATCCACGTTCGTCCGCTCGAGGAACCCGTACGTCAGCCCGCTCTGGTGGGTGAGCAGGTCGCGCACCGTCATCGGCCGGCTCGCCGGCTTCGTCACCAGCGTCGGCCCGCTTCCCATCACGTACACCCGCAGGTTCGCCCACTCAGGGATGTACTTCTCCACCGGGTCGTCCAGCTGCACCAGCCCCCGCTCGTACAGCTGCATCAGCGCCACCGACGTCAGCGGCTTCGTCATCGAATAGATGCGGAAGATCGTGTCCTCCCGCATCGGCACGCCCCGCTCCCGGTCCGCCATCCCGTACGCCGCGAGGTGGCCGATTTCGCCCCCGCGCGAAACGAGCACCAGCGTCCCCGCCAGCCGGCCCGAATCGACGTACCGCCGCAGGTGCTCATCGAGGTAGCCGAGCCGGGCCGGGTCCAGCCCGAGGTCGGTCGGCGACGACGTTTCGAGAACGGCCATGGCGAAAACCCCCGCGCAAACTCCGCGCGCGAGCCTACCAGAAACCGCCGAACCGTGTTCGCTACACCGCTGCGACGATGCGCGGCAGCACCTGCCCGATCGGCTCCCGGATGATCGCGTGCGCCAGCCCGTCGTACGGCGTCTCCTGCGCGTTGATGATCACGAGCCGCGCCCCGTTCCGCAGCGCCACCTCCGGCAGGTACGCCACCGGGTACACCGTCAGCGACGTCCCGATCGCGAGGAACAGCTCACACCGCGCAGCCGCCCGCTCCGAGCGCGCGTAATCCTCCGCCACGAGGTTCTGCCCGAACGAAATCGTCGCCGACTTCAGGATGCCGCCGCACCGCCGGCAGGGCGGGTCATCCTCCCCCGCCCGCACCCGCTCCAGCACCCGCTCGATCGGCCCCCGCTCGCCGCAGCCCATGCAGACGAACTCTCGCAGGTTGCCGTGGATCTCCACCATCCGCTCGAGCGAATTCCCCGCCTTCAGGTGGAGGCTGTCGATGTTCTGCGTAATGAGGAGGTCCAGCTTCCCCTTCTGCTCCAGCTCCGCCAGCGCGAGGTGGCCCGCGTTCGGCTCCGCGTCCGTCCAGAGGCCGCCCTCCACCCGGCCCCGCCACGCCCGTACGCGCACCTCGCGGTCCGCGAGGTAGGTCTGGAGCGTCGCCGCCTTCTCCGCGCCCGGGTTCTTCGTCCAGAGCCCGTTCGGCCCCCGGAAATCCGGGATGCCCGATTCCGTGCTGATCCCCGCGCCGGTCAGCACCACCGTCGACCGGCTCTCCCGCAGCCAGTCAGCCACCTCCCGGACTGCAGTCTCGAGCGCCGTCTCCATCGCCAGCCTCCTTCGAGCGCCGCGTCTCGCAGCCTCCTCCCGAGTCTACGGGCGCCGACTGCCGGGCGGTCAACGCCCCTGCACAAACATCGCGCCCCGCGCTGCCCGGGCCAGGGGCCGGCCGTCAGCGCGGGGCGCCAAAGGAGGGAACGGCCCGTCTCAGGTGCCGGCGGGCCCCACGAAGGTGATCTCCCGCCCGAGCGCCGCCAGCCCGAGCGAGTGCTGCAGCTCGTCCGTCTTCCACGCCATCACGTTCCCGCCCACCATGTCGCGGAAAATCCGCTCCAGCGGCCGCACTTTCACGTACGCATGCGCCCCGCACACCCGCATCGCCCCCATCGATACCTCCTCGCTCATCCGCCGCAGGTGGTACACCGTCCGCACCAGGTAGCGCGTGAACGCCTGCGGCGATTCGAACGGCGTCTCCAGCCGCCGGGTCGCCTCGTACAGCACGATCCGGCCAGTCTCCAGCCAGTGGTCCATGTTTCCGATGGCGAACTGCGCCCACGGCTGGTCCGCCCGGTAGCCCGGCTGCGTCGCCCCGACCGCCGCCATCGGCCCCGCGAGGTAGCCGTGCCGCTCCTTCACGTACCCCACCGTGAAGTCGAATGCCGCCTGCGCCAGCCCCAGCCAGATCGCGAGGATGCCCAGCGCCCCCCGCGCACGCATCTGGCTCTGCACGTTCACCACCTTCGCCTGCGCCTCCAGCACCATCCGCAGCATCGCCGCCGGGATGATCAGCACCTCCGACTTCGGCAGCCGCGCCTCCTCGGCCACGATGTCGTGGCTCGCCGTCCCCCGCAGCCCCATCGCATCCCAGTTCCCCAGCACGCGGATCCCCGGCGTCGTGAGCTCCGGGATCGAAATCACCACGTCCGGCTCCTGCCCCTCGGGCTTCTCCAGCTGCCCCCCGATGAGCGCGTACTTCGCGCCGTCGCTCATGCTCGCGAAGCCGGCCCGCCCGTTCAGCACCACCGTGTCGCCCTCGTCGCGAAAGCGGAAGCCCGCCTGCCGGTTGTCCAGCTGCCCCGTCGGGATCGACCCCGGCCCGCAGATCAGCGCCCCGTTCTTCCCGATATCCGCCAGCACCCGGTTCCGCCGCTCGAACGGCGGCATCGATTCGAGGAAGCTCGCCACCAGCACGTGCATGTTCAGCGCCACCGCCGTCGACCCGTCCCCGTAAGCCACCTCCTCCATCACCCGCATCTGGCCCTCCGCGCTGATGCCCAGCCCGCCCAGCTCCGGCCCCAGCGCCATCGACGGCACCTTCAGCTCCAGCATCTCATCGATGTTCTCCCGCGGGAAGCGCCCCTCCCGGTCGTACACTGCAGCCCGCTCCTGCCATGGCCCCCGCGCCAGCTCGCGCACCTTCGCAACCAGTTCTTCTTCCCACGGTTCCATTCGGCGCCCCCGATATTTCGCTTTCGGCGAAAGACTGCCAGAAGCATAGCGAATCGTGCCGTAAGCAACACCCGTGACACAGCCCGGAAACGATAGAAGCCGCCTATCTGGTGTATCGTATGCGCAGACGGTGTCGGCCCCGGCCGCCCCGAACCGCGAGGCACGCAATGCGCGACCCCTCGAGCCTCCTCATCCCCGCTGATGGCCGCCCCTACCACTACCGCGGCGAACAGCTCGATGTGCCCCGCGCCGTCGAAGCCCTCAAGGGTGCCCTCCTCCGCGTCTCCGAAGCCCTCCCCGGCCGCTCCCAGCTCCTCCAGCAGACCGCCCTCGCTCTCCTCACGCGCCGCCACCAGCTCCTCATCTCCCGCGCCGGCACCGGCAAATCCCTCTACGGCGACAGCGTCTTCAGCCACTTCGAAGGCGACGTCTTCAAAGCCCAGTTCTCCCAGGGCACCCGCCTCGAAACCATCCTCGGCGGCCTCGACCTCAAGCAGTTCCACGAAGGCCGCCTCTGGCACGATACTGCCCACTCTCTCGTCACCGCCGATTTCGCCTACCTCGACGAATTCATGAACGCCAACGATGTCGTCCTCGAGGCGATCCTCGGCATCCTCAACGAACGCCGCTTCCAGCAGGGCGAACAGCAGGAGGACGCCCGCCTCCATACCGCCCTCGCCATGACCAACCACCTCAAGTTCTCCGCCATCTCCGAGCCGATCCTCGACCGCTTCATGTTCAAAGCCTCCATCGACCCGGCCGGCGATGCCCTCAACGACATCCTCATCGACCTCGCCTACGCCCGCCACCACGGCCGCGCCCTCCCGCCCGAGCACCGCATCCCGCTCGAAGCCCTGCGCGAGCTCTCCAGCATCACCCTCGGCGACCACCCGGACCGGCAGATCGACGCCCCCCACGACATCCTCTTCCTCAAGAACGAACTCATCGAGGCCTACCTCGCCCGCCACGCCGCCCGCGCCGGGGCCGCCAACGGCGCCCGCCCGCCGACCGACGGCTACGTCTCGCCCCGGACCAAGGCCGCCTGCCGCGACGTCCTCAACGCCTCCGCTCTCCTCCACCACCGCGACCGCGTCGAAAAGTCCGACCTCGCCGCCCTCCGCTTCGTCCTCACCATCATCCCCGGCAACGACCGCGCCCTCCACGACCCCGGCCAGGACATCTTCGCCGAGGCTCTCCAGTCCACCCTCGCCGGCTACACCGAGGCCGACCTCGAAACCGTCCGCGAACTCACCGCCATCGCCCAGTCCTTCCACCTCTACCTCCACGGCATCCCCCTCGAAGCCCAGCCCGCCCACCGCGGCCTCATCCGCTTCGTCCTCGCCCTCATCGGCAAGTCCAGCTGGCACGACGTCACCATCGACACCTTCCTCCAGGCGCTCCGCGGCCGGGAGATCGCCAACCCGCGCGTCAACGCCCTCCGCGAAGAAATCCTCGAAGAAGTCGAAGAGCACGCCGATGCCTGAGTCCGCAGCCGACCTCGCCGGCGCATCTCCAGCCGCCCGGGCCGCCGCCCTCCAGGCCGACCTCGAAGCGCTCTACCGCTCCTGGGGCATCCTCGACCTCGTCGGCCAAACCGCCGACGCCCTCCCGCCCGAGTGGCTCCGCATCCTCAACATCGCCCGCACCCTCCGCGAAGGCCTCCCCCTCCCCGGCATCGACCTCCCCGATGAGGTCCAGCGCCTCGTCCGCCCCCAGCGCCCCGAATACGAAACCATCGAGCGCCGCGAACGCAAGCACCGCATCGTCTACCCCGTCCAGCCCGATACCCGCATCCAGCCCCTCCGCCACCTCGACGACCTTCCCCGGGTCACCATGCCCGACCTCCTCATGCGCGACCTCGACCCGGCAATCTTCGAGTTCCGCCTCCTCTCCGGCGACGTCAACGCCCTCTACCACGTCGACCCCGGCCCCGCCGAAGAGGACTACGACGAGGTCACCGAAGAGCGCGTCCTCAAAACCCCGCCCCAGCTCCGCCGCCGCCAGCGCGTCTACGTCCTCCTCGATGTCTCCAACTCCATGCGCGACGCCAACAAGCTCGAGTTCGCCAAGGGCCTCGTCCTCGCCTACCTCATCACCGCCTGCGAAGAGCGCGCCCGCATCTACTTCCGCACCTTCGCCAACCGCGTCCACCCGCGGACCGACTGCCTCGCGCCCGGCGACTTCCCTGCCCTCGCCCGGCGCGTCCTCGCCGTCACGCCCGACGGCTCCACCGACATGCGCGTCACCCTCGCCACCGCCATCGGCGACATCGGCGAACTCGACGCCGTCGGCCGCGACCGCTCCGGCTTCGAACCCTCGCCCACCGAGCTTCTCCTCATCTCCGACGTCGAGTCCTACGCCATCCCCTCCATCCCGCGCTGGATCCGCCTCCACACCATCCACCTCAAGGGCGGCCCGATGGCGAAGAACTACGTCCCCAGCTTCGAACAGATCCGCGAGGCCAGCGCCACCTTCACCGAAATCGATACCACGCGCTTCGTCCTGCCCGTCTCCGTCCGCGAACGGTGGCTCCTCCAGCAAGACGGCCGCCTGCACGCCGGCCCCGAGACCGCGACCGAGGCCGGCGCTGCCCCCGCCGACCGGCTCGAACGCCGGAACGCCCTCCTCCGCGCCTACGAACGGATGGCGGGCCAGCCCTCCGCGCCCCGGGAGCGTGCCGGCGCCCCGGCCATGCGCTCCCCCGGCCTCGGCCTCGACCTCTCCCTCGGCCGGCTTCTCCGCCGCTGGGCCCGCGCCCTCGCCCGCCTCGGGCGCGTCCTCCGCCCCGCGCGCCCTGCCGGCGCCGCACCCTCCGCCCTCACCGCCGGGCACATCACCATCCGCCCCCGCCGCTAGCCGCGCACACTCCCGTCCGGGAACACCGTCGACTCCAGCCGCCCCCGCGCGATGAGCGCCGGCGTCACCAGCGCCCCCGAAAAATCCGCCCTCGCGAGGTTCGCGAACTCGAAATTCACCCCCGGCCCGACCGCGCCTTCGAGGGTCGCGCCCGTAAGGTCGGCCCGCGCGAACACCGTCCCCGCCAGCGCCGCCTCGCCGAGGTCCGCCTGCCGCAGGCTCGCGCCTTCGCACCGCGCATGCGAAAGGTCCGCCCAGCGCAGCAGCGCCCCGTCGAGCCGCGCCCCCTCCAGGTGCGCCCGCCGCAGCGAGCACGCCTCCAGGTTCGCGCCGGTCAGCAGCGCCCCCCGCAGGTCGCAGCCCGCGAGGTCCAGCCCCCGCAGGTCGGCGCCGCGGAGGTCCGCGCCACGCAGGTCCGCCCCCGCCTCCACCGTCAGCCCGCCCACCGCAAGCGGCCCTTGCCGCCAGCCCGCCGGCACGCGCCCGCCCTCACGCGCAGCCTCGTCCCGCGCCCCGTCCCCGGCCGCGCCGGTCATCCGCAGGTGCTCCTCCCGCGCCCGGTCGTACGCCGCCCGCAGCCGCTCATCGCCGAGGATCGCCCAGGCCTCGCGCAGCCGCTGCCGCTGCTTCGTCAGCCGCTCGCCCGAGACGCCGCTGCCCAGCAGCTCCTCGGCGAGGTCCGCGATCGCCCGCCGCACCGCCTCCCGCGACGCGCCCGGCGGCACCCCGAGGAAGCCGTACCAGTCGAACGACCCGTCGATGCGCGGCGCGCCCCCGCCGCCGGGCGGGCCGTCCTGCGGCGGCGGCTCCGCTGGCCGCGGCCGCGGTCCCTGCCGCGCCGCCCCGGTTGGCCGCGCCCGCGGCCGCGCAGTCCCCTGGCCCGCGGCGCCGGCCGCCCCCGGCCGGCCGCCCCGCGCCCCCGCGAACGCCCGCGCCGCCCCCGCCGGCCGCGAGCGGTCGTACTCGGCCCGCCGCGCCGGGTCGCGCAGCACCTCCCACGCCTCGTTGATGCGGCGCATCCGCTCCGCCGCCTCCGCCGAAGGGTTCACATCCGGATGATGCGCCCGCGCCAGCCGCCGGTACGCCGCCCGCACCTCCTCGAACGGCGCCGTCGCCGCCACCTCCAGCTCCGCGTAGTAATCCCGTCGCTGCGCCACGTTCCCAGTATCCCACCCGGAGGTTGGAGGTTGGAGGTTATCCTCCCTCCCCGGTTCCCGCCTCCCGCCTCCCGCCTCCCGCTTCCCGCCTCCCGCCTCCCGCCTCCCGCCTCCCGCCTCCCGCTTCCCGTCTCCCGCCTCCCGCTTCCCGCCTCACGCTTCCCGTCTCCCGCCTCCCGGTTCCCGCCTCCCGCCTCCCGGTTCCCGCTTCCCGTATCCCGCTTCCCGCTTCCCGCTTCCCGCTTCCCGCTTCCCGCCTCCGGCCTCCCGCTTCCCGCCTCCCGCCTCCCGCCTCCCGCTTCCCGCCCCCTCCCTTGCATCCCCGCCGCCGGCGCCCTACCATTGTTGAGCGAGTTACTCGACTTTCCCCGAAGGAGGGCACCCCGGCCACCATGCGCGTTTCCACCCGCGGCGACTACGGCCTCCGCGCCCTCATCGAGCTCGCTGCCAACTACGGCGGCGGTCCCCTCCAGTCCTCCGAAATCGCCCTCCGCCGCCACATCCCTGAGCAATACCTCGACCAGCTCCTCTCAACCCTCCGCAAAGCCGGCTTCATCCGCAGCGTCCGCGGCCCCTCCGGCGGCCACGAACTCGTCCGCCCGCCCGACCAGGTCAGCGTCAAGGACGTCATCGAAGCCCTCGAAGGCTCCCTCTCCCCCGTCGCCTGGCTCGATGAACCGCCCGAGATGACCGACCACCCCCACCAGTGCGGCCAGCGCGAAATCTGGGAGCGCATCCGCAAAGCCACCGAAGAGATCCTCGCTTCCTACACCCTCGCCGACCTGCTCGAACGCGAGCCCACCGCCACCGCCGGGAGATGGGTCATATGACCGCCGAACCAGGCCGCCCCCGCATCGCCGATTCCGTCCTCGACCTCATTGGGGGCACCCCCCTCGTCCGTCTCAAGCGCGTCATCCCCCAGGACGCCGCCGCCGTCCTCGGCAAGATGGAGAGCCTCAACCCCGGCGGCTCCGTCAAAGACCGCATCGCCCTCGCCATGATCGAAGAGGCCGAGCGCAGCGGCCGCCTCCAGCCCGGCTCCACCATCGTCGAGCCGACCTCCGGCAACACCGGCATCGGCCTCGCCCTCGTCGCCGCCGTCAAAGGCTACCGCCTCATCCTCACCATGCCCGAAGACATGTCCGTCGAGCGCCGACGCCTCCTCGAGCGGTACGGCGCCGAACTCGTCCTCACCCCCGCCATCGAAGGCATGACCGGCGCCGTCTTCGCCGCCCAGGAGCTCTGCCGCGAACACCCCGACTACTTCATGCCGCAGCAGTTCGAGAACCCCGCCAACCCCGAAATCCACGCCCGCACCACCGCGCGCGAAATCCTCGAGGCCACCGGCGGCCGCATCGACGCCTTCGTCGCCGGCGTCGGCACCGGCGGCACCATCACCGGCGTCGGCCACGTCCTCCGCAGCGAACTCGGCGACCGCGTCCGCATCGTCGCCGTCGAACCCGCCCGCTCCCCCGTCCTCTCCGGCGGCCGCGCCGGCATGCACGCCATCCAGGGCATCGGCGCCAGCTTCGTCCCCGGCGTCCTCGACCGCACCGTCTACGACGAAATCATCCGCGTCGAAGACAAGGACGCTATCCAGTGGTCGAAGCGCCTCGCCCGCGAAGAAGGCATCCTCGCCGGCATCTCCGCCGGCGCCAACGTCTTCGCCGCCCGCAAAATCGCCGAGCGCCTCGGCGGCGGCAAGACGGTCGTCACCGTCATCTGCGACACTGGAGAGCGCTACCTCAGCGTCAACATGTAACCCACGCCCGCCACGCCCGCGCCGCGCGCAGGGAGCGTTGCTATGTGCAACCATATTCCAGCTGACCAGAGCCGAAGGAGGACCCCCGTGTCAGTCAACGTCTACATCCCCACCCCGTTCCGCCACCTCGTCGGCAACCGGGCCAGCGTCCGCGCCACCGGCGTCACCGTCCGCGACATCATCGAAGACCTCGACCGCCAGTTCCCCGGCTTCCGCGCCCAGCTCGTCGACTCCACCGGTGAGCGCGCCCGCCACATCAACATCTACGTGAACCAGGTCGAAATCGAAAACCTCGCCGGCGAAGCCACCGAGCTCAACGAAGGCGACGAAGTGGCCGTCATCCCCGCCCTCGCCGGCGGCGCCCCCACCGCCCTCACCCCCGAGATGGTCGAGCGCTACAGCCGCCACATCATCATGCCCCAGGTCGGCAGCGCCGGGCAGCGCAAGATCATCGAATCGAAGGTCCTCATCATCGGCGCCGGCGGCCTCGGCTCCCCCGTCGCCCTCTACCTCGCCCTCGCCGGCGTCGGCACCATCGGCATCGTCGATTTCGACGTCGTCGACCGCTCCAACCTCCAGCGCCAGATCCTCCACCAGACCGACGACATCGGGAAGCCGAAAGTCCAGTCCGCCCGCGAAACCCTCCTCGCCCACAACCCCAACATCGAGGTCGTCACCCACGAGACCCCGATCACGAGCGACAACGCCTTCGAAATCATCAGCCAGTACGACATCGTCGTGAACGGCGCGGACAACTTCGCCACCCGCTACCTCGTCAACGACGCCTGCTACCTGCTGAAGAAGCCGCTCGTCGATGGCTCCATCCTCATGTTCGACGGGCAGGCCACCACCTACCTCCCCGGCAAGGGCTGCTACCGCTGCCTCTACCCCGCGCCCCCGCCGCCCGGCATGGTGCCCTCCTGCGCCGAGGCCGGCGTCCTCGGGGCCATGTGCGCCACCATCGGCAGCATCCAGGCCACCGAGGTCCTCAAGCTCATCCTCGAAATCGGCGACCCCCTCGTGAATCGGCTCCTCCTCTACGATGCCCTCACCCTCGAGTTCCGCATCGTCAAAGTCCGCCGCGACCCCAACTGCCCGCTCTGCGGCGATAACCCCACCATCCACGAACTCATCGACTATGAAGCCTTCTGCGGCGCACCCATCCCCCACGCCGCCGCGCCCTTCGGCGGCTGAGCCCGCGCCCGCATCCCAGCAACGGAGACCATCCCACCAGCCATGACCAGCACCTCCACCCCCACCGTCAGCGTCCGCGTCACCGCCGTCCTCCAGAAGCTCACCGGCGGCCAGAAAACCATCGAAGCCGCCGGCCGCACCGTCGCAGAGGTCTTCGACGACATCGAAGCCCGCTACCCAGGCTTCAAAGCCCAGGTCTACGGCCCAGATGGCAAGCCCCACCGCTTCGTCAACATCTACCTCAACGACGAAGACATCCGCTACACCGGCGGCATCGAGACCGCCCTCAAGGCCGGCGACGTTCTCGATATCCTCCCCGCGCTGGCCGGCGGCCAGTAAGCCCCGCGCCATGGCGCTCTACCGCTCCGTCCTCGAACTCATCGGCAACACCCCGCTCGTCGAGATGCGCCGGCTCTCCCCCCGGCCGGGCATCCATCTCTACGCCAAGCTCGAGGGCCAAAACCCCACCGGCTCCGTCAAAGACCGCATCGCCAAGTACATGATCGAGGCCGCCGAAGCCCGCGGCGAACTCAAGCCCGGCGATACCATCCTCGAGCCCACCTCCGGCAACACCGGCATCGGCCTCGCCATGATCGGCCGCGTCAAGGGCTACCGCGTCGTCTGCGTCATGCCCGAATCCGTCAGCGAAGAGCGCACCTTCCTCCTCCGGGCCTACGGCGCCGAGATCATCTACACCCCCGGCGAACTCGGCTCCAACGGCGCCATCGCAAAAGCGAAAGAGATCGTCGAAGCCAACCCCGGCAAGTACTACTTCCCCTACCAGTACGGCAACGAAGCCAACCCCCGCGCCCACTACGAAACCACCGGGCCCGAAATCCTCCGCGACCTGCCCGAAGTCACCGTCTTCGTCGCCGGCCTCGGCACCGGCGGCACCCTCACTGGCACCGGCCGCTACCTCAAGGAGAAGAAGCCCGGCGTCAAAGTCATCGCCGCCGCGCCCCACCCCGGCGACCTCGTGCAGGGCCTCCGCGCCCTCGAAGAAGGCTTCATCCCGCCCGTCTTCGATGAGACCGTGCTCGACGGCAAAATCGTCGTCGATAGCCGCTCCAGCTTCGCCATGTCGAAAGAGCTGACCCAGAAAGAAGGGCTCTTCGTCGGCATCAGCTGCGGCGCCGTCGTCAAAGCCGCCCTCAAGGCCGCCGAGCGCCTCGAAGGCGAACAGCACATCGTCTGCCTCCTCGCCGATGGCGGCTGGAAATACCTCTCCTCCAATCTCTGGACCACCGACTGGGAAGACCTGCCCGAGGACATCGAAAGCAAGATCTGGTGGTAGCCTCGCCCGCCGCCCTTCGCGACAGCACCTGACGCGGGCTCGTGGTAGATTCCCCCGCCGTCATCCTGCTGTCGTGAGGTCTGCCCTATCGTGTACTGCACGTCCTGCGGTGAAGGGCTCCCTGCCGGGGCCCGCTACTGCGCTGCCTGCGGCGCGCGGGCCGTGGGTCCGGCCGCTCCTCAGGGCCCTTTCCAGTCGAGCTTGCCGCAGACCGGGCCAGGTTTTCCGCAATCCGCAACGGCGCAGGGCATCCCGTCGCCGGAGCCCGCTCCTCCGCCCGGTTTCGCCCCGCGTCCGGCGTGGAGTCCCTCCGAGCCGCTCCTCATCTCCGCCGACGGCTGGGTCTACCGCTCCGCGTCGGGTCTTTCCCTTGCCATCACCATCGTGGCCGGCATTGCCGTGGCCCTGTCTGGTTTGGCAGCTCTCGTTGGGCTTTCAATCGATGACGAAGAAGCGTGGGAGACAGTAGACGGCGTGCTGACGTTCTATGCCGTGGCGGCTCTTCTTTCCGTGGTCACAGCGGTTCTCATCGTCGCCTGGACGCGACGGGTCACAGGTAATCTGAAGCCGTTCGGTGCGGACCTCGAACTCGGTACCGGGTGGGCCGTCGGGGCGTTCTTCACTCCGATCATCATGCTCTGGTTTCCCGTCCGGCTGTGGAATCAGGCGTGGCGTGCGACCTCCCCCAACCTTCCGCCGCCGATTGGCCGAAACTACAAGCGGCTCCCCGGGCGCCACCTCCACTGGGTGATGCACGCAGTCTGGTGGGCCAACATCGTCGCGCAACAGTGGTATTTGGAACCAACTGACTGGACAGCAATCGAGTTTGGAAGCTACTTCGGCATCCTGAGCGGCGGCATTGGGGTAACGCTGTTCCTCGCCATCCTCCTCGTCCGCGGCCTCACCGCCCGCCAGGATACCTACGCCCGCATCTGGGCCGCCGCGCCGCCCGCCGCCTCGCCCGCGCCGCCCGGCGGGTGACGCCTTCATCGCCCGCACGCCACAATTCCCCCATCCCACGGAGGTGCGCCTGATGTATTGCACCCGCTGCGGCGCCTGGAATGCGCAGGGAGCCGCCTTCTGCTGGAAGTGCGGCGCCAGCCTCGCCCCCGCCGCCCCATCCCCGCAGCCCGCCCCGGCAGCGCCCGGCGCACAGCCCGAATCCCCGGCCGCAGGAGCCCCGCCCCCGCCTCCGCCGCCCGCCGGCTACGGCCAGCCCCCGGTTCAGCCCCCGGCCTGGCCCCAAACCCCCTACGCGACCTACCCGCCGCCGGCTGCGCCGGTCTACGGGCCGCGGTGGTTCTACCTCTCCGCCTCCGGCCTCGCGCTCGGCATCTCCATCACCGCCGCCGTCGCGGCCGTCCTCTACGGCATCGCCGCCGGGCTCGGCCTCGCCGGCGCCGCTACCGACGACTGGGACGCGCTCGAAATCTCCGGCGCCTTCATCGGCCTCGGCTCGCTCGCCGCCATCGCCGTCGGCCTCCTCCTCATAACCTGGACCCGCCGCATCACCGGGAACCTCCTCCCCTTCCAGCCCGCGCTCGAGCTCGGCACCGGCTGGGCCGTCGGCAGCTGGTTCGTCCCCATCATCAACTACTGGTTCCCCCTCCGCATCTGGAACCAGACCTGGCGCGCCACCGACCCCGCCATCGCCCCGCCCATCGGCTGGCAGTGGAAGGGCCGCCCCGTCCCCGCCGTCCACGTGCTCAGCTGGGTCGCCTACCACGTGGGGTCGTTCGTCGCCATCATCGGCATCCCCACCGAAGACGATACGAACGCCGCCATCGGCTACGCCGGCTTCGCCGGCGGCACCCTCGTCGCCATGGGCATGGTCTTCCTCATCCTCGTCGTCCGGAACCTCACCGCCCGGCAGGACGAGTACGCCCGCCGCTACCTCCCCGGGCTCGGCGCGCCCGGCGCCGTCCCGCAGGGTCCGGTCTTCCGCAGCGGCTGACGCTGCCGCCCGGGTACGAAACGGCCCGGCTGGCTCTCCGCCTGCCGGGCCGTCGCATCGCTGCCTTCGGTCAGCTTCAGCCGGCTCGGCCCTCGCCGTCCTCTTCCGCCGCCGCGGCCGCGCCCCTCGCGCCCGCCCGCTGGCCCAGCTCCCGGTCCAGGAACAGGATGCCCGTCCGGTCCTCCCCCACCATCCGCAGCCGGTCCAGGATCGTCGAGACGGTCGCCTCCTCCTCCGTCTGCTCGTTCACGAACCACTGCAGCAGCGGCAGCGAAGCGTAGTCCCGTTCCTCCAGCGCCTGCGCGTAGAGGTCGTGAATCGCCTTCGTCACCCGCTGCTCGTGCCGCAGCGCTGCTTCGAACGCCTCCACCACCGTGGCCGGCGTCGGCGCCGGCTTATCGAGCGCCAGCAGCTCCAGCCGCCCGCCCCGCTCCAGCACGAAGTTGATGAACTTCATCGCGTGCGTGTACTCCTCCGACGACTGCAGCCGCATCCAGTGGCTGAACCCCGGCAGGCTCCGCAATTCGAAATCCCCGCCCATCTGCAGGTACACGAACGACGATTCGAACTCCAGCTTGATCTGCGCGTTGTACGCACGCGTCAGCGATTCCGAAAGCTGCACGATCTACCTCCGGCTCCAATCGAGCACCCCACCAGTCTACCGCACGTGCCGTCCGCTTCCTGTCTCCCGGCTCCCCGTTCCCGCTTCCCGCCCAATCCGCTATCCTGCCCCCGGCACCGGGACCACCCCGCACGACGGCCCGAAGCCAGGATGGTTCACCCGCTTCATGCTCCTCGCCTTCGATATCGGCAACACCTCCATCCACATCGGTCTCTGGGACGGCGACCGTCTCGTCGATACCTGGCGCATCGGCGTCGAGCGCGAAAAGCTCCCCGATGAATACGGCGTCCTCATCCTCTCCCTGCTCGATTACAGCGGCATCGATTCCGGCGCCGTCAGCGCCTGCATCATCGGCTGCGACGTCCCCCCGCTCATCCCCACCTTCGAGCAGGTCTGCCGCAAGTACTTCCGCGTCGAGCCCCTGCTCGTGGGCCACGGTCTCCGCACCGGCGTCCGCATCCTCTACGACAACCCCCGTCAGCTCGGCGCCGACCGCATCATCGACGCCGTCGCCGCCAGCCGCCTCTACGGCACCCCCGTCATCGTCGTCGATTTCGGCACCGCCACCGTCTTCGATGCCGTCAACGAACACGGCGACTACCTCGGCGGCGCCATCGCCCCCGGCATCGGCATCGCGAGCGAAGCCCTCTTCTCCCGCGCCGCCATGCTCTACCGCGTCCAGCTCGAACGCCCGCCGGCCGCCATCGGCAAGAACACCATCCACGCCATGCAGTCCGGCATCCTCTTCGGCTACGTCGGCCTCGTCGAAGGCCTCGTCGCCCGCTTCAAACAGGAGCTCGGCGGCAACCCGCCCGTCGTCGCCACCGGCGGCCTCGCCTCCCTCGTCGCCTCCGAAACCGACTGCATCGACATCGTCAACGGCGACCTCACCCTCATCGGCCTCCGCCTCATCTACGAACTCAACACCGACCGCGACTGACCCGCCGGGGTACCCGCATGGCCGACTTCACCCCCCGCGACCACCCCCTCCAGGACCGCCACATCGTCCTCGGCGTCACCGGCTCCATCTCCTGCTACAAAGCCGCCGACCTCGCCAGCAAGCTCCGCCAGGCCGGCGCCGCCGTCGAAGTCGTCATGACGCCCGCGGCCGCCCGGTTCATCGCCCCCCTCACCTTCAAGTCGCTCACCGGCCGCGATGTCGTCGTCGACATGTTCGAGGCCGCCGAGACCGAGGCCCACGTCGAAGTCGCCCGCCGCGCCGACGCGATGGTCATCGCGCCCGCCACCGCCGATTGCCTCGCCAGCCTCGCCCACGGCCTCGCCGGCGACATGGTCGCGCTCACCGCCCTCGCCACCGCCGCCCCCATCCTCGTGGCCCCTGCCATGGATAGCCAGATGTGGGAGCACCCCGCCACGCAGGAGAACGTCGCCACCCTCCGCGACCGCGGCGTCGAGGTCGTCGGCCCGATGATCGGCCGGCTCGCCAGCGGCCGCAGCGGCCCCGGGCGCCTCGCCGAAGTCCCCGAAATCCTCGGCGCGCTCTGCCAGCTCCTCGGCCAGCGCACCGGCGACCTCCGCGGCCGCCACATCGTCGTCTCCGCCGGCCCCACCTACGAACCGATCGACCCCGTCCGCTTCGTCGGCAACCGCTCCACCGGCAAGATGGGCTTCGCCATCGCCGAAGCCGCCCGCGACCGCGGCGCCTTCGTCACCCTCGTCGCCGGCCCGGTCGCCCTCGAAACCCCGTGGGGCGTCCACCGCGTCGATGTCCAGACGGTCGCCGAGATGCTCGTCGCCCTCGAACAGGCCACCGCCGATGCCGACGCCGTCATCATGTCCGCTGCCCCGGCCGACTTCCGGCCGGTCAGCCCGGCCGACCACAAGATCAAAAAGGCCCCCGGGCAGGAAACCCTCGCCATCGAACTCACCCAGAATCCCGACATCATCGCCAGCCTCCCCGGCGGCGGCGTCCGCGTCGGGTTCGCCGCCGAAACCCGCAACCTCGCCGACTACGCCCGCCAGAAACTCCCCGCCAAGCGGCTGCACTTCATCGTCGCCAACGACGTCTCCGCCCCCGGCTCCGGCTTCGGCACCGAAACCAACGAAGTCGTCATCTTCCACGACGACGGCCGCGTCGAAGAATTCCCGCTCCTCTCCAAGTACGCCGTCGCCCACCTCATCCTCGACCGCGTCCTCGAGCGCCTCCAGCCGTCGGCCTGACCCCGCCCCCGGGCCCCGCTACGCCCCCGGCGTCGGGTCGCCCGCGCTCAGCATCCGCCCCACCCACTCCCGCGGCGGCGGCAGCTGCTTCCGGTAGCGCACGTAGAACACCGTCGCCGGCACCGCCAGCGCCACCGCGATGAGCGCCGCCGAAACCGCCTGCGCCTGCCACGACTTCCCGAACGAGTCGCCAAACGCCACCACCACCGTCGTCGGCACGATCGACCCGAGGAACACCAGCGTCGTGTACAGCCGGAACGACATCCCCGTCAGCCCGGCCGCATAGGCCGCGAAATCGAACGAAATCGGCATCATCCGCCACCAGAACACGAGGTGCGGCCCCATCTCCTTCGCCAGCTGGTCGACCTTTTCCGCGCCCTCCTGCCCGATGAGCCGCGGGATGAACCGCCGGCCGAACTTCCGCGAAATCGCGAAAATCACCACCGACCCCAGCAGCTGCCCGATGACCGCGTACACCACGCCCCAGAACGTCCCCCACGCAATCCCGGCCGCGATCATAAAAGGCGGATTCGGGATCGGCGCCACGATCATCGCCAGCGCCAGCACGAGGATGAGCAGCGCCGGCCCCCACGGCCCGAGGTCGCGAATCCAGCCCCGAACCTTCTCCACATCGATGTCTCCGGTCAGCAGGCCGAGCAGGATGACGCCGCTCGCACCGCCGAGCGCCAGCACTCCCAGCACCCGCCGCCGGAACTTCGGATTCATCAGCAGCGGCGTCCCCGGCGGCAGCGGCGCCTCCCGCCGCCCGGAACCGATGAGGTCCGTCAGCTCACCCCACACGACGTACGCCACGACCACCCCAAGCCCCACCGCAACCGTCGTCGAGTGCAGATACCGCAACCCCAGCAGCGTGACGGCCGCCCCCAGCGCCAGCGCAAACACCCCGATCAGTCCGTCGCGCATCCGCCCAAAATCCTACGGCATCGCCGACATCGCACAATGAACGCCCCGGGACACCCGTCCCAAACCTTTCCGCAGTACCATCCCCCCGTGGACGCCGCCTCCGCCCGCATCCGTCCCGCCCGCGAAGCCGACCTCCCGGCCATCAACCGCATCTACAACGACGAAATCCTCCGCGGCATCGCCACCTGGGACACCGAACCCTGGCCCGAAGCCCGGCGCGCCGCCTGGTGGGCCGCCCACGCCGACGGCCTCCAGCCCGTCCTCGCTGCCGAGTCCGCAACCGGTGAACTCCTCGGCTTCGCCTACCTCACGTTCGTCAGCGACAAGCCCGGCTGGCGCTTCACCCGCGAGGACACCATCTACCTCGACCCCGCCGCCCGCGGCCTCGGCCTCGGCCGCCAGCTCCTCGCCGCCCTCCTCGATGAGGCGCGCCGCATCGGCGTCCGCACCGTCCTCGCCTCCATCACCTCCACCAACACGCCCAGCATCCGCCTCCACGAACGGCTCGGCTTCGAACGCGTCGGCACGCTCCGCAACGCAGGCTACAAGTTCGGCCAGTGGCTCGATACCTGCTACTACCAGCTCGACCTCGGCGAACCGCCGCCCGGGGCGCCCGCCTGGGGCATGCCGGCCAGCCGCCCGACATAAAGCTTCACCGAAGGTTGAGAGGTCGCGCGGGCGCCCCCGGCCGCGCCGCCGCGCCCTGCGGAACGGCGAAAACCGGGCGTATATTTCGGGAGAAACAGGTGAATCCGGGGCCGCCCCATGCGCTTCCCACTCTGCAAGTCCCCGCCGCAGGAACCGCCGCCCCCGGAGGCGCCGGCAGCCCCGCCGCCCATCCCCTTCCCCGCCGGCCACGAGACGCCCGGCACCTGGGATGAGCTGCCCCAGCCGCCCCGCCCCGCCGCCGCGCCCCTGAAAAGCCAGGCATCCGCCGCCGACGCCCGCGCCGAGCGCCTCGTCCGCCAGGTCCGCAAGGACCTCGACCGGCTCCAGGCCAGCCTCGACCGCCTCGCTGCCGAGCAGGGCGACCTCCTCGCCGTCGACCCGGCTGCCGCGGCCGCCGCGCCCGAGGCCGCCGCTGCCCTCCCGCCCGCCGCGCTCGTCCGGGCCCTCGTCGCCCTTCACGAGGAAAACCGCACCCTCCGCAAGCAGCTGCGCAAGGCCCGCAAGCAGCGCGGCCGCGCCCTCCAGCTGGCCCGCTCGCTCGAACTCACCGCCGCCGGCCGCGATGCCCGGCTCGCCGCCCTCGAAGAGGTCATCGCCGCGCTCCACGGCAACCTCCAGGACCTCCGCCAGCACCGCGACCTCCTCCTCCAGCGCGAACCCGCGGCCCTCCGCGAGCCCGGCGCCGGTTCGCTGCCGCCCCCGGGCGGGCCGCGGTGAGCGCCCTGGTCCGCCCGGCCGACCTCCGCGCCGACATCGAGGCGGTCCGCCGCGACGCCCTCGCCCGCGTCACCGAGATGGACCTCCTCGTCGCGGCGCTCCGCGACCACATCCGCGACCTCCAGGCCGAGCGCGACCAGCTCCGCGCCGAACTCGCCCGCCTCCGCCGCGAGCGCCTGCTCCAGGAGGCGCGCTGGCTCCACCGGGGCCTGCAGCCCCAGCGCTAACCATCCTCTCCGTCTCCCGGCTGCCGCCGCACCACCCGCCGGAACACCCCGCCCTCCAGCTGCCACAGCCGGTCCTCGAGCGCCCTCCGGTGCGGCAGCGTCCGCGGCCCCGCCGCCAGTTCGCACGTGTGGAACCCCTTCGTCTCGGCCCACTCCCGCGCGCGCTCGACCATCCACACCTCCAGCCCCCGCCCTTCGTAGGCCGGCTCCAGCACCGGCTCCGAAAGCTGCGCCAGCCCGCCGCCGGCATCGGCCGCGCAGATGACCCCGACGACCCGCTCGCCGTCCGCCGCCACGAACCAGCCCGGACGCGCGCCCTGTTCGAAGACCCACGGGTCGGTGCCGGTCAGCCGCCCGATCACCGCCGCGTCCGCCCGCCGCTGCTCCCGCACCGTCAGCAGCGGCAGCCGCCGCTCGAACACCGCCAGCCGCTGACCGGCCTCGTCCCGCGTATGGCCCACGGGCAGGTAGCCGAGCTGCGCGAAGTACACCGCCATCGCAGCAGTATCCGGCGCCGCGCAGCGCGCCGTGCGCAGGCCGCGGTCCTGCGCCGCCCGCCCGACCGCCCGCACCAGCTCCGCCCCCGCCCACGGCTCCAGCGACCGCAGGAGGTCGAACCACGCCACCCCCTCCTCCTCCCGCCACCGCACCGCGCCGGCGATACCCCCTTCGTCCTCTGCCAGCAGGAACGCCGCCCCCGTCTGTAGCAGCCGCGCCGCCTCCCCCGCGTCCCCGGGCGCGCCGGCCAGCCCGCTCCCGGCGTACAGCTCCGTCAGCGCCTCCGCATCCTCCGCGCCCGCCGGCCGAATCCGGAACCGGCCCATCATCCCGGGTCGTCGCGCACGAACGTCGAGGGGTTGAAGTACGCGTCAATCTGCATCCACGCCACCCGCGAGTAGTGGAATGCCGCCGGCGTCACCAGCCCCACCAGCACGAACGCCGCCGCGACGATCGCCCCGAACGGCGCCCCCGCCAGCAGCAGCCACAGCCAAACCGGCAGCGTCGCGAACAGCCCGATGAAGTAGCTCGCATACATCGCGCCCGTGAAATACCCCGGCTCCCGTTCGAACGCCAGCCCGCAGACCGCGCACCGCTCCCGCATCCGGAACGGTCCCGCCCACACCGCTCCCCGGCAGCAGCGCGGGCACCGCATTGCGAGCGCCGCCCGCACCCGCCGCACCACCCCGAACTGCGGCCACGCCGCACCGCCCGCCGGTGCGCCTCCCGCTGCAGCACGGTTCTCCACTGTCCTCCATGGTGTACCATTGAATCCCACCGATGTACAGGCCGCGCGACCTCCCGCTGCTCAACCGCCTGCGGGACCAGGTGCTTTACGCCGCCGGTCCCATCGGCTCCAGCCTGCTCGCCCTCAACCTCGGCCCCGAAGCCTACGTCGCCCCCGACGGCGAAGCGCACGACGGCTGCCCCGAATGGCTCAACGTCGCCAACCCCGGCATCCTCGAAGGCATCTACGCCTCCTTCTACGAAGTCGGCGTCGACGCCGTCGATAGCTGCTCCTTCGGCGCCAACCCCGTCGTCCTCGCCGAATTCGGCCTGGCCGACCGCACCCGCGAGCTGAACCGCCTCGCCGCGCAGGTCATCGGCCGCGTCCGCGACCGCTACTCCACCCCCGAATGGCCTCGCTACGCCTTCGGCACCATCGGCCCCGGCACCCGCCTCCCCTCCCTCGGCCACATCACCTACCGCGAAATTCGCGAAGGCTGGCGCGAGCAGTGCATCGGCCTCCTCGAAGGCGGCATCGACGTCCTCAAAATCGAAACCTGCCAGGACCTCCTCCAGACGAAGGCGGCCCTCGCCGCCGCCGAGGACGCCATGGCGATCACCGGCCGCCGCGTGCCCGTCATCGCCTCCGTCACCATCGAGAGCACCGGCACCATGCTGCTCGGCTCCGATATCGCCGCCGCCCTCGCCGTGCTCGAACCGCTCGACGTCGTCGACATCATCGGCATCAACTGCGCCACCGGCCCCGAGCAGATGGTCGAGCACGTCCGCTACCTCGCCAGGAACTCCCGCCGGCCCGTCTTCATCGGCCCCAACGCCGGCCTGCCCGAGGTCATCGACGGCCGCGCCTGCTACACCCTCTCCCCCGAAGAGTTCGCCCGCTATCACGACATTTTCGTCAACGAATTCGGCACCTCGATCGTCGCCGGCTGCTGCGGCACCACCCCGCCCATGTTCGCCGAGGCGATCCGCCGCATCGGCCGGCCCCGCCCCAAAGAGCGGCCCACCCGCTACGTGCCCGCCGCCGCCTCCCTCTACACCGCCGTCCCCATCGAGCAGGAGACCTCCTTCCTCGTCGTCGGCGAACGCACCAACGCCACCGGCTCCCGCGCCTTCCGCGACCTGCTCCTCGCCGAGGACGTCGACGGCATGGTCGCCCTCGCCCGCGAACAGGCCGCCGAAGGCGCCCACGTCATCGATGTGATGGTCGACTACGTCGGCCGCGACGGCGCCGCCGATATGGCCCGCGTCGTCTCCGCCTTCCGCACCCAGGTCGCCGTCCCGCTCGTCTTCGACAGCACCGAAGTCGCCGTCATCGAAACCGCCCTCGAACTCTACGGCGGCCGCGCCATCGTCAACTCCATCAACCTCGAAGACGGCGAACGGAAGATCACGAAGCTCCTCCCCCTCATCAAGCAGCACGGCGCCGCCGCCGTCGCCCTCACCATCGACGAAGAAGGCCAGGCCCGCACCGCCGACTGGAAGCTCCGCGTCGCCCGCCGCATCTACGACCTCGCCGTCGAACGCTACGGCATGGAGCCCGGCGACCTCCTCTTCGACTGCCTCACCTTCCCCATGACCAGCGGCCAGGAAGAGCTCCGCCGCGACGCCATCGAAACCCTCGAAGCCATCCGCCGCGTCAAAGAAGAGCTCCCCGGCGTCCACACCATCCTCGGCGTCTCGAACTGCTCCTTCGGCCTCAAGCCCGCCGCCCGCCGCGTGCTCAACTCGGTCTTCCTCCACGAAGCCATCCAGCACGGCCTCGATGCCGCCATCGTCAACGCGAAGCAGATTCTCCCCCTCAGCCGCATCCCCCAGGAGCAGCTCGAAACCGCGCTCGACCTCATCTACGACCGCCGCCGCGAGGGATACGACCCGCTCACCCGCTTCATCTCCCTCTTCGAAACCGCGGAAAAAGAGAAGCCCGCCGCCTCCGCCTCCGCCGCCCGCCTCCCCGTCGAAGAGCGCCTCCGCCGCCGCATCATCGACGGTGACCGCCGCGGCCTCCACGACGACCTCGACGAAGCCCTCGCCCGCTTCGACCCCCTCACCATCATCAACGAACACCTCCTCGCCGGCATGCGCGAAGTCGGCGACCTCTTCGGCGCCGGCAAGATGCAGCTCCCCTTCGTCCTCCAGTCCGCCGAGACGATGAAGGCCGCCGTCGCCTACCTCGAGCCCCACATGCCCCGCGTCGAGGGCCAGTCCAAGGGCAAAGTCGTCCTCGCCACCGTTCGCGGTGACGTCCACGATATCGGCAAGAACCTCGTCGATATCATCCTCACCAACAACGGCTACACCACCTACAACCTCGGCATCAAACAGCCGATCGCCAACATCATCGAAAAAGCGCAGGAAGTGCAGGCCGACGTCATCGGCCTCTCCGGCCTCCTCGTCAAGAGCACCGTCGTCATGCGCGAAGACCTCGAAGAGCTCAACGCCCGCGAGCTCTTCCACTACCCCGTCATCCTCGGCGGCGCCGCCCTCACCCGGAAGTACGTCGAAGAAGAGCTCCGGCAGGTCTACAAAGGCCGCGTCTACTACGCGCAGGATGCCTTCGAAGGGCTCTCCACCCTCGACCGCATCATCCCCGCCCTCCGCGAAGGCAAACCCCTCCCCGAACTCACCCGCGGCGGCCGCGAAGTCACCCCACAGGACACCGGCTACGACCCCGTCGGCGACCCGAACGCCGTCGCCGCCCCCTCCGACCGCGACTACGCTCCCTCCGACGTCGAGCGCGGCGTCCCCATCCCCACGCCCCCCTTCTGGGGCTCACGCGTCGTCCGCGGCATCCCGTTGCGCGACATCTACCCCTACATCAACGAGGTCGCCCTCTTCCGCGGCCAGTGGCAGTACCAGCGGGGCGAGCGGAGCGAAGAAGAGTACGCCCGCTTCATCGAAGAAGAGGTCCGCCCCATCTACCGCCGCTGGCAGGAGCGCGCCATCGCCGAGCAGCTCCTCATCCCGTCCGTCGTCTACGGCTACTTCCCCGCTCTCGCCGAGAAGAACGACCTCATCGTCTGGCCCGGCCTCGAAGGCGGCGAGCCCGCCGGCGAGCCCGTCCGCTTCCACTTCCCCCGCCAGCCCTCTGGCCGTCGCCTCTGCATCGCCGACTTCTTCCGCTCCGTCGAGGAAGTCGCCGCCGACCCTGCCGGCCCCCGCTTCGACGTCGTCGCCATCTCCCTCGTCACCATGGGCCCCCGCGCCAGCGAATTCGCGCGCCAGCTCTTCGAAGCCAACGAATACCGCGATTACCTCCACTGGCACGGCTTCTCCGTCGAAGCCGCCGAGGCCCTCGCCGAGTACTGGCACAAGCGCATCCGCGAAGAGCTCGGCATCGCCGGCAAGGACGCGACCGATATCCGCAAGCTCTTCGCCCTCGGCTACCAGGGCTGCCGCTACAGCTTCGGCTACCCCGCCTGCCCCGACCTCGAAGAGCAGGCGAAGATCGCGGCCCTCCTCCGGCCGGAGCGCATCGGCGTCGAGCTCTCCGAGACCTTCCAGTGGCACCCGGAGCAGACCACCGCCGCCGTCATCGTCCACCACCCGGGCGCCCGCTACTTCGTCATCCGCTGAACCCCTCGCGCGCCGCGCGCTGCCCCGCTAGGCTGTCCCCGCCAGCACATCCCGCGGAGGCTTCCCATGCCGCCCATCCACTTCGGCGTCACCATCCCCCAGATCAAGCGCACCTGGGAGGAAGCGAAGACGAACGCCCGCGAGTTCGAAGCCATGGGCTTCGATTCCCTCTGGGTCTGCGACCACCTCTACGGCCCGCAGTCGCCACAGATCCCCATCCTCGAAGCGTGGTCGCTCGTCAGCGCCGTCGCCGCCATCACCGACCGCGTCGAAATCGGCACCCTCGTCACCCCCGCCGGCATGCGCAACCCCGCCCACCTCGGCAAGGTGATCGCTACCATCGACAACATCGCCGGCGGCCGCATCATCCCCGGCCTCGGCGCCGGCTGGATGCCTCGCGAATTCACCGACTTCGGCGTTCCCTTCCTCCCCATCGGCGCCCGCATGCGCCAGCTCCGCGAAACCCTCGACCTCCTCACCGCCATGTGGACCGAGCCTGAGGTCACCATGCAGGGCGAATTCGTGAAGGTCCAAAACCTCGTATGCGAACCGAAGCCGGTCCGCAAGCCCCCCATCCTCGTCGGCGGCGCCGGCGAAAAAGTCCTCCTTCGCATCGCCGCCCGCCGCGCCGACATCTGGAACAACCTCGCCGCCCACCACCACGCCCTCCCCCGCAAAATCGACGTCCTCCGCGATCACTGCCAGGCCGTCGGCCGCGACCCGGCCTCCATCACCATCAGCCAGCAGTGCCTCGTCGTCATCGCGCCCGATGACGCCGCCGCCCAGCCGATGATCGAAACCGCGAAGAAAATCTTCGGCGGACACATGGGCGACCCGACCGGCCCGCTCGCCATCGCCGGCAGCCCCGCCCGCGTTCGCGAGCAGATCCAGCGCCACATCGACCTCGGCTGCACGATGTTCGTCATCGAGTTCTTCGGCCGCGACACCCGCGAGCCCGCCCGCCTCTTCGCCGAGACCGTCCTGCCCCACTTCAAGTAGCCGCCACGCCGCCCGGGCGCGCCTCAGCCGCCCCGGCCTACCACCACCCCTCCTTGTACCACCACCCCTTGTGCTCCCGGCCTGCCTGGCCCGCCTCCTTCAGCCGGGCCAGGTGCTTCCGGCAGAGGTGGACGGTCAGCCGCTCGCGCTCCTCGCCGCGCCACTTCAGCACCGCCACCTCCTGGTACGGCGGCTCGATACACCACAGGCACCGCATCCGCGCCATCAGCGCGCCTCCTTCCCGTGCTCCTCGAATTCCATCACGAACCCCCACTCCCGGCTCTGCCACGGGTCCGGGGCATACCGGAACCGGTTCCGCCGGAAGCCGCACCGCTCGTACAGCCGGTGCGCATGCTCGAACGCCACATCGCTGAACAGCACCAGCCGCCGCGCGCCCGCCTCCCGCGCCATCCGCACGACCTCCCGCGTCAGCCGCTCCCCCAGTCCCTTCCCCCGCGCCGCCGGCAGCAGGTACAGCCGGTGCAGTTCGAACTCCCCGCCGCCCTCGTCCGTCAGCCCGATGCAGCCGACCACCTCGCCCGCCGGTGATTCCGCCACGAGGAACCAGCCCGTCGGGTAGTGCGCCTCCGGCCGCAGCACGTCCGCGTCGTAGTCCGCCTCCGCGAACGGGAAACCGTACTCCTCGAACACCGCCGCCACCACCCGCCACGGCCCGTCCCCGTGCCGCGCCCGGTCGTACGGCACGACCCGGTAGCCGTCTGCCTCCACGGGATTACCCCCGCTCCTCCGCCACCAGCCCCATGATGTTGTAGCCGCTGTCCACGTACAGGATGTCCCCCGTCGTCCCGCTCGACATCTCGCTCCCGAGGAACACCGCGGCCTCGCCGACCTGCTCGATCGTCACGTTCCGGTGCAGCGGCGCGATATCGGCGAACGCCTTCAGGTAGTCGCGGAAGCCCGAAATGCCGCTCGCCGCCAGCGTCCGGATCGGCCCCGCGCTGATCGCGTTCACCCGGATGCCCTCCGGCCCGAGGTCCCACGCGAGGTAGCGCACCGTCGCTTCCAGCGCCGCCTTCGCCACGCCCATGACGTTGTACTTCGGCGCCACCTTCTGCGACCCGTAGTACGTCAGCGTGATGATGCTGCCTCCGTTCGGCATCAGCGGCCGCGCCGCCCGCGCCAGCGCCACCAGCGAGTACACCGACACGTTGTGCGCCAGCAGGAACCCCTCGCGCGAGGTATCGATGAACCGACCCGCGAGGTCCTCCCGGTTCGCGAACGCGATCGCGTGCACCAGCACGTCGATCGTCCCCAGCCGCTCCTGCGCCGCCGCGAACACCCGCTCGATGTCCTCGTCCTTCGTCACGTCGCACAGCTCGATGAAATCCGCGCCCACGCTCTCCGCGAGCGGCCGCACCCGCTTCTCGAGGTTCTCCGCCGCGTACGAAAACGCCAGCTTCGCCCCCTCGCGGTGGAACGCCTGCGCGATGCCCCACGCAATCGACTTATCGTTCGCGACGCCGAAAATCAGCGCTGTCTTGCCATCGAGCTTTCCCATGGCTCGCTAGGGTACGGCCTGCCCAACCGAGGGGGAAGGCGCGCTCACCACTGGCCCCACCAGCGCGCCGGCCGGAGCCGCACGAGCACCATCGCGTCGTGGCCGCCCTTCGCCACCTCCTCCCGCGCGACCGTCTCGCCCCGGTAGTGCGCCCACAGGGCGAACCGGTCCTCGAGCCGCAGCGGCTCGATGGCCGCCGGCCCCTCGGCCGTCAGGTAGCGCCAGTCGTCGAGCCACGTCAGCGTCGCCCGGCCGCTCCGCTCGAGGTTCCGGTGCTTCTGCGAGCCGCGCCCCGTCACGATGTGCGCTTCGCCGTCCCGCCACAGGTACCAGACCGCCGCCGCGTGCGGCCGCCCCTGCCCGTCCACCGTCCCGAGCACGGCCGTCCGCGGCTCCCCCAGCCGCCCCGCCCACCAGCCCTCAGGCGGCGCTACGAGTTCAGCCACGTGACATCCCCGCAGAGGTCAGGCGCGTGCTCGCGGCTCGCGAACACCGCGTACTCCGCCTTGCTCGCCCCGATGGTCGTCGTCGGCCCATGGCCGGGGTACACCACCGTATCGTCCGGCAGGCGGTACAGCTCCCGCACGATCGAGGCGATCTCCTGCTGCAGCGCCGCGTTGTCCTTCGAGCGGCCCGGCCCGCCGGGGAACAGCGTATCGCCCACGAACACACTCTTCCCGCACAGGTAGGCCGTGCTCGCCGGCGTGTGCCCCGGCACGCTCAGCACCCGGAACCGCAGGCTCCCCACCGCGATCTCCTCCCCGTGGTGCACCGGCACGTCCAGCTGCCCCTCCTTCAGGCCCGGCTCCGCGGGGTCGGCGTACAGCTTCGCGCCGTAGGCCGCCTTCAGCGCATCGATCGCCGGCGTATGGTCGAAGTGCCCGTGCGTGAGCAGGATCCGCGTCGGCCGGACCCCGGCCGCTTCGGCCGCGGCCATGTTCGCTTCCGGCTCGCCCGGCGCGTCGATGAACGCTGCCTCCCCGGTCGCCCGGTCCACCACCACGTAGACGTTGTTGCCGTAGCCCGTCGGCCCTCCGATCACGATCTCGAGGTCGCCGTCACGAATCCGTTCCATCGAACCCTCCCGCGCGTGGTGCCCCCATCCTACCGCGTCCGCTCCCGCCCCCGCGCCGCGACGTCGGCTGACGCCTGCCCCCGGTATCCTCGCCGCGAACGTCTCGCGAGGAGGTTGCTCGATGCCCGCTGAACCCGAACAGCCCGGCCGGCAGCCCGCCCCGGCGCCTCGAGGCCCCGCGGCGGAGGATCCCGCGAACCAGGCCGTCATCTGGTTCGTCGGCCGCCCGATCGGCCCGCTCGTCCGCGGCTCGCGCCCTGCCGCCGGCTCCGGCGACGCAACTGCCGCCAGCCCGCAGGACGGTCAGCCGGCCGAACCCGGCTCCCCCGAAAGCTGAGCGTTCCGCAGCACGTAGGCGGCCTGTCCCGGCGTCCGTAGCCGGTACAGCCGTGTCCCGGGCCGCCGCAGCGTCTCTAGCGATGCGGCGATGCTGCGGCGGCTCCGCCGGAACGCCGTCAGCCCCCACAGCAGCATCGAATCCCGCGACAGGAACGTCTGCCGCAGCGTCTCCCGGTTCCCGTTCCACAGCTCCGCGCCCCGGAACGACCGTGACACCGTCCGCCGCGCGAGCCGCCCGTACACCACCGGGAACGGCAGGTCGAGCCACACCACCGTCTCCGCCCGCGGCAGGATGAGGTCGCGCACCAGCCCGTAGTTCCCTTCGAAAATCCAGCCGCCGCGGTGCTGCTCCAGCAGCGCCGCTACGGCCGCCCGGAACTCCTCCCGCGAAAGGTCCTGCCAGCCAGGCCGTGCGTGGTAGACCGCGTCGAGTTCGATGACCGGCAGCCCCAGCCGCTCCCCCAGCGCCCGCGCGAGCGTCGATTTCCCGCTGCCCGACGGCCCGTAGACCGCGACCCGCCGGCCGAACGGCACCGGCCGTTCGGCGCGCTCAGCCGCCATCCGCCTCCCGCGCCAGCGCAGCCATCGCGTCCGTTATTTCCGGCCAGAGCTGCTTCGGCAGGTCGTGCCCCATCCCGGAGAACGTCAGCAGCCGCGCCCCGGGCACCGCCTCCGCCGTCGCCTGCCCGCCGCTCAGCGTCACGAGCGGGTCGGCCTCCCCGTGGATGACCAGCGTCGGCACGCGCACCCCGCGCAGCCCCTCCGTCCGGTCGCCCGTCGCGAGGATCGCGACCAGCTGGCGGGCCGTCCCTTCCGGGTAGAAACACCGGTCGTAGTCGCTCGCGATGCGCGCCCGCAGCTCCGCCTCGTCCGGCGGGTAGCCCGGCGAGCCGATGATCGTCCAGGTCTTCAGCCCTTGCTCGATGGCCGCCTCGCGCGTCGCCGGCGGAGGCGCCAGCAGCGCCGCCATCGCCTCCGGCTGCGGCTGCCCCACCGCCGGGTTCCCCGTCGTCGACATGATCGACGTCATCGAGCGCACCCGGCCGCCGTGCCGGATCGCCATGCACTGCACGATCATCCCGCCCATCGAGGCGCCCGCGATGTGCGCCCGTTCGATGCCCAGGTGATCCAGCAGCCCGGCCGCATCGTCCGCCATGTCCCAGAGCGTGTACGAAGCCGTCGAATGGTCGCCCGCCATCGCCTTCGCGATATCCGGCTGCGGCCCGCCCTCGATCTTCGACGACAGCCCGACGTCCCGGTTGTCGAACCGGATGACGTAGAACCCCTTCTCCGCGAGCAGGTCACAGAACGCCGGCTCCCAGAGCGTCATTTGCGCGCCGAGCCCCATCACCAGCAGCAGCGGCCGGCCGCCCGGGTCGCCGTGCGTCTCGTAGTACAGCTGGAGTCCATTCGAAGGTGCGTACGGCATGCACGGGATTCTACGCGCGGCCGCCCCGCCCGCAAGCTCGCGTCCTGCCCTGCTACGATGGACCCATGCCCCGCATCGTCAGCATCACCGAGGCGAAGACCCACCTGTCCGAGCTCATCGACGCCGTCGCCCGCGGCGAAGAGGTCGTGATCGCCCGCCGCGGCCGCCCGGTCGCAGCGCTCCGCCCCGCCCCCTCCCCCGAAGAGATCGCGGCCCGCCGCGCCCGCGGCTTCGGCGCCCTCCGCGGCAAGGTCGTCATCCACGACCCCGACTGGTGGAAACCGCTGAGCGACGACGAGCTGCGCGACTGGTACGGTGACGATTTTGCGCCCGGCAGCCCGCCCTCGTGAACTTGCTCGATACGGCGACGCTGCTCTGGGCCGCCACCAGCCCGGGGCTTCTGTCTTCTCGCGCCCGCGACCTTCTCTCCAGGGCCGGCAGCGTCCTCGTGGTCAGCCCCGTGACCACGTACGAGCTCGCGCAGAAAGCAGCATTCGGGAAGATCGACCTGGCAGTCCCGGCTCCCGGCTTCGTGGAAGCCGCCGCCGACCTCCTCGGCGCCGTGTTTCTCCCGGTCGAACAGCGCCACATGGCCGTGCTCGCCGGGCTCCCCTGGCGCCACCGCGACCCCTTCGACCGCATCCTCGCCGCGCAGGCGATCGCCGAGGGCCTGGCCATCATCTCGCCCGACGCGCCCTTCGATGCCCTCGGCGCGCCCCGCGCCTGGTGACCGTCAGCCGTACACCAGGTTCCGGTCGATGAGCGCCCGGCTGATCACCACGCGCTGAATCTGGCTCGTCCCCTCCACGATCATCAGCTGCCGCGCATCGCGGTAGTGCCGCTCCAGCGGGTGGTCCTTCATGTACCCCTGCGCCCCCAGCACCTGCAGCGCATCGAACGCCACCCGGTTCGCGACCTCCGTCGCGTACGCCTTCGCAATCGAGAGATGGTGCGCATATTCCCGCGTGTACTTCCCCTGGTCCACCAGCCACGCCGCCTTGTAGACGAGGTTCCGCGCCGCTTCGATCTGGATCGCCATGTCCGCGAACATGAACTGGATCGCCTCGAAGTCGATCACCGAGCTGCCGAACGCCTTCCGCTCCCGCGCCCACTCCAGCGCGTAGGCTGCCGCACCCTCCGCCAGCCCCACGCCCCGCGCGCCGACCGTCGGCCGCATCGAGTTCAGCGTCAGCATCGCCACGTTGAACCCCTGCCCCTCGACCCCGCCGAGCAGGTTCTCCGCCGGCACCCGCACGTCCTGGAAGCTGAAGTGCGCCGTCGGGACGCTCCGCACGCCCATCTTGTCGTCCGTACGGTCGATCCGCACCCCCGGCGCGTGCGCGTCCACCACGAAGGCGCTCACGCCCTTCGCGCCCGGGCCGCCGGTCCGCGCGAACACCGTCAGGTAGTCCGCCACCGTCCCGCCGGAGATGTACACCTTGTTCCCGTTCAGGATGTAGTCGTCCCCGTCCCGCACCGCGCGCGTCTCGAGGTTCGCCGCATCCGACCCGTGGTCCGGCTCCGTAAGGCAGAAGGCGGCCTTGGTTTCGCCGCTCGCCAGCCCCGGCAGCCACCGCTGCTGCTGCTCCGGCGTCCCGCCGAAGACGATCGGCCGCGTCGGAAGCCCGCTCAGCACCAGCATCAGCCCCGCGCCGCACTCGTACTTCGCCACCTCCTCGATGGCCAGGCAGAGCGGCAGGATGCCGTTCCCCGTGCCGCCCATCGATTCCGGGATCGCCATCCCCAGCAGCCCGGCCTTCTTGAACGCCTCGAAGAAGTCGTGCGGGTACTCGCCCGTCTCATCGACCTCCTTCGCCCGCGGCGCGATGACCTCGCGCGCAATCCGCCGCGCCGTCTCCTTGATCAGCCGGTGCTCTTCGCTGAGTTCGAAGTCCATCGGGTCGTGCCTCCTGCAGCCTTGCCGGGCTATTGAAGCACGCCCCGCCCGAAAAGGCATGGCAGCCGCGCGCCGCCCTTACTCCCCCGCGGCCGGCAGCAGCAGCACCGCCAGCGTCCCCCGCCCCGGCGCCGATTCGAGCCCCACGAAGCCCCCGTGCCGGCGCGCGATGCCGAGCGCCGCCGGCAGCCCCAGCCCCCGCCCCTGGAACCGGGTCGAATGGAACGGGTCGAACGCCCGCGCCAGCGCTTCGGCATCCATCCCCTCTCCCCCGTCCTCGATGAATACCGCCACGTACCGGCCCGGCGGCGGCTCTGCCGGCTCCCACCGGTGCGGCCGCCGCGGCTGCAGCGCCCCAGCATCGACGAGCGCCGTCCGCACCTCCACCGCGCCCGGTCCGGCTTCCAGCGCATTGTCGACCAGGTTCGCCACCGCCTGCGCCAGCCCCTCCGCCTGCCCCGCGACCGGCGGCAGGCTGGCCGCCAGCGCCACGGAGAGCCGCTGCCGTTCGCCGGGCCCGAACCGCGCCAGCGCGTCCGCCACGCACGCGTTGACCTCCGCAGTCGAGCCAGGATTGCCCGCTGGCGCCGAGTACGCCCGCAGGTCCTGCACCAGCTGCGCCGCCTCCCGCGCCACCGCCTGGATCTCCGCCACCGATTCGAGCTGCTCCGCGGTCAGGTTCTCGCCTTTGCTCAGCAGCCACGCGTTCCCGATGACCGCCGTCAGGTGGTTGTTCAGCCGGTGGGCTACCCCGCCCGAAAGCGCCGCCAGGCTCTCCAGGTGCCGCGCCCGCGCCATCGCCTGCTCCAGCGCCCGCCGCTCCGTGATGTCGTAGAACGTCGTCACGACCGTCTCGACGTCCCCGCCAGGCCCGCGCTCCAGCGGGCTCGCGCTCACGAGCAGCCACTCCAGCCGGCCGTCGCCCCGCCTCACCCCCATCACCACCCCGTGCACCGCCTGCCCCGTTCGCAGCGCCTGCTCGGCCGGGAACTCTTCGAACGGCATCGGGCTGCCGTCCTCCCGCATCGCCTGCCACGTCTCGGCGCTCAGCGTCAGCTCCGCCAGCCGCTCCTGTGCGATGCCGAGGATCGCCAGCGCCGTCGCGTTCGCCACCGGGAACTTCCGCGCGCGGTCGACCACGATCACGCCCGCGTCCAGCCCTTCCACCAGCCGCCGCCGCTCTTCCTGCTCCTCCAGCGCCAGCATCGCCCGGTGCTCGGCCGTCACATCGAGGTAGAAGAAGACCTGCCCGAGCACCGCGCCCGCCGCGTCCCGGAGCGGCTGCGTCGTCACCCGGACGTACCGGCCGTCCGATGTCTCGAACGTCGCCGCGTAGCTTTGGTCGGGCGTGCTCCGCCACCGGACGTTGAACGCCCGCGCCGCCGCCGGGTCCTTCGCCAGCCCCTCGAGCTTCGCCATCCGCTCGAGCACCGGCAGCCGCGACCACGCCTCGTCCAGTCCCGACATCTCGAAGAACCGCTCGCTCGCCCGGATGAACCGGCCGTCCATCCCCACCACGATGATGCCGAACGGCGACCCCTCGAACTGCGCCTCGAGCAGCCGGCTCGCCTCCTCCAGCTCCCGCCGCGCCCGCACCAGCTCCGTCACGTCCCGGTAGTACCAGGCGCGCCCGGCACGCCCGTCCCCCAGCGCGATCGGCCGCGAGTGCATCTCCAGCGTCCGCCCGTCCGCCATCTCGACCACCCCCTGCACCTGGCTCACGCCATCGCCCTTCAGCGCGTCGAGCCCGCGGAGGAACGCCTCCGGGTCGCGCACCAGCCGCGCCGCCGCTTCCCGCGGCGCCTCCCGGCGCGGCAGCCGCATCACCTCCTCGCTCAGCCCCCACATCTCCAGGAAAGCCCGGTTCCAGAGCACCGCCCGGCCCTCGGCGTCGACCACGATCATCCCGTCCGGCGCCGCCTCGAAGGCCCCCCGCAGTAGTTCGACCGCCGCATCCTGCACGTTCACGCGTCCTCCCCCGCACGGATCGTCAGCAACTCGTGACCGGCCCGGCATCGGGGAATTCCCGCACTTTGATCCGCTCAGCTCCGCCGCAGCGCCCGCCGCAGCTCCGACCGGTGGTCCGGGTGCGCCACGGCGATGAGCTCTTCCGCCCGCTCCCGGTCGCTCTTCCCGAACAGCCGCGCCACCCCGTACTCCGTCACGACGTAATCGACGAACTGCCGCGGCACCGTCACCACCGTGCCCGGCGCGTGCTCGGCCACGATCCGGCTGACCGTCCCGTCCTTCGCCGCCGCCGGCAGGAGCGTGATGCTCCGCCCGCCCTTCGCGTACATCGCCCCGATGACGAACTCCAGCTGCCCGCCCGGCCCGCTCCACATCGCCGGCCCGATCGATTCCGCCGCCACCTGCCCCGTCAGGTCGATCGTCATCGCGTTGTTGATCGCCACCATGTTCTCGTGCGCCGCGATGACCTGGATGTCGTTCGTGTACGCCACGTCCCGCAGTTCGTACACCGGGTTCTCGTGGATGAACTCGAGGTCCCACTCCGTCGTCGCCGAGAGCGCCGTGGCGACGAACTTCCCCGGGTTCACCGTCTTCCGCGCGCCGGTGATCACGCCCCTCGCGACCAGCTCGTTCAGCCCCGGGATGCTCACCTCGCTGTGCACCCCGAGGTCGGCCAGCCCGTCGAACGCCCCGGCCCGCGCCAGTGGCAGCGTCGAAAGCCCGGTCCCGATCTGCAGCGTGTCCCCATGCCGCAGCAGCTCATTGACGTACCCCGCCATCGCCGGGTGGAACGGGTTCGACTCCCGCGCCGCGCGCACCGGCGGCAGCTCGCCGCCCTCCACGAACGCCGCGATCTCGCTCACGTGAATCCGGTTGTCGCCGCCCGTGCGCGGGTACCCAGCGAATACCTCCGCCAGCACCGTCCGCGCCCGCCGCGCGTAGCTCCCCTTGTTCCACACGCTCGTCCCGAAGCTGCAGTAGCCGAACCGGTCCGGCGGCGACACCCCGACGAAGACGACATCGATCGCGAACCGCCCGCCGCCTCGCTCGTCCTCCCCCTTGAACCGCCGGCTGAACGGGATCGAGACGAAATCCGTCGCCCCGCGCACCATCGAGGCCCGCGCCACCGCCGTGTTGAACAGCTCCACGTGCGTCCGGAAGGCCGGGTGCCCCGGCTCGTACCAGCCCGGGTCCACGAACGGCGCGCAGGCCAGCACGTCCACGTCGTGCAGTTCCTCCCGCCGCTCCCACAGCGCCGCGCACAGGTTCGGCGTGATCGCCCCGATCGGGATGACCACCGTGTCGCCCGGCCGCACCAGCTGCGCCGCCTCGGCCGCCGTCATCAGCTTCGCCGCGTACTCCTCCGGCCAGTCGAGGTAGCGCGAACCCTCCACGGCGGCGGAGTATACGCGCCCCGCCCGCCCCCGCACGGCCGCCGTCTGGCACAATCCCCCCACCCCCCCTGCACGCGAGGTCCGCTGTTCATGTCCCAGGTCCCCAACCTCCCCGGGATGGGCAACCCGCCCGATACCCCCACCCAGCTCGCCGTCGTCGTCGGCCGCGTCCTCCAGTACGCCCTCCGCGCTACCGACGGCCTCACCGTCGACCAGCTCTGCGACACCCGCGGCGGCCTCACCAACTCCATCGGCTGGGACGTCTGGCACGTCGTCCGCACCATCGACAACATCATCCACTTCGTCTTCGAACGCGAGCAGCCGGTCTGGCTCCAGCACGCCTTCCACGAGCGCTGGAACCTCCCCCGCGTCGACCAGGGCACCGGCCAGGACCCGCGCGACGCCTACAGCATGCGCTTTCCGCCCCCGGCCGAGTTCGACGAGTACACCCGCGCTGTCGAGGCCGCCGTCGTCCCCCGCATCGCCGCCATGAGCGAGGCGTACCTCCGCGAGGTCCAGGTCATCCGCCCGTGGGGGCCGGTCCCCCGCATCGAAGCCATCCTCCACGGCCTCATCGGCCACGGGAACGGCCACCTCGGCCGCGCGAGCTACGCCCGCACCCTCTTCGGCCTGCCCGGCCTCCCTTACTGAGGCCGGCGGTTCGGCCCCAGCGCCGCCGCCTCGATGGCGGCGAGGTTCCGTCCCTCGTTCCGCGCCGCCCGCAGCACGTCGGCCGCGAACAGCGCGATCGCCAGCCAGCCCAGCGCGCCCGCCAGCGCCGAGGCGTGCATCCACGCGTCGTACGAAACCGTCCCCGAGGCGAGCCCGGCCCCCGCGCGGATCCCCAGCGCCGCCAGCAGCAGCCAGAACGGCGCCCGCTCGAGCCACCCCGCCGTCCGCGCCTCGGTGCGCGCCACCGCGAACACCGGCGCAATCAGCCGCGCCATCCCGAGGATGAGCAGCGTGATCGGCCCCAGCCCGAACAGGTGCCGCGCGGCATCGCGCAGCGGCGCCGCCGCATAGCTCCCGTCGGCCAGCATCGCCGCGCCGGCGGCCGCCATCAGCGCCCCGGCCGCGACCCCGGCGAGGTTCGCGGCCAGCACGAACCGCGCCGCTGGCCGCGCCCGCGGCCGCAGCCGGTGCGCCCGCCCCCGCACGGCCCCGGCCAGGGGCAGCCCCCAGCAGAGCCCGCCGCCGCTCAGCGCGAGGCCGGCTCCCGCCAGCCGCGCAGCCGCCGCCCCATCGGCCGCCATCGCGAGCACGAACAGCCCCGCGCCGCCGTTCAGCAGCAGCCCCGGCCCCGCCATCGCCGCCCCTGGCGGCGGCCGGCGCCCGAAGAACACCGGCACCGACCGGCTCTGCACGCCGAGGATGAAGTTCCCGATCGCCCCGAGCATCACCGCCCACGCCATCGCATCGTCGAACGCCGCGGGCGCGAGCCCGTCCCCCTCCGCCGCGCGCCCGCCCCACCACGCGGCCAGCGGCGCCCATGCCAGCCACCAGAGCGCCCCGGCCGCCGCGAAGCCCCGCCACGCCTCGCCGCGGCCCCGGCGGCCGCGCAGCAGCGTCCAGCCCAGCACCGCCGCGACGCCCGCGCACCCCGCGGCCGTCAGGAGGCCCGCCGCCAGCGCCGCCGCGCCCGCCGCCTCTCCATCGAGCCACGGCACCGCGAACAGCCGCAGCGCCAGCGGCGCGGCCAGGAGCCCCAGCAGCGGCACCGTCACCCGCCCCGGGACCGGCCGCCGCCCCGCGAACCGCGGCACGATCCGGATGGCCATCCCCGCGACGAAGAGCCCCGCCCACCCCTGCAGCTGCAGCCAGCCGTGCGCCTGCACCAGCCGCGGCGCCCGTTCGATGCCCGGCACGGCGTCCGTCGCAGCGAGCGGCATCCAAACCGCCAGCGCGAAGCCGCCCAGCAGCGCGCTCGCGAGCGCCGCCGCCACGTATCCGAGGTAGGTCCGGTCCTCCTTCACTGGCGCCGCGCCCGCCCCCCGAACGAGCGGCGGTTCGAGCGGGATGTCGCCCGCGCGGCTCATGCGGGCCCCTCTGCCGCCATCCCCCGCCCGGCCGCCAGCCGCGCCCCGAGCAGGATCGCCTCCGCCATGCTCGCCCCGCTCGCGATGCCGCGCCCCGCGATGTCGAACGCCGTCCCGTGGTCCACGCTCGTCCGGGTGAACGGCAGCCCCAGGTTCACGCTCACGCTCCGTTCGAAGCCGTGCACCTTCACCGCGATGTGGCCCTGGTCGTGGTACATCACCAGCACGGCGTCGAACTCCCCCGCGATCGCCCGGGTGAACACCGAATCCGCCGGGAACGGCCCCCGCGCATCGATGCCCTCTGCCTGCGCATCCCTCATTGCCGGCCCGATCTCGTCCAGCTCCTCCCGGCCGATGAGCCCGCCCTCTCCGGCGTGCGGGTTCAGCGCCGCCACCGCGACCCGCGGCGCGGCGAACCCCCACCGCCGGAACTCCCGGTCGGTCAGCCGCAGCGCCCGGAGCACGTTCGCGCGCGTCACGTAGGCGCACGCCTCCCGCAGCGGCTTGTGGGTGCTCAGGTGCACGCACCGAAGCCCGCCCGTGGCGAGCATCGTCAGCACCTGCTCCGCGCCGCTCACCCGCTGCAGCACCTCCTGGTGGCCCGTGTCCCGGATGCCCGCCGCCGCGAAGGCCGCCTTGTTCACCGGCGCGGTCACCATCCCGTCCGCCCGGCCGGCGAGGCACGCCCGCGCCGCGAACTCGACCCACCCGTGCGCGAGCCGCCCCGCCGCTGCATCCACCTCCCCGTGCCGCACCGCGAAGCCGTCCCCGGGCAGCGGCTCGATGACCTCGACCTCCCCGCCGCCGAACCGCTCCAGCCACGGCGCGAGCACGGCGCGCAGGCCCACCACGGCGAGCTCCGCCGCTGCGCGCACGTCCGCCCGCGCGAGCGCTTTCGCGGTCACCTCCGGCCCGATGCCGTTCGGGTCGCCCAGTGTGATCAGCAGCCGCGGCCGCGCCATGCGCCGAGTATAGGCGTCCGCGCCGGTGCAGCGCGGGTCAGTCCGCCAGCAGCTCCGCGCCCCGCGGCGCCAGCACGGTCGGCCGGATCGCCCCGTGCTGGCCCGCCGTCAGGAGGTCGCGCCACGCCCGCCCGGCCTCGCTCGCGCGCTGGTTCAGCCCCATCCCGCCGATCGGCGCGAGCAGCCACGCCGCCCGCAGCGCGCTCGCGGCCGCGAAGTTCGCGCCCAGCGACAGCCGCGCCAGCGTCGCCGCGGCCGGCCGCCCGGCCTCCGCCTCCGCCCACGTCTGCCGCGCGGCGTCGAACAGGAGCGTCCGCCCGGCTTCGATGCCGATGAGCGCATCCGCCAGCCGCGCCCGCACGTCATCCCGCTCCGCCAGCAGCCGCGGCCCGCCGTATTCGCCCCGCTCCCGCGCCGAGTCGGCCACCAGCTCGAACAGCCGCAGCGCGATGCCCGGCAGCACCGCCGCCGTCGTCGCCTCCGCGAACTCCACGAACGGCACCCGGAAGACGGTCCCCGGGTGCCACGGTTCGCCCTCGAACACCGAGAACATCCGCTCCTCGGGCACGAAGGCGTCGGCCACCTCGATGTCGTGGCTCGCCGTGCCCCGCATCCCGTTCGCATCCCACGTCGAAAGGATCCGCACCTGCGCCGGCTCGAAGGCCATCGCCCGGATGAGCGGTCCACCGTTCGCCCCCGGCGCGGGCTGCCCGCCCTCGGTCACCACGCAGTTCGCCGTGAACGTCGTCGCCCACGGCGCGCCGCTCGCCCACTGCCACCGCCCGCGCACCCGGAAGCCGCCGGGCACCCGCTCCGCCGTCCCGCGCGGGTTCCCCGAACCGGCGATGACCGCCTCCTTCGGGTCGAAGACGGCGTGCGCGGTCGCCTCCTGCATCAGCCCGGCGAACACGCCGCCCCCAGCGCCGATCATCACGCTCCAGCCGAACGAGCCGTCGGCCCAGCCCGCCGCTTCGAACAGCCGCAGCCCGGATTCGAGGTCCAGCTCCAGCCCGCCGAACTCCCGCGGCACCCACGCCTTGAACCAGCCCCGTTCGACGATCGCCGCGACCTGCGCCGGCGTCAGCGCGCTCCGCGCCTCGGCCTCCGCCGCCTCCGCGCGCGCCAGCTCCGCGACCTCCCGGCCGATGACCGCTTCCGGCTCCCACCAGCGCATGCCCCGAGTATACCCGCCCTCCCGGCTCCGCCCCGCCCCGCGCGCTGACCCTCCACCGCCGATTGTGTAGGATGCCCGCTACATAAACCCGAACCCCCGGAGCCTCCATGGAGAACGACCGCATCGTCCGGGTCGATATGACCGCGGGCGAGATTCGTGAAGAGCGCGCCCCGGAGCGCTGGCGCTACCTCGGCGGCCGCGCCCTCGGCGCCCGCATCCTGCTCGAAGAGACCGACCCGGCCATCCACCCCCTCCATCCAGCGGCCACCCTCGCCATCTGCCCCGGCTTCCTCGGCGGCACCGCCGTCACCACCAGCGGCCGCACCTCGTTCGTCTTCAAGAGCCCGCTCACCGGCGGCATCAAAGAAGCCAACGTCGGCGGCCAGCTCGGCCACCGCCTCGCCCGCCTCGGCATCAAAGCCCTCCTCATCACCGGCGCCTCGCCCTCCGGCTGGCAGCGCCTCGACATCGACAGCGCCGGCATCCGCCTCCGCCCGGCGCCGGACCTCGCCGGCCGCTCGAACTACGACCTCCACCGCGAACTCGTCGGCGAAGCCGCCGGCTTCCGCGCCGCCGCCACCATCGGCCCCGCCGGCGAGCACCGCATGGCCGCCGCCTCCGTCGCCGTCACCGACCCCGAAGGCCGCCCCACCCGCCACGCCGCCCGCGGCGGCCCGGGCGCCGTCATGGGCGCGAAAGGCCTCAAGGCCATCGTCGTCGACGACACCGGCGCGCCCCGCACCATCCCCGGCCTCCGCAAGGACGACTTCCGCCAGCAGGTCACCAGCTTCTCCAAACTCGTCCTCGAAGACCCACGAACCCGCAACCTCTCCACCGTTGGCACCGCCGGCGTCGTCCGCTTCGTCAACCGCGACACCGTCCAGTCGATGCCCACCCGCAACCACCGCTTCGGCACGTGGGAGCACGCCCACACCATCTCCGGCCAGCACATCGAAGAGCTCGGGGCCAGCCGCGGCGGCAAGATGCTCCCCTGCATGGCCGGCTGCATCATCAAATGCGCCATCCTCTTCAACGACGAACACGGCAACCACGTCACCACCGCGCTCGAATTCGAGACCATCGCCCTCCTCGGCTCCAACCTCGAAATCGGCCCCGCCGACGCCGTCGCCGAGCTCGACCGCCTCTGCGACGACATCGGCCTCGACACTATCGAAATCGGCAACGCCATCGGCGTCGCCATGGAAGCCGGCGTCCTGCCCTGGGGCGACTGGGAGGGCACGAAGCGCCTCCTCGAGGAGGTCCGCGCCGGCACCCCGCTCGGCCGCATCATCGGCCACGGCACCGTCCACACCGCCCGCACCTTCGGCATCGACCGCGTCCCCGCCGTCAAAGGGCAGGGTCTCCCCGCCTGGGAGCCCCGCACCCTCAAAGGCATGGGCATCACCTACGCCACCAGCCCCCAGGGCGCCGACCACACCGCCGGCATGGTCACCGCCCGCGGCGTCAACGCCGAAACCCTCGTCAAGCAGAGCCGCCACGAGCAGCTCGTGATGATGGCCATCGACTCCGCCGGCGTCTGCCAGTTCACCAACGCCCTCCCGGCCGACATCGCCGCCTTCGCCAGCACCCGCTTCGATATCCCCTGCGACGACGAAGCCGTCCTCCGCATGGCCCGCGAAGCGATCGACGCCGAGCGCGAATTCAACCGCCGCGCCGGCTTCACCCGCGCCGACGACCGCCTGCCCCGTTGGCTCCGCGAAGAACCCCTCCACCTCCCCGATGGCCCCGCCGTCTTCGACATCCCCGACGCCCTCATCGACGCCGTCTGGGCCTGAAGCGCCCAGCGCCTGAGCCCCGTCGACATCCCTCGCCCGCCGCGCCACAATCCCCGCTGCCATGAAGGACTACCGCGACATCCTCACCATCAAGCAGCAGCGCCACGGCATCATCCAGCTCAACCGCCCCGAAAAGATGAACGCCCTCAGCCACAACCTCCGCGCTGAGCTCTTCGACGCCGTCAAAGACTTCGAAATGGACCCCGACGTCCGCGTCATCATCATCCGCGGCTCCGGCCGCGCCTTCTCCGCCGGCTACGACCTCTCCGGCATCTCCAAAACCGCCGACGACCGCGACTACGTCGAAAAGCGCTCCGGCCTCCCCAACGTCGGCCCCATCCATCCCGGTCAGGGCCAGTGGCCCCAGCACCTCCTCTCCGGCTACTGGATCCTCTGGGAGTGCACCAAACCCATCATCGCCCAGGTCCACGGCTACTGCCTCGCCGGCGGCACCGAACTCGCCACCATGTGCGACCTGATGGTCGTCGCCGAAGACGCCATCATCGGCTACCCGCCCGTCCGCGCCATGACCCCCGTGGACATCATCTACCACCCCTGGCACCTGCCCATGCGCAAGGTCCGCGAACTCCTCTACACCGGCGACAGCGTCACCGGTCGCGAAGCCGTCGAACTCGGCTGGGCCAACCGCGCCGTCCCCATCGGCCGCCTCTGCGAAACCGCCGAAGCCCTCGCCGAGCGCATCGCCAACATCGATGGCCCGATGCTCCAGATGACCAAGCGCCAAATCAACCGCGCCTACGAAATCATGGGCTTCCGCACCTCCCTCCAGGTCGGTGGCGATATCCAGGAGCTCGGCCGCGTCCGCCCCGGCGGCGAAACCTTCGGCCGCATCGCCCGCGAAAAGGGCCTCAAAGCCGCCCTCGACTGGCGCGACGGCCCCTTCGGCGATTACGGCTGCGCCCCCGCCGACGCCCCCAAACCCGCCGCCGCGACCTGGTAGCCGCCATGGGCGCCGTCCCGCCCCACCTGGCCGAGCGGTTCGCCGCCACCGAACTCCACCGCCTCCTCGGCCTCGAACTCCTCGAGGCGCGCCCCGGCTACGCCCGCATCGCCCTCCGCACCGGCCCCGCCACCCTCTCCGGCGTCGGCGGGGCCGTCCACGGCGGCGTCCTCGCGGCCATGGTCGATATCGCCATGCTCTTCGCTCTCCAGGCCAGCCTCCAGCCCGGCGACGTCCCCAACGGCACCGCCGACCTCGGCATCACTTACCTCCGCCCCGTCCACGGCGCCCGCGCCGAGGCCGAAGCGCACATCGTCCGCAAGGGCCGCACCCTCGCCTACGCCGAAGTCGCCATCACCGACGAACAGGGCAACCTCTGCGCCCGCGGCCGCACCCTCTACGCCCTCCGGCAGGCGCCGCCGGCGCCCGCCTAACCCCCGCCGTCCGCCGCCGCGAACGCCGCATCCACCCGCACGAGCTGCCGCTCCGCCAGCCGCACGAGGAACGCCACGTCCTCCACGCCCGCCACGCTCGTCGCCTGGATCGCGTGCACCACCCGCCCCGTCCGGAAGCAGATCGTCGCGTCCACGAACGTCGGCGCTCCCTCCGAGAACTGCCGCTCGAGGAAGCCGTTCGAACCGTCGCCGAGCTTCGGCACGAGCAGCGGCTCCAGCTGCACGTTCGCCTCTATTGGCAGCCCGCAGGCGAACTCCCGCAGCGACCGCTCCGCCGCCGCCGCGTCCGTGTACAGCGTCGAAATCGCAGTCACCGCCAGCACCGGCCCGAGCCCCTGCGGCCCGAACAGCGTCACGAAGTTCCGCTGCCGCCCCTGCGCCTCCAGCTGCCGCAGCTTCGCCTCCACATCGTCCGTCTGGAACACCGAGGCCCACGCCTCGTTCTCGAACTCCCCCGGGCTCTGCTGTTCGAACCCGGGCGGCAGGTCCGCCGCCTGCAGCGCCATCGCCTCCAGGTCGTACGCATCATCCGCCAGCCCCGCGGGGTAGGCCGTGCCGCCATCCCCGCAGCCGGCGACCAGCAGCGCCGCGCCGGCGACCAGTGCACCAATCCCGAAACCGCGCATCAGCGTGCCCTTCTCCAGCGATTGCCCTATCGTACGCCAGCAGCCGCCCCGCGGCGCACATCCCCGGAGGTCTCCGCCCCATGCCCCTCAGCGTCGAAGACCAGCTCGCCATCCAGCAGCTCTACGCCCGCTACAACCACGCCATCGATTCCGGCGACGGCGCCGCCTGGGCCGCCTGTTTCACCCCCGACGGCACCTTCTCCTCCGCCACCGGCACCTTCACCGGCCGGGACCAGCTCCAGGGCTTCGGCACCGCCTTCGCCACCCGCATGAAGGCCCGCCACTGGACCAACAACCTCGTCCTCGAAGGCGACGCCGACGCCGCCCGCGGCTCCTGCTACCTCATGCTCCTCCGCCTCACGCCCGGCGAACAGCCCCCCGCCTCCATCCTCGTCACCGCCATCTACCGCGACGAACTCCGCCGCACCGCCGACGGCTGGAAGTTCGCCAGCCGCACCGTCGTCGGCGACAGCTGAGCCCACGCCCGGCGCGCCGGCCACCGCATGAAGTCGCTCCTCGCCTTCGCCATCGTCACCTTCTTCGCGGTGACCATCGTGATGGCGGTCGTCTTCCGCGACCGGCGCGCCCGCGATACCCTCCGCTTCCTCCGCAACGTCGCCTACGGCTACATCATCGCCATCGTCCTCATCGCTGCCTGGCGCCTCTGGCTCAGCTGACGTGCGCGTCCTCATCGCTCCCCAGGAGTTCAAAGGCAGCCTCACCGCCGACGAAGCAGCGGCCGCCATCGCCGCCGGCATCCGCGCCGCCCGCCCCGCCTGGCAGCTCGACCTCCTTCCGCTCTCCGACGGCGGCCCCGGCCTCCTCGATGCGCTCCGCCGCGCCGTCCGCGCCGATACCGCCGCGGCCGTCGTCCACGATCCCCTCGGCCGCCCGGTCCTCGGCCGCTACCTCCGCCTCCGCGAATCCGGCGACGCCGTCATCGAAGCCGCCCAGGCCAACGGCCTCTTCCACCTGAAGCCCGAAGAGCGCGACGCCCTCCGCGCCGATACCTTCGGCGTCGGCGAGCTCATCGCCGCAGCCGCCGCCGATGAACCCCCGCGCATGCTCATCGGCGTCGGCGGCAGCGCCACCACCGACGGCGGCGCCGGCGCCCTTCGCGCCCTCGGCGCCCGCTTCCTCGATGCCGCCGGCACCGAACTCCCGCCCGGCGGCGGCCCGCTTGCCCGCCTCGAACGGATCGACTGGCGCCCGCCGCCCTGGCTCGGCCGCTTCCCCATCGTCGTCGCTGCGGACGTCCGCTCGCCCCTCTGCGGCCCGGCCGGCGCGGCCCGCGTCTTCGCCCCCCAGAAAGGCGCCGCCCCCGCCGAGGTCGACCTCCTCGAAGAGGCCCTCGAACGGTTCGCCGCCGTCGTGCGCCGCGTCACCGGCGTCGACCTCCGGGGACTCCCCGGCGCCGGGGCGGCCGGCGGTCTCGCCGGCGGCCTCCACGCCTTCCTCGGCGCGTCCATCGAGAGCGGCTTCGACATCGTCGCCGGCGTCACCCGCTTCGCCGACCGCCTCGCCGCCGCCGACCTCGTCATCACCGGTGAAGGCAGCTACGACGAGCAGTCGCTCGCCGGCAAGGTCACCGGCCGCGTCCTCGAGGCCGCCCGCGCCGCCGGCAAGCCCGCGGTGGTCTTCGCCGGCCGCGCCAGCCTGCCCGGCGCCCGCACCATCGCCGAACTGGAACCCGACCCTGCCCGCGCCATGGAGCGCGCCGCCGTCCTCCTCCGCCAGCTCGCTGCCGCCTGGGCTGCCGAGCAGCCCGCCTGAATCAGCCGGCGCGCCCGCTGTGCCGGCTCCAGAGCCGCAGCGTCTCCCGCAGCCGCTCCGCCGTCCGCTCGTCCACCGCCCCTTCCCCCAGCACGCAGTCGTTCAGGTGCCGCTCCAGCACCAGCTGCCCCGCGCTCTCCAGCCCCGACCGCGCCGCCAGGAGCTGCGTCAGCACGTCCTCGCAGCACCGCTGCTCCTCCAGCATCTTCCGCAGCCCGCGCACCTGCCCCTCCACCCGCGCCAGCCGGTCCAGCAGCCGCTTCATCTCCTCATCGTTCACGCGCCGCCTCCATCCCGGGGGCTTGACTCGATATACCCCTCGGGGGTATAGTCGCACTACCGGTCCATCACCGCAATCCCCGCGGCAGCCACGCCGGGAAAGGAACCACCCACATGTCCGAAGTCCGCGAAGTCACCGACGCCACCTGGGAACACGACGTCGTCAAGTCCGACCTGCCCGTCCTCGTCGATTTCTGGGCGCCCTGGTGCGGCCCCTGCCGCATGGTCGCCCCCATCGTCGAAGAGCTCGCCCAGGAGTACGCCGGCAAGGTCAACTTCCTCAAGATCAACACCGACGAAAACCCGATGGTCCCCGCCAAGTTCGGCATCCGCTCCATCCCCTCCCTCCTCATCTTCAAGGGCGGCGAACTCAAGGGCACCATCGTCGGCTTCCGCCCCAAGAGCGACCTCAAGAAGCGGCTCGACGAAGCCCTCGCCTGAGCCCGGCACCCCACCGCCACCACCCCCAGCGGCCGCCCGGGCAACCGGCGGCCGCTTCCACTCCCCGGAGCACCCCATGAGCGACTACGACATCGCCATCATCGGCGCCGGCGGCGCCGGCCTCACCGCCGCCATCTACGCCGCCCGCGCCCGCCGCAAGACCATCATCTTCGAAGGCAAGGTCATCGGCGGCCAGATCGCCACCACCGACATCGTCGAAAACTTCCCCGGCTTTCCCGACGGCGTCAACGGTTTCGACCTCGCCCAGCTCATGTTCCGCCAGGCCGAAAAATTCGGCGCCGAATTCGCCTACGAGCCCGTCGACCGCCTCACCCCGCTCCCCGGCGGCGGCTTCGAACTCGCCACCTCCGAGCGCACCATCACCGCCCGCGCCGTCATCGTCACCGCCGGCGCCGATTACAACAAACTCGGCGTCCCCGGCGAAGCCGAATTCACCGGCCGCGGCGTCTCCTACTGCGGCACCTGCGACGCCGCCTTCTTCGCCGGCAAAGACGTCATCGTCGTCGGCGGCGGCGATTCCGCCATCGACGAAGGCCTCTTCATCACCCGCTACGCCAGCACCGTCACCGTCGTCCACCGCCGCGATACCCTCCGCGCCAGCGCCATCCTCCAGGAGCGCGCCTTCGCCGAGCCGAAGATGCGCTTTCGCTGGAACACCGTCGTCGACGCCATCGAAGGCACCGAGAGCGTCGAACGCGTCCGCCTCCGCAACGTCGTCACCGGTGAAACCGAGACCGTCCCCATCGACGGCGTCTTCATCTTCATCGGCCAGACGCCCAACTCCCACCTCCTCCAGGGCCTCATCCCGCTCGACCCGGGCGGCCACGCCATCGTCGACCTCGACATGACGACCGCCCTCCCCGGCCTCTTCGTCGCCGGCGACCTCCGCACGAAGGCCGCCCGCCAGCTCATCAGCGCCGCCGGCGACGGCGCCACCGCCGCCATCAGCGCCGAACACTACCTCGCCGAACTCGACGCGCGCCCCGAGCGCCACGCATAACGCACGCCCGGGCCGGCGAAACCCGCCGGCCCGCCTTCGCAAGCCGCCCGCGACCCGCTAGGATCCGCGCATGCCGCTCTACGAGTTCAAGTGCGCAAAATGCGGGGCCATGGCCGAGGTCTTCACCCGCACCGTCCTCGCCCAGGTCGAGCCGCCCCCCTGCCCCGAGGCCGGCGGCCAGCGCGGCCACGAGATGCGCCGCATCGTCAGCGCCTTCGTCCGCCACCAGACCCTCAAGGACAAGATCGCCGAGGCCGAGGCGAAGTACGGCAAGGAAGTCGATGCCGCCATGGGGCCCGCGCCCGACGTCGGCAAGTACGCCCGCCGCTACGAAAAGCTCGCGAAAGACCTGCCGCCCGAGCCGAACTGACCGCCCGCCCGCCTACTCCCCGATGAGGTGGCGCAGCTTCCGCGCCGCCTCCGCGTCGATCACCTCGTCTTCGAACCGCGCCGCCCACGCCCCCTCGGCGCGCGCCGCCTCGTACGCCTCCACCGCCGCGTTCGCCCGCTCCTTCACCAGCGGCCCCGGCGCGAATGCCGCGTTCGCCGTCACCACGTACCGCACGTCCGGCAGCACTGCCCCCGCGAAGCCGTGCTGCGCGAGGTACGTCAGCTCCAGCCCGTCGCTCGTCACCAGCGGCATGATGCCCAGCCCCCGGCAGACGGCCACCACCTTCCCCCGCGCGTATGCCAGCCGGTCGCCCCGCTGCTCCGGCCGTGCGCCGAGGTCGCGCGCCAGCCGTTCGGCGTGCAGCACCAGCCCGCCCACGCGCGGCGCAGCCATTGCGATCTGCTCCGCGTGCAGCAGCCCGCGCGCCGTGTCGATCACCGGGAAGACCGCCGTGTCGCCGGGTTCGATCCCCCGCCGCAGCTCGAACTCCCGCAGCGCGACCGCCATGTCCCGCACGTCCTGCGGCTCCACCGCGTGGGGGAGCAGCACCCCGCGCACCAGCGGGCTCAGCAGCGCATCGAGGTCGTCGCGCAGCAGCCGCGTTTTCGGGTGGTTCACCATCACGAGCGCGGCCTTCTCCGCCTGCCCGGCGGCACCCAGCACCGCCGCAGCGTTTCGCCGCGCCTCGTCCAGCGGCGCCCGCGCATCCGCCACGCTCAGCAGCAGCGCGTCCGCCGCCGAGCCGAGTGCCTCCTGCGCGGCGTCCAGCCCGCCGCTCCCGATGGCGACGATGCTGCGCAGCCGCCTCACCGGTTCGCCCCGCCGCCGATGTAGCCGCCCACGATGATCGGCGGCGGCTCCAGCGCCGCGAGGTGGAGGTCGCCAACCAGCGCCATCACCCCCTGCAGGTGGTCCAGCGCGTGGCGGTACATCACCTCCGCGATCCACTGGCAGGTCAGCGGCCCCCAGCGCGTATCCGTCCGGTAGCGCGTCCACGTCGCATCGCCCATCGCCCGGAAGATCGCCAGCTCCTCATCCCGCATCCGCTGGATGTCCGCCATGATCGTCCCGACCGGCTCATCCGGGTCGTACCGCCGCTCCCGCCACTCCCGCCGGCTGTAATCGCGCGGGTCCAGCATCTCCGGCACCGTCGCCCACCGCAGCAGCGGCAGGTAGACCTCCTGCTCCATATCGCGCAGGTGCGAAAGGTGCTCGTGGATCGACCACTCGCCCGGCACCGGCCGGTAGTGCGCCTGCTCCGCCACCAGCCCCCGCACCACCCAGGCCAGGTCGTCGGTCACCGAACGCAGCCGCGCCGTCAACTCCGTACGGTACGTCCCGATTTCGCTCACGTGCGCCTCCATCCCCGCTGGGCGCCAGTCTACGCGAAATCGATCACCAGCGCGAGCAGTTTCCGCCTGCCGCCTACAGGATCGGCAGGTACTCCCGCAGCTCGAAATCCGTCACGTGCCGCCGGTAGCGCTCCCACTCGATCCGCTTGTTCGCGATCAGGCTCTCGAACACGTGGTCCCCGAGCGCCTCCCGGAGGAAGGTGGACTTCTCCGCCACCTCGATCGCTTCGATGAGCGAGCCCGGCAGCATCTCGATCCCGCGCGCGGCCCGCTCGGCCGGCGTCATCTCGAACACGTTCTCTTCCACCGGCGGCGGCAGCGGCCGCTCGTTTTCGATCCCGTCCAGCCCTGCCGCCAGCATCACCGCGAACGCCAGGTACGGGTTGCAGGCCGCATCCGGCGACCGGTACTCGATCCGGGTGTGGATCTCCTTCCCCGGCTTGTACTCCGGAATCCGGATCAGGTCGCTCCGGTTCCGCCGCGCCCAGCTCAGGTAGACCGGCGCCTCGAACCCCGGCAGCAGCCGCTTGTAGCTGTTCACCCACTGGTTCGTCACGAGCGTGATCGCCCGCGCATGGTGCAGCAGCCCCGCGATGTACCCCTTCGCCACCGCGCTCAGGTGGTACGGGTCGTCCGGGTCGAAGAAGGCGTTCCGCTCCCCCTTGAAGAGCGACTGGTGGACGTGCATCCCGCTTCCGTTCACCCCTTCGATCGGCTTCGGCATGAAGGTCGCGTACACCCCGTTCGCCGCCGCGATCTCTTTCACCACCAGCCGGTACGTCATCGCCGCGTCCGCCATCGTCAGCGCGTCGGTATACCGCAGCGTGATTTCGTGCTGGCTCGGGGCCACCTCGTGGTGGCTGTACTCCACCTCGATCCCCATCGCCTCCAGCGTCAGCACCGTCTCCCGCCGGAGGTCGCTTCCCCCGTCGCTCATCTGGTCGAAGTACCCGCCCCGGTCGAGCGGCACCGGCTCGCTCTCCGAGGCGAAGTAGAAGTACTCCATCTCCGGGCTGACGTAGAACGTGTAGCCGAGGTCCGCCGCCCGCTTCAGCTGCCGCTTCAGCACGTACCGCGGGTCGCCCTCGAACGGCTCACCCCCCGGGTACGTGATATCGCAGAACATCCGCGCGACGCTCGCCTCTTTCGGACGCCACGGCACCAGCTGAAACGTCGCCGGGTCTGGCTTCGCCACCATGTCCGACTCATCGATGCGGGCGAACCCCTCGATGCTGCTCCCGTCGAAGCCCATCCCCTCCTCGAGCGCCTTCTCCAGCTCCTCCACCGTGATCGCAAAGCTCTTCAGCGCCCCCACGATATCCGTGAACCAGAGGCGGATGAACTTCACGTTGTGTTCGCGGCAGGCAGAGAGGACGTACTCAGCGGATTCGTTCATCGGCAGCGGCTCCCGGCGCGCCCCGCGCGCCACCCGGCAGTGTACCGAACCCGTGTTACGGGGAGATTGCCCGGCCGCGCCGGCGCGGCCCTCCCCCGTTCAGTACCCGCCCGAAGAGGTCGTACTCCGCGGCATCCTCGATGCGCACCCGCACCCGCTCCCCCGGCTCGGCCCGGCCCCGCGCGAACACCAGCCCGTCCACTTCCGGCGCTTCCCGGTAGGTGCGCCCGGCGACGACCGGCCGGCCGTCCTCGTCCTCCCCGGTCCCCTCGACCAGCAGGTCCAGCTCCCGGCCGATGAACCGCGCCGCCCGCCGCGCCGAGATCGCCTGCTGCATCGCCATGAACCGCTCCCGCCGCTCCGCCTTCACCTCGTCCGGCACCTGCCCGTCCATCCCGTACGCCCCCGTCCACTGCTGCCGCGAATAGGTGAAGCAGCCGGCGTGGTCGAACTCCACCGCCTGCGCGAACGCCAGCAGCTCCTCGAACTCCGCCTCCGTCTCCCCCGGGAACCCGGCGATGAACGACGTCCGCAGCACGATGTCGGGCATCGCCGCCCGCAGCTCCTCGATGAACCGGTACACCTTCTCGAGGTTGTGCGGCCGCTTCATCCGCCGCAGCACCGCCTCGCTCCCGTGCTGCAGCGGCACGTCGAGGTAGTGCACCACGTTGGGCAGCTCCGCCATGGCCGCGATCAGCTCCGGCGTCACCCGGCTCGGGTAGGCGTACATCAGCCGCAGCCACGTCCCCGGCACCGCCTCGCTCAGCATCCGCAGCAGGCCCGGCAGCCCGCTCCCCACCGGCATCCCGAGATCCTCGCCCCACGCCGTCGTGTCCTGCCCGACGAGCACCAGCTCCTTCGCGCCGGCGCCAGCCAGCCGCTGCGCCTCCTTCACCAGCAGCCCCGCCGGTGCGGAGCGCAGCCCGCCCTTGATTTTCGGAATCACGCAAAACGTGCACGGCGCATCGCACCCGTCCGAAATCTTCAGGTACGCGCTCGGCCCCGCGACCCGGACGTTGCTCTCCGGGATGTCGTAAATCGCCTCCACGTCCACCTGCAGCAGCTTCGCCACCTCGTGCCACTGCCCCACGCCGAAGACGTGGTCGATGCCCGGTGTCCCCTCCTTCACCTCCCGCCCGTACAGCTGCGTCATGCACCCGGCGACGATGAGCGTCTGCCCGTCCCGCTTCGCCGCCGCCAGCTCCTTCACTGCCGCCATCGATTGCGCCTGGCTTTGCTCGATGAACCCGCAGGTGTTCACGATGATCGCGTCCGCCTCCCGCGGGTCCGCGACCGGCAGCAGCTCGCCGCCCTCCAGCAGCCGCGCCAGGTGCGAGCTGTCCACGTCGTTCTTCGGGCAGCCGAGCGTCACCAGGTGGTACGTCCGCGGCACCGCCATCACTGCCCCTCGCTCACGACGATCTGCACCCGGGAGCCGGCCGCCATCTCCACGTCCGGCGCCGGCGACTGGTCGATGACCGTCCCCGCCGGCTGATTGCTCTTCACCCGCTGCACCAGCGGCTCGTACCCCGCCTCCCGGATCGCCAGCACCGCCACGCTCTCCTGCACCCCGCGGACGTCCGGCACGAGCCCCGGCGTCACCGGCAGCCCGCTCGAACCCGTCGGCGTCGAACCCGCCGCCTGCGTCGGCACCGGCGTGTTCCCCAGCGAGCCCGGCGGCGTCGTGTCGTTGCCCCCCGCAAGGTTCGCGAGCAGGTAGGCCACGAACACCACCCCGAGGATCGCCGCGATCGCCACGATCGCGATGAACGCCGAGCGCGTCTGCGCCGCCGGGTCCGGCTTGATCCGCCGCGCCGGCGCCGGCACCCCGATATCGACCCCGATGATCGGCTCGTAGCTGCTCCCGGCAGGCTCGGCCGCCGGCCGCCGCGGCGGTGCCGCCCGGCCGATGACAGGCTCCTCCTCGCGCGGTGCCGGCCGGCCCGGTCCCGGCCGCGGCCCGCCCGGTCCCGTCGCAGCCGCCGCGCCCGGCTTCGTCCGCCATGCCGGCCGCGAGGCCGAGACCGGGCTGATCGGCCGGTCCATGCTCGGCCGCTGCGGCTCCGCCTCCCGCCCGTACGGGTCGTCGTCCTCCCGCGGGAACATCGCCAGCATCTCCTGCGGGTCCAGCCCCAGGTACTGCGAATACGACCGCAAAAACCCGCGCGCATACACCGGCGCAGGTATCACATCGAACTGCTCCGCCTCCAGCGCCGCCAGGTAGCGGCGCGAAATGCGCGTGTCGCGTTCAGCATCCTCGAGCGTCAACCCGCGCGCCTCCCGCGCGCGCGTCAACAGGCTCCCCAGTTCACCCATAGGCCGTCGTGCCCCAGCAGGGGTATCGCGAACGTATCAGGTTCCACCCCTAAACGGTAGACGAACGAAAACCGCCCTATCCCATCCCGTCATTCGCCGTCTTCCCGGTCCAGCAGCCGCGTAATCCACTCCACCCCCGCCCCGGGGCCGAGCGCCACCTGCCCCGTCGCCCGCAGCTCCTCCAGCGCTCGCCGGAACTCCTCGAAGTGCCGCAGCATCACCCCCAGGTGCAGGTAGACGCGGTAGCCCAGGGCCGCCGCCTCCGCCGGCGTCAGCAGCCAGGAATTCAGCACCATCGGCACGTCCGGCAGCTCTGCCGCTGCCCAGGCGATCGTTTCCCGGTCCTTCAGCCCGTCGAGGAAGACGAGGTCCGCTCCGGCAGCGAAATACCGGCGCGCCCGTTCGGCCGCCGCCTCCCGCCCCAGCGGGGCCAGCGCATCCGTTCGCGCGATGATGACCGTCGCCGGGTCGCGCCGCGCCCGCACGGCGGCCCGCACCTTCAGCTCCATCTCCTCCGCCGGGATGACCCGCTTCCCTTCGAGGAAGCCGCACCGCTTCGGCCACTCCTGGTCCTCGAGGTGCAGCGCAGCGACGCCCGCCCGCTCGTACAGCTCCACCGTCCGCGCCACGTTCGCCTCGTTCCCGTAGCCCGTATCGGCATCGGCGATGACCGGCACCCGCACCGCTCCCGCCACCCGCGCCGCGTTCGCCGCCATCTCGCCCAGCCCGATGAGCCCCCGGTCCGGCAGCCCCCACGATGCTGCCGTCCCGAAGCCGCTCATGTAGACCGCCGCGAACCCTGCCGCCTCCGCCAGCCGCGCCTGCACGCCGTCGAACACGAACGGCGCCACCACCAGCCCCTGCTCCATCAGCGCGCGCAGCCGCGCACCCGGAGATTCGCCTGGCGCGCTCACCCTGTCGTCCTCCCGGCCGTCGAGGTCCGCATCGCGCGCGGATTCTCGGCCTGCCCGGCCGCCATGTCCACCGCTCACTCGGCCCGCCGGAGGTGGATCGCCGCCCAGTCCCGCTCCAGCCGCGTCTCGACCGCTTCGAACCCCGCCGCCGCGCACGCTGCCGCCACCCGCGGCACGTCCGGCTCGAGCACGCCCGAGAGCAGCAGGTCGCCGCCCGCGCGCACCGCCCGCTCGAACACCGGCACGAGCCCGATGTTCGCGTCCGGGCTGATGTTCGACACGACGAGGTCGTACGCCGCCGCGATGTCGCCAGGCTCGAGCCGCCCTGCCCGCACCCGCACCTGTCGCTCGACGCCGTTCGCCGCGCAGTTCGCGGCCGCGACCTCCGCCGCCACCGGGTCGATGTCGATCGCGTCGACCGCCGCCGCGCCCAGCTTCACGGCCGCAATCGCGAGGATGCCCGACCCCGTCCCGACGTCCAGCACCCGCGCCCCGGGCCGCACGAGCCCGTCCAGCATCGCGAGGCAGAGCCGCGTCGTCTCGTGGTGGCCGGTGCCGAACGCCTGCCCCGGGTCGAGCCGGATGACGATCTGCCCGTCCGCCGGCTCGTGCTCGACCCACGACGGCACCACCACCACCCGGCCGCCCGTCTCCACCACCCCGAAGAACTCCCGCCACGAAACGGCCCAGTCCTGCTCGTAGATCGGCCGCGCGCTCAGCTCCACCGACGGGTACGCCTCCATCGCCCGCCGCAGGTCCTCCACCAGCACCGCCCCCAGCTCCGACGACGGAAGGTAGCAGCGGATCAGCACCGGCTCCCCGCCCCGCACCCGGAACCCCTGCTCCGGCCCGAGGATGTCGACCGGCTCTTCGATGCTGATCCCGCCCGGCGAGACCCCGCGCACGATATCCGCCACCGCATCGGCCAGCGCCGGCGGCGTTTTCGCCGTGATTTCGAACCAGAGGTGCGTCACCCGGCTGCCTCAGCCCGCCATCGCATCGCGGATCCGCTCGAAGAACCCCTTGTGCCGCTTCGGCAGCGTCGGCGTCCCCATGGTCTCCGCCAGCTCTTCCAGCAGCTTTCGCTGGTGGTCGGTCAGCTCCTCCGGCACCACCACCGTTACCCGCACGATGAGGTCGCCCCGCCCCGCGCCCCGCAGGTGCGGCACGCCCTTCCCGCGGATGACGAACTCCTCGCCGCTCTGCGTCCCCGCCGGGATCTCGAGCGCCATCTCGCCCTCGAGCGTCGGGATCGTCACCTCCGCTCCCAGCGCCGCCTGCGCGATGTTCACCGGCAGCTCCAGCACGAGGTGGTCCTCCACCCGGTGGAACCGCTCGTGCGGCGCCACGCTCAGCGCCACGTACAGGTTGCCCGGCTCCCCGCCCCGGGGCCCGGCCTCCCCTTCCCCCGTCAGCCGGATCTGCGCGCCGTCATCGACGCCCGCAGGCACCTTCACCACGATCCGCCGCGTCTCCCGCGTCCGGCCGCTCCCCCGGCAGACGGCGCACGGGTTCGTGATCACCCGGCCTTCGCCCTGGCAGCGGGGACACGTCATGACGTTGACGAACTGCCCGAAGAAGCTCTGCTGCGCCCGCCGGATTTCGCCCGCGCCGTTGCACTCCGGGCAGACCGCCGGCGCGCTCCCCGGCTCCGACCCGCTCCCGCCGCAGGCCGCGCACCGCTCCAGCCGCTGGTACTCGATCTCCTTCTCGCAGCCGAAAACCGCCTCTTCGAACGTCAGCCGCAGCGTGTAACGGAGGTCGTTCCCCCGCTGCGGGCCGCGCCGCCGCCCGCGCCGCGCCGAGCCTCCGAAGAACGCATCGAAGATGTCGCCGAAGCCTTCGAAGTGCGCGAACCCGTCGAAGCCCGCCGCGGCGCCGCCCTCCACCCCGGCGTGCCCGAAGCGGTCGTACATCGCCCGCTTCTGCTCGTCCCCGAGCACCTCGTACGCCTGGTTGATCTCCTTGAACTTCTCGGCAGCATCGGGCGCCGGGTTCCGGTCCGGGTGGTACTCCATCGCCAGCTTCCGGAACGCCCGCTTGATCTCGGCCTGGTCCGCCGTCCGCGGCACGCCGAGCACTTCGTAGTAGTCGCGCTGACCCGTCGCCATCGATTAGCAGTGTAGCAAACCGAGTGCCAACGCCCCCGGCGGCGGGCCAGCGCCTCCTGCCGCGCCCTCTACCGGGCGATGAAGCCGCCGTCGACCGGCAGCGCCGCGCCCGTCACGAACGACGACTCATCGCTTGCGAGGAACAGCGCCAGTGCCGCCACTTCTTCCGGCGTGCCCATCCGGCCCACGGGCTCCGTCGCCGCCAGCTGCGCCTCCGCATCCGGCGAGGTGCTCGTGAACCGCTCTACCATCGGCGTCCGGATGACGCCCGGGCAGATCGCGTTCACCCGGATGCCCTGCAGCGCGTACTCGAGCGCGGCCGTCTTCGTCATCTGCACCACGGCCCCCTTCGAGGCCGTGTACCCCACGATGCCCGGGAAGCCCACCAGCCCCGCCACCGACGCCGTGTTGATGATCGAGCCGCCGCCCGTCTCCAGCATCAGCGGGATGCCGTACTTCATCCCGAGGAAGACGCCCTTCGCGTTCACCGCCAGCACCCGGTCGAACTCCGCCTCCTCGTAGTCCGCTGTCGGCGCCTGCGCCCCTTCGATGCCCGCGTTGTTGAACAGCACGTCGAGCCGCCCGTAGAGCGCCTTCGTCCGCTCCATCATCTCCCGCACATCGGCCGCCTTCGAGACGTCGACCGTCATCGCCGCCGCCTGCGCCGGCCCGATCTCCATCGCCGTCGCCGCTTCGGCGCCCGTCACGTCGGCGCAGACCACCTTCGCGCCCTCGGCCGCGAACAGCTTCGCGGCCGCCTTGCCGATGCCCGAGCCGGCGCCCGTCACGATCGCCACCTTGCCGTCCAGCCGTCCCATTCCGGTCACCTCCAGTGCATGCTTCGCGGGCATTCTGCCCGATCCGCATGAACGGATTCGCGTCCGAACGGCCGCTCCCCGGCGTCCCTTCGGCCGGTTCGCCGGCTCAGTCCTGCCCCGGGTACCGCCACGGGCTCGCCGCCTCGTAGGCCGCGCTCACCCGCAGCAGAAACGCATCCGCGAACCGCGGCGCCACCGCCTGCAGCCCGACCGGCAGCCCGTCCGGCGCCAGCCCTGCCGGCAGCGAGGCCGCCGGCAGCCCGAGGAAGTTGAACGGGTAGGTGAACGGGATGAATCCCGCTGGCCCCACCTCCTTCCCCCCGATGACCGAGGGCGGCGGCCCCTCCGCCGCGAACGCCGTCGCCGCCGTCGTCGGCGTCAGCAGCAGGTCGTACCGCGCGAAGAACCGCGTCATCTGCCGGTTCACCTGGTGCCGCTGCTCCAGCGCCCGCGCCACGTCCACCGCCGTGAACCGCCGCCCGACCTCCGCGAACCGCACGAAGCCCGGCTCCAGCTTCGCCCGCTGCTCCGCCGGCATCTCGTCCACCAGCCGCGTATCGCCCGCCGCCGCAATCGTCATCCAGGCCTCCATCGTGTCGCCGAACCCCGGCTGCGCCTCTTCCAGCTCTGCCCCGACTGCCGCCGCCAGCCGCTCCGCCGCCGCCCGCGCCACCCGCGCCACGTCCGGGTCGACCGCCGCATAACCGAGGTCGGCGCTCCACGCCACCCGCCGCAGCCGCGGCGCCGGCCCGAGCACGGCCGCCTCGAAGCCGGTCGGCCCGTCCAGCACTTCCGGGTCATCCGGGTGCGGCCCCGCCGCCGCGTCCAGGTAGCGCGCGGCATCCCGCACGGTCCGCGCCATCGGCCCCAGCGTCGAAAAATACCCCCACGTCGGCGCGTGCTCTCCCGCCCGCGGGATGCGGTGCGCCGTCGGTTTGATGCCGTAGCAGCCCGTCATCGCCGCCGGGATCCGGATCGAGCCGCCGCCGTCGCCCGCCGTCGCCAGCGGCACCATCCCGGCCGCGACCGCCGCGCTCGAACCCCCGCTCGAGCCGCCCGGGGTCTTCGCCGGGTTCCACGGGTTCCGCGTCGGCCCCCACAGCCGGTTCTCGGTGAACCCCTTGTAGCCGAACTCCGGCGTGTTCGTCTTCCCCACGATCACCGCCCCGGCGGCCCGCAGCCGCGCCACCTGCACCGAATCCGCCTCCGCCACCTGCCCTTCGAACGCCCGCGACCCATAGGTCATCACCAGCCCCTTCGCCGGCTCCAGGTCCTTCACGCCGATCGGAACCCCCGCCAGCGGCCCCGGGTCCTCGCCCGCCGCCACCCGCGCATCGATCGCCTCCGCCTGCCGCAGCGCCCCCTCCGCATCGACCTGGATGAAGGCGTTCAGCGGCGGGTTCAGCTCCGCGATGCGCGCCAGCGCCCGCTCCGTCACCTCCCGCGCTTTCCACTCCCCGCGCCGCACCCGTTCCGCGATCTCCCAGGCCGGCATCCATCGGTCCATTCGTGCGTCCCTCCGTGCGTGCTGCGCGCCGCCCCGCGCCCCGCGCATTGTAGCCCTCGCGTCCGCCGTTTCGGGGCCGCCCGGCCCCTCTCCTGCCGCCTCCCGCCGCCTACGCTGTCTCGGGGTTCCCCCGATTGCCGGGGCATGCCCGTCCGTGGTTCCCTCGATGCGGCCCGCCAGCCGCGGAGGTTCGCCGTGAAGCTTGCCGAAGTCCTCGCTACCAAAGGCACCGGTGTCGCCTGCATCGCCGCCGATGCCCCGGTCTCCGCCGCCATCGCCGAGCTCGCCGCCCGCAACATCGGCGCCCTCGTCGCCCTCGATGCCGCCGGCGCCGTCGCCGGCATCCTCTCCGAACGCGACATCGTCCGCGCCCTGGCTGCCGGCCGCCCGCTCGACCGTCTCGCCGTCGCCGACCTCATGACCCCCGGCGTCATCTGCGGCCGCCTCGACGACGACCTCGAGGCGGTCCTCGCCGCCATGACCGACGGCCATTTCCGCCACCTCCCGGTCGTCGATGGCAGCACCCTCGTCGGCCTCGTGACCACCGCCGACCTCGCCCAGGCGCTGCTCCGCAGCCTCGCCGGGCGCCTCGTCACGCTCGAACTCCGCCTCGAGGCCGAAATCGACGAATCCGGGGTCGGCCGGTGACCGCCGCCGCCCCGCTCCGCGTCGCGGTCATCGGCTCGGGTCCGGCCGCGATGTACACCGTGGAACACCTCCTCGCCGCCAGCGCGAACCTCTCCATCGATGTCTTCGAGCGCCTCTTCGCGCCCTACGGCCTCGTCCGCTACGGCGTCGCCCCCGACCACCAGAAAATCAAAGGCGTCACCCGCGCCTTCGAACCCCTCCTCCACGACCCCCGCGTCCGCCTCTTCGCGGCCGTCGACGTCGGCCGCGACCTGGCCCTCGACGACCTCGCCCGCCGCTGCCATGCCGTCGTCGCTGCAGCCGGCGCCCGCGCCGACCGCCGCATGGGCGTCCCCGGCGAAGACCTCCCCGGCTCCCTCCCCGCCACCGCCTTCGTCGCCTGGTACAACGGCCACCCGGATTTCACCGGCCTCGCCATCGACCTCCAGCGCGAATCTGCCGTCGTCGTCGGCGTCGGCAACGTCGCCATCGATGTCGCCCGCATCCTCGTCCTCACCCCGGATGAGCTGCGCCGCACCGACATGCCCGCCTACGCCATCGAGGCCCTCGAAGCGAGCCGCATCCGCGAGGTGCACATCCTCGGCCGCCGCGGCCCGGCGCAGGCCGCCTTCACCGCGCCGGAGCTGAAGGAGCTCACGACCCTCGCCGGCGCCGCCCTCCGCATCGACCCCGCCGAGGCCGCCCTCGACCCCGCCAGCGCCGCCGAAGTCGAGCGTTCGCCCGACCGCACCCTCGCCCGCAAGGTCCAGCTCATCCAGGAAATCGCCGCCGCGCCCGTGCCCTGCCGCCCGCGCACCATCCACCTCCGCTTCTGCGTCTCCCCCCTCGAACTCCTGCCGGGGCCCGACGGCGCCGTCGCCGCGGTCCGCGCCGTCCGCAACCGGCTCGTCGCGTCCCCCGCCGGCGGCATCGCTGCCGAGCCCACGGGCGAGGAAGAGACCATCCTCGCCGGCCTCGTCTTCCGCAGCGTCGGCTACCGCGGCCTCCCCATCCCCGGCCTCCCCTTCGACGAGCGCCTTGGCGTCATCCCCAACCGCGCCGGGCGCGTCATCGACCCCGCCAGCGGCGCGCCACTCCCCGGCCGCTACGTCGCCGGCTGGCTGAAGCGCGGCCCCACGGGCGTCATCGGCACCAACAAGCCCGACGCCGCCGAGACCGTCCGCTGCCTCCTCGAAGATGCCGACGCCGGCTGTCTCCCCGCGCCCGCCGACCCCGACCCGGCCAGCGTCGAAGCCCTCCTCCGCGCCCGCGGCGTCCAGTGGCTCGATTGCAGCGACTGGCAGCGCATCGACGAACTGGAACGCGCCGCCGGCGCCCGCGAAGGCCGCCCCCGCGTCAAGTTCACGTCCCTCGCCGCCGTCCTCGAAGCCCTCGGCCGGGCGGCCCCCGCTCCCTGAGCCGTCCCCCTCAAGGAATCCCCCAATCCTGCCGTCAATTTCGGGGTGGACGACGACCTCGGCCCCATCGCGGCGCCCGTCATCGGCGCGCCCGCCATCGTCATCCCCCGCGGCGAAGCCCCCGGCGGCCGCGGCACGCTCGCGGCCGAGCGCCTCTTCGCCGTCGTCGTCGCCGTCGAGGAAGCCCCCTGGGACTACGGCGATGAGGTCATCATCTCCGTCGGCGAACGCGGCGCGGCCGTCGCTGCCCTCGCCCGCTTCCGCGAGGCCCGCCCCGGCCAGGCCGTCTTCACCCGCCAGAGCCCCTGGCGCCCCTTCGACCGCCGCGCCTTCGACCGCTACCCGGTCGCCATCGCCGCCGCCATCGCCGCCCCGCCCGAGCGCCTGCCGGCCACCATCGTCGACCTCTCCCTGGGCGGCTGCGCCGTCGAAGTCGACGCGCCCGCGCCTCCGCCCGGCGCCGCTCTCGAGCTCGAATGGCCCGGCCTCGCGGCTCCCGTCCGCGCCGTCCTCGTTCGCGGCCGCCCCGCCGCCGGGGGCCGCCACGCCTGGCACCTCCGCTTCGAACCTCTCACCGCAGAGGCCGAGGCCGTCCTCCGCGAACTGATCGCCGCGCTCGCCGCTGCCCTCGAAACGCCCGCCGCCTGAGCGCGCTACCATACCGGCACCCCCGGCCCCGGAGGTGCCGCGTGTCGACCATCCACCCGGACGCTATCCCGCTCGAAGAGCCCGCCAGCTACGACTGGCCTGCGCTCGTCGCCTCCCTCGAGCGCCTCCTCCGCCTCCGCACCCCGCCCATCGGCATGAAGCTCTTCGAAACCGTCGAGGCGATGGAGGCCATCCCCCGCATCCGCCGCCCCGCCGCCATCCACACCACCGACCAAATCGTCGCCCAGGCCGCCCGCCTCGGCTGGACTGTCGGCATCACCGCCGACGACCTCGTCGGCGCCCAGTGCGGCGCCGTCATCGGCCTCCATCCCCAGGACGAGGAGTGGCGCTCCGGCCGCCGCATGGCCGGCGTCTGGTTCGAAACCCCGGAAGACGCCGCCGCCCACCAGGCCGCCATGGACGTCGTCCCCTTCGGCCGCTACCGCGCGATGGCCGTCTCGCCCCTCGCCAGCGGCCGCCTCGACCCGCCCGATATCGTCCTCATCTACCTCACGCCCGGCCAGGCCATCATCTTCATCAACGGCCTCCAGTGGAGCGGCTACCGCAAATTCAGCTGGGGCGTCGTCGGCGAATCCGCCTGCGCCGACAGCTGGGGCCGCGCCCTGGCCACCGGCGAACCGAGCCTCGCCATCCCCTGCTACGCCGAGCGCCGCTACGGCGGCGTCCTCGATGACGAGCTGCTCATGGCCCTGCCGCCCGCGTACCTCCCCCGCGCCATCGCGGGGATGGAGCGCCTCGCCGCCAACGGGCTCCGCTACCCCATCCCCCAGTACGGCATCCAGGCCGACGCCCGCGCCGGTCTCGCCCGCAGCTACGGCTGAGCCCGGCCTACAGGCTCCGCAGGAACCGGATGAGCGCCTCGTTCACCGCCTCCGGCGCCTCCTGCTGCACCCAGTGGCCCGCGCCCGGCACCAGCACCAGGTCCTTGAGGTTCGGCACGTGCTGCCGGATGTTCGCCTCCGGCGCGAACCCCCGCACCGGGTCCTTCTCCCCCGTGATGAACAGCGCCGGCACCGTCACCTTCGCGTTCCGCCACGCGCCCATCAGCTCCCAGTTCCGGTCGATGTTCCGGTACCAGTTCAGCCCGCCCCGGAAGCCCGTCCGCTGGAACTCGCCGACGAAGAAGTCGAGGTCCGCCGCGCTCAGCCACGGCGGCAGCTCCGCCGGGTCCACCATGTTGTCGAGGAACTTCGCCGTTTTCGGCCGCGGCTGCCCCATCTCAGGCGTCGGCACCAGGTTCCCCGAGGCCGAGTACAGCAGCTTCCGCATCGTCACCCGCACGTCCGCCTCCAGCTCCGCCTCCGCCTTCCCCGGCTCCTGGAAGTACAGGATGTAGAAGAAGTTGTCCCCGAAGATCGCCTTCATCCCGTCCGTCGGCCGGACGTCCCCCCGCGGCCCGTAGGGCACGCTCATCCCCACCACCGCCGGGAACCGGTCCGGCCGGAGCAGCGCCGAGTTCCACGCTACCGGCGCTCCCCAGTCGTGCCCGACGATCACCGCCGTCTCCTCCCCGAGCGCGTCCAGCAGCCCGACGATGTCCCCCACCAGGTGGAGCTGCGTGTACTTCTCGATCTCCTGCGGAGCCGTCGTCTGCCCGTAGCCCCGCTGGTCCGGCGCCACCGCGTGGTAGCCCGCCTCCGCCAGCGCCGTCAGCTGGTGCCGCCACGAATACCACGACTCCGGCCACCCGTGGCAGAGCACCACCAGCGGCCCGCTCCCCGCCTCTGCGATGTGCATCTGGATGCCGTTCGTCGAAATCGTCCGGTGGGTGATTGCTGTCATCATCACGCCCCTGCGAAGTCTCCGGCTGCGCCGGGAAGCCGTAGCCTAGCCGACTCCTTCGCATGACACAAAAGACCCCGCTCGCGCGGCGGGGTCTTCGCTTCGCTGTGCCGGGTTGTCGCCTATTCCGAACCGGCCGAGACCGCCTCCGCCGGCCGGTCGTCCCCCTTCTTCACCCGCTCCATGTGCTCCAGCCCCTGCATGCTGAAGCCGAGATCCCCCAGCTCGCACAGGAAACTGCAGTACGTCAGCCGCAGCGCGCTCGTCGATTTCGACGGCGTATACGAGAGGTTGCACCGCTTGCACCGGATCAGCCCGGTGAATTCGGCGTCCCGCCCGAGGGGAATCGTTTGTTCGCGGTCGTCCGTTGCGTTCATCGCATCGTCCCTTCCATCTACAGTATGCGGCACCCGCCCGCAACGCGCTCATCGGCGCACCCGCACTTCTTGCTCCCCTCCAACACTCCTGCCCTGTTCCATCTCGACTTGCCGGCCGAACCTGCTCCCGGTAGCGTGATCGCAGCGTTAACGCGACAGCGTCCCGCCATGGCCGAATCCACCGCCGCGCCGCCACAGGTCGCCCGCCGCCTCAGCACCATCGCCGCCGAGGCCGGCCTCACCGCGGCCTTCATGCTCGTCTACTTCTTCCTCCGCGGCGTCCGGCCCGATGACGTCGATGCCGCCGTCGCCCGCAGCCTCCGCCTCATCCACGTCGAACAGCAGCTCGGCCTCTTTCTCGAAGTCCGCTGGCAGGCCGCCTTCCTCCAGAGCGGCCCCGCGATGGCCGTCGCCAACTGGGTCTACGCCTGGGGGCACTACCCGGTCATGCTCCTCATCGGCGCCTGGCTCCTCTGGAAGGACCCGGTCCGCTTCCGCTTCGTCCGCAACGTCCTCGTCGTCTCCGCGCTCATCGGCATCGCCGCCTACTGGCTCCTGCCCGCCGCGCCGCCCCGCCTCATGGCCCTTCACGGCTACGATTTCGGCTTCGTCGATACCGTCCATGGCGCCGCGAGCACGGTGAACTACTTCCAGCCCGGCCCGTTCGTGAACGACTACGCCGCCCTCCCCAGCTTCCACTTCGGCTGGATCCTGCTCTCCTCGATGGCCGTCTGGGTCAACACCCGCAGCCGCCTCCTCCGCGCCGGCGCGGCCGCCATGTCCGCGGTCATGTGGTGGGCCGTCACCGTCACCGGCAACCACTACTTCTTCGATATGGTGATGGGCGGCCTCGTCGTCATCCTCTCCTGGTGGCTCGTCGCCAGCCTCGGCGACGTCCGCCTCCGCCGCCTCCCCGCCGCCGTCAGCGAACGCCTGCGCTGGTGATGCCCCGTCCTGGGCACGCGCCGCGGCCCGCCAGCGCCGCTTCGAACCCGGGCAGCGGCGCCCCCGCCCGCGGCCGGGCCCCGCGCCGCTGCCGCCGCGCCCGCTCCCGCAGCGCCCGCAGGTAGGCCCGCTCGAACAGCTCCGAGCACGCCCCGCAAATCCCGTGCGACACCTGCCCCTCTCCCTCGACGAGCACTGCGCCGCACCACGCACACACCACGCGCATCGCACGACCTCCAGCCGAAATTCGGGCGCACCACCATCCTCCCCCGGTCCCCTGCCCTGCCGCTATCGGGGGTTCCCCCGATAGGAGGCCCGGTGCGTAAACGCTTCGAAAATCGTCGGCGCCGATTCGCGCAGCCGCCGCCTCCGCTACACTCGCCCCGTGGCCCAGTCCCCGGCCGAAGGCCCGCGCGCCCTCATCGACGAGCTCACCCGCCAGCTCGACACCACCCGCCGCCTCCTCACGTCCGGCCCCGACGACATCGCCGAGCGCGCCCTCGCCGGCTTCGAACCGGAGGCCGGCGCCGAAGCCCGCATCGCCGCCAGCCTCGCCGCGCCGCCGCTCGCCGATCCCGCCGCCTTCCCCGCCGCTCACCGCCTCGCCGTCCGCGCGCTCGAAGTCCTCGACCGCGAAGCCGCGCGGGACGTCCCCGTCAGCCGCCGCTACTGGCGGTTCCGGCCCCTCGCCAGCCTCGCCGCCGGGTTCGTCGCCGGCTACATCACGCGCGGCTACGCCCGCGCCGTCGCGCACCGGCTCGCCGTCCTCTACGCCCGCCGCGAGGCCCAGTGTCTGCCCGGCACTCCGGAGCGCGCCAGCCTCGCCCGCGCCCGCGCCGAGATGGACCGCCTCCTCCCCGGCTTCGCCGGGGGCGGCGCCGGCGTCCCCGCGCTCGTCGCCGGCGGCGCCGTCGTCCCGCTCCTCGCTTCCCTTGGCCAGTACCTCGGCGCCATCGACGTTCTCGCCCGGCCGGTTATCGCCGCTCTCTTCGGGAGCCTCTTCCTCCTCTTCCTTCTGCTCTCCTCGCTGCTCCTCACGGGCGCGCGCTTCGCCCACCGCCGCGCGGCGCTCGTGATGCGCCAGCCGCTCGCCGCCCTCTGGGCCGCCATCGGCGACGCCGGCGACCCGCCCGAAGACGACGCCCGGCTCTTCGCCGCCGTCGCCATTCTCCTCACCGGCGCCGTCTGGCTCGTGATCCCCGCGGCCGCGGTGACCCTCTACCTGCTCGCCTGAGCCCGCGCCGCGTCCGCTCCGCTCACTCCAGCCCGAGCAGCTCGACCGGCCTGCCGGTCCACGCCCGCACCTCGCCGACGCGCACCGCTCCCGGGATCGCGGCCAGCACCGCCTCCGCGTCCTCCGCCCCCACCATGAGCACCATGCCGATGCCCATGTTGAACACCTCGTACATCTCCTCCGCCGCCACCCGGCCCCGCGCCGCGATCAGCCGGAAGATGCCGGGCACCTCCCACGCGCGCGTATCGATGACCGCCGTCACGCCCGCGGGCAAAATGCGCGGCACGTTCTCCCGGTAGCCCCCGCCCGTGATGTGCGCCATCCCCCGCACCATCCCGATGACCGGCCGGACCTCCTTCGCGTACGGCCGGTGGGTCGCCAGCAAGGCCTCCCCGAGCGTCGCCCCGGCCAGCTCCGGCGGCCGCTCCTCGAGCCGGCGGCGCGTCTCCCCCGGCGGTTCGCCGTTCGCCACGTCCAGCGCACGGCGCGCCAGCGAAAAGCCGTTCGTGTGCAGGCCCGAACTCGGCAGCCCGATGAGCGCGTCCCCCGGCCGGATGCGCGAGCCGTCGATGATCGCGTCCCGCTCCACCACGCCGACGATGAACCCGGCGAGGTCGAACTCCCCCGGCGGGTAGACGTCCGGCATGTCCGCCGTCTCGCCCCCGAGCAGCGCGCAGCCCGCCTCCGCGCAGGCGTTCGCCACCCCTTCGACAAGTGCCTCCTTCTGCGCGTTCGAAAGCCCGTTCCCCGCGATGTAGTCGAGGAAAAAGAGCGGCTCGGCCCCGCAGACGAGGATGTCGTTGATGCTGTGTCCGAGGATGTCCGGCCCGCAGAGGTCGAGCCGGTCCGCCGCCAGCTGCAGCTTCACCTTCGTGCCGATGCCGTCCGCACTTGCCGAGAGCACCGGGTCGCGGTAGCGGTCCCCGAGCCGGAACAGCCCGGAGAACGGCCCCGCATCGCTCAGCACCTCCGGCCGCCGCGCCCGCGCGAGAATGCCCGGCAGCCGCCGCGCGAACACGCTCCGCGCCGCGATGTCGACCCCCGCCTCGGCGTACTTCCGTTCCCCGGTCACGCCATCAGCCTACCAGAGCCCGCCGCACCGGGCAGCCCGCCCCGCGTCGCCCCGGCCGCCCCCGCGGGATGCCGCGGGCTCAGCCGCCCGCGGCGCGGGGTGGCTCGCCGCCTGCCGGCGGCTTCGCCGCGGGATGCCGGCGCTCCGCGCCGGCGCGGGAGGTTGGAGGTTGGAGGTTGGAGGTTGGAGGTTGGAGGTTGGAGGTTGATACTCCCTCCCCGTTCCCCGCTCGCGACTCCCAACTCCCAACTCCCAACTCCCAACTCCGTAGTCGCGGGCCTCCGTGCCCGCGGAGGGCCGGCGAGGCCCACCCGGGCGTTCGCATCCAACCGCCACCCGCCTCCCGGTTCCCGTCCCCCGGTTCCCGGTTCCCGCCTCCCGGTTCCCGCCTCCCGGTTCCCGCCACACGCCTCCCGCCTCCACCGCCGCCGCGGAGCGGCGGCATCCCGCGGCGCCGCCGCCGAAGGCGGCCAGCCATCCCCCGCCGCGGCACCCGCCGCGGCACCCCGCTTCCACTACACTCCCCGCGTGACCCGCGAATCCCCCGCCCGCCGTACGCCGGTCCTCGAAGGCGAAGGCCTCGTCCTCCGGCCGTGGGACGCGGAGCTCGTGGCCGCGATGGCCCGCTGGGGCGAGTACGGCTTTCCCTACCACGCCTTCGACCTCGGCTACCTCCGCGACCCCGCGCGCGCGGCCGCCGAGCTCCGCGAGCGGACCGCCCCCGGGCGCCACCGCCACTACGTCGCGGTCGAAGCCGGCCAGCCGGTCGGCCGCTGCTCCGTCAACCTCGAAGACGACGCGGGCCTCTACCTCTGGGCCGTCCACGTCCCGCCCGAACACCAGGGCCGCGGCGTCGCCCGCCGCATGCTCGCCGTCCTGATGCGCGCCCTCGAGGCCGAGTTCCCCGGCCGCGACTTCGTCCTCACCTCGAACACCTTCGCCGTCCGCGCCCACCGCGCCTACCTGGCGCTCGGCTTCCGCATCACCGAAACCCGCTGGCAGGTCGACCGCGAAATCGCCGAGCGCCTCTGGCGCGTCACCGATGCCGAACGCGCGCCGCTCGCCCGCCACATCCGCTTCCACGACGGCCGCTGGCAGGTCCGCGCCTACGTCTTCCGCCGGGTCCCCGGTGCGCCGATGGACCTCGCCGTCGCTCAGCCCGGCGGCGAAAGCGGGCAGCGGCCGCAGGCGCCCTTCGCGCAGTAGTCCGCCTGGAGCAGCAGCCCGCCCTGCAGCAGCCCCGCCGAGGCGAACAGCGCCGCGTCCTTCCCGCCGAGCCACCGTTCGAGCGGCCGCAGCTTCCCGTACGTCTCCGGCGATGGCAGGGCCGCCCACGCGGCCTCCGCCTCCGCCTCGCTCCACGCGCCGGTCGCCAGCGCCGCGGGGATGACGGCGTTCACGAACACCTCGATCGCCGAGCCTCGCCCGATCCCTGCTCCAGCCGCCGCGCGCCACCCGGCCCCTGCCGCGAGCACGGCCGGCCAGCCCGGGCTGGAGCCCGGCGGCCACCAGCGGTCGATGAGCTGCGCGAGGCCCTCCAGCCGCTTCGCCGGGGCAGCCGCCGGCCGCCACCGCCCCGCAGCAGCGCTGGCCGCTCCGGTCGGCAGGAGGCGCCGCAGCCCGCCCGCCAGCGCCAGCCGCCGCGCCTCACCGGTCAATCCATCGGCCTCCTCCAGCAGCGCGGCGAGCCGGAGCTTCGCCGCCGCAGCGTCCGCTGCCGCCCGGTGCGCCGGCCCGAGCAGCGCCGCGGCCGCCAGCGCCAGCAGGACGTCGCCCGGCGCGCGCCCGGCCGCGAGGAGCGCCGCCCGGTTCGCCTTCATCCGCAGCCGCCGCTGGCCCATCGCGCGGAGCCGCCCCGCGACATCGACCCCCGCAGCGCGCGCGAAGGCGCAGGGCGGCACGAACCCCGCGCCCGGCTCCGGCGGCGGCCCGAGCACGAGGAGGGGCACCCGCCGCCCGCTGGCGTGCGGCGTCGCAGCGAGCGGCAGGTCGTTCGCCGCGACGACGTGGAGCGCGACGCCCGCGTAGGCCGGGTCCCGGTCGTGCCCGTGCGCGAACCAGCCCGAATGCCGCAGGTGGACCTCCACGTCGCCCCGTACGAGGTCGCCCTCGAGGTCGAGCATCGCGTCCCGGAAATCCGGGCCGGTCCCATCGCCCGGCATCCCCGGGAAGACGACGCGCAGCGCGCGCCCGTCCGCCAGCCGCAGGGTGCCCGTCGGCGCTGCCGCCCACGCCGTCGCCAGCGCTGCCTCATCTGCGAACCCGGGTGCCGCCCTGCCGCCGCGGCGCGCCCGGGCACCAGCCGCCGGCCCGTCGCTCACGGCGCATCCCCGGCGTCGTACGGCGCCCGCTCCTCGGCCAGCAGCCGCAGCAGCCGGGCGCTCGCCCCCCGCGGCCGGTGGAGCCCCGTCTCCCACTCCGAAATCGTCTGCTGCCGGACGCCGAGCCGCCGCGCCATCGCCGCCTGCGACAGCCCGAGCCGCCGCCGGAGCGCCAGCACCTCCTCGGCTGTCCAGCCCTCGCGCGAACCGTACCCCGCGCGCTCGTCCACGTGCGGGATGTTACACGGTTCCGTGTAATTCCAGAAGGGGGGCGCGGGATGCCGCGGGCTCAGCCGCCCGCGGCGCGGGATGGCTCGCCGCCTGCCGGCGGCATCGCCGCGGGATGCCGGCGCTCCGCGCCGGCGCGGGAGGTTGGAGGTTGGAGGTTGGAGGTTGATACTCCCTCCCCGTTCCCCGCTCGCGACTCCCAACTCCCAACTCCCAACTCCCAACTCCGTAGTCGCGGGCCTCCGTGCCCGCGGAGGGCCGGCGAGGCCCACCCGGCCGTTCGCATCCACCCTCCCCCCGCCTCCCGCCTCCCGGTTCCCGATTCCGGGGACATCCGTTGGGCGCATGGCGCCCCGCGGGGACGGAGCCCCGCGACTACGGTCGGAGGTCATCCGCTCCCCGCCTCCCGGTTCCCGCCTCCCGCGCCCAGCCTCCACCGCCGCCGCGGAGCGGCGGCATCCCGCGGCGCCGCCGCCGAAGGCGGCCAGCCATCCCCCGCGGCGCCAGCCGCGCCACCCCGCTACACTCTCCCAACTCCCAACTCCCAACTCCCAACTCCCGAGGCTCCCATGTTCCCCACCGGCTCCTTCCGCGGCTTCGATATCCGGCTCGAGTCCCCCGGCATCGCCGTCATCACCTTCAACCAGCCCGACCGCCTCAACGGCCTCGCCCAGCCCATCAAGCGCGACCTCATCGAAGCCCTCACCCAGGCCCAGATGGACGACCGCGTCCGCGTCGTCGTCTTCACCGGCAGCGGCCGCGCCTTCTGCGCCGGCGACGACATCACTGGCCGCCCGCTGCCCGAAGGGCCGGCCCTCGTGCCCGACATCTTCCCCGGCCACCGCGAAGAGATCGGCACCTACAACGGCCTCCGCGTCCTCTCGCAGGCCCTCAACACTGCTGTCCGCAACCTCGACAAGCTTTGCATCGCCGCCATCAACGGCGTCGCCATCCAGTCCGGCCTCTCCCTCGCCCTCGCCTGCGACTTCCGCATCGCCTCCAGCGAGGCCCGCCTCGGGAGCGCCACCCTCCGCTTCGGCCTCCTGCCCGACGAAGGCGGCCACGCCCTCCTCGTCCAGCTCATCGGCCTCGCGAAGACCATGGACTTCCTCATGCGGAAGCGCATCGTCTCCGCCGCCGAAGCGCTCGAGCTCGGCCTCGTCCACGAGGTCTGCGAACCCGCCGACCTCATGGACCGCGCGATGGCCCTCGCCCGCGAACTCGCCGAAGGCCCGCAGGTCGCCATGCGCCTCCTCAAGCGCTCCCTCTACCTCGCCGCCGAGAGCACCTGGGCCCAGGCCCTCGAAGACATCGCCGCCCGCACCGCCACCAGCGACCACCACCCCGACGCGCGGGAGGGCGTCGCCGCCTTCCGGGAGCGCCGCGAACCCCGCTTCAACGCCTGGCTCGAAGGCCGCTGACCGGCCCCGGTTCGATCATTCGCCTTCGAACGATCTGTCCGGCGCGGCGCCGCCCGCCGAATCTCCGGGCGAAAGGAGCGCGCCGCACGGGGTGTGACCCCGCCAGTGGCCCGCGGCACCCGGATGTGGCGTAATCTCACCATGGGCGAAGCCCCGCAGCCCCAGCGGCGTCTCTCCTGGCCCGCGCTTCGCCAGGACCACGACGGCGCGCCGGACGCCGCCGACCCCGAGGGCACGTGGCTCGCCGGCTCCGCGCCGGGGCAGCCGGACGGCAGCGAGACGCCGCCGACCTTCGACTGGCTCTTCCGCGATCCGCGCCGCTGGGCGCCCCAGCACGGCCCGGCCGGCCGCGAACCCGCCGCGGTCCCGGCCTTCGTGCCCCCTCCCCGGCCCGCAGAGCCGGCCCTGCCGCCCGCTGAAGCCGCGCCGGCCGCGCCTCCCCGCCCGTCCCGGCTCGCCACCGTCGCCCGCGAAATCCTCGAGACCGCGCTCCTCGCCGTCCTCGTCTTCCTCGCCGTCCGCGCCAGCGTCCAGCACTACCGGGTCGACGGCAGCTCCATGGAGCCCACGCTCGAAGACGGCGAATTCCTGCTGGTGAACTCCCTTGCCTACAGCCGCGTCGATGTCGCCGCCCTCGCGCGCTGGGTGCCCGGCTGGGCGCCCGGCCCTCCCGCCGAGCGCTACCTCTTCGGCGGCCCGCAGCGCGGCGATATCGTCGTCTTCCACCACCCGTCCGGCGTCCACCGCGACCTCGTGAAGCGCGTCATCGGCCTCCCGGGCGAAACCGTCGAAATCCGCCAGGGCACCGTCTACATCGACGGCCGCGCCCTCGTCGAGCCGTACCTCGCCGCGGCCGAGCCCCCCATCGGCGATATGGCCCCGGTCCGCGTCCCGGCCGATGCCTACTTCGTCATGGGCGACAACCGGAACCACAGCCAGGACAGCCGCGTCCTCGGCCCCATCCCGGCCGACCGCATCGTCGGCAAGGCGTTCATCACCTGGTGGCCGCGCGACCGCTTCGGCCCGGCGCCGAACGAGGCGCCCCGCTTCGCCGCCGCCGAAGCGCCCGCGCCGGAGTGACGCCGGCCCGCCCGCTCAGGCCGTGAGCAGCTCCCGCACCCGGTCGATCGTGGCCGCGCTCACCCCCTGCTTCCGGAAGAACGCCTCCGCGCCGCCGTGGTGTTCGTGCAGCAGCTCGATGAACCCCGCCATCCGCTCGGGCGGCGTCGCGAGCCGCGCCCGGATCTCCTCCTCCGTGCCCTCCAGCTGACGGCCGCTCGCGCGAAGGTAGGCCAGCAGCCGGTCGATGCTGGCGTCGCTCAGCCCGTATTCGTGCGCGATGTCCGCCGGGTCGGCCCCCAGCACGTCCATGATCATTCCGATGAGCACGCCCGTCCGGTCCTTCCCCGCCGTGCAGTGGACGAGGAACGGGTAGCGCTCCTCCTCGGCGAACAGCTCGAACGCCCGCGCCAGCCGGTCGCCCCCGATCTCGAGGTAGTGCAGGTAGCGCCGCGGCGACGGGCCCGGCCCGTACAGGCCGTTCAGCTCCGCGATCAGGTCCTCCTGCCGCCACTCCTCGCGGAAGATCGAGAGCCGGATGACCCGGTCGCTCAGCGGGTGCGGCCCCTGCGCCAGCGCCAGCTCATCCGGGTGGCGCAGGTCGAGGATCGTCCGCAGGCCGATTCCGCGCTCCAGCACCTCCCGGTCCGCCGGCGTCATCGGCTCCAGCGCCCCCGAGCGGAACACCTTCCCCGGCTGCAGCACCCGCCCGCCGGCGACGCGGTACGGCCCGACCGGCCGGAAATTGTGGATGCCTTCGAGGTCGCGGGGGAGGGTCGTGTCGTGCATACCCCCATGCTACGCCATCGCCGCGGGCCGGGCGTTCACGAACCGTTCATCGAACGGGCTCAGCCGCCGCAGGTGGCGTCGCCGGCCGCCACGTTCAGCACCGCAGTCCGCGTCACCCCGTCCGCGAAAATCGCTTCCATCGTGATGCCGTAGCAGCCGGCCGCCGGGAACGTCACCGTCACCCCGTGCACATCCCGGAACGTCCCGGAGGGCGTCACCCACGTCACCCTGAGCGGCGTCGGGTTCGAAACGTCGTAGTAGGTGGCGCTCGCCCCAGCCTCCACCCGCACCGGCCCCGCGATCGCCGCATACGGACCCGCCGGGGTCGGTGTCGCCGTCGGGACCGGCGTGTTCGTCGGCGTCGCGGTCGGCAGTGCCGTCGGCGTCGGCGTCGCTGTCGCCGCAGGCGCGCCCGCTGGCGCCCGCGTCGGTGTGGCGGTCGCGCTCGCCGTCGGCGAAGGCGAAGCGCCGGGCGCGCCGGGTGTAGCTGCCATCCCGCCCGGGCCCGCCGGCGTCGACGCCGCCCCGGGCGCGACCGGCACCGCCGTCCGGGTGCCGGCCACGGCGGTCACGGGCGTGAAGCCCGCGGCCGGGCTCGGCTCCGGCTCCGCGACGAACACCTGCCCGCCGCCGTCCCGGCCCAGGCTCCCGACCAGCAGCGCCGCCGCCAGCATGCCGAGGCCCGCCGCGATGAGCACCCCGCCGGCGACGCTCAGGGCGTTCGTCCCCGCCGGGCCGCGCGTCGCGGCTGCCGATGGCGGCGCCAGCAGGCCGAGCTCGCGCGCGAAGTCGATGACCGCCGCTTCGAACTCCCGCGGCGCCTCGAGGTTCGCAGCATGGCCCGCGCCCGTCAGCCGCACGACGCGCGCCAGCCCCGGCGGCAGCTGCGCCAGGAAGCCCGGCAGCACCTCGATGAAGTCCCGGTCGCGCTCCCCCGCCACCACGAGCACCGGCACCCGCAGCTCCGGCAGCCGTTCGAAGGCGTTCACCGCCGGGATGAGCCCCTCCGCCGTGCCGGCCAGTCCCTCCGGCGTCAGCCGGTCGAAATCCCGCGTCAGCAGCTCCCGCGACCGCTCGTCCAGCCGCCGGCTTTGCGCCGGGTAGAGCCGCGTCGCTTTGAGGAACTCCGTCCCCTCCGCCCGCACCCGCGAAGCCAGCGCCAGCATCCCCTCCCGCGCGGCGGCCGCCCACGCGGGCGTCCCCGCCGCCGAGGCTGAGTTGATGATGATGAGGCCGGCGAACCGCTCCGGGGCCGTCAGCGCGCACTGCACCGCCACGGCCCCGCCGAGCGAATGCCCGCAGAGGAGCGCGCGGTCGTCGCCCAGCGCGTCCATCAGCCCCAGGATGCGCGCGACCGCGCGCTCGGGCGCGTACGCTGCCGGGTCTGCCGGCGCCTCGGAACCGCCGTGGCCCAGGAGCTCCACGGTCACGACCGTGAAGTGTTCCCGCAGCGCCGCAAGGTTGGCCGCGAACGACGCCGCGCTCGCCGTGAAGCCATGAACCAGGTAGAGCGGCGGCCCCCCGCCCGGGTGCGGATACCGCTCATACGCGATGCGCTGGCCCGGCTCCCCAAAGAGCGGCATGCCCCGACTCTAGGCGGAACCCGCACCCCGGGCAAGCCGGGAGAGCGGGAACGGGGAACCGGGAGCCGGGAAGCGGGAACCGGAGGTTGGAGGTTGGAGGTTACCCTCCTCTCCCTGCTCCCTGCTCCCTGCTCCCAACTCCCAACTCCAAACTCCGTAGTCGCGGGCCTCCGTGCCCGCGGAGGGCCGGCGAGGCCCACCCGGACGTCCGCATCCACCCGCTTCCCGCCTCCCGCTTCCCGGCTCCCGGGACATCCGTTGGGCGCATGGCGCCCCGCGGGGACGGAGCCCCGCAACTACGGTTGGAGGTTGGAGGTTGGAGGTTGGAGGTTGGAGGTTGGAGGTTGGAGGTTGGAGGTTGGAGGTTGGAGGTTGGAGGTTGGAGGTTATACTCCCTCCCCGCCTCCCGGTTCCCGTCTCCCGTCTCCCGGTTCCCGTCTCCCGCCTCCCGCTTCCCGCCTCCCGGTTCCCGGCTCCCGCTTCCCGCCTCCCGGTTCCCGCTTCCCGCCTCCCGCCGCCCCCCTCACCCCCGCGGCAGCCCGAGCCCCCGCTGCGCGATGATGTTCCGCTGAATCTCCGCCGTCCCGCCGCCCACCGGGCCGGCCACCGCCAGCAGGTAGCTCGTCGCGACCCGGCCCCGCAGCTGCGCCCACGGCGAACCCGGCTTCAGCGCCCCGTAGGCCCCGAGCAGCCCCAGCCCGGCGTTCGCCACCTCCACGCCGAGCATCGCCATCCAGATCTTGCCGATGCTCGCTTCGTAGTTCGGCACCTCTCCCTTCGCCTGCAGCCAGGCCGTCCGGAAGGCGACCAGCCGCCCCACCTCCGCCTTCACGACGAGGTCCGCCAGCTTCGCCCGGACCGCCGGCCGGTCCCACGGCCGGCCTCCCGGGTGCCGCTCCTTCGCCCACCGCACGAGGTCGTGCACCGTCCGCCGCGCCCCCGAGATCGCTGCGATGTTCGACCGTTCGAAATCGAGCGTCGTCGTCGCCACGTACCAGCCGTTGTGCTCCCCGCCAAGCAGGTTCTTCGCCGGCACCCGGACGTCCTCGAAGAACACCCGGTTGAAGTCGTGCCGGTACGCCATGTTGTCGATGCCCTGCACCGTGATGCCCGGCGACCGCATGTCCACGAGGAACGCGCTGATCCCCTTGTGCTTCGGCCGCTCCGGGTCCGTCCGCGCCAGCAGCAGCATCCGGTCCGCTGCGTGCGCATTCGAAGCCCAGACTTTCTGCCCGTTGATGACGTAATCGTCGCCCTCCCGCACCGCGCGTGTCTGGAGGCTCGCGAGGTCCGAGCCGCTCTCCGGCTCGCTGAAGCCCTGGCAGTACCACTCCTCGCCCGAGGCCATCTTCGGGAGGAACTCCGCTTTCTGCTCCTCCGTCCCGTGGACGAGCAGCGTCGGCCCCACGATCCCGATCGTGAACAGCCGTCCGCCCGCCGGCGCGCGGTGGTACGCCAGCTCCTCGTTGAGGATGAACTGCTCGATGGCGGTCGCGCCCATCCCGCCGTACCGCTCCGGCCAGGCCGGCGCCAGCCACCGCCGCGCGCCCAGCTTCCGCATGAACGCCCGCGCGAACGGGATCGCCGCCTCCGCATCGAAGAAGTCGTCGTCGCCCTCGAAGTCCGGCGGCAGCTCCGCCTTCAGGAATGCCCGCAGCTCCTGCCGCCAGGCCTCGGTCTCGGGGGAGAGCCGGAAATCCATCGTCGCCTCCTCGCATGCGCGCCGGGGGTCTGCCCCGCCCCGGCGGCCCCAGAGTGTACCCCACCCGCGCTCCCGGCTTCCCGGTTTCGCGCGCCGTCCGCGCCGTAACCCGCCGGCAACCTCGCCGCCCCCTCCTGCGCCGCGCCGCCGCGAACAGCTACCCGGGATCCCCTTTTGCGTGGAAGAACCGAGTCGAACTTGGAAACGAGAAGGGATCGCCGCATCCCCCTGAGCGGCCGTCTCCCCGATCGCATTCCCGATCACGCCCCCAGGATTGGGGACTCGATGGAGAGCACCATGCGTCGTCCGCACCTGCCCGGCTTCTCGGCCATCAGCAACATGAACATCGCCAACAAGCTCGGCCTCATCGTGGCCGTCATGGCGGTTCCCATCCTCGCCCTGCTCGCCGTCCAGTTCTTCGCCCAGCGCGAGACCCAGCAGCAGGCCGAAAAAGAGCGCGACGGCCTCGAGTACATCTCCACCGTCATCCCCTTCCTCCGCGAAGTCCAGCTCCACCGCGGCCTCGCCCTCCGCGTCCTCGCCGGCGACGTCAACTCCGTCGAAACCATGAAGCAGTCCGAGCGCGCCGCCGAGAACGCCCTCGCCGCCATCAACGAGATGGACTCCCGCTACGGCGGCCGCTTCGGCACGAAGGATCTCGTCGCCTTCCTCAACAAGGAATGGACGACCGTCAAGGAATCCACCAGCTCGGCCGAGACCGCCAACGCGGCCCACACCCGCCTCATCCAGGAGGGCATCTTCCCCCTCCTCTCGACCGTCGCCACCCGCTCCGAACTCGTCCTCGACCCGGACCTCGATACCCGCGCCGTCATCGCCGCCCTCACCGAATCGCTCCCGCGGCTGACGGAATCGCTCTCCCTCATCCGCGCGACCGGCACCGAAACGCTCCTCACCCGCGCGAACCTGACGGCCACCGACGCCCAGAAGATGTTCCTCTCCGCCCAGCTCGCCATCGCCAGCGAGTACGCCGAGAGCCTCGACCGCCAGCTCCAGGTGGCCATGAGCGAGAACCGCACCTTCAACGAGACCCTCGACCCCGCCGTCCGCCGCGCCGGCACCGCCCGCTCCACGTTCTTCGACATGACCCGCAACCAGGTCCTCGTCAGCGGCAACCTCTCCAACACCGCCGCCGAGGGCTTCTTCTACATGGGCGGCAGCGCCATCGACACCTCCAACCAGCTCCTCGCCGCCGCCCAGGAGACCCTCAACCGCGAATTCGACCAGCGCGCCGCCGACGCCCGCCAGCAGTTCTACATGTTCGGCGGCGCGGCCGTCGCCGGCGTCGCCCTGGCGCTCCTCCTCGCCGTCGTCATCTCGATGAGCATCACGCGGCCGGTCCGCCACCTCGCCGAAGTCGCCGACCGCATCTCCCTCGGCGAACTCGATGCCCGCATCGACGTCGAATCCGACAACGAAATCGGCCGCCTCGCCGAGTCGCTCCGCCGCATGCAGACGAGCCTCCGCGCGGCCATCGAGCGGCTCCGCCAGCGCCGCCAGCAGGCCGCCTGAGGCCGCGCCCAGCCGAACGAGGGAAGGTGACCGGCCATGCAGCCCGCCGAACCGCTCAGCCGCGAAACCGCCAGCCGCATCGCCCAGGCCGTCCGCCACGTCGAAGGCGTCCGCAGCGTCACCGTCTGCGGCCCGGAGGGCCAGCCCCTCGCCGCCGTCAACGAGCCCGACCCTGCTCGCGCCGCCGCCCTGGCCAGCTTCGTCGCCCTCCGCGCCGAGGCCCTCCCGACCGACGGCGACCTCCGCGGCATGGGCCGCCAGCTCGCCGGCAGCCGCTTCCTCCAGGCCGCCATCTCCGGCGGCCCCGTCGAGGCCGCCATCCTTCCCCTGCAGGGCGCCTACCTCTGCATCACGCACGCCCCGGGCCGGGGCCAGGCCATCGCCGCCGCCCTCCAGCCCGTCATCCGCCGATTCGGCGCCACGCCGCCCGCCAGGAGTTGACCGCCATGATGTTCCCGCGCGACCGCATCATCTACAGCAACCTCAACACCGCGTTCACGGCCTTCGATGCCCTCCTCGAAGATTGCCGGGCCCGCAAGCTCACCGGCTACGTCGAGGTCGCCTTCCCCGGCTACACCGGCACCCTCATCCTCTCCGAAGGCGAAATCCTCAACGGCGTCGTCTCCGCCGGGCCCGACCTCGTCAGCGGCCCCGCCGCCATCCGCAGCATCGCCGAGCGCGCCCCCGGCCGCGACGGCACCATCACCGTCTCGACCGCCTTCCCCGATGTCGTCCTCCTCGTCAACCGGCTCATGGACAGCCGCCCCCTCTACAAAGACCTCACGAGCGCCTTCACCAGCCTCGACCGCCTGATCGCCAAGCTCCGCACCGATGCCATCACCGGCTACGTCGAAGTCCACGTCACCGGCGACGCCGGCGTGGGCGTCATCTACCTCCAGGACGGCGAACCGATCGAATCCGTATTCGCCGCCCCGCGCGTCCCCATGATGTCCGGCCAGGACGCCCTCAACGCCATCGTCGCCGCCGTCAACTCCGCCGGCGGCACCTTCAACGTCTACATCGAAGCCAGCGCCCCGGCCGCCATCGGCCTCCCCCGCCAGGCGCCCCAGGCCGAATCCTACCGCCAGGACCTCCTCGCCTTCTGGAGCGACGTCCTCCAGCGCGTCGAACAGTACGTCGACGGCGTCTCGAAGCCCGGCCGCTTCGCCCTCGCCTTCAAAGAGACGCTCGTCAACCGCGCCGCTACCTACCCGTTCCTCGATCCCTTCGCCGCCGAATTCGCATACACCGGCGGGACCATCGAGTTCCATGGCCCGCTGCCCGAAGATTTCAGCAAAGCCCTCGGAGACTGCCTCGGCGATACCGTCTCCCGCCTCGCCTTCCAGCTCAAGCGCGCCGACCTCGAAACCCGCGTCCGCGCCGCCCTCGAAGGCATCAGCGAACGGCACGCCGCCGTCATCGACCGGTTCGGTCTCCGGGAGGAGTTCCAGGAGTTCGTCGCCTGACGAGGCCCGCCAGGGGGTGCAGCCATGGAGCGCGAGATCGAGCAACTCACCGCACTTCCCGCCGTCGAAGGCGCCTTCCTCTGCGATAACCGCGGCGACGTCATCGTGAGCTCCGACCCCGCGGTCCTCGCCACCGTCACCATGAACACCATCGGCCGCGAAATCGGCCGCGCCTTCGTCGCCCTCCACGCCGCCGGCTTCCAGGCCAGCCGCATCGACCTCACCTACGACTCGTGGCGCCTCCTCGCCCAGGACATCGGCGATGCCGTCCTCTTCGTCATCGCCCAGCCCGCCGTCGACATGGCCATCGTCCGCATGACGGCCGACGTCGTCACCGCCGCCTGGAAAAAGGACCCGGCCGCCCAGAAGCGCCTCCAGAAGCACCGCTCCGAGCGCGCTCAGCTCGTCAACCGCACCGCCCTCGACCCCGGCTCCTGGCTCAGCTGGAACGTCATCGCCCAGCGCAGCCAGTAGCCCGCCCCAGCCCGCGCCCCAGGGAGGACACCCATGCCTGAAGGACTCACCGGCAGCCTCGCCCAGCTTCCCCTCATCGACCTGCTCAAGATGCTCGCCGCCGGGGGTCAGACCGGCCGCCTCGAGCTCTCCTCCGGCCTCGACCTCGGCGACATCTACCTCCACCGCGGCCACCTCGTCCATGCCGAGGCCGCTGGCGATTGGGGCGAACCCGCCGTCGCCCGCCTCGTCACCTGGCCCAACGGCCACTTCCGCTTCATCCCCGGCGAAGAAGCCCCCGAACGCACCATCACCCGCACCCTCGACCAGCTCCTCGCCGAGGCCGCCCGCGTCGCCAGCGAGCGCGAGGCCATCCGCCGCGTCGTCCCCTCCATGGACGTCGTCCCCCGCCTCGCCCGCAAAGCCCCCGGGCCCACCATCACCATCGACGCCGCCGACTGGGAGGTCATCGCCCTCCTCGATGGCGCCCGCACCGCCGCCGCCCTCGCCGCAGCCCTCGGCGTCGACGACTTCGAAGCGATGCGCCGCCTCTACCGCCTCAAGCTCGCCGGCCTCGTCGACCTCGAAAAGCCCCAGCAGCTCGCGCCCGCCGCGCGCGCTCTGGCCGGGCCGCAGTTCTTCCAGGCGCTCCACGCTGCTGTGGCGGCCGCCGTCGGCCCCCTCGCCGAGATCATCATCGACGACTGCCTCGACGCCATGGGCCACACCCGCCAGGACTTCCCCCGCGACGGCATCGCCCGCCTCGCCGAGGCGATCAGCGCCGAGATCACCGACCCCGAAAAGCGCGTGAAGTTCCAGCAGACGATGCTCGCCATGCTCCGCGGCCAGGCCGCCTGACCCGGCGCGCCGCCGCTACCGCAGCGCGAACTCCTCGCCCAGCAGCTCCCGCAGCTTCCTGAGGGCCCGCCCCTGGCGGGCCTTCACGGCGTCCACCGTCACGCCCATCGCGGCCGCCGTCTCGGCCAGCGAAAGCCCGTGCAGGAAGCGCAGCGTCACCACCTCGCCATCCGCCGGGGGCAGCTGCGCCACCGCCTTCGCCAGCGCCACCTGCTCCGCGTGCCCTTCGAGCCCCGCATCCGGGGTATCGAACGCCTCCAGCGCCACCGCCGGCGGAGCCCGGAACAGCCGCCGCCGGTGCTCCGTCACCACGTGCCGCGCAATCCCGAACAGCCAGGCCCGCGGCGGCAGCCCGCGGTCCTCCAGGTGCTCCGCGCTCCGCCACGCCTGCTCGAAGATGAGCGACGCCAGGTCCTCCGCGTCCTCCGCCGAGGGCACCCGCGAATACGCGTACCGGTAGATGGCCGGCATCTCCTGCTCGAAGAGCACCCGCCACGCGCCCGGCTCCCGCCGCCGCAGCCGTTCGATCAGCCCGGCCGAAGCGCTGCCGTCGGGCGCGGCATCGTCCGCCTCCGCCCGCCGCGGCGCCGACGCGAGCGCCAGCCCGAGGCCGCCCCAGCGCAGCGCGAGCGCCGTCACTCAGTCATCCTCGTCCAGGTCGGGTTCCGGGTCGTCGTCATCGTCGTCGTCCGGCGTCGGCGAGCCCGCTGGCCCGGCCGTCGCCGTCGGAACCGCCGTCCCGGTTGGTGCTGGCGTCGTCGCCGGGGTCGGCGTGGCCGGGGTCGGCGTGGCCGGGGTCGGCGAAGCGCCGCCCGGCGTGGGTGTCGCGGTCGCAGTCGGCGTCGCCGCTCCCGCCCCGCTCCCGCCGCCGCCCTCCCGCGGCGACAGGTTCCGCACCGCGTTCTCCACGAACTCGCCCGCGCCGCGGATGGCCGCCGGCGTATCCACCCCCGCCGCCGTCGCGCCGCCGGCCGCGGCGGCGAGCAGCACCGCCCCCGCCGCGAGCCGCTGCACGAGCGGCCGCCGCTCGCTCCCGATGCCCGCCCAGCCGAGCAGCCAGGCGAGCGGGCCGCGCCGCCGCCGCGTCCGCTCCTCGAACCGCGCCCGCATCCGGTCCATCGCCTCCCGGTCCGGGCCGGGCACGCGCAACCCGCTCACGGCGCGCGCCAGCGCGGCGAGCTCCGCCGTCTCGCGGTCTGCCGGGGCGCTCCCGCTGAGCGCGGCTTCGATGCGGTCTCCGATCTCGTCAGCCATCGTCCCACCGGCCCACCATCGGCCGAACCTGGAGCCGGCCCGCGGCCGGCCTCACAGGATACATCGGGCTGCCCGGCCGGAAGGTGTCAGCCCCTCCCAAAAACTCCCCGCCTGTGCTCTACTACCCCCATGCCCACCACCTTCGTCGTCGTCGGCAGCTCCAGCCGCGAGCCCTCCACCGCCGGCCGCATCGCCGCCTTCATCGTCCGCTGGCTCGTCACCGCCGCCGCCGTCTGGGTCGCTGCCGCCCTCGTTCCCGGCATCCGGCTCGAGGGCTTCGGCAGCACGCTCGCCGTCGCCCTCATCCTCGGCCTCCTGAACGCCTACTTGAAGCCGCTCCTCGTCATCAGCGCGCTCCCCGGCATCGTCCTCTCGCTCGGCCTCCTCCTCATCCTCATCAATACCGCCCTCCTCGCCCTCACCGCCTGGATCGCCGGCAAATTCGACGGCATCGCCTTCGCCATCGACGGCTTCTGGAGCGCCTTCTTCGGCGCCATCCTCATCAGCATCGTCAGCTTCCTCCTGACCCGCTTCATCAACCCCGGCCGCGTCGCCCGCCGCTTCGATTGAGCCGCCCCCATCCTTTTGCCTCGCGCGAATCACCTGCGTAGGATGACCTCGCCGCCGACCCGCCGGGCGGCGAGCACCCCCGGGGCACCCGCATGCGCATCATCGACGGCATCTACCAGCTCCTCACCCCCTTCCCGCAGTTCACCATCGAGGACGCGAAGGCCCTCCGCCGCCAGCTCCAGGAGCACCCCCGCGTCACGAAGGGCCTCCCCTACGTCCTCCCCTACCTCCTGAAGGACGGCGGTGATGTCGTCCTCGTCGATTGCGGCTGGAATACCGATTCCGCCTACCAGGCGCTCGAAGAAGGGATGCGCGAGCACGGCAGCCATCCCTCCGACATCCAGCGCCTCGTCATCACCCACATCCACCCCGACCACTACGGCATGGCCGGCCGCCTCAAGCAGCTCTCCTCCTGCGACGTCGCCGTCCACGAAAAGGACGCCGAGGTCATCGCCACCCGCTACTTCGCGCCCCGCGCCCTCACCGATGAGATGGCCCGCTTCATGGAGATGAACGGCGTCCCGCCCATGGCCACCCCCCAGATGGCCCAGGGCTCCATGGGCATGCTCGGCGCCGTCGCCGCCGTCCCGCCCGATACCCAGCTCAAGGGCGGCGAAACCTTCAAAGTCGGCGACTTCGACTTCGAAGTCATCTGGACCCCCGGCCACTCCCCCGGCCACGTCTGCCTCTACGAACCCAACCGCAAAATCCTCCTCACCGGCGACCACATCCTCCCCACCATCACGCCCAACGTGTCCATCCACGCCCAGACCCACGGCAGCCCCCTCGGCGACTACATGCGCTCCCTCGAAGCCCTCGTCGACCTCGATGTGAAGCTCGTCCTCCCGGCCCACGAGTTCGAAATCACCGACCTCCAGAAGCGCATCCGCGAGATCAAAGACCACCACGAAATCCGGCTCGACGAGATGCTCGCCTGCGTCGACCGCGGCGGCTCCACCGCGTGGGAGGTCGCCGGCCGCGTGAAGTGGGCCACCGGCAAGCTCGAAGAGTTCGAACCCTGGATGCAGCGCGCCGCCGTCGGCGAAACCCTTGCCCACCTCGAATACCTCTTCGAGCTCGGCCGCCTCGCCAAGGTCATGCGCGGCAAGCAGCTCTACTGGCTGCCGGTGTAGGGGCCCGTCCGCCTACCCCTCGTCCTCCTCCGGGCCGTGCGCCCGCCCCGAAAGCTCCTCCGGGACGATTCGCCAGCCCACCACTCCGCGCTGGCCGAACCGCTCCTCGAGCGCCGTCACGGCCCAGGCCGGCGCATCCGCCAGCCGCCGGTAGAACGCCGCCGCGAACTCCCCGAACTCCAGCGGGTCCGCGACCTCCACCCACTGCCCGTGCCCCGAGACCGAGGCCCACTCCCACGGCCCCGTCGTCGCCGTGCTGTCGACCTGGAACGCCACCCGGCCGTTCGCCCGCCCCATCTCCACCTTGCGGCCGGGCGTCGTCAGCCCGCAGAGCACGCCATCCGCCCAGGCGTAGAACATCGGCACGAGGAAGTGCCCGTCGGCGCCGAAGAACGCCACGCGCACCACGCGCTCCTTTGCGAGCACGAGCTCCACCTCCGCCGGCGTCAGCGGCCGCGTCCCCATGCCCCCGATCCTGCCGTCCCGCGGCGCCGCGGGCCAGTCAGCCGTTCAGGCCCAGCTCCTGCCGGATGAGCTCACAAATCTCGAACGTCGGCCCCTCGGCCTGCAGCGTCGACTGCATCTTGTTGATGGTGACCGCCACGGCGAGCCCCACCTCCGGGTCCGCGAACGCGATCGACCCGCCCGCGCCCGGGTGCCCGAAGGCCGTCTTGCGCGGCCCCGTCGCCCCGTGCTGGCCCGCCACCTTTCCGCCGTTGAAGAAGCCGATGCTCTTCGGCAGCGGCATCATGATCACCCGGTCCGGCTCCTCCACCTGGATCGCGCTCATCAGCGGGATGCGCTCCTTCGAGACGAGCCGCACCCCGTCGACGACGCCGCCGTTCGCCAGCGCCGCATACATCTTCGCCAGCGCCCGCGCCGTGAAGTGCCCGTTCGCCGCCGGCAGGCAGGCGCGCCGCACCCGCATGTCGTTGAAGTTCCACCCCAGCCGCGGCGGCATCGCCTTGAAGAAGTCGTGGTCCGGCGGCACCTGGAACATCGCCGCCCGGCCCTGCTGCTGCTGGCCCTGGCCGGCGGCCGCCGCCTGCTCCTCCGCCGTCAGCAGCGTCGCGAGCCGGTCTTCCACCCCCTCCGGGATGCCGATGTACATTTCGCCTTCGAGCCCCAGCGGCGCCGCAATCTCCTCCGCCAGCACCTGCTGGATGTGCCGCCCGTCCGCGTGCTGGATGATGCCGCCGGCGATCCACCCGTAGGTGATGGCGTGGTAGCCCGTCGCCGTCCCCGGCGCCCATGCGGGCACTCCCTCCTCGATGTACCGCAGCCCGTTCTCCCACTCCAGCAGCGGCGCCGCCCCCTCCGGCGTCATCGGCATCGCGTGGAGCCCCGCCTGGTGGCTCATCGCCTGCGCCACCGTCACCCGCTCCTTCCCCTGCTGCCCGAACGCTTCCCAGTAGCGCGCCACCGGCTGCTCGTACTCGATGACGCCCCGGTCAGCGAGGATGTGGAGCGCCGTCGCCGCCACCCCTTTCGTCGTCGAAAAGCTGCTGAACAGCGTGTCCGGTCCCACTGGCCGCGGGTCGCGCGGCCCCATCTGCCCCGCCCACGTATCGACGATCTTCTCGCCGCCCAGGTACGCGCAGACCTGCGTCCCCAGCTGCGTCCCGCGCGCAATCTGCTCCAGCAGCAGCGCGTGCACCTTCTCGTTCAGCGCCTCGTTCACCATCGCCGTTCCCTCGCATCGTGGAGTTCGTGTGCCGCGAACTCTACGCCTCCCGAACCGGCTTCGAAACTCCCGCCGCCGCGCAGCCGCACGGCGAAACGGAAAGATTGCATCCCGGGGACTTCTCCATTGCATGGTGCCGCCGACAATCACCGTGCGGCACCCTGCCGCGAAGGAGCATCGATGTTCGAAACCCTCAAAAAGCCGTCGCTCGCCTTCTTCAGCATCGGCCTCGCAGCCGCCCTCCTCGCCGCCGCCTGCAGCGGCAAAGACGACAGCGGCGGCGCATCCGCCACCGCGCCCTCCGGCGGCAGCGGCGACGCGACCGCGCCTGCCGGCTCCAGCCCCACGAAAGCCTCCGGCGCCACCCCCACCAAAGCCGCCGATTCCGGCGGCGGCAGCGATGACCTGCCCGCCGAGCTCAAGAAAGTCTCCGAGCAGATGCAGAAGCTCAAGTACACCGCCACCTACGCCATGACGACCGATGGTCAGCAGACTGAACTCAAGATGGTCCAGGACCCGCCGAAGCAGTACGCGGCCGGCTCCATCGAAGGCAACCAGTTCATCTTCATCTACGATGGCAAGGATTCCTACACCTGCTTCAAAGTCGGCACGACCGGCACCTGCACGAAGTCCAGCACGGGCGGCAACATGCTCGACCCGCGCGACATCGCCGATGACGTCGACACCCAGGCCACCTACAAGAAAGTCGCCGACCGGAAGGTCAACGGCATCGATTCGCGCTGCTGGGAAACCTCCCTCAAGACCCAGCCCGGCACCACCACCCTCTGCGTCGCCAAGAGCGACCCCGTCGTCACCCTCGTCGAGGGCGACGGCCTCAAGATGGAGCTGAAGGACTTCTCCAAGAGCGTCGACAGCAAGCTCTTCGAACCGCCCTACCCGGTCCAGTAGCCGCCCGGCGTCTCCGCGCGCCGACGATCGTGAAAGGGGGTTCCCCGCCCGGGGAACCCCCTCCTTGCAGCCGATGCCGGGAACCTCGGGCGGCCTCAGACCGCTTCGATGACTTCGCCCTCGACGACGTCGCCGTCGCTGCCGCGGCCGGCCGGGCCAGCCGGCGCCGCTTCGACCGCCGTGAACCGGAACTCGCCGTCCGCGAAGTCGACGACCACCTTCTGCCCTTCGCGGAACTCGCCGGCCAGGATCCGCCGCGCCAGTTCGTTCTCCAGCCGCCGCTGGACCGTCCGCCGCAGCGGCCGCGCGCCATACACCGGGTCGTACCCCTCGCGCACCAGCTCCGCCTTCGCCGCCGGCGTCAGCTCGAAGTCGATCCGCCGCTCCGCCAGGCGCTTCCGCACCTCGTTCGCCAGCAGGTCCACGATCTGCGTCAGCTGCTCCTGCGTCAGCGGCTCGAACACGATGATCTCGTCGATCCGGTTCAGGAACTCCGGCCGGAAGAACTCCCGCAGCGCCTTCTCCACCGAGCCCTGCAGGATCTCCTGCTCGCTCATCTCATCCGACCGCACCGTGAACCCGAACGTCGCCCGCTCCTGCGCGCTCGTGCCCAGGTTGCTCGTCATGATGATGACCGTGTTCCGGAAGTCCACCGTCCGGCCCTGGCCGTCCGTCAGCCGGCCGTCGTCCAGCACCTGCAGCAGCGTGTTGAACACGTCCGGGTGTGCCTTCTCGATCTCGTCGAACAGGATTACCCGGTACGGCCGCCGCCGGACCGCCTCCGTCAGCGCGCCGCCCTCCTCGTAGCCGACGTAGCCCGGCGGCGCGCCGATCAGCCGGCTCACCGAGTGCCGCTCCTGGTACTCCGACATGTCGATGCGCACCATCGCGTCCTCGGTGTCGAAGAGGTATTCGGCCAGCGCCTTCGCCAGCTCCGTCTTCCCGACGCCCGTCGGCCCGAGGAAGATGAACGAACCGATCGGCCGCTTCGGGTCCTTCAGCCCGGCCCGCGCCCGGCGGATCGCATCCGAAACCGCCTTGATGGCGCGGTCCTGCCCGATGACCCGCTGGTGCAGGAACTCCTCCATGTGGAGCAGCTTCTCCTGCTCCGTCTCCTCCAGCTTCGAGACCGGGATGCCCGTCATCTCCGCCACGAGCTTCGCGATGTCCTCGGCCGTCACGCGGCGGTCCATCTCCGGGTGCTCCGCTTCCCACGCGGCCTTCCGCCGCTGGTACTCGTCCTGCAGCTGCAGGATCCGCTGCTTGATCCGGGCCGCCGCTTCGTAGTCCTCCCGCTGGACGGCCGCCTCCGTCTCCAGTGCCAGCTCCTCCAGCTGCTCCTGCAGGTCGCGCAGCTCATCCGGCAGCGACTGCGCTTCGATGACGTGCTTGCTCGCCGCTTCGTCGATCAGGTCGATCGCCTTGTCCGGCAGCCGCCGCTCCGTGATGTACCGCGCGGAGAGCCGCGCCGCCGCCTCGATCGCGTCGTCCGTGATCTCCACCTTGTGGTGCGCTTCGTATTTCGGCCGCAGCCCCTTCAGGATTGCGACCGTGTCCTCGATGCTCGGCTCCTCCACGTAGACCGGCGCGAACCGCCGCTCGAGCGCCGGGTCCTTTTCGATCCGCTCGCGGTACTCATCGAGCGTCGTCGCGCCGATGACGTGCAGCTCGCCGCGGGCCAGTGCCGGCTTCATCAGGTTCGAGGCGTCGATGGCGCCCTCCGCCCCGCCGGCGCCCATCACGGTATGCAGCTCATCGATGAACAGGATCACCTGCCCCTCGGCCTGCTTCACCTCGTCCATCACGGCCTTCAGCCGCTCCTCGAACTCGCCGCGGAACTTCGAGCCCGCCACCAGCGCGCCCATATCCAGCGCCAGCAGCCGCTTCCCCTGCAGGTTCTCCGGCACGTCGCCGGCGACGATCCGCTGCGCCAGCCCCTCGACGATCGCCGTCTTGCCGACGCCCGCCTCGCCGATGATCACCGGGTTGTTCTTCGTCCGCCGGTTGAGGATCTGCATCACCCGGCGGATCTCCGCCTCCCGGCCGATGACCGGGTCCAGCTTCCCCTGCCGCGCCAGCTCCGTCAGGTCCGTCGAGTACTTCTCCAGCGATTGGTAGCGGCTCTCCGCCGTCTGGCTCGTCACCCGCTGCTTCCCCCGGATATCCTGCAGCGCCCGGTAGATGCCTTCCTTCGTGACGCCGAACTCCGCGAGCAGCCGGGTCGCGCCGCTCTCTTCGTTGTCGGCGATGGCGATGAGCAGGTGCTCCACGCCCACGTACTCATCCTTCAGCCGCTCCGCCTCGGCGTTCGCCACCTCCAGCATCCGCACGACTTCCGGCGTCGTGTAAATCTGCACCACGTCGTAGGCCAGCGTCGGCAGCGCATCGACCGCCCGCGCGACCCGCTCCTTCAGCCGGCGCGTATCCACGTTCAGCTTCTGCAGCACCTGCTCCGCCAGCCCGCCCTTGTGGTTCACCAGCGCCCAGAGGACGTGGGGCACCGACCACTGGCTGTTCCGCTTCTGCCGCACCAGCTCCTGCGAGGCCGCCAGCACCTCCTGCGCCTGCTCCGTGAACCTGTCCTGTCGCATCATCTTTCGTTACTCCTCGTTCGCTCGATTGCCCAGGGTGCCGGGCGCCGCTCGTCGTGTTCCCTGGTTCCACGCCCGCCAATCGCTGGCTCCGCCTAGGAGGCGGGCCCGTTCCGGTACGGTGCCGGCAGCCGCGTCGCCCGCAGCCGGTCCAGCTCCGCCCGCGTCGCTTCCAGCTCGGCCTGCAGCCGCCGAATCTGCTCGTTCATCCGCAGGATGATGTCCACCCCTGCGAGATTCACGCCCAGCTCATCGATCAGCCGCTGCGCCGTCCGGATCCGCTGGATGTCCGCGTTCGAATACATCCGGATGTTCCCGCCCGTCCGCTTCGGGCGGATGAGGCCAACCTTCTCGTAGTACCGCAGCGTCTGCTGGTGCATCCCCACCAGCCGCGCCGCGATGGAGATGACGTACATCGGCTCGTCATCGTCGATCGGGAGGCCCGTGCCGTTCTTCTCGTCCTGCGTCATCGGTCACCTCCTTCCCTCAGGGGCGAACCCCGGCGCCGCGCAGCTCCCGCAGCGCCTCCCAGTGCTTCCGCTCTTCCGCGCTCAGCCGGTCCGGCAGCACGGCCCGCACCTTCACGTACAGGTCGCCCCGCTTGCCCGCCTGGCCGAGCACCGGCATCCCTTTCCCCGAGAGCCGGAACTGCTTCCCGTTCTGCGTCAGCTCCGGGATGCGCAGCGCCACCCGCCCGTCGATCGTCGGCACCGTCACCTCGCCGCCGAGGACGGCATCGATGACCGGCACGTCGACCTCCTCGTAGAGGTCGTCGCCCTTCCGCTCGAAGCGCGCATGCGGCAGCACCGTCACCAGCAGGTAGAGGTCGCCCGGCGCGCCGCTGCCGATACCCGGCCGGCCTTCGCCCGCGATCCGCACCCGCGAGCCCGTCTTCACGCCGGGCGGGATGCGCACTTCGAGCCGCCGCAGCTTCATCGCCGTGCCCATGCCTTCGCAGGCGTGGCAGAGCGCGCCCGCGATCTCCCCGGTCCCGCCGCACGTGCGGCAGACCTCCGGCGTCTGCAGGTTCAGCGTCCGCGTCGTCCCGTGGAACGCCTCCTCGAGGCTGATTTCTACCGGCGTCTCGACATCCTGCCCGCGGCGGTTGGCGCCCGCGCCCCGCGGCCCGCCCCGCTCCCGCCGGAACAGTGTCTCGAAGATCGACCCGAAATCGCCGAACGGGTCGCCGCCCCCGTTCTCCCGGCCGAACGGCGCGCCGCCGGTCCGCCCGAACGGGCTGCCGCCCGGCCGCGCCCCCGCCGCCTCGAACTGGTCGGCCAGCTCCCACTGGTCGCCCCAGCGGTCGTACTTCTTCCGCTTCTCCGGGTCCGAGAGGACCTCGAACGCCTGGTTGATCTCCTTGAAGCGCGCTTCGGCCGCCTTGTCTCCCGGGTTCACATCCGGGTGGTACTTCCGGGCGAGCTTCCGGTAGGCCGCCTTGATCTCCTTCTCGGTGGCGGTCCGGCTGACGCCGAGCACCTCATAGAAATCCTTTGCCATGCCCCTGAGCATACCGCCTCCCGCCGGGCTTTGCAAGATTTTGACGAAAAGCCTGATAACCTGATGCTCAGACCTCTTGACACGGGGATGCGGGATATCCAGAATAAGGTCGAAACCACGACAGCCAAGGAGGTGCACCGATGGCCAACGCGCTCACTCGCTGGGACCCCGCCGCGGAAATCACCGCCATGCGGAATCTCATGGACCGCCTCTTCGAGCAGTCCTTCGGCCGCTTCCCGGCCTTCCGCAACGGCAGTGAAGACCTCGGCCCCATCAGCCTCGCCCTCGACGTCATCGAGCAGCCCGATTCCTTCGTGATCAAGGCCGCCGTCCCCGGCGTCGACCCGAAGGACGTCGATATCTCCGTCGAGGACGACGTCCTGACCATCAAGGGCGAGTTCAGCCACAAGGAGGAGGCGAACGAGGAGAACTACCTCCGCCGCGAAATCCGCTACGGCAGCTTCCAGCGGCAGCTCCGCCTCCCGCCCACCGTCGACGCCGAGAAGGCCAGCGCCAGCTTCGAGCACGGCATGCTCCGCCTCGTCCTTCCGAAGAAGCCAGAGGCCCGCGCCCGCTCGATCAAGATCACGCCGCAGGGCGTCGTCGAAGGCCAGGCCGTCTCCAACACCAACTGATCACCCGCTGAGGGGAACCAGCACCGCGGCCCCGGTCACCGACCGGGGCCGTCTTCGTTCGCCTGCGAACCGGGCTTGCCGACGCGCGTGCAGGTCAGTCGCAGCCGCCGTCGTCGAACCGCTCCCCGCCGGTCAGGTGCACGAGCGCCGCCCAGCCGGCCAGCACCGCCCCCAGCCCCAGCACCGCCGCCCCCGGCGCCAGCAGCACCGACGCCTTCGCCAGCTTCACCGCGCCCGCGCCCAGCACCGCCGCCAGGCCGCCCAGCGCCGCGCCGCGCCAGAGCAGCGGCCCATCGCCCAGCGTCAGCAGCGGCTCTCGCGCCTCCCCGTGGCCGCAGGCGTCAGCCCCGGGTGCCCCGCGCATCCCCTCAGCCGCCATTCCGCTGGTCCGGCGGCAGCATGTTCGGAATGCCGTCGGTGATCGGGTAGCGCTCCCCGCACCCGAGGCAGACCAGCGTCCCCGACATAATCTCTCCCTCCGCCTCCTCCGCGTCGCGCAGCTCCAGCTCGCCCCGGCAGACGGGACAGCACAAGATCTCCAGCAGCAGCCGTTCCATGCCCACATCCTACCCCGCAGCCCGCCTGTGCGCCTTGGCGCATTCGGCCCCGGTCGCCGACCATACGCTGGCGTGAACTGGCTCGACCTCCTCCTCATCGCGGCCATCGGGCTCTCCGCCTGGCGCGGCTACGCCAACGGCTTCATCCGCGAGCTCGTCATCCTGGTCTCCGTCATCCTCGCGATTCCCGTCGCCGGCGCCCTCTATGCCCGGATGTTCCCCAAGGTCAACCCCATCATCGACAACGAAGACCTCTCCGCTGTCATCTCCTTCCTCGCCATCATGGCCGGCGTCATCGTCGGCGGGAACGTCGTCGCCCACCTCCTCAAGCGCACCGCCGAGATGCTCAACCTCGGCGGGCTCGACCGCCTCGCCGGCGGCCTCTTTGGCGTCCTCAAAGCCGCCCTCGTCGCCCAGGCCATCCTCATCGTCATCGTCCGCTACCCCAGCCCCGACCTCCGCGACGACATCCAGGGCTCCCGCACGGCTCGCATCCTGCTCGACGCGGCGCCCCTCACCCTTGCCTTCCTCCCCCAGACCTTCGAAACCGGGGTCGAGCTCTTCCGCAAGGCCGCGGACGCCATCGACGAGGCGGCCGGCCCCGCGCCGACCCCCGCCCCGTGACCCACGACCCCCTCGCCGCGCTCCGGCAGCCCTCGTTCGCGGCGTACGCCGCCGCCCGGCTCGCTTCCGCCGTGGCGATGACGCTGCTCAACGCCGCCATCCTCTACCACGTCTACCAGCTCACCGGCTCCGCCTTCCAGCTCGCCTTCATCGGCCTCGCGCGGTTCCTGCCCTCGCTCGGCCTCACGCTCGTCGGCGGCGCCGTCGCCGATGCCCGCAACCGCAAGGTCATCGTCATGGCCGCCCTCGCCGTCCCGGCGGCGGCCTCCGCAGCGCTCTTCGCCGCCACGGCCGGCGGCACCGTGAGCGCGCCGCTCATCTACGCCCTCGTCCTCGCCGTTGCCGTCGCGGCCGCGTTCGAAAACCCGGCCCGCCAGGCCCTCCTGCCCCAGGTCGTCGCCCCCGAGACCTTTCCCAATGCCATCGTCGTCAGCTCCACCATCCAGTCGCTCGGTTTCGTCACCGGCCCGGCGCTCGCTGGCCTCTGCATCGCCCTCGCCGGCGTCGAAGCCGCCTACGCCGTCCACGCTGGCCTCGTCCTGCTCGCCATCGGGCTCACCGCGCTCCTGCGCCCCCGGCCCATCGCCGGCCCCCGCCGTGCCGTCTCCCTCGCCGCCATCCGCGAAGGCCTTCAGTTCGTCATCCGCCGCCAGCCGATCGTCGGCGCCATGACGCTCGACATGTTCGCCGTCATCTTCGGCGGCGCCCAGGCGCTCCTCCCCATCTACGCCGCCGACATCCTCGGCGTCGGCGGCGTCGGCTACGGCATCCTCGCCGCCTCCCTCGAAGCCGGCGCCCTCCTCATGTCCGTCATCCTCATCTTCCTCCCGCCCATCCGGCCCGCCGGCCGCGTCCTGCTCATCACCGTCGCCCTCTTCGGCCTCGGCACCATCCTCTTCGGCCTCTCCCGCAACTTCTACCTCTCCGTCGCCACCTACGCCGCCATCGGCATGGCCGACCAGGTCTCCGTCGTCCTCCGCCAGACCATCATCCAGCTCGCCACACCCGACGACCTCCGCGGCCGCGTCTCCAGCGTCAACATGCTCTTCATCGGCGCGTCCAACCAGCTCGGCGCCGTCGAATCCGGCCTCGTCGCCGGCTTGACTAACGCCACCTTCGCCGTCGTCTCCGGCGGCATCGGCACGCTCGCCGTCGTCGCCATCGTCGCCGCCCGCCTGCCCGGCCTCCGCCGCTACCGCATCGAACCCCAGGTCCGCGCCGGCTGACCCGCGGCCCGCCCGCCGCTCTGCCATACTGCCGCCATGTCCGACCCCGCCAGCGACGCCATCGCCCGCGAAATCGACGCCCTCCTCGACGCCTACGACCGCGAACTCGAGTACTTCGAAACCACCGCCGCCCTGCTCATGCCGCTCATGCGCGACCTCCTCGCCGCCATCGATGCCGCCTTCGCCGCCCCCGGCGACCCGCAGGTCCGCGAAGGGGCCCGCAACGCCCGCGCCTGCTACGTCGACGCCCTCGCCGGCCTCAGGCCCCTGCTCGACGACTGGGTCCGCATTCGCGGCTCGAACTGGCGGGCCTGGGAGGCCGAGCCCGCCATGAGCGATGCCCAGTACGCCCGGCTCGAACGGCTCGCGGCCCGCGAAACCGCCCTCGCCCTCGGCCGCGACGATTTCGACCGGCTCCAGGAGAAGATCCGCGGCCGCCTCCTTCTCTTCGAAGAGGCCGACCGCGGCCGCTGACTACACCTCCCCCGGGTCGATCACCGGCGGCAGGGGGTGCGGCCCGTGCGGCTCGAACACCCGCGGCTCAACCAGCACCGTGTTCAGCAGCATCGCCGGCACCTCTGCCAGGATGTACTCGAACGTCAGCGGCCCGCCCGGCCGCCGCCACGAGAAGTTGTTGTTCGTCGCGAACATCAGCGTATAGGCCACCAGCCGCGCATCCCGCGGGATGAACACCCCCGCGTCCACCCCCCACTTCACCACGTCCATCAGCGCATGTTCGTAATCCCGGTCCGCCTCCCGCACCCGCTCCCGCCCTTCCGGCGACAGATTCCGCGACCGCCCCCCCACGTAGCTCGCCCGCACGATCGTATGGTGCTCCCCCATGATCAGCAGGTCGCGCAGCGCGTTGAAGAGCGCCGCCTCCGGGCCCGGCGCCGCCGCGATGATCGCCCGCAGCCGCCGCTCGGCCGTCCGCACCGCCTCGACCGCCACCTCCACCCAGAGGTCCTCCTTGCTGCGGAACTGGTAGTAGATGACGGCGCGGCTCGTGCCCATCCTGGCCGCCACGTCCTCCAGCGTCGCATCCGGCAGCCCCTTCTCCAGCACCACCTCCGCCATCGCCTGCATGATCTCCCGACGGCGGGCCTCCGCACGCGCCGGGTCCTGCACCCGGTAGCCTCGCAGTCCGAACTCATCGCCCATCGTTCCCTCGCCCGCCGAAATTCTCGCACGCAGGCCGTTGACAACTCTACCACTCCCGCGGTAGGTTGAGCGCCTTCGGATAAACACACGCGTCTAATCTTTGCTGTCGGGTTGGGCGCGTGGTCCGAAGCGGGCCCGGGAGCGGTGTGCAGGCTTTGTAGGGGCGCCTGCACACCCCCCGGAGCCATCCGAACCTCCCATACCCCCGGCGGGTGAGCGGACCGCAATCCGCGACACCCCCGAAAACGTACCAACGGCAAATCGGCGCTATTGACAGCGCCTATGCAGGGCAGTAGAAGGCACGCATTCGCGCCGGCCTAACCTTCGGCGCCACGCGAAACAATGGGGGAAGGGACATCATGAACCGCGAGAACTCCTGGACCACCCGCTTCCGGCGCCGCCGCCTCCTCACCGGCGGCGCCGCCGCCGGCCTCGCCGCCGCCTGGGCCCTCGCCGGCTGCGGCGACGACGACGACAGCGGCTCCGGCCCGACACCGACGCCGGCGGGCGTTCGCCCCGGCACCCCGACTGCCCCCACCCCGACGACCCCGGGCGAAGTCGTCAAGAAAGACGGCACCCTCAAGCTCCGCCAGAACGCCATCTTCGCCACCATCAACCCCTACGGCGGGCTCGATAGCGGCCTCCTCTGGGGCTTCACCATCTTCGACCACCTCTGGTACACCCCGCTCGATACCGGCATCCGCGAAAACTTCCTCGCCACGTCCATCGAACAGCCCGACCCGCTCCACTTCACCGTCAAGATCGGCGAGGCCTACTTCCACAACAAACCACCCATCAACGGCCGCCGCGTCAAAGCCCAGGACATCGCAGCCTCCTACATGGCCGCCCGCCAGCAAACCCGCATCTCCAACTCCTCCTGGTGGACCCAGGTCCTCGACAGCGTCGTCGCCGTCGACGACTCGACCGTCAAGTTCACCCTCAAGCAGGTCGACGCCTGGACCTTCTCCTCCACCAACGGCGGCAGCCCCATCGGCTCCTCCATCCTCCCCGAGGAGATCGCCAAGGACCCGTCCTTCATGGACCGGGACCTCATCGGCTCCGGCCGCTTCGAATTCGTCTCCCACGAAAACGGCGCCAACTTCAAACTCAAGCGGTTCGACAAATGGCGCATCGCCGGCGAACCCTACCTCGCCGCCCAGGAATACCGCCTCATCCAGGAGCAGGCCGCCGCCCTCGCTGCCTTCTCCGCCGAAGAGATCTACTCCGTCGCCCTCAACAACAAGCTCGAACGCGAAGACCTCGTCAAACGCCACGGCGACAAAATCGTCATCGACTCCGAAGATTCCCGCTCCGTCTGGACCGTCCTGCCCCGTGGCGACGGCCAGTGGGCCGACCCCCGCGTCATCCAGGCCATCTCCATGTCCATCGACCGGCAGGAGCTCATCAACCTGATGAACTTCGGCGAAGGCAAGGTCAGCGGTCCCGTCCCGCCCGCCTTCGGCGAAGCCCTCCCCGAGGCCGACCTCAAGGCTACCTGGGGCAAGTACGACCCCGCCGAGGCGAAAAAGCTCCTCGCCGCAACCGCCTTCGATACCTCGAAGGAATACAGCATCAAGTACATCACCCCCGGCGACCGCAACCAGCAGTTCGCCCAGATCGTCCGCTCCCAGCTCGAAAAGAACCTCGGCCTCAAAGTCAAACTCGTCGGCGAAGACCTCGGCCGCTGGCTCCAGCAGTCCCTCTACGGCTCCCAGTACGACGGCTTCATGGTCTACGCCTCCCTCGCCTACGACGACCCCTCCTCCTACATCGGCGGCTACGCGAAGCAGATCGGCGGCCGCCCCAACTGGGCCGGCTACAGCAACGACGAGATGGACGACCTCGTCAAAAAGCAAAAGACCATCCTCGACGACGCCCAGCGCAAAACCGCCGTCCAGGACATCCAGCGCAAAGCCTGGGAGCGCGGCGCGCCCTTCATCCCGACCTTCATCGCCATCACCAACACCGCCACCTGGGCCTACGTCAAAGGCCGCGTCGTCGGCCGCGGCAGCTACGGCCTCTTCAACGGAAAGGTCTGGATCGACAAGTAACCCCGGGAGAGCGGCATGCGCCAGTACATCCTCCGGCGGCTCGTCTACGTGCCGCTCATCATGGCGATCGTCTCCGTCCTCGCGTTCTTCACCCTCCGGATACCGTGGGCGATCGACCCCGTCACCCTCTACGTCAACCAGAACACCACCCTCGAACAGGAACAGGAGATCCGCCGCGAGCTCGGCCTCGATAAGCCGCCGCTCCAGCAGTTCGTCATCTGGCTCGGTCAGGTCGCACGCGGCGACCTCGGCGAAACCTTCCGCTCCCGCCAGCCCGTCTGGCAGGAAATCGCCCGCCGCCTGCCCGTCACACTCGAAATCCTCATCCTCTCCATCTTCTTCTCCACCCTCTTCGGCGTCACCTTCGGCGTCATCACCGCCGTCAAGCAAAACACGCCCATCGACTACCTCTTCCGCTTCTTCGCTGTCTTCGGCCAGTCCATCCCCGATTTCTTCCTCCTCATCCTCCTCATCGTCCTGCCCTCCATCTGGTGGAACTACTCGCCCCCCGTCGGCGGCCACATCCCCTTCACCCAGGACCCGCTCGAAAACCTCCGCCTCTACCTCCCGCCGACCATCCTGCTCGGCGTCGGCGGCGCCGCGGCGATGATGCGCCTCACGCGCAGCTCCCTCCTCGAAGTCTTCCGCCAGGACTACATGCGGACCGCCCGCGCCAAGGGCCTCCCCGGCCGGGCCGTCGTCCTCAAGCACGGCCTCCGCAATACCCTCATCCCGATCATCACCCTCATCGGCGGCCAGGTCACCGCCCTGTTCTTCGGCTCCCTCATCCTCGAACAGGTCTTCTCCATCAACGGGCTCGGCCAGTTCTTCCTCGTCTCGTCGGTTACCGGCGACTTCCCCGTCATCCAGACGCTCGTCCTGTACACCGCCTTCGTCGTGATGGTTATGAACCTCCTCGTCGATATCTCCTACGCCCTCATCGACCCCCGGGTGAAGTACACCTGATGGCCGCCACCACCGCCGCCTCCCGCCTCGACTTTGCGCCCGCCTACCGCCGGCCCGGCATCCTGCGCCGCCTCGGCCGGACCGCCCGCCAGCACCCTGCCGGCGTCTTCGGTTTCTTCGTCCTCGTCCTGTTCGTCGTCACCGGCCTCTTCGGGCCCGCCCTCGCGCCCTACGACCCCGACGCCCTCAGCGTCGGCCGGCCGCTCGAAGGCCCGTCCCTCCAGCACCCCTTCGGCCTCAACCAGAACGGCCAGGACATGTTCAGCCGCGTCATCGCCGGCGCCCGCGTCTCCCTCATCATCTCCTCTGCCGCCATCTTCATCGGCGCCGCCTCCGGCGCCTTCCTCGGCATCCTCGGCGGCTACTACGGCCGCTGGCTCGACTACATCATCCAGCGCTCCGGCGAAGCCTTCGCCGCCTTCCCCTCCCTCGTCCTCTACTTCATGCTCCGCGCGGCGCTCGGCCCCGGCATCGAAGCCATCATCGCTGCCATCGCCATCGGCGCGCTCTTCGGCGGCAACCGCGTGCTCCGCTCCGCCACCATCATCGAAGCCCGCCAAACCTACGTCGAAGCCGCCCGCGCCATCGGCTGCTCCGAGTGGCGCATCTTCATCCGCCACGTCGTCCCCAACGTCCTCCCGCTCGTCATCGTCATCATGAGCGGCGCCCTCGGCGGCGCCATCCTCGCCGAATCCGCTCTCTCCTTCCTCGGCCTCGGCCCCGATGTCGTCTCATGGGGCCGCGACATGAGCGGCCAGAACCTCTCGATCGCCCGCACCGGCTACTGGCACGTCGTCGTCTTCCCCGGCATCGCCATCAGCCTCGTCGTCCTCGGCGCCAACCTCCTCGGCGATTCCCTCCGCGACATCTGGGACCCCCGCCTCCGCCGCTGACCGCGCCCGCTGCTCACGCCCGCGCGCGCCGGAACTCGCCCTCCTGCCACGCGCGCAGCGTCAGCAACAGCGCGCTCACCACCGAAACGAGCACCGGCGTCAGCACGAACGTCCACGTCCCGAACGAGCGCCCGTTCGCGGCCCAGAGCGCGCCCAGCGTCAGCCCCATCCCGATGACCGTCCCCACCGTGTAGGTCAGCCGCGCCTCCCGGCTCTCCCGGTAGCGCATCCCGCCCAGCCAGAGCGCGATCGCCGGGAACCCGGCGGCGAAGAAGTAGATGAGCGCGACGGCAACCCCGAACAGCCACGCCCAGTCCAGCGCGCCCGCGACCACGTGGAGCGCGAACGCCCCCGCGAACCCCAGCCCGGTCAGCCCGATTCCCATCACCGATTTCGGCATCGCCTCCACGATACCACCGCACCCCGCCGGCCTCACCCCGCCAGCGCGCGCACCAGCACCACCCCGGCCACGGCCGCCGTCTCGGCGCGCAGGATGTTCGGCCCGGCCCGCAGGAAGAGCGCACCCTTCCGCCGAAGCTGGTCCAGCTCCCGCGGCGAAAACCCGCCCTCCGGCCCGCACACCACCGCCACCCGGCCCTGCGCCGGCAGCAGCGGCGCGAGCTCCGCCGGCCCCATCCCCTCCCGCTCCATCGCCACCACCGCGCCCCGGAATCCCCCGAGCAGCCGTTCGAGGCTCCCGCCCGCCTCGATCACCGGCAGGTAGAGCCGCCCGCACTGCTCGCTCGCTTCGATGGCGATCCGCTCGAACCGCTCCAGCTTCGCGTCCGAGGGCCCCGAACCCCGCTGGCCGAACTCCATCGCCGCCAGCCGGATGATGTCTGCCCCCGCCTCGGTGCACTTTTCCACCGCCCACTCCAGCCGCTGCGCCCGGATGATCGGCAGCCACGCCTCCACCACCGGTTCCGGCGGGGGCTCCTGCCGGGCGACTCCCGTCACCTCGGCCAGCACCCGCCCCCGCTCGACCGCCCGCACCACCGCCTGCCACTCGTGCCCTTCGCCGCCGAACAGCCGCAGCTCGTCGCTCGGCCGCGCCCGCAGCACCGTCGCCAGCCGGCTCGCCGTCTCGCCGGTCAGCGCCACCGGCCCCGGCCCGAGCTTCGCCGCCACGTACACCCGAGGGATGTGCCCCATCTCCGCTAGCCTACACCGCCTCCGCGCGCCCGAATTGCCGCCCCCATCCCCGTTTGCCATACTGGCCGTCGGTCCTTTTTCGCAACGGACACGCCACCCCCTACGAGGTTCCCATGCCAAGGCGCCTGGCCGTCGGTGTCGGCTTCACCGGCAGCCCCGAACAAAACCGCCAGACCATCGAGAAAATCAAGGTCGCCGAAGAAGTCGGCGTCGAAGCGGTCTTCACCGCCGAGACCTGGGGCCGCGACCAGTTCTCGCTCCTCACCCAGATCGCCCTCAACACCAGCAAAATCAAGATCGGCACCGGTATCGCGCCCGTCTACGGCCGCTCGCCCGCCGTCCTCGCCATGACCTTCGCCACGCTCGATGAGCTCTCCGGCGGCCGCGTCATCATCGGGCTCGGCACCTCCGGCTCCCGCGTCATCGAACACTGGCACGGCGAAAAATTCTCCAAGCCCATCCGCCGCACGAAGGAATACGTCGAGATCATCAACATGATCATCAGCGGCGAAAAAGTCTTCTACGACGGCGAAATCTTCAAGCTCCAGCGCGGCTTCAAGCTCCTCTTCGAACCCCCGCGCAAGCACATCCCCATCTTCGTCGCCTCCATCTCGCCGAAATCGATGGAGTCCCTCGCCACCTGCGCCGATGGCTGGATGCCGATCTACTGGCCGAAGTCGAAGTACCAGGAGGCGAAGGAGTTCATCAGCCGCGCCGCCGTCGCCGCCGGCCGGCCCGCCGACGCCGTCGAATGCGTCGCCCAGCTCACCGTCGTCATCAACCCCGACATCGAGAAGGCGAAAGTCCAGGCCGCCGGCCCCATCTCCTGGTACGTCACCAACATGGGCGACTTCTATCACGAGATGCTCGCCCGCAACGGCTTCGCCGAAGAAGTCGCCGCCATGCGCAAGGCGGCCGAGACGAGCAAGCCGATGCCCTTCGGCACCACCCCCGAGATCATGGCCGCCATGGGCGACCGCATGCTCGAAGAGACCGCCGTGTTCGGGGACATCGAAACCGTCGCCGCCGGCGTCGAAGAGCGGCGTCAGCTCGGCGTCGACCTCCCCGTCATCACCATGCCCCAGGGCAGCCTCAACGAGGTCGAGCGCATCCTCGGCACCCTCGTCTCCTAGCCCCGGCGCCGTACCCGGTCACGCGACACGGCGGGGAAGCCGGCCCCGCCGTGTTCCTTTCCCTCTCCCGGCTCCCAACTCCGGTCTTCCAACTCCCAGCTCCCAGCTCCTACACTCCCATCGCCCGCGCCAGCGTCTCCAGCACTTCCAGCGCCTCCGCCGGCGAACCCACGACCACGTCCGCCAGCTCGGGGATCTGCGGGGGCGTCTCCTTCCCGCCCGAGACGCCGACCAGCAGCACGTGCAGCCCCTGCGCCCGCGCCGCCTCCAGCGCCGCCTCGAACATCGCCACGTCCGTCGCGTCGTCCCCCATCGCCAGCAGCGACTTCGCCCGGTAGCGCCGGATGAGCGCCGTCAGCGCCACCCCCTTCCCCGCGTTCGCGTTCGGCAGCACCTCGAGCACCATCCGCCCCTCCCGCAGCCGCAGCCCCTCGGGCAGCGTCGCCAGCGCGGCGCGCAGCGGCGCCTCGAGGTCCGGCGCCTTCCGGAAGTGGAACGCCGTCGAGACCGCCTTCCGCTCGATGTGCAGGAACGAACTCGGCACCGCCGTGATCACCTGCTGCTCCACCTGCTCGAGTGCGGCGCTGAGCGCCACCCGGTTCACCCCCGGGATGAGCGGGTCATCGAACGATGCCTCCAGCCCGTGGCTCCCCACCACGTCGACCCCCTCCACCGGCACCATCCGCCGCGCCGTGTTCAGGTCGCGCCCCGTGATCACTGCCACCTTCGCCCGCTGCGCCAGCCGGTCGAGCACCGCCAGCGTCCCCGGCGGCACGCGCGCCTCCGAAGCGTTCGCCACGATGGGCGCCAGCGTCCCGTCCAGGTCCGACGCGACGAGCAACGGCCCGCGTGCCGCGGCCAGCGCCTTGATGCGCTCGATGGTCTCGATCGTCAGCATGTCCCCTCCAGGTCGTCGAGGAATCGCTCCCCCCAGGAGCGGGCGTCCCGCTCCCGCACCTGCGCGATGAACCGGTCGCTGATCCGCGCAGGCCGCCCCTCCAGCCCCTCCGTCAGCCCCTCCAGCAGCGAGCCCTGGTCGAGCGGGTCCACCGCCCGCAGGCCGTCTCGTCCATCGCCGCCGTACACCTTCGTTACCCCGGCATCCACCCCTGCCAGCACCACCGCCCGCTCCGCCGCCGGCCGCAGCGATTGCGCCACCGCCGCCTGCAGCGGCACGAGGTTCATCCCGTCCGCCAGCGAGGACGTGAACACCACGTCCGCGTCCCGCTGCAGCGCCACCACGTCGTCCCAGCCCACCGCCGCCCGCACCTGCGTGAAGGGGCAGCCGACCCAGTAAGCCGCCTCTCGCGCCCGCGCGGCCTCCCGTTCGATCGCCGCCTCCAGCGCGCCGTACACTTCCACCCCCTCCCGCGTCGGCGAGGCGATGCCGATGTAGGCGAAGCGGCGGCCCTGCCGGTACGCCTCGGCAATCGCCCGCAGCCGCTCCGGGATCCCCTTCGTGAAGTCGCCGCGCTCCAGCCCGACGACCACCGGCAGCCCGAGCTCCCGCGCGGCCCGCACGCGCGTCACCGGCTTCGCCCGCCGCGCCGCCGCCAGCACCTCCTCCGGGTCGATGCCGACCGGGTAGGCGCCGACCCGCACCAGCCGGCCGTCCACCTCCAGCCCGCCCGCCGCCGGCCGCGCCCCCGCCAGCTCACAGGCCGCCTCGGCGAACCGCTCGACGTCCCCCGGCGTCTGGAACCCGGCGAGGTCCGCCCCGAGCATCCCCCGCACGATCTCCGCCAGCCGCTCCCGCACCTCGCCGGAAAGGTACGGCCGAATCACCGCCAGCGCCGGGAACGGGATGTGCAGGAAGAAGCCGATCGGCCCCCGGAACCCGCGCTCCCGCAGCATCGCCGGCACCAGCGCCAGCTGGTAATCGTGCACCCAGCAGCTCTGCGCGCCGTCCTCCTCGCAGGCCGCCTCCGCGAACGCCCGGTTCACCAGCACGAACGACTGCCAGCCCGCCGCCGAAGGCGGCTGCGGCTCCGGGTAGTACGGCGTTGCCCGCGGCAAATCGACCCGCACGAGGTGGAACAGCGGCCACGTGAAGCTGTTCGCCACCTCGCCGTAGTGCCCCTGCCACGTCGCCGACCCGAAGAACAGCCGCCGGTGCCGCAGCGGCCCGCGCGGCGTTTCGAGAATCTCGTACCCCCGCGCATCGACCCACTCGCGGTCGAACCGCCCCATCCCGACCCCGATCCACGTCGTGCCCGCATGCCCGTCCCACGGCGCGATCACCGGCCGGACCGCCGCGAGCAGCCCCCCGCTCGAGGCCGTCGACGGCGAATCCGCCCAGCGCGGCGCCTCGTGGTCGAGGAAGGCGCGGTTCGCGAGGATCAGCTGGGCGCGGGCCGTCACCCTTTCAGTAGGCCGCATGACCGCCGGCCCGATCAACTCCCAAATCTGCCGCTCCCGCGAATTGCGATGCAGCCGCAACCCCGCCTACGCCAGCAGCGCACTCGCCGTCCCCGCGATCGTCTTCGTCCCGTCGTCCTTCTCGGTCCACACGTCGAGGTGCGCGCGCCGGCGCCGGCCCTCGGGCGTGATCGCCCGCACCACGCCGCGCGCCGTCACCGCCTCGCCGCCCCAGAGCACGTTGATCAGGTTCAGCGACATCCGCCCGCCTGCCAGCCAGCCGAGCCCGAACCGGTTCGTCAGCATCTCGGAGATGAACACCGTGCTCAGCGTCCCCTGCACCACGACGTCCGGGAAGCCCAGCTTCCGGGCCTCCTCCCGGTCGTTGTGGTAGTTCCGCTTCGGCCCGCTGAACGCCATGCACAGGTCGAGGTCCGCCACCCGCCGCACCGGTTCGAGCACCTCCAGCGGTTCGCCCGCCGGCTCCTCCGGCCGCGCGGCCTTCCGCGCCGCCTGCTCCTTCCCCACCACCTCGCCGCCCTCCGCCGCGTCGCGCAGGAACGACTGGTGGCACCGCCCGCGCGAGACCATCACGTCCCCTTCGTCGAAGACGCAAAACTCCAGCACCACCACGTCCCGGTCCTTCCGCAGATACCGGTCCACGATCATCCCGTGCGTCCAGAGCCGGGTGCCGACGGGCACCGCGCGGAACAGTTCCCACTCCTGCTTGATGTGGAGGTTCCCGTACAGCTTCGGCAGATACCAGTCCCGCAGCCGGAACGCGTACTGCTCGCTGTGGAGCAGGAGCGCCGGCGCCACCGGGCCGCCCAGCGGCGACGGCCCCGTGTACCACGGGTTCGCATCGCCTGTCGCCCGGGTGTACTGGGCCACCATCGCCGCATCGGCGAGGTACTCGTGCCGCCCGAGATACTTCCCGACGTAGCTGTCGTCATCCCATTCGGCCATCGCACATCCCTCCGCCCGCGCACCCTACCACCGACCCCGCCCCGGCCGTCAACCGCCCGCCGTCGGCTCCTTGCCGTCCGGCTCCCCGGGGCGCTTCTTCTGCCACCAGGCGGCGGCCTGGTGCCGGCTCTGCACGCCCAGCTTCGCCAGGATGCGGCTCACGTGCGTCTTCACCGTCTCCGACGAAATGCCGAGCAGGGCCGCGACCTCCGCGTTGGTCCGGCCCTCCGCGACCAGTCCGAGCACCTCTCGCTCACGCGGAGAAAGCCCGCAGCCCGCCATCGCCGCCGCCCCGGCCTGGCTTGCCCCGGGCCGGCAGGGAGCACACCCCCGCCCGCCGGTCCGCTCGAATCACTCCCTCTCGGGGCCTCACTCCCGCGCCGCCGCCTGGCAGGCTGCGACATCGCTCGCCGGCGCGCTTGTCCCTACGGCCTCCGCCATCTGCCGCAGGTCCATGCCGGGCCGGGTCGGATACCCCTTCGCCGCCAGGCACTCGGCCATCCGGTCCCAGCCTGCCTGGTTCGCCGCGTAGGCCGGTCCCGCCTGCCATGCCTCGAGCACCGGGCTGAATAGCCGCTCGACGCAGGCGAGGTGCGCCGCGCCGACACGGTCCAGCGCCTCCTTCGATGCCGAGGACGCGCCGCCGAACCCGATCGCCCCGTCCGGGTCGGTGAAGGTCGCTGGCCCGATGGTGACCCCGCCAACCTCGGCAGCGGCGGCCCTCGTGCACGCATCCGCAGCAGCGAATGCGCCCGCGACCTCATCCCGCGTCACGACCCCGTCGGCGAGCATCGCCAGCACCGTCGCATCGGCCGAGGCGCGCAGCCGTTCGAGCAGCGCCGCCGGCACCTCTCGCGCCGCGGCATTGGGGGCGTCACCGCTCGTCCCGGGTTCCGCCGGTGCGGCGGCGCCCTGCGAAGGGGCGCCCGCTTCGGCCGAGCCAGCCGCCGCCCGCCACGTTGCAAACCCGGCGGCAGCAAGCACGGCTGCCACCAGGACGCTCGCGCCGACCATCGGTCGTTGCATCATCGTGTCTCCTCCTGCTGCTGAGGCGTTCCCGCTGCGCGCCGGCCGCGCCCCGCGCCGTCGGCTCACGGCTCCTGAGTGCCGCCCCATTGGGAATACCCTCAGCCCGCGACATAGACCTGGTGCGTACCCACCAGCGAGGTCGCCGGTGACCCTCCGTACTGAATCCAGTTCACGCCCCAGGCGCTGGATTGCAGCAGCGTATCCTGCCACGCCTGGCCGTCGTACCACTACAGACGCACGACCGCGCGGTCCACACAGCCCGAAGGCCCGTCAGTCCGGGCCCACCCGACGGTCGGCGCGCTGAACCACGTCGAACCCCACCACGTGCAGGCGGGCCATCCGTCGCTCCAGAAGCCCGTCCCGGCGCGCGCCACTCGCGGCTCATCGTTCGCCAGGAGCAGCCCGCCGGCAAGGGCAACACATGCGGCCGGCAGCGCCACCGCCCGGGGCATCGAGCCTCACCTCCTTCCGGGGCGACCCTACCCTACGCGCCTCGCACCGCCGGCGGTATCCCCCATCGGGGGATACGGTGGACGAAAGATTCGTCGTCCTGGAAAGATTCGGTTAAGCCCCGAGCGCCCGCAGCCGCTCCTCGAGCCCGGCCGCCCGCTCCCGCGTCTCCGCTGCCGTCGCCTCCATCCCCTGGACCACGTGCTGCGGTGCCTTCGCCCGGAACGCCGGGTTCGCCAGCTGCTTCTCCAGCCGTTCGAGGTGCGCGCGCGCCTCCGCCAGCTCCTTCTCCAGCCGCGCGCGCTCCGCCGCTGCGTCCACCTGCGGAAGCGCCACCGCCACCTCCGTATCGGCCACCCGGCCGAAGGCCCACTCGCCCGGCGGGAGCGCATCGCCCTCGCCCAGCACCGTCAGCTCCACCCGCGAGGTGAAGTTCGTCGCCGCTGCTGTCTCCCGCAGCGCTGCCGCATAGCTCCCGGCGCGAACGACTGCCTGCGGCCGCGCGCTCGCCTCCAGCCGCTTCTCCGCCCGGATGTTCCGGATGGTCCGGTTCACCTCGATGACGTGCGCCATGGCCGCCTCCGCGGCGTCGTCGCCCCAGTTCCCGCCGCTCTTCGGATACCACGCCACGATCAGCTGCGGCGCCATCTCGTCATCCACCCGGCTCCGCAGCGCCTGCCACAGCTCCTCCGTCACGAACGGCATGAACGGGTGGAGCAGCCGCAACCCGTGGTCCAGCACGTGCACCAGCACCTTCAGCGGCCGCTCGTCGCCCGCCTGCAGCCGCGGCTTCACCATTTCGATGTACCAGTCGCAGAACTCGCCCCAGAGGAAGTCCTCGATCTGCCGCGCGCATTCGCCGAGCTGGTACGCGCGCAGCAGCGAATCCACGTCCCGCTCGAGCCGCTCCAGCCGCGACAGGATCCACCGGTCCTCCAGCGCGAACGTCTCCCGGTCCAGCGGGTGCGGGCGCTTCAGCTTTCGGTCGCCCACGCGCATCAGCACGAACCGCGCCGAGTTCCACAGCTTGTTCGCGAAGTTCCGCGCCGCCGCCATCCGCTCGTCGCTGTACCGCTGGTCCTGCCCCAGCGTTGCCCCCGTCACGATCGCGAACCGGAACGCGTCCGCGCCGTAGGTCTTCGCCGCCACCAGCGGGTCCACCACGTTCCCGCGGGACTTCGTCATCTTCTCGCCGTGCTGGTCGCGGATCAGGCCGTGGAACAGCACCGTCCGGAACGGCACCGCGCCTTCCGGCCCCCGGTGCCGCATGTTGTAGAGACCGAACATGATCATCCGGGCGCACCAGAAGAACATGATGTCGTAGCCCATCTGCATGTCGGTCGTCGGGTAGAAGTAGCGCAGGTCCTCCGTGTCGTCCGGCCAGCCGAGGTCTGCGTGCGGCGCGAGCGCCGAGCTGAACCACGTATCCAGCACGTCCTCGTCCTGCCGCAGCGCCCCGCCGCACTCCGGGCAGGCCGCCGGGTCCTCCACCTGGCAGACCGTGTGGCCGTTTTCGCAGTACCACACGGGGATCTGGTGCCCCCACCACAGCTGCCGGCTGATGCACCAGTCCCGGATGTTCTCCATCCAGTTCAGGTACACCTTCTCGAACCGCTGCGGCACCATCCGGATCCGCCCCTCGGTCACCGCTGCGATGGCGTCCCCCGCCAGCGAATGCCCCGGCGCGTACTCCTTCGTCACCGCCACGAACCACTGCTCGCTCGGCAGCGGCTGCACCGGCGTCTTGCACCGGCTGCAGTGGCCCACGCTGTGCGTGTACTCCTCCACATGGTCGAGGAACCCCTCGTCCTCGAGGTCCCGCAGGATCGCCGCCCGCGCCTCCTCGACGGTCATCCCGGCGTACGGCCCTGCCTCTTCGTTCATCCGCCCCTTCAGGTCGATCGCCACCACCACCGGCAGGTCGTGCCGCTGCCCGATCTCCCAGTCGTTCGGGTCGTGGCCCGGCGTCACCTTCACTGCGCCCGTGCCGAACTCCATCTTCACGTGCTCGTCCGCCACCACCGGGATCTCCCGCCCGATGAGCGGCAGCAGCAGCATCCGCCCGATCTTCTCCTCGTACCGCTCGTCCGAAGGGTTCACCGCCACGCCCGTGTCGCCCACCATCGTCTCCGGCCGGGTCGTCGCGACCACGACATAATCCGGGAGCGGCATCCCGCCTTCACCCACGACCGGGTAGCGGATGTACCACAGCTTCGAGGCCACTTCGAGGTAGTCCACCTCGAGGTCGCTGAGCGCCGTTTCGCACCGCGGGCACCAGTTGATCATCCGCAGCCCGCGGTAGATCAGCCCATCCCGGTACAGGTTCACGAAAGTCGTCCGCACCGCCTTCACGATCGGCGGGTCGAGCGTGAACACGTCCCGCGTCCAGTCCGCGCTCGCCCCGAGCTTCCGGTGCTGGTCCGCGATTCGGCTCCGGTACTTCCGCACCCACTGCCACGTCCGCTCGATGAACGCCTCCCGCCCGAGGTCGTGCCGGGTCAGCCCTTCCTTCGCCAGCTCCTTCTCGATGACGTTCTGGGTCGCGATGCCGGCGTGGTCCTCGCCCGGCAGCCAGAGCGTCGGGTCGCCCTGCATCCGGTGCCACCGCACCAGCGCATCCGTGATCGCGTCCTCCAGCCCGTGCCCGAGGTGGAGTTCCCCGGTCACGTTCGGCGGCGGCATGATGATGCAGTACGGTTCCCGCCCGGGGTCGATGCGCGGCTTGAAGTAGCCCGCCTCCTCCCACATCCGGTAGATGCGTTCCTCGACGTTCGCCGGTTCGTAGGCAGGCGGCAAAACGGGCCCCGGCGTCTCAGTCGTCATCGAAGCAAACCCTGGCGGCGAAAGAGTGGTGCGGCGCGGGCGCGCTTGGCCCTCAAGTGTAGCAGGGCCGCCCCTTCCGGCCTCCCGCCTCGGCCGCCTGCTCAGCTCGCCAGCGCCAGCTGCCGCGCGGCCGCCCCGGCCGCCGCAGGACGCTCCCGCAGCGCCGGCCCCGCGCGCCGTGCCGCTGCCTCCACCGATGGGCCCGCGCCGAGCACCCGCACCTCCAGCGTCGCCGCCTCCTCCAGCGCCGGCGCCAGCGGCCGCACCAGCGCCGCCAGCTCGTGGCCCCGGTGGAGCGGTTCCGCTGCCCGCCGCTGCCACCGCCGGACCTCCCCTCCGGCCACCGCCGCCGCGACCTCCAGCCCCCGGCAGCTCGCGTCGTGCGCCGCGAGCACCAGCCCGAGCCGCTCCAGCGCTCCAGTGAGCCGCTCTCCCGTCACCGGACCCGCGAGCCGCACCGCCAGCCCCTCCCGCCGCGGCAGCGCCCCCGTCTCGCCCCGCGCCGGGCAGACCACCGCCCGACGCGCCGCGCGGGCGGCCGCCTCCGCCTCCTGCCACGTATCGGCGACCGCCGCACGCACATCCAGCCCCGTCCACGCCCGCGCCAGCCCCGCCAGCGCCTCCGCCGCCGCGAGCTCGTCCGCGAACCGCCCCTCCAGCCCGGCCAGGTCGGCGGCCACGGCCTCCCGCGTCGCGACCGCGACATGCGGTGTCGCCTTCGCGCGCAACACTGCTGCCAGCCGCTCGAGCTCGTCCAGCTCGGCGGCCGGTTTCGCCGGCACCGCCGCGAGCGCCGGGCACCGCCCGCGCGCCGCCTCCAGCGCCATGCCGGCCTCCACCCCGGCCGCCGACGCTTCCGCCGAGGCTGCCGCGACCACCGGCGCCGCGCCGCGCAGCTGCACCGTCGCGGCCGGCCGCCCCCGCAGCTCCGGCGCCTCCCGCCGCGCCAGCTGGACCGAAAGCCGCGGCATCACCAGCACCAGCACCCGCATCGCCAACCCTCCGCTGTCACCAGGATCCCCGCCAGTGTAGAACAAACGTTCGGATTCGTGCAATGACAGGTGCCCGCCTTGCTGAACCTCCCGTTCGTTAACGGTACGATCCTGCCCATGACAGCCCACCTCCCCGCCCTCCGCGAGGCCGACCCCGCCAACCGCGCCCGCTATGGCGGCAAGGGCGCCTCGCTCGCCGCCCTCGCCCGCGCCAGCTTCGAAGTCCCCGACGGCTTCATCGTTCCCGTCGATGTCGCCGCCCGCCTGCGCGGCGCGCCCGCCGAATGGCCGCCCGAGCTCCGCCGCGAACTCCTCGCGCGCCTCGCCGCGCTCGTTCCTGCCTACGAACCGGTCGCCGTCCGCTCCTCCGCCGCCGATGAAGACGGCGCCGCCGCCTCCTTCGCCGGCCAGCACGAGACCGTCCTCGGCGTCACCGGCGGCGATGCCTTTCTCGAGGCCGTCGCCCGCTGCCTCGCCTCCGCCGACGCCGAATCAGCGCGCGCGTACCGCCAGTCCGTCGGCGCCGACGCCGAAGCTGCCATGGCGCTCGTCGTCCAGCGCATGGTCCCGGCCGTCGCCGCCGGCGTCGCCTTCTCCATCGACCCCGTCACCGGCAGCCGCGACCACGTCGTCGTCGAAGCCGTCGCCGGGCTCGGCGATGCCCTCGTCTCCGGCCAGGCCGAAGGCCAGCGCTTCCTCGTCCATCGCCAGTCCCTCACCATCCAGGAACGCCCCCACACCGCGCCCGTCCTCTCCGACGACCTCGTCATCGCGGTCGTGCGCGCCGCCCTCCGCGCCGAAGACCTCTTCGGCGGCCCCCAGGACATCGAGTTCGCCGTCGATGAGCGCGGCAAGCTCTGGCTCCTCCAGTCCCGGCCCGTCACCTCGATCGCTGCATCCGCTCCGCGCCCCGACGGCCTCGGCGGCTGGTACTCCGAATTCGATACCCCCACCTCCGACGCCGACCTCTGGACGTCCGCCAACGTGCAGGAGATCCTCCCCGGTCTCCTCACCCCGCTCACCATCACGACCTTCAACCAGACCGTCCCCCGCGCCTACACCGAGGACTACCACGAGCTCGGCCTCCTCTCCGCCGATGAGAATCCGGTCTTCATGGGCTGCTTTTACAACCGCGCCTTCCTCAACATGGAGGCCACCCGCCTCATCGCCTCCCGCGTGCTCGGCTTCCGCGAAGGCGCCCTCGAACAGCAGTACCTCGGCGGCCCCATCGACGACGGCTGGCGCACCCCGCTCCCGCGCCTCAAGACGTGGCGCCACCGCATCCTCACCGCCCCGCGCATGCTCCGCGTGATGGCCACCCTCTCGAAGCAGGCCGACCGCGCCGAGCGCGCCGTCCTCGATGCCGAGCAGAAGGTCCGCGCCGTCGACCCCTTCAGCCTCTCCTCCGCCGAACTCCAGCGCTACCGCGAGCGCATCCTCGATTTCGCCGCCCGCATCTCCCGCGTCCACCTGCGCGTCACCGGCGTCGCCGGCTCTGGCTACGACACCATCCTCGCCCTCGTTCGCCCCGTCCTCGGCGACGAAGCCGAAGGCCGCGTGCCCACCCTCTTCACCGGCCTGCCCGGGGTCGAAAGCGCCCGCATCAGCCTCGACCTCTGGGAACTCTCCCGAACGGCCATCGAAACCGGCATCGCCGGCCGCCTCCGCGAGCCCGGCTTCGACCCCCGCGACCCGGCCCTCCCCGCCCGCTGGCAGGAGCGCTACGCCGCCTTCATCGAACGCCACGGCCACCGCGGCCTCAACGAAATGGAGACCGCCGCGAAGACGTGGCGCTGGGACCCTGCCCCCGTCGTCGAGATGGTCGCCTCCTACGTCGATCTCGACCCCGCGCACGCGCCGCCTGCCGTCCTCGCCCGCCAGGAGGCCGAACGCCTCGCCCTCACGCGCGAGATCGACGCCCGCCTCGGCTGGGCGCAGCGCCGCGTCTTCCGTTGGCTCCTCCCCCGCGCCCAGGGCTGGGTCGCCCTTCGCGAACGCACCAAATCCATCCTCGTCCGCGCGGCCCGCCTCGGCGACTGGCACCTGGCCGCCGTCCAGGCCCGCCTCGTCGACCTCGGCGTCATCCGCGAACCGGACGACCTCTTCTTCCTCTCCCACGAGGAAGTCTCGAACGTCCTCGCCAACGGCCTCCGGCTCGACCTCTCGGCGAACGTCGCCGCCCGCCGCCGCGAATTCGAACGCAACCGCCACGTCATCCTGCCCGAGCGCTTCCGCGGCCGGCCGGTCCCGCTCCCGCCCGCCGAAGCCGGTCACGCCGGAGACGTCCTCAAGGGCACGCCGGTCAGCCCCGGCCGCGTCACCGGCCGCGCCCGCGTCATCCTCGACCCGAAAGCCGATGGCCCGCTCCAGCCCGGCGAAATCCTCGTCGCTCCCGTGACGGATGCCGGCTGGACGCCGCTCTTCGCCCTCGCCGCGGGCCTCGTCGTCGATATGGGCAGCGCTCTCAGCCACGGCAGCACCGTCGCCCGCGAGTACGGCCTCCCCGCCGTCGTCAACGTCCGCCAGGGCACCGCGCGCATCCGCACCGGCGACCTCGTCGCCATCGACGGCATCGCCGGCACCGTCACCATCCTCGAAGAGCCGCCCGCCGCCTGACCTGCCGGCTCCCGCGTTGAAGGCGGCGGTGCCCGGGTCCCGGGAGGCAAAAGGCGCGGCGAAGCGTCCCCGCTTCAGCGGAAGAGCGGCCGCACCCCGCACCGCCCGGTCACCGTATCGATGCACGGGTCCGGCCCGGCGTACTTCCCGAGCAGCCGCCGCCCGGACGCCTCCCGCGCGTCGAGCAGCATCCGGAACGCGGCGAGCTCCTCATCGGTCAGCGGCTCGCCCCGCCAGATCTTCGCGACACACTCCGCCCCGAACCGTTCGAACAGCGCCCGGTACACGCCCGCATCCTGCCGCGCCGCGGCTGGCCCCGCAAGCCGCCCTCGCCCCTACTGGCCGCCGCCCGCTGCCTCGCCCGCAGCCACCGGCTCCGGCTCCTCGATGTCCCACCGCGCCGGGACGCGCAGGTACTGCACGGTCCCTTCGCCCACCTCACGGACCACCGCGTCCCACGCCGGCACGTCCCATTCGCTCACGAACGTGTACGAGCAGCCGCGCCGGCCCGCCCGCGCCGTCCGCCCGATCCGGTGGATGTACTCCTCCGGGTTCTGCGGCACGTCGTAGTTCACCACGTCCTCGATGTCCGGGATGTCGAGCCCCCGCGCCGCCACGTTCGTCGCGACGAGGAACTCCAGCCGCCCGGCCCGGAAATCCGCCATCACCCGGTCGCGCTGCGATTGCCGCAGGTCGCCGTGGATCGCCTGGGCCGGCACGCCGGCCGCGTTCAGCTGCGCCGTCAGCCGGTCCACCATGACCTTCGTATTGCAGAAGATGAGCGTCCGGCCCAGCCCGCGCATCTCGTAGAGGTACTGCAGCGCGCGCAGCTTGTCGCGCTCCGCCACTTCGCAGTAGTACTGCTCCACCCCTTCCGCGGTCCGCTGTTCGGGGTCCACCTCCACCCGCTCGGCCCGCCGCATGTACCGCCACACCAGCCGGCCGATGCTCTCCGGCATCGTCGCGCTGAAGAGCGCCGTCTGCCGCTCCTTCGGCGCGTGCCGCAGGATGTAGTCGATGTCCCGCGCGAACCCGATGTCCAGCATCTGGTCCGCCTCGTCCAGCACCACGAACCGCACCGCCGCCAGCGAGAGGGTCCCCCGCTTGATGTGGTCGATCACCCGGCCGGGCGTCCCGACCACCACCTGCACCCCGCGCTCCAGCCGGTCGATGTCCGTCTTCACCTTGCTCCCGCCGGTCAGCGCCCAGGCCGAAAAGCCGTAAAAAAGCGCGAGGTGGTCCATCACCTCGCGCACCTGCTTCGCCAGCTCCCGGGTCGGCACGAGGACGATCGCCTGCACCTCCCGCGAAGCCGGGTCGATGCTCCGCGCCAGCGGAAGCCCGAACGCCAGCGTCTTCCCCGTCCCCGTCTGCGCCAGCCCGACGAGGTCCTCGCCGGCGAACAGCTTCGGCAGCGCCTCCCGCTGGATCGGCGTCGGCTCGGTGAACCCGAGCGCGGCGATCGCCTCCAGCCCGGTCTGGTCCACCCCCAGCTCCCGGAACGCCTCCGAGAGCGGCGCCTTCGCGGCGGGCCGCTTCCCGCCGGCGGGGGCCCGGGCCGCGACCGCTGCTGCCGGCGCCTCGGCGCTTTCGCCGGTCCCCGCTCCCCTGCCGCGCCGCCGGCGCCGCCGCCGCCGCGAGGGCGCGTCAGCCGCCGTTGCCGGTTGGTCAGCAGCCTCTTGCTGAGCCGGGTGCGCCGGGGCCTGCGCCGCGGTCTCCCGCGGGCTCGCCGCCGCGAGCCGGCTCGGGCGGCGCGTCCCGGCTCCACTGCCGGGCGCCGGCTCCCGCCGCGGGGCAGCTCCCTGTCCGCTCGCCGGCGCTGCCGGTGCCGTGATGGTCGTCGTCGATGGGGTGAGGTTGGCGATGCCGGCCTCCGCGCCGGCCGTCCGCCGGAAAGGTCGCGCAATCGTCTCGAAAATGCTGGTCAGCTTCACGTCCTGTTCTTCACCGCCGGCCCAATCTTCCCCGTTCCGGGGAGCCGGCGGCCTCGTCGCATCGAAACCGGGTAAAAACGCCGCGGCCCTCGCTCCTCCCGGGATATCCTCGGCGGGCCGTCTTCAACATGACGTAAACCCAGTGTAGCACGCATCGCCGTTCGACAGCGCGCTGCCGCCGATTCACAATCCCGCCATGCCCTACGAACACATCGCGACCGAACTCTCTGACGGCATCCTCACCATCACCCTCGACCGCCCCGAACAGCTCAACGCCTTTACGGCCACCATGCAGCGTGAGCTCATCGCCGCCTTCGACGAGGCCGACGCCAACGACGCCGTCCGCGTCATCGTCGTCACCGGCCGCGGCCGCGCCTTCTGCGCCGGCGCCGACCTCTCCGCCGGCCCCTCGACCTTCGACGCCGGCGCGCGCGGCCGCCCGACCGACATCCGCGAGTACCGCGACGGCGGCGGCATGGTCACGCTCCGCATCTTCGACCTGAAGAAGCCGATCATCGCCGCCATCAACGGCCCCGCCGTCGGCGTCGGCGTCACCATGACGCTCGCGATGGACGTCCGCCTCGCCAGCGAAACGGCCCGCTTCGGGTTCGTCTTCGCCCGCCGCGGCATCGTCCCCGAGGCCGCCAGCTCCTGGTTCCTCCCCCGCGCCGTCGGCATCCAGCAGGCGATGGAGTGGGTCGCCACCGGCCGCGTCTTCGATGCCCAGGAAGCCCTCCGCGGCCGCCTCGTCCGCTCCGTCCATCCTCCCGAGGAGCTCCTCCCCGCCGCCTACGCGCTCGCCCGCGAAATCGCCGATAACACGTCCGCCGTCTCCGTCGCCCTCAGCCGCCAGCTCATGTGGCGCGGCCTCGTCGCCGACCACCCGATGAAGGCCCACATGGCCGACTCCCGCGGCATCCTCATCATGGGCGCCAGCCCCGACGTCAAAGAGGGCGTCGCCTCCTTCCTCGAAAAGCGCCGCCCCAACTTCACCATGTCCGTTTCGAAGGACCTCCCCGACCTCTTCCCCTTCTACAAAACCCCCGAATTCGAATAACCGGTTCTGCCCCGCGGCGGCCGGCAAACGCATCCCCGGCCGCCGCTCTTCTGCCTCTCTCTCTCCTCCCTCCTCACTTCTCCCGTCTCCACTACACTCTCGCTATGCTCGAGCTGACACAACGCCTCGCCGCCGCCGCCGAAGGCGGCGAGCCCGTCCTCCTCGCCGTCCTCGTCGACCCCGGCGCGCTCCCGCTCCAGCCCGGCGCCCGCCTCCTCATCGAACCCGGCGGCAGCACGCTCGGCACCCTCGGCGACCCCGCCCTCGATGCTGCCGCCGCGGACCTCGCCGCCGACTTCTTTGCCCGCCGGCCCGCCGCGCACACGCGCTACTTCCTCGAGGGCACCCTGCGCGAGCGCTCCGCCGAGGGCGTCCCCGCCGTCTACCTGGAAGTCGTCGCCGCCCGGCCTACCTTCCTCGTCGTCGGCGCCGGCCACATCGGCCGCGCCCTCGCCCGCCTCGCGAGCTTCCTCGGTTACCGCGTCGCCGTCCTCGATGACCGGCCCGAGTACGCCGACCCGCAGCTCATCCCCGAGGCCGATGAGGTCATCTGCGGCGACTTCGAAGCCGAGCTCGAGCGCTTCCCCATCGGCCCCGGCACCACCATCGTCCTCGTCACGCGCGGCCACAAACAGGACGAGCTCTCGCTCCGCACATGCCTCGGCCGCGGCGCCGCCTACCTCGGCATGATCGGCTCCCGCCGCCGCACGACGGCTGTCCTCGACCATCTCCGGGCCGAAGGCTTCCCCGAGCACGAACTCGACCGCGTCCGCACGCCCATCGGCCTCGATATCGGTGCCGAAACCCCGGAAGAGATCGCCGTCAGCATCATCGCCGAGGTCATTCTCCTCCGCCGCGGCGGCACCGGCGCGCCCCTCTACTACCGCGCCCGCCGCAGCGCTACTCCAGCGCGCTCCTGACCGCGCCCCGGCGCGCCAGCTCCGCCCGCAGGTCCAGCATCGCCGTGTACGTCGGGATGACGAAGATCCGGTCACCGGGCGCCGTCCCGGCCAGCACCGCGTCCAGCAGCGCCGCCGGGCTCTGCTCCGCCGCGAGCGGCCGCGGCCAGCCCGCGTAGTCCAGCCGGAGCGCGAGGTCCTCCGCCCGGTCGCCGCCCGCCCAGCAGCGCGCTACCCGCCCCGCCAGCAGCTCGTACTCCACATCCCAAATCCAGCTGACGTCCTGTCCGTCGGCGAACCGGTCGTTCAGCAGGCCGGCGATCGCCATCGCCGGCCCGCCCGCCTGTTCGAGCAGCAGCAGCACCTGGTTCGCCCCCGCCGGGTTCTTCGCCAGCAGCAGCCACAGCTCCCGCCCCTCCAGCCGCACCACCTCCTGCCGCCCGAACGCCGCCGACGTTTCGCGCAGTCCGCGCCGGACCGCCGCCTCGTCCAGCCCGAGCACGCGCGCCGCCCCCGCCGCCGCGAGCGCGTTCGCCACGTTGTACAGCCCGGTCAGCCGCATCTCGACGCGCCCCGCCCCGTCCATCTCCCAGCTCGCGCCCCTCAGCTCGAGCCGGATCGCCCGCGCCGTCGTGTCCGTCGCCGGCCGCGAACGCCCGCACGCCGCGCACCGCCACCAGCCCACGTGCGCGAAGTACCGCCGCTCGTAGACGTAGTCGCCGCCGCAGGCGCACCAGCGGGCATCCGCCGCCCCGGTCCCCTCCCGCGCGAAGGCCGGGTCGTCGATGCCGAACCAGTGCACCCGGCCCGGCCAGCCGTCCGCGAGCGCCGCCACCGAGGGGTCGTCCGCGTTCAGCACGAGCACCGCATCCCGCCGCGCCGCCGCCAGCCCCTCCCGCCAGAGCCCCGCCACCGTGTCCACTTCGCCGTACCGGTCGAGCTGGTCGCGGAACAGGTTCGTCACCACCATCACGTCCGGGTCGAGCGCCCGGACTGCCGCCGGGAACGTCGCCTCGTCGGTTTCGAACACCCCCGCCATGCCCGCTGCGCCGGGGATGCGGCCGAGCAGGTCCGCCCGGCGCACCAGCAGGCTGGCGAACCCGCGCACCATGTTGCTCCCCTCGCGATTGTGCAGATACGGGCGTCCCGCCGCCGCCAGCATCCCCGCGAGCAGCCGGCTCGCCGTCGTCTTTCCGTTCGTCCCGGTCACCAGCACCCGGCCGCCGCCGAGCTGCCGCCCCAGCGCCGCCACCACCCCCGGGTCGACCCGCAGCGCGACCAGCCCCGGCAGCGCCGTGCCCCCGCCCCGCCGCAGCGCGCGCGTCGCCGCACCCGTCAGCTTCCCTGCCGCCACCGCGGCGGCCGTCCTCGCGCCCCTCACGCCCCCATCATCAGCCGTCGCCGCGCCCCGCGGAAGCGCCGGCCGCTACGCCCGCGCCGGGCCGAGCAGCCCCGCCTGCCGCAGCAGCCCCACGATCCGGTCCCGCGCCACGACCCCGATGACCCGCCCATCCTCGACCACCGGCATGTGGAGCAGGTCTTCCATCTCCATCTCCAGCAGCACGTCCGAGACGAGCCGGTCCCGCGCCGTCGCCCGCAGCGCCTCCCGCGGCACCATCACCGAACCCGCCGGCGTCACGTCCCACAGCCGCTCCGGCACGTCGAGCAGGTCGTAGCCCGAAAGCACGCCCGCCAGCCGGTCGCCCTCGCTCACGAGGAACACCGCCCGCGGGTTCAGCTCCAGCGTCCCGCGCGCCAGCGGCCCGACGGGCTGCCCGGCATCGACCACCGGCATATCCGCCAGCATCACGTCTTCCGCGCGGTAGCGGGCCAGCTCCTGCACGAGCCGGTTCTGCAGCAGCGATTGCCGCGCCGCGTTCTCGAGGAACAGCCCGATGAGCACCAGCCATGCGCCGCCCGCCAGCGAATTCGCCAGCACCACGTCCCGCCCGAGCATCGCCAGGACGCCCGCGCCGGCGAGCCCCCACGCGAACGCCCGCCCCGTCCAGGCCGCCAGCGCCGTCGCCAGCCCGTGCCGCCCCGTCACCAGCCACGCAAGCGCCCGGAACACCCGCCCGCCGTCCATCGGGAACGCCGGCAGCAGGTTGAAGACTCCCAGCGCCGCGTTCATGATCGCCAGCCAGACCAGCACGTAGTCGATCGGCCGGTCGGCCTGCGCGCCCAGCAGCCACCACAGCCCGGCGAACGCCCCGCCCAGCGCGATGCTGGTGAGCGGCCCGGCGAGCGCCATCAGCAGCTCCTGCAGCGGCCGCGCCGCCTCCCGCGTGATCTGGGCCACGCCCCCGAACACGAACAGCGTGATGCTCTTCACGGGGATCCGGAACCACCGCGCCACGAGGCTGTGCGCCAGCTCGTGCAGCACGATCGACGCGAAGAACGCGGCCACGCTCGCGGCCGCCATCCCGAGATGCGTCCACCACGGCGCCCCTTCGAACGCTGCCGGGTAGAACTGCGTCGCGAGGAACCACGTCGTCAGCCCCGCGAGCAGGAACCAGCTCGGATTCACCATCAGCGGGATCCCGAGCAGCGTCCCGGCCCGGAACGGTCGCAGCCGCATGCCTCTACCCTACGCCTTCCCCGGTAAGCCCGCCGTCAGCCCCGTCAGCCCTGGCTCTTCGAAGGCGGCGGGGGCGGCCCCTGCTCATCGTCGCCCTCCACCACCGCCTCCCAGCAGAGGTAGAAGTAGAACAGCCCCATCAGGATCGGGATGAGGAACGCCGGGTGCCGGCTCTCCACCAGCCCCCAGATGCCCCCCACCGTCATGAACATCAGCGCGAAGACGTAGACGAGGAACGCTCCCCAGCTGAAACCAAGCGGCAACATGATCGACGCCTCCGCCCGGCATCCTACCAGCCGCCTTCGGCAGTGCGCCCCCGCTCAGCAGGAAGAATTCCGTTAGAAAGCGGCCGCGCCCGGCCGCCCGGCCCCGCCCGCCGCGGGTTTTACGAACGTTTTACAGCCAGCTGGCAACTCCCCGCGCCCGGCGCGCGTTTCCTCCGGTGCGTGTACCTTCCCGGATTGCTACGGTAACACGCAGGAGCGCGCCCCTCCGGGCGCTTGCTGGAGGTTCCATGAGCTGGATTCACCGGAAAGCCATCGCCGTCGTTGCCATCGGCGCCGGCGTCGCCACCATCCTCGGCGCCACCCTCGGCATCGCCCTCGCCAAGCACACCAGCACCGTCGGCGGCGTCTGCAGCAACGGCAGCGCCGGCTGCAACATCCACTACGTCGGCACCATCAAGCCCACCGCCGTCAGCCCCGCCACCTTCACCCAGTGCCTCCCCGCTGCCGACTGGATCGGCATCTACATCTGGGACGGCCCGAACCAGAAGTGGCTCCACTACTTCAACACCCGCCCCGGCAACCCGGGCAACTACCCCGAATACCTGAACAACACCGCCGTCGGCGGCATCTCGACCATCCCCGGGTTCTCCGGCGTCGTCCTCGTGATGCGCCCCGGCGCGCCGAACCAGCAGGTCACCCTCCTCGACGCGCCCGGCGAAACCTGCAACTAACTCCCTCCCTGCGCGTCCCCCTCACGGGCCCCCGCCGCCGCGGGGGCCTGTCCGTTCCCGGCAGAACGTAACCTCCCGCCCCCGTACCATCCCGCCCCATGGGTGAACTCGCCGCCCTCCTCGCCGCCCTCACCTGGTCCGCCACCAGCGTCGCCCTCACCTCCCTCTCCGCCCGCACCTCCCCCGTCGTCCTGAGCGGGCTCCGCCTCGGCTTCGGCGCCCTCGCCATGCCCCTCATCCTCCTCGCCAGCGGCGAAACCGGCACCATCGCGCAGGCCCCCGCCGGCACCATCATCCAGGTGGTCGCCTCCGGCGCGCTCGGCTACGGGCTCGGCGATACCCTCTACATCGCCGCCCTCAACCGCCTCGGCATGCAGCGCACGTTCCCCGTCTCGATGGCCCTCTACATCGGCCTCACCGTCGTCTTCGGCGTCCTCCTCCTCGGCGAGCCGTTCACCTGGGGCCTCCCCATCGGCGCGCTCCTCATCGGCGCCGGCACCTGGTTCATCATCGCCCCCGCGCCGCCGAACGAACCGGCGCCGCCGCCGTCCGCCCGATGCGGGGCCGGTCGCCCTCGCTCCGCCGGTCGGTCTTCCGCCGCCCGGCCTCGCCGGGTACGCCCTGCTGGGCGGTGTCGGCGTCACCTGGGCCGCCGCGACCCTCTGGCTCGCCGCCGCCAGCGGCGACCTCGGCGCCATCGCCGCCGGCACCATCCGCACCCCCGCCGGCGCCGTGGCGCTCCTCGGCTTCGCCCTCGCCTTCCAGCGCCCCGCCCTCGTCGCCCCGTTCCGCAGCCGCGCCCACCTCGGCGCCATCGCGCTCGCCGGCCTCGTCGGCACCACCATCGGCAGCCTGCTCTACGTCTACGCCGTCGTCACCGCCGGCGCCGCCCGCACGGCCATCCTCTCCTCCACCTCGCCCCTCCTCGCCCTCCCGCTCTCCATCGTCTTCCTCGGCGAACGCCTCACCCGCCGCATCCTTGCTGGAACCTTGCTCTGCGTCGCTGGTATCGTCCTCGTCGTCCTGTGAACACCGCCAAAGGCCCCGGAGCCGAATCCCTGCGCAGCATCGCCCTCCCCTTCGTCTTCGTGCTGTTCATCGTCGCCTGCGCCCGCGACGCCGAAGGCCCCTCCCGGCCCGTCATCACGATCGAGCAGGGCGATGCCCGCGCCAGCGTCACCGTCGAACTCGCCGTCACCCCCGGCCAGCGCGCCCAGGGCCTCATGTACCGCCGCGCGCTCGACCCCGATGCCGGCATGCTCTTCATCTTCCCGAACGAGAGCCGCTCCGGCTTCTGGATGCGCAACACTTACGTCCCGCTCGATATCGCCTACATCAGCGCCGATTTCGTCGTGCTCGAAATCCGCCGCGGCACTCCGCTCGATGAGACCGTGCTGACCCCGTCGAACCCCTACCGCTACGTGCTCGAAGTGAACGCCGGCTGGTTCGAAGCGAACGGCCTCGGCCCCGGCGCGCGCGTCATCTTCCCGCCCGGCCTGCTCGAAGGGCTCGAACCCTAGCCCGCCGCCAGCAGCGGCCCCCACGCCATCGCCGGCCGCCGCGAAGCCGCCAGCCGCCGGAACTGCTCTGCCGTCAGCGGCCCCGCGAAGTAGTGGCCCTGCCCCCGCGCACACCCCACCTCCCGCAGATACCCCAGCTGCCACTCCGTCTCGATTCCCTCCGCCACCACCTCCATCCCCAGCGCAGTCCCCATCTCCACGATCGCCCGCACCAGCGGTCCCGACGACGCATCCACGCCCAGCCGCCCCACGAACGCCTGGTCCACCTTCAGCGTATCGATCGGCAGCCGCTGCAGATAGCTCAGCGACGAATACCCGGTGCCGAAGTCGTCCAGCGCGAGCCGCACCCCGAGCCGGCGCAGCTCCTGCAGCACCTCCAGCGCCGCCGGCACGTCGTGCATCAGCACGCTCTCCGTCAGCTCCAGCTGCAGCGTGCCCGGGTCCACGCCCGTCGCCTCGAGCACCCGCCGGATGCGCCCGGTCAGGTCCGGCTGCCGGAACTCCGCCGCCGAGACGTTCACGCTCACCGTCAGCCGGCTGCCCGGCCGGAGCCCCTGCGCCCGGGCAGCCTCCCGGCAGGCCTCCTCGAGCACCCACTGCCCGATCCGCACGATCTCGCCCGTCTCCTCCGCGATCGAGATGAACGTCGCCGGCGAAAGCACGCCCCGGTGCGGGTGGTTCCACCGCAAGAGCGCCTCCATCCCGACCAGCGCACCCGTTTCGAGGTCCACCACCGGCTGGTAGAGCAGCTGCAGCTCCCGCCGCTCCACCGCCCGCCGCAGCGCGTTGTCGAGGTCGAACCGCTCCGCCGGGTCCGCGTCCAGCTCCGGCGCGAACACGACGTACCGCGCCCGGCCTTCCGCCTTCGCCCGGTAGAGCGCCACGTCCGCCTTCCGCAGCAGCTCCGTCGTGCTCCGGTCCTCCGGCCCGTTGACCGCGATGCCGATGCTCGCGCTCACGAACATCTCCTGCCCGGCCACCGAAAACGGCCGCCGCAGCGCCTGCATCACCCGCTGCGCCGTCTGCACCGCCAGCGAAGCCCGCCTGTTCCCCGCAGCATCAGGACCGTGAACTCGTCGCCGCCCAGCCGCGCCACCATCTGCCCCTCGGCCGCCCCCACCAGCCGCTGCGCGAACACCGAAAGCAGCTGGTCGCCCACCCCGTGCCCGAGCGTATCGTTCAGGTACTTGAACCGGTCGACGTCCATGAACAGCACCGCCACCCGGTCCGGCCGCCGCTCCCCCGCCAGCGCCCGCGCGCAGGCCGCGAGGAACATCGCCCGGTTCGGCAGCTCCGTCAGCGGGTCGTGGAACGCCCGGTAGATCAGCGTCTCCGTCGACACCTGCAGCGCCGAGAGCGAACGGTTCAGGTCCGCCTCCAGCTCGTCCAGCTCCCGCACGACCGAGCCCGGCGCCCGCGCCTCGAACTCGCCGCTCCGCGCGCCTCGCAGCAGCCCCCGGACGGAGGCAAGCGGCCGCCGCACCGCGCGGTCCGCCACCAGCGCGGCTCCCGCCCCGGCGCCCGCCGCAGCCCCCAGCTCCGCCGCCGTCTCGAGCGCGCCGCCTCCGAACAGCACGACGCCCGTCCCCGGGCCCGCCAGCGCTGCGAAGCCGAACAGCCCCGCCCACAGCGCCCGCATCGGCAGCCGGCCCCGCAGACGCGCCGGCGGTCCCGCGCCGTCCGCGGCCGGTCGCCCGGCTTGCGGCCCGCCCGAATACCGCTGAGGAATGGTCACGATATCTACAGATTCGGCAGCGGCGCCGCCCGCTGAAGGCCGCTGGCCCACGCCTGTACAGGCCGGGCACACGCGCGTCGCATCCCGCCGGACGCCAATCGGCCGTCAGGGAGCCGTCAATGTCCGCCTACCGCATCGAGCTGTTCGTCCACGTCGCCGCCGTCATCGTAGCCCTTGGCGCCACCTTTTCGTTCCCGCTGCTTCACGCAACAGCCGGAACGGCAGGGCGTGCCAGCCACCCGATTCGTGCTCCGAACCATGCACCTCATCGAGACCCGCCTCGTCCTGCCCGGCGCGGTGCTCATCTTTCTCATGGGACTGGGCCTCATCTTCAACGACCGCACCGGCTACAGCCACCACCTGCCGGCGTGGCTCGCAGTCGCCATCATCTGGTACCTCGCGGCATTTTTCACCGCGAGCGTCGTCCAGCGCGCCAATGTTCATGCCGCCCTCGGCACGCTCGAAGGCGTTCCCGACGGCAGCGCCCTCCCCGAGGCCTACCGCGCCCCGGCCCGGCGCGTCCAGCTCACCGGTGCAGCTCTCGGGCTCACCACGGTCGGCATCGCGTTCCTCATGGTGTGGAAAACCGGCGCCTGAGCCCCCTTGCTGCCCCCCGCGCCGCTGCGGGGCCTACGCCGTCACGGCCTCCGGGAAGAACGCCTGCATCACCTCAGCGCTCAGCGGCACGTTCTGGATGCGCGCCCGCTGGAGCGTCTCCCAGTAGTACCGGTACGTCGCCCGGTCGTGCAGGTTCCCCTCGTGCTGGATCGGGCCCCAGTCGGCCGCATACGCCTTCAGCAAGATCGCCTGCGCCTCCTCCACCTCATCGTGCGACGGCGCCATCGCCCGCGTGATCGGCTCGATCTGCGCCGGGTAGATGCTCCACTGCCGCAGGAAGCCGAACTCCATCCGCGCCCGCCGCGCGTCGTTGTAGATGAACTCCGTGGTCCTTCAGCTCCAGCGTCACGTTGTGCGCCGGCACCACCCCGTTTGCCAGCGCCGCCGCCACCATCTCCGCCTTCGCCCGCCGCAGCAGCGCGTGGTCGAACTGGTGCGGCGACCGCATCGCATACGACGGGATCGCCCCGTGGTGCGCGCTCACGAAGTCCATCAGCCCGAAGTCCAGCACCTGCACGTTCGGCAGCGTCGCAATCTCCCACACCTCCCGCAGCGCCCCGTGCGTCTCGATCAGCGCATGGATCGGGATCTCCCGCCGGATGCCGGCCCGCGCCGCCGTGTTCCGGATGTAGTCGATCATCTCCGCCAGCTCGCGCGCCCGCACCGTCTTCGGGATCGTGATGTACGCGACCCGCTCCCCCGCGCCCGGCACGATGATGTCGACGTCCGCCTTCCAGTGCTCGTGCGTGTAGTCGTGAATCCGCACGCCCGCCATGTTGTGCTGGTTCAGCGGGCTGTTCTGCATCCGCACCACCATCTCCGCGTGCTCCCGCTCGCGGCCGGTCGGCGCGCCGTCCTCGCAGTCCATCGTGATGTCGAAGACGCCGCCCATCTTGTTCTGCAGCTCCAGCGCCTTCGCGATCCGCTCCTCCGTCCCCGCGAAGTGCTCGCAGGTCGGGATGATGGGGAACGGCTTCTCCCCTTCGAACAGGACTTCATTCGGGTGACGTGGCATCGGCTGTTCCGTTCGTACGTGGATTATCGGCAGGGCCGGCGCGGCAGGGGGCGCGCGTCCGGGCACGTCTCCCAAGTATGCCCCCAGCCGCGCACCCGGTGAAGCCGCGCCCCTGCCGCCCCCGCCGTCAAGAACCGCGAAAAAATAAGCCCAAAGCTAACGAACCCGGCTATACTAGGCATGCACCGTGTTTATCTTCGACCTCGAGCTCGTCAACTTCCGGAACTACGTCCGCGCCCATATCCGCCTCGACCGCGGCCTCAACCTCTTCGTTGGCGATAACGCCCAGGGCAAGAGCAACCTCCTCGAGGCCATCTACCTCCTCTCCACCCTCCGCTCCAGCCGCGCCAGCCAGGACTCCGACCTCGTCCGGCGCGACATCCTCCCCTCCGACTTCCCCGTCGCCCGCCTCGCCTGCCAGGTCGAACGCTCCGCCGGCAACCTCGCCCTCGAACTCGCCATCGTCGGCCGCACCGTCGACCCGGCCCACCGCGCCGGCAAGCGCGTCCGCGTCAACGGCGTCCCCCGCAAGGCCTCCGAAGCCGTCGGCCAGCTCTGCGCCGTCCTCTTCACCACCCTCGACATCGACATCGTCGCCGGCCCCCCGCTCATGCGCCGGCGCTACCTCGACATGATGATCTCCCAGGTCGACCGCGGCTACCTCCGCGCCATGCAGAAGTACGCCCGCGTCGTCCAGCAGCGCAACAGCCTCCTCAAGCGCATCCAGGCCCGCGAAGCCCAGGCCCACGAACTCGCCTTCTGGGACCAGGAGCTCGCCCACGCCGGCGGCACCATCTACTGGGCCCGCGCTGATGCCCTCGGCCACCTCGCCATCCAGGCCGAACAGCAGATGGAGCGCCTCTCCGACGGCCTCGAATCCCTCACGCTCATCTACCGGCCCTCCATCGGCGGGCTCGACCAGTACGATGCTCCCATTGACGACGCCGAGTGGACCGGCCGCATGCTCAAGGCCCTCCAGGCCGCCCGCCAGAAGGAGATCGCCGCCGGCGCTACCCTCGTCGGGCCCCACCGCGACGATGTCGAAATCCTCATCGACGGCATGCCCGCCGACGCCTTCGCCTCCCGCGCCCAGCAGCGCACCGCAGCCCTCGCCCTCCGCCTCGCCGAAGCCAGCTACCTTCGCCGCGCCCTCGGCGACGACCCCGTCGTCCTCCTCGACGACGTCCTCAGCGAACTCGACGCCCGCCGCCGGCGCGCCCTCCTCGAATATATCGACACCTTCCAGCAAACCCTCGTCACCACCGCCGACCCCGACCGCCTCCGCGACATCTACACCCGCGCCGCCGGCCGCTTCGTCGTCAACGCCGGCACCATCACCCGCTTCGAGGGCGAGTAGCCGCTCCCGGGCCCGGCCCCGAACGACAGCAGAGGGGCGGCCCCGAACCGGGGCCGCCCCTCACTCATGCGCGAACCTCCGCGCCGGCTACCGGCTCCGCCGGCTCACCGCCGCCAGCCCGGCCGAGGCCGTCACCAGGGCCGCGCCCGCGCCCAGCAGCAGCCACAGCGCCGTGCTGCCGCTCGAAGCCGCCGCCGTCTCGCCCGTCCGCGGCGGCGCAGGCGTCGGGGCCGGCGCCGGGGCCGGCGCATCCACCAGCGGCACCACCCGGAGCGTCCCGTTGCCCGCCAGCCCCACGGCCACCGCCGTGTACACCGTCCGCGCCTGCAGCTGCAGATTCGGGATGGTCAGCACCGTCGCGCCCGTCTCGTTCACCTTCACATCCAGGCTGTACGTCCCCGCCGGCACCGGCACGTAGGGGCTCACGTTCCGGAAGGCCACGCCGCGGAACACGTTCGTGTTCGTCCCCGCCACCGCCACGTCCACCGGCGGCGCGTCCGGCGAGGCATGGATCAGGCGAATGTGCGCGTTGTTCCCGCTGGGCGTCCGGTTGTCATCCTCGAACAGCGTCAGCGCCAGCGAGCCGTCGCCCACGCGCCCCGTCGCCAGCACCGTGATGTCCTTCCCCGCCACGATCTCCAGCGTCGCCTGCAGCGCCGGCGTCCCCGTCCCGTCCGAGGGCGAGACGAACACCTTCACGTTGTGGCCGCCAGCCGGCAGCGCCACGTACCCCGTGTTGTTCGGGAAGGCCAGCGCCGTGACAGCTTTCTGTCCATCGACAAAAATGTCCACCGGCGGCGTGTCGGGGCTCGCGTGCATGATGCGAACGCGCCCCGTCGCCTGCGCCTCGGCGCCCTGCGGCGCCAGCATCACCCCCGCAGCCAGCGCTGCCGTCAGCGCCGCGGCCACGAGGAGCATCGACCGGGTCATGACTGCCCGTGCCAGGTTCATCCAACGTTCCTCCGGGTTGATTCCTGCGCGGCTGCCGGCCGGTCAACCGCGTACACCCCATGTACGCACCCTCGACAACACTTCGATCACATCTCCCGCCGCCTCCGCCGGCCGCGCACCATGACCACCCACTTCGAACGCTTCCGCGCCGGCGACGCCGCCGCCTTCGATGCCCTCGTCGCCGAGTACACCGGCCCCGCCTTCGCCGCCGCCGTCCAGGTCCTCCGCGACCCCGCCCTCGCCGAGGAAGCCGTCCAGGACGCCTTCGTCCGCCTCTGGCAGCGCGGCCGCCAGTTCGACCCCTCCCGCGGCAGCGAACGCTCCTGGATCCTCGCCATCGCCCGCAACGCCGCCATCGACCTCCTCCGTAAGCGCGCCCGCGCCCTCGAACGATCGATCGACGACGCCCCCTCCGTATATGCAGTGCGAGACCCGGACGATACCTGGCAAACCGTCCTCGCCAGCCTCACCGGGGAGCGCCTGCGGCAGGCACTGGAGGAACTGCCAGCCGAACAGCAGGACGTCATCGTGCGCGCCTACTACCAGGGCCAGCGCCCTGTCGATATCGCCCGCGAACTCGGCCTTCCCGAAGGCACCGTCCGCAGCCGTCTCCGGCTCGCCCTGGCAAAACTGCGCGATACCCTCGCGCCCGTCCGCGAGGCCCTCGAACCATGAACCGCGAACAGGCCCTCGAACTCCTCCCCGATTACTCCCTCGGCCTCCTCGACCCCGCCGAGGCCGCTGAAATCGAACGGCTCCTCGCCGCCGACCCGGCCCTCCGCGCCGAACTTCAGCCGTTCCTCCAGGCCGCGGAGGCCCTCGCCCACGGCTACGGCGACGCGCCTCTCCCCGCCGGCGCCGCCGACCGCATCGCCGCCGGCGTCCGCGCCCGGCTCCAACCCCCCGCCCCCATCCCCTTCCCCGCGCCCGCCCCGGCGGCCCGCACCCCGTGGCGCGCCATCGCCCTCGCCTCCGCCGCGGCCGTCCTCGTCCTCGCCGTCGGCCTCGCCGCCGCCCTCATCGCCTACCTCGATGCCCGCGACGACGCCGACAGCCTCCGCGCCCAGCTCGCCAGCCGCGCCATCGAACTCCCCCTCAGCGGCGATGGCGCCCGCGGCGCCGTCTTCGTTTCGACCGACTTCTCCTTCGCCATCCTCCGCATCGTCGGCCTCCCCGAGGCCCCCGAAGGCCACCACTACCAGATCTGGAGCGAAGGCCCCTACGGCGCCCGCTCCGCCGCCGACTTCCAAGGCGCGAACGGCGAACTCATCGTCCGCCTCCCCTCGCTCCCGCGCGATATGACCCGCATGTTCGTCACCCTCGAGCCCGACGGCGCACCCGGCGACCGCCCCCAGGGCCCCGAAGTCATGACCTCCCCGCGCTGACCCGCTGGCACCATCCCCGCCCGCCGGTCATCATGGCCCCACCATGACCACCGACGCATTCTTCATCCCCGCGGGCGACACCTTCGTCCCCCAGCCCATCTGCCGCGGCCCCTGGGACCCGAACTCCCTCCACGGCCGCGTCGTCGCCGGCCTCCTCGGCGCCGAAGTCGAACGCCGCCACGCCGAACCCCGCCTCCGCGTCGCCCGCATGACCGTCGACCTCTGGCGGCTGCCCGATTTCACGCCCATCACCGTCGCGACGCGCGTCCAGCGCGAAGGCGGCCGCATCCGCATCGTCGACGCCGAAGCAGTCGCCGGCGGCCGGTCCATCGGCCGCGCCAGCGTCGTCCTCCTCCGCGAAAGCGACCAGCCCGCCGGCGAGGTCTGGGCGCCGCCCGCCTGGGACTTCCCGCCGCCCTCGGCCCTCGCCCCCGACCCCCGCCCGCCCATCGCCAACGAAGGCTGGCAGCCGATGTGGGAGAGCCGCTCGCAGGGCCGCGCCTTCGGCGCCGTCGCCCAGAAGCGCACCTGGATGCGCGAACTCCGCCCCCTCATCGCCGGCCAGCCCCTCACCCCCTTCCAGCGCGTCGCCGTCGCCTGCGATTTCGCCAGCCCCCTCGCCAACTCCGGCAGCGCCGGCCTCGCCTACATCAACGTCGATATCAGCCTCTACCTCCACCGCTACCCTGCCGGCGAATGGATCGGGTTCGAATCGACCGACCACGGGGCCAGCGACGGCATCGCCATGGGCCAGTGCCGCCTCTACGACGAAGACGGCCCGATCGGCGCCGCCACCGTCGCCGCCGTCGCCCAGCGCCGCCGCGCCTGAATCCGGCTCCCGTGCTGGCTTCGAACGCCTGCTGCTCGCCCGGGCGCGCGCCGGGGGTCACACCCCGGCGTAGCTGTGCAGGCCGCTAATCCAGAGGTTCACGCCGAAGTAGGTGAACATCACCAGCCCCCACATCACCACCAGCCACCACATCGGGTCCGGCCGCCAGCCCCGCCGCAGGCGGGCCGGCACCAGCCGCCGGATGCCCGGTGCCCCCGCCACCGACCCGCTCCCCGCCCGCGCGTGGAAGTACGCCACGAGGCTCAGCCACGTGACCAGCGCGCTCGTCTCTTTCGGGTCCCAGCCCCAGTACCGCCCCCACGCGCTGTTCGCCCACCACGCGCCGAGCGCAATCCCGAGCCCCAGCAGCGGGAAGCCGACCATCACCGCCTTGTGGGCGAGGTCGCCGGCCGCATCCGCCGAGGGCAGCGCCGCGAACCGCCGCTTCCCCTCGCCGCCCTGCGCGAGGTACACCACCGCACCGCAGAACGCCACCGTCAGCACCGCGTACGAGAGCATCATCACCGACACGTGGATGGTGAGCAGCGGCCCGTTCTGCAGCGCCGGGATGAGCGGCACGATCTCCTTCGGGAACGTCGCCGCGATGCCCAGCATCGCCACCACGATCGGCAGCGCCAGCGCCCCGTACCGCCGGTTCCGGTACACCGCCTCGAACGCGAGGTAGGCCGCGCACGTCCCGAACGCGAACGCCGTCGTGAACTCATACAGGTTCGAAAGCGGCGCATAGCCGCGCGCCGCCCACCGCGCCGCGAACCACCCGGCGAGGAACACCGTCGTCAGCACCGTGAACGTCGTCGCCAGCCGGCCGAGCCCGGCGTTCGGACCCGCCGCCGGCACGCTCACGCTCACCGTCCCCGCGTTCGTTTGCGCCGCTACCCGCCGCACCGCCAGCGACGCGCTCGCGAGGTACGCCCAGTACAGCAGCGCCGCGATCGGCGCCGTCACGACCGACGTCCAGTACAGGTACAGCGCGAGCTCAGCCACCGTTCGTTCCCCGTTTCACGAATCATACCGTCGTTCCGCCCCGCGGTCAGGCCGCGTTGCCGCGGGCTTTACCCCGCCCGTTCGAGCCGTTCGATCGCCGCCTCCAGCCCGGCGAGGCACTCCCGCTCCCACGCCGCCGCCCGCCGGAGCGCCATCGCCGCCGCCCGCCGGAGGCCCGGCACCTGCACGTTCCCGTGCCCGCCGGCCGGGAACGGAAAGAGCGTGATCAGCGGCGAGAGCGCCTTCGTCTCCTCCTCCAGCGCCCGCGCGGCGCGCTCCAGCGCCTCCCCGGCGGCGGGCAGCGCCGCCGCCACGTCCCGCAGGAAGAGCGCGCCATCCGCCCCGCGCCGCCTGCAGCACCGCCAGCGTGTAGGCATTCCCCGCCCGGTCCACCTCCGCGTCGCCCTCCAGCGCCGCCGCCCACGCCTCCAGCCCCGCCGTCCCCCGCGGCTGGCCGTCGCCCGGGTCTTCCTCTCCCCGCAGCAGCGCCGCCGCCGTCTGCAGCGCCTCGTTCAGCACGGCAGGCTCCACCTCCACCGCTTCGACCGGCGCCCAGAGTTCGACCTCCCCGAGCGGCGCCCAGTTCTCCCACGCGACGAACGGCCCCCACCTCTTCGGTGATGATGTCCTGCACGAAGAAGCCGCCCCGCTCCCGGTCGTACCCGTCGATGATCCCGAATTCGTGCAGGTGCAGGTCCCACCCGATGACCGGCACCCCGGCGTCCAGCCGCTCCATCGCCCACGCCGCGCCGGCCGCCTTCCCTGCCGCGTCTGCTGGCCCGGCGAACCGCTCGAACCGCAGCCCCGTCCGCGCATACCGCGCCACCATCGCGCCCCGGTCGAAGCTCGCCGGCCCGCTCGGCAGCGCCGCCACGCCCCCCTTCATCCCGAGGCAGAAGTGGAACGCATGCCCCGTCAGCCCCATCACCGCGTGCCGCGGCAGGTCGATCCCCGCGTGCCGCAGCACCCCTTCGAGCGCCCCCGCCGCGCTCGTCCAGTTCGGCGCCAGCTCCAGCCCCGCGATGCGCTGCCCCATCGACTCCAGTCTACCTGCGGCGCACCCGCGGAGCCGTCCGCCTGCCCCCTTTTGCCTTCGGCGCCGATCCGTACAATGCGGCTTCACCCGCACGGAGGGCGGCAATGTCCGAGTACCAGGTCACCACGCTCCCGAACGGCCTCCGCGTCATCACGGCCTCCATGCCGTCCACCCAGGCCGTCTCGGTCAACCTCTTCGTCGGCGTCGGCTCCCGCTCCGAGCCGCAGCACCTCAACGGCATCACCCACTTCCTCGAGCACATGGTCTTCAAGGGCACGGAGAAGCGCCCCAACGCCATCCTCATCGCCCAGGAAATCGAAGGCGCCGGCGGCACCCTCAACGCCTACACCAACAAAGAGTTCACCTGCTACTGGAACATCGTCCCCTTCGACCGCTTCCCCACCGCCATCGACGTCGCCGCCGACATGCTCCTCAACTCGAAGCTCGAGCAGGAGGAGATCGAGCGCGAAACCCCCGTCGTCCAGCAGGAGCTGAAGCGCAACCACGATAACCCCGCCGCCTGGGCTGCCCGCCTCATCGGCCAGGCGGTCTACGGCCCCCAGCCCGCCGGCTGGGATGTCGGCGGCACCGTCGAACTCGTCGCCACCTGGAAGCGCGACGACTTCGTCGGCCACATCCGCGAGTGGTACAAACCCGGCAACATCGTCCTCTCCGTCGCCGGCAACGTCACCCACGAGCGCGTCCTCGAATTCGCCGTCCCCCTCCTCGGCGGCATGGAACCCGGCCCCATCCCGCCCGTCCAGCCCTACGACCCGGCCATCACCGGCCCCCGCGTCGTCACCGAAAGCCGGCCCATCGACCAGTGCACCCTCTACCTCGGCCTCCCCATCTTCGGCCGCGACGACCCGGACCGGTACATCCTCCGCATCCTCAACGACGTCCTCGGCGCCGGCATGTCCTCCCGCCTCTTCCGCGAAGTCCGCGAGCGCCGCGGCCTCGCCTACTCCGTCTCCTCCGGCTACGGCTACCTCGCCGATGCCGGTGTCTTCACCATCTCCGCCGGCGTCAACCGCGACCGCCTCCGCGAAACCATCGAAGTCTGCCTCGCCGAGGCCGAGAAGCTCATCGCCGAGCCCGTCCCGCCCGACGAGCTCCGCAAAGCGAAAGACCACAACATCGGCCGCTTCCGCCTCTCCCTCGAAACGGCCTTCTCCATCGGCCAGCGCAACGGCGAACTCCTCCTCACGAAAGGCCGCGTCGAAACCATCGACGAAGTCGTCGCGGCCATCGAAGCCGTCACCGCCGATGACATCCAGCGGGTCGCCCGGCGCATCTTCGACCGCGCGAAGCTCCACGCCGCGGTCGTCGGCCCCGCGCTCGATGAGGCAGAAATCGAAGCGGCCCTCGGCTAGCCCGGCCCTACCAGACCTCCGGCGCCCACGGCTCCGGCCGCCAGCGGAAGAGCGCATCGGCCGCCCGCGCCGCCGCCTCGCTGCCCGCGATGCGCCCGGCCCGCCAGAGCGCGAGCGCGCTCACCTGCCCGAAGAGCAGGCTGCCCAGCTCTTCCGCGCCCAGCTCGAGGTCGGCCGCTTCCCCCCGTCGCGCGGCACCGCGCGCCGCCCGGCCCCGCCTCCAGCGCAAACCGCCCCGCCGCATAGCCGCCGAAGTCGTCTGCCACCTCCAGCACGAGCCGGCCCTCCCCGGCATACCGCCGCCCCTCCAGCGCGGCCGCCGGGTCCAGCACCCGGCAGAAGAGCGCGTCCGAAGGCCGCCGCACCGCCCGCCGCGGGTCTTCGAGCAGGTGGAGCAGCGTTTCGTCCAGCGGCCGCCGGTACGCCGTCACCCGGTCGACGAGGTCCACGCCGAGGATGTACTCCCAGAGCGCCGCCTCCGCGCCGCCGTCGATGCCGAGCAGCTCGTGCACCGCCACCTCGCCCGCCGGCAGCCCGTGCTCCCATTCGCCGCGCACGCGGTAGCGCGCGTACCCGATGGTCGCCCCATCCGCCTCGAGGCTCACGAAAAAGTCCTTGCTCCAGCCCGGCTCCTCCCGCTCCTGCGCCGGCACGCCGCGCTCCTCCCACCACGCCGCCGAGCGCGTGTGCAGCCCGGCGCGCTGCCCCCGCACCGCCTCCCACACCGCGGGCCATGCCGCCAGCGCCTCCTCGCGCGTCACCAGCCGGGGCTTCCCCCGCGCCGCCGGGTGGCCGCGCAGCCGGCCGTGCACCCGCGCCAGCCGCACCTCGTCGAAGTGCTCCGTCGCCAGTCCGTAGCCGAACCGCCCGTAGATCGGCGCTTCCGAAGCCCAGAGCGCCGCGATCGGCTCGCCCCACGCGCGCACCCGCCGCAGCTGCTCCGTCATCAGCGCCGTCAGCACGCCGCGCCGCCGGTCCGTCGGCAGCACCCCCACCCACGTCACCCCCGCGCACGACAGCGACCCGCCCGGCACCGAAAGGTCGAACCGGAACGCCCCCGCCGACCCGATGCACCGGCCGTCATCGAACGCGCCCAGCAGCCGCTCGCGCTCCGCGAACCGCATCCCGCCCTCCACCCGCTCCGGGTTCAGCTGCCGCCCGAACGCGATCGAATTCACGGAGAAGAACGCCGCCAGCTCCTCCTGCTCCGGGGCCCGCACCTCGAACGTCATCTGCTGCTCCTCCTCGCGCCGAAAGCCCCAGCCTACCCGCTCGCTCGCCCGCCGTCAGCCGCACCGCGGGAACCTTTCGCACCCGCGCGGCCGTCTCTCCGTGCAGGATGCCCGGGTTCGCGCGGCTCGCCGGCTTGCTCGCCGGGTGCACCCTCCCCGTCATGCTGCTGGCGTGGGGCAGAGCGGAACCCGCCGGCCCGGGCGTCCTCCATCAGCCGCTCCCGACGCCGGCGGGGGCAGCCCCGGCCGCCGCCGCGCCCGCCTCACCGGCGCCGCCGCCCCTGCCCGCCGGGGTCGAAGCCCTCGCCCGGCGCGCCCACCCCCGCGCTCGCCGATGCGGCGCTCATCGCCGCCCGCCCCGAGACCTGGCCCTCGGCCTGCCTCGGCCTCGCGCCCGCCGGCGCCGTGTGCGCCCAGGCCGTCACTCCCGGCTGGGTCGTCACCTTCCTGCCCGCCGGCGGCGCCCCGGTCACGGTCCACGTCGGCGCCGGCGCCGCCCGCCTCGCCGAAAGCCCGTAGCCGCCGGGCCGGTACAATGGCTTCGTGGACGGTTTTTCCCTCACCCCCGTCGACCCGCCCCTCCGCTCCCCCATCGTCATCCTGGCGTTCACCGGCTGGAGCGATACCGGCACCGTCACCACCGACGCCGCCAATCACCTCGTCGAAACCTTCGGCGGCGTCCGCTTCCTCGAGGTCGACCCCGAGGAGTACTACGTCTTCACCGAGACCCGGCCTACCGTCTCCATCGACGAATCCGGCGTCCGCCGCCTCCACTGGCCCGAAAATCACGCCTACGCGGTCCGCACCGGCCTCGGCGGCCACGACCTCATCGTCGTCCGCGGCATCGAGCCGAACCTCCGCTGGCGCACCTTCGCCGCCCGCCTCGCCGAGGCGATCGTGCCGCTCCAGCCCGCCCTCGTCTGCACCCTCGTCGCCCGCCCGGCGGCCACTCCCCACACCCGGCCCATCCCCGTGACCGGCTCCAGCGCCGACCCCCGCCTCGCCGCCCGCTACGGCCTCGGCCGCTCGCTCTACCAGGGCCCCACCGGCATCATCGGCGTCATCCACGACGTCCTCCGCGCCCGCGGCCTCGACCTCATCAGCCTCGCCGCCGGCGTCCCCCACTACCTCAGCATCGACGAAAACCCGCCCGCCACCCTCGCGCTCATCCGCGCGCTCGAACCCGTGCTCGGCTACCCCGTCCCCGAAGGCGACCTCGAGGACCGCGCCGCCGCCTTCGTCGACCGCGTCAATGAAGCCTCCCGCGGCGATGACCAGGTCGGCACGTACGTCCGCACCCTCGAAGCCCAGTACGAAGACGACACCGACGACGAAGGCACCAGCGACGAGGAGCCCGGCGACAGCGAACTCCCCTCCGCCGACGACATCCTCAAAGACGTCGAAGACTTCCTCCGCGGCACCGGCGACCGCTAACGCCGGACGGCGCCGCCCCGCACGGCATCGCTCCGGGTTCCTCCCCCGTCCATCGGCTCACGGCCCGAACGCTTCGCGTCCGCCTCCCGCGCCGGCGCGCAGCGCCCGCACCCGGCGGCGATGCCGCCATAGGCAGCGAGCCATCCCGCGCCGCGGCGTCAGCCGCGGCATCCCACGCGCAAGCTACGGAAAATCGCTCCCCGGGATGCTCTCCGGGTCGCGCACCAGCTCTTCCCACCGCCGGCGGATCACGTCCAGCGGCGCCGGCGGCGGCGTCCACGGCAGCCCCCGCACGATGACGCCCCGGTTCGGCGCGTGCTCCACCAGCCCCTCGCTCTCCAGCCGGCGGAACGCCTCCCGCACCGGCGTCTGGCTCACCCCCCAGCGCGCCGCGATCTCCTCCTGCCGCAGGTGCTCACCCTCCTTCAGGTTCCCGGAGAGAATCGCCGCCTGCAGCGCCTCGTAGACCAAATCCGCCTTCGTCTTCCGCGGGTTCCGCATCGCCATACCCCAAGCATACCCCACCGCGTCCCTGCTCCCCGGTCCCAACCTCCAAGCTTCAACCTCCAACCTCCATCAGGGATTCCCCCGCCCAACCTCAGCACCCCGCGCTCCGCCCTCAGGGAGTTCCCCACGTCCGCCGCACCACACCCGCCCCCTACGCTGGAGGCACCCACGTCTCGGGGCATCGCCATGATCAAGCTGACCCGCATCGATGGCACCGAGTTCTACCTCAACCCGGACCTCTTCGAGGTCATGGAAGCCTCGCACGACACCCACATCACCCTCACCAACGGCCACCGCTACGTCTGCCAGGAGTCGCCCGAGACCATCATCGACCGCATCGCGGAGTTCCGCCGCCTGAGCATCGGCGCCATCCGGAGGTCCGCCTGATGGACCTCGCGACCGTCATCGGCCTCGTCGTCGCCATCATCGGCATCATCGGCGGAAACATCCTCGAGGGCGGCGACCCCATGAAGCTCATCAACCTGCCGGGCTTCTTCATCGTCGTCCTCGGCTCCCTCGGCGCCGTCATGATCTCCCAGCCGCTCTCCGTCATGATCGGCCTCCCCAAGTTCATCCTCAAAGCCTTCTTCGGCGGCGCCCAGCACAACTCCGCCGAGACCGTCGAGCTCTTCGTCCAGATGGCCGATAAAGCCCGCCGCGAAGGCCTCCTCGCCCTCGAAGCCGACGTCGAGAAAATCCACGACCCCTTCACCCGCAAGGGCGTCCAGCTCATGATCGACGGCACCGACCCCGAACTCCTCCGCGAGATCATGGAGATCGAGCGGGAGTCGATGAAGCACCGCCACGAGGGCAACTTCGCCGCCCTCGAATTCATGGGCGGCATCGCTCCCACCATCGGCGTTCTCGGCGCCGTCATGGGCCTCATGGGCGTCATGTCCCACCTCGATGAGCCCGACCACATCGGCCCCGGCATCGCCACCGCCTTCGTCGCCACCTTCTACGGCGTCTTCACCGCCAACGTCCTCTGGCTGCCCCTCGCCAACAAGCTCAAGAACAACTCCAAGCACGAACTCCACGCCCTCGATGTCGTCATCGAAGGCCTCATGTCCATCCAGGCCGGCGATAACCCCCGCATCGTCCGCGAAAAGCTCGAAGGCTTCCTCCAGCCCTCCGCCCGCGGCAAGAAGGACGACCATGCCGAGGCCCGCCGGGAGGCCGCATGAGCAAGCGCGCCCCCGAGCCGGAGAAGCCCGAAAACCACGAACGATGGATCGTCTCCTACGCCGACATGGTGACGCTCCTCTTCGCCCTCTTCGTCGTCCTCTACGCCACCAGCGACGCCAACCCCCAGAAGCTCCAGTCCGTCCGCGTCTCCATCGAACAGGCCTTCTCGATCGGCGTCCTCCAGGGCTCCAACGGCTCCTCCGCCGTGCTCAACCAGGGCGGCGGCCTCACGCCCTCCCTCAACGAAATCCGCTCCAACACGTTCCAGGGCCTCAACGACACCCTCTCCGAATTCGCCGCCGCCAACGGCCTCGAGGGCAAAATCCAGCTCCGCTCCGACGCCACCTCGATCACCATCTCGCTCGCCGATAACCTCCTCTTCGACCCCGGCTCCGCCGACCTCCGCCCCGGCAGCGTCGATGTCCTCCTCCAGGTCGCCGATGCCCTGAAGGGCCTCCCCAACCAGCTCCGCATCGAAGGCCACACCGACGACATCCCGCCGAACAGCCGCGACTACCCCACCAACTGGGAGCTCTCCACCGCCCGCGCCACCCGCGTGCTCCGCGTCCTCGTCGAACAGGGCGGCCTCGACCCCGCCAAGCTCTACGCCGCGGGCTACGCCGATACCCGCCCCCTCGCCAGCAACGCCACCCCGGAAGGCCGCGCCCTCAACCGCCGCGCCGACATCGTCATCCTCTATCCCACCATCGAAGACCTGCAGAAGGCCCTCTCCGGGGCCCAGCGGAGGTAACGCCCATGTTCAAGGACAAGAAGATCCTCGCCGGCGGCGCCGTCCTCTTCGTGGCCGCCTTCTGGTTCTACATCAAGCCCAACTACATGGACCCGAAGCCCCCGCCCGTCTACACCGCCGAGCAGATCGCCAACGCCCCGCGGCCCACCGTCTTCCTCGGGAAAGACTCCGGCGGCGGCCACGGCGGCAAAGCCAGCAACGCCCCCGAGGGCATCGTCCTCAACCTCAAGCCCTCCGGCACCACCCAGCGCTACGTCAAAGTCATCATGGCCCTCGAATTCGGGCCCGCGACGCCGCCCTGGGTCGGCCTCACTACCGACCAGATCGCCGCCAAGAACGCCGAGTTCGCCCACCACCTCGAACCAGAAATGCACAAGATCCTCGACGCCGTCGCCTACGTCATCGGCTCCCACACCGCCGAAGAGCTCTCCACCGTCGAGGGCAAAGAAAAGCTCAAAGAAGAGCTCATCGAAGCTATCAACCACCACCTCCACGGCGAAAAAGTCGAAAAAATCTACTTCGAAACCTTCATCATCCAGTAGGAGCGCACCCCATGGCCGACCCGGTCGACGTCCTCGCCCAGCTCCTCTCCCCCCAGCAGGCCGCCACCCTCGATGCCGTCGGCCGCCGCGCCTGGGAAGCCGCCTCCCGCGCCCTCCAGGTCATCCAGGGCCAGGCGCCTGCCGTTGCGCTCGGCGAGGCCCGCCTCGTCATGCCCGACGAAATCCAGGGCGAGTTCGGCGACCCCCACCTCGCCGTCCCGGTCGAACTCTCCACCGACAACGACCAGGCGGCGACGGCCTACCTCGTCCTCCCCACCGCGCCAGCCGCCGCCTACCTCCAGACCGAGGCCGATAACCCCGAAGACCAGGAGCAGCAGACGCTCGTCGTCGCCTCCACCTTCCTCGGCCAGGTCATCCAGGCGCTCAACCAGGACGTCTTCGCCCGCTCCTCCAACGGCCTCATCCTCTCCTTCGACGACGTCACCGCCAACACCATGCCCGCCACCCTCGGCGGCCTCGATGACGCCTGCCTCTACCTCACCGCGAGCCTCTCCGCCGCGCAGGCGCTGCCCATCGCCCTCGTCCTGCCCGGCACCTTCCTCGATATCGTCGCCGGCTCGATGGCCACCGCCTTCGCCGAGCCGGCCGCAGCTGAAACCCCCCTGATCACTCAGGAAGACCTCGAAGCTGCCGAACTCCTCGATGTCGAACTCCAGCGCATCGAGGAACCCATGGCCTTCCCGCAGCAGCCCGACCCGCAGCCCGCCGCGCCCCGCCGCGCCGCACCCCCGCCGAAGGAGCAGCCGCCGGTCACCGCCCAGCGCGCGCGCTTCACCCCGCTGCCCGACCCTGGCCCGGCCGAGCACACCGCCGGCATCGAACTCCTCGCCGGCCTCGAAATGAACGTCACCGTCGAGCTCGGCCGCACCCGCCTCACCGTCGCCGAAGTCCTCAGCCTCGGCCCCGGCTCCGTCATCGAACTCGACCGCATCGCCGGCGAACCCGTCGACATCCTCGTCAACGACCGCCTCGTCGCCCGCGGCGAGGTCGTCGTCGTCGATGAGAACTTCGGCGTCCGCGTCGTCGAAGTCGTCCGCCGCGGCCACGAAATCGAAGAGCCCGAGCCCGTCGCATGAGCGACCCGGCGGCCCGGAAGCGCCTCACCTGGCTCGTCGCCATCTGCGGCGCGCTCCTCGTCGCCATCCTCTTCATCTCCCTCGCGGCCCCCTCCCCCCGGCCGGCCTCCCCCACCCTCGTCCCCGCCGACCCCGGGACGGCCTCCGACCCCGGCGCGCCTGCGGCCGGTACTGAGGCCGGCTTCTCCCTCGGCCCGGGCGACCTCATCTCCCTCGGCTGGCGGCTCGGCCTCGTCGCCCTCATCATCGGCGGCTCCATCGTCGGGCTCCGCTGGTGGGCCCGCCGCATGGCCGCCCCGGCCAGCACCACCGGCTTCCTCCGCGTCGTCGATACCCTCCCCATCAGCAGCGGCCGCACCATCCACCTCCTCGCCCTCGGCGACCGCGTCATCGCCATCGGCGCCACCCCCCAGCAGATCACCATGCTCGAAGCCCTCACCCCCGAAGAGGCCGAGCGCGTCCTCGCCGCCGCCGACGCGAAGAACGACCCCCTCCCCCCTCGGCGACTTCGCCGCCCAGCTGCTCGAATCGCTCCGCCGGGGCGAACAGCGCGCCGCCCGCGAGCCCGTCATCGGCGCCGAGCCGCGCCGCCAGGCTTAGGCGCTTCCCCGGCCCCGGATCAGGGTTGCTGCCCGCAGCCCGTGAGGGAACCGCCCCCGCTCCGGTGGGGTTCTCCGGATTCAGGCCCGCCCCCCTCCGCCGATACGCTGGCCTCACCCTTTCCCACCGGGGGCCAGCGTGGCGCACCGCCAGAAACCCCGCCGCCGACGGCGCATCCTCCTCCCCCTCGCCCTCCTCGGCCTCGCGCTCGTCCTCCTCACCGGCTGCGTCCAGCAGACGGCCGCCCCCGGTCAGCCGGCCGCGCCGCAGGACCCGGCAGCGCTCGCCCAGGACCCCCGCAACGTCTCCGCCGCGATCCAGCTCCTCGTCCTCATCACCGTCCTCTCCCTCGCCCCCGCCATCCTCGTGATGGTCACCTCCTTCACCCGCATCATCGTCGTCCTCTCCCTCGTCCGGAACGCCATCGGCATCCCCCAGCTGCCGCCGAACCAGGTTCTCATCGGGATGGCCCTCTTCCTCACCGCCTTCGTCATGGCCCCCCAGGTCAAGACCATCAACGACGAGGCGATCCAGCCCTACCTCGCCGGCACCATCTCCCAGCAGGAGGCCTTCGAGCGCGGCGAAGCCCCCCTTCGCCAGTTCATGCTCAAGCAAACCCGCGAGCAGGACCTCGCCCTCTTCCTCAAGCTCTCCGGCAGCCCCAAGCCGAACAGCCCGGACGACGTCCCCACCTACGTCCTCGTTCCCGCCTTCACCATCAGCGAACTGAAGACAGCCTTCCAGATGGGCTTCGTCATGTTCGTCCCCTTCCTCATCATCGACCTCGTCATCTCCTCCGCCCTGCTCAGCATGGGCATGATGATGCTGCCCCCCCGTCATCGTCTCCCTGCCCTTCAAAATCCTTCTCTTCGTCCTCGTCGATGGCTGGTATCTCATCGTCGGCTCCCTCGTGGGGAGCTTTGCCTAGGAGCATCCCGTGAACGAAGGCGTCATCCTCGGCCTCATGCGCGAAGCCCTCACCGTCGGCATGCTCGTCGGCGCCCCCATCCTCGGCACCACCCTCGTCGTCGGGATGGTCGTCTCCATCATCCAGGCCGCCACGCAGGTCAACGAAGCCACCCTCACCTTCGTCCCCAAGCTCATCGCCGTCTTCGTCGCGATGCTCCTCTTCGGCCCCTGGATGATGTCGACCCTGCTCGATTTCTCCGCCGGCATCTTCGCGAACATGGCCGCGTACGGGCGCTGACCATGGCCCTGGACCTCTCCCCCGTCACGACCTACACCTTCCTTCTCATCCTGATCCGCACCTCGGCCATGCTCGTCTCCTCGCCGCTCCTCTCGCACCGCGGCATTCCTGCCCAGGCGAAGATCGGCTTTGCCGTCTTCACCGCCCTCGTGCTCACCCCGATCACGAAGCTCCCCGGCGGCCAGCCGCCCGAGACCTTCGGCCGCCTCGTCGACGACGTCCTCCGCGAGACCCTCTTCGGCCTCGGCCTCGGCCTCGCCATGAACATCGTCTTCATCGGCCTCCAGATGGCTTCCCGCATCATCGGCCTGCAGGTCGGCTTCGGCCTCGGCGCCGTCTTCGACCCCATCACCGGCACCGAATTCGGCGTCTTCGACCAGTTCTACGCCCTCCTCGTCACCCTCGTCTTCTTCGTCATCAACGGCCACCACCTCGTCATCCAGTCGCTCGCCGAAACCCTGCAGGCCGTGCCGCCCGGCACCTTCGACCCGTTCAGCCTCGCGCCCTCCGGCATCACCGCCCTCATCGCCGGCCTCACCGTCACGGCCGTCCGCATCGCCATGCCCGTCATGGCCGCCCTCCTCCTCACCGACGTCGGCATGGGCATCGTCGCCCGCACCGTCCCCCAGGTGCAGATCCTCATCGTCGGCGCCCCGGTGAAGATCGGCGTCGGCATCCTCGTCCTCGGCGCCGCCCTCCCCGTCACCATGCAGCTGATGAACGGTGTGTTCGGCGCCTCCCTGGCCGGCTCGAGCCGCATCCTCCTCGGCGGAGGCGCGCCCTAGATGGCCGGCGAACGCACCGAAGCGCCAACCCCAAAGCGCCTGCGCGACGCCCGCCAGAAGGGCGACGTCGCGCATAGCGACGAGGTCGTCTCGATCGGCGTCCTCCTCCTCGCCGTGCTCGCCATGAAGCTGCTCGGCCCTGCCCTCTGGGACAGCCTCGCCGCCATCCTCGCGCAGGGCCTCGGCCAGCCCGTGCCCGAGCTCACCCGCGAATCCGCCCAGCAGCTCGCCCGCGACACCGCCTGGCAGACCGTCCGCGCCCTCCTCCCCCTCCTCGGCCTCGTCGCCGTCTCCGCCGTCGCCCTCAACGTCGCCCAGGTCGGCCCGCTCTTCACTGGCCAGCGGCTCAAGCCCCAGCTCTCGCGAATCAATCCCGGCGCCGGCCTCAAGCGCATCGTCTCCGTCGACGGCCTCTTCCGCCTCGCCAAGTCGCTCCTCAAGTTCGTCATCATCGCGGTCGTCGTCGGCCTCACCCTCCGCGCCCAGTTCGCCGACCTCGCCGGCCTCGGCGCCCTCAGCATCGGCGCCGCCACCGCCCGCCTCGCCTCCCTCGGCTTCGATATCGCCTTCCGCGCCGCCGGCGTCCTCTTCCTCCTCGCCCTCGCCGACTACGCCTGGCAGCGCCGCCAGCACCTCAAGCGCCTCCGCATGACGAAGCACGAAGTCAAGCAGGAGCTCAAAGAAACCGACGGCGACCCCCACATCAAGGCCGCCATCCGCCGCCGCCGCCAGCAGCTCCTCAACCGCATGATCGCCGCCGTCAAGACGGCCGACGTGGTCGTCACCAACCCCACCCACTACGCCGTCGCCCTCAAGTACGACGCCGTCTCGATGCCCGCGCCCATGGTCGTCGCGAAGGGGCAGGACTACCTCGCCCTCCGCATCCGCGAAGTCGCCCGCGAGGCCGGCGTCCCCGTCCTCGAAGAGCCGCCGCTCGCCCGCGCCCTCCACGCCAGCGTCCAGGTCGGCCACTACATCCCGGCCAGCCTCTTCCACGCCGTCGCCGAAGTCCTCGCGTGGGTCTACGCCCTCCGCGCCCGCGCCGGCCGCCGCACCACCGCCCCAGGAGCCGCCAGGTGACCGTCCAGGCTCAGTCCCGCCCCGCCTCCGCCTCGCTCGGCCGCCTCCTCGGCCAGACCGACATCCTCCTCGCCGCCGGCATCATCACCATCGTCGGGATGATGATCATCCCGCTGCCGGCGCCCCTCCTCGATGTCCTCCTCACCATCAACCTCGCCGTCAGCGTCGTCATCCTCCTCGTCGCCATCTACACCGAAGAGCCGCTCAAGTTCTCCGTCTTCCCCTCCCTCCTCCTCATCACCACCCTCTACCGCCTCGCGCTCAACGTCTCCACCTCCCGCCTCATCCTCCTCCACGGCGATGCCGGCGAAGTCGTCCACTCCTTCGGCAGCTTCGTCGTCGGCGGCAACCTCGTCGTCGGCCTCGTCGTCTTCCTCATCCTCGTCGTCATCCAGTTCGTCGTCATCACCAACGGTGCCGGCCGCGTCGCCGAAGTCGCCGCCCGCTTCACCCTCGATGCCATGCCCGGCAAGCAGATGGCGATCGACGCCGACCTCAACGCCGGCCTCATCAACGAAGCCGAGGCCCGCGAGCGCCGCAAAGCCATCGGGCAGGAAGCCGACTTCTACGGCGCGATGGACGGCGCTTCCAAGTTCGTAAAGGGCGATGCCATCGCCGGCATCGTCATCATCCTCGTCAACATCATCGGCGGCCTCTCCATCGGCATCCTCCAGCAAGGCGTCGGCCCCGCCGAAGCCCTCAACCTCTACGCGAAGCTCACCGTCGGCGACGGCCTCGTCTCCCAGCTCCCCGCCCTCCTCATCTCCACCGCCACCGGCATCATCGTCACCCGCGCCGCCGGCGAGACGAACCTCGGCTCCCAGGTCTTCTCCCAGATCACCATGCAGTCGCGGCCGATGTACGTCGCTGCTGCCATGCTCGCCCTCTTCGCCGCCCTCCCCGGCCTCCCGCGCCTCCCCTTCCTCCTCGTTGCCGCCACCGTCGGCGCCGGCGGCTACCTCATCGACCGCTCGAAGCGCCAGGCCGAACTCGCCGCCATCGCTGCCCGCCCCGAACCCGTTCCCGAGCCCGAGCAGCTCGGCCCGCAGCAGGTCATCCAGATGATGACCGTCGACCCCCTCGAAATCGAAGTCGGCTACGGCCTCATCCCCATCGTCGACGAACAGGCTGGCGGCACCCTCCTCCGCCGCATCACCCAGATCCGCCGCCAGCTCGCCCTCGAACTCGGCATCGTCCTCCCCACCGTCCGCGTCCGCGACAACCTCGGCCTCGCCCCCAACGCCTACGTCGTCAAGCTCCGCGGCGTCGAAATCGCCCGCGGCACCCTCCAGCCCGGCCACTACCTGGCCATGGACCCCGGCACCGCGGAGGGCGACATCCCCGGCATCGAAACCGTCGAGCCCGCCTTCGGCCTCCCTGCCCGCTGGATCACCCCCGCCTACCGCGAACGCGCCGAGCTCCTCGGCTACACCGTGGTGGACGCCGAATCCGTCCTCGCGACCCACCTCACCGAGCTCGTCCGCCGCTTCGCCCCGGACCTCCTCTCCCGCCAGGACACCCAGGACCTCCTCGAAAACCTCCGCAAGGAGTACCCCGCCCTCGTCGACGACCTCATCCCCTCCACCCTCACCGTCGGCGAAGTCCAGGAAGTCCTCCAGAACCTCCTCGCCGAGCGCGTCTCCATCCGCGACCTCGTCACCATCTGCGAAACCCTCGCCACCCAGGCCCGCCTCACCCGCGATATCGACCTCCTCACCGAATACGCCCGCGCTGCGCTCGCCCGCCAGATCAGCCGCCAGTATGCCGACGAAACCGGCACCATCCGCGTCATCACCGTCGGCCCCCGCACCGAAGAGGAGATCGCCGCCAGCATCCAGCAGACCGACCGCGGCAGCCAGGTCGCCATGGCCCCCTGGCAGGTCCAGCGCCTCGTCGGCGTCGTCGCCGCCGAAGTCGAGCGCGTCGCCGCCTCCGGCCGCGACCCGGTCATCCTCTGCTCCTCCCGCATCCGGCTCGCCCTCCGCCGCCTCCTCGAGCGCCGCCTCCCGAACGTCGTCGTCCTCTCCTTCGCCGAGATCACTCCCCAAACCCACGTCGAAGCCATCGGCAACATCGAGGTGAACGTTGGAAACGAAGCGCTTCATCGGTAACGACACCACGCGCCTCTTCGCCCGCATCCGCCGCGAACTCGGGCCCGATGCCGTCATCCTCTCCACCCGCTCCCTCCACCGCGACGGCGCCCCGCCGCTCGTCGAAATCATCGCCGCGCCCGCCGCCGAACCCGCCGAAGCCCTCCCGCTCCACCTTCAGCAGGCCGTCCTCGAAGAAGCCCTCCGCCGCGTCGAAACCGCTCCCGGCATCACCGTCGCCGACCTCGAAGAGCTCGCCGCCGCCGAGGAGCCGGCCCCCGCGCCCGTCCTCGAGCCGCGCTTCCGCCCTGCCGCACCCGGCCCCCTCCCCGGCCCGGAGGATGCCATCCTCGACGCCTTCGCCAGCCTCGGCTGGGACCCCCGCCGCCGCGCGCGCCGTCCTCGATGCCGCACCCGGGGCGCGCACGCCCGCCGCCGCCCTCGAGCGCTGGCTCGAAGCCTCACCCGCCTCCTACCCCCCGGATGGCCAGACGGCCATCGTCACCATCCAGGGCGCCGAGGGCTCCGGCCGCACCACCGCCCTCCTCAAGATGGCGCTCGACTGCGCCGATGCCGGCCGGTCCGCCATCCTCGTCGCTGCCGATACGGTCCGCGCCGGCGCCCGCGACGCCATCCGCGCCTGCGCCGATGCCCTCGGCCTCCCCTTCGCCGAGGCGTTCACGCCCGGCGAACTCGTCCGCGCCGCCGCCCGCGCCCCCCGCGGCGCCTGCCTCTTCGTCGATACCCCCGCCGGCGCCTGGGCGCCGCCGCCGATCCCCGGCGCCGCCCACTTCGCCTACCTCGCCATCCCCGCGCACTGGCAGGCGGCCGCCGCCCGCGCCGCCTTCCTGGATGTCCCCTTCGGCCGCTTCGCCGGGGCCGTCCTCACCGGGGCCGACCTGGCCCCCACCCTCGCGGCCGGCCTCGAACTCCTCGCCGAGACCGGCCTCGGCCTCGCCTTCCTCTCCGCCGGCCGCGATATCGCAGCCGGCATCACCGTCGCCGACCCGCCGGCCATCGCCGCCGCCCTCTTCCCGGCCCCGGCGCCCCGCCTCGCAGCCACCGCCTGAACCCGCCTCGGCGCCTCCCGCCGCCGCGATCAGGGCAATCCCCGGCCCCCGGCAGGGAGCCCGCCGATGGGTGCCCCGTTCCCTCCCCGCAACCATAGAACCATCCCGCCCGCAGCTCCCCTGTCACCGCCCCGCCACCCGGGGCCGGGCGCCGCGGGCCTACCTTCGAAGCAGGAGCAGCCCCGTGTCCGCCGCCGTTCCCGCCTTCACGCGCGCATCAGGGCTCTCCATGACCCCATCACGGGAGATGTCGAATGGGCGCCCCAGCCCCGCGGCCTAACAATCCTTTCATGGCCCAGGGACTCCTCCCCGGCACCGCCCTCCGCATCGAAGTCTCCACCCGCGAGGGCACCGAGTCCTACGCCACCCGCATCGAAGACGTCGATGCCGAGCGGGTCGCCATCCTCGTCCCCATGCGCGGCCTCAAGCCCCGGCCCCTCGCCGCCGGCACCCTCGTCCGCTCCGTCTACATCTACCGCCAGAAGCGCTGGCGCTTCGTCACCGAAGTCATCGGCCACAGCCCCGACGGCGCCATCGAATACCTCCGCCTCCCGCCGTTCATCGACTGCCACGAGCGCCGCCGCAACTACCGCCTCCAGGTCGCCATCAAACCCTCCCGCATCTACCGCCTCGTCGTCGACGGCGAAGAGACGGCCGAGCAGGAGTTCGAGGGCACCATCGTCGACCTCTCGGAAAGCGGCTGCTGCATCGCCTCCAAAGCCTTCGCCCTCCCCGGCGAGCGCCTCGGCCTCGAAGCCACCCTGCCGGAGGCCGGCGACATCGCCGTCCGCGCCCGCGTCGTCTCGGTCCGCGAACCCGAGGCCGGCTACCGCATGCGCCGCATCCACTGCGAATTCCTCGAGATGCCCCGCGCCCAGCGCGACCTCATCGCCCGCTACCTCATGCGCCGCCAGATCGAAATGCGCCGGAGGGGCCAGCTGTGAACGCGCTCCCGCCCTACACCATCGCCCGCTACGGCGTCTACGCCGCCCTCGCCATGGCCGTCGCCGCCGCCTGGCTCGGCACCCGCGCCGGCTACCCCTTCGACCAGGCCCTCATGCGGGCCATCTTCACCTTCGTCCTCGTCACCACCGTCGCTTTCGGGGCCGAGGCGATCGTCCTCACCAGCCCGCCCCGGCCCGCCCCGCCGCCGCCCGCCGACCACCAGTCAGACGACACCGACCAGCCCGACGAGTAATCCCTGAGGAGCCGCACCCATGGCCACCGCACGCGCCGCCAGCGCCCCCCTCTTCGAAGACCGCGAAGCCGCCATCCGCCAGTACGCGCCCCTCGTCAAATACGTCGTCGGCCGCCTCGCCATCGGCCTCCCCGCCATCCTCGATTACGAAGACATCCTCTCCTACGGCACCATCGGCCTCATCGAAGCCCTCGACCGCTTCGACGGCTCCAAGGGCGTCAAGTTCGAAACTTACGCCATCTCCCGCATCCGCGGCGCCATCATCGACGCCCTCCGCTCGCTCGACCGCCTGCCCCGCTCCGTCCGCCAGAAGGCCCGCCGTCTCGAGCAGATCCACGTCGAATTCGAACGCGAGCACGGCCGCGAGCCCACCGACGAAGAGGCCGCGCAGCTCATGGGCCTCACCCCCGAGCAGTACAACCAGGCCCTCATCGATGCCAGCTGGGTCACCGTCTCCCTCGATGGCCTCCTCGACCGCGACAACAACGAGGACGGCACCGCTCCCACCGAACTCCCCGCCGACCCCAACGAAGAAGACTTCACCGAGCGCCTCGAAAAACGCCAGCTCCTCGAAGCCCTCACCGCCGCTATCAAGACCCTCCCCGAACGCGAGTGGCTGATCATCAGCCTCTACTACCGCGACGAAATGACCATGAAAGAGATCGCCCAGGTCCTCGAAATCTCCGAATCCCGCGTCTGCCAGCTCCACGGCCGCGCCCTCGGCCGCCTCCGCGCCCGCCTCGCCCGCGAGCGCAACCCCTGACTGCACCCCGGAGGCCCGCCATGACCGACGTCATCGCCCTGCTCGCCATCTCCCAGCTCGTCACCCTCGGCGCGCTCTTCTACCTCTACATCCAGGTCCAGCAGCTGCGCGCCGGCACCCGGCCCGTCCGCCGCCGCGAACCCGCCGACGAAGCCCCGGCGCCCGGCATCCCTGTCCGCGGGGCCGCCGCCCGCCGCGCGGCCAGCACCGCCTACGCGGCTGCCCCGCGCGTCCCCGCCGACGCCCTCCGCCAGGGCCGCGTCGATGTCGCCGAGCTCGCCCGCCGCATGCACCGCAGCGAAGAGGAGGTCCGCCTCCTGCTCCGCCGCCAGGGGATCGCCTCATGACCGGGGCCCGCGCCGCGTGCGCCAGCGTGCTCCTTGCCGGCATCGCGCTCGCCGCGGCCTTCCTCGCCGGCCAGCCCGCCCGCGCCAACGGCGTTCCCCAGCTCGTCAAGCTCACCTATCTCGAAGGCATCTCCAACTTCGGCCCCCGCGATGCCGAAGGCGTCCTCGAATTCTCCTTCTCCGAAGCCTACGCCCGCGTCGATGTGAAGCACCTGCCGCCCGTCGCCGGCTACGTCTACGAAGGCTGGCTCACCGGCGGCGCAGCGGCCCCGTTCCGCGTCGGCACCATCCCCACCGGCCCCGACGGCATCGGCGTCCTCGATACCCGCCTCCAGGGCCTCACCTCCTACGACTACCGCATCTTCGTCGTCGCCGCCCGGCCAGCCTCCGCCCCCGAGAACCAGCTCCCGGCCACCATCTCCATCGCCGGCCGCTTCGAAGTCATCGCCGACGACGGCAGCAGCCCCCGCGGCGACGTCCGCCCGGGCACCCTCCCCGACACCGGCGAACGCCCGGCCGAATCCCTGGCCGCCCGCATCGCCCGCACGGCCTTCACCATGCTCGCCGTCGGCGGCCTCGCCTTCGTCGCGCTCCGCTTCACCTTCGCCCGGAGGAACTCCGCATGATCAAGGGCCTCTACTCCGCCTTCACCGGCATGGAAGCCGCCTGGCGCTACCAGGACGTCCTCGCCAACAACATCGCCAACGCCAACACCGTCGGCTTCAAGCGCGAAATCGCCTCCCTCAGCCCCCTGCCGGAAGTCCTCCTCTCCCAGCAGGCGCCCGTCCCCGCGCCGCTCACCGCGCGCATCCAGGCCGTCGTCGGCCAGATCGGCACCGGCAAGTTCGTCGCCGAATTCGTCACCGACTTCCAGCAGGGCATGCTCCGGCAGACCGGCCTCGAACTCGACCTCGCCCTCTCCGCCGGCTTCTTCACCATCCGCGACGCCCAGGGCAACGTCTTCTACACCCGCGACGGCCGCTTCCAGCGCGACGCCGCCGGCAACCTCGTCACCCTCCGCGGGGCATTTCGTCCTCGGCGAAGACGGCCAGCCCATCACCCTCCCCCTCGACCCGGTCACCGTCACCCCCCGACGGCGCCATCCAGGACGCCGCCGGCAACGAGATCGCCGCCCTCCGCATCCGCGATTTCGCCCCGCTCCAGCTCGAACGCGCCGGCGAAGCCTACTTCCGGGCCCTGCCCGATGACCTCGGCCAGCCGTTCGAAGGCGAGCCGCCCGTCGGCGGGCCCGGCCTCCGCCAGGGCTTCCTCGAATCCTCCAACGCCAACCTCGTCGAAGAGCTCACCTCGCTCCTCGCCGTCCAGCGCGTCTACCAGGCCAGCCAGGCCGTCCTCGCCCGCCTCGATACCACCCTCGATCAGGCCGCCGGCGAACTCGGCCGCCTCTAGCCCACCCGGAGGTCCCGCCCCGTGCCCACCATCCTCGGCGCCGCCGCCAGCGGCCTCATCCACAACCAGAACGTCCTCGATACCGTCGCCCACAACCTCGCCAACGCCAACACCAGCGGCTTCAAGGCCTTCCGCGCGCTCCACCAGGGCCTCCCCGACCCCGACCCGGCGCCCGAGACCTCCCGGCTCGGCGTCGCGACCACCACGCGCGACCTCCTCCTCCAGCCCGGCGCGCTCCTCGCGAGCGACTCGCCGCTCCACGCCGCCCTCGAAGACGGCGCCTTCTTCATCGTCCGGGGCGGCGGCGGCGAAGCCCTCTTCACCCGCTACGGCGGCTTCCTCCTCGACGGCGAAGGGACCCTCGTGGACTACGCCGGCCGTATCGTCCCCGACATCAACGGCGACCCCATCCGCCTGCCGGAAGGCTTCACCGCCCCCTTCCTCGACCCCAACGGCTTCCTCATCGCCGCCGATGAGAACGGCGAGCCCCAGCAGATCGCCCGCCTCCCGCTCGCCCGGTTCGCCAATCCCGCGGGCCTCGAACTCCTCGGCGGCGGCCTCTACCGCCCGACCCTCAACAGCGGCGAACCCGAGTACGGCACCCCCGGCGATCAGGGATTCGCCCCATTGCGGCCCGGCACCCTCGAAAGCTCCAATGTCGATGTGGCCCAGGAGTTCGTCAGCATGATCGTCGCCCAGCGCGCCTACAGCGCCTGCGCAAAGACGTTCGCCGTCGGCGACGCCATGCTCGAGCTCGCCACCCGCATCACCCGCTAGCACCCGCCAGGAGGCATCCCATGGCACGCATCGACGGACTCAACCTCGGCGGCGCACACCTCAACCCGACGGGCGGCCCCAACGGCGCCGGCCAGGCCGGCAGCGCCGCCTCGGGCGGCCAGGCGGCGGGAGCCCGCGGCAGCCACGACGTCCTCAGCCTCTCCCCCCGCGTCCGCGTCATCGCCGAGGCCGCCCGCGCCGTCGCCGACGCCCGCGACGTCCGCGCCGAGAAGGTCGCTGCCCTCAAGGCCGCCATCGCCAACGGCACCTACTCCTCCAACGCCCGCGAAATCGCCGCCCGCCTCCTCGCCGACGGCATCGCCGGGGACCTCGCATGAGTGCCGCCCTCCTGCGCGAGGCCCTCGCCATCCTGCGCGACGAAGAGCAGCTCCTCGCTGCCCTCGTGGGCCTCGCGCGCGAAGAGCAGCGCGCCCTCATCGCCGCTGATTACCCCCGCGTCGAAGCCGTCAGCCAGCAGATGCTCGAGGCCGTCCGCCGCATCGAAGCCCGCGAAAGCGATCGTTTGAATTTGCTCAGAACCGTCGGCCTCGCCTTCCACGCCCTCGATGACCTCGCCGCGCATGCCGAGAACCTCGGTGTGGAAGGGTTCGCTGACGTCCGCGAACGCCTCGCTGCCCGGGCCCTCGAACTCCGCGAGGTCCAGGAAGCCAACGCCCGGCTCGTGCTCAACGCCATGCGCGTCCGCGACCGCTGGGCCGCCATCGTCGCCGGCCATACCTCCCCGACCTATAGCCCGACCGGCCAGGCCGCCCCGCAGGAGGGCTCCGGCTTCGTCTCGAAGACCGCCTGAGGTACAGCCATGGCCCTCTCCATCGGCCTCGATACCGCCGTCAAAGCCCTCCGGGCCCACCAGCTCGCCGTCGACGTCGCCGCCCACAACATCGCCAACGCCCAGACGCCCGGCTTCTCCCGCCAGCGCGTCCTCCTGCGCCCCATCGGCCTCGAAGGCTCCGCCTGGTCGAGTCGCGACAGCCTCCTCGGCCGCGCCGGCTTCGGCGTCGACGCCCGCGACGTCCACCGCATCCGCGACGCCTTCATGGACTACCAGGCGCGCCAGGCCCTCTCCGCCCGCGGCCAGCACTCCGCCTTCTCCACCCCCCTCCGCAACGCCGAAGCCGTCTTCAACGACCCCTCGGATGACGGCCTCTCCGCCCTCCTCGCCCGCTTCTGGGCCGCCTGGCACGACGTCGCCAACGAGCCCGAATCCTCCGCTGCGCGCACCGCGCTCGTCCACGCAGCCCAGACGTTCACCCTCCGCGTCCAGGCCGCCCACGCCGAGATCGACCTCCAGCGCCGCAACCTCAACCAGCAGGTGACCGCCCTCGGCGACGAAATCAACGCCTACGCCCGCGAAATCGCCGGCCTCAACCTCCAGATCAAGCAGGTCGAACTCAACGGCGAACGCGCCAACGACCTCCGCGACCGCCGCGACCTCCTCCTCGACAAACTCAGTGAGGTCGCCAGCATCCAGTACAGCGAATCCCAGACCGGCGAGGTCTCCGTCTACCTCGGCTCCCACGAGCTGGTCTTCGGCACCACCGCCCGCACCATCGTCGCCGGTCCCGACCCGGCCGACCCCACGATGACGAAGCTCACCTGGCAGGTCGACGGCTTCGACGTCGTCGCGAATGGCGGCAAGCTCAAGGGCGTGCTCGATGCGCGCGACCAGGCCCTGCCCGACCTCATGCGCAAGCTCGATGCCTTCGCGATGGGCATCATCAACGGTGTCAACACGATCCACCGCCAGGGCTACGGCCTCGATAACACGACCGGGCTCGACTTCCTCCAGGGCACCGGCGCCGCCGACATCCAGCTCAACCCCGTCCTCGCTGCCAACCCGCACCAGATCGCCACCGCCGCCAATCCGAACGCCCCCGGCGATGCCAGCATCGCCCTCCGCATCGCCGGCCTCGAACTCCAGCCCAACATGGCCGCGGGCATCCCCTCCGCCAACCTCGTCACCGGCGAGACGCTCTCCGCGGGCGTCACGCTCACCGGCCTCTCCGTCGCCGGCTCCCTCCAGTCCGGCAACTACACCATCGTCGAAAATCCGCCCGCCTCCGGCACGCTCGAGCTCCAGTACAACGGCAACCCCATCGGCACCTACACCGCCGCCGCCATCTCCAGCCCCGGCGGCACCATCACCTTCATGAACGGCTCCAACGTGGTCGCCACCCTCCACGTCGCCGTGACCGGCACCTACTCGGCCGCCCAGCAGGTCGCCGACCTCACTGCCCCCGGCAACGACACCATCCGCGTCGACGTCGCCCCCGGCAGCTTCTACGCCAACCTCGTCGCCGTCCTCGGCGCCGACGTCAACCGCGCCCTCGGAATGGAGCAGTCCGCCGGCCTGCTCGTCGACCACCTCGACACCATGCGCCAGGCCACCCACGGCGTGAACATCGATGAAGAGGTCACGAACCTCCAGGCCGCCCAGCACGCCTACAACGCCGCCGCGCGCGTCATCACCGTCATCGACGACATGCTCGATACCCTCATCAACCGCACCGGCGTCACGAGGTAGCCCGCATGCGACTCAGCGACCAGGCCCGCGTCCAGAACCAGGTTGCCTACCTCACCTCCGCCGCCGAGCGCATGGACCGCGTCCAGCGCCAGCTCGCCACGAACCGCCGCATCGACCGCGCCAGCGACGACCCCTCCGGCGCCGCGCTCGCCATGGACTACCGCAAGTCCATCGCCTTCGAAGCCCAGATGCGCCGCAACCTCGAAAACGGCACCGCCTTCCTCAACGTCACCGAGGCCGCCCTCAGCGGCGCCACCGACCTCCTCCAGCGCGCCCGCGAGCTCACCGTCCAGGCCGCCAACGATACCCTCGGCCCCGCCGAACGGCAGGGCGTCGCTGCCGAAGTCAACCAGCTGATCGAGCAGCTCGCCCAGGTCGCCAACACCAGCTTCGGCGGCGTCTACATCTTCAGCGGCCACCAGACGAACACGCCCGCCTACGCCGTCGGCGGCAGCCCGCCCGCGGCCGTCACCTGGCAGGGCGACTACGGCGAACGCCTCCGCCGCGTCTCCGCCCGCGACGTCGTGCCCGTCAACATCATCGGCGACCGCGTCTTCGGCAACCTCTTCGGCCAGATGATCCAGCTGCGCGACGCGCTCCAGTCCGGAGCGCCCGGCGCGCAAATCCGCCCGTTCATCGCCGACATCGATGCCGGCCTCGAGCGCGTCCTCAACGCCCGCGCCGAAGTCGGCGCCCGCCTCAACCGCTTCGAAGCGACGAACTACCGCTCCCTCGAAACCGATACCAACCTCCAGGAGCTCCGCGCCGGCGTCGAAGACATCGACATCGCCGAGACGATCGTGCGCTTCACCGCTGCCCAGAACGCGCTCGAAGCCGCCCTCGGCGCCATCGGCCGAACCTCGAACCTTTCGCTGCTCAACTACCTCCGCTGAGCAGCCCCCGGCCCCGGCCTCTTGCCCCGTCCGCTAGTACCCCTTGAACTGCGGCTCCCGCTTTTCGACGAACGCCCGCGGGCCCTCCCGCGCGTCCTCCGTCGACTGCGCGATGAACATCGCCATCTGCGCCATGTCCAGGTGCTCGTCGAACGAGATGTTCGCCGACCGGTACACCAGCTTCTTCGAAAGCTGCACCGCCACCCCCGGTCCCTTCGCGATCTGCCGGGCGTACTCCTTCACCCGCGGCAGCAGCTCCTCCGGTTCGTACACCGCCAGCACGTAACCGATCTCGAGCGCCTCCTGCGCGGTGATCATCCGCCCCGTCCAGATGAGGTCGAGCGCCCGCTGCACCCCCACGATGCGGGGCAGCGTGTACGCCCCGCCGTCGCCCGGGATGAGCCCCATGCGCACGTAGGTCATCCCCATCCGCGCCGTCGAGGCCGCGAACCGGATATCCGCCATCGTCGCCATATCCATCCCCGCGCCCGCAGCCGCCCCGTTGATCGCCGCGATGTACGGCTTCTCTAGCTGGATGAGCGCCCGCGGGATCGGGTGCACCCGGTCGCGCAGGCTGTGCCGCCGATCCGCCACCGTCGACTGCGTCCGGAGCACGCCCTGGCCGCCCGCCTCGGCCGCCACGTTCATCCCGCTGCAGAAGCCGCGCCCCGCCCCCGTGATGATGATCGCACCGACGCCGCGGTCCTGGTCCGCCCGCCGGATGGCATCCGCCCACTCCGTCAGCATCTCGTCGTCGAAGGCGTTCAGCCGCTCCGGCTTGTTCAGCGTGATCGTCGCGACCCGGTCCTCGACCTCGTACAGGATCGACGTGTACTCCATCGGTGCAGCTCCCGGCGCAGGGTGTGCCCCGCATTCTACGGGCGGCCGCCGCTCCGGTCCCTGCCGCTCAGCCCGCCCGCTCCAGCCACGCTCCCGGCGTCACCGCCACGCCCGGGAACTCCGCGAGCACCTGCCGGTCGCCCGTCACCAGCGGCACCCCGAGCTCCCGCGCCGCCGCCACGTACGCGAGGTCGTAGGCCGAACAGCGGGAATTCGGTATGAGTTCCATGACCGGCCCAGGCTCGACAGGGAGCGTAACGATGAGCCGCTGCGCTGCGTCCACTGCGTGCGCCGCCTCGTCGAACGTCATCCGGCCTGCGCGCAGGTGGCCCGCACAGATGTTCAGGAACTCGGAAACCCACAGGTTCGGCGCGACCCAGCGCGGTTCCCGTTCGAGCAGCCGCCGGGCCTGCTCCTCGAACGTCGCATCCGCGACCGGGAGCAACAGGTACGCCGGCACCATGACGTCGACGACGATCAGGCCCTGCCCTCCCGCCGCCACGTCTCGAGTTCCTCAGCCGTCGTCAGCCGCCGGCCAGCCCACTTCGCCCGCAGCGCATCCACCTCCGCCAGCAGCTCGTCCCGCGTCGGCCGGCGCTCGCCGGGCTGGCCGCACTCCCCCTCCAGCAGCGCCAGCACCTCCTGGTTCAGGCTCCGCCTGTTCCGCCGGGCGCGCTCCTTCAGCGCCGCGTACAGCTCATCAGGGACGTTCCGAATCGTCAGCGTTGCCATGCTGTTAGTATGCCACCATTCCGCTGCCGGCGTGCATGCATCGTGCGTGCGCCATGCAGTCACGCTGCCGCGCCTCACCCGCCTGCAGCGAACGCCCGCACCGCCTCCAGCACGCGCCACATCTCCCGGTCCCGCTCGAGCGGCAGCAGCGGCTCCGGCACCTGCACCCCCGCGAACGCCTCCACCACCTCCCGGTGGTCGTCGATGACGAAGTCCGGCCACACCGGGATGCCGAGCTCCCGCAGCCGGTTGTGGTGGTCCGTCAGCGGCTTCCAGAAGCAATCCTCGATGTGCTCGTGCAGCGAAAACCGCCGCACCACCTCCCACCGCGGCCCCATCCCGCTCCACAGGTAGACCGTATGCCCGTCCTCCCGCAGCGCCGCGAACACCTCCCGCACGCCCGGCCGCAGCTTCACGTCCCACGTGATGATCGTGTTATCGACGTCGAAAAACACATTCAGGCGCCGCCGCGCCGCGTTGCTCACTCGCTCATGCCCTCCGCGCGATTCGCCGCCGAATCCTACGCCATTCGCTCACCTGCGCCAGTGCCTACCCTGCGGTAATCTGGTGTCCGTAACCCGTCGTCCGCGAGGAGGCCGCCATGGAATTCAAGTTCACCGCCGAGCATGAAGCCCTCCGGAAGGAAGTCCGCGACTTCCTCGCCGGGGCTCTCCCCAACCGCGGCACCGGGCCCGTCCGCCCGACCTCGCAGGAGAACTGGGAAGAACAGCTCGCCTTCAACAAGCAGCTCGCGAAGAAAGGCTGGATCGCCCCGGCCTGGCCGAAGGAATACGGCGGCCTCGGCTGGAGCCACATCAACCAGATGATCTTCAGCGAAGAGCTCTCCTACGCCGGCGCCCCGGACGGCGGCCGCGTCTTCAACGTCGGCATGATCGGCCCCACCCTCATCGTTCACGGCACCCCCGAGCAGAAGGCCGAACACCTCCCGCGCATCACCAACGCCGAAGTCATCTGGTGCCAGGGCTACTCCGAACCGGGCGCCGGCTCCGACCTCGCCAGCCTCCAGACCCGCGCCGTCCGTGACGGCGACGATTACGTCGTCAACGGCCAGAAAATCTGGACCACTGGCGCCCACCACGCCGACTGGTGCTTCCTGCTCGTCCGCACCGACCCCGACGCCCCCAAGCACAAGGGCATCTCCTTCCTCCTCGTCGACATGAAGACGCCGGGCATCACCGTCCGCCCGCTCGTCAACATGGCCGGCTACCACGAGTTCAACGAAGTCTTCTTCGAAGACGTCCGCGTCCCGGTCCGCAACCGCGTCGGCGAAGAAAACCGCGGCTGGTACGTCGCGATGACGCTGCTCGACTTCGAGCGCTCCAACGTCGCCTCCATCGCCGCCAACCAGCGCCAGCTCGAGCTCCTCATGCAGCTCTGGCGCGAGCGCCGCACCGGCGAAGCCTACCGCGACGTCCTCCGCCACCGCCTCGCCGACCTCTGGGTCGCGAACGAAACCGGCCGGCTCCTCGCCTACCGCATCGCCTGGATGCAGGAAGCAGGCCGCATCCCGAACTACGAGGCCTCTGTCATCAAAGTCTTCGCCACCGAGCTCGCGCAGCGCATCACCAACTTCGGCGTCAACCTCTTCGGGCCCGCCGGCGCGCTCGAGCCCGATTCGAAATACGCCGTCGCCAACGGCGTGTTCGAAAAAGGCCACCTCGTCAACGTCGCGCCGACCATCTACAGCGGCTCCAGCGAAATCCAGCGGAACATCATCGCGCAGCGCGGCCTCGGCCTCCCGCGCGACTGAGCCTGCCGCTGGTATCATCGCCGCATGAGCGCCCAGCCCGGCCCGGCGCCGGCCCTGCTCACGGCCGACGAGTTTCTGGCAGCTTCCCGACCCGCCCCACGGCGGCCGTCTCGAACTGGTCGAAGGGAGGGTCGTCGAGCACATGCCCGTTGGTCGTCTCCATGGGGCCATCGCCGTTGCGATCGCTGCCGCCCTCGCCGCCTTCGTCCGCCCGAACCGGCTCGGAGAAGTCCATGCCGAGGTCGGCTATCGCGTCGCCTCGCGCCCGGACACCGTGCTCGCCCCGGATGTCGCCTTCCTCGCCCGCGACCGGCTCGATGCGCCGCTCTCTGACCGCTACGTCGAAGGCGCGCCGACGCTCGCCATCGAAATCATGTCCCCGGAAGACCGGGAAGCCGACGTCGCACGCAAGATCGAGCTCTACCTCGACGGCGGCGCCGAGCGCGTCTGGATCGTCCGGCCCCGGAACCGGACGGTCACCGTCCACCGGCCGGGCGGCGATGCTCACACCTACAGCGCCCGCGACACCCTCACGTCCGAGGACGCGGCGTTCCCAGAGCCCGGCTTCGAACCCCCCCCTCGCCGAGCTCTTCGCCGAAGCCTGACGCTGCCTGAGCCTGCCGCTGGTATCATCGCGGCATGATCGCTCAGCCCGGCCCGGCGCCGGCCCTGCTCACGGCCGACGAATTCTGGCAGCTTCCCGACCCGCCCCACGGCGGCCGTCTCGAACTGGTCGAAGGCAGGGTTGTCGAGCACATGCCGGTCGGAGAGCGGCACGGCGCCATCGCCGCTGACCGCGTCAGCGTCATCCGCAACTTCGTGAAACCGCGCGGGCTCGGCCGCATCCACGTGGAAACCGGCTTCCGCGTCGCGTCCCGCCCGGATACCGTCCTCGCCCCCGATGTCGCGTGGCGCGCCCCCGAGCGCGTGAACGCCCCGCTCTCCGACCGCTACGTCGAGGGGCGCGCCCACGCTCGCCATCGAAATCATGTCGCCGGAGGACCGGGAAGCCGACGTCGCACAGAAGATCGAGCTCTACCTCGATGGCGGCGCCGAGCGCGTCTGGATCGTCCGGCCCCGGAACCGCACGGTCACCGTGCACCGGCCGGGCGGCGACGCCCACACCTACAGCGCCCGCGATACGCTTACGTCCGAGAACGCGGCTTTCCCCGTCCCCGGCTTCGAACTCCCCCTCGCCGACCTCTTCGCCGAGGCAGGTCCCTGACGATTCGCCGCACGCTCAGCCGGCGTACTCCCAGCCAAGGTCCCGCTCGATCAGCATCTCCCCCGGCCGCAGCCGCTCCCCATCCACGCACTCGCCGATGACCAGCGTGTGGTCCCCGACCGGGAAGAACTCCACGGCATTGCAGGCGATCCACCCGAGCGCCTGGTCGAGCACCGGGCAGCCGTTCTCGTGCAGCCCGTACGGGATGTCGGCCAGCTTGTCGATCACCTGCTTCGCCATCTCCTCCGGCCGCCCGCGCACCTTCTTCGCCTCCGACGGCATCACGACCTTCCGCGCGATGTGAATCCCGTCCTTCTCGTGCAGCAGGTTCACCGTGAACGCGCCCGTCTCCCGGATGAACCGCAGCGTTCGCGCGTCGTTTTCAATCGAAACTGCGAGCAGCCGCGGCCGGAACGACACCTGCATCACCCAGTCCGCCAGCATCGCGTTCAGCGTCCCGTCCGCCGCCCGCGACCCGATCACGTGAACCCCGTACGACAGCGCCAGCAGCGCCTTCTCGACGCCCTCAAGCTCCTTCGGTGAACCCGGCAACGACGGCAGCGGCGGATGCGACACGCAAACAGCTCCAGCTTCGAAGTCCACTCCATCGTCGCACACGCCCCCCGCATCGCGCAGTCAGCTCCGCTGCTCCGCCTTTCCCGCCCCGTGACGGGACGCCAACGCTCGGTATACTGGTCCAAAGTTCTTCAACTCGAAGCGAATGAGGAAGGTCTTGAAGAAATGAAAGGTTCCCTCCGACGTCTTCTGCTCCTCGGCGCCGCCGCATCCCTGGCCGCCACCGCCCTGCTTGCCGCGGCCTGCGGCGGCGACGATGACGATACCGCCGCCACGCCCGCCGCCGGCGAAACGGCAACCGCCGCACCCGCATCGCCCTCCCCGGCAGCGGCCTACCCCGTCACCGTGACCGACATGCTCGGCCGCAAGGTCGAAATCAAGGCCGAGCCGAAGACCATCGTCGCCGTCAGCCCAACCGCCGTCGAACTCGTCTACGCCGCCGGCAAGACCGTCGCCGGCCGGCCGTCCACCGCCAACTACCCGCCCGAAGCGCAGTCCGCCCAGGCCGTCGGCACTGCCTACCAGCCCAACCTCGAGGCCATCCTCGCCCTCAAGCCCGACCTCGTCATCGCCGACTCCGTCATTCACGCCCAGCCGGCTCTCCGCCAGCCGCTCGAAGGCCTTCCCGTGCCGGTCATCTTCGCCGGCGCGAACAGCTACAAACAGGTGCTCGATGCGCTCCGCCTCGTCGGCACGGCCCTCAACGCGACCGCGACCACCGACAAGGTCATCGCCGACATCGAAAAGTCCCTCGCCGATGCCCGCAAAGCGCTCGAAGGCAAGAACGTCTCTGCCGTCGCCATCCTCTCCGACCGCGACCAGACCCTCTACGCCGCCAAGAGCACCAGCTACACCGGCGACATCCTGAAAGAGCTCGGCATCACCAACCCTGCCGACGCGCTGCCGGATGCCGGCCCGTTCCCCGGCTACGCCACCATCGCCCCCGAAAAGCTCGTCGAATTCAACCCGGATTACATCTTCGCCATCACCCCCGCCCCGCCGCCCGCTCCGCGGCTTGCCACCCTCATTCCGACCATCTCGCCGTTCCGCGGCCTGAAGGCGGTCACCAGCAATCACGTCGTCGACTCCGACGTCGAACTCTTCGTCCAGGCGCCCGGGCCGCGCGTGAAGCTCGCCTTCGAAGCCGTCGCGAAGGCCGTCTCGGGTCAGTAGCCGACGCGGGCGCCAGCCTCCCGGCCGCCGTACGATGGCGAACATGGCCGCCCCCACCGCAAGCTCCGCCGGGAGCGCCCCGCCGCGGGCGCTCCCGGGTACCGCGTGGCGCCCGCTCGCCATCCTCGCCGTCGGCCTCCTCATCCTCGCGGCTGCCGGCTACGCCAGCCTCATGTTCGGCGCGGTCCGGCTTAGCCCCGGCGACGTCTGGTCCGGCCTCACCTCCGCCGATGACGTCTTCGCGCGCAACGTCGTCTGGCAGATCCGCTACCCCCGCCTCCTCGATGCCATGATCGTCGGGGCTGGCCTCGCCGTGGCCGGCGCGCTCCTCCAGGGCGTCACCCGCAACCCCCTCGCCGACCCCACCATCCTCGGCGTCACCGCCGCCTGCGGCCTCGCCAGCGCCAGCCTCATCGTCTACGACCCGCAGTCGCCCCAGTGGGCGATCGCCATCGCCTGCGTCGTCGGCGGTCTCGTCGGTGCAGGCATCCTCTACGTCATCGCGTGGCGCGGCGCCGTCTCGCCCCTTCGCCTGACGCTGGCCGGCGTCGCCCTCTCCGCCTTCTTCGGCGCCGCCATCGTCGGCCTCCTCGCCAGCTCCCGCACCTTCCTGCAAACGAGCCTCGGCTTCCTCGCCGGCGGCCTTTACGGCTCCGAATGGCGCGACCTCTGGGCCGCCCTGCCCTGGTTCGCCGTCGGCATCCTCGGCGCCGTGGCGCTCGCCGGCCGCCTCAACATCCTCGCCCTCGGCGATGACGTCGCGGCCGGCCTCGGCCTCCTCACCGACCGGACCCGCCTCCTCGTCCTCGCCTGCGTCGGCATCCTCACCGCCGCCGCCGTCTCCGTCGCCGGCCTCGTCAGCTTCGTCGGCCTCGTTTGCCCGCACATCGCCCGCTACACCATCGGCCACGACAACCGCCTCGTCATCCCCTTCAGCGCCCTCTACGGCGCCATCCTCGTCGTCCTCGCCGACCTCGGCGCCCGCCTCATCATCCGGCCCGCCGAAGTGCCGATGGGCATCATCACCGCCGCCATCGGCGCCCCGTTCCTCCTCTACCTGGTCCGCTTCCGATGAATCTCGCCGTCGAACGCCTGACCCTCGCCCACGGCCGCCGCGATGTCGTCCGCGACGTCTCCTTCAACATCGTCGCCGGCGAGATGGTCGCCATCCTCGGCCCGAACGGGAGCGGCAAGAGCACCCTTCTCCGCGGCATGGCCCGTCTCCACCCCCCGCGCAGCGGCCGCGTCCTCCTCGACGGCCGCGACATCCGCGCGATGAACTCCCGCCACGTCGCCCGCGTCCTCGCCATCCTCCCCCAGGCCCCGTCCTCCGGCCTCGACCTCACCGTCCGCGAACTCGCCTTCCGCGGCCGCTACCCCCCACCAGGGCTTCCTCCAGCGCGTCACCCGCCACGATATCGAGGCCGTCGAATGGGCCCTCGAAGCCACCGACGCCCTCGCCCTTGCCGACCGCCCCCTCGCGGCGCTCTCCGGCGGCGAACGCCAGCGCGCGTGGATCGCCATGGCCCTCGCCCAGGAGCCCCGCATCCTCCTCCTCGATGAGCCGACCACGTTCCTCGATGTCGCGCACCAGGTCGAGGTCATGCACCTCCTCCGCCGGCTCAATGCCCGCGGCATCACCATCGTCGCTGTCCTCCACGACCTCGCCCTCGCCGGCCGCTTCACCAGCCGCATCATCGCCATCCGCGACGGCCAGGTCGCCTTCGATGGTCCCCCGTCCGCCGTCCTCGACCCGGAGGCGCTCGAGCGCGTCTTCGGCGTTCCCATGCTCGTCCTGCCCGACCCCGATACCGGCCTCCCCATCCCCATCCCGCGGCCGGACCCCGCCCTCTGCCCCGCCGCTACCCCTGCGCCCGCGCCAGCCCCCCGCGGATCCGGCTAAACAGCGCGCGGTAGTCGTCGAGCTCGGCCCGGCCGAACCCGAACACCCCCGCCGGCCCAATCCCCTCCTGCCGCATGAACACGGCTAGCCCGCCGAGAATCGCCAGGCTGTAGGCCAGCGCGCTCGCCAGCGCCGCCCCGTCCACCCCCATCCGCGGCACCAGCATGAACGCAAACGCCATGTCCAGCGCCAGCCCGGCACCCGCCACCACCGCTGACACCCACGGCAGCCCCCGCTGGTATGTGTAGAACCCCGAGAACGACTGCGCCAGCCCGTACAGCAGCACCCCCGGCAGGATGAACCGCAGCGCCGATGCCATCCCGTCGTACTTCGGGAACACCACCGCCTCGATCGTCCACGACGCTGCGAACAGCCCCCCGCAGATCACCCCCAGCAGCACCACCGTGTGCCGCATCACCCGCGCCGTCAGCGCCGCCGCTTCCGGCCGCGAAAGCGACCCCACCCGCGCGTACGTCGCCAGCGCGAGCGACCCGCTCACCTGCCAGACCGACTCCGCCAGGTAGACCGCCAGCGAGTACACGGCCACCCCTTCCTCGCCCTCGAAGTGCCGCACCACGAACAGGTCCGCCCGGTAGTTCAGGTACGAAATCCCGCTCGCGACGCCCGCCAGCAGCGCGAACCGCCCGATCGCCGCCGCCATCGCCGCTTCCAGCCGCGCGCCCCGCAGTCCGCTCGCCCCGCCCGAGAGCAGCAGCACCGCGATCGCCGCCCACCAGCCGCTGGCGTACGCCCACAGCGCCGCCGAAGGCGTCCGCTCCCCGAACACGAAGAACGCCGCCGCGATCGCGGCCAGCGCGAACAGCGGCGGAAAGACCAGCGCGAGGTTGTACCGGACGAACGCCTCGCGCCCGAGGAACACGCCCGCCACCACGCTGTTCACCACCACCGCTGCGCAGGCCGCGCCGACCGCCAGCGCCTCCTGCCGTGCCTCCCCGGCAAACCAGCTCCCCGCAACGAGCCCGCCCCCGATCGCCAGCAGCCCCAGCCCGCCGCCCAGCACCCCGCCGTTCGCCAGCGCCTCCCCCGGCCGGCGCCGCCGGTTCGCGACCTGGTACGCCGTCGCCGCCGTCAGCCCGCCCGTTGCCGCGTTCACGATGCCCACGAACGTCAGCCCCAGCACGAACCGCCCGTAGTCGCCCTTCTCCAGCTCGTACGAGCAGAGCGCGACCAGCCCCAGCGCCACCACCAGGTTCAGCCCGCGGAAGAACAGCGCAACGATTCCGCCGAACGCAATCGACACCGCACCCCATGGTACGGCCGCCCCGCCCTCCGGCGAACCCGCGCCGTCCCCTGCAAAACGAACCGGCGCCCGCATCACTGCGGGCGCCGGCGTCGTCGTTCCCGGTTCAGCCGGGGCTAGTTGCTGAAGGCGTTGTAGAGGCCGTCGTTGTCGCCCCGGTTCAGGTCGTTCGTCGCGTTCGCGATGACCACGATCGGCCGGTCCGAGGTAATCGTCATGCCGCCCCAGAAGCAGGCCGGCGGCGAGGAGCCGAGGCCCGTATCCGTCTCCGCGTTCTGGTAGAAGATGAACGACCCGGTGATCGTCTTCGTCGTCGTGTAGGTGCCCGGCGCGTTGCAGCCCGGCGCGGAGTTCGAGGTGTCGTTGATGGCGGTGATCGTCACGTTCGCCGTGCCGCCGTCCGCCACGCTCACGCTCACCCACGTGTTGTAGCCGCTGAAGCTCCCGGTCTTGTACGCCCGGCGGAAGATGAGCGGCAGCTTCGCCGTCGTCGTCGCCTTGTTCACCGGGATGCCGTTCACCGCCGTGTACAGGTCCTCGTCCACGAAGCTGCCCGGCGCCGTCATCTTCGAGCGGAACAGCACCGCCGCGATCGGCTGGCTCGACGTAATCGTCGCAGCGCCCACGAAGCCCTCCGGGATGCCGCCGACCGTCTCGTAAACGCTGTGGCTCGCCGTCCCGTTCGCCGGGATGTTCAGGTTCACCGTGTACGTGCCCGTGTTGCCGACGTAGGTAATCGTCGCCGTCGCCGCCGTCGGGTTCGGATTGGAAAGCAGGTACTGGGTGTAGAAGCCGTCCAGCTTGATGGCGAGCGGCATCGAAATCTGCGTGCCCAGGTCGCTCGCGCTGGCCGGCTCCACGATGAAGCCGTCGTACGAGGCCAGCTTCCGCAGCCCGCCGCTCAGGTAGGCGTCCACCGCCACCGTAATCGTCGAGCTCGAGGTCTGCAGCGTCGCCGCCATCAGCCGGTTCTGCGTCGAAGCCGGCATCGGGATGGCGCCGTCCACGTTGTTCGGCGCGAAGGCGATCTGGCCGCCCACCGGGATCCGGTAGCCGCCGCCCGAGCACGCGAGCGAGCCCGAGCCGCTATCCACCACCGGCGGCTGCGCCGTCCCGGGGAACGAATACGTGATCGTCACGCACGCCTCGGCGTTGCCCGTGTTCGCAATCGCGAAGCGCGTGTTGTACAGCCCGTTCAGCGCGTTCGCCACGTACGGCAGCGTCACCTTCGTGCCGCCCGTCGCGTACGCGTTGTGAATCGAGTACGACTTCGCGTAGTTGACGTTCGATTCGATGTCGCGCACCAGCAGCGCGTTGATCGGCTGGTCGCTCGAAATCACGCCCACGCCGCGGAAGCCGGGCGTCAGGCCCGTGTTGATCGCCTGCGCGAACACCCGGGTGCCGCCCGGCGGCACGTTGCTGTACGCGACCGTCGCCGACGGGATCAGCACGCCGCCCGGCGTGTAGATGTCCATCACGATCGTCGCCGGGGCCGTCCCGTTGTTCTGCGCGATCGTGCTGGTGTTCTCCTTGCTGTTCGGCAGCAGCGCCGGCAGCACCGCCACGTGGTCGAACCCGCGGCCCTCCACTGCCTGCTGCCCCTGCCCCGGCATGCTCCCGGCCGAAGCCGAGGCCACCGGGATGATCGTCAGCGCCCCGAGCACGAGCCCGAGCGCCATGCGTCGAAGGGATCTACGCTCCATATGGCATCTCCTCATCTCCCGGCAGTGTAGGAATCGCGCAGAAATAGGGTCAACGAATTCTCCGGCGCTTCTGGCCGGTGCCGTGTAAACGGTCTGTAACTTTTGCCGGCCGCTTCCCGGCCCTCAACCCCACTGGTTGAGCGCCTGGAAGACCAGCACGATGGCCGCTGCGCCGCCGACCATCAACAGCACGAGCTTCGTCCCGTTCACGCGGCTAGTCTCGCACGAAACCGGCTAACGCGGGGAAGAATCGGGTAAGCACCTCAACAATTCCTCCCGCGCCCGCCGCAGCCGCGGCCCGGCCCCGGCGAAACCTGCCGCAGTCTCGGCCCCCGCTGCGTCACCTGCTGTCGCATTCCGGCCCGCGGCGGAAAATTCGCCGCAGCCTCCGAGACGCCCGGCCTCAGCCGCCGTTGTTCATCCCCTGCAGCTTCCGCCAGTGGTGCTCCGCCCGGATCCGCCGGATCGTCCCCGAGCGCGACCGCATCACCAGCGACTCGCTCACCGCGCCCCGCGGCGTGAACTCCACCCCCGCGAGCAGCTCGCCGCCCGTCACGCCCGTCGCCGCGAAGAATACGTCGTCGCTCTGCACGAGGTCGTCGATCGTCAGCACCCGGTCGAGGTCGAGCCCCAGCTCCTTCGCCATCCGCCGGTCATCCTCGTCCCGCGCCCAGAGCCGGCCCTGGAAATCCCCTTCCAGGCACTTCAGGGCCGCCGCTGCGATCACGCCCTCCGGCGAGCCGCCGATGCCCAGCATCACGTCCACGCCCGAGCCCGCGATGCCCGTCGAAATCGCCGCCGGCGCGTCGCCGTCCGTGATGAACTTGATCCGCGCGCCGGCCGCCCGCACCTGGTCCGCGATCTCCGTGTTCCGGTCCCGGTCGAGGATGATCACCGTCAGCTCCTCGACCGGCATCCCCTTCGCCTTCGCCACCTGCTCGAGGTTCCACTGCACCGGCGCCGAGAGGTCGATGCACCCCTTCGCCTCCGGCCCCACCGCGATCTTCTCCATATAAAAGATGTCCTTCGGGCTGTAGAGCGTCCCCCGCGGCGCGCAGGCGATGACGCTCACCGCGCCCGGCCGCCCCATCGCCGTCAGCCGCGTGCCCTCCAGCGGGTCCACCGCCACGTCCATCTGCGGCCCCTTCCCGTTGCCCACCCGCTCGCCGTTGTAGAGCATCGGCGCCTGGTCCTTCTCGCCTTCCCCGATGACGATCACGCCGTCCATCGCCACCGTGTCCAGCATCAGCCGCATCGCGTCCACCGCCGCCTTGTCCGCGCCGTTCTTGTCGCCGCGCCCCATCCAGCGCGCCGCCGCCAGCGCCGCTGCCTCCGTGACGCGCACCATCTCCATCCCGATGTTCCGGTCCGGGATCTGTTCAGCCCTCATGGATTCACCCCCAGCTTGTGTGCCACCGGTTTCAACGCCTCCGTCACGAACCGGATGTGCTCGTCCAGCTCGACGCCGAGGTCGCGCGCCCCGTTGATGAGATCCTCGCGCCGCACGCTCCGCGCGAACGCCTTGTCCTTCATCTTCTTGCGCACCGACGCCGGGTCGACCTCCGAAAGCGACTTCCCCGGCTTCACCAGCGCGCACGCGATGACGAACCCGCTCAGCTCATCACAGGCGTAAATCGCCCGGTCCATCGTAGAGCGGTACTCCAGCCCGAGGAACGGCGCGTGGCACAGGATCGCGTACCGGATATCTTCCGGCACGCCGCGCGCCGCCAGCAGCTTCGACCCCTCCATCGGGTGCAGCTCCTCCGTCGGGTGGATCTCCCAGTCGAAGTCGTGCAGCAGCCCGACGATGCCCCACGTCTCCTCGTCCTCGTGCAGCAGCCGCGCGTAGGCCTGCATCACCGCCTCGACGGCGAGGCCGTGCTTGCGGGTCCGCTCCTCCTGCGCGTACTCGGTCAAAATCTGCCAGGCGTCTTCCCGGTGCATCCGGCGCCCCCCGGCGTGAACTTCGCGGGCATTATCGCCATCCCCGCGCCAACGGACCAAACCTCGCGGTTACGCTCGGCGCCGGCCGCTCGCGCGCGCCAGCTCCACTGCCAGCGCCAGCAGCCCGCCGATTGCCTCCCAGTCGCAGTCCGTGTCGAGGTACGCCCCCACCCAGCCGCGGTGCCCCACATACGGCGGCCGGAAGTACCGGCCCGGCTGCGCCGCCGTCAGCGCCTCCTGCGCGCCGGGCGCCGCCGCAATCCACACCGCCACCCGGTCGTCGTGGTGCCGGTCCGCGAACATCGCCACCTGCCGCCCGCCCCGCACGAACCACGCCGCCTCGCCGTGGCTCAGCCGCTCCTCCACGTCCTCGAAGCCCGCCAGCGCCTCCCGCACCCGCCGCCGCCCCTCCTCCGCGGACCGGTCCAGGTCACTCGCGCGCTCACTGCCAACTCCGTCCTCCCTCATTCCTCCTCCCTGCTCCCCGCTTCCACCACCGCGAACCCGCGCACGCTCGGCTGCCCTTCTTCGTTGATGATCGCGAGTTCGAGGTCGGCCCGCTGCGCGCCGTCCTCCTCGTACACGCGCACGACCCTGCCCGCGATGACCACCGGCCGCCCCACGAGGTCCGGCCGCCGGTGCGCCGCCCGCACCTGCCGCACCCACCCCCGGCCGCCGAGCCACCCCTCTACCGCCCGGTAGAGCAGCCCCACCTTCAGCGGCCCGGGCACGATCGTCCCCGGCATGCCGTGCGCCCGCGCCGCCGCTTCGTCGTAGAAGAACGGCGGGAACGCCCACTGCAGCGCGCAATACCGAATGACCTGCCCCTGGTCCGGCCGCAGCTCGACCGGCCCCAGCTCCTCGCCTTCCCGGAACAGCGGCGCCCCGCTCACTCCTCGCCTCCGCCCGCCGCTTCCGCGGCCGAATACTGCGTCATCGTCCGGCCGCTCCGCGCCGCCAGCCGCCCCGCTGCGTCGTAGAAGGCCGTCTCCGAAAGCACGTCGATGCTGTAGCCGAACCGCCCGCCGAACCGCTCCCGCACGTCGGTCACCCGGTGCACCATCTCCAGCCACTCGCCCATCCGCAGCGGCCGCTCGAAGCTCCACTCGTTCGCGATGAGCAGCGAATTCGGCAGCAGGTCCGGGAACGCCGGCGCCTCCGATTCCGATTCCAGCCCCGTGATGACGTACCCCGGCACCGCGTCGCCCTCTGCCGGCACCCGCGCCGGCGGCCCCCCGGCGTATACCTCGTGCGCCCGCCGGAACGCGCGCGCCGTCACCTGCACCCGGCCCAGCCGCGTCTCCCGGCCCACCAGCGCCCGCACCTCGTCGGTCAGCAGCGATTCCTCCGGCATGGCCGAAAGCCTGCACGCGCGCCCGCCCGCCCGTCAATCGCCCCGCCCTCTGCTACGCTGGAAGCCGCCGCATGATCTACCTCGATTACGCTGCGACCAGCCCGCTGCGGCCCGCCGCCCGCGAAGCGATGGCCCCCTTCCTCGATGTCCGCTTCGGCAACCCCAGCGGCCTCTACGCCGTCGGCCGCGATGCCCAGCAGGCCCTCGACGAAGCCCGGGCGGCCGTCGCCGCCTGCCTCGGCGCCCGCCCCTCCGAAGTCATCTTCACCAGCGGCGCCACCGAGAGCATCAACACCGCCCTCTTCGGCATCAGCTACGCGCTCCGCCGCGCCGGCGCCGGCAGCCACATCATCACCAGCGCCATCGAGCACCACGCCGGCCTCCACGCCGCCGCCTTCCTCGAAGAGCTCGGCTTCGATGTCACCACCATCGGCTGCGACGCCGCCGGCCGCGTCTCCCTCGGCGAGCTCGAACGCGCCCTCCGCCCGGGCACCATCCTCGTCAGCGTCATGCTCGCCAACAACGAAGTCGGCACCATCCAGCCGATCGCCGAGATCGCCGCCCTGCTCCGCCGCCGCGCCGCCCCCGGCGGCCACCGGGTCATCCTCCACACCGACGCCGTCCAGGCCCCCGCCTGGCTGCCCATCGACGTCGAAGCGCTCGGCGTCGATGCCCTCTCGCTCTCGGCCCACAAATTCGGCGGCCCCAAGGGCACCGGCATCCTCTACCTCCGGCGCGCCACCCCCTTCCATCCCCTCCTCCTCGGCGGCGGGCAGGAGATGCACAAGCGCGCCGGCACCGAAAACGTCGCCGGCATCGTCGGCGCGGCTGCCGCCCTCGAAGCCGCCGCCTCCGGCACCCGCGAGCGCTCAGCCCGCGTCCTCGCCCTCCGCAACCGCCTGCGCGACGGCATCCTCGCCGCAATCCCCGACGTCCAGGTCAACGGCTGCCAGGTCGACTGCCTCCCCAACATCCTCAACGTCGCCTTCGGCGGCCTCGAAAGCGACGCACTCGTCGCCGCCCTCGACGAGCGCGGCGTCGCCGTCAGCTCCGGCAGCGCCTGCAGCAGCTCCACCTGGGAGCCGTCGCACGTCCTCATGGCGATGGGCGTCCCCATCCGCCGCGCTGTCGGCAGCATCCGCTTCTCCCTCGGCGAAGCCACCACCGAGGCCGAGATCGACGCCGTCCTCGCGCTCCTTCCCGGCGCGGTCGATGTCGCCCGCAGGCAGTTCGCCGGCGCCCGCACCTGACCCTTGGCAGGCCGCACCCTACACTCGAACCGGTGAACGTCGAGGCCCTGCCCTACACCCTCCTCATCATCCTCACCGAGCTCACCATCGGCAGCCTCTGGGTCACCCTCGCCAGCGACCTCCGCGGGGGCGTCACCCGCGGCTTCGTCCTCACCATGGCGCTCTGCATCGCCATCGCCGGCGTCCTCGCCCTCTGGACCGCTTCCTCGCTCGCCATCGGCCCCGACGTCGATGGCTATCCCATCGACCCGGACCCCTTCCCCCGCTTCCGCACCGCCTTGCTGGTCGTCACCATCACGGCCGCGATCTACATGTTCGCCGTGTTCATGGGCTGGGACCCGCTCGGGCGCATCGCCGGCATCGTCGGCTCGGTCGCAGGCCTCGCCGCCGTCGTCCTCCTCTCCATCATGTTCGCCCCGCCGACCTGGGGGTATCCCGCCATCTTCCTCGGCCTCTTCGCCGGCACCCTCGCCCTCGGCGCCGTCTCCGTCGCCATGACGTGGGGCCACTGGTACCTCACGGAGGGCGCCCTGCCCGCCTGGCCCCTGCGCGACCTCTGCCTCATCCTCCTGGGCGCCCATGCCCTCCAGGTGCTCGTCCTCGCGGTGAACCTCATCGTGCCCGTCCGCGAAGTCCCGCTCCCGGCCAACCCCGTCGAGGTCGGCCTCTTCCAGAACCCGGTGCTCTACCTCCGTATCGGCGTCGGCCTCGTCTTTCCGATCATCCTCGCCTACCTCGCCTACCGGACCACCCGCATCCGCGCCATGCAGAGCGCCACCGGCCTCCTCTACATCGCCATGGGCGCCGTCTTCGTCGGCGAAGTCCTCGCCAAGGGCCTCATGTTCCTCACCGCCCGCCCCACCTGACTCCCGCCTCCCGCCTTCCGCCTCCCGCCTCCCGCTTCCCGCCTCCCGCTTCCCGCCTCCCGCTTCCCGCCTCCCAACTCCCAACTCCCAACTCCCAACTCCCAACTCCCAACTCCTCTTGCCCCCCTCTCCCCATCCCCGTAGAGTCCCCCCGACAGCTCTCCCGAGGAGGACCGTAGCGGATGGACCCCCAGGTCGAAGCCCTGCTCCAGATGATGGCCGCCCAGGCCGAAGCGGCCGGCGTCCCGCCCCTGTGGGAACTCGAACCCCAGGTCGCCCGCGCCAACGCCGAGGTCTCCTTCCAGGCCTTCAACCAGCCGCTCCCCCAGTCCGTCACCATCACCGACCGCACCATCCCCGGCCCCGCCGGCGAGATTCCGGTCAAAATCTTCACCCCCGCCGGCAGCGGTCCGTTCCCCCTCGTCGTCTACTTCCACGGCGGCGGCTGGGTCATCGGCTCGCCCGCCACGCACACCAAACTCTGCGCCGAACTCGCCGAGGGCGCCGGCGCCGTCGTCGTCAGCGTCCACTACCGCCTCGCGCCCGAGCACACCCCGCCCGCCCAGCTCGATGACTGCGTCGCCGCCGTCCGCTGGGCCGTCGACCACGCCGCCGAACTGAACGCCGACGGCTCCCGCTTCGCCCTCGCCGGCGACAGCGCGGGCGGCAACCTCGCTGCCTGCGCCGCGCTCCGCCTCCGCGACGAAGGGGGCCCGCAGGCGCGCCTCCAGCTCCTCCTCTACGGCGCCCTCACCGGCAACAACGACCTCCCCTCCGTCCACGAGAACGCCGAGGGCAAAATCCTCACCCGCCAGGCGATGGACTGGTTCTACCGCCACTACCTCTCCGGCGGCGCCGACCCGAAGGACCCCTACATCTTCCCCATCCACGGCAACCTCGCCGGCCTGCCGCCCGCCCACCTCATCGTCGGCACCCTCGACCCCCTGCTCGATGACTCGAAGCTCTACGCGGAGGCCCTCCAGAAGGCCGGCGTCCCCGCGAAGCTCAGCATCTACCAGGACCAGCCCCACATCTTCCTGCAGCTCACCGCCATGCTCGACGGCGGCAAGAAGGGCATGGCCGAGGCCTGCGAAGCCCTCCGCGCCGCTCTCGCCTGAACCGTTCCGCCCCGCTCAGCCCGCAGCGGCCGGTGCGCCAGCGCCGGCCGCCTTCGTTTGCCGGTACGCCCGCCGCCACGGCAGGTAGACCGCCGGCAGCAGCACCGCGAAGACCGCCGCCGTGAACCCGAAGGCCGCCCGGATGCCGACGTCGTCCGTGATGAAGCCCAGCGTCGCCTCCAGGATCCCCACCTGCAGGCTGAACGCCAGCGAGACCACGCTCAGCACCGTCGCCCGGCGGTCGCTCGGCGTCTGCTCATTGATGAACGAATCGAGCGCCGGGCGCACCAGCCCCTGCACCACGGCCGGCACCGCGAACAGCGAAAACGCCGCCACCGAATCCCACACCGCCAGCCCGGCGAACGCCGCTACCACGCTCAGCGAGGCCGCCCCCAGCACCCGCTCCCGTCCCGTCCGGCCGATGAGCCGCCACGCCAGCAGCGCCGCCGCCACCCCCGCCAGCCGCACCGGCGCCTGGAACACCCCGAACCACCCCGTCGGCACCTCGTGCACGATGAGGAACGGCTGCACCAGCACCACGGGTGCGAACGTCACCATCATCAGCGCCGTCAGCAGCAGCATCGAGGCCCGCACCGGCCGGTGCGACCAGGCGTACGAAAACCCGCGCCGCACCTGCTCCAGGTATCCCCGCCGCTCGTGCGCCAGCTTCGGCTCCCGCATCAGCAGCGCCATCGCCATCGCCGCCAGGGGCGTCACCGCGCTCACCTGCACCGTGAACGCCATGCCCGCCCATGCCGCCACGAAGCCGCCCAGCACGATCCCCGCCAGCCCCGCCGACATCGTCAGCGCAAACCCGCGCCCCGCGATGCGCGAGAACTCCCCTTCGCGCCCCGCTGCCTTCAGCGAATCGAACACGATCGCCTGGTCCGCCCCGCTCCGGCAGGCCTGCGCCACCGCCCACAGCATGTAGTCCGCGAACAGCATCCAGTAGTTCGTCGTCAGCCCGAACCCCAGGATCGTCAGCGAATACACCCCGGCACCGATCGCCAGCACCTTGCTGTGCCCGACCCGGTCCGCCAGCGCCCCGAACGGCGCCTCCAGGCTCGCTACCGCCAGCCAGAATGGCACGTCCATCAGCAGGATGTACTTCAGCTCCAGCCCTCGCTCGACCACCAGGTACTTGATCCAGATGCCGAACCAGAGCCCGAAATCGTTGAAGAAGACGAAGCCGTAGTACAGCCGCGTATTCCGCCGCGCTGCCTGCTCGGGAGTCATAGCGGGCTATCATCCCACCCCGGCCGTCTCCCGTCCCCCGGAAATGCCGACGGCGCGGCGAAGGCCCCCGCAGGAGCCCGCCGCGCCGCCGCTAGCTCGACCGGATCGGCCGCTACGGAATCTGCTGGAGAATCGCGAAAATCCCCGCGCCGATGATCGTCGTGTCGCTCGAAAACGCGATGATGCTCAGCACCAGCACGAACACCGCCAGCCCCGCCAGGTTCGCCATCACCACCTGCGTCGAATCCGCGTTCGTCACCGACTGCGCCGCGTAAATCGCCATCACGAACAGCAGCACGATCGACCCGATCGCGAACACCGGGTACAGCACCGGGATGAACATCAGCAGGCTCAGCGCCAGCGGCCACGCCGCGTACCCCATCGTCCGGAACAGCGACTGCACGTCCGCCGAGGCCTTGTACACCTGCGCCAGCATCACGTACACGATGAGCACCCACACCGCATACAGCGCCGCCATGAACACGCCGCCCAGGATGAACGTATTCAGCCACGTGTTCTCCGGGCCGAAGTCGAAGTTGAACTCCCAGAAGAGCGTCGCCCCGAGCCCCGCCAGCAGCGACGCAATCGCCGCCACCACCAGCGCCGGCACGAGTTCGTTGACGTTGTCCCGCACCTCATCGAAGACGCTGGTGTCGAACCGCACCAGCCGCAGGACGTGATTCACCATAACGTTCGGGTCCATGCTGCCTCCTGCATGCCTGCCGTTCTGACGAAGGTAAGGAAGCTCACCCCCGGCAGTTGGCGCGCACTATAGCACGCCCGGGACAACATGCGAGCGAAATGATCACCTATCTTCGCGAATGTCGCGAATATTCCGTCCTCAACTCCCGAGCGGCCGCCGCTCCGGCACTCCCGGCCGCCGCGGATACGCCGCCGGGCACGGCCCCGCCTTCCGGAACACCGCCACCCGCACCGTCTCGCTGACCGCCGGCCGCATCGGCGCCACCCCCGCCAGCTCGCACCCGAGCGCCGTCATCGCCGGCCCCGCCGCCGCCAGCTCCTCCTCCAGCCGGCTCCCCTTCGGCAGTGCGATGACGCCACCCGCCGCCGCCAGCGGCACCGTGTACTCCAGCACCACCCGCAGCTCCGCCACCGCCCGCGCCGTCACCAGCCCGCACGCCTCCCGCAGCGGTCCCCGCCCCGCCTCCTCCGCCCGCAGTGCGTGCACCGTCACGTTCCCGCAGCCCAGCTCCCGCGCCGCCGCCTCGAGGAACCGCGCCCGCTTCTGCAGCGGCTCTACGAGGTGCACCTCCCACCCCGGCCGTGCGCACGCGATGACTAACCCCGGCCAGCCGCCGCCGCTCCCGATATCCGCGTAGCGCACCACGGCGCGCTCATCCCCCAGGAGCCCCTCCGCCAGCCGCAGCAGCTCCAGCGACTCCGCGTACTGCCGGCGCACCGCCGCCGTCCCCTCCACCGCCGTCAGCCGGCCCGCCTCGGGGCTCGCCTGCGCCAGCTCCCAGTGCCGCGCCAGCCGCGGGACCGCCGCCAGCACGCCCGCATCGCCGGCGAACAGCCCCGCCAGGTCATCCCATTCGCTCATCGCCGCCATCCCGCCCGGCACGATCGCACATCCGGTGGTACACTCGAGACATGACGCAAACGCCTGCGGGCGCTCCTCCCAGGTCCATCCCCCTTCGCGAAGCTCTCCGCGAATTCTCCGCCACCCTCAAGCCTTCGACCAACGACTACGCCAACTACGTCGAAAAGTTCTGCAACGACGTCGGCCCCGATCGGCTCACCTCCGACCTCACGCCCGCCATCGTGGAACAGTACGGCGAGCGCAACCTCCGCGCCACCGACCCCAACGGCCAGCGCCGCCTCGACGCGCTCAAGGCCTGGTTCAAGTTCCTCAAGACCCGCAACTACACCGAGAAGAACCTCGGTACGGGCCTCCGCCTTCCCAAGTCGAACGGCCGCACCGCTGGCGCCGCCACGCGCGTCGTTGAAGCCCCGATCGAAATGACCGCCGAGGGTATCGAAGCCCTCAAGCGCGAACTCGCCGACCTCGAGCGCCGCATCCCCGAACTCGTCCGCGCCGTCGAAACCGCCCGGTCCGACGGCGACCTCCGCGAAAACGCGCCCTACCACGCGGCCCGCGAAGCGCTCGCCTTCGCCGAGAACCGCCGACGCCAGCTCGAAGAATCCCTCAAGCGCGCCGTCGTCGCCGACCGCTCCGACCTCGATGAAGACGTTGCCGCCATCGGTTCCGGCGTCACCGTCACCTTCCTCGATCGGAACATCCAGGTCACCTACCAGCTCGTCGGCCCGCGCGAAGCCAACCCCGCCGAGAAGAAGATCAGCGTCGAATCCCCCGTCGGCCGCGTCCTCCTCGGCCGCCGCGTCGGGGAAGAGGTCGAAGTCGAAGCCCCACAGGGCATCATGCGCTACCGCATCGACGCCATCATCCACGACCTCTAAGCCCCCGCCTTCGATTCGCGGGAATCCTCACGCGCCCATCCGGGCTCCGCGCCACCCTCCCGCGGGGTTTCCCCAATCTCTTGGCCGCACGCGCCGCCGAATACTTCCCCCACCACACGGGGGAGAATCCACATGCTCGTCATCGGCGACCTCAAATGCCTCCACTGCGGCTACAGCAGCGGCCGCTGGGTCGGCCCCAAGGGTACTCCGCTCACCGCCGCCGGCCTCCGTCCCCTCCCGCCCGGGCGCGACCCCGCCGAGCACGTCCGCTGCAGCCGCTGCCAGGGGCCCGTCTACCTGGATGACGCCATGCCGGTCGCGAGCTCCTACCGCCTCCGCCGCATCCAGCGCATGCGCGAACAGCTCGCCGCCTTCGATGCACCCCGCCCGAAGCGCGGCCGCGCCGCCTGACCGCCTCTCCGGATCAGCAGCAGTCGTCCTTGTACCCGCACCGCCGGCACACGGCCAGCCGCGACCCCTTGATGTCCAGCATCGCCGAGCCGCACCGCGGGCACACCTGCACCGGGAGCCCCGTCGTCGCCATCCCGCCGATTTCAGCACCCCCGGCGCGTACAGGGAAGCAACTGCGCATCCGCTTGACCGCTTCAGCAGTTGGCCGCACGATGAGGAACGAACACCGCTGAACCCCGGGTCGCACACCCCGCCTCCCGCGTTTCGAGGCCCCGCCGTGAACGGGGCCTCATCCTTTCCCCGTCGTTGCCCGGTTCGGCCCCTCACGGGCGTTCGACCCTCCCGGCGGGCCCCGCTCGGCCCCGACCATAAGCCCGGTCGATGGCACCATCGAACCTGTCGAAGCAACCCGCATCGCTGCCGCCAGCCCGTTTCGGCCTGCGGCACACTGGAATCGACAGGGCCCGGGCCTGCACCGCGACACCCGGGAAGGAGGAATCACCCATGCACCGTTCTCTGCGCCTCGGCCTGCTCGCTGCGGCCGTCGGCATCGCCGCCCTCGTCCTCGCCGCCTGCGGCGGCTCCTCATCGAGCAGCGGCAGCACCGGCGTCGCCGATGGCTCCGATAGCCGCATCCCCGCCGGCGCCCCGCTCGTCGACCAGGACAAGCTCAAGTTCATCCCCGAAACCCTGCGCGTCAAGGTCGGCGAAACCGTCTACTTCAAGAACAGCGAAACCGCCCTCCACACCGTCAACATCGACGGCAAGAACGTCTCCGGCAACATGAAGAAGAACGACGTCTTCACCTGGGTCTTCCAGGAGCCCGGTAGCTACAAGATCACCTGCGACTACCACCCGCAGATGAAGGCCACCATCACCGTCGACCCCTCCTAGGGCCTCAGCCCGGCATCTTGAGCGCCGTCCCCTCGCCCAGCCGGATCACCACGTCGAACCCGGGCGGCTCGCTGCCGTCCGGGTTCTGCATCTTCAGGTCGAACAGCCCGGTCAGCTTTCCTGCCGTATACGGCTTCCCCGTCACGTCGTACACCCCCGGCGTCCCCGTCCCGTCGCCCGCCACCACCGTCACCCACGCCGGCGGGATGCCGTACGTCTCGAGATGCGCCACCGCCGCCTTCCCCGCAGCCTGCCCGCCCGGCGGCACCACGAGCGCCACCTTCGGCGCCTCGTCCCGCGCCTGCGGGTCCGCGAGGAACTCGTCGATCACGGCGTACATCTGATCCCGGTTCGGCAGCAGGATCAGCTGCCCGTCCTCCGAGACGCCCCCGTACATCGCTTTCCCGAGCGAGAACGTCTGGATGTTCCCGAGGTCGATGCTCCGCGCCATCAGCGCATACCCCGGGATGAGCGCGTTGTCGATGTCCGTCCGGAACGCATCCCGGTACGCGCTCCACAGCTCCGGGATCCGCGTGATGTAGCCGAGGCTCACCGCCTTGTCCGCCACCGCCCGGATCACCAGCTGCTGCCGCTCGATCCGCTTCAAGTCGCCGTCGACCCGCACCCGCGAATAGCCCAGGGCCTGCTTCCCGTCCATGTGCTGCCGCCCCGCCTGCACCGTGTTGTTCGGGAACACCTCCAGCACGTCCGTCCCGAAGTCCGAAATCGTCTCCGGCACGTCGATGTCGATGCCGCCCAGCGCATCGATCAGCCGGACGAACCCTTCCCAGTCGATGACGACATAATGATGGATCGTGATGTTCAGGTTGTGCTGCACGGCCGCCACCGCCGCGGCCGGCCCCCCGCCCGGGTACTTGTAGAACTGCCCGTACGAATACGCCGCGTTGATCTTGTTCTCCGCCCATACGCCCGGCGTGTTCCCAAACGGGATCTCCGCCCAGTAATCGCGCGGGATCGCCAGCAGCTCCAGCCGGCCCGCGTGCTTGTCGATGCTCGCCACGAACATCGTGTCGCTCCGGTAGCTCCCGTCCTCCGGCTGCCCCGGGCGCTTGTCGATGCCGAGCACGAGGATGTTCAGCCGAGCGTCCGGCGTCCACGGCTTCGGCCCCGGCGCCGAAACCCCGGGCAGCGAGACGTTCACCCCGATGTCCGTCCCCGGCACGAACGCCGGCACCGACGGCACCGCCACTTCGTTCGCCGGGAACAGGTACTGGTCCACCCGCCCCAGCACGAACACCGCGGCATAGACCGCCGCGCAGAAGCCGATCACAATCCCGGCAACGGCGCCCCGGCGCCGCGTCACCAGCCTGCTCAATCCCCCGCCAGCCTCCAGGGAGGTTGCCCCTCACCTTCTCCGCCGCCTACCGCTCAGTCAAGTAACGACCGCTCCCGGGGTAAAGCCGCCATGTCCCTGCTCATCCGCAACGCCATCCTCGCCGACCCATCGGGCCCGCATCGCGCCGATATCCTCTGCCGCGGCGGCCGCATCGTCGCCATCGGCCGCGACCTCGAGGCGCCGGACGCCGAACTCCTCGATGCCGGCGGCCTCACCGCCGGGCCCGGTTTCATCGACGTCCACGTCCACGGCGGCGGCGGCCACTCCTTCTTCACCGACGCCCCGGAGGCAGTGCGCGCCTACGCCGCCTGGGCGCCGGCCCGCGGCGTCACCGGCTTCCTCGTCTCCACGGCGGCGCCCTCCCACGCCGCCCTCGCCGCCCGGCTCGCGGCCCTCCTGCCCGGGCTCGAAACCGCGCCCGGAGCGGCCGAGCCCCTCGGCTATCACCTCGAAGGCCCCTGGCTCAGCCCGGCCCGCCGCGGCGCGTTCCCTCCCGATTACCTCCGCCGCCCTTCCATCGCCGAGTTCGAAACCCTCCACGAGGCCGCCGGCGGCCGCATCCGCCAGGTCACCATCGCCCCCGAGCTCCCCGGCGCCCTCCCGCTCATCCACACCATCGCCCGGCTCGGCGCCGTCCCCGCCCTCGGGCACACCGATGCCACCATCGCCGAGTGCCGGCAGGGCTTCGAAGCCGGCATCCGCCACGTCACCCACCTCTTCAACGCCATGCGCCCCTTCCACCAGCGCGAAGGCGGCCCGATCGTCGCCGCCCTCGAAGAGCCCTCCGTCACCTGCGAGCTCATCTTCGACGGCGCCCACGTCGAACCCGATGTCCTCCGCCTCGCGTGGCGGCTCCTCGGCCCGCTCCGCACCGTCATCGTGACCGATAACCTCCACCTCGCCGGCACCGCCGCCCCCGGCGACCAGTTCGCCGGCGAGCGCATCGTCGTCCGCGGCGCGCGCGCCCAGCGCCCGGACGGCACCATCGTCGGCAGCGTCGCCACCTTCGATGCGCACCTCCGCAACGCCGTCGACTACCTCGGTATCGACCTCCCGACCGCCTTCCGCCTCGCCAGCACCAACCCCGCCCGCATCGCCGGCGCCGCCGACCGCAAAGGGCAGCTCGAACCCGGCTTCGATGCCGACATCGTCCTGCTCGACCGCGACCTCGCCGTCGCCGCGACCGTCTGCCGCGGCGTCATCGCCTACCGCCGCGGCTGAGCCCCCGCCCCGGCCCGCAGGAACGGCAGCACCGCGCGCAGGAACGCATCCGGCCGCTCTTCCGCGAGCAGGTGCCCTGCCCGCTCGATGACGATGGCGTCCTGCGCCCCCGGCAGGCTCGCAGCGAGCGCTTCCGCCCGCGCCGGCGGCACCACCACGTCCCGCTCGCCGGTCACCACCAGCGCCGGCGCCGCCACCGCCGCGAGGTCGACCAGCGGCTCCCGCTCCTGCTCCCGCGCCATTTCGCCCACGGCCCGCACCGTCCCCGGGATGAGCAGCGGGTCGATGTACCCCCGCACCACCTCGTCCGTCACGAACCCCGGGTCCGCGACCATCTGCCGCAGCCCCCGCCGGCCGAGCGCGTACATCACCGTCGGCGAGGTCGCCGCCAGCCCGATGAGGCCGAACGCCACCCGCCCGGCGCGCCGCCGCCGGCGGAACTCCAGTCCCTCGCCGGCGCTGACCGACCCCACGAGTACGAGCCGCTCCGCCCGCCCCGGCGCGCGCGCCGCCAGCCGCTGCACCACCGCCCCGCCCATCGAATGCCCGGCGAACGCCGCCCGCTCGATGCCGAGCAGGTCCAGCAGCGCCAGCAGCCGCGCCGCGTGCCGCTCGTGCCCGTAGCCGATGCCGCGCCGCCGGTCGCTCAGCCCGAAGCCCGGCAGGTCCACCGCGATGACCCGGAACTCCTTCGCCAGCTCCGGCACCGCCGCCCGCCAGCTGAACGTGCTCCCCGCGAAGCCGTGGACGAGCACCAGCGCCGGCCCGCTCCCCTCGTCGAGGTAGTGCAGCTGCGCCCCGTCCACCTCCCGCACGAACCCGCGCGGCGCTGGCGGGCGCCACCGCCGCCGGTCCGCGGCCGCCAGCCCGGCCAGTGCCCCGCCGCCCGCTGCCCCGGCCAGCACGGCGCCGCCCAGCAGCCGCCGCGCCCTCACGCCCGCACCCCCGCCAGCAGCCGCCGCAGCTCCCGCAGGCTCGCCGCCATCCGCGGCCCGTACCACCAGAGCAGCTTTCCATCCACGAGCCGCGCCGGCGCGACCGCCGCGAACTCCGCCGCGTGCCCCTCCCGGAACCGGTACGGCTCATCCGGCAGCAGCACCAGCTCCGGCCGCAGCGCCGCGGCCTCCTCCAGCGTCACCTCCGGATACCGCTCCCGCCCCGCCAGCACGTTCACCGCGCCCGCCGCCTCGAGCACCGAACTCCCGTACGTCCTGCCGCCCAGCCCCAGCAGCGGTTTCCGCCAGATCGGCACGAACACCCGCACCGGCGGCCCCGGCAGCGGCTCGGCCAGCACCTCCCGCACCCCGGCCGTCAGCGCCGCCGCCTCCGCCGCGCGCCCCAGCGCCCGCCCGATCTCCGCGATCGCCCCCAGCGCCTCCTCGACCGAATCGATCACCGTCACCATCACGCGCAGCCCGCGCGCCTCGAGCGCCTCGACGTCCTCCCGCCGGTTCTCCTCGCGGTTCGCCACCACCAGGTCCGGCCGCAGCGCGGCGATGCCCGCGATGTCCGGGTCCTTCGTCCCGCCGAAGGCCGGCACCCGCGCCGCCATCTCCCGCGGCTCGGTACAGAACCGCGTCCGCCCGGCGAGCGCTCCCGGGTCCAGCGCCCACACCAGCTCCGTCAGGCTCGGCACGAGGCTCACCACGCGCATTGCCGCCATTATCGCCCACCCGCAGACGCCGCGAAGGGGGCCGGCCCACGCCAGCCCCCTTCGGGACGCGTGCCCTTTCGGGATCGCCTCAGTTCGTCGGCGGCGTCCCCAGCGTGACGTCCGCGCTCAGCTTCTTCCCGTCGCGGTAGAACTCGACCGTCACCTTCTGGCCCGCCTGGTTCTTGATGAGCGCCACCGCGAGGTCCGCCTCGTTGTTCACCTCCACACTCCCCACCTTCACAATGACGTCTTTCGCCTGCAGCCCGGCCTGCGCCACCGGGCCGCCCGGCACGACGGTCTGGATGACGACGCCCCCCTCGTTCTCCGGGATGCCCAGCTGCCGCGCCACTGCTGGCCGCAGCGCCTCGAACCCCTGGATGCCGAGGTAGCCCCGGTTCACCCGACCCTGCGCCTTCAGCTGCTCATAAATCGCTTTCACGATGTCCGACCCCACCGCGAACCCGATGCCCGGCGCCTGCTCGCCCGTCGTCGGGTCCGGCGCAATCGCCGTGTTCACCCCGACCACCTTCCCGGTCATGTCCAGCAGCGGCCCGCCGCTGTTCCCGTGGTTGATCGCCGCGTCGGTCTGCACCGAACCGAAAATCGCCGCGTTCGTCCCTTCGTTGATGACCCGGTTCTTCTGGCTGATGATGCCCCGCGTCACGCTGAAGCTCCCGCCTTCGCCGCCCTGCAGGTCCAGCGCGAACCCCATCGCTACCACGTCCTGCCCCACCTGCACATCCGCGAGGTTCGCGAACTCGAGCGCCTTCAGCCCGCTGGCATCGATTTTGAGCAGCGCGATATCCGCCCGCGTATCCGCGCCGACCACCCGGGCCGGGTACTGCGCCCCGTCGCTCGTCGTCACCGTGATCGTGCTCGCCAGCCGCCCCGTCGACCCCGTCACCACGTGCGCGTTCGTGATGATGTAGCCGTCCGGGTCGACCACGAACCCCGACCCCACGCCCGAATTCGTCTGAATCCGCACGATCGCCGGCTCCGCATACTGCACCAGCTCCGCCGTCGTCATCTGCCCCGCCGGCAGCGAGGTCGGCTGCGAGCGCGTCACCGTCGCCGTTGCCGCCGAACCGTTCCCGGCTGTCGCCGCCGGCTGGCCCGCCGGGTTCGCATCGGAACAGGCCACCCCGCCGAGCAGCGCGAGGCTCGCCACCCCCGCCGCCAGCATCATCTTCACGTTCATCCGAATCACTCCTCAGGTACTGTCACCAGTCTCCCCGCCGTCTCTGGAGTCCACGGTAAAGATCAAAGGGCCCTTTCGATTGCACCGGTAAAGCGCCTCGCCCCCATCACGCAACCGTGTATCATCCCTCCCCGAAGGGACATCCCCCGCGATGGATGGCAATCCAACGCCCGCCGGTATACGTAACATCGATCGAGCCGTCGAATTCCCGCGCCCCGCAGGCGCCGAACTCGCCGGCCGCACCGAATGGACCGACGAGGCCCTCATGCTCGCCATCCTCGAACGCGACCAGCACGCCTTCGCCGTCCTCTACGACCGCTACGTCGACCTCGTCTACTCCGCCGCCTACCGCATCCTCGGCGACGCCGGCCTCGCCGAAGATACGGTGCAGGACGTCTTCGTCCGCCTCTGGCGCCGCCCCGAAACCTTCATCGCCGAGCGCGGCCGCTTCATCAGCTGGCTCATGAGCGTCACCCGCCACCGCGCCCTCGATGAGCTCCGCGCCCGCGGCCGCCGCTGGAAGCGCGAAGGCGGCCCCCTCGGCGACCCCGTCGAATCCGCTGAACCCGTCTTCCACCCCGGCGACCCCGACCCCTCCGCTTCCGCCGAGCTCGCCGAAGAGCGCGCCGCCGTCCGCCGCGCACTCGAGTCCCTCCCCGCCGACCAGCGCCGCGCTCTCGAACTCGCCTACTTCGGCGGCCTCACCCAGCAGGAGATCGCCGCCTACCTCCACGAGCCGCTCGGCACCATCAAGACGCGCATCCGCCTCGGCATGCAGAAGCTCCGCCGCGGCCTCGAACGCCATCGCTAGAGCGCGCCCCATGCTTGGCGAACACCTCACCCAGGAACAGGCTGACGAATACGCCATCGGCTCCCTCGAACCGGAGCTCGAACGCGCCATCGCCCTCCACCTCGCCGAGTGCCCCGCCTGCCGCGACATCGTCCGCGACGCCGAGCGGCTCGCTGCGCTTCTCGCTGTCAGCCAGCCCGTTCGCCGCGCCTCCCCCCGCCTCCGCCAGCGCGTCCTCACCGCCGCCGGCATCCGCAAGCCCGGCCCCGCATGGCGCGCCTTCACCATCGGCCGCGCCGCCGCCGGCCTCGCCGCCATCATCGTCGCCGCCGGCGCCTTCTCAGGCATGCTCGGCCTCCGCACCCAGGTCAACGCCCTCCGCTCCCAGAACGCCGACCTCCAGCGCCAGATCGACGAGGCGCTCTCCCAGAAGGTCGCCCTCGCCGCCCTCACCCAGAAGCTCGAGGACCAGGAAGCCGTCGCCGCCGAACTCCGCGAAACGCTGAAGTCCGACTCCGAGCTCTTCATCGCGCTCATCTCGCCGAGCAGCCAGGTCGCCGCCGTCGTCTCCGTCGACCCCAGCCGCGGCTCCATCGGCCGCCTCGTCTGGGACGATGACCAGAAGCGCGTCTGGTTCGTCGCCAGCCAGCTCCGCCAGCTCCCCCCCGGCGAAACCTACCAGCTCTGGGTCAATTCCGGCGGCCGCTACTACTCCCTCGGCACCTTCGCGCCCGACGATGCCGGCTTCGCCCGTTACGAAACCCGCCTCCCCGAGGGCATCACCAGCTACGACACCGCCGTCGTCACCATCGAACGCGCCGGCGGCAGCCCCACCCGCGAAGGGCCGGCCGTCTTCTTCGTCACCGACCTCTCCCGCCTGACCCGCAACTGACCCGCGCTCAGCCCGGCCCCGGCGCCATCGGCCCCCGCCGCTGCATGTGCTTCCGGTCCCGCGCGTACTGCTGCGCCAGCCGGAACTGGATGACCGCCAGCACCGATTCCCGCGTCAGCTGCGGGTAGGTCGCCAGGATCGCCTCCACCGCCTCACCGCGGTCCACCGCGTCCAGCACCTCCTGCGCCGCGATCCGCGTCCCCTTCACCACCGGCCGCCCGCCCAGCACGGCAGCGTCCGACACCACGTAGTCCCGCCAGTCCAGCCTGCTCATCCCATAGCCCCCCGAAGCAAGAGTGCCAGGACGACGATGGCCAGCACCGCCAGCCCCAGCCCGGCAGCCTTCAGCGTCGCGCGCTGATCGGAAGTCAGCAAGCCCCCCTCGTCAGGCTCCTCCCGCTCCAGGTTCGCCCCCTTCGCCCGCCTCCTCCAGTACTGCCTGTGCCGCGGCGAGCTGTTCCGCCCGGACGCGCACCAGCCACGTGCCGCCCAGCGGGAAGGTCACCGCCCGGTAGGGCGTCTGCGACCCCTCGACGAGCGCCTCGACGCCGGCTGCCCGCAGCAGCCCGGCCGTCAGCTCCGCATCCACCTCCGTCGCCCCGCGCCAGGCCACCGCCCACGGCTCGCCGGCCACCGCCGCGCCGTCTCAGGCCGGCACCGGCACGTCCAGCCGGTGCCGCCGCAGCTCCGCCATCACCTTCGCCCCGGTCGCCTCGTCCGGCTCCACCACCGGCAGCCGCGGCGCACCGATGGCGAAGCCAAGCTGCCGCAGCACGTACCGGATCGTGCTCGGGCTCCCGTTCAGGAAGCAGGCATCCGTCACCCGGCAGAGCGCCAGGTGAATCGCTGCCGCCTCCTGCAGCCGCCCGGCCAGCACCGCCTCCAGCATCGCCCGCTGCTGCCGCGCCACGATGTGCGCCGTCACGCTGATCGCTCCCCACGCGCCCATGCACCACAGGTGGAAATTGTCGTTGTCGTTCCCGCTCCAGATCTTGAACCCCGGCACCGCCTCCATCACCGCCGCCGTGTGCCGCAGGTCGCCGTTCGCCTCCTTGTTGCCGATGACGTTCGGCAGCTCCGCGCACCGCAGGATCGTCTCCACCGTCATCCCCGTCCCTACCCGGCCCGGCACGTTGTACAGGATGACCGGCAGGCTCGTGCTCTCCGCGATCGCCTTGAAGTGCCGGTAGATCCCCTCCTGCGACGGCTTGAGGTAGTACGGCACCACCGCCAGGATGGCGTCGGCCCCCGCCCGCTCGGCCAGCTTCGCCAGGTGCACCGAATGGCGGGTGTCATTCGTGCCCGCCCCGGCAACCACCGTCGCCCCGCCCAGCTCCTGCTTCACCTCCGCCCAGAGCGCGTACTTCTCATCGTCGCTCAGCAGCGGCGCCTCGCCCGTCGTCCCCGTCACCACCACGCCGTCGTTCCCGTTCTCCACCAGCAGGCGCGCCAGCCGCCGCGCCCCCGCGAGGTCCACCGCCCCATCCTCCCCGTACGGCGTCACCATCGCCGTCAGCAGCCGTCCCGGCTCGCCCATCGCGCTACCTCCTTCGAACGTCCCTCCATTCTACGCCGCTGCTGCGTCCCGGCCCCCCGTCACGCAGTTTCCCGCCGCTTCACCGGGAATTTACCCGCCCGCGGTCGAACCGCAACGCTCCCCCGTCGAACCTGAACATGCGCCCCTACGGAGGAACCCGATGACACGCCTCGTTCGCCCCTTCGCCAGCGCCTGGAAGGTCACGATCCTCGCGCTGGCCCTCGTCGCATCGTCGCTCGGCCTCTCCTTCGCCTTCGCCGGCTCGAGCACCGCCACGCTCGCCCCCGGCGACAGCCTCACCGTCCGCTGCGAAGGCGGCACCCGCCTCAACGCCACGCGCCTCACGACCCGCGAGGTGCGGCTCGACTGCACCGGGCCGACCGCGACGCCGACCCCGACGCGCTCCGCGACCGCGACCCCCACCCGCACGCCGACGCCGACGCGAACCCCGGCGGCGACCCCCACGCCGACCCGCACGGCCACCCCGCCGCCTTCCACCGGTGCCGTCGGCCGCTGCGGCGAACCGATGGACCGCTGGCACCCGCCCGTCGTCACCGGCCCCGACGGCCGTCCGTGCAATACCGGCCACGAACACGGCGATGAGCCGCCCGCGTGGATCGCCGCTGCCGGCTACACCGTCTCCTTCTCCGGCCCCTTCAACACCTCTCCATCCGAAAACGTCGAGAAGCACGCCGCCATGAAGGGCTTCGCCACCCGCCTCAACGGCGTCGATATCTACTTCCGCGTCCACGCCGCCTCCAACCCGCTCGACCGCATGGCCCGCTACCACTCGTACCAGGTCTGGGCCCGCGACCCCTCCGGCAACGTCTCCTTCTGGCAGGGCTGGTACAACTCCGGCGACCCCCGCCCCGCTTCTGAAGGCGGCTCCCGCGTCCCGCGCCGCATCATCGCCACCCCCGCCGAAGACCAGCGCCCCATCGTCGCCGTCTGCGATGCCACCTCCATCGCCCAGGGCATCGGCTGCGAACAGTGGTACTCCGCCCCCGGCGAACCCGACTGGTCGTGGGACTTCGGCTGGACCATCTGCGGCGCCACCACGCTCTACACCCCCGGCGAAAACGCCACCGCCTACGACATGAGCACCTGGATCCCCACCGGCGAAACCGGCAACACCCGCCGCCTCGAAGCCGCCTGGTACGCCTTCCGCAACCCCGTCCGCGGCGCCTTCGTCGCCACCCAGTTCGGCGAAATCGTCTCCGGCCATAGCGACCCCCGCTGCTCCGGCACCACCACCCGCTACGGCGTCACCTACCAGAACGTCTGCCTCGACCAGTACATCGCTCCCACCATGCCCACCGTCGCCTTCCCCGGCAACGCCGACCAGAAGACCTACCCGGACCCGGGCGTCACCATCCCGAACTGACGCGCGGCCGGGGGCGCCGGTCCCCGTATCGCGAAGCGGCCCCGGCATCACTGCCGGGGCCGCTTCGTGCGCGGGAGCGCACTCCAGGGGGAGAGAACCAGCTTTACTGCTGCGCTGGCGTCAGCGTGCTCGAAGGCGTCAGCGGCGCGCCCGTGCCCTTCGGGCCGCGGCCGAAGCCCTTGCCGAGGCCCTTGAACGGCCCGCCCTCGTTCACGAACTTCGTGATCATCTCGGCCGCCTTCGCCTTCGCCTGGTCGGCCTGCTCCTGCGTCATCTTCCCGTTCGCGACCGCCTCGTCGATCTTCGCGTTCGCCTCAGCCGTCAGCGCGTCGATGACCGCCTGCGTCTTGTCGCCCGCGATCTGCGCCAGCGTCTCGCCGGCCGCGAGCCGCTGCCGGAGCGTCGCCTCATCGATGCCAAGCACCCCGGCGACCGTCTCCAGGCCGCCGAAGCCCTGGAAGCCGCGGCCGTACTCCTTGCCCTCGGCATGGTCGCCCGGCGTCGAATTCAGGAACTGGTCGATCTTCGCCCCGGCGTCAGCCAGCCGCTGGTCGGCCTGCTCCTGCGTCAGCTTGCCGTTCGTCACCGCCTGGTCGAGCTTCGACTTCAGCGCGTCCAGCGCCTGCTGCTTGGCCTGCGCCGCCGTCACGTCGCCGTACTGGTCGAGGATCTGGCCCCAGGTCAGCCCCGCGGCCTTCCCGTCGGCAATCTCCTGCGCCGTCAGCCCGGTGTCCTTCAGCAGGCCCCGCAGGCCGATGCCGAGGCCGTGCCCGGCGCAGTCCTTCGGCGTCGTGCCGTCGCTCTGCGTCGAAGGCGTCGGTGTGGTGCCGCTGTCCTGGGCGAAGGCCGCGCTGCCGAAGCCGATCACGCTGACCGCGATCACGCTCGCCACGCCCACCGAAACCAGCCGGCTGTCTCGAATCGAGAACTTCATGGCTCTTTCTGCTCCTCTGGTGAGGGGATGATGCAGCGGTCGTCCCGCCGCTCACCATTGCTATGGCGCGGCCCCTCCCGGGGGTGACGCGCCAGCCGGGCCGCCAGTCAGGCCGCCTTTACCGGTGCCGCTCCACCCAGCGGCCGCGGAACACCAGCAGCGCCCCCTCCCGCACCGCCACCTCCGCACGCGTGCCCGTGAGCTCGTTGTGCACCCCCCGCGGGCTGAATGGCAGGTCTTCGTCCCGCAGCTCCCACCGCAGCCCCCGCGTCGTCACGCCCCGGCATCCGCCCGGCGCAATCAGCGACACCACCGTCCCCGGCTCGCCCGCGACCTCCGTACGCCCGCGCACCAGCAACACCGCGAACAGGTCGTCGTGCAGCACCACCTCGTGCTCGCCGAACAGCACCAGCACCGAAAGGTTCGCCAGCGCGTGGTCCCCTCTGCCCCCGCCCGCCGCCGCCACGTCCACCGCCGCCGCCCCCTGCGCCAGCGCGAACCGAATCGCCTTCTCCAGGTCCGTCGTCTCCGGGTCCGCGTCCCGCACGAACCGCTCCCGCGGGATGGGCGCCGCCGGGAACTGGTCCATCGTGTCGAGGTCGCCCACCACCCAGTCCGGCGTCACGCCCGCATCCAGCGCGAGCAGCGCGCCGCCGTCCGCCGCCACCACCAGCCCGGCCCCGGCCGCCAGCTCCCGCAGCAGCCCCGCCGAGGGCGGCTCCCCGTGCGCGATGACCAGCGCCCGCATGCCCCCATTCAACCGCCGCCGCGCCCACCGCGCGAGCCCGCGTCCGCTGGCAGTAGCCGTCCCCTCGTGCTACCGTGGCTCCAGCCGCTCACGAATCGTAAGGAGAACCGCGCATGCCCGCTTCCATCCCCGCCTCCCACCGCGACCTCTTCGAAAAGCCGAACTTCGGCCACCTCGCCACCCTCATGCCCGACGGCTCCCCGCAGGTCACCCCAGTCTGGGTCGACATCGAAGGCGACACCATCATCTTCAACACCGCCGAAGGCCGCGTGAAAACCCGCAACCTCGACCGCGACGGCCGAGTCGCCATCTCCGTCGCCGACCAGCAGAACCCCTACCGCTACATCCAGGTCCGCGGCCGCGTCGTCAGCCGCACGCGCGACGGCGCCGATGCCCACATCGACAAGCTCGCGAAGAAGTACCTCGGGCAGGACCGCTACCCCTTCCGCCAGCCCGGCGAACAGCGCGTCATCTACCGCATCCAGCCCGAGCACGTCCAGGTCAACGGCTGAACGTCCCCGTGCGCTGGCTCCCGGTGCCGCCCCGCGCTAGCATCGGGAGCCATGCGCATCCTCCTTCTCGGCGCGAACGGCCAGCTCGGCTCCGATATCGCCCGCCTCTGGGCCGGCCAGCCCGGCATCGACCTCCTCACCGCTACCCGCGCCGACGCCGACGTCACCGACCTCGCCGCCGTCCGCGCCCTCGTCGAGCGCACCCGGCCCGGCCTCGTCATCAACACCACCGCCTTCCACAACCTCCCCCTCTGCGAGCAGGACCCGGTCACCGCGATGACGGTCAACGTCGCCGGCGGCTGGAACGTCGCCACCGCCGCCCGCGAGGCCGGCGCCGCCATCGTCCAGTTCTCCACCGATTACGTCTTCGACGGCGAGAAGCGCACGCCCTACCTCGAAACCGACGCCCGCCGCGCCCTCAACATCTACGGCGCCGCCAAGATCGCCACCGAAGACGCCGTCCGCATCGCCAACCCCGACCACCTCATCGTCCGCGTCTCCGGCCTCTACGGCCTCGCCGGCTCCGCCGGGAAGGGCGGCAACTTCGTCGAAACGATGCTTCGCCTCGCCCGCGAAGGCCAGCCCATCCGCGTCGTCGCCGACCAGGTCACCGCCCCCACCAACACCGCCGAAATCGCCGAGGGCCTCCTCCCGCTCCTCCGCGACGGCCTCCGCGGCACCATCCACCTCGCGGCCGGCGGCGAAACCTCGTGGTACACCTTCGCCCGCGCCATCTTCGAGCTCCGCGGCCTCGCCCCCGACTGCTCCCCGACCACCACCGCTGAGTTCGGCGGCCCGGTCCGGCGCCCCCTCTACAGCGTCCTCGGCTCCGCCCGCGTCCCCCGCCTCCGCCACTGGCGCGACGGCCTCGAACGCTACCTCCGCGAGAAGCACGGCGCCCTGTCCTGAATCGGGCATCTTCCGTACCATCCGCTACCATGCGGGCCAGGCATGGCCCGGTCGGAGGCCCCATGCGCATCCTCGTTACCGGCGGCGCCGGCTACATCGGCAGTGTCCTCGTCCCCAAACTCCTCGCCCGCGGCCACCAGGTCCGCGTCGTCGACCGCATGTTCTGGGGGCTCCCCCACTACGCCGATGAGCCCGGCGTCGAACTCGTCAACGCCGATATCCGCCGCCTGCCCGAAGGCGTCTTCGACGGCATCGACGCCGTCGACCACCTGGCCGGCTTCTCCAACGACCCGACCGCCGAGTTCAGCCCCGAAGCCAACTGGCAGATGAACGCCTCCGCCACCGACACCATCGCCCGCCAGTGCATCGCGGCCGGCGTCCGCCGCCTCGTCTTCGGCTCCTCCTGCTCCCTCTACGACGGCGCCCCCGACGTCGAAACCCTCCTCGACGAGTCCTCCCCCCTCGCACCGCGCGGCGCGTACGCCACCTCCAAGCACTACTCCGAACAGGCCCTCCTCGCCCACGCCGGCCCCGACTTCGAACCCGTCATCCTCCGCCAGGCGACCGTCTTCGGCCTCAGCCCCCGGATGCGCTTCGACCTCGTCCTCAACACCTTCGTCAAGGACGCCCTCGTTCGCCAGCGCCTGATCCTCCACGGCGGCGGCCGCATGTGGCGCCCCCTCGTCAGCGTGCAGGATCTCGCCGACGCCCACGTCGCCGTCCTCGAAGCCCCCTCCGAGCTCGTCGCCGGCGAAACCTTCAACGTCGTCGGCGACAACTACCAGATCCGCGACCTCGCCGAAGTCGTCGCCGCCGCCCTCGTCAAGCTCGGCCAGCCCGTCGCCCTCGTCGATGGCCCCCTCCCCAACCTCGTCCGCAACTACCGCTGCTCCGGCGAAAAGCTCAAGCAGCGCCTCGGCCTCCAGCTCCCGACCACCGCCGCCGACGCCGTCGCCGAGCTCGTCGAAACCTTCCGCACCGTCCCCGTCGAACAGCTCGGCCACCCGAAGTACTACAACATCGCCTGGATGCAGCTCCTCGAGCAGGTCCGCCCCGCATACCAGGCCTCCAACCGCATCTTCGAACCGTTCGAGGAGGAGTAGCCGCCTGTGGACATCCACGTCTCGACCACCCCGCTCGAAGGCGTCCTGGTCATCGATACCGACTTCTTCCGCGATGAGCGCGGCTTCTTCATCGAGGTCTACCACGAACAGCGCTTCCGCGAGCACGGCCTCCCCACCAACTTCGTCCAGGACAACCACTCCCGCTCCGGCAAGGCCGTCCTCCGCGGCTTCCACTACCAGGACATGACGGCCCCCATGGGCAAGCTCGTCCGCTGCACCTATGGCGCCATCCTCGATGTCGCCCTCGACCTCCGCGTCGGTTCGCCCACCTTCGGCAAGTACTTCGCCATCGAACTCACCGCCGAGAACATGCGCCAGCTCTGGGTGCCGCCCGGCTTCGGCCACGCCTTCCTCACCCTCAGCGAGGCCGCCGAAGTCCAGTACAAGTGCACCGGCCTCTACACCCCGCCCTCCGAAGGCACCGTCGCCTGGAACGACCCCGATGTCGGCGTCGACTGGCCCATCCAGTCGCCCGTCCTCTCCCAGCGCGACCAGAACGGCATGAGCCTCCGCCAGTACCTCGAGAAGCCCGCCTTCCGCTGCGGCGAATGCTGAGCTCCGCCCTTCCCGCCGCTTGACCCGCCCCGGCCGCGCCCGGCGGTATCCTTCCGCCATGTCCCGCCTCCTCCGCCTCGCCCTCCTCCCGCTGCTGGCCGGGCTCATCGCCGCCTGCTCCAGCGCGGCCCCTGCCCCGCAGGCGCCGGCCCCCTCCCCCTCCCCCGCGGCCGTCGAATCGCCAGCGCCCTCACCCGCTGCCGACCCCGGCCCCAGGCAGTACCGGCCGCTCGGCACCAGCGCCGGCATCCCGACCACCGCCGCCGACCCCGCCTTCGAACCCCTGCCCGGCGCCCGCGCCAGCTACGGCATCCTCGGCCGCGCCGCCTACCGCATCGAAATCCCCGATGCCTGGAACGGCGACCTCGTGCTCTACGCCCACGGCTTCGCCGGCTTCGGCACCGAAGTCAGCGTCCAGAATCCCCCGCGCGAACTCCGCCAGGCGCTCATCGACCGCGGCTACGCCTGGGCCGCCAGCTCCTACAGCGAAAACGGCTACGTCCCCGGCATCGGCGCCGACGACACCCTCGCCCTCAAGCGCCAGTTCGAAGCCGAATTCGGCGCACCATCCCGCACCTACCTGGTCGGCGCCTCCATGGGCGGCAACGTCGTCGCCCTCGCCCTCGAACACCACGCCGGCGAATACGATGGCGGCCTCGCGCTCTGTGGCGCCCTCGGCGGCATCGAGCAGATCGACTACCTCGTCTCCTGGGTCGCCCTCGCCGAGTACTTCTCCGGCCTCCGCTTCCCCATCGGCGAACCCGGCGCCGACCTCACCGGCATCTTCCTCACCCGCCTGCCCGTTCTCCTCGGCACCCCGCAGCGCCCCACCGAAGCCGGCCGCCGGTTCGCCTCCGCCGTGAAATACCTCACCGGCGGCCCCCGCCCCTTCTTCGCCGAGGGCTTCGCCGAGCAGTACCTCGTCAACTTCGGCCTCGCCATGGTCGACCCCGAGCGCAAGCTCCTCGTCACCCGCGCCGCCACGAACGAAGACCACGTCTACGCCATCGACCCCGGCCTCGGCGTCTCCGCCGACCAGCTGAACGCCGGCGTCCGCCGCTTCGCACCCGACCCTGCCGCACGCAACGCCGACGCCCACCCCGACGCCGTCCCCACCTCCGGCAACCTCTCCGCGCCGCTCCTCACGCTCCACAACACCGGCGACCTCTTCGTCCCCATCTCCCTCGAACAGTCCTACCTCCAGAAGGTCCGCGCCGCCGGCAAATCCGACCTCCTCGTCCAGCGCGCCATCCGTGCCGGCGGCCACTGCCAGTTCTCCAGCCAGGAGCTGCTCACCGCCTTCGACGACCTCGTCCGCTGGGTCCGCGACGGCGTCCGGCCCGCCGGCGACGACCTTTCCGGGGACCTCACCGACATCGGCCGCCAGTTCACCAACCCCATCCGCCCCGGCGACCCGGGCGGCGTCAACTGACCGCCGCCAGCGCCTCCGCGATCGGCCCCGCGTCGCAGCCGAACGCCGCCAGTCCCCGGTCGATCACCCGCCGCCGCCGGTCGGCCGGGCACACCTCCGCCATCGCCAGCACCGACGCCCGCCACCGCTCCGCTGGCGGCCGCCCGGCCGCCGCCAGCCACGCCCGCTCCCACGCCGCGAAGAACCCGTCGAGCACGCCGCCCGGCTCCGCGTGGTGGATCAGCTCCTTCGGCAGGTAGGGCTGGAACGCCCGCGGCCCCTCGGCGAAAAACCGCAGCCGCTGCCCGAACACCAGCAGCCGCCGCCGCAGCGGTGCCTCCTCCCACCGCCCGCCCGGCCGCGGCAGCGCATCGCTCCGCTCCCACGCCCACCAGCAGGCAAGCCGCCCCCACGGGTCGCACGTCCCTTCGATGAGCAGCGCCCCGGGCGCCATCCCGAGCGCGACCGTCTCCAGCGCCGCCCGCACCTCCGCCTCGCTGTACTGCCGCAGCACGTTGAACGCCCGCACCAGCCCCGCCCGTTCGCCCTCCCCCAGCGGCAGGTTGAACCCGCCCCGCGCGAAGCGCAGCCCCGCCCGCTCCCACGCCCGCGCCCGCTCCGCACGCTCCGGGTCGATCTCCACCCCCACCACCTCCGCTCCCGGGTTCGCCGCCCGCACCCGCTCGAAGAGCTCGACCGTCGTCACCGGCGTCTCCCCGAACCCGAGGTCCACCACCGGGCCGGCGAGCGCCCGCAGCCGCGCCCGCTCCGCCACCAGCAGCCACGTATCGACCAGCCGGAGCCGGTTCGGCGCCGTCTTTCCCCGCGTCACCTGTCCCGCCGGTTTGCCTGCCATGCCCCCGATCCTCCCAAACCTCCCTGCTTCCCGCACCCGTGGACAGTCCTTAGCCCCGGTGCAAGAATCCCCTCACCCCTGCTCGGAGGCCGAAGCGTGACCTCGAATCAATCCCTCGAATTCGACAGCATTATCGTCGGAGCCGGCTTCGCCGGGCTCTACCAGCTCCTCCGGCTCCGCCGCGCCGGCTTCTCCGCCCGCGTCATCGAAGCCGGCGACAACGTCGGCGGCACCTGGTACTGGAACCGCTACCCCGGCGCCCGCTGCGACATCGAATCCCTCCAGTACCAGTACGGGTTCGACCCCGACCTCGCCCGCGAGTGGCGCTGGACCGAGCGCTACGCCACCCAGCCCGAAATCCTCCGCTACATCGAATTCGTCGCCGACCGCTACGACCTCCGCCGCGACATCCAGTTCTCCACCCGCGTCACCGCCGCCCACTACGACGACGCCTCCGCCCGCTGGACCGTCCACACCGACCGCGGCGACGCCTACACCTGCCGCTGGCTCATCATGGCCACCGGCTGCCTCTCCGTCCCCAAGACGCCGGAAGTGCCCGGCATCGACGCCTTCGAAGGCGAGTCCTACCACACCGGCGCCTGGCCCCACGAAGGCGTCGACTTTACCGGCAAGCGCGTCGCCGTCATCGGCACCGGCTCTTCGGCCATCCAGTCCATCCCGATCATCGCCCGCCAGGCCGAGCACCTCACCGTCTTCCAGCGCACCCCCAACTTCTCCGTCCCCGCCCACAACTACCTGCTCGACGAATCCCAGTGGCAGGAAGTCGCCGCCCGCATCGCCGAGCTCCGCGCCGAAGCCCGCACCACCTCCGCCGGCATCCTCGGCATCGAACTGAACGACGTCTCCGCCCTCGCCGTCAGCGAAGAAGAGCGCCGCCGCGAGTTCGAGCGCCGCTGGGCCATCGGCGGCTTCGCCATCGGCGGCGCCTTCAACGACGTCGCCATCAACCTCGACGCCAACGAGACCGCGGCCGAATTCGTCCGCAGCAAAATCCGCGAAATCGTCCAGGACCCCGAAACCGCCGAGGCCCTCTGCCCGCGCGACTACCCCTTCGGCACCAAGCGCCTCTGCGTCGATATCGCCTACTACGAAACCTTCAACCGTCCCAACGTCAAACTCGTCTCCATCCGCGACAACCCCATCGCCGAGATCACCCCGAAAGGCCTCCGCCTCCAGGACGGCACCGAGTTCGAATTCGACGCCATCGTCTACGCCACCGGCTTCGACGCCATGACCGGCGCGCTCCTCCGCATCGACATCCGCGGCCGCAACGGCCTCGCCCTCCGCGACAAGTGGGAGCACGGCCCCCGCACGTACCTCGGCCTCCAGGTCGCTGGCTTCCCCAACATGTTCACCATCACCGGCCCCGGCAGCCCCTCCGTCCTCAGCAACATGCTCGTCTCCATCGAGCAGCACGTGGACTGGGTCACCGACTGCCTCGAATACCTCCGCGAGCGCGACCTCGCCGTCATCGAAGCCGCGCCCGCCGCCGAGGACGCCTGGGTCGACCACGTCAACCAGGTCGCCGACCTCACGCTCTACCCGCGCGCCAACTCCTGGTACATCGGCGCCAACGTCCCCGGGAAGCCGCGCGTCTTCATGCCCTACATCGGCGGCGTCGGCCTCTACGCCCAGAAGTGCGCCGAAGTCGCCGCCAACGGCTACGAAGGCTTCCTCCTCAGCCCCGAACCCGCCCTCTCCCGTTGAGGCGCCCGGGCAATCCGGCACGAAACCAGCGGGGCGGCCCATCCGGGCCGCCCCGCTTTCTTGTTTGAAGACCGGCCGGGGTTAGTCCAGCCGCTCCACGACCGTCGCCGTGCCGATGCCGCCGCCGACGCACATCGTGATCAGCCCGTACCGGCCGCCGGTGCGCTCCAGCTCGTTCACCAGCGTCGCGAACAGCCGCGCCCCGGTGCACCCCGTCGGGTGCCCGAGCGCGATCGCCCCGCCGTTTACGTTCACCTTCGACATGTCCGGGTTCAGCTCACGCTTCCACGCGAGCACCACGCTCGCGAACGCCTCATTGATCTCGAACAGGTCGATGTCCCGCATCGTCAGGCCCGCCCGCTGCAGCGCCAGCGGCGTCGCCGTGATCGGCCCCGTCAGCATCAGCTCCGGGTCCGAACCCACCACCGCCTGTGAGACGATCCGCGCCCGCGGCTTCCAGCCCATCTCCTTCGCCTTCTCCGGGTGGGTCAGCAGCACCGCCGCCGAACCGTCCGTGATCTGGCTCGAGTTGCCCGCATGGTGGACGCCGTTCTCCTTGAAGCTCGGCTTCAGCTGCGCCAGCACTTCCACCGTCGTCCCAGGCCGGATGCCCTCATCGAAGTCGATGATGGCGTCCTCCCACTCCTCCGTGCCGTCCGCCTTCTTGATCTTCTTCTTCCCCGGCACCGGCACCATCTCGTTCTTGAAGCGGCCCTCGGCCTGCGCCTTCGCGGCCTTCGCCTGGCTCTCCACCGCGAACTCGTCCGCCTCTTCGCGGCTGATGCCCCACTTCTCGGCAATCCGCTCCGCCGCGATGCCCTGGCTGCTCAGGTCGTACTGCTCCCGCATCGCGTCCGTGAACGGGAAGCCGAGGCCCTGGCCGATGTTCGCGCCCAGCGGGATCTGCGACATCCACTCCGTGCCGCCCGCCACCACGACGTCGTGCACACCCGCCGCGATCTGGTTCGCCGCGAAGTGCACCGCCTGCTGGCTCGAGCTGCACTGCCGGTCCAGCGTCACGCCCGGGATCGTGTACGGCCACCGCGCCGTCAGCACGATGTTCCGCGCCAGGTTCGTCGACTGCGCGCCGACTTCCGAAACACACCCGTAGATCACGTCGTCCACGATCTCCGGGTCCATGTTGTTCCGCTTCGCCAGCGCCTGCAGCAGCAGCGCCGAGGTCTCCACCGGGTGGTTCTTGCTCAGCACGCCGCCCCGGCGGCCGAGCGGGGTGCGAACCGCATCGACGATTACGACTTCACGCATGAGGGGCCCTTTCGTTTCGAACGAACTTTCGCTACGCAGTGTAGGCCCACCCCGTTCAGGGTGCTACCGTTCGCCCGCGTTCCCGCCCGGCGGCGCCGCGAACCGGATCGCCCCCGCGACCATCTCGACCCGCGCCGGCAGGTAGCCCCCCATCTCCCCATCCAGGTCCAGCCGCGTCGGCTTCGGCGACGACAGCTCCACCACCCGCGCCGGGTGCCGGTCGACTCCCTCCATCTCGAGGTGCACGCCCCCCTTCCGCTGCCCATCGACCGCCCGCAGCACCTCCCGCCGCCCGAGGTCTCCCCACCGGATCACGTCGAACAGCCCGTCATCCGGCGCGGCACCGGGCGCCGCGACGAGGTCGCCGCCCCACAGCTCCATGTTGTGCACGCTGACCGTATTGTACCGACCGTCGAACTCCTGGCTGTCGATCCGCAGCGTGAAGCTGCGCCCCATCGGCCCCAGCATCTTCACCACCGTCATGATGACGTACGGCGCCGTATCGCCCAGCCGCTTCAGCCACCGCGGCGTCGATTGCGAAATCTCCGGAACCCACCCCGCCGACGCTTCCAGCAGAAAGTACCGCACCTGCTCCTGCCCGTCCTCGCCGATCGCCGTCACTTTCCCGATATCCACCCGCCGCTCCTCGCCCTGCGCGATCGCCCGCAGCGCCCGCGCCCCCCGCCCGATGCCGAGGCACTTCGCGATGTCCTTCCCCGTCCCCATCCCGATCGTCCCCACCTTCACCCGCTCGGCCGCGCCTTCCGCCATCACCCCGTTCACGACCTCGTTCACCGTCCCGTCGCCGCCGCACGCGACGAGGAACGTCCGTCCCGCCGCAACCGCCTCCCGCGCGATGTCGAACCCCTCGCCCGGCCGCGTCGTGAAGGCGCAATCCGCCTCCAGCCCCGCACGTTCGATCGCGTCGATCAGCGCGCCAACGCGGTTCCGCGTCCTCCCTCCCCCCGAAGCCGGGTTCACGATGAAAAACGGTCGGTCCAGCGGCGGCAGCTCGTTCGTCCCCATGCCGGGATCGTCCTATGCTCAGCGCCAAGGGTGAAGCCGTGGAGCACAGCGAATCCTTCCGCGCCATGAACACCGCGATCGACCTCCTCGTCATCGCCAACGAGCGCCCGGCGCTCCCCTTTCTCGAAGCCCGCCTCCTCTTCGAACAGCAGGAAGCCCGCTTCTCGCGCTTCCGCCCGGGCAGCCTCGTCAGCCGCCTCAACCGCGGCGAAACCGTCGCCGACCCCTGGCTCGATGCCATCCTCCCGCTCGCCCTCGCCGCCTTCGACGCCACCGGCGGCCTCTTCAATCCGCTCGTCCTCCCTGCCCTCGCTGCTGCCGGATACGACCGCTCCTTCGAACAGGTCGCGGGCGGCGACCCCCGCCCCCTCGCGCCGCCCGACCCCCGGGCCGCCCTCGAACGCACCCCCGCCGGCTGGCGCCTCCGCGACGGCCAGCTCGACCTCGGTGGCATCGTGAAGGGCTGGACCGCCGACCTCGCCGCCGAACACCTCGCCGCCGCCGCCGGCGCCCCGGCGATGGTGAACGCCGGCGGCGATATCCGCTGCGTCGGCGAAGAAGCCCCCGGCCTCGGCGGCTGGCAGCTCGCCATCGATGGTCCCGGCGGTGAACCCGCCTGGTCGGGCATCGTCGCCGGCGCGCTGGCCACCTCGACCACCCTCAAGCGCCGCTGGCGCACCGCCGCCGGCGGTCAGGCCCACCACCTCATCGACCCCCGCACCGGTCTGCCCGCCGACTCGCCCTTCGTCCAGGTTTCCGTCCTCGCCGCCTCCTGCCGCGAAGCCGAAACCTGGGCGAAGGCCATCCTCATCGCCGGCGAGGAAGGCATCGGCCTCGCCGGCGCGCGCGGCATCGCCGCCCTCGCCCTCGATGCCCATGCCCGGCCGACAGCCTCGCCCGCCTGGCCCCGGTAAAGACGTCCGCTGTTTCAGGCCCCCGCTGACACCTTTGGCCGGCTGTGCCCGATGTACCTCGCGAATCCACCCTCAGGAGGTACCTCGTCCATGAATCGCCTCGCATCCATCCTCGCCGCCGTCGCCACGACCGGCCTCTCCGTCGCCGCCGTCGGCGCGGCCGCCTCCAGCCAGGGCGCCTTCAGCAGCGAGCCCGGGAACGCCGCGCCCGCCCCTGCCGTCACGCAGTCCGCCGCGCCCGCGCCGGCTCCCGCCCTCCCCGGCGGCGCCCTCGCCCTCCTCGAAACGTCCGCCCGGCCCGGCGACGACCGGGGCGGCACCGCGCCCCGCGACGCGCGCACCGAACCCGGCGATGACCGCGACATCCGCACTGCGTCGGTGGGAGCGAGCGCGACCGGCGACGACCGGGGCGGCACCGCGCCCCGCGACGCGCGCACCGAACCCGGCGATGACCGCGACATCCGCACTGCGTCGGTGGGAGCGAGCGCGACCGGCGACGACCGGGGCGGCACCGCGCCCCGCGACGCGCGCACCGAACCCGGCGATGACCGCGACAGCCGCAGCAGCCAGCCCTCCGCGTCCGGCCGTGACGATGACCGTCGTGGCGACGACCGCGATGACGACCGCGACGACGACCGCGACGACGACCGCGACGACGACCGGGATGACGACCGGGATGACGACCGCGACGACGACCGGGATGACGACCGCGACGACGACCGGGATGACGACCGCGACGACGACCGGGATGACGACCGGGATGACGACTGAAGCGCCCACCCGGGGCTCGATGAGCCGGGAAAACGATCCGTAAAGGTTCGCCCGGCCCGTGACACCTTTCCCCCGGACCTCCCGATGTACTCACGGAATGCCGCATCGGGAGGTCCCCGTTCATGAACCGCATCGCCTCGCTCGCCGCTGCCGCCGTCGCCACCGGCCTCTCTGCCGCCGCCATCGGCGTTACCGCCGCCTCCCAGGGCCTCCTCGACCTCGGCAGCCGGGAGCAGCTCGCAAACAGCCTCTCCGCCAGCGCGCCCGCCGGCACCGCTGCCTTCGCCGCCGATGCGCCCGCATGGTCCGCGCCCTCGAATGGTGCGGCCGCAAGCAAGGCCAGCCGCAAGGACGACGACGACCGTGACCACGAGGACGACGACCACAGCGAGCACGACGACCGCGAGCACGACGATGACGACTAAGCCCCGCTCCGCATCGCGGTTCGTTTTTACCCGCATCGCCATCTTCGCCGCCGCCGCGGCCACCTTCGCGGCCGCCTGGAACGCCATCGCCCTCGCCGAGCACCGCGAGCCGGCCGTCCCCGCCCCGGCGCCGGCCGCCCCGCTCCCGGCGGCCGGGCTGTCCGCGGCTCCTGCCGCAGCAGTGGTCGCTCCGGCCAGCCCGCCGAAGCAAGCGCCGCAGGCGGCGCCCAGGAAATCGAGAGGTTCCTGAGATGTCCTACCGCGCCGTCATCGCCGCCGCCGCAGCGGCCGGGCTCCTCGCCGGGGCAGCCGCCAGCGCTCCCTTCGCCGCCGTCCTCCCCCCGGCGGATGGCCACGGGGCGTGGTACGCCTCCCGCGCGGCCGGCCTCACCGCCTACCTCTTCCTCTGGCTCTCCCTCGCGGGCGGCCTCCTCATGTCCTCCGCCTGGTTCGATGGCCTCGTGAACCGCGCGCGCCTCCTCGCCGCCCACCAGGCCTTCGCCCTCGCTGGCCTCGCGCTCGGCCTCGGCCACGCCCTCGTCCTCATCCCCGACGGCTGGACCGACTTCGGCCTCGCCGACCTCCTCATCCCCTTCGCCTCCGCCTACGCCCGCGCCGATACTGCCCTCGGCACCATCGCCCTCTACCTCTTCGCCATCGTCACCTTCAGCTTCTGGTTCCGCGGCGCCATCGGCCCCGTCACCTGGCGCTGGATCCACCGCGCCTCCTTCGTCGCCTACCTCGCCGCCCTCTGGCACGGCGTCCGTATCGGCACCGATACCGCTGCCCTCCCGGTCGCGTTCTTCTACGTCCTCACCGCCTCGCTCCTCGTCGGCGCCCTCACCGTACGCCTCGTTTACGTGCGCCCGCGCCGGCAGGCACCAGCCCGCCGCCCGTCCCGGGCCGCGGTCGAGCCGGCGGGCTGAGCCGGGCCGGGGGCGCCGCCGTCAGTCCTCCCCGCTGTCCCCGGCGGCGCCATCCCCGGCCCCTCCCTGCCCCCGCGCCGGGATCTCCTTCCCCACCGCCCGCATCGTGTCGAGCACGCCGTTGTGGACCGCATCCCGCGCGGCCTTCAGCGCGTTGTAAATCGCCCGCGCGTTCGACCGCCCGTGCCCGATGACCACGATCCCGTCCACCCCTACGAGCTGCGCCCCGCCATACTCGGCATAATCCAGCCGCCGCTTCACCTTCCGCAGCTCCGACATCAGGATCAGCCCCGCGGCCTTGTTCCACGGGGTCAGCTCCACCGCTTTCCGCAGCTCGCCGAACAGCAGCTCTGCGATGCCCTCCGCCGTCTTCAGCACCACGTTCCCGGTGAACCCGTCCATCACCACCACGTCCGCCATCCCCTTCGGCAGGTCCTTCCCCTCGACGTTCCCGATGAAGTTCAGCCGGCTCCCGCGCAGCAGCTGGTGCACCTCGAGCGTCAGCTGGTTCCCTTTGCTCTCCTCCTCGCCGATCGACAGCAGCCCGACCCGCGGCCGCGCGACTCCGAACATCCGCTCCATGTACGCCGCCCCCATGTGCGCGAACTGGAACAGGTGCACCGGCCGGCAATCCGCGTTCGCCCCCACGTCCAGCAGCATCGTCAGCTTCCCATCCGCCGCCGGGAAGATCGTTGCCAGCGCCGGCCGCCCGATGCCGCGCACCCGCCCCAGCGTCAGCAGCGCGCCCGCCATCGTCGCCCCCGTGTTCCCGGCCGTCACGAACGCGTCCGCTTCCCCCCGCTTCACCATCTCGAGACCGACCACGATCGAACTCTTCGGCTTCGAACGCACCGCCTCCGTCGGGTGCTCCTCCATCTCGATGACATCTGGCGCGTCCACCACCCGCACGTCGCGGATCGTCCCCGTCCCCCGCAGCTCCGCTTCGATCGCCTCCCGCCGCCCGACGAGGATGAGCTCCACGCCGAGCACCCCGGCAGCCATCAGCGCCCCCGCCACCGGCTCCCCCGGCGCGTTGTCGCCTCCCATCGCATCCAGCACGATTCGCGGTGTCGTCATCCCGGCCTCCTCCGCGCGATTGCCACCATCCGGCTGCTGCCGCTATCCAGCGGCGAAAGGTCGTAATCCCCGAACAGATCCACGAGGTCCAGCCCCGCGGCCTCCAGCAGGTACTCGAGCTCCCACCGGCCGACGTACCGCAGCCGGTGCACGCTCACCCGCCGCCGCACGGTCCCTTCCTCCGTGACCGTCTCGTACGCGACTCGCAGCGTCCGCACCTGCTCCGCGAGGTCATCCTCGTGCACGTGCCAGCACTCGAACGTCTCGCCGTCCTCCGTCTCCCCCGAAAACGCCAGCACCGGCTGCCCGTTCGTCGCCGGGTCCAGCCACGCCGTCGGCCCCGGCAGGTCGAGCGCGAGCGTCCCGTCGAAGGTCAGCGCCTCCGCCAGCCGCTCCAGCGTCGCCCGCTGCTCGTCGCCGTCCCGGCAGTAGAGGAACACGTCGAGCGGCACCACGATGAAGCCGTAGTGCCCCGGCTCGAGCGCGAGGTCCAGCACCCGCCCTTCGATGAACCGGACGTCGAGCCCCCGCTCGTCCGCCCGCCTTCGTGCCCGCGCCAGCATCGCCGGTGAGGGGTCGATGCCGGTCACGTCGTGGCCGTGCGCCGCCAGCTCGACCGCGATGCGCCCCGTGCCGCAGCCGACTTCCAGCACCGGCCGGTCCGTCCGCCCCGCATAGGCGAGCCAGAGGTCGATGTCGTCCCGGAAGCCGTCGTGGATGGCGTCGTAGAACGCCGCATCGGCCGCGTAGGGGTCGTGATGCACCGTCCCGAATTCTCCCCTGCGCCCTAGCCCCCTGTCGAACCCCGTCCGCCCCGCTCCTGCGCCAGCAGCCGCGCGAGCACGAGGTAGTCCGGGTCGCTGTGCGTCACGTGGGCCGGCACCATCGCGTCCGCGAGCGCCGCGCACGTGCTCTTGGTCAGCGCCAGCGCCATCGGGTCCTTCGCCAGCAGCTGCCGCGCGAGCTCCCGCGCCGCCGCCAGCGCCTCGCCTTCGGGCACAACCCGGTTCACGAACCCCCACGCCAGCGCCTGCTCCGCCGTGAACCGCTCGCACGTCATCACGAGCTCGCGCGTCCGCGCCGGGCCCAGCTCCCGCATCAGCCTCGGCAGCGCGTTCCACGTCAGCGGGATGTCGAGGTCCACCTCCGGGATCGAAAACCACGCCGTCGCCGCCGCGATCCGCAGGTCGAGGCACGCGAGCAGTACCACCGCGCCGCCGATCGCCAGCCCGTTCACGGCCCCGATGGTCACCTGCGGCAGCCCTTCGAGCGCCGCTGCTGTCCGGTTCCCCTGGCTCGCCCGCAGCCGCTCCCGCAGCGGCGACCGCTCCGCCTGCAGCGTGGCCAGCGGCGGCCGGTTCGGGTCCGAAGCGCTCCCTCCGAGGTCCGCCCCCGCCGAGAACGCCCGGCCCGCGCCCGTCAGGATCACTACCCGCGCCTCTGCGTCGTCGGCCAGCTCCCGGCAAACCTCCTGCAGCTCCCGATGCATCCGCCCGCTGATCGCGTTCAGCTTCTCCGGCCGGTGCAGCGTCACCGTCACGAGCCCCGGCAGCTCCGCGTCCCGCTCCACCAGCAGCGTCTCGTACTCCGCCATCAGTACGGCCGCACCTCGCGCGCGAAGTCCCGGCCGCCGCGCACTGTCACCCGCATGATCGCCCCCGCTCGCGAATCGTCCTCGATCAGCTCGATGACCCCGGCAGCCACGTCCTCCGGCTGCAAAATGCCGCCCACCAGCTTCGCCACCTCCTCCACCCGCGCGTCGCCGCTCCGCCGCACCAGCGGCGTATCCGTGAACGACGGGCAGATCGCGTTCACCCGGATGCGGTCCTGCGCCGCGAGGTGCGCCAGCGACCGCGTGAAGTTCACCACACCCGCCTTCGAGGCCGCGTAGACCGGCGAATCCGGCATCGGCAGCAGCCCGCCCATCGACGCCGTGTTGATGATCACGCCGCCCTTCCCGCTCCGCCGCATCTCCCGCACCGCAATCCGCGTCGCATCGATCACGGCGATCAGGTTGATCTCGATGATCCGCTCCCACGGCCCCGGGTCGTCCGCGAACAGGTCTTCGCCGCCGATGCCGGCGTTGTTGAAGACGATGTCGAGCGCGCCCCAGTGCTCGAACGCACACGCCATCGCCCCCGCGAGGTCTTCCGTGCGCGTCACGTCGCACCGCCGCGCGATGGCGATGCCGCCCGCCGCGCCGGCGAGGTCCGCCGTCTGCCGCGCCCCGGCCTCGTCGATGTCCGCGACGATCACCCGCGCGCCCCGCCGCGCCAGTTCGAGCACCGTCGCCCGGCCGATTCCCGAACCCCCGCCGCTCACGACTGCGACCTTCCCGGCGATCTCCATGCGAACCTCCCCGGGCCGCCAGCTGCGCGCCCGACACGGCATTGTAGGCGACCCGCCCCGCTCCGCCACATCGACACTGCCCGCCGCCTGCCCGAGAATCCCCCTCGTGCCCATCTACGCCGTCGGCGACAAAGTCCCGCGCATCCATCCCACCGCCTTCATCGCCCCCACCGCCTCGGTCGTCGGCGATGTCACCATCCACGCCGGCGCCTCGATCTGGTACGGCGCCGTCGTCCGCGGCGATACCAGCTACGTCGTCATCGGCCGCGGCGCCAACGTGCAGGACGGCGCCGTCGTCCACAGCCGCGCCGGCAACCCGGCGCTCATCGGCGATGAGGTTTCCATCGCCCACGGCTGCGTCGTCCACGGCGCCACCATCGGCGCCCGCGCCCTCATCGCGAACGGCGCCATCGTCCTCGACGGCGCGGTCGTCGGCGAAGGCGCGCTCGTGGCCGCCGGCGCCGTCGTCGCCCCCGGCACCGAAATCCCCGGCGGCATGCTCGCCGTCGGCGTCCCGGCCGAGGTGAAGCGCCCCCTCGCCGGCACCGCCGCCGAAGAATGGGTCCGCACCGGCCCCGAACGGTACGCCATGCTCACCGCGCTCCACCGCGCCGGCGTCCGCGAAATCCCCCGCGCCGACGTCCCCCCGCCCGGCGACGGCTGACGCCCGCGCCTACAGCTTGAGCCCCAGCAGCTCCCGCGTAACTGACCCGTCCGCGTGCACCGTCACGTGCACCCACGTGATGCGCAGCTTCAGCCGCTTCCCGCCCGTCTCGATCCACACCTCATCCCCCTTCTCCCACCGGTAGTCCGATTCGATCGTGCAGTAGTGCTCGCCCTTGCTCCCGCTGAACGGGTCCGCCTCGTAGAACGACGTCTTCATGCCACTCCCCGGCGCGAAATCTCTCGCCCTCCGAGCCTACCCGCTCGCCGTTTCAGCGGGAACGGGGAACCGGGAAGCGGGAGAAGGGAGAAGGGAGAAGGGAGAAGGGAGAAGGGAGAAGGGAGAAGGGAGAAGGGAGAAGGGAGAAGGGAGAAGGGAGAAGGGAGAAGGGAGAAGGGAGAAGGGAGAAGTGAGTCGACACCTCCCGATGCCTCCTCCCACGCTCCCAACTCCCGCCTCCCGCCTCCCGCCTCCCGGTTCCCGGTTCCCGGTTCCCGGTCCCCGGTTCGCCGCTTACGCCAGCCGGAACCTCCCCGCGGCCGCCGCCAGCGCGTTCGCCATCTCCCGCATCTGGCTCGCGGTCGCCGCAAGCTCCTGCGCCTGCGCCGAAAGCTCCTCCGTCGAGGCCGAAACCTCCTCCGCCGAGGCGCTCGTCTCCTCGCTCGTCGCCGAGACCTGCAGGATCGCCTCCGTCACTTTCGAGGTGCCCGCGGCCATCTCGCTCGCCCCCTGCGCCGATTCGCCCGCCAGCGCGGCAATCTGCTCCGCCGAGGCCACGATCCGTTCCGCGCCGGCCGCCAGGCCCTGCACGTCCCGCGCGATTTCTTTCATCCGGTCCGCCGAGCGCGCCACCGTCGCGATGATCGCCTGGAGCGCTTCCCCGGCCTCGCCGGTAATCCGCTGCCCCTCTTCGACGTCGCGCACGCCGGCCGCCATCGCGTCGACGGCCTCCTGCGTGCCCTGCTGCACCTTGGCGATGAGGTCCGCGATCTCCTTGGTCGACGCGCTCGAGCGCTCCGCCAGCGACCGCACGTTTTCGGCCACGACCGCGAACCCGCGCCCCTGCTCGCCCGCCCGCGCCGCCTCGATCGCCGCGTTCAGCGCGAGCAGGTTCGTCTGCGCCGCGATCTCGTCGATCGCTTTCACGATGTCGCCGATCTGCTGGCCGTACTCGCCGAGCATGTCCACCGTCTTCGAAGCGCGCTCCACCGCCGCCGCGATCGACGCCATCGACGCGACCGCCTGGGCGACCGCCTCCTGGCCCTGCAGCGCGGCCCGCTTCGACTCCTCCGCGGCTTCGGCAACTTCGCCCGAGGCCTTCGCGACCAGCTGAATCCGCTGGCCCATCCGCTCGGCCTCTTCGCGCGATTGCCCCGCCGAGGCCGCCGATTCCTGCGCGCCTGCCGCCACCTGCTGCGAGCCGCTCGCTACCCGCTCCACCTCCCGCGCGCTCTCCTGCGAGAGCCCGCTCAGCGCCACGGTCGAACGCGTGACCTCGTTGATCGCCGTCGCGATCTGCCCCGTGGCCGCCGCCATCTGGTCGCTCGCGTCGCCCAGCTGGCCCGCCGCCGAGAGGATGCCCTCGGCCTGCTGCCGCACCTGCCCGATGAGCTCGCGCAGGCTGCCCACCATCCGCTGGAGCGCGTTGCCCAGCGCGTCGTCATGGCCGCGCGGCTGCACCCGCGCCGTCAGGTCGCCGTTCGCCACCGCCTCCGCCGCGGCCACCATCTCCTTCAGGTAGCCGGTCATCTCGCCGAAGGCCTCCGCGGCCTCGCCGAGCTCGTCCTTCGACCGGACCGAAACCGCGACGTTCACGTTGCCCCCGCGCGATCGACCGCGCCGCATCGCGCACCTCCCGCGCCGTCCGCGCCATCGACCGCGCCAGCCATGTGGCCAGCCCGAGCCCCGCGAGCACCGCGCCAACCGTCAGCCCGATGAGCAGCGCCCGCGCCCGCGAGGCCGCACTCGCCGCTGCGTCCTTCGAATCCGACGCGATCGCCGCGTTGAACCGTCCCGACTCTTCGAGCGCCGCGTTCATCGCCGCAATCCGGTCGTTCATCCCCGCGGCGACCTGGGCCGCCTCGCTATCCTTCCCGGCTTCCAGCAAATCGAAAATCTTCCGCCGGTCCGCGATGACCGGCTTCACCATCTCCTCGACCTCCGCCCACTGCTGCGCGTCGGCCGTCGAGGCGAACGTCTGGTGGTAGTCCGCCATCGCCTGCTCGGCGGCGGCCAGCTCCTTTCGTCCCTGTTCGATGAGCGGCGCCCGCTTCGTCACGTCCGGCTGCAGGAACGCCCGTTTCTCCTCCCGGCCGCTCGCCGCCATGTTGTAGTTCGTCAGGAGCGCGTACTGGACGCCCAGGACGTTCTCCCGGTACATCGCGGCCGAACGGTCGGCCGCTTTCTGCAGCTCCAGCACGCCCATCACGGCCACCGCCGCGTTGAGGGCCAGCACCACCCCGAACGCAAGCAGCAGCTTCGCCTGCACCTTCAAATTCGTGAACCACTGCATCGTGAGACTCCCCGGCTGAGATCCGCGGCGTCCTGCCGCGCCCTGTCGTTTCGACTGTCAGCCGGGATGCGCGCGATGCGTATCAGGGAGTCCCCTCGGGTGCTGCCGCAGAATCCCCCGCGTTCGGTTTTTCGGCAAAGTCATCAGAAACGATCCCTCTCCGTGTTGCCCGCCCCGGCGCCAGCCGCTCCTCCCCCAGCTCCTCCTCCAGCGACGCCAGCGCGTGCGCCCGCTCGTTGTACCGGCCCCGCAGCTCGTCCCGCACCGACCCCTCCCAGAGCGGCACCCCGAGGAAGTACGCCGCCCGCCCCAGCAGGTGCGCCGCCACCGGCGCCGTCATCGCGATGAACACCGCCGCCGCGATCACCCGCGTCGTCACCGCGAGGTTCCCGAACTCCACCGCCGCCGCCGCCAGCAGCAGCCCCACGCCCAGCGTCGCCGCCTTCGTCGTCGCCTGCATCCGCGTGAACAGGTCCGGCATCCGCAAAATCCCCAGCGCCGCCACGAACATCAGCGACGACCCGACAACCAGCAGCACGCCCACGATGATGTCAGCCATCCCGCCGCTCCTCCGGGTGGCTCCCCTTCTCGATGTAGTACGCGAACGCCGTCGTCGCGAGGAACGTCACCAGCGTCAGCACGATGCCCACGTCGAGGTACGCCGAACGCCCGGCCGCAATCGCGTACACCGTCAGCAGCCCCAGCCCCTGGATGGTCAGCAGGTCGAGCGCCACGACCCGGTCCGGCAGGCTCGGTCCCCGCACGAGCCGGTAGCCCGCCATCGCCACGCCTGCGCAGAGCGCCGCCACCGCGAAAATCTCCGCCGGGTTCCCGGCCAGCAGCCCCGTCATTCCACCAGCTCCTTCACCCGCCGTTCGAACCCGGCCTTCTGTTCCTTCCGGAACGCCTCCGCGTCCCGCACCCACATGCCGTGCACGTACAGCGTCTTCCGGTCCTCCGAAACGTCGAGCGCCAGCGTCCCCGGCGTCAGCGTCATCACGATCGCGAACAGCGCGATCGGCCCGTCCCCCTCCAGGTCGAGCGGGATACCCACGACCCCCGGCGCAATCGGCGGCTTCGGCGAAAGCACGTCGCGCGTCACCCGCAGGTTCGCTTTCACCAGCTCGACCACGAAGAAGACCGCGAACGCGGCCACGACCCGCGCCTTCCGCAGGTAGTCCGTCCCCGCGCCCCCGAGGAAGATCAGCACCCCGAGCCCGAGCGCCATCCCGACCGCCAGCTGCACGCCCGAGACGGCGCCGCTCAGCGCGGCCCACGCACCCGCCAGCAGCAGGATCCAGAGCAGCCCCTTCATCGCGCGCCACCTCCCAGCACGGCATCGATATACCCCGTCCGGTCGAACAGTTGCTGACCGGCCAGCTCCATCGGCCGCCACCACCATTCCGCCCCCACCCCCATCGCGATCGCCAGCAGCGCGAACGCGATGACCGGCACCCACGACGCGGCCCCGACCGCTCCCTCGCTCACCGCCCCGCCCGGGCTCGGCTTCAGGAACGCCTCCGTCCAGATCTTCACCATCGAGAAGAGCGTCAGCAGCCCCACGCCGAGCATCACCCCGGCGACGGCGTACTCCCGGGTCTCGATCGCCGCCCGCACCATGATGAACTTCGCGAAGAAGCCCGAGAGCGGCGGCACCCCTGCGAGGCTGAACGCCGAGACGAAGAATGCCGCCGCCAGCCACGGGTGCGCCCGCGCAAGCCCGCCGAGGTCTTTCAGCTCGTAGCTCCCCCGCAGCCGCCGCACCACCCCCGCCACGAAGAACAGGTTCGTCTTCGCGATGATGTTGTGGACCATGTAGAAGAGCGTCCCCCCGAGCGCCAGCGGCGTCGCCAGCGCCAGCCCCATCGTCATGTAGCCGATCTGGCTGATGATGTGGAACGACAGGATCCGCTTCATGTCCTGGTGCGCCGCCGCTCCCAGCACCCCGCTCACCATCGTCGCCGCCGACATCCACAGCAGCAGCTCCCGCGTGTACCCCGTGTCCTGCGTGAAGATCAGCGTGAACACGCGCAGCAGCGAATACACGCCCACCTTGGTCAGCAGCCCCGCAAAGAGCGCCGCCACCGGCGCCGGCGCCGTGTGGTACGAGGCCGGCAGCCAGAAGTAGAGCGGGAACACCGCCGCCTTCAGCCCGAACGCCACCAGGAACAGCATCGCGACCACGGTGTAGTAGCGCGCATCGGCGTCCGCTTCCCCCACCCGAAGGGCGAGGTCCGCCATGTTCAGCGTCCCGGCTGCCCCGTACAGCAATCCCACGCCCGAGAGGAACCCGACCGACCCGAGCAGGTTCAGCGCCACGTATTTGAGCCCCGCCTCGAACTGCGGCCGCTCGCCCCCGATGACGAGCAGCACGAACGAGGCCATCAGCATCACTTCGAACCAGACGTACAGGTTGAAGATGTCGCCCGAGAGGAACGCGCCGCATACGCCCATCAGCAGCACGTGGATGAGGGCGTAGTACCCCGCACTGATCCGCCCGGCATCGACCACTCGGAACGAGTACACCGTCGCCGCCAGCCCGACCGCTGCCGCGACCGTCACCATCACCGCCGAAAGCATGTCCGAGACCAGCACGATGCCGAACGGCGCCGGCCAGCCGCCGACCTCGATCACCTGGATGCCGTCCTGCCACGTGCGGGCGAGCAGCGCGGCCGCTGCCGCGAGGAGCGCGAGCGCCCCGCCGAACCCGATCGGCGCCTGCCACCGCGGCCGCGAAAGCAGCAGCAGCCCCGCCACCGCCGTCGCCAGCGGCAGGATTACCGGCAGCGCGACGAGCAGCGTCACGCGTCGCCCTCCGCCGTCTGCACCGCCACCGGTGGGGGCGGCGGCTCCGTCGTCGTCAGCGCATCGATGTCGTCGCTCCCCACCGAGCGGTACACCCGGTATGCCAGCGCCATCGCGAACGCCTGGATCGCGAACCCGATCACGATCGCCGTCAGGATGAGCGCTTGCGGCAGCGGGTCCGCCGTCCCCGCCGCCAGCACCTCCTCCCCGTCGCCGATGAGCGGCGGCTCGCCGCGCACCAGCCCGGCCGCGACGAAGATCAGGAGGTTCGTCCCGTTCGTCAGCAGCGCCAGCCCGATGACCACCTGCGCCAGCGTCCGCCGCAGCAGCAGGTAGAGCCCGCACGCGTACAGCCAGCCGACCGTCACCGCCAGCAGCAGCTCCACCCTACTCCTCCTCTCCCATCAGCGGGATGATCACCGCCAGCGCCACGCCGATGACCACGAGGTAGACCCCGATGTCGAACAGCAGCGGCGTCCCGAGCTTCACCCCCTCGCCCACGTTCACCGTCACCCACTGCCCCGCCATGAACCCGTCGCCGGCCAGCACGCCCGCGAACCCGCTTGCCAGCGCGACCCCCAGCCCCAGCGGGATGAGCAAAAGCGGCGAAATCCGCGTCGCCCGCCACCCCGCCATCGGTTCGAACGCCACCGCCATCAGCACGAACGCCGCCGCCGCCATGATCCCGCCGCTGAATCCCCCGCCCGGCGCGTTGTGCCCCCGCCACAGCAGGTAGAGCGACGCCAGCAAGAGCAGCGACGCCAGCAGCCGCGCCATCGTCCGCAGGATCGACGAGTTCACCGCGACCACCTCCGCACCCGCAGCAGCGCGAACACCCCGAACGCCGCCGTTCCCAGCACCACGATCTCACCCAGCGTATCCAGCGCCCGGAAGTCCACGAGGATGACGTTCACCACGTTCTTCCCGAACGCCTCGAGGTACGCCGTCTCGCCGAAGTACGACGAAATCGGCTGCCCCTGCTGATGCCCGAGCGACGCCAGCACCAGCACCGTCATCGTCACCCCCACCGCCAGCGCGATCGCTCCATCCCGCAGCCGCCGCCGCATCGGCCCCCGGTCCACCAGCTTCGGCAGCCGGTAGAACACGAGCACGAACAGCATCACCGTCAGCGTTTCCATCACGATCTGCGTCAGCGCGAGGTCCGGCGCCCCGAACAGCGCGTACACGATCGCCACCCCGAAGCCGACCGCCCCGAGCGCCGTCACCGCCGCCAGCCGCGACATGTGGACGATCGCCGTCGTCGCGCCGGCCACGATCGTCGCCGCCACCGCCGCCTCGTAGAACGCCGGCGTCAGCCAGTCCCGCTCGATGCTCCCGCCCCACCGCACCAGCGCCGCCCACGCGAGCCCGACGAAGGTCAGCAGCACCACCGCGATGTACCCCCGCAGGTAGCCGCGCTGCACCCAGACCGTGTGGAAGCGCGCCAGCCGCTGCATGCCGTAGTACAGCCAGTCGTACACCTTCGGCCCCGAGGGGAACCACCGCGCGCCCATCAGCCGCCCCGTGGGCGCGGTCAGCCGCCGCACTCCCAGCCCCAGCAGCACGCCGCCGCCGACCGACAGCGCGCTCAGCCCGAGCGCCGTGTTGAACCCGTGCCACAGTTTCAGCGACACCTTCACCGGCTCGCCCGCGACTGCCGCCGCCGCCGGCGCGATCAGCCGCCCCTCGATGACGCCCGGCGCGAGCGCCAGCCCGATGGAGAGCGCCCCCAGCGCCAGCGGCCCCGCCAGCAGCCCCGCGCTCCCCTCGTGCGGGTGCCCCGGCGCCCGCTCCGCCCCGAAGAACGGCCGCAGCAGCACCACCGCCGCCGCCGTGAACAGCGCCCCGGAGGCGACGATCGCCGCCAGCGCCCAGCCGCCGGCCGCTCCCCCGTCCTCCAGCCCCGCCTCCAGCGCGGCCTCCTTCCCGATGAACGCCAGCACCGGCCCGAAGCCCGCCAGCCCCACGCTCCCGGCCGCCACCACCGCGAACGTCCACGGCATCGCCCGCCGCAGCCCGCCCAGCTCGTCCACCATCCGCGTCCCCGTCCCGTGGTCGATCGCCCCCGCCGCCATGAACAGCGCCCCCTTGTACAGCGCATGCCCAACCACGAACACCATCGCCGCCTTGATCGCGAGCTCCGTCCCCAGCCCCAGCAGCATCGTCAGGAACCCCAGCGCCCCCACCGTCGTGAAGGCGAGAATCCGCTTCAGGTCCCGCTCGTGGACCGCCACGAACGCCCCAACCGCCAGCGTCGCCGCCCCCACGGACACCACCGCCGGCCGCCAGCCCTCCAGCTCGCCGAGCACCGGGTGGAGCCGCGCCAGCAGGTACACCCCCGCCTTCACCATCGTCGCCGAATGGAGGTACGCGCTCACCGGCGTCGGCGCCGCCATCGCCCCCGGCAGCCAGAAGTGGAACGGCACCTGCGCCGACTTCGTGAACGCCCCCAGCAGCACCAGCACCAGCGCGCCCGTCGCCAGCGAGCTCCCCGCGACCGCCTCCGCGCTCATCGCCGAAATCCGGTACGTCCCGGCCGCCTGCCCCAGTACCACCAGCCCCGCCAGCAGCGCCAGCCCGCCCGCGCCCGTCACCAGCAGCGCCTGCACCGCAGCCTTCCGCGCTTTCAGCTTCTCCTGCTCGAACGAAATCAGCAGGAACGACGTCACGCTCGTCAGCTCCCACGCCACGAACAGCGTGATGACGTCGTCCGCGAAGACCACGCCCAGCATCGCGCCCATGAACGCCAGCAGCGTCGCTTCGAGCCGCCCCGCCCCCGGCTTCCCCGCCATGTACGCCTCGGCGTAGACGAGGATGAACGCCCCGATGCCCGCGATCAGCAGCCCGAACAGCAGCGCCAGCCCGTCCGCCCGGAGCGCCAGCTCCACCCCCAGCGAGGGGAACCACTCCGCCGACCACGTCAGCGGGCGCCCCTCCGCCGCCCGGTCCAGCAGGCTGACGAAGTACGCGAACACCCCCGCCGGCACCGCCGCTAGCAGCAGCCCGCGCCACCGCCGCGCCGGCAGCAGCAGCGCCAGCGGCACGGCAAGGAAGACCGCAGCGATCGCCACGACCAGGCCCAAAATGGCCCTCCCCGCCAGCGAACTGAGCGGCCGGCGAAACTCGCCGGCCGTCGGTCGTCCAACTCGCCGTCGCCCGGTGCCGGGGCGCGGATACGGGAGCGCGGCCCGCTCGACGGGCCTGGCGGAGGCGCTCTCGGGCACCCGCCTCCGCTGCCATCCTGCCATTTCTACCTTATCCGACCGTTGACGTTCGCTCCAAGATCCAGAATGTCCCAGAATTCACGAATCAGGTTCACCCTGTCCGCCATCCTCCACCCGCCAGAGGCGCCCCGTGGCAGCGAGCTCACCCGTCACCACGTCCCCGGCTGACCCGCCGACCGGCACCCGGCCGCGCCTGCGCGATTTCGGCCTCGCCCCGCTCGTCATCCTCTTCATCCTCAACGCCGTCGACGAGCTCGACCGCGCCGTCCTCGCCGTCGCGATGGAAGATATCCGCCGCGATTTCGACCTCGCCGACTGGGCGGTCGGCCTCCTCCCGCTCGCCGTCGTCTTCATCACCGGCGTCATCTCGCTCCCCGCCGGCAACTGGGCCGACCGCTGGCGCCGCGTCTCCATCCTCTCGGGCGGCGCCGTCATCTGGGGCGGCGCCGGCCTCCTCGCCGCCGCCTCGCAGAACTTCGTCCAGCTCTTCCTCACCCGCGCCCTCCTCGGATTCGGCCAGGGCACCATCGTCCCCACCCACGCCAGCCTCCTCTCCGACTACTACCCCGTCAGCGTCCGCGGCCGCGCCCTCGGCTATCACCGCTCCGCCAATCCCCTCGGCCAGGTCCTCGGCGCCATCATCGGCGGCGCCATCGTGGCCGCCGTCGGCTGGCGCTGGGGCTTCGCCGCTGCCGCGCTCCCAGGTCTCCTCCTCGGCATCTACGCCCTCCGCCTGCGCGAACCCCGCCGGGGCGAAGCCGACCTCGTCGTCGCCGCGAAGCAGGACCCCCTCTTCGCCGCCTTCCTCCAGGACCCGCCCGATAAGCTCGGCTTCCGCCAGAGCCTCGGCAAAATCTTCCGCATCCGCTCCCTCCGCCTCCTCATCTTCACCAACGCCGCCTTCGGCTTCTCGCTCTTCGGCGTCGTCTTCTGGATTCCGGCCCTCTTCGAGCGCGAGTTCGGCTTCTCTACCACCGCTGCCGGCGGCGCCCTCGCCGCGCTCGCCCTCGCCGCATTCGTCGGCACCTGGTACGGCGGCCCCTTTGCCGACCGCAACGTCGCCCGCGGCTTCCGCTACCTCGGCCGTGTCGGCGTCGTCGCCACCATCATCCTCACCATCACCTGGTCCATCGCATTCCTCATGCCGAACGCCGCCCTCTGTCTCCTCTTCCTCTGCCTCGGCGCGCTCGTCGCCTCGCTCGGCACGCCGGGCCTCATCTCCATCGTCGCCGCCGTCTCGCCCCCGCGGATCCGCTCGCAGGCGTTCTCTGCCTTCGGGCTCGCGCTCGCCGTCTTCGGCGCCGCGGCCGCGCCGCTCATCGTCGGCGCCATCTCCGAACTCCTCCAGGCCAGCGCCGGCATGGCCGAGGGCGAGGCCCTCCGCTGGGCGATGCTCTCCGCCACCACCGCCGTCATGGCCCTCGGCACGTGGCTCGCCTACCAGGCCAGCCGCACCTGCGCCGAAGACGCCCAGCGCACCATGGCCGACTTCCTCGCCGATTACCAGCGCCGCGCCGCCGAGGCCGCCGGCGGCCGCTGACCGCTACGACCCCGGCAGGAACGGGTTCGGCACCGCCGCCATCCCGAAATCCTCTGCCACCGGCCCCGCGATGAGCGCGCCGCCGTACGTGCTCAGCGCCTCCGCCAGCGCCCGGTCCCGCCGCAGCGCCCCTTCGATGCCGTAGTCCGCCAGCGCCTCCACGTACGGCAGCGTCGCGCTCGTCAGTGCCTGCGTGCTCGTCTGCGGCACCGCCCCCGGCATGTTCGTCACGCAGTAGTGCACCACTCCCTCCTCCACGTACGTCGGCGCGCTGTGCGAGGTCGGCCGGCTCGTCTCCGACGCTCCGCCCTGGTCGATCGAGACGTCCACCAGGACCGCCCCCTCGCCCATCGACCGCACCATCGGCCGCGTCACCACCTTCGGCGCCGCATGGCCCGGCACCAGCACCGCGAGGATCGCGAGGTCCGCCCCCGCGAGCTCCTCCGCGACCGCCTGCGGCGATGAGACGCGCGTGCCGATCCGCCCGCCGAAGTTCTCCTGCAGGTACGCCAGCCGTGAAAGGTCGCGCGACATCACCATCACCCGCGCATCGAGCCCCATCATCACGCGCGCCGCGGCCGTGGCCACCTGCCCCGACCCCACGATCACCACCCGCCCCGGCGGCACCCCCGCGACGCCGCCCAGCAGCTTGCCGCGCCCCGGCCCGGGGTGCTTCAGCAGGTGCGCGCCGATCTCCGCCGCCATCCGCCCCGCCACCTGCGACATCGGCGCAAGCAGCGGCAGGCTCCCGTCCGCCTTCCGCACGAGCTCGTACGCCAGCGCTGTCGTCCCCGAGGCCGCCAGCCGCTCCGTCAGCGCCCGGTCCGCTGCGAGATGCAGGTACGTGAACAGCGCCAGCCCCGGCCGCAGGTAGCCGTACTCGCTCGGCACCGGCTCCTTTACCTTCACGACGAGGTCGCAGCTCCCCCAAACCTCCTCCGCCGTCGGCACGACCCGCGCCCCGGAGGCTGCATACGCCGCGTCGCTGTGCCCGGAGCCCGCCCCGGCGCCCGCCTCCACCAGGACGTCGTGCCCGCGCAGCACGAGGGCGTGCGCCCCTTCCGGCGTCAGCCCGACCCGCAGCTCGCCGTCCTTCCGTTCGCGGACCGTCCCGATGCGCATCCGTCTCACCTCCTGCGCCCATATCCTGCCACGTCCCGCCGGCCGTCACCCCGATTTCCGGGTTTTCCCGCCCCGTTTGCCACTCCGCGGGTCTGCTCCGCGTGCCGATGCCCATGGCGAACCTTCGTTGCCCCGCGGAGACCGGCTCATGAACGCGCAGCGAACCCCTCGAACGCGCGCCCCCTGGCGCACCGCCGTCGGCCTGCTCGCCCTCGCCGCCCTCGCCTGGGGCCTCGCCGCCGCCATCTTCGCCGGCTCCACCGGCGCACGCGCCGAGGTCACCCCCCGCTTCCGCGACGTCGAAACCGTCTTCCTCGTCCCGCACGCCGGCCAGTGGTACACGGTCAAGGTCGCTTTCTTCATGTACGACGACGGCTCCGGCGCCTTCCCCCAGGCTGCCGATGCCGCCCGCCGCGAGATGCTCGCCCGCTTCCCCGGCGCCTACGAAGTCCCCCCGGGCTCGGCCTCCGCCGCCTACGTCACGAGCGGCTTCAAGTGGATGTCCGGCTCCGCCAGCTGGGCGTACAACGGCGCCGGCGCCCACGCCGGAGTCGCTGCCCAGGCCCAGGCCGTCATGCAGGCCGCCGCCCAGACCTGGTCCTCCGCCGGCGCGAACTTCCAGTTCACCGGCGGCGGCACCACCACCGCCGGCACCGGAGCCTGCGGCGGGGGCGGCACCGACGGCCAGAACACCGTCGGCTGGGCGCCCCAGAGCGGCTCCGTGCTCGCCGTAACCTGCTCCTGGTTCTCCACCACCGGCAGCCCCTTCCGCACCGCCGTCGAATTCGACATGCAGTTCGACCCCGACTGGAACTGGACCACCGGCTCCCCGGCGTCCGTCGACCTCCAGAGCGTCGCTCTCCACGAATTCGGCCACGCGCTCGGCCTCAACCACTCGTCCGACTTCTCCGCCGTCATGTACGCGTCCTACGCCTCGGGCTCGATGAAGCGCACCCTCACCCAGGACGACCTCGACGGCCTCTACGCCATCTACGGCCAGGCCGGCAGCCCGAGCCCGACGCCGACCAGCACCCCGACCACCACCCCGACCCCGACGGCCACCCCCTCGGCGTCGCCCTCGGCCTCACCTTCGCCGTCGCCGTCCCCTAGCCCGTCCGCCACGCCCACCCCGACGCGCACCCCGACGCCGACGTCCACGCCCCCGACGCCGCCCGCCGGCGGCGGCAGCTCCACCCCGCCCCCCACGATGCCGCCGACGGCCACGCCGACGCCCACCCGGACCCCGACCCCGCCCGCCGCCGGCAGCCCCTCCGCGACGCCCACGCCCACCTTCACCGCCACGCCGACCCCGACGCGCACGCCCACGCCGCGCCCATCGCCCAGCCCGGTCCCGCCGCCGTCCCTCCCCATCGTGCCCGGCGCGAACCTCCTCGCCTGGCCCGGCGCCGAGCTGCCGCCCGCCGTCGCGCTCGCCGGCGCCCCCGCCATCCGCGCCGTCTACGAATTCGACCCCTGGACCGGCCAGTGGCGGCGCTACGTCGCCGGCGCGCCCGGCTACCTCAACAACCTGCCCATCCTCCGCAAGGGCGGCGTCTACTGGTTCCTCGCCAGCGGCCCGGCCACCATCGCCATCGAACCCTGACCCCGCGCCCCCGGAGCCGCCCGATGGCCCGCCGTCTGTTCGCGCTCCTCGCCGCCCTCGGCGCGCTCCTCACGCTCGCGCTCTCCTCGAGCGCGCACCGCGGCGCCGCCGCGCCCGCGCCGTTCACCTTCGACGTCGTCGCCGACCGGCCCGGCGGGCCGCCCGTCCTCCTGCAGTTCCTCGTCGCCGCCCGCTCGCCCGCCGATGCCGAGCGCGCCGTCTCTGCTGCCGTCACTGCGCTCCCGGTCGAACTGCGCGAGCCCGCCGCCTCCGCCGCATGGCGCCCCTGGGGCTGGGCCTGGTCCGATGCCGAGCTCCCCGTGCCCGTCGCCTACAACCCCGCCGGCGCCCCGCCCGCCGCCGGCCCCCAGGCCGTCATCGCCGGCCTCGAGGCCTGGTCCTCCGTCGAAGGCTCCCGCTTCCGCTTCCGCTACGCTGGCATCACCGACCGCGTCGCCTCCATCCTCGAAGCCGGCCCCGACGGCGAAAACGTCATCTCCTGGGTCCACCTCCCCTGCGACCGCGGCTGCGTCCTCGGCCTCACCAGCAAGGAGGAGGCCCGCGAAGTCGACATGCTCCTCAACAGCAACCCCAACGCCCTCCGCGAACTCGGCCTCGATGCCGTCCTCGACTGGCGCACCGTCATCCTCCACGAACTCGGCCACATGGCCGGCCTCGAACACTCCTGCCCCGCACCCTGGGGACCCTGCACCCCGGAAGAAATCGCCGCCGTCATGTACTTCCAGTACACGGGCATCAACCGCGCCCTCGCCCCCGATGACCGGGCCGGCATCCGCGCCCTCTACCCGGCTGCCCCCGCCGCCCCGCCTGCCGGCCCCGTCCGCGTTGCCCTGGAACCCGGCTGGAACTTCCTCGTCCTGCCCGGCCTCGAGCCCGCCGCCGCGGCCGCCGCCCTCCCCTGCCTCGAGGCCGCCTACGTCTTCGAAGGCCCGTCATGGCGCCGCTGGGCCCGCGCCCTGCCGCTCCCGCTCGTCACACTCACCGTCTTTCCCCCCGAGCGGCCGGCCTGGCTCTACGCCGCTTCATCTTGCTCCGCCAACCTGACGCTCCCCTAGCGGTACCGCGACTCATCCAGCACGAGGTACATGAAGTCCCGCTCCTGCACCCGCAGGAACCGCCCCGGCGAATCCGGCATCGCCTCCATGAACCGCTCGGGCTTCACCGTCCCGTCCGGCTGCGGGAAGAAGAGCGACGTCAGCACGTACGGGCTGTTGATGTCCAGCTGCATCGCGTACTCCGCGCCCGCTGCCCAGAGCGCCTTCGCCAGCGTCTCCGCGCTCAGCGAATTCCCCGCTGCCACCAGCAGGTGCCCCTCCTTCGTCACCCCGATCGCCGACCGCCAGGTGATGAACTCCGCGGAGTTCACCTGCACGTAGCCCCACGTATCGTTCCCCTCCGCCGTCCGCTTGCTCACCTCGCCGCGGTCCACCAGCAGCACCGCGTTCTGCCGGCAGGCGTCCATCGCCGCCGGGTCCCACGCCAGGTCCCGGCCGTACTCCCCCATCACGAACGTCCCGTCCTTCTTCGTGCACACCGTCGCCAGCCCGTTCCGCAGCCGCTGGAACTCCAGTCCGTGGGCCACCATCCCGAAATTCCCGTGGTCGCCCTTGAAGCCCCCGTTCCAGGCTGCCACCAGCTTCCCGATGTCCTCCTTCGGAATCACGCCGGGCCCCTTCACCCCGCGGCTCCCGCCCGGGTCCACCGTCCCCGCGACCATGTGCAGCCGCACCCGCCGCGCATCCACCAGCAGCACCCCGACGAGCGCGTACGGCCGCGACGGGTCCGGCCGGAAGAATGTTTTCGCCATCAACGGGTCCGTCGGCGACGTGCGTGGCAGCCCCGCCGTCGTCCATGCGCCCTCGCCGGGCTCGGGGTTCGGCCGCAGCTGCCGCGTCGCCGGGAACGTCATCGGCACCGGCAGGAACGCATCCGGGTTCGGCCCCGAATCCAGCCCCCGCTTCCCGGCCCACACCACCACCGTCCGCGGCGGCTCCTTCGCCACGTACGCAACCCGCACTTCTTCGGTCGCGAACGGCGTCGTCTCGCCGCCGAGCAGCCGGTACTTCACTTTGTGCACCCGGTCCTCGAGCGCGAAGAACCAGCTCTCCACCCGCGCCGTCCGCTCATCGCCGATCGTCGCCCGCAGCGTGTCGGCCACCTCCGGCGCGATCCGGTCCTTCTGGAGGTACGCGAGCCCGGCCGCTGCCGCCATCACGAGCACGCCGGCAGCCAGCGCCCTCCGCCACGTCAGCCAGCGGCGCGGGGCCGCGTCAGCGGGCCCCGGGGCAGGCTCCTCCGCCGGCGCCTCATCCGGCCCCGGCTCCGCCGCAGTCTGCTTCGCCCCCCGCCGGAACGGCATGCTCCCCAGCACGGCCGCGAGTCTAGCACGCCCTTCCATCACCGCAATCGAAAACGCACATCCCCGGCCAAAGGTTCCCCCGGAAGCCTTACACTGGCCCCATGCGCATCCTCGCGATCGACGTCGGCACCGGCACGCAGGACATCCTCCTCTTCGACAGCGCCGGCCCCATCGAAAACTCGCCCAAGCTCGTCCTCCCGTCGCCAACCGCCATCGCCGCCGCCCGCATCCGCCGCGCCACCGCCGCCCGCCGGCCGCTCCTCATCACCGGCTCCATCGCCGGCGGCGGCCCCTGCGCCTGGGCCCTCGAAGACCACCTCCGGGCCGGCCTCCCCGCCTTCGCCACCCCCGATGCCGCCCGCACCTTCGACGACGACCTCGACCGCGTTCGCGCCCTCGGCGTTACCCTCGTCAGCGACGACGAAGCCGTCCGCCTCGACGCCGACCGCGTCATCCTCCGCGACCTCGACCTCCAAGCCATCCGCACGGCTCTCGCCGCGTTCGAAGTCCCGGCCGACTTCGACGGCATCGCCGTCGGCTGCCTCGACCACGGCGAAGCCCCGCCGGGCACCTCCGACCGCATCTTCCGATTCGACCACCTCGCCCGCGTGGTCCGCGCCCGCAACGACCTCCTTGCCTTTGCCACGGCCCCCGAAGCCCTCCCGCCCTACCTCACCCGCGCCCGCGCCATCGCCGCCGCCGCGCAGGCCGATGCCCCAGCCGCCTTCATGGATACCGGCCCTGCCGCCGCCCTCGGCGCCCTCCACGATGAACGCGTCGCCGCCAGTCCCGAGCGCCTCGTCCTCAACCTGGGCAACATGCACCTCCTCGGCTTCCACCTCCGCGGCCGCACCATCGCGTCGCTCTTCGAACACCACACCGGCGAAGTCACCGACGCCCAGGTCGAAACCTTTGCCCGCCGCCTTGCCGACGGCTCCCTCACCAACGACGAAATCTTCGGCTCGAAGGGCCACGGCGCGCTCCACCTCGACCGCTCCCTCGTCGCTCCCGGGCTCCCGCCCGTCGTTGCCGTCACCGGCCCCCGGCGCGGCCGCCTCGCTGGCTCGCCCCTCCGCCCCACATTCGTCGCGCCCTTCGGCGACATGATGCTCGCCGGCTGCTTCGGCCTCCTCCGCGCCTTCGCTGAGGTCCACCCATGGGCCCGCGACGCGGTCGAAGCCCGCCTCGGCCCGCTCGCCGCCTGAATCAGGCCGAGCGCCGCAGCCCCTCCCACCGCACGACGTTCTTCCCCGTCCGCTTCGCGAACAGCAGCAGGTCGTCCGCCCGCCGCAGCACGTCGTCCAGCGATTCGCCCGGCTCCCGCACCGCGCACCCGATGGAGACCGACGACGGCGTGTCCCGTTCTACCGCCCGCCGAAGCCGCTCGGCCACCTGCAGCGCCTGCTCGAGGTCCGCGCCGGGCATGGCGACAACGAACTCCTCGCCGCCGTACCGCGCCAGCAGGTCGCCCTCGCGGATGTTCGCCCGCAGCACCCGCGCCACCCGCTCCAGCACCGCGTCGCCGTGCAGGTGGCCGTGCTCGTCGTTCAGCCGCTTGAAGTCGTCGATGTCCATCATCAGCAGCGCGTACCGGAAGTCGCCCGCCGCCCGCTGCTCCAGCTGCGCGAGGAAGTGCCGCCGGTTCGGCAGCCCCGTCAGCGGGTCCGTCTCCGCCTGCACCCGCGCCTGCCGCTCTGCCTCCCGCCAGCCCGCTCCCACCTTGTGCGCCAGCGACGCCATCGTCGCCCCGATCAGCAGCATCGTCGCCTGGTCGACCGTGAAGAACCCCTCGCCGTGCCGCCAGGTCACCACGCCCTGCGCCGCGCCCAGGTTCGCGAGGATGAACGCCGCCGTCCGGGCATACTCCCGCCCGTGCATCCGCCGCGCATACCCGACCAGCGCGTACAGGTAGACCGCCCAGAACGGCGAGCCCGGGTCGTTCAGAATCACCCACGCCGAGGAGACGCAGCTCACATCGAGCAGCGGGATGAGCGCCTCAATCCACCCGACTGGCCGGTGCGTCGCCCGCCGCCGCACCACGTACGCCACCCGGAAGATGTGGTAGGCCGCAATCCACGCCACCGCCGCCCGGCTCGCCGCCGAGTCGTCCCCGAACCACCCCAGCAGCTCCCCCGCCACGAAGAAGCCCGCGATGACGCCCTGCAGCGCCATCACGTGCAGGTCCTGGCGTGCCCGCTCTTCGGCAGGCACCTGCGGGAGCGCTGGGTCGGTCGAACCCATCAGACGCTCTCCCCGTTTCACCTTCTACCCGGAAGTTCGGCGCCCCCCGCCTCTGCCGTGAGTGGCGAATCCGTGACGCGAGGGGAACGAAGCCTCCAGCATCGCGCCGGTCCGCCGATAATCTCACGCCCGCGTCAGCGTTCCGGCCCGGCTTCCGCCCCCCACGCCCGGTCGAGCGCCTCCGCCAGGTGGAGCACCTCCGCCCCGATGCCCGCTTCCCGGACCGCCGCGAGGTACTGCAGGTGGCAGCCCGGGTTCCCGGTCACGATGACGTCCGGCCGCGCCGCCGCGAACGCCTCCGCCTTCCGCCGCCGCAGCTCGGCCGACATCCCCGGCTGCACGAGCCCGTAGAGCCCGGCCGCCCCGCAGCAGGTGTCCGCGCCCTCCGTCTCGACCAGTTCGCAGCCTGCCGCCGCCAGCAGCGCGCGCGGCTCCCGCCGGACGCCCTGCACGTGCGCGAGGTGGCAGGCATCCTGGTACGCCGCCCGCGTCCGCCAGGCTCCCCGCGGCAGCCCCGGCCGGGCCGCGAGCCACTCCGAAAGGTCCCGCACCCGCGCCGCGAACGCGGCCGCCCGCTCTGCCCAGCCCGGCTCGCCCGCCAGCAGCTGCGGGTACTCCTTCATCGCCGCCCCGCAGCCGGCGGAGTTCACGACGATCGCCCCCTCCGCGCCTTCGAACGCCGCGATGTTCGCCTTCGCCAGCCGCCGCGCGAACGCGAGGTCGCCCTCGTGCGCGTGGAGCGCCCCGCAGCATCCCTGCGCCGCCGGCGCTCCGACCCGCGCGCCGGCCCGCGCCAGCACGCGCACCGTCGCCCGGTGCGCCCCTCCGAACAGCTCCCGCATCACGCACCCGGCGAAGAACTGCACCGGCTCGCCAGCCGCCGGGCCGGCCGCCGCTTCTTCGAGCCGGAACGGCGGCCCCTGGTTCGAAGGCAGCTGCCGCGCCAGCGTCCGCAGCCGCCCGGGCAGCACCCGCTCGGCGAGCCCCCGCAGCCGCCACCCGGCGAACCGCCGCGCCGGCGCCAGCGCCGCCCCCAGCACCCGCGGCCGCGCGACCACCTGCCGCAGCGCCAGCCGCCGCACGCGCAGCCCGGCCCGGCCCGCTGCCGGCCGCGCCTGCACCTGCGCCCGCGCATGCTCCTGGATGCGCCCGTACGGCACCCCGCTCGGGCAGACCGCCTCGCACGCCCGGCACTGGAGGCAGAGCGACCAGTGCGACTGGATCGCCGGCGTCAGCTCAGCCCGCCCGTCCTCGATCAGCCGCGCCATCTGGATGCGCCCGCGCGGCGATTCCGTCTCCAGTCCCGTCACGAGGTACGTCGGGCACGCCGTCAGGCAGAGCCCGCAATGCACGCACCGCGCGAGGTCGGCCGGCGCCGGCGCTTCCGCCGGGTCCGGCCAGCGCGCCCCTGCCTTCGCCTCAGATGCCACCGATGAACCTCCCCCGGCTGAACCGGCCTTCCGGGTCGAACGCTGCCTTCGCCGCCCGCAGCAGGTCGAAGCCGTCCGGCGGCTCGCCCCACGGGTCGACGTCGGCCCGGTACCGGTCCGGCATCCGCTCGACGACCGCGAACCCGCCCGCGGGCCGCACCAGCCGGCGCACCTCCTCCACGATGCCCCGCAGCTCCCGCGAGGCGACTCCCTCCTGCCGCCGCGCGGCCGCCCGCACCATCCCCCCCAGCGGCCGCACCACCAGCAGCCCGGGCCGCGCCCGCTGCAGCGCCGCTGCCGCCCGGCCGAGCAGCGACCACGGCGCCGTCACCCGCACCGAGAGCACGTCTTCCTCCCGGAACCCTCCGTCGCGCAGCTGTTCGAACCGGCCCGGCGGCCACGGCCGGGCCTCCCGCCCGCCCAGAACCCGCTCCGCCGCCGGGAGGGCCGCCGGGCTCAGCCGGGCCGCCAGCCAAATCCCCCTTCCGTCGTCGACGATGTCCAGCACCTCCGGCCACGCCCCCGCCGCCGTCAGCCGCGCCGCAAGGTCGAGCCCCGTCGCGATGTCTCCCACCTGCCATTCGACGTCGACCGTCTCGCGCACGGGCCACGTCCGCAGCGTCGCCGCCGCGATGATGCCGAGGCTCCCGAACGACCCGCAGAGCAGCCGCGAAAGGTCGTACCCCGCCACGTTCTTCACCACCCGGCCTCCCGCCCGCACGACCTCACCGTCCGCCCGGACGAACATCAGCCCCAGCACCTGGTCCCGCGGCGCCCCGTACCGCCCCCGCTGCGGCCCCGCCATCGCCGCCGCCAGCGTTCCCCCGATCGTCGCCCGCGAAGCCAGCGGCGGGTCCAGCTTCAGCTCCTGCCCCTGCGCCCGCAGCACGGCGTTCGCCGCCTCGACCGTCATCCCGGCCGGCACCGTCGCCGTCAGATCGTCCGGCTGGTGCTCGACCGCCCCGCCCAGCGCGTTGCGCACGTCGACCAGCCGGAACGGTCCCGCCGGCGCATAGCCGAGGTCGAGCACGGTCCCGCCCCCGACCGGCACGAGCGTCTCCCGGCTCCCCCGCACCAGCGCCACCAGCTCCGCGAGGCTCCCCGGCTGCTCCACGCTGACCGGCGCCGCGCCCGCCACGAAGCCGCCCGCCTCAGACATACGCATCCGGCCCTGCCGCCCGCACGGCGGCCGCGTGCGACCCCATCTCCCCGCAGCCGGTGCCGCCCGGGAACACTTTGCACGGATTGAACAGCCCGCTGTCCGCGCCGAACACCTCCCGCAGCCGCGCCATCGTCGCGAGGTCCTCCTCGCCGAACAGCCACGGCATGAACTCCCGCTTCTCCGCCCCGATGCCGTGCTCGCCGCTCAGCGTCCCGCCTTCCTCCACGCACACCCGCATGATCTCGGCTGCCGTCGCCAGCACCCGCTCCCCCGCCCCCGGCTCCCGCTCGTCGAACAGGATCAGCGGGTGCAGGTTCCCGTCTCCTGCGTGGAACACGTTCGCGATCCGCAGCCCCGACCGCGCCGAGATCGCCGCCACCCGCTCCATCACCGCCGCCAGCCGCGACCGCGGCACCACCCCGTCGACGATGTAGTAGTTCGGCGCGAGCCGCCCCAGCGCCGGGATCGCCCCCTTCCGCCCCTTCCAGAGCAGCGCCCGCTCCTCCTCGTTCGCCGCCACCCGCACCTCCGACGCGCCCCGCTCGAGGCATTCCGCCCGCACGCGCGCCGCGTCGGCCTGGACTTCGCCCTCCAGTCCATCGAGCTCGACCAGCAGCACTGCCCCGGCGCCCTCCGGATACCCCACCCGGAAGCCCGCCTCGACGGCTTCGATGCACAGCCGGTCCATCATCTCCATCGCCGACGGGATGATGCCGCGCGCGATGATGCTCGAAACCGCCTCGCACGCCTGCCCCACCGTCGGGAACGCCGCGAGCAGCGTCACCACCGCCGGCGGCACCGGCAGCAGCCGTACGGCGACCTTCGTGGCGATGCCCAGCGTCCCCTCGCTTCCGATGAACGCCCCCCGCAGGTCGAACCCGAACGGGTCTGGCGCCCGGCCGCCGAGCCAGCGGATATCGCCGGCCGCCGTCACGACCTCGATACCGAGCACGAAGTTTTGCGTCACCCCCAGCGCGAGGCAGTGCGGCCCGCCGGCGTTCTCCGCCACGTTCCCGCCGATGGTGCACGCCGCCTGCGAACTCGGGTCCGGCGGGTAGAACAACCCGTACCGCGCCGCCTGCCGCGAAAGCTCGAGGTTCGCCACCCCCGGCTCCACCACCGCCACCCGGTCGTTCGGGTCGATCTCGAGGATGCGCCGCATCCGCGCCGTCGAAATCACGACGCCCCGCCGCAGCGGCACCGCGCCCCCGCTCAGCCCCGTCCCCGCGCCGCGCGGCGTGACCGGCACGCCGAGCTCCCGGCACGCTCGCACCGCAGCCTGCACCTCCTCCGCCGTCGACGGCAGCACCACCGCGTGCGGCACCGACCGCTCCACCGTCCCGTCGAACTCGTACGCCGCGAGGTCCTCCGGCCGCCACACCACCGCCCCGTCCCCGACCGCCCGGCGCAGCGCCGCAAGCAGCTCACGTCTCGTCGTCATCGCCGGCCTCAGCCGATGCGCGGCACGCCCGGCACAGCCCGAACACCGCGAAGTGGTGCATGTCGGCCTCGAACCCCAGCTCGCGCAGCAGCCGCTCCTCCAGCGGCCGGAAGTACTCCGGCCCGATTTCGTCCACGTGCCCGCAGGCCGAGCAGATCAGGTGATGGTGCGGCGCCTCCGGCGCCCATTCGAACAGCACGTCGCCCGACCCCATGTCCGTCGAGGTCACCAGCCGCATCCGCTTCAGGACGTCCAGCGTCCGGTACACCGTGCTCAGGTCGACGTACGGGTGCACCTTGTGCACCTCTTCCGCAATCTCCGCCGCGCTCATGTGCCGCCCGCCGTGCCGGAGCGCCTGCACGATGAGGAGGCGCTGCGGCGTCAGCCGGTACCCGGCCCGCCGGAGCGTCTCCGCGATGTCGTTCTCACAGCTCACGTCCGCAGTCTACGGCCGCCTCCGCCCCCGCGCATGCCTGCCGAAACCTGCCCATGCCGCCGAACTTCATCCCATGCCGTCCCTCGAAGACCTCGACGCCGCATGGGTCGCAGCCGCCCGCCAGCGGGCCGCCGCCGGCGCCTGGGAGCGCGATCCCGGCGAGGTCTTCGCCGCCCTCGCCGATGCGCCGCGGGCGCCGCGCCGCGCCGGCACACCGGTCTGCCCGTCCTGTCCCGGCCGCCCGCCGCTGACCCCCTACCGCCGCGCCGGGAGCCCGTCAGCCCCGCCCATCCAGTGCTGCGATGCCTGTCACGGCGCCTGGGTGCCCGATGCCGCCCTCGCCGCCGGCCTCGATCTCGCCGAGCTGCCCGTCAGCGCGCCCGGCCGCGACGCCGGCACCCCGACCGAGGCCGACACATCCGCAGGCCGCCCCTGCCCCTCCTGCGCCCGCCCGATGGAGCCGATCCCTGCCGGCCCGGCCGTGCTCGACCGCTGCCCGGCCTGCCGCGCTGCCTGGTTCGATACTGGCGAGCTCGTCCGCGTCTTCGGTATCCCGCCCGCGCCGCCCGGCCTCCCCGGCGGCGATGCCGGTCCTGCCGACGCGCCCGCCGTCGCCGCCTGGCAGCTCGCGCTCGACCTCGCGATGAGCCTGCTCCTGCCGCGCGGCTTCCGCTGGCTCCGCGGCCGCTAGGCCGCGCCCTCCTCGGCCGTTTCCTCGGCGGTGCGCTCGACCAGCACGCGGACGCCGCTCGCTTCTGCCAGCTCCCGCGCCCCGGCCGTGATCGCGTACCCGAATACCGCGCCCTCGGTCCCCGGCCAGACCCGCCCGAGCAGCGCCGCCCGCCGCGCCGCCCGCTCCACGTCCCCGCGGTCGACGACCTTCGATGCCTCGACCACGACCACCCGCTCGCTCCCCTCCCCGCGGCGCGGCGTCACCCGCACCACGACGTCCGCCCGCAGCACGTCCTGGTACTCGTCTTCGCTCAGTACCCCCGCTTCGATCGCCGCGTCGACCTCAGCATCCTCCGAGACGATGATTTTCCTCACCTTCCGATAGGGCCTTCCGAGGTACTTCCCGGGTTCGTGCGAGAGCCGGTCCTCGATTTGCCCGCCAGTCAGGTTCCCGAGCTCGCCTTCCACCCGAGCCAGCCGCTTCTCGATAGAGTCCAGCCGCGCTTCGACCCGCTCGAACCGCTGGTCCACCTGCTCGAACCGCTGGTCCACTTGCTCGAACCGCTGGTCCACCTGCTCGAACCGCTGGTCCACCTGCTCGAACCGCTGGTTCATGTCGGTGCGCAGTCCCTCGACCTTGACGTCGGCCGCTTCGAACCGCTGGATCATGTCGGTGCGCAGTCCCTCGACCTTGGCGTCGGCCGCTTCGAACCGCTGGTTCATGTCGGTGCGCAGCGCATCGATCTTCGCGTCAGTCGCCTCGAACCGCCGGTCCATTTCGTTCCGAAGGGCCTCGAACTTGCCCGTCATGTCGTTGAAGCGCGTGTTCGTAGTACGCTCGACTTCGGCGATGTGCGCACGCGTTTCGGCCGCGAAGGCCGCGATCTCGGCGGCCATCCGCTCGATCGCCCGGTCCACCCGCTCCCAGTCCGCCGCTACGATGATCTCCCGCGCACGCTCCCGCAGCTCCGGATCCTTCCGGAGCAGCTCGAGGAACTCCTCGACCGTGGCCCGCGTCACGTCCATCGCCCCCATCATAGCAGCCCGCTATGCCCCGCCCCGCGTCCCTGCCGCGAGGATCCGCTTGAACGTGTACACGTACGGCGCCCGCTCCCCGAGCTCAGCCAGCAGCCGCTCCCGGTACCGCGCGAGGTACGCCGCGCAAAGTTCCGGACCCAGCCGCCGCTCGTAGTCCGTCAGCAGCGTCCCTCGCACCCACTCCGCGACGTCCATCGTCGAGGCCAGCCGGTGCACGTACACCTGCAGCCGCACGTGCACCCGTTCGAACCCCAGCCCGTCGAGCAGCTCCGCGTACCGCTCCGGCGCCAGCACCGGCCACTCCCGCACGTACCCCCCGAGCGCCGTCGCGAACGGCTCCTCCCGCGCCACCTCGTGCGCGACCGTGTGCGAGGGGTGGTCGGCGTTCGCCGGCACCTGGAACGCCAGCTGCCCGCCGGGCGCGACCCAGCCCGCGATGCGCGCCAGCAGCCGCTCGTGGTCCGGCAGCCACTGCAGCGCCGCGTTCGAAAACACGAGGTCGAACGGCACTGCTGGTTCGAACCCGGCGATGTCCGCCAGCTCGAACCGGAGCCCGCCGCCGGCGAACGCGGCCGCCCGCGCCAGCATCGCGGGCGAACTGTCGATGCCCAGCGTCTCCGCGGCCCGCGACCGCTCGTGAAGCGCCCGCGTCAGCTCGCCCGTCCCGCAGCCGAGGTCGATGACGCGCCCGCCGGGCACCGGCCGCGTCAGCTCCAGCAGGTCGAAGAACGGCTGGCTCCGCTCATCGCGGAACCGTTCGTACTGGTCCGGGTTCCAGTCGGCGCTCACAGGGCACCCCCGCGCGTGCGTGCCCTTTCCGCTCCCTGCGCGCCCCGCGACTCCCTCGCCGGGCCGTTGGGCCCGGGGCGCCCATCCAGTCTACCCCGCCCTACTTGATGACGCCCGCCGCCCGCAGCTCCCCGATCTGCTCAGCGCTCAGCCCGAGCCACCGCGCCAGCACGTCGTCCGTGTCGCCCCCGTGCTCCGGCATCGGCCTCCCCACCACCGTTGGCGTCTTCGAAAGGTGGATCGGCGAATTCGGCAGTTTCAGCGAACCCGGCAGCCCGTACGGCAGCGGGATCTCCACGAGCATCCCCCGCGCCGCCACGTGCGGGTCGTCGAACAGGTCCGCGATGCTGTTCACCTTCCCGATCGAGCACACGTTCGCCGGTTCCAGCACCGCGAACCACTCGTCCGTCGTCTTCTCCCGGAGCGCCGCATTGAGCTCCCGCTCCAGCTCCTCCACGTGCTCCAGCCGCCCCCGGTTCGTCCCGAACCGCTCGTCGACCGCGAGGTCGTCCCGCCCGATGAGCGCGCAGAACAGCTCCCATTCCTTCACGTTCGCGATGACGATCCAGCCGTCCTTCGTCTCGAACGGCCCGAAGGGCGCCACCAGCGGGTGCCGGCTCCCCTGCCGCGTCGGCGCCTCCCCGAACGCCGAGTGCCGCACGATGGCGTTCTCGCACAGCGCCATCTGCGCCTCCATGAGCGCCACATCGAGCAGCTGTCCCTCGCCGGTGACATCCCGCGCCCGCAGCGCGGCGAGGATGCCCAGCGCGAGGTACAGCCCGCCCACCATGTCACCGATACTCACGCCCACCCGGAGCGGCGGCCCGTCGCGGTAGCCGTTCAGGCTCATCGTGCCGCCCATCGCCTGCGCCACCGCGTCCACCGCCGGCAGGCGGCTGTACGGCCCCGTCTGCCCGAACCCGCTCAGCGCCGCGTAGATGAGCCGCGGGTTCACCTCCCGCAGCGCGTCGTACCCCAGCCCCAGCCGGTCCATCGTCCCCGGCCGGAAGTTCTCCACCAGCACGTCCGCTTCGCCCGCCAGCCGCCGGATGAGCTCCTTCCCCGCCTCCGTCTTCAGGTCGACCGCGATCCCCTTCTTCCCCCGGTTCGGGCTGAAGAAGAACGTCGAAATCCCCTCGTAGTACGGCCCGAACCCCCGCTCCTTCTCGTGTGTCTGCGGGTGCTCCACCTTCACCACCTCCGCCCCCATGTCGGCGAGCTGCATCGTCGCGAACGGCCCCGCCAGCGCCCACGTGAAGTCCAGCACCCGGATGCCTTCCAGCGGCCCCCGCACCCCGCTCACCTCCCTTCGAACCGGGGCGGCCGCTTCTCCGCGAACGCCCGCCCGCCTTCCGCCGCGTCCCGCGTTTTCATGATTTCGGCGTACAGCCGCGCCTCCAGCCGCATCCCCTCGCGGAAGGGCAACTCCCAGCCGCCTTCGTACGCCGCCCGCTTCATCGCCTGCAGCGCCAGCGGCGCGTTCTCGCACAGCTTCGCCGCCCAGCCCATCGCGAACTCCAGCAGCTCGCCCTGAGGCACGACCCGGTTCACCAGCCCGTACCGCAGCGCATCCTCCGCGCTGATCCGCTCGGCGAACAGGATCATCTCCATCGCAATCCCGAACGGGATGTACCGCGCCAGCCGCTGCGTCTGCCCGCCGCCCGCCACGATGCCCCGCTTCGCCGCCATCGTCCCGAACGTCGCGTTCGGGCTCGCCACCCGCACGTCGCAACCCAGCGCCAGCGCCAGCCCCGCCGCGAGGCAGTGCCCGTTGATCGCCGCGATCACCGGCTTCCAGATGCCCTCCGGCGTCAGCCGGCCGCCGCCCCGCTGCTGACTCCAGTCGTTCGCCTCATCCTCCGCGCTCTTCACGAGGTCGCGCCCCGCGCAAAACGCCTTCTCCCCCGCGCCCGTCACCACCGCCACCAGCAGCTCATCGTCCCGCTCGAACTCGTCCCACGCCTCGCCCAGCTGGCGGTACATCTCGGGGTCGATGCTGTTCATCGCCTCCGGGCGGTCGAGCGTAATCAGGAAGGTGCGCTGGCGGCGTTCCGTGCGGACTGGCATGCCGCCGATCCTACGCCCCCGGCGCCGTCCGTTCCTCCCCTGCACCGACGGGAGCCTCGCCTTCGCCGAGCGCCGCCAGCACCCGCGCCTTCGACGCCACGAACGCCGGCTCCGTAACGATGCCCGGCTCCCGCGGCCGCGCGAACGGCGCAGCCACCTCGTCCACGATCCGCCCCGGCCGCGGCGACATCACCACCACCCGGTCCGCCAGCACGAGCGCCTCCTCGACGTCGTGCGTCACCAGCAGCACCGTCCGCGGTTCGATCGCCAGCACGCCCTGCAGCCACGCGTGCATCCCCCGCCGCGTGATCGCATCCAGCGCCCCGAACGGCTCATCGAGCAGCAGCACCCGCGACGGCACGAGGAACGTCCGCAGCAGCGCCAGCCGCTGCCGCATCCCGCCGCTCATCTGCGCTGGCCACGCCTGCTCGAACCCCTCCAGCCCGAACACCCCGAACAGCGCCCGCGCGCGCGCCCGCGCCTCCTGCCGCGGCACCCCCCGCACCTCGAGCCCGAGCGCCGCATTCGCGAGCGCCCGCCGCCACGGTAGCAGCAGGTCCTTCTGCGGCATGTAGGCCACGAGGCCCGGCCGACCGGCCGCCGATACCCCGCCCACCTCCGCGATGCCGCCGGTGGGGACGAGCAGCCCGGCCAGCACCCGCAGGAGGGTGCTCTTGCCGCAGCCGCTCGGCCCCACCAGCGCGACGAACTCCCCGTCGCCGACCTCGAGGTCGACGCCGTCCACCGCCCGCACCTCCCGCCCCTTCTGGCGGAAGGTGTGCTCCAGCCCCTCGACCCGGATCGCCGGCGCGTTCATCGCCCGATTATCGCTTCGGCAGGAACTCGTTCGTGAACGCCGCGTCCACGTCGATCTCCTTGTCGATGAGCCCCGCCCGCCGCAGGTACTCGGTGAACGTCACCCACACCTCGCGGTCCTGCAGCCCCCACGGCCGGCCCGGGTCCACGTACCGCGTCGAAAGGTAGACCGCGCTCACCTCCAGCAGCCGCCGGTCTGACTCCGGCGCGCCCTTCATGATGGCGTCGGCCGCCGCCTGCGGGTCCTGCATCGCCACCTCGTAGCCGCGCACCGTCGCCTCCATGAACTTCCGCACCACGTCCGGCTTCTCCTTGATCATCCGCTCGCTCGTCACCAGGAGCGGCGTGTACCAGTCCGGGATGCAGTTCGTGTAGTCGATGAACTTCAGGCTCCCGACGTCCTTCTTTTCGACCTCGCGCGCCCGCAGCACGTCCCAGAACTCGAACACCCAGACGAAGTCGAACCGGTTCGACTCCATCCCCGCCAGGTAGTCGACGTTCCCGACCTCCACGAACTTCACCTTCGAAGGGTCGCCGCCGTCGCACTTCACGAGCTCCGAAATCAGCTGCCGCTCCAGCACGCCGCCGAAGCCGCCATAGGTCTTCCCCTCGAGGTCGCGCGGCCGCGTGATGCCCTCGCTCTTCAGGAAGTACAGCGACGAGTCGTTGTGCTGGATGAGCGCCGCGAGCGCCACCACCGGCACCCCCTCCGCGCGCGCCGGGATCACCTCTTCCTGCGCCATGATCCCGAAGTCCGCTTTCCCGGCCGCGAGCACCTGCGCCGTGCCGCCGGCCGCCGGCTCGATGATCTTCACGTCGAGCCCGGCCTCCCGGTACCACCCGCGCTCCAGCGCAATGTACACCCCGCTGTGATACGTGTTCGGCGTCCAGTTCAGCATGAACGTCACGGGCGTCAGCCCGCCGCCGTCATCATCGTCGTCCCCGCCGCAGGCGCTCAGCAGTGCGCCCGCGAAGAGCGCGGCGGCAAGGCCCGCTGCGAGCAAGAACCAGCGTTTCATGTCGTCTCCTCCTCTGTTCTGACGTACATCCACGGCGTCGCCAGCCGCGCCAGCACGTGCACCGCCGCGAACAGCAGCATGCTCAGCAGCGCGATCAGCACCACCGCGACGAACACCCGGTCCACCCGGAACGACGTCTGCGCCCGGGTGATGTAGAGCCCCAGCCCGGAGCTCGCGCCGATCCACTCCCCGACCACCGCCCCGCCGACCGCGTACGCGGCCGCGATCTTCAACCCCGAGAAAAACGCCGGCAGCGCCGCCGGCACCGCGATGTACCGCAGCACCTGGAGCCGGTTCGCCCCCATCGACCGCACCAGCCCCACCATCTCCCGGTCGGCGTGCATCAGCCCGTCGGCCGTCGCCACCGCCACCGGGAAGAACCCCCAGAGCGCCACCACCACGACCTTCGGCGTCATCCCGAAGCCGAACCACACGATGAGGAGCGGCGCCAGCACCACCATCGGGATGGTCTGCGACACCACCAGCAGCGGCATCAGTACCCGCCGCACCAGCGGAATGCCCGCTACCAGCACCGCGATCGTCACCCCGGCCGCCGCCCCGAACCCCAGCCCCAGCACCGCCTCCCCGAGCGTCGTCCGGATGTGCTCCGGCAGCAGGTGCTTCGTCTCCCAGAAGCCCTGCCAGATGCGCGACGGCGCCGGCAGGATGTACGGGCGCGTATCGAACGCCCGCACCCACGCCTCCCAGCCCGCCACCAGCAGCGCCAGCAGCACCGCCGACGGCCCGTACGCCGAGGCGAACCGCCCCGCGCCCCGCGCCGCCCCCGGCAGCGCCGTCACGACCCGCCGTCCCGGAACTTCGCGGTGAGCGAGGCCATCGTCGGCGGGTTCGGCAGCCGGCTCTGCGAAAACTTCACGAACGTCAGCACGCTCTCCGCGCCGGCCGCGAGGCACGCCTCGTGCGCCTCCCGGACCACCCGCCACACCTCATCCGGCTCGCCCTCGAACGTCGTCCCCAGCGCTGAGACCTCGTAGTTCAGCCCCGAAGCCTGGATCACGCGGATCGCCGCCTCGACGAACGAGTACGGCGCCCCAGGCTCCCCCGCGGGACGCGGCAGGCATTCGATTTCGACGATCATGCAGCGGCTCCTCTCCGCTGCCCGGTCCGAAAGGGTGCCCGCTCCCGGCTCCGCTTCCCTGCTGCACCGCAAACGAAAACGGAGCCCGGGAAAGCCGGACTCCGTGCCTCCTGCGCATCCGCGCGGTGCTCGGCCTCCGTTTCGCTTTCCCTACGCACGTCCGAACGTGGTCAGGTTCAAGGGGTCTGATCTCAGCCCGTTCCCGGGCACCCCCAGCGAACACGAACAGCGCGTCTTGAATTGTCACCTGCAAGCCTAGCCCCGCCGTGCCCGCCCCGCAACCCCCGTTCCCCGTCTCCCGTTCCCCAACCTGTCACCTGCCCGTTCCCCCGCGTTACCCCCTGTCGACCGCCTCCCGCCTGTTCACCGCCGATAATCCAACCGACAACCAATCGCCGGGCCCGGCGAACGAAAGGCCCCCGTTGAATCGCATCTGGCGCCGCTGGATTCGCCCCCGCCTCGCCGCACCCCCCGGCGAACCCCGCCGCGTGACCGCCGCCCGCCGCGCCGCCATCGCCCTCGGTCTCATCCTCCTCGCCGGCGAATTTGCCGTCGCGCTCCAGTACTCCGGCACCGTTGGCGCGGTGCTCATCGCCTCTACCGCCGGCCTCGCCGCCTTCGTCTACCGCGGCCTCCAGGCGCTCGCCACCGCCTCCATCCAGGCCGAAGACCCCGACGCCCACCGCCACCTCGTCGACCCCGAGACGCACCTCCCCAACCGGCAGCAGCTCATCGATACCCTCGCCCGCGATATCGCCCGCGCCGAGCGCTACCGCCACCCCATCACCCTCGCCGTCGTCCGCATCGCCCAGTACGACGACATCAGGACCGCCTGGGGTGCCGGCACCGCCCGCCACGCCGTCGAACACGTCGCCGAGACGCTCACCCGCGTCACCCGCGCCAGCGACTTCGTCGCCCGCCTCGACGAGACCCGCTTCGCCGTCATCCTCCTCCAGTGCACCGGCGCCCAGGCCGCCGCCTATTCAGACCGCGTCACCCTCGCCGTCTCCAACCGCCCCGTCCGCTCTAGCGCCCACCTCAAGGTACCCCTCTACGTCGGCGTCGAAGTCACCGCCCTCGAATACGATGCCGCGCGCTTCCGCGGCCCCCTCGAATTCCTCTCCCAGGCCGGCGGCGACCTCATCCTCCAGGCCGTCCGCCCGCCGCGCGCCCAGCGCGCCGCCCTCGCCCACGACCCCCGCGCCATGCGCCAGCAGCTCGTCCGCGATTACTATCCCGACGGCGAAGTGAAAGACTTCGCCGAGGCGTACCGGGAAGCCCGCTCCCGCAACCGCCACGCTGGCTGAAACCGCCCGCGCCTCATCGAGGCACGCAAAACGGGGGAGCCATCGCGGCTCCCCCGTTGCCGTCCATCCGAGCGGCGTAGTCCGGGGCCTCAGCCCTGCTTCTGCGCCGCCTTCTCCGCGAGGTAGGCCTTCAGCGTCTGGCCCGTCCGCCACATCGGCTCCGCGCCCTCGAGGCTGCAGATCTTCTCCCAGTTCGCCTGGACCCACTCGGCGTCCTTCAGCTCGCCCAGCCCCGGCTGGATGCCCGGCCCCTTCACGATCGATGCCCGGTTGAAGTTGCCCGCGCCCGCCTCGATGATCAGGCCGCTGTCCTGGCACTCCTTCGAAACCATGTAGACGACCGCCGGGACCACGTACTCCGGCTTCAGCCGCTCCACCATCTCCGGCGGCATCACCGTCTGCGTCAGCCGCGTGCCCGCCACCGGCGCGATCGTGTTCACCGTCACGTTGTACTTCGCGCCTTCCTGCTTCAGCACGTTCATCAGGCCGAGCATCGCCGTCTTCGCCGCGCCGTAGTTCGCCTGGCCGAACTGCCCGTAGATGCCCGACGACGACGTCGTCAGCACCACCCGGCCGTAGGCCTGCTGCCGGAACACCGGCCACGCATGCCGCAGCACCGAGAACGAGCCCTTCACGTGCACCGCGAAGACCTTGTCCCAGTCGTCCTCGCTCATGTTGTGGAACGCCACGTCCCGCAGGATGCCCGCGTTGCAGATCACGATGTCGAGGCGCCCGAAGTTGTCCAGCGCCGTCTTCACGATGTTGTAGCCGCCCTCGTAGGTCGCCACGCTGTCGAAGTTCGGCACCGCCTGCCCGCCCGCCGCGATGATCTCATCGCACACCTTCCGCGCCGGCGCCGCATCCGCGCCCTGGCCGTGCGGGTCGCCGCCGAGGTCGTTCACCACCACCTTCGCGCCGCGCCGCGCGAGGTCCAGCGCGTACGCCCGGCCCAGCCCGGCACCCGCGCCGGTCACGACCGCGACCTGACCTTCGAACGAAATAGCCATCGAAATCCTCTCAGTTCATGCAGGTTTTCGGGCGCAGCGGCCAGCAGCAGGGGCAGCCCCGGCCCGTCTCAACCGCGCAGGTTACCAGCATTCGGCCCTTCGTACCCGGCCGGCAGCGCCGGCGCCCGGTCCACCATCTGCGCGAACCACGCCTCCGTGCTCGCCACCCGCCACGCCAGCACGTCGTCCCCGCCGGCTTCGAACCCTTCCAGCACCGCCTGCACCGCCTCGCTATCGAACACATCCCGCCGCTTCGCCGCCGCCTCGAGGTGCCGCAGGATCCAGCCTCGCAGCGGCCCCCGCGCCCAGCTCCGCTGCGGCGGCGCATACGCCAGCTTGTCCCGCCGCTTCAGCACCGCGTCCGGCACGATCCCCTCCATCGCCCGCCGCAGGATCGCCTTCGTCGTCGCGCCCTCCAGCAGCCATTCCGGCCGCAGCCCCGCGCAAAACTCCGCCAGCCGGTGGTCCAGGAACGGCAGCCGCACCTCCCGGCTGAACGCCATGCTGTTCCGGTCCGCATACCGCAGGAACTCCGGCAGCTGCGTCGTCAGCTGCCACCGCACCAGCTCGTTCCGCAGCCGGTCCCGGAATGGCGCAATCGTCGCCGCGTGCGCCGGCGCGTACCGGTCGTGCACCTCCCGCGCGAGGATCGCGCCCGAGCCGAAGTACCGCTCCGCCAGCCGATCCCGCAGCCGCATCGGCAGCAGGTAGTACGCCCCGAACACCGCCGGCTCCCGCAGCGACCCGTACCGGCGCCACGAACTCCACAGCAGCCGCGCCGCGCGGTCCAGCCGCCCCGTCCGCAGCCAGTGCGCGAAGAACATCCCCAGCGCCTGCGTATACCCGCCGAGCAGCTCGTCCGCCCCCTGCCCGTCGAGCAGGACCGTCGTCCCGTGCTCCTGCGCCAGCCGCATCACCATCCACTGCGCGAACGGGCTCGTGCTCGCGATCGGCTCCTCCTGGTGATACTGCAGCGCCGCGAACTCCGCTTCGAACGCCTCCGGCGCCACCCACGTGTCGTGCCGCCGCGCCTCGCACCGCGCCGTCACGAGGTCGATGAACCGCCCCTCGTCGTGCGCCGCCGAGGCGAACCGCGCGCTGAACGTGTGCTGCTCCCCGAGGCCTGCCGCCTCCTTCTGCGCGTGGATCACGCACACGATGCTCGAGGAGTCGATGCCCCCGCTCAGCGAACTCCCGACCGGCACGTCGCTCCGCAGCCGCAGCCGCACCGCATCGAAGAAGAGCGCCCGGAACGCCTCCACCGCCTCCTCGTGCCGCCGCGGCGTCTCCGCCGCCCGCGGCCGCCAGTACCGCTTCGGCGTCCCGCGTCCCTCTGCATCCAGCACCAGGAAATGCCCCGCCGGCAGGCTTTCGATGCTCGCGTAGAAGCTCTCCGCGTCCTGGTCCAGGTCCCCCCGCGCGATGTACCGGTAGACCGCCTTCAGGTTCGGCTCCCGCAGGCCCGGCCGCGCCGCCAGGATCGCTTTCATCTCGCTCGCGAACAGCAGCTCCCGCCCCTGCCGCGCCAGGTAGAGCGGCTTCTCGCCGAACCGGTCGCGCGCCAGCACCAGCTCCCGCCGCCGCTCGTCCCAGATGGCGCACGCGAACATCCCGTTCAGCCGCGCGAACGCCCCCGTCCGCCACTCCGCGAACGCCCGCAGCAGTACCTCGGTATCCCCCTGCGACCGGAACCGGTGCCCCAGCCCCTCCAGCTCCCGCCGCAGCTCCACGTAGTTGTAGATCTCCCCGTTGAAGACCAGCACCAGCCCCGCCGCCTCGTCCGCGAACGGCTGGTCCGAGGCGTGGCTCAGGTCGATGATGGCCAGCCGCGTGTGCCCGAAGCCGATTCCGGGCCCGAAATAGCTCCCCTCGCCGTCCGGCCCCCGGTGGCGCAGCGCCGCCGCCATCGCGAGCACGTCCTCGCGCGGCACTTCGCCTCCGCCGGCAACCAGCATGCCGGCAATCCCGCACATCCCGGGCGGCCTCCATCGCGCCGTGCCCCGCACCCGGCGCTCTCCTGATTTGGCCGAATGGTAACAGCCTTTACTTTTAGGTGAAGTTCGCGGCCCATGAATGAAATCCGCAGCACCCTTCCCCGGCGTATACTCCACTCGATGCCCGGGAACATGTGGGACGACGCCGAAGAACCGGAGGACCTCGACCTCCGCATCCTCCGCGTCGCCGCCGCCCCGCTCGAAAGCCAGCCCGGCGCCCTCCGCATCCGCCTCGAAACCACCCGCGGCACCATCGACGGCATCCTCCATCCCGTCGAAGGCGGCACCGCCGCAATCGTCTGCGTCGGCGGCGCCATGGGCGGCCTCGACGGCCCCGCCGATCGCCTCTACGCGCGCCTGCCCGCCCTCCTCGAAGCCGCCCGCGTCACCGTCCTCCGCCTCGACTACCGCCAGCCGAACGTCTTCGAAGAATGCGTCCTCGACGTCCTCGCCGGCTGCTCCTTCCTCCGCGGCATCGGCGCCGAAGAACTCGCCCTCGTCGGCCACAGCTTCGGCGGCGCCGTCGTCATCAAAGCCGCCGAGCTTCACCCCGCCGTCCGCGGCGTCGTCGCCATGTCGCCCCAGCTCTACGGCACCGCCGACGTCGAAACCCTCGGCCGGCCCCTCCTGCTCATCCACGGCATGGCCGATTCCGTCCTCTCCCACGAAGCCAGCGAAGACATCTACCGCCGCGCCAGCGAACCGAAGCGCATCGCCCTCTACGCTGAGGCCGGCCACTCCCTCGTCCAGGCCCGCGACGACATCGACCGCCTCCTTGCCGAATGGCTCCCGCCCGCGCTCGCCGGCGCCCCCCTCGAAGGCGGCCGCGAAGAACACGGTATGCTCTAGCCCGACAGCACCTGCCCCGAAGGGAGGCCACCATGCGCACCCCGGCCGATGTCGTCACCGCCTTCATCGCGGAATGGCAGAACCCCAACCCCGACCCCGCCCACCTCGCGTCCTACTTCACCGACGACGCCGTCTACCACAACATCCCCGCGGCTCCCGTCACCGGCCCGCAGGCGATCGCCGCCGTCTTCCAGGGCTTCCTCGCCCAGGTCAAGCCCCGCGGCTGGGAGATCCTCCGCCAGGTCGCCGACGGCAACCTCGTGATGAACGAGCGCATCGACCGCTTCGCCATCGGCGAACGCGTCATCGAACTCCCCGTCGCCGGCGCCTTTGAAGTCCGCGGCGACCGCATCTGCGCCTGGCGCGACTACTTCGATATGAACACCTGGCTCAAGGCCCTCGCCGGCAGCTGATGCCCGCTACGGCTCGGTGACCACCCGCATCGGGCTCCACCGCCCGATGACCCCCTGCCCGTGGCAGCTCACGGACCGCCCGTCCTCGATGTCGATCTCCGACATCAGCCCCAGCGCCGCCGTGAACCCCGTAATCCGGTCCGGCACCCGCTCGTACCCGTCCACCACCCGGCCGTCCGCCTCGAACTCCACCGTCCCCGCCCCCTGGTCGTACGTGATCCGGTAGGCGTGCACCTGCCCCTGCGCCGTCGGCAGGTCCCGCAGCTCGTGGAAGATGCAGAACGCGCGCGCCTCCCCCGTCTCCGGCAGCCGCGCTCCCGGGAACGGCAGCCGGCCGTACACCGTCGCCACCGTGTCGCCCCCCGTGAAGAAGTCGAACGCCCACCCCGTCTCCAGGTCGAGCAGGTTCCACGAAACGTAGCCGTCGTACAGGTCGCCCGGCCGCGTCCCGATAGTCCGCGCCGCGACCTGGATTTCGAACGTAATCCGCCCGCCCTCCGGCACCAGAAACCGCTCCTTCGAGAAGTACATGTGCTTCGCGTTGTCGAGGATCTGGACCCGGTCGTGCTTCCGCGTGTACGGCACCGCCGAAACTTGCAGCCACCCGTTCCGCACCAGCACCACCGCATTCGGTTCCCGGTACTCCCACCGCGAGCCGTCCGGCAGCGCGAAGCTCCCGATCTCCCACAGCGAATCCGGCTCCAGGATGCGGTGGAACTCCCCGATGATGCGCTCCGCCATCCTGCGGCTCCTTTCGCGCGCGGCCTCAGCCGCGCAGCTCCGCGCCGAACTCCCGGCCGAGCCGCGCCAGCAGCCCCTGCCGCACCTTCAGCGCCTCCTCATCCGTCAGCGTCCGGTCATCCGCCCGGAACCACAGCCGCAGCGCCAGCGACTTCTTCCCTTCCGGCACGCCCGGCCCGCGGTACTCGTCGAACAGCTCCGCCCGCGTCGTCACGCCCTGGCTCCGGTGCGAGCGCGCCAGCTCGAGCACCGCGCCGGCCGGCACCGAAGCATCCACCACCACCGCGAGGTCCATCCGCACCGCCGGGTAGCGCGAAAGCGCCTGGTACGGCGGCCGCTCCGGCAGGTGGCGCACCAGGTCCTCCACCCACACCTCGAACAGGAACACCGGCTCCTCGATGTCGAAGGCCGCCGCCGTCTCCGGGTGCACCTGCCCGACGATGCCCGCCATCTCGCTGCCGACCCCGAACTTCGCCGTGTGGCCCGGCAGCAGCCCGTGCTCCTCCGCCGCCGTGAACGTCCCCCGCACGCCCAGCGCGCCCAGCATCGCCTCCACGGCACCCTTCGCGTCGAAGAAGTCCAGCGCTTCGCCGCCGCCGACGTGCCACCGCCCCTCCCGGCTGCCCCCCAGCACGGCGCACAGCACCGGCCGCTCGATCGGAAGGTCGCCTTCCACCGGCAGGTATTCGAACCCGATTTCGAACAGCCGCAGCGGCCCCTCCGCCTGCCGCCGGTTCGCCGCATACGATTCCAGCGCCGACGCCCGCAGGCTCGTCCGCAGGTAAGCGTGCTGGGCAGCCACCGGGTTCACCACCCCGAGCGGATTCCGCCGCACCGTATCCAGCGGGTCCGTCACCAGCGCCAGCTTCTCCCGCGTCGTGAGCGTGTAGTTGATCACTTCCTGGAAGCCGAGCGCCACCGCCAGGTCCCGCAGCCGCTCCCGCAGGCTCATCACCGGGTTCGCTTCCGGCGCGGGCAGCGTCCCCCGCAGCATCGTCGCCGGCAGCCGGTCGTACCCGTAGATTCGCCCGATCTCCTCGACAAGGTCGTCCGGGATCTCCACGTCCGGCCGCCACGAGGGCACCTGCACGCTGTACTTCGCCGGCGGCACGTGGTGCACGATGAAGCCGAGGTCGCCGAGAATCCGCCGCACGTCCTCCACCGGCACCTCGATGCCCAGCACCTGCGCAATCCGCGCCGCTTCCAGCACGATCGTCCGCGGCGGCTCCTTCCCGGGGTAGACGTCCACGATGCCCGACGCAATCCGCCCGCCGCACACCGTCTCGAACAGGTGCAGCGCCCGCTGCTGCGCGTACATCGCCATCTCCGGCCCCAGCCCCTTTTCGAACCGCAGCGACGCCTCCGTCCGCAGCTTCAGCAGCGTCGACGTCCGCCGGATCGACCCCGCCCGGAAATTCGCCACCTCCAGCAGCACCCGCGTCGTCCCGTCGTTCACCTCGCTGTTGCCGCCGCCCATCACGCCCGCCACGCCGACCGGCCCTTCGCCGTCGCAGATGAGCAGCATCTCGCCGTCGAACTCCCGCTCCACGCCGTCGAGCGTCACCAGCCGCTCCCCGGGCCGCGCCCGCCGCGCCACGATCCGCTTCCCCCGCACGAGGTCGTAGTCGAACGCGTGCAGCGGCTGCCCCGTTTCGAGCATGACATAATTCGTGATGTCGACCACGTTGTTGATCGGCCGCATCCCCGCCTTCCGCAGCCGCTCCTGCATCCACGCCGGCGACGGTCCGATCGTGATCCCCTCGATCACCGACGCGGTGAACCGTCGGCACAGGTCCGGCGCCTCGATGCTGACCGAAACGAGCCCGTCGACCGCCGGCCCGCTCGCCGTGAACTCCCGCGACGGCTCCCGCAGCACCCCGCCCGTCAGCGCCGCCACCTCCCGCGCGAAGCCGACCATCCCGAGCAGGTCCGCCCGGTTCGCCCACGTCGACACCTCGAGGATCACATCGCCGAGCACGTCCGCCAGCGGCACCCCGACCGGCGTCCCCTCGGGCAGCACGAGGATCCCTTCGTGCTCGTCGCTCAGCCCGAGCTCCCGCTCGCTCAGCACCATCCCGGCCGATTCCACGCCCCGGATCGGCCGCAGCTTCAGCCTCGTCGGCTCGCCCGTGTGCCCGTCGAACAGGCGCGCGCCCTCGCTCGCGAACGCCACCGTCTGCCCCACCGCGAGGTTCGGCGCCCCGCACACCACCTGCACGGTCCGCTCGCCGGTGTCGACCGTCGCCAGCCGCAGCCGGTCCGCGTTCGGGTGCGGGTCCACCGCCACCACCTTCGCCACCCGCACGAGCGCCGGGTCCCACATCTCCCCGATCGTCCGCCACCCCTCCACCTCCGCCACCGCGTCGGTGATGCGCCGCGCCAGCTCCTCGATCGGCAGCCGCACGTCCACGTACTCCCGCAGCCAGTTCAGCGAAATCTTCATCCCCTCACCTCGCTCAGAACTGGCCCAGGAACCGCAGGTCGTTGCTGTAGAAGTGCCGGATGTCCTCGATCCCCCACCGCAGCATCGCCACCCGCTCCACGCCGATGCCGAACGCGAACCCGGTCACCCGCGACGAATCGTACCCCGCGTTGTCGATGATCTCCGGGTGCACCATCCCCGCGCCGAGGATCTCGATCCACCCCGTGCCGTGGCAGGTGTGGCACTGCCGCCCGTCGCCCCGGCAGATGAAGCAGTCGATCGCCATCTCCACCCCCGGCTCGACGAACGGGAAGTACGAGTGGTGGAAGATGATCCTCCGGTCCGTGCCGAACATCGCCCGGGCCCACTCGTAGAGCACCCCTTTCAGGTCGCTCATCCGCACGCCCTCGTCCACCGCCAGCCCCTCGATCTGCGTGAGCATCCACTCGTGCGTCGCGTCCGTCGCCTCCTGCCGGTAGCACTTCCCCGGCACCACCACCCGCACCGGCGGCTGCGGCGTCCGCTCCATCACGCGGATCTGGTTCGGCGTCGTGTGCGTCCGCAGCAGCATCCGCCGCTTCCCGTCGATGAGCGTGTTCACCCAGATGGTGTCCCACATGTCCCGCGCCGGGTGGTCCTCCGGGATGCGCGCCGCGTCGAAGTTGTACCGGTCCCACTCGACTTCCGGCCCTTCGGCCACCCGGAACCCCATCGCCCGGAACGCATCGAGGCAGTCCCGCAGCGTCCGCGTGATCGGGTGCAGCCGGCCCAGCGGCTGCGGCCGCCCCGGCAGCGTCACGTCGATCGCGCCCTCGCGCGCCAGCCGCTCGAGCTCCGCCCGCTTCAGCGCCTGCCGCCGCTCCTCCAGCCGCTCTTCCAGCGTCTGCTTCAGCGCGTTCACCGCCGCCCCGTAGGCCGCCCGCTCCTCCGGTGCCACCTCGCGGATGCCCCGCAGCAGCACCGTCACCCGCCCATCCTGCCGGCCCAGCCACTCCGCCCGCCAGCGGTCAAGCGCCGCGTCGTCGGCCGCCGCCTCCAGCGCGGCCAGCGCCTCCGCCTCGAGGCGCGCGAGGCTCCCGGTTTCGGTCGTCATGGGCCTCCAAGTATAGGCAGCTGCCGCCTTACCGTCCGTGCCTGCCCCGGCCCCTACAATCCCTCCGTGCCCCGGCCGCCCGCGCCACCCCGTATCATCCTTCCATGGCTCCTGCTCCTGCTGCTCCCGCTGCTCGCCGCGGCGGCCTGCTCCGGCGGGCGCAGCGAACCGCCGCTCACCCGGGAGTCGAACGTGGCTGACCAGCCCGCCCGCAAATCCTGGGCCGGCTCCGAGCCCGCGCCCCCCTTCCCCCCGGGCCTCACCTGGTTCAACGTCCAGCGCCCGCTCACCCTCGAGGACCTCCGCGGCCGCATCGTCCTCCTCGACTTCTGGACCGCCGGCTGCATCAACTGCCAGCACATCGTCCCGGACCTCCTCCGCCTCGAAGCCGAGTTCGGCAACCGCCTCGTCGTCATCGGCGTCCACTCCGGCAAGTACGCCGAAGAGCACGAAGACGAGACCATCCGCGAAGCCATCCGCCGCCTCGGCATCACCCACCCCGTCATCAACGACGCCGACTTCCGCACCTGGACTACCTACGGCGCCCGCGCCTGGCCCACCCTCATCCTCATCGACCCCGCCGGCAACCTCGTCGGCTACCACGAAGGCGAAGGCGTCTATCCCCTCTTCCAGCCCATCCTCGCCTCACTCGCCGCCGAATTCGGCGAGCGCGGCCTCCTCCGCGACGACCCGCTCCCCGTGCTCATCCCCGGCGCGCCGGCAGCCGCCGCCACCCTCGCCTACCCCTCCGCCGTCGCCGTAGCGCCCGGCCTCGACCGCCTCTACATCGCCGATGCCGGCAACCACCGCATCATCGAAACCACCCGCGCGGGCGAAGTCCTCCGCGTCTTCGGCACCGGCCAGCCCGGCTTCGCCGACGGCGCCCCCGGCGAAGCCGCCTTCCGCGACCCCCAGGGCCTCGCCCTCTCCGCCGACCGCTCGACCCTCTACGTCGCCGACACCCGCAACCACGCCGTCCGCGCCATCGACCTCGCCAGCGGCGAAACCCGCACCATCGCCGGTACCGGCCGTCAGCTCACCCGCCTGCCCATCGGCCCCCAGCCCGCCCGCAGCACCGACCTCGCCTCCCCGTGGGGCCTCGTCGAAGCCGGCTCCCGCCTCTTCGTCACCATGGCCGGCGTCCACCAGCTGTGGGTGCTCGACCTGCGCGCCGGCACCATCGAAGTCTTCGCCGGCACCTCCCGCGAAGGCATCGACGACGGCCCCCGACGCGAGATGGCGACCCTCGCCCAGCCCTCCGGCATCACCGCCGACAGCGCCAGCCTCTACTGGGTCGACCCCGAAAGCTCCTCCGTCCGCACCGTCCCGCTCGACGGCGACGGCGAGGTGACCACCCTCGTCGGCACCGGCCTGTTCGAGTACGGCGACCGCGACGGCATCGGCCGCCAGGGCCAGCTCCAGCACGCCCAGGGCATCGCCCTCGCCGACGGCCTCCTCTACATCGCCGACACCTACAACCACCGCATCCGCATCCTCGACCCGCGCACGCGCCAGCTCGGCACCGCCGCCGGCTCCACCCGCGGCTGGACCGACGGCGTCGCCGGCGAAGCCCGCTTCGCTGAACCCTCCGGCCTCGCCTTCGCCGACGGCCTCCTCTACATCGCCGACACCGCGAACCACCTCATCCGCACCTTCGACCCCGCGACCGGCCAGGTCGCCACGCTCACCCTCACGAACATCGCCCTCCTCCGGCCGGCCGCCGCCGGCGCCCTCGAAACGCGCGACCTCCCCGCCCAGACCGTCGCCCCCGGCGCGGCGAATCTCCGCATCGAGGTCGCCGCCCCGCCCGGCTACCACCTCAACGCCCTCGCGCCCTCGACGCTCGACCTCGCCTCCAGCAACCCCGCCGTCCTCGAACTCGGCGAGTACCGCCTCCAGTGGCAATCCGACGAGCCGGCCGTCGCCTTCCCCGTCCCGGTCATCCTCGACCCCGGCGAGGCCGTCCTCACTGCCGCCGTCTCCGCCTACTACTGTCGCGACGGCCAGGAAGCCCTCTGCTTCATCGCCCGCATCGAGTTCCGCCTCCCGCTCCGCGTCGAACCTGGCGCAGCCGCCGGCGAGCCCCGCCTCCGCCTCACGCTCCCCGAGCGCTGACCATCGCGTATCATCCCCGCATCCCTCCCGGAGGAGACTGCCCATGGCCGTCCGCGGCTACATCCTCATCGAAACCGAAGTCGGCAAGGCCAAGTCCGTCAGCGCCGCCATCCAGGGCTTCAACTACCCCGGCGCCCGCCTCGTCAACGTCGACACCGTCACCGGCCCCTTCGACGTCATCGCCCAGGTCGAAGCCGACGACCTCGATTCCCTCGGCAACGCCATCACCGAAGCCATCCAGAAGGTGAACGGCGTCCAGCGCACCACCACCTGCCTCGCCGTGCGCCTCGCCTGAATCCCGGCGCTCGCGCCGCTTCGCTACACTTGGGCCATGCTCCCCGTCACCAGCATGATCCCCGTCGAAGAAGCGCGCGAGCGCATCCTCAGCTACTTCTCCCGCCTCGAACCCGAACGGAAACCCCTCCTCGATGCCCTCGGCCAGGTCCTCGCCGAGGACGTCGTCGCGCCCTTCGATATTCCCCCGCTCGATAACACCGCCATGGATGGCTATGCCGTCCGCGCCGCCGATACCGTCGGCGCCAGCGAAGCCGCGCCGGTCGAGCTCCGCGTCATCGCCGACCTTGCCGCCGGCTACGTCCTCGAAACCCCCGTCGGCCCCGGCGAAGCCGTCCGCATCATGACCGGCGCGCCCATCCCCCCCGGCGCCGACGCCATCGTCCCATTCGAAGAGACCGACGAAGCCCTCCGCGGCATCAACGAGGCCGCCCGCAAGTCCGGCGCCGTGCGCGTCCTCAAAGCCGCCAGCCCCGGCGCCAACATCCGCCGCCGCGGCGAAGACGTCCGCAGCGGCACCACCGTCATCCCCGCCGGCCGTGTCATCCGCCCCTCAGAGGTCGGCGTTCTCGCCTCCATCGGCCTCACGCACGTCACCGTCATCCGCCGGCCCGTCGTCGCCATCCTCTCCACCGGCGACGAAATCACCCCGCCCGGCGAACCGCTCCAGCCCGGCCGCATCTACGACGCCAACGCCTACAGCGTCGCCGCCCTCGTCCGGAAGTACGGCGGCATCCCCCGCATCCTCGGCATCGCCCGCGACACCGTCGACGACCTCACCGCGAAAATCCGCGAGGGCCTCGATGCCGACATGCTCGTCACCTCCGCCGGCGTCTCCCGCGGCGACTTCGACGTCGTCAAAGACGTCCTCGCCCGCGAAGGCAACATCGACTTCTGGACCGTCCGCATGCGCCCCGGGAAGCCGCTCGCCTTTCGGCGCCTTCACCGCCCCGGACGGCCGCAAAGTCCCCCACCTCGGCCTCCCCGGCAACCCCGTCAGCTCCATGGTCTCGTTCGAACTCTTCGGCCGCCCCGCCATCTTCACGATGCTCGGCCGCGCCGACTGGGAGCGCCCCACCATCCGCGCCATCGCCCGCGAATACGTGAAGAACCCCGACGGCCGCCGCTTCTACGCCCGCTGCATCGTCACCCGCGGCGATGACGGCCGCTGGTACGCCGACCTCACCGGCCCGCAGGGCTCCGGCATGCTCACCTCCATGAGCGCCGCCAACGCCCTCGCCGTCATCCCGGAGGACGTCCCGGCCGCCAATCCCGGCGACGAAATCGAGTGCATCATGCTCGACTGGGAGCACGCTCCCTAGGGTTCCCCCGGGCCGAGTCCTGGCCGCGCGCGCTACCGCCGCGCCAGCCGCGCCCCGTACTGCCGCTCGAAGTACCGCGCGAAGTCGCCGTTCGCCGTCTGCGCCCAGGCCGCGCCGTGCTCCCGGTACCAGGCCACCGTCGCTGCCAGCCCCTCCCGGAACGGCACCCGCGGCCGCCAGCCGCGCGCCCGCAGCCGCGAACTGTCCAGCGCATACCGCCGGTCGTGGCCCGGCCGGTCCGCCACCGGCGTGATCAGCTCCCGCGGCCGCTCCAGCAGCTCGCAAATGAGCTCAGCCGTCTCCCGGTTCCGCACCCGCTCCCCGCTCCCGATGTGCACCGCGTGCACCCCCGGCTCCGCCGGGAGCTCCCGCAGCACCACCCGCAGCGCCTCCACGAAATCGCCCGCGTACAGCCACTCCCGCTCCTGCATGCCGTCCCCGTAGAGCGGCATCGGCTCCCCCGCCAGCGCCCGCATCGTGAACAGCGGGATGAACTTCTCGAGGTGCTGGTTCGGCCCGTACACGTTGCAGCACCGCAGCACCGTCACCGCCATCCCGTACGTCTCCGCGTACGCCCGCACCATCAGCTCCGCCGCCGCCTTGCTCGCCGCGTACGGCGAGCTCGGTGCGAACGGCGCATCCTCAGCCGCCTCGCCCGGCGCCGCGATGCTGCCGAACACCTCGTCGGTCGACATGTGCACCAGCGCCGTCCCCGGCCGCTCCCGCGCCGCCTCCAGCAGCGTCACCACCCCCTCCACGTCCGTCCGCACGAACACCCCCGGCTCCAGCAGCGACCGGTCCACGTGCGTCTCTGCCGCGAAGTTCAGCACGAGGTCCGCCCCGTCCATCAGCCCGCGCACCAGCTCGAGGTCGCAGATGTCCCCCTGCACGAACCGGTAGCGCGGATGGCCCTCGACTTCCGCGAGGTTCGCCGGGTTCGCCGCATACGTCAGCTTGTCGAGGTTCGTCACGTCCCAGCCGTCCGCCAGCAGTCCCCGCACGACGTGGCTCCCGATGAACCCGCACCCGCCGGTGACCAGCGCCCTCACCCGTCCCGCTCCACCCGCGAATGGTCGCCCAGCGTCAGCCGCGCGCCCGCCGGTGCACCCGCCACCCGCACGTGCCGCCCCAGCATCGAGTGCGCCACGCCCGGGCAGTCGGCCACCTCACTGTCGCTCATCACGATCGCGTCCTCCACCCGGCTCCGCACCACCCGCGTCCGTTCGCCGATCGCCGCGAACGGCCCCACGCGGCTGTCCACGACCTCCGCCCCCGCCCCGATGACGGCCGGCCCGATCAGTTCGCTCCCTTCGACGCGCGCCCCGGCTTCGATGACCACGGCGCCCTCCACCCGGCTCCCCGCCACGACGGCGCCCGGCGCAATCTGCCGCTCGACCGTCCCCAGCAGCAGCCGGTTCGCCGCGAGGATGTCCTCCATCTTCCCCGTGTCGATCCACTCCCGCGGAGTCACTTCCACCTCCACCCGGCACCCCCGCGCCAGCAGCCCGTTGATCGCGTCCGCGATCTCCAGCTCGCCCCGCGCGCTCGGCCGCTGCCCCGCGATCACGTCGAACACCACCGGCCGAAACGCGTACACGCCGATGACCGCGAGGTTCGACGGCGGCTCCGCCGGCTTTTCGACCACCTCGGCGAGCCGCTCCCCGGCCATCCGCGCCACCCCGAACGCCCGCGGGTCCGCCACCTCGCGCAGGATCACCGCGCCGTCTGCTCCCGCCCGTTCGAACCGCTCCACGAACCCGGCGATACCGCCCATCAACACGTTGTCGCCGAGGTACAGCACGAACGGCTCGTCGCCGACGAACTCCCGGCAGACCAGCGCGCCGTGCGCGATGCCCAGCGGCGCCTCCTGCCGCACGTACGTGAACCGCACCCCGAACGCGCTCCCGTCGCCCATCGCCTCCCGGACCTGCGCCTCCGTCTCGCCCACCACCAGCGCGATCTCCCGCACCCCCGCCTCCGCCAGCTGGCGCACCGGGAAGTGCAGCACCGGCGTATTCGCAATCGGCACCAGCTGCTTCGCACCCGAGTACGTGAACGGCCGGAGCCTGCTCCCCTTGCCGCCCGCCAGCACGATCCCCTTCATCCCCGCGGATTATAGGGAGCCATCACCCTAAGATCGCCCGGTGCCGAACGTGCTTCGTGTGGCCCTCGATGCCTCCGCCCTGCCCGCCCGCCCCGCCGGCGCCGGCGTCTATATGCTCGAACTCGCAGCCGCGCTCGCCGCGCGCCCTTCGCTCGAGGTCACGGCCTTCGCGCCCCGCCCCCTCCCGGGCTGCTGCCATCGCCCCGTCCCGGCCGGCTCCCCGGCCCGCCGCTTCGCCTGGCAGCTTCGCTCCCTCGGCCCCGCCGTCGCCGGCTCCGGCGCGCATCTCCTCCACGGCCTCCACTTCTACACCCCCCGCCGCCTCCCGGTTCCTGCCGTCACGACCATCCACGACCTCACCTTCTTCCGCATCCCCCGCCGCTACCCGCCCTCCCGCCGCTGGTACTACCGCCTCATCGCCCACACCGCCCGCTTCGCCGGCCGCGTCATCGTCCCGTCCTCGGCTGTCGCGCAGGATGCGGTCCGCTACCTCGGCCTCCCGGCCGAGCGCATCCGCGTGATTCCCGAAGCGCCGCGCGCCGGACTCCGCGCCGCCGATCCCGCCCGCGTCGCCGCCGCCCGCGCGAAGTACGCCCTCGGCGATGCCCCCTACCTCCTCTGCCTCGGCACCGCCGAGCCCGGCAAGCGCGCCGTCGATGCCCTTCGCGCCCTGCCGGCCATCCGCGAGCGCCACCCCGGCGTCCTCCTCGCGCTCGCCGGCAACCCCGGCCCGCTTCTCGGCCCCCTCCAGCGCGAAGCCGCCCGCCTCGGCGTCGCCGAGGCCGTCCGCTGGCTCGGCTACGTCCCGGATGGCGACCTCCCCGCCCTGCTCACCGGCGCGACGGCCCTCGTCTTCCCCTCCCTCTTCGAAGGCTTCGGCCTCCCTCCGCTCGAAGCGATGGCCTGCGGCACCCCGGTCATCGCCGTCGAAGCCCCGGCGATGTCCGAGGTTCTCGCCGGCGCCGCCCTCTTCGTCCCGCTCCGCTCTCCCGCAGCCATCGCCGCCGAAGCCTCCCGCCTCCTCGCCGACCCCGCCTTCCGCGCCGACCTCGCCCACCGCGCGCTCCAGCACGCGGCCCGCCTCTCGTGGGCGAACGCCGCCGACCTCACTGAATCCGTCTACCGCGAGCTCGTCCCGTGACCATCGGCGTCGTCATCGTCACCTTCCGCTGCCGCGACCTCGCCCTCGCCGCCCTCCGCTCCCTCGAGGCGCGCGCCCCGGAGCTCCTCCAGACCACCGTCGTCGACAACGCCTCCTTCGACGGCACCGTCGAAGCGGTCCGCGCGGCCTTCCCTGCCGTCACCGTCGTCGAACACCGCCGCAACCTCGGCTTCGCCGCCGCCGTCAACCGCGGGATCGACGCCTTGCCGAACGCTGACGTCATCTGCCTCCTCAATCCCGACGCCGAACTGCTCGACGACGGCATCTTCGCGGCCGCCGCCTACCTCGAGGCCCACCCGGACGTCGGCGTCCTCGGCGGCCGCATCCTCAACCCGGACGGCTCCATCCAGCCCTCCGCGCGCGCCTTCCCCTCCCACAAGAACGCCCTCTTCAACCGCCACTCCCTGCTCACGAAACTCTTCCCCCGCAACCGCTGGTCCCGCCAGTACCTCATGACCGACTGGAGCCACGACGACATCCGCCCCGTCGACTGGGTCTCGGGCGCCTTCATGCTCATCCACCGCCGCGCGCTCGAGGCCGTCGGCCCCTTCGACCCCGGCTACTTCTTCAGCATCGAAGACGTCGACTTCTGCCGCCGCGTGCACGACGCCGGCCTCCGCGTCGAATACTTCCCCGGCGCCGCCGTCCGCCACCGGGTCGGCGGCAGCTCCCGGAAGGCGGTCTACCGCGCCATGGCGGGCCACCACCGCGGCATGTGGCGGTATTACCGGAAGCACTTCCGCGGCAATCCACTCCTCCACGCCGTCACCGCCGCCGGCATCGGCCTCCGCTTCGCCCTCCACGCCGTCTCCTACGCCCTCCGCGCCGGCCGCGCCCGGCTGCTCGGCCGCGAAGCCCCCTGACCCGCTAAATCGGCGCGCCCTGCCGCGTCGTCGCCGCCGAGAGCCGCCCCAGTTCGGTGCTCGGCGGCGTCCCCTCCACGTACTCCCGCACGATCGCCCGCCACGGCCCCCGCGCCCGCAGGCTCGCGAACAGCCCCGCCAGCCCGAAGTTGATCCGCGTCAGGAACACCATCCCCTCCGGCACGTTGCAGTGCCGGTTGATCTGCCCGCCCAGCCCCGTCGTCATCGTGTTCCGCCGCACCATCTCCGCCGCCAGCTCCGGCGTGAACTCCACCTCGTCCTCGAGGATCGGCGCCCAGTACCAGTGCATGTGCTCGTACAGCTCGTCCGTCGTGAACGGCGCGTTCGGCAGCAGGATCCCGATCGCCTCCGTCGCCGCCCGCCAGCCCTCCCGGTCGCCCCGGTCCAGCGCCCGGATCAGCCGCTTGAACCCCTCGATGACCGCGCCGTCGAACTCCGCCACGCAGCCGTAGTCCACGAACCCCACTGTCCCGTCATCGAGCAGCAGGTAGTTGCCCGGGTGCGGGTCCCCGTTGAACAGCCCATGCCGGTAGATGCTCCCGAAGCAGAACCGGTAGAGCATCTCGCCGAGCCGGTTCCGCTCCGCCTGCGGCAGCGTCACCGCTTCCCGGAACGGCCGCCCGGGCAGCCACTCCTGCACGAGCACCGTGTCGGTCGTCAGCTCGTGGTACACCCGCGGCACCCGCACGAACCCGTGGCCCTCGAAGGCGTCGAAGAACCGCTGCTGCCACGCCGCTTCCCGCCGGTAATCCAGCTCGCCCCGGATGCCCTCGCCGAGGTCGCGCACCAGCGTCTCGATGTCGAGCCCCTTCGCCACCAGGCCGCCCAGGCCGAGCAGGATCGCGACGTTCGCCAGGTCCCGCTCGATCGCCTCCCGCACGCCCGGGTACTGTACCTTCACCGCCACCTTCGTCCCGTCCCGCAGCTCGGCCCGATGCACCTGCCCGATCGACGCCGCCGCGAACGGCTCGCGTTCGAACCGCCGGAACACGCGCGAAGCCGGCTGGCCGTACGCCGCCTCCAGCGCCTCTTCCACCAGCCCGTACGCCATCGGCGGCGCATTCGATTGCAGGCTCGCGAGCCCCTCAGCCATCTCCGGCGGCACCACCCCGCTCAGCATCGAGAGCACCTGCCCCACCTTCATCGCCGCACCCTTCATCTCGCCCATCGCCCGCGTCACGTCCTCCGCCGTCCGCAGCACCGCCTCCTTCCGCTTCTCTTCCCGGCGCGCGCCCCGGTAGCGGAACGTCCCCAGCCACCGCAGCGCAGCCGCGCCCGCCAGCCGCGCCGGCACTGCCGTCCGCGCCAGCCGTCCCGTCTGCATCGCCGACGTGCGGGGTCGCTGCTCCATCCTCTCGAACCGGGCCTCAGCCGCCCGCGCCCGGCCGAACCGCCCTGCGCTGGCTCCTCCTAGCGTCGCGGCTGCCCGCTCCGGCTCGCAACCGCCCTGCTCACCTTCGCCCTCCCGCCGCCGCAAAGATCCGGGAAAATCTCCGGGTTTCCATCTATTCAGACTATCGATGCATAGCCGATACTTGTGGTACGAGGCAACGACCCATGGCTGGCATCTTCTACGACCCCCGCACTCGCCGCCTCCACGCCGTCACCGGCCATCCCGACCCGGCCTGGACGCTCGTCACCCACAACGTCCACGCCAGCGTCCACCACTGCCGCCGCATCATGAGCGAGTGGCTCAGCCCGGACGAACTCTGGAAGGTCGACTGGCACATCGAGCGGCACTCCCGCTCCGCCTGAGCGCGCTACCATCGGGCCTGTGACCGACCAGCTCGCCGAAGCGCTCGCGGCGCTCGATGCCGCCCCCCGTCCCCTCGCCCGCCGCTTCGACAGCCCCGAGCCGCTCGCCGGGCCCGTCGCCTTCCTCCCCGCCGCCTTCAATCCGCCCACCCTCGCCCACCTCCGCCTCCTCCAGCGCGCCGCCGAAGCCGCCGCAGCCCACCCCGCGGCCGTCCTCACCACCCGCAACGTCGACAAGGCCGTGACCGGCGCGCCGCTCCCCGCCCGCGTCGAGATGCTCCTCGCCGCCCGCCGCGATGGCCACGAGGTCGCCGTCCTCGCCGCCAACGCCGCCCGCATCATCGACCAGGTCGCGGCCCTCGAGGCCGCCTTCCCCGCCGCCGACCCGACCCCCGTCGTCGGCTTCGACACGCTCGTCCGCCTCTTCGACCCCCGCTACTACGCCGACATGGCCGCCGAGCTCGACCCCTTCTTCGAACGCCGCCGCATCATCGCGGCCAACCGCGGCCCGCACGCCCTCGAGGCCGTCGCCGAGTGGCTCCACCAGAACGCCCGCGACTACGCCGCCCGCGTCATCCTCGTCGAACTCGATGCCGAGCACGCCGCCATGTCCTCTACGCTCGCCCGCGACCTCGCCGCCGCCGGCCGCCTGCCCGACCTCGTCCCGCCCTCCGTCCGCGCCATCCTCGCCGAGCGCGGCTACTACGCGCCCGGCAGCCGCCTCACGTAATCTCCGAAATATCCAGCGCGCTCTCCAGCGCCAGCACGCCCTGCGCCGCCAGCTCCCGGACCTCCTCTTCGCCCAGCCCCAGCCAGCTGCCCAGCACCTCCGCTGTATCCCCGCCGAGGTCCGGCGGCGGCCCCGTGATGCCCGTCTCGCTCCGCGACATCCGCACCGGCGTGTTCGCGATCGGGATCGTCCCCGCCACCGGGTGGCTCACCTCGCGGATCATTCCCCGCGCCTGCACCTGCGGGTCGGCCACCACGTCCGGCACCGTGTTCACCGGCCCGGCCGGGATGCCCGCCGCCAGCAGCTCCTCGAGCCACGCCGCCGTCGTCCGCTGCCGGAACGCCGCCGCCAGCAGCGGCTCCAGCTCCGCATGATTCTTCGTCCGCTTCGGCCCCGTCAGGAAGCGCTCGTCATCGATCAGTTCCGGCACCCCGAGGATCGCGCAGAGCAGGTTCCACTGGTTCTCCTCGCCGAACCCCAGCGCAATCACGATCCACCCGTCCGCCGTCGGGAACGCCTGGAACGGCGTCGCGCTCGGGTGCCGCGTCCCCAGCGGCCCCGGCACCTCCCCGGTGACGAAATACCGCATGATCGCGTTCTCCATCACCGTCACCTGGCAATCCAGCATGCTGATGTCGATGGCCTGCCCAAGCCCGCTCCGGTCGCGCTCCCGCAGCGCCGCCAGGATGCCGATGACCGCGAACATCCCCGCCACCACGTCCCCGTACGACACCCCCGGCCGAATCGGCGGCCCGCCCGGCTCCCCCGTGATCGAGAGCACGCCGCCCATCGCCTGCACCACGATGTCCAGCGCCGCCCGCTCGCGGTACGGTCCCGTCTGCCCGAACCCGCTGATGCTCGCGAGGATGACCCGCGGATTCCGCGCCGAGAGCACCGGGTAGTCGATCCCCAGCTTCTCCAGCGTCCCGGGCGTAAAGTTCTCCATCACCACGTCCGCCTGCTCCACCAGCCGCAGGAACAGCTCCCGACCCTCCGGCCGCTTCAGGTCGATCGCCAGGCTCCGCTTCCCGCGGTTCACCGAGAAGAAGTAGCCGCTCCAGCCGTTCTGGTACGGCCCCGTCGTCCGCGAAATATCCCCGTACGGCGGCCGCTCGATCTTCACCACCTCCGCCCCGAGGTCACACAGGATCATCGACCCGAACGGCCCCGCCAGCACCCAAGTCAGGTCCAGCACCCGCACGCCCTCCAGCGGCCGGCCCATCACCGCGCGCTCCCCTGCAGCATCATCCCCCGATTCTGCCGCGCCCGCGGCTCCCGGTCGAAGCCCCGCCCCGTCGAGCCCCTCGCCGTCGAGCCCGGCCCCGGCGTCAGGCCGCCTTCGCCCGCTCCGCCGGCGCTGCCTTCCCCTTCACCACCGTCAGCGCGTACTCCCGCGTCGCCGTCACCGGGTCCTTCGTCCGCCACTGGTGCGCTTCCGTGATCACCGTCAGCGTCCCCGCGAACCGCATCCAGAACAGCAGGTACCGGTACGCCGGCATGAACGGGATCACCCACCACCCGCGCCATAGCCGCCGCGCGCTCGGGTGCACCACCAGGAGCGCGCTCGTCGCCCACGTCGCCGCCTCGATGACCACGTACGCCAGGTAGAGCGCCACTCCCGCCCAGAACACCGTCGACCACGAATACCCGAAGAACACCAGCCCCGGCAGCAGGAACGTCCACGCCACCCGCGGGAACGCCAGCGTGTGGTCCACGAGCAGCGTCCGCACGGGCGCGAACCCCTTGTAGAACAGCCCCCGGTTCGCCAGCTTCGGGTGCGCTGCGATCACCTCGATCTCGCCCCGCTGCCACCGCACCCGCTGCGAGTACAGCGCCTTCAGGCTCGGGATCGGGTCGGTGTAGCAGACCGCGCTCGGCACCACGCCCACCTTCTTCCCCGGGAAGCGCTCCTGCAGCTCGAACGTCATGAACGTGTCTTCGCCCACCGTGCTCGCGTCGTAGAGGTGGGTCGCGAGCAGCGCCTCCCGCCGGAACGCGCTGAACGCCCCCGCCAGCGTGAACAGCCGCCGCGACAGCGTCTCGAACCGCCGCCCCACGTTGAAGCTGAAGTAGTACTCCTGGAACTCGCACTCGTGCAGCAGCCGCATCCACCCCCTCTCGCCCGCCTCCGGCCGGATCTCCACCGCCCCCGTCGCCGCGATGAGATCCTCGTCGTGCTCGAACGCCGCCACCATGTTCGCGACCGCGTCCTCGTGCAGCACCACGTCCGAGTCCACGTTGATGATGTAGTCCCCCCGGGCGAAGTGGATGCCCGCGTTCAGCGCCCACGTCTTCCCCTGGTGGAAGGTCGACATCCAGTGGATCTGCCCCGGCCAGTCCGCCTGCTGCTCCTCGCAGAACACCCGGTACGAGTCGTCCTTGCTCCCGTTGTCGATCGCCAGCACTTCGATCAGCTCGTTCGGGTAGCTCTGCCGCTTGATCGACTGAAGGCAGGCCCCGAGCTGCTCCTGGCTGTTGTACACCGGCACGATGATGGTCACCCGCGGCCACTTCCCCCGCGGCGCCTCCGTCACCGGCCGGATCGGCAGCCGCTTCGCCCGCCCCAGGATCGTCGCCGCGAGGTAGTTGAACGCCTGGTACCCGTCCACCAGGATCGGCACGAACAGCCACACCCCCCAGAAGCCCAGCGCCGGCAGCCACCAGTCGGTCGTCATCTCAGCCCTCCCGCAGCCGCGCGTACACCACGCGCAGCGTCGGCCGCGTAATCGCGAACCAGTAGATCCCGATCGCGAGCAGGAAGAACACAGCCCGCCCGAACACCACGTGCGCGATGTCCAGCCAGTCCTGCCCGCCGTACGCCACCGCGCCGACGATCACCAGCATCCGCACCACGTTCGCGATGAACGTCAGCCCCAGCGCCGCCAGCAGCACCAGCAGCCGCCGGCCCTTCGGCAGCGCCGGGTAGAACAGCACCAGCCCCATCAGCGCCGCCAGCTCCAGCAGCCCCGAGCACTCGATCCCGATGCTCAGCCGCGTCCACTCCTGGTGGTGGGGCACCCCGATGACCAGCAGCTCGCCCGCCCGGTCATCGAACAGCTCCGTCCGGATGCCCAGCAGCCACGACACCGCGTGCACCGCGTGCGCCGTCGCCACCCGGATCGCCAGTTCCCCCGGCACCAGCTCCCGCGCTGCCACCACGGCCAGCACCGCCCCGCCTGCCGCCCCGAGGAGGAAGTACGGCAGCCACGCCCCCGCCTTCCAGAAAAACCGCACCGCCAGTGCCCACGCGACTACGGCCGGCACGAACCACGCGAGCGTCGTCATGCGTCCTGCCCGGCCTTCCGGTTGACCCACCACGCCGTGCCGACCGCGAACGTCCCGAACAGCCCGAGCAGCAGCCAGCCCATCGTCGGCGCGCCCGAGCACCGGTAGGTCACCGTCAGCGACTCCCGCGGCCCGTCCGGGTCCAGCCCCCACTCCACCGTGTTGCTGACCTCGCACTCCTCCCCTTTCGGCTCGAACTTCTGCTCGATGAGGAAGTACTGGCCCGGCGCCGTCGCAGAGAACTTCCCGTAGCCGCCGTTCGCGATGTCCCCGCAGGCCGCGCCGTTGAACTCCTGGCACCCCGCCGCGTTCGCATCCCACACCAGCAGGTCAGCGGCCGCGGACGGCTCCACCTTCCACACCACGACCCCGTCGCCTTCCTTCACGAACGTCTTGGTGACGCTCACCTTCGGCTGCTCGCCCGGCTGCTTGTTGTACGCGCAGAGGTGCGTAACCCCTCCCGCGCCCTTCGCTCCGCCGGGCACCGACACCTTGGCGGCGAGGTTGCCCCCCTTCGGGTCCTTGGGGCACGCCTTCGCGCCATTCGGCGAGACGAACAGGTCGAACAGCAGCGGGTTCGGCCCGCCCGTCGCGGGGTCCAGCTCCGTGACCAGGTAGTCGCCCGGCGCGAGCGGCACCAGCTCGCCGTCGACGAACTTCTGCAGCCCGGTGTTGTTCGCATCCGCGAGCAGGAAGACCCAGTCACCCGGCGGAGCCGCGGGCCGCCAGCCGCCCTTCCCGTCCGGCACGAACTTGTGCACCACCAGCGCCGCCCCGGGCTCCACCGGTTCAGCCGTCGCCGTCACGGGCGGCTTCGTCTCCACCGGCTTCGTGGCGACAGCAGTCGCCGTCTCGATCGCCTTCGTCGGCCCGCCCGGCTCTACCGTAGCCGTCACGGGCGGCTTCGTCTCCACTGGCTTCGTCGCCACCGCCGTGGCCGTGTCCGCCGGCTTCGGCACCTCTTTCGGCTTCGCCGCCGTCCCGTCCCATGTGTACAGGATGCAGAACGTCTGCGTCCCCGCCGGCAGCGCCAGTGCGTTCCACCCGACGCCGTCGGCGTTGTCGTTGTTGCCCCCGTCCCGGTAGCACTGCAGGTCGATGAACGGCAGCGGCGCTGCCGTCACCACCGTGGTGGGGAAATCCGCCGCCGAAAACCGCCGCGTCTGCGCCTGGCCTGCCGGAAGGTACACAGTCTGACCCGCCGCGATCACCGTCGCACTCCCGTCATATCCCGTCGCCGACCCCGACCGAACCGCCGGCAGCGTCAGTCCCGGGTCAAGGAACACGGAGTCCTTCGTCGAGCCCCCGAGCAGGAACAGCCCTTTTGCGGCCGTCGGCACGCACCCGTACGCCCCGATGTCCGACGGCACCGCTTCCGGCGTCCCGTTGTCGCTCGCCTTCGGGTCCTTTCCCGCGAGCCGCGCCTGGGAGATGGCGCTCTCCCCGGGGCAGCTCGCCGCCAGGAACGTCAGCGTCGCGTGTGCCGGGACCGCAGCCTCCGCCGTACCCCGTCCAGCGGCGGCAACCGTCAGCACTATCGCGACCAGCGCAAGACCTGCCCGCTTCATGCCGCATCCCTCCGAGCTTCGACCGTCACCGAGACGGTCGGGTTCTCCCACAGCGTCACGCTCACCAGCTCCGGCCCGCCCGGCATCTCTTCGATGAGCCGCGCCTCGAGGTTCCGGAAAATCACCGCTGCGAGGTTCTCCCCCGTCGGCTGCACCGTGGTGAACGGGTGCAGCTCGTTCAGGAACCGGTTCGCGAACCGCTTCGCCTCCGCCTCCAGCAGGTTCGCCACCTCCCGGAACCCCACGACCATCCCCTGCTCGTCCACCCCTTCCGTCACGAACACTGCCTGCACCCGGTACGAATGCGTATGCTTCGCCCCGTTCGGCCGAATCGCGTGCGTCGCCCCGAAAAACGAATCGATCGCCAGCCGGTACCGCAGCCCCGCCGCGATCGCCCCCTGGACGACCGCCGCGGTCTCCGGGTGTTCTGTCGGAAGCGCCCGCAGGGGTGTCCCCGGTGCACCGTTCGCTGCAGCCATCTCCGTCACCTCGACGTCTCTCACCGCGGTTGTCGGCAACGGCCGCGGAACGATTCAGTGAATGTTCGGTTTCCCCGGCCGCGAACCTGCGCTGTTCCCGGCGCCGTCCGATAACCCCGGTATGAACCCCGAGGAGCCGACCATGCCCCCCACCGACTGGACCTCCTGGCAGGCCGGTTACGAAGCCGGCATCGACGACGCCATCCGCCTCATCGATGCGCTCCGCGGCCCGGGCGCCGGCGGCCTCAGCGCCCCCATCCTCCTCCGCATCCGCGCCGAGCTCCTCGCCATCCGCAGCCGCGCCGGCCAGCCCCGCGCCGCCTGAACGCTCGCCCCGTCCCGGCTCCTTGCGCTACCCTCCGGGGACACCCGCCGGGGGAACTGCCGTGCCCACCTGGACCAACTGGTCAGGCTCCGTCACCGCGACACCGCGCCAGCTGCGCTCCCCCGTGTCCGAAGAAGAAGTCGCCGCCATCGTCCGCGAAGCGGCCGCTTCCGCCGGCTCCGTCCGCGTCGCCGGCTCCGGCCACTCGTTCGTCCCCGTCGTCCCCGCCGATGACGTCATCCTCACCCTCGATGCCCTCGCCGGCCTGCTCGAAGCCGACCCCGCGTCCGGCCGCGCCACCCTCTTCGCCGGCACGAAGCTCCGCGATGCCACGCACCTCCTCTGGGAGCGCGGCCTCGCCCTCCCCAACCAGGGCGACGTCGATACCCAGGCCCTCGCCGGCGCCATCGCCACCGCCACCCACGGCACCGGCCCCGCCTACGGCTCCATCTCCACCCGCCTCGAAGCCGCCCGCGTCGTCACCGCCGACGGCACTCTCCTCGATGTCGACGACCCCGCCCCTGCTCCCGGCTTTCCGCGTCTCCCTCGGCCTCCTCGGCATCTTCACGCGCCTCACCCTCGCCTGCGTCCCCCGCTACGCCCTCCATGAACGCGTCTGGCAGCACCCCATCGACGCCTGCCTCGACGAGCTCGCCGCGAACGTCGCCGCCAACGACCACTACGAATTCTTCTGGTTCCCGCGCGCCGACATCGCCGAATCCAAATCGCTCAACCCCGCCGCCGAAACCCCGCACGATGAAGAGCCGCCGCCCCTCGACGGCCCCGGCGAGCGCATCGGCTGGTCCCACCGCATCTACCCCTCCGTCCGCGACCTCCGCTTCAACGAGATGGAGTACGCCGTCCCGGCCGAGGCCGGGCCTGCCTGCTTCGCCGCCATCCGCCAGCGGATGAAAGAGCGCCACCCGAAGGTCGGCTGGCCGGTCGAATACCGCACGCTCGCCGCCGATGACGCCTGGCTCAGCCCCGCGTTCGGCCGTCCCACGGTCACCATCTCCGTCCACCAGGCCGCCGAACGCCCGTACCGCGAGTTCTTCACCGACCTCGAGCCGATCTTCCGCGAGTTCGGCGGCCGCCCCCACTGGGGCAAATTCCATACCTGCACCCGCGCCGACCTCGCCGCCATGTACCCCCGCTTCGAAGAGTTCTGCGCGCTCCGCCGCCACCTCGACCCCAACGGCCGTTTCCTCTCCCCCTACCTCGCATCCCTCTTCGCCTGACCCCATTCCCGCCTCTCGCCTCCCGTCTCCCGCTTCCCGTCTCCCGCTTCCCGTCTCCCGCCTCCCGTCTCCCAACTCCCAACTCCCAACTCCCAACTCCCAACTCCCAACTCCCAACTCTTGACAACTCCCGCGTTCCTCCGTAGCGTTCGCCCATGACGGAAGCGGAAGAGGCGCTCCGGCGCTGGGCGGAAGCCGGCCTCATCGATGAAGCCACCGCGGAGCGCATCCGCCAGTTCGAAGCCGCCCGCCGCCAGCAGGCGCGGGAGGCGGCCCCCGCGGTCGCGCCCGGCGAACGCCCCGGCCTCATCGAAGTCCTTCTCTACCTCGGCATCGCCGTCCTCTCCGTCGGCGTCTTCGCCCTCATCGCCCAGGCCTGGGATGACCTCGACTCCTTCCCACGCGTCCTCGCCATCGGCGTCCCGGCAGCCTTCGCGCTCCTCACTGGCGGCCTCCTCAAATCGCTCGGCGAAGCCGGCTACCGGCGCGGTGCGCAGTTCTCCTGGGCCGCCGCCGTCGGCCTCGCCGCGGGGACCGTCGCCGTCGTCCTCCACGAATACGAGCCCCTCGGCATCTCCCGCGACGACGACCAGGCCGCGATGCTCATCGTCGGCGTTGCGGCAACGGCGCTCGCCCTCCTCCTCTGGGCGCTCAACCCGATGACCTTCCAGGTCCTCGCCCTCGGCGCCAGCCTCTTCTTCCTCGGCCAGGCCATCGGGAACTGGCCCGACCAGTATTCCGTGCGGCTCGCTGGCGGGTCGGTCGTCCTCTTCGGCCTCGCCGGCATCGCCCTCGCCGAGCTTGGCCTCATGGCCCCCCGCGATTCCAGCCGTCTCACCTTCGGCCTCCTCCTCGCCGTCGGCAGCTACCAGCCCGGCTTCTCCGATGGCGGCACGCTGTGGGAGATCCCCGCGTTCCTCGCCGCCGCCGGCCTCCTCGCCCTCGGCGTCTGGCGCTCGTCCTTTCAGTACGTCCTCTGGGGCGTCCTCCTCCTCTTCGTCGCCCTCGTCCGGGCCATCTTCCAGAACTTCTCCGACCAGCTCGGCGCCCCCGTCGCGCTCATCATCTCCGGCGTCCTCCTGATCGGCGCCGTCCTCCTCCTCGCCCGCCTCGCGCCCCAGCTCCGCCGCGGGGGTCGCGGCATGACCCGCTCCGACCGCTGGTTCGTCGTCGCAGTACTGGGCGGCGTCCTCGCCGTCATCGTCACCGCCGTCGTCGCCCTTGGCGTGGGCCGCAAAAACGTCTCCCCGCCCGACCTCCAGGAGCAGCCGAACCCCGCCATCCCCGGCGAAATCCTCTACGTCAACCGCGAAAGCTGCATCGTCCTCGCCCGCGCTTCCGGCGAATCCCGCCGCCAGGTCGCCTGCACCGGCATCCCGCCCCGTCTCCTCTTCTTCCTCGACGACACCCGCATCGCCTACGTCGATGCTGTCCCTTCGGGTCAAAACCTCGTCACCCTCGACCTCGAAACCGGCCGCGAGCTCAGCCGCACCGCGTACAAAGACGACCGGACCCTCCTGCTCCAGTCCGCCCCCGACGGCACGCAGGCCTTCCAGCGCGACGACGGCCGCATTCAGCTCATCCGCGACGGCCAGGTGCTCACCGAGATCAAATTCGATGGCCTCGACTGGGGTCCGCAGTTCGCCGGCTGGTCCCCCGATAGCCAGTGGTTCGCCGTCACCTACAACCCGCCCCGCGGCAGGGGTGCGGAGCTCTGGCTCGTCTCCCGTGACGGCGCCGTCCGCGGTACCCTCGCGAAGGACGCCGGCACCCCGGCCATCGCCTGGCGCATCGCCGGTGTCGGCGCCTGGCCGCTGCCCCCTGAATGAATCGCTACCAGCGCTGGCCCGGCGGCGGCGGAACCGCCGGCTCCGCCCGCGTCATGTGCGCCGCCGAGGCACCTGCCCGCCACGGCCAGCTGCCCTCGCCCGGCGCATAGGCGCCCGGCCCCCGCGCCGCAATCGCTTCCGCCATCCCCAGCGCCCGCCGCGCTCCCGCCACGTCGTGCACACGGAAGATCCGCACCCCCTGCGCGAACGCCAGCGCGCTCACCACGTGCGTCTCGAGGTCCCGCTCTGCCGGCGGCAGCCCGCCCACGCTCCCGATGAAGTTCTTCCGCGAGTGCGCAAGCAGCACCGGCAGCCCGAACGTCCCCAGCTCGCCGACCCGCCGCAGCATCTGCAGGTCCTCGTCGTGGCTCTTCCCGAAGGCGATTCCCGGGTCCACCGCCACCTGCGCCCGCTCGAGCCCGCACGCCCACAGCTCCTCCAGCCGCGCCTCCATCCACCCCACCGTCTCGGTCACGACATCCGCGTAGACCGGCGGCGCATCGGGGCGGCGCTTCGGCACCGTGTAGCTGTAGTTCAGTACGTACCCCGCGCCCGCCGCTGCCGCTTCCGCCGCCGCGCCCGTCCCCAGCGTCAGCCCGCTGATGTCGTTCACCAGCTCCGCGCCTGCCGCCAGCGCCGCCCGCGCCACCGCCGGTTTGTACGTGTCGCTCGAAACCACGTGACCCTCGCGCACCAGCGCCTCGACCGCCCTTCCGACCACCTCCGCTTCCGCCTCCGCCTCCAGCACCGGCCGGTCGGCCCGCGCGCTCTCCGCCCCGACGTCGATGATGTCCGCCCCCGCCGCCCGCAGCCGCTCTGCGGCCGCCAGCGCCGCGCCGATATCCCGCCCCACGCCGTCGCCCGAGAACGAATCCTCCGTCAGGTTCAGGATGCCCATGACGACCGGCCGCTCCAGCGGCAGCTCCCGCGTCCGCAGCCGCCACGCCCGCACGGGCGCGAGAAACGCCCGCAGCTGCGCCGCGTGCGGCGACCCCAGCCCTTCGAGCGCCTCAGCCAGCCGCCCGAGCATCGCGCGAGACGCCCACACCACCGCCTCGCCCGGCTCCCGCAGGTCGATGCCCAGCCCGAGCTGGCTCGTCGCCACCTGCAGCCGCTCCCGGTCGCCCGCGAAGTGCGCCGCGAACGGTGCCTCCGGCTCCGCCGCCGTCATCCCGAACCCGGGCGGCACGACCCGCAGCGACGGCCTCACCCGCGCCGCCCCTGCAGCGCATCGACCATCCGCCGCACCTGCCACAGGTGCTCGAGGTCGTGCTGGTACGTCTCCCGCGCAATCTCCACGATCGACACCTCGCCCCGGTACGGGTGCAGCCCTTTCCGCTCCCAGTCCCGCTCCGAAAGGTCCCAGAGCAGGTACGTCGTCCGCCGCCGCAGGTAGTGCAGTTCGTCCAGCAGCAGCTCGAGGTCTGCCTCCGCGTAGTCGGCTTCGAACGGGATGTCATCGAAGTCGACGTGCGGGATTTCGGGCAGCTCCCGCCCCCGGCTCATGGCGACGATCGCCGCCTGCTCCTGCACCCCCCGCTCCACCTGCACGAGGTGGAACGGCACTGCCAGCAGGCACCAGCCCTCATCGGGCCAGCCCGCCGGCCGCAGCAAATCCCGTTCGCGCACGCTGCCGAACGCCCGCGCCAGCTCCCCGGACGCCTCGCCGAGCGCCTTCAGCAGGAACGAAGGGTCGCTCCCCGCCGTCGCCGGTACGTAACGCACGCCCCCCGATTCTAGCCTCTGCGCCCTCCCCGCGCGGTAACGGCCGCGCCTACGTCACGATGAGCGGCACGCCCTCGCGGCACAGCCGGCACTCCGCCGGCTCCCACGATGCCGCCGGCACGTCGAGGCAGGCGAAGAACGGCACGCCGAACGCCACCTTCCCGCCCGTCCGGTCGACCAGCACGCCGACGCCGGCGACCTCCGCGCCGCGCGCCTCGACCGCCTTCAGCACCTCCCGGATGCTCCCCCCGGTCGTCAGCACGTCGTCCACGACGAGCACGCGCTCGCCCGGCCCGAGTTCGAACCCTCGCCGGAACTCCCGCTCCTCGCTCCCCTCCTCCTTCCTCTCCGCGATGATCGCCCGCAGCCCGAGCTGCCGCGCCGTCTCGTAGGCGAGAATCACCCCGCCGGTAGTCGGCCCCGCCACCACCGTGGCCATCCCCCGGAACCGCTCCGCAATCTGCCGGCAGAGCGGCTCCGTCACGTCCGGCCACTGCAGGATGCGGAACTTCTCGATGTACAGCTCGCCGTGGCGCCCGCTCGCGTACTGGAAATGCCCGCGGAGCAGCGCCCCGCGCTCCTCGAGCAGCGCCCACGCCTCGTCGCGCGTCAGGTGCCGTTCGGTCATGCCGCGAGCGTACCCGCTCGCCGCCTTCCGGTCGCGGCCCGGTTCCGCGGACCTACTCCTCGCCGAGCCGCTTCGTCGTCAGCACCGGCTTCTGGTCGGTCAACACGCCCTTCTCGTTCGGCGCCAGCCCGAACCGGTTCAGCGGCAGATAGCTCAGCGTCGCCTTCCCGATGATGAGGTCCTTCGAGACCAGCCCCACCTGCGCGCTCCGGCTGTCCAGGCTGTTGTTCCGGTTGTCGCCCATCACGAAGTACTCGTCCGGCGGGATGAGGATCTTCGGCAGCGTGTCGTTCCACGGCGTCGTGATGTACGGCTCCTCGAGCAGCCGGTCGTTGATGTACACCTTGCCGTTCACGATCTCGATCGTCTCGCCCGGCAGCCCGATGACCCGCTTGATGAGGTCCGTGCTCGGGTCCCGCGGGTCGCGCAGCACGATGATGTCGCCGCGCTGCGGGCCGTGGAACACGTACCGCGTCGGGTCGTCGCCCGGGTCGATGAACGGCAGGAACGTCGACAGCTTCTCGAGGTCGACCTCCGAGTACACCAGCTTGTTCACGATCAGGAACTGCCCGTTCTCCAGCGTCGGGTACATCGAGTTCCCGTCGACCTTGAAGTTCCCGAAGCTCGCCCGCACCGAGAGGAACACCAGCGCCGCGAGCATGACCGTCTCGACCACTTCGCGGATCCATGCCTTCAACCGGCCGTCACCCTGCGCTCGCTCGGCGGCGCGGCCGTCCGCCTCCGCCGGCTCCGACGCCCACGGCGGCGCGGCCCCCAGCGGGTCGAGCTCGAACCCGATCGGCGCGTTCCGCCGTTCGAACTCCGCCGCGACCTCTTCCGCCGGCGCCCAGCCGTCATCCGTCGGCGCACTCCGCTGCGGCGCCCACGCCGCCATCCGGATGAACGGCCGCTCCGCCGGCTCCCCGCCCGACTCCTCGACGATGCGCGTGCCCTGCGAACCGAACAGCGCTTCGAGTGCCGCCGCCGTCTCAGCGTCCACCTCCGGCGACGCCGTCTCAGGCTCCGGCGTCGAAGCGTGTGCCTCGAACGCCTTCAGGATGACGTCGCCCTCGTCCTCGGTCGAAACGAACTCCGGCTCGTCGCCCTCGTAAACCGGGGACTGCCGCGCCCATGGCGGTTCGTCGGCCGCATCCATCTGCGCCTCGAGGCTCGCCGCCAGGTCGAGGTCGTACTCGCCGTCGGGCAGCGAAACTGCGAGTTCCGCCGTCTCGGCGATGTCGCCCCACATGTCCTCGTCGCCGGCCGCCAGGTCCTCCGTGCCGTCGCCGAAGCGGGCGTCCGCAAGCGTGGCGCCCTGCGCGGCCGCTTCATGGTCGCCCGACCGGGGCTGTTCGCCCAGCCGCTCCCACCACGGCCGCGGCTCCTCGCTCACCGCCTCCACCGCGGGGCTGACGGACTCAGCGGCGCTCGCCACGGCCTCCTCGACCGTCTCCTCGGCTTCGCTCGTCTCCCACCACGGCCGCGGCTCCTCGCTCACCGCCTCCACCGCGGGGCTGACGGACTCAGCGGCGCTCGCCACGGCCTCCTCGACCGTCTCCTCGGCTTCGCTCGTCTCCCACCACGGCCGCGGCTCCTCGCTCGTGACATCCGATGCCGGGCTCACCGGCTCAGCACCGCTCGCCACGGCCGCTTCGACCGCTTCCTCGGCCTCGCTGGCTTCCCACCACTGCCGCGGCTCGTCGCTCGTGACATCCACCGCCGGCTCGCCGGCTCAGCAACGCTCGCCACGGCCGCTTCGACCGCTTCCTCGGCCGCGCTGGCTTCCCACCAGGGCCGCGGCTCTTCGGCAACCGGCTCCACTGCCGGGCTGACGGGCTCAGCGGCGCTCGCCACGGCCTCCTCGATCGTCTCCTCGGCCTCGCTCGTCTCCCACCACGGCCGCGGGTCCTCGCTCACCGGCTCCACCGAGGGGCTGACGGACTCAGCAACGCTCGCCACGGCCGCTTCGACCGCTTCCTCGGCCGCGCTGGCTTCCCACCACGGCCGCGGCTCCTCGCTCGCGGGGTCCGCCGGGCTCACCGGCTCGACGGCGCTCGCGACCCGCCTCTTCGACCGTTTCCTCAGCTTCGCGGGCCTCCCACCACGGCCGCGGCTCCTCGGCGGCCGGCTCGACCGCCAGGCTTTCCGGCTCGGCAATGCTCGCGACCGCCTCTTCGACCGTTTCCTCAGCTTCGCGGGCCTCCCACCACGGCCGCGGCTCCTCGCTCGCGGGCTCCGCGGGGCTCACCCGCTCGGCAATGCTCGCGACCGCCTCTTCGACCGTTTCCTCGGCCTCGCTGGCCTCCCACCACGGCCGCGGCTCCTCGGCGGCCGGCTCGACCGCGGGGCTGGCGGTCCCGCCGTCGCCCCACAACGCCGCCTGCACCGCGGCACCGAACGCCGACGGGCTCAGCTCGACCGGCTCCGGCGCCCAGCCCTGGTCATGGCCGTCAGCTGCGGCCTCGCCCCGCGCGGGCTCCGCGTCAGCCCGCGGGAACTCGACCGGTTCGAACACACCCGCGCCGAGCTCGACCGGCTCCGGCGCCCACTCGTCTTCATCGCCCGCGTCTGCCGCGTCCAGCCGGCCCGCGCCATCCGGATGCGCCAGCGCGACCGCCGCGGGGATTTCCGGCGCCCAACCTTCGCCATCAGCGGCCCCGGCCGGCTCCTCTGCCGGGTCCTCGCCCGCCTCGGCGGCCGGCTGCCGGCCTCCCTCATCGAGCTGCCACGCGAGCGACTGCACCTGCGCCGCGAAGTCGCTCACGGCCTCGACGTCGTCCGCGAGCGCCTCGCCCGCGTTGGCGCCCCACCCTTGGGGCGTGCTCGCCGGTGCCGCATCTGCGACCAGGCGGCTGCCCTCGAAGACCCCCGGCGTGCCCGCGGGCTCGAAGGACGCGCCCGGGCCGGCATCGTCCGCGCTGTCCTGTTCGAACCGCCACGCAGTCTGCCGGTCGGTGCCCGGCCCGGCCGCGTCGGCCGGCTCCTCCTGCCGCTTCCGCCCGAACAGCCGGCCGAACAGGCCGCGTTTCTCTTTCGCCGGTTCCGCCGCGTGGCCCGCGGCGCCCGGCAGCTCGCGCGCCGGGAACAGCCCGGCCAGCGGGTCGTCGTCCCCCGCGGCGTCGCCGCCGCGCCCCGCGAACGGCCCGCCCCTGCCGTCGCTGGTTTCCTGCCAGGCCGCCGGGATGTCGAACTGCTCGCGAGCCGGGTCGGTGCCGGGCTCGTGCGCGGCGAAGGCTGCGAGCGGCGCTGCCTGGTTCCCCTCCGTAAGTTCCCGCCACTCCGCGGCCGTGTCGGATACGCCGCCGGGCGCACCGGCGTCGCTCTCCTGCGGCGCGAACGCCGCCAACCTGTCTGCCTGCTCTGCGTCCGGCGTCATCGGCCGCGAAGCTGCGCTGTCGAACGCCGCGTCGTACCCGGGGGCCGCCGCCTCCGCTTCGGACGCCGCGAACGGACTCACGTCCTCGTCGCTGGCGTCGGACCAGGAAGCCGCGAACTCTGCCGCGCCCGGCTCGCTTTCGTCTGCCGCCTCCGCCGGGCCGTCGGCGGGGCCGTTCACGCCGTCCATTCGGCTCCCGGCCGGCGCCGCGGCTGCCTCTGCTCGCTGCTGCTCCTCCAGCTCCCAATCGAACGGCTTCAGGAACTCCTCCGGGACCTGGCTCAGGTCGCGGACGTCCTCGCCGATCGGCTTCTTCTTCGCCCACTCGCGCATCGCGGCCAGCCCCTCGGAGAAGCCGGCGCCGCTCGTCTCCTCGCTGCCGTCGCGGTTCAGGCCGAAGAACTCGTCCCACTTGCTGCTCTTGCCGGGCTCCCGGCCGGGTTCGATCTCCTCCGGCTGCCTCCGCCGGATGAGCGGCAGCCCCGGCGGCGCGGCCGTTTCCGCCGCGCTGCGCTCCTCATGCCACCCGGCCGAAGGTTCCGGCGCCTCGCCTCCGAATTCAGCCCGGTCCTCCGCGGCCATCCCTGCAGTCGGCGCCGCGTCCGCCGGTTCGGGCGGAAATCCCGCTGCGTCCCATTGCCGGGGCGCAGGCTGGCCGCCGTCGTCCCGCGCGGCTTCGAACCCGGCACCGAACCGGCGGTGTCCCTCGTCGCGCCCGCGCTCCGCCCATGCGCGCATCTGCGCGACGATGCTTCCGCCGTCGTCCTCGGCATCCGCCGCCTGCTCCCCGGCAGGCCGCTCCGCCTCCGGCCCCGGCCATGCCCCGGGCCCGAAATCCCAGTTCAGCCGCGAGCCTTCCTCCTGCTCGCGCCGCGGCCGCAGCCGGAGCGGCGGCGGCTCGACCGTCCCCGCCGGCTCCTGCGGGGCATCTCCGGGGCCGCCCGGCGCCGCGCCCCCGCGCGGCTTCAGCTGCAGCGGCTGCGAGGCGATCCCCGGCTCCAGCCGCTCCGTCGACCATTCGTCATCGTCCTCGCCGCCGCGAGGCTCCTCCATCCACCCCCCGAACGCCCCCTGTCGCGGTGCAGCGCGGCGCGGTTCCTCCTCCCCGTCCTTCTTCTTCCGCCCGAGCCCGAAGAGCCCGCGCTTCTTGGGCGGCTCCGGCGCCGGCCGGTTCAACACCCAGGGGTCGCGCCGCGCACGCTCCGGCGGTTCCTGCTCCCCGCTCCGCACCCGCTCGCGGAGCTGCCGGTTCTTCTCCTCCTGCCGCTTCCACGCGTCGCTCGGGAGGTCGAAGTACCAGTCCTGTGGGTCCTGCTGGCCGGACTCCAGTTCATCGAGGGGCCGGCCCTCGCCATTGTCCATCGTCATCAGCGTACCATAGCCTCCCCGCTGCTCCGGGCGCGGCCTTCGCTTCGCCCTTTACAGCCGATTGACCTACCCTCGGCCCACATGACCGACACGCTCGAACCCCCGGACGAGCACCTGGTCTCTTTGTCAAAAGACGGCAATCTCGACGCCTTCAACAGCCTCGTCGACCGTTACCAGTCCCTCGTGTTCACCGTCTGCTACCGCCGGCTCGGCGAACGAACCGCCGCCGAAGACGCGGCCCAGGAAACCTTCCTCTCCGCCTACCGCGCCCTCGGCCAGTTCAAAGGCGGCAGCTTCCGCAGCTGGCTCCTCCGCATCGCCCTCAACCAAACCCGCGACGAGCTCCGGCGCCGCATGCGCCGCGTCCCCACCCGGCCGTTCGACGCCGGCGATCCGGACGACCCCGCCATCGACCCGCCAGACCCCGCCGCCGACCCGGCCGCCGCGCTCGATGCCCGCAGCCTCAGCGACGCCCTCGAACGCGCCCTCGCGCAGCTCCCGCCCGACCAGCGCGACGTCGTCCTCCTCGCCGACGTCCACGGCCTCCAGTACGACGAAATCGTCGCCGCCACCGGCGTCTCCATGGGCACCGTCAAATCCCGCCTCTCGCGCGGCCGCGAGCGCCTCCGCCAGCTCCTCGCCCGCCACCCGGAACTTTTCCCGCGCTCAGGACGTCTTCACGACCGAGGGGACGCATGATCGACCGCCTTTTCCGCCGCCACCGCGCCTGGCATGCCCGCATCACCGATGCCGTGAGCGGCCGCGCCGACGAGGCCAGCCTCCGCCGCCTCGACGAGCACGTCGCCCGCTGCGCCGCCTGCCGCGCCCGGCTCGATGAGGAGCGCGCCCTCCGGGCGGCCCTGCGCGCGCTCCCCCCTCCGCGAACCCTCCCGCTCCCTCCGGCTGACCCCGGCGATGCTCGAAGCACCCACCCCCGCGCCCGCTCGCGCGGCGGTCCCCGGGCCGCTCCTGCTCGGCGCGCGCGGCATCGCGGCGGCAGCGGTCGCCGCCTTCGCGGTCGTCGCCGTCCTCGCCGTGACCGCTCCCCGCGGCGAAGACGCCGCGCCGCTCGCCTCCCGCGAGCATGCCGGCGACGCGATGGCGCCGCTGGCCGCCCCGGACGACGGTGATACTGCCGGCGGCGCCGCCACCGTGGCGCCCTTCGCCGTTACCCCGGAACCCACGCCCGGGCTGGCGCCTCCGCCGACGGGCGGCGCGGGCGCTTCCGGCTCCGGCCGCTCCCCCGGCCCCGAAACCACCGCGGAGCCCGCCGTCCCCGCGACCGGCCCCGGCGCGCCGGCCGATGACGCCGGTGGCGGCGAAGTCCGCACGACCGCCGCCCCGGACGATGCCGCCGGCAAAGAAGCACCCGCCGTCGCGCTCGCCGAACCCGGCGAGTCCGGCCGCGCCGGCCCGCCGGGCTGGCTCCTCGTCGCGGCCGGGGCCGCCGCCGCGCTCGCGCTCGCTGCCCTCGCCACCCTCGAAATCGCCCGGAGGCGCCAGCCATGAACACGAATCGGCTCCTTCCTGTTGGTGCACTTCTGCTCCTTGCCCCGTTCCTCCTCGCCTCCGCCTGTTCGAACGGCGACACCACCGTCATCACCGGGGAGGCCTCCATGGAAACCGGCATCACCGTCTCCGGCACCGGCGAAGCGTCCGCCGCGCCCGATATGGCCACCATCGACCTCGGCATCGAAGCCTTCGCCGCCACCGTCGCCGAAGCCCGCGACCGCGCGGCGCGCGCCGCCTCCAGCCTCATCGCCAGCGTCAAGGCCAACGGCGTCGCCGACCGCGACATCCAGACCCGCCAGGTCGGCGTCAACCCCGTCTACGACTACTCCCGCCCCGGCCAGCCGGTCATCACCGGCTACGCCGTCTCGAACATCCTCACCGTCCGCGTCCGCGACCTCGACCGCCTCAGCCGCGTCATCGACGACGCCATCGCTGCCGGCGGCGAAGCCGTCCGCGTCAACGGCCTCCAGTTCGGCTTCGGCGACCGCGAGGCCCTCCTCGAAACCGCCCGGAAGAACGCCATCGCCGACGCCCGCAAGCGCGCCGAAACCTACGCCGCCGCCGCTGGCGTCCGCCTCGGCGACGTCCTCGCCATCAGCGAAACGGCCGTCAGCGGCCCCGTGCCGCTCGCCGTCCCGCGCGCCGCTGCCACCGGCGACAGCACCCCCATCGAACCCGGCGAATCCACCATCACGGTCAGCGTCACCGTCAGGTTCGCCCTCGAGCGGTAAGCCGCGCGGCGGCCCCGGTCCGTCCCGCGGAAACCCCGGGTCAAGCCGCACTTCCGGCCCCGGCCGCTCCGGCCCTACCCTGTCATCGTGAAGACCGCCGCAGCCCTCGCCGGCGCGACCCTCCTGGCCATCCTCGCCCTCGCGGGGACGGCCGGCGTCGTCCTGCGCTCCGCCTCCGACGCCGCCCCCGCCCCGGCCCGCCCGGCCGCCGAGACGCCCCTCCCCCGGGCCACCCCGACCCCGCTCGCGGCCGCCGGCGACGTCTGCCAGGGCGTCGCCCGCATGCCCGACCCCGGCCAGCCCCGCCGCTTCGCCCCCGAGTACACGCAAATCGCCGAAGCCGCCGGCATCGCCATCGTCGCCAACGACCGCGTCTCGCCCCGCGCCATCGAGGCCGCGAAGAACACCGTCGAGCGCTTCTTCGCGAACAACGACCTCGAAACCAACCTCGCCGCCGACGGCGCCTACGTCATCGTCGCCGCCAGCGGCCAGGGCGTCCTCGACCTGCCCGAATTCCGCTGCCTCGACGACCAGGAGGCGCGCGACTTCTTCGACCACGTCTGCGGCGTCGCCGATTCCGCCGATTACCCCGTCGTCACCGTGAACGAAGACGATCTTCTCGGGCGGCGCTCAGGCCCCTGCGGCGGCCTCAACATCCTCTACCACGAACTCGGCCACCTCGTGATGGGCTGGGCGCTGCCCCCGGCCGACTACTTCGACGTCCGCCAGTACTACGCCGATGCCATGGCCGCCGGCAAATACCGCGGCGATTACGCCGCCACCAACGCCAACGAATACTTCGCCGAAGGCACCCAGGCCTACTTCCTCCACGCCGACCTCGCCGGCCGCCGCGACCGCGCCTGGCTCCGCTCCTACGATCCGCAGCTCTACGACCTGCTCGCCCGCACCTACGGCGAATAGCCGCGGCCCTCGAGCCTACCCCTTCCCTTCCTTTCGCAGCACCGCATGCCGCAGCGCCGCCTTCCCCAGGTACTCATCCAGCTCCGGATACCGCGACCGCAGCGCCACCATGAACTCGTTCAGCGGCAGCCGCCGCCGCTCCCAGCCCGCCGGCGTATCGCCGACCTCCTTCGCCACCACCAGGTAGAGCGGCCGCACGGTCAGCGTCCCCTGTGGATACTCCCGGTTGTGCCGGGTCGCCTTGCACTCGAAGAACCCGATGAGCTCGACGAGCCCCGGTTCGATGCCCATCCGCGCCCGCACCTCCTCCTCCACGAACGCCTGCGCGTGCCGGTCACCCGTCGGCCCCTCCACCATCCCCCACGCCGTCTCGCCCGGCCGCCGGAGCACGTACCCGCGCTCGCCTGCCACCACCATCGCATAGGCGTAGTTCACCGGCGCATTCGCCGGCAGCACCTGCTCATCGACCCAGCGGGCGCGCCACTGGTCCTGCAGGTTCAGCTCCACCACCCCCGGCCACCGGGGTTCGTACGCGGCCAGCGCCGAAAGGTCTACCATCGCTGCGAACTCCCCTCCGTTCTGCGTCGATAGAGCGGCTTCGCGGCCACCAGCAGCTGCGCGCCGCCCGCCCGCAGCGCCGCGCCCGGGTACGCCGCCGCCGCGTCAATGATCGCCAGCCCGGCCGTGGCCTTCAATCCCGCGGCCCGCACGCACGAACGCACCTCCCCGGCCGGGCGGCCCTCGGCGTCGACGATCGCCGTCCCCGCCGGCACGGGCTCGCCTTCGAGCAGGAACGCCGAAAGGATGCGGCCCTCGCGCCCGCCGGGGATGCCGAGCAGCACGTCGAGGTCTGCCTCCGCGGGCGAAAGCCCCGGCTCGAGGTCCGGCGCCCACGCCGGGATGCACGCCTCCACCCGGGCGGTCTCGAGCGCCTCCCACCCCGCCAGCGCGACCCCCGCCGCGCGCAGCGTCCCCAGCAGGTGGCTCGCAACCGCCGGCGCCAGCACCAGCTCGAATCCGTCCTCCCCGGTGCCGCTCGCCCGCACCGCCAGCGCCCGGAATCCGTGGAATTCGAACGCCGCGCAGTGCAGCGGCCCCAGCCGCCCCGGCAACGCCTCCGCCACGTGCCGCGCCGTCGCGGCCGCTGCGGCCGGCCCCGCCAGCCCCACGGCGCAGGTCGTCGCCGTCCGGTCGTCGATGCGCACGTCGAACCCCTCGCCGACGGCCGCCGCCAGCGCCGCGGCCAGCGCCTCCCGCCGCTCCGGCTCGCCGCTCAGCAGGTACGCCGCTCCGCCCGTCCGCGCTGCCAGCACGAGGTCGGCGATGTTCCCCTCCGCATCCAGCAGCGCGAACCGCCCCGCGCGCCCCTCCTCTATCTCGCTCGCATGGCCCGAGAGCGCCGCCGCGACCACCTCACCCGCATCCGGCCCCGTCACCATGAACCGGCTTCGCCAGCTCAGGTCGAACGCCGCCGCGCTCTCCCGCAGCGCCGCATACTCCGCCGCCGGGTCGCCGTAGTGCAGCGCCACCTCCCAGCCCCGCCGCACCCCGAACGCGGCTCCGAACGCCGCGTGCGTGTCGCGCAGCGCCAGCCGCATCACCCCCGCGCTCATGCCGGCACGAACGTCCGCCGGCCGTCCCGCTCCGTCAGCCGCCCCGTCCCGGGGAACGGATTGTGCACGCAAATCAGCAGCGCGTTTTCCCGCAGCGCCCGCTCCGCCAGCTTCTTCTTCGACTCGAGCGACATCAGCGGCAGGATATCGAACGCCGCGATCCACGCCGGCCGCTCGACCTGCACCGCGTGGTGCACGAGGTCGCCCGTGTAGATCGCCGTCTCCCCGCCCGAACTCAGCACGATCGACGCGTGGTCTGCCGTGTGCCCCGGCGTCGGCCAGAATTTCACCCCCGGGATCAGCTCCGTTTCCCCCTCCACCAGCTCCAGCTGCCCCGTCCCTGCAGCGGCGCGAAGTTCTCCTCGAAATACGTGCCCCGCGTTCGCTCGTTCGGGTGCATCGCCGCGTCGAACTCCCCCGCCTGGATGATGTACCGCGCCCGCGGGAACGTCGGCACCAGCCGGCCGTCCTCCGTGCGCCGCGTGTTCCAGCCGCAGTGGTCCGCATGCAGGTGGGTGTTCGCCACCACGGTGATGTCCTCCGGCCCGAGCCCCAGCGCCCGCAGCCCCTCCAGCAGCCGGCCGTACTCCCCGGGGAAGCCGCGCTCCCGCGGGGTGCCCTGCACCTTGTCGCCCATCCCCGTATCCACCAGCAGGATCTCGTCGCCGCTCCGCACCACGATGCAGTTCAGCGAGAGCGTCATCCGGTGCTCTCGGTCGATGTTCTCCGGCCCGATGATCGGCTCCCACATCACCCGCGGCACGAGCCCCATCACCGCGCCCGCGTCCAGCTTGATGTACCCGTCGCAGATGACGGCGATGTCGAGGTTTCCCACCCGGTAGCGCACCGGCTCGTCCATGCCTCGAACGATACCGGCCCGCACGTCCAAACCGCTACCGCCGGCTTCCGTTGCCCGCCCCTCGTAGCTGCAACTCTTTGCAGGTAAACTGCATCTCGGAACGCAGGCACCCGGGAGAACCCATGACCCCCATCTTCCTCCTCCACGCCGCCGACGGGTTCTTCTCCGTCCCAGTCAGCATCGTCTTCTGGGTCATCACCGCCGCCGCCCTCGCCGTCTCGCTCCGGCAGGTCAGCGCCCGGCTCGATGACCGCGCCATCCCCCTCATGGGCGTCATGGCCGCCTTCATCTTTGCCGGGCAGATGTTCAACTTCCAGATTCCCGGCGGCACCTCCGGCCACCTGCTCGGCGGCGTCCTCGCCGCGGTCCTCCTCGGCCCCTACGCGGCCACTATCGTGATGGCCTGCGTCATCGCCGTGCAGGCCATCGTCTTCCAGGACGGCGGCCTCGTCGTCCTCGGCGTCAACATCTTCAACATGGGGCTCATCGGCACCTTCGGCGGCTACGCCGTCTACCGCGCCATCGCTGCCGTGCTCGGCGGCGAAGCGAAAGGCCGCCTCCCGGCCGCCGCCGTCGCCGCCTGGCTCTCCGTCGTCGCTGCCGCCGTCGTCTGCTCCTTCCAGCTCGCCGCCTCCGGCACCACCTCGCTCGAAGCCGCACTCGTCGCCATGGTCGGCTGGCACGTCCTCATCGGCATCGGCGAAGCCATCATCACCGTCGGCGCACTCGCCTTCATCCAGGCCTCCCGCGCCGACCTCCTCACCCTCCGCGACGCCCGCGCCGCTTCGTAGGAGCCCCCTATGTCGACCGCCCCGAAGTCCCGCTCCTTCCTGAAACGCTACGGCTGGGTGCTCGCCGGCCTCCTCATCGCCGTCCTCGTCGTCGTCCTCCTCGCGCCTGCCGCCTCCTCCGACCCCGACGGCCTCGACCGCGTCGCCGAAGACAAGGAGTTCGTCCACAAGGGCAAGGACCCCGCCTACGAGTGGCTCCCCGACTACACCATCCCAGGCGTCGACGACGAGCGCCTGAGCGTCATCCTCTCGGGCCTCATCGGCGTCGGCATCGTCTTCGGCGTCACGCTTGGCCTCGCCGCGGCCGTCCGCGCCTCCCGGAGGGCCCGCACCTGAACCTCGACCGCTACCTCCCCCGCGAGAGTCCGCTCCACCGGGCGGATGCGCGCCTGAAGTTCCTCCTCGTCATCGCCTTCATCCTCTCGGTCAGCCTCCTCCCCGAAGGCGCCTTCCTCGCTCTCGCCGCCGCCTGGCTCACCCTCGCAGCCGTCTCCCTCTTCGCCCGCATCGGCCCCCTCCCCATGCTCCGCGGCGCCTTCATCGCGCTCCCCTTCGCCATCGCTGCCTTCCCGCTCATCTTCACCCGCCCCGGCCGGCCCATCGCCGACCTCGACCTCGGCCTCTTCACCCTCACGCTCAGCGGCGAAGGCCTCATCGCCTTCGCGACCATCCTCCTGAAGAGCTGGGTCTCCGTTCAGGCTGCCGCCCTCCTCGTCTTCACGACCCCCTTCCACGACCTCCTCGAAGGTCTCGAACGCCTCCGGCTGCCCCGGCTCATGGTGGCCATCGTCGCCCTCATGTACCGTTACCTCGCTGTGCTCACCGGCGAAGCCTCCCGCATGATGCGCGCCCGCGCCTCCCGCGCGGCAGTGCCCCCCGGCCGCAAACCGCCCCACTGGACCTGGCAGGGCCGCGTCGTCGGCAACATGGTCGGCGCCCTCTTCATCCGCGCCTACGAACGCTCCGAGCGCGTCTACCTCGCGATGCAGTCCCGCGGCTACGCCGGCCACCTCCGCCACCTCCACGACCGCCCCTTCCCGCGGCCCCAGCTCGCCCTCCTCCTCATCGCCGTTGCCGGCCTCGCCGCGTTCGAACTCAGCGCCCATACCTGGGTGCCCCGCCCATGACGCTCGAAGCCCCTGCCCTCGAGCCTCGTCCCGCCGCAGCGCCCCTCGTCCTCGTCGAGCGCCTCGTCTTCCGCTACCCGAACGGCCACCAGGCCCTCCACGGCGTCGACCTCCGCATCGAACCCGGCGAAAAGCTCGCCCTCATCGGCCCCAACGGCGCCGGCAAGAGCACGCTCATGCTCCATCTCAACGGCATCCACCTCCCTGCCGAGGGCTCCGTCACCATCGCCGGCGTCCCCGTCACCCGCCAGAACCTCGGCCGCATCCGCGCCCTCGTCGGCCTCGTCTTCCAGGACCCGGATGACCAGCTCTTCAGCCCCACCGTCTACGACGACGTCGCTTTCGGCCCCATCCACATGGGGCTCTCGAAGGAGGAGGTCGAAGCGCGCGTTGCCCGCGCCCTCGAAGCCGTCGGCCTCGCCGGCCTCGAGCGCCGCCAGCCTTTCCACCTCTCCCTCGGCCAGCGCAAGCGCGCCGCTCTCGCGACCGTCCTCTCCATGTCCCCCGAACTGCTCGTCCTCGACGAACCCTCCGCCGGGCTCGACCCCCGCGGCCGCCGCGAACTCATCAACCTCCTCCGCGGCCTCGACCAGACGCTCCTCGTCTCCACCCACGACATGCGCCTCGTCGCCGAAGTCTTCCCCCGCACCGTCATCCTCGATGAAGGCCGCATCGTCGCCGATGGCCCCACTCCGGACCTCCTCGCCGACGCCGCCCTCCTCGAACGTCACGGGCTCGAAATGCCCTGAACCCCGCGCGGTGACGGGATTTCGCCTCCCGCTCGTATACTGGATTGGAGTGAATACCGCCGACTTCGACGCCTTCGAGGCCGCCGTTGCCGGTCACCCCGACGAGGTTGACCTCTTCTCCGCCGCCATGATCATCGCCCGGCTCGGCGGCCACCCGGTCGACCCGCACGCGGCCGCACGCGCGCTCGACATCATCGCCGAAGACGTCCTCGCCGAGGCCGGCGACCGCCCCTCCCACGAAGCGCTCGCCCACGCCATCGACCACCAGCTCTTCGCCGTCCGCGGCTTCCGCGGCAGCTTCGAACACTACGACGACCCCGAAAACTCCTACCTCGACCGCGTCCTCGAGCGCCGGGTCGGCATCCCGATCACCCTCTCCCTCGTCTACCTCGAAATCGCAGCGCGCGTCGGCCTCCCGGCCGAAGGCGTCGGATTCCCCGGCCACTTCATCGTCCGCTACGGCGAACCCGGCAGCTACACCTACCTCGACCCCTTCCAGCAGGGCGCCCGGCTCGATGAAGCCGAACTCCTCGCCATGCTCCGCGGCCTCGACCTCGGCGGAGCCCGCCCCGAGACCTTCCTCGCCGCCGTCACCCGCCGCCAAATCCTCCAGCGGATGCTGAACAACCTCCACGACATCTTCCGCAACCGCCGCGACATCCAGCGCTGGCACGATACCATCGAGCTCCAGCTCCGCCTCGCGCCATGGAACGTCGCTCTCATCGGCGAACGCGGCATGCTCCGCTACCGCCTCGGCCGCCTCGAAGAAGCCCTGCCCGACCTCGAAACCTACGTCTCCGTCACCGAGAAAGACGCCAGCCCTGGCGCCATCCGCCTGCTCGACCAGCTCCGAATCCGCTATCGCAACATGGGGGAATCGCGATGACCATCGAAACGCCAGCCCGCCACACCCAGCCCCGCGGCCGCCAGGCGCTCCAGCGCTCCATCGCCTGGTACCTGCGCCAGCTCTCCCGCGTCCTCAACGTCCTCAGCGACGAAGAGCTCGAGCGCCTCATCCCCCATCTCACCGAGCGCCGCTTCAAACCGCGCCAAATCATCTTCGCCGCCGGCGACCCCGCCGAGCGCGTCTACCTCATCCTCAAAGGCCGCGTCAAAATCTTCCAGGTCGCCGACAACGGCAAGGAGATCATCCTCGACGTCGTCGGCAAGGGTGACGTGGTCGGCGATATGGCCATCGTCGAAGACGGCGAGCGCACCGCCACCGCGCAGGCCATCGAAGAGACCATGGCCGTCTCCATCACCTGGGAAGACTTCTCTCACCTCCTCCAGCAGTCTCCCCGCCTCGGTTTCGCCATGATGGAGCTCATGGCCCGCCGCCTGGCCGGCATGCAGCGCACCTTCATGAACATCGTCTCCAAGCCGGTCTCCGCACGGCTCGCCGATACCCTCCTCGCCCGCAGCGAGGACGGCATCATCCGCCTCGGCCTCACCCACCAGGAGCTCGCCCAGACCATCGGCACCAGCCGCGAAACCGTCACCGCCCTCCTCTCCCGCTTCGTCACCCTCGGCGCCATCTCCCCCATCCCGGATGGCTACCGTATCGAAGATGAAGACCTCCTCGATGACATCGCTGCCGGCGAAATCCCCGTCTCCCCGCGCCATCCCGTGAACGCGCCGGCCAGTACCATGGCAGGGTGACTCCCGCGGCTCCCGGTCCGCTCTCGCCGGAGCACCCCCGCCCGCTCCTCATCGCCCACGGCGGCGGCAACGACCCCGCCGCTGCCGCCGCCGCCATCGAGGCCCGCGCCGACCTCCTCGAGGTCGACCTCTGGCTCCACCGCGGCCGCTTCGAAGCCCGCCACGAGCGCCGTATCCGCTTCTTCCCCTTCCTCGTCGAAACCTGGTACCTGAAGCGGCTCCCTTCCGCCCACTTCGGCCTCGAAGAGCTGCTCGACCTCGCCGCCGGCTCTGGCGCCGGTATCCTCCTCGACCTCAAAGACGGCGGCGACGGCACCGCCGCCGCCCTCCACCGCCTCCTCCGCGCCCTCGAACACCATCCGCCGGTCGTCGCCTCGTCCCAGTCCTGGGCCGTCCTCCGCGCGCTCCACGACCTCATCCCCTCCATCGACCTCCTCTACTCCATCGACGTCCGCGCCAAGCTCGATCTCTTCCTCAGCGTCGCCGAGCGCGATCCCCTCCCCCGCGGCGTCTCCTGCCGCCACAGCCTGCTCACCCGCCCCGTCGTCGAGGAGCTTCGCCGCCGCGGCCTCGCCGTCGTCGCCTGGACCGTCGATGACCTCGACCGCGCCCAGGAGCTCGCCGACTGGGGCGTCGACGGCATCACCACCCATCGCGTCGCCGAGCTCCGCGACGCCCTTCGCCACTAGCCATGGCCGAACCGCTCGCCGTCTACGTCCACATCCCCTTCTGCACCATCAAGTGCGGCTACTGCGACTTCAACGCTTACGCCGGGATGGATGCCCTCAAGGATGCCTATGCCCGCGCCCTGCTCCGCGAAGCTCAGGCCGCCCGCCCGCTCCTCGCCGGGCGCGCTATCGCCTCCGTTGGCTTCGGCGGCGGCACCCCCGGCGAATTCCCTGCGCAGCACCTCGCCGCCCTGCTCGAGCGGCTCCGCTCCATCGCTCCGTTCGAACCCGGCGCCGAAGTCACCCTCGAAGTCAACCCCGGGACCTCGTCGCCGCCGTACCTCCGCGCCCTCCGCGCCGCCGGCGTCACCCGCCTCTCCATCGGTGCCCAATCCTTCCATCCCGCCGAGCTCGCCTTCCTCGACCGCATCCACTCGCCCGAGGCAACCGCCGCCGCCGTGGCCGCCGCCCGCGTCGCCGGGTTCGAAAGCGTCAGCCTCGACCTCATCTACGGCCTGCCAGGCCAGTCGCTCGATGCGTGGCGCGAAAGCCTCCGCGCCGCCCTGCGCCTCGATCCCGACCACATCTCCTGCTACGCCCTCACCGTCGAAGAAGGGACCCCGCTCGCCGCCCGCATCGCCCGCGGCGAGGTCGAACCGCCCGACCCGGACCTCGCCGCCGACATGTACGAAGCCGCCTCCGCGCTCCTCGAAGCCGCCGGGTTCCGCCAGTACGAACTCTCGAACTGGGCCCGCGCCGGCCACGAGTCACGACATAACCGCGCCTACTGGACCGATCGCGACTACCTCGCCCTCGGTGCCGGCGCCCACGGCTACCTCGGCGGCGAACGGTACGAAAACGTCGCCCACCCGCGCGCCTACATCGCCGCTGTCGAAGCCGCGCCGCCCGGCAATCCGCGCCCCGCGCTCGCACGCGTCACCACGCCGTCGCCCCCGGCGCAGGTCGCCGACTGGCTCGCGCTCCGCCTCCGCCTGCTCGAAGGTTTCGACCCTGCCGAGTTCGAACGCCGCTGGTCCGTCCCGCTCGAAGCCGCCGCCGGTACGGTCCTCCGTGAACTCGCCGAAGCCGGTCTCCTCGAGCTCGCGCCGCGCTTCCGCCTCACCGCCCGCGGCCGGCTGCTCCACGGCGAAATCGCCGCCCGCCTCCTGGTCCACCTCGAGGCGACTGCGTCCCGGCTGCCGGGTCTCGCCGCCCGCGCCGCGCCGGCGGCCCCATCGCACGCGCAGCCGACGTAACGCCCGCTCAGGCCGCTTCGGCTGCCGCCAGCTCCTGCTGCCCGCGGATCTTCCGCCAGAACCGTGCCAGGTCGCGGTTCTCCCACGCCACCAGCACCTGCGACGCCACGCCGATGCTCGAGTACGTCCCGGCCACGATGCCGACGAGCAGCACCAGCAGGAAGTTCCGGATCGTCTCGCCGCCGATGAGCAGCATCGCCACGATCGTCAGCACCACCACCAGCGACGTGTTGATCGACCGCGCCAGCGTCTCCGTCAGACTCGCGTTCACCGCCTCTTCGAACGGCACGTAGGGGTCGTGCGTCACCATCTCGCGGATGCGGTCGAACACCACGATCGTGTCGTGCACCGAGAAGCCGATGACCGTCAGGATCGCCGTGATGAAGGCGGTGTCCACTTCCACCCCGCGGAACTCGCCGAGGATGGCGAACAGCCCCATCACGATGACCGCGTCGTGCACGAGCGCGATGACCGCGCACGCGCCGTACCGCCACGGCTTCGGCAGCTGCCGGAACGCCAGCCAGATGTAGACCAGGATCGCCGCCGCCGCCGCGATGACGGCCAGCGTCGCGTACCGCGCGATCTCCGCCGAGACCGCGCCCGACACCGTCGCGAAATCCTTCCGCTGCAGCGCGCCGAACCGCTCCTGCAGCCCCCGCTCGATGTCGTCGATCTCGCCCGGCGGCACCGGCCCCGCGCCCGCCGTCAGGCTCGGCGCGTTCTCCAGCTCGCTCGTCCGCACGATGTACGTGTTCTCGCCCGAAGCCTGCACCCGCGCCTCCGGGTGCCCAAGCTCCCGCATCGCCTGCCGCAGCTCCGCCTGCGAAACAGGCCGATCGAGGAACTGGATCGTGAACGTCGACCCCGACGTGAACTCGATCCCCGGCTTCAGACCCCAGATCGCCAGCGCCGCCAGCGCCGCGACGAAAAACACGCCCGAGAACCCGAGGTACCACCACCGCTTGCCAGCGAAGTCCAGCATCGGCCTACTCCCCTGCCGCCTCGGCCATCCGCCGCCGCGGCCGCTCCTGCGCCGGCCGCTCCGACGCGTTGAACAGGAACGCGCTCTTCGCCATCGGCGTCCCGAGGATCATCTTCAGGAACGTGCGCGTCACCGTGATCGCCGAGAACATGCTCACGAGTACGCCGATCGCCAGTGTCAGCGCGAACCCCTTCACCAGTGCCGCCCCGAACTGGTCGCCGAACCAGTACAGGATGACGCACGTGATCAGCGTCGACACGTTCGAGTCGCGGATCGACAGCCACGCGCGCCGGAAGCCGATATCGATCGCCGCGTTCAGCGTTCGCCCGCGCCGCAGCTCCTCCTTCAATCGCTCGAAGATGAGCACGTTCGCATCGACCGCCATGCCGACCGAGAGCACGAACGCCGCGATGCCCGAAAGCGTCAGCGTCACCGGCACCAGCTTGAAGATCATCAGCACGACGGACGTGTAGACGACCAGCGCCGCCGAGGCGAGCACGCCCGGGAGCCGGTAGTACAGGACCATGAAGATCATCACGGCCGCCATCCCGACGAGGCCCGCCTTCACCGATGCCAGCACCGAATCCTCGCCCAGCGTCGCGCTCACTTCGCTCGCCTGCACCGTCCGCAGCGGGATCGGCAGCGCGCCCGAGTTCAGCTGCTTCGAAAGCGTGCTCGCCGCGCTGAACGTCGGCTGCCCCGTGATCTGGCCCGCGTCCCGGATGACCGCCTGCACCTCCGCCTCGCTCAACACCTGCCCGTCCAGCATCACCACCAGCAGCCGCCGCGGATCGCCCGAGGGGTACTGCAGCGCCCGCGTCGTGATCTGCTCCATCAGCTGCGCGCCGACGCCCGTCGTCTCGAAGTTCACCGCGAACGTCGTGCCCAGCCGCGACGGATACGTGTTGTTCTTCAGGTAGGCGCCCGTCATCTGCAGCGTCTGCCCGTTCACCACGCCCGTCGCCGGTACGAGGTTGTACTGGTCGTCATAGACCATGAACTCGAGCGCCGCCGTCTTGCCGATGAGGTCCTGCGCCTCCGTCAGCGAAATGCCCGGCACCTGCACACTCAGCCGGTTGCCGCTCGCGCGCGTGATTTCGGCCTCGCTCACGCCGAACGCGTTCACCCGCCGCTCGACCACCTGCTTCGCGCTCTCCAGCGCCCGGTCGAGGTCGCCCTGGTAGTCCGGCGGCGGGTCGGCTTCCAGCACGAGGTAGGCGCCGCCGCGCAGGTCGAGCCCCAGCCGCATCGTCTCCCGCTCCCAGTCGCCGATCTTGATGCCCCGGCCAGCAGGCCAGAAGTCGCCAGGCAGGTAGCGCGAGGGCGTGCTCGGCCAAACGACGATGACGCTGAACGTCGTCAGCGCCACCACGAACAGGAAGAGGAGAACCGTCGAAGTACTACGCACCCGAGTGTGTCACCTCGCCCTTCGGCCCCTCGGCCGCGGGCTGCGATTCGTTCGTCTCCAGCGTGCTCAGCCGCCGCGCAATCGCGTCCGTCACCGCCCGCACCCGGACGCCCGGCGCAATCTCGAGGATGATCTCCGTCGGGCCCGCCGCCGGCACCACCACGTCCTTCACCTCGCCGATGAGCCCGCCCGTCGTGATGACTTCATCTCCGATCTTCAGCTGCTGGACCGCCTTCCGCTGCTCCTTCTTCTCCTTCAGCACCGGTTGCAGCAGGATGAAGTAGAAGGCAGCAACCGCCAGCCCGGTGTAGAAAATCACGCTCCACATTGCGGCCATGGTGGAAACTCCTCCCGGGCAGCCCCGGCCCTCGCTAGTCGGTCGCTCCGGGGCGCCCCAGCACGTCCCGCGCCAGTGCGAGAGCCTCCTCCCGCGTCCGGACGTGCCCCTCGAGCTGGGCGTGGCGAACCGATGTTAGGACAGCCCCAAGCAAGCGTCCACCGGAAAGGCCGAGCTCGGTAATGAGGTCATCACCCGTCACGAGCGGCGCCGGCCCGTCGTCCTCCGACGCCGCCCACGCCCGCGCCAGCACGTAGTTCACGAACCCGCAATGCCGCCGGAAGTGCTCCCGTGTATACCGCGGCCCTTGCGTCGCCCAGCCGTCGGCGAGGTTCACCACCATCAGCGCCAGCACCTCCCCGTCGAGGTCCCGCACGAACCGCCGCACCGCCCGGTCCGTCGCCGGCCAGTTCCGCACCAGCTCCTGCGGCCGCAGGTGGTAGCGGATGAGCTTCGTGACGAGCCCTGCCGCCTCCTCGCCCAGCCCCAGCCCCGTCAGCCGCTCCGCCATCAGGTCGGCCCCCGCCGGCCCGTGCCGCGGAAACCGCAGCCGCCCCTCGACCAACGTCGCCGTCGCCGGCTTCGCGACGTCGTGCAGCAGCGCGCCCAGCCGCACCAGCGCCGCGATCGGCTCGCCGCCCACCTCCCGCCCCAGCCAGCGGTCGAAATCCACCCAGCCGATCGCCTCCCGGAACGCCCGGCCAGCGGCGCCGTCCGCGAACACCGCGTCGACCGCGTCCACCGCCGCCAGGCTGTGCCCGAGCACGTCGTACGCGTGCAGCTCGGGCTGCGCGAACCCCCGTCCCGCCTCCAGTTCCGGGAGCGCCGCCGTCAGCCGCCCCGCGGCATCCAGCGCCCGCAGCTGCGCGCCCGCGTCGTCCGCCAGCAGCGCCTCCCGCAGCCCGGCCCAGTCCATGCCCCCAAGCCTACGCCACCGGCGCGCCGCCCGCCGTCGGCTCGCCCGCCCGCCGCGCCGCCCCTACCATGCTCACGTGAACGGAAACGTCAGCCCGGCGCCCTTCCGCATCCGCTCCCTCACCGTTTCCGTCTACCTGCCCACCTTCCTCTTCGCCGTCGGGCAGGGCGCCGTCATCCCCGTCATGCCGCTCTACGCCATCGAAATCGGCGCCTCGCCCGCCTTCGCCGGCTTCCTCGTTGCCCTCCGCGGCATCGGCACCATGGCCTTCGATATCCCCGCCGGCATCATGGTCTCCCGCATCGGCGAACGCCGGACCATGCTCATCGCCACCGCCGTCCTCTTCCTCGTCGCGATCGGCATCGCGCTCGCGCCCCATCCCCTCGTCCTCGCCCCACTCGTCTTCGTCATGGGCTGCACCTGGGCCATCTGGATGCTCGCCCGCCTCTCCTACGCGACCGATGTCTCGCCGCTCGACCAGCGCGGCCGCGTCCTCTCCCTCATCGGCGGCTCGAACCGCATCGGCAACTTCGCCGGGCCGTTCCTCGGCGCCGCGCTCGCCGCCGTCATCGGCACCGACGCCGCGTTCTACCTCCAGGCGCTCCTCGCCCTCGCCGCCGCGCTGCTCATCTTCGCCATCGTCCGCGAAACGGGCGCCGAAACCGCGCCCGCCCATGCCTCCCACCCCGTCCTCGGCGTCCTCCGCGACCACGCCGGCATCTTCGCGACCGCCGGCCTCGCCTCCCTCGCCATCCAGGTTCTCCGCTCCAGCCGCCAGGCCGTCATCCCGCTCTGGGGCGACCGCATCGGCCTCGATGCCGCCCAGGTCTCGGTCATCTTCGGCCTCTCCTCGGCGCTCGATATGACGCTCTTCTACCCCGTCGGCATCGTCATGGACCGCTGGGGCCGGAAGTTCGCCGGTGTCCCCTGCCTCCTCTTCATGGCCCTCGGCATGCTCCTCGTGCCGCTCTCCGGCTCCTACCTCACGCTCCTCCTCGCCAGCCTCCTCGTTTCGTTCGGCAACGGCCTCGGCAGCGGCATCAACATGACCCTCGGCTCCGATTTCTCGCCTGCGGCCGGCCGCGGCGAATTCCTCGGCGCCTGGCGCCTCGTCACCGACCTCGGCACCGCCGGCGGGCCCCTCCTCGTCAGCGCCATCATCGGCCTCGGCTCGCTCGCCGCTGCGTCGGTCGTCACCGGCGGCATCGGGCTCGCCGGCGCGGCCGTCCTCGCCTTCCTCGTGCCCGAACCGCTCCGCCGCCACCGCGCCGCCGCCCCGGCGCCCGGCCCCGCCCCCGGCGCCTGAGCGCTACAGGATCGCCCCCGCCTCCTTCAGCTCCGCAATCCGCTCCCAGTCGAACCCCAGTTCCAGCAGCACCTCCTCCGTGTGCTGGCCGAGCTCCGGCGCCCAGCCCCGCGGCTCCGCCGGCGTACCGAAGAAGTCCGCCGGCGTGTTCACCTGCTCCACTGGCCCGTCCGGCGACTCCAGCTCCACGAACGCCCCCGCAGCCCGGACCACCGGGTCCTGCACCACCTCCGCCACGCCCAGGATCGGCGCCCACCAGACGTCGTTCGCGTCGAAAATCGGCCCCCACTCCGCCAGCGTCTTCGTCGCGAAGATGCGGTCCAGCACCTCGACCAGCGCGGGCGCGTTGTCCCGCCGCCCCGGGATATCCGCGAACCGCGGGTCCTCTGCCAGCTCGGGCGGATTCCCCAGGGCCCGCAGCAGGTCCGGCCAGTGGCGGTCGCCCTGCAGCAGCAGCAGATAGAACCACCGTCCCTCGGCATCGCGGTACGGGTTGATGAGCGGATTCGGCGCGTGCCGCCGGTCGTGCGGCGGCGTCGGCGGCAATTTCGCCCGCAGCTGTGTGTTCGTATCCCACCCCATCATGTACACCCCGATGCGCGTCAGCGAGACGCTCACCCGCTGCCCCTTCCCCGTCCGCGTCCGCGCGAAGAGCGCCGCAGCCACTGCCCCCGCCGCGTTCGCCCCCGTCATGTGGTCGCCCATCCCGCCCCGCTGCAGCGGCGGCTCCGCCCCGGCCGGCGTCAGCCCGGCCACGACCCCCGCCCGCGACCAGAACGCGCCAACGTCGTACGCGGCCCGGTTCGCCTCCGGCGAATCCGGCCCGTACCCCGTCACCTGGCAGTAGATGAGGCCCGGGTTCCGCGCCGCCAGCCGCTCGTAGTCCATCCCCAGCCGCGCCAGCGCCCGCGGACGCATGTTCGTCACGAACACGTCCGCCCGGTCGATGAGCGCCTCCGCGATGGCGCGCCCCTCCGCCGTTTCGAGGTTCACCGCCACGCTCCGCTTGCCCCGGTTGTCCAGCTCGAACGGCGGATTCATCGCCGCGCCGAACGCCGCCCCCAGCCCCCGGAAGGGGTCGCCCTCCGGCGGTTCGAGCTTCACGACGTCCGCCCCCCAGTCCGCCAGGATCGCCGCGCACGACGGTCCCGCCACCCAGACCCCCATCTCCACGACCCGGATGCCTTCCAGCGGACCTGCCATCGCGCGCTCCCTCCCTGCGCAGTTTCGCGGGGCGCATCATACCAGCCGGCACCCTTCGCGCCCCGGGCCGCTGGCCTCGCCCGCGCCGTTCCGTTCGAACGGCCGCTAGAGCAGCGCGTTCGCCAGCGCCGCGCACGCGCTCGCCAGCAAGATGGCGAACACCAGCAGCCGGAACCGCCGCTCGTCGAACCGACGGAAGAGCCGGTTCCCCGCCAGCCGGCCGACCTGGCTCGCCGGGAACGCCGCCGCCGCCAGCGCGGCCGCCCGCCCCGTCAGCGCCCCGGAGGCGAGCAGCATCGCCACCGCCCCGCCGGAGGTCGCGAGGAAGTACACCGTCGTCGTCCCCCGGAACGCCAGCGGCCCGAGCCGCCGCCCCTGCAGATAGAGCACCACCGGCGGCCCCGACATGCTCGTCGACGTATTCAGAATCCCGCTCGCGAACCCCGTCCCGAAATCCCACCCCGGGCCCCGGCCCCGCAGCTGCCAGCCCCGTGCCAGCACCCCCGTGAACGCCAGCACGCACACGGCGATGCCCGCCTGCAGCGCCCGCGGCTCCGCCGCCAGCAGCACTGCCAGCCCGAGCGGCATCCCCGCGTAGCACCCCGCGATCATCCGCGCCGTCATCCCCCGCTCGGCCGCCCGCCCCACCGACCGCAGCTGCGTCAGGTTCACCGCCGTCCCGAGCAGGTTCGCCAGCGCCACCGTCTCCTTCGGTCCCACCACCATCGCGAGGAACGGCACGATGAAGAGCGAAAATCCGAACCCCGAAAGCGCCTGGATGAGCGACGCCACCGCTGCCAGCGCCATCACGATGCCCACCGTCGCCGGGTCCATCGCCCCCTTATCGCACGCCCGGCCCCTTCGGCCAACGCGCAGCGCGCCCCGCCGCGCTACCCTACGCGCATGGAAGTTGCCAACGAACTCATGGTCCGCGGCATCGTCGTCGGCGTGTTCCAGGAGAACTGCTGGGTCATCGGGAACCGCCGCACCGGCGAAGCCATCTGCATCGACCCCGGCGACGAGCCCGAGGAGATCCTCGCACTCGCCCGCGACATGGGCGTCACCATCAAGTACATCGCCAATTCCCACGCCCACGTCGACCACGTCATGGGCGTTGCCGGCGTCCACGCCGCCACCGGCGCCAAATTCCTCCTCCACCAGGCCGACCTCGACCTCCTCCGCCACGGCTGGAAGTCCATCGCCGCCCGTTTCGGCATCCCCATCGAAAAAGGCCCGCCCGACCCCGACGCCTTCGTCGCCCACGGCGACATCGTCGAGGTCGCCGGCCTCCGCCTCCACACCATCGCCACCCCCCGGCCACACCCCCGGCTCCGTCTCCTACTACGCCGAAGAAGGCATGCTCTTCAGCGGCGACACCCTCTTCCGCGGCTCCATCGGCCGCACCGACCTCCCCGGCGGCAACTTCGAACAGGAGATGCGCTCCATCTGCGAGCGCCTCCTCGTCCTGCCCGAGGACACCATCGTCCTCCCCGGCCACATGCAGGAAACCACCATCGCCTTCGAAAAGCAGCACAACCCCTTCGTCCTCGAATGGCTCCGCCGCGGCCAGGACCCGGCCGCCAGCTGGCTCCGGCAGTAGCCCCGTGCCCTCCGCCTCCATCGCCTTCCACGGCGGCGCCGGCACCGTCACCGGCTCGCGCTTCCTCGTCTCCGCCGGCAGCGACGCCGTCCTCGTCGATTGCGGCCTCTTCCAGGGCCTGAAGGAGCTCCGCCTCCAAAACTGGCAGGGGCCCGGCTTCAACCCCCAGGTCCCCCGCGCGATCGTCCTCACCCACGCCCACATCGACCACACCGGCTACCTTCCCCGCCTCGTCCGCCTCGGCTACCGCGGCCCCGTCTACACCACGCCCGCCACCGCCGAGATGACCCGCATCCTCCTCCTCGACGCCGCCGAAATCCAGGAGGAAGACGCCGCCTTCGCCAACCGGAAGGGCTTCAGCAAGCACCACCCCGCCCTCCCCCTCTACACCGTCAAGGACGCCTTCCGCGCCCTCGAATACCTCCGCACCCGGCCCTACGGCGAACGCTTCGACGCCGGCACCTTCCGCGTCACCTTCCGCAACGCCGGCCACATCCTTGGCTCCTCCTTCGTCCAGCTCGAGGTCCCCCTCGCCGACGACCGCGCCCACCGCATCATCTTCAGCGGCGACCTCGGCCGCTACCGCCAGCCCCTCCACACCGACCCCGTCCCCCTGCCCGCCTGCGACACCCTCGTCCTCGAATCCACCTACGGCGACCGCGCCCACAGCCACGACCCGATCGTCAGCCAGCTCCGCGACGAGCTCCTCCCCACCCTCGAACGCGGCGGCACCGTCCTCATCCCGGCCTTCGCCGTCGCCCGCGCCCAGCTCGTCACCCACCACCTCCGCGTCGCCATCGAAACCGGGCGCTTCCCCGATGTCCCCATCCACATCGACTCCCCGATGGCGAACGACGTCACCAGCCTCTACTCGCGCTACCTCGAAAGCGAATACCTCGACCGCGATATCCCCCACACAGCGCCCGGCGCCCTCTTCCCCCGCAACGTCCGCTTCCACCGGACCATCGAGGACTCGAAGAAGCTCAACAACCTCCCCGGGCCGCGCATCATCATCGCCGCCAGCGGCATGCTCACCGGCGGCCGCGTCCTCCACCATCTCCAGCGCCTCGCCCCCGACCCGCGCAACCTCATCTGCCTCGTCGGCTACCAGGCCGCCGGCACCCGCGGCCGCGCCCTGCTCGAAGGCGCACCCACCGTCCGCGTCTTCGGCATCGACGTCGAAGTCCGCGCCCGCGTCACCTGCCTCCACGGCCTCTCCGCCCACGCCGACCGCGACGAACTCCTCCGCTGGGTCGAATCCGCACCCGCGCCGCCGAAGCGCATCTTCCTCGTCCACGGCGAACCGCCCGCCGCCGAGGCCCTCGCCGAAGCGCTCCGCGCCCGGGTTCCCTCCGAGATTCGCATCCCCGCCCTCGGCGAGGCCTTCCCGCTCGAGTGAGGGCCTACCGCTCCCGGAAATTCAGGTAGTACTTGCTCGGCGTCGGCCCTTCCTGCCCCTGGTACTTGCTCCCCCGCCTCCTTCGAGCCGTACGGGTGCTCCGCCGGCTCCGTCAGCCGCAGGAACGAAATCTGCGACACCTTCATCCCCGGGTAGAGCGCGATCGGCAGGTTCGCCACGTTCGAAAGCTCCAGCGTCAGCGCCCCGTTCCAGCCCGGGTCCACGTACCCCGCCGTCGAATGCACCAGCAGCCCCCAGCCGCCCCAGCGACGACTTCCCCTCCAGCCGCCCCACGATGAAGTCCGGCAGCCGCACCCGCTCCAGCGTCACCGCCAGCGCGAACTCGCCGGGGTGGAGGATGAACGGCTGCTCCGCCGTCGCCTCCACCAGCTCCGTCAGGTCCGGGTACTCCTGCTTCACATCGATGAACGGCACTCGCGAGTTCCGGAACACCCGGAACAGGTGCCCCAGCCGCAGGTCCACGCTCGCCGGCTGAATCGCATCCGCGCCCAGCGGGTCGATTTCGATGTTCCCCGCCTCCAGTTCGCGCCGAATCGTTCGATCGCTCAGGACCATCGCCCTGCACCCCGGCTGGATTTCGCCCCAGTCTAGGCCCCAGCCGCCTTCCGTTCCTCCTCGCCGCCGCCCCGGCCCTCACCCGCGCGGTCCTGCCACCACGTCTCGCCCTCCAGCGCGCTCGCCAGCAGCATGCCCTCGCGCACCCCTTCCGGCAGCACCGTGCACCGCTCCAGCCCGTAGTGCCGCAGCACCGCCGCCAGGATCAGCACCCCGGGCGCGAGCAGCGCCACGCGCCGCGGGTCCTGCTTCCGCCGCCGCCCCAGCTTCTCCGCCGGCTTCCGCAGCAGTTCGCCGCTCAGCCGCTCCATCTCCCCCATCGTCAGCGCCGCCGGCTTCCGGTTCCGCGTCTTTCGCTCGAGCCGCACGAGGTGGTGCGCTGTCCCGCCCGTTGCCCACGCTTTCGCCGGCCGGCCCGGCGGCGCCGCCGCCAGCGCCATCCCCGCCGCCGCCGCGCCGAGCGCCCACGTCAGCGGCCCCGGCGGGTCGCCCGGCATCGCCGCCCGCAGCGCTGCCGCCCCCGCCCCCAGCGACGCCGCGGCCCACACCTCCCGCCCCGACGTCAGCGACAGTTCCGTCGAAGCCCCGCCCGAATCGACCACCAGCTGCTCCCCCCCGTTCGTCCAGCCGCGCCCGCACCCCGAGGACGCCGAGCTGCGCCTCCCGCACGCCGGAGAGCAGCCGGATCGGTTCGCCCACCCGCTGCGCCAGCTCGGCCAGCACCTCCCCGCCGTTCGCCGCCCGCCGGCTCGCCTCCGTCGCCCCGATGACGAGGTGACCCGCCTCCCGCCGCGCCTTCGCCGCGAACCGCGTGACCACCGCCTCCAGGCCGCGCAGGTCGCGCGGGTCGATCCGCCCGTACCGCGCCACCTCCAGCCCGAGTTCGAGCAGCACCGAATGCGACTCCAGCGTCTCCACCGCCGGCCCGCCGCCCGGCCCCGGCACCAGCCGCCCGATGACCAGGTGCACCGTGTCCGAGCCGATGTCGATGACCGCCCGCCGCTCCTGCCGCCCGCCGCCGGCCATCGCTACCGCGCCCCGCCCCGCGGCGGCGGCGGGTCATCCGGCGCATCCGGGATGCGGTACGTCACCGGGCCCGGGTGCCACAGCCAGCCCAGCCCGCCCTGCGCCGCCTTCCGTCCGTAGAACCCGCCGCCCGGCCCGCGCAGCACCCACGCCGCCCCGACCGCCAGCAGCGCCCCGGCCAGCGGCCCCGCAAGGTACACCCACCAGTCCTTCCACTCCCACAGCACCAGCGCCGGCCCCAGCGACCGGAACGGGTTCATCGACGCCCCGCTCATCGGCCACCCGATGAGGCCCGCCAGCGCGATGTAGCCGCCGACCCCGCCCGCTCCCAGCGGCCCCCACGTTCTGCGCTCCCGAGGCTGTCCCCAGGATCACCGTCACCAGCCCGAACGTCAGCACCGCCTCCCACCACATCGCCCGCATCGCGCTCACCCCCTCGCCCGGCAGCGTCAGCCCCGCCGTCCCCTGCGCTCCCACGAGCGCGACCAGCGCCCCCGCAGCCGCCGCCGCCCCCGCCGCCTGCGCGACGAGGTACAGCGGCACCCGCCGCCACGGGAAATCCGACCGCAGCGCGAAGGCCAGCGTCACCACCGGGTTCAGGTGCGCGCCGGAAACCGACCCCATCGACAGGATGATCGCCGCTACCATCAGCCCCGGCACCGTTACCTGCGTTGCCGGGCTCACCACGTTCCCGCCGAACCGCGCGTCCACCATCGCCGCGCCCGCCGCCACGAACACGAGGAAGAACGTCCCCAGCACCTCCGCGAACAGCCGCCGCCACTCATAGGCGTCATCCATGAAGGCGAACCGCTCCGCCAGGAACCCGGTCGGGTACCCCAGCGCCCGCGCCACCGCATCGCCGGCATTCGCTACCCGCTCTGCCCGCTGCCGAACTTCGCTCGCCCGCGCCTCGTCCGTTGTCGTCATCGCTCCAGGCACCTCTCCCGTCGGATGGCCCCGCAACCTAGCACCGGCCGGGGAGCCGATCAACGCGCGGCGCAACCGCCGCCCTGACTCCCGCGACAGCCCGCGGTAAGCTCCCGCCATCACCCCGCCGGAGCGACGCGATGGCCCCCTTCGCCCACCAGCTCCCCCGTCTCGAATCCCGCATCGACCCCGCCTCTGAGGCCTTCCGCGCGAATGCCGCCCACAACCGCGCGCTCGTCGCCGACCTCCGCGCCCGCCTCGACCGCGTCGCATCCGCTGCCGAACCCGCCGCCATCGAACGCCACCGCGCCCGCGGCAAGCTCCTCGCCCGCGAGCGCATCCAGCTCCTCATCGACCCCGCGACGGCCTTCCTCGAGTTCAGCCCCCTCGCCGCCGAGGGTGTCTACGACGACGATGTCCCCTCTGCCGGCATCGTCACCGGCATCGGCGTCGTCGCCGGCCGCCCCTGCGTCGTCATCGCCAACGACGCCACCGTCAAAGGCGGCACCTACTACCCCATCACCGTCAAAAAGCACCTCCGCGCCCAGGAAATCGCCGAAGAGAACCGCCTCCCCTGCATCTACCTCGTCGATTCCGGCGGCGCCTTCCTCCCGCTCCAGCACGACGTCTTCCCCGATAAGCACCACTTCGGCCGCATCTTCTACAACCAGGCACGCATGAGCGCCCTCGGCATCGCCCAGGTCGCCGCCGTCATGGGCTCCTGCACCGCCGGCGGCGCCTACGTCCCCGCCATGAGCGACGAAACCGTCATCGTGCGCGGCACCGGCACCATCTTCCTCGGCGGCCCGCCCCTCGTCCGCGCCGCCACCGGCGAAATCACCACCCCCGAAGAGCTCGGCGGCGCCGATGTCCACACCCGCATCTCCGGCGTCGCAGACCACCTCGCCGAGGACGACCACCACGCCCTCCGCATCCTCCGGGAGATCGTCGCCACCCTCCCGCCGCCTCCGCCGCCGCCCTGGCCCGTCGCCGAGCCGGAACCCCCGGCCTATCCCGCCGACGACCTCCTCGGCATCGTGCCCGCCGACCTCCGCCACGCCTTCGACGTCCGCGAAGTGATCGCCCGCATCGTCGACGGCTCCCGATTCCACGAATTCAAGGCCCGCTACGGCACCACGCTCGTCTGCGGCTTCGCCCGCATCGAAGGCCATCCCGTCGGCATCGTCGCGAACAACGGCATCCTCTTCTCCGAATCCGCGCTCAAAGGCGCCCACTTCATCGAACTCTGCGCCGCCCGCGGCGTCCCCCTCGTCTTCCTCCAGAACATCACCGGCTTCATGGTCGGCCGCCAGTACGAAAACGCCGGCATCGCAAAAGACGGCGCCAAGATGGTCACCGCCGTCGCCTGCGCCGCGGTCCCGAAGTTCACCGTCATCATCGGCGGCAGCTTCGGCGCCGGGAACTACGCCATGTGCGGCCGTGCCTACGGCCCGCGCCAGCTCTGGATGTGGCCCTCCGCCCGCATCTCCGTCATGGGCGGCGAACAGGCCGCCTCCGTCCTCCTCCAGGTCCGCCTCGACCGCGGCGAAACGCTCACCCCGGAGGAGCAGGAGGCCTTCAAAGCCCCCACCATCGCCCGCTACGAAGCCGAAGGCTCGCCCTACTTCTCCACCGCCCGCCTCTGGGACGACGGCGTCATCGACCCCCGCGAGACCCGCCGCGTCCTCGCCATGGGCCTCCAGGCCGCCGCCTGCGCGCCGCTCCAGCCGACCAGGTTCGGCACTTTCCGCATGTAGGCGCCCCCGCCAGCCGAATCATTCAGTAAGACACGCGCGAACCGGCGGGAACATTTCGTCCCTCGCCGTCGTTCCCTGCATCGAACGGGAACACCCCCGCAGGAGGAACCATGCCTTCGAACCCGCCAATCCGGCTCTCCGGCCCGCTCGGCTGGGCTATCGCCGGCGTCGCGGCCGCGGCCGTCTTCGCCGCCGGCGCCCTCACCGCCCGCGCCTTCTTCGATGGCGGCGGCGATTCCCCGCCCGCTGCAGGCGGCGCCTCGCCCGGCATCTCCGCCCCGTTCCCGACCCGCACGCCCTTCGGGCGCCCGTCCATCCCCGCCGCAGCCGGCCCCACCGGCATGGGCGGCGCCGGCGGCGAAGATGCTGCCTCCTCCAAACTCGGCTACGGCATGCCCTACCAGTGCCAGGCGCCGCTCCCCGCTTCCGCGCTCGGCGTCTCCGCCGTCGACCTCGAAGCCGCCGGCATCCAGCCCCGCATCCCGCGCGACGGTTTCGAACTCATCGCTGTCAGCCTCGCCGCCGTCGCCGACTGCGACGACCAGGGGCAGCCGGCCGGCACTCCCCGGCCCATGCTCTCCACCTCCTGGCGCCATACCGCGACCGGCCTCGAGGCCTACCTCTCCCAGGTCGTCTCGTCCGAGCCCCTCGCGCCCGTCCTCCGCTCCGACGGCGCGGTCTTCGCCGCCCTCGGCTACCACTTCTCCATCTACGTCAACAGCTACCCCGTCCGCCCCTACGACACGACGAAGCCGTACCCCTCCGGCCCCGACCCCCGCGCGCCGGAGGTCCTCCGCGAGCTGATCAGCAAGGTCGCGCCCGGCTTCGACCAGCAGTGCTTCTGGACCGTCACCGATGCCGATTGGTCGGCCCTCGCCGCTTTCGGTGTCGGCGACCCCCGCCCCGCCGTTCCCTCTGGCCTCGCCCTCACCGAAGTCCACATCACCGCCTTCCGCGAACCCGCCGCCGGCTGCGACACGTCCGTCAAGCCGACCGAAGGCTTCGGCCTCTACGCCTACTGGAACTCCGACCAGGGCGACAGCCTCGGCGTCTCCGTGACCGGCCTGCCCGCCGGTGCCGACACGTCCTTCCCCGGCTACATCGACCAGTACAGCGCGAGCTGGGCTGCCAGGGGGCTCCAGTTCTCCGTCTGGTACGGCGGCAAGGACGGCACCGGCAGCCCCGATGTCATCCGCGCCGTCGCGAAGGCCCTCGACCCGTCCTTCACCGACGCCTGTTTCGTCCGTCAGCGCACCCTCACCGAGGCCGACATCCAGCGGCTCGGCTTCCGCGCCCCGGCGCCGCCGCCTGGCTACACCATCGACCGCGCGGCCAGCTTCGCCATGGACATCGACCCCGGCTGCCAGCGGCCGCAAGGCTTCGTCGCCAGCTACAGCCTCTCCTGGACGCTCGTCAAGGGCGCCGACGTCATCGACGTCGCCATCTACGCCAGCCCCGGTGCTTCCTCCTCCGGCGAGTTCTTCGGCTGGATCAGCGACTACGGCATCGGCTGGGTCACCCCGAACGGCACCAGCTACAACATCAACGCCTACTCGAAGGGCATCAACCCCACGGTCTCCCGCGACGACCTCATCGCCGTCGCGAAGAGCCTCGACCCCGCCCTCGACATCGACAAGCTCGAAAAGCAGGCCGGCGGCGGCGCCGTCCCGCCCCGCCCCGCGCCCGACGCCCCCGATAAGGGGAACTGACCCCCAATCTCGCGGGCCATGCTCGAAGGGGGAGCCGCGGCGCGCGGCTCCCCCGCTCATTTCGCCCCGGCCTCCGCCGAAGCCCGCGCCCGGCGGCAGATGCCTCAGCCAGCCCGGGCTTCCATCCGCACCAGCACCTCCCCCGCGGCCACCGCCGCGCCCGGTGCGGCGCACACCTCCGCCACCACGCCCGCCGCATCGGCCCGCACCGGGTGCTCCATCTTCATCGCGTGCACCACGCAGAGCACGTCCCCCGGCGCCACCGCCTGCCCTGCGCCCACCAGCACCGCCGCGACGGTGCCCGCCAGCGGCGCGACCGCTTCCGCGCCCCGTCCGCCGCCTGCGTCCGCGGCTCGCCGTGCCGGAGCCGGCGGCAGCGCCGGCCGGAAGGTCCACCGGTGCCCGTTCCCGTCCTCCACCACCAGCCTCCCTGCCTCCGCCCGCGCGTGCAGCGGCGCCCCCGGCTCGTCGAACGAGCAGGCGTCCGCCGTCGTCCAGCCGTCATCCAGCCACAGCGCAGCGCGTCCCGCCCCGACCCACCCCGGCCCCGCGAACGCCCCCGCCCCCCCGCGCGAGCTGCCCCGCTGCCGCAGCCGCGGCCGCCCACGCAGCCGCAGGCGCCCCCGCCCGCGCGAGCAGCGCCGGCAGCCGCGCTTCGAGCCAGCCCGTATGCACATCGCCGCGGACGAACTCCGGGTCGTCCGCGAGCGCCTGCGCCAGCGGCGCCGTCGTCCGCGGCGTCTCGATGAGCCCCGGCGGGACGCCCCGGAGCAGCGCTACCGCCTCCTCGCGCGTCTGCCCGTGCACCACCACCTTCGCCAGCAGCGAATCGTAGAAGCCCGGCACCCGGTCGCCGTCGCCGTACCCCGCATCGACCCGCCAGCCTGCGCTCTGCGCCCCCGGCCACCACCGCACCTCGCCGCCGGTCGGCCGGAACTCCGCCGCCGGGTCCTCCGCATTCACCCGGAATTCGATGGCGTGCCCCGCGAAGCGCACGTCCTCCTGCGCGAACGGCAGCCGTTCGCCTGCCGCAATCCGTACCTGCAGTTCGACGAGGTCGAGCCCCGTCACCGCCTCCGTCACCGGGTGCTCCACCTGCAGCCGCGGGTTCACCTCGAGGAAGTACCACGGCCGCTTCCCGCCTGCGTCTGCCTCCCCCACGAGGAACTCGACCGTCCCGGCGTTCACATACCCCGCTGCCCGCGCCAGCCGCACCGCCGCCCCCGTCAGCTCCGCCCGCAGCGCCGCGTCCGCCGCCGGGCTCGGCGCCTCTTCCACCAGCTTCTGCCGCCGCCGCTGGAGCGAGCACTCCCGCTCGCCGAGGTGCACCGTCGCGCCGTGGGCATCCGCCAGCACCTGCACCTCGAGGTGCCGCGGCCGCTCCACGAGCCGCTCCAGCAGCAGCCCGCCGTCCCCAAAGGCCGCCTCGGCCTCCCGGCGCGCCGCCGGGATGAGCGCGCGCAGCTCCTCGAACGACCCTGCCGCCCGCATCCCCCGGCCGCCGCCCCCGGCCCGCGCCTTCACCAGCAGCGGGAACCCGACCTCCGCCGCCGCGGCCAGCAGCCGTTCGTCATCGTCCGGGCCGTCGTACCCCGGCACCACCGGGATGCCGAGCCCCTGCGCGAACTGCCGCGCCCGCGCCTTGTCGCCGAGCAGCTCCATCGCCCCCGGCGGCGGCCCGATGAACACCAGCCCCGCAGCCGCACACGCCCGCGCGAACGCCGCCGACTCCGCGAGGAACCCGTAGCCCGGGTGCACCGCCGCGCAGCCGTGCGCCATCGCTGCGGCAATCAGCTGCTCCCCGTCGAGGTAGCTCTCCGCCGCGCTCGAACCCCGCAGCAGCGCGACCGCGTCCGCCTCCCGCGCCGCCAGCGACAGCCGGTCCGCCGGCGATGCCGCGAGCACCGCCCGCACCCCCAGCCGCCGCAGCGTGCGGATGATGCGGACCGCGATTTCGCCCCGGTTCGCCACGAGCACCGCCGCGAACATCGCCGCGCATTCAACCACAGCCCGGCCGGCCTACGCGAGCCGCCCGTCCACCAGCCGCACCACCTCGCCCCGCCGCGCCCCGCACCAGCGGCACGAGCCGTCCATCTCCGGGTCCGGGTGCCGGACTTCGACCTCCACGACCCCGGCGAGGTCGCCCAGCTCCTCCGCGGCCCACGCCGCCAGCTCCCACGCCACGAACTCCCGCGGCGGCCGGCACACGAACACCAGCCGCCGCCGCGCCGCTTCGCTCACGGCCGGAGCGCGATTTTCAGCACGCCGCCCTCCCGCTTCCGGAAGAGGTCGTAGCCCGCAGGCGTCTCGCTCAGCTTCAGCGAATGCGTCAGCAGCGGCCGCAGGTCCACCTTCCCGCCCTGCACCAGCGCCATCAGCCGCTCCATCCGCGCCGTCCCCACCGGGCAGAGCGTCGTCACCACCTTCCGGTGCAGGAACGATCCCCCCGTCGGCAGCCGCAGCTCGCTGTACCCGCCGTAGACGCCGACCGAGCTGACCGTGCCCCCGTTCCGCACCACCGCGCACGCGTTCTGGAACGTCACCTCGTGCCCGAGCGCTTCCACCGCCACGTCCACCCCGCGGTTCCCCGTCAGCCGCATGATCTCGGCCACCGCGTTCGCCGGGTCCACCACCACGTCGGCGCCGAACCGCTTCGCCATCGCCGCCCGCTCCGGGATGCCCTCGACCGCGATGATCAGCCCCGCGCCGTACGTCCGCGCCCCTGCCGTCGCGCACAGCCCGACCGGCCCCTGCGCGAAGATGGCCACCGTATCGCCCGGCTTCAGCTCCGCCCGCTCGATGGCCGCGAAGCCCGTCGACATGATGTCCGTCACGAACAGCACCTGCTCGTCCTCGAGGCTGTCCGGCACCTTCGCCATCGAGGTCTGCGCCCCGTTCACGAGGAAGAACTCGCCCTGCGCCCCGAAGAGCAAGTTCGCCGGCGCGCCGAACGTCTCGCACACCTGGTGGTCGCCCTCCATGCACCGCCGGCAGGTGCCGCAGCAGAGCAGGCAGCTCACCACCACCCGGTCGCCCGGCCGGAAGGCCGTCACCCCGGCGCCCACCGCCTCGACCGTGCCGACCGCCTCGTGCCCCATCGGCACGCCGGGCGGGACCGGCAGGTGGTCCACGACGTGGATGTCGCTCCCGCAAATCGTCGAAAGCCGCGTGCGGATGAGCGCCTGCCCCGGCCCCGGCGTATCCGGGTACGGGATCTGCGCCATCGCCACCTGCCCCTCGCCCGTCTTCACGCACGTGTTCGAAACCGGCATCGTCAGCTCCTCCTTCTCCGCGGGCCGCTCCCGGCCCGGCGACCAATCCTACCGGGTCAGCGAAAACGTCTGGTCGAAAGCGCCGCTACACCCGCTCCGCGACGGCGCTCCCCATCGTCCGGGTATCCACCACCTTCGCGCCCGGCCCGGCGATGTCCGGCGTCCGCAGCCCTTCCCGGATGACCGCATCCACGGCCTCCTCCACGGCCCGCGCCGCCGCCTCCAGCCCCAGCGACAGCCGCAGCATCATCGCCGCGCTCAGGATCATCGCCAGCGGGTTCGCCTTCCCCTGCCCCGCGATGTCCGGCGCGCTCCCGTGGATCGGCTCGTACAGCCCGATGCCCGTCCCATCCTTCCGCCGCCGCCCGAGGCTCGCCGAGGGCATCATCCCCATCGAACCCGCGAGCATCGCCGCCTCGTCCGTCAGGATGTCGCCGAACATGTTCTCCGTCACGATGACGTCGAAGCTCGCCGGCCGCCGCACGAGGTACATCGCGCACGCATCCACGAGGATGTGCTCCAGCTCCACGTCCGGGTACTGCTTCCCCACCTCCGTCGCCACCTCGCGCCACATCTGCCCCGTCCGCAGCACGTTCGCCTTGTCGACGCTCGTCACCTTCTTCCGCCGCTGCCGCGCCAGCTGGAAGGCCACGTGGCACACCCGCGCCACCTCCCGCTCGCTGTACCGCAGCGTGTCCACCGCCTGCCGCCCGTCCGCGCTCTCCCACCGCCGCTTCGGCTTGCCGAAGTACAGCCCGCCGGTCAGCTCCCGGATGACGACCATGTCGACGCCCTGCAGCACCTCCGGCTTGAGCGTGCTCTCCCCGATCATCTCCGGCGCGATCTTTACCGGCCGCAGGTTCGCGAACAGCCCCAGCTGCTTCCGCATCCCGAGGATCGCATCCTCCGGCCGCACGGCCGCTCGCGGGTCATCCCACTTCGGCCCGCCGACGGCCCCGAACAGCACCGCGTGCGACGCCTTCGCCTTCGCCACCGTCTCCGGCCGCAGCGCGACGCCGTACCGGTCGATCGCCGCGCCGCCGATCGTCTCCTCCTCGTAGACGAACTCGTGCCCGAACCGCCGTTCGATGCGGCCCAGCACCTTCAGCGCCTCTTCCATCACCTCCGGGCCGATCCCGTCGCCCGGCGTCACCAGGATGCGAAACGTAGCCATGGCCCCGTATTCTCCCGGCCCGGGGCCTCACCGTCGATCGGCCGCGCCGCCCGCGTCAGTCCTCGACGTCCGCCTCGGCACCGCGCGGCAGCCGCAGGTCCGGCGGTTCCGCCGCGCCCGTCACCGGCACCTGGTCGTCAGCCCCCAGCGGCGGGATCGAGATGTTCGCCACCACCGCCTCCCCGTCCAGCGGGCTCGCCCGGTGCACGCTCCCCGGCCACACCGCCAGCACCTCGTACGGCTTCAGCACCGTCTCCACCCCATCCACCTCGACCACGACGCTGCCCTCCAGCGCGACGTACATCTGCATCGACCGCCGGTGCACGTGCGAGCCGACGGCGTCGCCCTCGCCGCTCATCCGGATGACCCGGACGCTCGCAGCCGGGCATTCGAAATCGGTCAGCAGGTGGTACAGCCCTACCGGGACGGGACGGGTCGCGGTCATTCTCCGCCTCCTTATCGGTCTTCCCCTCCAGTGTGCGCCGAATCCCGCCGCGCGTCGCGGGTCAACCGTGTCCCCGCGCCGCGTCCGGAAGGCCCGCACTTTCGCCGTCGAACCAGTGCGCCTCCCGCCGGAGCGCCCGCTCGAGCCGCGTCAGGTACTCCCGCCGGGGCACCTCCACCCCGCCCATCCGCGCCGTATGCGGATTCAGCACCTGGATGTCGACCAGCTCCACCCCGATCGCCCGGCAGTGCTGCACCATCGCCGCCGCCGCCACCTTCGAGGCATCGGTGTACAGCGTGAACATCGACTCCGCGCCGAACATCGCTCCCACCGCCAGTCCGTAGAGCCCGCCCGCCAGCGTCTCCCCGATCCACACCTCGAAGCTGTGCGCCCAGCCCAGCGCGTGCAGCTCCCGGTACGCCGCCATCAAATTCGGCGTCAGCCACGTCCCCTCCCGCCGCTCGCTGCACGCCGCGATCACCTCGTCGAAGTCAGCGTCCACCGTCACCCGGAACCGCCCGGACCGGATCGTTCGCCCCAGCCGGCGCGGCACCGTGAACGTCTCCACCGGCAGGATCGCCCGCGGGTTCGGCGAGCACCACCAGAGCTCGTCCGCTTCGTCCCGCGGCCACGGGAAGTACCCCAGCCGGTAGCCTGCCACGATCATCTCGGGCGTGAACTCTCCCCCGGTGACGTAGACCGTCTCGTCCGCGCGCGCGAGCGCTTCCGGCCCCGGCACCGAATACCGCGGCCGCGGCAGCGGCAGCGCCGGCCCCCGCGTGCGCACGTCGAGCGGGATGGGGCACGGCCGCCCCGCGCTGTCCCGCACCGCGACCGCGATGAGCTCCGGACCGCCGTCGCCGCTCACCCCGCCGGCTCCCGCCGCCCCCCGATGACGAACGTGACCAGCCCGAGCGCCACGATGCGCCCGCCGTCGTCCCGCACCTCGACCTGCGTGAACGCCGCCGTCCGCCCCATCTTCACCACCCGCGCTTCCGCCACCAGCTCCGTGCCCCGCGCCGGCGCCAGGTACGAAACGTGCAGGTCGCTCGTCGCGTGCGGCCGCGCGCGGATCTCCGCCTCCTCCCTGAGCGTCCGCACGGCGCCGCCCGCCACCGAGTCGATCAGGCTCGAAATCACGCCCCCGTGCACCACGTCGTTGTAGTTCAGGTGCTCCTCCCGGAGCCGCACCCGGTTCACCACCCGGCCCGGCGCCGCCGAGACCGTCTCGATCCCCACCAGCTCCCAGTACCGCCCCCGCGCCCAGGCCTGCAGCCGCGCCGTCAGGTCGCCGTCGTCCATGCGCGAAAGCCTACCCCGCGCCGCCGCCCCGCTCCACGGGCGCCGTGGCGCAGAGGCCCTGCACTGCGGCACCATCCGGGGATGCCGCGCTCACCGTCGTCCCGCGCTGCTGCCCGGCGCGCCCTCGACCGGCTCCGCGCCCTCCGCTCCGACCCGGAAGCCGCTCGCGCCGTCGCCCGCGAGCTTCTCGCTGCTCCCGCCGACCCCGAAACGCTGCTCACCGCCGTCGACCTCCTCGCCGCCGCGCCAGCTCCCGCCGACCTGGCGCCGTTGCGGGCCGCCTTCGCGTGGCTCGCCGCCGCCCCGAAGCGGCGCGACCCCGGCGCCCTGCTCCGCGCCCGCATCCTTGACGCTATCGCGCCCGCCGCGACCCGCGAAGACCTCGGCCTCGCGCTGGGCGCGCTCGAGACGGTCGAGCCGACCATCAACGGCTCCGGCGAGCCCCTCCGCGCCGCCGCCCTCCGCCTCCTCGCCCGCCTCGACCTCGAGGCCGCCGCCGCGCAGGCGGCCGTCACCCTCGCTGCCGCCGACGCCCACCCGATGTCCGGCGAGCCCGCGCTCACCGCCGTCCGCGTCCTCGCGGCCGCCGAACGCTCCGAAGCGCTCGTCATCGCCGCGCTCGCATCGCCGCTCCCGGCCGCGCTCCGCGCCGAGGCCGTCCGTGGGCTCGCCGCCCTCGACGCCGCCGCGCTCGCGTCGTTCACCCCGCGCAGCGCTCCCGGGCTTCATGGCCGAACCCGAGCTTGCCCTCGCCCTCGCCGACCTCCTGCTCGCCCACCCCTCAGGCGAGCGGGCTGCGGGAGCGCTCACGCAGCTGCTCGCGGCCGCCCGGGGCGTCGAACTCTACGCCTCGCTGGCTGCCTCCATCGTCGCCGCGCGCAGCGAATGGGCGCTCGTCAGCTTCGCCGATGCCCTCGAGGCCGAGACCGGCCCCGCGAAGCTCGCCGCCGCCCGCGAGGCGCTGTCGCTCGCGCCGCCGCTCCCGGCCGCGTCCCGCGCCGCCGCCATCATCGAGCGCCGCCTCGGCCCATCGGCCTAGCCCGCCAGCAGCGCCTCCGTCTTCGGCATCCACGCCGGCCGGCCCTGCTCGTACGCCGCAATCCGGTCCTCCAGCTGCAGCGTCAGCCCGATATCGTCCAGCCCGTTCAGCAGGCAATACTTCACGAACGGGTCGATATCGAACCGCCGGCTCCACGCCCCGTCCGCCGTCGCCACCGTCTGCGATTCGAGGTCCACCACCAGCTCGGCCTCCGGCAGCTCCTCCGCCCGCGCCACCAGCCAGTCGCAGTCCTCCTGCGGCAGCGTGATCGTCAGCAGCCCGACCTTCGACGAGTTGTTCCGGAAGATGTCCGCGAACGACGGCGCGATGATCACCCGCAGCCCCATGTCGTCCAGCGCCCACACTGCGTGCTCGCGCGACGACCCGCAGCCGAAGTTCGGCCCCGTCACCATGATCGGCGCCCCCTGGTAGACCGGCCGGTTCAGCACGAAGTCCGGGTCCTTCCGCCATTCGTCGAACGCATACGGCCCGAAGCCCGTCCGTTCGATCCGCTTCAGGAACTCCTTCGAAATGATCTGGTCCGTATCCACATCGGCCCGGTTCAGCGGGATGACCCGCCCGCGCACCGTCTCGAACTTCTTCATCGCTACTTCCACTCCCGGATGTCGACGAAATGGCCGGCGATCGCCGCCGCAGCGGCCATCTGCGGGCTCACGAGGTGCGTCCGGCCGCCGCGGCCCTGCCGCCCCTCGAAGTTCCGGTTCGAGGTGCTCGCGCACCGCTCGCCCGGCATCAGGATGTCCGGGTTCATCCCGAGGCACATCGAGCAGCCGGCCTCCCGCCACTCGAATCCCGCCTCCTTGAAGATGCGGTCCAGCCCCTCTTCTTCTGCCTGGTGCTTCACGAGGCCCGAGCCCGGCACGACCATCGCCCGCACGTGCGGCGCGACCTTCCGGCCCCGCACCACCTCGGCCGCCGCCCGCAGGTCCTCGATCCGGCTGTTCGTGCACGAGCCGATGAACACCCGGTCCAGCCGGATTTCCTGGATCGGCGTCCCCGGCTCGAGCCCCATGTAGTGCAGCGCCCGCTCCGCCAGCTCCCGCGCCTGCGGCGTCGGCGCCTCCGAGGGGTCCGGCACCCTGCCGGTCACCGGCACGCTCTGCGCCGGCGTCGTCCCCCACGTGACCGTCGGCACGATCTCCGACCCGTCGAGCGTCACGTACGTGTCGAACTCCGCCCCCTCATCCGTCGGCAGCGACCGCCAGTAATCGAGCGCCCGCTCCCAGTCGGCGCCCTTCGGCGCGAACCGCCGCCCTTCCATGTACGCGAACGTCGTGTCGTCCGGCGCGATGAGGCCCGCCCGCGCGCCGCCTTCGATCGACATGTTGCAGATGGTCATCCGCCCTTCCATCGAAAGCTTCCGGATGACCTCGCCCCGGTACTCGATGACGTGCCCGACCCCGCCCGAGACGCCGATCTTCCCGATGATCCCGAGGATCACGTCCTTCGCCGTCACGCCGGGGTGCAGCTCGCCCGTCACCTCGACCGACATCGTTTTCGGCTTTGCCTGCGGCAGCGTCTGCGTTGCCAGCACGTGCTCCACTTCGCTCGTGCCGATGCCGAAGGCGAGCGCGCCGAACGCCCCGTGCGTCGAGGTGTGGCTGTCCCCGCAGACGATCGTCATCCCCGGCTGGGTCAGCCCCTGCTCCGGCCCGATGACGTGCACGATCCCCTGCCGGATATCGCCCACCCCGAAGAGCGGGATGCCGAACTCCTCGCAGTTCTTCCGCAGCGCCTCCACCTGCTGCACCGAAAGCGGGTCCGACCACGGCTTGTCGCGGTCGATGGTCGGCACGTTGTGGTCCACCGTCGCCAGCGTCAGCTCGGGGTGCCGGACGCGCCGGCCCGCCAGCCGCAGCCCTTCGAACGCCTGCGGCGACGTCACTTCGTGCACGAGGTGGAGGTCGATGAAGAGCAGGTCGGGCTTCCCCGGCTCGCTCGCCACGACGTGCTGCTCCCAGATCTTCTGGATGATGGTCTTCGGTGTGCTCACAGGGCTCCTGCCGCGGTCGGTCTCGTTCGTTGCGGGTTGTACCGAAAAGTGTACCAGCCCCGCAGCTACCGGCCGGTCTTTCAGCGCCGCCCGCCGCGCACGCCCGGGCCCGGCCGCGGCGTCCGGCCCGGCGCCGGCGGGGTGGCGGCACTCACCGCCTCGCTGAGGAGGCACAGCCGCACCGTCTCGATGAGCATCTTCGGACCAGCGAACGCCCGGGCCACGACCCGGTTCCCGGCGGAATCGGCGGCCTTCGTCACCCGCCCCGAAGCGGCGTGTCCGATGTATCCCGTGTTGACGACAACGAGGTCGACCGAACCCGAAGCACGGTCCACAGCCCGCCCGCCTTGCTTCGCCGAGTCCGGGTCCAGCCAGTCGACCTTGAGGCCGAAAGCTTCCAGCTCCGGCTGGGTCTTGGTCTGAAGATCGGGACGACCTCCCACGATGAGCACCGACTTGCCGCGCAGCCGTTCGGGATCCGCCTGCACCCCGACGGGCTCCCCGAGCAGTTTCTTGAGCTCTTCGCCGCCCGCTTCGCGGACCTCCGGGAATGAGGATGCGATGAGCCTGAAATCATCGACGCGGCTGGACTCTTTGCGAAATCCTTCGATAGCCCGCTGGACGAGAGCCTCGATCGGAAGCCCCCGCTCTAGCGCCCACTCCAGCCCCGCCAGCAGCGCTCGCTTACGGAGCGAGGCGAACACCTCCGGTGACGAGAACTCCTCGCACAGGTTCGGTACCTCATCGTCCTTCCCCTGCCGCAGCAGCTCCCGCACCAGCCGCACGAACGCCTGCTCCGCATCCTGGTCGTGCGTCTTCCGCCGCGCCGTGTCCAGCGCGAGCCGGAACAGCCACCAGCGCTGCTCCCCGTCGAGCGCCTCGGCCCCCGCGATCATCCCCTCCTCCACCCCATCCGCGATCCGGTTCAGCGTGTTGTCGCCCCGCTGCGTGGTCGCCGCGAACTCCGCCGCCTCCAGCAGATTTTGCACGTTGCCGATGCCCCGCGCCTCCAGGGCCGCAGGCAGCACCTCGTCGATGACGGCGTCCGTCACGTGGCCGTTGTCCTCCGCCAGCACTTCCGAAAGGTGCTCCCAGCTGTCGTCCAGCCGCACCTGCTTCAGGTACTCGAAGTACCCCTTGAAATCCTTCGTCAGCCCCTTCCCGTCGCCTTCCGCAGCGAGCCGGTACGCCGCGAGGAACTCCGCATACCCGCGCAGCCGCTCCTCGCTGCCGATGAGCCGCAGCAGCTGCCGGCGCTGGTCGCGCGAAGCCCACTCCCGCGGCCCGCGCGCGACGATCGCCAGCGTCGAAACTGCCCCGACCGGCACCACCTCCGGGTGGCGCTCCCCGGCGGCCTTCAGCAGGTCGATGGCCAGCTGCGCCGCCCACGAAAAATCCCCCGCGACGGTCGTCTTCTTCGGCCAGGCGTTCGCCCAGTCGGCCACCGCCTCCCCCTCGTACAGCACGCTCGCGAGCAGCACCAGCCCGAGCACCCGCGTATCCGCCGCGACCGACCCGTCGCGCACGAAGTCGCTCAGCCGCTGCTCGTCGACCTGCTGGCCGCGCCGCGCCGCGCCGAGGAACTGCGCCAGCCGCACCAGCCCGTGCAGGCTCGCCTCGCGCCGCGCGATCTCCGGGTCCTCCGCGAGCCCGGCGATCGCCTCCCGCCCGGCCTCCCACCGGTCCTCGCCGATGCCGCTGCCGCGGTTGTTGACCTCCTGCCAGAGCGCTGCGTACGCATCGGCGAACCGGTCGCCCTTCAATCCGAGCGCGGCCGCGAACTCCTGCCATGCGGCGGCCTTCAGCCCGCGCTCCGCCTCCGCCGTGAGGTCCGCGTCGGCCCCCGCGTCGCCGGCCAGCGCCCGCCGGAACCACGTCAGCGCCTCCGCCCACCGGCCGTTGTAGAAGAACCAGTACCCCAGCAGCATCCGCAGCGCCGCCTGCTCGCCGTCGCGCGCCTGCTGCAGCCGGGCCTCCAGCGCCTGCCGCGCCGGGTCGTCGTGCTCGCTCCGCAGCCGGTCCAGCTCCGATTTCCAGTCGAACGTCGAACTCGCCGCGTCCGGTAGCTCCGGTTCGTCGGTCGGGCCCGTCCCGGGCTCTGTCCCCGGAGCTGACGGCACGACCGTCACCCCCGGGGCGCGCGTTTCGCCCGCCCCCAGGGCGTCGACGAGCCGCTCCAGCGCCGCGGTCAGCCGGTCGAGCCGCTCGTACAGCCCGTCCAGCCCGGCCGGGATGCCGTCCGCGGCCGCCGGCGCAGCCGTCCCCGCGGCGGTCCCGGCCTCCCCGGCGGCCGCCGCCTCCGCCGTTCCGGTCGTGGGCTCTTCGCGTGGCTTCTCCTCGGCCTTCTTCGCTTCCTCCGCAGCGTCCTGCGCCACCGCCTGCCGGCGCTCCTCCGCGATCCGCGCCTCCTCGTCCTCCCGCCACCGCTCCACTTCGCCGCTGTCCGGCAGCACCAGCAGGTCGCCGAACCCGTCTTCGAGAATCCGGAGCGTCTCCGGCACCCGCGGCAGCCGCCACCGCTTCTCCTGCGGCACCCACCGGTACCCCGGCACCCGCTTCACCAGCTCCCGGTCCGCGAACGAACACTGCACCGAGAACTCGTTTTCCATCACCTCGAGGCGCGCTTCCGCCGTCGGCGGGTCCTGCGACTGCGCCCGCGCGGCCGCCACCTCCTCCGCCAGCGCCGCCGGCGGCTGCCAGCCGTCCGGCCCGAACAGGTGGTCCAGCAGCCGGTACGTGGCCATCTGGCGCGGCAGCGAATAGCTCCGCCGCGGCGGCAGCCACCGCGCCCCGGGAAAATGGCGCAGCACCACCCGGTCGGCCGCGCTCGCGGCCTCCGCCAGCAGCCGGTTCTCATCCGCCCGCACCGTGATCATTGCGCCGCAACTCTAGCACGCCGAAAGCAGGCCCTGCGCATCACCGTCTCCGTTCGCCCGGTAGCCGCCAGGGCGCCATCCGGTGGCCGGACGGTGGACTTCTAACGCCGCTCTAATGGCCCCGCCTTGACACGCTGCGGTATCTTCACGGTGCGTTCACTGAAGTGGTCGAGCGGTGGACAGCACGGTTCGAACGGGTGGCCCACGGGAGCCCCCGGGTTCGTTGGGGAGCGAGCCCGGTCCCGCCCGCCAGCCCGCAGGGAAGATCGCCATGACGCCCCGCCGCATCGTCGCTCTCCTCGCTGCCGCAGCGGCCGCGTTCGCCGCGCTCGCTGCCCTCCCGGCCGCCGCACAGATTCCCTACACCGTCTCGGCGATCGCCCCCGCGCCCGTCCAGCCCGGCCAGCAGGCCGCCGTCACCGTCCGCGTCGAAGGCCAGGTCGCTACCCTCCCGGGCTTCATCTACGACGTCCAGGGCGGCACGCTCGTCGGCGTCCTCGCGCCCACCCCCGTCGCCGCCAACGTCGCGGAGGGCACCGTCTTCGTCCGCCGCGATACCCCCGGCACGGCGACCCTCTCCGTCTCCTTCGCCGGCCAGGTCCTCGCCTCCGCGAACGTCACCTTCGGCGCCTCTTCCGGCGCCATCCGCGTCGAAACCCTCCTCGATGCGGGCTCCGACGCCGCCGCCCGCACCTGGCGCTACCAGGTCATCGATGCCGCGGGCGCCGTCGCCGCCGAGCTCCAGGTCAGCACCAGCGGCGACGCCCCGCTCGGCGCGGCTGTCGCCGAGGGCCTGCCCGCCGGCGCTTACGCCGTCCGCCAGGTGCTCGGCGCCGATACGGCTCTCGCCTGCGCGCCTGGCGCCTTCTACGCCGTCAGCCAGCCCGCCGGCGCGGTCGCGACCGTCACCCTCGGCGCCAGCCCCGTCACCGTCCGATTCACCATCGTCCCCTGCCCCGACCTGCCCGCCGGCCTCGAAGTCATCATCCCGGTCGACACCATCGTCCCCGGCGCCGGCAGCGGCATCGTCGGCGACGCCGTCCCCGCGCCGGCCGAGCCGCCGTTCAGCGAAGTTGCCGGCGTCCGCCAGCCCGGCCCCGGCCTCCTCCCGCCGGCCGCGGGCAACAGCCCGGCCGCGGCCGCGCCCTCGCCGCTCCCGGCGCTCATCGCCGCGGGCTCCCTGCTCCTCCTCTCCGGCGGCGGCCTGCTCCTCCTCTCCCGCCGCCGGTCCCGCCCCCTGGTGTGAGCCTTCGGTCAGGAGGCACCCCGGGTGCGCCAGTTGGCCGGCGCACCCGGGGTAACTATTTCCCCCTCGAGACGTTCAGATTTTACGAACGAAGGCTTGACGCTAACGCTGGCCTTCGGCCATAACTTCTCAAGCTCACGGCAGCCACCGGTGGGTCGAGACGCTGGTGCCGCTGCCGCCAAATCCCACGGCGCCGGCGGGGTGCGCCCACGAGTCCCAGGGGGACTTCATGGTGCGTTCCTCCCGGCGGTTTTGCGTTTTTGCCGCCCTCGCCCTCCTCGCAGCCGTCGTCTCGGTCGGCCAGCTCCGGCTGTCCGAAACCCCGGCGCGCGCCGCCTACGACCCCTCCGGTCCCGCCTGGGACCCCCTCTCGACGTTCGACGCCTCCAGCAGCCCGGCGCCGGTCCTCGAGCCGCCGAAGCTCCTCGCGGGCACCAACTCCCACGGCCTCCCGGCCAACGCCCAAACGCGCAACGGCTACTGCCTCGATGTCAACGTCCCCGGCGTGACCGCCGCCGCCATCGGCACCCTCGGCTTCGTCATCACCGCCACCAACCCCATCAACCCGGCCGACCCGCCCTCCGTCAACGTGCCCGTGCCCACCAGCGGCACCTACGCCTACGGCGCGGTCGGCCCCGCCGCCGGCGCCGACTATGACGACGGCGGCACCCCCGCCGATACCTCCGACGACGTCTACTGCGTCGTCGCCTATGCGCCCCCCGGCTACCAGACTCTCTCCATCGCCTGGCACTGGGACGGCACCGCCTCGGTCCCGAACCCGATCATCCTCCCCGACATCGCCATCGTCACCGTCACCCTCGACAAAATCGGCGACGGCATCGTCGGCGGCCCGGCCGAGGTCTGCACCACCGGCTGGGACAGCACCTTCCTCACCGGCGCCTCTTCCAACCCCGTCTCCGGCGTCAACAGCCCGCTCATCCCCAACGGACTCACCGACCCGCCCGACCCCGTCAACGCCGTCTCCACCACCGACTTCACCATCGTCTCGTTCACCGGCGCCACGCCGACCGTCGCCTACGTCCGCCAGGTCGGCCCCGAATGGTGCGCCGGCATCGATGCACCCAACAACTCCTCGAACATCCAGGTCCAGTTCAACTTCCACGCCGTCTACAACCGCGTCGATATCGGCAACCCCATCGTCACCATCGACAAGGACGCCGACGACCAGCCCGCGAGCCTCCAGCTTCCTGCCAACCGCCTCGTCGAAATCAAGCGCGTCGTCGAACTCCGCCACGTGACCCTCGACGGGCGCACGCCGCCCCGTCCCCTCTCCTCCCCGATGGTCATCGGCGCCACCCACTACATCTGCCTCATCGGCACCGTCGCCGCCGACTCCCTCCTCGCCTCCAACATCGCCTTCACCCCCATCGGCGGGCCCGATGTGCCCGGCGTCACGGGTATCACCGTCTTCCATAAGTCCGCCGCGAACGAGCCCCGCATCAGCTCCTCCGTGCCCAACGGCACCCTCTGCTTCTCCTACACCTCGAACGCCCCCGGCCAGCACGCCGTCGCTGCCTACTTCAACGATTCGAACAACGGCGGTGCGCTCACCGCTGCCTTCTTCGACACCGACGGCGACGGCAACGGCATCGTCCAGCCGGGCCCGGCGAGCCCCCTCATCACCCGCTGGGTCCGCATCGACCGCACCGAAATCACCACCGGCGGCACCCCGACCTCCGGCGTCGTTACGTTCGGCACGATCGAGCTCCCCCTCCGCTTCAACGTCGCCGACGGCACCTTCCTCGCCAGCGCGAACCTGACCGAGTGGGTCATCGGCTCCTTCAACTCCGGCACCCCACAGACGACCAACCTCCTCGTCGACGGCGCCCGCCTTGAAATGCGCATCATCGGCTGCGGCTACTTCCAGGTGCCCAACACGCTCCTCAAGCCGACCGTCGTCACCGGCATCTCCGTCGGCGGCCGCTTCGAACTGAACGACGGCAGCCAGGACCCCTTCGCGCCCGCCTTCGGCGATACCGACGCCAATCCCGACGACATCCGCATCTCCACCACCAACGCCCCCAACTGCGGCCCCAGCGCCACGACCCGCATCGAAATCGACGTCTTCTACCCCGGCCAGACCACGCCGGCGAGCGTCACCGAACACGTCACCATCCGCTACGTCTTCTTCCCCGGGCAGAAGGACGTCCGCGTTGCCTGGGCCGGGCAGATCGTGACCATCACCTACGCCTTCGCCTCCAACGTCTCCTGCGCCGGCCAGACGGTCCGCTTCACCCGCCCTTCCGGCCAGCCCGGCACCTTCCTGCCAGCCCCCGGCATCACCATCGACGGCCCCGGCTCCGCCTCCACCGACTTCGGCGCGAACTGCTCCGCCACCATCCGCTACGAAAGCGAAGTCCCCGGCGAGGTCGACATCGAGGTCTTCATCGACGGCCGCCCGTGGACCAAGATCGCCTACGTCATCTACTACCTCGTCTTCGAAGACATCACAGTCGACGCCACGCCCGACCAGTTCGTCTCGACCCTCGGCGGCGTCACCGCCAACCTCCGCGGCTACTTCGTCGGCTCCAATCCCTCCGGTCGCCCGGCCGAGACCAAGCCCGACGGCCGCACCGTCCCCGCCGACCGCTGGGTCCTCCCCGACGACTGGGCCAAGCTTCGTGGCGACCCCAACTTCCGCTCCGACCCGCCCGAGATGCCCGCCGCCATCGTCACCTTCATGCTGCAGAACGAACCCGTCCGGAACTCCTACAGCCCGCGGGTCACCAACGGCTCCTCCGGCTTCTTCGTCCCGGACGACCCGACCGACTTCTCCCCCAACGTGAACCCTCACACGAAGGTGCCGACCGTCCTCGGCTCCCTGGCGAAGCCGCGCATGTACTCCCAGCCCTCCGACGGCCAGGGCCAGGCCACCATCGCCACCTACGGCGACTTCAACCTCACCTTCGAGGAGTGCCCCGCCAACCGCATCACCGGCAACCCCCACTGCGAGCCCGAGCAGATCGTCGGCCGCAGCCGCTACTTCGCCGTCGCCGAATACCCCGAACCCACCACCCGCGGCAAGCACCCCGCCATCGCCTCCAACGTCGACGAGACGACCTGGCGGTGGGCCGGCTACAAGCGCGTCACCGTCGTCAACGGCGAATCGCCCCAGTTCAAGTACGTCGTCGCCCACCTCAAAGACCGCGACGGCTTCTGCGATGCCGCCAACTTCAACAACGTCCTCGGCATCCCCATCCGCTTCGAGATCGACGCCGGCTCCGGCATCATCCTCGAAGCCGCCGACCGCCCGGTCGACATCAACGGCACCCGCCGCTTCGCCACCGCGACGACCTTCGATACCCGCGACGCCCGCGGCAACCCGATCAATGCCGACATCGCAAAGCCGGTCCTCGAAGACGACGAGTGCCAGACCTGGATCAAGGTCACCAACTCGCTCATGAAGCCGACCAACGTCATGGTCACCTTCCCGGCCATGCCGGCGCCCATCCCCGGCGATGTCACCATCACCGCGTTCAGCTGCACCGGGCAGGAGTCCATCACCGTGACCAACCGCGGGAGCTCCGCCGTCAACCTCGCCGGCTTCGGCCTCAAGAGCCCCGGCGGCCAAACCGGCATCGCCGAGCACCTCGACCTCTTCGGCATCCTCGAACCCGGCCAGAGCAAGACGTTCTTCGGCGGCCCCGGCGCTACCTCCCGCGGCTGGATCGGCAACACCGGCGAACGCATCCTCGGCCCTGGCGACTACGTAGCCCTCACCTGGGACGACGTGCCCCTCGCCACCGCCTTCTGCAGCACCGGGCAGATCATCGAGCCCTTCATCCCCTCGCCGCTCCCGCCCGACCCTGAAGGCGCGCTCGTCCTCGATGTCGTCATCCCCTGGGGCGATGAGCTGGATGTCCCGCTCACGGCCGGCTGGAACCTCGTGCCGACCGGCCAGGGCACCGTGCCCGTCGCGAGCGCCCTCGGCGACAACGCCGCGAAGGTCGCCGTCATCTACGCCTGGGACGGCGAGAACCAGGAATGGCTCCGCTACATCCCCGGCGCCCCCGGCGCGGTCAACACCCTCGCCGAACTCGGCCGCGGCCGCCCCGTCTGGGTCTACGTCAACGAGCCGTTTACGTTGACCCTCCCCCGCTGATGACCCTGTCGGCCGCCTGCCGTACCCTCGGGGGCGGCCGTCAGTCCCCTTTCCAGGATGTGACCATGAGCTTCTCCCGGGGCGCGCTCTTCGCCGCCATCGTTGCCGGCGCGTTCGCCGCCATCGCCGTCCAGCCCGCCGCCGCGCAGTTCGACCCTCCTTCAACTATCTTCGGGTCGGTCACCGACTCCGCGGGGCCCGTGCCCGAAGGCCTCCCCGTCGAGGCCTACATCGGCGATACCCTCTGCGGCAAAGACGGCAAGACGGAGTACACCGGCGACGGCCCCGCCCGCGTCACCGTCTACGTCGTCGATGTCGTCGCCGACTCGCAAATCCGCGGCTGCGGCCGCGCCGGCGCCGAGGTCCGCATCAAGATCGGCGACCGCTTCGCGCCCCAGGTCGCCCGCTGGCAGGCCGGCCCCGTCCAGCTCGATGTCACCTTCGGCAGCGCGACCCCCGCGCCCATCCCCACCTTCACCCCCACACCCACCCGCACGCCCGACCCGAACGCGACGCCCGTGCCCGGTCAGTCCACCCCGGGCGCGAACGGCACCCCCGGCCAGGGCGGCTCCGTCGCCACCATCCCCGCTGGCTCGCCCGGCGCCGGCTCGCCCATCACCGGCGGCGGCGTCACGAGCGCAACGCCGGGCCAGCAGAACAGCGGCAGCGGCAGCGGCGGCGGCTTCCCCGTCTGGGGCGTCATCGTCCTCGTCCTCGGTGCCATCGCGGCCATCGGCGGCGGCGCGGGCTACGTCCTCGCCCGCAACCGCCAGTCCGATTCCGACGACCTGCCCCCGCCCGGCGGTCTCGAATAGCCGCCGCCCGCGGCCTCAGCCGAGGAAGATCATCGTGAAGTAGTGCCGCCCCTGCGCGTCGGTGATTTCGCCGATGCCGATGCGGCTGAAGTCCCCCGCCAGGAGGTTCGCCCGGTGCGTGGGGCTGTTCATCAGCCCGTCCAGCGCCACCGCGGCCGCCTGCTCGGCCGGGTAGTTGTTCATCGCCAGGTTCTCGCCCGCCCACGCGTAGCTCCGGTAGCCGAAGTACGCCAGCAGCTCCACGTACATCGAATAGCCATACGGGTCCACGTGCCCGAAGTACCCCTGGTCGATGAGCTGCTGCGAGCGCGTCCGCGCCACCTTCGTGAGCCCCGCGTCCAGCACGTAGGGCGCGAGCCCCGCCTTCTCCCGCTCCGCGTTGATCAGCTCGAACAGCTGCAGCTCGAGCGCCGTCGCCGGGCCGGCCGGCACCGCCGGCACGTAGAAGTTCGGCTTCGCCGGCGCAGCCGGAGCCGCGGGCGCTGCGGCCTGGGCCGGGGGCTGTGCGGGCGCCGCTTGCGGGGCCGGCCGCGCCGGCGCAGGCGGTGCCGAAGGAGCTGCCGGGGCCGAAGCCGCGCCGCCAGCCGTATCCTGCGGCGCTTCCGCCGCCGGTGCCCACGCGCCGAACCGGCCCATCGCCAGGTCGAACTCCAGCGGCAGCGCACCCGGGCCCGGGTCCGAAGCCGAACCCGGCGCCGGCTCGACGGCTGCCGCGGCCGGCATTTCGAAGACCACCGGGGGCGCCAGCACCCCGTCGGCCGGGCTCCACGCCGCTGCGGCCTCCATTGGCCGCGTCGCCGTCCGCCCGGCATCCCCCGCGATGACGTTGAAGCCGATGCCCAGCCCCGCGCCTGCCAGCAGCGCCGCCGCATACAGCGGCGCGAACCGCCCCGGCCGCCACTCCCGTACCCGTACGCCCACCGCCCGCGGGCGGGCCAGCTCGAATCCTGCCATCGGGAACCCCGCTGGAGACCCATGCCTTCGGCGGGTTGCCCGCCGGGTCTCGATTCGGGGTTCGACCCTCCCCGTGGTGGACCGCATGGACACGCAGAGGGCATCCCGGTGACGCCTTGGGACGCTGTCACCCGCCCGTCCCCTACGGGTTTCCCCCGACCCCTAAGGGTGTCCGCGCCGTTACCCGGCGCACCCGCTCGTTACTGCCCGTTCACTCGCATCCGCGCTGCCCGACGGCGATCAGCGGGCCGACGCTCACCTCATAGGCGACGTAGGCCTCTCGCCAGCCCGGCTGCAGCGGGTATGTCCCGCTCACATCGACGAACCAGTTCGAATTCGAGCCAATCCCGAGGTCTGCCGGGAACGGCGGGAAGCAAATCACCCGGGCCGGCGAAGGTCCGCACTTCCCGAACTCCAAATTCAGGTTGCACGCGCTCAGTCCCGATGGCCTTGGCGGCAGCGGCACCGGCGTCGGAGTCGGCACGAACGGCGTCGGCGTGGCCGTCGGCGGGACCGGTGTCGCCGTCGGGGCCGCACCCGCCGTGGGCGTCGGCGTGGCCGTCGAACCCGGCCGCGGCGTCGGGGTCGCCGTCCCCGGTGTGCCGGTCGCGCCCGGCGTCCCCGTCCCCTCGGCCGTCGGGCTCGCCCCCGGCGTTCCCGTCGGCGTCCCCGCAGCGCCCGTCGGCCGCGGCGTCGGCGACCCCACCGGCACCACCGCCGCCGGCGTCAGCGCGCGCGTCGGCTCCCCGCCCGGCCCGGCGGGCGTCCCGCTCCCCCCGTCGCCGCCCGACCGCACCAGCACCGCCGCCGCCAGTGCGGCGACGAACACGAACGCCGCCGCCAGCGCGATCAGCACGCCCCGCGGCACCCCGCCCTGCCCCGGCAGCTCCGGCCGTTCGAACAGCACGCCCCCGGCCGCCCGACGGTACGGGGCAGGCCCCCGTTCGTACCCGTACGGGTCCGGGTTCGCCTCCTCGTAATAGGACGGCGGCTCGATCGGCGCACGGCCCGGGACCGTCTCCACCGGTCCCGGCGGCTCGGGCGCCCAGCCGTCGCCCTCGTCGCCCGGGGCCGCCCATCCGCCGCTTGCCGCCCCGCCACCCCCGGCCGGCCCTGCGCCCGCCCGCCGGAACGGGTCCGAACGCTCCCGCGGCGCCCGGGCCGGGGCGCCGCCCCGCGGCCCGCCCACGTAGCCAGCCGGCGGCGCCGCTGGCCCGCCCGCCTCCCCGCCCACGAGCTGGTCGAGAAGCGGCTGCGGGTCCAGCTTCAGGTAGTTCGCATACGACCGCAGGAAGCCCCGCACGTACACCGGCGCCGGCAGCACGTCGAACTCCTCCGCCTCGAGCGCCTCGAGGAACCGCGGCGAGATCCGCGTCTCCTGCGCCGCCTGCTCGATGCTCAGTCCCCGGCGCTCCCGCGCCTCCCGCAGCGTATCCCCGATGCGTGCCATTCCGGTGCCTCCCCTGGGGGAAACATAAAGTACGCGACAACTGTCAAACGGGCGAATCCCTTCGGTTGGTCGCCGCCGGCCCGGCCGGTACCATCCCTCCATGCGCGTGCTCCCGGCGGCCCTCGCTGCGCTCGTCCTGCTCGTCCCCGCGATCGCGCGCGCCCAGCCTCAGATCCCTGCCACCGTCTACGGCTCCGTCACCATCGACGGCCAGCCCGCGCCAACCGGGACCGAAGTGCGCGCCTTCATCGGCCCGGTCGATTGCACGCAGGCCGCACCCGGCGAGCGCCCGGCGTTCCGCGACGGCGCGGCAACTGCCTACGTCGTCACCGTCCTCCACGAATCCCAGCGCCCCGGCTGCGGCCGAACCGGCGCCGTCGTTACCTTCACCATCGACGGCCGCCCGGCCCTCCAGTCGGTCGCATGGGAGCCCGGGCCCATCCGCCTCGACCTCAGCCTCGGCTCGCCGACGACCATTCCCCTCCCCACCAGCACCCCCACCCCGCCCGGCGGTGCCGCCACCCCGGCCCCTCCGCCGCTCCGCACCGGCACCCCGCCGACCGATGACATCACGCCCCCGGGCAACCTCCAGCCCGGCGGCGCCGGCGGCCCGGGCGGGAGCGCGGCCGGCCCATCGCTGCAGCCGCAGCCCGGGAGCGGCAGCCCGCTCTGGCCCTGGCTCGTCATCCCGGCCGCAGGAATCGCCGCCGCGGCCGGCTTCGCCGCCCTCCGCCTCCGCCGAAAACGCCCGGCGGGGGACTAACCCGCCCTTCTCAGCCCGTCGTATACCATAGCGATAGGGGCCGATAGCGCCCCCGTACGGCCGCATGCGCATCCTGCCCTACCTCGCCATCTTCACCTTCGTCGCTGGCGTCAGCCTGCTCGCCGTCGGCTGGTACTACGCCCCCGCCGAAGCCCCCGCGGCCCCCCCGGCGGTCGTCGGCTTCGATATCCGGCCCACCGAGACGCCCACGCCGACCGCCAGCCCGACCGAAGTGCCCTCCCCGACCCCGACGCCCCCCCCCCTTCGACGGCAAAATCGCCCGCATGGTCGCCCCCGCCCTCGGCATCGACCACGCCATCGAAGAAATTGGCATCCTCCCCAACAACCAGCTCGATACCCCGCACGACGGCGTCAACAACGTCGGCTGGTACTACATCTACGACAAGCCCGGCTTCGGCGGGAACGCCGTCTTCGCCGCCCACGTCAACTACAACTTCAAGCCCGGCCCCTTCGTGAACCTCTACAAAGCCAAACCCGGCGACCGCATCACCATCCAGATGGCCGACGGCCCCGCCTACGTCTACGAGGTCTTCTACTTCCAGCGCTACGACGTCAACTCCATCCCCATGGGCGACCTCATCTCCGGCGTCGTCGGCGGCCGCGCCCGCCCGAAAGACGAAGAGTGGATCACCCTCATCACCTGCGGCGGCCGCTTCGTGGCCACCCAGCCCAACGGCCTCGGCGAATACCTCGACCGCGACGTCGTCGTCGCCCGCCGCGTCCAGTAACCCTCCGGCCTAACCGCGCGTTTCCTCAGCCGAGCCCGTTTCGCCCGCCTGCGATACGGTATCTCTCGCAACCCCGCCATTCCCGGAGCGCTCCGTGAAGCTTGCCCGCAACGCCGCCGTTGCCGTCTTCCTGCTCGGTCTCGCCCTCCTCGTGGTCGGCGCCGCCTGCAGCTCGAGCGGCGCCAGCGATGACCCCGCGCCGGCCGCGCCCTCACCCTCCGCCGAGCCCACGCTCACCGCGACCTCGACCCCCACGCCGCGGCCCACCCCGACGGCCACGCCCACCCCCTTCGCCGGCAAAGTCGCGCGCCTCCAGATCCCCCGCTTCGGCGTCGATGCCCCCATCGAAGAGCTCGGCATCGATTCCACCAACACCCTCGAAACCCCGAAAGCCGAGAACACCGCCGTCGGCTGGTACTCCATCTACGACCGGCCCGGCTGGGGCGGGAATGCGATCTTCTCCGCCCACGTCTACTACCACTCGAAGCCCGCCCCCTTCGTCAACCTCGCGAAGAGCCAGCCTGGCGATATCGTCCTCGTCGTCATGGAAGACGGCACCACCTACAAGTACGAAGTCTTCTCGAACAAGCGCTACCACCGCGACACCATCCCCATGGGCGACATCATCGAAGCCCCCGAGAAGGCCGACTACGACGAGTGGATCACCCTCATCACCTGCGGCGGCGAACTCGACGCCACCGGCCTCGAATACCTCAGCCGCGACGTCGTCGTCGCGAAGCGCATCTGGGAGTAGTCGCGCCCTCACGAATCGCTCCGGGAGTCCCGCGCCCGCTCCCCGGCGCCCCGCTGCTCCGGATCAGGGTTTTCACCGCCGGGAACGCGGCCTGCCCCCTCCCCGCCATCGGGCCTTTGCCCATCAAGGGAACCCCGCGCCGTTCCTACCATGACCTCCGTACCGAGCAGCCGCTCCCGGAGGTCCAGCCATGCGCACCCGGCTCCTCGCCGCACTCCTCACCCCCGCGCTCGTCCTCGCCCTCCTCGCCGGCGCCTTCCTCGCCCGCGAACGCGCCGCCAGCGCCGCCCAGCTCCTCCGCGGCTGGAACAACATCGCCTACTTCGGCCAGGCCGCACCCCCCGCGCAGGCCCTCGCCCCGCTCACCGGCGAATACACCGCCGTCTACCGCTGGGACCCGGCCACCCAGGCCTACCAGCTCTACGCGCCCGGCGTTCCCGGCTTCGTCAACACGCTCACCACCATCAACCCCGGCGATGCCATCTGGGTCCACTACACCGGCAGCGGCCGCGAATTCAACACCGGCGCCCCGCCCTCCGGCTCGGTCCCCGCCGGCGGCTCCGGCAAAATCAGTATCGCGGCCAGCACCTTCGTCCCCGCCAGCGACCTCGCCGTCTACGAGAAGAGCTTCAACCAGCTCTACCCCCTCAACACCGACCCGGCCTCCCAGCGCTACTTCGCCCCCGTCCACCTGCCCCACGGCGCCACCATCACGACGATGACCGCCGCCTTCGAAGGCACCGGCGATACCGTCAAAATCCGCCTCGACTACACCCCCATCACCAACGGCGACACCCCCGGCGCGGTCTACATCCTCGCCGAGGTCCGCTCGAACGCCGGCCCCTCGCCGCAGACTGCCTCCGCCTACGCCCACCAGGTCGATAACGGCGCCAACGTCTACTTCCTCGTCGTCGACCTCACCGGCGGCACCGCGTCGAAGCTCCGCGGCGTCACCATCAGCTACACCTACTAGGAGGCGGCCCATGTTCGCCCGGCGCCGTCTCCCCGTCCCCGCCCTCGCTGCTGCCGCGCTCCTGCTCGTCCTCCTCGGCGGCATCTCCCGCCCGGCGCGCGCCCTCGCCGAGGACGACGTGACCTTCGCCGTGGTCCAGTCCCCGGCATCGCCCGCCACCGTCCAGGTCGGTTCCCACGTCACCTTCGCCGTCACCGCCACGGTGAACAACAGCCTCGGCGTCCTCCCGCTCCTCCTCGATTTCGACTACCCGGCCGGACTTACGTTCGTCTCCGGCATCTCGTCGCCCCCGGGCGTCGCCTGCATCGACAACTCCCCTGCGCCCGGCATCGTCCGCTGCAACTACGGCCCGGTCCCGGTCGGCTCCCTCGTCCCGCTGACGCTGACCTTTTCCGTCCAGTCGTCCGTCACGACCGCCGCCGGGCAGGCCGTCATGCGCGCCGGCGTCTCCGACGGCGCCCCGGACTCCGCCGCCGACGGCGCCGATGCCTTCACCGGAGCCGGCGCGCTCACCGTCTTCGACGGCGCGATGTTCACGGCGAACGGCACGCCCTCCCCGGCCGCCGCGTTCGAGCGCGCCGCCGTCACCTACACCGCGACCCTCACCAATAGCTCCGGCGCGGCCACCGGCGCTTTCGATGCCTCCCTCCAGCTCCCCGGCGCCGTCGTCCAGTCCATCACCTGCTCTTCCGGCACGCCGGGCCCGGTCGGCTTCGCGCAGGCGAACTGCGCCGGCGCGAACCTGCCGAACAGCGCCACGCTCACCATCACCGCCGACCTCCTGCCCCAGGACACCGCCAACGGCGACGACGTCGCGCCCCGCCTCGTCGCCGCCGCCCTCGGGGTCGATGCCGCGCTCCCGGGCATCACCGTTCACGAAGTCGGCCTCCAGCGCACCTCCGGCGCACCGGCCGTCGGCTCCCCGGTCACCGTCTGCACCGCCGCTGTCGCGTCCGATATCGCGAACACCGCCGCGGCGGGCGCCGCCCAGCCGAACGACCTCGCCCGCATGAAAGGCACGAACTCCGCCCAGGCCGTCCTGCAGCTCAGCGACTTCACCGTCACCGGTCCCGGCGGCAGCGTCACCGCAGCCGCCGCCTCCGGCTGCGGCGCGAACCAGTCTGGCGTCACGTTCACGCCGGCAGCGCCGGGCACCTACACCATCACCGCCCGCTACAACACCGGCGGCACGAACGTGCTGGCCATCGACGTCGCCGGCGGGTCGAACCCCGTGCCCGCCCTCGCCGCCATTGCGCCGACCTCCGCCGTCGCGGGCTCCGGCGCGCTCACACTCACCCTCACGGGTTCGAATTTCATCGCCGCCAGCGAAGTCCGCTGGAACGGCTCCCCCCTTGCCGCGGTGACCTACGTCTCCTCCACATCGCTCACCGCCACCGTCCCCGCCGGCCTCCTCGCCGCTCCCGGGACCGCCTCCGTGACCGTCCACAACCCGGCGCCCGGCGGCGGCACCTCGAGTCCCCAGGTGTTCACCATCTCCGCCGGCGCTGCAAAGCTCGCTTTCACCACGCAGCCCGGCAACGGCACGGCGGGGAGCCCGCTCTCCGTCCAGCCGGTCGTCGCCGTCCAGACGTCCGCCGGTGCCACCGTCACCTCCGACAACACGACCGTGGTCACCCTCGCCGTCTCCGGCAGCGCGACCCTCACCTGCACCGGCGGCCTCTCGAAGACCGTCACCGCGGGCGTCGCCGCCTTCACCGGCTGCACCGTCACCCCGGCCGGCACCGGCTACACCCTCACTGCCACGTCCTCGCCCGCGCTCACGCCCGCCACGAGCGCCCCGTTCAACGTCACGGCCGCGCCCCCGACATCGACCAGCCAGCTCGCCCTCCCGGCCGTCACCGGCCCCGTCCCCCGCAGCCGCCTCACCTTCCAGGTCGATTCCGGCACCCTGAACCCGTCCGAAGTTCGCCTCACCATCCGCCGCGGTTCCGACAACAAGTACTGGAACGCCGCGTCCGCGACCTGGCAAACCGACCCGGTCCAGAACGTCATGACCTCCGCGGGCGGCTCGTCCTGGCAGCTCGCCGTCAACGGCGTCGCTCGCCGCAGCTTCCTCGCGACCACGGTCACCATCGAAGCCTTCGCCACCGCGGGCGGCACCGAATACCGCAGCGCCGCGACCGCGACTCTCGCCATCAGGTAAGCCCGCGATGCGCCTCCCGCCCCACCGCTCCCTCCGGGTTCGCACCTACGGCCTCCGCTCCCGCGGAATCGGCGCTCCCCCGATGCCCCGCGGGGTCCCGCCCGCCTACCTTCGAACCATGCTGCCGGGTCTTCGCCGCACGGCCTCCGTCGCGACCCTGCTGGCGCTCGCCGGCCTCCTCTCGGCCGGCTGCCTCGCCTACGCGCCGGAGGGCACCGTCGCCACGCCCGCGCCGCCCGGCCAGTCCGGCGGCTCCCGCCTGCCCCAGCTCCTGAGCCAGCTGCAGGGCGCCGGCGCCGGCATGGAAGTCTTCTCCGAGAACCCCAAGAACGAAGTCCTCGCCGCGCAGGACGCCGAACCCGGCAAGGCCGCCCCGTCGGCGACGCCGACCGTGACCGCTACCGTCGCCGGCGACCGCACCACACCCACCCCGACCGTCACGCCCCGCCCGGGCACCCCGACGCCCACCCCGCGCCCCGGCACCCCCACGCCCACCCCCCGCCCCGGCGAAGGCGCGACCGCGACGCCGACTCCCTCGCCCTCCCCCACCGCGACGCCCACGCCGACGGCCACGCCGACGCCGACCCTCACCCCGACACCCACCCCGACGCCGCGGCCGCCCACCGAAGGCGGCGGCAGCGGCGGCAACCCCACGCCCCCGCCGACGGAGGGATAGCGCGATGGCCGCGACCGCTCACCGCACCCGCTGCAGCGCCTGCGGCCGGGCCCTCCCCTTCGCCGACTGGACCCGCGGCCGCCCCCTTTGCGAACCCTGCGCCCGCCCGGCAGCCGTGCGCCGCGCCGCGCCGGCCGTTCCTCCTCCCGCGTCTCCTGCGGACGACCTCATCGACACCGTCCCCGATGCTCTCATCGACGAACTCGTCGCGGCCCTCGAAGCCGAGGCCGCGAAGCTCGACCAGGCCAACCCCCTCGCCGGCGTCCTCGCCGAGCTCGAACTCGGCCGCACCCCCCGCGAGCGCCACTGGGCGGCCTGGGGCTTCGCTGCCGGCTTCGCCCTCAACGCCGGCATCGCCAAGTGGGCGCAGGTCGCCTCCGGCGCCCCCATCTCCGACTTCGTCGCGCCCATCCTCATCGGCGGCGCGGTCTCCGGCGCCACCTGCGCCGCCATCGCCTGGGGCATCGCCCGCCTCCGGCAGCCCGCCTGAACCGCGCCGTTGCGCATTGGCACCCTCCCCGCACACTGGCCCCATGCGCATCCTCGTCACCGGCGGCGCCGGCTTCATCGGCTCCCACATCGTCGACGCGTACCTCGAAGCCGGCCATGAGGTCGCCGTCGTCGATAACCTCTCTACCGGCCGCCGCAGCAACGTCAACCGCGACGCCCGCCTCTACGAAGTCGACATCCACGCCCGCGAATTCGAACGCATCGTCGCCGACTTCCGTCCCGAGGTCATCAACCACCACGCCGCCCAGGCGAGCGTCAAAGTCGGCCAGGCCGACCCCGTCCACGACCTCGAAGTGAACGGCGGCGGCACCGCCCGCGTCTGCGCCCTCGCCCTCCAGTACGGCGTGCGCAAGGTCATCTACGCCTCGTCCGGCGGCACCGTCTACGGCGAACCCGAACGCCTCCCCGTCACCGAAGACCACCCCATTGCGCCGCGCTCGAACTACGGCACCTCCAAGTACGTCGGCGAACTGTACGTCGAACTCGCCCGCCGCACCGGCGGCCTCGAAATCACCACCTTCCGCTACGGCAACGCCTACGGCCCCCGCCAGGACCCCCACGGCGAAGCCGGCGTCGTCGCCATCTTCACCGGCCTCATGCTCGCCGGCCAGCCCTGCACCATCGACGGCGACGGCGAACAGCGGAAGGACTACCTCTACGTCGGCGATATCGCGCGCGCCAACCTCCTCGCCCTCGACGCCGGTGACGGCCTCGTCGCCAACATCGGCACCGGCATCGGCACCACCGTCAACGAGATTTGGCGCACCCTCTCCGACGCCACCGGCAACACCATCCCGCCGCGCCACGGCCCCCCGCGCCCGGGCGACGTGCGCAACTTCTGGCTCGATTGCACCCGCGCCCGCGAGGTGCTCGGCTGGCAGCCGCTCGTCCCGTTCGACGAAGGCATCCGCCGCACCGTCGAAGCCTTCCGCGCCGGCTGACTGCCCGGGCGTTCGAACGGCCGGCGCCCTACCGCACTACTCCCGCCGCCCGCAGCCGCGCGACGTCCTCCGCGCTCAGGCCGGCCTCCGCCAGCACCTCGTCCGTGTGCTCGCCCAGCATCGGGCTCGGCCCCTGCGCCGCCAGCGGCGCCTCCGACATCTGGAACGGCGGCCCGACCATCTTGTACGGCCCGAGCAGCGGGTGGTCCAGCTCCACCTGCAGACCGTTTGCCAGCGTCTGCGGGTGGTCGAACAGCTCCTCGATGAAGAACAGCGGCCCCGCTGGCACCCCGTGCTGCTCCAGCAGATGCGCCCACTCCTCCGTCGTCTTCGTCCGGAAGAGCGCCTCCGCCTCCGCCACCAGCTTCGGCCCCTCCTCCGCCCACCCCGGCGGGTTCACCTCGAAGCTCCCGTCCTCCTTGAACCGCGGGTCACGCAGCCCCGTCGCCGCCAGCACCTTCAGCCGCAGCGACTGGCTCAGCGCACCGACCGCGATGAAGCCGTCCTTCGTCTGGTACACGCGGTAGTAGATGTTCCCCAGCGCCGCCGGGCGGTACTTGTTGTGCACCGCCACCTGCTCGGTGAAGCTCCGCATCTCCGCCCGCGCCTGCTTCAGCTCCTCCAGCATCGGCGGGATCACCTGCTCGTCGAACGCCCGGATCCACGTGAACTGGCTCGTCTGCATCGCGATCGCCGTCCCCATCAGCGTGCAGTCGATCCGCTGCCCCTTCCCCGTCCGCTCGCGGTAGTAGAGCGCCGCGCAAATCGCGTTCGCCATCTGGATGCCCGTCGCATAGTCCGCCACTGCCGGGTAGATGTACGTCGGCACGTCGCCCTGCATCTTCGCCTCGCCCGCCATCAGCCCCGTCATCGCCTGCACGACGAGGTCGTACCCGCCGCGCGTCGCCAGCGGCCCGTACCGTCCATAGGCCGTGTTCTCGCAGTAGATGAGCCGCGAGTTGATGGCGCTGAGCGTCTCGTAGTCGATGCCGAGCTCCTCCGCGACCCCCGGCCGGTAGTTGATGACCACCACGTCGGCATCCTTCGCCAGCCGGTGCACCACCTCCCGCGCCTCCGGCCGCGAGAGGTCGATCGCCACCCCGCGCTTTCCCCGGTTCAGGCTCGCGAACGTCCGCGATTCCTTCGGCAGCAGCTCCACGAACACCCGCCACGGCTCGCCCTCGAGCGGCTCGAACTTCGTCACCCGCGCGCCCATGTCGGCGAGGTGCATCCCGCAGAACGGCCCCGCGATGATTTGCGAAAACTCGAGCACGTTCACGCCCTGCAGCGGTCCTGTCGTCATGCCTGTCCCTCCAGGCCGCCTATTCTAACCTTTGCGTGAACGTACGCCACCCCGGGCTGCCGCCCTCACCCGGTGCCCGCGTCGTCCTCTGCCGGGAGCGCCGTCACGCCCGGGCGCACCTTCGGCTCCATCCCCGCCCGCCGCGCGGTCTCGTAGTTCGCCCACCAGAATGCCCGCGCCAGCCGCGAAAGCGCCGCCTTCTCCTCCTCCCCGAAGCCCGCGAAAAACGCCCGGATGAGGTCGACGTAGGCCTCCCGGCCCCGTTCCGCCGCCGCCTTCCCCGCCTCCGTCGCCTCCACCACCACCAGCCGCCGGTCGTTCGCCGCCCGCTGCCGCCGCACGTACCCTGCCTCCTCCAGCCGGTGGAGCGCTGCCGTCACCGCCGGCCGGCTCAGCCAGAGCGTGTGCGCCAGCCGCCGGGGCTCGCTGTTCGGCACCAGCTGCAGCAGCCACAGGATGCGCCACGCCTCGTACGTCAGCCCCAGCGTGCGCTGCATCGCCTGGTTCAGCGCGCTCCCCAGCAGCTGCCCTGCCGAGTTCAGGTCGTAGGCCGCGAAGAACGTCGCCTCGTCGAGCCCGCCCTCGGCAATCCACGCGGCGGCGCGCCGCTCGAGCCGCGTCGGCGGGAACGCCCGGTCCCCGTCCCGCGTCCCCTCGCGCCCCGCGCCCATCTGCTCAGCCCGGTATCAGTCGTGGTGCGTCGGCACCACGAGCACCGCCCGGTGCGTGCCGTGCACCACCCGGTCCGTCGTGCTGCCCAGCGCCAGCCGCTTCGCGAACCCCTTCCCCGTCGAGGTCACCACGATCAGGCTCGCGTTCTCCTGCTCCGCAATTTCGAGGATCGCCGTCGCTGCATCGCCCTGCACGAGGATAGTGCGCTCGCCCGGCTTCGCGGTCGCCTGCAGGTACTCCTTCGCCGCGGCCTCGAGCGTCGCCGAGAGGTCTGCCGGGTAGTACGAAAACTCGATGCCCGCCGGCGGCGGCACGCTGTACGCCCGCAGCAGCACGACCGGCAGCCCCGCCTTCCCGGCGAGGTCCCGCGCGACCGCGAGGCCCCGCTCCGCCTCCTCCGAGCCGTCGACGGCCACCAGCACCGGCCGCCCGTTCCCCGGCGGCTCCGGCGCCTCCGTCCCCGGCTCGGCCAGCACCGGCACCTTCGAACCGCGGATGACCTTGTCGGCCACGCTCCCCAGCACCATCGCCCGGAACCCGCCCCGCCCGTGCGTCGCAATCACGACGTAGGAGGCCGTCTCCGCCGCCTGCAGAATCTCCTTCGCCGGGTTTCCGTACACCACGTCGCACACCGGCTCGCCCAGCCCGTGCTTCTCCGCCTGCTCCGTCGCGTACTTGCGGAACAGCTCCGCCGTCTCCTGCCGCTGCTCCGGCGACCCATCGTGCTCCACCACGTGGATCAGCCGCACCGGCAGCCCTGTCACCCGCTTCAGCCACGCCGCATCCACGAGCGCGTGCTCCGCAAGGCTCGAACCATCGAGCGGAATCAGGATCGGTCCGTTCTCTGCCATCGTTGCACCACCTTCTCGCTGGTTGCCCAAGCATGAACCATCAGCGCCGAGTGCGCGAGGGCCCTTCCGCCCACTTCTTCGGCCCCATCTGCTCTCTTGAGAAATCTTTCACGAACGATCCACCGGCCCGCCCTTTTCGGACCTCCCGGCCGTCTCGGTATTTCACGCCTTCGCCGACGATACCCCTGCGAATCGTCGCACGGAGGCACCGCCCCATGACGGATCCCTCGGTCCACATCGACCACCTGGCCCAGACCGCTGCCCGGCTCGACCGCCGCCGCTTCCTCCGCAAGGCCGGCATCGTCGGCGCCGCCATCCCGGTCGCCGCGGGCGCTATCGCCAGCGCCTGCTACGAAGACCCCACCGGCAGCAAGGCCGAGCCCGCCGGCGTCGGCGCCGGCAACGTCAAGCCCGGCCCGACTCCCGCCTCCGGCGGCGCCCCCGCCAGCCAGGAGCGCTGGCGGAAAATCGACGCCGACCACAAGCAGGGCATCGTCGACTTCCTCCGCAACCAGAAGGCCCCCATCACGAAGGGCCGCGGCAACATCCCCCTCGAGCCACGCATCGAAAACGGCGTCAAAGTCTGGGACCTCACCATCGACGAGGTCGACTGGGAAGTCGCGCCCGGCCAGGTCGAAAAGGCCCGCGGCTACAACGGCATGATTCCCGGCCCCATCCTCCGCGGCAAGGTGGGCGACCGCGTCCGCGTCAACGTCAAGAACAACCTCACCGAAAGCACCGCCGTTCACTGGCACGGCATCCACCTCCCCTACACGATGGACGGCGTCCCCTTCCTCACCCAGGACCCCATCGAGCCCGGCCAGACGTTCACCTATGAGTTCACCCTCAAGAACGCCGGCTCCCACATGTACCACTCCCACCACGACTCCGCCGACCAGGTCAACCGCGGCCTCCTCGGCGCCTTCATCGTCGACCCCGCGGACCCGAAGGACTTCGTCCCGTACGACCGCGAATACACCCTCATCCTCAACGACTCCCTCCTCGGCTACACCATCAACGGCAAGGGCTTCCCGGCCACCGATGCCCTCGTCGCCCGCAAAGGCGAGCGCGTCCTCGTCCGCTGGATGAACGAGGGCATGATGTACCACCCCATGCACCTCCACGGCCTCGCCATGGAAGTCGTCGCCATCGACGGCTACAAGCTCGCCAACCCGTGGAAGTGCGACACCATCGACGTGCCCCCCGGCAACCGCTTCGACACCATCATCGAAGCCTTCGAGCCCGGCCTCTGGGCCTTCCACTGCCACGTCCTCAGCCACGCGGAGAGCGCCGCCGGCTTCTTCGGCCTCGTCACCGTCCTCGTCGTCGAAGACGAGAACTTCAAGGTCGCCGACCTCCTCAAGTCCGTTGCCGTTCCGGTGACCGAACCCTCGCCCGACCTCCGCGTCAGCCTCTCCACCAACCGCCAGGCCGTCCCCGACACCGAAAAGGGCGTCTTCACCCTCTGGTGCGAGCAGAACGCCTGACCCCGGCAGCCTGAGCCGCCCACCCTCCCTGGCTGGAAGGGGCGCCGCCAGCACGGCGCCCCTTCCGCGCTTCTCCGGCGAACCCTCCCTACAATGGAGCCACACCCACCACCGACGGAGACGCCGTGGCCATCGCCATCCGCCTCACCCGGGCGCAGCTCGACCAGATGGTCGCCCACGCCCTCGAAGACGCCCCCATCGAAGCGTGCGGCCTCATCGCCGCCCGCGACGGCGTCGTCACCGAAATCCGCCGCGCCCGCAACGCCGAGCAGAGCCCCTACCGCTTCAGCATCGACCCGCTCGAAACCCGCCGCCACGAAGAGGCCATCGACGCCGCCGGCGCCGAACTCGCCGGCTTCTACCACTCCCACACCGGCTCCCCAGCCGTCCCCAGCCCGACCGACATCCGGATGATGGGCCCCTTCTTCGGCCCGCCGTTCGTCCACTTCGTCATCGGCGTCGCCGACCGCGCCAACCCCGAAGTCCGCGTCTGGTACATCCAGGACGGCCAGCCCGTCGAGCAGGAATTCGAACTCCTCCCCGGATGAGCCAGCACCCCGGCCTGCCCTGGCCCCCGCCCCGCGTCTACCGCGCCCCGGCCGCCGTCATCCGCGGCCGCGAATTCCGCTGGGGCGAACGCACCTTCGTCATGGGCATCATCAACGTCACGCCCGATTCGTTCAGCGGCGACGGCCTCGGCGCCGACCCCGACCCCGGCGCCGCAGCCGCACTCGCCCGCCGCTTCGAAGCCGAGGGTGCCGACCTCCTCGATATCGGCGCCGAATCCTCCCGCCCCGGCGCGGAAGAACTCGACCCCGCCGAGGAGCTCCGCCGCCTCCTCCCCTCCCTCCGCGCCGTCCGCGAAGCCACCACGCTCCCCATCTCCGTCGACACCTACCACCCGTCCGTCGCCGCTGCCGCCCTCGACGCCGGCGCCGATGCCGTCAACGACATCTGGGGCCTCCGCCGCGACCCGGAGATGGCCCGCGTCGTCGCCCGCGCCGGCTGCCACCTGATCGCCATGCACAACCAGCGCGGGCGCGCCTTCCGCGATGTCGCCGGCGATATCGCCGCCGGCTTCGAAGCCACCCTCGAGACGGCCGCCGCAGCCGGCATCCCCGCCGACCGCATCATCCTCGACCCCGGCTTCGGCTTCGGCTGGACCCCGGAGCAGAACCTCGAGATGCTCCGCCGCCTCCCCGAGCTCTGGCGCTTCGGCCTCCCGCTCCTCGTCGGCACCTCCCGCAAGTCCACCATCGGCTACATCCTCGATGCCCCGGTCGACCAGCGCCTCGAAGGCACCGCCGCCACCGTCGCCCTCGCCGTCGCCGGCGGCGCCGATATCGTCCGCGTCCACGACGTCGCCGCCATGGCCCGCGTCGTCCGCGTCGCCGACGCCGTCGTCCGCGCGAACTGGCGCTACCATCCCCCGGCATGAGCACCGTCCTCCTCGCCCTCGGCTCGAACCTCGGCGACCGGCGCGCCAACCTCCGCGCCGCCCTCGCTGCGCTCGAAGAAGCCGGCGTGACCGTCACCCGCACCTCCTTCGCCTGGGAGACGCCCCCCGTCCCCGCCGACCAGCCGCCCTTCCTCAACGCTGCTGCCGCCGCCGAGACGAGCCTCGTTCCGCCAGCCCTCCTTGCCGCGCTGAAGCGGATCGAATGGGCGCTCGGCCGCCGTCCCGCCCGCCGCTGGGGGCCCCGCCCCATCGACCTCGACATCCTCTTCTACGACGGCCTCCGCCTCGATACGCCGGACCTCACCATTCCCCACCCGCGCATCGCCGAGCGCGCCTTCGTCCTCGCCCCGCTCAGCGAGGTCTGGGACGCCCCCCTTCCCGTGTTCGGCGAACCGGCCCTTGCGCTCCTCGCGCGGGTCGGCCTCCAGGGCGCCCGCCGGGTCGGCCCCATCTGAGCCCCGGCCTACCCCTCCCGCTCGTCCGGCGCGCCCGGCACGATCACCAGCCGCTCGAAGCCCCGCACCTGCAGCGTGCCCCCTCGGCGCCCCTCCGCGACCCGGAACGCGCCGAACCGCCGCGCCAGCTCCTCCAGCGCGATCGCCAGCTCCGCCCGCGCGAGCGGCGCCCCGAGGCAGTAGTGCGGCCCGACCCCGAAGCTGAGGTGCCGCGGCCCGCCGCGCCCGGGCAGGAACCGGTCCGGCTCCTCGAACCGGGCCGGGTCGCGGTTCGCCGCCGCCACCATCACCAGCAGGCGCTGCCCCCGCCGGATGCGCCGCCCGCCCAGCTCCGCATCCTCCCGCGCGAACCGCGGCACCGAATGCGCCGGGCTGTCCCACCGCAGCGCCTCTTCGAGCACCTCCCCCGCCGTCACCTCGCCGTCGAGGAGCCGCGCCAGCTCCGGCGGGTGGTGCGCCAGCGCCCACGCCGCCGTCCCGAGGGCCATCGCCGTCGGCCCGTTGCCTGCCAGCCCGATGTGGACCAGCAGCATGACCGCCTCGGCCGCGCTCACCTCGCCCCGGTCGATCGCGCCGGCCAGCTCCGCCGCCACCGTGCCCTCCTCCCCGTCCTCCGCCGCGTCTGCCAGCGCTTCGAGGATGAAGCTCCCGGCCGCCGCAGCCGCCGGGGCCGCCGCCGGGTCATCCAGCCCGTCGACCCGCGCGCGCATCACCGCCAGCGCCGCGCCGTGGAACCCCTCCCACCGCGCCGGGTCGATGCCGAAATGCCGCAGCGCCGTCATCGCCGCGAGCGGCCGCGCGAGTCCGCCCATCAGCTCGAATGGGGCCCTCGCGCTGCCCCGCCCCGCCAGCTCCCCGATCAGCCCGCGGATGTCCGTTTCCCGCCCCGCGATCGCCCGCGCGCCGAACGCCCGGCTCACCGCGCCCCGCAGCCGCGCGTGTTCCGCGCCGTCCGCGTGCCCCAGCACCGGCGCCTCGCCGAACGGCATCGCCCGCCGGTGCGCCGCCACCCGTTCGCCCGCCGGCCCCGCCTCCAGCGCCGGGTCCGCCCCGAACCGCTCCGCGTCCAGCAGCGCCTGCTCGCACGCGTCGTACCCCGTCACCACCCACGCGCCGAGGTTCGCGCTCCAGTGCACCGGCTCCGCCGCGCGCAGCCGCGCCAGCTCCGGGTAGGGGTCATCGCCGTAGCCCGGCCGCTCCGGCCGAAAGAACACCACCGCGCAAGTGTAGTCCCGCGCAACAGTTGATCAACACTGAACGATTGGCCAGTCAGCGACCGTCCCCGGAACACCGCGCGGGCAGCCCCGGGGTTCGCTCCCCCGGGACCGCCCGCGCAGCCGTGGACGGGTGCACCGGCCGCGCCGAGGCCCGCGCGGCCTGCCCCGCCACCACCCCTGGAGCGGCGTTCCCTCCAAATCCAAATACGCCGCCCGCGGAATAAGGGATTTCCGGATCCCGGCCCCCGGGCCTTCCGCCATACCGTGGCATCGGTGGAACCGCGCAATCGACCTGCCCCCGCGTTCGACCCCAACGCCTACCTGGGCCGCTTCCTGCGCCCCGGCTACCTCCTCCCGGCGGCCGTCGTCGTCGGCGCGCTCCTCCTCGCCGTCGTCGTCCAGCCCGGCCCCCACCACACGAGCGCCGGGAGCGACGTCCGCGTCGAAGCCGTCCGCCAGTCGCCCACCGCCGCGCCGGCGACCCCGCCGCCGAGCCCCACCCCCGAACCGCCGTCGACAGCGGCCGCCGACGTCGCGCCGGAAACCGCCGTCGCCGGCGCCCGCTCCACGCCGCCCGCGTCGCCGACCGTCGACCCGGACCTCCTCGACCAGCCCACCCAGTGCGGCACCCTCCGCGAAACCGCCGTCGCCCTCTCCGTCGAACAGGCCATCAGCGGCATCTCCATCCGGGCGACCCGCGCTGCCGTCTACCCCATCGACTACTTCACCTGCATCCTCGTCGCCGCCGGCGGCAGCGAATCCCTCCAGCTCGCCTCCGCCCTCCGCAAGCAGGAAACCGCCGGCATGACCCATGTCGTCCTCGTCGACCTCTGGGTCGCCAACGGCTCGAAGCTCTTCGGCCAGGTCAACCTGCGCACCGCCGTCGTCGCCGCCGCCGGCCAGACCTTCAGCGCCGTCGCCACCCTCGGCAGCCGCTCCGAACTGGTCCTCGGCTCGGGCCAGGGCCGCAACGTCACGCTCGTCGCCGCCGTCCGCAACACCGTCGGCGAATCGACCGGCCCCGTCACCCTCGTCATCGATGCGCCGCTCGCGGGCGGCACCCCGGTCGCCGGCAAATACCAGCTCTTCCTCCCCATCCCCTGACCCCTTCCCCGCAACGCGGGCCGGCCCCATCCTTCCCCCATGGCCACCTACGACGACATCCAGCTCGGCGATTCCGCCGCCTTCACCAAGACCATCTCCGAATCCGACGTCTACCTCTTCGCCGGCATCACCGGCGACCTCAACCCGGCCCACGTCGATGCCGTCGCCGCCGCCCAGGGCATGTTCAAGCAGCGCATCGCCCACGGCATGCTCACCGGCTCCTTCATCTCCACCGTCCTCGCGATGCAGCTGCCCGGCCCGGGCACCATCTACGTCAGCCAGTCGCTGAACTTCCGCGCGCCCGTCTTCTTCGGCGATACCCTCACGGCTCGTGTCGAAGCCATCGAAAAGCTCGAACCGCGCAAGTGGGTGAAGTTCCGGACCACCGTGACGAACCAGGACGGCAAGACCGTCGTCGAGGGCGAGGCCGTCGTCATCCCGCCTTCGGCCTGAACTCCTCCGCCGCCGTCTCCCCGGCGCGCTCCCGTTCGATTGCCGCCCGCCGGCGCGCCCGGTTTCCCTCGCGCGCTGTCTCGCGGAACCGCTCGGCGAACCAGCGCCCGGCCGCCGCCTCGTCCATCACCACCGCAGCCCGGTTCCGCAGGCCCGAATACCGCAGAATCCGGCGCGCCGCGGGCTCCTGCGCTGTCCCCGCCACCACCGCCAGCCGCATCGGTTCCGCCATCCGGCTCGCCAGCAGCGCTCCCAGCACCAGCCACTGCCCGGGCCCCCGTTCCACCCCGCGCACGTCGACGAGGAGATCCGTGATCGCGCCCGCTTCGGCCAGCGCGAACCCCTGCGAAATCAGCCGCAGCGCTTCCTCCGTCGAAAGCCGGCCGCTGACCTCCGCGCACAGGCGCCCTTCGGGCGTCACCCGGACCGTGTACATGCCCCGCAGCATGCCACAAACCTCGCAGCGCCGCGCTCAGGGCACTCCCTGATGCCGCCCGCTGCTCACCCCGCAGCCTCGAACCGCCGCCACGGCGGCTCCTCTGCTCCGCGAACCTCCACCTGCACCCCGGGGACCGCCTGCCGCAGCCGCTCCGCCACCCGCCCGACCGCCCCCGGCGGCACGAGCGGCACCACGCCGACGCCGCCATCGACGGCCCCCACCGCGTCGTACCCGCGCGAGAACCGCCGCACCAGCCACGCCGTGCCCCACGCCTCCCCGGCTCCCGGCACCTCGACCCAAAGCCACGGCCGGCCGACGCGCCCCGGTTCGAGCAGCGGCAGGCACGTGGCCGGGTCCCAGCCCCCGGGTCCTTCGCCGCGCGCCAGCCGCGCCAGCGCCGCCGTCAGCTGCTGCGGCGTCGCCGGCACCGTCGCCCAGCCCAGCGCCCCCGCCTCCAGCGCCCGCGCCGTCTCGACCTGCGCGCCGGGCCCCGCCAGCACGATCACTCGTCCTGCCGCCGGTCCGAGCTCCCGGCACAGATCCGCAGCGCCGGCGCCCGCCTCGGCGAGCACCGCGTCCGCCTCCTCGGGCGAGGCCGCTTCGAGTAGCCCCATCGCTGCCGCCGCGGCAGCGATCACCTCGGCGACGCCCCGGTCCCGCACGCGGCGCCACGTGCGCATCCCACGCAGCCGCGGGTGCGGCCAGGCCCCGTAGCCGCCGTCGAGGTGCCGCCCCCGCGACCCCTGCAGCGTCCGCCCCGAAGTCGCAAGCCCCAGCAGCCACCGCGCGCACGGCACGCACAGGAACAGCTCGCCGGCCGCCTGCTCTTCGCGCTCCCACGCCACCCGCTCGGCCCGCTCCGCCGGCGATTCGCAGCACACCGCGCACTGGTCGTCGAACACCAGGTGCCGGCCGTTCGCTCCCGGCTGCCCGAAGAGCCGCCCCTCGCCGCTCCGCGCGTCAGCCGCCAGCTGCGCCAGCCACCGCGCACACCAGCCGCACACCCGGACGCGCTCTGTAGGGCCGACCGGCCGCCAGCCCCGGTACCGCCGCTGCGGCCGCGCCGAAATGGCCCAGCCGGCCGGCCGCACCTCGCAGCAGGCGCACGGTTCCATGCCACCATCATCGGCGCGCCCCCCGCGCGCCCTCACCCCACCCGCACGTCGGCCGCCACCGCGACATGGTCGCTCGGGTACAGCCCCGGGTCGTGCGCCGCCGCCGCGGTCCCCGCCAGCCACGCCCGCTCGACCGCAAGGCTCCCACGGACCCACACGTAGTCCAGGCAGCCCGGCTCGCCCTCCGTATCCATCCCCGGGGCGATGATGCCGGATGGCCAGGTCGCTGCCGGCTCCGCGCCATTCGCCTCCCGATAGGCCGACCGGTAACCAGCGCCTTCCATCACGGCATACGCCGGCTCACCCGGCCGCGCGTTGAAATCCCCCGCGACCGCCTCGGCGTCGGCTCGCGGCGCCGCATCCATCCACGCGGCAAGCAGCTCCGGCTGCGCCCGCCGCACCCCGTCCTCCCCCGGCCGGTGGTGCAGGTGCGTGGTCGCGAACCACACCGTCAGGCCCCCCGGCAGCGCGATGAGCACGCGCTGCACCGTCCGCCCGCGCCCGAGGTCCAGCACCTCGTGCGCGAGCACCTCGCCCCGGGCGACGATGATCGCCGTCCCGAACCCGGGGAACCGCGGACTCTCCGCCGCGAGCGTCCGCGGATGGCCGCCAAGCGCCCCGGCCAGCAGGTCGTCCTGCCGCTCGCCCGCCAGCGAAACCTCCTGCAGCCCGCACAGGTCGGGCGCCAGCTCCCGAAACGCCGCAGCGAGCAGCGGCTTCCGCTCCGCCCACCGGTCGGCCACGTTCCGGATGTTCCAGGTTGCGACGCGCAGCCGGAGCACGTCCACGCTCACCGCACGCCCGCCGCCTCCAGCGCCCGCGCGATCCGTTCCCCGACTGCCTCCGGCGGGTCCATCTCGAACGTCATGATCGCCACGCCCTGGAACGCCGGCGATTCCCGCAGCCGTACGAGCGTCCCCTCGAAATACCCCCACGCTGCGTGTTCATCGCCCGCCGCGAGCACGTCCCGCAGCCGGCCCGGCAGTTCGAGCCCCAGCCGTCGCGAAATCCGCTCCCCCGCCTCCCCGCTGAGCAGCGGCATCACCATCGCGATCGCCGTCACCCCGGGCGCCTCCGCCCGCACGGCCGCCAATTCACGCTCCAGCGCCCCCACGTCGAACGTCGGCTGCGTCTGCACGTAGCTCGCACCCGCCCGGAGCTTCGGCAGCAGGTTCCGGCGCGCCGTCGCCGGGTCGCGCGCGTACTGGTTCAGCGTCGCGCCGATCGTCATCCCCGGGTGCGCTGCCCGCACCTCCGCGATCGCCTCACGCACCGTCAGCGAAGGCCCCTCGCCCGCCGGCGCATGGTCCCCCGCCACGCAGAGCACCTGCGCGATGCCTCCATCCCGCGCCCGCGCCGCCGCCGCCGCGACCGACGCCCGCGTCTCGCCGCGCGCCGCGAGGTGCCACACCGGGTCGATCCCCGCCGCCAGCAGCTCGAGCGACGCCTCGAGGCTCGATTGCCGGTCCGGCCGCTGGATGACGTTCACCGCGTCGGCCGCATCCCCCAGCAAACGGGCCCGCCGCAGCAGCACCTTCGGCAGGTGCCGCTGCGGCGGCGTGATTTCGAGCGCGACGGCGAACTCGCCCGCCGCCAGCCGGTCGAGGAAGCGCATACCGAGAGATTCCGACGCCCCTCGCGAAGCGTCCAGCCCGCTCAGCCGAAGCTCCCCCGCGCCCCGCGCAGCCGCGGGTCCAGCAGGTCGCGCAGCGCGTCGCCCAGCATGTTGAAGCTGAACACCGCCAGCGCGATGAACAGCCCCGGCCACACCAGCTGGTCCGGCCGGATGCTCGCGATCTGCTGCGAAATCTGCAGCATCTGCCCCCACGTCGGCTGGTCCGGGTTCACCACCCCGAAGCCGAGGAAGCTCAACGCCGCCTCCGCGAGGATGATGCCGCCGATGCCGATCGTCGCCTGCACCATCAGCGGCCCGAAGATGTTCGGGATGACGTGCCGCACCATGATCCGCGCGTCCGTCGCCCCCAGCACCCGCGCCGCATCGAGGAACTGCGCGGACCGCACCGAGATGACCGCCGACCGGATCACCCGCGAGCCCGAAAAGCCGCCCAGCAGCCCGAGCAGCACGATCAGCTTCCCGAAGCTCGCCCCGCCCAGCATCGTCGTCGCCGCCAGCAGCACCACCAGCACCGGCAGCGCCATCACCGCGTCGACGAACCGCTGGACCACCGCGTCGTACTTGCCCCCGAAATACCCCGAGGTCACACCGATCAGGAGCGCCAGCGCCGACGAGATGATCACGGCGCCGACGCCCACGTAGAACGCGTTCCGCGCTCCGTACACGATTCGGCTGTAGTTGTCGCGGCCCAGCTGGTCCGTCCCGAACGGGTTCGAAAGCTTCCCCGGCACCGTCCGGTCCCCGAACGTCGCCGACTTCTCCACCACCGTCGGGCAGAGGAACGTATCCTGCGGCCCGAGGCAGTACTTCTGCAGCCGCACCCCCGCGCGCGTATCCGCCGGCTCGTGCGTCGCGAACACCCCCGGCGCAATCGCGAGGATGCCCAGCGCGATGATGATCAGCAGCGAAATGAAGCCGAGCGGCTTCGTCCGCATCAGCGTCCGGAAAAATCCGACCGTCCGGCCGAAGGCGTTCGGCGCCGGCCGGCTCAGCGGCTCGGCAATCGTCACCTGCGCAGCAGCGTCAGCCATGCGTCACCTCACCCCCTCGCCCGCGGGTCGAGCAGCGAATACGAAATGTCCACCACCAGGTTGATGACCACCACCGCGATGGCGAACAGCAGCGTGATCCCCTGCACCAGCGGGTAGTCCCGCTCGTACACGCCCCGGATGAGCAGCCGGCCCACCCCGTTCAGCGTGAACAGCGTCTCGAAAATCACCGTCCCGCCGACCAGCGTCGCCATCGTCAGGCCGATGACCGTTACCACCGGCAGCAGCACGTTCTTCAGCGCGTGCCGCATGATGATCACCCGCTCCCGCAGGCCCTTCGCCCACGCCGTCCGGATGTAGTCCTGCCGGAGGACGTCCAGCATCATCGTCCGCGCATACCGCATCACCGACGCCGCCGTCGAAAGCGACAGGATCAGCCCCGCGAGCGCGAACTGCTGGAAGTTCTTCAGCGGGTCCTCCCACGGCGCCGCATACTGCGTCGGCGGAATCCACTTGAACTGGATCGCGAGGAACGCCAGCACGAACGTGGCGATCACGAACCCCGGCACCGAAAGCCCGAGGATCGAAAAGCCCCGCAGCAGGTAGTCGAGCCACGTATCCTGCCGCATCGCCGAGATGACCCCGATCGGGATGCCGATGATGACCGCGAACACCACCGCCACCAGTGCCAGCTCCAGCGTCACGCCGATCTTCGGCCCGATCTCCTCGAGTACCGGCCGGTAGCTGTACATCGAAGTGCCCCAGTCGCCCCGGAGCAGGTTCCCCAGCCACTTCACGTACTCCGTGGCGATGGGACTGTTCAGCCCGAGCTCCTCCTTGAGCTGCTCCGCCGCCTCCGGCGTGTACCCCTCGCCCAGCCGTGCCGCCACCGCCGCGTCCGGATCCAGCCGCAGAATCCCGAAAATCAGGAACGACACGATGAGCAGCGTCGGGATCGAAAGCAGGAGCCGCCGAACGATGATCTGTTGCATCGTCGAAACCCCCAAGAAGGCCCCGGGGAGGTGCTCCCCGGGGCCCCGAATCCTACCAGAACCGGACCCGGCGGATTAGGCCTTGATCCACACGTCCTCGGCGTCGTCGTAGCCCGCGAGGAACGGCGTCGCTACCACGTTCCGCACCCGCTGGCTGATGACCGAGAAGCCGATGCGCGAGCCGATCCACACTGGACCCGGGTTCTGCGCCAGCCGCCGCTGGATGTCGAACACGATCGCCTTCCGCTTCTCGTAGTCGAACTCCGCCGACTGCTGGTCGAGCAGCTTGTCGATCTCCGGGTCCGCGAACTTCCCGTAGTTCCGCGAACCCTTCGCCGGGTCGCTGTGGTGGTAGATGAGCAGCTGCGCATCCGGGTACGGCCCGGAGAGGAACAGCGTGCCGGCGAGGTTGTAGTCGCCCGCAATCTGCCGCCGCAGCATCGTCGCGAAGTCCGTGCCGACGTTGTCGATCGTCAGCCGGATGCCGACCTCGCGCAGGTTGGAAACGAGCACGTCCGTGACCTTGTTCACGTCGAACGCCGTCGCGGTCATGATCGTCTCTTCGAACCCGTCCGGGTAGCCGGCCGCCGCCAGCAGCGCCTTCGCTTCCTTGATCTCGTCCTCCCGCTTGCCGAAGCCCGGCAGCTTTGCCAGCTCGGCATCCGGGAGCAGCCACGCAGCAGCGGCCGGCGTCATCGCACCGCCCGCGATACCGCCACCAGCATAGACGTTGTCGTACACCTGCTTCCGGTCGACCGCGCGCCAGAGCGCCTGCCGCACGCGGACGTCCTTGTACCGGTCCTTCGTGTGGTTGATGAGCAGGCACTCCCGCGTCGGGCTGGGCGCCCGGGTGATGTAGAAGTTCTGGTCGTTCTCGAACTGCCGCGCGAGGTCGGCCGGCAAGCCGACCGCGTCCGCCTGGTTCGCCCGGATGGCGTTCACCAGCGCCTGGTTGTCCGTCTGGTTCACCACCTCCGCGCCGTCCAGCCACGCCGTGTTCGGCTTCCAGTAGCCGTCTGGCCGCCTCTTTACGGCGATCCGCTGCCCGGCCTCGAAGACCGCAAGCTCGTACGGCCCCGACCCGACGACGTCCTCCGGCTTGGTGATGGCGTCATCGCCCCGCGCCGCGATCTCCTTCGGGATGACGAGGTCATACTGGTCCGACATCGCGTTCAACAGGTCGGCCTTCGGCGCCTTCAGCTTGAAGCGCACCGTCGCCGCATCCACGACCTCGATCGAATCGACCACCGCGTAGTTGCCCGACCGCGGCGACTTCGCCCCGAGCGCCTTGATCCGGTCGAAGCTCGCCTTCACGTCCTCGGCCGTCACCTGCCGCCCGTTCACCGGCGGCTTGTTCTGCCACTTCGCCTCCGGCCGCAGCTTGAAGATGAGCGTCGTGCCGCCGTCCGTGACCTCCGGCTGGGCGGCCGCGAGGTCCGGCTCCGGCAGGAAGGGCGCCGTCTTCTGGAAGCGCATCAGGAAGTTGCCGCACCAGTGCCACAGGAACGACGACTCCCACGGCGTGTTCGTCCGGTGGATGTCGATGACCGAGCCGATCGGCCCGCCCATCATGCGGTACGTCCCGCCCGCGACCGGCTTCTCGCTCGTGTCCTGCGTCGGCGCGACCGGCGTCAGCTGCGTCCCGCCGCCGTTGCTGCCGCTGTCGTCATCGTCGCCGCCGCCGCAGCCCGCCAGCGTCATCGCCGCGATGCCGAGCGTCGCCGCCGACCCGCCGGCGAGGACGCCGCGCCGGCTCAGCTTGCGCCGGCGCCAGTAGTTGTCCCAGTAGGAGCTCATGGGATTCGTGCACCCCTCCAGAAATTTCGGGGCCCGCGTTGAACAGCCAATCAACAGGGGCTCGCCTATCCTGCCGATAGACGCCACTGCGATCAATGGGTACGGACCCGTCACCTTTCCATACGCCGCCGGGCCCTGGCTGGATGGCCCGCCAACCGTCCGCACCGCCACGCACCCTACCCCCGCACCACGCTCTCCCCCAGCACCGCCTCCCGCGCCTCCGCCACCACGTAGAGCGAGCCCGTGATGCAGACCAGGTCGTCCGCGGTCGCGTGCGCCAGCGCCGTCTCGATGCCGCCCGCCACGGTCTCCTCCGCCACCGCCGCCGGCCCCAGGAACCCGATCTGCTGAATCATCTCGTACGGGTCCATCGACCGCGGATTCCGGAAGCCGACGCACACGATCAGCTCCGCCAGCCGCGCCAGCTCGAACCCCATCGCCCGCAGGTCCTTATCCCGCGTCACCCCGATGACGAGGAAGCACCGCTTCCACGTGAAGTACTCCCGCAGCGCTGCCGCCAGCGCCGCCGCGCTCTCGCCGTTGTGCGCCCCGTCCGCCACGACCAGCGGCTTCTGCCCCATCACCTCCAGCCGGCCCGGCACCCGCACGCGCGCCAGCCCCTCCGCAATCGCATGGTCCGAAAGCGCGAACCCCCGCGCCCGGATCGCATCCGCCGCCGCCACGGCGGTCATCGCATTCTCCGCCTGGTGCCGCCCCAGCATCGGCGTCCGCAGCGTGATGACCTCGCCGTTCGGCCGCCGCATCTCCAGCCGCTGGCCCCACGGGTGCTTCTCCGTCACCTCCACCGCATACGAGGCGCCCACGTCGATCAGCGAGGCCCCGACCTCCTCGCATCGCGCCCGGATGACCTCCAGCACCGCCGGGTCCCGCTGCTTCGCCACCACCGCCGTCGTCCCCCCCTTGATGACCCCCGACTTGTCCCGCGCGATCTCCACCGTCGTCTTCCCGAGGATCTGCGTGTGCTCGAGCGAAATCGGCGTGATGACCGCCACGTCCGTCGCCTCGAACACGTTCGTCGCGTCGAACGTCCCGCCGAGCCCCACCTCCACCACCTGCCACTCCACCCGCGGCACCTGCGCCCGCACCAGCCAGAAAAACAGCGCCGTCAGCACCCCGAACGTCGAGACGTTCCCGTGCACGCTCTCCCGCTCGGCCTCCACTGCCGGCAGGATTGCTGCCATCCCGGCGGCGAACTCTTCCGGGCTCACCGGTTCGCCGCCAATTGCAATCCGCTCCGTGAACGAATGCAGGTGCGGGCTCGTGTACAGCGCCGTGGCATACCCTGCCTCCCGCAGGATGCCCGCGATCATCGCCGAGGTCGTTCCCTTGCCCTTCGACCCCGTGATGTGCACCGTCGGCCGCCCGAGGTGCGGGTCGTTCAGCCGCGCCAGCAGCGAACGCACCGAAGCGAGGCTCATCGTCGGGTTCGGCGAAGCCTGGTAGCCCCGCTCCATATCGCTCAGCGAGAGCAGGTAGTCGATCGCGTCCTGGTAGTCCACGCCCCGATTCTAGCCCGCCCGGCTTAGCCCGCGTCCTCTGCCCCGAAATCCACGATGTGCCGCGCCGCCTCGAACCCCCGCATCAGGATCAGCCGCCGCGGCCGAATCCGGAACAAAATCCCCCGGTCCGTGAACACCGCCGCCATCTTGTTCTTCGTCTCCAGCTCCTGCAGCAGCGGCGTGTACTCCGACGAGTCCTTCGCCACTTCCTCGGCCCGCCCTTCGATCACCGCCCGGTTGAACGCCGTCCAGTCCGACCGGATGACCTCCCGGTTGTCGATGAGGAACGACACCTCCGGCGTCGCCCGGATGTTCCGGGTGTGCTGCGGCCGCGTCCCGCTCCCGAACAGCACCTCCCCGTTCGGCCGCAGATGGAACAGCACGAACGTCACGTACGGCGTCCCGTCTTCCGCGTGCGTCGTCGCCAGCGTCCCGCCCGGCTGGTCCAGCCCCAGCGCATACGCCTGCGCGAGGATCTCCTCCCGGCTCAGCGGCTCCGTCACGGCCGAGCATTCTACGGGTGCTCCAACCCACGCGCACCGCCGTTGAACGCACCCCGCCGCCCGCCGTACGGTTGTCGCAGGTGTCAGCATCCGAACCCGGCCGCCGCGTCATCCTCGAGCAGCCTTCGCCCGACAAGCAGGGGCGCGCCGGCTGCATCGCCGCCGGCGCCGTCATCGGCGTCCTCGTCGGCATCATGGTCGGCCTCTACGCCCTCCCGCCCATCCTCCGGAGCATCTACGGCGAAAAGAAGGTCGCCGCCGGCGAAACCTTCGAAGGCGACGGCCGCATCATCGCCGTCGAAGCCGTCGGCATCGCCTCCGAACCCCTCGGCGACGCTTCTCCCGGCATGCAGCGCAGCGACGTCGCCATCCGCCTCCGCATCACGAACAACAAGACGTGGGACGCCACCCTCGCCGACTGGACCCTCGAGGTCGCCGGCATCGAAAACTGGCTTCCCGCCGCCAGCGCCGCCACCGACGGCGAACCCGGCTTCGCGCCGCCCCTCGGGAAGACCTCCACCGTCGAACTCCGCTTCGTCGTCGAGCGCCCGGAATCCGACACCCGTCCGCTTCGCCTCGAAGCCCTCCACCTCGCCGACCCCCGCGTCCGTTTCGCCCTCGAATGACCGTCGTCCCCTGCGACTACCCCGGCTCGCTCGACCACCTCCTCCAGCCCGGCCTCCGCCTCGTCTTCATCGGCTACAACCCTGCCATCTACTCCGCCGAGGCCGGCCACTATTACGCCCGCCCCGGCAATCGCTTCTGGGTCCACCTCAGCCAGTCCGGCATCGCCGGCCGCCCGGTGGCCCCCGAAGACGACCGCCGCCTCCCCGCCGAAGCCGGCATCGGCTTCACCGACCTCTGCTGCCGGCCCACCGTCCGCGCCGAGCACCTCACCGCCGAAGAAATCCGCGCCGGCGCCCTCCGCCTCCACCGCGAGCTGCGCGAGTTCCAGCCCGCCATCGCCTGCTTCAGCGGCCGCGGCATCTACCAGCACTTCGCCCGCCACGCCCTCGGCCTTTCCCCGCGCGAGCTCGCCAGCCGGCCGTACGGCGAACAGCCGGAGCGCATCGGCGCCACCATCCCGTGGGTCATCCCCAGCTCCAGCGGCCTCGCTTCCCGCTGGCACCGCGAGCGCCTCGAATGGCTCCACCGCCTCCGCGAGGCCCTCGACGCTCTCGGCCTCCCCGCGCCGCCCGCCTCTTCCCCCTTGGCCGATCCCGCCCCACGCTAATCCCATGCAGCTCGGCATCATCGGACTCGCCCGCTCGGGCAAGACCACCGTCTTCAACGCCGTCACCCGCGGCTCCGCCCAGGTCGGCGCCTACTCGTCCTCCAGCCAGCCCAACATCGGCGTCGTCAACGTCCCCGACGACCGCGTCGATGCCCTCGCCCGCCTCTTCAAGCCGAAAAAAGTCACCTACGCGACCATCCAGTACGTCGATTTTCCCGCGGCGGGCGAATCCTTCGGCAAGGGCGAAGGCCCTGCCGGCAAGTTCATCAACGACCTCGCCCGCATGGACGCCCTCATCCACGTCGTCCGCGCCTTCCGCGACGATGCCGTCCCCCACCCGGAGGGCTCCGTCGACCCCGACCGCGACATCCAGGTCATGGACCTCGAACTCGCCTTCGCCGACCTCGCCATCATCGAGCGTCGCCTCCAGCGCCTCGAGACCGAAATCCGCTCCATGAAGGCCGGCGAACGCGAGCGGCCCCTTCGCCTCAAAGCCCTCCTCGAACGGCTCAAGGCCGGCCTCGAAGCCGATACCCCCATCCGCGCCCAGGATCTCTCCGACGAGGACCGCCAGCTCCTCGAAGGCACCCAGTTCCTCACCGCCAAGCCGATCCTCCTCCTCGTCAACATCGGCGAAGAAGATCTCCCCCGCCGCGAGGAGCTCGAAACCGCCTACCGCGCGAAGTATGCCGGCCCCGGCCGCGACGTCGCCGTCATGGCCGGCAAGTTCGAGATGGACCTCAACGAACTCTCCGAAGAAGAGGCCGCCGAATTCCGCGCCGCTGCCGGCGTCAGCGAAAGCGGCATGGCCAGCGCCATCCGCGCGAGCTACCGCCTCCTCGGCCTCATCTCCTTCCTCACCGCCGGCCCCGACGAGTGCCGCGCATGGACGATCCCCGCCGGCGCCACCGCCCCCGAAGCCGCCGGCAAAATCCACTCCGACCTCCAGCGCGGCTTCATCCGCGCCGAGGTCATCCGCTGCGACGACCTCCTCGCCGCCGGCAGCGAAGCCGAAGCGAAGAAGCGCGGCCTCCTCCGCACCGAAGGCAAGCAGTACGTCGTGCAGGACGGCGACGTCCTGCACATCCTCTTCAACGTCTGACCGCTGGCGGCTGGCTTCCTAGAGCCCGGCCGCCTTCGGCGACATCTCCCGCATCGCCTGCAGCACCCGCTCCCGCCGCACCGCCGGGTCCGGGTCGAACGAGATGAACTGCAGGAACGCGGTATCGACGCCAGCCTCCAGGTACCGCTTCACGTGGGCGTTCCGCTCTTCGGCCGTCCCGGCCACGAACAGGTCCTGCACCACCACATCCGGGACCGCCGCGAGCGCGCCCTTTCGGTCGCCGCTCTCCCACGCGCTCCACATCGCCGAGAGCAGCGGCTCGCGCCCCAGCCAGCGGTGGAACTCCTTGTACACCGGCACGTTCAGGTAGGCGTTCAGGTGCCGGCGCTGCAGCTGCCCCACCTCCGGCGTGAGCGGGTCGATGCACACCATCAGCCGCGCCGTGATCTCCACCTCGTCCGGGTTCCGCCCGGCCGCCTTCGCTGCCTCCCGGACCACGCCGACGCTCTTCTTCACGTCCTCCGCCGAGAGCCAGTTGATGATCGCGCCGTCGCCGACCTCCCCCGCGACCCGCAGCATCCCCTCCCGCAGCGCCGCCACGTGGATCGGGATCGGCTGGCTCGGCGGCTTGCTCATCCGGAAGCCGTCCACCCGGAACGTCTCCCCTTCGAACACCACGCGCTCACCGGCGAACGCCCGCCGCAGGAACAGCGTCATCTCCCGGACCCGCGTCGCCGGCTTCCGGAACTTCCCGCTGTTCCACAGCTCCACGATCGGCTGCGAACCCGAGCCGATGCCCAGGTTGAACCGCCCCGGCGCCACCTCCGCCACCCCGGCGGCCGTCTCCGCCAGGGTCGCCGGCCCGCGCGTGTACACGTTCGCGATCGCCGTGCCCAGCCGCAGGTTCGTGTGCAGCCCGATCACCGCCAGCGGCGTGAACGCGTCGATCGCGTCCACCTCGTACGACCACGCGTCCGTGTAGCCCAGCCGCTCCGCCTCCTGGCAAATCTCCGGGTGCTCCCGCAGCCCCACACCGTCGAGCGGAACGGAAAGTGACAGTCGCTTCTCAGCCATTCAGTTCGATTCCCCCATCAATCGATGCATCCGGTCGATCAGGACCGGCACGTACCATTCGAACTCCGCAGCGCCCGGGTTCGAGGCCGTCTTCTCGAGGTAATGCATGTACAGCCCTTCGAGGATGACCGCCATCTTGTACACCGCCAGCACGCTGTAGAACCCGAAGTGCTTCATCGAACGCCCGCTCTTCGCCTCGTACCGCGCCGCCATCTCCTCCCGCGTCGGGAAGCCCTCCAGCTCGGTCAGCGTCGAGCGGTTGTTCAGCTGCCGCGTCCCCGGCGGGTCGCCCTGGTCGCCCCAGGTCGAAAGCAGCCAGCCGAGGTCCGCCAGCGGGTCGCCGATCGTCGCCATCTCCCAGTCGAGGATGCCCAGCAGCCGCGGCTCCCCGTGCGCGAAGATCACGTTGTCCAGCTTGTAGTCCCCGTGCACCACCGCCACGTCCGCCTCGGCCGGGATGCGCGCGCGCAGCCAGTCCGTCGCCTCGTCGAGCCCCGGCAGCTCCCGCGTCCGCGGCCGCGTCAGCTCCCACTGTTTCGCCCACCGCTCCACCTGCCGCGGCAGGTACGTCTCCCCCTTTCCGGTCAGGCCCGCCGCCTGCCAGTCCACCGCGTGCAGCTCCACCAGCGCGTCGACCAGCTCCTCCGCCACCCGCCGCCGGCCCTCCGGCGTGTCGTACGCCGCCGGCACCTCGGACCGGATCACCGTCCCGTCCAGCCGCTCCATCAGGTAGAACGGCGCCCCGATGACCGAGGCGTCCTCGCACACCGCCACCGGCCGAGGCACCCGCGCCTTCCCGTACAGCGCCGCGATGTACCGGTACTCCCGGATGACGTCGTGCGCCGTCGGCAGCAGCGGCCCCCGCGGCGGCCGCCGCATCACCCATTGCTCGGTGCCGCGCATGACATAAAACGTCTCGTTCGAAAAGCCCGCGACGTGCTTCTCCACCGAAATCGGGCCCGGCGCCCCCGGCACGTGCTCGTTGACGAACCGCTCCAGCGCCGGCAGGTCGATCAGCTCCCCGAGGGGTGTCTCCGCCATGGCTCCTTCCCCGCGCTCGAACTCCCCCGGGCACACCGGTGCCAGCATGAGGGGCCCCGAGAGTCTTGCCGCCCCGCGCCCGTCCGTCAACCAGCGCCTCCGGGTGCTCGCGTACAATCCCGCCCATGGACCTCTACCGCGGAACCATCTCCAAGCGCGACCGCCGCGCCTTCCTGCCCCAGCCGATCCCGGCCGAATCCCTCCGCCGCATCCTCCAGGCCGGCCGGATGACCCCGTCCTCGAAGAACTCCGAACCGAACCGCTTCATCGTCGTCCAGTCCCCCGAAGGCAAGCAGGGCCTCGCCGACCTCAGCCCGATGGCCCGCTGGCTCGCCGATGCCGCGGTCGTCATCGTCATCACCCAGGTCCGCGAACACCCCTTCGATGCCGGCCGCTGCGCCCAGAACATGATGCTCGCAGCCTGGAACGACGGCATCGGCTCCTGCCCCGCGCACCTGCCCGAAGAAGCGCTGCGCGGTCTCCTCGGCATCCCTGCCGAGGTTTTCATCAACCGCGTCATCGGCTTCGGCTACCTCGACCCCGAGCGCTCCGGCCCGCCCCCGGCCGTCGCCCGCAAGCGGCTCCCGCTCGAGGAACTCGTCCACCACGAGCGCTGGTGAGCCGCGCCCTCGCCCGCTACCCTCATCCGCACACCCCTTCCCCGGAGCCGCCCATGATCGCCCTCACCGACGATATGCGCCGGGCGTTCGAAACCGCCCTCGCCGATGGCGCGCCCGTCATCGTCGCGACCGCCGACCCCGCGACTGGCGAACCCGACATCGCCTTCAAGGGCAGCGCCATGGTCTTCGATGCCGAGCACCTCGCCTTCTGGGAGCGCGCCCACGGCCAGACCCTCCGCAACCTCGAGGCCAACCCCCGCGTCTGCCTCCTTTACCGCAACGCGAAGACCCGCCTCGCGTGGAAGTTCTTCGGCGCCGCCGAACTCCACCGCGATGGCCCCCTCCGCCAGCAGGTCATGGACCGCACCATCCAGGTCGAACTCGACCGCGACCCCGAGCGCCGCGGCATCGCCGTCCTCATCCGTGTCGACCGCGTCGTCCAGGCCGGCCAGGTCATCATGTCCCGCGACTGACCTGCCCGGCCCCGTCACGCGCGCCGGAATGGGTCCCGCCGTTCCGGTTTCGCGGCCGGCGCGGCCGGCGCCGGGAACGTCTCCGGTTCCCAGCGGTCGTCTGCTGCAGCCTCGCCGCCCCGCTCCGCCGCGGGGTCCGCACCGGGCCCCGCGCCGATGACGGCCGGGTTCCCGGCCGTCCGATCGAGTGCCGCCGCGGGCACTGCCGGCGCCGCTGCTCGGTCGGCCGCGGCGCTCCGCTGCAGCCCCCAGAACGCTGCCCCGCCGGCGACGGTCTTCGCCATCGCTGCCAGCGTCATCAGCACGAGCCCCCATTCCACCTGTACGCCAAATCCCATCTCGCTCTCCGGCTCGCTCGCGATGTCCGCCCAGTCGATGACGCCGATCACCGCCGAGATGCCGCCGAGCCCGGCGATGGCGCCGTATTTCCAGCGGCTCTGCTGCTTGAAGCTCAGCGCCGCGAGCAGGATGCCCACGCCGCCGAACACCGCCGTGAAGGCGCCGTCCCCTTCCGTACCGTTCACCGTGACGAACAGCACCGAGGCCCACGGCCCCACCGAACCGAGCACGACCAGCGCGCTCAATACCGTCAGCGTCAGCGGCCAGTGGCTGCTCTGCTGCGACATCTCGTTCGCCCTCCCCGCGAAGAATGCGCGAGAGTATACCCGCCCCTCTGAACGGCGAACATCGCGCGAACAACTCGAAACCTGTGTCGCCAATCTGTCGCGATCATGCGACAGGTCGTCGCTGCTGCTGTCGAGGATTCGCATGAACGTCGCAAAAAGCCGGCCGTTCCGCCGTCCCCGGTCGCGCCGCACCTTCGCGTTGCTGCAAGCATGGCGCCCTCGGCAGGACTCGAACCCACAACCTGCTGATCCGAAGTCAGCTGCTCTATCCGATTGAGCTACGAGGGCGCGCGCACCGGCACCGCCGTCCGCCCGGCTCCCACCATCTTACCCCCTCGGCCGCTCCCCCGCCCCGCGCCCCCCGCTATCATCGTGGTATGAACCCCTCCGAAACCTCTGCCGCCGCCCCCTACCACCAGGTCGGCGGCGCCGAAACCGTCGCCCGCATCGTCGAGGCCTTCTACGCCCGCGTCGAAGCCGACGACGTCCTCCGCCCCCTCTACCCCGAGGACCTCGAGCCCGGCAAGAAGAAGCTCGCCTGGTTCTTCGAACAGTGGCTCGGCGGGCCTCCGAGCTACAGCGAGCGCTACGGCCACCCCCGCCTCCGCCGACGCCACTTTCCGTTCGTCATCGACGAACGCGCGGCTGGCCGCTGGCTCCGCCTCATGCGCGAAGCCTGGACCGAAGCCGGCGTCCCCCGCGCCATCCAGGACCCCATCTTCGAGCGCCTCACCGTCCTCGCCCGCCACATGATCAACGCGAACGACGACGTCCCCCGCGAGCCCCTCGGCGACGTCTACCTCGACTGACCCGCGCACTCCATCCCGGTAGAATCCGCCGGCGATGGAAGCACCGACAGCCGACCCCTTCCCCCTCGATGCCGTCCGCGTCCTCGAAATCGGCGGCGGCATCCCTGCCGCCTTTGCCGCCCGCTGGCTCGCCGGGTTCGGCGCCGACGTCGTCCGCGTCGACCCCGAGACCGAGGGCCTCACGCCAGACGAGGCCGTCTACCTCCTCCCCGGCAAGCGCCGCGTGCAGGCTTCCTCCCCCGGCGACCTCCTCGCCCTCGCCCGCGCCGCCGACATCATCATCGAGGACGGCCCGCCCGGCGCCCTCGCCGCCCGCGGCCTCGACCCTGCCGCCCTCCGCGCCTCGCGCCCGGAGCTCGTCATCGTCTCCATCACCCCGTACGGCCAGGACGGCCCCTACGCATCCTTCCCGGCGACGAACATCACCGCCTTCGCGATGGGCGGCATCATGTCCCTCACCGGCATGTACCAGCGCGAACCGCTCGTCACTGGCGGCTCGCAGGCGCTCTACCTTGGCGGCCTCGATGCCGCCGGCGCCGCCATTACCGCGTACTTCGGCGCCCTCATCAGCGGCGAAGGCGACTGGGTCGATATCTCGCTCCAGGAATCCATGGCCGGCATGCTCGAACTCTACGGCCCCCGCGGCGCCTACGAAGGCGCCGTCAGCATCCGCTCCGGCAACCACGTCCGCGCCGTCTGGGGCCTCTACCCCTGCGCCGACGGCTACGCGGGCGTCTGCGCCCTCGAGCGGCAGGTGCCCGCCCTCTTCGCCCTCCTCGGCGACCCCGAGCTCGATGAGCCGCGCTTCCGCGACCCCCTCGAACGCCCCAACCACGACGACGAACTCCAGGCCAAGCTCTACGCCTGGTTCGGCGAGCGCACGAAAGCCGAGCTCCTCGAACTTGGCGTCCGCCACCGCGTCCCTATCGGCGCCGTCGTCACCCCGCGCGAACTCCTCGACAACCCCTCCCTCCGCGAGCGCGGCTTCTTCGACACCGTCGAGACTCCGGACGGGACCGCCCGCATCCCCGGCCGCCCGTTCCTCGGCCTCCCCTGGCGTCCCGGCCGTTTGAACGAACCGGTCCCCGCCGCCGACATCCTCGCAACATGGAGCACCCGCCCGTGAAGCGCCTCCCCCTCGAAGGCATCCGCATCGCCGACCTCACCATGATGTGGGCCGGCCCCTACGCCACCCGCACCCTCGCCGAGATGGGCGCCGAGGTCATCAAAATCGAATCCCCCCGCGCCTGGGACAACATCCGCACCCTCATCCCCCAGCCCGGCGTCGATGAGCCCTGGAACTCCTCCTACTACTTCAACGACTACAACCGCGACAAGAAGTCCCTCACCCTCGACCTCGCCCATCCGCTCGGCCGCGCCGCGTTCCTCCAGCTCGTTCCCCACTGCGACGTCGTCATCGAAAATTACCGCGCCGACGTCCTCGATAACCTCCAGCTCGGCTACGACGTCCTCCGCCAGGTCCGGCCCGACATCATCCTCGTCTCGATGGCCGGCTACGGGAAGACCGGCCCCGAGCGCCACCACGTCGGCTTCGGCCCCATCATCGAGCAGATGAGCGGCCTCGCCTCCATGACCGGCTACGGCGACGACGGCGTCCCCTTCAAGACCGGCATCTCCTACGGCGACCCCGTCGCCGGCAAGGCCGCCGCTGCCGCCGTCGCGCTCGCCCTCGTCCAGCGCCGCCGCACCGGCCGGGGCTGTTTCATCGACCTCGCCCAGCGCGAAGTCCTCTCTTCCCTCATCGGCGAAGCGTTCGTCGCCGCCTCCCTCCGCGGCGAAACCCCGGTCCACCGCGGCAACCGCGACCCGCGCGCCTTCGCCCAGGGCGTCTACCGTTGCGCCGGCGAAGAGCAGTGGCTCGCCCTCACCCTCCGCACGCGCGAGGAGTGGGAGCGCGCCGCCGCGCTTCTCGGCATCGACCCGGCGCTCCCCGGCGGCCCGGGTGACCACGACGTCATCGATGCCCGCCTCGCCGACGCCCTCGCCGCCCGCGACCCGCAGGAGGCCTTCGAACTCCTCGCTCGCGCCGGCATCCCCGCGGGCCGCGTCCTCGATACCGTCGCCATCCACGACGACCCCCACCTCGCCGCCCGGCGCTTCTGGGTCGAACTCCCGCACCCGCGCATGCACCCGTGGAAGCAGCCGCGCACCGCCTGGCGCCTCCGCGAGGCCGACCCCTGGCCGCGCCGCCACGCCCCGCTCTTCGGCGAGCACAACGATGAAATCCTGCGCGGGCTCCTCGGCCTCGATGAGGCCCGCATCGACGAACTCCGCCGCGAGGGCGTCATCGGTGACGCCCCCGTCAACCCCGGCGTCGGCTGACTACACCTCGACCCACAGCTCTTCGAGCCCCCGGAAGCCCGGCACGCGCTTCCACTTCAGCTCCTGCGGCGCCAGCCGCATCGCCGGGAACCGGCTCAGCAGCACCCGCACCCCGATCTGCGCCTCCAGCCGCGCCAGCGGCGCGCCCAGGCAGTACCGCCGCCCGCCGCCGAACGCGACATGGTCGATGTCCTCCCGCGTCACGTCGAACCTGTGCGGGTCCTTGTGGAGCCGCGGGTCGTAGTTCGCCCCGCCCAGCGCGACGGTGATCGAATCGCCCTTGTGCATCGGGCAGCCCGCCACCACCCGGTCGTCCGGGAGAATCCGCCCGCTGAAGGTCACCGGCCCTTCGTACCGCAGCATCTCTTCCACGGCGTTCTCGATGAGCTCGGGCCGCTCCCGCAGCAGCTGCGTCTGGTCCGGATGCTGCAGCAGGTTCTTCATCCCGTTCCCGAGCAGGTCCGTCGTCGTCACGTTCCCCGCCGCCAGCAGCAGCCCGATCATCGAGAGCACTTCCTCGTCGTTCAGGAAGTCGCCGTTGTCCTCCGCCTTCAGCATCGCCGTGATCAGGTCGTCCCGCGGCTCCGCGCGCCGCTCCGCGATGACCCGCCGCAGGTACGCCTGCAGCTCCTCGCCGGCCTTCATCGCCTTCTGCCGCGTCTCCTCGCTCGCGAACGGGTCGAAGCCGGCCGCCACGCTGTCATCCGTCCACCGCTTGAAGTCGGCCTGGTCCTTCGGGTCCACCCCGAGCATCTCCGCGATCACGATCGTCGGGTACGGCTGGCAGAACGCCGCCATCAGGTCGAACCGCGCCTGCCCCTCCACCCGGTCGCACAGCTCGTTCGCGATCTCCTCGATCCGCCCCCGCATCCGCTCGATCGCCCGCGGCGTGAACGCCTTCGAGACAAGTCCCCGCAGCCGCGTGTGCACCGGCGGGTCCTGGAACAGCATGCTCGGCTCCCGGTCCTCTCCCAGCAGCCGCTGCCGGAACATCGCGTTGAACGACTTCTCGTTCGCCTTCCGCGGGTCCACCAGCAGGTCGCGGTCGTTCAGGATGGCGTGCACGTCCTCGAACCGCGCCACCAGCCACCGCCCGAACTGCTCGTCCCACACCACCCGGTCCGCTTCCCGCACCCGGTCGAGCAGGCTGAACGGGTCCCGCTGGTACTCCGGGTTCAGGGGCGTCAGAGCGATGCCCAGCGGCACCTCATTCGTCGTCGTGTCCGTCATGGCGCTGTCCCTCCATCGGCTGCTTCGCCGCATGCTAACAAAGCCGAACCGCGTTCGAAAGTCCCGCTATCGGAAATTCACGCAGCCGCCTCCTGCCTCACCGCCGCGCCCGCCGCGCGCCCGTACACTGGCCCCCGTGCCCCCACTCCTCCTCTTCGATATCGACCTCACCCTCATCGCCACCAGCGGCGCCGGCCGCTTGGCCCTCGACCGCGCCTTCGAACGCGTCACCGGCGTCCCGGCCGCCACCGCCGGCATCCGCTTCGACGGCCGCACCGACCGCGCTATCATCGCCGAAGTCCTCCAGCGCTGCGGCAGCCCCGCAGCCCGCTTCCCGGAGGTGCGCGACGCCTACCTCGAAGAGCTGCCGGCCGCCCTCCGCGAACAAGGCGGCGAAATCCTCCCCGGCGTCGAACCGCTCCTCGATGCCCTCGCCCGCGAACTGCCGGGCATCGGCCTCGCCACCGGCAACCTCCGCGCCGGCGCTCGCGCCAAGCTCGGCCACTTCGGCCTCTGGCACCGCTTCGCTGCCGGCGGCTTCGGCGACGACCACACCGAGCGGGCAGGCCTCGTCCGCGCCGGCATCGCCGCCCTCGCCGCCGCCATCGGCGCATCCCCGGACCCGGCCTCCGCCGTGGTCATCGGCGATACCCCGCTCGACGTTGCCGCGGCCCGCGCCGCCGGGGCCCGCTCCGTCGCCGTCGCCACCGGCCGCTACACCGCGCACGACCTCAGCGCCGCCGGTGCAGACGCCGTCCTGCCCGGGTTCGACGATCTCGACCGCGCCCTCGCCGCGCTCCTCGCCTGACGCCCGGTCGACAGCCGGCGCCGCCCGCGGCACGATTCCCTCCATGCCGCTCCGCCTCGGCCTCGTCGGCGCCGGGTTCATCGCGGGCGTCTACGCCCACGCGGCCCGCCGCGTGCCGGCTGTCGAAATCACCGCCGTCGCCTCGCCGCGCTCCGCCCGCGCCTTCGCTGACCGCTGGGGCATCCCCGCCGCGTTCGACGACTGGCGCCAGCTCATCGGCGAAGCCCCGGTCGACGCCGTCGTCATCGCCGCCCCCAACGACCTCCACCTCCCCGTCGCCCTGGCCGCCGCGGCCGCCGGCAAACACGTCCTCTGCGAAAAGCCCCTCGCCCCCGGTCTCCCCGCAGCAGCTGAAATGGTCGAAGCCTGCGACCGCGCCGGCGTCCTCCTCCTCTGCGCCGAAAACCTCCTCTTCGCCCCGATGTACGAGCGCGTCCGCGCTCTCGTCCGCCGCGGCGAAATCGGCCAGCCGTACCTCCTCCGCCAGCAGCAGGGCCACGCCGGCCCCTATGCCGACTGGTTCTGGGACATCAGCCGCGCCGGCGGCGGCGCCCTCATCGATATCGGCTGCCACGGCATCGCCCTCGCCTGCCGCCAGCTCGATGCCTGGCCCGAAGCCGTCGCGGCCGTTCTCGGCCGCTTCCGCCACGCTGCCCGCACGCCCGCTGACGACCACGCCACCGTCCACCTCCGCTTCCCCGGCGGCGCGCTCGCCACGGTCGAAGCCTCCTGGGCCCTCCCGGGCGGCGCCGACCTCCTCGAAATCGTCGGCGCCCGCGGCCGCCTCGCCGCCAACCTCGAGCGCGCGCCCGCCATCGACCTCTACCGCGACCCCGAGTCCGCAGAGCCCGGCCGGCTTCCCGGCTGGCAGCATGTCATGTACGAAGAAGCCTGGCAGTTCGGCTTCCCGCAGGAGCTCGAGCATTTCGCCGAGGCCGCCGCCGGCCGCGTCGAGCCGCGCTTCCCCGGCCGCGACGCCCTCCGCGTCCTCGAAATCATCTGCGCCGCCTACGAATCCGCCCGCCGCGGTGGCGGCTGGGTATCCCTCCCCTTCCCCCAGCACCGCCCCGCGCGCCATCGACCACTGGTTCGCGGCCGAACCGCCCGCCGCCCCCTGACGGCGCGCCGCCGCTCCCGTACCCTGTAGCCGGATGAGCTGGCTCGCCTCGTTCTTCGCCACCCCCGCCCGCCAGGCCCTCGGCTGGACCGCCCTCGGCATCCTCGGCGTCATCTTCGCCGCCGTCGGCGCCTGGCTCCTCATCCGCGGCGGCGACCCCGCCCCGCCCCCCGCCTCCCCCGGGGTGACCGCCACGCCGACCCCCTCGGCGACGCCGACCGCGACCGTCACCCCGACGCCCTCCCCCTCGCCCAGCCCCACCCCCGGCACCCCCACCCCCGCCGCGACCCCGACCCCCACCGCCCGCCCGGCCGGCAACCCCGGCGGCTCGGGCGGCACGACCGGCGGCCAGTCCGGCGGCGCTCCCCCGCCCGCCCCGACCCCCACCCCGACGCCGGCGCCAGCCGCCGCCCGCCCCTACTGCCCGCCCGGCTCGGTCGGCCCCGGCGTCCTCCCCACCGCCCGCGTCGCGGGCGCGCTCACGCGCGGCGGCACACCGGTGCCCGCCGGCACCCTCGAAGTCTTCGTCACGTTCGACGGCGTCCCCGGCCCCTCCCGCCTGAACACCGACGGCGGCTTCGGCATCGATTTCTACGCTGCCGGTGAAGACTGCGCCAACCGCGTCGGCGCCGTCATCGGCGTCCTCGTCGATGGCCAGTACTTCCCCTCCGGCTACACCGTCGGCAGCCAGCCCCAGCTCGTCGTCATCAACGTCGCCCCTCCCCTGACCGGCCGCCCCGCCTCCTTGCCGTTTCGTCGCCCCCATCCTGCTATACTCCCCAAACCGTTCGGGACTGGCGAAATGCCGGCCGCCCGTCCAGCCCACCCGCGAGGAGGCCCCTGCCGTGAAGTTCCACTGGTTCCACCTCATGCCCTGGCCCTACCTGCCGGACGACTTCCAGAAGAAGCACCGCTCCGTCTGGGTCGATGTCGACTACGGCCTCTTCGACGCCGAAAAGGCGAACGCCGTCTACCACGAATACCTCGATGAGCTCGAGTTCGCCGAAAAAGTCGGCTTCGACGGCATCTGCGTCAACGAACACCACAGCAACGCCTACGGCCTGATGCCGAGCCCAAACATCATGGCGGCCACCCTCACCCGCCGCACCAACCGCGCCGCCATCGTCGTCATGGGCAACTCCATCGCCCTCTACAACCCGCCCCTCCGCGTCGCCGAAGAGTTCGCCATGCTCGATATCCTCTCCGGCGGCCGCCTCGTCGCCGGCTTCCCCGTCGGCACCAGCATGGATACCAACTTCGCCTACGGCGTCCCCGGCGCCCAGCTCCGCGAGCGCTACTACGAGGCCCACGACCTCATCATGCAGGCCTGGCACAACGAGGGCGTCACCCACTTCAACGGCAAGTACACCCAGATCCGCTACATGAACCCCTGGCCACGGCCCCTCCAGAAGCCGAACCCGCCCGTCTGGATCCCCGGCGGCGGCTCCATCGAGACCTGGGAGTGGTGCGCCGATATGGGCTACCTCTACTCCTACCTCTCCTACTCCGGCTACAAGCGCGCCCAGGCCATCATGGACGGCTTCTGGGCCCGCATGCGCGATAAGGGCGTCGAGCCGAACCCCTACCACGCCGGCTTCGCCCAGGTCGTCTGCGTCGCCGATAACGCCGCCGAGGCCAAGGAGCTCTACTGGCCCCACATCGACTACTTCTACAACCGCTGCCTCCACGTCTACCCCGGCTTCGCCGACGCCCCCGGCTACCGCACCCTCCGCACCGTCAAGGCCGGCATCAAATCCCAGTTCGAACAGGCCCAGCAGAACGCCAAGGCCCGCCTCAGCTGGGAAGGCCTCGTCGAACAGGGCTACGTCATCGCCGGCGGTCCCGACTACGTCACCGAAAAGCTCAACGAACTCGCCGATAACCTCCGCATCGGCCACCTCATGCTCCTGCTCCAGATGGGCTCGATGCCGCGCGACGTCGCCATCTACAACACGCAGATGTTCGCCGAAAAGGTCATGCCCAACCTCCGCGACAAGTTCAACGAGTTCGAAGACCGCTGGTACCCGAAGCCGCTCCCCCCGGAGCGTCGCGCCGTCCCCATCGACGAGCCCGTCCGCCCGCTCGGCGCGCCCCTCTCGGCGCCGGTCGCCGGCCAGTAGCCGTCGACCTCGAACCCGCTCTCGACCTCGGGGCTGCCCTCCCGGCAGCCCCTTCCCGCGCCCGCCGCGGCGCGCGACAATCCGCCCCGCGAAGGAGGTGCGCCATGGAATCCATCCGCGAACAGGCCGACCGCGCCTGGGCCGGCGACGAAGCTGCCAGCCAGGGCACCGGCTCCGCCGGCCGCCTCTTCGAAGTCGTCCCCGGCATCGCCCTCGCGACCGGCTTCGGCCTCTCCATCGCCATTCAGACCGCCGACGGCCTCGTCATCGTCGACACCAGCGGCCGCAACCACGGCCAGCGCGTCGTCGACGCCATCCGCGCCTGGGACGACCGCCCCATCCGCAACGTCGTCTACACCCACGGCCACTTCGACCACGTCGGCGGCATGCCCGCGTTCGATGCCGACGCTGAGGCCCGCGGCTATCCCCGCCCCCGCGTCATCGCCCACGCCAACGTTCCCCGCCGCTTCGACCGCTACACCCGCACCGCGGGCTACAACCGCCATCGCATCAACGCCCGCCAGTTCCTCGCCGCGCGCGTCGCGATCGGCTCAGCGCCGAAGAGCGTTTCGAAGGCTCGACCCGCCTCCGTCGACCCCGACGTCGCCTTCGAGGACGCGGCGGGCCTACCGCGTCGAGCAGGGTGGCCTCGCCTTCGAGCTCCGCCACGCGCAAGCGGCGAGACCGACGACCACTCTCTGGGTCGTGGATCCCCGCGCTGAAGCGCGCGATCTGCGCCGGCGACTTCGTCATCTGGCGCTCCCCCAACGCCGGCAACCCCCAGAAGGTCCAGCGCTACCCCCTCGAGTGGGCGGCAGGCCCTCCGCGCCATGGCGGCGATGGACGCCGGGGCTCCTGCATCCCCAGCGCACGGCGCTGCCCGTCTGCGGCGCCGCGACCGCATCGCCCGCGCCGCTCGACGAGACCGCGGCCGCGCCTCGAGTCCCTCGTGCGAACGAGACGCTCGAGCGCATGAACGCCGGCATGCCCCTCGACGCGATCCTGCACGAGGTGCGGCTCCCCGCCGACCTCCTCGAGCGCCCCTATCTGCGCCCCTTCTACGACGAGCCCGAGTTCGTCGTGCGCAACGTGTGGCGGCAGTACGGGGGCTGGTACGACGGGAACCCTGCGCATCTCAAGCCCGCCCCGTTCGCCGCGCTCGCGCGCGAGCTCGCGGCCCTCGCCGGCGGGGCGCGGGCCCTCGTCGCGCGCGCGAGGGAGCTCGCCTCGGCCGGCGAGCTGCGCCTCGCGTGCCACCTCGTCGAGCTCGCGGCGGCGGCCGCCCCCGAGGACCGCGAGGCGCACGCGGCGCGCGCCGAGGTCTACGCCGCCCGCCGCCGCGCCGAGGCGTCGCTCATGGCGCGCGGGATCTTCAACGCCGCCGCCCGCGAGCCCGCCCCCGGCGGCTGACCCGCCGGGTGGCCCTATTGATATCTCATCTCAAAAGTGGTACGGTACGCCTGCCGAACCCCTCGGCGTGGCTGGGCCCCGGCCGGTGTTCCTCCTTCCGCCGGCCGGGGCCGTTCCTTTTCCCCGGTCCTCAGCCCTGCTGCAGCTCCGGGTAGAGGCTGCTCGAGGCCTTCATGAACCGCAGCAGCATCCGCATCTCCGCCACCCGCTTCCCGCCGGCGTCGTCGAGCCCTGTCTCGAACCACAGGTACTCCGTCTTGGGGCTCTGCCCCACGGCGATCACCTCACCCGTGCACGTGTACGCCTCGCCCACGAGCGCCGGCCCGTTCACGTTGCGGATTTCGATCGCCCCGAACAGCCCCACCGCCCCGAAGCCGCCCCGCACCTGCGCGACGCTCTTCGCATAGAGCATCTGCACGAGCGGCGCGATCATCACCGGCGGCGCGCCCCACGGCGACCCCTCGCTCCGGTACCAGTCCATCGGCTCCGTCGTCACCGCCAGCCGCCGCTCCTGCTCCTCCGGCGCGCAGCGCACCGTCACCGGCTCGAACCGGTGCCCCTTCTGCACGTTCGCCAGGATGCGCAGCTCGCCCGGCTCGAACCGCTCCAGCGGCCGCGCCAGCAGCGCCGTCGGCACCCCCGGCTCGCCGACCGACGCCGTGCCCTGCGCCACCTGCATGCCGTCCTCCCGCAGCACCCACGCCTCCACCTGCGCATCGGCCGCGCCCGCCGGCGGCACGCGCAGGTGCGCCTGCACCGCCTCCCGGTCCGTCGTCGCGTTCAGGAAGTACATCGAAAGCGTTCCCCGCTCGAACCACCGCCGCCCCCACGCCTCCCGCAGCAGCGGCGGGAACAGCTCCATGTGGATCGACCCCGCGACCGTCCCGCCGCGGAACCCCAGCTTCGTCGCCGTCGCGTCGTCGTGGATCGACCCCTTCGCCTGCGCCGAGTTGTTCACCGACCGCCGCAGCGGCCCCGACATCACCCCGTCCGCGACCGTCGCCGCGAACTCCTCTCGAACCGTCATCACCGCGCCTCCGTTTCGAAGATGCGCGGCAGCCTACGCCATCCGAATCGAGTTCGCCAGCGAACCGTCACCCGCCGATGTGCGACATCTCCACCTTCGGCAGCCCCGCCGTCGCCTCCGTCCGCAGCTCTGAATACCGGTCGTCGCGCGCCCGCCACACGCCCGCCACGAACTCCGCCAGCTCCGCGTCGCTCGCCCCGCCCCGCAGCACCGCCCGCAGGTCGTGCCCCTTCGCGCCGAACAGGCAGGTGTAGAGCTCGCCCTCCGGCGAAAGGCGCAGCCGCGTGCAGTCGCCGCAGAACGGCTGCGAAATCGAGGTGATGACGCCGATCTCCCCTGCGCCGTCGACGTACCGCCACCGCTGCGCCACTTCGCCCCGGTAGTTCGCCTCCGCCGACTCCAGCGGGAACTCCCGCCCGATCCGCTCGATGATCTCCCGCCCGGTCACCACGTGGTCGAGCCGCCACCCGTTCGTCGCGCCGACATCCATGAACTCGATGAACCGCACGATGATCCCCGTCCCGCGGAAGTACCGCGCGAGGTCCACGACCGTGTGGTCGTTCATCCCCCGCTTCACCACCGCGTTCACCTTGATCGGCCACAGCCCGGCCTCCCGCGCCGCGGCGATGCCGTCCAGCACCGTGTCCACCCCGACCCCCGCGTCGTTCATCGCCCGGAACACCGCGTCGTCCAGCGAATCCAGCGACACCGTCACGCGCTGCAGCCCCGCCTCGGCCAGCCGCCGCGCCTGCGCCCGCAGGAGGCTCCCGTTCGTCGTCAGCGTGAGGTCGCGCAGCCCTTCGATCCCCCGCAGCGCGCGCACCAGCTGGTCGAGATCCCGCCGCACCAGCGGCTCGCCGCCCGTAATCCGGATCTTTTCGACCCCGAGCCCCACGAGCACCCGCGCGACCCGCGCGATCTCTTCGTACGTCAGCAGCTCGTCCCGCCGGAGGAACTGGTAGTCCGGCCCGAACACCTCCCGCGGCATGCAGTACACGCACCGGAAGTTGCACCGGTCCGTGATCGAAATCCGCAGGTCCCGCAGCGGGCGCCCGAGCCGGTCGTTCACAGCCATCGCCGCACAGCGTAGCCGATCCGGCGGCGTCGTGCTGGCGCCGGCATAACGCTCAGGAGCTCGCGGCGGCCGTCCCTTCGCCCTGCGGCGCGTCGGCGTTCGCCGCTGCCGCTTCGCTGTGCTTCAGCAGCCACTCGTCGTACTTGCGAATCCGCTCCGCCAGCTCATCCCGCATGCTGGCCATCTTCGCCATCTTCTGGTCGATGAGCTGGATCTGGTGGAGCGTCACCTCCCGCGCCCGCCGCAGCTTTTCGGCCTTCTCCGCGGCGTCGGCATCGGCGCGCCACCCCGCCCGGATCTGCAGCCGCACGTCCTCCGCGTCGAGCATCTCCTTAATCTCGGCCAGCGAGAAGCCGAGCAGCTCCTTCAGCTGCCGGATCCGTTCGATCCGCTCCATGTCCTCCGGCGAATACAGCCGGAAGCCGCCCTCCATCCGCGTCGGCGGCGCCAGCAGCCCCTTCTCTTCGTAGTACCGCAGCGTCCGCTGCGTCAGCTGGGCGCGCTCCGCCGCCTCGCCAATCTGCAGAAACCGTTCCTGGCTGGTCGAATCCGTCATCTCAGGCCCCAGTCTACCACATTGACGCGAACGTCAACGTTCAGGTTTCGGTCAGCCGCACAGCGCCCGCACCTGGTCGGTATGCCAGCGCGCGCCGCGCAGCATCGGCTCGCCCAGCGTCTCCCACGCCGGCCGCGCATGCGCATGGTACCAGTCCCCCAGCGCTCGGAGGTGAACGTCGGCCATCCGCAGGTGCGCCACCGCCTCCTCCCGCCGCCCGTCGAGCGCCGCGTCCCACGCGATGACCCGCTCCGCGAGGTGCATCCCCGCCGCCGCCGTCGGCGCCAGCTCGTCGACCGCTTCCAGCGGCAGGCCCGCGCGAACCGCCACCGGCAGCGCCTGCGCCGCCGCCGCGAACTCCGCCAGCGCCTCCCGCGCGCGCCCTGCCAGCGCTCGCAGTTCTGCCCGCGGGCTGTCCCCGTAATCGAGCACGTCGAACCGTGGCCCTGGCTCCAGGTCGCCCCGCTCGAGCAGCAGCCCGCAGGCCGCATCCAGCCGCCGGTACATCGCTGCGAACGCTCCCGCCAGCTCGCCGAAGCACCCGCGCGTGAACTCCTCCAGCCCGGCCGCCGGGTCGCCGCCGCCGTCCCACGCGCACCGCGCGAACCACCACCCGTGCCAGGCCGGCCCCGTCCACGGCCGCGGCGCCACCGCGAGGTCGAACACCGCCCCGACCCCCAGCCGCGCGTAGGCCGCCAGGTCGCCGGGAATGACCTCCAGCAGCGGCGGCGCCATCCACTTGAACAGGATGCCGTCGCTGTAGTACTCGAACACCCGCACCCGCTCCGGCCCGCCGAACCACGCCGCCAGCCGCTCCAGCCCCGCGAGGTGCTACCGGTTCCGCCGGCATCCGCCGTCGTCCAGCGCATGCGCGTAGCACCGGTTCCGCGGCGCCCAGAGTGCCGCCACGTTCGCGCGCGGGCGCACCCGCTGCGGTGCCTCGAGCGTGTCGTGGTAGGCGAGGTGCGCCACCTGCGCCGCCGGGTCCACCCGCTCCAGCGCCTCCGCCACCAGGTTCGTTGCCTCCAGCGCCTGGTCCGAAGGCGTCATCCCGGCGCAGCCGCCGCACGCGCACCAGCCGCCCGCACGCAGGTCGTCGGCCCACAGGTGGTACACCGCGAACCCCGGGAACCGCGCGAAGAACCGCCTGGCCCCCTCCTGCAGCGCCGCGCGCCCCCGCGTCCGAGACGCACAGGTTGTGCCGCGGCTGCCGCTCCCCCTCCCGCAGCGGGAACCATTCGGGGTGCTGCGCGAACGCTTCCCGCGGCAGCAGCGTCGATAGATGGTGGCCGCCGAATTCGAGCCGCAGCCCGAGCCGCTGCGCCTCCGCCGCAATCTCGCCGCCTTCCCGGTCCCACAGCGCGAACAGCCGCCCCGCGCCGTCCCCCTCCTGCGCCTCCCAGCGGCTCGGCGGCGTGTCGTGGAAAAACACCGACGTCAGCCCGTTCCGGCTCGCGAACGGCAGCCAGTCGCGCCACGCCTCGTGGAGCCCGTCGCAGCCGAGCACGATGCCCCGCTCCGCGAAGGCCGGCCGCACGTCGTACCGGCCCTCGGCGACCTCGCCGGCTGCTTCCCCTGCCAGTTCCAGCCCCGGCCGGGGCGTCAGCAGCCCCGCCTTCCGCCGGAGCCATGCCGCGCCGTCCATCAGCTCGCGCCGGCCGCGGCCTTCGATGACCAGCCGCCCCGGCGCGGCGTCGACCCGGAACCCGCGGGCCTGCATCGCCGCGTCCTCGCGGAAGAGCACGCGCCCCTCCGCCTCGCTTTCCGCCCCGCCCTGCAGCCCGGCCGCCAGCTGCCCGGCCCGGAACTCCATCGCCGCCGCCAGCGCGGCCTCACCGCCCTCGCCGGCTGCCAACCATCGCCGCAGCGCCCGCGCATCGATGCTCACGCCGGCCATTCTCCGGGCTCGCTGCGCCCCGTGCCAGCCGGACCCCGGCTACGACGCCTGCGCCGCCCCTTGCCCGGCCAGCCCCTCCACCACCTGCCGCACGAACGCCCGCTGCGCCGGCAGCAGGTCCGTGTACTGCAGCCGGAGCACCACGCCGTTCTCATCCTCCTCCGCCCCGACCACCATGCAGAGCAGCTCGCTGCTGAACGGCCCGGCCCACACCCGCACCTGCACCTGCCGTCCCCCCGGCCGGCTCCCGACTCGCACCGCCATCCCGCCCATCGAAATATCCACCAGCCGCCCGTCCTGCCGCGAATTCCCCAGCACCGACCGCACCTCCGCCCGGTAGTTCGCCGCGAACCGCGGGTGCGCCCGCCGGTCGACCGGCTGCCACGGCCCCAGCGACCGGAACGCCACCGCCCGCTCGGTATGCCCGATGTACGCCGCCGGCTGCGAGACCCGCACGCTCCCGTCCAGCGCCACCAGCACGTACGTCCCGTTCGGGTCCCACGCCGGCATCGCGCCCGCGATGCGGACCGCCACCCCCCCGTCGCGGACCGCGGCCACCTCCCCCGGCCATTGCGCGGGATCTCGCGACCGCAGCACCACCGTCACCGGCGTCCCCGGCACCGGAAAACTCGTCATCCCATCCCCGTTATCGGCAACCATTCATCCCTTCCACACCGCCGTCACACGAACGCGGTACGATCAGCGCATGCATCTCCCCTCGCTCGAGCCGATGACCCCGGCCGACATCCCCGCGGTCATGGACATCGAGCGCGCCGCCTACACCAGCGGCTGGCCCACCACCGCCTTCGAACGCGAACTCACCGCCAACGCCCTCGCCCGCTACCTCGTCGCCCGCGAAGGCCCGCCCGGCGCGCCCCCCGTCGCCTTCGGCGGCCTCTGGCTCATGGTCGACCAGGCCCACATCGTCACCATCGCCGTCCGCCCCGAATGCCAGCGGCGCGGCTTCGGCCGCCTCGTCCTCCACGGCCTGGTCGAACTCGCCGCCGCCGCCGGCATGGACTCCGTCACCCTCGAAGTCCGCGTTTCGAACGAACCCGCGCGCGCCCTCTACCGCCGCTACGGCTTCTACGACGTCGGCATCCGAAAGCGCTACTACGCAGACAACCATGAAGATGCCATCATCATGACCACCGAGCGGCTCGACTCCCCGCCCTACCGCCAGCGCCTCGACCGCCTCCGCGCCGACCTCGAAGCCCGCTTCCCCGCTGGCTTCACCGCCCGCCATCTCGAAGCCGTCCAGCCCGCCTGACCGGCCGGGCAAACGAAAGGACTCCCCGCGTGAAGACCGTCTACTACACCGCCGTCAGCCTCGACGGCTTCCTCGCCGATGCGAATGGGTCGCTCGACTGGCTCTTCCAGTTCGGCGACCCCGACCCGCCCGAATGGGCCGCCTTCGAAGCCCGCCTCGGCGCCATCGCCATGGGCGCCACGACCTACCAGTGGGTCCTCGACAACGACCTCATGCGCCCCGGCGCCGAACCGAAACCCTGGCCCTACCGCCAGCCCACCTGGGTGTTCACCCACCGCACCTTCCCCGTCCCGCCCGGCGGCGACATCCGCTTCGTCCAGGGCGACGTCCGCCCGGTCCACGCCGAGATGGCTGCCGCCGCGGCCGGCCGCGATATCTGGCTCGTCGGCGGCGGCGAACTCGTCGGCCAGTTCTGGGATGCCGGCCTCCTCGACGAACTCATCATCACCATCGCCCCCGTTACCCTCGGCGCCGGCGCGCCACTCCTCCCGCGCGCGATCACCCGCCCGCCGCTCCGCCTCCGCGGCGTCCGCCAGCTCACCGATGCCTTCGTCGAACTGACCTACGACGTCCAGCGCCCCTAAGACGCGCTGCCCGCCCGCTCCAGCTCCTGCACGAGCTCCTGCAGCACCCGCTCCGCCCGCTCGAGCCGCGCATGGATGCCCCACGGCCCGTGGATGTTCAGCGTCATGTTCTCCGCCTGCCCGCGAACGCCCGGCAGTCGGCCGCGCTTCCCGGCCGCCTCGTAATACCGCTGCAGCTCCGGCGACCCCTCGCCGTAGATGGCCGCGAGGATCTCCACCGTCCGGTCGTCCCAGAGGTCGTAATCGAACGGGTTCGGGCCGCTCCCGCGCAGCCGTCCGATCTTGTCGATCTGCCGCTGGATCCGCTCTTTCGCCCGTTCGGGGTTGGCCACCTTCGTCATCACCGCGAGTGTACCCGCTCCCGCGCCACCGGCAAGCCGCCTACGCCGCCCGCGCCGCTCCCTGCAGCTCGAACGCCAGGTCGCCCAGCCGCACCAGTGCCGCCAGCACCTCCGCCTCCCGCTCCTCTGCCAGCCCCAGCGCGCCAGCGAACGCCTCCGCCAGCCGCTGCTCCGCCGTCCCGTCGTAGAACGCCCCCGGCCGCATCACCCCGAGGCTCGCGCTGCAGAACACCCGGCCGTGCCCGTCCCGCCACGCCAGCGCAAGCGCGACCTGGTCCACCCCGAACGGCCGCCGCATCCCCGCCATCTCCTCCCGCGCCCACGCGGCCACCTCCGCCGCCAGCCCCGCCGCATCCCGCCCCGGCGAAGCGCGCCATGCGCGCTCCGAAACGCCGACCCCGCCCCGGATCAGCTCCTCCACCCGCCGGCGGGTGCCCCACGTTCGCCATCGCCGCAGCATCACTTCGATCGTCGGCACACCGCGCCCCCGCGCCCCCTCCTGCTCGACGACTGTCACCCCTCCGTCACTCGCCAGCCCCTCCCGCTCCCCCTACAATCACGGGACGTGGACAACGACTTCAGCGTTGACCTCGATGACATCATCGCCGCGCTCCGCAGCCACGATGTCGTCATCGCCCGGTTCGTAACCGTGCCCCGGCGCCTCCTGTTCGACTTCCGGGCCACCCCCGTCGACCCGCCGCTCGTCCGCGTCGTCGAGCCCCTCCCCTCCATCGAGGCCCGCTACCAGCACCTCCGCGACCTCCGCCCGCGCCTCGGCGAACCCCGCAAGCTCATCTCCGTCTTCTGGCCCCGCTTCGCCGCCTCGTTCGGCCGCACCGGCGCGTGGGATGCCGCCCGCGCCCGCCTCGCCGCTTCCGGCCACCCCGGCGCCATCCGCGACGCCGAAGCCGCCCTCGCCGAGCTCGTCGCCCTCGAACGCGCCTGCCAGCGCGAAGCCATCCTCGGCGGCCGCGCCTTCCGCACCCTCTGGAGCGCCTCCCCTTCGCCCCGGTGAGCCGCATCGACCGCAAGACCTTCCGCCGCCTCGTCCGCGAAGCCGTGGCCAGCCTCCCGCCCGAGCTGCTCGCCCGCGTCCACAACGTCGATATCGTCATCGAATCCCGCCCCACCGCCCGCGACCGCAAGCTCGCCGGCATCGGCCCCAACGACCTCCTCCTCGGCCTCTACCACGGCATCCCCCTCACCCACCGCGGCGAAAACTACAACCTCGTCGTCCCAGACAAGATCTCCATCTACCAGGACCACATCGAAGCCATCTGCGACACCGACGACGACATCCGCGAACAGGTCCGCAAGACCGTCCTCCACGAACTCGGCCACTACTTCGGCATCGACGACGACCGCCTCCACGAACTCGGCATGGGCTGAGCCCCAAAGGCCCCGGTAAAGCCCCGGTTTGACCCTCCCCGCGGACCGCGCGTAGCTTGAAACCCGTGACAGGCCGCGTCGAGCGCTCTCCCTACCAGCCCGCGCGCGCCGTCGCCCGGCCCCCGCGAGCGGCGCGCACCCTCCTCTCCCCCTCCCAGCGGCTGCTCTTCGTGCTCGCCCTGTTCACCTTCTCCCTCGCTTCTTTCTACTCGAGCCTCGCGCTCCTCGCGCGCGTCACCCCCGCCCTCTTCCCGGGCCGCTCCCTCACCGACCTCGGCATCATCCGCCCCCTCGCCAGCCTCAACACCCCGCTCGTCGGCATCACCAGCCCCGGCCAGGACAGCGTCCTCCGCAAACGCATCAACCTCCTCGTCCTCGGCGTCGACAAGCGCCCCGGCTACCAGTTCGAAGACAACGCCAACAGCGGCTACCTCACCGACACCATCATGGTCGCGACCATCGACCCCGTCGCGAAGACGTCCGCCGTCCTCAGCTTCCCGCGCGACCTCTGGATCGACGTCGCCAACCCCCGCGCCCCCGAGAGCCAGCGCCGCATCAACCAGTCCTTCGGCGACGGCGTCCGCGCCACCGGCTCCATCAAAGGCGGCATCGAAGAGCTCAAAGCCGACCTCAAGCTCAACTTCGGCATCGAGATCGACCACTATGTCATCCTCGATTTCGAAGGCGTCGAACTCCTCGTCGATGCCCTCGGCGGTATCGACGTCGATATCCCGCCCGACCTCGCAGTCGGCCCCTGGTACTACTCCGACGACGACATCCACGCCGTCTGGGTCGAATTCCCGGCCGGCCCGAACCACCTCGACGGCTACCACGCCGTCGCCTTCGGCCGCCACCGTGAGTACGACTCCGACCTCAAGCGCGTCAAACGCCAGCAGCTCGTCCTCCAGGCCGCCCTCGCTAAGGCCTTCCAGCTCGACATGCTCCGCGACCCGGCCGGCCTCTGGAACGCCTACGCCTCCACCGTCAAGACCGACATCTCTTACGCCAAGTTCCCCGGCTACCTCGACCTCCTCCGCTCCACCAACGGCCGCCTCAAGACCTACTCCCTCGGCGATCCCGTCAACGATGTGCCCACCGTCACCGGCTTCACCACCGCCGGCGGTGCCGCCGTGCTCGCCTGGAACCCGGACAACGTCCAGTACTGGCTCAACCAGGTCTTCACCAAGGCCGCCTACAGCGAAAGCAACGTCGAAATCCAGAACGGCTACGGCCCGGAAGGCGCCGCCCGCGCCGCCGCCCTCGGCCGCTACCTCGCCTACGTCAAAGGCCTCCCCACCGTCTACTACGGCCCCGATGCGCCCCAGCAGCCCCGCACCACCATCACGCTTTACCACCTCGACCGGCGCGTCCTCGCCGAGGACATCGCGAAGTGGCTCGGGATCCCCCCGTCCGAGATCGTCGTCGTGCCCTCCACCGACACCGCCCTGCCCGACGTCGTCATCACGATCGGCCGCGACTTCAAAGTCCCCGGCACCTGACGGCGCCGCGCCGGGCCGGCTACTCCGCCGCCTTCGGCGCCTCGAACCCGCCGTCGAGCGCTCGCCGCGCGAGCTGCTCCAGCGCCCGGTCCTCCAGCGGCGGATTGTGGAGCGGCGCCCGCACGTCCCGGAAGTACCGCTCCAGCGGCCGCGCCCGCTGCAGGCTCACCCCGCCGACCACCCGCATCGCCAGCTCCGCCGCCTCGATGCATGCGTTCAGCGTCTCCACCTTCGCCGCCGCCACCCGGTCGATCGCCGGCATCCCTTCGACCGGCTGCTCCGCCCACGCCCGCGCCGCGTCCCACATCAGCGCCCGGCTCCGCTGCAGCAGCAGGTCCATCCGCGCCACCCGCATCCGGACGCCCGGCATCTCGCGGATCGGCCGCTGGCTGTTCGGCGTCCGCTCCCGCGCGAACGCCACCGCGTAGTCCCGCGCCGCCGTCGCCACCCCGATCGTCACCGCGCACAGCCCGAGCCCGAACCACGCCATCCCCGCGCCCGCCCGCGGGTCCGGCGAACCCGCCTCCCGCGCGTTCAGCAGCCGGTCAGCCGGCAGCCGCACGCGCTCCAGCACCACGTCGTGGCTCCCCGTCGCCCGCATCCCCAGCGCATCCCACGTCTCCACCACCCGCAGGCCCGGCTCGCCGCGCATCACGAGGAAGTTGCCCACCCGGGGCGGCCCGCCGCCGTCCTCCTCGATGCGCGCCAGCACGATGAAGTGGTGCAGCACCGGCGCCAGCGTGGTGAACGTCTTCCGCCCTTCCAGCACCCAGCCGTCGCCCTCCCGGCGGGCCGTCGTATCCGGCAGCCCGCCGCCCGAGGGGCTCCCCAGCCCCTCCTCGGTCGCCACCGTATTCACCAGCTCGCCCCGCTCCACGGCGCCCCGGCAAAACCGCTCGAACCACCGCGCCGGGTAGCTCGGCGCCTCGCGCTCCTGCCCGAACGTCTTCAGGTGCATCATGAACGCCAGCGCCGTCGACCCGTCGCCCCGGGCCAGCGCTTCCAGCACCCCGAGGTACGTCGCCAGCGATGCCTCCGCCCCGCCGAACTCCCGCGGCACCGTCAGCCCGTAAAACCCGGCTTCCCGCAGCTCCGCGAAGTTCTCGAACGGGAACGAACCCTCGCGGTCGTGCGCCGCCGCCCGCCCGGCGAACCGCGCCGCCAGCTCACGCGCCCGCCCGACCCACTCCCGGTCCGGTTCCATGCCGCGAGTCTACCCGTCGCGCGCCGCCCGCGCCGGTCAGCGGCCTCCGTGCGCCGGCGAACCGGCCAGGTCGCCCGCCCCGGCCGGCGGCCCCTCGAGGTGCAGGTTCGGCAGCAGCCGGTCCAGCCAGCCCGGCATCCACCAGTTCCAGCGGCCCAGCAGCTCCATCGTCGACGGCACGAGGAAAATCCGCACCAGCGTGGCGTCCACGAGGATGGCCGTCGCCAGGCCCAGCCCGAACTCCTTGATCACCCGCTCCGGCCCGAGCACGAACGCCAGGAACACCGTCACCATGATCGCCGCCGCCGCCGTGATGACCCGCGCCGTTGCCGTCAGGCCGTTCGCCACCGCCTCCGCGGTGTCCCCCGTTCGCAGGTACTCCTCCCGGATGCGGCTGATGAGGAACACCTCGTAGTCCATCGAAAGCCCGAACAGGATCGCGAACATCATCATCGGCAGGAAGACTTCGATCGGCCCCGTCCCGACGCCGATCAGCTCGCCGAACCAGCCCCACTGGAACACCGCGACGACCACGCCGTACGCCGCGCCGATCGAGAGCAGGTTCATCACCGCCGCCTTCGCCGCCACGACCACCGACCGGAACATCGCCGTCAGCAAGATGAAGCTCAGGCCGATGACGCCGATGAACAGGTACGGCATTCGCGACGAAATCCGGTCGCTCGCGTCGATCTGCCCGGCCGTCACCCCGGTCACGTAGTACCGGTCGCCGTTCGTCCCGGCCCGCTTCAGCACGTCCCCGCGCAGCCGGTGCACGAGGTCCGTCGTCGCGTGGTCCTGCGGCTTCGTCGTCGGGATGACCGTGATGACCGCCGTATCGCCCGCCGGGTTGAGCACCGGCTCCGTCACGGCCGCCACCCCCGGCGTCTCCCGCAGCAGCTCCACTGCCCGGCTCAGCCCGCCGTTCCCGTTCCGCACGTCCGCCACGATGAGCAGCGGCCCATTCGTCCCGGGGCCGAACCCTTTCGCGATGAGGTCATACGCCTTGCGCGAATGCGAACTCGGCGACCGGTTCCCGGCATCCGTGAACCCGAGCTGCATCGAGAAAATCGGGAGCGCCGCCGCCACGAGCAGCCCGCCCGTGACGATGGCGAACGGCCACGGGTGCCGCTGGATCACACGGCTCAGCCGGAACCACGGGCTCCGCGGGTCGATGCCCTCCGACTGGTGCAGGAACGGCACCCGCAGCGCATCCACCCGCTTCCCGAAGACCGCCAGCAGCGCCGGCGTCAGCGAGACCGCGATCGCCACCGCCACCAGCACCACCACCGCCCCCGCCGTCGCCAGCGTCGCCACGAACGGCAACCCCATGACGAACAGCCCGAGGAACGCGATCGCCACCACCACACCGGCGAACATCACCGACCGGCCGGAGGTCACCACCGCCTCGACGACCCCCTCCTCCACCGACCGCCCGGCGTGGATCGCCTCCCGGAACCGCGTCACCACCAGCAGGCTGTAGTCGATGCCGACGCCGATCCCGATCATCGCCGCGAACTGCGACGAGAAGCCCGGGAAGCCGACCCACCGCGCCGCCACCGTGATGACTGCAAGCCCCGTCCCGAGCCCGAAGAGCGCCGCCCCGATCGGCACACCCATTGCGACCACCGAGCCGAACGCGATGAGCAGGATGAACACCGCCGCGATCAGCCCGTAAATCTCGGAGCCGAACTCCGTCTGCTCGTTGAACTGCACCACCCGGCCGCCCGGCTCCACGGTGAACCCCGGCCCGGCCTCGGATTCCGCCAGCCGGATGAGCGCCACCGCCGTCTCGTGCGGCACCTTGTCCGCGTCGAACTGGAACCGCACCACCGCCCGCGCAATCGTCCCGTCCGGCGAGATGTATCCCGGCCGGTCGAACGGCGACTCGATCGCCGCCACGTCCGGGACTTCGGCCTGCACCCGCGCCAGCACCGCCTCGATCCGGTCCCGCGCCCCCTCGATGCCCGTCGGCACCTCGAACACGAGGTCCGCCTCGCCGCCCGCCTGCGCCGGGAACCGCGCCTTGAGCAGGTCGTTCGCCCGCTGCGATTCCGAACCCGGCAGCGTGAATTCCGTCTGGAACTCCCCGCCGATGCTCCGCGCCAGCCCGCCCATCACCGCGAGGATGAGAACCCACGCCCCCAGCACCCACCACCGCCGCCGGTACATCAGCCGCGCCCATCGTTCGAGGCCAGGCATCGCCACACCCTCCAGCCGGACCGACCCGGCGAATCGCCTCCGCCAGCCGCGCCGCGATGCCGCGCGCCGCCGGAAAGCACGTAATCGAGTGTGAAACGGAACTCCGGTTCCGATCAAGAGGCATTTCCGCTATCCTCCCCCTCGGAGTTCTCTATCGCATGTCCCGCGCCGAACGCTCCGACGCCCGCCAAAACCGGGAGCGCATCATCGATGCCGCCCGCCTCCTCTTCCTCGAGCACGGCACCGCCGTCGAAATGCGGCAGCTCGCCGAGCGCGCCGGCGTCGGCATCGGCACCGTCTACCGCAACTTCCCCGCCAAATCCGACCTCGTTTCCGCCGTCGCTGCCGATATCGTCGCCGAGACCTCGGCCGCCCTCGACGCCGTCCTCGCCCTCGAAGACCCCGTCGAAGTCGTCGCCCGCTACGTCGAAGTCCTCGCCGAGACCTTCGCGCGCACCGCCCCGCTCGCCATGGACCTCATGGCTGCGCCCGCCTTCGAGACCATCCGCAGCCAGGTCCTCAGCTGGTTCGCCGAGCCGCGCCTCCAGCGCGCCATCGAACGCGGCATCGCTCGCGGCGTCTTCCGCCGCGACCTCGACCCCGAAGCGGCCCGCCTCTTCGTCGCCGGCGCCGCCGACCCCCTCCTCGTCCTCAGCGTCGGGCCGGGCCCCCTCCCGCCCCGCCTCCAGCGCGGCCTCGTCGACCTCGTCCTCCGCGCCCTCCTCGCGCCCGGCGTCGAGCTGCCGGCCGCCCTCGCTCCGAAAGGGACTTAACCGGCCCCCTATTCCCCGGCGCTATAATCCCGTCAACCCCGGCGGGCCGCCCCGCCCCGCCACTCGCCCCTCCGGAGCCTGCCTCGTGGAAGACCCCAGGATCGTCGCCGAGCGGATCATCCAGAACGTCGAACACGTCATCGTCGGCAAATCCCGCGAAATCCGCCTCGCCGTCACCGCCCTCATCTGCGGCGGCCACATGCTCATCGAAGACGTCCCCGGCGTCGGCAAGACCATGCTCGCCCGCGCCATCGCCGTCTCCACCGGCTGCACCTTCCGCCGCATCCAGTTCACCCCGGACCTCCTCCCCTCCGACGTCACCGGCGTCTCCATCTATAACCAGAAGACCGGCGACTTCGAATTCCGCCCCGGCCCCATCCTCGCCCAGGTCGTCCTCGCCGACGAAGTCAACCGCGCCACCCCGAAGACCCAGTCCGCCCTCCTCGAAGCCATGGAGGAGCGGCAGGTCACCGTCGACGGCGTCACCTATCGCATGCCCCAGCCCTTCATGGTCCTCGCCACCCAGAACCCCATCGAATACGAGGGCACCTTCCCCCTCCCCGAGGCGCAGCTCGACCGCTTCCTCATCCGCATGTACCTCGGCTACCCCTCCCCCACCGACGAGGTGCTCGTCCTCGATAACCAGCAGACCCGCCACCCCATCGAAGCCCTCCAGCAGGTCACCGACGCCAACGAAATCCTCCAGCTCCAGCGCGCTGTCCGCGAAATCTACGTCGACCCGCTCATCAAGCAGTACATCGTCCAGCTCGCCAACGCCACCCGCGAGCACGAGGCCGTCTACCTCGGCGCCAGCCCCCGCGGCTCCCTCGCGCTCTTCCGCACCGCCCAGGCGAAAGCCCTCCTCGAAGGCCGCGACTTCGTCATCCCCGACGACGTCAAGGACCTCGCCGTCTTCACCCTGGCCCACCGCGTCATCGTCAGCCCCGGCGCCAAGGTCAAAGGCGTCACCCAGGCCGACGTCATCGCCCAGTGCCTCCAGCGCGTCCCCGTTCCCGGGGCCCGCGCCCGCGCCTGAGGCGGCACCGTGCGGCGGCTCATCGGCGCGGCCATCGCTCCAGAACGGCGCACCCTCGCCCTCGTCCTCGCCATCCTCGCCGTCTCGGTGTTCGTCGCCTTCGCCACCGGCTTCTGGCTCCTCTTCCGCCTCGTCTACATCATCGCCCTCGTCCTCCCGCTCGCCTGGCTCTACACCTGGTGGAACACGCGCAACCTCGAGGCCGCTGCCGACCGGCGCACCGTCCGCGCCCAGGTCGGCCAGGAAGCCCTCGAAGTCATCGACGTCCGCAACACCTCCTTCCTCCCGAAAGTCTGGCTCGAAATCGAAGACCCCTCCGGCCTGCCCGGCCACCGCTCCCGCCGCATCGTCACCATCCCGCCGCGCCGCTCCCGCAACTGGATGGTGACCACCCCGCTGCTCCGCCGCGGCCTGTACGAATGGGGCCCGCTCACCGTCACCGCCGTCGACCCCTTCGGCATCTTCCGCCGCACGCGCACCTTCGGCGAAGCGCAGCAAATCCTCGTCTACCCTCCGGTGGTCGAGCTCCCCCACTTCCAGGCGCCGCCCGCCAACCTCCCCGGCGAAGGCCGCTTCCGCCGCCGCACCCACTACGTCACACCGAACGCCGCCGGCGTCCGCGAATACGCCCCCGGCGATGCCTTCAACCGCATCCACTGGCGCTCCACCGCCCGCACCGGCGAACTCATGGTCAAGACCTTCGAGCTCGACCCCGCCTCCGACATCTGGGTCATCCTCGACCTCGAACGCCGCGTCCACGCCGGCTCCGGCGACGACTCCACCGAGGAGTACGCCGTTCGCATCGCCGCCAGCGTCGCCCGCCACTACATCGTCGCCAACCGCCCCGCGGGGCTCATGCAGTTCGGCCGCGACCTCCGCATCCTCGAACCTGAGCGGGGCCAAAACCAGCTCACCCGCATCCTCGAAACCCTCGCGACCGCCAGCGCCGTCGGCGATGCCCCCCTCGGCGCCCTCCTCCTCGAGGAGCAGCGCCGCTTCGGCCGCCATACCACGCTCATCATCGTCACCGCCTCCACCGACGACCACTGGCTCACCGCCATCCAGTCCCTCACCCAGCGCGGCGTCCGCGCCGCCGTCGTCCTCGTCGACCCCTCGACCTTCGGCAGCGACCGCTCGCCGCTCCTCCTCTACGGGCAGCTCACCGCATCCGATATCCTCACCTACGTCGTCCGCCGCGGCGATGACCTCTCCGTCGCCCTCGGCCCGGCCGGCGCAGGAGGTGGCGCATGGCAGGCCTGAACCCCACCATCGAGCGCGGGCCCGTCCGCAGCGCCGGGTCCGTCGCCCTCAACCTCCCGCGCGTCGTCATGAGCTGGGAGGACTGGCTCACCTTCGCCGTCGCCGTCATCACCTTCGTCGCCATCGGCCACTCCCTCGAGCAGGCGAACTGGGTCGACGGCATGCCGCCCTTCATCCCCACCGTCCTCGCCGGCCTCGCCATCGGCATGCTCACCGCCCGCACCCGGCTCCACGCACTCGCCATCCACCCCGTCGGCCTCCTCGCCGGTGCCGTCGTCGTCGTCCTCGTCGCCCAGACCTACGCCGACGGCCCCACCCTCGCCGATCGCCTCGCCGACTTCCGCGTCCGCATGGTCGAATGGTTCCACGTCGTCCGCGCCGGCGACATCTCGAACGACAACCTCCCGTTCGTCACCCTCGTCCAGGGCACCACCTGGCTCGCCGCCTACCTCGCCGCCTGGTGCCTCTTCCGCTGGCACAACGCCTGGCTCGCCCTCCTGCCAGGCGGCTTCATCCTCCTCACCAACATCTCCTTCCTCGATGGCCAGCCCACCGGCGATTTCGTCGTTTTCCTCTTCGGCGCCATCGTCCTCATCTCCCGGGTCCACCTCCAGAAGCACCTCGCCCGCTGGCGCGCCGAAGGCGTCGATTACCCCGAGTTCATCTCCGTCAGCCTCATCCAGCTCACCGTCGCCGTCGCCGCCGCCCTCGTCGTCCTCGCCTGGTGGCTTCCCCTCGGCAACCAGGCGAAGGCCGCCGAATCCGTCTTCGATACCCTCGCCCGGCCCTTCACCTCCCAGTCCGACCAGCTCGTCCGCCTCTTCCACAACATCGATTCCCGCCGCGGCGCCAACCTCCACACCTTCGGCAACACGCTCCCCATCCAGGGCGATGTCACCCTCGGCTCGAAGCGCCTCTTCGAAGTGAACAGCGCCCAGGCCGGCCTCCTCCGCGCCACCAGCTACGAGGTCTACACCGGCAACGGCTGGAAAGCCGGCGACCGCGACTCCGCCCGCGTCGACGCCCGCGAACTCGCCGTCGACGCCCGCTCCGCCACCTACGAAGCCCGCACCACCGCGATCCTCCGCGTCAAGCTGCTCTCCTCCGAGAGCACCATCCTCACCCCGGGCGTCCCCCTCGCGGCCAACCTCGATACCCGCGTCGACACCGCTCCCGGCCAGGCCGGCGACATCGAACGCATGCGCAGCCGCGTCGCCCTCGGCCCGGACGACACCTACAACAGCTTTGGCTCCGTCTCGACCGCTACCGCCGCCCAGCTCGATGCCGCCGGCACCGCCTACCCCGACTGGGTCGCCGAGCGCTACCTCCAGCTCCCCAACTCGCTCCCCCAGTCCGTCCGCGACGAAACCCGCCGCATCATCGCCGAATCCGGCGCCCGCACTCCCTACCAGCAGGCCAAGGCCATCGAAGCCTACCTCCGCTCCTTCCCCTACGACCTCGCCGTCCCCGCGCCGCCGCCCGGCCGCGACGCCGTCGAATTCCTCCTCTTCGACCTCAAGCGCGGCTACTTCGACTACCAGTCCTCCGCCATGTGCGTCATGCTCCGCACCGCCGGTATCCCCTGCCGCGTTGCCGTCGGCTACGTCCTCACCCCTGGCTCTGGCGACGAGACCCTCTACACCGTCCGGAAGAGCGACGCCTACTCCTGGGTCGAGGTCTTCTTCCCCTCCTACGGCTGGGTGGAGTTCAACCCGACCTCCGACCGGCCCGAAGGCGGCGCCGGCGGCCTCAGCCAGCCCCTCGTCCCCTCCGACCCGTTCGTCGAACCCTCGCTCGAAGAGCTCTTCGGCCCCGACTACCTCGACCCGACCGGCGGCGCAGGTCCCGTGCAGGAGGCCCTCGCCGAAGACCCCGTCATCAACCAGCGCTTCAACTGGCTGCTCGTCATCATCCCGTTGAGCATCCTCGCCCTCGTCGCTGCCGCGGCCGTCGGCCTGCGCGTCGCCTGGAACTGGGGTCTCGCCGGCCTCGATGAGCGCGCCCGCCTCTGGGCCCACACCCAGCGCCTCGCTGGCTGGGCCGGCCTCGGCCCGCGCGCCCCCGAAACCCCGCGCGAATGGTCGCGCCGCCTCGGGCGCACCATCCAGCGCGAAGAGCCCGCCATCCGCCTCAGCCAGGCCTACGAAGAATCCCGTTACGCCCGCCCGGACCAGCACCGCGTCGACGACGCCGAGGCCGCCGCCTCCTACCGCTCGCTCCGCGGCGCGCTCCTCGGCCGGCTCTTCGGCCGCAAGAAGCCCGCGCCGTGACCGATTCGCCGCTTCCTGCCGCCGCCGTCGAGACGCCGCTCGGCTGGGCTGGCGTCGCCGTCAGCCCGGCCGGCATCCGGCGCGCCACCCTCTTCCACCGCACCCGCGACGCCTGCCTCGGCGAGCTCCGCGCATTCGGCGCCGCTGAAGCCCGGCCCGCAGAACGGCCGCCCCTCCTCGATGCTGCGCTCGAGCGCCTCGCCGACTATGCCGCCGGCGACCCGGCAGCCCTCGGAAGCTTCCCCGTCGACCTGCCCCCGGACCTCCCCGCGGCCTCCCGGCGGGTGCTCCTCGCCCTCCGCAACATCCCGCCCGGCGAGGTCCGCAGCTACGGCTGGCTCGCCGAGGCAGCGGGGCTCGGCCGCGGCAACGCGCGCGCCGCCGGCGCCATCATCGGCGCAAACCCCGTCCCCCTCTGGCTCCCCTGCCACCGCGTCGTCGCCGCTGACGGTTCACTCCACGGGTTCGCCGGCGGCCTCGCCATGAAGCGCCGCCTCCTCGAACTCGAAGGCGCCCTCCCCGCCCCGCTCCTCCCCTGAGCGGCGCGTCCCCTGCTCCCGGCCAGGTGCGAAAGGGGGTGCCGGTCCGCGGCACCCCCTCCCTTCGTGGCGGCGGCTCGCTGGCCGCCCTCGGCTCAGGCGTCCCGCCAGGCCTTCATCAGGTGCGTGTACGGGAACCACGCCGTCGGGCGGTAGTTCTCGATGTTCGCATCCCAGAAGTACGTCCGGGTGTCCGTCGAGAAGTAGATTTCGTACTGCTCCTCCGCGACGTGCTCCTCGATCTGCCGCACCGTCTGCAGCCGCTCCTCCCAGACGAACTGCCCGCGCTGCTTGTCCATCAGGTCCTCCAGCTTCGGGTCGTTCACGTACGAGAGGTTGATGCGGCCGCGCTGCGGCTTCATCGTGAACCGCTCCGTCACGAAGTCCAGCCAGTAGGCCACCGCCCGCGGGCTGTGGCCCATCCCCTCGTACTGCCCCTGGTACGTCGTCGAGATGTACTGCGCGTACGGCTTCACGATCGGCGTGATGTTGATGCCCAGCTGCTTCAGCTGTGCCATCGCGAGTGTGGCCGTGTCCACGTACGCCTGCGTGTAGATCGCCGCGTCAGCGTGCTCCCACGTCGTGTCGATGGTCTTGCCTTCCCCGATCGCCGCCGCGAGCAGCTTCTTCGCCTCCGCGAGGTTGTACTCCCAGTACTTCGCCTGCGGGAGGTCCTTCACCTGCCGCGCCCACGGGTAGCCCACGTGGTACAGCTGCTCCGGCACACCCTCGCCCTTCGAGATCGCGTCCCGGATCGCCTTCCGGTTGAGCGCCATCGAAATCGCCTGCCGCACCCGCTTGTCGTTGAACGGCGGCTTGTCGGTGCGCAGGTAGATGTACCCGCCGATGCCCTGCGTCTCCTCGAACTTCGCGTCGGGGCGCGCCGCCTTCAGCTGGTCGCGCTCCGTCGGCAGGAAGAGCCACGTCAGGTTCACCTGCTTCGATGAGAAGTCCGCCACCCGCTTCGCCTGGTCCGTGACGATGAGCGCCGTCACGTCGTCGAAGTACGGGTACGGCTTGTCGAAGTAGTCCGGGTTCTTCTTGTAGCTCAGGCTCACGCCCGTCTTGAACTCCGTGTGCAGGAACGGCCCCGAGCCGATCATCTTCGTCGCGACGTCCTGCGATTCGGCCCACTCCTGCGGGCAAATCCATGCCCCGAGGTTGCCGCCGAGGTAGAACACCAGGTCCGCGTACGGCTGCTTCGTCGTGATCCGCACCGTCTGGTCGTCCGGCGTCTCCACCTTGTCGATGAACGCCAGCCCCGTCTTGTGCACCGACTTCTCGTACGTCTTGTACCGGTTGTAGGCGTACGCGATGTCCTTCGAGGTCACCGCCCGGCCGTTCACCGGCGCGACGTTGTGGAACTTCGCGTTCGGCTTCAGCTTCACGATGAACGTCAGCGTATCCGGCTGCTCCGGCATCGCCTGCGCGAGGTCCGGCTCCATGGAGTTGTCCGCGGGCGCCACGTCCGGCGTGCCCGCCTTGAACCGGAAGAGCTTCGAGTAGCTCAACCCGTGGTTGTAGGCCGCGACGAACGACGTTTGCGTGTAGGGGTCGAGGCTCGGCGGCGGCGACGAGATCTGGAAGGTCAGGCTCCCGCCCGGCTTCGGCTGCTTCGCCGGGGTCGGCGTCGCCGCGGCCGTCGGCAGCAGCCCGGGCCCGCTCCCGCCGCCGTCATCATCGTCCCCGCCGCCGCACCCCACCAGCGCCATCGTCGCGGCCCCCGCCCCGGCCAGTGCCGTCCCGCGCAGCGCGGTCCGGCGGCTCAGCTTTCGCCGAAGCCAGTAGTTGTCCCGTTTCTCCATGGTTCTGTCCTTTCCCCTGGTTTGGAAGCAGCGGGCGCTGCGATTCCCCGTATCTATTACGACGATTGACGCAATCTTGGATCGAGGACATCCCGGAGCGCGTCCCCGAACAGGTTGAACGCCAGCACCGCGATGCTGATCGCGGCCCCCGGCACTACCGCCGTCCACCACGCTTCGAGCCACACCTGCCGCATCTCCTGCAGCATCCCGCCCCAGCTCGGGTGCGCCGCATCCGCGATGCCCAGCGCGAGGAAGCTCAGCGCTGCCTCCGCCAGGATCGCGTTCCCGACCTGGATGCTCGCGATCACGATGATCGGCGCCGCCACGTTCGGCAGCACGTGGCGCCACATGATCCGCACCGGCCCGTTCCCCAGCGATTCCGCCGCTTCGACGTATTGCAGGTTCCGGATGCTCAGCACCGCCCCCCGCACGATGCGCGCCGTCGTCGGCGTGATGATGATCCCGATGGCCAGGCTCACCATCAGGAACGACCGCAGGCTGTACCCCCGCTCCGGGTTGAAAATCGAAAGGAAGAAGATCGCCAGCACGAGCGGCGGGAACCCGAGCACCACCTCGATCGCCCGGCTCACCAGCATGTCCACCCACCCCCGGAAGAACCCCGCCACCATCCCGAGCAGCGTCCCCAGCACCGTCCCGATCGCGACCGCCGCAAACCCGATGCCGAGCGAAATCCGGCTCCCGATGATCACCCGGCTGAAGATGTCCCGGAACAGGTTGTCCGTCCCGAAGGGGTGGCTCAGGCTCGGCGGCTGCAGCCGCGGGTTATTCACCGGGTCCACCGCGTCGGCCGCCTGCGGCGCGATCACGTTCGCCCCGATCGCCACGAGGATCAGCAGGATGCACACGACCCCCGCCGCGGCCCCGAGCGGTTTCTGCCGCGCAATCCGCCACAGCCGCGCCAGCCGGCCCGGCCGCCGGGGGAGCGCCCCCGCAATCACTGGCGCCGCCGATACCGCTTCCGCACTCATCACGCGTACCTGATCCGCGGGTCGAACCACGCGTAGCTCAGGTCGACCAGCAGGTTGATCGTCACCAGCACCGCCGCGAAGAACAGCACGAGTCCCTGCACCTGCGGGTAGTCCTTGATCGTCACCGACGTGAACGTCAGGAGCCCCAGGCCGGGCAGGCTGTAGATGTTCTCCAGCACCACCGTCCCGCCCAGCAGCACCCCGAACTGCAGCCCGAACAGCGTGACGACGGGGATCATCGCGTTCTTCAGCGCGTGCCGGAACACCACCATCCGCTCCCGCAGGCCCTTCGCCCGCGCCGTCCGGATGTAGTCCTGCCGGAACACCTCCAGCATCGAACTCCGCGTCACCCGCGCAAGGCTCGCGCTCAGCGCCAGCCCCAGCGAAATCGCCGGCAGGTACAGCTGCTCGAGATTCTTCAGCGGGTCTTCCCAGATGTCGACATACCCCACCGGCGGCGCATATCCCCACCACTTCGCCGGGAAGACGATGAGCATCGTCCCCAGCCAGAAGCCCGGGATGCTCAGCCAGCCGATGGACAGCACCCGCAGCACGTAATCCAGCGCCGAATCCTGCCGCACCGCGCTGACCACCCCGATCGGGATCGCCACGATCAGCGCGAAGAAGGTGCTCAGGATCGTCAGCTCCAGCGTCAGCGGAATCCGCGTCCGGATCTCCGTCCAGACGTCCCGCTTGCTGATGATCGTCGTCCCCCAGTCCCCCGTCAGCACCCCGCCCATGTACACGAGGTACTGCGTCACGAGCGGCTTATCGAGCCCGAGGTCCTCCCGGATTGCCTGGCACTGCGCCTCGTCCACGTCCGGCGTGTTCAGCACGATCTTGCACACGTCCCCCGGGATCATCCGCACCGCCGTGAAGACCACGATGCTGATGACGAACAGGACGACGAGCGCGAGCAGCACGCGCTTGGCGAGGTACTGTCCCATGCCCCCTGCCTTGTCTCCCCGGTAGGGGCCGGCCGGGCGGCTGGCCCGGGGATTGCGGCATTCTGGAAAGCCCGGGATCAATCGTCAAGGTCTATCGGGCCGATAGTTCCGACCCGTCTAACCGACGAACGCCGCTCGCTTCACCCGGCGTTTCCGCTCACCGGAGCCGCGTCACCGGCCGCAGGAACGCCATCGCCAGCAGCCCGATGACGATGCACAGCGCCACGCTCGAAACCACCGTCGCCCGCGGCCCCCACGCGCTCGCCTGGATGCCCGCCTGCAAGTACCCCGCCGGCACGCTCGCCGTGAACGCCAGCCCGTACATGCTCATCACCCGGCCCATCATCGCCCGGTCTGCCTGCTCCTGGAGCAGCGCCACCGCGAAGTTGATGAACACCGCCGGCCCGAGTACCCCCGCCGCGAAGAGGCACGCCATCGCGACGCCCAGGTTCGGCGCCAGCCCGTACGCCAGCGTGAACGCCGGCCCGAACACCAGCGAACTCGCCAGCAGCAGCCCCCGCCGCCGCACCCGCACCGCGCTCAGCAGCAGCGACCCGGCCACGATGCCCGCCCCGAACGCCCCCCACAGCAGCCCCACCCACCGGTCCGCTGCCCGGAATTCGTCCTCCACCATCAGCACGATCGTCACCGCGAACGGCCCCATGATGAGGACGCCCGGCACCGTCCCCAGCGCGAGGATGCCCAGCAGGGTCGGCTCCCGCCGCACGTACCGCAGCCCCTCGACGAGGTCCGCACGCACGCTCCGCCCCGTCGGCACCGGCCGGTCCGTCGCGATCCGCCAGAAGAGCAGCGAGGCCAGCGCCAGCAGCGCGACCTCGGCTCCGAACGCCGCCGTCAGCCCGAGGAAATCCGCCGCCAGCCCGCCGAACGTCGGCCCGCCGAACTGCAGCGTTGCCATGAACGCCAGCGTCCCGAAAATCGCCCCGTTCTGGATCTGCGGCTGCGCGAGGATCTGCGGCATCATCGCCTGCCGCGCCGGGTTCGTGAACGCCCCCGCCGAGCCGACGATCGCGGCCAGCAAGAAGACCGGCCACACCGCCCGTACCTCCAGGCCCGCCAGCGCGACGTACACCAGCGAGACCGCCGCCGCCACGAGGTACGTCCGCACCAGCACCCGCCGCCGCTCCACCCGGTCCGCCACCACCCCGCCCAGCAGGGCCAGCGCCGCCCCGGGCAGCGTCTGGCAGATGAGGGCCGCCGCGATCGCCGCCGCCCGCTGGTCCTCCGCCACCCGGTCCCGGATGAACAGCGGCACCGTCACCGCCTGGATGCCGACCCCCATCCCCGCCGCGACCGACGCGAACCACCACGCCCGGTACTTCGCCACCGTGAACGGGTTGCGCGAAATCCCGGCCGCGGGGACCTCTGCTGCTGCGGCTGCTTCCCGGGCCATCGGCCCGCCAGTCTACGTTAACGTTCGATGAAGCGCTCGGCCGCCCCCCGGGCTCATTCGTCGTGGGCGAACACCACGGCCCCCAGCGGCGGCAGCACGATCCGCAGCGCATACGGCCGCCCGTGCGCCGGCTCCGCCTCGGCCTCCACGCCGCCGAGGTTCCCCATCCCGCTCCCCCAGTACTCCTCCGCGTCGGTGTTCAGCACTTCCCGCCACGTGCCCCCGTGCGGCACCCCGATGACGTGGCTCACCCGCGGCACCGGCGTGAAGTTCAGCGCCACCGCCACCTCCCGCCGCCCGTCCGGCGACCGCCGTAAAAAGCTCAGCGTGCTCTGCTCCGCGTCGGTGCAGTCGATCCACTCGAACCCGGCCGGGTCGTGGTCCGTCGCGTGCAGCGCCGGCAGCTCCCGGTACAGCCGGTTCAGGTCGCCGACCAGCCGCGCCAGCCCGGCGTGCCGCTCGAACCCCGCGAGGTGCCACTCCAGCTCCCGCTCGTGGTTCCACTCCGACCACTGCCCGAACTCCTGCCCCATGAACAGCAGCTTCTTCCCGGGCAGCGTCCACTGGTACGCCAGCAGCAGCCGCAGGTTCGCGAACTTCTGCCAGTCGTCGCCCGGCATCTTCCCCAGCAGCGACCCCTTCCCGTGCACCACCTCGTCGTGCGAGAGCGCCAGCACGAAGTTCTCTGTGAACCCGTACAGCGCCCGGAACGTCAGCAGGTTGTGGTGCCACTTCCGGTGCACCGGGTCGTGCCCGAAGTACAGCAGCGTGTCGTGCATCCACCCCATGTCCCACTTGAAGCCGAACCCCAGTCCGCCCATCGACGTCGGTCGCGAAACCATCGGCCACGCCGTCGATTCCTCCGCCACCGTCTGCGTCCCCGGCGCCAGCAGGTAGACCGTCTCGTTCAGCCGCCGCAGGAACCGGATGGCGTCGAGGTCCTCCCGCCCGCCGAAGACGTTCGGCTCCCACTCGCCCGGCTTCCGCGAATAGTCGAGGTACAGCATCGAGGCCACCGCATCCACCCGCAGCCCGTCCGCGTGGTACACGTCCAGCCAGAACATCGCGCTGCTCAGCAGGAACGAGCGCACCTCGTGCCGCCCGTAGTTGAAGACGAGGCTCCCCCAGTCCGGGTGGTACCCCCGCCGCGGGTCCGCGTGCTCGAACAGGTGCGTCCCGTCGAACCGCGCCAGCGCGAACGCATCATCCGGGAAATGCGACGGCACCCAGTCCAGGATGACCCCGATGCCCGCCTGGTGCAGCGTATCCACGAGGAACATGAAGTCCTGCGGCGAACCCCACCGGCTGCTCGGCGCGAAGTACCCCGTGACCTGGTAGCCCCACGACCCGTAGAACGGGTGCTCCATCACCGGCATCAGCTCGACGTGCGTGAACCCGTGCGCCGCCGCATACTCCGCCAGCTGCGGCGCCAGCTCCCGGTACGTCAGCATCTCCCCGCCCGGCCCCCGCCGCCACGACCCGAGGTGCACTTCGTAGATCGCCATCGGCCGGTCATGCCGGTTCACCTCCCCTCGCCGCCGCATCCAGTCGCCGTCGCCCCACGCGTACGCGAGGTCCGCCACGACCGACGCGGTCGCCGGCGGCACCTCCGCCCGGAACGCGAACGGGTCGGCCTTCCACAGCTCCTCCCCCGTCTCCCGGTTCTTCAGCCAGAATTTGTACCGGTCGCCCGGCTTCGCGCCCGGCACGAACCCCTCCCACACCCCGGAAGCGCCGAGGCAGCGCAGCGGGTTCGCGTCCGGCCGCCAGCCGTTGAAGTCGCCGACGACCGCGACCTCCCGCGCGTTCGGCGCCCAAACCGCGAACCGGATGCCCGCCGCTCCGCCCTGCTCGCACGGGTGTGCCCCCATCAGCCGGTACAGGCCCGCATGGTTCCCCTCGTTGAACAGGTACAGGTCCTGCTCGCCGAACGCCGTCTCGCCATCGCTCCTGCTCACAGTCCCTCCTGCGCCGCTGCGAGCAGCAGCCCCCGCAGCGGAATCTCCGCCCAGTCCGGGCGGTGGTCCAGCTCGTACCCGAGCTCATAGAACGCCTTGTCCAGCACGAACGTGTCCAGCAGGAACCGGTGCTCCTCGTCGCTGCCTCCCGGCAGCCCGTTCGCCCGCGCGGCCGCGAAGTACCCGTCGAGATACGCCCGGCTCGTCCACAGGTACCAGCTCAGCGCCCACCGCTCGAGGTCCGTCCCGGTCCCCGCCGCGTGCCCCTCGACCACCTGCCGCAGCCCCGCCCGGCTCGCGTAGTGGAACGACCGCACCATCCCGGCCACGTCCCGCAGCGGCGAGCGCCGCAGCCGCCGCTCCCCCAGCGACCGCGCCGGTTCGCCTTCGAAGTCGATGAACACCGGCTCCCGCCCGTTCACCAGCACCTGCCCGAGGTGCAGGTCGCCGTGGCACCGGATGCGCAGGCTCTCCAGCTTCCGCCGGGCCACCTGCTGCAGCCGCTCGAGCAGCGCCGGCTCCTTCTCCAGCACCAGCCCCGCCAGCGCCACCGCCTCCGCGCTCAGCGTCGGCAGGCACCGCCGCAGCGCCCGCAGCGAGCGCCGCGCCTGCACCCGGAAGCCCTGCGCCAGCGCGCGCTGGTAGAACGGCGTGTACCGCTCGGGCGCGAAGTCCGGGTGCGCGATGCCTGCGAGCGCGGCGTGTAGCTCCGCGGTCCGCCGCCCCAGCGTCTCCGCGAACTCGAGCCATCCCCCCGCGAACCCTGCCAGCCCCTCCGGCGCCGGCCCCAGCTCCAGCGGATGGTCGGCCTCGCTCACCTTCGGCGCCTCGAGCCGCGCCGCCGCCACCTCCTCCAGCATCCGCTCCAGCTGCTCCGTCGCGAACGTCCACGCGTCGTACTGGTGCGGTACGGCCGCCTCGATGACCGCCGCGACCGCCGGCCGCGCTCCGTCCCGCACGTACTCCACGTACCCCGCGAGCCGCGGCACCATGCCCGCCGCCGGCGTCTTCGCCAGCAGTTCGCCCAGCTCCACCTGCGGATGCACCCCCGGCTCGAGTCGCCGGATCGCCTTGAAGACGAATTGCCCCGGGTAGTGCACCGAGGTATTGCTCTGCTCCGCCCGGCCCAGCACCGGCATGCCCTCGACCCCGTTGAACCGCGCGCCGGGCTCCGGCACGAACACCAGCCCGCCCCGCTCGCCCGCCAGCCGCGTCCGCGCGCGGAACAGCCCCGGCAGCGCGCCGCACACCTCCGGCAGCGCCAGCCCGTCCACCAGCAGCCACCGCTCGCCCGCGGCGTTGCGAATCTCGGCCGCGACCGCCCACCCGGCTGCGGCCTCCACCCCGCCTCTCCGCCCCTCCGGCACCAGCGAGAGCAGCAGCCCGAACTGGTCCGGCTCTCCCTGCTCATATTCCACCAGCACCACGGCGAAGGCCGTCGGCGGCAGCCCCCGCGCGCGCAGCGGCACCCGGTCCGCGACCCGCACCCGCCGCGGCCGCCGCGTCAGCCCGCCGAACCAGCGCCGCGCCGGCACGTACTCCGCGAGCACCGCGTCCAGCGCCGCCCGCCGCCCGTCGAACACCTCCTCCGGGCTCACGTCGACCGCGATCTCCGGCAGCACCGGCTCCGCCCGTCCGTCCGCGCCGGGCGCCGCCAGCTCGAACCAGTAAAACGAGTGCGGCCCCAGCGAGAGGAAGTACGGCTCGCTCCCCACCCGGGGGAACCGCCCGTTGCCGAACAGCTCCACCGGCTCCGTCCCTGCGTACGCCCCGAGCGACAGGTGCGCCGCCTGCGCGAACCGCGACAGGTTCGCCACCACCAGCAGCCGCTCCCCCGCGTACTCCCGCACGAACGCCAGCACCCGGTGGTTGTCGCACTCCACGAACTGCAGGCTCCCCCGCGCGAACGCCGGGTGCCGCCGCCGCAGCCCGATCAGCCGCCGCATCCACCACAGCAGCGATGACGGGTTCGCCTGCTGCGCATCCACGTTCACCGATTCGTAGTGGTACTCCGGGTCGATGATCACCGGCAGGTACAGCTTCTGCGGGTTCGCCCGCGAGAACCCCGCGTTCCGGTCCGCGCTCCACTGCATCGGCGTCCGCACGCTGTCCCGGTCGCCGAGGTAGATGTTGTCTCCCATCCCGATTTCGTCGCCGTAGTAGATCACCGGCGTCCCGTTCAGCGAAAACAGCAGCGCGTTGAGCAGCTCGATGAGCCGCCGGTTGTTCGCCAGCAGCGGCGCCAGCCGCCGCCGGATGCCGAGGTTCACCCGCGCCCGGTCCTCCGCCGCGTACACCCGGTACATGTAGTCCCGCTCTTCGTCCGTCACCATCTCGAGCGTCAGTTCGTCGTGGTTCCGCAGGAACAGCGCCCACTGGCACGTCTCCGGGATCGGCGGCGTCTGCTCCAGGATCTCCGTCGTCGGGAACCGGTCCTCCATCCGCACCGACATGAACAGCCGCGGCATCAGCGGGAAGTGGAACGCCATGTGGCACTCGTCCCCCTCCCCGAAGTACGCCACGGCGTCCTCCGGCCACTGGTTCGCCTCCGCCAGCAGCATCCGCCCGGGGAACTTCGCATCGACGTGCGCCCGCAGCTCCTTCAGGAAGGCGTGCGTCGGCGGCAGGTTCTCGCAGGTCGTCCCCTCCGCTTCGAACAGGTACGGCACCGCGTCCAGCCGGAACCCGTCCACCCCCAGCTCGAGCCAGAAGTCCGCCACGTCCATGATCTCCCGCCGCACCCGCGGGTTCTCGAAGTTCAAATCCGGCTGGTGCGAATAGAAGCGGTGCCAGTAGTACTGCCCCGCCACCGGGTCCCACGTCCAGTTCGACCGCTCGAAATCCTTGAAGATGATCCGCGCGTCCGCGTACTCCGCCGCCGTGTCGCTCCAGACATAATAGTTGCGGTAGGCGCTCCCCTTCGGCGCCCGCCGCGCCCGCTGGAACCACGGGTGCTGGTCGCTCGTGTGGTTGACCACCAGCTCGATAATCACCCGCAGCCCCCGCGCGTGCGCCTCTCGCAGGAACGTCTTGAACTCTGCCAGCGTCCCGTAGGCCGGGTGAATCTTCCGGTAGTCAGCGATGTCGTACCCGTCGTCCCGCAGCGGCGATTCGTAGAACGGCAGCAGCCAGACCGCCGTCACGCCCAGCTCCTGCAGGTAGTCCAGCTTCGCCGTCAGGCCCGCGAAATCCCCGACGCCGTCGCCGTTCCCGTCGTGGAACGCCCGCACGTGCAGCTCGTAGATGACCGCGTCCTTGTACCAGAGCGGGTCGCCCGTGAGCACCGCCGAACGTTCCGCGCGCGAAGCCGTCGCCCGGGTCATCGCACCTCCTGCGCCGGTCACAACGCGCGGCCGGCCCTTTCAGTTTCCCCGACGCCCGCGCCCCGGACCAACTCCGCCCGGTAAACTGCCCCGAATGCTCCAGCGCATCGACCACCTCGTCGCCCCCGTCCCCTCCCTCGACGCCGCCGAAGCGTACGAACGGCTCGGCCTCGCGCTCACGCCGCGCACCGTCCACACCGGCCGCGGCACCGCCAACCGCGCCGCCTTCGTCGGCCGCTCCGCCGCCGACTTCGTCTACCTCGAACTCCTCGCCGTCGAAGCCCCGGCCGACCTCCCCGCCTCGCGCGCCGTCTACGCCGACATCGCCGCCCACGGCGGCGGCCTCGCGGCCATCGCGTTCACGGTCGACCGCCCGCTCGAAGCCGCCCTCGCGCCGCTCGCCTCCGCCGGCGCCGCCATCGACCGCGCCGGCGTCCGCGCCGAGGACGGGCGCCTCCTCGTCGATGCCGCCCTCGCGGCCGGCCTCTCCGCCATCCCCTTCCCCGTCCTCCTCGTCGACTACCCCGGCGGCCTCGAGGCCCGCTTCGAACGCTCCCGCGGCCTCGGGCGCTTCGACCACCGCTTCCCGCTTGCCCGGCTCGACCACCTCGCGGTCCTCGCCCCCGACCTCGACGCCGCGACCCGCGCATGGGTCGACCTCCTCGGCCTCGTCGTCGCCGGCGAAATCACCGCCCCCGGCATGGTCATCCGCCAGCTCCGCTGCGGCGATGCCGTGATCGAACTCCTCGCCCCCGCCGGCGATGCCAGCCCGCTCGCCGGCCGCCCTGCCGCGCTCCTGCCCGTCGCCGCCTGGGAGGTCGCCGGCCCGCTCGAAGCCGCGGCCGACCTCGCCCGTGAGCGCGGCTTCACCTGCCCGCCGCCGTCGCCCGGCGTCATCCCCGGCACCCGCCGGACCACCATCCCTGCCGCCGAGCTCGGCGGCGTCGCGATGCAGCTCCTCGAATACGCCGGCTGAGCCGTCCCCGCGCCTGCAACCTCCCTTCCCCCGAGATGCACCCGTAGGGGTTTCCCCCTAGGGCGAAAACCTGATCGAAGCCCCTCCGCTTCGCGCAGGGGCGGGAGCATACGATGGATACGCGCCCGGTCTCCGGCCTCCTCGGCGCCGCCGCCTACCGCCCGTTCCTCCCCGGCAACGGCTCGCCCGTCGTGCGCCACCCGCCGCCCGTCGCCGACGTCGCCGATACGGTCGAAATCTCCCCCGAAGCCCGCGAACTCGCCGACCGCTTCGCCCGCCCCTTCCCCCGCGACGGCTACTGGGACCAGGTCCGCTACGACCCTCCCCACACCGACGACCCCGACTTCCCCTGGGAAGTTGCCCACCAGCAGTGGATGGAGATCGTCGACCGCGTCTTCCGCAAGCCCGGCGACCCCGCCGAACCCGGCGCCGCGGCCCCCGGCTCAGCCCCCGCCTGACGCCGCGCCGAAGAACGAGAACAGCTCGGGGTACTTCTTCAGGCTCGCGCCTCCGTCGATGTACAGCGTCTGCCCCGTCATCAGCGACGACACATCCGACGCCAGGTAGAGCGCCAGCCCGGCTACGTCCTCCGGCTCACCGGCCCGCCCCAGCGCCGTCTCCGCGATGAAGGCGGCCTCCAGCCCCGGCACCGCCGTCATCGGCGCCGTCGCCGGCGTATGGATGAGCCCCGGCCCGATCGCGTTCACCCGGATCCCGTGCCGGCCCAGCTCCAGCGCCGCCACCTTCGTCAGCATCGCCACCCCTGCCTTCGCCGCGCAGTAGGCCGCGAACCCCTCCGTCGGCTGGATTGCGTTCAGGCTCGCGATGTTGATGATGCTGCCGCCCTGCCCCTGCGCGATCAGCTGCGCCGCCTCGTGCTTGATGCACAGGAACGTCCCCGTCAGCGAAATCCCGATGACCCGCTCCCAGTCCGGCAGCGGGTACGCCTGGATCGGCGAGAACCCGCCCATGCCGGCGTTGTTCACCGCGATGTCCAGCCGCCCGAACCGCCGCACCGCCTGCGCCACCATCCGCTCCACCGCCGCCTCGTCCCGCACGTCCACCTCCGCCCCGTCGACCTGGTTGTGCCCCAGCTCCCCGATGAGCCGCCCGATGCCCGCCGGGTCGACATCGCCCACGATGACTCGCGCCCCTTCCCGGACGAACGCCACCACGATCGCCTTCCCGATGCCCGAAGCGCCGCCCGTGACGATCGCGACCTTGCCCTCCAGCGAACCCATCGTCCGAACCTCCATCGCTGCTCACGAAACGGCCCCGGCGCATCCGCCGGGGCCGCCTGCCGTCGAATCCGCCGCCTAGAGGTACTTCCGGAACCAGGCGAGCGTCTTCTCCCACGCATCCTTCGCCGCCGCCGGGTTGTACTGCGGCTCGGGGTGCTCATCGTTGAAGAACGCGTGCTGCGTCCCGGGGTACGTGATGAACTCGTGCGTGATGCCCCGCTTCTCCAGCTCCGCCTTGTAGGTTGGGATGTTCGGGTTCACGAAGTCGTCGTGCTCCGCCCAGATGCCCAGCACCGGCGCCGTCAGCCCGTCCCAGTTGTACTTCACCATCGGATGGCCGCCGTAGAAATCGACGCACGCGCCCACGTCGCCGTCGCTGTTGCACGCCGCGAACAGCGAGAGCGCGCCGCCCATGCAGAAGCCGACCGTGCCGACCGGCCCGCCGGTCAGCTCCTTCAGGTAGGCCACTGCACCCTTCAGGTCCGCCTCCGCCCGCTGGATGTTCAGCGCCATCAGCAGCTTGCCGGCCTCGTCCGGCTCCTTCGTCACCACGCCGTGGTACAGGTCCGGCGCCAGCGCCACGAACCCCTCGTTCGCGAACCGGTCCGCGATGCCTTTGATGTTGTCGTTGAGCCCCCACCACTCCTGGATCACGATGACGCCCTTGCCGGACCCCGAGGCCGGCTTCGCAAGGTAGCCGCTGCACGTCCCGCCATTGGCGGCGAAGGTCACCATCTCTCCCATCGGTCTCGACTCCTTTCCCCCGCAGCCGCGGGGCCGAAACTTCGCGCCGATAGCCTACCCGCTCCCCGTTTCCGCGTCAGCCTCCGCCAGCGCCAGCGCGATCTCCTCCCGCACCCACGCCTCCTCCTCGACGCCCAGCCGCGCCGCGAGCAGCTCGCGCACCGCCGCGCCCGTCCTCGCCCCGAGCCGCCCCAGCGCCCACGCCGCGTGCCTCCGCACGAGTGCCGACGCGTCCTCCAGCGCCCGCGCGAGCACCGGCACGTCGCCCGGCCCGCCCGCGTTCCCGAGCGCGATGCACGCGTTCCGCGCCATCCCCTCCCGCTTCGCCCGCATGAGCGCGGTCCCCCGGTAGCGCGCTTCGAACGCCGCCTGGTCCATCTCGATGAACTGGCGAAGCGCCGGCCAGGCCCGGTCGGCGTCCGCCGCCGCCAGTTCCGGGTCTGCCTCCCACCGCCCGCCCCCGACCGGGCACGCGTCGAGGCAGTCGTCGCAGCCGAACACCCGCGCGCCCATCGCGGCCCGCAGCTCCCGCGGGACCGGCCCCCGCAGCTCGATCGTCAGGTAGCTGATGCAGCGCCGCGCATCGACCGTGCCGCCGTCCTCCGCGATCGCCCCCGTCGGGCAGGCCGCGATGCACCGCCGGCAGGCGCCGCACGTCTTCTTCAGCGGCGGGTCCGGATCCAGCTCCAGCGTCGTCGCGAGCACCCCCAGCAGCACCCACGGCCCGAACCCGGGCGCCAGCAGCATCGTCGACTTCCCCAGCCAGCCCAGCCCGGCCGCCGCCGCGTACGGCCGCTCGAGCAGCGGCCCGTAGTCCACCGTCGCCCGCGCCTCGCAGCCGAACTCCTCGCGCAGCCGCCGCACCGCCTTCCGCAGCCGCGATTCGAACACCCGGTGGTAATCCCGCCCTCGCGCGTACCGGGCGACGATGCCCCGCGCCTCCCCATCCCCCGGCGGCGCCGGGTCCGGCCCGCGCGCCGGCAGCGCGACGACCACCAGGCTCCGCGCCCCCGCGAGGAACCGTCCCGGGTCGGTCGCCCGCTCAACCCAGTTCGCGTCCATCCACCGCATCTCGCCGAACAGCCCGGCCTCCAGCCCGCGGAGCGCCGCCGCCCGGGCCCCCGCCGCCGGCTCCGCCCGCGCGATCCCGGCGAGCGGGAACCCTGCCTCGCGGCAGACCTCCTTCACCCGCGCCTCGAGCTCCCCGGCCACCTCTCCATTGTCGCGCCTCCCCCGCCGGCGCGCCGTCCAACATTTCGCCGTGATGTCGAAGATGCTTCGCGCGACAACATTGCATGCCAGCGTAAGACTTGCCATTCCGCGCTCTTCGCGCGCCAAAAAGCTCTTGAGTATCCGCTAAGCTACGTTTGCCCCTTCAACGATCAGCGCAGCGTCCTTCACACTTCCGCATCCATGCCCCCGATCACCTGCCTCGACCTCCTCGACCCGACCCGCCGCGCGCTCCTCGTCGCGCTCCGCCGCCTCGGCGGCGCGACCGCCGAAGAGGCCGCCGCCCACTGCTTCCTCTCCGTCGGCGCAGCCCGCCAGCACCTCCAGTCGCTCGAAGCGCAGGGCCTCGTCGCCCACGCGCCGCTGCGTCACGGTCCCGGCCGGCCCCGTCACCGCTACCTCCTCACCGCCGCCGGCGAAGCCCTCTTCCCGAAACTCGACCACGAAGCCCTCGATACCCTCCTCGAGGCCATCGAACAGGAAGCCCCCGACGTCCGCGAACGCCTGCTCCGCCGCCTCGTCGAAGGCACCATCAGCCGCTACCGGCCCGCCTTCGAAGCCCATGGCCGCGGTTCACCCCTCCGCGGCGCCGTCGCCGTCTTCGAAGAGGCCGGCTACCTCCCGGAGGTCCGCGAGACGCCCGCCGGCATCGCCATCACGCTCCACCACTGCCCCATCGCCGACGCCGCCCGCCGGCGCGGCCTCCTCTGCGAGGCCGAAGCCCGCTGCCTCGCGGCCGCCTTCGACGGCCTCCGGGTCGCCCGCGGCACGTTCCGGCCCGGCGGCGACGCCACCTGCACCTACATCCTCGAACCCGGCGACGGCTGACCGGCAGTCGAAGGCCCCGGCGACGCGCGCCGGGGCCTCGACAGTCTGCGCTGACCGGCGGGGCCTCAGGCCACGCCGAAGTCCCAGCTCGCGCCGTCGTGGTACACCTTCAGCACGTTCTTCGCGATCAGGATCCGGTGCACTTCGTCCGGCCCGTCCGCGATCCGCAGCGTCCGTGCCCCCGTATACATCCCCGCCAGCGGCGTATCGCCCGAGACGCCCATCGCCCCGTGCACCTGGATGGCGCGGTCCACCACGCGCTCGTGTGCCGCCGGCACGTACACCTTCAGGCCCGAGATGAGCGTCCGCGGGTCCAGCCCGCTGTCGATCACCTCCGCCGTGTGAATCGTCATCAGCCGCGCCGTCACGATGTCGATGTACGAATCGGCGATGAACCCCTGGATGAACTGCTTCGTCTCCAGCTTCCCGCCGCGCACCTGCCGGTCCATCGAGCGCCGCACCATCAGGTCGAACGCCCGCCACATCTGGCCCACGCTGTTCATGCAGTGGAACACCCGGCCAGCGCCCAGCCGGTCCTGCGCCGCCTGGTGGCCGCTCCCCGTCCGGCCGAGCTGGTTCGTCACCGGCACCCGCACGTTCCGGTACTCCACCTCGCAGTGGTTCGATTCGATGCCCCAGACCTTGATCTTCCGGACGATGCGGAAGCCCGGCGTATCCGTCGGGACGATGATCTGCGTCATCTTCTCCTTCTGGCCGCCCGCGCCGTCCGGCTCCTCCGTCCGGCACATCACGATCGCGAAGGCCGCCCCGTCCGCGCCCGAGGTGAACCACTTCCGCCCGTTGATCACCCACTCATCGCCATCGCGCACGGCCCGCGTCTGGATCGCGTACGGGTCCGAACCGGGCGCGTCGGGCTCCGTCATCGAAAAGCACGACCGGATTTCTCCCCGGATGAGCGGCTCGAGCCACTTCTTCTTCTGCTCCTCCGTCCCGTACTTCAGCAGGATGGTCTGGTTGCCCGAATCCGGCGCCACCACCCCGAAGAGCGGGTTCGAATACGGGCTCCACGCCAGGATCTCGTTCATGTAGGCGTGCTTCATGAACCCGATCCCCATCCCGCCGTACTCCTTCGGCAGGTGCGGTGCCCACAGCCCGGCCGCCTTCACGTGCTCCTGGATCTCGTGGCGGAGCCGCTGGGTCTCCGGGTTCCGGTAGTCCCCCAGCCGGTCCTCGTTCGGGATGATGTACCGGTTGACGATGTTCGCCGTCGCCTCCCGGATCTGGTTGATCTCCGGGTCCAGCGTCGGCACCGGCGAAACCTGCATGGGTGCGTCCTCCATCGATGTGCGATGGGCGAAGTCTACGCCGAAACGCATGGGGCGCGCCGTCCGTTCGGCGCGCCCCGCAGCGTCGCGTGGTCCTTCGAGGTCGCGTCAGGTAATCGGCCAGCGCGCGCTCGCCTCGTACGCGTGCGCAATCGGGTGGTGGATCCAGATCTGGGCGACCAGCTCGGCCTTCTCCATCTCGTAGCCGCCCAGTTTCACGACCGTGGCCAGGTCCGCCTCGTCCAGCCCCTCCACGAACTTCGCCGAGGCTTCCTGCCCATCGAGGATCGCCTGGATGACCTCCTCCCGGCTCTTCTCCTTCAGCGCCGCGATCGCCGCCGCGTTGTTCTGCGCCGCTGCCGCGCCCGTCACGGCGTCCAGCACGCCCGCGCCGAGCAGCGGGTAGAGCCGCGGCGCGGCCCCGGCCACCGCGGCGATGTGACGGTACGCGTCCCCGCTCGTCCACTGGTGGCCCAGCTGGTAGTCCCAGTCCTTCTTCCGTTCCGCGGCAGCCGCCACCCGCCGGCCAGCGAACCGGATGCCCTCGGCCAGTTCCTGCTTCGAAATCATGCTGTCGTCTCCTCAAAAGTGGGTCGCGCGTAGCGTGCGGCCCCGGCGGCCGTGCTCGCAACCGCCGCGTTGCCGCGACCTGAGGGAGCCACTACTCGTAGCTCTCGTCCTCTGCCTCGACGTCCACGTCCGGGGTGGATTCGATGTCCTCGCCGGTCTCGCTCCAGCCCTCTTCCGTCTCCTCTTCCAGCTCCTCGTCTTCGTCGTACCCCCACTCCTCGTCCTCGTCCCGCCGGAGCAGGCCGCGCCGCGTGTACGCCCGGATCTCCGAAAGCCGCGATTGCGGGAAGCTCACCTTGTCGATCATCGACGGGTGCTTGAACGTCTCCCGCAGGATGACCTTCGGCTGCTCGCCGGTGCTCACCATCGCCGCGCTGTACCGGTTCCCCGCCTTCATCATCCGCGCCAGCCGCAGCCCGATGCGCGGCTCGATCATCCCCACGTACTCCCCGCGCACCGTCAGCACGTTCACCGCGTTCCCCTGCACTTCGAGCTGCACGATGTCGCCCGCGTCCAGCACCGCCGCGACCTTCGGGTCTACCGCCTGCAGCGACGCCACCGCCGCGCTGCCCGTCTCTTCAACGAACAGCCGCGTATCGACCTGCGTCGGCGGCGCGCTCACCGGCGCATCGCGCAGCGCCGCCAGCCGGTCGATGTTCCGCCGCGCGATCTGGTTCGTTGGGTCCAGGTCGAGCGCCTTCTGGTAGGCGTCCAGCGCGTCCTGCACCTGCCCCAGCTCGCTCAGCGCCTTCCCGAGCCGGTTGTACCCCTCCGCTTCATTCGCGAAGAGCCGCGTGTATTCCCGGTTGACCTGCACGGCCTCCTGCCAGCGCCCGTTCACCGCCAGCTTGACCGCCTGCTCCGTGAGTTGCTTCTTCAGCTTCGCCCGCTCCTCGGGCGTCATCTCGTCGAGGTTCGTTTCGTTCGTCATCTTCCGTCGCTTTCTACCCGCCCGGCGAAGCCGAAAGGATACGGCCAGCGCCCCGCTGGAGCAATCCGAAGCGCCCCGCGGCGCGCCGCCGTACCATCATCCCATGGCCTCTCCGGGCTCCCTCGCATCCATCGACCCCGGCGCCCTCGCCGAACGCATGGCCCGCGCCTGGGCCGATGCGGCCCCGCGCTTCGGCGCCTACCACCTCATCCTCCCCGGCGCCCCCGCGTTCGTCTGCAAGGTCGATGACTGCGAAGCCACCTGCTGCCGCGTCTTCTCCGTCGCCATGCACGACCGCGACGTCGACCACTTCGCGCGCGTCTCCGGCCTCGCGCCCGTCCAGTTCCTCGAGATTGAAAACGGCGAACCGATCCGGCTCCCCCTCGCGCAGCCCTACCTGCTCGCCCGCGACGACGGCCGCTGCCGCTTCCTCCAGCCCCGCCACCGCTGCGGCGCCTACGAAGCCCGGCCGACCGCCTGCCGCCTCTACCCCCACTTCGTCGTCTACTGGAACCTCGAAACCGCCCGCCCCGTCTACGCCGACCCGCCACCGCTCGCCGCCGCAGCCGCCGCCGGCCCCGTCGTCCCGCTCCTGCTCGGCCACGAGCAGTGCCCCGGGTTCACCGGCGCGCCGCTGACGGCACCCGAATGGCTCACACTCCTCGAAGCGACCGACCACCTCCAGCGGAACCTCGCCTGAAACCGGCCCTGTCCTCTCCCGCGGCCGTGCCCTACCCTCGAAGGTGAGCCCGCCGCATCCATGTCCAGCCGCCACCTGTTCATCCTCTTCCTGCTCTCCGTCACGTGGGGAGCCTCGTTCCTCTTCATCAAGGTCCAGCTCGATGCCGGGCTCGAACCGCTCGCCGTCGCCAGCCTCCGCACCCTCCTCGGTGCCGCAGCCCTCGCGCCGTTCGCTTTCGCCGCGGCCCGCACCGCGCGGCCGACTCCCCGCCAGGCCGTTCTCCTCGCAGCGCTCGGCCTGACCAACTTCGCCCTCCCGTGGACGCTCGTCGCTGTCGCCGAGCACCACATCTCGAGCGGCATGGCCTCCATCGCGAACGCCACCGCGCCGCTCTGGGCCGCCGTCCTCGCCGTCGCCTTCCTCCGCGATGAGCCGCTCACCCTCCAGAAATCCCTCGGCCTCGCCTTCGGCTTCACGGGCATCGTCCTCCTCGCCGGGCCCGCCTCGCTCGCGCACCTCTCCGGCGAAGCCCTCGGCGTGAGCCTCATGCTCCTCTCCACCCTCAGCTACTCCTCCTCCGCCATCGTCATCCGCCGCACCCTCGGCGGCCTCCCGCCGGCACTCGTCGCCTTCGGGCAGGTCGCGGCCGCCGCCGCGGCGCTCGCGCCGCCCGCCCTCGCCACCGGCGGCTTCTCTGGCGCCGCCTGGGGCCCCGGCGTCCTCGGCTCCGCTGCCGCCCTCGGCGTGCTCGGTTCGGGCGTCGCCGTCGTGCTCTACATGGGCCTCATCCAGCAGATCGGCGCCGTCCGCTCCACGCTCGTCACCTATCTCATCCCGCCGTGGGGCGTCATGTTCGGCTGGGCCATCCTCGGCGAACCGCTCGGCTGGAACCTCGTCGCCGGCCTCGCCGTCGTCCTCGCGGGCGTCCTCCTCGTCCAGGGCGTCATCCGGCTTCCCCTCTCCCGCGCACCCTCCCCGGAAGGTTCGGCCGCTGCCGGCCGCTGAGCCCGCCTTCCTGCTAAGCTCCCGCCATGGCCAGCCCCGAGCTCCCGCCCGTTCGCCCAGCCGTCCGCGCCCTCACCAGCCAGCTGATCGCCGACCGCCGCCATCTCCACCAGCACCCCGAACTCTCGTGGCAGGAGCACGAGACCCAGCGCTACCTGCTCCAGCGCCTGTCGGAACTCGGCCTCGCCGACGTCCGGCCCATCGCCCGGACCGGCGCCACGGCCCTCGTCGAAGGCGCTCGGCCCGGCCCCTGCGTCCTCTGGCGCGCTGACATCGACGCCCTCCCCGTCCCCGAGAAGAGCGGCCTCCCCTTCGCTTCGGTCAACGAGGGCGTCATGCACGCCTGCGGCCACGATACCCACATGGCCATCGCCCTCGGCCTCGCCGCCTGGGCGCAGCAGCACCGCGCCGACCTCCCGGGCGCCATCCGCTTCGTCTTCCAGCCCGCCGAAGAGGCCGCCGGCGGCGCGGCTGCCTGCATCGCTGACGGCGTCCTCGAGAACCCCCGCGTCGACGTCGCGCTCGGCCTCCACATCAGCGCCGATATCCCCATCGGGGCCATCAACCTCGCCCCGGGCCCCTTCTTCGCCGCGCCGACCGCCCTCCGCATCGAAATCACGGGCCGGGGCGGCCACGCCGCCGCGCCCCACCAGGCCGTCGATGCCATCGTCGTCGCCGCCCACGCTGTCACCGCCCTCCAGACCGTCGTCAGCCGCTCCCTGCCCCCGTCCGAACAGGCCGTCCTCACCATCGGCAAAATCCAGGGCGGCTTCCGCGGCAACGTCATCGCCGAATCCGCCGTCATGTCCGGCACCATCCGCTCCTACTCCGCTGCCGTCCGCGACCTCATGCTCCGCCGCACCGAAGAGATCCTCGCCGGCGTCTGCGCGGCCTTCGGCGCCACCTTCGAACTCCGCCACGAGACCTCCTGCCCGCCGCTCGTCAACGACCCGGCTGTCACCGCCGAGGTGCTCGAGCTCGCCCGCGCGTACTTCGGCCCCGGCCGCGTCATCGGCGTCCCCACGATGGGCGCCGAAGACATGTCCGTCTTCCTCGAAGCCCGCCCCGGCTGCTACTTCTGGCTCGGCGCCCGCAACGAACGGAAGGGCATCGCCGGCCGCCACCACGACCCGGGCTTCGTCATCGATGAAGACGCGCTGCCGCTCGGCGTCGAATTCGCCGCCCGCATGGTCGAACACTTCCTCCGGCGCTAGCCCGCGATCAGCTCGAGCAGCCGCTCCACCGCCCCTTCGACCCCCGGCTCGAACGCCGCCAGCCCGCGGTTCTCCCGGCTCAGCAGCCCGTCCTCCTCCGCCCGGTCGAGGAACGCCTTCAGCCCGTCGAAGTAGCCGCCCACGTTCGCGAACACGAGCGGCCCGGCGTGCAAGCCCAGCTGCCGCCACGTCACCATCTCGAACGCCTCGTCCAGCGTCCCGTACGCTCCCGGCAGCGCGAGGAACCCCTGCGCCAGCCCGGCCATCAGCGCCTTCCGCTCAGCCATCGTCTCCACGACGTGCAGCTCCGTGACGCCCGAGTGCGCCAGCTCGAGGTCGACGAGCAGCCGCGGGATGACGCCGACCACGCGCCCGCCTGCCGCGAGGCACGCATCCGCGAGCGCCCCCATCAACCCGACCGTCGCCCCGCCGTAGACCACCGTCACCCCGCGCGCGGCGAGCAGCCGCCCCGTCTCCCGCGCCGCTTGGAGGTAGAGCCGGCGCGCGCCCGACCGCGAACCGCAGAACACCGCGACGGCAGGCGCGCCGCCACTACTCAGCGACCCACCGGTCGCCATCCCGGTCCCAGCTCACCAGCTCGCCCGGTTCGAAGAAGAGCGCCAGCTCCCGCGCCGCGCTCTCCGGGCCGTCGCTCGCGTGGACCAGGTTCCGCCCCTTGTCGATCCCAAAGTCGGCCCGCACCGTCCCCGGCGCTGCCTCTACCGGGTTCGTCGCCCCGATCGTCGCGCGCACCACCCGGATCGCGTCCTTCCCCTCCCACGCGATGGCGATGACCGGCGCGCTGGTGATGAACTCCACCAGCCCCGGGAAGAACGGCTTCCCCACGTGCTCGGCGTAGTGCCGCTTCGCCAGCTCCCGCGTCACCCGCAGCAGCTTCATCCCGACGATCTTCAGCCCGCGGCGCTCCAGCCGCGCGATGATTTCCCCGGCGAGCCCCCGCTGCATCGCATCGGGCTTCACCAGGAACAGCGTGCGCTCCGTCGATTCCAAGCGTTCCTCCTCGCTACCCGGCCGCGCGCTGCCGCCGGGAGATCGTGATGGCCGGTTCGCGCAGGTAGTACGGCTCCGCGCCCGCCTGCAGCCGGCCTTCCCGGGCCGCCGGGGCCAGCCGCTCCAGCAGCGCCGCCGCCCGTTCGCGCGGTCCGATCTCGATGCCCCCCCGCGCCCCGGCGCCCTCTCCCGCCAGCAGCTCGCCCGCCGGTAGCTCGGCCGTCAGCACGATGTCGCCCGCCGGTCTTCCGCCGGCCCACCGCTGCAGCCCGAATTCGCCCCGCCCCGCCGGGTGGATCGCCGTCACGGACTCCTTGCCGGCAGCCAGGGCGACCGCCTCGAACGTCCGCACCCCGAAGAGTGGCGCCCCCGTCGCCAGCGAGAGCCCCTGCGCGGTTGCAATCCCCACGCGCAGCCCGGCGTACGAGCCCGGGCCGGTCACGATGATGATGCCCGCCGGCCGCTCGCCCCGCAGCAGCGCCTCGATCGCCGAGAGCAGCCCGGTCGTGTGCGTCCGCTCCTCCTCCGCGACCGTGACCGCGCGCTCGCCATCGCGGTCCACGCCGACGGCGAACCGGTCCGATGCCGTGTCGATGACGAGGATCGCGCTCACGCTGCCCTGAGCGCCTCGACGAGTTCTCGCCCGCGCGCGCCCCGCGCGATGAACCGCAGCCGGCGCGTCCGCGGCCCCTGCTCGCCCGGCCGCAGCTCCACGATCAGGCCGTCCCCGGGCAGCAGCTCCGCCCCGCGCTCCGGCCACTCGATCACCAGCACGCCCTTCTCCGCATAGTCCCACAGCCCGAGCTCGTCCAGCTCCTCCACGTCCTCGATCCGGTAGAGGTCAACGTGGTACAGCACTTCCCGCCCGGCGTACTCGTTCATCAGCACGAACGACGGGCTGTTCACCTGCCCGCGGCAGCCCAGCCCCCGCCCGATCCCCTGCGTCAGGCACGTCTTGCCGCTGCCGAGGTCGCCGCTGAGCAGCACGACGTCGCCCCGCCGGAGCTCCCGCCCCAGCCGTTCGCCGAGCGCCCGCGTCTCCTCTTCGCTCGATGACGCCAGTTCGATCGCCAGCTCGTCCGACATACGCCCAGTATAGGCAGCCCCGCGCTAACGCCCTATTCCGCCTCCGATACCATCACACGGCCCAATTGCGCAACCTCATACCTGCGATTGACCAGTAGGTAGCCGGTGGCTAACTTGTCCTTGCAATCGCCTCGGCCAGCGTCCGCGGCGCCCCCAATCTCACCGTCCCTACACGGAGTCCCGCAGGCATGATGAGAACCCCGACCGAAACCGGTAAGCCCCCCGTGTCCGCCTCACTGGGCAGCCGCATCCGCGCCGCCCGCCGCGATGCCGGCATGAGCCAGGGCCAGCTCGCCCAGGCTCTCAACACCACCCAGAGCGCCATCTCCCTCTACGAAGCCGGCCAGCGCTCCGTCGGCATCGATATGCTCCTCAACGTCGCCCGCATCCTCAACCGCCCGCTCCACTACTTCCTCGGCGACGACGGCGAAATGCTCTACGTCAAGGACAGCGAAATCGCCAACCTCATCCAGGAGCTCGAGCGGCATCCGGAGGACCTCCCCGAGCTGCTCCAGTACTGGAACTTCCTCCGCTGGCGCCGCATGTCCAGCAACGGCGCCGGCCGCCACTGACCTCCGCGCGATCCGCGCTGCCGCAGCAGCCGGGCTCCAGCAGCCCGGCTGTTCCATTTCACCGGACACCATCCCGAGGCTCTCCGATGCGCCGCCTCTGTGACCCCGCCGATGCCCGCCGCCTCCTCAACCCCGGCCCCGTCGGCATCATCACCACCGCCTGGCGCGGCAACGTCAACGCCGCCCCCGTCGCCTGGATGACGCCCCTCTCCATCGACCCGCCCCGCATCGGCGCCGCCATCGCCCCCGAGCGCCACACCGCCACCATGATCCGCTTCAGCGGTGCCTTCGCCATCAACATCCCGGGGCCGGCGCTCCTCAAGCACACCGCCTTCCTCGGGTCCCTCTCCGGCCTCGAAACGAACAAGCTCGAGGCCGCCGGCCTCGAAACGTTCCGTCCCCTCCTCATCGACGCGCCCCTCATCGAAGGCTGCCTCGCCTGGATCGAATGCCTCGTCGAAGACGCCATCAAAATCGGCGACCACACCCTCTTCGTCGCCGACCCCGTCAAAGTCCAGGCCGACGATGAAGCCTACGCCGGCCGCTGGCTCCTCCAGTCCCGCGAAAAGTCCCCCCTCACCTACATCGGCGGCCGCCACTACGCCGTCATCGGCGACCTCCTCGAAGCCGCCATCACCGTCGACGAACACGGCGCCCTCGTGACCGAGACCCCCGAAGAGCGCGAAGCCCGCCTCGAGCGCGAAGCCCGCGAGGCCGAACTCCGCCGCCTCGAAGGCGACGAAGGCTACCGCCAGCGCCTCCAGCGCGAATCCTGATTCGGCCCGTCCCACCCGGCGCACGGAAAACGGGGCCGGTCCATTTGGACCGGCCCCGTCGTCCCCAGCGTGCTCCCGCAGGCCCGCGCTACCGCTGCTCGAGCGGTACGTACGGCCGCAGGTCCGCGCCTTCGTACAGCGCGTTCGGCCGCACCAGCCGGTTGTCCGCGTACTGCTCCAGCAGGTGCGCCGTCCAGCCCGCGATGCGCGACATCGCGAAAATCGGCGTGTACAGGTCGCTCGGAATGCCCAGCATCTTGTAGACCGACGCGCTGAAGAAGTCGACGTTCGGGTAGAGCGGCTTCCCCTCCAGCTTCTTCGCGAGGTAGTCCCGCAGCTTCAGCGAGAGGTCGAAGTACTTCCGGTCCGGCGACGTCTCCGCCAGCTTGTGCCCGAGCTGCTCGAGGATGATCGCCCGCGGGTCCGTCGTCTTGTACACCCGGTGGCCGATGCCCATCACCCGCTCGCCCCGCGCCAGCAGGTCGTCCACGTACGCCGGGATGTTCTCCTCTGTCCCGATCGCCTCGAGCGTCCGGTAGACCGCCTCGTTCGCGCCGCCGTGCAGCGGCCCCTTCAGCGTCCCGATCGCCGACGCGATCGCCGAGTACATGTCGCTCAGCGTCGAAGCCGTCACCAGCGCCGAGAACGTCGAGGCGTTCATCTCGTGCTCGGCGTGCAGGATCATCGCCACGTCGAAGACCCGCGCCTCGAGCTCGTTCGGCTCCTCGCCCTTCAGCATCCAGAGGAAGTTCGCCGCATGCCCGAGGTCGTCCCGCGGCGGCACCGGCTCCAGCCCCTGCCGCAGCCGGTGGAAGTTCGCCAGCACCGTCGGCATCCGCGCCGTCAGCAGCGCCGCCGTCTTCTTCAGCTGCTCCTGCGAAAGGTCGCTCGATTTCGGGTCGAGCGCCCCCGCGATGATCACCGAGATCTCCAGCGCCCGCATCGGCCGGATTTTCCCGACGATCTCCCGCTGCACCCGCGAGTTCAGGTCCGAAAGCGGCCGCTCCCGGCGCAGGTACGCCTTCAGCTGCTCCAGCTCGGCCTTCGTCGGCAGCCGCAGGTTCCACAGCAGGAACGCCGTCTCTTCGAACGTCGAGTGCTCCGCCAGGTCGAAGATGTTGTACCCGGCGTAGATCAGCTCGCCCTTCTGGCCGTCGATTCGGCACAGCTTCGTCGCTGTGACGTTGACGCCTTCCAGCCCCCGTGCGATGACTTCGGTCACGTGCCTACTCCCTCGCCGCGGAACCCGCGGATTGTATACAAGCCGTTGCCCCACGATCCTACCACGCCCGCGCCCGCCCGTGCGTGATCGCCCCCGCCCGGCTAGTGATACTTCGCGGCCAGCGGCAGCCGCCGGTCCCGCCCGAACGCCCGCGGCGTGATCTTCACGCCCGGCGCCGCCTGCCGCCGCTTGTACTCGTTCCGGTCCACCATCCGCACCACCCGCTCCACCGTCGCCCGCTCGAACCCCATCGCGACGATCTCATCCACCGTCCGGTCGTCCTCCACGTACGCCTCGAGGATCGGGTCCAGCACCTCGTACGGCGGCAGCGAATCCTGGTCCAGCTGCCCGGGCCGCAGCTCCGCGCTCGGCGGCTTCGTAATCGAACGCTCCGGGATCCACGGCCGCCCGGCCTGCGCATTCCGCCACCGCGCCAGCCGGTACACCAGCGTCTTCGGCACGTCTTTCAGCACCGCGTAGCCGCCCGCCATGTCCCCGTAGAGCGTCGCGTACCCCGTCGCCATCTCGCTCTTGTTCCCCGTCGTGAGCACGATCGCCCCGGTCCGGTTCGAAATCGTCATCAGCACGTTGCCGCGCTGCCGCGCCTGCAGGTTCTCCTCCGCCGTCCCCGGCTCGCCGCCCTCGAACACCTCCGCCATCATCTCCAGCATCGCCGCATGCGCCGGCTCGATCGGGATGGTCAGGAACCGGATACCGAGGTTCGCCGCCAGCTCCCGCGCGTCCTCCTTGCTGTGCTCGCTCGAATACCGGCTCGGCATCGACACGCCGATGACGCGCTCTGCACCGATCGCGTCGACCGCGACCGCCGCCACGACCGCCGAATCGATCCCGCCCGAAAGCCCGATGATCGCCTCCCGGAACCCCGTCTTCCCGAGGTAATCCCGCGTCGCCAGCACCAGCGCCGACCACACCTCCTCCTCCTCGCTCATCAGCGGCGCCACCGGCCCGCCCGCCCGCGCGGGCTCCCGGCTCGTCTCCAGCCCGAACCCGACGTCGACCGTCACCGCCCCCGTGACCCAGTCCCGCGCCCGCAGCTCCACCCGCCGCCGCGGGTCGTGCAGCCGCCGCTGCGCCACCTCGTCGAGGTCGACGTCCACCACCAGCAGCTCTTCCGCGAACTGCCGCCCCCGCGCGACGACCCGCCCCTCCGCATCCACGACCACCGACGCGCCGTCGAACACCAGCTCGTCCTGCCCGCCGACCGCGTTAAGGTACGCCACCGCAATCCCGTTGTCCGCCGCCCGCGTCGCCAGCATCCGCTCCCGCTCCCGCGCCTTCCCCCGGTGGTACGGCGACGCGTTGATGTTCACGCAGAGCTCCGCCCCGGCCAGCGCCATCGCATCGAGCGGCGCCCCGGGATACCAGATGTCCTCGCAGATGCTCACTCCGAAACGCACCCCGCCCGCCCGGTACACCGCCGTCCGCCGCCCGGCCCGGAAGTACCGTTCCTCATCGAACACGCCGTAGTTCGGCAGCCGCTGCTTCTCGTACGTATCCACCCACCGCCCGTCCGCGAACACCGCCGCCGCGTTGTAGGCGTCGTCGTCCCGCCAGTCGACGAACCCGACCACCGCCGCCATCCCCCGCGTCGCCTCCGCCAGCGCCGCCGTCGCCTCGCGCGATGCCTCGCAGAACGCCCGCCGCAGCAGCAGGTCCTCCGGCGGGTAGCCCGTCACCGCCAGCTCCGGGAACGCGGCGATGTCGCAGCCCGCAGCCCGCGCCGCGCCGAGGAACTCGCGGATCTTCCGCGTGTTCCCCTCCAGGTCGCCGACCATCGTGTCGATCTGCGCCAGCCCAAGGCGCACCAGCCTCATCGTCGCCTCCTCGCCGCGAGTATAGGCCCCGCCCGCCCCAGCGGCCTCCCTCAGGGTTTCGCCTAGGCATCTCACCCGATTCCCGCGCCGCCCGCCGTCTGCCATCCTCCCCTCGGCGGGGTTTCGAGGTAGGGAGATGACTCGAAGCACCACATCCTTTAGCCCCTGCCCGCTCTGCGGGCGCCATACCCGCGCGCACTCGCGCATCCTCATCGCCGACGTCGAACCCGTCGGCGCCAGGAAGACCAGCTACGCGACCGTGACGACCGTGATTTGTCGAGATTGCGCGTTCGCCATGGTCCTCCGCTCCGAGGCCGCCGCGCTGCGCCGCGCCAGCTAGTCCCGGTTCTCCGCCCATGCCGCCGGCCCCCGGTTTCGAGGGCCGGCGGCGCCGTCTAGAATGAGCCCATCCCCACGAGCGCGCGCCAGGCGGCAGGAGGCAGCCCATGAACGACGTCCTCGCGATGATCCTCGCAGGCGGACAGGGCGACCGCCTCTCCATCCTCTCCGAACAGCGCGCCAAGCCCGCCGTCGTCTTCGGCGGCAACTACCGCATCATCGATTTCGTCCTCTCCAACTGCGCCAACAGCGATATCTCCAAGCTCGCCGTCCTCACTCAGTACCGCCCCCGCTCCCTCTTCAACCACCTCGGCGCCGGCCGCCCCTGGGGCTACGACACCCCCGAAGGCGGCATCCAGATCCTCCAGCCCTACCTCGGCAAAGCTGATGCCGACTGGTACCAGGGCACCGCCGACGCCGTCTACCAGAACCTCTACGTCATCGAAGAATCCCGCGTCCGCGAAGTCCTCATCCTCGCCGGCGACCACATCTACCTCACCTCCTACCGCAACCTCATCGCTTACCACCGCTCCCAGGGCGCCGATGCCACCGTCGCCGTCTATAGCGTCCCCCGCAGCGAAGCCCACCGCTTCGGCGTCCTCGAACTCGACTCCACCGGCCGCGTCATCGACTTCCAGGAGAAGCCCAAAGAACCCCGCGGCTCCTGGGTCTCCATGGGCATCTACGTCTTCAACAAAGACGTCCTCGTCGAACAGCTCCAGGCCGACGCCGACCTCGGCGAAGCCAGCTCCCACGACTTCGGCAAGGACATCATCCCCCGCATGTACCAGACCCACCGCGTCTTCGGCTACCAGTACCACGACTACTGGCGCGATGTCGGCACCATCGAATCCTACTGGGCCGCCCACATGGACCTCCTCCAGCCCAACCCGCCGCTCGACCTCGAAGACCCGGACCTCAAGCTCCGCACCGCCGGCTCCATCCCCCCGCCCGCCCGCTTCGGCGCCAGCGCCCGCGTCACCGAATCCCTCATCTCCCCCTCCGCCCGCATCGATGGCGAGGTCTACCGCTCCGTCATCTCCCCCGGCGTCGTCATCGAACCCGGCGCCGTCGTCCGCGAATCCATCATCCAGCACCGCTGCGTCATCCGCTCCGGCGCCGTCATCGACCGCTGCATCCTCGATAAGGAAGTGAACGTCGGCGCCGGCTGCATCATCGGCACGGGCGACCCCAACATCCCCAACTTCGAACGTCCCGACATCGTCAACACCGGCATCTCCATCATCGGCAAGCGCGCCACCATCCCCCCGGGCCTCCGCATCGGCCGCAACGTCGTCGTCGGCCCCGGCGTCCACGAAGAGCTCGCCGACCGCGACGAACTCGAATCCGGCGCCTCCGTCCACCCGACCCACATCCCCCTCCACCTCTTCGTCTGATGGGCCCCGCTCCGCGCCTCTTCACCCTCGAAGAAGCCCGCGCTCTCCTGCCCTCCGTCGTCCCCGTGCTCGAACAGCTCCGGCAGGCCTACCTCGAACTCCGCGCCATCGAAGCTGCGCGCGCCGCCGCGGCCCGCGGCGCCACTGCCGACGGCCACGACCTCGCCGCGCCCTTCGCCACCGGCGAAGAAGTCGACCCCGCCGAATCCCTGCGCGACACCGTCCGCGCCGCCGTCCAGGCCCTCGAAGCGCAGGGCATCGAACTCAAAGACCCGGCCCGCGGCCTCATCGATTTCCCCCACCGTCGCGGCAGCCGCATCGTCTACCTCTGCTACCTCCTCGGCGAACCCACCATCAGCTGGTGGCACGAGCTCGACGCCGGCTTCGCCGGCCGTCAGCCGCTCTGACCCTTCCCCGCCGCGCCCTATAATCCGCGCCAACCTCCCGCGGGAGCGCACGCCATGTCCGCCGTCTTCCCCGTCCGCGACATCTTCGTCCAGGCCAACGGCCTCCGCCACCACCTCCTCGCCCGCGGCGCCCCCGGCGCTCCGGTCGTCCTCATGATCCACGGCCTCGCCGGCCAGGCGCACACCTTCGACGCCATCGCCAACGTCCTCGCCGCCCGCTACCACGTCTACTGCCTCGACGTCCGCGGCCGCGGCGAAACAGAGTGGGGCCCGCCCGACCAGTACAACATCGACACCTACGTCGAAGACCTCGAAGCCGTCCGCGAAGCCCTCGGCCTCCAGCGCTTCGCCCTCGTCGGCACCTCGATGGGCGGCCTCATCGCCATGCAGTACGCCCCCCGCCACCCCGAGCGCGTCGCCGCCGCCGTTCTCAACGACGTCGGCCCCGAAATCGACCCCGCCGGCCTCCAGCGCATCCTCGCCTACGTCCAGGGCGCGCCGGAGATGTTCCCCGACCTCAAAGCCGTCGTCCGCTACTACCGCGAGCACTACGCTCCCATGCTCGCCCACCTCACCGAAGACCAGCTCGCCGAATTCGCCCGCTACAACGTCCGCCGCTCCGATGCCGGCGTCTACGTCTGGAAGATGGACCCCGCCGTCCGCACCGCCCCGCCCAAAGCGCCCGCCCTCGACCCGTGGGACGCCTACAAAGCCATGGAATGCCCCATCCTCATCATCCGCGGCGCCCAGAGCGACGTCCTCTCCGCCGAGACGGCCCGCAAGATGCTCGAGGCGAACCCCCGCGCCCGCCTCGTCGAAGTCCCCGGCGTCGGCCATGCCCCGCTCCTCATCGAGCCGGAGGCCCGCAAAGCGCTCGAATCCTTCCTCGCCGAGCACCGCTGAACCGTTCGCCCATTGACACGCCCCCGGCGCGCGCCCTACCTTGAGCCCCTCAACTGAAGACGTACGGCGACGAACGGGAAGAGTACCCTGCGAAGCGAGCCCCCAGAGAGCCGGGGCAGCTGAGAACCGGCGGCAGCGCCGCAGGCGAATGGGCCCGGGAGCCCCGCAGCCCAACCCCCGCACCCCGGGGCAGTAGGTTGCGGCGGAGTGGCACCGTTATCACAGCCAGGGCCCTCGCGGGCATCCCCGCCCGCGGCGGCTGAAGAGTGCCCCGCAGGCGCGAGCCCCGGGGAACGAAGGTGGCACCGCGAGCGACCCCTCGTCCTTTGGCTGACGAGGGGTCGTTTTGCTTCGCAGGCCCCGCCTGCACCTATCGCACCCAACGGAGGGCATCACCCATGGCAACCCGCAAATTCCTCCTCACCGACGACCGGCTGCCCACCCACTGGTACAACATCGCGGCCGACCTTCCCACCCCGCCGCCCCCGCCCCTCCACCCCGCCACCCACCAGCCCATCGGCCCCGAGGCGCTCGCCCCGCTCTTCCCCATGGAGCTCATCAAGCAGGAAGTCAGCACCGAGCGCTACATCGAAATCCCCGAAGAAGTCCGCCGCATCTACAGCATCTGGCGGCCCTCCCCGCTCATCCGCGCCACCTTCCTCGAGCAGGCCCTCCAGACCCCTGCCCACATCTACTACAAGTACGAAGGCGTCTCCCCCTCCGGCTCCCACAAGCCGAACACCGCCGTCGCCCAGGCCTACTACAACAAGCAGGAAGGGGTGAAGCGCATCGCCACCGAAACCGGCGCCGGCCAGTGGGGCTCCTCCCTCGCATTCGCCTGCCAGCTCTTCGGCATCGAATGCAAGGTCTACATGGTCCGCGTCTCCTACAACCAGAAGCCCTACCGCCGCTCCCTCATGCAGGTCTGGGGCGGCACCGTCGTCCCCAGCCCCAGCCCCGATACCGAAGCCGGCCGCAAAATCCTCGCCGAAGACCCGGAGAACTCCGGCTCCCTCGGCATCGCCATCTCCGAGGCCGTCGAAGACGCCGCCCTGCGCGAGGACACCAGGTACTCCCTCGGCAGCGTCCTCAACCACGTCCTCCTCCACCAGACGGTCATCGGCCAGGAAGCCATCGCCCAGATGGAGATGGCCGGCGAATACCCCGACGTCGTCATCGGCTGCGCCGGCGGCGGCTCCAACGCTGCCGGCCTCATCTTCCCCTTCATGAAGGACCGCCTCGCCGGCAAGACGAACACCCGCTTCCTCGCCGTCGAGCCCGCTTCCTGCCCCTCCCTCACGAAGGGCGAATACCGCTACGACTTCGGCGACACCGCCGGCCTCACGCCCCTCCTCAAGATGTACACCCTCGGCCACACCTTCATGCCCCCCGGCATCCACGCCGGCGGCCTCCGCTACCACGCCATGGCGCCCCTCCTCTGCCACCTTTACGACCAGGGCTACATCGAAGCCCGCGCCTACCCTCAGAATCCCTGCTTCGAAGCCGCCACCCTCTTCGCCCGCACCGAGGGCATCGTCCCCGCGCCGGAAAGCTCGCACGCCATCCGCGCCGCCATCGACGAAGCCATCCAGGCCCGCGAAGAAGGCCGCAGCCGCGTCATCCTCTTCAACCTCTCCGGCCACGGCCTCCTCGACCTCCAGGCCTACGACGACTACCTCGCCGGCAAGCTCATCGATGACTTCTACCCCGAAGAGAAGGTCCGCGAAGCGATGAAGGACCTCCCCGTCATCTAAGCCGCACCCCGGCTATCCTGAAATCACCACAGCGCGGAGTACCCCCGATGTCGATGCTCACCGTCTCCACCCAGTTCGAAGCCCGCCTCAAGGCCGTCCTCGAGGCGAAATCCATGCTCAAGCACCCCTTCTACGTCGAGTGGACGCAGGGCACCCTCCCCATGCACAAAATGCGGGAGTACGCCCGCCAGTACTACCACTTCGAAGCCGCCTTCCCTCGCTTCCTCTCCGCCATCCACACCCGCACCGAGAGCGCGAACATCCGCCAGCTCATCCTCGATAACCTCTGGGACGAAGAGCACGGCGAGCGCAACCACCCCGCGCTCTGGCTCGAATTCGCCCGCGCCGTCGGCGTCGAACCCGGCGAGGTCGTCAACGCCGAACTCCGCCCCGAGACGCGCGCCCTCGTCGACCACTTCCGCCGCATGGCGAACGAAGCCCCCGTCGCCGAAGCCCTCGGCACCCTCTTCGCCTACGAAGGGCAGGTGCCCGCCATCGCCTGGCAGAAGATCAAAGGCCTCACCGAGTTCTACGGCTTCGAGCCGAAGCAGTTCGAATTCTTCTCCGTCCACCTCGTCGCCGATATCGCTCACTCCGGCGCCGAGATGGAGGCCATCGCCGAGGCCTGCACCGATGAAGACGCCGTCATCCGCGCCGTCGACACCGCCTGCGACCGCCTCCTCGCGTTCCTCGACGGCTGCTACGCGGCCGCTGCCTGACATGCCCGGCACCGACCACACCGAGATCGAGGCCTGGAACACGGCCATCCGGCTCGCCGCGTCCATCGGGCGCCTCAAAGTGCCGTCCAACCTCCGCGCCTCGCAGGAAGCGCAGGACCGCGCCTTCCAGGCCGCCGGCGAAGCCGCCGCCCGCATCGCCGAGGCCGGCGCCCGCGAAGGCCAGGCCCAGGCCGCCATCCTCCGCGAGGCCCGCGGGTCCCTGGCCGCCTGCCGCTCGTGGCTCCACGTCCTCGCCGCGCTCGTCAACGAGCCCGAGTCCGTCTTCGCCGCCGAGCTCGACCTCATCGACCAGGCCGGCAAGCAGATCAACGCGTACCTCCGCGCCGCGGAGCGCGCGGCCGGCCCCGGCGCAGCCCCCGGCCGCCCCGCACCGTCCCGCCCCGCCGGCCCGCCGCCCGCTCCCGGCCGCGGCCCCGGCCGCCTCCAGGGAGGCCCCCGGTGAGCGAACGGAAGCGCATCCTCACCGGCATCCGCCCCACCGGCGCCCTCCACCTCGGCCACTACGCCGGCGCCCTCGAAAACTGGGTCCGCCTCCAGCACGACTACGAGTGCTACTTCCTCATCGCGGATTACCAGGTCTCCGACTACGCCGACGACATCCCCCGCGTCCGCGAGGCTGTCTGGGAAGTCGCCCTCGACTGGCTCGCCGTCGGCCTCGACCCGGAGGGCTCCGCCTTCGTCATCGAATCGCTCGTCCCCGAGCACGCCGAACTCACCACCCTCCTCGGCTGGTTCCTCCCTGTCTCCATGCTCGAGCGGAACCCCACCCTCAAGTCCGAGATGGCCGCGATGGAGAACCCCGAGGACGGCTCCACCGAGCGCAAATCCGTCCCGGTCGCCTTCTACACCTACCCGGTGATGCAGGTGGCCAACATCCTCATGCCCCGGGCCCACCTCGTCCCCGTCGGCGAGGACCAGCTCCCCCACATTGAACTCACCCGCGAGACGGCCCGCCGCTTCAACCGCCGCTTCAAAGAGGTCTTCCCCGAGCCCGAGGCCCTCGTCGGCCGCGTCCCCCGCCTCGTCGGCATCGACGGCAACGCCAAGATGAGCAAGTCGCGCGGCAACACCATCGACCTCAAGGACGACGCCGAAACCGTCGCCCGCAAGGTCCGCGGCATGTATGGCGGCCCGCCCCGCGGCGCCAACGAACCCGGCCGCTGCGACGAAAACCCGATTTTCCTCTACCTCCGCGCCTTCGACCCCGATACCGAAGGCCTCCGCCAGCTCGAACACGAGTACGAAACCCGCGGCGTCCCCAACAAAGTCCTCAAAGACCGCCTCACGAAGGTTCTCAACGACCTCCTCGACCCCTTCCGCGAACGCCGCGCCTACTACGAAGCCCGCATGCGCCTCGTCCGCGATGCCCTCGCCTCAGGCTCCGAGCGCATGCGCCGCATCGCCCGCGAAACCATGGACATGGTCCACGACGCCCTCGACCTCAACTACCTCGAGAAATACTGATGCTTCGCCCAACCCTCGAAGAGGTCCGCCAGCTCGCAGCATCCGGCCAGGGCAACCTCGTCGCCGTCTACCGCGAGGTCACCGCCGACCTCGAAACCCCGGTCTCCGCCTACCTCAAGGTCGCCACGGGCCCCTACAGCTTCCTCCTCGAATCCGTCGAAGGCGGCGAGCGGCTCGCGCGCTACTCGTTCATCGGCACCCAGCCCTACCGCGTCCTCCGCACCGGGCCCGGCCGCGAATGGGAAGGCGACCCCCTCGTCCCCGTCGAGCAGGAGCTCGCCCGCTTCCGCCAAATCATGACGCCCGGCATCCCCGCCTTCACCGGCGGCGCCATCGGCTACGTCGCCTACGATGCCGTCCGTCACTTCGAGCCCCGCGTCCATCCGCCCGAGGCCGATGAACTCGGCATCCCCGAAGCGATGTGGCTCTTCACCGATGCCATGGTCGTCTTCGACCACCTCCGCCACACCATCAAAGTCATCGCCCACTGCCGCCTCGACGGCGACATCGATGCCGCCTACCGCCAGGCCGCCTTCCAGATCGACGCCATCGTCGAGCGGCTGAACAGCCCCACCGTCCGCCTCCCGCACCAGGACATCGCCGCCGTCCTCCGGACCAACGGCCAAGCCGAATCCAACGTCGGCCGCGAAGGCTACGAGCTCATGGTCGAAAAGATCCGGGAGTACATCATCGCGGGCGACTGCATCCAGGTCGTCCCCTCACAGCGCCTTCGCCGGCCCACGGCCGTCCACCCCTTCAACATCTACCGGCAGCTCCGCACCATCAACCCGTCGCCCTACATGTTCTACCTCGACCTGGGCGACTTCCAGGTCGTCGGCGCTTCCCCCGAACTCCTCGTCCGGGTCGAGGACGGCGTCGTCACCACCCACCCCATCGCCGGCACCCGCCCCCGCGGCGCCACGCCCGAAGAAGACGAACGCCTCGCCGCCGAACTCCTCGCCGACGAAAAGGAGCGCGCCGAGCACATCATGCTCGTCGACCTCGGCCGCAACGACATCGGCCGTGTCGCCCGCCCCGGCACCGTCCGCGTCGACCAGCCTGATGCACATCGAGCAGTACTCCCACGTCATGCACATCGTCTCCAACGTCTCCGGCCGGCTCGCCGACGACAAGACGCCGCTTCGATGCCTTCCGCTCCGTGCTTCCCGGCCGGCACCCTCTCCGGCGCCCCGAAAGTCCGGGCCATGGAGATCATCGCCGAGCTCGAAGCCCGACCGCCGCGGCATCTACGGCGGCGCTGTCGGCTACGCCTCCTTCGCCGGCAGCCTCGACACCTGCATCGCCATCCGCACCATGGTCGTCAAGGACGGCGTCGCCTACCTCCAGGCCGGCGGCGGCATCGTCTACGACTCCGTCCCCGAAACCGAGTACATGGAGACCGTCAACAAGATGCGCGCCCTCATGCGCGCCATCGACCAGGCCGAAGTCGCCGCCGCCGAACTCAAGACCGGCAGCATCGGCTACGGCTGATTCCCCCCGGGGGCATCCAGTGACCGACCGCCGCCCCGACCGCGTCTACGGCATCCTCGTCCGGCCCGGCGAGGTCTTCCTCCGCAGCGTCGGCGGCGCGCTCGGCCTGCCCGGCGGCGTCTTCCGCCCCCTCGCCGAAGACCGGAAAGTCGAACTCCGCGCGCATCTCTGGGACCAGCTCGGCATCGAGGCCTCCGCCATCTGGGCCCAGGGCGCTTTCGACTACCAGGACCCCGCCGAGGACCGTCCCTGGTTCTCCGGCTTCTACACCGTCTGGCAGTGGCAGCCCGACCCGGCCCCCGGCGCCGGCCGCTGGCTCACCCGCGATGACGTCCTCGCCGCAGACCTCTGCCCCTCCCTCCGCATCCTCCTCATCTCCATCCTCGATACGATCGCGATCAAGACCACATGAAGCAGCACATCACCATGGCCGCCATCCTCGAACGCGGCGGACGCATCTACCTCGTCCGCCCGTCGCCCTCCGCGCCCTGGGAGCTGCCCTCCGGCCCCCTCCCCCCGGACGTCCACGACGTCGACGAGGAGATGGACCGCATCCTCCAGCGGCTCGGCATCGAAGCCCCCGCCGTCGAGGACGACTTCCTCCAGACCCACTACTTCCCCGCCGACGACGGCCAGGTCGTCTACAACCTCTATGCACCATCCGAATGGCAGGGCGAACCGGCCCCGCCCCCGGGCGTCGGCAGCGGCTGGTTCACCCTCGAAGAGCTCGACGCCATCGACCTCCACCCCGGCGTCCGCCGCGCCATCCGCGAAGCCTTCGGCCTCGACCAGCCGCCGGACCGCTCGGCCGAAATCCTCGCCGCCCTCGGCGCCGAGCTCGAAGCCGCCGCCCGGACCGCGCCGCCGCCCGCCTCCGCTCGCGAGGCCGGCCTCGATGTCCTCCGCACCCTCACCGGCGGCGACCCGGCCGCCGAGGCCGCCCTCCGCCGCTCCTCCCCCGAGCTCGCCGACGACATCGTCGAGTTCGCCCTGGCCCGCTTCTGGACAGGCCCCCAGCTCGACCGCCGCACCCGCAGCCTCCTCGTCGTCGCCATGCTCGCGGCGCAGGGCCGCACCGGCGGCCCCCTCCGCTCCCACCTCAACGGCGCCCTCAACCACGGCGCCAGCCCGGCCCAGGTCGTCGAAGTCCTCCGCATGGTCGCCATCTACGCCGGCTTCCCGGCGGCCCTCGAAGCCTGGGCCGTCATGGAGGAGGTCTTCCGCCAGCCGCGGCATTCCGCGTCCATCCCGGCAGGGAGCCTGCCCCGTGAAGCGCCGTCCTCTGGGACCTCGATGACACCCTCCTCAACACCCTCCCCGCCCCGGATGCGGGCCGCTGCGCCTACGCCCATCAGGCCGTCCGTCGGGCGATGCCCGTCGACCCCGAGGCGCTCTGGCGGTCGCATCGCGGCGGCACGCTGGAGGCGCTGGGCGAGCGCCTGCTGGGCGAAGAGTGGCGGCGGTTCGCGACGGCCTACCGGGACCGCTACTACCGCGAGGTTGACCGCGCGCGGCCATTCGACGGCATACCGGCCGTGCTCGCATCGCTGGGAGCATCCGGGCTGCCGATGGCCATCGTGACATCGAAGGTATCGTGGGGGGCAATCGAAGAGCTGGAGATGGCCGGCCTGCTGGGCTATTTCGCTGCCGTAGTCGGCGTCGACGACGTGGAACGGCACAAGCCGGACCCGGAACCCATCTTCGCAGCAATGCAGCGGTTACTGATCGATGACCCCGGGGAGGTCGTAATGATCGGCGATAGCCCCGCCGACATCTGCGCCGCTGCGCGCAACGCCGGCTGTATCCGCTCCATCGCCGCCCTCTGGGGCACGCATCGACCGCCGAGGCCGTCCTGCGGGACGCCGGCCCCGACTTGCACACCGCGCGCACGCGCCGCAGGCTGCTGATCGGCGTCGAACTCATCGGGCTCGAACTGGAGGCCCGGCCGGTGAGCCCGCTCCTCCAGAAGCACGTCGCCCACCTCGCCGTCCGCTTCTACCGGCTCCGGCGGCGTCGAGCTCGCGCTCGTCCCGCTCCTCGCACGAAGTGTCACGCCTCCTTCACCCGCTCCGCCGGCGACGGCTACTTTCCTCGTCGCCGCTCATCGGCGAGCCCGGCACCGCCTACCCCCTCGACCTCCGCTCGCCGGCCGCGCTACGACCCTGCCGTACCTCGCCGCCAAGTTCCGCCTCGACCGCCGCGGCTTCGGCTACACGCCCGGACGAGCTCGCGGCGACGCTCCGGGAAGTGGCGGATGCCCTCATCGCGCGAAGAGCGCAGGATCGACTGCTGTGGTTCGGACACGCGCCATGCGCCGCTGATGGTGACGAGGGACTGAGCGTCCTGCTCATCGATAACTACGACTCCTTCACCTACAACCTCTACCAGTACCTCTGCGAGCTCGGCGCCGACGTCCGCGGTCCACCGCAACGACCAGGTCACCCTCGCGGAGTGCCTCGCGCTCGCAGCCCGACCACGTCGTCATCTCCCCCGGCCCCGGCGACCCCGGCGGATGCCGGGCATCTCCCGCGACGTCATCCGCGCCGTTCGCCGGCAAGGTCCCCGTCCTCGGCGTCTGCCTCGGCCACCAGTGCATCTACGACGTCTACGGCGGCACCGTCGCCGGCGCCGGTGAGATCATGCACGGCAAGACCTCGGACATCACCCACGACGGGCCGCGGCGTCTTCGCCGGCATCCCGCGCCCCCTTCGAGGCCGTCCGCTACCACTCCCTCGGCGGGCACGCCGCCGATACCCTCCCGCCCGACCTCGAGGTCACGGCCCGACTCCGGAGAGCCGGCGTCATCATGGGCGTTCGGCACACCGCCGCTGACACGGTCGAGGGCGTCCAGTTCCACCCCGAATCCATCGCCACCGAGCACGGCAAGGAGCTCCTCGCGAACTTCCTCCGCGATGGAGGGTGGCGAATGGCCCGCCTGAGTCGCCACACTGGTCCCCACACCACGCCCCGGAGCGCCCTCTGATGGCCGTCCAGGAAGCAATCAAATCGCTCGTCGACGGGCCCGGTGACTCGGTCCCGCGGGCGCCCGCTCGCCGCCATGACCGCGCATCGAAGAACTGAGGACCGGCGCCGCGACCCCGGCCCAGGTCGGCGCCTTCCTCGCCGCGTGGCGCGTCCGCGGCGAGACCCCGGCCGCCGTCGCCGCCTGCGCTCGAGCGTCATGCTCCGCGCACGCCGAGCCCGTACCGCAGCCCCGGCGTGCCGTCGACATCTGCGGCACCGGCGGGGACGGCGTCGACACGTTCAACGTCTCCACCGCCGCCGGCTTCGTCGCTCGCGGCCTGCGGACAGTCCGCGTCGCCAAGCACGGCAACCGCGCCGCCAGCGTCGCAGGTGCGGCAGCGCCGACGTCCTCGAGGCGCTCGGCGCCCGCGTCGACCTCGGCGGTGCGCCGCCAGCGCCCGCATCATCGAACGCCTGCGGCTTCTGCATTCCTCTTCGCGCAGCGCTTCCACCCCGCCATGCGCCACGTCGGCCGGGCGCCCGCCGCGAGCTCGGCGTCCGCACCGCCTTCAACCTCCTCGGCCCGCTGTCCAACCCCGCCACGCCCGCCCGCGCAGCTCGGCAGGCGTCGGCGCGCGCGCACCTTGGCCCGCTCGATCGCTGAGGCGCGCTCGCCCTCCGCGGCATCGAGCGCGCCCTCGTCGTCCACTCCGACGACGGCCTCGACGAGATCTGCCGCCGGCCGCGCCCTCCCATCGCCTGGCTCGTCAGGCGACGGCGCCGTCGACCGAGCGTCGTCCTCGCGCCGGCCGACTTCGGCCTCGCCCAGGCCTCCCCGCTACGCAGCCGTCGCCGGCGGCGACGCCGCCGCGAAAACGCGACGGCGACATCCGCGCGCGTCCTCGGCGGCGAGCCGAGGGCCGCTGAAGACCGACTTCGTCGCGTCATCAACGCCGCCGCCGCGCTCGTCGTCGCCGGGCCGCGCCGCCGATCGTTCCAGCGAGGGCGCCGCCCTCGCCCGCGACGGCGCATCGCGACCGGTGCCGCGCCCGCTGAAGTCCTGGACGATGCCTACGTCGCCCTCTCGCGGGCGCTGATGGCATGAGCGATGCCGGTGGCGTAGCCGGCGACCATCCTCGACACCATCGTCGCCCGCCGCGGCGCGAGGACGTCGCGCGCCGCGCAGGCTCGCCGTCACCGGCCGCGGCGCTACGAGGCGACGCGTGCCGCTGACGCCTTGCCCGTCGATCGACTTCGCTCGCCCGCCTCCGCCGCGACGCAGCGCCGCTCGCCCTCATCGCCGAGGTCAAGCGCGCCTCCCCGAGCAAGGGCGACATCGCCCCCGGCCTCGATCGCTCCCCGATCAGGCCCTGCCGCTACGCCCGCGCCGGGGCGGCGAGCGCCATCTCCGTCCTCACCGAGCCCACCTGGTTCAAGGGCACCCTCGCCGACATGGCCGCCGCCCGCGCCAGGCCGTCGGCCAGCTCGGCGCCGGGCCGGCCCGCCGTCCTCCGCAAAGGACTTCATCCTCGACCCGTACCAGCTCCTCGAGGCCCGCGGCCTACGGCGCGGACGCCGTCCTCCTCATCGTCGCCTGCGCTCGATGACGCCGTGCTCCTGCGCGCGCTGCTGCGACTGCGCGCACGCGCCCTGCGGCATGCAGGCCCTCGTCGAGGTGAACGAGCGCCGGCAGAGATGGCCCGCGCCGCCAGCCGTCGGCGCCCCGCTCATCGGCGTCAACAACCGCGACCTCCGCGAGCTTCTCGGGTCGACCTCGCGACCACCGACCGCCTCGCGAAACAGCCTCGCGCCCCCCGGCGCCCTCCTCGCGGCCCTCAGCGGCATCAGCACGCCGCGCCGATGTCGAGCGGTTTGCCGCGGCGGGAGCGGAAGCGATCCTCGTTGGAGAAGCACTGATGGCCGCCGGCGACCCGGCGGCAAAGATCGCCGAGCTGACCGGGGCGGCCCCGTGACGATCGTGAAGATCTGCGGCCTGCGGGATGCTGCCGCTGCCGAAGCCGCAGTGAGGGGCGGCGCAGACCTCGTGGGCATGGTCTTCGCGGAATCCCGGCGGCGCGTGACGCCTGAGGCCTGCGCCGAGGTGGTGCGTGTCGTGATCGAGGGCCGGCGAAACCAGGATCCGCCCCGGATTGAGGGGCCCGCGCCGGGCGAGGTGCGCCCATCGAAGCTGCCCGGGGCGTGGGCTGAAGCAATCGAGGACGCAGCCTGGCGCTGGCGGCCACTCATCGTCGGGGTCTTTGCCGACCAGGACATCGATGCAGTCAATGCTTACGCAGAGGCGGCCCGGCTCGACATCGTGCAGCTTTCCGGGGACGAACGCCCGGAATTCGTGGCAAAGGTGGCGAAGCCAGTCATCAAGGCGCTCCACATTGGCCCTGGCACCACGGCCGATGAGGTGGCCGAGCGAGCGGCGGAGTACCGTTGCGCGGGCTTCCTGCTCGACACGGCAAAAGCCGGGACGCGCGGCGGCACGGGCGAGCCGTTTGACTGGTCGGTTGCCGCGGAGGTCGCGAGGCAGTTCCCATTCCTGCTGGCCGGGGGGCTCACCCCGGATAATGTCGGCCGGGCAGTCGGGCAGGTCAGCCCCTGGGGTGTGGATGTATCGAGCGGCGTCGAGACAGCGGGCGTGAAAGACCCCGAGCGGGTGCGCGCCTTTATCCGGGCCGCGAAGCGTGCTGCGGGCTAGCGCGCGCCGGGCGACAATCTGGATATGGACGGGTGCCGGGCGACCGGGGAAAAGAGGATCGCGTGACAGCGGTGGCAGGGCTGCAGCCGAGGTTCGGTGAGTTTGGCGGACGGTACATCCCCGAGACACTGGTCGCGGCGCACGAAGAGCTGGAGGCAGCGTACGACGAGGCGCGGCGGGACCCCCGCTTCGCCGAGGAGCTGGAGTATCTCTACAAGCATTATGTCGGGCGTCCAACCCCGCTCTACTTCGCGGAAGCGGCTGACCCGCGAATGCGGCGGCGCGCGCATCTGGCTGAAGCGCGAAGACCTCGCCCACACCGGCGCCCACAAGATCAACAACGCCCTCGGGCCAGGCGCTCCTCGCAACGCCGGCTCGGCAAGACCCGGATCATCGCCGAGACGGGCGCGGGCCAGCACGGCGTCGCCACGGCGACGGTCTGCGCCATGCTCGGCCTCGAATGCGTCGTCTACATGGGCAGCGAGGATATCCGCCGGCAGCGCTCAATGTCTTCCGGATGAAGATGCTCGGCGCCACACTGGTCCGGTCGATTCGCGGTCGCAGGACGCTCAAGGACGCCATCAACGAGGCGATGCGGGACTGGGTCACGAACGTGCGGACGACGCACTACATCATCGGCTCAGCCATCGGCCCTCACCCCTTCCCGACGATCGTGCGGGACTTCCAGTCCGTCATCGGCCGGGAGGCACGAGCGCAGATGCTCGAGCAGGCAGGCAAACTGCCCGACGCCGCCATCGCCTGCGTTGGCGGCGGCGAGCAACGCCATCGGGCTCTTCCACCCGTTTCTCGACGACCCGGTACGGCTGATCGGCGTCGAAGCAGGCGGCGACGGCGTCGGCAGCGGCCGGCATTCCGCGACGCTCGTCGCAGGTCGGCCCGGCGTGCTTCACGGCACGAAGACTTATCTGCTGCAGGACAGCGACGGCCAGATCCTCGAGACGCACAGCATCTCGGCGGGACTCGACTACCCGGGGGTTGGACCCGAGCATTCGTGGCTGAAGACCAGTGAACGCGCGGAGTACGTCGCTATCGACGACCGGCAGGCGCTCGAAGGGTTCCAGGCGCTGACGCGGCTGGAGGGCATCATCCCTGCCCTGGAGCCGTCTCACGCCATCTACCACGCGATGCGCGTGGCCGCGGAGCTCGGGCCTGATGCCGACATCCTTGTAGGGCTCAGCGGACGAGGCGACAAGGACATGCACACCGTCGCCGCCGCCCTCGGGGTGACGCTCTGAGCGCTCCGGCGCCCCGCCCGCTCGTCCCCTGGGGGCCGCGCCAGGCCGCTGCCGGCATCGCCGCCTTCGTCGGCCTCATGGTCCTCACCAACGTCGCGGTCGCGCTCGTCGCCCTCGCCACCGGCCACGACTTCCGCGCCCGCGACGTCGGCGACACGTTCGAAAAGGCGGCCCGCATCGCGCAGTACGCGGCCGACCGGCTCGCCGCCGCGCAGGCCGGCGCGCCCCTCCCGGAGCCGCCCGACCTCCTCGCCGACCAGTCCAGCCTCCAGGTCCTCTTCATCGTCACCGCCGTCTCGCAGGCTGCCATCATCGCCTACACCGGCATCATCACCGGCCTCACCGCGCCGCGAGCGCATCCGTGCTCGCGGTCTCCGCCCGCTGCCTCGCTGGCCGGGAGCTCTGGCTCGGCGGCGCCCTCGCGGCCGGGGCGTCGGCCGTCCTACGTCGGCACCTGGCAGGCCTGCCGTGCAGCTCGTCGGGGTGCCCGCGGCCTCGCCTGCCGTCGATCGCGCGCCTGCAGCCGATCCCCATGCGAAATCACCCGCGAGCGACCTCACCCTCAGCCCTCGCCGCCGCCGTCTCGGCGCTCGTCGCCGCCCCCGCTCGCCGAGGAGCTGCTTCTTCCGCGGCCTCGTCTTCGGCGGCTCCCTCCGCCGCTGGGGCTGCTGGCCCGCCGCCCTCGCTCGCCGCCCTCCTCTTCTGCGCTCCTCCACGTCGACCCGTGGCGACCCTCGTCCCCTTCACTCGCTCGTCGGCGTCGCCCTCGGCCTGGCGCGTGCCAGCGCAGCGGCACCCTCTGAGTCATCCCACGCCTGGCTGGCGCACGCTCGCCTTCAACGCCGTCAGCTCTACCTTCCTCGTCGTAGTGCGAAGCGTATGAGGAGGCGGCCGGCCTCCGCCCCGCTGCCATTGGAGCGAGCTCGCAGCGGGCCTCGCGGCGCGCTGGCTGGTCCGTCCTCGCGGCGTACGTGCTCATCCCGCTGGCGGGCCTCCTCCAGCCCGTCGCGAACCTCTCCGGCGCCCGGGACCCGCGTGCCGCGATGCCGGCGACGCCGTCGAGAAGATGGCCGCCCGCGTCGCCCGCTGCGCCGACCTCGCCGCTCGCCCGCGCGTGCGCGCGGGCAGACCCCCGCCCGCAGCCGCCCGCGCCTCCTCGGCCAGCCCGGTCGCTGCTCCGCGATCGCCTGGGTCATGGCCCTCGTCCACGCTCGGCCCTGTCCGTCGCCGCGATCGCGACTCCTCGGCATGACCCTCGTGCCGTCCCGCTCCGCGAGCGTGCTCTGGCGGGCGGTCGTGCCTCGACGCGCCTCTCGACTGCCGGCCGGCTCTGGCTCCCCGCTCTCTGCGTCGCCATCGCCGCGGCCGGCTGACGGCGTCGTTCTCGGGTACGCCGCCGCCGTCCGCGACCCTCGGCCTCGGCGCCGCTCATCCCCGTGAGCCCCGTCGCCCGTGGGGCTCGAGACCCGTCCTCCGCGAGCCCCGCCGCGCTCGCCCTCTACCGGGCTCGCTGACCGTCGGCGACCGGCCCCGGTCTGCGGAGGAGCCGCTCTTACCGCGGCCCTACGCTCTTCGCCGGCGCGCTCGCGAACCGGTTCGGCTTCCTGGCCCGCCGCCGCCTGGCGAGCTCCGCGCTCTTCGCCGCGCAGCCACCGCGAGCTCGCCACGCCTCCTCCCCTTCTTCGCCATCGGCCTCGGGGTCATCGCCGTGCGCCCTCTTCTGCCCGCTCCGGCTCGCCTCTGGGATGCGCGTCGCGCTGCACATGTGCTCTTCAACGGACCTCAGCTTTACCTCCTGCTCGCTCGCGATGGCGGCGTGACCGCCCCATGTCCCAGCGTCATCCGCGACAGGCCTTCGCCCGCGCCCGCGAAGCCGGCGCGGCGGCCCGCGTTCGTCGGCCTACGTCACCGCCGGCTACCCCCGGCCGGCAGACGACGACCGTGCCCATCCTGCGCGCGCTTGCCGGAAGGCGGCGCCGACGTCATCGAGCTCGGCGTCCCCTTCTCCGACCCGCATGGCCGACGGCGCCACCATCCAGCACGCGAACCAGGTCGCCCTTCGACCACGGCGTTTCACCATCGCCGACTGCTTCCGCATCGTCGATCCGCGCGCCGCGCGCGCAGGGCCTCGACCGACGCCCGATCCTCCTCATGGGCTACTACAACCCCATCCTCGCCTTCGCGGCGAGGTCCGCGTACCTGCGAGGCTGAGGCCGCGGCTGGCCGGCGCCGACGGCTGCATCGTCGTCGACCTCCCGCCCGAGGAGGCCGGCAGCTTCCTCGCACGCCTGCCGCGCAAGCACGGCCGCAGCTTCGTCCCCGCTCGTCGCCCCCACCACCCGCGACGCGCGCATCCCCCGCATCGCCGCGGTGCGCCGACTGCCTTCCTCTACTGCGTCAGTCGGTGACCGGCACCACCGGCAAAGGCAACGTCGCGCTCGATGCTGCCTCCCGAGCTCGCGTCGTTCCTGGGTCGCGTCCGTTCGCACAGGCCGAACCTGCCCCTCGCCGTCGGCTTCGGCATCTCGCGGCCGCCAGCATGTGCCGAAGCCGTCGGGCGGCTCGCGGATCGCCGGGGCCGTCAGTCGTCGGCTCTGCTATAATCAGCGGCCATCGACGCCGCGCCCGATGGAGGCGCGGCCGCGCGCAGAGTTCGTCAGGGAGTTCGTGGAGGATGCTCTCCGGCCGGATAGCGGCACGAGGTCATCGCGGCCCGCAGACGGAGCCGGAGCTGCGCCTCGAACTGGCGTGGCTCGCGTCCGCCCTGTGGGCCGGGCGTATGGCACGTGCCCCGCGGCCGGGGCCTTCTCGCGCCCGCCGCTCCTGATGCGCACCGCCATCACACCCATCGGAATCTCCCAGGAGGATGACACCGCGCGTATGCCCGTCCGCGGCGTCCGCGGCGCGACCACCGTCGACCGCAGACCACTCGCGAGGACGAAATCCTCGAAGCTGCACCCGCGAGCTCCTCGTCAGCTCATGGTCGAGGCCAACGGCGTCCGCATCCGGAGGACATCGCCTCCGCCTGGCTGACCACCACCCCCGACGTCTGAACGCCGAGTTCCCGGCCGTCGCCGCCCGCCAGCTCGGGCTGGACGCACGTCCCCCTCATGCTGCGCGCACGAGATGGCCGTCCCCGGCATGCCTCCCCCTCTGCCTCCGCGTCCTCCTCCACGTGGAACACCGGATCAAGCGCCAGGAGTGAGATCCGCCACATCTACCTGCGCGGGTGCCGCCCGTCCTCCGGCCCGACCTGGACGCGGCCCCGTCCCCCTCGAACTACCTCGGGAACGTGAGCAGTAGAACCAGCGATGATCATCGTCGCTTCAGCCCGGAGGCCACCCCGGACGACCTCGACGTTCATCATCAAGCCCGCGTCGAAGCCACCGGCCGCCAGGCCCACCTCTCCGTCGGCACCGGAGCGCACGCATCATCGGCGTCATCGGCTCCGATGAGCCCGGCCTCGAAGACATCTTCCTCGCGCTCCCCCGCGTCGAATCCGTCCACCGCGTCACCCGCCCCTACAAGCTCGCCTCCCGCGACTTCCATCCCGCCGATTCCATCATCGACGTCGGCTACGGCGTCAAAGTCGGCGGCACCGAGCTCGCCATCATGGCCGGCCCCTGCTCCATCGAAAACGAAGAGCACATCTTCGATTCCGCCCGCGCCGTCAAAGCCGCCGGCGCCAACATCCTCCGCGGCGGCGCCTTCAAGCCCCGCACCTCCCCCTACACCTTCCGCGGCCTCGGCGAAGAAGGCCTCCGCTACCTCCACGCCGCCGGCAAGGCCCACGGCCTCCCCGTCATTACCGAGCTCATGAGCGTCCGCGATATCGACGCCGTCTGCGAATACGCCGATATCATCCAGATCGGCGCCCGGAACATGCAGAACTTCAGCCTCTTGCGAGGAGGTCGGCAAGCGCGGACGCCGGTCATGCTCAAGCGCGGGCATGAGCGCGACGATCGAGGAGTGGCTCCTCGCGGCGGAGTACATCATCGCCCAGGGCGAACCCGAACGTCATCCTCTGCGAGCGCGGCATCCGCACCTTCGAGACCGCGTACGCGCAACACGTTCGACGTCAACGCCATCCCGCTCGTGCAGCGAGCTCAGCCACCTGCCCGTCATCGCCGACCCGAGCCACGGCACCGGCAAAGCTCCCTCGTCACGCCGATCGCGCTGGCCGCCGATCGCCGCCGGCGCCGACGGCCTCATGATCGAGGTCCACAACAACCCCGACCACGCCCTCTCCGACGGCGCCCAGTCGTTGACATACGACCGCTTCGCCGGGATGATGCGCTCGGTCGGCGCTATCGCCGCTGCAGTCGAGCGGACGCTCCCGGGGGTGTGGGCGCCTGCCAGCGCGTGATAGCGCACACGGTCGCAAGACCGCACCGGCGCCGCCTCAGCGGGGGGGCATCGCGCCGGCAGGAGCCATGGCAGAAATCTCGCTGCCCGTCTTCCAGGGGCCGCTCGACCTCCTTCTCCACCTCATCGAGAAGGACGACCTCGATATCACCGCCGTCTCCCTCGTCGCGGTGACCGACCAGTACCTCGCCGCCATCCACACCGGCGAAGGCTTCGACCCCTCCGCCCTCGCCGAATTCGTCGCCATCGGCGCCCGCCTCATCTACCTGAAGTCCCGCGCCCTCCTCCCCCGCCCGCAGGGGGAGGAGGCGCCCTCGCTCGAAGACGACGACGTCGGCCAGGAGCTCGTCGAACTCCTCCGCGAATACCGCCGCTTCCTCCAGGTCGTCGACCTCCTCGAAGCCCGCCAGGACGCCGGCCTCCGCATCTACACCCGCCTCGCCCCGCTCCCGACCTCCCGGAAGCCTCCCCCCTCGAAGGCGTCAGTATCGAGCGCCTCCACGCTCTCATGCTCCGGCTCCTCCAGCGCAAGCCTGCCGACCCGGCGCCCCGCGCCATCCTCCCCCGCGATACCGCCATCACCCTCGCTCAGCGCCTCGAGCAGTTCCGCGACCGCCTCCGCCGCCGGGGCCGCTTCTCCTTCCGGCGCGCCATCCTCGAATGCGCGAACCGCCTCGAAGTCGTCGTCTCCTTCCTCGCCGTCCTCGAACTCCTCCGCGCCGGCGAAGCCGACGCCCTCCAGGAAACCCCCTGGGGCGATATCCAGGTCGTCGCGCTCGCCCCCGCCGCCTGACCGCACCACCGCCGCCTCCATCTTCCGCCACGCACCCCGCCCTGCTACCCTCACTGCAAGCGTCAAGAGGGCGTCCCCGCCCGGCAACCTGGTTATGCCTCCAAGGTGCCAAACCGACGCGGCCCCGCGGCACCCGCCGCCGGGCAACAAAAGGCGGGCTTGCGGGAAGGCCCGCCCCTCGCCGCCGCACCCCAGCGGCACGGGGGGATTTTTCATGCCCGCGCGAAGGCAACTCCACCACCGAAAGGGCTCCACGTGTCCGAACGCAAGCTCCTCACCTCCGAATCCGTCACCGAAGGCCACCCCGACAAATCTGCGACCAGATCAGCGACGCCGTCCTCGATGCCCTCCTCGAACAGGACCCCGCCTCCCGCGTCGCCTGCGAAACCGCCACCACCAACGGCCTCGTCCTCGTCATGGGGGAAATCACCACCCATGGCTACGTCGATATCAACAAGCTCGTCCGCAAGACCATCGTCGATATCGGCTACGACTCCTCCGAAAAAGGCTTCGACGGCCACACCTGCGGCGTCATCACCTCCATCGCCGAGCAGTCCGCCGATATCGCCGCGGCGTCAATAACACCGACCCCCGCTCCATCGGCGCCGGCGACCAGGGCATGATGATGGGCTTCGCCTGCAGCGAAACCCCCGAATACATGCCCCTCACCATCTCCCTCGCCCACCGGCTCACCCGCCGCCTCGCCGAAGTCCGCAAATCCGGCACCCTCCCCTGGGTCTGGCCCGACGGCAAGTCCCAGGTCACCGTCGAGTACGACGCACGGACGCCCGTCCGCGTCGACACCGTCGTCGTCTCGACCCAGCACTGCCCGGACGTCGAGCACGCCGACGCTGCGCCAGCAGGTGATCGAGGCACGTCTCGGCCCGTCGATCGGCCCGCGCCTCCGCGACGACGCCACGCCATCTTCACGTCAACCCCACCGGCCGCTTCGTCATCGGCGGCCCCCGCGGCGATGCCGGCCTCACCGGCCGCAAGATCATCGTCGATACCTATGGGGGCGTCGCCCGCCACGGCGGCGGCGCCTTCTCGGGCAAGGACCCGACGAAGGTCGACCGCTCCGGCGCCTACGCTGCCCGCTGGGTCGCCAAGAACATCGTCGCCGCCGGCCTGGCCACGCGCGGCTGCGAATGCATGCTCTCCTACGCCATCGGCGTCGCCGAGCCCGTGTCGCTCCATCGGCATCGAGACCTTCGGCACCGGCGTCGTCCCCGATTCGAGTCATCCGCGCCGCCGTCCGCGCGCCTCTTCGATCTCCGCCGCGCGGCGCCATCATCGAGGACCTCGGCCTCCGCCGGCCCATCTACCGGCCGACCGCCGCCTACGGGCACTTCGGCCGCACCGACCTCGATCTCCCCTGGGAGGACACCTCCCGGGCTGCCGACCTCCGCGCCGCCGCCGGCCGCTGACCGCCGCGCCCGCGTGGACGCCATCCTCCTCGTCGGCGGCCAGGGCACCCGGCTGCGCCCCCTCACCGCCCGCCGCCACAAGAGCCTCGTGCCCGTCTGCAACCGGCCCGCCATCGACTACCTCTTCGCGTGGCTCGAGCGCTCCGGCATCCGCCGCGCCATCCTCGCCCTCGGTCTGGCCAACGAAGACCTCGCGGCCCGCTACCCCGCCGGCCGGCACCGCGGCCTCGAGGTCCTCCCCATCATCGAAACCGCCCGCCTCGAATCCGGCGGCGCCATCCGCAACGCCGTCGAAACCGCCGGCATCGACGACCGCTTCCTCGTCCTCAACGGCGATGTCTACCTCGATTTCGATTTCGCCGCCGCACTCCGCGCCCATGTCGATCGCGCCGCCGACCTGACCCTCGCCCTCCACGACGTCGACGACCCCTCCAGTTTCGGCGTCGCGGTCTGCGGCCCGGATGGCCTCGTCACCGGCTTCGTCGAAAAGCCGCCCCCCGGCGAGGCCCCGTCCCGCCTCGTCAACGCCGGCGCATGGATCTTCGAACGCCGCCTCGTCGACGAAATTCCCCCCTGGCGCCGTCCGCGTCGAAGAGACCCTCTTCCCCTCCCTCGTCGCGCGCCGCCGGGTCGTCCTCGGCTACCGCTTCGAAGGCCACTGGGCCGACCTCGGGACGCCAGCCCGCTACCTCGCCCTCCACCACGCCCTCCTCGAAGCCGGGAACGCCGTCCACCCCGCCGCCGCGGTCCACCCCACTGCCGTGCTCGAACGCGCGGCCGTCGGCGAAGGCTCGGCCGTCGGCCCGCGGGCCAGCCTGCGCGGCTCCGTGCTCTGGGAGCGCGTCGACGTCGGCGAAGCCGCCGAGCTCGTCGACACCATCGCCGCCGACGGCGCCCGCATCGGCCCCGGCGCCCGCCTTCGCGGCTGCGTCATCGGCCCCGGCGCGACCATCGGCCCCGGCGCAGCGCCCCCGCCGGGCACGATCGTTGACGCAGACGGCCAGTATCATGAGGCCCATGCCGGATAACCCCGTTCGCTTCGGCACCGATGGCTGGCGCGCCATCATCGCCGATACCTTCACCTTCGAAAACGTCCGCGCCTGCGCCCGCGCCGTCGCCGACCACTTCGCCGAGCACGGCGGCACCGCCCGCCCCCTCGTCGTCGGCTACGACACCCGCTTCCTCTCCGACCACTTCGCGCGCGATGTCGCCCGCGTGCTCGCCGCCGCCGGCTTCACCGTCCAGCTCGCCGACCGGCCAGCCCCGACACCCGCGATCAGCTACCGGATCATCGAAACCGGCGCCGCCGGCGGCGTCGTCGTCACCAGCTCCCACAACCCTTTCAACTGGAACGGCATCAAAGTCAAACCTCACTACGGCGGCAGCGCCAGCCCCGAGATCGTCGCCGATATCGAGCGCCGCGTCCCGGCCATCCTCGAAAACCCCGCCGGCGTTGCCATGGCGCCCGCGGACACGGACGCCATCACCGCCTTCGATCCCATCCCCGGCTACCTCGCCGCCCTCGGCCGGCAGGTCAATCTCCAGCGCATCCGCAGCGCCGGCCTCGCCGTCGCCGTCGACCCGATGTACGGTGCCGGCGCCGGCCTCTTCACCGAACTGCTCGCGGGCGGCTCCACCACCGTCCGCGAAATCCACACCGAGCGGAACCCGGCCTTCCCCGGCATCCGCGCCCCCGAGCCCATCGAAAGCAACCTCGGCGAATTCCTCCTCCTCATGGGCACCGGCCGCTACCACATCGGCATCGCGAACGACGGCGACGCTGACCGCGTTGGCCTCGTCGACGAGCGCGGCCGCTACGTCGACCAGCTCCGCACGTTCGCGCTCCTCATCAACTACCTCCTCGGCGAACGCGGCCTCCGCGGCCCCATCGTCCGCTCCATCACCACCACCCGCATGGCCAACCTCCTCGCCGCCCGCTACGGCGTCGAATGCTTCGAGACTCCGGTCGGCTTCAAATTCATCGGCCCCCTCATGATGGAGAAAGACGCCCTCATCGGCGGCGAAGAATCCGGCGGCTACGGCTTCCGCGGCCACCTCCCCGAGCGCGACGGCATCCTCGCCGGCCTCTTCCTCCTCGACTACGTCGCCGCCACCGGCAAATCCCCTTCCGAACTCCTCCAGCAGGTCTTCGACATCACCGGGCCGCACTTCTACGCCCGCGACGACTACGACCTCGAACCCGGCCAGCGGGATGCCATCCGCAGCGCCCTCGATGCCGCGGCGCCAGCCGAGATCGCCGGCCGGCCCGTCACCGGGTCCGACCGCACCGACGGGTGGCGCTTCCTCTTCGAAGGCGGCTGGCTCCTCTTCCGCCTCTCCGGCACCGAGCCGCTCCTCCGCATCTACACCGAAGTCACCGATGAGGCCCTCGTCCGGCCCGTCCTCGATGCCGGCGCCGCCATCGCCGGGGTCCGCCGGTGAGCGCTGCGTTCGAACCCGAACCCGCCGCCGCCGCGGTCGACCGCGCCGGCATGTGGCGCCACATCGCTGCCTTCGGCGGCCAGCTCGCGCGTGAGTGGCGCCGCACCGCCGACCTCGAACTGCCCCTCCCCCGCGGCCGCATGCCGGACCACCTCGTCATCGCGGCCACCGGGGGGTCTGCCGCCGCCGGCGATATCGTCGCCGCGCTCGCCGCCCCGGTGAGCGAAATTCCCATCACCGTCGTTCGCGGCCGCGAACTCCCCAACTTCGTCGGCGAACGCACCCTCGTCGCTGCCGTCTCCTGCTCCGGCAACACCGCCGAGACGCTCGCCCTCTACGACGACGCGTGGCGCCGGGATGCCCCCATCATCGCCATCACCCGCGGCGGCCGGCTCGCTGCCCGCTGCGAGGACGACGGCGTCCCGGCCTGGCGCTTCGACTACGATGCCCCGCCCCGCGCGGCCGTCGCCCTGCTCCTCGCACCCCTCCTCCGCATCGTCGAGCGCCTCGGCCTCTACCTCGTCACCACGCCCGATATCGAGCGGGCCGCGGCCCTGTGCGCCGGGCTTGCCGCCGCGCAGCTGGCCGCCGGCTCCGCCGCCGCCCGCGCCGCCGGGGCCATCGCCGGCCGCGTGCCGCTCATCCTCGCCGGGGGAGTGCTGCTCCCCCTCGCCGACCGCGCCCGCAACCAGCTCGCCGAGAATGCCAAGCTCCTCGCCGCCTCGGCCGCCCTCCCCGAAGCCGCCCACAATCTCGTCGTCGGCCTCGACCCGGACCTCGCCCCCGCGAGCTGGACCCTTCTCGCCCTCGCTGCCGAAGACGACCCGGCCGCGCCCTACCTCGAGGCCGTCGAAGAACTCGCCGCCCCCCGCGGCATCCCCTTCCACCGCCTTCCCATCCCCGGCAGCAGCCCGTTCGAACGGGCCCTCGCTGCCCTCGTCACCGTCGACGCCCTCTCCTGGCACGCCGCTATCGCCCGCGGCATCGACCCGACGCCGATTCCAGAAATCGAATCTATCCGCAGCCGCATCGCCCGCCTTTCCTCCGCCGAAATATCGACGTAATCTGAAACCCTGCGGACCGAACGGAGGGCAATCGGCTTACCGGCCACCCCTCCAGCCACCGCCCGGCCCACGGGCAGCCGCGACCGCACGGCGCGGCAGGCAGCAGGCGCCCCTCACCGGGTTCCGCCCGCTCCAGCGTTCGCTCCGCGGAAAGGGTTCCTCATGGCGCGCATGACAGGCGCACAGATGGTGCTGGAGGGCCTCCAGCGCGAAGGTGTCGAAGTCATCTTCGGCTACCCCGGGGGCGTCGTCCTCCCCCTCTACGACACCCTTCCCCAGTATCCCGGCATCCGCCACATCCTCGTCCGGCACGAACAGGGCGCGGCCCACATGGCCGACGGCTACGCCCGCGCCAGCGGCCGTATGGGCGTTTGCCTCGGCACCTCCGGCCCCGGCGCCACCAACCTCGTCACCGGCATCTGCACCGCCTGGATGGACTCCGTCCCCGTCTTCGCCCTCACCGGCAACGTCAGCCGCACCCTCCTCGGCAAAGACGGCTTCCAGGAAGCGGACATCACCGGGATCACGCACTCCATCACCAAACATAACTACCTGGTGATGCGCCCCGAGGAGATCCCCCTCACCATCCGCGAAGCAGCGCACATCTGCCGCACCGGCCGCCCCGGCCCCGTCCTCGTCGACATCCCGAAGGACGTCTTCCAGGAATCCGCCGAATTCGACTGGCCCGAACAGGTCCACCTCCGCGGCTACCGGCCCACCTACGAAGGTCACGCCGGCATGATCCGCCGCGCCGCCGAACTCATCGACCAGGCCCGCCGGCCCATCATCATCGCCGGCCACGGCGTCATCTGGTCCGACGCCCAGGACGAACTCGTCGCCCTCGCCGAAAAGGCCGAGATCCCCGTCATCACCACCTTCCTCGGCATCGGCGCCTTCCCCGAGGCGCACCGCCTCTCCTACGGCTGGCTCGGCATGCACGGCATGTTCTACGCCAACATGGCCGCCGATAACGCCGACCTCGTCATCGGCGTCGGGATGCGCTTCGACGACCGCGCCATGGGCCGCTTCAAGGACTTCAACCCGGGCGTCAAGATCATCCACATCGACATCGACCCCGCCGAAATCGGCAAGAACTTCCCCACCGCCGTCCCCATCGTCGGCAGCGCCAAGAACGTCCTCCCACGCCTCACCGAACACGTCCGCGAGGCGAAGCACACCGAGTGGCTCCAGTGGATCGACCAGGTGCGGGAAGAGCACCCGAGCCTCCACATCCGCGAAAGCCGCCGGATGCTCCCGCAGTACGTCGTCCGCACCCTCTACGAAGAGACCGAGGGCAATGCCACCATCGTCACCGGCGTCGGCCAGCACCAGATGTGGGCCGGCCAGCACTACTTCTACAAGCGCCCCCGCCAGCTCATCTCCTCCGGCGGCCTCGGCACCATGGGATTCGAACTCCCCGGCGCCATCGGCGCACAGGTCGCCCTCCCCGACGCCGAAGTCTGGGCCATCTGCGGCGACGGCGGCTTCCAGATGACCATGCAGGAGCTCGCCGTCGTCGTCGACGAAAACCTGCCGCTCAAGATCGCCATCTTCAACAACGGCTACCTCGGCATGGTCCGCCAGTGGCAGCAGCTCTTCTACGACCGCAACTTCGTCTCCGTCGCCATGACGCAGCCCGACTTCTGCAAGATCGCCGACGCCTACGGCATCCGCTCCCTCCGCGTCGAAACCAAGGCCGAAGTCGCCCCCGCCATCCGCGAGGCGCGCGCCCACAAGGGGCCCATCCTCATCGACTTCATGATCGACCAGGAGGAGAACGTCTGGCCGATGGTCCCCGCCGGCGCCGCCCTCTCCGAAACCATCGAAGCCCCCGCCGAGGAGCTCGCCCGGTGAACCCCTCCCTCAACGGCCACCAGCCCCGCAAGCGCGCCAACCACCACACCGTCGTCGCCATCGTCGAAGACAAGCCCGGCGTCCTCATGCGCGTCGCCAGCCTCTTCCGCCGGCGCGGCTTCAACATCGAATCGCTCACCGTCGGCCACTCCGAGATGCCCGGCCTCAGCCGCATGACCATCGTCGTCGATGGCGACAGCGCGCCCGTCGAGCAGGTCGAAAAGCAGCTCTACAAGCTCATCGACGTCATCAAGGTCAGCGACCTCAGCCAGGAAGACATCGTCGCCCGCGAGCTCGCCATGATTAAGGTTCGCTGCAACAACGTGAACCGCCACGAGCTCCTCGATATCGCCAACGTCTTCCGCGCCGACGTCGTCGACATCGCCACCAACTCCATCATCCTCCAGGTCGTCGGCGATGAAGACAAAATCGACGGCCTCATCAAGATGTGCGAGCCCTACGGCATCCGCGAACTCTCCCGCACCGGCCGCATCGCCATGGTCCGCGGCACCAAGACCACGACCGTCCACGAACCCGAGCCCGAGCGCATCGCCCGCATCCACCAGACCCAGGGCCGCCGCGTCGAAGGAGACCTCCCCTTCTCCAGCGACTGAGCGCCCGGAGGAAGCGAACAGCGGCGGGGTTCCCCCACGCGGGAGCCCCGCCGCGGCGTTTTCGGCGCGCACCTTCTCTACAGCCCGTGTCCCTCGCCCGCGAGCCCGTGCTTCGCCCGCTCCTGCGCCTGCAACGCGCCGATCGTCTCCGCCGTCCGGTCGAAAATCTGCGGCACCGGCCAGCCATTCAGCCCCGCGTAGGTATCGATCTGACTCCGGTGGTGGATGTCGTGCTCCACCATCATCGCCAGGATGCGCCAGCCCGAAAGCGTTCCGCCACTGTCGATCATCGCGACCTTCCGCTCCAGCCACTCGTCCGGCGTCCCGCGCAACAACTCGCAGAACCGCTCGAAGCTCTCGGCCAGCGCGGGCACCCACAGCTCCCGCCGGCTCACGTCGGGCGGCGCCGGGCTCACCCAGCCCCGGCCGAGGTACGCGCTCGCGAAGTACAGCCGCGAGCCGCACATGTGGCCCACCAGCTTGTTGATGCTCCACGCTCCCTCGCCCTCGCCCGTCGCCGGCGTCCAGCCGTCCGCCTCCGGCGGCAGCGCGCCGATATCGCGCATCGCCCGCCGGTTCACCGCCGCGAAATAGCCCAGGAACGCATCGACCGAACGGTACATCGCCATGTCCCCCGCGGCAGCATTGTCACCAGCGCCGCGCGCCCCCCATCCTACGCTACATCCCCCGCCACGGCGGTCCCATGATCCGGCTCGAACTCTCCATCCGCGGCATCCTCGCCATCGCGCTCGCCCTGTTCGGCCTCTGGCTCATCGTCCAGCTCTGGCCCCTCCCCATCATCATCGTCACGTCCTTCATCTTCATGGCCGCCCTCCTCCCCTACGTCGAGTGGATGGTCCGCCGCGGCATCAACCGCGTCGTCGCTGTCCTCCTCATGCTGCTCGGCATCCTCGTCCTCCTCGGGGCCGTCATCGCCATCGTCGCCCCCGCCGTCATCGATGAGTTCCGCGACCTCCAGAGCAACCTTCCCGATTACGCCCGCGACGTCGAAACCTTCGCCTCCGACCTCGGCTTCAACACCGAACGCTGGGACCTCCCCGAGCGCGCCGCCGAAATCGACTGGAACCGCATCATCAGCGGCTCGCAGGTCGTCGACTACGGCCAGCGCGTCCTCGTCGGCATCTTCACCGGCTTCACCATCGCCGTCATCACCGCCTACCTCCTCGTCGAAACCCATCGCCTCCGCGCCTTCCTCTTCCGCTTCATCCCGCCCGAGCGCGAAGCCGACGCCCACCACTTCCTCCGCGCCCTCGAGCGCGTCGTCGGCGGCTACGTCCGCGGCCAGCTCATCACGTCGCTCATCATCGGCGTCTACACGATGGTCGTCCTCCTCGTCGTTGGCGTGCCCAACGCCGTCGCCTTCGGCGTCCTCGCCGCCTTCGCCGACATCATCCCGCTCGTCGGCGCCTTCATCGCCGTCGTCCCCGCGACCGTCGCCGCCTTCCAGGAATCGCCCACCCAGGCCGTCATCGTCCTCGTCGCCCTGCTCATCTACCAGCAGTTCGAAGACCGCCTCCTCGTCCCCCGCATCTACGGCCAGACGCTCAATCTGCCCGCGCTCGTCGTCCTCCTTGCCGTCCTCGCCGGCGCCGAACTCATGGGCATCGTCGGCGTCCTTCTCGCCCTCCCGGCCGCCGCCGCCGGCCGTGTCGTCCTCGACTACTACCTCGAACGGCGCGCCAACGGCTTCACCGACGACCAGGTGCCGCAGGTCCTCGCCCCCGACGAGCCGGACGAAGCTATCCCCTGACGTTCTCGCGCAGGAAGCCCAGCTCCAGCGCGTACCGCTCGAACGCCGGGAACCGCACCTGCATCGTCCGCGCGATGCGCTCCGGCGGCCCGCCCTCCAGCCGCCACCGTATCAGTTCCACGGCGACCCACCACAGGAGCGACGCCCGCACCAGCGCCGGCAGCAGCCCGAACTCCTGGTTCGAAACCGGGCGCACCGCGGCGTATCCCTCGAACAGCGCCCGCGCGAATTGCGGCTCGAGCGGCCCAAACGGCATCAACAGCGGCGCGAGGTCGCAGAGCGCCGCATCCCGCCGCGCGAACTCCCAGTCCACCAGCCCGCTCAGCTCGCCGTCCCGCCACAGCAGGTTCTTCGCCGAAAAATCCCCGTGGATCGGCTGTTCCGGCAGCTCCGGGTAGCCGAGCCGCGCCAGCTCCCGCAGGTTCCGGTAGCGCTCCCGCCGGATAGCCGCCGCCAGCTCCGGGTACTCCCGCCCGAAGGCCGCCACCAGCCGGTTGAACGTCCCCGCACCCGCCGCGTCGGTCAGCACGTCCAGCTCCCACGCCTTCCCGAGGCCCGGCCGCTGCGTCCCGGGGTCCGCCGCGGCGAGGTCGCGGTGCAGCCGGCCCAGCAGCCGCCCGGCGATGCGCCACGCCGCCACGGTCGTCAGCTCCCGCGGCTCCCCCGGCAGCCGCTCTTCACACGTCCAGGGCCGGCCGCCCTCGTCCACAGCCATCACGCCATCCGCCGCCGCGAGCGCCCGCGCCGTCGGCCAGCCGGCCCGCGCCGCCGCGTCCCGCAGCTCCGCCTCCCACCGCAGCCCGGCCTCCGGTCCCGGGAGCCGCCGCCGCTTCAGCACGCCGCGGCCCGTCAGCCACACTCGCCCGTCCCGGCTGACCGACTGCAGCGTCTCCCCGCCGAGGCCGAACGCCCGCAGCACCGCTGTCGGCGGCTCGCGCATCACATCCACCTCCCCATCGTGCCGCCCCCCAAACGCGCCGTCGACCCTCCGCGTCGTCCAAACGAACCGGCGCCCCTCCCCGAAACCGGGAAGGGGCGCCAGCGACGTCGAACCGGTCGGGCCCGCGCTACTTCTGCAGGATGTGGATCGTGCAGGCCGAGCAGAGGCCGATGACGTGCGCGAGGCCCACCTTCGAGCCCTCCACCTGCCGCTGGCCGGCCTGGCCGCGCAGGTGGAAGACGATCTCGGCGATGTTCGCCACGCCCGTCGCGCCCAGCGGGTGCCCCTTCGAGAGCAGGCCGCCGGAGGCGTTCACCACCGCCTTCGTCTTCGGCTGGTAGGTCTTGTCGCGGAACGGCGCAACGTCCTCCTCGTACTTCGTCGGGATCTTGTTCCCGAGCCACGGCGCGCCGCTCGCCACGTGCATGGCGGCCTCGCCGTCGCCGCAGAGGCCCAGGTTCTCGTAGTGCAGCAGCTCCGCCGTCGCGAAGCAGTCGTGCAGCTCGACCTGGTCGAGGTCCTCCGGCCCGATGCCGGCCTGCTCGTACGCCAGCTTCGCCGCGTTCCGGGTCAGCGTGTTGATGTCCGGCAGCGTCAGGTCGCGGTCGGTGAACGGGTCGCTCGTCAGCACGCTCGCCGCCACCTTGATCGGCTGCGTCGTGAACTGCCGCGCCTTGTCCATCGAGGTCAGGATCGCCGCCGCCGCGCCGTCGCCCGTCGGGCAGCACATCAGCAGCGTGTTCGGGTAGGCAATCATCCGCGAGTTCAGCACTTCATCCAGCGGCGATTCCTTCTGGTACTGCGCCAGCGGGTTCATCGTGCTGTGCCAGTGGTTCTTCACGCTCGCCAGCGCGAAGTGCTCCTGCTTCGTGCCGTACTTCCGGGCATGCTCCATGCCCGCCATGCCGAACACCGCCGGCATCATGTACGAGCCGACCCGGCCCTCGAGGCTCGTCGCCGGGTCGCCCCGCGAGCCCAGCAGGCCCTGCTTGCCCATCTGCTCCGAGCCGACCGCCATCACCACGTCGTACGCCCCCGAGGCGACCGCGAAGTACGCCTCGCGGAAGGCCGTCGAGCCCGTCGCGCAAGCGTTCGCCACGTTCACCACCGGGATGCCCGTCTGGCCGATCTGCTGCAGGATCCGCTGGCCCGAGCCCGAGGTCTGGTACAGGTTGCCGCTGTACAGCGCCTCGATCTGCTTCATCTCCATGCCCGCGTCCTTCAGCGCCTCGAGCACCGCCTGCGCCGAAAGCTGGGCGAAGTCCCGGTCCGCATAGCGGCCGAACTTGATCATCGAAATGCCAACGATTGCTACTTCGCGCACTGTCCTTTACCTCCTTCGCGCGCCCGGGCCTTAGTTCTCGCCCTCGATCGGCGTGAACCGGTAGGCGATGTACGAATTCCCTTCCCGGTCCTCCGACACCTTCTCGGTGAACATCTTCACCCGCATGCCGAACTTCATGTTCTCCGGCTTCGGCTCGATGCCCACGATGTTCGTGTTCACGCTTCCGCCGCCGTCCAGGTCGACCACCGCCGCGATGTACGGCGCCTGCACGTAGGGCGTCGCCTGGTGGATGATCGTCCACACGTGCACGGTGCCGGTGTTCGCCAGCCGAATCGTCTCGAACGGGCCGTCGCTGCTGCAGACCCCGCAGAAGAGCCGCGGGCCGACGTACTTCGTCCCGCACTTCTTGCAGACGGAGCCGTTCAGGTAATCCTGATCGCGCGTCTCACCGAGCGTCAGGTGCGGCACCAGTGGGCGAACCTCGCCCTGCGTTGCTGTCGCTTCTGCCAATCCTGGACCTCCTTCTCATTCCTGCCCGGGCTGGTGTTCCGCTCACGGCGAATGCGCCCCGGGGCCAGGGCCTCGCCGCACCGTATTGTTCGCCCCCCGTAAAGGGCTGTCAACGAACCTTCACACTCCGGCCGTTCCCGGCCCTTTCCGCAGCCGGCCGGCCCCCGCCCATCGCCCGCAGCACCCGCACCAGCAGCGGCATCCACCCCTCGCCCGCGCCCACCCGGTCGATTCGCACCTGCTTCGGCCCCGCGAGCACCATCTCGCCCAGCCCCAGCCGCGCCACCCGCTCGCGCAGCTCCGGCGTCGTGCCGCCGCGCACGTACAGGTGGAACATCTGCTCGTCGGTCTTGATCGCTTCGACCCCCGCCCGCTTCGCGAGGTTCCGCACCAGCGCCACGTAGAGCAGGTGCTCCACCGCCAGCGGCACCGGCCCGAACCGGTCGCGCAGCTCCTCGTGCATCTCCGCCACCGCCTCGACCGTCCCGAGGTGCGCGATGCGCTGGTACAGGTTCAGCCGTGCGTGGATGTCGCCGATGTAGCTCTCCGGGATGTGCGCGCTCACCGGCAGGTCGACGACCGGCGGCGGCGGCTCCGGCTCGGCCGCCTGCGGCAGCTCTTCGCCCAGGCCCCGCTTCAGCGCCGCCACCGCCTCTGCCACCAGCTTCGTGTACAGCTCGAACCCCACCTCCGCGATGTGCCCGCTCTGCTCCGTCCCGAGCACGTTGCCCGCGCCGCGGATTTCGAGGTCCCGCAGCGCCAGCTGGAAGCCCGCCCCCAGCTCCGAGGCTTCGAAAATCGCTTCGAGCCGCTTCTGCGCCGCCTCGCTCAGCGCCCGGTCCTTGTCGTACAGCAGGTAGGCGTACGCCCGGTTCGCCGACCGCCCCACCCGGCCGCGCAGCTGGTACAGCTGCGCCAGCCCCAGCCGGTTCGCTTCGTTGATGATGATGGTGTTCGCGTTCGGGATGTCCAGGCCGCTCTCGATGATCGTCGTACACACCAGCACGTCGTGCTCCCCGGCCTGGAACTCCAGCATCACCCGCTCCAGCTGCTCCTCCGGCATCTGCCCGTGCCCGATCGCCACCCGCGCGCCCGGCGCCAGCCCCATCACCCGCTTCGCAATCCGTTCGATGGTCTGCACCCGGTTGTGCACGAAGAACACCTGTCCGCCCCGTTGCAGCTCCCGCTCGATCGCCTCCCGCAGGATCTCGTCGTCCCACGCCAGCACGTAGGTGCGGATCGGCTGCCGCTCCTCCGGCGGCGTCATGATCGTGCTCATGTCGCGAATGCCCACGAGCGACATCTGCAGCGTCCGCGGGATCGGCGTCGCCGAGAGCGTCAGCGTGTCGACCTCCGCGCGCATCTGCCGCAGCCGCTCCTTGTGGCTCACCCCGAAGCGCTGCTCCTCGTCGATGATCACCAGCCCGAGGTCCTTGAAGCTCACGTCTTTCTGCAGCAGCCGGTGCGTCCCCACCACGATGTCCACCTCCCCCGCCGCGAGGTCCGCGAGAATCCGCCGCTGCTCCTCCGCCGACCGGAACCGCGAGAGCACCTCCACGCGCACCGGAAAGCCCGCCGTCCGCTCCCGGAACGTCTCCCCGTGCTGCTCGGCGAGCACCGTCGTCGGCACCAGCACCGCCACCTGCTTGCCGTCCATCACCGCCTTGAACGCTGCCCGCACCGCGACCTCCGTCTTGCCGTAGCCGACGTCCCCGCAAATCAGCCGGTCCATCGGCCGCGGCCGCTCCATGTCCGCCTTCACCTCGAGAATCGCCGCCAGCTGGTCCTGCGTCTCGACGTACGGGAACGAAGCCTCCATCTCCATCTGCCACGGCGTATCCTCCCGGAACGCGTGCCCCGGCACGAGCTGCCGCTTCGCGTACAGCTCCAGCAGGTCGCGCGCCATCTGCACCACCGCCTGCTTCACCCGCCGCTTCGACCGCGCCCAGTCCTGCGTGCCCAGCCGCGTCAGCGCCGGCGGATGGTCGCTCGGCCCCACGTACCGGCTCAGCGCCTCCAGCTGGTCGGCCGGCACGTACAGCCGGTCGCCCTCCGCGTACTGCAGCTCGAGGTACTCCCGCTCGACCCCCTCCACCGACCGCCGCACCAGCCCGCCGTACCGCGCGATGCCGTGCTCCGCGTGGACGACGTAGTCGCCGACCTCGAGGCTCTCGACGAGGTCCGGCCGGACGCCGTGGTGCGGCCGCGTCGGCTTCCGCCGCTTCCGAAAGCCGAACACCTCCGCATCGGCGAGCACCACCGTGCCCGCTGCCGTCACGATGCCGCTCGAAATCGCCGCCGGGACGAGCGACACGCTTCCGCCCGCCGGCGCCTCGCCCAGCGCGCGCGCTTTCGCGCTCCGCGTGCCCTCTTCTTCGAAGACATCCGCCAGCCGAAGCGCCTGCAGCGACGCCACGACGACCCGCCGGCCCTCCCGCCGCCACGCTTCCGTCTGCTGCGCCACGACCCGCAGCCGGCCGCCGAAGCCCGGCGCTGATTGCACCGGCAGCTCCCGCGCCCCGCGCTCGGCCGTCCCGAACCGCTCCAGTACGTACGCGGCCCGCCCCAGCAGCGCCTCCGCTGCCGCTCCCGGCTCCTCGCGCAGGTCCGGCAGCCCGGCCGGGATCGCGCCCCGCGCCTCCATCTCCGCCCGCGCCCGCCGCTCGAACTCCAGCGTCTGCTCCAGCGCCTGCCGCCCCTCGTCGGGGTCGAAGACGACCACGATGGCCGCGCTGCCGAGGTGGTCCAGCGCCGTCGACCGGTACAGCAGCGGCTCGAGGAACTGGTGGTAGTCGGTCCGCCCGCCCGCCGCCACCGCCTCGACCTGCTCGATGACCGCCTCCGCCTCTTCCCCGTGCGCGGTGAGCTGCCCCGCCAGCGCCTGCGCCGCGGCCCGCCCCGCCCCGAGCGATGTCGAGACCGGCGGCACGAGCACGGCCTCCAGCCGGCCCGCGCTCCGCTGCGTCGCGAGGTCGACCAGCCGGATGCTCTCGACCGTATCCCCGAAGAATTCGACCCGCACGGGCCGCTCGAACCCGGCCGGGAAGATATCGATGAGCCCGCCCCGTCGCGCCGCAGTCCCGGGCGCGTCGGCGAGCGGCTCGATGGCGTAGCCCGCGCCCTCCAGCCACGCCAGCACGTCGCCGGGCCGTGCCGCAGCGCCGGCCTCCAGCCGCAGGTCCTCCGCCTCCGGGGCCGGCGGCGCCGTGTGTTCGGTGATGGCGGCCCACGTCCCGACCACGATCGCCGGCTCCGCGCCGCCCAGCGCCCGCAGCGCCCGCGCCCGCTCCACCCCTGCCGAGGGGTCGTCCCGCGCGAACTCGTACGGCAGCGCATCCCGCTGCGGCAGCCGGATGACCGGCCGGTCGCTCAGCAGCTCGAGATCGTCCGCCAGCGCCTGCGCGGCCAGCGCCGTCGGCACCGCCGCCAGCAGCGGGCCGGCATGACCGCTCGCCAGCGCCGCCGCGACGTACGCCCGCGCGCTCTCGGGCGCCGAAAGGCGCACGACGCCCTCCCCGCGCGCCAGCAGCGGGGCCAGCTCCTCGGCGACCGCGGCCGTCACGCCCGCGAGTTCACCAGCCAGGTCCGAACCCTCGGCGGCAGCAGCCGCCTCGCCCTCCACTTTACCGCCCGGTAGCCCGCCTCGGCCATGCCCCCGTTCCCGGCAAGCCGTTCCCGAAATTCCCCGGGGGCATCACTGAGATTTCCTCTCAGGTATCGGAACGGCCGTCACGTGGTACGATCACGCCGTGGCGCACCCGCCCCTCCACCGCCGCGCGCTGCTCCTCGGCCTCGGCCTCACCCTTGCCTTCGCCGCCGCCCAGGCCGGCGTCGGCCTCGCCTTCGGCTCGATCGCCCTCGTCTCCGATGCCGGCCACATGCTCACCGATGCCCTCGGGCTCGGGCTCGCTTTCGCCGCGGCGACGATCGCTGCCCGCCCGCCGGACGCCCGCCGCACCTTCGGCTACGCCCGCGCCGAAGTCCTCGCCGTGCCCCTCCACGTCGCCCTGCTCGCCGGCATCGCGGCCTTCATCATCTACGAATCTCTCGGCCGCCTCGATGGCTCCCACGCGATGCGGCCCGGTCCCGTCCTGGCCACCGCCATCCTCGGCCTCGGCGTCAACCTCCTCGTCCTCCGCATCCTCCACGGCCACAGCCACGACAACCTGAACATCCGCGGCGCCGTCCTCGAAGCGATGGCCGATGCGCTCGGCTCCGTCCTCGTCATCGTCTCCGCAGCTGCCATCGCCCTCGGTGCGACGCCCGCGCTGGACCCCATCGCCGCCCTCCTCATCGCGGCGCTCATCCTCCCCCGCGCCGTCAACCTCCTCCGCCAGGCCGGCGCCATCCTCCTCGAAAGTGCCCCGCCCGGCCTCGACCCCCGCGCCATCGCTGCCGCCGCCCGCGACGTCCGCGGCGTCCTGGATCTCCACGACGTCCACGTCTGGAGCATCGCGCCCTCCTTCCCGGCCTTGAGCGCCCACGTCGAACTCGCCGATGCCGGCTGCACCGAACACGTCCTCACCGACCTCGCCGCGCTCTTCCGCGAACGATTCGGCATTGTCCACGTGACCCTCCAGCCCGAAACGCCGGCCCTCCACCTGGCGATCGAATGCTGCTCCAGCCCCGACGCCGCCCTGCTCGACGCCGGCCACGCCCACGAACCCGCCCGCTCATGACGCGTCTCTCCCGCCGCGCCCTGCTCGCCGGCGCGCTGGGCGCAGGCGGTGCGGCCGCTGCCGCGGTCGTCGTCGCCCGGCGCTCTCCCGGCCCTGGCCCCTCGCCGCAAGCGCCTCCTCCCGCCAGCGAACCCTCGCCTTCTTCGCCTCCCTCCCCGACCCCGCTCCCCCGCGGCGGCACGGCCCGCCTCGCCATCACCTCCAGTTTCGATTTCGACACCTTCGACGCCCTCCAATCCGGCGAGCCGTCGACCGTCGAACTGCTCGGCCGCGTCCACGCCCGCCTCTTCCAGTGGGTCGAACCGGCTGAGGCCCGCCTCGGCCCCGACCTCGCCGCCGCCTGGGAGCAGCCCGACTCGATCACGCTGCTCCTCCGCATCGACCCCCGCGCCTGCTGGCACGACGTCCCGCCCCTCGACGGCCGCCCCGTCACGGAGGACGACGTCCGCCTCCACCTCGAACGCGCGCTCGCGATCGCCGGCGAAGCCAGCGCCCCGCTCATCCAGCGAACCGGCCCCCTCCGCGATGTCGCCCGGGTCGAGCTTCCCGGGCCGGGAATCGTCCGCCTCATCCTCGCCCGCCCATCGCCGCTCCTCGCTGCCGCCCTCGCTGGAGAGTTCGCCCTCGTCCAGCCGCCCGGCTTGGCGGAGCGGTTCGACGCCGACCCGCTCGACCCGGCGCTCCTGGCCGGCTGCGGCTCCTGGCGCTTCGCTGGTTTCGACGGCGACACCGCCCGGTTCGCCGCGCACGCCGCCGGCCACCGCCCGCCGCTCCTCGATGCGCTCGATGTCTCGCCCCCGGCCGATGCCCTCCAACGCTACCGCGCCGGCGGGCTCGATGAGTTTCCGGCGCTCGATCCCCGCGATGCCGCGGCCGCCCGCGCCGTCGCCGGCATCAAGGAGTTCGCCCTCCCCTGGCGCGAGGCCGTGCTCTCCACGTTCTCCGTCAGCGCTCCGCCCTGGTCGGATGCCCGTCTGCTCGAGGCCCTCTCCGCCGCCCTCAACCGCCGGTGGCTCGCGGAAGCCCTGTTCGCCGGCCGCGCCCGTCCATCCGGCCCGCTGCCGCCCGTCTACACCGCGGCACTCCCGGAAGCGGACCTCGCCGCGTTCCCCGGCTACGCCCCGGACCCGGATGCCGACGCCCGCACGGCCCGCCAGCGCTGGGAGGCCGCCGGCGGCCCCGCCCTCGGCACCGTCACCGTCGATGTCCCGGCCATTTTCGACCCCCGCTACGCCGCCAGCGCGGTGGTCATCGACCGCCTGAACGCCGTCCTCGGCCCGCAGTTCCGCCCGGCCGTCGAGCGCTACCCCGTCATCGCCGCCCGTGTGCAGGAAGGCTTCTACGGCAACGGCCGGGCCGCCTTCTGGTTCGGCTGGGGGCCGCCGCTCCCCTCGCCCGACCCCCGCGACGCCCTCCTCGACCTCTACGGCCACGCCCTCGCCCCGGCCGACCGGGAGATGCTCCTCGCCGTCCCCGACGTCGCCTCGCTCAGGAGCCTCCAGCGCACGCTGTTCTCCGGCTTCAGCGGCGGCGTCATCCCGTGGGTTCAGCAGGTGACCGAGGTCTTCCGCCGGCCCGGGCTCGAAGGTCCGTCCCCATCGCCGTTCTGGGATGGCCACCGCGACATCCGGCGGTATCGAACCGCCTGAGCGCCGCCTGCCGGTTTTTCGTCACCCCGGCTTCCCGGATACTGGGGAACGGATGGACCTCCTTTCCCTCGTGCTCTTCATCGCCGGCATCGCCCTCCTCATCGTCGGCGCCGAAGGCCTCGTGCGCGGCGCCGGCCACCTCGCCATCGCCATGGGCGTCTCCCCCCTCGTCGTCGGCCTCACGGTCGTCGCCTTCGGCACCAGCTCCCCCGAGCTCGCTGTCAGCGTCTCGTCCTCCTTCGGCGGCAAACCGGACCTCGCCATCGGCAACGTCGTCGGCAGCAACATCTTCAACATCCTCGTCATCCTCGGCGCGTCCGCCGTCGCCGCACCGCTCATCGTCCACCAGCAGCTCGTCCGCTTCGAAGTCCCGCTCATGATCGCCGTCTCCGTCCTCGTGCTCCTCTTCGCTCTCGATGGCGACATCCAGCGGTACGAAGGCGTCATCCTCTTCCTCGGCGTCATCGCCTACACCACGTGGGCCATCCGAAAGAGCCGCAGCGAGTCCCGCGAAGTCCAGTCCGAGTACGACGAGTACGAAGCCGCCATCACCGGCCGGCCCGTCACGCCCCGCACCGTCGCGCTCGACCTCGTTCTCGTCGCCGGCGGCCTCGGCATGCTCGTCCTCGGCTCCGAATGGTTCACCGGCGGCGCCGTCGAGATCGCCGAGTTCCTCGGTGTCTCGCAGCTCGTCATCGGCCTCACGATCGTCGCCGCCGGCACCTCGATGCCCGAGCTGGCGACCTCCGTCGTCGCCGCCATCCGCGGCGAGCGCGACATCGCCGTCGGCAACGCCGTCGGCAGCAACCTGTTCAACCTCATGGCCGTCCTCGGCGCCACGGCCACCGTCTCGCGCGGCGGCGTCCCCGTCGCGGATTCCGCCGTCGCGTTCGATCTCCCCGTCATGCTGGCCGTCGCCGTCGCAGCCCTGCCCATCTTCTTCACCGGCTACATCATCACCCGCGCCAACGGCCTCCTCTTCCTCGGCCTCTACGCCGCCTACGCCACCTACCTCTTCCTCGATGCCTCCGGCCACGACGCGCTCGACGCCTACAGCATGGTGATGCTCGGCCCCATCCTGCCCGCCATCGCGATCGTCACCCTCGGCCTCGCCCTCCGCTTCTACCTCCGCCAGCGCCGCGCCGCCCGCAACGAAAACGCCGGGGCCTGAACCCCGGCGCCTGAACGCCGAACCGCAGGCGTCGGTGCGCCTAGACCTCCACGACCTCCAGCCCCCACACGGGCCGGAACCGCCACGTCCGGATGCCCGCCACCGAAATCTTGTGCTTCTTCAGCAGCTTCTTCGTCTCCGGCACCGTCCCGGCCGGCACGTACAGGTAGAGCGGCCCGATCTTCGACATCGGCAGCCAGTCGTTCACCGCCGACTCATCGGTCAGCGTGTCCGGCATCTCCACCTCGGCCATCATCCGGAGGAACAGGCCCGGCTTGTGCACCACCACGATGTCCGGCACCAGCTCCCGGCCGTTCGCTTCCCCCACCGCGAGCCGCGGCTTCGGGACGTTCACGATCGTCTCGTAATCCGGGAACTCGTCGTTCGGGTACGGGAACTTCACCTTCGCGATTTCAGCCACCGTCCCCTGGTGGCGAAGCTGGCTGAGCTGCTTCACGGTCACGCGAACACGTCCTCCGCAGTGGCGCTGCGAACGATTCTACGGGCGCTCCCCGGCTGGGTCGAACCTCCGCTGCCCCTCACGGCCCGGCGGCCGCGACCTCCGGCCGCACCAGCGGACGGAACTGCTCGAAGTTCGCCGCGAACCGCTCCGCCAGCCCGCGGTACACCCGGTCGTACTCCTCCGGGTCCGCCCACATCGCCCGCGGGTCCAGCAGCTTCGAATCCACTCCCGGGCAGCGCAGCGGCACCTCGAAGCCGAACACCGGGTCCTTCCGGAACTCCACCCCGTTCAGCGCGTCGTTCAGCACCGCCCGCACCATCTTCCGCGTCTCCTGGATCGCGATCCGCTTCCCGACGCCGTACTTCCCGCCCGTCCAGCCGGTGTTGATGAGCCAGGTCTGCGCCCCCGTCATCCGCAGCCGCTGCTCCAGCAGGTCGGCGTACACCGTGGGGTTCAGCGCCATGAACGGCGCGCCGTAGCACGGGCTGAACGTCACCTCCGGGTCCTTCAGCCCCACTTCCGTCCCCGCCAGCTTGCAGGTGTAGCCGCTCAGGAAGTGGTAGAGCGCCTGCTCCGGCGTCAGCCGCGCCACCGGCGGCATCACCCCGAACGCATCGGCCGTCAGCAGGATGACGTGCGCCGGGTGCGGCGCAACCGGCTCGAGGTAGACGTGCTTCAGCGACTCGAGCGGGTAGCTGCCCCGCGTATTCTCCGTGATGCTGTCGTCGTCGAGGTCCACCTCGCGCGTGTCTTCATCGAAGATCACGTTCTCGAGGATCGTCCCGAACTCATGCGTCTGCTCGAAGATATCCGGCTCCGCTTCCTTCGAAAGCCGGATCGTCTTCGCGTAGCAGCCGCCTTCGATGTTGAAAATCCCCCGCTCCGTCCACGCGTGCTCGTCGTCCCCGACCAGCAGCCGCTCCGGGTCCGTGCTCAGCGTCGTCTTCCCCGTGCCCGAAAGCCCGAAGAACAGCGCCGACTTCCCCGTCCGCGGGTCCACGTTCGCCGCCGAATGCAGCGAGAGCGTCCCCTCCAGCGGCAGGTAGTAGTTCATCGCCGTGAAGACGGCCTTCTTCATCTCCCCGGCGTACGCCGTCCCCGCGATGAGGATGATGCCCTCTGTCAGGTTCAGCGCCACCACCGCGTCGCTCCGCACCCCGTCGGCTTCGCCTTCGAGCTGGAGGAACGGGCAGTGGATGATCGTGATGTCCGCCCGCTCATCGATCGGCCGCTTCTCCGACGGGATGAACATCGTCCGCGCGAACAGCGAGTGGTACGCCTGCTCGGTGATCACCCGCACCGTCTTCCGGTGCGCCGGGTCCTGCGAGACCACCGTGTCCTGCACGAAGATCTCGCGCCCGCCGAGGTACTGCATCGCCTTCGCCAGCAGCCGCTCGAACGTATCCACCGGCAGCGGCTGGTTGTGCTTGCCCCACCACACGTGCTCCGAAATCTCCGGCGTCTTCACCACGAACTTGTCCTGCGGGCTCCGGCCCGTCCGTTCGCCGCTGAAGACGGCAAAGGTCCCGCCCTGCAGGAGCTTCCCTTCCCGCCGCCGGACCGCGTATTCGTACAGGACCGGGACGCTCAGGTTGTGGTGAACCTCGGCAGCGCGCGCGATGATCGCGCTGCCCGCGTTGCTGGGTGCCGGGGAAATCGCCATGGCTGCTGCTTCCACACTCGTTCGCGAGGGTTGACCGAACCAGCCTAGCGGAAGCCTTCCGAAAAGTGAATAGCTGAACCTCGAGCTATAGCAGCTGCCGATGCTTCGGCCGGCCGAGCCATATCGCTCCGCGCGCTACGCCGCCCGCACCCCGGCCGGCTCGCCCGTCACCAGCTCCATCAGCGCGTCCACCTGCTTCATCAGCCCCGCGAAATCCGGCGCGGGAATCCGCTGCGTCCCCGGTTCCGGCGGCAGCACGTACCCGGGCAGCAGCCGGTTCGCGACCACGTACCGGTCCGCCATCGCCACGCACCCCGCCAGCGTGAGCGGCGAATCCAGCGGCTCATGATGCCGCCCGATCGCCTCGCAAATCGGCTCCGGCAGCTTCCACTTCCGCGCCAGCAGGGCGCCTGCGGCCGCGTGGTCGAACCCCAGCTCCGCCTCCACGTCCTCCAGCGTCCGCTCTTCTGCCATCGCCCGCGCCACGGCCTGGTCCACCAGCGCCGGGTCGCGGTAGAAGAGCGCCAGCCGCCCCATGTTGTGGACGATGCCCGCCGTGAACGCGCTCGGCACGTCCACCCGCCGCCCCTGCCCCGCGTACTCCGCCGCTTTGAACGCCACCGCAATCGAATGCCGCCAGAACACCTCGATCCGGAACAGCGCGTGCAGCGCGTCCGGCGCGTACGCCCCGGCGATCGCCCCGCTGATGGCGAGGTTCCGCGCCTGCACGAACCCCAGCGTCACCAGCGCCTGCTGCACCGACGTGATCTCCCGCATCCGCCGGTACGCCGCCGAGTTCACGACCCGCAAAATCCGGCTGCTCAGCCCCGGGTCCGCCGAGACGACCAGCGCGAGGTCGGAGGCCGACGCCTTCGGGGCCTGCGCGACCTGCATCACCCGCAGGGCGACCGCCGGCAGCGGCGGCAGCGCCTCGATCGCCGCGACGATATCGATCCCGGCCGGCTGGCTCTCTCCCATGGCGCGCCCCTCCTCCGCGAAGGCGTTCTCGCCACAGTGTCGCCCCGGCCATCCGCCGCGGTCATCGGGGACTCCCCCGCTTTCCCCGGCGGGGCTTCCCCGACCCGGCCCTAGAGCGGGATGTTCCCGTGCTTCTTCGGCGGGTTCCGGTCCGCCTTGTTCTGCAGCATCTCCAGCGCCCGGATGATCTTCGCCCGCGTCTGCCGCGGGTCGATGACGTCATCGATGTAGCCGCGCCCGGCCGGGATGTACGGGTTCGCGAATTTCTCCCGGTACTCCTCGATCAGCTCCTTCCGCCGCGCCTCCGGGTCCGGCGCATTCGCGATTTCGTCCCGGTAGACGATGTTCGCCGCCCCGTCCGGGCCCATCACCGCGATCTCGCCCGTCGGCCACGCGAAGTTCATGTCCCCGCGCAGGTGCTTCGACGACATGACCACGTACGCCCCGCCGTAGGCCTTCCGCAGCACCACGGCGACCTTCGGCACCGTCGCCTCGCTGTAGGCGTACAGCAGCTTCGCGCCGTGCGTGATGATGCCGTTGTACTCCTGCGACGTCCCCGGCAGGTATCCGGGCACGTCCACCAGCGTCACCAGCGGGATGTTGAAGCAGTCGCAGAACCGCACGAACCGCGCCGCCTTCCGGCTCGCGTTGATGTCGAGCGAGCCCGCGAGGTGAATCGGCTGGTTCGCCACGAACCCGACGCTCCGGCCGCCCATCCGCCCGAAGCCGACCACGATGTTCGGCGCGAACGCCTCCTGCACCTCCATGAAATCCCCGTCGTCCACGATCCGCACGATGACGTCCCGCACGTCGTATGGCCGGTTCGGCTCCGCCGGTACGATCGTCAGCAGGTCCTCCTCCGCCCGGTTCACGTCATCGTTCGTCGGCACGAACGGCGGGTCTTCGGCGTTGTTCGAAGGCAGGAACGAGAGCAGCCGCCGCACCTCGGCCAGCGTCGCCTCCTCGCCCGCGATGGCGAAGTGCGCCACGCCGCTCCGCGTCGCGTGGACATCCGCGCCGCCGAGCGTCTCCTGCGTCACCTCTTCGCCCGTCACCGACTTCACCACGTCCGGCCCGGTGATGAACATGTAGCTCGAGCCCTCGGCCATGAACACGAAGTCCGTGATGGCCGGGCTGTAGACGGCGCCGCCTGCGCACGGCCCCATGATGACGCTGATCTGCGGCACGACGCCGCTCGCCAGCGTGTTCATCGCGAAGATTTCGCCGAAGCCCCGCAGGCTCTCCGGCCCGTCCTGGATTCGCGCCCCGCCCGAGTCCTGGATCCCGATGATCGGCGCCCCCGTCATCATCGCGAGGTCCATCACCTTGAGGATCTTCTCCGCGACCGCCTCGCTGAGGGAGCCCCCCGCCACCGTGAAGTCGTACGAGAACACGTAGACCGGCCGGCCTTCGACCTTCCCCCAGCCGGTGACCACCGCCTCCACGTTGCCGCCCGCCAGCGACCCGCGCGGCCGCATCAGCATGTCCAGCTCTTCGAACGTCCCGGGGTCCAGCAGGAGGTCGATGCGCTCCCGCGCCGTCAGCTTCCCGCGCGCATGCTGCGCCTCGATCCGCTTCTCGCCGCCGCCCAGCGCGGCGGCTTCCTTCAGGGCGATCAACTGCTGGAGCTTCTGCTCAGCGGTCAACTGGTCGGTCATCCTGGCCTCGGTAGGTAGGGGAATTCGGCCCGCCCTGCCCGTCGCAGCCGGGCGCAGGCCGCCACCGCCGAAGATAGCATCCTCCGCCCTCCCGGGCGATTCACGAATCCGCGGCCGCCCCTGCCGGTGCCGGCTCGGACCAGAACCTGCCGTTCTCCCGCGCGTTCCGCCCCGGCCGCCGCGGCCCCTCCGCCAGGATGCGCACCACTTCCGACCACGCGCTCGCGAACCCCAGCGGCGCACCCAGCCGCGCCTCCGCCTCCTCCACCGTCATCGAGTCGAGGAACTTCTCGCCGAAGAAGTCGAGGCTCGGCCGCGGCAGGATGTAGCAGTCCGGCGGCCCGTCCCGGCGCACTTGCTCCACATAATCCGCGCCGCAGACCAGCCCGCTCACGTTCACCCGCTCGCCGAACACCCGGTTCGTCACTCCCCGCACCTCGACCTCCGCCCCCGTCAGCTCCGAAAACTCCCGCGCGATGCCGGCCAGCATCGGCGCCATCAGCCGCGCCGTCCCCACCACCGCCCGCCGCCCGGCCACGCCCGCCGGCACGCCCCGCTCCCGCAGCCGGCGCCGGGTCCGCGCCCAGTCGTCCAGCAGCTTCCGCACCATCCCGATGCCGTTTTCGTACTGCGGGAACCCGTCGTACGCCCGCGCCGGCGGCACCGGCAGCCCCGCCGTCACGTAGTACTCGTCGCTGCACTGCACGATCGTCGCCCCGTGCCGCCGCCGGAACTCCCGCTGGAACGGCCGGATCAGCTCGATGACCTCCCGCGCGTACGCGGGCGTCGGCCGCTCCAGCGGGATGCCGTCCCGCTCCAGCGCCCATTCTTCCAGCCGCGGGCTCGCGCCCACCGGCACGACGCTGATGGTCAGCACCGTCGGGTACAGCGCGCCGAGGTCGGCAATCGACCGCTGCAGGTGTTCGCCGTCGTTCACCCCCGGGCAGAGCACGATTTGCGTGTGCGCCTGGATGCCCATCTCGCCCAGCCGCCGGAGCTGCGCGATGATGTCCGGCGCCTCCGGGTTCGCCAGCATCCGCCGCCGCAGCGCCAGCTCCGTCGCGTGCACCGAGACGTTCAGCGGGCTCAGCCGCTGCTCCTCCAGCCGCGCCCAGTCCTCCTCCGTCAGGTTCGTCAGCGTCACGAAGTTCCCGTGCAGGAACGAGAGCCGGTAGTCGTCGTCCTTCACGTACAGGGTCTTCCGCATCCCCTTCGGCAGCCCCTTCAGGAAGCAGAAGAAACAGTTGTTATTACAGAGGATGACGTCGTCCCACGTGGCCCGCTCGAACTCCCACCCGATGTCCTCGTCGATCGCCTTTTCGAACACGATCAGGTCGTCGAGCCCGTTCGCCTTCCGGACGAGCACTTCGACCTCCGGTTCGGCAGCGTAGAACTGGACGTCGACCACGTCGCGCGGCGCCCGCCCGTTGACCCGCACTACGGCGTCGCCCGGCTCGAGCCCGGCGAGGTCCGCCAGCGAGCCCGGCCGCACGCCGCTGATGACGCCCGGCGCCGGTTCGTTCCGCATGCGTTCGATTATGGCACGGGGGCGCTCAGCGCCCGGCGCCCGCTGCTCCCACCAGCTCCCGGATCCGGGCCTCCACCGCATCCACCGAGAAATCCGGCGTCGAAGCCCCGGCCGTCAGCCCGATGCGCTCGACCCCGTCGAACCAGCCCGCCTCCAGCTCCTCGGGCCCTTCGATGTGGTACGCGCGCGTCCCCTGCTCCTCCGCCACTTCCCGCAGGTGCCGCGTGTTCGCGCTTTTCTTCCCGCCGACGACGATCATCACGTCGACCTGCTTCGCCAGCGCTGCGGCCGCCTCTTGCTGGCCCGTCGTGGCGTGGCAGAGCGTGTTCACCACGTGCAGCTCGAAGTTGTAATCCCGCCGCAGCAGCATCAGGTTCGCCACGAACTGGGCGAAGTCCTCCATCTTGTGGGTCGTCTGCGCCATCACCCCGATTTTGTTCGGGAACCCGCCCGGGAACTCCTCGACCAGCCGGCGCAGGCTGGCGAGGTCCGATTGCGGCACGACCGTCGCGTTCGGCGAACCGTCCGGGCCGTTCGTCCAGCCGAGGATGCCGCGTACTTCCTTGTGCCCCGGGTCGCCGAAAATCAGCACGTGCCAGCCTTCGCGCGCGAACTTCTGCCCGTACCGCTGCGCCCGCGTGACGATCGGGCAGGTCGTATCGATGATCTCCAGTCCGCTCGCCGCCAGCTCCTTCACCACCCGCTCGGCGACTCCGTGGGCGGTAATCGCCACCCGGCCCTGCTTCACGCGCTCCGCGGTCGCTTTGCCGATGTCCCCATCCACCTCGTCCGGGCCCGGCAGCTGGACCACCCCGCTCTGCTCGAGGGACCGCACCACGTGCGGGTTGTGGACGATTTCGCCGACGCTGAAGACCGGCCGCTCAGGCGACGCCTCGGCTTCCATGATCTGCACGGCGCGGCGCACGCCCATGCAGAACCCCATGTCACTCGCGCGGATGATCTGGACCATCGTGCTCCTGCGGCGCACCGCCGCCACTCCCAGTATAGGGAGCCACGTACTCCGGCGGTAAGAGCGCCTTGATGGCCTCGAAAATCCGCTCCGTCAGGGCGCTCACCTGCTCCTCCGTCGGCCGCTTCACCGCCTCGACCCGGATCGGCTCGCCAATCGTCACCGTGAACCGCGGCCGCCGCAGCACGACCAGCGGATTCCGGAACCGCTCCGTCCCGGTCACCGCGCAGGGGAGCACCGGCACCCCGGTCCGCAGCGCGATGAGCGCCGTCCCCGGGTGCGGCTTGCCGAGGTAGCCCGTGCGCGACCGCGTCCCCTCCGGGAACATCCCCAGCACGCCCCCGTGGCGCAAAATCCGCTCCGCGTTCAGCATCGCCCCGAGGTCGGCTTCGAACCGCCGCACCGGGAACGCGCCCCACAGCCGCGGGATCACCCCGAACGGGTAGCGGAACAGCTCGATCTTCGCCATCCACCGGATGCGCCGCTTCGCCACTCCCGCCCCCACGATCGGCGGGTCCGCATTGTTCAGGTGGTTCGAGACCACGATCAGCCCGCCTTCGAGCGGCACGTGCTCCCGGCCCCGCACCTCCCAGCGCGTCACCAGCCAGAGCGCCCCGCGCAGGGCGTACGTGCACCCCCAGTAGAACGCCGGCACGAACCACTCCCACCGCGGCCGCGGCAGCTTCAGTTGCATCCCAGCAGCTCCAGCGCGTAGCGGATCACGTCCTCCAGCGAGAGGTCCGTCGTATCGATGACGACCGCGTCCTCGGCCGGCCGCAGCGGGCTCGCCGCCCGCGAACTGTCCAGCCGGTCCCGCTGTTCGATGTCCCGGCGCGCCTCCGCCGCCTCCTGCGCCATTCCCCACTGCCGCGCCTGCAGGCTCCGCCGCGCCGCCCGCGCCTCGGGCGAGGCTTCGAGGAACAGCTTCACCGGCGCATCCGGCAGCACGACCGTGCCGATGTCCCGCCCCGCGAGAATCGCCGGCCCGCGCGCTGCAATCGCCCGCTGCGCCGCCACCATCGCCGCCCGCACCGACGGCAGGGCGCTGTAAGCGCTCACGTGGTGCTCCACCTCCGGCTCGCGCAGCCGTCCCGTCACGTCACGCCCACCGACGAGGATGCGCGTCTCCGTTCCCGCCTCGGCGCGGATATCCAGCGACCGCGCGAACGCGCCTGCCGCCTCGTCTTCCGGGGGCACTCCTGCCTCCAGCGCGGCCAGCGTCACCGCCCGGTACATCAGCCCGGTATCGAGGAAGAGGAACCCGAAGCGCTCCGCCAGCGCCATCCCGAGCGAACTCTTGCCCGAGGCCGCCGGCCCGTCGATCGCAATCGGCCAGGGGACGCAGCCATCCTGTGTCATCGCCGCGATGGTACGCGACCCTTCCGTTCCGGCCCATCGCCGCCGGCGGCGGCCGCCCGTCCCGCCCGGTAGAGCGCCGCCACCTCCTCCGCCGTCAGCTCCCGGAACGCCCCGCTTCCGAGGTTCCCCAGCCGCAGCGGCCCCACCCGCAGCCGCCGCAGCAGCACCACCTTCCGCCCCAGCGCTCCCAGCATCCGCCGGATCTCGCGGTTCTTCCCCTGCCGCAGCGTCACCAGCAGCCACGCCCCCGCACCCCCGCCCGGCTCGGCGTCCGCCGGGGGCTCGACCAGCCGAACCGCCGCCGCCCGCAGCCGCTCGCCATCGACCTCGATCCCGCGCACTATCCGCTCCAGGTCACGCTGCGACGGCGCGGCATCGACGCCCACCAGGTATTCCTTTTCTACTTCGTACTTCGGGTGCGTCAGCAGGTCCGTCAGGTGCCCGTCGTTCGTGATGATGACGAGCCCCTCGCTGTCCATATCGAGCCGCCCCACCGGGTGGAGCTGCACGTCGCCTATCGGCACGAGGTCGAGCACCGTCTCCCGGCCCCGGTCGTCCCGCGCCGTCGTCACGAACCCCCGCGGCTTGTTCAGCGCGAAGTACCGGTAGCGGTCCCGCCGCACCGGCTCCCCGTCCACGAGGATGTCGTCCGTTTCCGGGTCCGCCCGCGCGCCGAGCGTCGTCACCGGCTGGCCGTTCACTTGCACCCGCCCGGCGAGGATCAGCTCCTCCGCCTGCCGGCGCGATGCCACGCCCGCGTTCGAAAGGATCTTCTGCAGCCGTTCCAGCGCCACGTCTCCACTCCACACCCTCGCCCCCGCGCGCGCAACCCGCGCGGCCGCGCCCGGCTACCGCGCGATGAGCGGCGCCGCGCCGAGGTGGGCCCCCGCATCCACGATGAGCAGCTCCCCGGTGACCAGGTCCGCCCCTTCGATGAACCAGACCGCCGCCTGCGCCATGTCCTCCGGTGTCCCGGCCTTCCGCAGCGGCGTCGTCCGCTCCTGCTGCGCCAGCGCCGCCTCGTAGGCCGCGTCGCCGAGGCCGCCGCGCAGCCACCGTCCCTGGATGAACCCCGGGCAGATCGCGTTCACCCGGATCTCCGGCCCGAGCGCCCGCGCCAGCGAGAGCGTCATCGTGTTCAGCGCTCCCTTGGAGGCCGCATACGCGATCGAACTGCCGATGCCCATCACCCCCGCGATCGACGAGATGTTCACGACCGCGCCGCGGCCCTGCAGCTTCATCTGCGGCGCCACCGCCCGCGTCATCTGGTACGGCCCGATGACGTTCACCGCGTAGATCCGCTGGAAGTCCTCCGCCGTCAGCCCCTCGAGGTCCGTGTGGTTCACGAACTTCGTCGCCCCGGCGTTGTTGATCAGCCCATCGATGCGGCCCCAGCGGTCGATGGCCGCCTGCGCCATCCGCCGGCAGTCCGCATCGTTGGCGACGTCCGCCTGCACGAGCAGCGTCTCGGCGCCGAGCGCCTCGCAGGCCGCCTGCGTTTCGCGCGCCTCGGCCTCCGACTTCGTGTAGTTGATGACGACGTTGCAGCCCTTGCTGGCGAGCAGCTTTGCGCAGGCCGCGCCCACGCCCGTCGCCGAGCCGGTCACGATGACCACGCCCCCGCGGATATCCATCGCCGAAGACCTCCTCGCCGGGCCGCATCGCCCGCGCCCGGCCGCCGCAGTCTACCCCGCTCCTCCCGCCCCGGTGAAGCCGGCCAGCCTGAAGACAATTCGGGCCGCAAGCAACATAAGCGAGCGACCAGTGTGAATATTTTCCCCGCACCCCTTTACGCCCCTCCCCACCCTCACCACAATCCCGCGCCATGAAGCGCAGAGCGGGGCCCGGGCGGCGCGTCGCCTCCGCATCCCTTCTCTCCGCCGCGTTCGCCGTCGCCATCACCCTCCTCGCAGCCTCGTCTCCGCCGGCAAGAGCCTCCGACAACCTCCTCGAAAACCCCTCCTTCGCGCCGCCCGTCGAAGACGCGTGGGGCCTCTCTCTGCTCGAAGAAACCCCGGACGGCCTTCGCCTCGGCAGCACCCTCGCCTTCTTCTCCCAGTACGTCCCCGCTTCGCCCGGGAACCGCTACGACGCCCGCATCACCCTCGCAGCCTCGGCGACCCTCTCTGCCCAGCTCCGGGTCGAATTCTGGAACACCACCGGCCCCATCAGCGCGGCCACCGTCATCAGCCCGGTCACCATGGTCGGTGAGATACCCGTCGTGCTTACGACGGCCAGCCCCTCGGCGCCGCCCGGCACGCAGCTCGCTGCCTTCATCGTCGAAGTCCGCGGCAGCACTGGCGCCATCGTCCGGCCCTCAGGCGCCTCGCTCGTCGAGTCGGCCGGCAATCCAACCCCCGCGCCCACGGCGACGCCGACGAGCACCCCAAGCCCGACGTCTCAGCCACCCGGCGGGGCCGGCGACTCTGGAGGCGCGACGGATGCCACCCGCACCCCGACCCCGACGCGCACCCCGACGCCCACCCGCACGCCCACGCCGACGAAAACCCCGACGCCGCCGCGCGCCAGCACCCCCGCGCGCACTCCGACCATGCCGCCAACCGCTACGCCGACCCTTCCGCCCGGTTTCCGCCAGCGGCGGCCTCCTCCGCAACGGCGATTTCGAAGTCGTCCAGTCCGGCCGCCCGGCCTACTGGTCGAAGGTCGGCGGCGAACTCCGCGCCTCCGGCGACGCCCACGAAGGCCGCTACGCCGCCTGCCTCGATTCCGATACCTCCTCCACGAAGTGGCTCTACCAGGTCGTGCCCGTCGAACCCGGTCAATGGTACGAAGCCCGCGCCTGGGCCAGCGCCAGCGGCGGCGAGGCCTTCCTCCGCATCACCTGGTACGCCTCCGCCGACGGCAGCGGCTCCGGCGCCGACCAGGCCGATGGCGAACCCGTCTCCGGCGGCTGGGCGCCTCTCGCCGCCGGCCCGTTCCGCGCCCCGGTCGATGCCCGCTCGGCCCGTGTGCGCCTCATGCTCCGCCCGTCCGGCACCGCCACGGCCTGCTTCGATGACGCCTGGTTCGACGCCGTCGACGCGCCTCCCCCGACCCCGACGCCTGCGCCGAAACCGTCGACTTCCTCCGCTGCCGGCTCGAGCGCCCCTGCAGCCGCCGCCACCGCCTCGCCCGCCCCGACGCGCGCCGCTTCGGCCGGCAGCAGTTCGCCCCGCCCTTCCGCCGCGCCGGCCGCGCCGTCAGCCGGGAACCCCGCAGCCCTCCGTATTTCCGAAATCATGAGCGACCCGCCCGAGCCCGGCCGCGATGCCCCCTTCGAATGGGTCGAAATCGTCAACACCGGTGCCGAACCCGTCGACCTCGCCGGCTGGGTCATCGCCGATGCCTCCGCCAGCGACACCCTGCCGGCCGCCGTCATCCCGCCCGGCGGCTACGCCGTCATCGCCGGCGCCTCGGCCGTGCTCCCGGCCGACGTCCCCGTCGTCCGCGTTCCCGATGGCGAAATCGGGAATGGCCTCGGCAACACCGGCGATCTCCTCCGCCTCCGCGACCCCGCCGGGCGCACCGTCGACGAAGTTTCCTTCGGCACCCGCACCGACGTGTTCGACCCGCCGCTGCCGGCGCCCGAAGCCGGCGAAACCATCGGCCTCCGCGACTCCGCCGCCGAGCCAGCTCCCGAGAACTGGGCCGTCACCCTCCGCCCGACGCCGGGCCAGCCCAACGTCTTCGCCGCCGCCGTCGAAACCGCCGTCGCCGGCGCATCGGCCGCGGGCGCGTCCCCTCAGGCGTCCCGCGCCGGCGCGACCCTCCAGGTCGAAGAAGGCGGCGACGGCGGCTCCGTCGTCCCCTGGATGGTCCTCGGCGGCCTCGCCGGCATCAGCGTCGGCATGCTCGGCGCCGCCATCGCCCGCGCCGTCAAGCGGGCGCGCGAACGCCGCGGCCGCCGGAAGCCCCGCTCCTGACGCCCTCCCCCGGCCCCGTTCGCCCCTGCTACACTCCCGCCATCCAGCCCCGGAGGCCCGACGATGGCAGCGCTCGACGGCCTGAAAGTCCTCGACCTCACCCAGTACGAAGCCGGCACGACCTGCACCCAGTACCTCGCCTGGCTCGGCGCCGAGGTCATCAAAATCGAGCGCCCCGGCATCGGCGACCCTGGCCGCAGACGTGGCCGGCAAAGGCCGCGATTCCTACTACTTCCTTTCGTTCAATAACAACAAGAAGAGCGTCGCCATCGCCCTCGATACCCCCGAGGGCCGCGAACTCTTCCTCAGCCTCGTGCCCCGCTTCGACGTCGTGGTCGAAAACTTCACCCTCGGCACCATGGAGAAGCTCGGCCTCGGCTACGACGTCCTCTCCGCCATCAACCCCGGCATCATCTACGCCACCATCAAAGGCTTCGGCACGCACGGCCCCTACGCCGGCTACAAATGCTTCGATATGGTCGCCCAGGCCGCGGGCGGTGCCTTCAGCGTCACCGGCGACCCGGAAGGTCCGCCCATGCGCCCCGGCGCCACCTTCGGCGACACCGGCTCCGGCGTGCACACCGCCCTCGGCATCCTCGCGGCGTACATCCAGCGGCAGCGCACCGGCCGCGGCCAGGTCGTCGAAATCGCCATGCAGGAAGTCATCGCCAACTTCATGCGCGAACCGATGTCCCAGCGCGAATGGCGCTCCAGCCCCATCCAGCGCCGCGGCAACCGCACCGTCGTCCCCACCGACCTCTACCCCTGCGCCCCGGGCGGCCCGAACGACTACATCTACATCATGGTCGTCACCACCCGCATGTGGGACGCCCTCATCGCCGCTATCGATATGCCCGAGCTCGGCATGGACCCGCGCTTCGCCACCGTCCGCGACCGCCACGCCCATGGCGACGAGCTCTGGGAGTACATTGCCAGCTGGACGCGTCAGCGCACCAAGTTCGAAGCCATGGAGCACCTCGCCGCGGCCGGCGTCCCCTGCAGCGCCGTCTTCGATACCGAAGACCTCCTCGCCAACCGCCACCTCCGCGCCCGCAACATGGTCCGCACCATCCAGCACCCCACCGTCGGCGAATTCCAGCTCCTCGCCCCGCCCATCCACCTCAGCGACTCCGAAGTCGAACTCCAGCGCGCGCCGCTCCTCGGCGAACACACCGCCGGCGTCCTCGCGGCCGAGCTCGGCCTCACCGAAGCCGACCTCGCCGACCTGGCGGCCCGCGGCGTGATCGGCCTCCACGACCCGGCCCATGCGCCATCTCCCGCAACAGGCTGATTGTCTAACTTTCAGAAAACCCCTAATAGTTCCATCCCGCCCCGGGTCGATAATCTGCCCGGAAGGGAACCCGTTCGCTGGAGCCGCCGCGTGGCCATTCGCGATCTGCGCAGCCTGTTCGTCCTCGCGCACTCGCTCGCCCACGACATCTCCGAGGATGCGCTCGAGCTGGAAAAACGGCTCGCGCATCTCCGCTTCTATGCAGCCCAGGTTGGCGACGCAGGAATCAGCACACTCGCGCACGTCGCTAGCGCGAGCGCCCTGGTCCCGCCAGTCGACCTTCACGCTCGGGTCGAACTCCGGACGGCGCTGTACGGAGCCCTTGAGGCGCTCGACCGCCTCTCCCTCCTGGTTCGCAGGCTGCATGAGCGTGACCAGGTCGACCCTGGGGTCATCGACCGCCTGCGCCGCCACTCCGAAGAGCTGACCGCCGTCATCCGGGCCCTCATCGCCGAATGCAACCGGAGCTACGGCCTTCGCACCGCCTGACCCTTCCCGCTCCCGCCTCCCTGCGCGAAGATCCGACCCGTGACCGAATCCCTCGCCGGGAAGCTCCTCATCGCCTCCCTCTCCCTCGTCGACCCCAACTTCTTCCGCGCCGTCGTCCTCGTCTGCATGCACGACGATGATGGCGCCATGGGCCTCGTCCTCAACCACCCGCTCGAACAGGCTCCCGTCGCCGACCATCTGCCGCAATTCGCCGACCTCGCTGCCCCTCCCCCCGTCGTCTTCAAAGGCGGCCCCGTCGAACCGACCGCCGCCATCGCCCTCGGCCGCTTCCGGCCCGGCGCCGAGCCGCCCAACCGCATCGTCGGCCGCGCTGCCCTCCTCGACCTCTCCCGCCCCATCGACGATTACCGGGCCGACCTCGAATCCGTCCGCGTCTTCGCCGGCTACGCCGGCTGGGGCGCCGGCCAGCTCGACCGCGAAATCGCCGAAGAAGCCTGGTTCGTCGTCCCCGCCCTCGAAGACGACGCCTTCGACCCGGACGCCGCCACCCTCTGGCGCCGCGTCCTCCTTCGCCAGCCCGGCAAACTCAAACTCTTCGCCTGGGCCCCCGCCGACCCGCGCGTCAACTGACCCGCGCCCGTCCGCCCGTTGACGCAGCGCCCCGCCCGGCGCACCCTGCGCCCATGAGCAGCGAACGCATCTCCTGGTTCCCCGTCCTCGAACGCGACCAGCTCTCCGACGAAGCCCGCGCCCTCTTCGACCAGATGGAGGAGCGCATGGGGTTCGTCCCCAACGTCTTCCGCGCGCTCGCCTGGCGGGGCGACCGCATGCTCAAGTGGTGGGCCCACTACCAGGCCGTCATGGAGCCGACGCCCGGCCTCGGCAAGGCCGAACGCGAGATGATTGCTGTCGTCGTCTCCATGCAGAACCAGTGCCTCTACTGCCTCACCAGCCACGGCTTCGCCCTCCGCGCCATCCTCAAAGACCCCGTCCAGGGCGACCGCATCACCCTCGACTACCGCAAAGCCGGCCTCTCCGAAAAGCACATGGCGATGCTCGATTTCGCCGTCAAACTCACCCTCGACCCTGTCACCGTCACCGAAGACGACATCGATGAACTCCGCGCCGTCGGCTTCAGCGATGAAGACTGCTGGGACATCGTCGAAGTCGCTTCCATGTTCAACTTCACCAACCGCCTCATGAGCGGCGCCGGCGTCCTTCCCAACCCCGAATACCACGGCCTCGCCCGCTGACGTCGCGCTCGCGCCCGGGACGCAACGAAACGGGGGCCGGGTTTCCGGCCCCCGTTCCTGTGATCGGTCTCGGGTCGCCCCGGCCCCGCTACTCGGGGATGAGCACCCTGTCGATGACGTGGATGACCCCGTTCGTCGCCTCGACGTCCGCCGTCGTCACCGTCGCATCGTCGATCATGACCTTGCCGTTCTCGACCTTGATGCGCAGCGTCGAACCCTCCACCGTCGTCGCCTGCGTCAGCGACGCCACCTGGTCCGACGTCACCTTCCCCGCCACCACGTGGTAGGTCAGCACCTTCGTCAGCTGGTCGCGGTCGGCCAGCAGGTCATCCAGCGTCCCCGCCGGCAGCGCCGCGAAGGCCTCATCCGTCGGCGCGAACACCGTGAACGGGCCGTCGCCCTTCAGCGTCTCCACCAGGCCGGCGGCTTCGAGGGCGCGCGCCAGCGTCGTGAAGTTCCCGGCGGCCGTCGCCACCTCGATGATGTCCCCGCTCGCCGCAGCCGGCGGCGCCGTCGGGATGGGCGTCGGCGCTGCCTCGTCGTCGTCACCTCCGCAGGCGACCATCGCCAGCGAAGCGAGCGCCGCCCCGGCGAGCAGCAGCGCAGTGCGCCATCGAACGACCTTCATGAGAACCCCCTGGGTGTGAGCTTCCCGCCGCCGCTTCCGGCTGGCAGGTACAGGGGGTACGAATGTCGCGTGCCAAATCGATCCCCGAACGGAAAGCCGCCTTTTCGCCCGCCTTACCCCGCCTTTCCGACCCCGGCGGCCGGCCGCGCCCTATACTTTTACCTGAGGAGGTTACCTAAAAGGTCGCCATGAACTTCCTGAAAACCACCATCCTGCTCGCTGCCCTCACCGGCCTGCTCGTCGCCGTCGGCGGCTTCATCGGCGGCACCGGCGGCGCCATCGTCCTCCTCATCCTCGCGGGCATCATGAACTTCTTCGCCTACTGGTTCAGCGACCGCGTGGCCCTCGCCATGGCCGGCGCCCGCCAGGTGACGGAAGCCGATGCCCCGCGCCTCTTCGCTATCGTCCGCGAAGTCGCCCGCGCGGCCGGCATGCCCATGCCCCGCGTCTACATCGTCGAAAACGCCTCGCCCAACGCCTTCGCCACCGGCCGCGACCCGAAGCACGCCGTCGTCGCCGTCACGACCGGCATCCTCCGCCTCCTCGATGAGCGCGAACTCCGCGCCGTCATCGGCCACGAGATGGGCCACGTCAAGAACCGCGACATCCTCACCAGCTCCATCGTCGCCACCATCGCCGGCGCCATCTCCATGATCGCGCAGGTGCTGATGTTCACGAGCCTCTTCGGCGGCGGCGACCGCGACCGCAACCCGCTCGCGGCCCTCGCCGTCATCCTCCTCGCACCCATCGCTGCCACGCTCCTCCAGCTCGGCATCAGCCGCTCCCGCGAGTACGCCGCCGACGAAACCGGCGCCCGCGTCACCCGCGACCCGCTCGCCCTCGCCAGCGCCCTCGAAAAGCTGAAGATGGGCATCGCCGCCATGCCGATGGAGCCCACCCCGGCGCAGGAGGCCGTCTCCGCCCTCTACATCGCCAACCCCTTCCGCGGCGAAGGCCTCGCCAACCTCTTCAGCACCCACCCGCCGCTGGACGAGCGCATCCGCCGCCTGCGCAACATGGCCGGCCGCATCTAGCCGCGCCTGCACTGTCCGAACGCTCCCGCGAGCCGCCCGCCCGGGCGGCTCGCAGCTTTCTGCGCGATGCGGCACCATCCCCGCCGTGGACCTCTTCGAATCCTCCGTCGCGGTCCCCGGTCCCGGCGGCCGGCCCATGCCCGCGTTCCTCGCCCTCCCGGCCAGCGCCGAAGCCGCGCCGGTGCCGGGCGTCCTCGTCCTCCACGAAATCTTCGGCCTCAACGACGACATCCGCGCCCAGGCCCGCCGCGCCGCCAGCCTCGGCTACGCCGCCCTCGCGCCGGACCTCCTCGCCGCGCTCGGTCCGCGTCCCTTCTGCCTCGTCCGCGCCTTCCGCGACCTGGCCCGCGGCGAGGGCCGCGCCTTCGACGCGCTCGATGCCGCCCGCGCGTGGCTCGCCGCCCACCCCGCCGTCGATTCGAGCCGCCTGGGCGTCCTCGGCTTCTGCATGGGCGGCTCCTTCGCCCTGCTCATGGCGGCCCGCGCACCCCTCCGCGCCGCCGCCGTCTTCTACGGCGCCGTGCCGAAGGACCGCGCCGCGCTCGAAGGCGTCTGTCCCGTCGTCGCCGGCTACGGCGGCCGCGACCGCCTCTTCGCGCCGCAGGGCCGCCGCCTCCAGCAGCACCTCGCCGCACTCGACACGCCGCACGACGTCGTCATCTATCCCGCTGCCGGCCACTCCTTCATGAACCGCCACGACGGCGTCGCGGCCCGGCTCGGCGCCTGGGGCCCGATGAAGGTCGGCTACGACCCTGCCGCGGCCGAAGACAGCTGGCGCCGCATCGCCGCCTTCTTCGCTGAGCACCTGGGCAGCTGAATCACGCCGACTCGAGCCGCTCGAACGCCACCGCCGCCGCGCCCAGCAGGCCCGTGTTCTCCCCCAGTTCGCTCAGCCGCACCAGCGCGCTGCCCGCCGCCCCGTACGCCATCGACCGCATCGCCTCCCGCATCGGGCCCAGCAGCATCTCGCCCATCGCCAGCAGCCCGCCTGAGAGCGTCACCGCATCCGGGTTCAGCACGTTCACGAGGCTCCCCAGCCCCAGCCCGAGGTAGTGGCCGCCGTTCCGGATCTCCGCCTCGCTCGCCCGGTCGCCCTTCGCCGCCGCCGCGAACAGGTGCGCGCCCGTCGGCTCCTCATACCCCACGACTTCCTTCAGCACCGGCGACTTTCCCTGCTCCAGCAGCTTCCGCGCCCGCGCCGCGAAGGCCACCCCGCTCACCAGCGCCTCGAGGCACCCGCGCGAGCCGCACGCGCACCGCGGCCCGCCCGGGTCGATCACGATGTGGCCGATCTCCCCGGCCAGCCCCTGCGCGCCCCGGTACAGCCGCCCGTCGATCACCAGCCCGCCGCCGATCCCCGTCCCAAGCGTCGCATGGAGGAGGTGCCGCGTGCCGCGCCCTGCGCCGAACCGGTGCTCTCCGAGCGCCGCCGCCGAGGCGTCGTTCTCGATGAAGGCCGGGATGCCAAGCCGCTGCGCCACCGGCGTCGTGAGCACCACGTTCCGGAAGCCTGCGATGTTCGGCGCGAAGATCACCCGCCCCTCGTTCGCGTTCACCAGCCCCGCCGTCGCAATGCAGGCCGCCGCCGGCCGCGCCCCCGAGGCGCGTACCGCCTCGGCCAGCAGGTCGACGACCAGCTGCACCATCTCCCCCGGCGAAGCCTCCGCCGGCGTCGGGTGGTCTGCCCGGTAGCCGATGGCGCCGCCCTCGTCGACGACCGCCGCCCGCAGGTGCGTCCCCCCGAGGTCTGCTGCCAGCACCGTCCGCGCCATACGTCCGCACTCTAGCGCATGCCCGCGCCGGTCCGCACTTCGCGTACCCTTTCCGCCGTGCCCGCCGTCATCGGCCCCCCGCGAACGCGAGCTCCTCCTCGCCGAACCCGTCGCCCGCCTCGCGACCATCGCGCCCTCCGGCCGCCCCCGCCTCGTCCCCGTCTGCTTCGCCCTCCTCGACGAGCCGGCCGGCCCCGTCATCGCCGTCGCCGTCGACGAAAAACCGAAGCGGACCGCCGCGCTCGCCCGCATCGCCGACCTCCAGCGCGACCCCCGCGCGGCCGTCCTCGTCGACCGTTACGACGCCGACTGGAGCCGCCTCGCCTGGGTCCGACTCGATGTGGTGGGCGAGGTGCTCCCCCGCGGCGACACCTGGCCCGCCGCCCTCGCCGCCCTCCGCGCCCGCTACCCGCAGTACCGCGCGATGGCGCTCGAAGGTCTCCCGCTGCTCCGCTTCGTCCCGTCCCGCGTCGTCTCCTGGTTCGCAGCCGGCTGAGCGCAACCCGCCCGGCGTCGGCCTGCTACGATCGGAGGCGTACCTTTTCGCCCCTACGGAGGTTCCCTTGGTCCTGCAGTTCACCATGCCCCGCATCGACGGCACCGAAGAGCCGCTCGAACGCTACCGCGGCAACGTCCTCCTCCTCGTCAACGTCGCCAGCAAGTGCGGCCTCACCCCCCAGTACGCCGCGCTCCAGGCGCTCTACGAGAAATACCGCGGCCAGGGCTTCGAAATCCTCGGCTTCCCCGCCAATGACTTCATGGGCCAGGAACCCGGCACCAACGAAGAAATCGCCCAGTTCTGCGACCTCAACTACGGCGTCACCTTCCCCCTCTTCGCCAAGATCTCCGTCAAGGGCGAAGGCATGCACCCCCTCTACCGCGTCCTCACCTCGCTGCCCGAGCCGATCGGCGGCGAGGTCCTCTGGAACTTCCAGAAATACCTCGTCGACCGCGAGGGCAACGTCGTGGCGAAGTTCGACCCGCGCACCGCGCCCGATGCGCCCGAAGTCATCGAGGCGATCGAACAGCTCCTCTGAGCCCCGTCAGGCGTCCAGCCCGTTTCGGCGGATGATGTCGGCGTACATCTCCGCCGATTTTTTCGGAATGCGCGCCAGCGTCCGGTAATCCGTGTACACGATGCCGAACCGCTTGCTGTAGCCGAACGCCCACTCGAAGTTGTCCATCAGCGACCACTGGTAGTACGCGCGCACGTCGCAGCCGTCCTCGATCGCCCCGTGCAGCCCCGCGAGGAAGCCGCGCAGCAGCTCCTGCCGCGTCGCATCGTCGATCACCCCGTTCGCGTCCGGCTCGGTGTTGTCGCACACGCCGTTTTCGGTGATGTAGATGCGCGGCCGCCCGTACTCGTTCGAAATCCACCGCACGAACGCGCCGAGCGCGTGCGGCGCCGCCTCGTACCCCATCGGCAGCAGAGGCAGCCGCGGCGGCGCATAGGTGAACCCCACGCTGTTGTTCGCCGGCTGGATGAGCCCCCGCGAATACAGGTTCACCCCGAGGAAGTCCGTCGGCGTCGCGATGACGTCCATGTCGCCCGGCTGAATCGGCAGCGGCACCCCGCGCTCGGCGAAGTGCTTCACCACCGAGGCCGGGTAGCCCCGGCCGAAGACCGGCCCATGGAACAGCCGCGTGTCGAAATCGCGCGCCCGCTCCACCGCAGCCGCCGTCTCCGGCGAATCGTCGGCCGGCTCGTAAAACGTGTTCGCGTTCGTGATCCCGATTTCGCCCCGGTAGCCGCCCTCGCGGAAGACCTGCACGGCCCGGCCGTGCGCCAGCAGCGCGTGGTGGATCGCCCGGCTGTACGCCCCGAGGTCGCGCATCCCCGGCGCCATCACTCCGGTGCGGTGCCCCATCTCCGTGAAGACGATCGGCTCGTTCAGCGTGATCCACCGCGTCACCCGGTCGCCGAACCGGTCGAACGCCGTCTTCGCATACGCCGCGAACGCGTCCACCACCTCGCGGTTCGTCCACCCGCCGAGGTCCTGCAGCGCCTGCGGCAGGTCCCAGTGGTAGAGCGTCACCGCCGGCTGGATGTTCTTCTCCAGCAGCGCATCGATCAGCCGGTCGTAAAACGCCAGCCCCTTCTCGTTCACCGCGCCGCGGCCGAACGGGTAGATGCGCGCCCACGCCAGCGAGAACCGGTACGTCTGGATGCCGAGGCTCGCCATCAGCTCCACGTCCTCGCGGAACCGGTGGTAGTGGTCGCAGGCGACATCGCCCGTGTCGCCGTTCTGCACCTTCCCCGGCTGCCGCACGAACGTGTCCCAGATGGTCACGCCGCGGTCGTCCTCCTGCACCGCCCCTTCGATCTGATAGGAGGCCGTCGCGACCCCCCACTGAAAGCCCTCGGGAAACGAAAGAAACGCCATGGCGCGCATTCTATGCGCCGCCGCCCTCCAGCAAAACGCCGTTTACGCGCCGCCCCCGCTCGCGTATCGTTCCCCGCGCACAAATCATCCCGCGGAGTAGGCCCCGTGACCCAGGAGAAGACGCCGCTCATCACCGATGAGATGCGCGCCCACGTCGGCAAAGAATCCGAACCCTACACCCTCGAGGTCGATAAGACCTCCATCCGCATGTTCGCCCGCGCCGTCGGCCACACCGACCCCATCTTCTACGACGAAGCCGCCGCGAAGGCCGCCGGCTACCGCAGCCTCGTCGCGCCCCCCGGCTACCTCGGCACGCCCATCTTCAACCCGAACGCCGCCGCCCGCCGCGGCCGCGACATCGGTCCCCAGCCGAGCCGTCCGCTCAACCGCATCCTCAATGGCGGCACCGAAATCGAGTACTTCGACGACATCTGCGCCGGCGACGTCCTCACCGCCACCTCCCACGTCGCCTCCTACGAAGAGCGCGAAGGCAGCATCGGCCAGATGCTCATCACCACGACGAAGACCGTCTACAGGAACCAGGACGGCAAGGTCGTCGCCATCATGACCGGCACCGGCATCCGCTACTGACCCCGAGGAGCACTCCCATGGCAGCGAAATGGAACGAGATCACCGAAGGCATGGCCATCCCCGAGCTCAAGAAGAACTGCTCCACCCAGCAGCTCGTCCTCTGGGCCGCGGGCTCCGGCGACTTCTACCAGATTCACTACGATAAGGACTTCGCCAAGGGCACCGGCCTCAGCGACATCATCGTCCACGGCGCCCTCAAGCACGCCTTCCTCGGCCAGCTCCTCCACGACTGGCTCGGCGGCAACGGCAAAATCAAGCGCTTCGGCTGCTCCTACCGCGGCATGGACTTCCCCAACCAGGACATCACCTGCAAGGGCATCGTCACCCGCAAGTACGAAGAAAACGGCCAGAAGCTCGTCGACCTCGAAATCTGGACCGAGAACCCCGAGGGCAAGAAAACGACCCCCGGCTCCGCCACCGTCATCATCAACAGCTAGCCCGAACCGCAGAAAGGACCGCCGAACATGGGCAACCTCCTCGAGGGCAAAGTCATCGCCATGACCGGTGCCGGCCGCGGCATCGGCCGCGAATGCGCCCTCCTCGCCGCCTCCGAAGGCGCCCGCGTCGTCGTCAACGACCCCGGCGTCAACCCCGACGGCTCCGGCCACGACGACGGGCCCGCCGCCCAGGTCGTCGAAGAGATCAAGAAAATGGGCGGCGAAGCCGTCGCCAACTTCGCCGACGTCTCCACCATGGAAGGCGGCGAAAGCGTCATCCGCACCGCACTCGATACCTGGGGCCGCCTCGACGGCCTCATCAATCTCGCCGCCATCCTCCGCGACCGGATGATCTTCAACCTCTCCGAAGAAGAGTGGGACGACGTCATCCGCGTCGACCTCAAGGGCCACTTCACCACCATCAAGCCCGCCTCCGTCCTCATGCGGCAGCAGCGCTACGGCCGCATCGTCAACTTCAGCTCCGTCTCCGGGCTCCAGGGCAACTCCGGCCAGGCGAACTACGGCGCCGCCAAGGCCGGCGTCGCCGGGCTCACCCGCGTCGCCGCCCGCGACCTCGGCCGCTACGGCGTCACCGTCAACTGCATCGCCCCCGGCGCGGCCACCCGCCTCACGGCCACCGTTCCCCAGGCCGCGCGCGACCTCCGCGCCCAGCGCGGCATCGCCGCCGCCGGCGGCCCGCCGCAGGCCGCCGCCAACCGCGCCGCCGAGGAAGCCGCCGCCATGCGCACGCCCGATATGGTCGCGCCCATGACCGTCTACCTCCTCCTCGATGAGGCGTGGAACATCAACGGACGCATCTTCCAGGTCGCCGGCGGCCATGTCGGCCTCCTCGCCGACCTCTACCCGCCCTTCCGCAACATCTACAAGCACGGCAAATGGACCCTCGATGAGCTCCGCATGCTCGTGCCCACCCAGCTCATGGCCGGCATCGCCAACCCGGCGCCGCCCGCCGACGACATCAAAATCCCGGGCCGCGACTTCTAGTCCGCGCCGCCCGCCGCATCGCCGGAGGCCCGCCGCAAATTCCCGCGGCGGGCCTCTTCTTCTGTCGAGTCCCGGCCGATACTCAGAACAGGGGCCACAGCATGACCATCCGAACGGCCACGCCGCCCGCGCAGCCGCGCACCCTCCGCGTCCTCATCATCGATGAGGACGTCGAGCGCATCCGCGCCGTTCGCCAGCTCCTCGAATCCTCGCCCCGCTTCCACGCTCACGCCGCCCGCGGCGCCCAGGAAGCCGAAAGCCTCCTCGCCGACGGCGCCTTCGACGTCGCCATCATCGCCGCGCGCCTCTGGCTCGACCCCGCCTCGCCGCTCGCTGGCCTCCTGCGCGAACGCCGCCCCGACATCGCCGTCGTTCTCCTGCTCGATGGCCAGCCCGACCTCGAAGCCGTGCCCTCGCTGAAGCTCGGCGCCCACGATTTCCTCACCATCGGCCAGTTCGACGCCGGCCAGCTCGCCCTCCGCCTCATCGCCGCCGTCGAAGAGAACCGCACCCTCCGCCGGCGCGACACCATGGTGCGCTGGCTCGAGCGCGAGGCCCGCACCGACCACCTCACCGGCCTCTACAATCGCCACGCCTTCGATGAGCGCCTCCGCGACGACTGCGCCGCCCGACGCGGCACCCGCGAACCGGTCACCCTCATCCTCGCCGACCTCGTCGGCACCCGCCTCGTCAACCAGGCCCACGGCCACGACGTCGGCGACGACATGCTCCGGCGCGCCGCCTCCGCCATCGCCCACAGCATCCGCGGCGGCGACTTCGCGGCCCGCATCGGCGGCGACGATTTCGGCGTCATCCTCCCCGGCGCCGACCTCACCGTCGGCCGCCTCATCGCCCGCCGCATCGCGCAGGAGGTCGAGCGGCGCAACCTCAGTGAGTGGGCCGATCTCGTCCCCGTCTCCCTCTCGTTCGGCGTCGCCACGGGTGTCGATTGCGAACCCGCCGACCTCTTCGCCGCTGCCGACCGGCAGCTCGCCGGCCGCCACCGCACGGCGGCCGTCCTCAGCCTCCTTCGCCCCGGCGGCGAGACCGACGGTCCCTCCGTCGCCTGAATCGCCCGGGCTACGCCTCACCCGCCAGCAGCCGCAGCGCCTCCACGATCGCCTGCGTCCCGTCCCGGCCCCGGTCCCGCGCCTGCAGCATCTCGAACAGCTGCCGCACCAGCGCCGTGCCCGGCAGCGGCGTGTGCGTCTCGTGCGCTGCCTCCAGCACCAGCCCGAGATCTTTCTGCATGAGGTCGACCATGAACCCGGGCGCGAAATCCCCCGCGACCGCCCTCGGCCCCAGGTGCTGCAGCATCCACGAGCCCGCCGCACCGGCCGACACCACCTCCAGCATCTTCGCAGGGTCCACCCCCGAGCGCCGGCAGAGGCTGATCGCCTCCGCCATCGCAAGGAGATTGAGCCCGCCCGCGACCTGGTTGCAGAGCTTGACGACCTGCCCTGCGCCCGCCGGCCCCACGTGGACGATCGTCTTCCCCATCGCCTGCAGCGCAGGCAGCGCCCGCTCGAATACCGCCGCGTCCCCGCCGGCCATGATTGCGAGGGTGCCCGCCTTCGCGCCGACGTCACCCCCGGAAACCGGCGCATCGAGGAAGCCGATGCCCCGCGCCGCGAGCCGCTCGTACAAGAGCCGCGCGGTCGCGGGCGCGACCGTCGAACAATCGACGACGATGCTGCCCGCCGCTGCCCCCTCGATGACCCCGCCCGGTCCCAGCACCACCTCCTCCACATCGCGCGACGCCGTCACGCAGGTGAACGTGACCTCAGAGCGGGAAGCCACCTCCGCAGGCGAACCGGCGACCGCCGCTCCCAGTTCTGCCAGCGGCTCCGCCTTCGCCGCCGTCCGGTTCCATACCGTCACCGCGAACCCCGCCCGCAGCAGGTTCGCCGCCATCGGCCCGCCCATGATGCCCAGCCCGATGAACCCGACCCGTTCGATCGCCATCGCGCGCACCTCCCGCGCCGTAATCGCCCGGATTGTGCCGGGCGGCTGTCAACCCTGCTCGCGCCTCAGCGCAGCGGCGCGTCCCACGGCAGCACCGACCGCCCGGGCAACAGCACCGGCTTCACCACACCGTCCGCGATGACCGCCAGGATGTCGTACCCCGCGAAGAGCGACGGGTCCATCCCTCGCAGCGCCCACGACAGCTTCTCCTCTTCCGCGTACGTCGCCGGCCCGAGGATGACCAGCGCCCGCGCATCCGCCTGCTCAACGGCCCCGGCCTCGTTCGCCGCTTTCAGCAGCCGCCGCAGGTTCCGCCGCAGCGAAGCGCTCCACTCGTCGTTCTCCGGCGCGGGCGTCCCCAGCACGCAGCTCCCGCCGCCGCCGAGGTCGTTCGCCGTCCAGCAGTCCCGCGCCTCGATCGTGATCGACTCGTCCACCTCCGGCTGCTGCGACGCCATCACGATCCGCTCGGCCAGCTCCTGCCGCGCGTCTTCGCTCGCCGGCAGCCGGAACAGCTCGTTCGAATTCAGCTGGAACGTCCCCGGCACGCGGTTCGTAAACCGCGCCCAGTGCCCCGCCAGACCCCCGAGCACCGTCACCACCGAGCCAGACCGATCCACCCGCCGCAGGTACAGCTCCACCGGCCGGCAAAACTCCAGCCGCCCATCATCCAGCCGCCGCGCAGCCTCCAGCGCCAGCACAAGCTGCGAAAGCCCGGGCTCCACCGACGGCGGCACCGCCCCCCGTGGCACCCAGATCGCCAGCCCCCGCCCCTCCGCGTCGAGCCGCCGCTCGATCGCCGCGCGTCCCGCCTCCCATGCCACCGTGGCATCCGGCCCAAACGTGTTGATGACCGTCGTATGCAACTTCCACCGCCGCCCCACGACCACGTTGCCGGCCAGCGTGGTCCCGTCCGATTCCGCCCCCTCGACCGACACGCTCCGGGCATAGTGCGGCCCGAACCAGCCAAGAAAGAGCCGCAGCCCTGCCTCCGCCTGGTCCGCCGGGTACGTTCGTTCGGTCACGCGGCGTGAGCGCTAGCCTCCGCGCTGGCCGCGGATGCGCGGCTTCGCTACCGAGGCCACCACAATCGACGGGTCCGTCAGGATTTCGACCCCCGGCGGCGGGGTGATATCGCCCACCGTCAGCACGGAGTCGAAGCCCTTGAGCGGCGCAAGGTCTACCGGGATCGTGTCCGGGATATCGAGCGGCCGGCACCGCACCGACACAATCTCCAGCCCCGGCAGCAGCGTGCCCGCGAGGTCGCGCACGGCGGGCGCCTCGCCAACGAGCCGCAGCGGCACGTTCGCCGTGATTGGCCGCTCCGGGTCCACCTGGAAAAAGTCCACGTGAATCGGCTCACCCGTCCCGTGCGCACGCGAAATCCCGCGCAGAATCACGTACCGCGGCGTGCCCTCGCCCGCCACGCGCAGCTCGATCATCGCGCGCAGCCCGGCCGACTTGATCGTCTTCGCGAACGCCCGCGCATCAATCTCGATCGCCTGCGAAACGAGCCCCTTGCCGTACACATTCGCCGGGAGCCGCCCCGCCTCCCGGAGCCGCTTCACTTGCTTGCCCAGCACCGTCCGCGGTGCCGCCTCAATCGTTACCCGTTCTGCCATTGGACTACCTCACAGCCACGCTCGATACGTGGCGCACATCGATCCAATCTAGCCGAGCCCGTCTCAGGGTCAAGCCGCTGGCATTCGCCCGGCAAAAGAGGGAGCCATCCGCCGCGACGGCTCCCTCTCGCACAAACCTTCAATTGGCCGCAAATCAGGCCGGCTTCAGCTCCGCCACCTTCGCCCGCGCCGCGGCCTTGTCCCTATACCACAGCGCGTTGATCTCCTTGTACACCGCCCACTCGGCAGGCACGTCATCCTCCGCGAAAATCGCCGTCACGGGGCAGGCGGGCTCGCAGGCGCCGCAGTCGATGCACTCATCCGGATTGATGTACAGCATCCGGTCTTCACCTTCGTCGAAGTGGATGCAGTCGACCGGGCAGACCTCAACGCATGCCTGGTCCTGGACGTTGATGCAGGGTTCGGTAATAACGTAGGCCATTCGGGGCTCCTCTCCCGTCGGGGATGCTGCGTTCCTGCCACGTGGGCGTCTCGCATACTACTATTCGGCCCCTCCCTCTGTGAAGAAGAGCCGCCAACCCGGCATCGGCGCCATGACGTCCCGTCCGCGGCCTACTCCCGCAGCCGCTCCCGCCGAGCCTCCCGCACCGCCACAGGCTTCCCCGACCGCAAATCGACCGCGTAAAACCGCCCCGCCCGGATCTCCTCGATCAGCTCCCGCTCGTCGCGAATCTCCCGCTCGAAGTACGTCGCGCACTTCCCGATGTCCGAGATGGCGTGCGAGTCCGTCCCGCCCGTCCCGGGGAGGTGCATCATCTCGCACAGCCGCTGCGAGAACTCGTTCTCCTTGTCGGAGCCCCGGCCGTTGATCTCCTCCAGGCCCTGCACGTACTGGTAGGCCGGGTTCCGCGCCGCCTTCTCCAGCGCCGCCCGGTACTCGTCGTCATTCCGCGAAAACCACGGCATCTGCCGCCGGTACGGGTGGGCCGCCACGAGCGCCCCGCCCACCTTCTCCACGTACGCCGCCAGCTCCCGCGACCGGTGCATCCCAAAAACGTACTTGTCGATGCCGAACGCAAGGATGTGGCCGTCATCGGTCGAAATCTCGACGCCCGCGAGGACGAGGAAGTTGTGCTTCGCGCGCAGCTCCTCGATCGCCTTGTAATCCCATACCGTGTCGTGCTCCGTGAACACGATCGCGTCGAGGCCCGCCGCCTTCGCGCGGACGATCAGGTCATCGGGGTTCAGGACGCTGTCGTGCGAGCGGGGCCACGTGTGGCTGTGGATGTCGATGAGCATGGGGCTGCCCGGTACTATAGGGCCGCCTCTATCACCCGGGCAATCCGCCCCGCCGGCCCCCTCCCCCGGCGCCGGCCGCGCACCCGCGCCGCGAAACCGTCCGTTCACACGGTCCCGTCATGATCGCGGCATGGAACGCACGAACAGCCCCTGCCAGCACGAGTGGCGCTACCTCGTCGAGGTCCGCACCCGCGCCATCCGCATCCGCGAATGCGCTCGCTGCGGCCGCCGCTCCGTCATCCCGGTCGAGCTCGCCCCGCTCCCCGGCCAGGCGTCCCGCCTCCGCGAAACCGCCTGACCGGGCTGCGCATCAGGCCTCGCCGGCCTGCCGCCGCGCCACCAGCTCCAGCCGCATCTTCCGCTGGTTCGGCTCGCGCCCCTTGAAGTTCGGCTGGTACTCGCTCTGCCGACCGAGAATCTGCGCCGTGTGCTGCCGATCGTGGCGGTAAAACGAGCGCAGCCACTGCAGCACCGTCAGCGTCCCGAACATCGGGCTCGTCGCCACCCGGTCGAAGTCCTCCAGCCGCATCCCGTCGATCAGCCCGAGCGTGTACCTGCGCTCCAGCTCCAGCTGCCGCAGCAGGTCCGCCACCGCGTACCGGTTCGCCTCTTCGATCGGGATCGGCACCGTCTGCCACGGGATGCGGCCGAGGTCCGGGTTCTCCTCCCGCAGCGCCGCCCGCACCCAGGCGTCGTACGTCCGCTCCATCTCGCACAGGTGCGCGAGCTGCTCCAGCGCCGTCCACTGCTCCTCGCCCTGGGCATCGACGGGCACCCGCAGCGCATCTTCCGGGCTCAGCCCCTCCGCCACCCGGATGAGGTTCGCCCGCTCCTCCGCCATCTTCGCCAGCAGTTCATCCACCTGGTCGCGCGTCGCCATCCTGCCTGCCTCCGAATCGGCGGCCGAGCCGGCGCACGCCCTGCCAGGCCGCATAGGGGATCGCCGCCAGGAGCGCGATGACCGTCACGAGCGCCCCGTACAGGCCCCCGAAGACGAAATCCACCGCGAACTCCGCCAGCGGCACGCCAACGATTCTACCGGCATCCGCCCCGGCCGGTTGGGCGCACGCCCCGCCCGTGCCACACTCCCCCCATGCCCTTCCGCCGCAAGCCCGCATCTGCCGGCCCGCGCTTCGCCGCCGACTGGCTCATCGTCGGCCTCGGCAACCCGGGTGAAGAGTACGCCCGCACGCGGCATAACGTTGGGTTCTGGGTCGTCAACGCCCTCGCGAAGCGCGCCGGCGCGCAGCCGAAAGCCGTCGGCAGCCTCATGCACATCGGCGTCGGCTCGCTCCAGGGCCAGCGCGTCGCCCTCGTCAAACCGAAAACCTTCATGAACGTCAGCGGCAAAGCCGTCGCCCAGGCCCTCCAGTGGACCGGCTGCGGCCTCGCCCGCACCATCATCGCCTACGACGACCTCGACCTGCCCCCCGGCCAGCTCCGCATCCGCGCCGGCGGCGGCCACGGCGGCCACAACGGCCTCAAGAGCATCGCCCAGCACGCCGGGCTCGATTTCATCCGCGTCCGCATCGGCATCGGCCGCCCTACCGTCGGCGACGAACCCTCCTGGGACCCCGACGTCGTCGCCGACTGGGTGCTCAGCCCCCCCGCGCCGGCCGACCGCGAACTGCTCGAGGCCGCCGTCCAGCGCGCCGCCGACGCCATCGAGACCATCATCTCCGCCGGCGTCGAAGCCGCCGCTGCCGCCTTCAATCGCAAGGCGTAAGAAGCCCGCAAGAGCGGCTTCAGCGCCGCCGAACGCGTCACGATTTGTCGCTGAACTGTCGCATGCTGCCTGCGCAAACCCGCGCTGATACCGGGTAAAATTCCGGGAAAGGTTCGGCGACATTCGACCGCGGAAGCGAGGCATGTACCGCGAAGAAGACTACCGCGCTATCGACGCGCACCTCGGGTTCTTCCCTGGCTGCGCCATCCGGCCACCGCTTCGTATGGACACGACCTGCTCGCCCGGCGGCACCGGCCGCGTCTCCCCGTACGGCTGCGACGTCATCTACGGCGACCTCCTTCCCTCGCCATCGCCCGAGGACCCGGAGGAGACCGCGCTCCGCAAGGGCCTCCGCGTCGCCGTGGCGCAGGCGCTCGCCGCCCTCGATTCCCGCGAGCGCCAGGTCCTTCGTCTCCGCTTCGGCTTCGCGGGCGAACCGCAGACGCTCGAACAGATCGGCGCCGTCTTCGGCCTCACGCGCGAACGCATCCGCCAAATCGAGGCGAAAGCGCTGAAAAAGCTCCAGTCGCCCCGGTTCATGCCCTTCCTCGAGCCGTGGCGCCCGGGCGGCCCCGCGCGCCCGGCCGCGAAGCCGGCAGCGCCCGCCGTGCTCCGCCGGGTGGGCGCACCGGCACCCCGGGATGGGTCCGCCGACCGCCGCCACGTCGGCCCCGCGAAGACGAACCGGGAAACGGACCGCCGCGCCGCTCCGGCGCCGCCCCTGGCGAACCGTCCGCCTGCCAGTGCCGAGCGGCCACCGGCGGCCCCGGCGCCGGCCGACCCCTCCAGCCCGGCCCCGGCGACCGCCGAGGACGCCATCTACGACGCCATCGTTCACGTCTTCTTCCCGCCCTCCGGGCCGTCGGACGCGGAATCCGCTGCCTCCTCCAGCGTCCCGGCCGTGACCGGTACGAGTGACGCGACCGAGCGCCTCCTCGCGATGCTCGAACCCGCCGAACGCGCCGCGCTCGAACACCTCCACGGCTTCCGCGCCGCGCTCGCCCCGGCCGCCATCGAACGGCAGCTCGGCATCCCGCAAGCGCGCCTCACCGACCTCGACCGCTGGTTCACCCGCGAACTCCGCCGTCACCGCGCCGCGCCCGGGACGTACGACCCCGCCCCTCCGCCGCCCTCCGCCCCCGAAGAGCCCGCCGAAACCGAGGATCCCGGCAGCCGTCTCATCCTGTTCCCGGCAGTCGCCCCGCAGGACCCCCTCGCGATGGCCCTCGAGGGCTTCCGCGCCCGCGGCTACGACATCGTCGACAACCGCCCCCGGGGCGGCGCCCTCTGGGTCCACGACCTCCATATGAAGCTCGCGCAGGAGATGGAGGATCTTTCGCGCCGCGGCATCCGGTTCCGCTTCACGGAGCACAAACGCGCCGGCACCTGGGGCTGGTATCTCGAAGAGGCACCCGCCCCGGCCGCGCAGCGCCCGCCCCGCCAATTAGCCCTGCCTTCCCCGTCCCGGAAGCCGCGCAAGGCGCGCAAATACCGCGTCCCGTCCTAGACTCATTCCAGATGAGCCCGACCGCTGCCGACATCGAACGCTACCGGCGCAACCTCCGCGACGAGGTCGACGGCGCCGCCCTCTACCGCTACCTTGCCGCCGCTGAGAAAGACCCGAACCTGCGCGACGTCTTCCTCCGCCTCGCCGAGAGCGAAGACCGCCACCGCGCCCTTTGGGAAGCGAAGCTCCGAGAAGCCGGCGCTGAGGTCCCGGACTACCGCCCAAGCTTCCGCACTCGCTTCCTCGGCTGGCTCGCCCGCCGCTTCGGCACCGCCTCCGTCAGCCCCATCGTCACCCGCATGGAGATGTCGGCCTACACGATGTACGACGACCAGCCGGAGGCCATCGCCGCCGACCTCCCCCGCGACGAGCGCTCCCACGCCCGCCTCTTCCGCGAACTCGCTCGATCGACCCGCGGCCGGCCGGTCGAGGTCGACATCGCCCGGCTCGAAGGCCGCCACCGCGCCGGCACCGGCAACGCCCTCCGCGCCGCCGTCCTCGGCGCCAACGACGGCCTCGTCTCGAATCTCTCGCTCGTCATGGGCGTCGCCGGCGCGAACCCCGGCCAGAACGTCGTCGTCCTCGCCGGCATCGCAGGCCTCCTCGCCGGCTCCCTCTCGATGGCTCTCGGCGAATGGATCAGCGTTCGCAGTTCGGCTGAGGCCTTCGCCCGCCAGCTCGAAATCGAGCGCGATGAGCTCGCCCTGATGCCCGATGAAGAGCTCGAGGAGCTCGTCCTCATCTACCGCGCGAAGGGCCTCGGCGAAGAGGAAGCCCGCGCCACCGCGCAGCGCATCATCGCCAACCGCGAAACCGCCCTCGATACCCTCGCCCGCGAAGAGCTCGGCATGTCCGAAGAAGAGGCGGGCAACCCGTGGGTCGCCGCCATCACCTCGTTCCTCACCTTCAGCGTTGGCGCCATCATCCCCGTCATCCCGTGGCTCTTCCTCGCCGGCATCGCCGGGGTGGCCGCCAGCGCAGCCGCCAGCGCCCTCGGCCTCTTCGCCGTCGGCGCCGCCATCACCCTCTACACCGGCCGGGGCATCCTCTTCTCGGGGTTCCGCATGCTCACCTTCGGCCTCGCGGCCTCGGCCATCACCTTCGGCATCGGCCGCCTCATCGGCGTCAGCACCGGCATTTGACGCCCGCGGTCAATCGAGCGCGAGGTCGAGCGCCAGCCGGCGGTCCGTCGTCCGGATCGCCACCAGCCGGTACGGCAGTTCCCCCGCCGCCTCGTCGAGCCGCTCCTGCAGCGGCGGTTCGATGAGCGCCGCCACCGCCTCCGGCGCCGTCAGGCCGCCCAGCGTCGCCCGCGCCACCCGCAGCACGAGCCGCCCATCCGCCACTTCCGGGTCGAGGTACACCGAGGCGCGCGTCCCAACGCCCCACGCGCCGACGCCGAACGTCACCCCGACGAGCCCCTCCTGCAGCACCTCGACATCCACCGCCGGCCGCTCGCCGACGCCCGGGATGGCCGGGAGCTCCCGCGCGATGATCGCCGCCAGCGCCCGCTCGTCGAACGTCACCGTGATGTTGCCGCCGCCGGCGACCGCCTCCGTCCGCGCGTCGAAATCGGGGTCCACCGTGAACCACAGCACGACCGCGACGGCCCCGGCGAGCATCCCCAGCGCGAACGCGAACAGTCCCCGCATGCCGCGAGCGTGCCGCCTCCGCCCCCTTGCCGCAACCGGCGCTTGCACGAACTCCCGCCCGCCGCCATAATTCGAAGCATCTGGTGGCTAGAGCGAGGTGGACCCACCCGTTCCCATCCCGAACACGGAAGTGAAACGCCTCAGCGCTGACGATACTGCCCGGGCAACCGGGTGGGAAAATAGGCCGCCGCCGGGTACTCACGAGAACCGCCGCGAGGCGGTTTCTTCCTTTTTCGGGAGGGTCCAGCAGCACCCCCGAGCGACCGGCTGCTGCGCCAGAAGGTAACTGCACGGCCCCCGCAGGCGTTTCTCCTCATGCCCCGCGCGGCTCCCGCGCAGCCCCGCGTCCGGTTTCCTCGAACGATCGGCCGCTGGTACAATTCAGTTCGAGAATCCCTCAACTCACCCCGGCGCGTACACCCTGCGGAAGGGATACGTGCCCCCAGACGGAGCCACACTTGTCAGCAGATACCGCCCAGCCCACCACTCCCCCCGAAGCCGAAATGGATATGGGGGCCCTCCTCGACCTCGAAGCCGCCCAGTCCGGCGGCGGCCAGCTTCGCCGCGGCGAAATCATCGAGGGCATGGTGATGGGCGCCTCCCCCGATGGCCTCATCGTCGATGTCGGCACCAAGATGGAGGCCGTCATCCCCCACAACGAAATGCTCTCCCTCGGCGTCGACGGCGCCAGCCGCCTCAAGGCCGGCGATACCGTCCGCGTCATGGTCCTCCAGCCCTCAACCGCCGAAGGCCACGCCATCGTCTCCCTCGACCGCGCCCGCGGCGAGGAGGGCTGGGAAACCCTCCAGAAGCGGTTCGAATCCGGCGAAATCTTCGAAGCCCAGGTCACCGGTCACAACCGCGGCGGCCTCCTCGTCAACGTCGACGGCGTCAACGCCTTCGTTCCGCTCTCCCAGGTCGAATCCGTCCGCCGCGATGACCCCGACGCCGCAAACCAGCTCGCCGGCCTGGTTGGCCAGGTCATCAAGCTCAAGGTCGTCGAGCTCAACCGGAAGCGGAACCGCGTCATCCTCTCCGAGCGCGCCGCTATGGCCGAAATCCGCAAGGAGCAGAAGGACCGCGTCCTCGAGGAGCTCCAGGAGGGCCAGATCCGCACCGGCCGCGTCTCCTCCATCACCGACTTCGGCGTCTTCATCGACCTCGGCGGCGCCGACGGCCTCGCCCACATGACCGAACTCACCTGGGAGCGCGGCAAGAAGGCGAAGGACCTCTTCCAGGTCGGCGACGAAGTCCAGGCCTACATCCTGAAAGTCGACCGCGAGAACAAAAAGATCTCGCTCTCGCTCAAGCGCGCCCAGCCCGAGCGCTGGGACACCACCGTCGACCGCTTCGTTATCGGCCAGATCCTCATCGGCCGCGTCACGAAGCTGATGCCGTTCGGGGCCTTTGTCCGCCTTGAAGGCCCGGTCGAAGGCCTCATCCACATCTCCGAGCTCTCCAACCGGCGCATCAGCACCCGAAGGAAGTCGTCAAGGAAGGCGACGTTGTGCCGGTCAAGCTGGTCCGCATCGAAAAGGACCGCCACCGCCTCGGCCTCAGCCTCCGACAGGCCCGCAGCGACGCCGAAGCCATGGGCTTCGTCTTCGACGCCAACGGTTCCGTCATCGATTACCCGGACGACGTGCGCGAGCAGTTCGGCCTGCCCGCCGCGCGATACCACCGCCCAGCCGGCCCGCCGCGAGCCGCGCACCGCGCAGGAGGCCATCGAACAGGCCGTCGCCCGCGACCCCGAGCCGATGTCGGCCTTCGCCGCAGCCTTTGCGCAGGCCCTCGAAAACGCCGAAGCCGGCAACGGCATCGCCGAGACGGTCGCCCAGGTCGCCGGCCTCGCCCCGAAGGACCAGGCGCCTGCTCCTGCCGAGGCTCCGGCTGCTGAGCCGCCTGCCCCGGCCGAAGCCGCCGAGTCCCCGGCCGAAGCGGCGCCCGCTGCTGAGCCGGTGGCCGAAGCCGCGCCTCCCGCCGAGGCCCCGGCAGCCGCCGAAGAGACGGCCCAGGCGGCGCCCGCTGCCGAGGCCCGGGCCGCCGCAGACTCCGGGATCGGCGACGCCGAAACTCGGGTTTCCACCGGGGAGACGGCCCCCGATCAAATGCCGCACAATAATGGTGAGGGGTCGGAAACGGCCCCCGCCGAAGCACCAGCCGCAACAGAGGAGGAAACTGCTGACGGCTCCTAGACGTTCTTTGGGCGCACCCAGGGGAAGGGAGTACACCTATGGCCGATCGGTTTGACAAATTCACAGAACGGGCGCGGCGCGTCCTGACGCTCGCCCAGGAAGAAGCCCACCGCTTCAACCACAACTACATCGGCACCGAACACATCCTCCTGGGACTCGTCCGCGAAGGCGACGGCGTCGCAGCTAAAGTCCTCGCCAACCTCGGCGTCGAGCTCAACAAGGTCCGCTCGGCCGTCGAATTCATCATCGGCCGCGGCGACCGCACCGTCCTCGGCGAAATCGGGCTCACCCCGCGCGCCAAGAAGGTCATCGAGCTCGCCGTCGATGAGGCGCGCCGCCTCAACCACAGCTACATCGGCACCGAGCACCTGCTCCTCGGCCTCGTCCGCGAGGGCGAAGGCATCGCCGCCGGCGTCCTCGAAAGCCTCGGCGTCAACCTCGAGCGCGTGCGCGCCGAAACGACCCGCATCCTCAGCCAGAGCGCGCCCCAGGCCGCGACCTCCGGCGCAGGTGCCCGCCAGGCGAGCCGCACTCCCACCGTCGACCAGCTCGGCATCGACCTGACCGCCGCCGCCCGCAACGGTCAGCTCGACCCTGTCATCGGCCGCTCCAACGAACTCGAGCGCGTCGTCCAGATCCTCTCCCGCCGGACCAAGAACAACCCGGTGCTCATCGGCGAGCCGGGCGTCGGCAAGACCGCCATCGCCGAGCTGCTCGCCCAGCGGATCGTCTCCGGCGATGTCCCCGAGACGCTCCAGAACAAGCGCCTCCTCACCCTCGATATCGGCTCTCTCGTCGCCGGCACCAAGTACCGCGGCGAATTCGAAGAGCGCCTCAAGAAGGTCATCGAGGAGATCAAGGCCGCCGGCAACTGCATCCTCTTCATTGATGAGCTCCACATGCTCGTCGGGGCCGGCGCCGCCGAAGGCGCCGTCGATGCCGCCAACATCCTCAAGCCGTCACTCGCACGCGGCGAGCTCCAGTGCATCGGCGCCACCACCCTTGACGAGTACCGGAAGCACATCGAGCGCGACGCCGCCCTCGAGCGCCGCTTCCAGCCGGTCATGGTCGAAGAGCCGACCGTCGAAGAAGCTATCGAAATTCTCAAGGGCATCCGCCCGCGCTACGAAGAGCACCACAAGCTCAAGATCAGCGACGCTGCCCTCGTGGCCGCCGCCGAGCTCTCGGCCCGCTACGTCAGCGACCGCTACCTGCCCGATAAGGCGATCGACCTCATCGATGAGGCCGCCAGCCGCGTCCGCATCCGCCGCGCGGCCACCCCGCCTTCCCTTAAGGAAGCGATGAAGGGCCTCGAAAGCCTCCGCCGCGAAAAGGAACAGGCGATCGCCGCCCAGCAGTACGAATACGCCGCTGAGCTCCGCGACCGCGAGGTCAAGCTCCAGGACAAAATCCGCGAGATGGGCGAGTGGGAGGAGGGCGAGGCCGGTATCGCGACCCCCGTCGTCACCGAAGAGGACGTCGCCGAGGTCGTCTCGATGTGGACCGGCATCCCCGTCGCCCGCATCGCCAGCGAAGAAAGCGCACGCCTCCTCCGCATGGAGGAAGCCCTCCGCAGCCGCGTCATCGGCCAGGACGAAGCGATCGAAACCATCGCCCGCGCCGTCCGCCGGGCCCGCGCCGGCCTCAAGGACCCGCGCCGCCCAATCGGCGTCTTCCTCTTCTGCGGGCCCACTGGCGTCGGCAAGACGGAGCTCGCCCGCGCCCTCGCCGAGTTCATGTTCGGCTCGCAGGACAACATGATTAAGCTCGACATGAGCGAGTTCAGCGAGAAGCACACCGTCTCGCGGCTCGTCGGCGCGCCCCCCGGCTACGTCGGCTACGACGACGGCGGCCAGCTCACGGACACCGTCCGCCGCAAGAGCTACTGCCTCGTCCTCCTCGACGAAATCGAAAAGGCGCACCCCGAAGTCTTCAACCTGCTCCTCCAGATCTTCGATGAGGGCCGCCTCTCCGATGCCAAGGGCCGGAAGGTCGACTTCCGCAACACCATCATCATCATGACCTCCAACGTCGGGTCCGACCTCATCAAGAAAGACAGCGCCCTTGGCTTCGCCACCACGACCGACGAGGTCAAGACCCACGAAGAGCGCTACCAGCGCATGAAGGAGAAGGTCCTCACCGAGCTGAAGAACGTCTTCAAGCCCGAGTTCCTGAACCGCATCGACAGCACGGTCGTCTTCCGCTCCCTCACCAAGGAAGACATCCGGAAGATCGTCGACAACGAACTCAAGAAGGTCGAGAAGACGCTCAATCAGAAGGGTGTCCGCCTCGAAGTCACCGAGGCCGGCAAGGACTGGCTCGGCGAGAAGGGCTACGACGAAGTGTTCGGCGCTCGCCCGCTCCGCCGCGTCATCCAGGACAACATCGAAGACCGCCTCAGCGAGATGCTCCTCGCTGGCGACTTCGGTACCGGCGACAGGGTCAAGGTCGACCGCAACCCCGATGCGGACGAACTCACCATCGAAACCGTCCGCGAACCCCAGCCCGTCGGCTAACCCCCGGCGGTCAACACACCCAACACGAGGGGCCGGTGCAAACCGGCCCCTCGCTCGTATGTCTGTTTCTCCGCCACGTAAAGGAAGCCCCTTGACAGTTAGTCTTCAATGAGCCAGACTGCCGCGAATTTCATCCTGATGAAGTGGCGTTATGCGGGTAACATCATTGCTTGCTGTCGTGACATTGGCGATCGCGTTCTCAGTCATGCTTACCGCGCTGGCTGCGGCGGACGGCCCCCGCGGCTGGTCTGACGAGGTGCCGGGCCCGGAGCGCGGGCCGTCGGGACAGACCGGACAACTGACCTGGCTAGAGAATCCGGCGAGGCCGTACGCGGGAGGGGCAGAACAGGTCGGGCCGTATCGGCTGCTGCCTCCGGGCACTCTCTACATTGAGCGGACCTATCCTGGTGACACCGGCGCGCGAGACTTTGCGGAGACTTCGTCGCCGGACGTCCTTCGTCGCTCTGCGCTCTATTTCGAGCCGCTCCCAGGGTTTTCCGTTTCAAGCGAGCGAGGAACCGTCCGCGACGGGCAGGTCATCGGGATTGATTCCTACTGGAAAAATGATGCCGGTGATGCGCTCATCGTCTCTTCCGCTGCCGTCCCAGACTGGATGTTGCCGCTCGATGTCTACCTCTATCCCACGGACAGCCCCCTGGAAGTTTTCACCACCACCATCGCTGGCCGACCGGCTATCGTTGAACAACCCTCGGCTGGCCCTGCCCCCAACGTTGGTTACGTTCGCGTATGGCTGGAAGGCCAGGAGATCGTTCTGCGGTCGCCTTCCATGGGTCAAGACAGGCTCATTGACCTGGCTGCCAGGCTTGTCGGAGGTGAGTAGCATGCCCACCAGTCTTTATCCCCGGCTGGCAACGGGCATTGCCCTCATGCTGCTGGCCGTGGCATCGGCGGTCGCGCTCCCCAGCCCTGCTAACGCGGCAAGCGGAGACATTCGTGTGATCGTGGGAATGGCCACAACCGAGGCCACCCTCACGTACCATCCGCACGCTTGCGGAACCGCGTATTGGCACTGTGATGAAGGAAATCACCCGAACAATACCGCGTTAGACCTGACGAACACCACCGGCGCAACCGGGGGCGCAGCAGTCTACTTCCAGTCCTACACCCGGTCAGGCTACGCCTATGGCGTCATTACCAATCACCAATACGGGACCAGTGCCTGTCCCGGGGCGGACGTGGCGCTGTGGGTCCCGTATCCCGATTCCTCTGTCGGGACTTGGATTGGCTACGTGAATTTCGTTCAGGTCAATGTTAGCCAAACTTTCGGCACTGGCTTCTACGTAAGCGGCGGAGGTTGGACTATCCAACCAATCGGTTCAGTCGTGTCGGGCCCGGGAACCGGCAATTGCAACTCCACTGGAAGCCATTTGCACCAGAGCGGCACGCACAATGCGCCCTTCTTGTGGACCAACTGGGCGGTTGATGCCGACGATGATCCCTCGGTTCCGGGCGTGCAGATAAACCCGACGGGTGACTCGTCCCAAAACTGGTTGCACTGGATCACCTACTGATGGCTCATGCCCGCATTCTCGTCCTGATCGCCATCCTGACCGTCGCCGTTCCGGTCCTCGCCGCCTGCGGCGGTGGTGGGAGCCGCGACACCGCGCCAGCACCGCCGTCCGAAACCACTGCCAGCGTCACCCCCGCCGCGTCGCCTTCCTCGAACGGCAGCACCACCACGCTCCCGCCCGGCGTGCAGAGCGGAATCGAAGCCTTCGTTCATGACCAGGGCGGCGTCTACATCGGCGAATGCCCCGGGGAATGGAAGCCGCGCGGCGACACCCCTGAGTGGTGCCACACCCGCGAGTCGGACCAGGGCCAGCGCTTCGAGGTGAACGTCGGCGTGGCCGGGAGCGACTACATCTTCCACCTCGTGTTCGAGAAGGACACGTCCGGAAACTGGCAGCTCATCTCGTCGGAGCAGGCCGGGAACACCTAGGCCAGCCAGTGCTGCTCGTCGCCTACATCCTCGTTCCCCGCGCTCTTCATGCGCTGGAACCGCGACATGCGCTCGGCGCGTCGCCTGTTGCAACCCTCTAGCTGGAATGCCAACAATGGCTCACCAACATGAAAGAAGGTCGCATGCCCTGCTCGTCCCCGAAAACTCCCTTATCACCCCGGGTCCCGAGTCCGTCCGCGAACTCGCCATCCGCATGGCGCGCCTGACCATCAAGGCGATGTAGCCCGACGACGAGATGCGCTCGGCCCTGCGCTCCGCCTACGCCTGCAACGCCGACTCCCTCACCGCCGCCGGCCACGTCGTCGCCCTTGAGTTCGCGACGATCGCCGCAGCCAACACCTACTGGCGCTACCGCGAAGCCGCGCCTACTCCCCGGTTTCCGCAGCCAACTCGGCGGCCTGTAGCAGGGTGCGGCCGGTGGGCTGGAGGTCGAGGCGGGTGCAGTGGAGAGCCGTCTCGCGGCTCGTCGGCGCGCCCCCCGGCTACGTCGGCTACGACGACGGCGGCCAGCTCACCGATACCGTCCGCCGCAAGAGCTACTGCCTCATCCTCCTCGACGAAATCGAGAAGGCGCACCCCGAAGTCTTCAACCTCCTGCTCCAGATCTTCGACGAGGGCCGCCTCGCCGATGCCAAGGGGCGGAAGGTCGACTTCCGCAACACCATCATCATCATGACCTCGAACGTCGGGTCCGACCTCATCAAGAAGGACAGCGCGCTCGGCTTCGCCACCACGACCGACGAGCTCAAGACCCACGAAGAGCGCTACCAGCGCATGAAAGACAAGGTGCTCGCCGAGCTGAAGAACGTCTTCAAGCCCGAGTTCCTCAACCGCATCGACAGCACCGTCGTCTTCCGCTCGCTCACCAAGGAAGACATCCGGAAGATCGTCGACAACGAACTCAAGAAGGTCGAACGGACCCTCAACCAGAAGGGTGTCCGCATGGAAGTCACCGACGCCGGCAAGGACTGGCTCGGCGAAAAGGGCTACGACCCCGTCTTCGGCGCCCGGCCGCTCCGCCGCGTCATCCAGGACAACATCGAAGACCGCCTCAGCGAAATGCTCCTCTCCGGGCAGTTCGCCGCCGGCGATACCATCCGCATCGACGCCGAAGACGGCCAGCTCAAGATCGAGCCGATCCGCGAGCCGCAGCCTGTCGGCTGACCCCGCTCCCGCGCAGCGCACGGCGGCCCCTCACCGGAGGGGCCGCCGCCGTTTTCCCCCGCGCCTCTTGACCGGCTGGCGCCGCGCGCCAATACTCCCTCACGACAACCGCTGCGATCGCCCCCGCAGAACACTCCCGCCTGTGGGTAGGGGTCCTGTTTGCTGCAGCTCCCGCCGTTGACGCCATCTCCCCGAGCGCACTACGATGGTAGACGGCTCGCTATGCCCATTGCGTTCCCCTCTTCCCCCGTCCCGCGGCTCCCTGCCGCTCTGTGCCATTCGCCCCATCAGTCCTGAAGGAGTTGCCACAGGATGACCACCTCGCGTCACGTGGTCCCGGGGGGCACCATTGCCCCGCTCGAAGTCAAGACCTACGGCCGCATCCCCGACGTCCTCGAGCTCCCCAACCTCATCCGCATCCAGCTCGATTCCTTCGAATGGTTCAAGCGGGAAGGCCTCCGCGAGCTGTTCGATGAGCTCTCCCCCATCCAGGACTTCACCGGCAACCGGATGGACCTGATCTTCGGCGACTACGAATTCCGCGAGCCCAAGGCCTCCATGGACGAATGCCGCGAGCGCGACATGACCTACGCCGCGCCGCTCTTCGTCGATGTCGAGCTCCGCGTCAAAGAATCCGGCGAAATCAAAGAGCAGCGCCTCTTCTTCGGCGACTTCCCCCTCATGACCGACCGCGGCACCTTCATCATCAACGGTGCCGAGCGCGTCGTCGTCTCCCAGCTCGTCCGCTCCCCCGGCGTCTACTACACCATCGAAACCGACCAGGCCACCGGCAAGCGCCTCTGCCACGGCAAGCTCATCCCCGCCCGCGGCGCCTGGCTCGAATTCGAGACCTCCAACCGCGACGTCCTCTACGTCAAAGTCGACCGCAAGCGCAAAGTCCCCGTCACCACCTTCATCCGCGCCATCGACGTCCCCGGCCTCGTCCCCGGCGACCGCGACAACCCCCGCTTCGAAAAGTACTGGAAGGCCGTCGACGCCGGCGATGAGCGCGCCCGCGAAGCCGCCCTCCGCGACCTCGAACAGGAGCTCGGCACCGACGAGCGCCTCCTCGCCATGTTCGAGGCCGTCGACACCAGCGACATCCGCCAGTTCATCGCCGCCACCATCAGCAAAGAGCCGCGCGATCCCGGCGTCGAAAACAAGCACGAGGCCCTGCTCGATTTCTACCGCAAGATCCGCCCCGGCGACCCGCCCACCGCTGACAACGCCCGCAACCTCCTCAAGACGCTCTTCTTCGACCCCCGCCGCTACGACCTCGGCCGCGTCGGCCGCCACAAGGTCAACAAGCGCCTCGAGCTCGAAGACCCGACCGACCAGCGCTGGCTCCGCCCCTACGACCTCGTCGCCATCGTCCGCGAGCAGATCAACATCAACAACGGCCGCGGCCACCACGACGACATCGACCACCTCGGCAACCGCCGCGTGCGCGCCGTCGGCGAACTCATCCAGCAGCAGTTCCGCGTCGGCCTCCTCCGCATGGAGCGCGTCGTCCGCGAACGCATGACCATCACCGACCCCGAAGAGGCCACGCCCAGCGCCCTCATCAACATCCGGCCCGTCGTCGCGGCCATGAAGGAGTTCTTCGGCGGCAGCCAGCTCTCCCAGTTCATGGACCAGACGAACCCGCTCTCCGAGCTCAACCACAAGCGCCGCCTCTCCGCCCTCGGCCCCGGCGGCCTCTCGCGCGACCGCGCCGGCTTCGACGTCCGCGACGTCCACCACAGCCACTACGGCCGCATCTGCCCCATCGAAACCCCCGAAGGCCCGAACATCGGCCTCATCGGCTCCCTCGCCACCTACGCCCGCCTCAACAAGTTCGGCTTCATCGAGACCCCCTACCGCCGCGTCTACCGCGAAATGCTCTCCGATGACCCGAACCTCATCGGCCGCATCCTCCGCGAAGACGCCCTCGACGCCGACGGCAGCCCTCATCGCCCCCCGCGGCACCCGCATCGACGCCGCCCTCGCCGGGCGCCTCGCCGCGGCTGGCCGCTCCGTTCCCATCCAGCCCTGGGTCTCCAACGAAATCGTCTACCTCACCGCCGACGAAGAAGACAAGTTCAAAGTCGGCCAGGCGAACACCCGCATCGACGCCGACGGCCACTTCATCGACGAGCGCGTCGAGATCCGCCTCTTCGAGAACTTCCTCACCGTCCCGCCTATCGAGGTCGACTACATCGACGTCTCGCCCAAGCAGATGGTCTCCGTCGCCTCGGCCCTCATCCCCTTCCTCGAGCACGACGACGCGAACCGCGCCCTCATGGGCGCCAACATGCAGCGCCAGGCCGTCCCCCTCGTCCGGCCCGAAGTCCCGCTCGTCGGCACCGGCATGGAGCGCCGCGCCGCCGTCGACTCCGGCCACGTCATCCTCGCCGAGGGCGACGGCGAAGTCCTCGAAGCCACCGGCACCCACATCAAAATCCGCTACGACGACCCGGCCCTCAACACCGACGCCGGCGGCGCCAGCCGCACCTACCGCCTCACCAAGTTCACCCGCTCCAACCAGGGCACCTGCCTCAACCAGCGCCCCATCGTCTTCCGCGGCGAACGCGTCCGCCGCCGGCCAGCCCATCATCGACAGCTCCAGCACCCAGGGCGGCGACCTCGCCCTCGGCCAGAACATCCTCTGCGCCTTCATGAGCTGGGAGGGCTACAACTTCGAGGACGCCATCATCCTCTCCGAAAACCTCGTCCGCGAAGACAAGTTCACCTCCATCCACATCGAGAAGCACGAAGTCGAAGCCCGCCAGACCAAGCTCGGCGACGAGGAAATCACCCGCGACATCCCCAACGTCGGCGAAGACGCCCTCAGCCAGCTCGACGAGGACGGCATCATCCGCATCGGCGCCGAGGTCCGCGAAGGCGACATCCTCGTCGGCAAAGTCACCCCCAAGGGCGAAACCGAGCTCACCGCCGAGGAGAAGCTGCTCCGCGCCATCTTCGGCGAAAAGGCCCGCGAGACGAAGGACACCTCCCTCCGCGTCCCCCACGGCGAGCGCGGCAAAGTCATCGACGTCAAAGTCTTCGACCCGCGACAACCACGACAGCCTGCCCGCGGGCGTCAACAAGCTCGTCCGCGTCTCCATCGCCCAGCGCCGCAAGATCTCCGAAGGCGACAAAATGGCCGGCCGCCACGGCAACAAGGGCGTCATCAGCCGCATCCTCCCCCGCGAGGACATGCCCTACCTCGAAGACGGCACCCCCGTCGACATCATCCTCAACCCCATCGGCGTCCCCAGCCGCATGAACATCGGCCAGGTCCTCGAGACCCACCTCGGCTGGGCCGCCAACACCCTCGGCTTCCGCGCCATCAGCCCCGTCTTCGACGGCGCCCGCGACTACGAGATCGACGACGCCCTCGCCCTCGCCTGGATGGCCCACGAAGCCGGCGCCTTCTACTACGTCGACCCCCGCGACCGCGGCTTCGACCCCGAGCGCCTCAAGGCCTGGATCGCCGAGCAGGGCTACGACCCCGATGCCGTCTTCACCAGTCCCGAGGACGGCGCCCCGGCCCGCGCCTGCCTCGAAATCTGGCTCAACCGCCACCGCGCCGAGACCGGCCAGCCGCCCATCGAGCCCGGCCGGCACACCCGCGAAGAGCTCGACGAGCTCGCCAACGCAGGTCTACCGCGAGACCAACGTCCCGCCGCCCCTCTTCGGCAAGATGCGCCTCTACGACGGCCGCACCGGCGAGCCCTTCGACCAGCCGGTCACCGTCGGCTACATCTACATGCTCAAGCTCATCCACCTCGTCGAAGACAAAATCCACGCCCGCAGCACCGGCCCCTACAGCCTCATCACCCAGCAGCCCCTCGGCGGCAAGGCCCAGTTCGGCGGCCAGCGCTTCGGCGAAATGGAAGTCTGGGCCCTCGAAGCCTACGGCGCCGCCCACATCCTCCAGGAGCTCCTCACCGTCAAATCCGACGACGTCGTCGGCCGCGTCAAAACCTACGAAGCCATCGTCAAGGGCGAAGACGTCCTCGAGCCCGGCGTCCCCGAGTCGTTCAAGGTCCTCGTCAAAGAACTCCAGAGCCTCGGCCTCGCCGTCGAGGTCTCCAACGACGAAGGCAGCTCCGTCTCCTTCATCGACGACTCCGCCAACGACCTGCCCGAGCTCGGCCTCAACCTGACCGGTTTCGAACGCGAGGAGGATTTCTTCAATGCTCGAGGTCAATGACTTCAACCAGGTCCGGATCGCCCTCGCCAGCCCCGAACAGATCCGCTCCTGGAGCTACGGCGAAGTCACCAAGCCCGAAACCATCAACTACCGCACCCTCAAGCCGGAAAAAGACGGCCTCTTCTGCGAAAAGATCTTCGGGCCCACCAAGGACTTCGAGTGCTACTGCGGCAAATACAAGCGCGTCCGCTACAAGGGCATCATCTGCGATAAGTGCGGCGTCGAAGTCGCCCGCGCCAAGGTCCGCCGCGAGCGCATGGGCCACATCGAGCTCGCCAGCCCCGTCAGCCACATCTGGTTCGTCAAGGGCACGCCCTCCAAGCTCGGCCTCCTCCTCGATATCTCCCCCCGCAACCTCGAGCGCGTCCTCTACTTCGCCCAGTACATGATCACCGAGGTCGACGAGGCCGCCCGCACCTACGAAATCCAGCGCCTCCAGCGCGAGCGCGAAGACGCTCCTCGCCCACCGCCTCGCCGACATCGCGCCCCGCCTCGAGCAGCTCGAACAGCAGCTCGAAGAAGCCAACCGCGCCCTCCAGGCAGAAGGTCCGCCGAGAAGCAGGCCCAGATCGAGGCCGAGCGCAAAGTCTCCCGCGACGCCCTCGAGGCCGCCATCCAGCGCGCCATCGAAACCGTCGCCGCCGCCAAAGGCGGCACCCTCGAGGCGCCCATCGAAATCCTCGGCGATGTCATCCTCGAGGCCGGCGTCAAGGTCACCGCTGCCCAGGTCGGCAAGGTCGAGCGCGAGGGCCGGAAGAAGCTCGAAGCCTTCGACAAGGAAACCGAAAAGCTCAAGGAGCAGGAATCCCTCGTCGCCGATACCGCCCTCGAGGACGCCAAGCAGGCGCTCTACGACGAACTCCACCCGCTCCAGCAGAAGAAGCAGCAGGCCCAGAACGAGGTCGACGACCAGTTTAAGGAGCGCCTGCGCGACCTCGAATCGCTCCGCGACCCCGTCCGCGACGACGAGATCGTCCTCCTCACCGAAACCCGCTACCGCGAGCTCTCCGAAGCCTTTGGCCACGTCTTCAAGGCCGCCATGGGCGCCGAGGCCGTCCTCCACGTCCTCCAGCGGCTCGACCTCGATGCCCTCCGCGCCAAGCTGAAGCAGGAGATCCTCGTCGCCTCCGGCATGCGCCGGAAGAAGGCCACCAAGCGGCTCAACGTCGTCGAAGCCCTCCGCAACTCCGGCAACAAGCCCGAGTGGATGATCTTCCAGGTCCTCCCCGTGCTCCCGCCGGACCTCCGCCCCATGGTCCAGCTCGACGGCGGCCGCTTCGCCACCAGCGACCTCAACGACCTTTACCGCCGCGTCATCAACCGCAACAACCGCCTCAAGCGCCTCCTCGATCTCGGCGCCCCCGAGATCATCATCCGCAACGAAAAGCGCATGCTGCAGGAGGCCGTCGACTCCCTCATCGACAATGGCCGCCGCGGCCGCGCCGTCTCAGGTTCCGGCAACCACAAGCTCAAGAGCCTCTCCGACATGCTCAAGGGCAAGCAGGGCCGCTTCCGCCAGAACCTCCTCGGCAAGCGCGTCGACTACTCCGGCCGCTCCGTCATCGTCGTCGGCCCCGAGCTCAAGCTCCACCAGTGCGGCCTGCCCAAGCGCATGGCGCTCGAGCTCTTCAAGCCCTTCGTCATGCACTCCCTCGTCGCCAAGGGCCTCGCCCACAACATCAAGAGCGCCAAGCGCATCGTCGAGCGCGCCCGCCCCGAGGTCTGGGACGTCCTCGATGAAGTCATCCGCGACCGCCCGGTGCTCCTCAACCGCGCGCCGACCCTCCACCGCCTCGGCATCCAGGCCTTCCAGCCCGTCCTCATCGAAGGCTCCGCCATCCAGCTCCACCCGCTCGTCTGCGCCGCCTTCAACGCCGACTTCGACGGCGACCAGATGGCCGTCCACGTCCCCCTCAGCCGCGAAGCCGTCGCGGAGGCGAAGCAGGTCCTCATGTCCACCAAGAACCTGCTCTCGCCCGCCAGCGGCGACCCCATCGTCGCGCCCTCGCTCGACATGGTCCTCGGCTGCTACTACATGACCGACATCGACCGCAACGGGCGCGGCGCCTACCGCGAAGAGAACGGCCGACCCGTCCAGGGGCTCTACGGCTCCTTCCAGGAGGCCCGCCTCGCCTACGACCTCGGCATCATCGACATGCGCGCGCCCATCCGCGTCCGCACCGACCGCGCCGTCATGGGCGAAGGCGGCGTCGTCACCGAGCCCCCGGTCCGCCCCGACGGCACCCGCGGCACCCACGTCATCGAAACCACCGTCGGCCGCATCATCTTCAACGAAGTCCTTCCCGAGGAGATCCCGTTCCAGAACCAGAACATGGACCGGCCGAACCTCCGGAAGGTCGTCGCCATGTGCTACCGCGCCCTCGGTGGCGAGCGCACCGGCGAAATCGTCGACCGCATCAAGGCCGTCGGCTTCCATTACGCCACCCGCTCCGGCGTCACCATCGCCGTCCACGAAATCCAGGTGCCCAAGAACAAAGCCGAGCTCCTCGCCGAAGCCGACCGCAAGGTCGATGCCCTCATGGAGCAGTACCAGATGGGCCTCATCACCGAAGAGGAGCGCTACGAAGGCACCGTCGCCATCTGGGCCGAGACCACGAGTCAGATCGAGCGCGCCATCAAAGAGCGCATGCACGAATATGGCTCGCTCCACTACATGGCCTCCTCCGGCACCAAGGGCAACATCACCCAGATCCGCCAGATGGCCGGCATGCGCGGCCTCATGGCCGACCCCAACGGCAAGGTCATCGAGCTCCCCATCCGCGGCTCCTTCCGCGAAGGCCTCTCCGTCCTCGAATACTTCATCTCCACCCACGGCGCCCGCAAAGGTCTCGCCGATACGGCCCTCCGCACCGCCGACTCCGGCTACCTCACCCGCCGCCTCATCGACGTCGCGCAGGACGTCATCATCCTCGAAGAAGACTGCGGCACCACCGCCGGCCTCTGGATCGAGCAGGACGAGCGCGACGACCTCGAACCCCTGCGCGCCCGCATCATCGGCCGCTACGCCGCCATCGACATCGTCGATGAAGCCACCGGCGAACTCCTCTGCCGCCGCAACGAAGAGATTAACGAAGCCGTCGCCGACGAAATCGATCGCCGCGGCATCCGCCGCGTCTTCGTCCGCACGCCCATGTCCTGCGAAGCCGAGCGCGGCCTCTGCCAGCTCTGCTACGGCCGCGACCTCGCGCGCGGCGAGCTCGTGAAGCTCCGCACCGCCACCGGCATCATCGCCGCCCAGTCCATCGGCGAGCCGGGCACCCAGCTCACGATGCGCACCTTCCACACCGGTGGCGTCGCCTCCCAGACCGACATCACCAGCGGCCTCCCGCGCGTCGAAGAGCTCTTCGAAGCCCGCGCACCCAAGGGCGAAGCCATCATCAGCGAGACCGACGGCATCGTCGAAATCCACGTCGAAAACGACCGCCGCATCGTCCGCGTCACCAACGTCGATACCCTCGTCGAGGAGTACGACGTCCCCGCGAAAGGCCGAGCTCCTCGTCAAGGACGGCGAGCGCATCGTTGCCGGGCGCGCCCATCGCTCAGCCCGCCGGCGAATCCGAAGCCGGGCTCCCCGCCCAGCCCATCATCTCCCGCATCGGCGGCACCGTCCGCGTCGTCGGCAAGAACAAAGTCCAGGTCGTCTACGAAGACCGCGAAGAGCGGGAATACCCCATCCCCGCCGCTGCCCGCCTCCTCGTCGAGGACGGCCAGATGGTCTACGCCGGCGACCAGCTCACCGAAGGCGCCAAGAACCCGCAGCACATCCTCCACATCCAGGGCCGCGACGCTGTCCGGAAGTACATGGTCGAGGAAGTGCAGAAGGTCTACAAATCCCAGGGCGTCAACATCAACGATAAGCACATCGAAGTCATCACCCGGCAGATGCTCCGCCGCGTGAAAGTCGACCACCCCGGCGATACCGGCCTCCTCCCGGGCGACCTCGTCGACCGCCGCAAGTTCGACGAGATCAACAACCAGATCATCGCCGAGGGCGGCGAGCCGGCGACCGCCACCCCCGTCCTCCTCGGCGTCACCAAGGCCTCGCTCAACACCGACAGCTGGCTCGCCGCCGCCTCCTTCCAGGAAACCACCCGCGTCCTCACCAACGCCGCCATCGAAGGCGCCGTCGACCGGCTCCAGGGCCTGAAGGAGAACGTCATCATCGGCAAGCTCATCCCGGCCCGCGCCGAGATCGAAGTGCCCAAGCGCGAAACCTTCGGCGACCTCGACGTGCCCGAGGCCCTCCTCCTCGAAGAGGAGTTCGAACTCGAGCGCCGCCTCGCCGAGCGCGAAGCCGGCTCCCGCCAGCGCCGCTCCTCCGTCGGCCTCCTCGACGACGAAGACGACGACCTCGACTTCGACGATGACGACGACGACATGATCATCGGCGCCCCGCAAGACGGCGAGGACGACGAAGACTAGCGGCGAGCACATCGCCGTTCGCCCGCCGAGACGAAGGGGAGGGGCCGCGCGGCCCCTCCCCTTTTTTGCTTTTGCGACTTTTGCTGTTGCGGTGCCCGTCCCCGGAGAGCGTGCCGCCCCCTACACCAGCTCGAGCAGCTCGCCCTCGTACTTCCGCGCGCCCCGGCGCAGCTCCGCCAGCTTCCCCACCTTCACCACGCAGTCCGCCACGCCCTTCTCCCCGCGCAGCGCGTCGAAGTTCTGCATCCCGCAGACGTTGCAGGCCCCGTGATGGCAATCGCCCACCGTCTTCGTCGAATGCACCGCCTGCCACTGGCCGCGCAGGTACGCCTTCGTCACGCCGCAATCGATGTGGTCCCACGGCAGCGGCTCCCGCGTGTCCCACTCCCGGTGCGCGAACCACGCCGGGTCAACCCCCGCCGCCGCGAACGCCGCCTGCCACGTCTCGAAGCTGAAGTGCTCGCTCCAGGCGTCGAACTTCGCGCCGCGCCGCCACGCCCTCGTACACCGCCTCCGCAACGCTCCGGTCGCCACGCGAAAGCACCGCCTCGATGAAGCTGTCCCGCGGGTCGTTCCAGCTGAACTCCACGCCGGCGGCCCGGCAGCCGTCCTTCAGCAGGAAGTGCTTCGGCTCCAGCTCCTCCGCCGTATCCTGCCGTGCCCACTGGAACGGGGTATGCGGCTTCGGCACCAGGTTGCTCGTGCTCACGCGGACGCGCGCCCGCCCGCCGACGTACTTCTTCCCGATCGCCTTCACCTGCTTGCCCAGCTCCACGATCCCGCCACGTCTTCCATCGTCTCCGTCGGCAGGCCGACCATGAAGTACATCTTGATGCCCGTCCAGCCCCGCTGGAACGCGTTTTCCGCCGCCCCGAGCAGGTCGGCGTCACTCACGAGCTTGTTGATCGCGTTCCGCAGCCGCTGCGAACCCGCCTCCGGCGCCAGCGTCAGCGTGTGCTTCTTCCCCCTTCGCAATCGCGTTTGCCACGTCCACCGAGAACGTATCGACGCGCGTGCTCGGCAGGCTCACCTTCAGGTTCGGGAAGCGTTCCGTGAGCGCCTGCACCATCGGCACGATCTCGCTGTGGTCCGTCGTGCTCAGCGAAAGCAGCGAAAGCTCGTCGTAGCCCGTGTTCGCCATCAGGTCCGCCGCCGCCTGCACCACCTCCGCCGGCGAACGCTCCCGCGTCGGCCGATAAATCATCCCGGCCTGGCAGAAGCGGCAGCCCTGCGTGCAGCCGCGCTGGATCTCCACCGCCGCCCGGTCGTGGATCGTCTGCAGGAACGGCACGATCGGCTGCACGAGCGGCGGCGGCAGCTGCTCCACGATCCGCCGCCGGATGACAGCCGGCGCCTCCGGCACGAGCGGCTCCAGCCCCGCGAAGTGGCCTGCATCGTCGTACCGCGCCTCGTAGAACCGCGGGACGTAAACGCCCGGCATTCGCAGCAGGTCGCGCAGCCGCTGCTCCCGCGGCGTGCGCTCGCGCTTCCACTCCCGCACGAGGTCGGCCAGCTCCACCACCGCGTCCTCCCCCTCCCCGAGCACGAACGCGTCGATGAACAGCGCCATCGGCTCCGGGTTGAATGCCCCGCTGCCGCCCGCGATCACGATTGGGTCGTCCTCGCCGCGCTCCCGCGCCAGCACCGGGATGCCCGCGAGGTCGAGCATGTTCAGCACGTTCGTGTACGTCATCTCGTACTGGAACGTGAACCCGACGATGTCGAACTCCCGCAGCGGGTGCCGCGTCTCGAGGCTCCAGAGCGGCACGCCCTCGCGCCGCATCTCCGCTTCCATGTCGTCCCACGGCGCGAACACGCGCTCACAGGCGACGTCCTCGATGCGGTTCAGGATGTCGTACAGGATGCCGAGCCCCATGTTCGACATCCCGATGTCGTAGGCATCCGGGTACGCCAGCGCGATGCGGACCGCCGCCGCGTCCCAGTCCTTCGTTACGCTGTTCCATTCGCCCCCGGTGTACCGCGAGGGCTTCGAAACGCGCCGGAGCAGGTCGTCGATGGTCACCGTCGGCATGCCGCCACCTCCACGCAGCGGGTGAGAAACACTGCAGGCAAGCATCCATCGTAGCAGCCGCGCCCCCTCCCACCCAAGCCGGGCTGACCATGCCGCCCGCCTGCGCGATACTGCCCGCGTGCCCACCGATGCCGTCATCGTCGCGGCCGGCGCCTCCACCCGCTTCGGCGCCGCCGATAAGCTGACCGCCGACTGCGCCGGCCGGCCCCTCATCGCCTGGTCGCTCTCCGCCTTCGAAGCCGTCAGCGGCCTCGGCTGCCTCGTCATCGTCGCTGCTCCCGGCCGCGAAGCCGAGTTCGAGGCGCTCGCCGCGCAGTGGTGTCCCCGCGCCTGCTTCCGGGTCGTCCCCGGGGGCGCGCGCCGCCGCGACAGTGTCGAAGCCGGCCTCCGCGCCTGCGCCTCCCGCTACGTCGCCATCCACGACGGCGCGCGCCCCCTCGTGACGCCCGCCATCGTCGAGCGCGTCATCGCCGCCGCCGAGGGGCCGCCCCGGCGCCATCGCCGCCGTCCCCGTCACCGACACCATCAAAGAAGTGCGCGGCGGCGTCATCGTCGGCCACCCCGACCGCTCGCTGCTCTGGGCCGCGCAGACGCCCCAGGTGGTCCTCCGCCAGGCCTGGCTCGATGCCGCCGCCATGTCCGACGACGACGAAACCGACGACGCCGCCATGCTCAGCCGCCTCGGCCTCGAATGCGCCGTCGTCGAAGGCAGCCACGACAACCTCAAAGTCACCCGCCCGCTCGACCTCGACATCGCTGCCCGTCTCCTCGCCGCCCGGGGGGATGCCCCGTGAGCGCGCCCTTCCGGGTCGGCATCGGCGAGGACCTCCACCCCGTCGACGATTCCCGCCACCTCATCCTCGGCGGCGTCATCATCGAAGAAGGGCCCGGCCTGCGCGGCCACAGCGACGCCGACGTCCTCCTCCACGCCATCACCGACGCGGTGCTCGGCGCCGCCGCCCTCGGCGATATCGGCCAGCACTTCCCGCCCGCCGACCCGCGCTACGCCCACGCCGATAGCGCCGACTTCCTCCGCACCGCGCTCCGCCTCGCCCGCGAAGCCGGCTGGCACCCCGGCAACATCGACGCCGTCATCCGTGCCGAGCGGCCCCGCCTCGCGCCCTACATCCCCCACATCCGCGAGCGCATCGCCGCCATCGCCGGCCTCGAGCCCGCCGCCGTCAGCGTCAAAGCGAAGACGGGCGAGGGCCTCGACGCCGTCGGCCGCGGCGAGGCGATGGCCGCCGTCGCCGTCGTCCTGCTCTACCGCTGAACCTTCCCTTCTCCGCCGGCTCGTGCCCGTAGCCGCCCCCGGGGCTAGGCTGGAAGCGTGGGCAAACGCCTCTTCGACGTCACCCTCGTCCTGCTCAGTGCCCCCCTCTGGGTTCCCATCACCCTCGTCGCCGCCCTCCTGCTCGCCATCGACCTCGGCGGCAACCCGTTCTTCCTCCAGAAGCGCATCGGCCTGCACGGCCGCCCGTTCACGATGATCAAGCTCCGCACCATGCGTCACGCCCGCCCCGGCAAAGAAGACCGCTACGTCATCGACGACTTCACGACGTTCGTCTTCTCGCCGCCCGGTAAGCCGAACCCCCGCATCACCCGGCTCGGCGCCTTCATGCGTAAGACCTCCATCGACGAGCTCCCGAATCTCATCAACGTCCTCAAAGGCGATATGAGCCTCGTCGGCCCCCGGCCCGAGATTCCCGAGATCGTCGCCCAGTACCCGCCGCACTACCACCGCCGCCACGAAGTCCTCCCCGGCATCGCCGGCCTCGCCCAGCTCAACGGGCGTTCGGATTTGACCTATGACGAAACGATTACCTACGATCTCGCCTACGTGGACGACCACTCCCTCCGCGGCGATATCGTCATCCTCCTGAAAACTCTCCTCGCAGTCCTCAAAGGGAGCGGCGCCCGGTGAACCGCAGCTCCAGCCCCCTCGCCGCCCTCCGCCGCCTCGCGCCCGGCGACCCGCTCGGGACGCTCGTCGCCATCGCGCTCGATGTTGCCGTCGTCGCCGTCGCGCTCGCCTGCGCGATGCTCCTCCGGTTCGATGCCGACGTCCCCCGCCGCAACGCCGAGTTCGTCGTCCGCGTTTTCCCCCTCATCGCCGCCGCCTACGTCGTCGGCAACTTCGTCTTCGGTGTCTACCGCACCGTCTGGGCGTACGGCTCGCTCGGCGACATCATCGGCCTCTTCCGCCCCGTCTTCCTCGTCACCATCCTCCTCTTCTGCGTCAACTTCTGGCTCGAAGAGCGCCTCCTCCCCCTCTCCGTCATCCTCATCACCGGCGCGCTCGTCTTCCCCGGGATGGCCGTCGTCAAGATGCGCACCCGCCTCCTCATCCGCCTGCCGTGGATGAACAACGGCGAGCGCCGCCTCCTCATCGTCGGCGCCGGCCACACCGGCCAGCTCCTCGCCCGCGAACTGCAGGCGAACCCCGACCTCCCCTACCAGCCCGTCGGCTTCGTCGACGACGATCCGAAGAAGCTCCACCACCGCATCCACGGCCTCAAAGTCCACGGCACCGTCGCCGAACTCGAACACGTCCTCGACCGGATGGACGCTGAGATCGTCGCCATCGCCCTCGACCGTCCGGCGGGCCACCTCGTGCGCGACATCGTCGGCACCTGCCAGCGCCGCAACATCCCCGTCCGCATGGTGCCCGGCGTCGATAACTGGGTGCTCGGCCACGGCCACGATACCCTCCGCGAAATCACCCTCGACGACCTCCTCGGCCGCGAGCCCGTGCAGGTCGATTTCGCCGCCTGCAGCCAGTCCGTCCGCGACAAAGTCGTGCTCGTCACCGGCGCGGCCGGCTCCATCGGCTCCGAACTCTGCCGGCAGGTGCTCACCTTCCGACCGCGCGAACTCCACCTCCTCGACAACAACGAAACCGGCCTCCACGACCTCTCGCTCGAGCTTGCCGGCGTCTCGCCCGAGACCGCCATCCACCTCTGGGTCGGCAGCGTCGCCGAGGAGCCCCGCGTCCGCGAAGTCTTCGCCCGCGCCCGGCCCGACCTCGTCTACCACGCAGCCGCGCTCAAGCACGTGCCGCTCATGGAAGAGCACCCCGCCGAGGCTTTCCGCGTCAACGTCCTCGGCACGCTCTACTGCGCCACCGCCGCCCGCGAGGCCCAAACCGGCACCTTCGTCCTCATCTCGACCGATAAGGCGGTCCGCCCCAGCAGCGTCATGGGCGCCACCAAGCGCATCGCCGAGCTGCTCGTCATCGCCCTCGCCCGCGAATCCGCCCGTACCCGCTTCGCCGCCGTCCGCTTCGGCAACGTCATGGGCTCCCGCGGCTCTGTCGTCCCGACGTTCATGAAGCAAATCGAGCGCGGCGGCCCCGTCACCGTCATGCACCCCGAAATGCAGCGCTACTTCATCTCCATCCCGGAGGCCGTCTCGCTCGTCATCCAGGCCGGCACCTTCGGCGGCCGCGGCGATATCTACATGCTCGACATGGGCGAAGAGATCAACATCCTCGAACTCGCCGAGCGGATGATCCGCCTCCGCGGGCTCCGCCCCGGCGAGGACATCGAAGTCGTCTTCACCGGGCCGCGCCCCGGCGAAAAGCTGCGCGAAGAGCTCGTCGCCGACTTCGAGCACCTCCAGCCCACGGCGCACCCCAAGGTCATGCGCCTCACCGCTTCCGTCGATGTCTCCGAGCGCGAAATCCTCCGCCTCATCGACGAAATCCGCGTCGTCATGTGGGGCGACCCCGAGGAAGTCCGCCGCCGCATCCACCTCGTCGCACGCCGCTTCTCCCTCGAAGAAGCCGCGTCCTCCACCGACACCCCGGAAAGCGAGGCCCTGCCCTCGTGAGCGAACCGCGCATCCACCCCACCGCCGAAGTTTCGCCCGCCGCCAGCATCGGCGCCGGCGCCTCCATCTGGCACCACGCGCAGGTCCGCGAGCGCGCCAGCATCGGTCCCGGCTGCATCATCGGCAAAGGCGTCTACGTCGGCGCCGACGTCCGCATCGGCGCCAACTGCAAGGTCCAGAACTACTCCTGCGTCTACGAAGGCAACACCCTCGAAGACGGCGTCTTCATCGGTCCCGAAGTCGTCCTCACCAACGACCGCTACCCGCGCGCCATCAACCCCGACGGCACCCTCAAAGCCGCCTCCGACTGGGACCTCTCCGGCTCCGTCATCCGCTACGGGGCAGCGGTCGGCGCGCGCTCCGTCATCCTGCCAGGCCTCACCATCGGCCGCTGGGCGCTCGTCGCCGCCGGTTCGGTCGTCACCCGCGATGTCCCTGATTACGCGCTCGTCGCCGGCAACCCGGCCCGCCAGGTCGGCTGGGCCTGCGCCTGCGCCCGGCCCCTCGATGCCGGCCTCGCCTGCCACGCCTGCGGCCGCCGCTACCGCCTCGCCGGCGAAAGCCCCGGCCGTCTCGAACCACTCCCCTCCCCGGAGCCCGCATGACTGCCGTCCCCCGCCCGTACATCCCCGTCGCCCGCCCCCATGTCGGCGAGGCCGAAAAGCGCGCCGTCATGGACGTCCTCGATTCGGGCCAGCTCGCCGCCGGGCCCCGCGTCGAAGCCTTCGAGCGCGCCTTCGCGGCCTACACCGGCGCGAAGCACGCCATCGCCGTGAACTCCGGCACCGCCGCCCTCATCGTCGCCCTGCAGGCCCACGGCGTCGGCCCCGGCCACGAAGTCATCACCACGCCCTTCAGCTTCATCGCCACCGCCACCAGCATCATCGCCTGCGGCGCCACCCCCGTCTTCGTCGATATCGACCCCTTCGACCTCAACCTCGACCCTGAGAAGGTCGAAGACGCCATCACCGAGCGCACCCGCGCCATCATGCCGGTCCACCTCTACGGCCACCCCGCCCGCATCGCCGAGCTCGCCGAGCTCGCCGAGGATTTCTCCCTCGCCCTCATCGAAGACGCGGCCCAGGCCCACGGCGCCGAGCACGCCGGCCAGCGGGTCGGCACCTTCGGCACCGGCTGCTTCAGCTTCTACCCCACGAAAAACATGACGACCGGCGAAGGCGGCATGATCACCACCAACGACGACGAGATCGCGCGCCGCGCCCGCATCATCCGCAACCATGGCCAGGAAGTCCGCTACCGCCACGACCTCTTCGGCCTGAACTGGCGCATGCAGGACCTCAACGCCGCCATCGGCCTCGCCCAGCTCGAACAGCTCGAAGGCTGGACCGAAGCCCGCATCGCCAACGCCGCCCGCCTCAGCAGCCTCATCCGCGGCTTCGAAACCCCGCGCGTCCGCGAGGGCGACCGCCACGTCTTCCACCAGTACACCATCCGCGTGCCTTCCGGCCGCGACCGCCTCCAGCAGCAGCTCCACGAGGCCGGCATCGGCAGCGCCATCCACTACCCGGTGCCCATCCACCGGCAGCCGGTCATCCAGCAGCTCGGCCTCGGCGAAGGCAGCTTCCCCGTTGCCGAAGCCGCCGCCGAGCACGTCCTCTCGCTGCCCGTCCATCCCGGCCTCGAACCCGAGGACATCGACTACATCGCCGCCACGCTGAACCGCCTCCACAGCTGACCGCCGTGCGCAACGAACCCGCCCGCGCTACCCTCGAACCCGTGAACCGCACGCTCCGCGCTGCCGTCATCGGCCTCGGCTCCATGGGCGCCAACCACGCCCGCGTCCTCGCCGATACCCCCGGCGTCGAACTCGTCGCCGTCGCCGACCCCGATGCCGAGCGCGTCCGCAAGGCCATCCAGGGCCGCCCCATCCCCGGCTTCGCCTCCCCTGCCGCCCTCCTCGCCGAGACGCGCCCCGATTTCGTCAGCGTCGTCGTCCCGACGGGCCTCCACGAGGAAGTCGCGCTCGCCTGCATCGAGGCCGGCGCCCACGTCCTCGTCGAAAAGCCCATCGCCGCCACGCTCGAGGCAGCCCGCCGCATCGCCGCCGCCGCCGACCGCGCCGGCCTCCTCCTCACCGTTGGCCACATCGAGCGCTTCAACCCCGCCGTCCGCGAACTGAAGCGCCGCCTCGCCGAGGGCCAGGGCGGCCGCGTCCTCCAGGTCCGCGCGCGCCGCGTCGGCCCCTTTCCCCACCGCATCCGCGACGTCGGCGTCATCCACGACCTCGGCCCCCACGACATCGACATCATGCGCTACCTCCTCGACGACGACGTCGAGCGCGTCTACGCCGAATCCCGCTCCCACATCGCCACCGGCAACGAAGACCTCTTCGCCGGCATGCTCCGCTTCCGCGGCGGCGCGATGGGCCTCCTCGATATCAACTGGCTCACCCCCACCAAGGAGCGCACCCTCACCGTCCTCTGCGAGCGCGGCATGTTCACCGTCGACTACGCCGCGCAGGTGCTCTGCTTCTACGAGAACTACGCCGCCGCCGCGAAAGAGGGCGTCTATGCCTCCGTCACCGAAGGCCCGATGACCCGCTACCCCATCCCGAACCGCGAACCGCTCCGCGTCGAGCTCGAGGCCTTCCGCGATGCCATCCTCGCCGGCGGCCCCGCGCCCGTCCCCGCCGCCGACGGCATCGCCGCCCTCGCCATCGCCGAAGCCCTCGTCCGCTCCGGCGAAACCGGCCTCCCCGTCAGCCTCGACGAGGTCGCGACCCTCCCATGAACGTCGCCGTCATCGGCATCGGCCGCATCGGCCTGCCCCTCGCCGTCACCATCGCCTCCCGCGGCCACCGCGTCACCGGCTGCGACATCGACGCCGATCGCGTCGAGCGCATCAACCGCGCCGAAAACCCCCTGCCCGATGAGGCCGGCCTCGGCGAACTCCTCGCGCGCACCATCGCCGACGGCTCCTTCCGCGCCACGACCGACACCGCCGCCGGCGTCCGCGACGCCGCGGTCATCCTCTTCGCCGTCCGCGTCGACGTCGATGCCGACGGCCGCGCCGATCTCAGCCACCTGCTCGCCGCGGTCGATGCCGTCGCCCCGGCGCTCGCGCCCGGCGCCCTCTGCATCTTCGATACCACCCTCCCGGTCGGCACCACCCGGCGCGTCCTCGCGCCACGCCTCGAACAGGGCGGCCGCCGCCTCGGGGCCGACCTCCACGTCGCCTTCTCCCCCGAGCGCCTCCTCATGGGCCGCGTCATCGAAGACCTCACGAAGTACCCGAAAGTCGTCGGCGGCGTCGACCCCGAGGGCGGCCGCCTCGCCGCCGACTTCTACCGCCAGACGTTCGGCGGCGAAGTCCTCCTCCTCTCCTCGGCCGAGGCCGCCGAGCTTTCGAAACTCGCCGAAGGCGCGTACCGCGACCTCAACATCGCCCTCGCCAACGAGCTCGCCATGGTCGCCGACGTCCACGTCCTCGATATCGCGGAGGTCATCCGCGCCGCCAACTCCCAGCCCTACTCCCACATCCACGTCCCGGGCACCGGCGTCGGCGGCCACTGCATCCCCGTCTACCCCCGCTTCCTCATGCAGGGCGAAGGCCCCTCGGCCCTCTCCGCCCTCGGCCGCGCCGTCAACGATGCCATGCCCGGCTACGTCGTCCGCCGCCTCGCGGCCCTCCTCGGCGGGCTCGAAGGCCGGCGCGTCCTCGTCCTCGGCCTCACCTTCCGCCCGGACGTCGCGGTCACGTTCCACACCAACGCCGTCGACCTCCGCCGCGAACTCGAAGCGCTCGGCGCGAGCGTCGAGGGTCACGACCCGCTGCTCAGCCCGGAGGGCATCGCCTCGCTCGGCTTCGAACGCGCCGCCGAGCCCCTCGCCGGCTACGACGCGGCCATCGTCCACAGCTACCACCGCGCCTACGCCGGCCTCGACTGGGCGCGCATCGCCCCGGTCGTCGTCGATGCCCGCAACGCCCTCGACCGCGCTGCCGTCGAAGCGGCCGGCGTCCGCTACCTCGGCGTCGGCCGGCCGCCGACTCCCGTCCGCTAATCCGCGGCCGTCCCCAGCCGCGCCGCCGCCGCATCCAGCCCGGCCCGCAGGTCGGCCGGGAAGCCCTGCTCCCGCAGCAGCTTGCCGAACGCGTTCAGGAAGTAGAGCACGTTCCCCGGCGTCGAGCTCTCGCCCATCAGACCGACCCGCCACACCTTCCCCTTCAGGTCGCCGAGGCCGCCGCCGACTTCGATGCCGAACCGCCGCAGCAGCGCGCCCCGCACCGCCGTGTCCTCCACCCTTTCCGGGATGCGCACCGTCGTCAGCACTGGCAGCCGGTAGCCCGCCTTCGCATGGAGCGTCAACCCCATCGCCTCCAGCCCGGCCTGCAGCGCCCGGCCGTTCCGCTCGTGCCGCGCCCAGCGCGCCTCCAGCCCTTCCTCCAGCACCAGCCGCAGCGCCTCGTGCAGCGCGTAGATCATCGAAATCGGCGCCGTGTGGTGGTACACGCGCCGCTCGTCCCAGTACGCCTCGAGCAGCTGCAGGTCGAGATACCACGTGTTGCAGGGCGTCTCCCGCCGGCGCACCACATCCCACGCCCGCGGCGAAAGCGTGATTGGCGCGGCCCCCGGCGGCGCGCTCAGGCACTTCTGCGTCCCCGAATAGACCGCGTCCGCGCCCCACGCGTCGGCCCGCACCGGCACCCCGCCGAGCGACGTCACGCAGTCGACCAGCAGGAGCGCCCCTGCCTCCCGGGCGATGCGCGCGAACGGCTCTACCGGCGTCTCCGCCCCGGTCGAGGTCTCTGCGTGGACGATCGCCACCAGCTTCACGTTCCCCGCCGCCCGGACCGCCGCCTCCACCACCGCCGCGTCCGCCGGTTCGCCCCACGGCGACTGCACCCGGGTCACTTCGCCGCCGGCCCGCTCCGCCATCTGCGCGATCCGCTCGCCGAAGTAGCCGCAAATCCCCACGACCACCCGGTCGCCCGGCTCCACGAGGTTCATCACCGCAGCTTCCATGCCGCTCGTCCCCGTGCCGGGCGTCGCCAGCGTCACCTCGTTGTCCGTCTGCAGCACCTCGCGGAGCATCCCGCGGCACTCGTCCATCGCCCTCAGGAAATCCGGGTCGAGGTGGCCCAGGAGCGGCTTCGTCATCGCCGCGAGCACGCGCGGGTGCGCTCCGCTCGGCCCGGGGCCCATCAGGATGCGGTTCGGGGGAGTAAACGTCGTCGGCATGCCGCCGATCCTACCCCCTGCGCTTCGCTGCCGCCTCCCTCCCGCCCACAGCCCCTTTTTCGACGCGCGTGTACAATCGAGCCACTACCACACGTGAGGTTTTCCATGGACTTCCGCGACACCCCGGAAGAGGCCGCATTCCGCGCCGAAGTTCGCAAGTTCATCGAAGAGGAGGGCCACAAGGCCCGCCAGCGCGATGACGACGGCGAGCGCGGCTTCTACGGCGGCAGCAAAGAGTGGACGAAGGCCCTCGCCGCCCGCGGCTGGGTCGCCCCCGCCTGGCCGAAGGAGTACGGCGGCGCCGGCCTCTCCGTCATGCAGCAGTTCATCTTCAACTGGGAGCTCGCCGAGGCCCGCCTCCCCCGCCCCGGCGGCATCGCCGTCGGCTTCGCCGGCCCCACCCTCATCGTTCACGGCACCGAAGAGCAGAAGCAGAAGTACCTCCCCGGCATCCTCTCCGGCGAAGACATCTGGTGCCAGGGCTACTCCGAGCCCGGCGCAGGCTCCGACCTCGCCGCCCTTCAGACCCGCGCCGTCCGCGACGGCGACGACTACATCGTCAACGGTCAGAAGATCTGGACCTCCGGCGGCCACCTCGCCAAGTACATGATCCTCCTCGCGCGCACCGACCCGGATGCGCCGAAGCACCGCGGCATCACCTATTTCATCGTCGATATGAAGAGCCCGGGCATCACCGTCCGCCCGCTCGTCAACGCCGCCTACACCCACGAATTCAACGAAGTCTTCTTCGAAGACGTCCGCGTGCCGCGCGCCAACATCATCGGAGAGGAGAACCGGGGCTGGTATCTCGCCCAGACGACCCTCTCCTTCGAACGCTCCAACATCGGCGGCTCCGTCGGCGCCCGGCAGGCCGTCGAAGACCTCATCAAGTTCGCCCGCGAAAACACCGCGAACGGGCAGAGCACCCTCGCGCACAACCCGGCCGTCCGCCACGAACTCGTCGAGCGGTACGTCGAAGCCGGCGTTGCCCAGATGATGAGCTTCAAGATCGTCTCCATCCAGGCAAAGGAAGGCGTCGCGCCCGGCCACGAAGCCGCCGTCGCCAAGCTCTACGGCACCGAGCTCAACCAGCGCATCTACCGCACCGGGATGAAGGTCCTCGGCCTCTACGGCCAGCTCGATGCGAAGACCGACGGCCCCCGGCCCCCGATGCGCGGGCGCATCAAGTACATGTACCTCCGCTCGATCGCCAACACGATCGAAGGCGGGACGAGCGAAATCCAGCGCAACATCATCGCCACCCGGGGCCTCGGCCTGCCCCGAGGCTGACGCTTCCTCCCGGCCATCGACCAGCGGCCGCCCCTTTCCGGGGCGGCCGCTTCGCGGCCCGGACCTGCCCAAAGTGGACCTGTCAGGCGCCCCGCCAATCACGTGTACTGTGGCAATGGACCGTCCCGACCCGGCCGAACGCGCCGCTTGTGCATGGTGGGCGGCGGACCGCGCCATCGCCACCTTCGAACGGCTGTCCACCGGCTTCCACGAAGCGTCGGCCGCTAACGGCTGGCCGCGTAAAGTTCACATCGCCCACCTCGCGGACTGGAATCTCGCCTGCGCCGCCCTGCTGGAAGGTCGGCACCCGGCCGAGGCGATGGGTATCTCGGCCCGGCTCTGGCGCACTGCCGCCGAAGCCGACATCAACGCCTGGCTCGCCGCGCTCGCCATCGACCTTTCGCCCACCGAATGCATCCGGCGTTACCGGGAAAGCTGCGAACGGCTCCGCGCCGCCCTGGAGCGGCCCGCGCTGCCGCTCCGGGTCCCCTTTCGCCCCGGCGACCCCGAATTGCTCTCGCCTCTCGGCCGCGAGGCCGACTTCAGCCGGGCCCATCTCCTCGCGCACCTTGAGCCGCTGCTTCCCGACCCGCGGGGTCTCCGGCGCGACGCGTCTCGTGCGGCCCGCCGGGGGCCGCCGGCCACCGCCTGAGCCCGGGGCCTTCAGCTCAGGAGCCCGGCCCGGTGGCGTCTCCGCCGCCGCCTTGCTGCCGGTTGTTCGCCAGCATCATCGCCAGCAGCCAGCTGAAGACCGCCGCCAGCGCCAGCAGCACCGCCAGCCCGAAAATCACCAGCATCCCCCGGTCCAGCCCATCCGAGCCGCCGGCGTCCCCGCCTGCCTGCGCCGGCGCCCGCGTCGGGATGGCCGTCGGCCCGGCCTGCTGCGGCCGCTGCGTCGGGGCCGCAGTCGGCGCGGCCGTCGGCTGGGCACGCGGCGCCAGCCCGTGCTCCCGCCGGAACTCGTCTTCGAACTGCGTCATCGTCAGCCCGTACACCCGCTCGATCGCCTGGTCGTACCGCGTGCCGGCCTTGATCGTCCGCATCAGCTCCGCGAACTTCGCCGGCCCCTCCCGGTCGACGAGGAACTTCACCATGAAGTACGCCTGCCCGTAGAACACGCCCACCAGCTGCGGATTGCTCGTCGGCACGACCATCTGGTTGAACGGGATCAGCCGGTCGGCCCTAACCGCCACCCGGAACGCGCCCTCATAGTCGCCCGGCGACGACTGCGCCAGCACGGCCGCCCCCTCATCCATCCACGCCGGCAGTTTCGCCAGCGCGCCCTGCCCCGCCACGTCGTTCAGGATGTGCCCCAGTTCGTGCCGCAGCGTATCCGTCCGGTCGTTCGAGCCGCACGGGACCGGGATCATCAGCAGGATGTCATTCGTCACCTTCGTCCCGCAGGTCGTCACCGCCGCATCGAACCGGCCGCCCTGGCCCGGCCGCGCCGGGTTCATCTCCGCCTCGTTCGCGAAGAGGATGACCTTCACCGGCAGCGTCGTCAGTTCGATGCCGTACAGCTGCCGCCCGATCCGCTCGTACGTATCGGCGCCGGCATTCAGGTAGGCCCGCGCCAGCGTCTCCCGGTCGCCGTGGTAGTACACCACCATGAAGTCGTTCGCTACCGACTGCCACTGCCGGTCCGGCGGCAGGTAGAGGAACTGCTGCTCCTCGCTCCGCGCGACCTGCCCGTCCGCCGTCGTCACTTCCCAGTAGTAGGTGAACTCCGAGCCGACCGGGATGTAGTTCTGCCCGGTGTTGACCAGCAGCTCCACCTCCGCCGTCAGCGTCCGCGCCGGCGCGAGGTCCTTCGGCTTGTCCAGCGCCCGCGTGCCGCGCCCCTTGATGGCGTAGTGGAGCGTCGCGTCGGTGATGTCGGTATCCGCCCGCGCCGTCACGCGGAAGGTCAGCGCGCGCGGGTAGCCGTTCTCCACGCTGACCGATTCGATGACCGCTGCGGCCCGCGCCGGAGCGCTGCCCGGGCCCAGCAGCCCCAGCGCTACCAGCGTCAGCGCGGCCGCCGCCGCCAGCCTCATGCCTCCTCCTGCCCGACCTGCGCCCGCAGATACGCCTCGATGAACGGGTCGATCTCCCCGTCCAGCACGGCCGTCGTGTCCGACGTCTCGTACCCGGTGCGCAGGTCCTTCACCAGCTTATACGGGTGCAGCACATAATTGCGGACCTGGCTCCCGAACGAAACATCCACGTGCTCGCCCTTCAGCCGCGCCTTTTCTTCTTCTTGACGGTTCAGCTCCAGCTCCAGCAGCCGTGCTTCGAGCACCTTCATCGCGCTCTCTTTGTTCTGCGCCTGCGACCGCTCGTTCTGGCAGGTCACCACGATCCCCGTCGGGATGTGCGTGATCCGCACCGCCGTCGAGTTCTTCTGCACGTTCTGGCCGCCCGCCCCGCTCGAACGGAAGACGTCGATCCGGAGATCGTCAGGGTTGATCTCGATCTCCCCGACCTCGTCGACCTCCGGCATCACCTCCACCTTCGCGAAGCTCGTCTGCCGCGTCGCCGCCGAGTTGAACGGCGAAAGCCGCACCAGCCGGTGAACCCCGCGCTCGCTCTTCAGGTAGCCGTAGGCGTACGGTCCGCGCACTTCGATGGTCGCGCTCTTGATGCCCGCCTCTTCGCCTTCCGTCAGGTCGAGGATTTCGGCCTCGAAGCCTTTCCGCTCCGCCCAGCGGAGGTACATCCGCAGCAGCATCTCCGCCCAGTCCTGCGAATCCGTGCCGCCCGCGCCCGCGTGCACCGCGAGGATGGCGTTCCGCATGTCGTACGGCCCCGAAAGCTGGAGCTGGAACTCCAGCCGTCCGAGCTCCTGCTCGATGGCGTCGAGCTCCTTCGCCGCATCGGCCGCCGTCGCCTCGTCGCCCTCCGCGAGCGCGAGCTCGATGAGCTCCGCCGCATCCCGGGCGCGCCGCTCCAGCCCGCGCCACGTTTCGACACGCTCCCGCCGCGCGGCGAGCTCCTGCATCACCTTCCGCGCCGCGGCCGCGTCGTCCCAGAAGCCGGGTTCGAGGGTTTGCTGTTCGAGTTCTGCTACGCGAGCTTCATCCCTGGCGAGGTCAAAGACGCACCAGGAGGTCAGAGATCCGGTCCGAAAGCTCGCGCGCGCGCGCCTGCAGTTCGTTCATACGCGCATCCTCGCACGCCCCGGCCCCACGATCGAGCCGCTCAGCGGCCGCCGTCGGCCCGGAGCGCCCGGGTCAGCATCCACGCCCGCTGCAGCGCCGTCAGGTTCGAAAGCACGGCGAGGATGACCATCGCGGCCGTCAGCCAGCCCAGCAGCAGCCCGACCCCCAGCACCGCCACCCGCTCCTGCCGCCGGAACAGCCCCTCCCGCATCGGCACACCTTCCACCTCCGCCCGCGCCCGGAGGTAGCTCACGGCCACGCTGCCGAGCAGCGCCGCGTACGCCGCGCCGACCTGCCACTCCTGCCCCCGTGCGGCGAAATACCACGCGCACGCCGCCAGCACGACGGCCTCGCTCGCCCGGTCCAGCACCGCATCGAACACCGCACCGAACGGGCTCGCCTTCCCCGTCGCCCGCGCCACCGCCCCGTCCACCAGGTCGAGCGCCGAGAACACGAGGTACACGATGCCCGCTGCCAGCAGGCTCCCCCGCGCCACCAGCACCGCCGCCGCGGCGTTCCCGGCCGCCCCGGCCATCGAGACCATGTTGGGGGTAATCCCGAGCCCGCCGACGGTCCGCCCGATGGCGTCCTGCACGCCCTTCGGCAGCCGGGTGGGCAGCAGCGTCACGCCCATCAGCGGCCCGGCCCCGCCAGCTGCGCCGCCCGCCGGGCCCGCGTCTCCGCCACCTGCTCCCGTTCGTACAGCAGCCGCTCGTAGTACGACATCACCCGGTGGGCGACGTTGTCCCAGCTATAGTGCCGCGCCAGCTCCCGGCCGCGGGCGCTCAGCGCCTCCCGAAGCGCCGGGTTCCGCAGCAGCCGCAGGATGCCCTCGGCGATCGCGTCCGGATCCTTCGGCCGGACGAGCAGTCCCTCCATCTCGTGCGTCATCACCCCGGCGAAGCCTTCGATGTTGCTCGCCACCACGGCATCGCCCGCCGCCAGCGCCTCCAGCAGCACGTACCCCTGGCTCTCGTTCCCCGTGTTCGGCGCGCAGAACACGGTGCAGCTCCGGTGGTAGCGCGGCAGGTCGGCATACGGCACGTTCGGCCGGAATACGACGTCCGGGAACGGCGCCATCACCCGCTCGAACCGCGTGAAATCCCCCGCCCCGACCACGATCAGCCGCGTGTCCGGTTCCACCTGCCGGATGCGCAGGTACGCCCGCAGCAGGTAGGTCAGCCCCTTCCGCTTCTCCGGCCGGCCCACGAAGAGGATGTTCTTCTTCCCGTCCATGAACTCCGGGAACGGCTCCGCCGGTCCCGCGAAATGCTCGTAGTCGATCCCGTTCGGGATGATGTTGAAGTAGCCCGGGAAGTAGCGGCTCACCAGCTTCACCGCCGCCGGCGACACCGCGATCTTCCCCTCGATCTTCCGGAACCACCGGCGCGTCAGCGGCGTCGTGTACCCGTAGAACCGGTTGCCGCCCTCCTTCGCCGCGTGGAACGTCCCCACGTTCACCGCCTTCGAATACCGCAGGAAGTGGTACGGCAGCAGCGGCATGAGCGGCTCGTGCAGGTGCACCACATCGAACCGGTGCTCCTGCAGCACCCGCTTCACCTCCGGCGACTTCCACGAGAACGTGATGCGCGCCACGGAGCCGCTCACCCGCATCGAAAACGGCCGCCCCATCACGTGGATCTCGTCCCGCACGCGCCCCGGCTCCGAGGCCGGCGCGAAGATGATGACCTCGTGCCCCCACGCCCGGAACGACGCCGCGAGGTGCCGGATGTGCGTCTTCACGCCGCCTTCGACGCACCAGTCGTACGGGCTGACGAGCGCGATCTTCACCGCCGGCCTCCCAGCATCCGCACCACCTTCCGCGGCGTCGCCGAATACCCCCACGCCAGCCCCAGCGCGAGCTTCGCGGGCGGCACCGCGGCCGGCGGCGTCATCGCCGCCCTCGTCGTCCCCGCCGCGATCGCCCGGCGCAGGTCGGCCGCCGTCGCCCCCGGGAACTCCGTCCAGCCGCTGCCCACGTGCTCGAGGTGGTGCGCGTCCGAGCTCCCTGTCGCCGGGAGCCCCCACCGCTCGGCGTTGAGCCGCGCGGCCTTCGCGCCGGTCCGCCGGCCGGCCGGGCTCGGGTTCGCCAGTTCGATCGCGTCGAACCCCACCCCTGCTTCGCCCCGCTGCCAGAGCGCATCCAGCGTCCGCTGCCCCACCGACCGCGTCAGCCAGCTGAGCGGGTGGGGGGCCACCGCGAGCCCGCCGGCATCGTGAATCATCGCGAGCGTCGATTCTACCCCGCGGAAGCTCGGCACGTCCCGCTCGATGAACAGCGCCAGCACGTGCCCCTGCAGCGTCGTCACCTCCGCCCCGGGGATGACCTCGAACCGGTAGCCGCGCTTCGCCGCCAGCTCCCGCGCCTCCAGCCCGCCCCGCACATCCTCGTGGTCTGTCACCGCGATCACGTCGAGGTCCGTGCAGTGCTCCACCCACGCCAGCAGCTGCTCCACCGAAGCGAAGCCGTCGCTCACGCGCGTGTGCAGGTGGAGGTCAGCCTTCCCCACAGCCGTGCACCTTCCAGAAGTCTTCGAGCACCGCCCACTGGCCCGGGTCCCGCCGCAGGTGCCGCTCGAGCAGCCCCGCGAACCGCTCCACCGCGCAGCGGATGTCCGCCTCGGCATCCTCGGTCGCCGCCACCCGGAACGGCTCCTCCACGTCGATCCGGAACTGGTCGCCCCGCTTCCGGCTCGAAAAAATCGGGATGACGAGCGCGTCCGTCCGCCGCGCCAGCTCCCACGGCCCGCGCGGCAGCCGGACCGCCCGCCCGAACAGCCGCGTGCAGACCCCGGTGTGCTGGATGTCGCGGTCCCCCATCACGCCGACCACGCCCCCATGCCGCAGCGTCTCGATGCACGCCCGCACCCCGGCGAAGTTTGCCTCGAGGAACGTCCCGCCTGCCGACGACCGCAGCTTCAGCATGTACTCCGCCCAGTCGCGCGGCTCCAGCCGCTCCACGAGCGCCACGAACGACCGCCCCCGGAACGTCAGCGCCTGGATCGCCATCTCCGCGTTCCCCGTGTGCGCACTCACGAGCAGCACCGCCCCATTCGACCGGAGCAGCTCCAGCCGCTCAACGTGGTAGATCTCCAGGTGCTCGGCTTCGAACCGGGACATCTCCCGGCGCGGCAGCGTCACGAGGTCGAGGAAGTACTCGAGCACGTGCTGCACGGCCCTGCGGCCCTCCCGGCGCGCCCGCTCCCGGTCGCCGTCGCACAGCGGGAGCAGGTTGCGCGTCACCCGCCGCCGGAGCGCCGGGTTCAGCGCCCACGTCACCCGCGCGACTGCCGGCGCGATGGCATAGAACGGTCCCGGCCAGCGCCCGGCCAGGTGGTAGGCTGCCTTCATCGCGAGCGCCCGCCCGCTCATGGCGCCGCCCCGGCCCCTGCGCCCTGCCCCCGCCAAAGCTCCCGGAACATGTACCACTGCTCCGGCTGCTCCCGGATGAACCGCTCGTGCGCCGACATCACCCGCTGCGTCAGCGTCCGCACGCACTCCGGCTTCGCCTCATCGCAAGGCAGAATCGAGAAGTCGCCCACCACCTCCATCCGCCGCCCCTGCGGGTCTGAGCGCCGGAACGCCACCGGCACCAGCGCCGCGCCGGTCGCCAGCGCCAGCCGCGCCGGCCCGGCCGGCACTTCGACCGGCTCGCCGAAGAAGCTCACCTCCACGCCCTCCCCCGGCACCGGCCGGTCGATGAGCAGCGCCAGGAGCCCGTTCCGCCGCAGCGTCCGCACCATCGAGGGCCCGGCCCGCTCCAGCCGAATCACCTGCATCCCCAGCTGCTCCCGCGCGCCGAGCACCAGCTCGTCCAGCCGCGGGTCGCCGAACCCCTCCGCCACCACCGCCAGCGGGTAGCCCTTCGCCGCCGCGAACGCCGCCCCCGCGTCCCAGTTGCCGTAGTGCATGCAGACGATGACCGCGCCCCGGCCGCGCTCCAGCAGCTGGTCGAGCGCCGCGAAGGCCGCTTCGCCCTCCACCTGCGGCAGCCGGAAGCGCCCGCCATCGAGCCGCATGAAATCGACGAGATAGCGGAAATACCCCGCCAGCGAGGCGCGCCCGACCCGGTCGACGAGCTCGCGCTCCGCTGTGCCCAGCACCCGCGCGAAGTTCGCCCGCATCGCCCGGCGGCCCCGCGGCCAGCACCAGTAGGCCGCATGGCCGAGTCCCCCCGCGATCCGGTAGGCCGCCGGCGCCGGCGTCCGCCCGATCGTCGCCCGGGCTGCCCGCCACGCCCAGTACTGCACCGCGCCGAAGTTCGGCAGGCTCGCCGTCTTCGGCAGGCTCCGCGCACGCTCAGCCCCGTTCGAATCCCCCATCACGGTCAAGTGTACCCGGCCGTCACCTACCGGCCCGTTTACAATCCTTTCCATGGAGCTCAAGGTCACCCGCTACGCGGCCGCCGATGGCGTCGCCGTCATCACCCTCAACCGCCCCGAACGGCTCAACGCGTGGACCGGCCGCATGCACACCGAATACCGCTGGTGCCTCCAGCAGGCCGAGGCCGACCCGGCCGTCCGCGTCATCGTCGTGACCGGCGCCGGCCGCGGCTTCTGCGCCGGCGCCGATGCCCGCGCCCTCGAGGGCCACATCGAAAAGGGCGGCTACGACCCGGGCACGCCGGCCGACCTCCCCACCCCCGGCTTCGGCGTCCGCCCCGAATTCGACCGCGACTTCGCCTACCACTTCGGGCTGGCGAAGCCGACCATCGCCGCCGTCAACGGCCCGGCGGCCGGCGTCGGTCTCGTCCTCGCCTGTTTCTGCGACATCCGCTTCGCGGCCGCCGGCGCCAAGCTCACCACGGCCCACGGCCGCCTCGGCCTGCCCGCCGAGTACGGCCTTTCGTGGCTCCTCCCCCGCCTCATCAGCCTCTCCCCGGCGATGGAGCTCCTGCTCTCCAGCCGCGTCTTCCTCGCGGAAGAAGCGGAGCGGCTCGGCCTCGTCCACCGCGTCCTCCCGGCCGAAGAGCTGATGCCGGCCGTGCTCGACTACGCCCGCCGGCTCGCCCGCACCATCGCGCCGTCCTCCCTCCGCGAGACGCGCCGCCAGGTCTACGCCGACCTCCACCGCGACGTCGGCAGCTCCGTCGACGCGGCTCAGCGCCTGCTCGACGAGCTGACTCGCGGCCCGGACTTCCGCGAAGGCGTCGCCGCCCTCCTCGAAAAGCGCGAGCCCGACTTCCTCGCCGTCAGCCCGCCGCGCACTGCGCCGCCAGCGAACTGATCGCCGTAATCCGGCGCCCCTGCTGGATTTCGTCGAGGAACCCCTCCGTGCAGTACCCGAGGGAGATGCCGGTCGCCGGGTCGCACCAGCCGATCTGCCCGCCGGCGCCGCCGTGCCCGAACGCCCGCGGCGAGCAGGTCCGCCCGAAGCCCCGCAGGTGCATGTTCCCGTCGTCGCCGGCAACCACCACGGTCAGCGCGCGGTTCACCGGGTAGTCGAGGATGGGCACGCGGTGGTGCTCCTTCGTCCGGACCTCCGTCGCCCACGCAATCGTCTCCGGCTTCAGGATGCGCTTGCCGCTCGGCCCCTCGCCGCCGTTCACCAGCGCCTGGTAGAAGAGCGCGAGCTGCGCCGCCCCGCCGATGCCGCCGCCCCCCGGCACCCCCACCGCCCGCACCTCGGGCCGGTTGAACTGCAGGATCGCCTCCGGCGTCACTTCGCCCCAGCCGCCCGGCGGTGGCACCGGCGGAATGAGGTGCCGGACGTCCGCGACGCGCCCGTTCAGCTCCGCCGGCAGCCCGAGGTACAGCTCCTCAACGCCCGCCGGCGCGAGAATCCGCTCCCGCACGTACGCCCGGAAGTCCATCCCCGTCCGCCGCTCGATGATCTCCGCGAGCACCCAGTGCGCGCTCGTCGCGTGGTATTCGAACTGTGTCCCCGGCTCCCAGTTCAGCCGCCAGCTCGCGAACCGCTGCAGCCGCCGCTCGCGGTCGTCCCAGTCCAGCGGCGAGAACGGCGCATACGGGAAGCCGGCGATGTGCAGCATCACCTGCTCGACCGTGATGCCGTCCTTCCCGTTCGTCCCGAACTCCGGAACGATCTCCGCCACCCGCTCATCGATCCGCAGCAGCCCCTCCTCGCACAGGGCCCACGTCGCCGCGCCGACGACCGCCTTCGTGCAGCTGAAGATCGTGTAGAGCGTGTCGTTCGTCGCCGGCACCTCCTCCTCCCGGCCCTCATGGCGCACCGTGCCGAACGTCCGGACGCCCGCCAGCCGCCCGTGCCGGGCCACGGCAACCTGCGCGCTCTTCAGCGTGCCGTCGTCCACATCCCGCTTCGCCCGCGCGAAGACCGCCTCCAGCTTCTCGCTGTCGATGCCGATCTCTTCCGGCGTCGCCGCCGTGTACTGCTCGAACCCCATCGTGCGAACCTCGTTCGTGGTGGCCCGGAAGCTTACGCCCCGGCGGCGCTCCCCGCGAGCCGCCCAATCCCCCGCCCGGGCTACAATGCCGTCAGGCCCCCGTAGCTCAGAGGACAGAGCAGGCGCCTTCTAAGCGCTTGGCCGCAGGTTCGAATCCTGCCGGGGGCGCCAGCCCTGCCGTAGACTGCTCCCCACTCGACCGCCCGGGTTCCGCTCATGCGCATCTCACCCTCCGTCCGCGCCGCCCTCGTCCCCGACGACAACCCGATGCACCCGGAATTCACCTGCATCTACCTCGTCGGCGCCGAAGGCCGCCAGTCGCTCACCATCGATTCCGGCGAAGCCATCGACCGCTACCGCTGGTTCCTCAAGGGCTACCTCGCCGCCGTCGAACGCGAAGAAGTCGCCATCGCCGCCATCACCCACCACCACAGCGACCACTCCGGCAACCTCAAGTGGGCGAAAGAAGCGCTCGGCGCCGAGGTCGCCATCCCCGCCAACGGCCGCCAACTCCTCAAGGGCCGCATCCCCGCAACGGTCACCCCCCTCCGCGACGGCGACGTCATCGACCTCGACGGCGGCGTCCGCGTCCGCGTCCTCGCAACGCCCGGCCACTCGGTCGATTCGCTCTGCTACTACATCGAAGAGGAAGGCGTGCTCTTCACCGGCGATACCCTCCTCGGCTCCTCCACGACCACCGTGTGGGACCTCGCCAGCTACCGCCGCACCCTCCAGCGGCTGCTCGAACTCCCGAACCTCCGCGTCATCTGCCCCGGCCACGGCCGCATCGTCCGCGACCCGCGCGAGCGCCTGCAGATGTACATCGACCACCGGAACATGCGCGAGCGCCAGATCCTGCAGGTGCTCGAAGGCGGCGGCGCGCTCTCCAGCTGGGACATCATGCTCCAGCTCTACCCCGACATCGACCCGCGCCTCCGCCGCGCCGCCGACAACAACGTCCGCGCCCACCTGAAGCAGCTCGCCGAGGAGGGCCGCATCCGCGAATACCCCGGCATCCCCCGCCGGCCGCCATCCCCCCGCGCCGTCGCCCGCGCCGAGGAGCACGCCCGCCAGCGCGACCTCCTCATCGCAAAGGCCCGCAAGCTCGAAACGCAGAAACGCCGCGAAGAGCTCCGCCGGCAGGAAAACCCGCCCACCGCCGAGTGGAAAGAGCCGCCCCGCTACGAACTCATCGGCACCGCCGCCGACGCCGCCCGCTAGTTCGCCGCGGCGGTCGCCGCCGGTGTGGCGGCCGGGCTCGCGCCGCTGGCCGGCGGGGTCGGCGTCCGCGTCGGTGTGGGCGTCGGCGTCGGCGTCCGTGTCGGGGTCGCCGTCGGCGTGGGCGTCGGCGTCAGCAGCCGGATGTCCGGCGCCGGCGGATTCAGCGGGTCCAGCACGAGCACCGGCGTCGTCACCAGCACCAGCTGGATGCGCTTCCCCGTCCGCTGCGCAACGAACGCCTGGATCGTCTCCGCGTCGCTGATGGTCGCCTCCCGGTCCACCTGCGCTTCGACCCGCACCTTCGTGCTGCCGTCCTCCCCGGACGAGCGGCTGACCCGCTCCACGCTGCCGTTCGGGAACAGGTTCGTTACCGCTTCCCGCGCGGCTGCCGCGATCTGGTCCTCCTCCCGCGCCTCCTGCACCGCCCGCATCGTCAGGCCCGCCAGCGCGACCGCCAGCACGGCCACCGGCACCGCCCCCAGCACCAGCCGCGGACCCGGGTGCGTCGGCGAATGGTGCCGCATGCCGCTCAGCAAGAACACCACCGCCGCCGCGCTCATGATGGCGCTCAGGTTCGTCACGAACAGCAGCAGCGCCCCGCCCCACGTGCCGCGGTCCCCCAGCGAGAGCCCGATGCCCACCGTGCAGAGCGGCGGCATCAGCGCCGTCGCAATCGCAACCCCCGGCAGCGCATCGGCCGCCCGCTGCCGCACCAGCCCGTAGGCGCCGATCGCCCCGCCGGCCAGCGCGATGCCGAGGTCCAGCGGGTTCGGCCGCGTCCGCGCCTGCACCTCGCCGGGGATCGTCTCCAGCACCGCGAACGGCGAGGCCCGCAGCAGCTCCGTCAGCACGAACGACAGCGCCACCGCCGTCACCATGCCCTCAGCCAGCGACCACATCGGCGCCAGCGGCTCCCGGCGCGCCCCGCCCAGCAGCGCCAGCGCGAGCGCCATGATCGGCCCCAGCAGCGGCGCCACCAGCATCGCCCCGATCACCACCGGCGTCGAATCGCCGATGAGCCCCAGCGTCGCGATGACGCACGAAAACCAGACCAGCAGGCGGAACCGGAGGTCCGGCCGCGCCGCCCGGAAGATCGCCGCCCGCAGGCGGCCCCTCGGCAGAATCGGATGTCCCGGCACCGCCGCCAGTGTCGCCGATTTCCCCGCTCCGGTCGCTCCCGCCCGCCCTGCTCGCCGTGCCGCGCCCTGCCGATACCTCCCGGTGAACCACCCATCCCCTGCCCCGCGGAGACGGCCATGCTCAAGGGCGAACGCACCATCCTCCGGCCCATGCGCCGCGACTACCTCGAACCCCTCCTCGAGTTCCACAACGACGTCGAGCTTCAGCTCCTCGGCGGCGAAGACGTCCCCGTGCCGCTCACGCCCGAGCACCTCGCCGAGCGCTTCGAAGCCCTCTACGCCGGCCAGTCGCCCCGCCCGTCGTGGTTCGCCATCGAAGTCCAGGGCGGGAAAATCATCGGCCACTGCATGCTCCGCAACATCGACGAAGCCGCCCGCACCGCCGAACTCCGCATCACCATCGGCGACCGCGACTACATCAACCGGAAGTACGGCCGCGACGTCGTCCGCCTCCTCGTGAAATACGCCTTCCGCCTCCGCAACCTCCGCAAGGTGTGGCTCGCCGTCCCCGCCTCGAACGAACGCGCCCGCCGCTGCTTCGAGGCCGCAGGCTTCGCCGTCGAAGGCTGCCAGCGCGCGCACACCTGGGTCGATGGACGCTACGATGACCGCATCCTGATGGCCGCCTTCCGCGAGCCCCCCGCGGAGCCCGCGCCGCCCCCCGCAGAGGAGCCCAACGCCCATGCCCCGGATGACGCCTGAGACGCTCGCCGAATTCCTCCAGCTGCCGACGGTCGGCGTCATCGCCACCCTCCGCCGCGACGGCGCTCCCTACACCGTCCCCGTCTGGTGGCTCCACCGCGACGACGGCATCTGGATCACCGGCACCTACAACCGTGTCTGGTGCAAACACCTCCTCCGCGACCCCCGCGCCTCCCTCTGCATCGAATCCGGCCCGCCGCTCACCGGCCACGTCGAATTCGACGGCACCGTCACCCCGTTCGAGCTCCCGGATTTCGATATCTGGCCCATCTCCCGCCTCCTCGCCGAGAAGTACGTCGGCCGCGGCGACCCGGCCAACGCCGCCGCCGTCGATGCCTTCTTCGCCAACATGCAGACCGAACCCCGCCTGCTCTTCCGCCTCGAACCGCGCGTCACCCGCGCCATCGACATGCGCGTCTACCGCGGCAAGCGCGCCGACCGCGAGTTCCAGCAGCGCCGCGCCGCCGACGCTTCGACATAACGCGGGCGCGTGCCATTCACTTCCCTGCCCCGCTCCGGTACGATCGGGAGCACCCTGGAATTCGCCGCACCGCCGGCACCGGAGAAGCATGGCCAACGACGTCGCCCGCCGCCTCGCCATCAGCGTCCAGCCCGTCCCGAAGCAGGACCCCGAAGAGCGCAAGCGCAACTTCGAAGAAACCTACCTCGGGTTCGACCTGAACGCGGCCCGCATCGAAGCCTCCCGCTGCATCCAGTGCCCCTCGGCGCCCTGCCAGGAAGCCTGCCCCGTCCACAACGACATCCCCGGCGCCCTCGCCCTCCTCGAAGCGGGCGACATCCTCGGCGCCGCCGACAAGTTCCGCGAAACCTCCAACCTCCCCGAGATGTGCGGCCGCCTCTGCCCGCAGGAAAAGCTCTGCGAAGGCGCCTGCGTCGTCGGCTTCGCCATCCGCCCCGGCGGCAAATCCGAGCCGCCTGTCACCATCGGCAAGCTCGAAGCCTTCTGCACCGACTACCAGCGCCAGCAGCTCGGCGGCTACCCCATGCCGCGCTACATGCCCGAGCCCACCGGCTTCAAAGTCGCCGTCATCGGCTCCGGCCCCGCCGGCCTCGCCGTCGCCGAGCAGCTCGCCGATAAGGGCCACAGCGTCACCGTCTACGAATACTGGCCCGAACCCGGCGGCGTCCTCGTCTACGGCATCCCCAACTTCAAGATGCGGAAGAACATCGTCGATGAGTACATCGCCCACCTCGAGGCCATGGGCGTCCAGTTCATCTGCAACACCTACGTCGGCCGCGACATCACCATCGACGAGCTCTTCCGGCAGGGCTTCCACGCCGTCTTCATCGGCACCGGCGCCGGCGTCGGCAACGAAATGGGCATCGAAGGCGAAGACCTCGAGGGCGTCTACACCGCCACCGAATTCCTCGTCCGCGGCAACCTCGCCCCCGAGTTCCTCCCTGAGCGCTACCGCGAACCCCTCCCGAAGCTGAACGACGTTGTCGTCATCGGCGGCGGCGATACCTCCATGGACTGCGTCCGCACCGCCGTCCGCCTCGGCGCCCAGAACGTCACCTGCGTCTACCGCCGCACCGAAGCCGAGATGCTCGGCCGCGCCGAAGAGCGCAAGAACGCCCGCGAAGAAGGCGTCCGCTTCGAAATGCTCACCCTGCCGACCCGCATCCTCGGCGACGAACAGGGCCGCGTCCGCGCCGTCGAATGCCAGCGCATGGAGCTCGGCGAGCCCGACGAATCCGGCCGCCGCCGCCCCATCCCCGTCAAAGGCAGCGAATTCATCATCCCCGCCGATGCCGTCGTCATCGCCATCGGCTACGGCGCCGACCCCGTCGTCCCTCAGACCACCAGCGGCATCCGCACCGACCGCAAGGCCCTCATCCAGGTCGACGAAAAGGGCCGCACCACCCGGCCCGGCGTCTTCGCGGGCGGCGACAACGTCAACGGCGCCGACCTCGTCGTCACCGCCCTCGCCGACGGGCGCCGCGCTGCCGAAGCCATCCACGAGTACCTGATGACGCTCCCGGCCCCCCGCCGCTGAGCGGCCACGAATTACACACCGTTTACAAACGAACCCTGCGGAACGGTTCGGCCCCGTTCGATCTTTCCGATGAGATCGCACGGGGTCGACCATGAACAAGCCACCCGTCCTCAGCGCCTTCCTCCTGCCGGCCCAGGACACCACCGCCCTCGGCTCCGTCGAAACCCCGCTCCTCGTCCGGCTCCTCCGGCCCGCGTCCTTCGCCGTCTGGCTCCTCGTCTTCTGCGTCCAGGCCCAGACCGTCATCGCCCGCGGCGGCGGCACCAACTGGTTCGTCCTCGGCTTCACCACCCTCCTCTTCGCCGGCGTCCACCTCCAGTTCTGGTACGAAGAGTCCGAACAGGGCCGCCGCTTCCACCGCGCGCTCGACCGCCTCCGCGGCCGCATCTACGAAGACGAGGTCACCAGCCTGCCCAACAGCCGCCACTTCGTCTTCGAACTCCGCAGACAGATGATGCGCTCCGTCCGGAACGGCCGCGGCTTCTCCCTCGCGCTCACCGACATCGCCGGCTTCGAAGCGCTCAAGAACCCGGAAGACAAACTCCTCCCTGCCGCCGCCCGGGCCCTCCGCCAGGCCATCGGCGAAGGCGACTTCCTCGCCCACCTCCAGGGGCCCATCTTCGCCGCCATCATCGCCGACGACCGCATGGCCACCGCCGCCATGAAAGCCGATGCCCTCCTCCCCGCCCTCGCCTCCTGCATCCCCCACGACCAGGCCACCCGCCTCACACCCGTCGTTTCCCTCACCGGCTACGAAGGCGAACTCGAAGTGCGCGATTTCCTCCGCCGCGCCCAGCGCGACCTCGTCAGCGCCCGCAACCACGAGCCCGCCGCCCACCTCGCCGCCGCCGTCCGCACCCGCGGCCAGCACGCCCACCCCGACGGCCACTCCCGCTCTGCCGTCGCCTGACGCCCCTTCTCCGCACCCGGCGGGCCGATAACCCGCCTGCAATCCCGGGCCGCTACCCTCGTTCCCGGCATCACCCGCCGGGAGCAGCGCCATGCAGATCGGCATCGTTGGCGCCGGCATGGTCGGCGCCACCACCGCCTTCGCCGCCGTCCTCCTCCGCGCCGCCAGCGAAATCGTGCTCGTCGACATCGACCGCGCCAAAGCCGGGGCCCACGCCGACGACATCTTTCACGCCGTCCCCTTCGCCGGCCACGCCCGGGTTCGCGCGGGCGAATTCGCCGACCTCGCCGGCGCCCCGGCCGTCGTGCTCGCCTGCGGCGTCAACCAGCAGCCGGGCGAGACGCGGCTCCAGCTCCTCGGCCGCAACGCCGCCGTCTTCCGCGCGGTCGTCCCCGAGGTCGTCCGGGCAGCCCCGGAGGCCGTCCTCATCGTCGTCTCGAACCCGGTCGATATCCTGACCTTCGTCACGCTCGAAGCCTCGGGGCTGCCCGCCGCCCAGGTCATCGGCTCCGGCACCACGCTCGATACCGCCCGCTTCCGCGCACTCCTCGCAGAACACCTCAGCGTCGCGCCCCAGTCCGTCCACGCGTACGTCGTCGGCGAACACGGCGACTCCGAAGTCCTCCTCTGGTCCAGCGCTGCGGTCGGCGGTCTCCCGCTCGATGCAGCGGCGGCCGGGCTCGGCCGTCCCCTCGCGGAGGCCGACCGCGAGCGCATCGACGACGCCGTCCGCCGCGCCGCCTACCGCATCATCGCCGGGAAGGGCGCGACCTATTACGGCGTCGCGGGAGCCGTCGCGCGGCTCCTCCGCGCCATCCGCGATGATGAGCGGGCCGTCCTCACGGTCTCAGCCGTCGGCCAGCCCGGCAGCCAGTTCGGCGATGTCGCCCTGTCACTGCCGCGCGTCGTCGGCGCCCGCGGCATCGAAGCCGAACTCCTCCCGCCGCTCGCCGATGCCGAAGCGGCCGCCCTCGAGCGGAGCGCCGGCATCCTCCGCGAAGCCCTCGCCTCCCTCACGCGGCCCTGAATCCCGGTTTGGTGCACTCTGCGGGAACGAAAAACCGCCGCCCGACCGGGCGGCGGTGTCAGGATGCTCGATTTTTTGGAGCGGATGGCGGGAATCGAACCCGCGTCTCAACCTTGGGAAGGTCGATCAGTCGCGCCCTGCCGCTTCTGCCTCATAGCCTCGCGCAATGCCGTTCGAATCTAATCTCGCCTCTCATCAACGAGCTTCGCCATTACTGGATGTTGTGCATTTTCGGATGTGCCGGCGGCCTTGGCGACGCGTTGGTAGCCAAAATGTCGCCAACGGAACGATGTTCGATTCAGCGTTTCGTCATGGCGGAGCCGTCGCCGGCATCGGCGGCTAGGGCTGCTTCCCGGTGCCGCTGCTCCGCCCTTCCCGCACGAGCGGCAGGCCGAGCGCAGCGGCGATGAGCCCGCCGATGGCCAGCGCGCTCCCGGCGAACGACTGGATGGCCGCCGCGGCGACCTCGCGCCAGTAGGCCGCGTCGCCGAGCTGCTCCGGGGTGATCCCCCGCAGCATCGCCAGCGGCCCGTACAGCGTCCCGATGACCAGCCCAGCGGCGATGATGCCGGGCGTCAGCCTGCTCTCCACCGCGCTCACGCTCCCTTCGCCCCGGCGCCGCCGTTCTCGATGGCGTGCAGGGTGCGGGTCTGTTCACGCTGGAGTTTCAGGAGCTCCTCCTGCTGTGCCACGAGCTGGTCGACCCGGTCGGTGAGATGGTCGAACCGGCCGGCCATCTCCTCGAGCCGGGCGGTGAGCGCCTGGGTCGTCGTGAGCAGCATCTGGATGAGCTGGTTCGACGCCGAGAACAGCGTCTGCGCGTCCGATGTTTGCACCGTACCGGCTTCGCGGCGGCGCTGGGTCTGGGCCTGGATGATCGCGCCGGCGATGGTGGCCGATGCGCCAATTGCCGTCCCGGCGAGACCTGTCAGCAGGTAGCTTTCGAGCGGCATCCCTCCCCTCCTCAGAACGGCGGCTTGCCGGGCCACTGGGCGCGGCCCGACGCGTCGTGGGTGTGCTGCGCGAGCCAGCGCTGCGTCTCGGCGAGGCCGAGCAGCAGGACGCTGTCCTGCGCCGTCAGCCGGCGCGCCTCGATGAGCGCTTCGCCGACCGTCTGGTAGTCGGCCCCGGTCGGCGGCCCGAACACGACGGTCGCCAGCCGGAGCAAGAGTTCGCGCTCCTCAGGGGTCATCTCGTCCTCCTTCGCGAGGTACTGGAGCGGGTCGCGGTTGCGGGCCGGGTCCCGCGGGAAGAGCCACGTGTCGCAGAGCTGCCAGTGCAGGTGCGGTCCGGTCACGAACCCGGTCGCGCCGGAGAGCCCCAGCCGGTCGCCGGCGCGGACCTGCTGGCCGAGGGCGACATCCGCCCGGCTGAGGTGGGCGTAGAGGGTGTGCCAGCCGTCGCCATGGCGAAGGCAGACGGCGGTGCCGAAGCTGCCGTCGTTCGCCGGCTGGACGACGATGCCGTCCGCCGGGGCCCAGACCGGCGTGCCGGCCGGGCAGCCGAAATCGACGCCGAGGTGCGTCCACGTCCGCGAACCGTCCGAGTAGGCGTCGCCGAAGCGGCCGGTGATGGGCCAGCGGCCGTCGACGGGCAGCCGGGCGAAGCGGACCTGCGGCTCCGGCGCGGTCATCGGACCACCCTCCCGAGGACGAGGTAGCCGCCGCCGGCGCGGACGAGCAGCACCTCGTCGCCGGGCGCCGGGGAGTAGCCGGCGAGCCGCGGGTAGCCGACGGGGTCGGCCGCCGCGGCGCCCTGGCGCTGGACGAGCACGCGGTTGCCGTTCGTCCCGGTGACGGTGCCGCGGACGAACGCCTGGCGGCTCTCGGCCTGGACGGCGTCGCGGATGAGCTGGATGAGGTCGGTCATGCGAGGCCTCCGATGACGACCCGGGCGACGGTGTGCTCCATCACGGCCCCGGGTTCGAGCGTGAAGCGGTGGCCGCGCGTCCACCAGCGGCCGCCGGCCGGCGCCGGCGCCTCCACCGCGTACACCTCATGCGCGTCGCGGCGCGGGTCCAGGAGCGTGGCGAAGGTCATCCGGCGGTACAGCCCGGCCTCCTCGCGGAGGTAGCGCTCGGCCATCGCCTGGAGCGCCGCCTGGCTCGCCGCGCTCTCCACTTCGAGCACCTTGGTGAACACCTTGCCGAGGCGCGGGATGGAGAGCGGCGAGTTCGGGTCGGTGTTCTCTGCCGTCGCCGACCAGGCCGGGAGGGCGGGGTCGGTCACCACGGCCACCACCCTGTTCGCCAGCCGCGTCAGCTCCGACTCGACGGTGACGCTGCCGGTCAGCATCCGGCCGGGGCCGTAGGTGACGGCCGGGGCGACGGTCGCGAGATCGCGCGCCGGCATCGACCGCGCGATGCCGAACCGGTCGAACCAGAGGCTGTAGCAGCCGGCAGCCTGCAGCAGCCCGTTGACGACCTCGAGCCACGGCGTGCCGGCCGGCCACTGGCGGTCCGCGCTGAGCGCCGCGCTGACGGGCGCAAGCTGCGCCGGCAGGCCGCGGGCGGCGATGACGGCAGCGGCCGCCTCCACCGGGTTGGCGCCGGCCGGAACGGCATAGGCGGCGGTCGTCGTCGAGTCGAGCAGCAGGCGGGTGAGGTCGTACGCCTCGACCTCCCACTGGCGGACGCCGCGCTCGCTCACGGTGAACCGCGGCATCGTCAGGCAGAACGTGCCGACCGGGCAGGGCACCCAGTCGCCGCCGTCGCGGACGTCGACCGTAACCCGGACGACATCCTTCAGCGGGTCGAGATCGGCCGCCTCCGGGCGAGCCGGGTCGATGACGAAGCGCGCCGTGCGGTACACGGCCCGGTCCTCGTCCGCCTCGATGCTCCCGCTCACGAACGCCGGCGTGACATCGGCGAGGACGGCGCCGGCGGGCGTGACGCGCTCGTAGCGGACCCGGGTGACGACGGGACCGCGGAGCCCGGACAGGGCGTCGGCGAGCGTCATGCGGGCGCCTCCTCGTAGGCCGTCAGGGTGACGCTGCAGCCCCACTCGTAGAGGAACGGTCCATCCTGCCGCTGGAGCCCGCTGAGGACGCAGGCGCCGGCGACCCGGTCCTGGCGGATGTACAGCTGGCGGCCCGCCTCCTGCGCCGCGAGGAGCTGCTGGAGGGCAGCCCAGGTCTCGCCCCCCGGCGGCCACGGCTCGCGCCCGCGCAGCTCGACCGTCACGGTGCGGCCCGGCGACACGAGGGCAACCGGGTCGGCCAACCCCCACACCCGGCGGGCCGCAGTCTCCCGGCCGTCGCGGACGTTCATCGCGATCGGGCGCAGCTCGGCATACGTGCCCTCGTCCCCGACGGCATGGAGGAAGACGGAGCGGATGACCAGCTGAGCCGAGGCGGCGGCGGAATGGTTCGACTCGACCTCATCCGAGCCGATCAGCGCGGATTGGGTGACGCTGTACTCGTAGGGGACCCGCGAGCGGGCGAGAAAATCCTCGAACATCGTCCGGGCGCGGGTCATGATGCGGGCGCGGAGCTCCCACGGCGACGCGGAGGACGAGCGGCGCCAGACCCGGTAGCAGATGAACTGGCTGACCGGGACCGTCGACTCCTGCCAGGTGATCAGGATGTAGGGCAGCGGCGCCGCCATGTCAGCCGACCTCCTGCGAGGCGACGGGGACGGCCGCCACCCCAGAGATTTGGGGCGGTGGCGTCCACGCCGTGGTGAACGTTCGCTGGCCGCTCGAGGCCTGCTGCCCGAGCGTGTCGGTCACGGTGACCTCGACGGTGTAGGTCTTGCCGTTCCTGAGCAGGCTTCCGGGGAGGGTGCAGCTGCCCGCTGCGCCGCTCTGGACGCCTGAATCGTAGATGGCCTGCCCCGCCTCGCGGACCACCACGCGCCAGCTCGCCTGGGTGCCGCTGCCGCCGGTCATCGCCCACTGGACCGTGAGGTTCGGCGAAGTCACCGTCCCGTTGTTCGGCGGATTGGAGAGCGAGACGGCCGGGGTCGTCGCAACCGTGAACTGCTGCCACGAGCTGAAAGGCCCGAACCCGGCGCCGGGCGTGGCCCTCGTGCGGACCCGCCATCGGTACTGGGTCGCCGGGCTCGCAGTGAGCGCCGCCGTCACCTGGTGGCTGCCGCCCGCCTGGGTCAGCGTCACGGGGTAACCGGTCACGGCGGCGCCGTCGCTCACCCGCTGGAGCTCGACCGTTGCCTGCTGCTGCGCGTCCCCGTCGGGGTCGACGTGCGTCCAGGAGAGCGTCGGCTGCGCCGCGTTCACCACGGCGCCGTCCGCGGGGGAAAGGTTCGCAGGCGCGAGGGGCGCAGCCTGCGTTTGGAAACTGACCCACGCCGACCAGCTCGACCACTGGTTGTTCGTGTCGATGCTGCGGGCGCGGATCTCGTAGGCGGTCCCCCACTGAAGGGCAGGCGGCGTCGCGGGGGTGTCGCTGGGGTTGTTCGTGCCGTAGGCCTGGCCGGTGCCGATCGCGCCGTTCACCTGCCCCGAGTCGTAGAGCGTGACCCCATTCGACCGCACCTGGTACTGGTAGCCCTGCTGGGCGCTGCCGGAGCCCTGGTTGTACGTCCCGGCGATGGTCGGGGTGAGCGTATCGATCAACCCGGAGGGGGAGGTGAGCGTCGGCGGGTTGGGCGCGACGGACGGCGTGAACGTCCACCAGCCGGTATAGGCCGACCAGTCGTAGCCGTCGTAGACGCGGACCCGCCACCGGTACTGCACGCCGGCCTGCAGCCCCGTGCCCCCGTAGGTGATGCTCGAGGCGCCGCCGGAGACGACGCCCGTGTCCCACATCGAGGCAGCGTCGCTCACCCGCTGCACCTGCAGCTGGTAGGCAGACTGCGGGTGGCCGTCGGCGTCGCTGTAGGTCCACGAGAACTGGGGCGTGAGGGTGCCGGGCGTCGAGCCGTTCGCGGGCGCCTGCTGGGACACGGACGGCGGCGTGTTTGCCTGCGGGGTAAAGCTGAGCCAGGAGGACCACGGGCTCCACTGCTGGATGCTGCCGCCGTCGCGGACACGCGCCCGCCACTGGTACTGGACGCCGGAGCTGAGCGCAGGCCCGCCATATGCGACCGACCACGTCGTCCCCGAAAGTCCGCTCGTGATGGTCGGATTCCAGATGAGGGCGTTGTCGGAGACCCGCCGCACCTCGAGCTGGACGGCGGTGATCGGCTCGCCGTCGGGGTGGCTGTACGTCCCCGTGAACGCCGGGCTGAGCGTCCACACCGTCCCGGACGGGCTGGAGAGCGAGGGCGCGTTCGGGGGCACCTCGTAGGTCACGTCCGCCCAGAGCGTGGTGACGCGGCGGGTGACCCCCTGCGTCCCGTCCCAGCCCACCGTCAGCCGGACCTTCGCGTTTCCGTTGCCGTCTGACGGCCAGTTTTGGCCGGTCCGCGTCGGACCGGTGAGGTTGCCGTAGCTCGTCGGGAGGGAGAGGTTCGACCAGGTGCCCGACGACTGGTCAGAGATGGTCAGCACCAGCACCGCGCCGCTCGAGCCGCGCGCCCGGCAGCCGGCTGTCACGCTCACAATTTGGCCGGGCGAAACGCCGGATGCCACCGCGTCCACCGTCACGCTCGCCGGGCCGGAGGGGTACGAGATGTCGTAGTAGCTGGCGTCGTCGTCGTCCGGCGGCTGGACAGGCGCCGTCGAGGCCGGCGGATACGGGTCGCCGCCGACGACGATGCTCGGATAAACCCGCACAGTCGGCATCGCTCACACCCCCCACGCGAAGGCCTGCCGGCCGGCAGCGTCCGCCGCCGCCCGCGCAACCTCGCGGCCATCGATCTGCACGCTGACTTCGGTCCGCGTCGCCGGGATGGTGCCGATGAGCGTCTCGCCGCGGGCCCACGCATCCATGTACGCCGCCCGCTCGGACGGCGAGCCGACGGAGCCCTTCTCCCACGGATAGACCCACGCCTGGGCGCGGTCGTCCCACACCAGCTGGACGCCATGGGCGCCGACCGGGGCCGTCCCGCCCTCGTCCGGCTTCCAGCCGAGCGGCCCGGCCGGGGCCGACGCCGTCCCCGCGCCGCCGGCTGCCGCCGCCTTCGCGCCCTGCGCGGCCGCCTTCGCCAGCTCGTCCGCCAGCTGCGCGATGACCTCGTTCGCCGCGCCCTTCCCCGCCTTCAGCGACTCAATGAGCTCGTTGATGACCTTCTGCCCCACGTGCTTCGCCGCCTCCGGCAGCGTCGGCGACTCCAGCATCTCCTCCATCGCCCCGAGCAGCGTCCGCACCTCCTGCACCGACAGCTCGCGGCCGGCCTCGAGGTTGCGGACCATCAGGTCGCGAATCTCCAGCAGCGCCTGGTCGAGCCGCTTGCCGGTCATGTTCAGCACGCGGGCCAGCTCGTCGCCGACGGCCGTCGCGGCCTGCCCGGCAGAGGCCGTCAGCGCTGCCGACACCTGCTCGAGCAGCGGCTTGTTCTTCTTGAAGCCGTCGAAGTGCCCCTGCGCCAGCGCGGCCGACAGCAGCTCGCCCAGCTGCCGCCAGTCCGGGACGGTGTGGTTTTCGAGGTCCTTGACGGCGTCCTCGTAGTTCCGGACGAGCCCGCGCGAGATCTCCTTCAGCCGCTTGACGGTGTCCTCGCTCCAGCCGTCGAAGAGGCCGTTCGAGAGGCCCTCCATGATCATCCGGCCGATGTCGTAGAGGAGGACGCGGTCCTTCTCCGGCGGGCCCTTGATGCTCTTGATCTTCCCGCCGATGCCGCCGAGCCAGCCCTCCACCTCGCCCCACATCGCCTTCAGGCCGTCCCAGAGGCCGCGGAGGATGTCCTTCCCGATGTCGTACAGCCACTGCCCGGCGCCGGTGAAGCCGCTCAGCACCTTGTTCGGGATGTCCTGGATGAACGGCCAGATGTGGTTCTCCCACGCCCAGCGGAGGCCGTCGGCCAGCGCCCCGAGCAGCGCCTTCCCCGCCTCGAGCAGACCGCCCATGATGGCGCCAAGCTGCTCCGGGACGCTCCGCAGCAGGTTGAGCACGAGCTCGATGGCGAGCTTCACAATCTCCTTTGCCGAGTTCCACGCGCTCGACCAGTCGCCCTGGATGAGCTGGACGACGACGTCGACCAGCCGGCCGACGATTTCGAGGACGAGTTTGACGTTCTCGGCGACCATCGAGGCGAACGACTGGAACGCGCTGATGACGCCCTCGATGACCGGCCGGATGACCGGCTCGATCTTCTCGAACGCCGCCGAGAGGAACGCCACCACCCGCTCGACGGCGGGCTTCAGCTCCGTCTCCCAGTAGCTGCCGAAGCGGCGAAGCGCCGAGCCGGCGGCCTCGGCAAACGCCTGCACCTTCGGCGCGATCCAGTCGGCCGCGCGGCCGGCCGCCTCGCGGATGCCGTCCCATACCCGGCCCCAGTCGACCCCGAGCTTGTCGGCGATGATGATGATGCCGCCGATGGCGAGTCCGAGGGCGGCCACCGGGGCGACAGCCGCCAGCATCCCGGCCGCGGCGGAGCCGGCCGCGACGGCGACCGAGAGGAGGACGGCGGCGAGCATGCCGAGCCCGATCTGCGCCGCCTCGTTGCTCTGGAGGAACTGCAGGATCGGCTCCCGGAACCGGTCCCACGCGCTCCGCACCCCGTCCAGCGCCGCCTGCAGCCGCGGCAGGACGTCGGCGGAGAACCGGTCCATCGCGTTCAGGATGCCTTCCTTCAGCGTCGGCACGACGCCGGCGAGCGCCTCGAAGAAGCGGGTGGCGATCGGGTTCAGCCGGTCGCCGATTTCGATGCGCGCCGTCTCCAGCGCCCCCTTGAACTGCTCCATCGCGCCGGCCAGCCCCTGCATCCGCTGCTGGCCGATCTCCGCCGCCGAGGCCTCGCCCATCGCCGTCTGCAGCGCGATGAACTCCTCCTTCGTCATCCGCGACAGGCCGATGGCCGTCCGCATCGCGTCCGTGCCGAACGCGTTCGAGAGCAGCCGCGTCCGGTCCTTCTCGCTCAGCCGGCTGACGGCGCGGTTCAGCTCGTCCACCACCTCGGCCATCGGCCGCATCTTCCCGGTGGCGTCGAAGAACTTGTTCGCGCCGTCAGCGGTGATGAGGCCGAGCTCCATCATCGCCTCGCGCGCCGGCTTCGAATCGGGGACGAGCCGCTGGATGAACGTCTTGAAGCTCGTGCCGGCGTCGCTCCCGCTGGCGAAGAGCGGCGCGATGCCGGCGATGGCGGCGGCGAAATCGGCGAACTCCACGCCGGCCGCGGAGGCCGCACCGCCGCCCTGCGCGATGGCGAGCGACATATCCTCGACGCCGAACCGGGAGACGTTGGCGGCGCCGGCGAGCCGGTTCACCGTGTCCGTCAGGTCGGCCGTGGAGAGGCCCCAGACAGCCATCGCCGTCGAGACGGTGTCGGCGGCCTGCACGAGGGAGGTCGAGCCGGCGGCGGCGAGGTCGAGCGCGGCGCGGGCAGCCCCTTCGACGATGTCCTTCGCGCTGATGCCGTTCGCGGCGAGCACCTCCATCGCCTGCGTCACCTCGCCCGCCGAATACGCCGTCGATTCGCCGAGGTCGAGCGCCGTCTGGCGGAGCGCGGCGAGCTCGCTCCCGGTGGCGCCGGCGACGGAGGCGACGATGTTCAGCTGCCGCTCGAAGTCCGCCGCTGGATTTCAGCGCGAGCCCGAGCCCGCCGGCCACGGCGCCGGCGCCGGCCGCCATCCCGGCCATCGCGACCTTGCCGACGGTCTGCATCGAGGAGCCGAGGCTGGAGAACGCCGCCCCGACGGCCGCGAACCGGCCGTTCGCCTGGTCGGCGGCGTCCTGGAGCCCCTGCAGGTCGCTCCGCACCTCGGCGAGCGCGGCCTTAGCTTCGTTGACGGCCCGGATGGCGATGCGGAGCTCGGCGTCACGGCCTGGCACGGCGCACCTCCCGGTCGGCGAGCGCCGCCTCGAGCTCGGCCGCCTCGAGCCACGCCTCGATGGCCCACGCCGGCTCGGCGAGGACCTCGGAGACGGTGCAGCCCATCCGGCGGGCGATCCAGGCGGCCATCAGGCGCTCATCCTCCTCGAGCAGTCGTTCGAGCCGCGCCCCGCGGCGGATGCGCTCCGCGGGGCTCAGCCCCCCGCGCGGCTGCCCTCGCCGTAGAGGCTGTCCACGCGCTCGGCCAGCCAGTCGGCGAGCCGCGCATCGAGCCGGATGATGAGGTCGCGCGAGACCGGCAGCGGGGCCGGGTCATCCGGCGCGGCGCGGAAGGACCAGCGGGTGATGGCGCGGGCCAGCAGCTCCAGCGACCGGGCGCCGACGTCGATCTGGACCTCCATCTCGGGGGTCCCGGGCGCGGCCGTGGCGCGCGGCATGGAGGCCTTGCGGACGGCCAGCATGTCGCCCCAGGAGAGGGCGGCGCGGACCTCGACCCAGTCGTCGGAGCCGTCGAACTCGCGGAGGTCGATGCGGACGACCTCGTCCGTGCGGGCGAAGCGGTTGATCACAGCGACGCACTCCCGTTCTTGACCTGGATGCTGACGAGCTTCTGGCTGGCCGGGTCGTAGACGCCCGCCAGCTTGAGGGCGACGGTCGTGACCTCGCCCTCCTCCCCGAACGAGAGGTCGTCGTCGAGGCGGGCGGCGAGGTCGAGCCGGAACTCCCGGTTCGCGGACGGCGCGGCGGCGAGCCGCACGTAGGCGAGGTCGTTCGCCCGCCAGTTCGCGATGCGGGCGGCGGCCACGGCGTCGAGCTCGAGGGTGAGCTCGGCGGAGACGTCGAGCATGCCCGGCTGCGGCTGCGTCCAGTCAAGGTCGGCGCGGCCGTCGAGCGTCCAGGCCGGCTCCCAGCCCGTCTTCAGCTCGACCTTCGCGTCGCGGACGACCCCCGTGAGCTGCGTCGTGCCGATGGCGGTCCAGCTCGTGTCCCACCAGACCTTGAACATGGCGCCGGGGAGGAGGGTGCGCGCGGCGGCGGGGGTGGCGGAGGCGCTCGGGGCGGTGGCCTGCCGGGCGCGCGCCTGACCGGCCGCTTTGAGGGTGGCGACCTTCTCGGTCGACACCTCGAAGCTGACCTGCGTCGTGACGCCGTAGGCGGCGACGGCCGTGTAGTGGTTTGTCGTGCCGTCGCTCTCGAGGTACTCGAGGCTGAGCGTCTGGACAGAGAGCCCGGCGGAGCCGAGATTCGGCTCCCACGTCCAGGTGTACGGGTCCGACGAGCCGGTCGGCGTGACCTGCCGGACGCCGGACTGGAGCCACCAGCCGACCTCCTCGAGGGCCAGCTCGCTCTCCCATTCCCACTCCGTCCAGCGGCGGGTGATGACGCCGGCACCCCCGGCCGGGGCGCGGACGCCGTACGGGTACTCGGTGCGGTAGGCCTCGCGCTTTTCGGTCAGCCGGCCGCTGCCGCGGAGGACGCGGGTGGCGGGGACGGGCGTGCCCGGGGTGGTCTCGAGGGCGACCTGGAGCTTACGCAGAGGTCGAATCGCCGGCATCGGTCACCTCCTGGTCATGGTCTCCCCGGCGGCGGGCGGTCCGCGGCGGGCGGTCGGGCTCGGCCGCGTCGCCCCGCCCGTAGAGGCCGCTGGCGAGCTTGCGGGCCGCCAGGCCGGGGTCTGGTTCGTCGTGGTCGGCGGCGGGCCACCCCTCGGGCAGGGGCAGCGCCGCGTCGATGGCCGGGTCAGGTCCGAGGTAGCGGAGCAGCATGGCCTCAGTCTCCCCCTTCGGTATCGAGCTACACCCCGGGTGTTGCCGGGGCGCGCTGGCGGACGGCGTAGCGGAGCTCGTATCCCTGCAGCCGCTGACCGCCCCAGTCGATGGCCGACAGGCCCGAGCACTCGATGAACCGCACGACGACCACGTCAGGCCGCCCGAGCTGGAGACGGCGCGCGAACAGGTCCATGAGCCGGTCGACGTGCGGCAGCAGGTCGGACTGGCCCGGCCTCCCAGGCGCCGCCCTGCGCCAGCACGATGACGACTTCGTACTCGTGGGTCTGGTCCGCGGCGCTCACCTCGAAGCTCGAGCGTCCGGCCGCGGTAGATGAACACCGCCGGGCTCGCCGCTGCGGCCGGCGGCAGCGGGTGGGCCGGGATCGCCGGCGGCGTAGACGGCCATCGGCGCGAGCTCGTCGGCGACCAGCTCCCGGACACGGGCGAGGACGGCCGCAGTGTCGAGCATCACGCTCCTCCCGCCAGCCGGTCGAACTCCGCGTCGATGGCGGCGGCGAGCACATCGCGGATGCGCGGCTCGGCCGCCCCGATCGCATGGCCGCGGTCCATCACGCCGATGAACGGCCTCGCAGCGAACGGCCCATGCCGGGCCTTCCGCACCGGGTGTTCGGCTCCTGGCCACCAGAGCAGCCGCTTGAGGCGCGGCCGAATCCAGCGCGGCTTCTTCCGGCCGAACTCCATCTCTTTCGCCGCGCCGTGGCTGATGGTGATGGTGGCGTTCCGGGAGCGCGGCCCGACCGGGTGAGCACGGATGGTCGGGACGACCACCCGCGGAGCGCGCGAGCTGATCTCGTCGACCAAGATGCGCTGCGCTTCCTGCAGCCCGGCCGCGAGGAACGGAGCCTCACGGTCGGAGAGCAGGTTGATGAGACGCGTGAGGCGGCGGACGTCGGCATCGGGAATGCCGATCGAAACGTAGATGTTCCCGGACTTCTTCTCCTTCGCCATCAGGCCACCGCCGCGAACGTCCTCCGGTACGGTGTGAGCAGGTCGCGCACCACCGGGTAGGTCGTCGACATGACCGGCCCGACGAACTCGCCGCCGCCGGCGGCGGCGTACGCCTCGAGCCCTTCACGGTGCAGGCGGGCGGCCTGCAGGAGCGCCGCCCGCACGAGCGCTCTCGGGTAGACCTCGCGCTCGATTGCTGCCCCCGGCGGGGTGGGCCGCAGCTGCCGTCCCCCGCACGCCGCGGGCGACGGCGCCGGCTGACGTCCGGACGTAGATCCGTTCGCCGTCGATGACGAGCGTGTCGCCAGGGCCTGCCCCGGCTGGCAGCGTCATCGTCGAGGCCGACGCCGAGAGCGGCGCCGTCAGCGTGCCGAGCGGCTCACGCTCGTCGCCGAAGCCGCGCGTGCCGGTCAGCTGGACAGCCCCTTCGCCTGTCGGCCAGGCCGCAATGGGAGCGCCCGCCAACAGGACGAGCCCGGTGACCGCCGTGTGGAACCGGACGGCGCGGAGGTCTGCAGCCGGGACGGACGTCTCGTAGATGCCGTCCCGGTCGAGGTCGCAGGCGACCGCCGGGACGGCCGCATGGTCCGGGATGGGGAGAACCCTGCCTCCGAAGCCGTCGACGACCGTCACGGCGTTTTCGACGACGCGGAGGCTGCGGCCGAGCCAGTTCTCGATGCCGGCCGAGACGTCCTCGAGCAGGCGGAGGAGCCGCGCCTCATCCGCGGCAGCCGATGCCGCCGGGAGACGCAGCTCCTCACGCAGGTCGCCGGCCCGCGCCAGCGACCAGGTCATGCGCCCTTGTCCTCCACCTGCGCGTCAGGGACCCGCTTGCCGCGGGCTGCGCGCTTCCCGCCGGGGGGCTCCTCGCCGCCGCTGGCGACGAGGCCGTACCGCTCGGCCACCTCCCACGGAATCTCGCCGCCCTCGCCGACGAGGAGGGTGGCCGCCGCCGGGTCGCTGCAGTCGACCAGCTCGCCGTCCGCCGTGAGGCAGATGCGGGCGGGCGACCGGTAAGCGGCGCCGGCGCGCTGCTGGCGGAGCGCCTCGATCTCGAGCATCGAACCGCCTCCTACAGCCCGGTGACGGTGCAGAACGCGGCCGGCCGGAAATGGACGACCGCGGCGCGCATCCCGGCGCGGAACGTCACCTTCCCCTTCACGAAGTCGTCGTTCGAGAGGGCGACCTGGACCTCGATGCCGGCGCGGAGGAACAGCCCGGCGTGGGCGGCGTAGTCGCCGACGATGCCGGTGCCCTGGGTGAGCGCCGAGCTGGCGACGACCGGCACGCCCCAGATGCGCGGGATGCCGGCGTCGTACGGCGGCCCGAACAGGTAGGCACCGTCGGCCGTCTTGGCCAACCGGACGGTCTGCCAGTCGGCGGGGTTCAAAATGACCGCTGACGGTTCGGCCGCGCCGGTCGTCCGTACCTTCGTCATCGCCTTCAGGATGGCGTCCGGGTGGGTGTCGGTGCCGCGCGCCTGGGTCTGGATGCC
>NZ_BPIG01000003.1 GCF_026003995.1 Tepidiforma sp.
GGGCGATCCGCCGGTCGCTGGATGGGACGTCGCTGGCGGACCAGCTGGCGTTCGAATGGGCGCAGCAGAAGGCGTGCCTCGCGAGCCCGGAGTTCCGCGAGGGGGTGCAGGCGTTCCTGGAGAAGCGGGAGCCGGATTACTCGAAGTTCTAGGCGCGGCGGCGCGGCTGGCGCCGCGGGGGATGGCTGGCCGGCTTCGCCGGCGGCGCCGCGGGATGCCGCCGCTCCGCGGCGGCGGTGGAGGAGGGAGGCGGGAAGCGGGAAGCGGGAACCGGGAGGCGGGAAGCTGGTGGATGCGAGCGCCGGGGTGGGCCTCGCCGGCCCTCCGCGGGCACGGAGGCCCGCGGCTACGGGGTGCGGGAACGGGGAACGGGGAACGGGGAACGGGGAACGGGGAGAAAGGATAACCTCCAACCTCCAACCTCCAACCTCCAAGCGTAGTCGCGGGGCTCCGTCCCCGCGGGGCGCCATGCGCCCAACGGGTGTTCCGGGAACCGGGAACCGGGAGGCGGGAGGCGGGAACCGGGAGGCGGGAAGCTGGTGGATGCGAGCGCCGGGGTGGGCCTCGCCGGCCCTCCGCGGGCACGGAGGCCCGCGGCTACGGAGTTGGGAGTTGGGAGTTGGGAGTTGGGAGTTGGGAGTTGGGAGTTGGGAGGGAGCGTATGGCGCGTCCCGGGCCCGTCAACCTCCAACCTCCAACCTCCAACCGGGGGCTGGGGACGCGGGGAGGGGGCCGAGACGCGAACGGTCCTGCGGGCGCGGCGGCGCACCCGCAGGACCGCACGAACGGGGGAGCGTCAGGAGAGGTGGGAGGCGAGCATCCAGGCCCACTTGTCGAGGCCGCGGATGACTTCGATGTAGACGTCCTGGGTTGCGAGGTCGTCTTCGGTCCGGGCGGCGCAGCCCTGGATGACCTGGCTGGTAGTGACGAGGGCGTCATGGACGCCCTGGACGAGCGGCTTCCAGTCGGCGGCATCGGCGGGGAAGCCGCCGAGGGTCGACTTCACCGAGACGTCGCTGAGGGTGCCCTGGGCGAGGGCGCCGAGGGCGCGCGCGCGCTCGGCGATGTCGTCGGCGTAGTCGCGGACGTCCCGGGCGATGGCATCGAAGGTTGCGTGGAGGCCGTGGAAGTTCGGGCCGGTGACGTTCCAGTGGGCCTGCTTCGCGCGAAGGGCGAGGTCGATGAGGTGGGCGAGGGAGGTGTTGAGGTCGGCCGCGATTTCGTTCTTCCGGGCGGCCGAGAGGGTGACGGCGTTTTTCGCGGCGGTTGCGGTTGCCATGTGGGATGCACCTCCATTCGTGCTGCAATCAGCGTAGGGAAGGCGGCATCGCGAACGCGTAATGCGCCGGGGCGGGGCGTTGCGAATCCGTTGCAACGCGGCCGGGCTGCGGCTCAGGCGCGGCGGAGCTGGCTGAAATCGACGGAGATGAAGATGCCCTCGGCCTCGGCGCAGAGGGTTTCGCCGGCGTGGAGGGTGCCGGCGGCGAAGATTTTGCGGCCTTCGACGCGGTCGACGCGGGCTTCGAAAACGACCTCCGTGTGGAGGGGCGTGGGCCGGCGGTAGCGGATGGTGAGGGTGCCGGTCATGCCGGGCCGCCCGGTGCGGGCCTGCGCCATGCCGAGGACTTCATCGAAGGCGGCGGCGATGATGCCGCCGTGGACGTGGCCGGGCGGGCCTTCGTACTGGGCGCCGAAGCTGGCGCGGCCGATGATGCGGTCGCCGTCGATCTCCATGCGGAGCGGGGGCGCGACGGGGTTGCCGAGGCCGATGACGGGGCTGCGGTCGAACATGGCGCGGGCGTCGCCGGCGGGCGCGGATTCGGCGAAGCCCCACGGGCGGTGGCCGGTGCGGGTGGCTTCGAGGCGGGCGCCGAACTGCTCCATCGCCTCGGCGGCGGCGAGGAGGTCGGCTTCGTCGGCCTGCATGTCGGTGAGGGCTTCGGCGACGGTGCGCATGGCGGCGGCGAGGCGGTGGAGGGCGGCGCGCTGGCCCGTCGCGGGTTCGTCGGCGGGGATCCAGTTGGCGAGGGAGGCGATGGACTGCCCGAAGGGGTCGTCGCTCATGCGTGAATTATCGGCCGCGGCGCGCCGGGGAGCTACCAGCTCAGCCGAAGACGCCAGCTTCGGCGAGCGCGGCGATGTCGTCGTCGCCGAGGCCGGCCGCGCGGAGGACGTCGAGGGTATCGGCGCCGGGTTCGGAGGCCATGCCGCGGACGCGGACGTCGGCGCCGCGGATGCGGAAGGGGGCGGCGACGGTTTCGAACGCGCCGGCGGGCGTTTCGAGCGGCTGGAAGGCGTCGCGGCCGCGGAGCTGGGGGTCGGCGACGACATCGGGGAGTTCGACCATGGGAGCCCAGATGAGGCCTTCGCGGTCGAGTTTTTCGGCGAGGGATTCGAGCGGTTCGGCGAGGAAGGCCCGTTCGATGCCGGCGGCGAGTTCGGCGCCGCGCTGGCGGCGGCCGGCCATGGTGGCGAGGGACGGGTCGGCGGCCCAGTCGTCGCGGCCGATGACGCGGCAGAGGCGGGGCCAGTAGGGGTCGGGCGTCATGTGCACGAGCATGACCCAGCGGCCATCCGCGGTGGGGTAGGTGTTGAAGAGGGGGTTCTCGGGCGCGGTGCGGTCGAAGCGGCGCGGCTGGCGGCCGTCGATGAGCGTCTTGGCGACGTCGGTGGCGATGGTGTAGAGGCCGGTCTGCTGGAGGGAGATATCGACGACCTGCCCGCGGCCGGTGCGGTCGCGGAGGCGGAGGGCAGCGAGAGCGGCAGCGACGGCGGCCATGCCGGTGGTGTGGTCGCCCTGCGCGATGCGGCTCAGGACGGGCGGGCTGCCGGGGTGGCCGACGAGCGACATGATGCCGCTGCGGGTCCAGAAGGCGGAGAAATCGAACCCGGGCCGGTCGGCATCGGGACCGTCGAGGCCGTAGCCGGTGATGGCGACGATGACGACGCGGGGGTTGCGGGCGTGGACTTCCTCCGGGGTGAGGCGGAACTTCGCGAGCCGGCGGCGGAGGAGGTTGGTGAGGAAGATATCCGCGCCGGCGAGGAGGCGGTGGACGAGGTCGGGACCGCCGGGCGCCTCGAGGTCGACGGTGACGGACTTCTTGCCGCGGTTTTCGAGTTCGAAGAGGAAGTTGAAGGGGGCGGTGCCGGGTCCGGTGCCGGTGGGGACGACGCCGCGCATCACTTCGCCGCCGGGGGGTTCGAGCTTGATGACCTCGGCGCCGAGGTCGCGCAAGAGGCCGCCGGCGCTGGGGGCAGCGACGTAGTTGGCGAGTTCGATGACGCGGATGCCTTCGAGCGGAGCCGGTTCGTGCATGGTCGAGGGGCGTTTTTCGGAAGCGTAAACTGCGCGGCGATGGCAGGCGAGGAGCTCTTCCGGCTGTCGCACACGAAGGTCGAAACGTTCCGGAGGTGCCGGAAGCAGTACTGGTTCGCGTACGTCTCCGGGATGCCGCGGCCGGAGCAGGAGGATACCCCGGCGGCGCTCGCCGGGAACGGCGTCCACCGGGCGATGCAGAAGCTGTGCGACACCGGGGAGCCGGAGGACGGGTACGCCGAGCTGGAGGCCTACCTCCGGATGCCGAAACACGCGGCGGCGGGGCCGGGGACGGAGTGGTGGGAGATGGCGCGCGCGTGGTACGAGCGGGGCATCGACGCGCACCGGTCGATCGCGTCGGAGGCCCGGTGGGCAGAAGTGGACAGCTGGGCGCCAGCGCCCAAGCTTGGCATCATGGTGTGGTCAAAGGCGGACCGGGTGGACCGGCTGGCGCCGGACCGGTGGCAGGTGATCGACTGGAAGACGGGGAGGTTCGACCTCGACGACGTGGTGGACCGGCAGCTGGACCTGGCGCACGTCATCGTGCGGACGGTGCGGGCGCTGCCGCGGGAAGCGACGGTGCGGGCGGTGGCGTGGAACCTGCGGACGGGGCAGCAGCGGGTGCGGGAGCTGACGCGGGAGGACGCCGCGCGGACGATGGGCTACCTGGGGCGGATGGCGCGGGTGATGCAGGCGGAGGAAGAGTTCCTCGCGACGCCGGGGGTGCATTGCGGGTTCTGCGGCTGGCGGAGCCGGTGCGAGGCGGCCGCGCGGCTGGAGGAGGAGGGGCTGGACGCGCTGTGGGAGGACGCGGAGGAGCCGCCGGCGCCGGGCGATTTCGCGGTGGAACAGGCCTGAAACGAGCGATTTTGCCGAACGTTCACATTTCGGCGGCCATTCGGCCCTTCACGGGGGAGGATATCGATCTATGCTATCGATCCATGCGCGGGCGGCGCTGGAGGACGCCGGGGAGGTCGCCGATGAACATCGAGGTCATCGAGTTCGAGCTGGAGTGCCCGGAGCACGGCGTCTACCGGGTGCAGGTGCCGGTGGAGCTGCCGCGGCCGCGGGCGTGCGTGCATTGCTACCTGCCGGTGCAGCGGCGGGAGCTGCGGCGGTACGAGGCGCCTGCGCCGATGGCGGGGCAGGTAGCGCCGGCGGAGGCGTTTTTCGGGTAGTCGGCGGCGCGGCTGGCGCCGCGGGGGTTGGCTGGCCGGCTGTGCCGGCGGTGGCGCGGCTGGCGCCGCGGTGGATGGCTGGCCGGCTGCGCCGGCGGTGGCGCGGCTGGCGCCGCGGTGGATGGCTGGCCGGCTGCGCCGGCGGTGGCGCGGCTGGCGCCGCGGTGGATGGCTGGCCGGCTGCGCCGGCGGCGCCGCGGGATGCCGCCGCTTCGCGGCGGCGGTGGGAGGGGGAGGGAACCGGGAGGCGGGAGGTGGGAGGCGGGAACGGGGAGGGAGAATAACCTCCAACCTCCAACCTCCAACCTCCAACCGTAGCCGCGGGGCTCCGTCCCCGCGGGGCGCGATGCGCCCAACGGATGTCGCGGGAAGCGGGAGGCGGGAAGCGGGAACCGGGAGGCGGGAAGCGGGAGAGGAGTTGAGGCGAACGTCCGGGTGGGCCTCGCCGGCCCGCCGCGGGGACGGAGCCCCGCGACTACGGGATCGGGAGGCGGGAAGCGGGAACCGGGAGGCGGGAAGCGGGAGAGGAGTTGAGGCGAACGTCCGGGTGGGCCTCGCCGGCCCTCCGCGGGGACGGAGCCCCGCGACTACGGAGGTGGGAACCGGGAGGCGGGAAGCGGGAAGCGGGAGAGGAGTTGAGGCGAGCGTTCGGGTGGGCCTTGCCGGCCCTCCGCGGGGACGGAGCCCCGCGACTACGGGGTTGGGAGGCGGGAGGCGGGAGGCGGGAAGCGGGAGACGGGTGGATGCGCACGTTCGGGTGGGCCTTGCCGGCCCTCCGCGGGGACGGAGCCCCGCGACTACAGAGGTGGGAGCGGGGAAGCGGGAGGCGGGAGACGGGTGGATGCGCACGTTCGGGTGGGCCTCCCGGCCCTCCGCGGGGACGGAGCCCCGCGACTACGGGTTGGGAGGCGGGAGGCGGGAGTTGGCAGTTAAGAGACCTAGGGGAGGGGGATTCTCCCTTTCTCCCTTTCTCCCTTTCTCCCTTTCTCCCTTTCTCCCTTTCTCCCTTTCTCCCTTTCTCCCTTTCTCGCTCCTCCCCTTCTCCTTTCTCAGCGGGGGCGGATGCGGAAGATGGTGGTGTGGCGGAGGCGGGCGACGAGCGTGCCGGGGGCGTCGAAGATGGCGACGTCGAGGACGGCGGTGTGATGGCCGCGGTCGTCGAAGGCGTCGACGAGGCGGCCGGCGACGGTGAACTGCTGGCCGGCGCGGGCTGGCGCGAGGTGCTGGATCTGCGAACGCGTGTGGATGGAGGGGCCGTAGGCGTAGCTGTGCTTGAGCAGCGGCGTGGCGCGGGCGGCGAGCCAGGAAGGGTGGGCGAGGGCGCCGGGCCCGGTCCAGCGCTCGTGCCCGTCGCGCTGTTTTTCGAGCGCCCACGCGCGGGCGTCCTCGAGCGAGAGGTCGACGGCCATGGCGGGGAGGTCGCGGCCGCGCGGGGCCGTCTCGAGCGTCAGCTCCGGGAGCGGGTCGCGCGGCGGGACGGGCTGGCGGTCGGCCGGGAGGGCAAGCTCGGCGAGCCAGGGCGCACGGCCGAGGCCGGCTTCGCCTTCGATGGCGGCCGCGCCGTCGGCCTTCGCCATGCGGAGCGCGATCGGGCCGCCGGGCGGGCCCTCGGCGACGGCTTCGAGTCCGTCGCCGGGGTAGACGGGGCGGCGGAAGCGGACGTCGGCCCAGCCGCTGCTGAGCCAGCCTTCGCCGAGGAGGTCGAGGATGGACGGGACGAGCCAGCCGTAGACGGTGACGCCGCCGACGAGGGGGCCGGCGAAGCCGTGGGCGCGGGCGACGGAGGTCGAGTGGATGGGGTTGGGGATATCGGGCCGGTCTTCGCCGTCGAGGAAGGCGGTGAGGCGGCGTGCGGCCCGGGCGGTCATGCGCCGGCCTGCCAGGCCATCTGGTAGTGGGTCTCCGATTCGCCGACGCTGCGGAAGCCATGGCGCTCCCAGAGGGCGCGGGCCGGGTTCACCTTGAGGACCTGGAGCGTGACGGGCCGCTCGAGTTCGGCGGCGCGCGCCTGGACGGCCCGGATGATGGCCGACCCGATGCCCTGGCGCTGCCAGCGGGGCGCGAGTTCGAGGGCGGCGATATCGACCGTGGGGCCCTGTTCGTCGAGGTCGAGGAAGCCGGCGAGCTCGCCGTCGATTTCGATGGCGAGGCGGAGGTCGGGCCAGGAGCCGGCGAAGCGGTGCTGCTGGTCGGCGTCGTCCCAGGGGCCCCAGGTCTGGACGATGTAGTCCTCCATGGCGGCGCGGTGGATGGCGTAGAGTTCGGGCTCTTCGGCGGGCATGGCGGGGCGGATGACGAACCCGGCGGGCATGGGCGACCTCCTGCAGCCGCCGGGATGGCGGCGGCCTTCCGGGCCATGGTAGCGGGTGATGGCGGGCTTCGCGTGGGTGAAACCCCTCGGCGAAAGGTGTAGGCTCCCGGACATGGAGGTGGACCCCGGCTGCGAGGCCTCCATCCGCGACCCGGCGGGCTACTTCGCGCGCGCCAGGGAGGCGGGCGATGTGCAGTGGAGCGCGCGCCACCGGGCGTGGGTCGTGCTCTCGCACGCGGAGGTGGCGGCGGGATTCCGGGACGGGGAGCGGCTTTCGTCGGACCGGATGGACACGTTCGAACGGGCGGCGCAGGGCCGTTCGGCGGCGTTCCACCGGGCGGTGGAGATGCTGCACGCGTGGCTGAACTTCCGCGACCCGCCGGCGCACACCCGGCTGCGGGAGCCGCTGGCCGCGGCGTTCACCCCGCGGGCCGTGGTCGGGCTGGAGGCGCGCATCCGGGCGATCGCGGCGGAGCGGCTGGCGGCGCTGGCGCAGGCGGAAGGGCCGGTCGACCTCTCGGCGGAGTTCGCGCGGCCGCTGCCGGCCCTGGTCATCGCCGCCGTGCTGGGGGTCGAGGGGGAGGAGCGGGAGCGGTTCCAGGCGTGGTCGGACGATATCGCGAGTCTCGTGTTCTCGCTGCGGCCGGGAGCAGTGGAGGAGGGGCCGGTGGCGCGCGCGGCGGAGGAGTTCATGGGGTTCTTCGCGCGGCACATCGAGCGGGTGCGGCAGGAGCCGGATGATTCGCTGCTTTCGTACGTGGTGCATTCGCCGGCAGGCGGGCTGGAGCCGGTCGAGCTGGTGGGGCTGTGCACGCTGCTGCTGTTCGGCGGGCACGAAACGACGACGACGCTGCTGATCAACACGCTGGCGCTGCTGCTCGAACGGCCAGACCTGCGGGAATGGCTGGCGGCGCACCCGGAGGCGGACGAGACGGCGGTGGACGAGTTCATGCGCGTCGGCGGGCCGGCGCGGGTGATGCCGCGGAAGGTGCGCATCGACCACGAGCGGGGCGGGCAGCGGCTGCGGGCGGGGGAGACGGTGTTCCTGTGCATCGCGGCGGCGAACCACGACGCGGCGGTGTTCGAACGCCCCGGCGAGGTGGACCTGCTGCGGGACCCGAACCCGCAGCTGGGGTTCGGCTGGGGGCTGCATTACTGCCTCGGCGCGAACCTCGCCCGGCTGGAGGCGCGCATCGCGCTGCGGATGCTGCTCGAGCGGTTCCCGGCGATGCGGCCGGCCGGGGAGATTCCGCCGATCCGCGGCGGGGTGATGGGGTTCGGGCGTCGGCCCGTGCCGGCGCTGCTGCGCTAGGGTTGGACCGGCACCGGGGTCGCGTGGGCGATGGCGACGAAGGCGCGGACGAGGTCGTGGTCGGTGGTGCCGTCCGGGCGTTCGACGCCGGTGTGGACATCGACGCCCCACGGGCGGACGCGGCGGATGGCGGCGGCGACGTTCGCGGGCGTGAGGCCGCCGGCGAGGATGACGGGCACGCCGACGGCCTCGACGATGCGGGCGCTGAGCGACCAGTCGTGGGTCTTGCCGGTGGCGCCGTGCCGGCCGGTGGCCGGGTCGTAGGTGTCGAGGATGAGGGCATCGGCGCGGGCGGCGCGCTCGCGGGCGAGGTCGAGCGCTTCGGGGCCGGTGACGTTGACGGCGAGGATGAGCTTCAGGCCGGGGATGGCAGCGCGCATCTTCTCCAGTTCGGCCGGGTCGGCCGGGGCGTGGAGCTGGACCTGGCTGACGCCCATCGCGCGGCACATGGGAACCACTTCGGCCGCGGTGACGCGGTAGGTGATGAGGACGGGGGTGATGAACGGCGGGAGCCGGCGGATGATGGCAGCGGCGCCGGCTTCGTCGAGGCCGTTGTGCGGGCCGGTCGGCAGGCCGATGGTGAAGCCGATGGCGTCGGCGCCGGCGCGTTCGCAGGCGAGCGCGTCGTCGAGCGTGGAGATGCCGGCGATTTGCACGCGGGGGCGGCGGAGGATCATGCGGGGGCGAACTCCCGGGCGGCGGCCGCGAAGGCGTCGAACAGGGCGCGTGCCTGGTCGCGCATGGGGCCGGGCGGGCCGAGGGCGATATCTTCCGGGTGCCACTGGACGGCGAGAAGGAAGGCGTCGGCGGGCCCGGACGGTTCGAGCGCTTCGATGGTGCCGTCGTCGGCGCGGGCGGCGATGCGGAGCCCCGCGCCGAGGCGGGCGGGGTCGACGGCCTGGTGGTGGCGCGAGTTGACCTCGAGCGGGCCAGGCCCGAGGAGGCCGCGGAGCCGGCCGGGGCTTTCGATGGTGACGGTGTGGGCGGGACGGTGCTTCGCATCGACTGGCGGCGCGTCGGCGTGCCGCTCGTGGCCGACGACGTCCGGCAGGTGCTGGATGAGGCCGCCGCCGCGGGCGACGTTGAGGAGCTGCATACCGCGGCAGATGGCGAAGACTGGGGCGCCGGCGGCGAAGGCCGCCTCGAGGAGCTCGAGTTCGAGCGCGTCGCGGGCGGGCTCGGGCGGGTAGGCGGCCGGGTGGGGCGGTTCGCCGTAGCGGGCCGGGTCGACGTCGGTGCCGCCGGCGAGCACGAGACCGGCGAGGGGTTCGAGGCGGGGCGCATCGCCGGGGCGGACGACTTCGACCCGGAGGCCGGCGGCCTCGAGGGCGCGGACGTAGGCGTCGTCGCTCTTGCGGGGCGCGGCGCCGAGGGGGAGGAGGACGGCAGGGGGCATGGGGGGAGTTTAGGGGAGAGAGGGAGAAGGGGAGAGAGGGAGAACGGGCAACGGGCACGGGGAGCGGGGAGCGGGGAGCGGGGGGAAGTATCAACCTCCAACCTCCAACCTCCAACCTCCAACCTCTCCCGCTTCCCGTCTCCCGGTTCCCGCATCCCGCTTCCCGGCTCCCGGTTCCCGCCTCCCGGTGCTAGGCTCGGGGTATGGGACCTGACGGCGCGCGGGAACGGCTGGGGGTGGTGCTGCTCTCGGGGGGGCTCGATTCGACGACGGTGGCGGCGCATGCGGTGCGGGAGGGGGTGCGGGTGCGGGCGCTGAGCATCGCCTACGGGCAGCGGCACGCGCGGGAGCTGGCGGCGGCGCGGGCCGTGGCGGCGGCGCTCGGCATCGAGCTCATCGAGGCGGATGCGGGGTTCTACGGGCGGCTCGCGGCGCACTCGGCGCTGACGAGCGCGGCGTATGCGGTGCCGGGCGGCCGGCCGGCGGAGCAGATGGCGGCGGAGGTGCCGATCACCTACGTGCCGCTGCGGAATACGTTCTTCGTAACGGTCGCGGCGGCAGCGCTGGAGAGCTGGCTGCTGGACCGGATCGAACGGGAAGGTGCGGACCCGGGCGCGCTCGAAGGGCGCATCTACGTCGGCGCGAATGCGATCGACTACTCGGGCTACCCGGACTGCCGGCCGGAGTTCTACCGGGCGCTGGAGGAGGTGCTGCGGCTGGGGAGCAAGACAGGGACCGTTTACGGGGTGGCGATGCGCATCGAAGCGCCCATCATCACGATGTCGAAGGCGGAGATCGTGCGGCATGGGCTCGCACTGGGGGCGCCGCTGGCGCTGACGTGGAGCTGCTACGCGGGCGGCGAACGCCCCTGCGGCACGTGCGACGCGTGCCGGCTGCGCGCGGCGGGATTCGAGGCCGCGGGCGTGCCCGACCCGGCGGCCGGGAGCGGCTGATGGAGCGGCTCGTGCTGGCGCGGACGCCCGAGGGCGGGCCGGAGATCTTCGCCTCCATCCAGGGCGAGGGCGTGTCGATGGGGCTGCCCAGCACGTTCGTGCGGCTGGCCATCTGCAACCTGCGCTGCCGGTGGTGTGATACGGCCTACACGTGGGACTGGGCGCGGTTCGAGCGGGCGGCTTCGACGCTGGTGCTCGCGGCAGACGACGTGGCGGAGGCGGTGCGGGCGCTGCCGCCGCGGAACGTCGTCGTCACCGGTGGGGAGCCGCTGCTGCAGCGGCGGCAGCTCGTCCCGCTGATCGCGGCGCTCAGGGCGGAGGGCTACCGGTTCGAGGTCGAGACGAACGGGACGGTGGGGCCGGGGCCGCTGGCGGGGCTGATCGACCAGTTCAACGTGTCGCCGAAGCTGGCGCATTCGGGCAACGAAGGGCTGCGGCGGATCGCGCCGGCGGCGCTCCGGGAGCTGGCGGCGACGGGCCGGGCATGGTTCAAGTTCGTGGTGGCGGAGCCGGCCGACCTCGCGGAGGTGCGCGAGGTGTGCGCAGCGGCGGAGATCGCGCCGGGGCGAGTGGTGCTGATGCCGGAGGGAACGTCGGCGGCGGTGCTGGCGGAGCGGGGCCGGTGGCTGGCGGAGCTTTGCGCGCGCGACGGCTACCGGTTCAGCACGCGGCTGCACATCCTGCTCTGGGGCGACCGGCGGGGGGTCTAAGGGGCGGCGGCGCGGCGTTCCCGCATTGTCACCTTGACAAGACACACACACACACACTTGCCGATATCAATTCATAAGAGCGAGGTCGAACCCGTGCGTTTGATGCGTTTTGCGTGGCTGGTCTTCGGGACACTATTGCTGTTTCCCGCAGTGGTATCTGCCGACGGACCCGACGAGATCCAGGAGACGAGAACGTGGGTCCCCTCGCCAACGACGTCGCTGAGTAAGGTGCTCGCTGCGCCGCCGGCCGTTCGGGACCGGTCGAGCCGAATGGGCCCCGGTGAGGTCGTCACCCTGGGCGGATACGGGAACATGGTGTTGGAGGCGTCGTCCTGGTCGCCCCTCGATCCGAACGCCTACCACTGGTTCTACACGAACATCTTTGCCAACGATTCGTGGATTCCTCCACAAGAACACGTCCGCCTCACCTCGGGCGAAGCACACCCGAGGTGGTACGGGACTTCGCCCTGGAATCCTTATCAAATCCAGTACACGGCACGATGGGAGTGCGCTGGGGGCAGCATCGCCGTTTCTTTTTGGGGAGGAGGGGTGAGCTGGACGTCGGGAGGCACGGCCGTCATCCAGTGGCTTCCCGTCCAGGGGAACTGGATGCCGGATTTCTTCTATCCTTCCGATACGGTGACGTGTTCGGGCTTCAATCTTTCGACATTCAATCTTTCGACATTCCGCCAAACGGATACTGTCCAGTTCCAATTCTGGGCCACCGCCGCCCCGCTGCTTGTCGTGGCAACTGATGCTGAGACGATTGGCCTCTTCTAGGGTCCTGGCTTTCTGGGCGGGGCTGGTCGTGTGCGCAGCCGCCATGGGCTGCACCGGAGGCAATGGAGAGCCGGAGGAAGGGGAACTCCTTCTGGCGTTCCTGGAGGCGCACCGGGCACCGAGCGGGGGCTACGCCGCTCCGCTTGCCCTGCCACCCGGGCAGCAGCCTTCAGCGGTAGAAACCGGGGCCGGCCTGCTCATCCTCGGCTCCCGCGCCAAGTACCTCGAGGAACACGCGGCATGGGCGGCCAGGCAGATCGGTCCCGACGGATGTGTCCAGGCGGGGCTCCAGGGAACGAGCGACCCCGGGTCGACGGTTCTGCTCGCGGCGGGCCTCCGGGCGGCTGGCCGCCCCTATGACACAGCGGCGGCGGAGCGCTGCGCGGCTGCGATGGAATCCGCCGAAGATTCGAGCCTGGTGTTCGCGGCGGCAGCCCTCCTGAGGTCCGCAGGCTCGAGCGGCTTCGAAGCTGTGAAGGCGCGCGCCGCGGCCGAGTGGGCAAGCTGGCCTGCTGAGCGACAGGCGCTGTCAGTGCCGCAGTACGTGGAGATCTTTCGCTCGTGCCCGGATGGAGCGCCGGAGCTGTACCGGCTGACAGCCGGCTGGATGGGCGATGCCATCGCACGGCAGGACGCCGTTGCCACCCAGATGTACGCCCCGGCCTGGTCGGCGCTGCGCCAGTGTACTGCAAATCCGGGCGATGACCTCATATCGCAGGTGCGGAGGACGTTCGCGTCCTGGACCGAGCGGCCGCCGAGTCTCCTCACCGCGCTCGCCCTAGCTGAAGCCGGGGTCATTCGCCGCGATGACGTGATGCGGCAGGCCTTTGCCAGGGAATCGGAACAGGGCGGCTTCTTCATGATCGTGAATGACCGGGCGGACCTCGACTCGACGTACCATGCCGTACTCATCCGGCTGTTCCTCGGGGATGATGCTGCCGTGCGTTCCGACGAGCCACTGAAGGGGTATGTTCGCCGGGTCGGGGAGCAAGCCGTTGCTGCGCCGCAGATGGTGTCCCCTGAGGCAGCGTACCAGCTCGCGATGCTCGCGAGTTTGCTCTTTCCCGATGGGAGCCCGGAGCGCGAGGAGGCGCTCAGGGTCGCCGAACGAGCGCGGGAGCAGACACACCACCCGTTTGAGCGGGCGCTGGTCCTGGCTGCGTTGCAGCGGCTTCGTTGGCTTCGCCCGGAGGAGGTTGCGGAGGCCTCGTCCATCGCCCCGGGAATTGCTGAGGCCGCCTGCGGGAGCGAGTTCCAGGCTGCGGCCCTGGCGTATGCCTGGCTGGTGGCTGCGGACTTTGGCCCTTCGACCCTGCCAGCGTGCGATGAGTCCCCGACCCCGCCGTCCGGCCGTTTCCTGAGCAACGTGTATTACGGCGCGATCCCGGGAAGGAGCGATACCGGGCCGGTCGACGTTTCGCCATTTCGTGCGCCGAACGGCGGATACGCAAACGAGCCGGGCGCGAGCATCCTCTCGCTCAACGCGACGTGTGCTGCGCTCTTCCTCCGCCAGCTCGAGGGACGGCCGGCAGCTGTGCGTCATCCCCTGACGACGACGGGGCTTTGCTTCATCTGAGCCTTACCTGCCAGGGGTCTAAGGGGCGGCGGCGCGGGCTTTTTCGCGGGCGATGCGGGCGTCGTTTCGCTTCGCTTCGCGCTCATCGGCGCGGGCCCAGGCGGCAGCGGCGGCGATGACGGCGATGAGGCCGATCGCTTCGCCGAGGAGGAACATGATGGCGCCGCCGATCTGCTGGTCGAGGAGCGGCGACGGTCCCCAGAGCCGGGGCTGGACAGCGAGTTCGGGGTAGAGCACCTGCGAGGGTTCGTAGAAGAGCGAACCGAGGAAGGCGTGGATGGGGACGAGGGCGAAGAGGTAGAGGAGCCGGACCGGGTGAGGCAGGTTCCAGCGGGTCGGGTTGCCGCCGACGACCGGCCACCAGTAGTGGATGCCGGCGAAGAGGAAGAGCGCATAGCCGCCGAAGTGGAGCCATTCGTTCGTGAGCGACCATTCGAAGGCGGGGGTGATGTACCAGAGGACCGGGACCGCGGCGAAGAGGAAGAGGCCGACGATGGGGTTGGTGAAGAGTTCGAACGGGCGGCTGTGGGTGATGGGGTAGATCCAGCGTTCGCGGCGGGCCGGGCCGGCGGCGACGAGGAGGAGCGTCATCGGGCTGCCGAGGAGGATGAGCGGCGGCGCGATGGTGATCAGGATGAAGTGCTGGATCATGTGGACGAAGAGGAAGACGCGGTCGTAGGCGGCGAGCGGTCCGAAGACGGTGAGGATGACGAGCGCGATGCCGCTCATGAAGGCGGCGAGCCGCCATGCGGGGAAGAGGCGGCCGCGGCCGCCGGCGCGGACTTTGAGCCACATGAGGAGGTAGGCAGCGGCGGCGGAGAGGAGCAGGAAGACGGGAACCGGCTCGAGGGCGACGGTGAAGAAGACGTCGGGGAATTCGGGCGGGGGAACGTTGCCGGGCGCGCAGACGAAGACGAAGGCGACGCTGGCGGAGTTGCCGGCGCGCAGCCACCAGGTGAGGAGGACGGCGGCGGCGAACCCGATGAGCCAGGCGAGGGCGAAGCGGCGCGGGGTCACGGCAGCGAGGCGGGCGCGCATGGTTCCAGTGTAGAGGTTGGAGGTGGGAGGTTGGAGGTGGGCGCGGTGAGCCGGCTGCGCCGGCGGTGGCGCGGCTGGCGCCGCGGGGGATGGCTGGCCGGCTTCGCCGGCGGCGCCGCGGGATGCCGCCGCTCCGCGGCGGCGGTGGGAGGTGGGGAGGGAACCGGGAGGCGGGAACCGGGAGGCGGTGACTTCGAACGTTTGGGTGGGCCTCCCGGCCCTCCGCGGGCACGGAGGCCCGCGACTACGGAGTTGGGAGGTGGGAGGTTGGAGTTGGGAGTCGGGTCGGGGCGGATCCTTTCTCCCTTTCTCGTTCCTCGTCCCTCGTTCCTCGCTCCTCCCTTTCTCCCTTTCTCCCTTTCTCCCTAGTAGTCGCCGGCGAGGTCGCGTTTGCCCTGGCGGGAGGCGAGGGCGGCGTGGTTGAGGATGTTGCGGGCCATAGAGGAGGGCTGGAGGGCGGCGCGGGCGGCGTAGATCTCGGCGCGGAGGTCGTGCGCGGCGCGGGAGCCGGGTTCGGCGATGACGGCGTATTCGACGAGGTGGCAGGCGAGGCGGAGGTTGCCCTCGGCGCGGAGGGCGGCCGCGCGCTCGAGGACGCGGTCGAGGCCGCCGGCGAGGGCGACCCATTCGCGGGCCTGTTCGGCGCGGGGCGCGGGCAGGAGGTTATCCGGCTCGCCGTCGTACCAGCCGCCGTAGAGCCGCCAGACGTTGCGGACGAGGAACTGGGGGTCATCGTAGACAGGGCGGAGGTACGGTTTTTCGAGCAGGTGGGCCGGCAGCTGGACTTCGTGGAGGACGCGGTCGAGGGTGCAGCCCGTGTTCATGAGGGCGAGAACCTGCGCCTCGATCGATTCGAGGAGTTCGGCGGTATCGAGGAGGGCCTGGCGGATGCGGCCGGCGCCGAAGATGGGGAGGCCGTGGCCGGGGAGGAGGAGTTCGGCGCCGAGGCTGGCCATCTCGCGGAGGCCGGCGGCCCATTCGCTGCAGTAGCGCTGGACCTTCTGGGGGTTGCCGGCGTTGGGGACAGCCCAGATGAAGAGGTCGCCGGGGGCGAGGAGCTTCCGCTCGGGGATCCAGGTCCAGGTGGCGTCTTCGGTTTCGCCGCGGGTGTGGCGGAGTTCGAAGGTGAGGCTGCCCTGGCGGAAGGTGAGCCGGCGGGTGTAGGTGACATCGGGCAGGCGGTACTGCTGCGGCCAGCTGAAGTGGGGGGCATCGATGGCGAACTGGCGGCGGTTGATGGCGGTGTTCCAGCCGTGGGTGCGCTCGTAGCGGGCGAAGTGCCATTCGAGCAGTTCGTGGCCGTAGACGAGGGGACGGGGCCAGCGGCGCTCTTCGGCCTCCTGTTCGAAGGGGCCGACGCCGAAGATGTGGTCGACGTGGTGGTGGGAGAAGACGGCGGCGCGGAGGGGCGCATCGGGGCGCCAGCGGCGCACCTGCTCGTGGAGGGGGCGGGTATCGTTGACGGCGCCGGTATCGAGCATGACGAGGCCGTCGCCGGTATCGATGGTATTGGCGCTGGCGATACCTTTGTAGAAGAGGACGCCCTCGGCGATCTCCTCGGCTTCGGGGTGGCGCCAGCCGACGGGGTGGTAGTCGGCGGTGGTGATGTCGCCGTTCCAGAGTCGGTCGGCGAGGTCGCGGATGGTGGGCACGGGGCGCCTCCGGGGCAGGAAGGTCTGCGGAGTGTACGGAAGGCGGGGTAAAGGAGCGACTGGGCCGCAGTTGACCTGACAGGGGAGGGGGGTATCCTTTTGGCACGATGGAGGTGCGTATGCGCAGGCTGCTGTTCGCGGGTGTCGTGGCCGTGCTTGGGGCGGCCGCGGCGGCGTGCGGGAGTTCGAGCCCAACGACGGTGACGGGCGGGCACGGGCCTGGCGACGGGCACATGTCGGCGATGGCCGCGCCGCCCGAGGGGGCGATCCGGGTGGGGCTGCGGAACTGGTCGGTGGATGCGGCGGTGACGAGCGTCCGTGCGGGGAAGGTGGCCTTCTGGGCGGTGCACGAGATGGACCACGCGCACGGGCACGACGAGGGCGGGCAGGTGCACGACCTGCAGGTGCTGAAGAAGGCGGGCGACGGGTCGTGGGACCTCGTGGGGCAGGTGCGGAACCTCGGCATGGGGGAGGCGGCGCTGCTGGAGCTGAACCTCGAGCCGGGCGAGTACGAACTGGCGTGCACGGTGGTGGAAGAGACGAAGAGCGGGGTGGTTTCGCATTACGAGAAGGGGATGCGGACGCCGTTCACGGTGACGGGTTCGTAGCCGCCGGGACGGCGGGTGGGCCGGGCGCGGATGATGTGGTAGGGTTGAACCCTCTGCAACCTTGACGTGAGGGTAAAGCCCTGGCCGGGTGGTTCCGCCGGACCTTCTATGCGCTGGAGAACGGGCAGTTTCGGCTGCTGTGGATCGGCACGCTGTTTTCGTTCCTCGGCATGCAGATGCAGATCGTGGCGCGGGGCTACCTCGCGTTCGAGCTGACGGGGAAGAACACGGCGCTCGGCGGGGTGATGATCGCGTTCGGGGTGCCGCAGCTGCTGCTGGGGCTCTGGGGCGGGGTGCTGGCGGACCGGCTGCCGAAGCGGAACCTGCTCATCGCCTGCCAGGGGATCATCGCGCTGAACTCGCTTTGGGTGGCGACGATGATCAAGACCGGCCACATCGAGTACTGGATGCTGATCGCGGCCGGCGTGGTGCAGGGCGCGGGGTTCGCGTTCATCGGGCCGGCGCGACAGGCGTTCATCGGCGACCTCGTGGGACGGGACAGCATCGGCAACGCGGTGGTGCTGCAGCAGCTGAGCATGAACAGCACGCGGGTGATCGGGCCGTCGCTCGCGGGGGCGTTCATCGCGGTGGCGGTGATCGGGACGGGCGGGGTGTACCTGATGACGACGCTGGGCTTCTTCATCGCGATGGCGACGATGTTCCGGCTGCCTCCGGGGAATCCGAAGCCGCGCGCGGCGCAGGTGTCGCCGCTGCGGGACCTCGCCGACGGGGTGCGGTACGTGCGGCGGCGGCCGTCGCTGGCGCTGCTCATCCTGACGAGCTTCGCGGTGATCATGGTGGGCTTCCCCTACCAGTCGTTCCTGCCGTCGGTGGCGGTGGACGTCTACCGGGCGGGGTCGGGCGGGCTGGGCCTGCTGCAGTCGTTCGGCGCGGTGGGCGCGGTGGCCGCGACGGTGCTGGTGGCGACGTTCGCGGAGAGCCGGCGGGCGTGGTTCTGGCAGCCGGTGCTGGCGATGGCGTTCGGGGCGTCGCTCATCCTGCTCGGGGCGACGACGAGCCTGCTGGTGGGGCTGGCGGCGATGGTGGCGGTGGGCGCGCTGGCGAGCGGCTTCCAGGGGCTGAACAACGCGCTGACGATGTCGAACACGGACCATGAGTACCACGGGCGGGTGCAGTCGATTTCGATGCTGAGCTGGAGCCTGTTCGGGCTGTTCGCGCTGCCAATCGGGATCGTGGCGGACCACATCGGCATCCGTGAGACGCTGATGCTGATGGGCGCGGTGGTCATCGGCAGCGTGGCGCTGCTGCAGCTGATGAGCCGCTCGGAGCGGGTGGCGGAGGACCGGCGGCGGGCCCTTGCGGCGCTGGAGGTCCGCCAGGAGGCGCGGGCAGCCGCCGGCGGGCAGTAGCGGGGAGGCGGGAGACGGGAACCGGGAGGCGGGAAGCGGGAGGCGGGAGGCGGGAACCGCGAGGCGCGTGGATGCAAACGTTTGGGTGGGCCTTGCCGGCCCTCCGCGGGCACGGAGGCCCGCGACTACGGAGGTGGGAGCGGGGAACCGGGAGGCGGGAAGCGGGAGGCGGGTGCATGCGAACGTTCGGGTGGGCCTTGCCGGCCCTCCACGGGCACGGAGGCCCGCGACTACGGAGGTGGGAGCGGGGAACCGGGAAGCGGGAACCGGGAGGCGGGTGCATGCGAACGTTCGGGTGGGCCTTGCCGGCCCTCCGCGGGGACGGAGCCCCGCGACTACGGAGGTGGGAGTTGGAAGTTGGGAGTTGGGAGTTGGAAGCCCGGAGCGGCAGGATTCCCCCCTTCTCCCTTCTCCCTTCTCCCTTCTCCCTTCTCCCTTTCTCCCTCCCCCTTCGCGCCCCGCGTCCGGCTATACTCGTCCAAGCTTCCCGGGGGTGGATGCGATGGCGCGGGTGAGCCGGCTGAACCATGCGGTGCTGTTCGTGCGCGATGCGGAGCGGGCGGCGGCGTTCTACCAGGAGGCGTTCGGCTTCGAGGTGGTGCAGAACGTGGGCGGCCGGGCGGTCTTCCTGCGGGCGGCAGGCTCGGAGAACCACCACGACCTCGGGCTGTTCGCGCTCGGCCCGGCGGCGCAGGGGCCGTTCACCGGGCAGGCGGTGGGCCTCTACCATCTCGCGTGGCAGGTGGACACCATCGACGAGCTGGCGGAGATGCGGGTGACGCTGGCGAACCTCGGCGCGCTCACGGGGCAATCGGACCACGGCGCGACGAAGTCGCTCTACGGCCGCGACCCGGACGGGAACGAGTTCGAAGTGATGTGGCTGGTGCCGCGGGAGGCATGGGGGCCGTACGACCGGGAGGCGGTGACGCGGCCGCTGGACATGGAGCGGGAGCTGGCGCGGTTCGGGAGCGGCCGGGGCGGCTGAGCGCCGGCTCGCGGGATTGTTAACGGACGCGTAGAGTTCCGGCCGATGGCCGCGAACGCCCTCGAGTCGCGCGATTTCCGGCTGCTGTTCGCCGGCGCGGTGCTGGTGAGCTTCGTGATGCCGATGCAGTTCCTGACGCAGGTGTTCTGGGTGCAGGAGCGCTACCCGGAGCGGGAGGTGCTGTTCATCGGGCTGCTGGGGGCGGCGCGGGGCTCGGCGATGATCCTGTTCGGGCTCGTCGGCGGCGCGCTGGCCGACCGGCTGGAGCGGCGCCGGCTGCTGATCGGCTGCCAGCTGGCGGCGCTGGCGATCAACGGGGGCGTTGCGGCGCTGATGCTGACGGAGCCGTTCGGCGCGGCGAACGTGGCGGTGCTGCTGGGGCTGACGTTCGCGGCGGCGGCGAACATGGCAGTCGACCAGCCGGCGCGTCAGGCGGCGACGCCGGCTATCGTGGGGATGGCAGCGCTGCCCTCGGCGATCACGCTGCAGATGGTGGCGCAGCAGGTGACCTTCCCGCTGGCGCTGCCGCTGGTGGGCTTCCTGAACAGCCGGATGGAGCCCGGCGAGGTGTACGCGCTGACGCTGCTGGCGTGGGCCGGCGTGCTGCCGCTGCTGTTCGCGCTGCGGTTCCGCTCGCGCGGGCAGGGCGGCGCGGGGGCCGGGGTGGTGCGGAACGTGTGGGCGGGGCTGCGGTACACGCGGGGCGAGCCGACGATTTTCGCGGTCATCGTGCTGGTGCTGGCGATCCAGCTGCTGGGGATGCCGGGGCCGGCCTCGCTCGGGCCGTCGTGGATGCGGAACGTGCTGGGGCTTTCGGAGACGCAGTTCGGCTTCATGGCGATGACGTGGGGGCTGGGCACGATGGCCGCCTCGGTGTTCTACCTCGTGCGGAACGACCTGCCGGGGCGGGGGCTGACGCTCTGGGGGGCGGGCATCGGCTTCGGGCTGTGCGCGCTGGTGTTCGCCTACTCCCGGAGCGTGCCGCTGACGGCGGTCGCGAACTTCGGGCTGGGCTTCGCGATGGTGAGCACGATGGTGTCGTCGTCGACGATTGCGCAGCAGCGGGTGGAGGAAGCGATGCGGGGGCGGGTGATGGGGCTCTTCCCGCTGGCGATGGGGCTGGCGATGCTGGCGGCCTTCCCGGTGGGAGCGGCGGCGCAGGCGACGAGCATGGAGGCCGTCTTCCCCGTGATGGCGTGGGCGACGCTGGCGGCGGTAGCGGGGAGCATGGCGCTCCAGCCGGGCTTGCGGCGGGTGGCGCCGCGCACGGCGTAGCACGGGGAGGGGCGGCGCTTTCGCGTTCGGGGCCGGCGCGGTCTACTTACGGCGTGCGCTACCGGCGAATCGTGGCGAAGTTCGGCACGAGCCTGCTGACGGCCGGGTCCGACCGGCTGGACCTCGAGGCGATGTCGCGGCTCGTGGGGCAGGTGGTGCGGCTGCGGCAGGCGGGCTGCCACGTGGCGGTGGTCTCTTCGGGGGCGCAGGCGGCGGGCCGGCACCGGCTGCGCGGCCGGGCGGAGACGGTCCGCGTGCTGAGCCGGCAGGCGATCGCTTCCGTAGGCCAGAGCCACCTGATGCAGAGCTGGGACGAGCTGTTCGACTGGCACGATACGGTGGTGGCGCAGGTGCTGCTGACGCGGCGCGACCTCTCGGACCGGCTGGCCTACCTGAATGCGCGGAACACGCTGCGCGACCTGCTCGATGCCGGGACGGTGCCCATCATCAACGAGAACGATGCGGTGGCGCTCGACCAGGTGCTCGCGACGCGCATCGGGGAGAACGACAGCCTCTCGGCCTACGTGGCGAACCTCATCGATGCGGACCTGCTGGTCATCCTGACGGACGTGGCCGGGCTGTACGATGCGGACCCGCGTTCGAACCCGGGCGCGCAGCTCATCCGGCGGGTGGAGCGGATCGACGCGCGGGTGGAGGCGCTGGGCGGCGGGGCGCACGGCCCCGGCACGGGCGGGATGGCGACGAAGCTGCGTGCGGCGCACATCGCGACGCAGGCGGGGGTGGACGTGGTGATCTGTTCGGGGCGGGAGCCGGAAGCGCTGATCGCAGCGGCGCGCGGCGAGACGACGGGGACGTACTTCCCGGCGGCGGGCGACCGGCTGGAGAGCCGGAAGCGGTGGATCCTCGGGAGCATCACGCGCGGGGGGTGGATCACGGTGGATGCGGGGGCGGCGGAGGCGCTGCGGGCACGGGGCCGGAGCCTGCTGCCGGCGGGCGTGGCCGGGGTGACGGGAACCTTCCAGCGGGGAGATTCGGTGGAGATCCGCGACGCCGAGGGGCACCGGGTGGCGGCCGGGCTGGTGAACTACGCGGCCGAGGAGCTGGAGAAGATCCGGGGCCTGCGGTCGGACCGGATCGCGGAGGCGCTGGGCTACAGCTACGGCGACGAGGTGGTGCACCGGGACAACCTGGTGCTGCTGTGACGGCGGGCTGAAGGGCCGGAGCAGGGGCGCGTGCTACGCTCGGGACATGTCCAGCAAGAAGCGCCACCTCCTCCCGTTCCGGTCGCCCGCGGTGCTCATCCTGTGGGCCGATGCGCTGTTCGAAGCTGTCCTCGCGGCGGCCTGCTTCGTGCTCGCTTCGAACCTGGCGGGGTGGTTCGACCTGCCGCGCGCGACGTTCTGGGTGCTCGGCGGAGCGTTGGCGCTGGCGAGCGCGGGCCTGGGGTGGATGGCGTGGCAGCGGGCGATCGGCTGGCTGCCGGGCATCGCGACGGCGAACGCGGCGACCGGGGCTGCGCTGTGGGCGCTCGCGCCGTTCGCGTGGGGCGGGTTCAGCCCGGAAGGGCGGTGGCTGGCCTCGGCGGTGGCGAACGCCTGCCTGCTCATCGGGCTGACGCAGTGGCTCGCCTGGCGGCGGCCGTAACGGTTCGCGGGCGGGTCAGGAGCCTTTCGGGCAGGCGAGCGCGTCGCGGTAGACGGGGCTGTTGGGCGCCGGCGTTTCGCCGTCGAGCCGGGGCGGGTTGCCGGTGACGCGCGCTTCGCGGGCGGCGATGACGTCGCCGGCGAACTCGCGGAAGGCGACGACGGCGCGGTGGTCGCCTTCGCCGAGGGGGACGGCTTCGCCGTCGCGGGCGAGTTCGAGCTGGAAGCAGACGGTGCCGACGTAGCTGGTGGTGGCGCCGGCCGACCAGCGGGCGACGACGGCGCCGGTCCCATCGAGCAGCCAGAATTCGAAGCCGGCGCCGGGGTGGGTGCGGACCTGGAGGACGACCTGGATGCTGGGCTGGTCGTTTTCGAGGTGGGAGAAGGTGGCGAGCGAAAAGTGGAGCTCCCAGTCGGCCGGCGGGTCTTTTGGCGCGGGCGGCGTTTCGCCGGTGCGGAAGGCGACGTTGCCGATGGTGGTGCCGATGAGGGCGCGGAGCGAGGGGGAGGTGGCGTAGGACTTGTCTTTGATGCCGCAGGCGGTGAGGAGCACGACGGAGAGGAGGGCGAGCGCGGCGAGGCTGGTGAGACGCTTCACGAATCCATTGTGCCGCGGCGGGGGCTAGCGCGCTGCGGGCGCCGCGGCCGGGCGGGCGGCCGGCGCGGGGTCGCGGAGGATGAGCGTGCAGAGGACGGCAACGCCGTTGAGCGCGATGCCGAGCGTAATCGGGAGGTCGTAGCTTTCGCGGGCGTCGTAGAGGGCGCCGGCGAGCGTGGGGCCGGCGAGCGCGCCGACGGCGGCGCTGGTGTAGATGAGGCCGAGGATGGCGCCGAAGCTGCGGCCGGCGAAATAGTCGGCCGCGAGCGCCGGGATGAGCGCGACGAAGCCGCCGTAGGCGGCGCCGAAGGCGAGGGCGAAGAGGATGAGGGCCCAGGCCTGCGTGGCGGTGAGCCACCAGGCGAGGCAGAGGCCCATGGCGACGAAGGTGCCGGCGAGCGAGCGGCGGCGGCCGAGGCGGTCGGCGGAGCTGCCGAGGAGGAGGCGGCCGGCGATGGAGCCGATGCCGATGAAGCCGATGAGGAGGGCGCCGAAGGCATCGGAAAAGCCCTGGTCGCGGGCGTACGGGGTGAGGTGGGCGAAGGGGATGAAGATGCCGAGGCTGGTGGAGAGGCCGGCGCCGAAGAGGAGCCAGAAGGGCGCGGAGCGGACGGCCTGGCGAACGGCCGGGCCGCCGGCGGGGCCGAGCGCGGGCGGCGGCTGGCGGTCGCCGTCGGGGTAGAGGCCGCGGTCGGCCGGGTTCGGGACGATGGTGAGCACGGCGGGGATGCCGATGGCGAGCGCGACCGCCGCGAGGATGACCCACGAGGGCCGCCAGCCGAGGGTGTCGATCGCGGCGGCGGCGAGGAGCGGCATGACGAGGGTGCCCGCGCCGATGCCCGCGACGGCGAAGCCGGAAGCCGTGCCGCGGCGGCGGATGAACCAGCGCTGGACGACGCCGACGGCCGGGACGTAGACGAGGCCGACGCCGACGCCGACGCCGAGGGAGTAGGTGAGGTACACCTGCCAGACGGCCTGCGCGAGGGAAGCGGCCGCCATGCCGGCGGCGATGCAGAGGATGCCGGCCGCGATGACGCGCCGGGGCCCGAGCCGGTCGGCGAGGAGGCCGGTGACGGCGCCGAGGCCGAAGTAGAGGAAGCCGCTGAGCGCGAAGACGAGCGAGATATCGCTGCGGGTGGCGCCGAATTCGTCGCGGAGGGCGTTGAAGAAGGCGGCGAAGCTGTAGGCCGCGCCGAAGGCGACGAAGAGCGCGCCGAAGACGGCGCCGACGACGACCCAGCCGTAGAAGAACCGCGCCCGGGGCGCTTCAGCCGGCATGGCCGGTGATTCTACGCCCCGGGCGCGGGCAGCGGCGGGATTCACCCCGGCAGCGGCAGCGGGCCGCGGCCGGGTGAGGCTACGGATTGGCGCGGGCCTCGGCGGGCCGGGCGCCGGTGAGGAGCATCCGGTTGAGGGCGTTCATGTAGGCCTTGGCGCTCGCGACGATGATGTCCGTATCGGCGGCGCGGCCGGTGTAGGTGCGGCCCTTCTCGTCTTCGATGCGGATGGTGACATCGCCCTGGGCGTCGATGCCTTCGGTGACGCTCTTGACGGAGAACTCGGTGAGCTTCGGCGCGAGGCCGGTGATCCGGTTCATGGCGCGGTAGACGGCATCGACGGGGCCGGTGCCGACGGCGGCATCGACACGGATGTTGCCCTCGGGGTCGACGAGGCGGAGGGTGGCCGTCGGGGCGGCGTGGTCGCCTGCGGAGACCTGGACGAGGTCGAGCCGCCAGCCGGCGGTTTCCATCGAGCGGAGGTTTTCGTTGACGAGGGCTTCGAGGTCGCGGTCGTCGACTTCGATTTTCTTATCGGCGAGCTCTTTGAAGGCGGCGAAGACGCGGTTGAGCTCTTCGTCGGTGAGTTCGTAGCCGAGTTCGAGCATGTGCTCTTTGAAGGCGTGGCGGCCGGAGAGCTTGCCGAGGACGAGCTGGGTGCCCTGGGGGATGCCGATTTCGGCGGGGTCCATGATCTCCCAGGTTTCGCGGAGCTTGAGGATGCCGTCCTGGTGGATGCCGGACCCGTGGCGGAAGGCGTTCTTGCCGACGATCGCCTTGTTCCACTGGACGGGCATGCCGGAGTAGGTCTCCACCATCTTGGACGTGCGGTAGATCTCGCGGGTGTTGATATCGGTGTAGAAGGGGAGGAAGTCTTTGCGGGTCTTGATGGCCATGACGACTTCCTCGAGGGAGGTGTTGCCGGCGCGCTCGCCGATGCCGTTGATGGTGACTTCGACCTGGCGGGCGCCGTTCTGGATGGCGGTGAGGGTGTTGGCGGTGCAAAGGCCGAGGTCGTTCTGGCCGTGGAAGGAGACGCGGGCCTTGTGGATGTTGGGGACGTTTTCGAAGAGGGCGCGGAAGAAGGCGCCGAGCTCTTCGGGAATCGCGTAGCCGACGGAATCGGGGATGTTGATGGTGGTGGCGCCGGCATCGATGCAGCGGCGGACGATTTCGAAGACGAAGCGCGGGTCGGCCCGGGTGGCGTCCATCGGGCTGAATTCGACGTTGCTGGTGTACTTCGCGGCGTGCTTCACCATCTCCTCGGCCTGGGTGAGCACCTGCTCGCGGTCCTTCCGGAGCTGGTGGGCCATCTGGATGTCGCTGGAGTTGATGAAGACGTGGATGCGCGGCTCGGCGGCGCCTTTGACGGCTTCCCAGGCGGTATCGATATCGGCCGGAACGGCGCGGGCGAGGGCGCAGATGACGGGGCCGCGGACCTCGCGGGCGATGGCCTGGACGGCTTCGAGGTCGCCGGGGGTGGAGCAGGGGAAGCCGGCTTCGATGATGTCGACGCCGAGCTTCTCGAGCTGGCGGGCGATTTCGAGCTTTTCGCCGGGGGTGAAGGCGACGCCGGCGGACTGCTCGCCGTCGCGGAGGGTGGTATCGAAGATGTAGATCTTTTCGGGCATCGGGGCGTCTCCTCGTGCGGGGTGATGGGAACGGGCCGGCGCGCGGGCGCTGGCAGCATGTTCTAACGAGATTCTTATGGAGAGATTCGGCGGGGCCGGCGCAACGGACCAGCGGGCAGGCTGCGGGAGGAGGGGGGCTGCTGGGCAGGTTCGAGGGGGCCGCGTTCCGCCGTCGCGGCGCTAAAGGACGCGCCCCGGTGAGTCCGGGGCGTTCACGACCTCGCGTGGCAGTGCGTCGGGATGGCGCATCGAGGCAAAGGCTAGCAAATCGGGCGAGGGGACGCCAGCGGCGGGCGTTTCGCTTGCGGCGAACGTTCTATCGGTGCGATATACTGCGCCAATCACGCACACGCCGGAGGTGCCCCTATGACGTCGCCCGCATTCGTGGACGTCCCCGGGCTGAATTTCGACTGGCTGAACCTGGATACGGAGCAGGGGATGCGCATCCAGGCCGGGCGGAAGGGCCTGACGCTGGAGCAGATCAACGCGCTGACGTACGGGAACGCGTCGATCGACGAATCGGGCGCGCCGGTGTTCAAGCCGCGCGGCGCCTGGGCGGACCCGCGATCGCCGCGGCACGCGCGGCAGTACCGCTCGAAGGCGGACGTCTGGTCGGAGAGCGCGATGCTGCTCTACGAGGAGGCGAACCAGCGGCAGTGGTCGAGCGCGGTGGACATCCCGTGGGAGACGATCCAGCCGCTGCCGGACGACTTGGAGTGGGCGATGTGCACGCTGTGCACGTTCCTGACGCAGGTGGAGTTCATCGCGGGCGACCTGCCGGGGCGGTTCATGGAGCAGGTGCACCCGGACCATTTCGAATCGCAGCTCTTCCTCGGCACGCAGATCATGGACGAGAGCCGGCACCTGGACGTGTTCCGGAAGCGGGCGCTGGTGAACGGCGGCGGGATGGTGGATGCGGGGTTCGGGGCGATCAACCTGCTCTCGGTGGACGACTTCACGGAGATGACGGCGCTGCTCCACCTGGTGGGCGAGGGATTCGTCCAGACGCTCTTCCGCATGGGCGAGCTGATTTCGCAGAACGAGGCGGAGAAGAAGATCTTCCGGCTCGCGGCGCAGGATGAGAGCCGCCACCTGGCGTTCGGGGTCACGCATATGAAGTACGTGATGGATACGGAGCCGTGGCGGAAGGAGGAGATGCACCACTACCTGGACATCCAGGAGGGGGCGCTGGCGCAGAGCCAGCAGGCGAGCCTGACGACGAACCCGACGACGGGCGAGGCGCTGGCGATCCTCGCGGGCGGCGGCATCGAACACATCGACGAGGGCTACGCGAAGCTGATGCTGATGCGGAAGCGGCAGGTGAACGAGTACATGCACCGGCTCGAAGTGATCGGGCTGGGCGACCGGCGGGAGCGGATGGCGCCGGGCCTGCGGGAATTCCTCGACCCGGTGAACTGAGCCGACCCGGCCACACCCCAGCACGCACGAAGGAAGGGACGATGCAGCTGAGCACCGCGACGAAGATCCGCGCCCGCGACCTGGGCTGGAGCGAGGAGACGATCGCCCGCATCGAGGCCTCGCCGCTGAGGGATGCGACGGTGGCGAACATCACGATGATGCGCATCCCGGAGGAGCGGATGCGGGGGTTCCTCGACCTCGCCGAGAAGGACCCGGAGCGCATCCCGAACCTGACGTTCAACTTCATCCGGACGCGTTCGGAGCGGGGCGTGCGGGCGCAGCCGAGCGAGCGCGGGCTCCTGCTGAAGGACATCAACATCGGGACGTACGGGCAGGTGCCGGACCGCTGGCCGTACGAGAACGACACGCCGCGCGGCTCGCATCCTTCGCCGGATAACTACGCACCGGGCAGCTACTACATCTACGACAAGGCGGAGGTGTGGGCGGAGGGCGTCGACGAGCTGTACGAGGACGCCATCCGCGACCGGTGGATCCCGGCGACGGACCTCGACTGGACGAACGGGCTGAGCGAGCTGCCGGCGGAGATCGAGCGGGCGGTCTGCCAGCTGGCGACGCTGTACAGCGGCCACGGGCTGGTTGAGCAGAAGATCATCGCGAAGTGGCTGGAGCCGATCAGCTACGGCTTCCACGACGTGAAGCTGTTCCTCGGCACGCAGATTTACGATGCGGGCCACAAGGTGGAGGCGCTGCGGAAGCGGGCGCTGGCGAACGGCGGCGGGCTGGGGCAGGCGCCGCTGGGCGCGCTCTACCGGGCGTGGTACGGGGCGCTGAAGTTCACCGAGATGATTACGGCGCTCGACGTGGTCTACAAGTCGTACGAGCTGACGCTGTTCGAGTCGTACGCGGACTTCGCGAAGACGGAGGTAGAGCGGACGCTGTTCGGGAACATGGCGCGGGATTCGCGCCGGCACCTCGAATACGGGAAGCGGCATCTGCTCTGGTACATCCAGCATCACCCGCGGGGGCGGGAGAACGCGAGGTTCTGGCTGGGCCGCGCGGAGGCGGCGCTGAGCATCGAGCTGCGGTACAGCCACCCGGAGCGGGAGGCGCTGGCCCTGCTCTTCGCGGGCGACGTGGAGCGCATCCAGGCGGGCATCGAACGGCTGCGGAAGCTGCGCGAGAAGCAGCTGATGGACTACATCGGGCTGCTCGGCGAGGTGGGAATCGACCGGCTGCCGGACGTGAGCCGGCACCTGATGGAGGTCGCGGAGGACCCGCTCGCGGTGTAGGCTTTCGATGGCCACCCCCTGGGCGGCCGGGGGCTGACACCGGGTGATGACAGGCTCGAACCGGCTCGTGCTCGTCGCGCTGGACGCGATGGAGGTGTCGTGGCTGGAGCGGTTGGCCGCGCGGGGCGACCTGCCGAATTTGGCGGCGTTCCTGCGGGAGAGCGGGAGCTTCTCGGTGGCCGGACCGTGGGAGCTACTGTACGGGAGCGTCTGGCCCACGTTCGCCTCGGGGCTGAACCCGGGCAAGCACGGGCGATACGCGTGGCTCCAGTGGCTCGCGGAAGAGGGGCGGTACGTCCGGGCCTCGCACCCGGCGCTGGCGTTCGAACCGTTCTGGCGAGGGCTGGCAGCCGCCGGGGTGCGGACGACCGTGGTCGATGTGCCGTACGTCCCGCTGGTGCGGGAGCCGGCTGTTGAGCAGGTCATCGGCTGGGGGACGGAGGACGAGGTCGAGCGGGAGAGCTGGCCTGCCGGGTTTCTCGGCGACATCCGGAAGGAGTTCGGGCGGCATCCGCTGGGGCTGGACACGCTGGACACCCTGTCCGGGGATGACCGCGTGAGGCTGGCGCGCGACCTGGGGCGTGGGGTGGCGATGCGGGCGCGGCTGCTCGAGCGGCTGGCGGGTGACGCGAGGCGGCGGTTCGTGGTGGTGCTGTTCGGCGAAACGCACAAGGCGGGGCATTACCTGGCGGAGGAGTGCGAGGTCGTGCCAGGCGTCACGAACCTGGACCTCATCAGGAGGGTGCTGAAGCCGCTCGATGACGCGTGGCCGGGCATCCTGCGGGCTGCGGGGAGCGAGACGACCGTGGTGCTGTTCGCACTGCACGGGATGCAGCACCAGGTGGATTTCAGCGAACTCGGGGTGCAGGTCCTCGCGCTGGCGCTCGGGAGGGAACCGGCTGCGGCCGTGCCGCGCGCTGATGTGCTCCGGAGGGTCCGGGATGCGATACCGGACCCGGTCCACCGTTTTCTCTGGAACCGGCTGCCGGCCCGGGTGCGGGCCGCGCGGCAGGCGCAGCTCGACGGGCGGGGGAGCGCGGCGGGCAGTGACCCAGTCTTCCGGGTGACGCATGACATCGACCTCGCGCTCCGGCTCAATCTGGAAGGGCGCGAGCGCCATGGCGTCGTCACCCCCGAGGCGGGCGCGGCGCTGCTCGAGCGTGTGGGGACGACGGCGGCGGGCGTTCGCACCCGCGCCGGCACGCCCGTGTACCGCGGGCTCTGGCGGACGGCTGAGCACCTGAGCGGGCCGCGCGTCGACCGGCTGCCGGATGCGCTGCTGGCGGGGAACCGGGATCTGGTGCGGGTGGAGGAGGCGTTCGATGCGGCGGGGCGGCGGCTCGTGAACCCGATGCAGGAGCGGCGGAACGGCGTGCACACGGGGCGGGGCTTCTGCTTCGTGCGGCCCGGCGCCGGCTTGGGGCTGGACGGCCGGGCGGAGATCGACGCGCGGGACTTCGCGCCGACGGCGTACGCGGTGCTCGGCGTGCCGGCGCCGGCGGGGTTCGAAGGCAGGCCGTTCGCCGGGCGGAGGGGCGATGGGTAGGGCGCGCCTCCGGATCGGCGTCGCGGGCGCGGGGCGGGCGTTCGAGCGGCTCTACCTGCCAGCGCTGCGGATGGTCCCGGAGTTGGAGGCGGCCGCCATCGCGGACCCGCGGCCCGGCGACGGAGCGGGGACGGGCATCCGGCGGTGGCCATCACTGGAGGCGATGATCGGGGCGGAGCCGCTCGACGGTGTGCTGGTGCTGAGCCCGCCGGCCTTCCACGCGGAACAGGCGGGGCAGGCGCTGGCGGCCGGGCTGCACGTGCTCTGCGAGAAGCCGGCGGCGCTGCGCCCGGCGGAGACGGAGGCCTGGCCCGCCGATGCCCTGCACCGGTTCGCGGGGGCGTACACGCGGCGGGCGTGGCCGGCCTACCTGCGCGCGCGGCGGCAGGGCGGGCGGGCCTGGGCATTCGAGCTGGAGACGAACGGGGCGGCCTGGGGCGCGACGACGCAGGAGCCGCTGACGTGGGACCTGCTGCCGCACGCCATCGACCTCGCGGAATGGGTGACGGGCAGCTCCATCGCGGGCGTCCGGGGGATTCGGCGGAACGCGCGCGCAGTTAGCGGCGTTTTCGACCTGAAGAACGGCGGCGAGTTCCGGTGGCGGGTGGCCGACGGGAGCGGCTACCGCGAACGGCTGGCGCGGGACGGCCGGGCCATCGTCCGGCGGCCGGGGCGGCTGCCCTGGCTGGAGCGGCTCCGGACGCCTGCCGACATCGCGGGGGTGCGGGAGGTGCTGCGGGCCTGGGCGCGCTTCATGGCGGGCGGCGAACGGCCGGCGCTGCTGGCGGATGCGGCGGCGGTGCGGCGGCACGCGGCCATCATCGAGTCGGTCGAACGGGAGGTGGGCGCGGCATGGGCGCACGGACGGTGAGCGTCATCGTGCCGGTGAAGGACGACCCGCGCATCGCGGACTGCCTCGCTTCGCTGGAGGCGGACCGGCCGCCGGGCATCGAGGCGGAGGTCATCGTCGTCGACAACGGGTCGGCGCCGGAATTCTCGGCGTGGCTCGAGGGCATCGCCCGCGGCGGCGGGGTGACGCTGCTCCGGGTGCCGGAGCCGGGCGTCTACGCGGCGCGGAACCGGGGGGTCGAGGCGGCGCGGGGCGCTGCGGTGTTCTTCGCCGACGCGGACTGTGTGGTGGGGCCGGGGTGGTTCGCGGCGGGGCTGGCGATGCTGGAGCGGGGGTTCGACCTCGTGCAGGGGTTTTCAGGGGCGCTGCCGGGCGGGCGGACCGCGCAGCTGATCCAGGCGCGGTACGAAGCGCGGTTTCGGCGGCTGGCGGCCGGTTCGCCGACGGACACGGACACGCGGAACCTGGCGGTGCGGCGCGGGGTGTTCGAACGGCTGCGGTTCAACGAAGCGTACCGGCGGGTCGGGGATACCGAGTTCGGGCTGCGGGCCGAGGCGGCAGGCTTCCGGGTCGGCTACGCGCCGGCGATGCGGGTGGAGCACGCGCACGACGACGACCTGCGGGTGTTCGCAGCGAAGCAGTTCTGCCACGGCTGGGGCGCACAGCGGCTGATGACGGAGCGCCCGGGGCTGCCGTGGCACGGGGCGCAGCTGCGGCGGTGGGACCGACACGGCGGGCGGGTTCGCCGGCTGCCGGGGCGGCGGGCCCTCAGCCGGGCACTGGCGCGGGGGGCGCTGGCCGCCGCGGGAGCGCTGGAGCGGGGCGGCGAACGGCTGCCGTGGCCGGCGGCCTCTGCGGCGATGCTCGCCATCCACAAGGCGGCGCTGCTGGCGGGGCACCTGGCCTTCGAGCCGGGCGACCCGGAGCCGTCGCCGTCGGGCGTGCTGGGGCGGCGGCTGCCGCGCGACTAGCGGGGCGGGCCGGCTCAGGCGCCGGGCTTCGCGATCATCAGCCAGAGGAAGACGAGCCAGAGCAGCGTGAGGACGATGCCGGCGAGGCGGGCGCCGCCGTCGTTCAGCTTATCGCGCAACTCGGCGGTGACCGGGCCGTTGCCGAGCGTGACGGCGACTTCGCGCGCAGCCTTGACTTTGCGGAGGTAGAAGCCGTGGTCGAGGGCGAGGGCGAGGATGATCAGGGTGTAGGCGGTCGAGATCCAGGCGTCGCCGAAGGAGTAGCCGGCTTCGTTCACGAGCAGGGAGCCGAAGACGATGGCGAGGATGGCGCCGATGGAGGTGACGATGCGCTCGGAGCGAAGCTGGAGGTCGAGCAGGGTGACGACGGTGTTGGCGGCAGTCGCGCGCCCGGCGGCGATGGCGGCGCCGGTGGTGAGGCCGGTGGCGGCGAGCAGGAAGAAGACGCCGAGCAGGTGACCGAAGAGATACCACTCCTGGGTGGACACGCGTTCCTCCTCGAGGGATTCCGGGGCGAACGGTACTCTGCCGGGGGGATGGTTGTCACGATCGCGGGGCGGTAGGCTTGGGGCGTGCGCATCCAGTTCCTCGGCAGCGGGGCGGGCACGGATACGCCGCACCGGGCAGGGTCGTCGATCCTGCTGACGGGCGGGGGCGAATCGGTGCTGCTGGATTGCGGGCCGCGGGCGTACGACCGGCTGGTGATGGCGGGGATTTCGCCGGCGAGCATCTCGCGCATCTTCCTGAGCCACCTCCACCCGGACCATGTGCTCGGGCTGGCGAGCTTCGTGCAGGCGATGACGTTCCCGTACGGGCACCTGCCGCTGGAGATCCAGGGGCCGCCCGGGACGGCGGCGTACGCAAGGCAGGCGGTCGGGACGGCGGCGCTGGTGACGGGAATGCCTGGCCGGGGCTGGGGCGAGCCGCTCGAGGTGCCGGTCGTCGAAGTCCTGCCGGGCGACGTGCGGGAGGCAGGGCCGTTCACGGTGCGGACGGAGCAGGTGCCGCACGCGCCGAACCTCGTGTGCGAAGCGCGGCGGTTCGAGGCCGAGGGGAAGGCCGTGGTGTACAGCGGCGACACGACGGAGGCGGCGGAGGTGATGGTGCCGCTGGCGGAGGGCGCGGCGGCGCTCATCCACGAATGCTATTCGCTGGCGGGCATCGCGCGGTGGACGGCGGCGTTCGACGAGCGGCGGGCGGCGGCGATCCGGCGGGCGTTCGAACAGACGCACGCGGAGGTAGCGTACGTGGCGCGCGTGGCGAAGGAGGCGGGCGCGAAGCTGCTCGTGCTGACGCACCTGAACCCGGGCGAGCGGGCGGAGGAGCTGCTGGACACGGCGCAGGGGTACTTCGGCGGGCCGGTGGTGATCGCGAGCGACGGGCTGAGCCTGGCCGTTTAGGCGGTTTCGGGGCGGTGGGCGCCCCACTGCTCCCAGGAGACGAGCTCGTCGAGCGGCAGGCGCTGGCGGCCCTGGCTGAGCGGGTGCTTGAGGTCGGGGTAGCCCATGGCGAGGACGGTAGCGACGGTGCAGTCGGCCGGGACGCCGAGGACGGCGCGGGCGCACTCCTGGCGGTGCATGGAGACGGGGCAGCTGGCGATGCCCTCGGCCCAGGCGGCGACCATGAGGTTCTGGGCGGCGCGGCCGGCATCGAAGGGGCCGCCGCCGGGGAGGAGGACGACGGCGATGGCGAGGGGCGCGGCTTTGAGGTGCTCGGCATAGTCGCCGCAGCCGGCGAGGGCGGCGCGCCGCTCGGGCTCGCGGACGACGATCATGCGGACCGGCTGGGAGTTCTTGGAGCTGCCGGCCATCCGCCCGGCCTGGAGCACGCGGGTGAGGACGTCCGGCGGCACGGGGTCGGGGAGGTAGTGTCGGGTGTCGCGCTTGCTGATGATGGCGCGGTAGGCGTCCATGGCGGCCTCCCGGGCGGAGGGCTGAGGCGTGGGGGAATCCTACCGGATTGGCGGAAGGGGCGCAGTGCCGGGCGCTTCAGCACTCGCGCGGGACGGCGGTGCGGGGGCCTTCGCGGCTGGAGCACTGGCGCTCGCTGACATCGACGACGAGGCGGCCGGTGGGGTCGATGGACGTCGGGTAGCGGTCGAGGTTCGGACCGTCGGCGTCGAGGCGGACGCCGGTGAAGTCGTACAGGGCGCCGTTGCAATCTTCGCGGAGGAGGAGGGTGGAGCCGCGGGCGGCGCTGCTCATGCGCTCTTTGTAGCGGTCGATGAGGGTGGGGAGGGCCGGGTCGGCGGAGGGGATGGGATAGACGCGGCAGCGGCGGGCGGGGTTGGCGCGGTTGGCGGCGTCGAGGTCGGCGAGGGCGAGGAAGCTGCCATCAAGCAGGCGAGCGACGTAGAAGTTGCGCTGGCCGACGTACTGGACGGTGCCGGGGGCGTAGGCCTCGGCCAGCTCGAGGCGGATGTCGCCGGTATCGGCGCCGGACTCCCAGTAGACGACGAGGCAGGAGCCCATGCCGAAGACGAGGACAAGGATCGCGACGGCGGTGAAGCAGCCGAGGAAGACGGGCGGCCGCGGCGAGGGGAGGTCGTCGTGCTCCATCGTGATCAGGGTAGCGGCGCGGGCGGTTCGTGGGTGTCGGCGGCGCCGAGGAGGCGGAGGCGGCGGGCGCGGGCGGCGGCCGGGTCGGCGAGGGCCCGCTCGATGGCGGCCTCGACGGCGGCGTCGAGGTCCGCGGGCGGGAAGACGGCATCGACGATGCCCCAGCGGAGGGCGTCGGCTGCGGCGACCGGTTCGCCGGTGAGGATCAGGTGGGCGGCGACGGCGGGCGGGGCGATGCGGGGGAGCATCTGGGTGCCGCCGGCGCTGGGGATGTAGGCGAGGGTGACCTCCGGGAGGGCGAGGCGGGCGTCGGCGCTGGCGAGGCGGAGGTCGCAGAAGAGGGGGAGTTCGAGGCCGGCGCCGTAGCAGTAGCCGTGCATGCGGGCGATGGTGACGCAGGGGTGGGTGAGGAGCTGCCACCAGATGTCGCGGTCGTGGCGGGCGCGGCGGGCGGCCATGATGGAAGGGGCGGTGCCGAACTCGGAGATATCGGCGCCGGCGCTGAAGCAGGGGCCTTCGCCGCGGAAGAGGATGACGCGGACCTCGGGGATGGCGGCGGCGGCGCCGAGGTACTCCCAGAGGAGGTCGCGCATCTGGAGGTTGATGGCGTTGCGGCGTTCGGGGCGGTCGAGGGTGATGACGGCGACGCCGCGCTCATCGACGGCGAAGCGGACGGGTTCGGCCACGGCGGGCGCCCCGGGGGCTACTCGAGCCAGTCGGGCTTGCGGATCTGGCTGCGCTGGCGGCGGGCCATCTGCTGGGCGAAGTCTTCGTTGACCTTCTGGACGAGCTCGAGCATGTCGTCGCGGCCGGGGCGCATCTGCTTCGAACGCCAGTTCTTGAGCATGGCGCGGTCCTTATCGGAGAGGCCGGCTTCGTCGGCGATGCGGTTGACGATGACGGTGAGGAGTTCGCTGACTTCGTCTTCGTTGAACTTGATATCCACGGGGATTACCTCCGCACCGTTTCGTACCAGCCCTTGCTCTTGACGCGGCGGGTGAACTGGGCGTCGAGGTGGGCGTTGAGGGCTTTGTTGAGGGCCTCGGTGAGATCGGCCAGGAGGGGGGAGCCTTCGCCGCGCTCGGAGCGCCAGCGGCGGATGGCTTCCTTGCCCTCGTCGGAGAGGTCGGCGTTATCGACCGCGACGGCGCTGATGAGCATCATGAGGGACCAGGCTTCGGGCTCGTCGAGCAACACGATCATCGGTCATTCACCTGTGAAGCTGGGGGTGCGTTTTTCGAGGAAGGCGCGGACACCTTCGGCCCGATCTTTGGTGGTTTGGAGGAGCATGGTCAAATCGGTCTCGAACCGCAAGGCCTGCTCGATGGGCTGGGGGAGGCCGCGCCAGACGGCTTCTTTGGCGAGTTCGAGGGCGATGGGGCCGCGCGAGCGGAGGACGCCGGCGAGGCGGCGGGCTTCGGCTTCAGCGCCGCCGGGCGCGGCGAGCGCGGTGACGAGGCCGGCAGCGAACAGCGCGGCCGCGCCGAGGCGTTCGCCGGCCGCGAGGCGGGGCGCGAGGGCGGGGGCGAGGAGAGCGGCGCGAGCCGGCCACCCGGCGGGACCGCGGAGGGCCGCCGCTTCGCCGGCGGCGCGGATGTCGGCCGCGAGGGCGAGGTCGAGCGCGGCGCCGGCGAGCTCGCCTTCGAACCAGGCGATGACGGGAAGGCGGCCGAGGACGAGGCGGCGGAGGGCGCCGTCGGGGGGCCGCGGCGCGTCTGCGAACCGGTCGGCAGCGATGAGGATGCCGCGGGCCCCGTCGCTGAGGGCCTCGAGGGCGTCATCGAGCCAGGCGGCATCGGCCCCGGGCGGGGGCGGGAGGAGGTCGGCGAAGGCGCTCATGGGCAGCTGGAGTATACCGGGAAGCGGGAGACGGGAACCGGGAGACGGGAAGCGGGAGGAGGGAGACGGGAGGAGGCGTCAACCTTCAACCTTCAACCTCCAACCTCCAACCTCCAACCTCCAACCTCCAACCTCCGGGCGGGGGCCGGGCCGGGCCCCGGGGCCTACTGGAAGGCGATGCCGGTGAGGGTGTGGAGCCACTGCTCCTGGGGGATGCTGGCGGAGGCGAGGGCGGGGTAGCCGGAGTCGTCGAGGTAGACGACGGTGCCGGCGGCGATGTCGGCCGCTGGGTAGCGGATGACCCCGAAGCGGAGGTTGTCCATCCGGGTGCCCTGGATGGTGACGACGGCGCCGTCGGGGGCGGAGACGCGCTTCGCGAGGTCGGCGAGGGTGACGCCGGTGTACTGCTTGCCGCCGGCGGAGATCGACGTCGTTGGGAGGGCGCGGAACTCCTCGCGGGTAGGGGTGAACTGGTTCGAACCGGCGACGACCTGGAGGACGGGGACGTCGTCGGGGAGCGGGGTCGGGGTGGGGAGCGGCCGGTCCGGGGGCACGGGCTGTTCGAGGCCCTGGGCGACTTCGGTGCGGCGGGCGTCGGCTTCGCTGACGGTGGGGGTCGGGGAGGCGTCGGCGGAGTTCGCGTCATCCTTGCCGCCGCAGGCAGCGAGGGCGGCCGGGGCGAGGAGGAGCAGGGCTGCGGCGAGGCGCAGTCGAACCATGGGGTCTCTCCGTGGCGTCCTGGGGGTGTGATGGAGGGTAGGGAGAGGAGCCCGGAGGGGCAATCGCGAGGTCAAGCGCGGGTTCAGGGGCGCGGGGAGGGGGACGGGGCCGGGGTGGCGGTGTCCGCCTCGACGGGCTGCGTGGTGGCAGCCGGGGCCGGGGTGGCCGTCTCGGCGGGCGGGGCCGTCGGCGACGGCTCAGCCGTCGCGGTGGCGGACGGCGAGGGTTCGGGAGTCGCCGTGGGCGAGGGGGCCGCCGTGGCGGTCGGCTCGGGCGTCGCCAGCGGCGTGACGGGACCGAGGGCGGCGCTCACGGCGTCATCGATGGCGGCGGCGGCGGCGGCGACCTTCTCGGGGTCGACATCGGGCCGGCTGCGGGCCTGCGAGATGACGGTGCTGCTCTGCTCGGCGAGGCTCTTGACGCGCGCCTTCTGGACATCGGTGAGGCCGCCCTGTTTCTCGGCGAGGTCGGCGATGGCGCGGAGTTCGCGCTGGAGGCTTTCGAGGGAGGCGACGAGGTTGTCGTTGCGGGCGGCGAGCTGCTGGAGTTCGTAGACGCGGGCCTCGGCCTGCCGGAGCTGGACATCGATGCGGCCGTCGCCGCGGGAGAGGGTGTATTCGAGCCGTTCGTTGGCGAGCTTGAAGGCGTAGTTCCAGTCGCCGGGGACGGCATCGCCGGCGGTGACGAAGCCGAGGGCGAGGACGCCGACGGCAGCGGCGCCGGAGAGGACGGCCATGCTGGCGACCGCGGTGCGGACGGGGGAGTAGCCGGGCACGGGAAGGAAGAGCGGCTCGGCGGGCGTGGTGGGCTCGGCCGCGCGGGCGAGGAATTTCGCCTTGAGGGAGGCTTCGAAGTAGTAGCTCGCCGGTTCGGCGGCGTAGGCATCGGTGACGGCGGCGGTCACGCGGAGCATGCCGGCGAGCCAGTCGGCATCGTCGGGGAAGAGGGAGAGGACGAAATCCGGCTCGAGGCCGTCATCGATGAGGGCCTGGGCTTCGGCGAGGATTTCGGCCCGGGAGCCAGCCTTGCGTTCGAACAGGCGGCGGATCATTGCGGGGGCACCATGGTCTGGAGTTTGGCGATGGCTTTGTGCTGGAGGACTTTCACGTTGTTTTCGGTTTTGCCGAGGACCCGGGCGGTTTCGGCGACGGAGAGGCCGGCGCCGAAGCGGAGTTCGATGACCTGCCGCTGGGCTTCGGGGAGCTTCGCGGCGGCGGCCCGGACGACTTCGAGGGTGAGGGCGGTGTGCACTTCCTCGGTGTGGTCGGGGGCCGGGTCGGGAATCGATTCCGTGAGCGGCGCTACCTGGGAGCGGACCTTGCGGCGGCGGACGAAGGTGACGACTTCGTTCCGGGCGATGCGGAAGACCCATGCGCCGAAGGGGAGGCCCCGGAAGGTGAAGGTGCGGAGGTTTTCGATGACCCGGAGGAAGATCTCCGTGGTCACGTCCTCGGCGTCTTCGGTGGTGGGGAGGCGGCTGGCGACGTAGCGGTAGACGCGGGGGAAGTAGTGGTCGTAGATGAGCGACAGGGCTTCCCGGTCTCCCTGCTGGGCCGCTTCGACGAGTGCCTGTTCGTCGAAATCGGGTGCCAGTTCGTCGATCGCCGTCTCTGCCATCCAGCCCCCTGGGCCGCGCCGGGTACGGGCTACCGAGCGTCCTCCTTTCGAGCATACTCAGGCCATTCGCCTGTGCACTAGAGATAACGCCGGCGGCCCGGGAAGGTTAATGGCGCGAGGTCCGGGCGGGGTGACGCCGGGGCGTGACGGGGGCGGGCCGCTGCGCGACACTGTTGGCATGGTGAATCCGCGGCTGATCACGGCGCTGGCGATGCCGCTGTTCATGGTCGCGGGGGCGCTCGCGGTGTGGCTTTCGCGGGGCCAGGACGAGGATTCGCGCCCCAAGTGGCGGGACGATTCGCTCGACGACTGGTTCCGGGAGCGGGAGGCGAAGGCCGAGGAGGAGCGCCGCCGGCGGCAGGAGCAGGACCGGGGCCAGCACGAGGAGTAACGCCGGACGCGTTCGGTTTCGTACCATGCGCGCGTGCGAACGTGGACGTGCGTCGATGGCGCGTGGCGCGAGGGCGAGCTGGAGGGCGGCCCGCGCTGGTACGACCTGACGGGCGCGGACCGGGAGGCGCTGCTGGCGCTGGCGGAGCGGTACGGGCTGCACCCGCTGGCGATCGAGGACTGCCTCTCGCCCTACCTGCATACGCCGAAGATCGACGATTTCGGGAGCTACCTGTTCGTCGTGGCGCTGGCGATGAAGCCGGGGACGGTGGAGCCGGTGCTGGAGGAGCTGGACGTCTTCCTCGGCCGGGAGTTCCTGGTGACCTACCGGGACGACCCGGCGACGGCGCCGGAGATCGAGGCGGTCGTGCGGGCGATCGGGCAGGGGCTGGCGCTCCGGCCGGGGACCGACGGCCTGCTGTACGAAATCCTCGACCGGGTGGTGGACAGCTACCTGCCGCGGGTCTCGGCGATGAGCGAGGAGCTGGACGCGCTGGCGGACCTCATCCTCGCCGGGGACCGGAACGGGGGCATCAGCCAGCGGGTGCTGGAGGCGCGGCGCGCGGCGGGCACGGTGCGGCGGACGATGGCGCCGCTCCTGGCGGTGGTGCTGCGGTTCGGCCGGGGGGAGTTCGCGCTGGTGCAGCAGGCGAACGTGATCTACTTCCGCGACGTGTACGACCACCTGCTGCGCGTGGACCTCGCGCTGGAGGAGCTGCGGGAGGACGCGGAGGTGGCGCTGAGCACCTACCTGAGCACGCTGAACAACAAGATGAACGAGGTGATGAAGGTCCTCGCGGTGGTGGGCGCGCTGGCGCTGCCGGCGACGGTGATCACGGGGATTTTCGGCACGAACTTCGATTCGATCCCGGGGCTGCACAGCAACTACGGCTTCGCGGTGATGATGGCGGCGATGGCCGCGATGGCGGGCTCGATGGCGCTCTTCTTCCACCGGCGCGGCTGGTTCTGATGGCCGCGATGGGAGGCCGCGCGTGAACATCGACGGCTTCGCGTTCGACCGCGAAGGGCTGCGGCTGGCGGTAGCGCTGGGCATCGGCCTGCTCCTCGGGGCGGAGCGGGAGCGGCACAAGGGGGAGGGGCCGACGCGCGGCGCGGCGGGCATCCGGACCTTCGCCCTCGTGGCGCTGGCGGGCGGCATCGCCATGACGGTCGGCGGCGGCATCGTGCTGGCCGCGGCGCTCGGGTTCGTGGCGCTGGCGGTGCTGGCGGCGTACGTGCTGGGCGACCGGACCGACCCGGGGCTGACGACGGAAGTGGCGGTCGTGGTGGCGTTCCTGCTCGGGGCGCTGGCGCAGCGGGAGCCGCAGCTGGCGGCCGGGCTGGCCGTGGTGGTGACCATCCTGCTCGCGGCGCGGGAGCGGCTCCACCAGCTGGTTTCGCGGGCGCTGACGGAGCAGGAGGTGCACGACGGGCTGCTCTTCGCGGGCGCGGCGCTGGTGGTGCTGCCGCTGGTGCCGGATGAGCGGATCGGGCCGTACGGGGTGTTCAACCCGTTCGCCATCTGGCGGCTGGTGGTGATCGTGATGGCGATCGGGGGCGCGGGCTACATCGCGGTGCGGCTGCTCGGGGCGCGGGTCGGGCTGCCGCTCTCGGGGCTGGCGGCGGGGTTCGTCTCCAGCTCGGCGACCATTGCGGCGATGGGGGCGAAGGCGCGCGAGACGCCGGGGCTGCGCACCCCGGCGGTCGCGGCGGCGGTCTTTTCGACGGTGGCGACGGTCGTGCAGATGGTCGTGGTGGTGGGCGCGACGGACCGGCGGACGCTGGGCGAGCTGTGGCCGGCGATGGCGCTGGCGGGAGTAGCGGCGGTCGGCTACGGCGCCGTCTTCGGACTGCGGGCGCTGCGCGATGAGGCGGCGGAGCACCACGAGCCGGGCGGCCGGGCGTTCGAACCGAAGACGGCGATCGTGTTCGCGGCGACGGTGACGGTCATCCTGTTCGTCTCGGCGGCGCTGAACGACTGGCTGGGGAGCCGGGGCGTGCTCATTTCGGCGGCGGTAGCCGGCTTCGCGGACACGCACTCGGCGGCGATTGCGGTGGCGGGGCTGGCGGCGGCGGGGCGGCTCGAGCCGGCGGAGGCGGTAGTGCCAATCCTCGCGGCGTTTTCGACGAATTCGGTGACGAAGATGGTGCTCGCGGCGGCCACGGGCGGGAAGGGGTTCGCGGCGGAGGTCTGGCCGGGCGTCATCGCCACGGCGGCGCTCGCGTGGGCCGGGTGGGGGCTGGGGGGGGTAGGAGTTGGGAGTGGGGAGGCGGGAGTTGGGAGATGGGAGGCGGGAGGCGGGAGGCGGGAGTTGGGAGATGGGAGTTGGGAGATGGGAGTCGGGAGGCGGGAGGCGGGAAGCGGGGGACGGGAGGCGGGAAGCGAGAGGCGGGAAGCGGGTGGATTCGGAGGGCGGGGTGGGCCTCGCCGGCCCTCCGCGGGGACGGAGCCCCGCGACTACGGAGTTGGGAGTTGGGAGTTGGGAGTTGGGAGGCGCAGGCCTTCCGGATGAGTCAACCTCCAACCTCCAACCTCCAACCTCCAACCTTCAACCGTAGTTGCGGGGCTCCGTCCCCGCGGGGCGCCATGCGCCCAACGGATGGTCCGGGAGGCGGGAGGCGGGAGGCGGGAAGCGGGAAGCGGGAGAGGAGTGGATGCGAACGTCGGGGTGGGCCTCGCCGGCCCCCCGCGGGGACGGAGCCCCGCGACTACGGAGTTGGGAGTTGGGAGTTGGGAGAGAGGGTGCGTCTATCCTGGGCTCGTCAACGTCTCCCTTCTGCCTTCTCCCTCCCCGCTCCTCGCTCCGCTCTCTCTCCCTCTCTCCCTTTCTCCCCTTCTCCCCTTTTTCTCCCGTTCTTCCCGACGACAGGTGTCGCGCGGATGTGGTAGGAATTCGTGCATGAAGCGGAAGCTGCTCCTCGGGGCGGCGGTGCTGGTCGGGGCGCTCGGGCTGCTGGCGGGCTGCCGGGCGGCGGCGCAGCAGGGCGGGACGACGCCGCGGGCGTACGCGCCGATGGTGGCGGCCGATTCGGCGCCGGGGCAGGCCGCGCCGCCGAACCTGGTCCAGTGCACCGTGACGAACGTGGTCGACGGCGACACCATCGACGTCGGCGGGTGCGCAGACGCGGGCCGCGTCCGCCTCATCCTCATCGACGCGCCCGAGCTCTCGGGCGGTGCGCGCTGCTTCAGCAGGGAATCGACGGAGTACGTCGCGGCGCGCCTCCTCGGCCGGGTGGTCGGGCTGGAGCGGGATGTTTCGAACGTGGACCGGTTCGACCGCTACCTGCGGTACGTGTGGGTCGATGGCGAGCTGTTCAACGAGCGGATGGTGCGCGACGGGTACGCGGCGCTGGCGGTCTACCCGCCGGACGTGAAGTACCGCGACCGGATCGCTGCGGCCGAGGCGGAGGCGAAGGCGGCGAACCGCGGCCTCTGGGGCGCCTGCGGCGGGCTGAACGCGCCGGCCACGCCGACGCCCTCGAGCGGCGCGCCGACGGCGACCCCGACGCGCACGCCGACACCCCCCGCGACGCCGACGCCGGGCGGCAGCTGCGCGGCGGCGACGGCGCGGATCGTCTCGCTGAACAAGGCGGCCGAGGTGGTGGTCATCGAAGGGAGCGGCAACCTGACCGGCTGGTATCTCATCAGCGAGCGCGGGAACCAGCGGTTCGACTTCCCGAGCGGCTTCGTGCTCAGCGGGCGGGTGGAGGTCTGGAGCGGCGTGCCGCGGTTCGCGAACACGGCGACGCGGCTGTGGTGGAGCGACGCGACGCTCTGGAACAACACGCAGGACGACGACGCGCTGCTGTACGACTGCACGGGTCGGCTGGTGCAGCGGTTCGACGACGGCGATTGACACGGCGTATCATCCCGGCCAGGGCAGGGGGAACGTTGTCCGCGGGAGGTCCCGGATGCCGATGAACGTGCTGCGTCCGACCGAGGAAGAGGCGCTCGCCGCGTGGGCGGCGCTGGTGGCGGCCGATGCCGAGCAGGTGGCGCGGGTGCGGGAGCCGGAGCCGCCGGCCGACCACTACGGGGCGATCGCGCACCGCTTCCGGCCCGGCGCGCTGGAATCGCTGGAGTGGCCGGTGCTGGACGCGCTCATCGCGCCGGGAGAGACCGTGCTGGACATCGGCGCGGGCGGCGGGCGGTTCGCGGTGCCGCTGGCCAAGAAAGGCTGCCGCGTCGTGGCCATCGAGCCGAGCGAGGCGATGCGGCGGACGCTCACCGCCGCGGCGGACGAGGCGGGGGTGGCGATCGAGGTGCACGGTGTGCGCTGGCCGGCGGCCGGCTGGCGGGTCGACGCGGACGTGAGCCTCGCGGCGCACGCCTGCTACGACATCGGGGAGATCGGCCCGTTTTCTCGATGCGATGGAGCGGCATACGCGGCGGCTGTGCATCGGGGTGTTCGCGCAGTTCGGGCGAGGCGCAGCGCTGGCGCCGCTGTTCGAAGCGGTGCACGGCGAACCGATGCAGACGCTGCCGGCGCTGAAGGAGTTCACGGCGCTGCTGGGCGCGCGGAACCGGCGGTTCGAGGTGCGCACGGTGAGCAAGGGGGTGGAGGAGGAGCTGACGGAGCGTGAGGAGGCGTTCGAGCTGGCGCGGCGGATGCTGTGGCTCGCGCCGGGCGGCGCGAAGGAGCAGCGGATGCGCGAGCTGATGGAGGCCTGGTGGGGCCGGCCGGAGGGGATCGCGCTGCCGGTGCAGCGGCGGTTCATCGGCATCGTGAGCTGGGAGCCGGCGCGGCGGGACTGAGCGCGCCGCGCGCTCGACCGGCTTCGGAGCAGCGCGTCAGATGTCGAGGTTGCGGACCTGGCTGGCGTTCGCCTGGATGAACTTCCGGCGGTGGGAGACGTCGTCGCCCATGAGTTCGTAGAAGAGGGCGTCGGCGGTGGCAGCGTCGTGGATGGTGACCTGGAGCAGGGTGCGGTTCGCCGGGTTCATGGTGGTTTCCCAGAGCTGCTCGGCGTTCATTTCGCCGAGGCCCTTGAAGCGCTGGACGTTGAGGTTCGCCCGCCGGTTTTGCTTGCGGTACTCCTCGAGCTGCTGGTCGGTGTAGAAGTAGCGGACCTCTTTGCCGTGCTGGGCGCGGTAGAGGGGCGGCTGGGCGATGTAGAGGTGGCCGTGCTCGATGAGCTCGGGCATGTTGCCGAAAGAAGAAGGTGAGGAGCAGCGTGCGGATGTGGGCGCCGTCGACGTCGGCGTCCGTCATGATGATGATCTTGTGGTAGCGGAGCTTCGCGAGTCGAAGGTTTCGCGCGATGCCGGTGCCGAGGGCGGAGATGATGCGGCGGATCGCCTCGTGGCCGAGCATCTTATCGGGCCGGGCTCTTTTCGACGTTCAGGATCTTGCCGACGAGGGGGAGGATCGCCTGGTAGCGGCGGTCGCGGCCCTGCTTGGCGGAGCCGCCGGCCGAGTCGCCCTCGACGATGAAGAGTTCGGATTCCTCGCGGGTCGCGCGCGGAGCAATCGGCGAGCTTGCCGGGCAGGGCGCCGCTTTCGAGGGCGCTCTTGCGCTGGACGAGGTCGCGCGCCTTGCGGGCGGCTTCGCGGGCGCGGCTGGCGATGAGGCACTTCTCGACGATGCGGCGGCCTTCGGAGGGGTGCTCTTCGAGGTAGAGGGCGAGGGCTTCGCCGACGACGGCCTGCACCTGGCCGGCGACTTCCTGGTTGCCGAGGCGCGTCTTGGTCTGGCCTTCGAACTGGGGCTCGGGGAGCTTGACGGAGATGACGGCGACGAGGCCTTCGCGGACGTCATCGCCGGTGAGGTTGGGGTCGTTCTCCTTGAGGATCTTCTGCTTGCGGGCGTAGTCGTTGAGGACGCGGGTGAGGGCCTGGCGGAAGCCGGTGAGGTGGGAGCCGCCGTCGATGGTGTTGATGGAGTTGGCGAAGGTGTAGACGGTTTCGTTGAAGCCGTCGTTGTACTGGATGGCGCACTCGATGAGGTTGCCGTCGACCTCGCGCTCGACGTAGATGGGGTCGGGGTTGAGGGCTTCGCGGTCGCGGTTGACGTAGCGGACGAAGCTCTTGATGCCGCCTTCGAAATAGTAGTTGACCTCCTGGTCGGTGCGCTCATCGAGGAGGCGGAACCAGGTCTTCTTGGTGAGGAAGGCGTACATGCGGAGGCGTTCGGCTTCGATGCGGAATTCGAAGTCGACGCTTTCGAAGATGGCGGGGTCGGGCTTGAAGGAGACGGTGGTGCCGTGGCCGCGGGCGGGGTCGTCGAGGGGCCGCGGGGTGAGTTCGGTGAGGGGGCGGCCGCGCTCGTACTCCTGGCGGTAGACGCGGCCGGCCTTGTCCGCGCCCTGGGCGGCAGGGTCGGGGACGACTTCGACCCACATGGCTTCGCTGAGGGCGTTGACGACGGAGGCGCCGACGCCGTGGAGGCCGCCGGAGACTTTGTAGCCGCCGCCGCCGAACTTGCCGCCGGCGTGGAGGACGGTCATGACGGTTTCGACGGCGGACTTGCCGGTCTGCTTCTGGATGTCGACGGGGATGCCGCGGCCGTTGTCTTTGACGGTGCACCAGCCGTTGGCGTGGAAGATGACTTCGATGCGGTCGCAGTAGCCGGCCATGGCTTCGTCGACGGCGTTGTCGACGAGCTCTTTGACGAGGTGGTGGAGGCCGGCTTTATCGGTGGTGCCGATGTACATGCCGGGCCGCTTGCGGACGGCTTCGAGGCCTTCGAGGACCTGGATGTTTTCGGCGGTATAGGTCGAGGAGGTCGCCTGGGTAGCCATCAGCGGGGGAATGCCTCGCGGGGTGCGAGCCGGCAGGGGCAGCGGCCCGAAATTCGTTCGCTCACCTGCACATTTTAGCAGGGTTGCGGGTTCGGGGCGAGTTCAGGCGGGGCGGGTGACGGCGCCGCGCTCGGCTTCGATGGCCTGGATGAGGACGGCGGCGTGGCGCTCGCCGGACTCGGCTTCGTAGCCGCCGCCGAAGTGGAAGCCGTCGGGCGCCAGCTCCGGCGTCTCCTCGCTGAGGTAGAGGGGCGCGCCGGCGCCGCCGTACGCGAAGTGGAGGTCGCGCGCGAGCCGTTCGAGGGCGGCGACGACGACGGCCTGGCGGCGCTGCTCGGCGGCGGCCTGCGCGCGGGTGAGGGACCAGCGGGAGCGGCCGAACGGCCCCCAGACGGCAAGGACCACGCCTTCCTGGCGGAGGATGCGGCGGATGGAGGCTTCGATGCGGGGGAGGATTTCTTCGGGCTCGAAGTGGTAATCGCCGCCGACGGTGCGGAGCAGGAAGCTGCGGGCGAGCCGGAACGCGCGGGACGGGCCGATGACGGGGTTCGCGGCGGCATCGAGACCGAGCCGGGCGAGCCGGTCGCCGAGCGGGCCGAGCTTCCGGCGGAGGCGGAGCGGGACGCTCGGGTAGTTGAACCAGAAGGGGTTGATGCTGAGCCAGACGACGTCGGGGCGCTCGTCATCGAGCCATTTGCCGATGATGGCGGGCATGCGTTCATTCGGCCAGGCGGTCTTGACGACCATCTCGACGGGTTCGCCGAAGTGGGCTTCGAGGGCGCGGGCGATGAGGGCGGGGCGGCTGGTCGTCGCGCCCGGCGTTACATCGTTGCTGTTCGTGATGCGCAGGACTTTCACCGGCCGCGGCTCCTGGCGAAAGGGTCGCCAGCCAACCGGGGCTGCCTGGCGCACGTATCGTAGGCGGGGCGGACGGTGCAGGCTAGGCGCGGGGCCAGAGGACGGCCTGGGTGCAGCGGAAGACGGCGAGGGTGCGGCCCGTTTCGAGGTGGGTGACCTCGGCGTCCCAGACCTGGGTGGTGCGGCCGCCGTGGAGCATGCTGGCGCTGGCAGCGATGATGCCTTCGGTGGCAGTGCCGAGGAAGTTCGCCTTGAGTTCGATGGTGGTGAAGCCAGCAGCGCCCCGGGGGAGGCTGGCGGAGCAGCCGTAGCCGCAGAGGGTATCGGCGAGGGCGATGACGGTCGCGGCGTGGAGAAAGCCGTTGGGGGCGAGGAGGTCGGGGCGGATGGGCAGGCGGCCCTCCGCGAAGCGCTCGCCGATGGCGGTCACCTCGAGCCCGACGAGGCCGGGGAGGCGGCCGGCGGAGCGCGCGTTCCAGTCGGCGGCGCTGGTGGGGGCGGGGGCGGCGTCGGACATTAGGGCTTCCTCCCGGGCTGGCGATGGCGCCTATGGTCTCGCAGTTCGTTGCATGATGCAACTCAGTTGCCGCCGGGCGTTCCTCCGGGGGAGAATCCGGCTCCACCCCGGGGCTGGAGGAGCAAGATGGCAATCGACTGGCCGGCCGTGCACCGCGAAGCGCTCGACATTTTCGTGCGCTACCTGCAGATCGACACGACGAATCCGCCGGGCAACGAGAAGCCGGCAGCGCGCTTCCTCGGGGCGATCTGCGAGGCGGAGGGCATCCCGGTCGAGTACATCGAGACGGCGCCGAACCGGGAGGTGCTGGTCGCGCGGCTGCGGGGCGACGGTTCGAAGCGGCCGATCATGCTCTGCAACCACACGGACGTGGTGCCGGTGGAGGAGCAGTACTGGTCGGTGCCGGCGTTCGCCGGGCTGGTGCAGGACGGGCGGGTGTACGGCCGGGGGGCGGTCGACATGAAGGGCTGCGGAGTGATGCAGCTCATCGCGCTCCTGCTGCTGAAGCGGGAGGGGGTGCCGCTCCGCCGGGACGTGGTCTTCTGCGCGGTGCCGGATGAGGAGGCAGGGAGCGACTACGGGATGGCGTGGCTGTGCGAGCACCGGCCGGACGTGGTGGACGTGGAGTACGAGCTGAGCGAGGGCGCGGCGGGCACGACGCGGTTCGGGCGGCAGGAGACCCGACTCTTCAGCGTGGCAACGAACGAGAAGGACATCTGCTGGCTGAAGCTGACGGCGGTCGGCCGGCCGGGCCATGGCAGCGTGCCGCACGCGGACAACTCGGCCGTCTACCTCGTCCGGGCGCTGCAGCGGCTGACGGACTGGGAGCGGCCGCTCATCTTCACGCCCGACACGGAGGCGTACCTCGACCGGCTGGCCGAGGCGGGGCTGATGCCGCCGCGCTCCGACCGGAAGGCGGTGGAGGAGCGGATTCGGCGGTCGCCGGAGCTGCTGGCGATGTTCCAGAACACGCTGAACCTGACGATGCTGAACGCGGGGATCAAGGCGAACGTCATCCCGGCCCGGAGCGAGGCGGTGATCGACTGCCGGCTGCTGCCGGGACAATCGAAGCGGGAGTGGATCCGGCAGGTGCGCGAGCGGATCGACGACGAGCGGGTGGAAGTCGAGCTGCTCTCGCCGGACCACGGCGAGCCGGCGGCCGTACCGTGGGACACGGAGCTGTTCCGGACGATCACCTCGGTGGTGAAGGAGGCGATGGAGGACGCGGTGGTGGTGCCGGGGATGACGATCGGCGGGACGGACAACCGGTTCCTGCGGGAGCGGGGCATCCCGGCGTACGGCTTCATCCCCTGCCTGCTTTCGCCGGAGGAGCGGCGCGGCTTCCACGGCAACGACGAGTTCCTGACGGTGGAGAACCTGAACCTCGGCTGCGAGCTGATGTACGAAATCGTGCGGCGGATGGTGAGCTAACGGCCGGCGCGGGCGAGAATGGAGGGCGATGGGGCTCCGGCGGCGCTGGCAGGTGGCGGGGATTGCCGGCGGGGCGCTCGCCGCGCTCGCCCTCCTGCTCGGCCAGGTCTGGCTCACGCTCCATCTGCAGTGGTCGAACCGGGAGCCGCCGGCGGATTCGGCAATCGGCATCAACTTCAGCTGCGACCAGGCGGAGTACCTGCTGCTCGAAGAGCCCGGGGCCGGCCCGGACGGCCACGCCGACGATGGGCGGCCGGGCCGGGCGGCATGGTGCGCGGAGGTGCTGGCGCAGCTCATCGACCTGACCGGCGCGGGGCTCGTCCGCCTCAGCGTGAACTGGGACGAGGTGGAGCCGCGGGAAGGGGAGTTCGACTTCTCGGTCATAGAGGCGCAGCTGGACGCCGTGCGGGCGGCGGGGGCGACGGCGAACGTCTCGATCGGGATGAAGGCGCAGCGGCACCCGGAGTTCTACATCCCGGCGTGGGCGCTGGAGGGCGTGGAGCTGCGCGATGGGATGGTGCTCTCGGAGGAGCCGGCGCTGCGGGCGCGGGCGCTGCGGATGGTCGCGGCGGTGACGGCGCGGCTGGCCGGGCGGCCGGAGATCGATTCGTGGACGGCGGAGAACGAGGGGTACATCGCTTCGCACCGGGCGCAGAACTGGTCGCTCGGGCGCGACTACGTGGCGGACGTCGCGGCGGCGATCCGGGCGAACGACCCGCTCGGCCGGCCGGTGGCGATCAACCATGCGCAGCACTACGTGATGGACCGGCGCTGGAAGGAGGCACTCGCCGATGCGGACGTGCTGGCGCAGAGCCTCTACCCGCGGCGGAACTACTTCCTCGCGGGCCGTCAGTTCGTCATCGACATCCTGCAGATCGGCTGGCTGATGCCGAACTACGCCTACCAGGCGCGGACCGCGCGCGCCGCGGGCAAGCAGTTCTGGGTGACGGAGCTGCAGGCGGAGCCGTGGACGGACGGCGACGCGCGGCGCATCAGCCCGGCGAACCCCTCGAAGAACCTCTCGCCGGCGACGATGCTGAAGAACGTGGACTACGCCCGGCGGACCGGCGCGGAGCGGGTCTACCTCTGGGGCGCGGAGTGGTGGCTCTACCAGCTGGAGCGGTTCGGCGACGGGCGGTGGATCGAGGCCGCGCGGCAGGCTATCGCGGGCGGCGGCTGAGCGGGGCGGCTCAGGCGGTGCGGCAGCGGTGGTCCGCTGCGCCGGCGCGGGCGAGGCTCTGGCCGATGGCGCGGACGAGGTCGACGCCGTCGATGAGCATCGGGATGTAGGCGGCGGCGCCGGCGCGTTCGTAGCGGTCGCGCTCGTCGGGGCGGGGGATGGCGGCGAGGATGATGACGGCAGCGCCAGCGCGGGTGAGTTCGTGGGCGCGCTCCGGGGGACAGTCGGCCGGGGTGGAGACGACGACGTCGCCGGGCCGGATGTTGGCGAAATCGAGGTCGCCGGAAGCATTCTCGTGGAGCTCGGGGGCGCGTTCGAGGCGCGCGACGAGGGCGCGGCGCAAGGCGCCGTCGGCAGAGACGACGTGGATAGGGGTGCCCTCCATGGTTCCAGTTTCGAAAGGCGGCCCGGGGAGCGGTCAGGGCCCTTCGGACCAACCGGCCGGGCCGAGCGGCCCGAAGCTCGCGGCGGATGGGGCAAACGGTTGCACGGGTAAGGAATGCGTTACCATTCGGCCTAATGGGGACTGCAGCGAATGGGCCGGCCACAGGGCCCGGGAGCTTCGAGCGCCTTTCGGAGATGGCGGTCACGAGCGAACTGCTCGCCTCGAGCGAGGACCTCTCGGAGATCCTGCACCGGCTGGCGGAGCGGGCGCGGGAGGTGACGGGGGCGGCGTACGCGGCGATTTCGACGTTCGATGAAGAGGGCGTGCTGACGCGCTTCATCTACGCCGGGATCAGCGACGAGCAGGCGCGGCGGCTGGGCGACCCGCCGAAGGGACGGGGGCTGCTCGGCCACCTGGCGACCTGTGAGCGGCCGCTGCGGCTGGACGACCTCCGTTCGAGCCCGCACTTCACCGGCTGGCCGCCGGGCCACCCGGATATGACGCGCTTCCTCGGCGTGCCGATCCGGGCGGGAGGGCGGACGATCGGGTCGCTCTACATGGCGCGCGGGGCGGATGCGCCGCCGTTCACGGCGGAGGACGAGGTGGCGGCGGCGGTGCTGTCGCTGCAGGCGGCGGTGAGCGTCTCGTACGCGCTGGCGCGGGAGCGGCGCGGCCGCATCTTCCTGCTGGAGGAGCGGGAGCGGATCGCGCACGACCTCCACGACGGGACGATCCAGGCGCTCTACGCGCTCGGGCTCGAGTGCGACGCGATGGCGAACCAGGCCGACTACCCGGCGGAAGCGCGGGAGGCGCTGGCGAACGCGGTGGGCCGGATCAACGAAATCATCGCGGACATCCGGAGCTACATCACGATGCTGGAGGCGGGCACGCCGGTCGAGCAGCCGGAACTGACGCGGGACCTGGCGTTCGTCATCCGGCAGCTGGTGCCTTCGAGCATCGCGACGGTGGTCAACATCTCGGCGGCGGCGCTGCAGGAGCTGACGACGCGGGAATCGGAGGACCTGCTCTACATCGCGCGGGAGGCGCTTTCGAACGCAGTGCGGCACGGGGCGCCGACGAAAATCGCGGTCGACCTGCGGCAAACGAACGACGCGACGGTGCTGACCATCCAGGACAACGGCGTCGGCTTCGAAGAGGCGACGACGCGGCGGGGGCTCGGCACCATCACGATGCGGACGCGCGCGGAGCGGCTCGGCGCGGAGCTGACCATCATCCCCATCCCCGGGATGGGCACGACGGTGCGGGTCGCGATCCCGCGGCACCGCGACGATGAGGAGGAGCTATGACGGCGACGGCAGACGGCACGATCCACGTCCTGCTGGCGGACGACCACGACCTGGTCCGGCAGGGGCTGAAGGCGGCGCTGCGGGGCCACCCGGAGTTTTCCGTGGTGGGCGAAGCGCGCGACGGGATGGAGGCGGTGCGGGAGGCGAAGAAGACGAACCCGGACCTCGTGGTGATGGACGTGCGGATGCCGAAGCTGAACGGCATCGAGGCGTGCCGGGAGATCCGCTCGGCGGTGCCGGGGGCGAACGTGCTGATGCTCACCTCCTACAGCGACGAGGAGGCGGTGATGCAGGCGATCGTGGCGGGGGCGAGCGGCTTCCTCCTGAAGGACGTGCAGACAAACGACCTCGTCGCGGCGATGCGGGTGGTGGGCCGGGGCGGCAAGACGCTCGACCCGGCGAGCTCGGCGGCGGTCATCGAACAGATCCGGCGGGGGAACATCGTCACCGAGGAGGACCGGCTGGCGGCGCAGCTGACGGAGCGGGAGCTGAAGATCCTCGACCTCATCGCCGAGGGGCTCACGAACCGGGAGATCGGCGAGCAGCTCTACCTCTCGGAGAAGACGGTGAAGCACCACGTGAGCGACATCTTGAGCAAGCTCGGGATGACGCGGCGGGTGGAGGCAGCGGGCTTCGCCATCCGGCGGGCGGCGCGGCGGCCGCAGCAGTAGCGCGGCGGCGCGCCTGCGGGGCGGCCTAGTAGCGGCCGCCGAGCTTCGCGTGGTCCCAGGAGTAGACGTCGACGGGGCGGACGCGGACGGTGACGCGCTTGGAGGCGACCTTGAGGGCGGCCTCCGGCGTTTCCATCGGCGCGGGGATACCGTTGTACTTTTCGCCGACGAGGCCCATGACGCGGGCGGTGAAGGGGGTGTCCTCGATGATCTCGGCGTCGCCTTCGATGACGAGGCCCTTGAGCTCCTGGTAGAGCTTGCCGGATTCGAGCATGACGGTGATCTTCGGGTTCCGGCGCAGGTTGAGGACCTTCTGGCTCTTGGCGAAGGTCGTGAAGTGGACCATGCCGTCGATGACGACGTACCACATGGCGACGAGGTGGGGGTAGCCCTTCGGGCCGATGGAGGCGACCTGGAGGGTCCAGCCCTCCTTCAGGAACTGCTCCTGCTCTTCGGGAGTGAGGGCGATTTCGGCGCGGCGGCTGGGCATCGGGGCGTTGCCTCGCGGGTGTAGAGTGTGCGCGGGCCCAGTAGACCGCAGGAGGCGGCCATGGGGCAAGGAGGGGGACGATGCCATTCACGCATGGCGAGGGCGCGCGCGAGGTGCAGGACCGGTTCGATACGCGCCGGCTGGCGGACGCGATTACCGAAAAGACGGTGCGGGACCGGCTCAGCGAGGGCGACCGGCGGTTCATCGAGCGGATGGATATGTTCTTCATCGCCACGCAGGGGGCGGACGGCCGGCTGGACTGTTCGTACAAGGGCGGCGAGCCGGGCTTCGTGCGGGTGCTGGATGAGCGGACGATCGCGTTTCCGAGCTACGACGGGAACGGGCAGTTCATGACGGCGGGGAACATCCTCGAGACGGGGCGCGTGGGGATGCTGTTCATCGATTTCGCGAACCAGTGGCGGATGCGGCTGAACGGGACGGCCTCGATCGACTGGGCGGACCCGCTGGCGGCGGCGTGGCCGGGGGCGCAGTTCGTCGTGCGGGTGCAGGTGGAGGAGGTGTTCCCGAACTGCCCGCGCTACATCCACAAGATGCAGCTGGTGGAGCGCTCGGTCTTCGTGCCGAAGGCTGGCTGCGAGGCGCCGGAGCCGGAGTGGAAGGACCATTTCGAGGAGGCGCTGCCGGCGGAGCAGCGGCGGCGGCGGGCGGCCCGGCGTGCAGGGGGCGGGCCAGCGGGCGGATAATCGCCGGCATGAGCAACAGCCACGCCAGCGGTCATCACCAGCCCATCGTGTTCCCCCCGCATGCGCGGATCGACCTGCGGAAGTTCGACCCCGCGGCGTCGAACGGGGTCGAGAAGGAGGCGGCAGAGGCGGAACTGATCGGCCTCCGCGTGCGGCTGAACGAGCTGCAGAACCTGCTCTACGCCGATGCGCGGTACGCGATGCTGGTGGTGCTGCAGGGCATCGACACGGCCGGGAAGGACGGGACGATCAACTCGGTCTTCGAGCAGGTGGGGCCGATCGGCTGTTCGGTGGAGAGCTTCAAGGTGCCCACGCCGGAGGAGCTGGCGCACGATTACCTCTGGCGCTACCACAAGAAGATGCCGGAGCGGGGGCACATCACGATCTTCAACCGGTCGTATTACGAGGCGGTGCTGGTGGAGCGGGTGAAGGGGATCGTGCCGAAGGAGGTGTGGGAGCAGCGGTACGAGGACATCAACCAGATGGAGGCGTACCTGCAGCGGAACGGGACGATCGTGATGAAGTTCTTCCTCGCGATTTCGAAGGACGAGCAGCGGGCGCGGCTGCAGGAGCGGATCGACAACCCGAAGAAGCAGTGGAAATTCCGGTTGAGCGACCTCGAGGAGCGGAAGCTTTGGGATGCGTACCTCGAGGCGTTCGAAGATGCGCTGGAGCGGTGCAACACGAAGCACGCGCCGTGGCACGTGGTGCCGGCGGACCGGAAGTGGTATCGCGACCTGGTGGTGGCGCGGGCGCTGGTGGAGAAGCTGGAGTCGCTCGACCTGCGGTATCCGCCGGCGGCGCCGGAGGTGCTGGGGCTGAAGGTGGAGTAGCTGCCAGCCGGGGCTACCAGCCGAGGGCGGCTTCGATGCCCTCGACGGTGGCGGGGGCGCGGACGATCTGCGGCTGGCAGGCGGCGAGGGCGGTATCCGGGTCCTTGAGGCCGTGGCCGGTGAGGATGGCGACGGCGCGGCCGCCGCGGAGGCGGCCGGCGCGGCCGAGCTTCAGCAGGCCGGCGACGGAGGCCGCGCTGGCGGGTTCGACGAAGAGGCCTTCCCGGCGGGCGAGGAGCCGGTAGGCCTCGAGGATATCGTCGTCGGTGACGGCTTCGATGAGGCCGCCGGATTCGTCGCGGGCGGCGATGGCGGTCTGCCAGCTGGCCGGGTTGCCGATGCGGATGGCGGTCGCGATGGTCTGGGGGTTGGCGACGGGCTGGCCGGAGACGAGCGGGGCGGCGCCGGCGGCCTGGAAGCCGCACATGCGGGGGTGGCGGCTGGCGAGGCCGCGCTCGGCGCATTCGGTGAAGCCGCGCCAGTAGGCGGTGATGTTGCCGGCGTTGCCGACGGGGATGGCGAGGACCTCCGGGGCATCGCCGAGGACGTCGCAGATTTCGTAGGCGGCGGTCTTCTGGCCTTCGATGCGGTGCGGATTGACGGAGTTGACGAGCGCGACCGGGTGGCGTTCGGTGAGGACGCGGGCGGCGCGGAGGGCGTCATCGAAGTTGCCGTCGATTTCGATGATGCGGGCGCCGTAGGCGGCGGCCTGCGCCATCTTTCCGGCGGCGACTTTACCGCCGGGGACGAGGACGAGGCAATCGATGCCGGTGTGGGCGGCGTAGGCGGCGGCGCTGGCACTGGTGTTGCCGGTGGAGGCGCAGAGGATCGCGCGGGCGCCGGCTTCGAGGGCCTTGGCGACGGCGACGACCATGCCGCGGTCTTTGAAGGAGCCGGTGGGGTTGCAGGCTTCGAGCTTGAACCAGAGCTCATCGAGGCCGCATTCGGCGGCGAGGGCGGCGGAGCGGACGAGGGGGGTTTCGCCTTCGCCGAGCGAGATGCGGGGGGTCTGGTCGGTGAGGGGGAGCACCTCGGCCCAGCGGTAGAGGACGCCCCGGGGGCGGACGGTGGCGGCGGTCACGGTTCCTCCGGCGGCCGGAAGGCGTGGAACTTCATCTCGCGGAGCTCCTGCTCGAGGACCTGGATCTGCTTCCGGCGCTGTTTTTCGTACATGGCGTTGAACTTGGCGAACTCTTCGCGGACGTGGTCGACGACTTCGGCGATATCGCGGCGCATGGTGGCGACGCGCTCGCCGAGGCCGGAGTGGCGCCCTTCGAGGAGGGTGATTTCGCCCTGCAGCTTATCGATGACGCCGACGAGGCGGTCGGTGACCTCTTCGAGCTGGTTGAGGCGATTGTCGATGCGGTGGTGCTCTTCGCGCCAGAGGGCGATCTCGTCGATGAGCTCCTGGCGGTAGTCGCGCTCGTGGGCGACGGTGCTGATGAGCTCTTCGTTGCGGCGGACCATTTCGCCGACGACCTGGAGGCGTTCGAAGACGACTTCGAAGCGGTCGTCGAGGTCGCCGAGGAGGACCTGCTTGATGCGTTCTTCGAGGTCGCGGTTGACTTCGATGGAGCGGTCGAGGCGGAGGCCGAACTGGTGGACCTGCTGTTCGACCTCGCGCTGGCGTTCGAGGAGGGCCTGGAGCTGCTGGGCGACCTGGGCGGTTTGCTGCTGGACCTGGGCGACGTCGGCGAGGACGAGGCCGAGCTGGTGGGCGGCGGAATCGACGCGGCGGATGACTTCGGAGCGCTCCTGCCGGTCGTATTCGGATTCGGCGCGGAGGAGGCGGAACTGGTTGTCGGCCTCGGCGCGGGTGGTGCTGACGGCCTGGCGGAGGTCTTCCATGGCCTGGTCGATGCTGTTGAGTTTTTCGGGGAGGCCGCGGAAGGGGAGGAAGCGCGGCTCGAGCTCGCGGAGGGCGCGCTCCGCGGCGTCGAGCTGCTCGGAGAGGTCGTGGACCTGGCGGCGGAGCTGGTCGAGGTAGGCGACGGGCGGGCCTGTCTCTTCGCGGGCGGCGCGGAGCTGGCCCTTCGAGCCAGGTGAGGAGTCTCGGTGATGCGCCTGGGCCTGGGGCTCGCCGGGCATCTCAGCCCTCCACGCGGAGGAAGCTGAGACCTGGACGACGACGGGGAGCGTGGCGATATCGCGCAGGGCGGCCTGGACGGCGCCTTCGCGGGCGCGGTGGGTCATGATGACGAGGTCGGCCGTCTGGGCGTCGGTGTCGGTTTCTTTCTGGCTGACGGCGGCGATGCTGACGTCGTGGTCGCCGAGGGTGCGGGCGATCTGGGCGAGGACGCCGGGCGGTCGGTGACCTTCACGCGGAGATAGTAGCGGGTTTCGAGGTGTTCGAGGCCGAGGACGGGGATATCGCCTTCGGGGCCCCAGTATTTCCGTTCGCGGGCGCCGAGGACGATGGCGTGGGCGAGGTCGAGGAGGTCGGCGACGACGGCGGAGGCGGTGGGTTCGGAGCCGGCGCCGCGCCCCTGGAAGAGGACGGTGCCGGTGAGGTCGCCGTGGATCTGGACGGCGTTGTAGACGCCGTCGACGCGGGCGAGGGGTTCGTGCAGGGGGATGAAGGCGGGGGCGACGCGGGCGATGATGCCGGCGCTGGTCCGCTCGGCGATGGCGAGGAGCTTGATGGCGTAGCCGAGTTCGCGGGCGGCTTCGAAGTCGCTGGCGGAGAGACGGGTGATGCCTTCGGTGTGAACCTGGGAGGGGTGGACGCGGGTGCGGAAGCCGAGGGTGGCCATGATGGCGAGCTTGTAGGCGGCGTCGTAGCCCTCGACGTCGTTGGTGGGGTCGGGCTCGGCGTAGCCGAGCTCCTGGGCGGCGCGGAGGGCCTCGGCGTAGCCGCCGGGCGGGGGTTCGAGGCCCTGCCGGTGGAGCGCTTCGGCGACGGCGGCGTTGTTCGCCATGCTGGTGAGGATGTAGTTGGTGGTGCCGTTGATGATGGCGCGGATGGAGGTGATCTTGTTGGCGAGGAGGTCGCGCCGGAGCGGGGCGATGAGGGGGATGCCGCCGCCGACGCTGGCTTCGAACATGATGTCGAGGCCGCGGCGGTGGGCCTCGGCGAGGAGGGCGGGGCCGCTCTTGGCGATGAGCTCTTTGTTGGCGGTGACGACGTGTTTGCCGGCTTCGATGGCGCGGCGGATGTAGGTGCCGGCCGGCTCTTCGCCGCCGATGACTTCGACGACGATGTCGATCTCGGGGTCGCTGAGGATGGCGTCGACGTCGGCGGTGATGGTGCCGGGGGGGAGGTCGACGGCGCGGGGCTTGGCGGTATCGCGGACGGCGGCGCGGCGGACGACGAGCTCGGCGCCGACCTGGCGGGCGAAGTAGTCGCGCCGCTCGAGGAGGGCGCGGGCGACGCCGGAGCCGACGACGCCGAGGCCGATGAGGCCGACGCCGATCTGGTGGCGGCCGTCTTTAGTTGGCATGCTCCTCCGCCCAGCGGAAATCGCTGCTGGTGATGTTGCGCCGGATGGTGATGGTGGCGCGCTTCTCCTTGATGAGCTCGTCGATGCGGAGGTCGGCGAGCTGGGACTTCTGGGTGTCGGAGGGGGTGGCGTTGGGGTCGCGCTTTTCGATGCGGAGGATCCACCAGTCGCCGTTGGCGAGCTGGACGGGGCCGATGATCTCGCTGCCGGCGGGCTTGCCTTCGATGGCGGCCTGGACGGCGGCGGGGAGGAGCGCGGGCGGCTCGGGGTCCATGATGCCGTCTTTCTGGCGGGAGTTGAGGTCTTTGGAGGCGGTCTGGGCGACGGTGCCCATGTCTTCGCCGGCCTGGATGCGGGCGAGCGCGGCTTTGGCTTCGTCTTCGGTGGTGGTGATGATGGTCCGGAGGGTGACCATCTCGGTGGTGTCGCCGATATCGGCGAGGATGGCGTCCTTCAGCTTCTTGCGGTAGACCTGCGCTTCGACCCAGCGGCGGTAGTTGGCGTCGCTCATGGTGAGCGACTGGAGCCGCTGGCGGTAGAGGGTATCGAAGGTGGTGCCGGCGCCGCCGGCGGGGACGCCGAGCTGGCTGGCGATTTCGTTGGTGACGTCGTCGGGCGTGACGGTGATGCCGCGCTCGCGGGCGATGGCGTTGACGATGGCCTCGTTTTCGAGCTGGGTGAGGAGCTGCTGCTCGGCGAGGCCGAGGTTGATGCCGGAGCCGGCGACGGACTGGGCGTAGGGGAAGAGGCGGTCGGCGTAGTACTTCAGCCTGAAGCGCTCATCGCCGACCTGGAGGATGACCTTTTCGGGGACGCGGAAGGTCTGGTCGTACCACCGCCAGCCGAGGAGGCCGAGGACGATGACGAGGAGGAGGGAGGCGCCGCCGAGGATGAGCAGGCGGAGGGTCTCCTCGGTGGTGAGGAAGAAGCCGCCGCGGGCGCCGGGCCGCGCTTCGCGGGGCCGCTGGCGGGGGAGGGCGGTGGTGCGTTCGCGTCGAGCCATGGCTTGCTCCGGTGGGGGCCGCGGGCGGCGGGGTTAGCCGCGGATGGGGAAGATGCCGGTCTTGCGGATGTGCTCGAGCGTGTAGGGCAGGAGCGCGAGGTGCCGGGCGCGCTTGATGGCGGTGGCGACGAGGCGCTGGTGCTTGAGGCAGGTGCCGGTCTTGCGCCGGGGCTCGATCTTGCCGCGGTCGGAGATGTACATGCGGAGGCGGGCGATGTCCTTGTAATCGACGCCGTCCATCTTTTCGACGCAGAAGCGGCAGACTTTGCGGCGGTTGGTGTAGCGGGGGCGCTGCTGGCGTGCGGGGCGCTCGCCTTCGGCGGCGGGTGCGGGGGTGGTGCGTTCTTCAGAGGTCATGGTCGTTGATCCTTCCCGTTGGGTTCGTCTCCGCGGTGCGGGGACCGGGGTTTCGCGGCGAACCGGCCGCGGGCGGGCTGGCGGGGCCAGCGGGCTGGGTCATTCGAAGGGGAGGTCGTCGACGTCGACGTCCTCGCGGGGGATGCTGCCGCCGCGCGGGCGGCCGAAGCCGGGCTCGTCGATATCGCCGCGGGCGCCGAAGCGGGAGCGGCTGGAGCCGCCGTTCCCCCAGTCGTCGCCGGCGGCCGGGTCGCGCGGGCCGCCGAGGAGCTGGAGGTTCTGGGCGATGACTTCGGTGCGGTAGTGCTTCTGGCCCTGGTCATCTTCCCACGAGCGGGTCTGGACGCGGCCTTCGACGAAGAGCTGCTTGCCCTTCGTGATGTACTGCGAGACGCGCTCGGCCATGTCGCCCCAGACGACGATGTTGAACCATTCGGTCTGCTCTTCCCATTCGCCGGTCTGCTGGTTCTTGCGGCGGTTGTTGACGGCGAGGCTGAACTGGCACTGCGGGGTGCCGCTGGAGAGGTAGCGCAGCTCGGCATCGCGGCCGGCATTGCCGATGAGGAGGATTTTGTTCAGTCCCGCCATGTGGGGGCCTCCGGGCTAGGATTCGGCCGGGTCGCCGGCGGGCGCATCGGCCGCGGCCGGAGTGTCGCTGGATTCGGCGACAGGGGCTGTCGCTTCGGGCGCGGGCGCCGCTTCGGCCGCGGGCTCGGGAGCAGGCGAAGCCGCTGCGGAGGGCGCGGGCGCAGCTTCGGCGCGGGGTTCGCGCGGCTCGCGCGGGGGCGGCGGGGCCGGCAGCTCGTCGGCGCGGACGATGAGGTGGCGGTAGACCTTCTCATCGATGCGGAGAGCGGTTTCGATGCCGCTGACGGCGGAGGGCTCGGCTTCGATGCGGCTGACGATGTAGTCGGCATCGATGGCATGGCGGATGGGATAGGCCATGCGCCGCCGGCCCCAGTGATCGAGCTTGAGGAGTTTGCCGCCGCGGGATTCGACGAGCTGCTTGAGGCGCTCCTCGCTGGCAGCGGGGCCGCCCGTTTCCTGCACGGAGAGGTCGTAGACGACCGTGAGTTCGTATTCCCTCATGGAACCTCAGCCCGGGCGATGGGATTGTCCTCCGAGGGGGAGAACCGGAACCCCGGGTCAACGGTCGAGGGTAGCACGGGCCGGTGCTAGACGGTAGCCGCGGCCGGTTCGGCGTCGGTGATGCCGGGGACGGGATAGGCGCGGGCGAACTCGGCGACCTCGGCGCGGACGGCGTCGCGGACGCCTTCGCCGTCCGGGTCTTTGAGGACGCGGACGATCCAGCCGGCGACGCGGCGCATTTCGTCCTCCTTCATGCCGCGGCTGGTGAGGGCGGGGGTACCGAGGCGGAGGCCGCTGGTGACGTAGGCGGAGCGCTGGTCGTAGGGGATGGTGTTGCGGTTGGTGACGATGCCGGCGCCCTGGAGGGCGTTCTGCGCCTTGAGGCCGCTGATGCCGACGGAGCCGCAGTCGACGAGGATGAGGTGGTTGTCGGTGCCGCCGGAGACGAGCCGCAGGCCGGCGCGCTGGAGCTCCTCGGCGAGGACGGCAGCGTTGCGAACGACCTGGGCGGCGTAGTCGCGGAATTCGGGGCGCAGGGCTTCGGCGAACGCGACAGCCTTGGCGGCGATGCTGTGAAGGTGGGGGCCGCCCTGGGTGCCCGGGAAGACGCCGCGGTCGAGGGCGTCGGCGTGCTCGGCCTTGCAGAGGGCGAGGGCGCCGCGCGGCCCGCGGAGCGTCTTGTGGGTGGTCGTGGTCACGAGGTCGGCGTGGGGGATGGGGCTGGGGTGGGCGCCGCCGGCGACGAGCCCGGCGATGTGGGACATGTCCACCATGAGGAGGGCGCCGACTTCGCGCGCGACCTCCGCGAAGGCGGCGAAATCGATGCGGCGGGGGTAGGCCGTGGCGCCGGCGACGATGATGCGGGGCTTCGCCTCCCGGGCGAGGCGGCGAACCTCGGCCATGTCGATGGTTTCGGTTTCGCGGTCGACGGTGTAGGGGACGAACCGGTAGAAGCGGCCCGAGAAGTTGACCGGGGAGCCATGCGTGAGGTGCCCGCCCTGGGAGAGCTCCATGCCCATGATGGTGTCGCCGGGGTTCGCAAAGGCGAGGTAGGCGGCCATGTTGGCCTCGGCGCCGCTGGTGGGCTGGACGTTGGCGTGGTCGGCGCCGAACAGCTGCTTGGCGCGGTCGATGGCGAGCTGTTCGAGACGGTCGGAATGCTGGTTGCCGGCGTAGTAGCGCTTGCCGGGGTAGCCCTCGGCGTATTTGTTGGTGAAGACGGAGCCGGTGGCTTCGAGGACGGCGGCGGAGGCGTAGTTTTCGCTCGCGATCATCTCGAGCGATTCGACCTGGCGGGTGCGCTCAGCCTCGATGATGGCAGCGACTTCGGGGTCGGCGTGGCGGAGGACGGACATGGCGGCTCCCTGCGGCGTGGTGGGGGTGCGGTGGCTTCAAGGGTAGCAGGAGACGGGGTTGGGAGGAGGGAGGCGGGAGGCGGGAGTTGGGAGCTGGGAGGGAGGACTACCTCCAACCTCCAACCTCCAACCTCCAACCTCCAACCTCCAACCTCCAACCTCCAACCTCCAACCTCCAACCTCCAACCTCCAACCTCCTTACTTCCCGGCGGGGCCGCGGACGGCTTCGAGGGCGCGGAGCATGAGCCGGTATTCGTGCTCGGCGCGGCGGGCGTGGCCGCGGGCGTTGACGTGGGTGAGGTCCGCCTGGAGCTCACTGCGGGACGGCGGCTCGCCGGGGCCGGGCGGCTGGTAGGCGACGTGGAGCCGCTCGCAGATGCCGCGGACGCGCCGTTCGAAATCCGCGAGGCGGGCGCGCGATTCGGCGGCGATGCGCGGCGGGAGGGGGATGCCGAGCGGCATCGGCCCCCGGATGCCGAGGGCGATATCTTCGTGCCGGAGGATGCGCCGGGCCGCTTCTTCGACGCGGGCGGCGCATTCGGCGGGCTCGAAGTGATAGGCGTAACCGACGCTGGAGAAGGCAGCGCGGCGCAGGGCGCGAAAGGCGGCGTTGTGGGCGATGACGGGGTTGCCGCTGGCGCGGAGGCCGAGCCTGCCGATGAGCGGCAGCCCGGCGAGCCGGGAGCGCTGGAGCCGCAGGGGGGCGGACGGGAACGAGACCCAGTACGAGGCGACGGCGAGGAAGACGGCGTCCGGCTGCTCGCGTTCGACCCAGCGCTCGATGACGTCGGGGTAGGCATCGTTCGGCCAGGCGGATTTCAGGACGGTTTCGACCGGCTCGCCGAAGGCGGCAGCGAGCCGCTCCTGCACGATGTGCCAGGAGCGTTCTTCGTCGCGCAGGGGGCCGAAGACGTCGTCGGAGATGCCGATGCGGAGGAGCTTCACCGCCGAGACTCTACCGGGGCGGCAGGAACGGACAACGTCAGGCGCGGCGGAAGACGAAGAGCGCGTGGCCCTGTTCGCCGCGCTCGTAGGCCTGGACGAGGTAGGCGACGAGGTCGAGCTGGCGGAGGTAGGTGCGGGTGCCGTAGCGCTGTTCGAAGTAGGGGCGGCGGCGGACGAGTTCGGCTTCGGCGGTGCGCCAGGTGTGGGCGGCCTCTGCGGAGAGCGGGCGGTGGGCGGCGAGCTGCCAGCCGGCCCGCTCCCAGTCTTCGATGAAGGCATCGAGGCCGCCGCGGGCGTCGGAGGGGGCTTCGCAGCAGAGGCAGAGGGTGGCGCCGGGGGCCGCGATGCGGTTGAACTCGTGGTAGGCGACCTCGGTGTCGAGCGCCCAGATGCTGTCGATGGCGGCGTCGCGGAAGGGGAGGCGGCGGCTGTCGGCGGCGACCCACTGGACGGCGCGGCCGCCGGGGAGTTCGCGGCCGGCGGCGAGGAACTCGGGGTTCAGGTCGGCGGCGACGGCGCGGCAGCCGGTCTCGGCGGCGGCGAGGCGGGCGGCGGCGCCGACGAACGCGCCGGCATCGAGCATGACTTTGCCGGGCCCGAGCCCGGCGCGCTGGAGGAGCCAGCGGGTGGTTTCGAGGCCGCCGACGTGATTGTGCTCGCCGAGGAGGTCGATCCACCAGGCGGCGTACGCATCGGCGAGGCGCTGGAGGGCGGGATGGGGGACGGGCACGGTTCGAGGATATCGGAGGGCCCGGCTGGAGGGGAGGGAAGGCGGGCGATGGTGTAGGCTGGAGGCATGGCCGAGCAGTACGCAGCGCGGGATACGCGGACGGGGCTCGAGGTGGCGGTGACGGGCGAGTTCCCGCCCCACCCGGACGACCGGATCCGGATTGCGCGGACGACGACGCTGTTCACGCGGCTGATGTCGACGATTCTCTCGACGCCGAACGAGACGGAGCGGCGGGAGCGGTTCGTGGCGATCGAGACGCAGCTGGAGCTGGCCGATGCGCTCATTCGGCAGGACATGGAGGAAGTGCAGCGGCTGATGCGGCAGACGCTGGAGCGGATGGGCATCACGCCGGAGCAGATGGACGAGATGGCGCGGAAGATCCTCGAGCAGCTGCGCGAGCGGGGCGATTTCGATTTCCCGCCGCAGCTCGATTCGTAGGCGGCGCCGGCTCAGGGGCGGACGGCGGGGTCGTCCCAGCCGGGCGGGGCATCGGGCGTCCAGCTGATGCCGAGGAGGGAATCGCCGCGGGTGCGGTCGACGGGCCGGAAGAGCTCCCATTCTTCCGGGGCGGCTTCGATGTCGATGATGGGCCAGCCGATGGGCGCGCCGGTGCCGCGGCAGACGAACGTTTCGGGGTCGAATTCGCGCGTGCCGTAGGCGGCGGCGATGGCGGCGCCGACGGCCTGCTGCCACGGGGTGGGGCGCATGCCGCGGCGGGGCACGACGGTCGGGTTGGCGGACATGGTGCGGAAGCTGGCGGGGTGGGCCATGCGGCCGGCGGAGAGCCAGCGGGGGGCGGCCGGGAGCTCGCGGGCGGAGAGGACGGCGTGCTCGAGGCGCCGGAAGAGGCCCTGGCGGCGGAAGGCGGGGTCGACGCAGCAGAGCCCGGCGAGCCGGACGGGCTGGGCGGGCAGCCGGGGGAGGTCGATGACGCGGGGCTCGCCGAGGGCGAAGCCGGCGGGGCGCCCCTCCGGGTCGCGGGCGATGGCGGCGAAGGCGAGCACGTGGAGGGACTTCTCGAGATAGGCGGCATTGGCCTCGCGGTAGTTCTGGCGGAAGAGCGCGAGGATGGCGTCGCGGTCGCCCGGGGAGAGGTCCGCGGTCGGGGTAACGGCGATGGAGAGGTCGGCGGGGGCAGTCATCGCGGCGGGAGCGTAGAGCGGGGGCCGGGGCTCCGCAAGGCCGCGGCCGGGGAGTAGGATCGGCGGCCGGAGGTGCTGGAACGATGACCGTGCGCTACGAAACCGAGGGGCCCCTCGCCATCGTGACCATCGACCGGCCGGAGGTGCGGAACGCGGTCGACCGCGCGACGGCGGCGGAGCTGGCCGCGGCCTTCCGCCGGTTCGAGGCCGACGAGGCGCTGGCCGTTGCGGTGCTGACCGGTGCAGGGGGCACGTTTTGCGCCGGGGCGGACCTGAAGGCCGTGGCGTCAGGGCAGGGCAACGTGGTGCGCGAAGAGGGCGACGGGCCGATGGGACCGACGCGGATGCGGCTTTCGAAGCCGGTCATCGCGGCGGTTGAGGGGCACGCTGTGGCGGGCGGGCTCGAGCTGGCGCTGTGGTGTGACCTGCGGGTGGCGGCGCGGGATGCGGTGTTCGGGGTGTACTGCCGGCGCTGGGGCGTGCCGCTCATCGACGGGGGCACGGTGCGGCTGCCGCGGCTCATCGGGGAGAGCCACGCCATGGACCTCATCCTCACGGGGCGCGGGGTGAGCGGGGAGGAGGCGCGGATGATGGGGCTGGCGAACCGGCTGACGGAGCCGGGGGAGGCGCTCGCGGCGGCGAAGGAGCTGGCGCGGCAGCTGGCGGCCTTCCCCCAGCGCTGCCTGCGGAGCGACCGGCAATCGGCGCGGGAGCAATGGGATCTGCCGTTCGAGGAGGCGATGCGGAACGAGACGCGGCTGGGGATGGCCGTCATCGCCTCCGGGGAGACGCAGGCCGGTGCCGCCCGGTTCGCGGGGGGCGCCGGGCGGCACGGCTCGTTCGCGGAGTTCGGCGGGCAGAACGGCTGAGGCGCGGGCCTCAGTCCTGCTTCACGAGCTCGAAGTCGGCGCTGATGCGGACCTCGTCGCCGACGAGCCAGCCGCCCGCCTCGAGGGGCGCGTTCCACGTGAGGCCGAAGTCCTTCCGGTTGATCTTGCCGGAGGCGCTGACGGCGACGACCGTCTTGCCGAACGGGTTCTTCGCGGGGCCGTGGACCTCGGCGTCGAAGGTCACCGGGCGGACCGTGCCGCGGATGGCGAGGTCGCCGGTGATGCGGAAGGCGCCGCGGCCGGCGGGTTCGATGGCGGTCGTGGTGAAGGTGATGTGGGGGTAGTTCTCGGCGTCGAAGAAGTCGGCCGAGCGGAGGTGGTTGTCGCGGTCGGGCTGGCGGGTTTCGACGCTGGCGGCCTCGATGCGCACGGTGGCGCGGGAGCGGGCGAGGTCGGCCTCGTCGATCTCGAGGTCGGCGTCGAAGCGGGTGAAGGTGCCGCGCACGGTGGCGATGACCATGTGCTTGACGGCGAACTCGATGGAGGAGTGGGCGGGGTCGATGGTCCAGGTAGCAGTTGCGGGTGCGGAGGACACTGGCGGCTCCTTGTTCGTCGATGTGATTGCGATCGCAACTATCAGCCTAGCGCACGGAATGCCAGCCGGCAACCATTCGTAAGGTATGCGCACGGGGAGGCCCGGATGCCACAATGGGAGCGATGACGAGCTATCCGCCCCCGGGAGACCTTCGCCGCGGCCGCTGGCCGTACGGTTACCTGGCGGAGGAGTGCGACATCCACCTCGTGCCGATCACGAGCGCGGCGGGCTGCGGGTACTGCCTGCGGTTCCTCGCGGAGGCGCCGCCGGGGCATGCGCTGCCGGAGGGGGTGCGGCTGGAGGAGCTGGAGCAGTGGCTGACGGCGCGGCAGTCGGTGCCCGAGGAGCTGCTCTACCGGCGGATCGAGGAGCTGGTGGGCCGGCGGGTCAGCCTCTTCGAGCTCGAGCACCCGGACGAGCTGCTGCAGGAGGCGCGGGGGCCGCGCCGGGGCCGGGCCTGGGACGACTGGTAGGCGGCAGCACGCGGCCCGGCCGCTGCGCGGGGGGCGAACCGCCGCGGGGCGGGCCGGGCCGGGGGAGGGGGCTGCCGGGCAGCCGGACAGCTACTTCTGGTTCTGGATGCGCTCTTCGCTGATCCAGGCGCCGTGGAAGCCGTAGGGCACGCGCTGGGGCAGCGGCACGCGCGCCACGGGCGGGGCTTCGACATCCTGCGCGTTGATGATGACGAACTCGGAGCCGCCGGTGTTCCGGTCGTAGACGTAGGTGACGACGTAGCCGTCGTCCTCGGCGGTCGCGCCAGGCCGGGGGACGAAGACGCCTTCGCCGCCGTAGCGGCCCTTGCCGTGGTAGTGGACCCAGTGGCGGCCGGTGTGGAGGTCGTACTTGATGATGGCGTCGGATTCGGGCATGCCGTTGCCGGCTTCGAAGCGGGCGGTGTAGCCGTAGCGCGCCTGGTAGGCGACGAGCGCGTCGTTGACGCGGGGGAAGTCGCTGACCTGGTCGTCGAGGGGCTCTTCCTTGACGGCGCCGGTCTTCAGGTTGAAGCGCCAGCGGTAGAGAACCTGGTTGGCGTCCTCGCGGATGAGGCGGCGGTCCTCCGGGGTGGGCGCGACGGAGGAATCGAGCGAGCCGAGGTCGACGTCCTCCATGCGGCAGGCATCGAGGACGATGTCGTCGCCCTCTTCGAAGGCGTTGAGGGTGTGGAAGACGTAGCAGGGCGGGGTTTCGAACCAGCGGATCTGGTCGCCGCCCGCGTGGCGGGGAAGGATGCCGAAGCGGGCGGGCAGGTCTTTGTTGAAGTAGAGGGGCGATTCGCCGGACATCGCCCGCTGCATGTCGAAGACGAGCGGGAGGTCCATGAAGATGGAGTAGTGCTCCGAGACGGCGAAGTCGTGCATCATGACGCCGCGCGGGAGGTCGATGGGGGTGGTGAGGACGATTTCGCCTTCGGGGCTGACGACGGAGTACTGGAGGTAGGGCACCCTGGCGCCCTGCTTCGCCATATCGAAGCCCATCATGTTGTAGCCGAAGAAGAGCATTTCGCCGGTCTTCTCATCGACCTTGGGATGGGCGGTGAAGGCGTGGAGGAGGCGGCCGTTGTAGGTGTAGGTGCCGAGAGTTTCGAGGCCGGGGAGCTTGATGTGGTGGGGGTCGCCGGCTTCCCAGAGGGCGAAGAGGCGGCCGTCGTGCCAGACGAGGGCGGTGTTGCCGGTGTTGCCGCGGGAGGGGCCGTTGGGGTTATCGAATTCGGGCTGGCCGAGGCCGCTGCCCCAGAGCGCGCGGCCGGCGGCTTTTTCGCGCCGGTAGGCTTCGGTCTGGACGTAGCGGTTGCGGTAGGAGACGCGGCCGTCCTTGATGCGGACGCCGTGGAGCATGCCGTCGCCGCCGAACCAGTGGTAGTTCTTGATGACGTCGAACTGGGGGTTGGGGCCGTTGCGGACGAACATGCCCTCGAGGCCTTCGGGGAGTTCGCCGATGACGGGGAGGTTCTCGGCGGTGACTTCTTCGCGGACGGGGGCGAAGTTGCCTTCGAGGAAGGGGCTGGTGACGCGTTCTTCGGCCATGACCATGGGGTGAGCACCTCGCTGCCGGGCGGAATCCTATTCAAAAGTTTGAACAGGCTGGCCGGAGTATACGGCACGGTGTCAAGGGGCCGGGAAAAGCGCTGAGCGCAGGGTGTCCGTAGAATCGGCGGCACATTCGACGACGGACAGGAGTTTCCGACATGGGACTGGAAGGACGGGTTGCGCTCGTGACGGGCGGCGGCCGGGGCATCGGCCGGGCGATTTCGCTGGCGCTGGCTGCCGATGGCGCGGCGGTGGCGGTGAACTACCGGCGGGATGAGGAGGCGGCGCGGGAGACGGTGGCGGAGATCGAGCGGATGGGCGGCCGGGCGAAGATGTACATGGCCTCGGTGGACGATTTCGAGCAGGACCGGGCGATGGTGGAGCAGGTCATCGCCGATTTCGGGTACATCGACATCCTCGTGAACAACGCGGGCATCGCGAGCCGGGGGCTGAGCGTGGCGGATACGGACCCGGCGGAGATGGAGCGGGTGGTGCGGACGCACGCGTTCGGGCCGCACTACCTCTCGAAGCTGGTGCTGCCGAGCATGCGGACGCGGCCGCGGGGCGACATCATCATGATTTCGAGCGTGGCGGCGCGGATGCTGGGCCCGAACGGCGCGCCCCACAACATGGGCAAGGCGGCGATGGAGGCGCTCGCGATGACGCTCTACAAGGAGGAGCGGCGGTACAACATCCGGGTGAACATCGTCGCGCCGGGGCTGACGGAGACGGAGATGGGCAGCCGGCTGGCGCGGGCGACGCAGGGGGTGCAGAACCTGCGCGAGATCGACCAGCGCTCGCCATTCGGCCGGGTGTGCCAGCCGGAGGACGTGGCGAAGGTCGTGCGCTTCCTCGTCAGCGACGACGCCTTCTACCTGACGGGTCAGCGGATCGAGGTGGACGGCGGGGGCACGGCGGCGCTGCCGAACCTGTTCTGACGGGGGCGGGGCGATGGCGGGCGTACCGGAGAAGGTGCTCGCGACGATGCAGGAGGTGGGGGAGGACCTCTACCGCCTCGGGCTGGTCTCGAGTCACGGCGGCAACCTGAGCATCCGCGACGGGGCCGGGATGTGGATCACGGGGACGGGCACGATGCTCGGCCGGCTGCGCGAGCGGCACATCGCGTTCGTGCGGGCGGACGGCACGCACACGGGGCCGCCGCCTTCGAGCGATACGGTGCTCCACTCGACCATCTACGCGATGACGGGGGCGGGGGCGGCGGCCCACGCCCACCCGCGCTACGCGGTGGCGCTGAGCTTCGAGACGGACCGCTTCGTGCCGATCGATTTCGAAGGGCAGCACTTCCTGAAGGCGGTGCCGGTGATTCCGCAGGGGCCGGGCCAGATCGCGCAGCTGGCGGCGGCGCTGCAGGAGGCGGTGGTGGTGCTGCTGCGCGGGCACGGCGCGTATGCGCGCGGGGCGACGCTCTGGGAGGCGCTGCACTGGCTGACGGCGCTGGAGGAGAGCGCGCAGGTGGCGTGGCTGGCGGGGCGGCGGTAGGGGGTGGCGCGGCTGGCGCCGCGGTGGATGGCTGGCCGGCTTCGCCGGCGGCGCCGCGGGATGCCGGCGCTCCGCGCCGGCGGTGGGGGCGGGAGGCAGGAAGCGGGAGGCGGGAAGCGGGAGGCGGGAAGCGGGAGGCGGGAAGGGGGAAGGGGAGCGGGTGAGGCGGGAGGCGGGAAGCGGGAGACGGGAGGCGGGAGGACAACCTCCAACCTTCAACCTTCAACCTCCAGCGGTAGGCGCGGGGCTCCGTCCCCGCGGGGCGCCATGCGCCCAACGGATGGTCCGCGAACCGGGAACGGGGAACCGGGAGGCGGCGCAATCGAACGCGGGCGAAATCGAACGGCGGGGTGGGCCTCGCCGGCCCTCCGCGGGGACGGAGCCCCGCGCCTACGGAGTTGGGAGTTGGGAGTTGGGAGTTGGGAGTTGGGAGTTGGGGGAGAGGGTGCGTCTGCGCGAGCGCCGGTCAACCTCCAACCTCTAACCTTCAACCTCCAACCTCCACCGGTAGTTGCGGGGCTCCGTCCCCGCGGGGCGCCATGCGCCCAACGGATGGTCCGGGAACCGGGAACGGGGAACCGGGAGGCGGCGCAATCGAACGCAGGTGAAATCGAACGGCGGGGTGGGCCTCGCCGGCCCTCCGCGGGGACGGAGCCCCGCGGCTACGGAGTTGGGAGTTGGGACGCAGCCGGGAACGGGGAACCGGGAGGCGGGAACCGGGAGGCGGGCGAGGCATCAACCTTCAACCTCCAACCTCCAACCTTCAACCGCGGGCGCGGAGCGCCCGCATCCCGCGGCGAAGCGGCGGGGCCGCCGCCCCGCCTACTGGCGCCGGACGGCCCCCGGGATGCCGTTGGGGTCGATGCGCATGCCGTAGAGCTCCTGGTTGTGGCTGTGGGCGAGCTGGTGGAGGTTGAAGACGGCGAGCATCGCCTGCCACTGGCCCTGCGCTTCGAGGGTCTGGTTGACGGCTTCCTTGGCGAGCTTGAGCGCGAACGATGGCTTTTCGGCAATCTTCTTCGCGAGTTCGAGGGTGAAGGTTTCGAGTTCCTCGCGGGGGACGACGTGGTTCACCATGCCGAGGCGGTGGGCATCCTGCGCGGTCACCCAGTCGGCGGTGAAGAGCATCTCCTTCGCTTTGCGGGCGCCGAGCTCCCAGGGGTGGGCGAAGTATTCGACGCCGCAGACGCCCATCTGGACGACGGGGTCGGAGAACATGGCGTCGTCGCTGGCGACGATGAGGTCGCAGACCCAGGCGAGCATGAGGCCGCCGGCGATGCACTTGCCCTGGACCTGGGCGATGGTGGGCTTGGGGATGTTCCGCCAGCGGCGGCACATGCCGAGGTAGATTTCTTCTTCGACCGCCATGTAGCCCTCGGCGCCCTTTTTGCCGAATTCGCGCCAGGTGCCGACGGTGGGGTAGCTGGCGAGGGGCGGGCCGCCGCCGCGGAGGTCGTGGCCGGCGGAGAAATGGGGGCCGGCGCCGGCGAGGATGATGACCTTCACGGACTCGTCGGCGGCGGCGGTATCGAAGGCGGCGTTGAGGTCGTAGGTGAGCTGGTAGTTCTGGGCGTTGCGCGCTTCGGGGCGGTTCTGAGTGATGCGGGCGACGCCGGGCGCCGGGAGTTCGTAGAGGACGGTTTCGAAGTCGGGCACGGGCTGCCTCCGGGCGAGGAGAGATGGCCCGGATTGTACCGGCCGTACAGGAATTCGGTCAGGCGACCGAGGCCCAGGCCTGGAGCTTCTCGGCGAGGAGGCGGCGGACCTCGCCGGCGGCCTCGCCGGTGAAGGGGGCGAGTTCGGCGAGGCGGGCGTCGGCGTAGGCGAGGGCGGCTTCGATGCTGGTGACGTCGTCGCTCTCGGCGGCTTCGATGAAGAGGGCGGAGGCGAGGATGCCGGGGTCGGCAGCGACGGCCTGCCGGGCGGCATCCTCGGTCTCGAGGGGCCGCTGGTAGATGCGCGAGAGCTGGCGGAGGCGGGGGTCAGCGAGCATGGGGCCGGGCCTCGCCCCGGGGCGCTTCGGCCGCTACTGGCGGGCGACTTCTTCGCGCGGGGGCTTCAGTTTGCTGTAGCAGTTCGAGCAGTAGACGGGGCGCTCGCCGCGGGGGACGAAGGGGACCTCCGTCATCTGGCCGCACTCGGCGCAGGAGGCGGGGTGCATCTGCCGCGGGGTCTTGCCGCCGAAGCTGGCGAAGTTCCCGTAGCGGACGTAGCCGTCGGCCTGCTCGAGGGAGCTCTGGCTGGAGCGGCGGGCCGAGCGGCAGGAGGGGCAGCGGGTGGGCTCGTTCATGAGCCCTTTGTTGGCGTAGAACTCCTGCTCGCCGGCGGTGAAGACGAAGATGTTGCCGCAATCGCGGCAGCTGATCTGCTTATCGGCAAACGCCAAGATGGACTCCTGGATTCCGCGCCATGCGGGTCTCGGATTCCATGGTAGCAGGTTGGCGAACGGGAGATGGATGCCGCGGCTGGCGCCGCGGCGGTGGATGGCTCGCCTTCGGCATCGCCGCGGGAGGCGGGAGGCGGGAAGCGGGAGGCGGGAAGCGGGAACGGGGAGGCGGGAGGCGGGAACCGGGAGGCGGGAGGCGGGAAGCGGGAGACGGGAGGCGGGAAGCGGGAACCGGGAGGCGGGAGGCGGGAAGCGGGAGACGGGAGGCGGGAAGCGGGAGAGGGGAAGCGGGAACGGGGAGAGAGGATGGCCTCCAACCTCCAACCGTAGTCGCGGGGCTCCGTCCCCGCGGAGCGCCATGCGCCCAACGGATGGTCCGGGAACCCGGAGGCGGGAAGCGGGAAGCGGCGGACCGCGCCGCGGTGAAAACGAACGGCAGGGTGGGCCTCGCCGGCCCTCCGCGGGCACGGAGGCCCGCGACTACGGAGTTGGGAGTTGGGAGTTGGGAGTTGGGAGTGAGTCGCACTCCGGCCGCGTCAACCTCCAACCTCCAACCTTCCAGCGCGGGCGCGAAGCGCCGGCATCCCGCGGCGATGCCGCCGGCAGGCGGCGAGCCATCCGCCGCCGCGGGCGGCGAGCCCGCGGCATCCCGCGCGGCTAGCCGCGGCCGGTGACGCCGGAGACGCGCTGGGGGTGGACGCGGATGATGACGCGGCCGTCGGCGCGGAGGCGCTCGTCGAAGCCGGGCGGCGCCTCCCAGGCGGGGTCGCGGCGCATCGCTCGGTTGATGAGGACGTGGCCGGGCACGAGGTTCTCGCGTTCGATCTCGGCGCGGCCTTCGACGGTGACGAAGCGGTGGGGCGCGCCTTCATCGAGCGCGGTGAGCGCGATACGGGGGTCGCGCGCGAGGGTGCGCGCTTTCAGGCGGTCGGCGGTGGTGCTGAAGATGAGGGTGTCGCCATCGGCGGCGTAGAAGACGACGGAAGAGGCGGGCGAACCGTCGGCGCGCAGGGTGGTGACGACGGCCCAGCGCCACTGGCGGAGGAGGGCATCCTGTTCGGGCGTTCCGATCACGGCGGGGCTCCTTTCGGGGGCGGCGGCGGTCAGCCGGCGCGCGCGAGGAAGTCGAGGACGAGGCGGTTGAAGGCGTCGGCCCGTTCGAAATAGACCGAATGGCCGGCGGCGGGGACGAGGGCGAACTCGCCGCGGGGGAGCGCCCGGGCGAGCGCTTCGACCGCCGGGGGCGGGATGACGATGTCGTCGTCGCCGGCGAGGCAGAGGACGGGCACCTCGAGGGCGGCGACGTCGGCGGGGGTGATGGTCCAGAGCTCGCCGAGCTGGCGGCGGAGGGCGTCCTTGTCGAGGCCGGCCGCGAGGGCGTCGATACCGCGGTAGAGGAAGTGGAGGGCGGGCTGTTCGCGCGCCATCCGCTCACCGGCGGCCGGGTGAATGCCGCGGGCGAAGAGGCTGGCTTCGATGCCAGGCGGTTTCGCGGCCCAGGCGGCGGCCGTGGCGTCGGACCAGAAGCCGCCGTGGGTGTCGCACATGACGAGGGCGCGGACGCGGCCGGGGTTGGCGAGCGTGAAGGCGAGGCAGGTCCAGCCGCCCATCGACTGGGCGACGAGGCGGACGGGCTCGCCGGGCGCGGCGGCATCGAGGAGGGCGGCGAGGTCGGCGGCGAAGGCGCGGGCGCCGGGTTCGGGCGCCTCCTGGGTCGAGGGGGCGAAGCCGCGGTGGGCGAAGGTGAGGCATCGGTAGCCGGCTGCGAGGAAGGCGGGGACCTGCTGCCACCAGGAGAGGTGGTTGCCGCCGAGGCCGTGGGCGAAGACGACGAGCGGGGCATCGGCGGGGCCGTGGAGTTCGTAGGAGATGCGGGCGCCGGGACGTTCGAGCCAGGGCATGGCGCGGATTCTACGCCGGAAGGCGCATTGGGACGGCAGGTCCTATGATGCTGCCGAAGTTCCCTGCGCCCGAGGTTGAGCCGCGTATGCCGTACGTTCCCACGCGCGACATCATCACGTATTACGAGGAGGCGGGCTCCGGCGAGCCGCTGGTGCTCATCCGGGGGCTGGGGAGCGACCTGCAGGCGTGGGCGCCGCAGCTGCCGCTGCTGGCGAAGCACTTCCGGGTCATCGTCTACGACAACCGGGGCGCGGGGCGGACGGGCGCGCCGGACAAGCCGTACAGCATCGCCGGGATGGCGGACGACCTCGCGGCGCTGCTGGACGAGCTGAAGGTGGAGAAGGCGCACGTCCTCGGCTATTCGATGGGCGGGATGATCGCGCAGGAGTTCGCGCTGCGGCACCCGGGGCGGCTGGAGAAGCTCATCCTGCTGGCGACCACGGCGAAGCCGGACGGCTACGTGCGGGCCGTGCTGCAGTCGTTCATCACCATTCGGCGGACGAACATCTCGCGCGAGGGGTTCGTGCGGGCGCTGGCGCCGTTCCTGTACACGGCGGGGCTGTTCGACGACGAGGACCGGTACGAGCGGGCGATCCTGGCGAGCGTGCAGAACCCGTACGCGCAGCAGGACCACGCCTTCATCCGGCAGGCGCAGGCGATCCTCGCGCACGATGCGAGCGGGCGGGTCAGCGGCATCAAGGCGGCGACGCTGGTGGTGACGAACCCGGGCGACATCCTCATCCCGCCGCGGCACGGGGAGGCGCTGGCGAAGGCGATCCCCGGGGCGCAGCTGAAGTCGCTGGACGGCGGCCATGCGGGCGTGACGGAGTACCCGGTGGAGCACTGCCAGGCGTTCCTCGAATTCCTCGGGGCGGCGGTCACGGCCTGACGGGTGACGCGGAGCGGGGCCGGCGCGCGGCCGGTAGAATGCGGGGCACGAATCGTTCGCACGAGAGAAAGTGAGCCCCTGCCATGGTGTACCGCCCGCGCCGGATGAAGTTCGGCATCTTCCTCGCGCCCTTCCACCGGGTCGGTGAGAACCCGACGCTGGCGCTGAAGCGCGACCTCCAGCTGATCGAGCACCTCGACTTCCTCGGCTTCGACGAGGCGTGGATCGGCGAGCACCATTCGTACGCGCGGGAGCTCATCGCGGACCCGATGATCTTCATCGCGGCGGCGGCGCAGCGGACGCGGCGGATCAGGCTGGGGACGGGGGTCACCTCGCTGCCGTACCACCACCCGTTCCTCGTGGCGGACCGGATGCTCCAGCTGGACCACATGACGGAAGGGCGGGCGATGCTGGGCTGCGGGCCCGGCGTGCTGACGAGCGACGCCTACATGATGGGGATCGACCCGCTCGTTCAGCGGCGGCGGATGGACGAGGCGCTGGGCGCGATCATGCAGCTGCTGCGGACGCGGGAGCCGGTGACGATGCAGACGGACTGGTTCACGCTGCGGGATGCGCGGCTGCAGATGGCGAACTTCAGCGACCCGCACCTGCACGTGGCGGTAGCGGCGAGCTTTACGCCGGCGGGGCCGACGGCGGCCGGGAAGTACGGCACGGGGCTGCTTTCGGTGGCCGGCGTGAGCCACGAGGCGTTCGAGCGGACGTGGGGTTGGGCGGAGGAGGCGGCGGCCGAATCGGGCCAGAAGATTTCGCGGGACGACTGGAAGGTGGTCATCCCGGTCCACCTTTCGGATTCGAAGCAGCAGGCGATCGAGGACGTGCGGGAGGGATACCGGCGGCAGGCGTACGTCGGCGACCGGCTGAACAACGACAGCCCCTCGGCGGCGCCGCCGTTCGCGGGCGGGGCGCCGGATATCGAAGGGGCGATGGCGCGGGACGGCGTGATCGTGGGGACGCCGGACGATGCGATCGCGGCCATCGAGCGGATCCAGGAGCGCTCGGGCGGCATCGGCGGGCTGCTCATCCTCGCGCACGAGTGGACGACGACGGAGAAAACGTTCCACAGCTACGAGCTGTTCGCGCGGTACGTCGCGCCGCGGTTCCAGGGCCAGCTGGAGGTGCTGGAGGAGAACCGGAACTGGATCGAGACGAACATGGGCGAAGTCTTCAAGGGGACGGCGAAGGCGCAGGTGCAGGCGTTCGCCGAGGCCGGCAAGGAGCTGCCGGAGGAGATGCGGCGGGCGATGGAGCAGATGCGCCGGGCGCGGGAGTAGGCATCGGGGGCGCCCGCGGGGCGCGTGTGTTGCAAGGTCGCGCGGAGTCGTCGTATCGTGAGGGTGCTGGAAGGGACGGCGCCACGCCGGGTGGCGTATTCCAGCTCCCCACACGTCCAGGCTTCAGCACGAGCCCACAGCGGAAGTCCAGCGACAGCCACCGCAGCGTCAGCCCACCACCTCGTTCCTCGGGCGCCATCAGACACGCACACGGGAAGACCCTTGCAAGAGACCGAAGCCAACGACCTGATCCCCACGACCGACACCCATGCCAGCGAGAACGGGCATGCGCCGGAAGCGCCGGCGACGCGGCGCCGGGCGGCGCGCACGCGCAAGGCCGACCCGCCGCCGGAGGTGCTGGAGCAGGCCATCGACGTGGCCGCAGCGGCCGGCGACGGCGCGGGTTCGACCCGGGCGGAGAGCGCGGGCGAGCCGGCGGAGGGGCCCTCCCCGCGGCGGCGGGTGCGAAGCCGGGCGAGCGCGGCGACGGCGGAGGAGCAGGGGGCCGGCGAGACGCGCGCGCAGGACGCCAAGGACAGCAGTGAGGCCGTCCCTGCCGCGAGCCCGGCAGCACCGGCGGCCGAAGAACGGGCCGCGAGGGCGGACGGGGCCGCAGAGGCACCCGCAGAACCGCAGCGCACGCGCATCTTCCGGCGGGAGGCTGCGCCTGAGCGGCCGGCGGCGCCGGAGATCATCGCGCGGCGGGAGCCGCCCCAGCCGCAGCCCCAGAGCCGGCAGGAGCGGGAGGCCGCGGCCCGGCGGGAGCGGCGCTGGCGCGACCGGGAGAACCGGAACGATCGCGGCTGGCGCGACCGGGAGTTCCGCGAGCGGGACTTCGCGCGGGAGCGGCTGGAGCGCGAGATCGAGCGCGAGATCGCGCGGGAGGAGCGGGCGCAGGGCGGCGCGCCGCCGCTGAACATCGCCGAGCTGGAGCAGAAGAGCCGCGAAGAGCTCATCGCCATCGCGCAGGAGATGGGCCTGGAGGACGTCTACGCGCTCCGGAAGAACGACCTGATCTTCCGGCTGCTGCAGGCGCAGGCGGAGGCGCGCGGGAACGTCTTCAGCGGCGGCTTCCTCGAGGTGAGCGACGACGGGAACTACGGCTTCCTCCGGGGGCCGTCGATGCTGCCGGGGCCGAACGACATCTACGTGTCGCAGTCGCAGCTGCGGCGGTTCGCGCTGCGGCCGGGCGATTATGTCACCGGGCAGGTGCGGCACCCGAAGGACAACGAGAAGTACTACGGGCTGCTGAAGGTGGAGGCCGTGAACGGGATGGACCCGGAGACGGCGAAGCGGCGGCCGCACTTCGAGAACCTGACGGCGATCTTCCCGTATCAGCAGCTGAAGCTGGAGACGACGCCGGACAACCTGACGCACCGGATCATCGACCTGATCGCGCCGATCGGGCGGGGGCAGCGCGGGCTCATCGTCTCGCCGCCGAAAGCCGGCAAGACGATGCTGCTGAAGAACATCGCGAACGGGATTTCGACGAACTACCCGGACGTGCACCTGATGGTGCTGCTCATCGGCGAGCGGCCGGAAGAAGTGACCGACATGCAGCGGAGCGTGCGCGGCGAGGTGGTGAGCTCGACGTTCGACGAGCCGGTGGAGGACCACACCCGGGTGGCCGAGATGGCGCTCGAGCGGGCGAAGCGGCTCGTCGAGGGCGGGAAGGACGTCGTCATCCTGCTCGATTCGATTACGCGGCTGACTCGGGCGTACAACCTCGCGCTGCCGCCGAGCGGCCGGACGCTCTCGGGCGGCGTGGACCCGATCGCGCTCTACCCGCCGAAGCGGCTGTTCGGCGCGGCGCGGAAGTGCGAAGAGGGCGGTTCGCTGACGATCCTGGCGACGTGCCTCGTGGACACCGGGTCGCGGATGGACGAGGTGGTGTTCGAGGAGTTCAAGGGCACGGGCAACATGGAGCTGCGGCTGGACCGGCGGCTCGCGGAGCGGCGGTACTACCCGGCGATCGACATCCAGGCCTCGAGCACGCGGCGCGAAGAGCTGCTGCTGGATGAAAAAACGTTAAAGGGCGTCTGGCTCGTGCGCCGGATGACGGCTATGATTTCGCAGAACTCGCCGAACCAGCTCGAGGCGACCGAGAGGCTGCTCGAGCGGCTCGCGCGGACGAACAACAACGAGGAGTTTCTCGCCAGCCTGAAATCGGACCTGTAGGGGAAACCCGTAGGGGTCCCGCTCCCCGGCATTCAGAGGCCGCCGGGATAGCCAGGAAAGGAGGAGAGGAGCAGGCTTCGGCTGTGCTCAGCCCGCGCCGGCGGTTCGCTCCCGCGGCGCGCCAGCACAACTGCTTATGGGAATCGAAGGAACCCGCGCGCGTTCCCACGCGCACGCCAGGCGCCACGGGCGACTTACAGTCCACGGAGTGATCGTGGTGCTGGCGCTGCTCGCTGTCGTTTCTGCGGCACGATTCCCGACCCGCTCCTCGGCATCGGCACAGGCTCCCGTTCCACAGTTCAGCTTCTCCGGCGTCGCGACGGCGGCGCAGCGGCCCGGGCAGGCGGTCTTCCGGCCGGCGGCGACGACGCAGACGCTCGGCTCGGTGGTGGCGGTAGCATCGCGGACCGAGACGCTCTCGACGCGGGCGGTCGGCGGGATTTCGCCCGTGAATTCGCTCTCGGCGGGCGTGACGGCGGCGGCAGCGACCTCGGGCGAAGTGGGCGCCGGCATCAAGCCGCTGGCGGACATCATCGACCCGCGCAGCCCGATCGTGGAGTATGAGACGCAGGCGGGCGATACGGTCTCCGGCGTGGCGGCGAAGTTCGGGATCTCGATGCAGACGCTGCTCGACAACAACCCGACGGTACGGAACCCGAACCTGCTGCCGAAGGGGCTCATCCTCATCGTCCCGCGGAAGGACGGCATCCTCCACAAGGTGGCGTACGGCGAGACGGTCGATGCGATCGTGAAGCAGTACGACAACATCACGGCGTCGACCGTAATCGAGTACAAGCCGAACAACATCACGGACCCGAACAACCTCGAGGCGGGCAAGGTGCTGCTGCTGGTGGGCGCGAAGATCAAGCCGCCGCCTCCGCCGCCTCCGCCGCCGCAGCGGCCTTCGACCCCGTCGACGCCTTCGGGGCCGTCGGCCGGCGGTTCGCCGGCGCCGAGCTCGGGCGGGATCTTCAAGAACTTCCCGCTCGCGGCCTGGCGGGGCGTGAGCGACCCGTTCGGGACGCCGCGCGGCGGCTCGTCGTACCACACGGGCATCGACCTCGACCTGTACGGCTTCGGCCCGTCGCCGCTGTTCGCGGTGTGCGACGGCGTGGTGAGCCGGACGGAGTACCTGACCTACAGCTACGGCTACTACGTGGTCATCGACTGCGGCGGCGGCTGGACGGTGCTGTACGCGCACATGAGCCAGATCGACGTGGTGCCGGGGCAGGCGGTGAGCGCAGGCCAGACGATCGGCCTGACGGGCCTGACGGGCTTCACGACGGGCCACCACCTGCACTTCGAAATCCGGTACAACGGCGGCTTCGTCGACCCGGCGCTCTACCTGAACTTCTAAGGCGCCAGCTGCTGCGCGGCTGACCTGACCGCGCGGGCGCGGTGCGGTAGGCTCAGGGCATGCCTGCGTATCAGCCCGAGGACCTGGATCCGATCGAACGCGCGCTGCTGGGGGTGCTCTCCGTGGGGCTGCCGCCCTCGCGCGCGGCGGGGAGCGACACCTTCCGGGTGGACCACGTGACGGCGGTGGTGGTGAGCCTCGCGGCGACGGGAGAGCGGGGGGCGCACCTGGCGGAAGATGGCGTGCGGGTCACCGCCGAGTTCCGGGCGCGGCTGCGGGCGGCGGTCGAGTCGCTGGCGGAGAAGGGGCTGGTGGTGCAGCAGGCGGCGGGGATGCCGGCGGCGGCGGGCGGCTACGAATCGGGGCTGCAGCTGGACCTCGTGGACCCGGACGAGCACCCGGTGGTGCTGGACCGCTACCTTTCGCAGCTGTGCATGGAGCACCTGTTCAACATCCCGGCGGTGTACCCGTACCTGATGGAGCGGTACTCGGCGAGCGGGGAGGTGTGGCGGCGCCTCCGCGCCGGCGGGTATGGGGAGTAGGGATCCGGGAAACGGGAGACGGGAAACGGAACGATAGCCGCCAACCTCCAACCTCCAACCGTAGTCGCGGGGCTCGGTCCCTGCGGGGCGCGGTGCGCCCAAACGGACGTTCCGGGAACCGGGAGACGGGAGGCGGGAGCGGGCGAATTCGGGCGTGGGGGTGGGCCTCGCCGGCCCTCCGCGGGCACGGAGGCCCGCGACTACGGAGTTGGGAGTTGGGAGTTGGGAGTTGGGAGAGAGCGTGCGCCTGGCCGGGCGGCCGTCAACCTCCAACCTCCAACCTTCAACCTCCAACCTTCAACCTCCAACCTTCAACCTCCAACCTTCAACCTCCAACCTTCAACCTCCAACCTTCAACCTCCAACCTCCAACCTTCAACCTCCAACCTCCAACCTCCAACCTCCAACCTCCAACCTTCAACCTCCAACCTCCAACCTCCAAACTCCCCGGGCGCGGACGGGCCGCGGGGTGGGTTCCCCCGCGGCCCGTCGCTGGTGTGCGGTTGATGTGCCGGCGCGGCGCGGCTAGACGACCTGGAGTTCGCGCAGCTTTTCGTCGGTGACGACGCCGTTCTTCCAGCCGCGGACGCGGTAGTACTCCTCGAGCATCTTGTCGAGCTCGCAGACCTGGCCCATGGAGCCCTTCGAATTGGAGGGTTCTTCGAGGAAGCGCTTCGGGAGGGTGTCGGAGCCTTCGCGGAAGCCGGCGAGGTTGTTGTAGTAGCGCTCCAGGTTGTAGATGCGCTCGCCGGTGCGGAGGACGTCTTCGGGGCCGAAGCTGTCGAGGCCGGTCATGACGCGGTACTGCTCGGCGTACTCGTCCGGGCCTTCGGCGAAGGCGCTGAACTTACAGAGGTCGAGCGAGTCGCTGAAGGCGTGGATGTCCTGGAGGAGCTTGAGGAGCTCGCCCTTGCCCTGCCAGGCGAGGGGGTCGGCCTTGAGCGGGATGACGCCGAGCTCGGCAGCGGGGGAGTAGCCGCGGAGGTGACAGGCGCCGCGGTTGGAGGTCGCGTAGCCGAGGCCCATGCCCTTGAGGCCGCGGGGGTCGTAGGCGGGCGTGGCCTGGCCTTTGACGGTCATGGCGAGTTCGGGGTGGCCGATGGAGCGGGCGAACGGTTCGATGCCGTCGGCGAGGCGCGCGCCGATGCCCTGCCGGAAGGCGACCTGGCGCATGACCTCGATCATCCGGTCGCGGTCGCCCCAGGCGATGCCTTCGCCGGCGGGGATGTACTCGCGCTGGGTGGCCTCCATGAGGCAGGAGAGCGCCTGGCCGATTTCGATGGCGTCGTAGCCCCAGTCGTTGGCGCGGTCGATCATGTAGGCGACGGAGGCGACGTCGTCGTTGCCGCAGTTGGCGCCGAGGGACCAGGCGGGTTCGTACTCGACGGACTCCATCTTGACCTTGTAGGGGCCTTCGGTGACTTCGACTTCCTTCTTGCAGGCGACGGGGCAGGCGTGGCAGGTGGGGTCGTCGATGAGGTAGTGCTCTTTGACGTATTCGCCGGAGAGCTTTTCGGCGCCGTCGAAGTGGGTTTCCTGGCTGTTGCGGGCGCCGAGGGCGCCGATGGTGTTGGTGACGTTCATGAGCACGTTGGTGCCGTAGACGGAGAGGCCGCCCTTGCGGGGCGAGGTGATGTTCGCCTCGTCCATGATCTTCTTGAGGGCGTTGCTGTGGGCGGTGCGCCAGGCCTCGCGGTCGGCCGCGCGGGGGTAGTTGCGGGCGGCTTTGATGACGACGGCCTTGAGCTTCTTGGCGCCGCCGACGCAGCCGGTGCCGCCGCGGCCGGAGGCGCGGTCGTGCTCGTTGATCCAGCTGGCGAAGCGGACGGTGTTTTCGCCGGCCTGGCCGATGGCGATGACGCTGAGGTCGTCTTCGCCGTGGCGGTCCTTGAGGAGCTGGATGGTCTCGTGGACGCCCTTGCCCCAGAGGTCGGAGGCATCGCGGAGTTCGACCGTGCCGTCGTGGACGTAGGCGTAGACGGGGCGGGGCGAGATGCCTTTGAAGACAAGGCCATCGAAGCCGGCCCAGCGGAGGCGAGCGGCGCTCCAGCCGCCCTGGTGGCTATCGGTGACGGTGCCGGTGAGGGGGCTCTTGGTGACGATGGCGAGGCGGCCGCTCATGGAGGCTTCGGTGCCGGTGAGGGGGCCGTTCATGAAGCAGAGCACGTTGTCGGGGCCGAGCGGGTCGACGGTGGGGCCGGCTTCGAAGACGTAGCGGACGCCGAGCCCGCGGCCGCCGATGTACTTCCGGGCCCAGTCCTCGGGGATGGGCGCGTAGCTGACGGTGCCCGCGGTGAGGTCGACGGTGCCGACGCGGCCGGCGTAGCCTCCGAGTGCCATGGATAAACGCCTCCTATTGCTGCGATTCAGGCTGGGGGAAGTATAGATCTCCGGCGCAAGGGGTCCGGTGAGCGGGGCAGGGGCCTTTACCGGGGCGTTCCGGGAGCGGCCGGGTGGCGCGGCGGGAGCGCGGGCGGCAGACTGGCGGGCATGGACTGGAAACGGCTCCTGGGGCGCAAGGAGGGCGACGCATGGCAGCGGCCGCCGCCGCCGGCCGAGGTGACGCTGCGGGCGGTCGGCTACGTGCGGAGCCCGGTGACGAAGCCGCGGCCGCACGGCTGGGCGAACGTGGAGAGCGCGGTCGTGTTCGAACCGGGCCACGAACGGCGGCTGGAGGGGCTGGAGCGGTTCAGCCACCTCATCGTGGTGTTCTACCTCGATGTGGCGGCGGATGCGCCGGAGAAGCCGGAGCAGCTGGAGCTGGCGGGCGGGCGGCGGGCGGGGATTTTCGCGACGCGGAGCCAGCTCCGGCCGAACCATCTCGGGGTATCGGTGGTGGAGCTGCTGGGCCGGGAGGGGCTGGAGGTGCGGGTCCGGGGGCTCGATGCGATCGACGGGACGCCGGTTCTCGACGTGAAGCCGTACCTCCCGGAGTACGACCGGAGGTAGGCGGGGGCGGGAGACGGGAACCGGGAGGCGGGAGGCGGGAGGCGGGAGGCGGGAACCGGGAAGCGGGAGGCGGGAGGCGGGAACCGGGAGGCGGGAAGCGGGAGGCGGGAGGCGGGAACCGGGAGGTGGGAAGCGGGAGGCGGAAGCGGGAAGCGGGAGCGGGAAGCGGGAGGCGGGAAGCGGGAGGCGGGAGGCGGGAGGCGGGAAGCGGGAGGCGGGAGGCGGGAGGCGGGAAGCGGGAGGCGGGAGGCGGGAAGCGGGTGAAATCGAACGTCGGGGTGGGCCTCCCGGCCCTCCGCGGGGACGGAGCCCCGCGGCTACGGAGTTGGGAGCGGGGGAGGCGGGAAGCGGGAGGCGGGAGGAAGGCCGACCTCCAACCTCCAACCTTCAACCTCCAACCTCCGGGGCGGGATCACGGGGTGGGGGTTGGGGTTGGCGTGGCGGCGCCGGGCTGGGGGATGCGGAGCTCCTGGCCGGGAAAGATGAGGTCGGGGTCGGCGAGGGCGTTGGCGGCGGCGAGCGCTTCGATGGTGACGCCGAAGCGCTCGGCGATGGCGCCGAGGGTGTCGCCTTCCTGGACGGTGTAGGTGCCGGGGTTCGGCGTCGGCGAGGGCGAGGCGGCCGGGCTCGGGGACGGGGCCGGCTGCTGGCCGGCGGGCGCCGTCCCGGCCGGGGCGGTGGCGGTGCCGGCCGACGCCTGACCGCCGTCGAAGGGGTTGCCGCCGGGGCCGCCGCCTCCGCCGCAGGCGGCCGCGAGGAGCGCGGCCAGGACGATGCCGGCGAGCGACGTGCGCATCGAACCCTCCATCAGGGCCCCCGCGGCGAAGCCTAGGCGATGATGTGATGGGCTGTAAACAGGGCGCGGCGCGCGTCAGTCCATGCGCTCGCCGGGCAGCTCGCCGCCGGGGTGTTCGCCCCAGCGGGCGGTCCACGCATCGATGGCGGCGACGATCCGTTCGAGCTCGCGGCCTTTTTCGGTGAGGCGGTATTCGATGCGGACGGGGTGGTCGGGGTAGACGGTGCGGCTGACGATGCCCTCGGCCTCGAGTTCGCGGAGGCGTTCGGCGAGGAGGCGGTCGGAGAGGCCGGGGACGGCGGCGAGGATGGCGGAGAAGCGGCTGGAGCCGGCCAGGAGGGAGCGGATGATGGCGCCGGTCCAGCGCCGGCCGATGAGTTCGACGGTGTGCTGGAAGGCGGGGCAGTAGGCGCTGACGTCGGCGGCGCCGCGGGTGTCGGTGCTCACGTGTTCAGGATAGCACTGCCGGCGGGGGCGCTGGCCGCCTGCTCAGGTCGCGGCGAGCTCTGCGACGAGGTCGCGGAGCGCCTGGAGGTCGAACGGCTTGGCGAGGAAGCGGCGGCCCTCCCGGGCGAGGTCGTCGCGGGGGTAGCCGCTCATGATGGCGACGGGCGTGCCGGGGGCGAGGCGGTCGAGTTCGCGGAGGGTGCCTTCGCCGCCGATGCCGGGCATGGTGAGGTCGAGCAGGATGCAGGCGAACCGCTCGCCGGCTTCGAGGAGGCGGATGGCCGCTTCGCCCGAGGGGACGGCTACGGTTTCGTACTTCCAGAGCGCGAGGGCGCGCGCGAGCATGCTGCGGACGGCGTCTTCGTCGTCGATGACGAGGATGCGCGGCGCGGGGGTGTGATCGGGCGGCATGACATTTCGAGTATGCCGCAATCGTCAAGGGTTGGCGACTGTCGAACGGCCGTTCCTTCGCGGTCAGGAGGTCATGCCGCCGAGGCCGACGAGGGCGCGGCCGTGTTCGACTTCGCCCATATGGCGGAGGCCGTGCTGGTAAACGAAGCATTCGAGCACGTCGAGGCGGCGGAGGGGCGCGCCGGGGCCGATGACGAGCGCGCAGAAGATCTGCTGCATGTTGGGAGGGAGCTGCGGGAGGACGACCTCGGCGAGGCGGTCGGCGGTGAGGGTCTCGAGGACGCGGGCGGTGCGGGCGATGACCTCGGCCTGGTACGCCTTCCATGCGTCGAGGTCGGCGATGCGCTGGTGCTCCATCTGTTCGACCGTTTCTTCACGGCCGAGGGCATCGACGGCGACGCCGGTTTTGGCGGCCCAGCTGCCCTGCTGCCAGAGCGGGGGTTCGCCGAGGAAGATGGCGCTGATGGACTGGTCCTGGGAGAGGAGGTAGTGGGTGAAGCTGAAGGCGATGGGGAGCACGCCGGGGCGCTCGTGGTGGTTGAGCTGCTCGAGGGTCATATCGCTGATGGCGCGCTCCCAGAGGAGGTTCATGGCGCGGATGCGGTTGCGGAGGGAGGCGACGAACATCTCTTCGTGGCTCACGGGGCGGCTCCGGCGACGGGGATGCGTTCGGTATCGCGGGCGACGCGGATGGGCCCGCGGAAATGGTCGGCCATGCCGGAAATGAAGCGGTCGAGTTCGGGGCCGGCGTTCGGCACGGGCGGGATGAGGTGGTCGAGGACGAGCTGGCGGACGCCCGCGCGGGCGGCGAGGCGGGCCACGTCGGCGACGTCGATGTGGTAGCTGGGGATGTCCTCGAAGAGGGAGGCCTGGAGGCCGCGGCCCATGGCGCGGAGGGCGCGGATGCGCTCTTCGAGCAGGCGGGTGTTGAGCGCTTCGCAGACGAGCATGTCGGCGCCCTCGGCGGCGTGGAGGAGGGCGTCGCAGAAGGCGGTATCGCCGGAGAGGACGGCGGTGCGGCCGTCGAAGCGCGCGCGGTAGCCGAGCGCGGGGGACGACGGGGAAGTGGTCGACTTCGAACCGTTCGAGGACGAGGCCGGCGCGGTCGAAGAAGGGTGCCGGCCGGCCGGTGGCGCTGATTTCGGTGACTTCGACGAGGATGCCGTAGGGGTGGAGCTTGTCGCCGTGGTGGGCGATGCGGAAGCCGATGTCGCGGCGGAGGGCGTGGAGGAAGCCTTCGACCATGTCGCCGGTGCCTTCGGGGCCGTAGACGCGGAGGGGGGTGCGCGCGCCGGAGGTCCACCGGAGGAAGAGGAAATCGGGGAAGTCGGTGATGTGGTCGGAGTGCATGTGGGTGAAGATGGCGGTGTCGATGGCGGCGGGCATGACGCCGGCGGCGAGGATTTTGCGGGCGGCGCCCCAGCCGCAATCGACGAGGACGTGCTGGTCCCCGGCGACGAGCACGTGGCCGGCGCCGCAGCGGTCGGGGCTGGGGAGGGGGCTGCCGGTGCCGAGGAAGACGATGTCGAATTGTTGCACTGTCTCGAATCTCCTTCGGATTCGTGGCACTGTAGCAGATATTCGGAAGGGGCGTCCATTAGCGGCCGCGCGGGTAGGATCGGCGGCATGAGCAGCAGATACCGGGCAGCGATTTTCGATATCGGCGGGGTGCTGACCCATTCGCCGGTGACGCGCATCAAGGAGTTTTGCCGGGAGTACGGCATCCCGGACGAGGTGCGGGTGGCGATTTTTGCGCCGGAGGATGGGCCGTGGTCGCGGTTCGAGCGGAGCGAGATTCCGCCGGAGGGGTTCGCGGACCTGTTCGACCGGCACATCGCGGGGCTGGAGACGCCGGCGAACGGGCGGCAGTTCCTCGATTGGTTCTTCCAGGGCTTCGGCGAGCGGCCGGAGATGGTGGCGGTGGTGCGCCACCTGCGCGGCCGGGTGAAGCTGGGCAGCATCACGAACAACGTGGCGCGCGACGAGCCGGCGCAGCGGCGGACGAGCGGCATCGATGTGCACAGCCTGTTCGACGTCGTGGTGGAGTCGGCAATCGTGGGGGTGCGGAAGCCGGAGCCGCGGATTTACCAGATCGCCTGCGAGCAGCTGGGCATCGAACCGCCGGAAGCGGTGTTCCTCGACGACCTCGGGGCGAACCTGAAGGGGGCGAAGGCGCTCGGGATGCACACGATCAAGGTGGACGAGACGACACGGGCGATCGACGAGCTGGAGGAGGCGCTGGGCATCCCGCTGCCGCGGCTCTGAGGACGGGGACCGGCGCGGCGCGTACGATTGCGGGGCATGGAGCCCGCATCGCGCTGGTACACCTCGCAGCGGCTGAGGCTGCACTACCTCGTCTGGGGCGACGAGGCGAACCCGCCGCTCATCCTCATCCACGGGACGCGCGACCACGCGCGGTCGTGGGACCGGGTCGCGCGGGCGCTGGCGGACCGGTACTGCGTCTACGCGCCGGACTTGCGTGGCCACGGCGATTCGGACTGGGCGATCGGGGGCAACTACTCGATCATCGATTACGCGCTCGATATCCACGCGCTGGGGGAAGCGATCGGCCGGGCGCCGTACGTGATCATCGGCCACAGCCTCGGCGGCGGGGTGGCGCTGCAGTATGCGGGCGCCTTCCCGGAGAAGGTGACGCAGCTGGTCACGATCGAGGGGCTGGGCGGGCTCGGCTGGCAGCGGGAGCGGCGGCCGGCCCACAAGCGGATGCGGCACTGGGTCGAGAGCATGCGGGAGCTGGAGCGGCGCCAGCTGCGCACGTACCCGACGATCGACGACGCAACGCGCCGGATGATGGAGGCGAACCGCCACCTGTCGCCGGAGCTGGCGCGGCACCTGACGGAGCACGGGGTGCGGCCCGCGGAATCGGGCTACACGTGGAAATTCGACAACTACACCCACGCGGGGTCGCCGTACGAGTTCAACATGGAGGACGCGCGGGACCTCTGGAACCAGATCCGCTGCCCGATGCTGATCATCTGGGGACGGGAGAGCTGGGGGACGCGGCCGGGCGCCCCGCCGGACCTCTCAGCGTTCCACGAGTACCGGGCGGTGGAGGTGGAGGGCGCGGGGCACTGGGTGCACCACGACCAGTTCGAGACCTTCATGGAGCAGGTGAATGCGTTCCTGGATGCGTAGCGCCGCGCTCGGCGCGGGGGCGGCGGTGCTGGCTGCCGGGCTGGCCGCGGGGTGCGGCGGCGATGGCGATGCGCCCGGCGGGGGCGGCGGGGCCACCCCGACGGCCACGGCGCCGGCCGACCCGGCTGCCGCCCTGGAGGCGCGCGCGGTGCCGGCAGGGCTCGCGGACGGCGTGCGGCTGGGCCGCGCCGATGCGCCGCTGGTCATCGAGATGTACGCCGATTTCGGCTGTCCGCACTGCCTCGAGTTCACCGTGAACGTCGAGCCGCGGCTGGTGGAGGAGTACGTGGTGACGGGGAAGGCGGCGCTGGTCTACCGCTTCCTGCCGCTGCGGGATTTGACCGCCGGGCCGGCGATCGCCGCGTGGTGCGCGGCGCAGCAAAACCGCTTCTGGGAGTACCACAACCTGCTCTTCGCGGCGCAGGCGCGGGCGGCGAACGGCGGCCGGCCGTCGCTCGGGGAGTCGTTCGTCTACGACGGGCTGCGGGCGATGGCGGAGCGCGCCGGGCTGGAGATGGACGCATGGGAGGCGTGCATCGGCACCTCGGCGCCGGTCGACGCCATCGTGGCGGACATGACGGAGGCGTCGAAGCTGGGCATCAACGGGACACCGACGTTCGTCATCGATGGGACGGTGTACCAGAACCCGGGCACGTGGGCGGAATGGCAGAAGGTGCTCGCACAGGCGGGAAGGTAGGGGAGTTGGGGGTTCGGAGTAGGGAGTTCGGAGTTGGGAGGAGGGAGGAGGGAGGAGCAACCTCCAACCTTCGACCTCCAATCGGGGGCGGGCGGCGGCCTACTCGCCGGGGGCGGCGGGGCGGACAATGATGGCGCGGCCGCGGAGGAGGCTGCCGTTGAGGGCAGTGACGGCGGCCTCGGCGGCCGCCGGGTCGTCGAAGGGGACGATGGCGTAGCCGCGGAAGATGCCGGCCGCGTCGAGCGCGAGCTGCGGGGGTGCGGCGGGGCCGTAGGGCGCGAACAGGTCGCGCAGCTCGACTGCGGTGGTGAGGTAGCTGAGGTTGCCGATGTAGAGGTCCACGGGTGCGCGCCGCCTTCCTTGCTGGCCGGCGCCGCGGGCGCGCCGCTGATGGTTCGCCGGTGACGAACGATTGTGCGGTCCGACCGTACCACGGGCGGGGCAGATGCACACCGGAAGCGCGGGGGACGTTACCGGGGCTGCGCCGGGCGGCCTCCCGCGGCTCACACCTCGGCGTTGACGACCTCGGGCTCGGGCTCTTCGGGGAGCGGCGGGAGCTCCTTCGGGCTGCTGATGCCGAAGTGCTCGAGGAAGCGGATGGTGGTGCGGTAGAGCTTCGGGCGGCCGGGGCCGTCGCCGATGCCGGCCTGCTCGATGAGGCCGCGCTGCTCCAGGATGGCGACGTGGCGGTCGCTGTTGACGCCGCGGATGGCTTCGACTTCGGCGCGGGAGCAGGGCTGGCGGTAGGCGATGATGGTGAGGGTTTCGAGCGCGGCGCGGCTGAGCCGCTGGCCGGGGCCGGCGCCGAGCAGGGCTTCGATGTAGGGCGCGTACTCGGGGGCGGCGCCGAGGCGGTACTTCTGCCCGTCTTCGATGAGCCGGAGGCCGCGCGCCTGGTAGTCGGCGGCGAGCTGGGCGAGGGCTTTGCGGGCCGCCGCTTCGCTGACGCCGGCGGCGCGGGCGAGGGCGCCGAGCGGCTGCGGCTCTTCGGCGACGAAGAGGAGTGCTTCGAGCACCCAGGGGAGTTCGTTGGCGGACGGCGCGCGGTTCGGCTGGCGGTCAGGCATCGGGCCGCCGCTCCGGGTCGGGCGATTCGGGCGGCTCGACGCCGCGCGCGGCGGGGAAGATGGGCGCGGGCGGTGCCGCCTGGCCGCCGCCCGCCGGCGGGGGCGGGGGACCGGGCGCGAAGGCGGGCCGCGCGGGCGGCATGCCGGCCGGGCGGGCGGCGAGCTCGTCGTACGTGATGCGGATGGCCGGACGGCGGACGCTGGTGACGCCGACCTGCTCGCGAAGGACGGCGTGGACGGTATCGACCATGACCTTCGTGGCCATGGCGATGCTGACGCTGGGCTCGATGGTGGCGTCGATGTGGCTTTCGACGGCGCCGGAGCGGACGTCGACGCGGGGTTCGGCGCGGCGCACTTCGGGCAGGGCCTGGAGGGCGTCGCGGAGGATGGCTTCGAGCGTGGCGGCGGAGATTTCGACCGTGCCGCCGTCCTCCTGCCGGAGGGCGAGCACGCCGCGGGAGCGGGGCGCGCCGCTGCGCCAGACGGCCGCGAGGAGGGAGAGGAAGGCGACGACGGCGACGGCGGCGAGGACGAGGCCGAAGACGAGGCGGGCGCCGTCGCTCGAGATGACGAAGGCCTGGAGGTTGAAGTCGCCGACCTGGATGTCGAGCTTCTTATCCTGGTTCCAGGCGAGGGCGAAGAGGCCGCCGCAGGCGGCGAGGAGGAGGATGCTGTAGGCGGCGAGCAGGAGCCTTCGGACGGCGTTCATGGTGCCTCCGTGGGGAGGGTTCCCCGCACGCCGTCATGGTACACCTCGCCGAGTTCAACGGGCGTCACGCGGTTGCGGAGGTTCGCGCCGGGGGCGTAGACGGGGATGTAGTTGTCGGTGTGGCCGAACCACTCGCCCGACTTCTCTTCCTCCCAGAGGACGGGGCGGGTGGTGCCCCGGTGGACCCGGCGGAAGGCGAGGGAGAGCTCCTCGCCGAGGGCGAGCAGGCGGGCCATCCGCTCCTTCTTCACTTCTGGCGGGAGCTGGCCGGGCATCCGGGCGGCCGCGGTGCGGCTCCGCTGCGAGTAGGGGAAGGCGTGGATGCGGGCGAAGCCGACCTCGCGGCAGAGGGCAAGGGTCGCCTCGAAATCGGCCCCGGTTTCACCGGGAAAGCCGGCGATGACGTCGGTGGTGATGGCGGCGGCCGGCACGGCGGCGCGGATGCGCTCGGCCGCGAGGAGGAAGTCGCGCGCGGTGTAGCGGCGGCGCATGGCGGCGAGGATGGTTTCGCTGCCGGACTGGAGGGCGAGGTGGAAGTGGGGCATCAGGCGCGGGTCCTGCCAGAGGGCGAGCAGCTCCGGCGTGATGTCCTGCGGCTGGAGGGAGCTGAAGCGGAGGCGCAGCACCTCGGTGCGCTCGAGGACGCCGGAGATGAGGTGGTGGGGGCGGAGGGGCGGGTCGAGGTCGCGGCCCCACGCGCCGAGCTGCGTGCCGGTGATGACGACTTCGCGCGCGCCGGCATCGACGGCCCGCTGGACTTCGGCGGCGACGGCGTCGATGGCGCGGCTCTCTTCGCGGCCGCGCGTGCGGGGAACGATGCAGAAGGCGCACACGTCGTTGCAGCCTTCCTGCGCTTTGACGAAGGCGCGGGTGAGACCCGGCACGAGCGGCGCCGGTTCGAACGCGGGTGCGGCGGGAGCAGGCGGCGGCGCATCGGCGGCGAGGAAGGCGACGAGCGCGGCCTTGTCGGCATCGCGGGTGCCGGCGACGAAGTCGGCGCCGAGGTCGCGGACGGCATCGAAGCCGGCGGACTGGGGGTAGCAGCCGGTGACGGCGACGCGGGCGGCGGGCGCGAGGCGGCGCATCGAGCGGATGAGCTTGCGGGACTTGGCGTCGGCGACGTGGGTGACGGAGCAGGTGTTGATGACGTAGGCGTCGGCTTCGCAGACGTGGTCGACGACGTCGTAGCCGGCGCGGCGGAGGCCGGCGGCGATTTCGCCGGAATCGGCGAGGTTGAGTTTGCAGCCGAGGGTGAGGACGGCGGCGAGCGGGCGGCCCATGTGCTTCAGGGTACGGCATGGATGCGGCGGCGCGCCTCAGGCCGGGGCGTGCGAAACTCGGGGGGATGGCCCGCCTGCGCCCGAAGCCGAACAGCACGCCGGACGACATCGCCTACGGGGTGAACGCGGTGGCGATGGCGCTGGAGACGGGGCACGCGAAATCGCTGCTGTACTACCGGGAGACGGCGAACGAGCGGGTGCTGGCGCTGGCCGAGCGGGCGCGGGAGGCCGGGCTGCGGGTGGAGGGGGTCGACGCCCGGCGGCTGGACGAGCTGAGCGGCGACGGCGTGCACCAGGGCGTGCTGGCCCGGGTGCGGCCGGTGGAGCCGGTGGACCTGAAGGCGGTGGCGAAGGCGGCCGGGCGGCAGTCGCTCGTGCTGCTGCTGGACCGGGTGACGGACCCGCAGAACGTGGGGGCGATCCTGCGGACGGCGGTCGCGGTGGGGGCGGATGCGATCGTGCTGCCGCTGCGGCGGGGGGCGCTCATCACGCCGGGGGTGCACCGCGCGAGCGCGGGACTCAGCTTCATCGCGCCGGTGGCGGCGCCGCAGAACCTCGCGCAGGCGGTGCGGACGCTGAAGGAGGCGGACTACTGGGTGGCGGCGGCGGATGCGGGGGAGGGCAGCGAACCGGCGACGGCGTTCGACTGGCCGGGGCGGACGGCGCTCATCGTGGGGAGCGAAGGCGAAGGCGTGGGCCAGCTGCTGCTGCGGGAAAGCGACTTCCGGGTGGCGCTGCCGATGGACCCGCGGGTGGAATCGCTCAACGTGGCGGTGGCGACGGGTGCGCTGGCGTACCTGTGGCGGCGGCAGCACCCGTTCCCGGCGCCGGCGCCCGGGGGCTGAAGGCGGGCGGCCGGGCGAGGAGGAAGAGGCCGAGCGCGGCCGTTGAGGCTGCCGCCATGCCGCCGGCGAGCGTGGCCGGGCCGGGCTGGACGGCAGCGGAGAACGCGATGCTGGCGGCGGAGGCGAGCGCCATCTGGGTGAAGCCCACGACGGCGGAAGCGAGGCCGGCCATCTCCGGGAAGTCGGCGAGCGCGGTGGCCGTCGCGGCCGGCCGGGCCATGCCGTTCCCGGCGAGGATGACGAAGGCCGGGAGAACCGTCGCGGGGAGGGCTTCGATGCCGACGAGGGCAAGCGCTGTCATCACGGCGGCCGCTGTCCAGCCCATCGCGGCCGCGAGGAGGACGATCCGGCCGGGCGGCCAGCGGCTCGAGAGCCGGCGGCAGACGGTCGCGCCGGCCATGATGCCGAAGGAGACGAAGCCGAAGCTGAGGCCGAAGACGAGCGGGCTCGCGCCGAGGTCGTCGACGAGAACGAAGGAGCTGGTGGAGATGAAGATGAGCTGCCCGGCGAACAGGAGGCCCAGGAGCAGGGCGGCGGTGACGAAAGTGCGGGAGCGGAAGAGGCGGCGGTAGTTCGCGGCCTGGCGGGAGAGCGCGAGAGCGGACGGGTCGGGGGAGCGGTTCGTTTCGGGGACGAGGGCGAGGAAGGCGGCGGCGAGGATGAGCCCGACGGCGGCCTGGAGGACAAAGACCACGCGCCAGGCGGCGTACTCCTGGATGAGGCCGCCGAAGACGGGCGCGATCATCGGGGCGAGCGCGATGGAGAGGGTGATGAGGGCGAGGATGCCGATGGCGCGCTCGCGGCGGTAGGTGTCGATGACGACGGCGTTGGCGATGGCGGGGCCGGCGCCGCCGCCGAGGCCCTGGAGCACCCGGCCGGCGAGCAGGACGGGGATGCTCGGCGCAGCGAGGCAGAGGAGGCTGCCGGCGATGAAAAGCGCGAGCCCGGCGAGGAGGGCGGGCCGCCGGCCGGCGCGGTCGGAGAGCGGCCCCCAGAAGAGCTGGGCGCCGGCGAAGGCGAAGATGAAGAGCGTGACGGCGAGGGAGAGCGTGCCCGTGCTCGTGTCGAATTCGCGGGCCATCGCGGGCATCGAGGGGAGGAAGACGTCGACGGCGATGGGGGCGAGGGCGGCGATGCCGACGAGGACCGCGGTGGCGGCCGGGCGTTCGACCCGGGAAAGCGGCGGAGCAGGGGGCCGGGCCATGCGGGGCATCGTACGGGCGGGGCGCGGCTCGCGACAGGCCGGGGGAACCTTTGGGGCGCACGGGGCGTTTTCGGCAGGGGGAGATGTCCCCCCGGGAGGCAGCGATGCGGCGGTTGATGCTGGCAGCGGCTGGCGCGATTGCGGTCGCGGCGGCGGCCGCCTGCAGCGGGGGCGAGAGCGAGCGGCCCGCGGAGCCGGGCGGGACGGCGGCAGCGACGGAGACGCCCTCCGCGGCGCGGCCGCTGGCCGTCGTGGTGGTGCAGTCGGGGAGCGAGGACACGCCGGGGCGAAGCTACCCGCTGCTGGAGGTGGTGAGCTTCGACGCGGCGACGGGAGACGAGGCGGCGCGGTTCCAGGCCGGCGGCAGGGACGATCTCCTCACGCCGGGGATGGTCTTCCTCGCCGGGCGGGAGGTGGTGACCGTGGGAGAGAAGCGGGTCGTGCGCCGGGCGCTCGATGGGCGGGAGCTCGGCGTGCTCATGGACTGGCGGGAGGACCAGCGGGCGACGACGGCGGCGCTCTCGCACGATGGGCGGCTGCTCGCCGTCGGCTGGGAGGACGCCGGGCTGCGGGACCGGGAGAACGGCGGGCTCATCGTGGTCGAGGTGGCGACCGGGCGGGTCGTCCGGGAGTGGGGCATGGACGTCTTCGGGCCGGCGGTCGGCGCGTGGCCGGCGCCGGAGGGCTGGCACGCGGACGACCTGGGGCTGGAGGTGTTCGGCTTTGCGCACCGCGACGGGCCGGGGGTGTTCGCCTCGGTGCGGCTGGACGGGAGCGTGGCGCGGCGGGGGCCGATCGTGGCGGGCATCGAGCCCGGCGGGCGGCTCATCGCGACGGCACCGGGCGGCTGGACGTGGGCGTGCATGGGCATCGCCATCGCGGCGCGGGAGCTGGTCTTCGCCGACCCGGTGAACGGGCGCGAGGCGGGCCGGGCGGCGCTCGACGGCTTCGCGCTCTGGCCGATGCGCTTCGCGCCCGGCGCCGACGCTGTGCTGCTGGAGGCGTACCCGGTCCGACCGGCGCCGACGGGCGGCGAGTGCTACGCGTGGCAGGCTGGCGCCGAGGTGTACCTGTTCACGTTCGCCAGCGGGAAGCTGGAACGGGTGCCGAACCCGGGAGCGATCGCGGCGGGGTGGAATGACCCGGCTCTGCCCTCCATCGTATGCGCCAGCAACGCCGTTGATGCGGGGCCGTGGGCGGAGGTGCGGGACCCGCGCTGGGCGGTCTTCTGCGAGGGAGGCGCGGAGGTGCGCCTCGGCGGGAAGGTCGTGCTGCGCACGGAGCAGCTGCAGGTGCTGGGCCTCGCCCCCGGGGACTGAGGCGGGAGGCGGGAAGCGGGAGACGGGAAGCGGGAGGCGGGAGGCGGGTGGCTTCGGGCATACGGGTGGGCCTCGCCGGCCCTCCGCGGGGACGGAGCCCCGCGGCTACGGAGTTGGGAGTTGGGAGTTGGGAGTTGGGAGTTGGGAGGGAGCGTAACGGCGGCTCGCGGACTCGCGGACTCGCAACCTCCAACCTCCAACCTCCAACCTCCAACTTCCAACCCGGGGTGAAGGGAGCAGGCGGGGTCGTGGTCGCGGGGCTCCGTCCCCGCGGGGCGCCATGCGCCCAACGGACGTTCCGGGAACCGGGAGGCGGGAACCGGGAGGCGGGAGGGGGGAAGCGGGAGGGGGTGACTTCGGGCATACGGGTGGGCCTCGCCGGCCCTCCGCGGGGACGGAGCCCCGCGTCGACGGAGTTGGGAGTTGGGAGTTGGGAGGGAACTGAGGGCCGTTCGGCCGTGGCGGACGTTCGGCGGCGGGCGGAGAATGCCGCCATGGCGGAGCCGGCAGCGATCGCAACGCACGACCTGACGCGGACGTTCGGCGAGACGGTCGCGCTCGAGGGGCTCGACCTGCGCGTGGAGCGGGGCGAGATCTTCGGCTTCCTCGGGGCGAACGGCGCCGGGAAGACGACGACGATCCGGCTGCTGCTCGACCTCATCCGGCCGACGCGCGGCGAAGCGCGGGTGCTGGGGTTCGATTGCCAGCGGGATTCGCTGGAGGTGCGGCGGCGAATCGGCTACCTGCCGGGCGAGCTGCGGCTCTACCCGGGACTGACCGGCGAGCAGACGGCGGCGTACTTCGCGGCGCTCCGGGACGGGGCGGTGGACCGCGCGTACATGGACGAGCTGGCGCGGAGGCTGGAGCTGGACCTTTCGCAAAAGGCGGGCTCGCTTTCGAAGGGGACGCGGCAGAAGCTCGGGCTCCTGCTCGCGCTGATGGCGCAGCCGCCGGTGCTGCTGCTCGACGAGCCGACGAGCGGGCTCGACCCGATCGTGCAGCACACGGCCTGGGAGCTATTGCGGGAGGCCGCCGCGCGCGGGACGACGGTGTTCTTTTCGTCGCACGTCCTGAGCGAAGTGGAGCAGGTCTGCGAGCGCGTGGCCGTGCTGAAGCGGGGGCGGCTGGTCGCGCTCGATACGGTCGCCGGGCTCAAGGAGCGGGCGGTGCGGCACTGCGAAGTGACGTTCGCGGACGACGCGCCGCCGCCGGGCGCGGTCGCCGGGCCGGGGGTGCGGGAGATTCGCCGGGAGCGGCGGGTCATCGAGTTCGAAGTAACGGGAGAGTTCGACCCGCTGCTGAAGGCGCTGGCGGCGTTCCGCGTGGCCGACCTGCGCACCTCGGCGCCGACGCTGGAGGAGATCGTGCGGGAGTACTACGAGGAGGGCGGGCCGTGATGCGGCGGTTCCCGGTGGCGTGGAAGGCGTTCCGCGATGCGCGGGTGACGGCCTTCGGGGGCGGGGGGCTCGCCTTCGGGCTCGGGCTGCTCTACGTGGCGCTCTTCCCGTCGATCCAGGAGACGCTGGCGGGGGCGCAGCTGCCCGAATGGTGGCAATCGTTCGGCGGCGAAGCGGGCTACACGACGCCGGCGGGCTACCTCTCGGGCGAATTCTTCATGGCGGTGCCGATCATCCTCGTCATCTTCGCGGTGGTGAACGGGACGGGCGCGACGGCGGGCGAGGAGTCGGCCGGGACGCTGGAGCTGTTGCTGGCGCAGCCGGTGCGGCGGCGGCGGGTGGTGGTGGAGAAGGCGGCGGGGCTCGGCGCAGCGCTGGCGGTGGCGATGCTGCTCGGCGGGCTGGGCGTGTACGCGGGGCAGGCGCTGGTGGAGTTCGAGCTGAGCCCGCTGCGGGTCGCGGCGGCGCTGGTGCTCACGGTGCCGGTGCTGTGGTTCTTCCTCGCGCTCGCGCTGCTGGCGGGGGCGGCGCTGCCGGGGCGGGCGGCAGCGGCGGCGGTGTCGACGCTGCTCGCCGTGGCGGCCTACGTGCTGAACACGATTGCGAACCTCGTCGACTGGCTGCGGCCGTGGCGGAAGGCGCAGCCGTTCTGGTGGTCGGACGTCTCGGGGGTGCTGAGCGGCGATTGGGGCGATGCGTGGCAGCCGCTGGTCCTGCTGGCGGCTGCTGCCGTGCTGTTCGCGGGGGCCGTGGTGATGTTCGAACGGCGGGACATCGGCGTGGGCGGCGGGCGGAGGAGGAGGAAGTAGCGGGAACCGGGAGGCGGGAAGCGGGAACCGGGAGACGGGAGCCGGGAAGCGGGAGCCGGGAGGCGGGAGACGGGAAGCGGGAGGCGGGAAGCGGGAGGCGGGAGACGGGAAGCGGGAGGCGGGAGACGGGGCACGGGAGCCGGGAGTCGGAGGTCCGGGTGGGCCTCACCGGCCCTCCGCGGGGACGGAGCCCCGCGGCTACGGAGGCGGGAGGTGGGAGGTGGGGGAGCGTGCGACGGACCCCGGATTCGTCAACCTCGAACCTTCAACCCCCAACACGGGGCGGTGCGGCAGGCGAGGTCGTAGTCGCGGGGCTCCGTCCCCGCGGGGCGCCATGCGCCCAACGGATGCTCCGGGAACGGGGAGTGGGAAACGGGAGGCGGGAGGCGGTAGCTTGAATTCGGACGCCCGGGTGGGCCTCACCGGCCCTCCGCGGGGACGGAGCCCCGCGACTACGGAGTTGGGAGGTGGGAGTGTGGTGACGGGAGGGGAACGGGGAACGGGGAACGGGGAACGGGGAACGGGGAACGGGGAACGGGGAGAGAGGATAACCTCCAACCTCCAACCTCCAACCTCCAACCTCAGCACCGCGTATGATGCGCGCATGACGCAGCCGGGGGCTTCGCCATTTCCGGGTCCGGAGGAGCTGCTGAAGCAGTTCCAGCAGCTGAACGAGCAGTTTCTCTCGGCGTGGGGGAAGACGTACGAGAGCTTCATGGCCTCGGCGGCGGGCCAGGAAGCCTCGAAGGAGACGCAGCAGGCGTACGTGGCGACGCGGGCGGCGCTGGCGCGGGCGGCGCGGGAGGCGTGGGGGCCGCTGATCGAGGCGGCGGGCGCGGTGCCGCTTTCGGAGTTCCAGCGGCTGGCGGACCAGGTGCAGCTCATCCTCGAGCGGCTCGACGCCATCGATGACCGGCTGGATGAGCTGGCGGGGATGCTGCGCGAAGCGGGGAAGGGCAAGGGGAAAGGGAAGAAGGCGCAAGGGTAGGGGATGCCGCGGGCTCGCCGCCCGCGGCGGGGGATGGCTGGCCGCCTTCGGCGGCGGCGCCGGATGGGAGTTGGGAGTTGGGAGTTGGGAGTTGGGAGGGAGCGTATGGCCGGACCCGGATTCGTCAACCTCGAACCTTCAACCCCCAACACGAGGCGGTGCGGCAGGTGAGGCCGTCGTCGCGGGGCTCCGTCCCCGCGGGGCGCCATGCGCCCAACGGATGGTGCGGGAACCGGGAAGCGGGAGGCGGGAGGGGGTGGATTCGAGCGTCCGGGTGGGCCTCGCCGGCCCTCCGCGGGGACGGAGCTCCGCGGCTACGGGAACCGGGAAGCGGGAACCGGGAAGCGGGAGGCGGGAAGCGGGACCGGGAAAGGCGAGGGCCAACGTCCGGGTGGGCCTCGCCGGCCCTCCGCGGGGACGGAGCCCCGCGACTACGGGGTCGGGAGGTGGGAGTTGGGAGCTCGGAGAGGCAGGACCTTTCTCCCTTTCTCCCTTTCTCCCTTTCTCCCTTTCTCCCTTTCTCCTTTCTCCCTTTCTCCCTTTCTCCCTTTCTCCCTTTCTCCCTTTCTCCCTTTCTCCCTTTCTCCCTTTCTCCCTTTCTCCCTTTCTCCCTTTCTCCCTTTCTCCCTTTCTCCCTTTCTCCCTTTCTCCCTTTCTCCCTTTCTCCCTTTCTCCCTTTCTCCCTTTCTCCCTTTCTCCCTTTCTCCCTTTCTCCCTTTCTCCCTTTCTCCCTTTCTCCCTTTCTCCCTTTCTCCCTCCTCGGTCCTCCCTACTCCCTCCTCCCCTCTCCTTCCTTCGCCCATTTGAAGTGCATGCGGCCGTGGTCGGCGTTGGCGGCGAGGATGCCGCCGATGGTGCCGTCGGCCCAGGGGGCGCCGGGGATCGTCTGCTGGAGCTGGTCGTCGGTGAGGTCGGCGAGGAGGGCGAAGGTCTCGGCGCGGGCCGCGAGGCCGATGCGGGCGAGTTCGTCGAACGGCTTGCCGCGGTGCTCTTCGGCCCAGGCCTCGGTCCATTCGTGGATGCCGGCCATGACTTCCTCGCGGGATTGCGGGGCGCCGTCGGGCCGGAGGCGGCGGGGGAGGGCGGGTTCGCCGCGGAGGTGGCGCCGGATCATGTCGTTCCAGTTCCGTTCGATGAGGGTGGTGTGGATGAAGTGGTCGGCGTAGGACCACCACTTCTCCGGGTCGTGCTCGGAGCGGGTGCGCGGGGCGTGGAGCTCGTCGGGGCTCATGGCGGAGAGGGTTTCGAGGAGCCAGGCGCGGTCGCGGCTGAGCTTGAGTTCGATTTCGATGCGGTTCACGGGGCCTCCGGCGGTGTGGTCGGTCAGTTGTACGCTGCGCGGGCGGTGCCGGTCGAATCGCCGGAGCGGGCGGCTTCGACGGCGCGGGCCGCGGCTTCGGCGTAGTCGGCGGCGTACCGCTCGTGGACGGGGGTCGCCATGACGTGGATGCCATCGGGCGAGGTGGTGCGGCCGGCGACCCAGCCTTCGCGGGCCATGGCGGCGGCGACGCGGCCCATGCTGACGCCTTCGGCGGCCCACGCGAAAGCGTAGAGGGGCGGCTCGCCGTGGATGCGGACGCCGGGGATGCGCTCGCGGAGGCCGGTTTCGATGGCGGCGCGGGCGCGCATGCTGGCGGCCGCGAGGCCGCGGTAGCCTTCGCGGCCGAGGAACTGGAACGCGGCCCACGCGGCGGCGATGGCGCCGCCGGGGCGGGTGCCGGTGAAGGTGAGGCCGCTGTACGTGCCGCTCGGCCAGTCGTCGAAGGTGTAGCGGGCGTAGTCGCGGTGGGCTTCGGAGCGGAAGAGGATGGCCGACGCGGGCTTGGCGGCGAAGCCGGATTTGTGGAGGTCGGCGGAGACGGAGGTGACGCCGTCGCAGTCGAAGGCGAAGGGCGGGACGGGGTAGCCGAGCTCGCGGACGAAGGGGCCGAGGATGCCGCCGACGCAGGCATCGACGTGGAGCCAGAGGCCGCGGTCGGCGGCGAGGCGGGCGAGGTCGGCGATGGGGTCGATGACGCCGAGGGAGTAGGCGGGCGCGGAGGCGTAGAGGCCGATGGTTCGGCTATCGACGGCGGCGGCGATGGCGGCCGGGTCGGCGCGGTAGTCGGGCCCGACGGGGACGCGGCGGACATCGAGCCCGAGGTAGTGGGCGGCCTTGTTGAGGGCGGGGTGGGCGGAATGGGGCGCGACGATGGCGGGCCGTTCGAGGCCGGGGCGGCTGGCGCGGGCCCATTCGCGCATGGCGTAGACGGCGAGGAAGATGCTTTCGGTGCCGCCGCTGGTGAAGATGCCGGGCGTCTGGGGGGCCGCCGCCGAGGAGCGCGGCGACGGATTCGAGCACGTCGGCTTCCATGCGGGCGAGGCTGGGGAAGACGCGGATGCCGAGGCCGTTTTCGACGAGGAACATGCCGAAGGCTTCGCGGAGGACGTGTTCGAGCTCGTCGGAGGCGTACCAGACGTAGGCGCCGTGGCGGCCATGGCGCCAGTCGAGGTCGCGGGCGCGGGCGGCCTCCATCTCGGCGGCGATCTCTGGCCATGGGCGGCCGCGCTCGGGGATGGGCATGGCGGGCTCCGAACCGGGTGGGCTGGGGCGGAGTCTACCTGCCGGCCGGCGGGGATGCAGGGTCAGGCGGGGTCGGCGTCGGCCTTTTCGAGTTCGAAGGCGGCGTGGAGGGCGCGGACGGCGTCGTGGACGCGGTCGGCGGCGATGATGCAGGTGAGCCGGATTTCGCTGGTGGAGATGAGTTCGATGTTGATCCCGGCATCGTAGAGAGCGCGGAACATGCGGGCGGCGTAGCCGGGCGCGGTCTGGATGCCGACGCCGACGATGGAGACCTTGCCGAGGTTGGCGTTGGAGGTCCATTCGGGGGCGCCGACGCGGGCGCAGATCTCGGGCATGAGCTGCTCGGCGCGGCGGAGGTCGGAGCGGGAGACGGTGAAGGAGAGGTCGGTGAGGTTGGCCTCGGAGGCGTTCTGGACGATGGTGTCGACGCTGATGCCGGCCTCGGCGAGGGGTTCGAAGATGTTGGCGGCGATGCCGGGCCGGTCGGGGACGCGGCGGACGGTGATCTTGGCGACGTCGAGGTCGTGGGCGATGCCGCGGACGCGGTTGCGTTCTTCCAATTCTGCCTCCCCCCGGATGAGGGTGCCGGGTGCTTCGACCATGCTGGAGGTGACGAGGATGGGGACGTTGTAGACGGATGCGAGCTCGACGGCGCGGTTGTGCATGACCTGCGAGCCCTGGGTGGCGAGCTCGAGCATCTCTTCGTAGGCGATGTCTCTGAGCTTGCGGGCGGTGGGGACGATGCGGGGGTCGGCGGTGTAGATGCCTTCGACGTCTTTGCAGTTTTCGCAGCGGTCGGCGCCGAGGGCGATGGCGAGCGCGACGGCGGTGGTATCGCTGGCACCGCGGCCGAGGGTGAAGATCTCCTGGTGTTCGTTGACGCCCCAGTAGCCGGCGACGACGGGGACGCGGCCGGCGGCGAGCTCGGCGCGGACGCGGTCGGCTTCGACGCGGGAGATGCGGCCCTGGTAGTGGCGGCCCTGCGCGATGATGCCGGCCTGCTGGCCGGTGAGGCCGACGGCTTCCTGGCCGAGGGATTTGAGGGCCATGGCGAGGAGGGCGACGCTGACCTGCTCGCCGGTGGAGAGGAGCATGTCGAGCTCGCGCGGGTCGGGGTCGGGCGCGACCTGGAGCGCGAGGTCGATGAGGTCGTCGGTGGCGGAGCCCATGGCGGAGACGACGGCGACGACCTGGTCGCCCTGGCGGACCCTGCGGATGATGCGGCCAGCGACGTGGCGGATCCGCTCCGCGTCGGCGACGGAGGTTCCGCCGTACTTTTGAACGACGAGCACGGAGGTAGCGTAGGGCGGGAGGCGGGAACGGGGAAGCGGGCGGGGAGGGAGAAGGGAGGAGGGAGGAGGGAGGAGGGAGAAGGGAGATCGGGAATGGGGAGCGGGGAGCGGCGAACGGGAGGCGGGCAGCGGAGAGCTGGAGGCGATCGGGAGAGCTGGAGCCTGGCTCCTCCCTCCTCTCTCTCCTCCCTTCTCCCTCCTCCCTCAATCGTGGGCGCGGAGCCAGTCGGCGAGGGCGGGCCAGACCTGTGTGCGGGCGCGGCGGCCGGCGATGACGCTGATGTGGCCGCCTTCGAGCTCGAGGAACTGTTTGTCGGCGCTGCCGACGGCATCGATGAGGGCGCAGGCGCTGGCGGCGGGCACGATGTCGTCCTTCGTGGCGCCGATGCAGAGGACGGGGGCAGTGATGCGGCGGAGGTCGATGGGCTGGCCCATGATGCGGAGTTCGCCGCGGATGAGTTCGTTGCGCTGGTAGAAGTGGCGGACCCAGTGGCGGAAAAACTGCTTGGGGAGCGGGATCCACTCGCTGGCCCAGCGATTCATCGCTTTGTAGCCTTCGAGCCACTGGGGGTTGCCGGCGTTTTCGAGGAGGGCCTTCGCCTGCTGGAGGTCGCCGAGGGGGTTGAGCATCTTGAAGCCGCTGCGGATGAACTCGGCGGGCATGAGGTCGAAGGTTTCGATGACGGCGTCGACGTCGAAGCGGTCTTCATCGGTGATGCGGGGGAATTCGCCGATGGAGAAGTCGATGGGACCGACCATGGCGAGGTAGTTCTTCGCCGGGAGGGAGGGGTCGAAGGCGAGGGCGGAGGCGGTCATCGGGACGCCCATGCAGTAGCCGAAGACGGTGGCGGCTTCGGCGCGGGCGTGGCGGAGCGCCTGCCGGAGGAGGGAGGGAATCATGTCGGCGACGATGTCATCGAGGCCGAGGTCGCGGTCTTCGGGGCCGAAGATGCCCCAGTCGACGAGGTAGAAGGGGACGCCCTCGGCGGCGAGGAATTCGGCGAAGGATTCGCCGGGGCGGAGGTCGAAGATGTAGGGCCGGGAGATGCCGAGGTAGGGGAAGAGGACGAGCGGCGTGCGGAGGCGGGGGCCGCCGAGGGGCGGGTAGTAGAAGAGGCGCGCTTTGCCGCGGAAGCCGACGAGGACGCGGCGCGACTGGGCGACGGGCGCGGGGGCGCCGAGGGCGCTGCGGAGGCCCTGCGCGAGCCGGAGGAGCTCGTTATCGGATTCGAAGACCGGTGCCTGCGCCATGCGCGGGAGTATACGCCTCCCGCGCAAGGGGCATGACAGGGGTCAGAACTGGCACTCGGGGAGCGTCTGGAAGAGCTCGTCGAGGCCTTCGGGGTCGTACTGCTGGAGCTCGTCGAAGGTGGAAGCGGCGTCGCTGAAGAGACGGTCGATCAGGGTGATGAGGCGGTCGGACTCGAGCTGGGCCTGCTCGACGGAGGTGAAGTTGACGGACCGGGCTTCGCGGGTGAGGCGCTCCATGGCGGCGACGAGCTCGTCGGAAGCGGTGACGAAGACCTGGTGGATGGCCTGGCCGTCCTTGACGGGCGGCGGGTTGAGCTGGCCGATGCTGCGCTTGAGCGCGCGGGTGTCGGTGAGGGCTTCTTCGAAGAAGTCGACGAGGATGCGCTCGACCTCGGCGACGGTCACGGCGCGGGCGACGTCGCGGTCGAGGCGGTCGGCGCCGTCGGTGAGGGCCTGGACCCAGGTGCCGAGGGCAGTGCAGACGCCGCTGACCCAGGCTTCGCTTTCGGGCTCTGCGGCGGCGTCGATGTTGAAGAGCGTGCGGGCGCAGGGGCGGTCGGCTTCGATGGCGGCGATGAGGTCGTTGACCTTCGGGTGGTCTTTGGCGACGGCTTCGAGCTTCGGCCGGAAGTCGGGTTCGCCGATGTCGTCGGCGATTTTCAGGAACTCGGTGAGGAAGTCGGCCCGGTCGGGGATGGCGGCGACGCGCTTTTCGACGTCGTCGGTGCGCTTCGTGTTCTCGTCGAACTGCTGCTCGAAGGCGTCGACGACCTGCTTGCCGCCGTCGATGTCGGGCTGGCCGAGGTCGGCGAAGGCGGTGCGGAAGGCCTTCTGGGCGTCGCGCTGCTTCGCGAGGGACTCGGCGAAGGCGGCCTTGGCGGCCTTCGTATCGGCGAGGTCGGCATCGATGAAGGCTTCGCCGGCGGCTTCGGCGGCTTTGTCGTAGTCGGAGACGGCGTTGCAGAGGCCGTCGACCCACTGGTCGAGGGCGACTTTCTTCGTCGAATCGCCGCAGGCGGCGGCCACGAGGGCGAGGGGGAGGAGCAGCAGGGCGAGGGCTGGGGCGAGGGAGCGGGACACGAAGCCTCCGGCGGCCGAACGGGGCCGTGGAGGTCATTGTTCGGCGGGATGGGGCTACCGCTCAAGCGGTCGCGCGGAGGATGTCGCGCAAATTCTCACAGACGAAATCGACGTCGGCGTCGGTCATCGCGGGGGAACATGGGCAGGCTGATGGCGCCGTCGAAGATGCGCTCGGAGACGGGGAAATCGCCGGGCTGGTAGCCGAGCCTGCGGTAGGCAGTGTGGTAGTGGAGGGGGATGAAGTGGACGGAGGTGCCGATGCCGCGCTCGGCGAGGCGGCGGATGACGTCGTCGCGCTGGACCGGGGAGCGCTGGTTGTCGACGCGGACCATGAAGAGGTGCCAGGCGTGGCGGTTCGCCTCATCGAAGGCGGGGAGGGTGAGCAGGGGCTCATCGCGGAGGTTGGCGAGGTAGCGCATGGCGATGCGGGTGCGGGCTTCGGTGAGGCGGTCGAGTTTGGCCAGCTGCCGGCGGCCGAGGGCGGCGGCGAGGTCGGTGAGGTTGTCCTTGAAGCCGAATTCGACGATGTCGTAGCGCCAGCTGCCGCCGGCGTCGTAGCGGTTCCAGGCGTCCTTCGTCATGCCGTGGAGGGTGAGGACGCGGACGCGGTCGGAGAGGGCCTGGTCGGCGGTGGCGAGGGCGCCGCCTTCGCCGGTGGTGATGTTCTTGGTCGCGTAGAAGCTGAACGCGGTGGCGTCGCCGATGCTGCCGATCGGCCGGCCGCGGTAGGCGGCGCCGATGGCGTGGGCGGCGTCTTCGAGGACGCGGATGCCGCGCGGGCGGGCGATGGCGAGGATCGCATCCATGTCGCACGGTTCGCCGGCGAAATGGACGGGGATGACGGCCTTCGTGCGGGGGGTGATGGCGCGTTCGAAGGCTTCCGGGTCGAGGTTGGCGTCGCGTTCGCGGACGTCGACGAGGACGGGCCGGGCGCCGGTGTGGACGACGACGGTGGCGGTGGCGGAGAAGGTGTAGGCGGGGACGATGACCTCATCGCCGGGGCCGATGTCCCATGCGCGGAGGCAGAGGTGGAGGGCGGCGGTGCAGGAGTTGACGGCGTTGACGAAGGGGGCGCCGCAGGCGGCGGCGAGTTCGCGCTCGAATTCGCGGACGTTGGGGCCGGAGGTGAGCCAGCCGCTGCGCAGGGTCTCGGCGACGGCGGCGATGTCGTCGTCGTCGATGGCGGGGCGGAAGAACGGGATGCGCAGTTCGGCCATGGGGGCAGTGTAGGATACGGGCCGGTAGCTACCAGCAGGGGGGCGCGCGTGGCCGAAATCCGGCACCGGTTCATCGCAACGAACGGCATCCGCATGCACGTGGCGGAGGCGGGGGAGGGGTTCCCGGTGGTGTTCTGCCACGGGTTCCCGGAGCTGTGGTATTCGTGGCGGCACCAGCTGCACGCGCTGGCGGAGGCCGGCTACCGGGCGATCGCGCCGGACATGCGGGGCTACGGGGAGACGGATGCGCCGGCGGACCCGGCGCAGTACACGATGAAGGTGCTCTGCGCGGATATGGCGGGGCTGCTCGATGCGCTGGGGCTCGAGCGGGCGGTGTTCGTCGGGCACGACTGGGGCGGCGCGGTGGTGTGGCAGATGGGCCTGCGCTACCCGGAGCGGGTGGCCGCCATCGTGGGGCTGAACACGCCGTATGCGCCGCCTTCGAACCGGAGGACGACGGAGGCGCTGCGCGACTACCACGGGCTGACGGATGCGACGTTCTACATGCGCTACTTCCTGCAGCCGGGCATCGCCGAGGCGGAGCTGGAGGCGGACATCGAGCGGACGTTCCACAAGGTGTTCATGGACTGGACGAGGGCGGAGGACTTCACGACGTTCATGAAGGTGGGCGGTGACGGCAGCGGGGTGCTGGCGCGCATCCCGGATGACCGGCGGTCGTTCCTCTCGGAGGAGGAGATCGGCGTCTACGTGGCGGCGTACCGGAAGACGGGCTTCCGGGGCGGGCTGAACTGGTATCGCGGGGCGGACCTGAACGCGGACGAGGCGGATGCGCCGAAAGGGCCGCAGCTCCACGTGCCGGCGATGATGATCACCGCGGCCAACGACACGATTTTGAAGCCGGAGATGGCGGCGGCGATGCCGGCGCTCATCCCGGGCATCCGGATGGAGCACCTCGAGCGGTGCGGGCACTGGACGCAGCAGGAGCGGCCGGCGGAAGTGAACCGGCTGCTGCTGGATTTCCTCGGCTCGCTCGGGCTGCTGCGGGGCTGACGGTCAGAGGCGGGGCCCGGCGAACGGCCGGCGGCGAAAGCGCCGGCGGCGGCGCCACCGCCGGAAGGGCCAGAGGAACCGGAACACGGGGGAACCACCTCGCGCGAGAAGGCTTCGCCGTTCCCATGGCGCGGGGGCGGGGAAAGGTGACGCGGCGCGCCCGCGCGGGCGCACGTCAGGGGCAGCAGTCGGAGGCGCCGGGCGCGGCCGGTCTGTCGGGCGGGCAGCAGAGGCCGTAGCAGAACGCCGCCAGCCAGCGGATGACCTCCGGGTCGAGGCAGTAGCAGGCGCCGGGGCCTTCGACCTCGCCGCGGACGATGCCGGCCTCCTTCAGCACTTTCAGGTGCTGGGAGACGGTGGACTGGGCGAGGGGGAGGGCGGCGACGAGATCGCTGACGCAGGCGGCGCGGCGGGCGAGTTCGCTGATGATGGCGACCCGGGCAGGGTTGCCGAGGGCGCGGAAGATGGCAGCGGCGCGCTCTTCATCGGTGGTGAGGGTGGGGATCGGCTTCATGGCGCGGGGATATCGTACCGCGGGGCCGGGGCTGGCGGTCAGCGCGGGAGGAGGAGCCGGAGCCGCTCGTCGATCTCGCGGAGGGGCGCGCCGCCGCCGAACCGCTCGAGGACGCGGCGGCGGCCGTCGAGGTTGAGGCCGAGCGCGCCGGCCGCGTGGCGTTCGAGCAGGCGGCGGAGGGCGTCGCTGACGGCCTCGAAGCCGCTGGCCTGGATGGCCCCCGGCATCGGGTGGGTCCAGATGACGTAGCGGCCGCGGGCGAGCGCCTCGGCGGCCATGAACGACTGGCCGTCGTGGGTGGTGAGGCGGACGAGGACGGTGATTTCGCGGTAGAGGGCGTCCATGTCGTCGACCCAGCCGCGGGCTTCGAGGTTGGGCGGGAGCGGCCCGGGCAGCGTCTCCGGCGGCGAGGGGATGAGGAGGAAACGGACGCCGGGGAAGGCGCCGGGCAGGCGCGCCATCGTCTCCCAGTCGAAGACTTCGCGGTCGAAGGCGTCGACGGGATAGTAGAGAAGGACGGTGAAGCGAGGCGGGAGGGGCGGGGGTTCGGCTTCGGGGACGGGGATCGGGAGGGGGACCTCCTCGGCGCGGATGCCGGCCGCGCGGAGCTCTTCGGCGAGCCAGGGCGCATCGCACCAGTGGATGGCGCGCTCGGCGAGGCGGGCATCGGCGTTGCGGCGGCGGTGTTCGTCGAGAGCGATCTGGACATCGGTGCCGACCCAGTGGATGACGATGGGACGGCGGCGGACCCGGGCGAGGCGGGCCTGGGGCGACCCGCGGTCGAGCCGGCTGCCGATGAGGTAGACGATATCGGCGCGGGCGACGGCGGCGGCGACGCGGCCCCAGGCGGGGAGGCTGCGGCCGGGGTGGGGGAGGTACTCGGCCCGCCAGCCGAGCGAGCTGAGGTCGGCGGCGAGGCGGCGGCCGAAGTAGGGGAGGCCGAGGATGAGGACACGGCCGCGGCGGTCGCTCACGCGGGGGCTTCCCCGGCGCGGCGGGCGCGCGGCGCGAGGACGGTCGCGCCGGCGGGCACATCGCGGTCGACGAGGGCGTGGGCGCCGATGGTGGCGCATTCGCCGATGGTGACGCCGTGCAGGACGGTGGCGCCGATGCCGAGGTAGGCACCGCGGCCGATGCGGACGGGCGCCTGCTGGCGGGGCCGGCGCTCGCGGAGGGGGCCAAGGCCGACGTCGAGGTGGGTGATGATGCTGGCGCGCATGGAGAGGGTGGCCTCGTCTTCGATGGTGACGGCATCGGCGAGGTCGATGAGGACATCGGTGCCGAGGTGGACGCGGGAGCCGATGCGGAGGTTCGAGAAATCGCGGCCGGCGTTGACGATGTGGATGGGGCCGTGGATGGAGACCCCGCGGCCGACGCTGGCGCCGAAGAGGCGGAGCAGCTCCTCGTGGTGGGCGACGGTGGTGCGGAGCTCCATGGCGATGCCTTCGATGCCGTCGCGGAGGTAGCGGGCGCGCCAGCGGGCGCGGCGGAGGGGTGCGAGGCCGGCGCGGAGGGGGCGGCCGAGGGGGCGGAGGGCATCGCGGAGGGCGGGGAAGGCCGGCATTGGAGGGCCTCGCGGGCGGGCTGTAAACTGTCCGTAAACAGTTCGGCGGCCCCCCGAAGGGCGGGGGGATTTGGCTTGCCTGCATAATCTTCGCCGCCTACGCTGCTAGCTGCGAGCGTATTCCCGCTCCCCAGTGAGGCGACATGAAACGAGCGATTCTCCCTGCGATTGGCGCTGTCGCGGTTGCGATGGCTGCGATTCCCGCGCTGGTGGCGGCCCAGGGCGCGCCGCCTTCGCCGCCCGCGACGTACTACGGCTCCGTTCCTTCGGGTGTCGGGCCGGGGCAGGCGGTCCTGGCCATCGTGACGAGCGGCGGCAGCTCGCAGACCTGCGGCGTCGGGCAGACGATCGCCGACGGCTCGGGCGTGGTGTACGTGGTGGACGTGATCGCGGACAGCCAGCTCGCCGGCTGCGGCGCCGCGGGGCGGACGGTGCAGTTCTACTTCGTGGGCAACCGGCAGATGGCGACGGACACGGCGACCTGGGGCGGGCCGGGGCCGGCGCAGCGGAACCTGACGGGGCTGGGGCCGCAGCTGACGCCCCGGAACATCGGCCCGCAGGTGGCGAAGGACGGCACGAACTAGCGATACTCCGGGCATGACCACACTGCGCCGCGGCTGGGCGCGCCGGCTGATGATCTTCGCCGGGCTGCTCGCCGCGGCGCTGTCGTTCCCGGCGGGCTCGGGCGCGCAGCAGCCGCCGGGGCCACCGGATTTCGCGTGGCCGTACGGCATCGTCCAGGCCGATGGCGCGAACCTCGACCCGGCCGTCCAGCCAGTCATCGCGCTGGTGAACGGGAAGGCGTGCGGCGACGGGGTGACGCAGGTGGCGGCGGCCGGGCCGGGCACGCCGGCCTCGGATGTGGGGAAGACGGTCTACGTGGTGGACGTGCTGGCGGACGGGAGCGGGCCGGGCCAGCGGCCGGGCTGCGGGGCGCCGGGGCTGCCGATCCGGCTGTGGTTCCCGGTGGCGCGGCGGTTCGCGCTGCAGGAGCCGCTTTTCGCGCCGGGCGGCCAGCGGGCGGACGTCGACCTGGGGCCAGCGCTGCCGTTCCGGCTGACGGCGCCGCAGGCGGCATCGGACGGGGTGAACTGAGCGGGACTACGCTTCGCCGGTGAGGAAGCGGCGCGGGACGTCGCGGAGCATGGCGTCGATCGTCTCCTGCGGGACGCCGTCGCGGAGGAGGGCGGGCACGGCAACGGTGGAGACGAAGAGGTAGCGGGTCGGGCCCTGCGGCGGTGGCGGCTGCTGGCCTTTGACGATCGGCATGGGGGCGTAATCGTGGCCGAGCATGAGGCGGCCGGCCCAGCCTCGGTCGATGAGGGCTTTGACGGTGGCGTTGCGCTGCTCCCACGTGGGGCGGCCGGGCGCGCCGGGGTAGCGGTCCATGGAGAGGAACACCCCGCGCTGGAGGAGGCGCTCGAGGTAGTCGACGTCGGTGGTGTCGGCGCTGTGGCCGATGGCGACGCGGTCCATCTGAACGCCTTCGTCTTCGAAGATTTGGACCTGCTGCCAGCCGACCTCTTCGGGCGCCCACTGGTGGGTGCTGATGGGGATGCCGGTGCGTTTGCAGGCGCGGGCGGCGCCGCGGAGGATGCGCTCGCCCTCGGGGGTGACGCCGCCCATGTCGTTGGCGACCTTGATGACGCCGGCGCGGATATCGGTGGTGCCGATGCCGGTTTCGATCTCGTGCACGAAGATATCGGCGATTTCGTCGGGGTCGCGGGTCCAGAAGGAGCGGGGGATATCGCGCCAGATGCCGGTAGCGACGACGACGTTGATGCCGGCTTCGCGGGCGACATCGCGGACGAATGCGACGTCGCGGCCGAGGTCGGGCGTGGTGAGGTCGATGATGGTGCCGATGCCGCCTTCGCGGGCTTCGCGGAGCTCGCGGATGGTGTTGGCGCGGGTGGCTTCCCAGTCGAAGCGCCACGGGTAGTGGTGGTTGTCTTCGCCCATGCCGACGAGAACGTGCTCGTGGCTGAGGGTGACGCCGAGCGAGCCGGCATCGACGGGGCCGAGGACGGTCTGGACGGTCGCCATGGCGGGGATTGTGCCGCGGCGGGCGGCGGCTGTCGACGGGGGCGGCCTGACAGGCGGGGTGGAACCGGCTACACTCCCGGCCACACCGGGATGGCGCCGGCCGGCGCCATGTGCCCTGCCCCTGGAGGTGACGCGATGCCTGAGTTTCCTTCGGTCGAGTGGTTCCGCGCGGCGGCCGACCTGCTGAACGCCTCGGACAGCTTCAAGCGGCTGGGGACGTGCGATGCGGAGATGGGCGTGCAGGTGGGCGACCGCTACTTCGAAATCGATTTCGAGGCGTTCGAAGTGAAGGACGTGAAGGAGATCGACGCGAAGCGGGCGGAGGAGCTGGATTTCGTGCTCGTGCAATCGCCGGAGGCGTGGCGGGCGATGATCGAGGACATCCAGCGGAACGGGCGGGCGACGCACGAGTACACGCTGAATTCGCTGGACCTTCGGAGCGCGGAGGAGTTCGCGCGCGGGAAGGACTACCACCGGCGGGACTCGTTCTACCGCTTCAATCAGACGTTCCAGGAGTACTTCGACATGGCGGCGAAGATCCCGACGACGTTCCCGGCGGGGGTCGCGTAGGCGGCGGAGTGTGCGATGATGGCGGGGTGGACGGCCCGGTTTCGCTCGAACTGATCCGCTTTACGGCGGAGTTCCACGACTGGGCGAACGACCGCATCCTGCGGGCAGCGGAGGCGGCGGGCGAGGAGGCGGCGGGGGCGCGCATCCCGGGGAGCTACGGGGACGGTTCGCTGCATGCGCTGCTGGCGCACCTCGTGGCCGCGGAGCGGCACTGGCTGCGGCGGTGGCTGGGCGACAGCGAGGCGAAGCTGGACGGCCCGGCGACGTGGCCGACGACCGCGGCGGTGCGGGAGGCGTGGGAACTGCACCGGCCGGAACGGGCGCGGTTCTTCGCGGAGCTGGATGAGGCGCGGCTGCTCTCGGTGTGCCGCTACCGGCGGAACCAGCCGCCGCTGCCGGACGAGCGGCCGCTCTGGCAGCTCATCCTGCACGTGTTCAACCATTCGACCCACCACCGGGCGGAGGCGGCGGCGATCCTGACGACGATCGGCCGCCCGCCGGAGAGCGTGGACATGATCGACTACATCCGGCGGGACGGCTGAGGGCTTCGCGTCAGAGCAGGTCGTTCGGGATGGCGGTGACGGAGAGGATGGGGGGCAGGGTGCCGGGGAGGCGGACCCAGGATTCGCCCCATTCGCGGCCGTACCAGACTTCGCCGTTGGTGGTGCCGAGGAAGACGCCTTCGGGGTCGATGCCGTCGGTGTCCATGGCATCGCGGTAGACGCTCTGGTAGTCGTGCGGGCCGGGGAGGCCGCGGGTGAGGCGCTCCCACGTGGCGCCGGCGTCGGCGGTGCGGTAGACGGCGAACTGGCCGTTGACGACGCGGAAGTTGTCGGCCTCCATCTCGAGCGGGACGACGAAGACGGCGTCGCGGCCCTGCTTCGTGACGGCGAGGGGGAAGCCGTGGAAGGAGGGGAGGCCCTTCGTGACGTCGTGCCACTGGCGGCCGCCGTTGTCGGAGCGGAAGACGCCGACGTGGGCCTGGCCCCAGAGGCGGTCGGGGTTCTTCGGGTCGAGGCGGAGGCGGTGGAACTCGTTGGCGGCGAGGGGGTCGACGCCCTCGGGGGCGGGGAACTGTTCCGCCATCTCGGGGAACATCTCGGCGACTTTTTCGAACATCTCGCGGACTTCGGGCGTCGTGGCGATGGCGGTGTGCCAGCGCGGCTCCCAGGTCTTGCCGCCGTCTTCGGAGCAGTAGCAGCCGCCGGTGGCGATGTTGATGTAGAGGCGGTTCGGCTCGCGCGGGTCGAGTTCGATGGCGGTGAGGGCCGACTGGCCGCCGCCGGTCATGTGCCAGAACTTGCGGTCGGGGAGACGGTTCAGGTCATCGACGGGCTGCCAGGATTCGCCCCAGTCGTCGGAGCGGAAGAGGCCGGCGGGCTGGGTGCCGGCCCAGACGACGCCGGGCTGGGCCGGGTGGCCGGGGGTGATGCCCCAGACGTTGTCGATGGTGATGCCCATGTCCTGGGGGAAGCCGAGGCCGGGTGAGCGCTGCTCCCAGGTCTGGCCGCCGTCGTCGCTGCGGGCGACAGAGCGGCCCCAGGCCCAGTGGTTGGCGGCGAGGAGGATGCGGGCCGGGCGGCGGCGGGTATCGACGGCAGACTGGTAGACGGAGGTGCCCTTCAGCATCGGAGGCGAGAGTTCCCAGCGTTCGCGGGCGGGGTCGGAGCGGTAGATGAAGAACGCTTTGCGGGTGCCGATGAGGAGCGTGGTGCCGGGCATGTGGTGCTTCCTTTCTGCCCCCGGCGGGGGCGCGGCTGGCGCAGTGGACGGGGGCGGCGGGTCAGGCCGCGGGTGAAACCTGGCCGCGGGCGGCGGCTTCGAGGGCGGCGATGTCGATTTTGACCATGCCGAGGACGGCGCCGAAGACGCGTTCGCGGACGGCCGGGTCGGGGTCGGTGAGCCAGTGGTCCATGGGGCAGGCGACCTGCCAGGAGACGCCGAAGCGGTCGGTCAGCCAGCCGCAGGCCTGGGGCTGGCCGCCTTCGAGGAGGGCGTTCCAGTAGCGGTCGATCTCCTCCTGGGTTTCGAATTCGAGGAGGAAGGAGAAAGCCTCATCGAGGCGGAAGCCGGGGCCGCCATTGAGGAGCATGACGGGGTTGCCGTCGAGCTCGATGGTGACGGTGAGGACGGTGCCGGGCTCCTGGCCGTGGACCTCCCGGCCGACGTCCGGGTAGCGGGTGACGGAGGTGATGCGGGAGTTGGGGAAGATGCTGGTGTAGAAGGCGGCAGCCTCCTCGGCGCCGGATTCGAGCCAGAGGTGGGGGATGAAGCGGATGGGCATGGGCGCCCCCTCTCGTGGGTTGGAGGAAAAGTATAGCTGCACTTTTTTGCCGTCAAGCCCCCAGAACGTATACTGCCGCCGTGGCCGAGCAGGCAGCGCTCGTGACGGCAGGCGGCATCGAGGTGCCGGTGACGAACCCGGGCAAGGTGTACTTCCCGGCGATCGGGCTGACGAAGCTGGAGCTGGTGCAGTACTACCTGGCCGTCGGGGAGGGGGCGCTGCGGGGGGTGGCGAACCGGCCGATGGTGCTGAAGCGGTTCGTCGACGGCATCGGGGCGCCGCCGTTCTTCCAGAAGCGGGCGCCGCCGAAGCTGCCGCCCTACGTGCGGACGGCGCGGGTGACCTTCCCGAGCGGGCGGTGGGCGAACCTGCCGGTCATCGACAGCCTGGCCGGGCTGGCCTGGGCGGTGAACCTCGGCTGCATCGACCTGAACCCGTGGCCGGTGCGCGCCGACGATGTGGAGCACCCGGACGAGCTGCGGTTCGACCTCGACCCGACGCCGGAGGCGGACTTCGGGCAGGTGAAGGAGGCGGCGCTGCTGGTGGGCGAGCTCCTGCGGGCGTACGGGATGGAGGGCTACCCGAAGACGTCCGGGAGCCGGGGCATCCACATCTACGTGCGCATCCTGCCGCGGTGGGAGTTCACGGCGGTGCGGCGGGGAGCGCTCGCGCTCGGGCGGGAGGCGGAGCGGCGGGCGCCGGGGCTCGTGACCACGGCCTGGTGGAAGGAGGAGCGGCACGGGGTGTTCATCGACTACAACCAGAACGCGCGCGACCGGACGGTGGCCTCGGCGTATTCGGTGCGGCCGACGCCGAACGCGCAGGTCTCGATGCCGCTGACGTGGGCGGAGCTGCCGGGGGCGGAGCTGGCGGCGTTCACGGTGGCGACGGTGCCGGCGCGGTTCGCGGAGCGCGGGGACGCGATGGCGGCGATCGACGGCCGCGCGTATTCGCTGGAGCCGCTGCTGGCGCTCTCGCGGGAGCAGGAGCGGGCCGGGCTGGGCGATGCGCCCTATCCGCCGCACTTCCCGAAGGCGCCGGGCGAGCCGAAGCGGGTGCAGCCCTCACGAGCGCGGAAGGACGGCGACGGCGGGGGACGGCGGCGGAAGGCCTAGGCGCCGATGACGACGTGCCAGGGCTCGATGCGGTGGGCGGTGACGAGGCCGTTGAGCACGTAGGGGTCGCGGAGGACGAACTCGGCCGCGGCGTCCGGGTCGGTGAACACGATGAGCGCGCCGCGGACCGGTTCGCCGATGGCCCCGGCGAGGCGGAGGCGGCCGGCTTCGAAGTATTCGCGAATGAGCGCGAGGTGGGCAGGCCGGAAGGGTTCGCGCCGCTCGAGGACATCGGGGACGTAGTCGTAGCTGAGGACGTGGAGCATCGCGGGCGCATGCTACCGCGCGGGGCGGCGGCCAGCTACGGGGCGGCGCTCCAGGGGTCGAGGCCTTCGGCTTCGGTCTGCCACATCTTGCGGCCGTCGTAGCTCCGGATGCGGTCGATGTCGACCCGCATGACGGCGCGCTCGGGGCTGTCGAAGCGGGCGAATTCGCGCCCGTAGACATCGGGGGCGACGGCGCGCCGGCCGCCGGCGGTGATCAGCTCGTGGATGAAGCGGCGGACCGACTCGCGGTCGTCGAAGAAGGTGACGCGGCCGCGGATGGTGACCTGCTTGAACCAGTCGGCCGGGTCGTGGATGGAGAGCGAGATGGCCGGGTTGCGCTCGAGGGCGCGGTACTTGTCGCGGTTCGGGGTGGAGGTGAGCCAGATGTGGCCGTCGTACCAGCAGTAGGACATCTGGGCGACGACGGGCTCGCAGGATTTCGTGACCCAGGCGACGGCGGCGCGGGTGGATTCGCGGACGATGCGCCAGAGCTCATCGTCGTCGAGGGTGAAGGGTTCGATGTACTGGCGGCTCCACCAGGCGGGGCGGGCGGCGCCGGCTCCGGGGTCGGCAGACATGGGCGGCCTCGCGGTTTTGGCCATCCGGCCAAGATGCTGGCCGGGATGGTGAAGCGCGGGCCGGGGCGTGTCAAGCGCGAGGTTCGAAGACGGCGCGGAGCTCGGCGGGGACGGGGGCTTCGAGCTGGTCGAAGGTGCAGGAGCGCGGGTCGCGGTCGGGGCGCCAGCGCTGGAAGGTGGCGGCGTGGCGGAAGCGCGGCCCCTGCATGTGGTCGAAGGTGACTTCGCAGACGAGGACCGGGCGGAGCCGTTCCCAGGCGAGGTCTTTGCCGGCGGTCCAGCGGCTTTCGGCGCCGGGCGTGCGGCCCTGGCCGAACCCTTCGGCGGGGTCGTCCGTGCGGTAGGGCGCGAGGAGGCCGGCGAGGTCGCGCCGCTGCGGGGCGGTGAAGCTGGAGGTGTGGCCGACGAAGTGGAGGATGCCGGCGCCGTCGTAGAGGCCGAGGAGGAGGGAGCCGACGGAGCGGCCTTCTTCGCCGCGGTTCCAGCGGAAGCCGCCGACGACGCAGTCGGCGGTGCGGAGGTGCTTGATTTTCAGCATCGCGCGCTTGCCGGGCTGGTAGGGGGCATCGAGGGGCTTGGCGATGACGCCGTCGAAGCCGGCGCCTTCGAACCGTTCGAACCAGTCGCGCGCGACGGCGGCGTCGCGGGTGGCAGGGGTGAGGTAGGCGGGGGGCCGGGCGCTGCCGAGGAGCCGCTCGAGCCGCTCGCGGCGGGCGCCGAAGGGCGCGGCCATGAGCGACTCGCCGTCCTCGGCGAGGAGGTCGAAGGCAACGAAGGCGGCCGGCGTCTCGGCGGCGAGGCGGGCGATGCGGGAGGCGGCGGGATGGATGCGCTGCTGGAGGGCGTCGAAGTCGAGGCCGCGCGGGGTCATGATGACGATTTCGCCGTCGAGGACGGCGGGACCGGGGAGGACGCGGCCGAGGCCGTCGACGAGTTCGGGGAAGTAGCGGTCCAGCGGCTTCCGGTCGCGGGACTGGAGGGCGAGGGCGGCGCCGTCGTAGAAGAGGATGCAGCGGAAGCCGTCCCACTTCGGCTCGAAGAGCCAGCCGGGGCCGGCCGGGATCTCGGGGGCGGCTTTGGCGAGCATCGGGTCGATGGGGCCGGGCGGGAGCATGGGGCGGATTGTGCGCCGGGGAAGCGGGGCCCGTCGAGCGCCTGCGCGGCGGGGGCTTACCGCGCGGTTCGCCCGGGGTGGCAGGTTCCGGTAGAATCGGCGGCCACAAGGGTGTCCCTACGTTTTTTCCATGGAGTCTGAATGAACACGATCGAGTTCCTGCAGATCACGTCGTCGGTCGTCCCGGACCGGGAGGCGCTGGTGGATTTCGACGGGAACGGCGGCGGCAAGCGGCTCACCTACGCCGAGATGTACCGGCAGGTGTGCAAGCTGGCGAACGCGTTCCAGGGCCTCGGGGTGGAGAAGGGCGACCACGTCGCCATCATGGCGGTGAACAGCGCGGACTTCGTCATCAGCTACTACGCGACGGCGATGGTGGGCGCGACCTTCGTGCCGCTGAACTACCGGGCGAAGGATGAAGAGCTCACCTACATGGTGAACGTGAGCGAGACGAAGGTGCTGCTGGTTTCGGACCGCTACCGGGACCTCGTGGAGCGGATCCGGCCGACGCTGACGACGGTGCAGCACTACGTGAGCCTCGGCGGAGCGGCGGACGGCTACCTGCGCTACGAGGAGCTGATGGAGAGCGGGGCCGAGGACGAGATCTGGACCGAGATCGACGACAAGGACGCGACGATCATCATCTTCACCTCCGGCACGACGGCACAGCCGAAGGGCGTGCAGCTGACGTTCCTCGATATGACGGCGTACGTGACGAACCAGCCGCCGGCGGACCCGGAGACGCACGAGAAGCTGCTGGTCTCGGCGCCGTTCTTCCACGTCGCGGGCGCGACGGCGATGATGCTCGGCGTCTGGATGGGGCGCACGCTGGTCATCCTGCCGCAGTTCCAGCCGGAGCTGTGGCTGCAGGCGGTACAGCAGGAGCGGATCACGCACGCCTTCGTGGTGCCGACGATGCTGAAGCGGATCATGGAGGTGCCGGACTTCGACAAGTACGACATCTCGTCGCTGAAGCAGATCACCTACGGCGCGGCGCCGATGCCGTACGAAGTGGTGCGGAAGGCGTGCGACATCTTCCCGCCGAAGGGCATCGGGCTGATCAACGCGTACGGCCAGACGGAATCGACGGCGACGCTGACGTTCCTCGGGCCGGAGGACCACGACCTGAGCACGGACACGGAGATCAAGGAGCAGCGGCTCCGGTCGGTGGGCAAGCCGATGCCGGACGTGGAGCTGGCGATCATGGACGAGCGGAACCGGCCGCTGCCGCCCGGCGAAGAGGGCGAAATCTGCGTCCGCTCGGACCGCGTGATGAAGGGCTACTACAAGCAGGAGGACGCCACGAGCGCGGCGATCATCGACGGCTGGCTGCACACGGGCGACGTGGGCAAGCTGGACGAGGGCGGCTACCTGTACATCACGGGCCGGAAGAAGGACCTGATCATCCGCGGCGGCGAGAACATCTCGCCCGGCGAAATCGAAAACGTGCTCGAGGAGCACCCTGCCATCGACGAAGCGGCCGTCATCGGCGTGCCGGACGTGGAGTGGGGCGAAGTGGTGAAGGCGATCGTCGTGCTCAAGCCGGGCGCGACGATTACGCCGGAGGAGATCACCGCGTACGCGAAGTCGCGGCTGGCCTCGTTCAAGGCGCCGCAGTACGTGGCGGTGGTCGATGAGCTGCCGCGGAACGTGATGGGCAAGGTGCTGAAGACCGACCTGCGGAAGCTCTACGGGACGCCGACGAACGACATCCCGGCGGGCAAGGCGTAGGCCGCGTCGCCGCTGGCGACGATGACGGGCGCCCCGGCCGGTTGGCCGGGGCGCTTCGTTCGCGCGCGAAAGACCGGTGCCGCGCAGATCCCCTGTCGCGGCGGCGAACGGGGTTCGCGCCGAAGGGGAGGCTCGGGTAGGATGCGGCTACACTGTGCGGGCCGGGGCACCGCCGGCGCGCACCTTCGAAACCTGGTACGGGAACGCGTGGTATGACGAACAGTTCGATGACCGGCAGTGGGGGAGCAGGCCGGAAGGGCACGCGGCTGCGCGGGAGCTGGGGCGGCATCGTCGTCCCGGTGGCGATCCTCGCGGCGATCTCGGCGATCGAGACGGCCCGGACGACGGACGCCTCGCGCGAGGTGTTCTTCAACATCAAGACGCCCTGGCTGATGTATTTCGTGTTCACCGTCTCGATGGCGGTGATTTTCGGGGCGCTGCTGCAGCGAATGCGCGTGTGGCGGCTCGGCAAGCCGCACCGGGTGAACCAGAGCCTGAGCGGCCGGATCACCAACATGCTGACGCTCGGCGCCGGGACGAGCCGGGTGAAGAACGACCGCTACGCGGGCGTGATGCACGGCTTCATCTACTCGAGCTTCCTCGTGCTCACGATCGTGACCATCCTGCTGGCGATCGACGACTACGCGCCGATCATCCTCGGGATGGACAAGGAGCACCTGTTCCTGACGGGCGGGACGTACCTCGTGTACTCGCTCGTGGGCGACGTGTTCGGCGTCATCGGGCTGATCGGCATCGGGATGGCCGTCTACCGGCGGTACATTTCGCCGCCGGCGAAGCTGAACTGGGACCGCCGCGGGACGGAGGACGCGATCATCGTGGGCCTGCTGGGCGTGGTGCTGTTCAGCGGCATCATCGTGGAAGGCCTCCGGCTCGGCGGCGACGAAATCCCGGCGGGGAACGAGTCGTGGTCGAAATGGTCGCCGGCGGGCTACGTGGTGGCGAAGCTGCTGGGCGGGGTTTCGCCGCAGACGCTGCTGGACTTCCACGTGGCGTGGTGGTGGTTCCACGTGGTGGCGGCCTTCGCGCTGCTGACGCTGATGGCGCTGACGAAGTTCCGGCACATCGCGCTGGCGCCGGTGAACGCGTTCTTCAAGCGGCCGACGACGCCGCTCTACCTGGAGCCGATGGGCGACATCGAGAAGCTCATCGAGGAGGGAGCCGGGCTGGGCGCCGGCCGGCTGCAGGATTTCACGTGGAAGACGCTGTTCGATGCGGACACCTGCGTGCGCTGCGGCCGCTGCACCGAGGTGTGCCCGGCGTATACGGCGGGCCAGCCGCTTTCGCCGATGGCGCTCATCCAGGACATCAAGACGTACATGAACCACGCGGGCCCGCTCATCATCAAAGGGAAGAACCCGGAGGAGGAGCTGGAGCCGCTGGTGGGCGGCTACATCAAGGATGAGACGCTCTGGGCCTGCCGGACGTGCGGCGCCTGCATGCAGGAGTGCCCGGTGCTGGTGGAGCACGTGCCGCCGATCGTGGAGATGCGGCGCTACCTCGTGATGGAGCAGGCGCGGGTGCCGGCGACGGCGCAGGCGGCGCTTCAGAACCTCGAGCAGCGCGGCCACCCGTGGCGCGGCACGCAGCTGACGCGCGAGACGTGGATCGAGCAGCTGCGGGCGCAGGGCATCGACGTGCCGGTGTACGACGGCTCGCAGGACTATCTCTACTGGGTCGGCTGCTCGGGCGCGCTGGTGGAGCGGAACATCCCGATTACGCAGGCGGTGACGAAGCTGCTGCTCGAAGCGGGCGTGAGCTTCGGCGTGCTGGGGCAGGCGGAGACCTGCAACGGCGACCCGGCGCGGCGGCTCGGCAACGAGTTCCTCTTCGCGACGATGGCGCAGGCGAACGCCGATGCGCTGAACGAGATGGGCGTGAAGCGGGTGATCACGAGCTGCCCGCACTGCTTCAACACCTTCCGCAACGAGTACCCGGACTTCGGCGGCAAGTGGGAAGTGACGCACCACGCGGACTTCCTCCAGTTCCTGCTGGCGAAGGGCGACCTGAAGCCGAAGGAGGGCAACGGCGCGACCATCACGGTGCACGACAGCTGCTACCTCGGCCGCGGGAACGGCATCTACGACACGCCGCGGCAGGTCATCGAGGCGATCCCCGGGGCGAAGCTGGTGGAGATGCCGCGCTCACGGGAGCGGGGCCTCTGCTGCGGCGCCGGCGGCGGCAACATGTGGCAGGAAGAGGCGGGCACGCGCGTCAACCACCTCCGCGCGGCGGAGGCGGCGAACACGGGCGCGAGCATCGTGGCGACGGCCTGCCCGTTCTGCATCCAGATGTTCGAAGACGGCATCCCTGCGGTGCAGCCGGACGAGGAGAAGCGCACGATCAAGGCGTTCGACATCGCGGAGCTGCTCGAAGTGAGCGTCCGGCCGACGGCCCGGCCGCTGCGCGACGGGGACGTGGAGGTGCCGCCGGGCGTCGTCTGAGGCGGCGCGGCGGCTTCGCGAGCGTTCAGCGGCCCCGGGGAGTTTCCCCGGGGCCGTTCGTTTCGGGCAGGCGGCCGGGGGGGGCCGAGCGCAGTCTACGGTTCGTAGCGGACGATGGCGAGGGAGCTGTTCTGGCCGCCGAAGCCGAAGCTGTTCTTGAGCGCGGCGCGGACGGGCGCTTCGCGCGCGACGTTGGGGACGTAGTCGAGGTCGCAGTCCGGGTCGGGGTGGTGGAGGTTGATGGTGGGGTGGATGACGCCGGTTTCGATGGTCTTGATGGTGGCGACGGTCTCCATGCCGCCGGAGGCGCCGAGGCCGTGGCCGATGAGCGACTTGGTGGCGCTGATGGCGACGCGGTAGGCGCCTTCGCCGAAGACGCGCTTGATGGCGCGGGTCTCGGCGGTATCGCCGAGCGGCGTGCTGGTGGCGTGGGCGTTGATGTAGTCGATCTCGCCGGGCTGGAGGCCGGCGTCGCGGAGGGCTTCGGCCATGGCGCGGGCGGCACCCTCGCCGTCATCGGGAGGGGCGGCGACGTGGAAGGCGTCGTTCGTGCAGCCGAAGCCGGCGATCTCGGCGTAGATGCGGGCGCCGCGGGCGCGGGCGTGGGCCTCGGATTCGAGGATGAGCGCACCGGCGCCTTCGCAGGGTACGAAGCCGTCGCGGAGGGCGTCGAACGGGCGGCTGGCCTCTTCGGGAGGGCCGTCGTAGCTGGTGAGGGCGCGCATGACGGAGAAGCCGGCGAGGCCGAGTTCGGAGATGCCGGCTTCGCAGCCGCCGGTGACGACGACTTCGGCGCGGCCGGAGCGGATGAGCATGGCGGCTTCGCCGATGGCCTGCGTGCCGGCGGCGCAGGCGGTGACGATGGTGCCGTTGTAGCCGCGGAGGCCGAACTGGAGGGAGACCTGGGCGGCCGCCATGTTGCCGAGGGAGCGGGCGAGGTAGAGGGGGTCGATGCGCATGCCGCCGCGCTCGAAGAGGGTGCGGGCGGCCTCCTGGATATCGGGGTAGCCGCCGCCGCCGTTGCCGATGAGGACGGCGAGGCGGTCGCGGTCCTCGGCATCGAGGTCGAGGCGGGCGTCCTCGATGGCCTGGGCGGCGGCGGCGACCATGAACTGGCTGAAGCGGGCCATGCGGCGGGCGGCCTTGCGCTCGATGTAGCGGGTCGGGTCCCAGTCTTTGATTTCGCCCGCGAACTTGCAGGGGTAGCCGGCGGGGTCGACCATCGTGAGGTGGCCGATGCCGGAGCGGCCGGCGACGAGGTTCTGCCAAAATTCTTCGACGGTCTGGCCGGCGGGGGTGATGGCGCCCAGGCCGGTGACGACGACGCGGGTTCGCGAGCGCAAGGTTTCGTTCATGGTGCGTATGGTACCGCGCCGGCGCGGGGAGGCACGGGCCGGGGGAATATCCCGGGATTCCCCGAAAAAGTCGTTGCGTGGTGAATGTTCGGGAACTCCCCAATACCGCATCGGAAATCGCTTTACGTACGATGCGGGGGCCTGCCGAGGGCGTTCCCGCCGGGGCGGTACACCGCTGCGGCGCCGGGGGATATCCATGGGGGAGACAGCGCCGGCCGGCTCGCCGGGAGAGGGCGGGCGGCCGGCTGACAGTTCGCTGCGGGCCTGGCGCGCCGGGGCCGCTGATGCCGGTTCGATCGAGGAGGAGCTGACCCGCTTCGCGGAGGCTGCCGCGCGGGCGCTGGGCGGCGAGTGCGGGTATGTCGCGCTTTCGCGGCGCGGGCGGCGCGCGTTCTGGTGGCCGCTCGAGGGCGAGCATTCGCCGGGGCGGTGGCCGTTCGACCACCGGCAGAGCGATGCCGCCTTCAGCCGGCTGCTCGCCGACGAAGGCGGGGCCGTATTCGAGGACACGCTGGCGATCCCACGGCCGACGCCGGGCCAGCGGGCTGCCATCGCGGCTGGGGTTCGCTCCACCGTGCGCCTGCCGCTGACGGACGAGCGGGGCCAGGCGATGGGCTTCGTGCTGGTCGGCTCGGTCGAACCGGGCCGGTTTTCGCGGGAATCGCTGGGGAAGCTGTGGGAGGTGACGCAGGCCGCGATGCAGACGCTCCGGCCGCGGCTGCTGCTGGAGCGGATGGAGTTCGAACGCGCGATCCGGGCGGCGGAGGCGGACCTGCTCGCCGCGGTGGCCGCGGCGGAGGACGAAGCGGCGCTGCTGGAGGCAGCGGCGGAGGGGGTCCGCGCGGCGGTGGGCGCGGACGCGGCGATCGTGATGGTCGAAGGCGGGCCGGGCGGCGAGTGGACGTTCCGCTCGGCGCCGACGGGGCTCCTGACGCCGGCGCTCTGGGAGGAGGCGCGACGGGCGGCGCTCGACCCCGGCAACCGGCCGATGGGCGAGCGGGACGGCAGCCTGCCGTGGGTGCGCGAGTCGCTGGAATCGGCCGATGGGCTGCTGCCGGCGGAGCGGTTCGCGCGGGAACGGCTGGGGATGGGCTCGCTGGCTGCGGCGGTGCGGACCCACCGCTGGGGTGCGGGCCTGCGGCTGGCCCTGGTCGCGCTACGGAAGGAGCCCTCGGCCTGGGCAGGCGAGGAGCGGGCCTTCGTCGGCCGGGTGGCGCGGGTGCTCGAGATCGGGGTCGAACGGGTGCGGCGGGGCGAGCTCGCCGTCGCGCACGCGCTCACGCTCGAGCGGCAGGCCGAGCTGCTGAGCGTCGGCGCGGAGCTGCTGGAGACGCTCTGGCAGGCGCGGGAGCTGGCGCCGGCCTGCCAGGCGATTGCGGAGCGGCTGCGGGCCTACTTCGAGGCGGACCACGTGGCGCTCGGGACGGTCGACCTCGAGCGGCGGGTGCGCGAGGTGCTGGGGATGAGCTCCGCGGTGATGCAGGCGGCGGACCTGCCGCCCGGGCTGACCGAGGAGGACGTGACGGTCTACCGGGCGGCGCTGGCAGGGCAGGGCGGCCCGGCGGGCGACATCTTCGCAAGGCCGGCACCGAACCCGGGGACGCTGCTCGGGTACGAGCGCGGGCTGCGCTCCGGGATGCGGGTGCCGTTCGCGCTCTCCGATGGGACGGTCGGGCTGGTGACCATCGGCAGCCGGGAGCCGGGCCGGTACACCCGGGCGGACGAGGAGCGGCTGATGGAGCTGGCGCGGCCGATGGCGATCGCGATCGACCGGGTGCGGCTGCTGGCGCAGATGGCGGAAGCCTCGGAGCTGCTGGAGGCGAAGACGCGGATGCTGCTGGCGCTGACCCCGGGGGCCTCGATGCGGCAGGCAGGCGACGTGTTCGTGCGCGAGGTCCGGCGGCTGTTCGGGGCGAGCCATGCGGTGGTCGTGACGACCGCGCCGGGCGACATCGCGACGCTGACCTCGTCGACCGCGCACTTCCGGGACGAGGAGCTGGAGCGGGTCGCATCGCTGCTGCGGCAGCATCCGGTGGGCTGGCGGCGGCTGGTGGAAAGCGGTCCGGTGCTGATCACCGACGCGGCGGAGGCCGCGGACGAGCCGACGGCCTTCCTCGCGGCGCACGGACTGCGGAGCGTGATGCGGGCGCCGATCCGGGATGGAGACGGCGTGGCGCGGGGCATCGCAACGGTGGCGGCGCCGGCCCCGGGCCGCTGGGACGCGGCCGACCTTGCGCAGTTCGCCGACCTCGCGGCCACGCTGGGCACCGTGCTCGAGCGCGCCTTCCTGATGGAGTCGGCGCGGGAGCAGGCGCGGCGGGCGCGCGCGATGCTGGAGGTGCTGAGCGCGCTCGGGTCGCACGAGCGGCTGGAGGAGCTGGCGGCGCACGCGGCAGCGGCGCTCCGGCAGCTCTACGGGGCGGACCACTGTGCGATCGGCGTGGTCGAACGGGCGGCGGTGCGGCTGGCCGGGATCGATTCGCCGGTTGGCGCATGGTCGCCGGGGGCCGAACTCCCGGCCGAGCAGGTGTTCGACGCCTGGCCGCCGGCGGGGCCGGTCGTGCACGTCATCGAGGACCTGCAGGAGGCGCCGCGGCTGACCGCGACCTCCGAAGCGGCGCGGGCGGCGGGGATTCGGTCGAGCATGCGGGTGGCGATCGTCTGCGGTGACGGGGTGTGCGGGGTGGTGACGCTTGGGGCGCGCGAGCCCGGCCGGTTCGGGCGGTTCGACGCCGAACAGCTGGCGGAGGCGGTGCAGCCGCTGGGCCTCGCGATTCGCTACTTCCGCAGCCGGGAGGAGCAGGCGCGGCGCACGGCCCGGCTGGAGGCAACGACGCGCATCCTCGCGCGGCTGAACGCCGGCGGGACGGCGGAGCGGGTGGCGCAGCGGTTCCTCGCGGACTGCCGCGCGCTCTTCGGGGCGGAGTTCGGCATCGTGTTCGCGTTCGAACCGGGGCAGCCGGCCGCGCGCCGGCTCGCGCTCGACAGTTCGCGGCCGCTGCCGATGGACGCGTTCGCGGAGGAGGTGCCCGTCGGCCGGCTGCGCGGGGCCGCGCTGCAGCACGCGCCGGCGCCCCAGGTGGTCCCCGATGCGCGGGAAGAGACGCCGCTCCACCCGGGACACCGTGCGCTGCTGGAGGCGGGCTTGCTCTCGGTCATCCGGGTGCCGCTGGTGGTGCACGAATCGGTGCGCGGGTCGGTGGCGCTCTGGGCGGAGGGGACCGACCGGTTCACGGCAGAGGATGCGGAGCTGCTGGGGACGCTCGCGCGGCCGCTGGCGCTCGCGCTCGAGAAGGCGTCGGCGCTCGAATCGCTGGCCGAGAGCGAGCTGAAGTACCGGTCGCTGGTGGCGCAGGCGGAGGAGATGATCCTGACGGTGGATGCGGAGAGCCGGCGCATCCTCGATGCGAACCCGTTCGCGGCGCGGGTGCTCGGCTACGCGCAGCGCGAGCTGCACGGGCTGCGGCTCGACGACATTTCGATGGCCGACGAGGCGGAGCTGGCCTCGTTCATGGCGCGCATCCACGCCGACGGCGAAGTGCACCTCGCGGACGTGCGCTACCGGAAGCGGGACGGTTCGCCGCTGGACGTCGAGGTGGTCGCCTCGCTGGTGGCGTACGGCGGGCGCGAGGCGGTGCTCGTGCTGGCGCGCGACGTCTCGGAGCGGAAGGCGCTCATGGCCCAGCTGATGCAGAGCCAGAAGATGGAGTCGCTCGGGACGATGGCAGGCGCCGTCGCGCACGACTTCAACAACCTGCTGACGACGATCCTCGGGTTCGCGGGCCTGCTGAAGCGGTCGCGCAACCTCGACTGCCGACGAGCGCGAGAACGTCGCGCTCATCGAAGAAGCGGCGCGCAAGGCGGCGGACCTGACCGGGCGGCTGCTGGCGTTCGCGCGGGGCGGGCTCGTGCGGTTCGGGCAGGTCGATTTGCGGACGGTGGTCGAAGACACGCTGCAGCTGCTGGCGCCGGCGCTCCATTCGCGCATCGCGGTGACGGTGTCGCTGCCGGACGAGCCGCTCTACGTCGAAGGCGACGCCGGCCAGCTGCAGCAGGCGCTCACGAACATCGTGCTGAACGCGCGCGACGTGATGCCCGAGGGCGGCCGCATCGCCATCCGGGCGGGCGCGACGGGGCCGCTGGCGTGGGTGGAGGTGGCGGACACCGGCCCGGGGATGACGGACGACGTGCGGATGCGGATTTTCGAGCCGTTCTACACGACGAAGCCGCCCGGCTCGGGCACCGGCCTCGGCATGGCGATTACGTACGGCATCGTGCAGGGGCACCACGGCGACATCACGGTCGACAGCGAACCTGGCCGCGGCACGACGTTCACGCTCAGCTTCCCGCTGCGGCCCGCGGCCGGCGACGGCCGGCACGACGCCTTCAGCGCGGGCGAGGGGAACCTCATCCTCGTGGTGGACGACGACCCGATGGTGCGCCGGGCGCTGGCGGCGACGCTCGGCGACCTGGGCTACAACGTGGTCGAGGCGCCGGGCGGCGCGACGGCGGTGGAGATCGTGCGGGCGCGGCCGGAGCGGTTCGCCGCCGTGATGCTGGACCTGGTGATGCCGGGGATGACCGGCTCGGAGACGTTCCGGGCGCTGACGGAGATTCGCCCGGACCTGCCGGTCATCGTCTGCACGGGCTACGCGGCGGATTCGCACATCGATACGGACGTGAAGCGGCGGATTGCCGGGCTCGTGCAGAAGCCGTTCACGGCGGAGCGGCTGGCGCGGGCGCTGGAAGCGGCCGGGGCGCGGCCGCCGCGGAAGTAAGCAAGGGCGAACGTCTCAGCACTCAGCACAACGAAAAGGGCCCCGCCGGAGCGGGGCCCTTCGGTTCACCGCGGAGGGTGAGGGTTAGCGGGCGCGGCGGGCGACAGCCACACCGCTGACGCCGAAGGCGAGGATGCCCAGGCCGGCGATGGCGAGGAGCCAGCTGGCCGAGGCGCCGCCCTCGGTGGTCACCGTGTTGCCGGTGGCCGGCGGCCTTGCCGTCGGCGAGGGCGACGCGGTGGGCGTCGGCGTCGTGTAGCTGAGGTTCAGCTCGTTGAGCTGGTAGTTCTTCCACGAGCCGGTCTCAGCGGCCTTCTTGCCGCCGATGTAGAAGGTGACGACCGCGCCATCGACGCCGCAGTTCGGAGTTCGCGCCCGGGTCGAGCGCCGGCACATCGAGGACGTACCGGGACTGCCCGCCCTGGGTGAACACCTGCGTGACGCCGCAGGCAGCGTTGCCGATGCGCGCTTCGATGACCGTGCCGGCGGGAGCCGGCTGGCCGTCGATGGTGACCGTCCCGGCGAACCGGGCCGGCGGATTCGGCGGCGACTCCGCGGAGACGGTGGAGGCACCGAGGGTGCCGGCCGCCGCGAAGAGCGCGATGCCGAGGACTGCGGCCAGCCATCCGCCAGCGAGCACCTTGAGAACTTTCGTCATGGTTTGCTCCATTCCTGTCTGTACGACCGTTTCAACCGGACCGGGCCCCGGGGACCGGCCCGCCCGCGCGGGGCAGGCCGGCCGCCGGGAGTGCCGGTGCTAGTCGACGTTGGTCGCGATAGTCCAGGTGACGGACGACGGACCGGTGATGGCGATCCAGTAGGCCTCGCCAGTCTTGAGGGCGGTCAGGTCGTTCGCGCCGGGCACATTCACGCCCGCCGGGAAGAACCCGAGCCACTTCTGGCCCGCAGCATCCCAGCCGTAGATGGCCGTGACGCTGGCGGAGATGTCGTTGCCGGCATCGTTCTTGCCGGTGCCCTTGATGGCATCCATCACCGGGATGTCGTTGGCGCCAGCCCAGGTGATGAGGCTCCAGCGGAAGGTGAGCGTGTAGCTCGTGGTGGTCGAGAGGTCGATGACCCGGTCGAAGCCGATGTTGCCCTCGTCATCCTTCGCGATCGCGAGGACGTTGACGATGCCGAGGAGGCTGTTCGAGACCTTGATCCAGGCCTGGCACTCATCGGTCTGGCCCTGGGCCGCGAGCGGGCTGAGCGGGAACTCCTTGATGCCGGTGACGGCCGGGTCGTTCGCCGCGACGGAGAAGGTGGTCACGCCGGTGGCGAAGCGCTTGCCATCGTTGATGGTGCCGCCGCCGGACTGGGCGATGATGATGCCCTCACCGCTGTCGATCAGGAAGTCGACGTTCTCGTCCGGGTCGCCGTTGTAGCGGGCGCCGAGCGAGCTGAAGTCGGTGGCGTCATCCGCGCTGGTCAGGACTGCGTGGAGGCTGACCGCGCCGGACGGCACGGAGCAGAACCCATCGCGGTCGAGCGCGTGGAAGACGACGTAGACTTGAACTGGTCGGTCTCGCCCGTCATCGATCGGTGACGTCCTTGTAGCCGCCCCAGGTCCAGTCGACCGTGACGGCGTTGGAGCGCGACCGGGAAGTGCTTGCCGCGGAAGTCCGGGTAGTCGGCGGTGGCGGTGATGGTGCCCTTGCCGACCTTGTCGCCGGGCTTGCAGTGCTTGCCGCCGGCGAGCGCGTTGGTCGCGCAGGCCGGAGAGGTCGGTCTTGAAGTCGCCGTTGGCGGCAACCATGAACTCGCCGTGGTTGTCGCTGTAGACGACCAGGTCGCGGGCGATGGTGTTGTCGCCGTAGGCCGCGCGGATGATGCCGAGCTCGGCAATGTCGGTGCTGCTCAGCGCCTCACCGATGCCCGCGCTGTTGGCGCCGATGCGGACCGGCTCCCAGAACTGGTACGGGCCCATGGCGGAGCCGACGGTGCCGAAGCTGTCCCAGAGGTAGCCGCCGCCGGCCGCCACCGCGGAGATGAACGGCGACTCGGGGATCTCCGTCCAGTAGTACGGGTTCGGGTAGACCTGGGTGCCCAGCGCCGCCACGGTCGGCGTGTTCGGCGTGCCGAGGTAGTACACCTCGTCCTTCAGGACCTCCTTGATGAAGCCGGTGCCGCGGAGCGCGACGCTCACCAGGGCCGGCGGCATCGGGGCGTCCCACCAGTCGACGTCGAAGTCGCGCCAGGCGGTGTCGCGCACGACCGGGGCGTTGGGGACGATGACCGGCGAGGCTGGTCGGCGCGGTGGTGCCGAAGCCGTCCTGGCTGAGGCCGACGATGTCGAGCGCGCTGTACGGGCCGATGAACGGCGTGCCGGACTGCTCGTAGATGAGCGTGCCGGCGGCGGGGGCCGTCGCGAACGTCGGATTGATCGACGAGCGAGGTGCCCGTGCACGAGACCACGCTCCGCGACGGCAGGTTGAGCGGCGACCCGAAGTAGATCGTATCGCCAGCCTGCAGCGAGGCGCAGGTCGTGACCTTGATCGGCGACGTGGCCGAGCCGACACCCGTGTTGCCCGCCGCGACCGCTGCGACGACGTTGTACGCGAGGCCGCTGTTCGAGGCGAGCGCCAGGCCGAGGACGTTGTTCGGCGCGATCATGATGTCGTAGTACGGCCGGAACTGCTCCGCGGTGCCGTACGCCTCTTCGCCGTCGGGACCGCCCGCGAGGAGCGGCCAGTCGTTCGGCATGACCCAGCGGTTGGCCGGGAGGACGTTGAGCGGGTTGCTCGTATCGGCCGGGCGGCCGGACGGGTTGCTGTTGGTGAACCAGCCGGAGACGCGGCCGCGGACGAGGAGGTCCTTCGAGACGTTCCACTCGGCGGCGCCGTCGGCGTCATCCTTCGAGGCGTCCCACGGGTTGCCGGGGGCCCAGTCGGGCAGCGACGAGCCGTTGTGGGTCGGCTTCGAGACCTGCGTGACCAGCGAGAGGTTCACGCGCTCGATCTTCATGTAGTAGACGACGAAGGCGACCTTCGAGGCCGGTTCGCCGTTGATGAACGCCTCGATGTCGACCTGGCCCTGGTCCTCCGACTCGAAGACGGCGACCGAGGTGCAGCCCGGGTAGGGGAAGCCTTCGACGGTGGTGCTGCGGCCGCCCTCCGAGGTGAAGTTAGCGGTTGCCTCGTCGCTGCCGTTGATGGCGGTCACCGTGCCGCCGGGGATGAAGTTGCCGGGGCCGGAGCCTTTGATGTAGCGAACGGTCTGGGCGCCCTCGGCTTCTGCCGGGCAGCTAATTTGCTCGTCGTTCCCGAGGCTGCCGGGATTGAGCGCCCAGTTGTGCTCGAGGACGACGCGCTGGCCGGCCCAGGCGAGGAAGACGTGCTTCGCCGGGATCTGGGCGGTGAACTCGAACCGGACGATCTGGGTCACCGTGGTCGGCGTGCCGGAGCCGAGGGCGCCGGGCTCGGAGCCGGTGATGGTGACCGTCGCGCGTGCTGCCCGGGGCGCAGCCGTTCGGGTGAAGGTGACGTTCGGCTGGCTGCCGACCTGGTGTGTTGCTGCCGTGGGCGCGGGTGTGGCAGCGTCGTGGTGCCGCTGGCGTGCCGCGGAGCGAGCCGCAGCTGCCGGTCCGAGGCTGACGGTCCAGATGACGCCCGCGAGCGGCATCGGGCCTTCCTTCTGGCCGGCCGAGTTGGTGTGGCTGCCGCGGAAGGAGTCGGTGATGGTGACCGACGCTGCCCTGGTACTGGCCGGTCACCGGGTTCAGCACGAGCGGCAGGGTGCGGGTGATGACCGGGGCGGTCTCGCTGTTGCCGGAGGCCGAGCCGGTGGCGCCGCCGCTGAGCGTGACGCTGGCTGTCCTCGAGGCGGTTCCACTCCTTCACGAGGCCCTGCCCGTTGTTGCCGAGGATCGCCTGGCCGTTGACGAGCAGGCTGATCGTCTGGTCGCCGGCGTCGAGCGAGCGCCAGGTGATGCAGGTCGCCGGCTGGCCGCCGATGGTCTGCGTGCCGATGACGACATCGGTGAAGGTCGGGTCGGTGTCCGTCGTGGAGCTGTAACCGCCGCCGTTGGTGACGACGATGTTCGCGAGCGTGAGGCCGGGGACCGTGACGCCGGTGAGGCCGGAGCCGGTGCCGGTGACGACGCAGACCGTGTGCCGCGAGCCGCGGACGTTGTTGTTGACCTCGGACTGGGTGATGACGCTGCCGTCATCGGCGAGGTGGACGAGGTAGGCGCCGTTCTGGTTCAGCGTGGAGCTGGCGGGCCCGAAGCTTCCGCCCAAGCCGCCGATCGTCCAGCTGCCGCTCACCGTGTTGGTGTAGGCAGCCCCATTAAAGTCGGCCGGAATGGTCGCCGTGAGGATGATGGTGGCCGACTGCCCGGCGTTGACGACGCCGTTGTTGCAGGTGAGCGTTGCCGGGCCGGTAATCGGAGTTGAAAGCGGAACCGTTGGGGTGCAGGTCGGGTTGGTCGCCCAGTTGTTGAAGGCGACCGCCGTCACGGTGACGCCCGCCGGGATGTTGTCCGTGAGGGTGTTGATGGTGGCGTTGTCGCTGCCGCCGTTCGCCGTGTTGTTGACCGTGATCGTCCAGGTGGCGGTGCCGCCGGCCGGGCCGAGCGAGGCCGGGCTCACCGTCTTGCTGAGCTCGGGCGCGACGACCTGGTTGAGGGCGGTCGTGCTGTTGGTCCCGACGGTCTGCGCCGTCTGCGAGGCGTCGATGTCGTCGACGGTCGCCGTGACCGCGCCCGGGGCCACGTCGCCGTTGACGGTCGCCTGGAAGGCGGTCGAGAAGGTGCCGGCCGCGGTCGCGGTGCTGTAGACGCAGGTGACCGACGACCCGTGCCGGAGCAGGAGGGAGTGCCGCCGGCGACCTGGTTGACGGTCCCGTAAAGCTGACCGACGCCGGGCCGCTAATCGTGACGGTCAGCGGCGGCTGGAGCGTGCTGTCCGGCGCCGGTCTTGTTGACGCAGTACCAGACGGTCTGCGAGCCGGTGAACGGCGTCGTGACCGTGCCGGTGCAGTTGTTGTTCGCGAACGGGCCGGTGATGGTGTAGCTGCCGGGCGTAACCGTGGCGTCGGCGTGCCTGCCACCGGGAGCCCAGGGCTGCCGCGACGGCGAAGGCGGCGAGGAGCGCGATGAGCCACGCCACCGCTTGCCGCCGACGGTCTGAGCAAGTTCCTTACTCAAATTCTGTTACCTCTCCAGTCATGTGAGTCGTTTCGTTGCGTTTCCCCGGTTCCGCGATGGTGCGGGGTGCCGGGTTGGCGGAGCGAAACGCTCCTGGCTGCTGGTTGGGGCCGTGCTGGCCCCGCTTGCTAGGGTTGCTGGGGGCGGCTGGCTCCCGCTGGGGGAGCGGGCAGCTGCCCTGTTCCGGATGCGCCCGGACTGCGGGCGTTCGTGCAGTGGCGGCCGCCGGTGCGCGGCCCGGTGTGCTGGCGAGGTCGCCCGCTCGTCTGCCGCGCCTGGCCTGGCGCTGGCCGTGGGCGGATCCGGGCATTCCCTCTGGTTCGAAACGGTGTTTGGGCTGTTCGTTGGTGCGCGCCTGGCTGCCACACGGCCGCTGTCACGGCAGGGCCGGCGCCGGGCTGCCGGCTGCGCTCAGCGAATCCCTCCTTTCGTTCGAGTGTGTATCCCTGCCGCGCCGGCTGCCGGGAGGGCAGGCCGTGCGCTGGAGGCGAAGGTGGTGTCCGCCGGGCGGCCGGGGGCCGGGGCGAACGCGACGACGCGCCGCGGGTGGGCCCCTCGGCGCGGGTAAAGTCTTGCGAAAGGTACTGACCGCTGGTGCAAGGGTCAATCCTTTCGTGGTGCGCGGGAAACGCGCGGGGTACGGCGAGCACGGGGGGTGCTCTCCGTCCGGCGGTTGTAACGCGCGAGGGAAGGGCGGGGTTAACGGGGGGATGTCGGCGGCTGGCGCCGCCGACGCGGGATGGCTCGCCTTCGGCGTCGCCGCGGGATGCCGGCGCCCTGCGCCGGCGCTGGTTGGGGAAAGGACGGGGGAGGTCGGCGGCTGGCGCCGCCGACGCGGGATGGCTCGCCTTCGGCGTCGCCGCGGGATGCCGGCGCCCTGCGCCGGCGCTGGTTTGGACGTTCGAGGTTCGACGTCAGGTCGCCGGGGGAGCGCGGCGGGTAGTGCGGGGCTTTTGGGGAGAGGCTGGGGCGGGCTGTGCGCGCAGGGCGTCGTGGAGGGCGGCGAGTTTTGCGCTGAGGCGGTGGATGCGGGCTTCGAAGGCCCGGTGTTCGGAGGGTTCGAGGACGCCGATGCGAGCGCAGAGGAGCAGCCAGTAATCGAGTTCGTACAGGGAGCCGCGGCTGATGGCGACGAAGTGGGCGAAATCGGAACGGCTGCGCCGGCCGCGGCCCTCGGCGAGGTTGGCGGGCACAGAGGTGGCGGCGCGCGCCAGCTGGTCGCGGATGAACGGGCGACGGTCGAGGGCCCGCCGCTCTGTGACGGTCAGCACATCGAGGGCGAGTTCGTGGGCCTGCTGCCACGTCTCGAGGCCGCGGTACGGGAGCTGCACCGCGCGATGCTACCGGGCGCCGATGGCGCCTGCCAGCACGCCGCCGCGCACGCGGCGGCAGCCACCGGCAACGCCGACGGCGAGCCATCCCGCCGGGGGGCGGGGCAGGGCGGGGCCGGGCTAGCCCACGATTTCGAGGCGGGCGGAGCCGCGGGCCGGGATGCCTTCGCAGGCGGGCTGGACGCGGCCGTTTTCGCGGCTGGCGGTATCGAGGGCGGCCCATTCGGGGACGGTGAAGGTCCAGCTGACGCGGCCGCCGGGGCCGGTGGGGGTGGGGCCGCCGCGCGCGAGTTCGTTGAGGGCGACGTCGTAGGCGGTGTAGCTGCAGCGGATGCCGGCGGGGCCGGGGACAGGCGTGCCGCCCGGGCCGGGGGGTTCCTGGACGATGATGGTGACGGTGACCTGCTGGCCGCGGCTGACGCGGATGGGGTCGACGTGGATGAGGAGTTCGAGCGCGGGGCCGGGGGTCGGCGTGGGGGTGGGGCCGAAGGGCTGGGCGGGGTCGCAGTCGGCGCTCCCCGCGAGGGCGAAGCTGAGGACGGGGGCGAGTTCGATGCCGGTGGGCGCACCGTCGGTGCCGGAGGGGCGTGGTTGGCCCCAGGCCGGGATGCCGGCGAGCGTCGCGCGGCCGCCGAGAGGGCGCCACTGGCTGGCGGTGGGGACGCCGCAGGCCTGGAGGAAGGCGACGCGCGCGGCTTCCATGGCTGCGCGGTCGGCCGGGCTGGCGCCGCTCGCGCACTCGGGCGAGGGGAAGCTGGCGCGGAGGAGGGGGCCATCGGGACTGGTGGAGATGAGGAGTTCGACGCCGCCGCCGGGGGTGCGGATGGCGGCGCGCAGCCAGGCGTCGAGGGCGACGGCCCGGGCTTCGGCGCCGGGCTGGCGGGGGCTGGCGGCGGTGAGGCCGGCGGGCCGGTCGAGGGCGAGCAGGCCGCCGACGGAGCCGGCCGCGGGGGTGCGGTCGACGCCGGCCGCGGCGGGGTCGCTGAGGGTGCGGACGGGGCCGCGGTAGCCGCAGGCGGTGCTGGCCGGGGTGCCGGTCGCCGCGGGGGTGGGGGTGGCGAAGGTGGAGGTGCCGGCGGCGGAATCGGCGGCGAGCGCGGGGAGGAGGAGGCGGTGGGGGAGCTGGGAGCTGGAAGTCTGGAGCTGGGCGTTGGGAGCCTGGGCGGCGGCGAGGGTGAGGAGGAGCGCGCCGGCGAGGGCGGGGAGGAGGGCGGCGAGGCGTCGCATGGGTGTCAGTTTCGCCGGGGAAGGGGCGCTGGGGGAACGGGCGCGCGTAAGGCGCGGGCAAAATTGCGGGGAAAACCGGAAGTTTGGCGGGTTTCGGCGTTCCGCGTTCGGGCCGGGGGGAGGACACTGGAGGGGTGCGCGGGATTGGACTTCGCGAAGTGGTGGCGCTGCTGGCGCTCGTGGTGGTCGGGGTGATTTTCTGGCAGTTCCTGGACCCGGCGGCGAGCGAAGGGGGCAGCGGCGGGGCGCGGCCGAGCCCGACGGTGCGCCAGGGGCTGCCGGCGCCGGAGCCGACCTCGACGCCTGCGCCGACGCCGACGCCGCTGCCGCCGCCGCAGGAGCTGGCGCGGCCGGCGCGCTTCCGGGTGGAGTTCTTCGATGACCGGCCGACGAGCGGGCACGTGAAGGTGGCGGACGGCGCGGTGGACGGGCTGGCGCTCTCGTACGCGGGGGCGCCGTTCGTGGACCTGGTGGACGACCGCTGGAGCCTGGTTGCGAGCGCGCAGGTCGAGCTGCCGGCGGAGGGGCGCTACCGGTTCGTGCTCGTGTACCGCGGGGAGCTTTCGGTGCGGGTGGACGGGGAGGAGGTGGCGCGGGCGGCGGGGCCTTCGGAGGCGGGGCGGCTGGAGGTGGTGTTCGCGCACGCGGCGGGGCCGGCGCAGGTGGAGATCGAGCTGCGGGACCGGGGCGGGGAAGCGGCGGTGAGGTGGGAGTGAGCGGGAACCGGGAGGCGGGAAGCGGGAACCGGGAAGCGGGAGGCGGGAAGCGGGAGGCGGGAAACGGGAAGCGGGAGGCGGGAGGCGGGAGACGGGAGACGGGAAGCGGGAAGCGGGAGACGGGAGACGGGAGACGGGAGACGGGAAGCGGGAGACGGGAGACGGGAACCGGGAACCGGGAGGCGGGAGACAGTCAGCCATCCCGTGACGGCAGGGTCTGGCGCTTGCGCAGCGAGCGGGCGAGCTGAAACAGCATCCCGCTCACGGCATGGATATGCGCATCGATGCGTGCGACGTCCTCGGGCGAGACCCAGCGCTGGCGCCTGGCCATGTCGAGCCAGCAGTCGACCTCGAACAAGGAGCCGCGCGCCCGGTCAATGAATGAGGCGTAGTCGAGCGGCGTGCTGCGGCCGTTCCCTTCAGCGATGTTGGCCGAGACCGACATCGCAGCGCTGCAAAGCTGGCTTCGAAACCAGTGCTCCCGGGCGAGCGGACCGGATGCTGCCAGGTTCAGGACTTCTTCGGCCAGCAGCTGGGCCCGCTGCCACACCTCGAGCTGCCGGTACGGCAATTCCGCCACGGCCGGGACTCTACCATATCGGGGTCCCGGACAACCCGTTGGGCGCATGGCGTCCCGCGACGACGGAATGGGCGTCAGCGTCAGCCCTCGCGGTTCCCGGCCCCCGCTTCCCGGTTCCCGCTTCCCGGTTCCCGGTTCCCCGCGAAGCGGAGGTAGGCGAGGCGCCACGCGATGGTGAGGGCGGCGAGGGCGGTGACGAGCGCGAGGGCGAGGTAGCACTGGCCGAGGACGGCGCCGATGGCGAGGATGAGGCTGCGGACGTCGCGGCTGGCGAGGCCGAAGATGCTGTCGAGGTTGCCGCCGCGGACGGCGTGGGGCAGGTCGGCTTCGATGCGGGCGCGGCTGTAGCTGACGATCAGCGAGGCGCCGAGGGCGAGCATGCCGACGAATTCGGGCCGGGGCCAGTCTTCGAAGCGGACGGCGTAGACGGTCATGCCGGCGATGATGGCGGCATCGGCGTAGCGGTCGGTGACGGCATCGAAGATGGCGCCGAAGCGGCTGGCGGCGTTCTTGAGGCGGGCGAGTTCGCCGTCGACGCCGTCGATGACGGAAACGGCCTGGATGGCGATGCCGCCCGCGATGTTCCAGCCGGCGGCGAGCATGGCGCCGGTCGCGATGGCGAGGAGGAGGGTGAAGGCGGTGACCTGGTTGGGGGTGACCGGGGTGGGGCGGAGGGCGCGGGCCGCGGGCCGGCTCAGCCGCCGGTTGAGGTGGCGCGAGACGAGGCCGTCGTAGGTCATTGGCGGGCTGCGAGGAGGGCTTCGGCGGCTTCGAGGTCGGCGCCGGTATCGATGTCGTACCAGTGCGCGCCGCCGATGTCGACGGCGCGGAGGGCGCGCCCGGCGGCGAGGCGGGCGAAGATGGCAGAGAGCTCGCAGCTCTCGGGCGCGGCATCGACGGCGCGCCAGGCGGCCGGGTCGAGCAGGAAGGCGCCGGTATCGAGAGCGTCGTACGGTTCGATGCGCTTGCCGATGGCGGTGACGAACCCGTCCGGGTCGAGCGCGAGGCGCGTGGCTTCGTCGCGGTAATCTTCGGGCCAGCGGGCGGGGCTGTCGGCGGCGACGAGGGAGACGCCGGCGGGCTGGGCTGCCCGGGCTTCGATGAGGCGCCGGAGGATGGCGTCGGAGAGGAGGTGGTCGGCCATGAGAAGGAGGAAGGGATCGCTGCCGGCCCACTGGCGGGCAGCGGCGAGGGAGAGGGAGGCGCCTTCGCGGAAACGGGCGTTATATATGAAGGAAAGGGCGAGGCCGTGGGAGGCGGCGGCGAGCGCTTCGCCGAGCTGGGCAGCGCGGTAGCCGAGGATGACGGCGACATCGCGGATGCCGGCGGCAGCGAGGGCGTCGAGGGTGTAGGCGATGATCGGGCGCCCGGCGAGTTCGACGAGGGGCTTGGGCCGCTCGCGGGTGAGGTGGCCGAGCCGGCCGCCGTCGCCGGCGGCGAGGATGACCGCCCTCACCTGCTGCCCCGGGATGCGCTGCGCATAGGGATATCGTAGCGGTTCGGCGGCGGCGTCGCGTGTGGGCGCGGGGGGAGTTACGATGAGGGCGCCGGGCGAAACGCGCCGGAGTCCAACGGGAGGGTGGACTGCCATGTGGAAGACGGTTGGCTGGCTGACGCTGATGTGCGGCGTCTTCATCGGCATGCTGATCTCGCTGTCCATCATCGGCCTGAAGGCCTGACGCGGCGGAAGGCCGCGGAGGAGCGGCCATCGCTGGAAGAAAGAAGGCGGCCAGCCGGAGGGAAGGGCTGGCCGCCTTTTCGTGCGCATCCCGCAGGGGGAGCTGCTCAGCGCACCCGTACTATGCGCGCGGGGATGTTAGGCGCGGGTTAACCGGCCGGTCTTTCATTCCGGGCGCGTTTGCTTCAGGCTAGACGCGTGACGCAGGCGGCACAGGCTCCGCTCCCCGGGCTGCAGGAGGCGGCACAGCTGCGCGGGCTCACCTCCGCGGAGGCGATGGCGCGCGCAGCCGCCGGGCTGACGAACCGGGACGGGGGCCGCATCCGGAGCGACGCGGACGTCATCCGGGCGAACGTTCTCACCTTCTTCAACGTCATCCTCGGGTCGCTCATCATCGCGCTGCTGGCGATCGGCGAGTTCAAGGACGGCATCTTCGTCGGCCTCGTCGTGATCGCGAACGTGCTCGTGGCGACGCTGCAGGAGCTGAAGGCGACGCGGACGCTGCGGGAGCTGCGCGCGCTTACGGCGCCGCACGTGACGGTGGTGCGCGACGGGCAGGAGCTGGACATCGCGGCCGAGGACGTCGTGCAGGGCGACCTGATCCACCTGAAGAAGGGCGACCAGGTGGTGGCCGACGGCCGGGTGGTGGCGCGCGAGGCGGAGGTGGACGAATCGCTGCTGACGGGCGAGTCGGACTCGGTAAAGCGGGGGCCGGGCGACGAACTGCGGAGCGGGAGCTTCTGCACGGCGGGTGACTGCTACTACCTCGCGGAGAAGGTGGGGCAGGAAGCGTACGCGATGCGGCTGACGGCCGACGCGCGCCAGCTGGTGAAGCGGCTGACGCCGCTCCAGATCCGGTTCAAGCGGATCCTCCGGGTGCTGCTGACGGCGACGGGCGTGCTCGCGGCGGCGCTGATGATCCAGTATCTGATGACGGGCCGGGAGCTGGCCGACGCGCTCAAGGCGACGACGGCGACGGTGACGACGGTGGTGCCGACGGGGCTGCTGCTCGGCATGACGGTGGCGTTCGCGGTCGGCGCGGTGCGGGTGTCGCGGGCGGGGGCGATCGTGCAGGACATCAACGCGGTGGAGGCGCTGAACTACACCGACGTCATCTGCCTCGACAAGACGGGCACGATCACGGCGAACCGGATGTCGCTGCGGGAGGTGCGCTGGCTGCCGGGGGCGGAAGCGTACGCGGGCTGGCTGGGGGCGTTCGCCGCGGCCAGCCGGGAGGAGAGCAAAACGGCGGAGGCGCTGGCCGACGCGCTCGGGAATACGACGAACCTCGCGCGGGCGACCGGCTCGGTGCCGTTCAATTCGGAGCGGCGGTGGAGCGCGGTGCGGCTGGAGAAGGACGGCGAGGTGCGGGTTTTCGTCCTCGGGGCGCCGGAGACGGTGCTGCCGCGGTGCGCGAACGGCGCCGAGCTGGAGCCGGCCTACCGGGAGGCGGCGGAGCAGGGGCTCCGCGGGGTGGTCTTCGCGGAGGCGGAGCAGCTGCCGGGGCCGGGGGCCGACCCGGGGCCGCTGCGCGCGCTGGCGCTGCTGACGCTGGGCGACGAGCTGCGGCCGGAGGTGCGGAACGCCTTCGCGATGATGGAGCAGCTCGGCATCGAGCCGAAGATCATCTCCGGCGACAACCCGGAGACGGTGCGGGCGCTGCTGGCGCAGCTGGGCATCCGGCTGAAGGGCGGGGTCGTTGCCGGGCCGGAGCTGGAGCCGCTGCAGGGCGAGGCGTTCCTCCTGGCGGTCGAAGAGCACAGCGTCTTCGGGCGGGTGACCCCGGCGCTCAAGGCGCGCATCGTGGAAGCGCTGAAGGAGAACGGGCACTTCGTGGCGATGGTGGGCGACGGCGCGAACGACGTGCAGGCGCTGCGCACGGCGGACGTGGCGGTGTCGATGGCGAGCGGCACCTCGATGACGCGGGCGGTCGCGGGCATCGTGCTGCTGAACGATTCGTTCCTCGCGCTCATCCGGGGGGCGAAGGAGGCGACGGCGGTGCTCGGGAACGCGGCGCGGTTGAGCAAGCTGTTCATCGCGAAGAGCCTGTACGCCTACCTGATCATCGTGGCCACGAACATGCTGGGGCTCGATTTCCCCTTCCTGCCGCGGCACGGGTCGCTGACGGCGCTGCTGACGCTCGGCATCCCGGCGGTGTTCATTTCGATCAGCGTGCCGCCGCCGGATGCGGGGCGGGACTTCACGCGGAACGTGCTCCGCTGGGCGCTGCCGGCCTCGGTGGCGCTGGCGGTGGCGGCGATTCTCGTCCACCTGCTGACGGAAGGGGTGCTGCGGCGGGACATCGCGGAGGCGCGGACGCTCGTCTCGCTGACGATGGGCATTACGGGGCTGTTCTTCATGGTGGAGGTGCTGGGGTTCCAGGGCGCGTCGTGGCGGAGCCTCACGCGGCCGGTGCTGACGAGTTTCCTCGGGCTGCTGCTGGTGGCGGGCTTCCTCGCGACGATCTACACGCCGCGGCTGCGGCAGTTCTTCGACTTCACCGAAGTCCACACCGGCGACTGGGTGATCGTGCTGACGGCGGTGGCGGGGGCGCTGCTCGGGCAGTACCTGCTCAGCCGCTACTGGCAGCAGTTCCTGGACTTCCTGACGGCCGCGCCGGGGAAGCAGGACCGGCTGCGCGGCCGGGCGATCTGAGCGGCGCGGAGGCACATCTGTCCGCGATGGCGGCGGCAGCCCGGCCGACCCGGCAGGGCTCGGCTATTCGGACCTCGTCTACTCCGTCGACGGCGTGTGGGTCGAAACCGTCGGGGAGTTCTGCGACGTGCTGCGGTCGCGGAAGGCGGGCGACACGATCCGGATCGACATCACGCGGACGTACCGGGACGGTTCGCACGAGGACCTGTACGCGAACGTGACGCTGAAGGAGCGGCGCGCAGGCTGCGCCCGGCGGGGGTAGACTCCGGCGCGAACTCCAGCGCGGGGGTGCTGCGATGCCGGGCACGGTGCTCTACGAACGGGACGGCCGGGTGGCGACCATCACGTACAACCGGCCGGAGGCGCTGAACGCGATCAACGCGGAGCTGCGCGAGGACCTCGACGCGGCGTGGGCGCGGTTCCGGGACGACGAGGAGGCGTGGGTCGCCATCGTGACCGGCGCGGGCCGGGCGTTCAGCGCGGGGGCCGACCTGCGCGGGAGCGCGCCGCCGCGCGGGGCGACTCACTGGGAGACGCCGAGCCTGACCTCGCTGGAGAACGGGCTGGAGGTGTGGAAGCCGGTCATCGCGGCGGTGAACGGGTACTGCCTCGGCTTCGCCTGCACGCTGGTGGCGGCGTGCGACTTCGTCATCGCGAGCGAGCGGGCGGAGTTCGGCTTCCCGGAGGTGCGGCTCGGGGTGCCGACCATCCAGGGTGCGGTGCGGATGCCGCAGCGGGTGGGCTGGCAGCACGCGATGGAGCTCCTGCTCATCGGCGAACGGGTCGATGCGCAGCGGGCGAAGGAGATGGGGCTCGTGTGGAAGGTGGTGCCGCACGAGCGACTGATGGACGAGGCGCGCGCGCTGGCCGACCGGCTGCTGAAGTCGGCGCCGCTGGCGGTCCGGGCGACGAAGGAGGTGGCCTGGCGCGGCCAGCAGATGCCGTGGGTCGAGGCGATCCGGTTCGGCGAGACGATGCGGCGCGTGGCGCAGGCGACGGAGGACGCGCGGGAGGGGATGGCGGCGGCGCGGGAGCGGCGGGAGCCGCAGTGGCGGGGCCGCTGACCGCTCAGCGGACGGCGGCGAGGAGGATGTCGCGGGCGATGGGGCCGGCTTCGATGGAGCCCGACTTGCCGTCATCGAGGACGACGGCGGCGATGGCGCGCGGCTGGCTGGCCGGCGTCATCGCGACGAAGAGGGCGTGGGACTGCTGGTTGGCGTCCTCGGCGGTGCCGGATTTGCCGGCGAAGTTCGTGTAGCCGGCGAGCGCGAAGGCGGCGGAGGCCGTGCCGGAGGGGCCGGTGACGAGTTCGAGGCCGCGCTGGAGGTGGGCGCGCTGCTCGGGGGTGAGGGGCAGCGTGCCGCGGACCGCCGCCTCGGCGCCGGCGAGGAGCCGCGGCGTCCGGAGCTGGCCGGTGACGAAGGTGCTGTAGGCGTTGGCGAGCTGGAGGGGGGTGACCTGGAGGTCGCCCTGGCCGATGCTGAGGTTCACTTCGTCGCCGGGGGTACCAGGGCTGGCCGGTGGCGCGGCGCTTCCACGCGGCATCGGGCACGAGGCCCGCTTCTTCGACCACGCCGACCGTGCCGGTGGGCGCGCCGAGGCCGAACTGGCGGGCCATCTCCGCGAGCGCGTCATCGAACCCGTCGTAGAGGCGGAGGCCGATTTCGTAGAAGACGGGGTTGCAGGAGCGCATGAGCGCCTCGGCGATGGTGAGCATGCCCTGCGCGCCTTCCCAGTTGCGGCGGGGCGGGTCGACGCCGTACCAGACGGCGCCGCATTCGAGCCGGTCGGTCGGCTCGAGGCCGAGGTAGACCATGCCGGCCGCGCCGGTGATGAGCTTGAAGGTGGACCCCGGGGCGTAGAGGCCGGACGTCGCGCGGTTGGCGAGCGGCGCGCCGGGGGCGGCGGTGATGGCGGCGAGGGCGGCGGCATCGCCCCGTTCGAAGGCGTCGGGGTCGAACGAGGGCGAGCTCACGAGCGCGAGGATGTCGTTGCTGGCCGGGTCGATGACGACGGCGGCGCCGGCGCGGCCGCCGAGCCGCTCGTAGGCGCGCTGGAGGGTCGGCGCATCGAGGGTGGTGCGGATGTCTTCGCCCTGGCGGAAGGGGCGGGAGATGAGCACCTCGGCGACGCCGCCGTCGGGGCCGATGAGGCGGAGCTCGGCGCCGATAGCGCCGGCGAGGCGATCATCGAGGAGGGCTTCGAGGCCGACGGCGCCGGTGCGGTCGCCGGGGCGGTAGCCCTGGCCTTTGCGGGCGGCGAGCTCCTCGGCGGTGTATTCGCGGGTGTAGCCGACGACGTGGGCGGCGGCCGGGCCGAGCGGGTGGACACGCTGCGATTCGACGTAGATGACGATGCCCTGGAAGGGGCGGAGGAGCTGGTTGGCGAGCTCCACCCTGTCCTCGGGGATGGGGCCGACGCGGACGCGGTGGTTGAGGGGAGCGGGAGAGGCGAAGGCGGCATCGACCTGCTCGCGGGTGAAGCCGAACTGGAGGAGGGCGGCTTCGAGGGCCGGGCGGTCGGTGATGACGCTGCGGTTGAGGCCGACGTGGCGGATGTCGCGCGTGACGGCGAGTTCGATGCCGTTGCGGTCGTAGATGGTGCCGCGGACGGGGCGCTGGATGATGGAGCTGAAGGTGTAGCCGCCGGCCATGCGGGGGTGGATGACGGACGGGTCCCAGGCGGCCAGGTAACGGGCCGGTGCAGGGACGAGCTCGAGGGCGGTGGAGTATTCGAGGGTGCCGAAATAGGCTGTATCGAGGCGCACGTCGAGGCGGGCGCTGGCGCCGTCGACGCTGGCGACGCGGACGGCGGTGCCGGTGACGGTGAGCTGCTCTTCGAAGGTGCGGTAGGCATCGGCGAAGGCTTCGAAGGCGTAGGCGCGCTGGGAAGCCGGGGAGAGGAGCAGGTAGAGGGCCTGGTAATCGCCGGCGCTCCAGGCGGCGGCGAACTCGGCGGCAGCGGCGGCGGGCGAGCCGGGCTCGGGTTCGGCGGCAGGTTCGCCGGGGCCGCCGCGGGATGCGAGGAGGCGCGCGCCGGCGACGGCGCCGCCAGCGAGGAGGCCGATGATGATGGCTGCGATGAAGGCTGCGCGCACGGGCATGCGCCGCTCCTCGTGGTTCCCCGCCGCATGGATTGTAGCAGCGGCGGCCGTCGCGGCTGCCCTCATCTTGACCGGATGCGGCGGCAGCGGCGGGAACGGCGGCGATGGCGGCAGCGGGCCGGCAGGCCCCGGCCCGGCGGTCGAGCGGCCGGAACCGGCGGGCGAACCGCGCTCGCTGCTGCTCGGCTTCAGTTCGCTGCCGCCGGAGCTGACGAGCGAGGCGTACATCCAGGCGTTCGCCACGGCGGCGCAGTACGCGGACCTCATCCTCATCCAGCGGACGCCGCCGTGGGCCGATTTCCTGCCCGGCGGCAACATCTCGCAGGAGACGGCCGAGACGACGCGGCTGGAGACGGCGCTCCTGAAGCAGTACAGCGACTTGAAGCTGTATTTCGCCATCGACCCGACGGACGGGGCGGTCCAGCGGAGCCGGCTGGCGAACCTGCCGCCTTCGGTGGACGTGCAGGCGGGCTTCACGGACCCGGGCGTGCGGGCGGCGTTCGTGGCCTACGCAGCGTACGTGGCGAAGAACTACCGGCCGGCGTACATGGCGCTCGGGGTCGAGGTGAACATGATCTACGAGCGGGCGCCGGAACAGTTCGAGGCGTTCGTCTCCCTCTACCAGGAGGCGTATGCCGTGGTGAAGGGGAACAGCCCGGAGACGAAGGTGTTCCCGACCTGGCAGCTGGAGGACCTGGAAGGGACGTTCGGACAGGTGCACCCGCCGCGCTGGGAGCTGCTGGAGCGGTTCCGGGGGAAGATGGACGTGCTGGCGATCAGCACCTACCCGTTCCTCGGCGAAGTGCGGAGCGTGGCGGACATCCGGGAGGATTACTACCGGCAGCTGCGGGCGCGGTGGGACGGCGAGATCCTCATCGCGGAGACGGGCTACCCCTCGGCGCCGGTGGAGGGGCGCGAAGCGGTGGGGACGGAGGCGGAGCAGCGGGCCTACCTGCAGCGGCTGCTGACGGAGGCGGAGCAGCTCGGCTTCACGGGGGTGGTGTGGTTCGCGGCGCTCGACCCGGCATTCGCGACGACGGGGCCGGCGGTGGCGTTCCGGGATATCGGGCTGCGGCGGGCGGACGGCTCGAACAAGCAGGCGTGGCCGCTCTGGGAGGAGTGGGCGCGGCGGCCGCTGGCGGCGGGGAAGTAGGCGCGGCGCGCGGCGGGCGCCTCAGGGGATGGCGGTAGGGGCGGCGGGCCGCTCTTCGTCGATGGCGGGATTGTTCTCGCCGAGCGATTCGGCGAGCTGGAGGCGTTCGAGGATTTCGCGGCGGGTGACGAGGCCGACCATGCGGCCGTCTTCGAGGACGGGCACCTGGTTGAGGGCCTTTTCGCCGAGGAGCGTGAGGATTTCGACGGCCGGCGTGGAGGCGTCGACGGTGATGACGCGCTCGCGCGGGGTCATGACGGCCTGGGCGGGCGTGTGCGGCCATTCCGCGCGCGGCACGCGGCGGACGTCGCTGACGGTGAGAATGCCGAGCACGGCGCCGCCATTCGCGACCATCACGGCACGCTCGCCGTGGCCGACCATGTACTCGTCGACGACGGCGGAGAGGGGCAGGCCCGGCACGATGGTGGGGAAGTCGGCGCGCATGACGTCGCGCGCGGTGAGGCGGCGGAGGACGCCTTCGAGCTGGAGGTTGGACGCTTCGCCGCGGGCGGCGCCGAGGAGGAACCAGCCGATGAACATGAGCCAGAGGCCATCGAGGAGGAAGCCGCCGAGGAGGATGAAGAAGCCGATGCCGAGGAGCGTGTAGCCGAACAGTTCGCCGACGCCGGCGGCGGTGCGGGTGGCCTTGCGGAAGCTGCCGGAGCGCTTCCAGGCGATGGAGCGGAGGACGCGGCCGCCATCGAGCGGGAAGCCGGGCAGCATGTTGAAGACGCCGAGGAGGGCGTTGACAGCGGCGAGGTAGAAGAGGATGGCTTCGAGCTGCTGGTTGAGCGAGCCGAGGAGGAGGCCGGCGGCGCCGGTCAGGGCGGCGATGACGAAGCTGGTGGCCGGGCCGGCGGCTGCGATCTGGAACTCTTCGCCGGCGGAGGAGGGCTGACGCGCCAGGTGGGAGACGCCGCCGAAGATGAACAGCGTGATGCGCGGCACCGGGAGGCCGCGCCGCTTCGCCACGAGCGCGTGGGCGAGTTCGTGCAGGAGGACGGTGAAGAAGAGGAGGAAGGCGGAGGCGGTGCCGACGGCCCAGTAGGTGCCGGTGCTCCAGTTCTCGTAGCGGGCGGGGAAGAGGCCCTCCGAGAGGGAATAGGAGAGGAAGGCGATGATGAGGAGCCAGGACGGGTGGATTTCGATATCGATGCCGAAGAGGCGGGCGACGCGGAAGGAGCCTCCGAACATGGCGTAAGCATAGCGGAACGCGGGGAACGGGAGGGTCAGGCGTCGAGGAGGGCTTCGTAGGCGCGGCGGAGCTCGTCGACCGGGAGGTCGACCGGGCCGAAGCGGAAGCGGGGCTCGCGGGTGGTGCGGCCGAGGAAGGTGACGGGGACGCCGAGCTCTTCGCCGAGGTCGCGCAGGCGGGCGAGCCCGCCGCCCTGCCGGAAGACGTCGGCGGCGATGGTGACGACGATGCGGGACTGGGCTTCGCCGAAGAGCGCGGCATCGAGGCGGCCGGGGAGGTCGCGCGCGCCGTCGAGACCGAAGCCGCCGAGGATGCAGCCCTCGGCGAGGGCGACGGCGAGGCCGCCTTCGGAGCAGTCGTGCGCGCTGAGGAGGAGGCCCTCGGCGTGGGCGCGCAGGACGAGCTGGTGGAGGCGCTGTTCGAGCGCGAGGTCGATGGCGGGCATGCCAGCGACGCGGCCGTGCTCGGCTTCGAGGTATTCGGAGCCGCCGAGGGTGGCGGCGGGCTGCTCGAGGCCGGCGCCGAGGAGGACGACCTGGCAATCGGGCCCTTCGAAACCGGCGCGGAGGTGGTGGCTGACGTCATCGAGGAGGCCGAGCATGCCGATGATCGGCGTCGGGTAGACGGGGCGGCCGCCGGCTTCGTTGTAGAGGCTGACGTTGCCGCTGACGACCGGGGTGCCAAGCTGGAGGCAGGCCTCGGCGATGCCGCGGATGGCGTGTTCGAGGGTGTAGTAGACGTCCGGGCGTTCGGGGTTGCCGAAGTTGAGGCAGTCGGTAACGGCGACGGGGACGGCGCCGGCGCAGACGACGTTGCGGGCGGCCTCGGCGACGGCGATGGCGCCGCCGGCGTAGGGGTCGAGGTAGACGAGGCGGGCGTTGCAGTCGGTGGCGACGGCGATGCCGCGGGTGGTGCCGGGGACGCGGAGGACGGCGGCGTCGCCGCCGGGCGGCACGACGGTGTTGGCGAGCACCTGGTGGTCGTACTGGCGGAAGACGCCGCGCTTCGAGGCGATGTTGGGGCGGGCGAGGATGCGGAGGAGGGCGGCGCCGGCGTCCGCGGGGGCGAGGTCGGGCAGGGTGCCCGGGTCGAAGGCGTTCAGTTCGGCCAGTTCGGCGGGGCGCACGCCCTGGCGGCGGTACTGGGGCGGGTCGGTGGCGATATCGACGGGGACGCGGGCGACTTCGATGCCGTGCTCGCGGACGACGACTTCGCGGCCGGCGGTGACGACGCCGATCGGCGCGCAGTGGAGCTCCCAGCGCTCGAAGAGGGCGGTGACCTCGGCGACGTGCTCCTTCTTCGCGATGACGAGCATCCGCTCCTGGCTCTCGGAGAGCATGACTTCGTAGGGCGTCATGCCCTGTTCGCGGCGGGGGACGTTTTCGAGGTCGAGGATGGCGCCGGAGCCGCCCTTCGCGCAGCATTCGACGACGGAGGAGGTGAGGCCGGCGGCGCCGAGGTCCTGGAGGCCGACGACCCAGTCGCGGTGCTGCGAGGCGAGCTCGTAGCAGGCTTCCATGAGGAGCTTTTCGAGGAAGGGGTTGCCGACCTGGACGGCGGGGCGCATCTCTTCGAAGCGGGCTTCGGGGTCGGTGCGGGAGGCGAGGCCGCTGGCGCCGTGGATGCCGTCGCGGCCGGTATCGGCGCCGACAAGGAGGAGGACGTTGCCCTCGCCCTGGGCGCGGGCGCTGAGGAGCTTATCGGTCTCGGCGATGCCGACGCACATGGCGTTGACGAGCGGGGTGCCGGCGTAGGCAGGCGCGAAGAAGACTTCGCCGCCGACGGTGGGGATGCCGAGGCAGTTGCCGTAGCCGCCGATGCCGGCGACGACGCCGTGGAAGAGATAGCGGTCCTGCGGGTTTTCGAGCGGGCCGAAGCGGAGCGAATCGAGGATGGCGACGGGGTAGGCGCCCATGGCGAAGATGTCGCGCACGATGCCGCCGACGCCGGTGGCAGCGCCCTGGTAGGGCTCGATGGCGGACGGGTGGTTGTGCGATTCGATCTTCATGACGACGCAGCGGCCGTCGCCGATGTCGATGGCGCCGGCGTTTTCGGCGCCGACTTTGGTGAGGATGCGCTCGCCGCTGGAGGGGAGGAGGCGGAGGAGGGGCTTGCTGTTCTTGTAGCCGCAGTGCTCGCTCCAGAGGGAGCCGAACATGCCGAGTTCGACCTCGTTCGGCTCGCGGCCGAGGCGCTGGACGAGGAGGTCGTACTCCTCGCGGCTGAGGGCGACGGCATCGAGGGCGGCCTGGTCGACGGGCATGGGGGTATGGTACGCGGGCGCGTGCGTACGGGATAAGGCGCGGGGCCGCCGGCCGCCGTCAGCTCATGCTGAAGGGCGGGTACTCGTCGGTGAGGAGGAGCATGTAGGCGCCAACGCGGGTGTTCCAGCGGAGGTAGCCGGAGACGAAGTCGTGGATGAAGGCGGGCAGCCGGCCGATGAAGATGCCGACGACCCAGCCGATGAAGAGGAGGAAGTTCGCCACGATCTGGAGGATGTAGAGGATGATGGCGTGAGGGATGACCATGAAGAGGCGGAAGAAGACGGTCAGGCGGCTGCGGCCGTCGAGTTTCGCCTCGCCCCAGAAGCGGACGGGGTAGCCGGCATCCGGGCCCATAGCGAAGGGCGGGTATTTGCCCGTGAGCAGGTAGATGTAGGCCTGCATGCGCACGGCCCAGTGGTAGACGTTGAGGATGAAGCTCGCGAACCCGCCGGGCAGCTTGCCCGTGATGACGATGATGAACCAGGCGAGGACGACGAGGATTTCGGCGACGAGTCCGAGGATGCCGACGACGATGATGTGGGGGATGGCGAGGAGGTAGCGGAAGAAGATGGCGAGGCGGGACTGGGATGCTGGCGGGTCGATTTCGAGCCCGAACGGCTAGGAGGGAGCTGCAGCGACCATCCTGGGGCGACTCCATGCGGCCGGCCCTGTGGGCCCGCGCCAGCGGACGCGACACGATGGCGCCGCGCCCGCGCCGCGGATTCTGCGCGCGCACATGTTCACGTGTAAAGATTTGGTTGACGATGCGATGATTCGCGCTGCGCTAGCTGACGGCGGCGAGGGCGGAGCGGATGACGGATTCCCAGATGCGGTTGCCGTCGTCGCCGCCGACGAGCGGTTCGCCGGCGCGCTCGGGGTGGGGCATCATGCCGAGGACGTTGCCGCGTTCGTTGATGATGCCGGCGATGTTGCGGGCGGAGCCGTTGGGGTTCGCCTCCGGGGTGACGTTGCCGGCGGCGTCGCAGTAGCGGAAGACGACGCGGCCTGCGGCTTCGAGCCGGTCGAGCGTCTCCGGGTCGGCGTAGTAGTTGCCTTCGCCGTGGCTGATGGGGATGCGAAGGACGGCGCCCTGGGGGATGGCATCGACCCAGGGGCTGGGGCCGCCTTCGCGGCGGAGGTAGACCCATTCGCAGCGGAACTGGAGGCTGGCGTTGCGGACGAGGGCGCCGGGCAGGAGGTGGCTTTCGCAGAGGACCTGGAAGCCGTTGCAGATGCCGATGACGGGCTTGCCGGCCTCGGCGAAGGCGGTGACGGCCTCCATGATGGGGGAGAAGCGGGCGATGGCGCCGCAGCGGAGGTAGTCGCCGTAGGAGAAGCCGCCGGGGAGGACGACCGCATCGAAGCGGGCGAGGTCGGTCTCGCGGTGCCAGAGGATTTCGGCCTCCTGGCCGAGGATGTCGTGGAGGACGTGGTAGGTGTCGCGGTCGCTCCAGGTGCCGGGGAAGCGGACGATGGCGAAGCGCATACGGTGATTGTGGGGCCGGGCAGCCGGGTGTGTCGAACGGGCGCGCCGGTTCAGGGGCTGCGGACGGGGGTTTCGCCGCGGGCCACGGACGCGAGCTCCTCCGGGGTGGGCTGCGGGTAGCGGACCCGCGGGTGGTAGACGGCGCGGAAGGTGGCTTTGAAGGTGCGGGCGATCGCCTGGAGGTCGCGCATGGTGATGTCGCATTCGTCGAACTGGCCCTCGGCGAGGCGCTCGGCGATGACGGCGTCGACAGACTGGTCGATGGCGGCCGGGTCGTGGTCGCCGGCGCGGATGACGGCCTCGCAGGAGTCGGCGAGCATGACGATGGCGGCTTCGCGGCTCTGGGGGCGCGGGCCTTCGTAGCGGAAATCGGCCGGGTCGGGCTGGCGGCCTTCGCGGACGGCGGTGCGGTAGAAGTAGGAGACGAGGCGGGTGCCGTGGTGCTGGGGGATGAAGTCGCGGATGACGTCCGGCAGGCGGTGCTTGCGGGCGAGTTCGAGGCCGTTGGTGACGTGGGCGCGGATGATGCGCGCGCTTTCTTCGGGCGGCAGGCCGTCGTGGGGGCTGGCGGCGCCTTCTTCGAGCATGTTTTCGATGTAGTAGCGGGGCATGGCGAGCTTGCCGATGTCGTGGTAGTAGGCGCCGACGCGGGCGAGGAGGGGGTCGGCGCCGATGGCGATGGCGGCGCGCTCGGCGAGGGAGCCGACGAGCATGCTGTGGTGGTAGGTGCCCGGGGCTTCCTCCTGCAGGCGGCGGAGGAGCGGGTGCTCGGGCTGGGCGAGTTCGAGGAGCTGGATGCGGGAGGTGATGCCGAGCGCGAACGCGAGGAGGGCGAAGATGCCGAGGCCGAGGACAGCGCTGGCCGCGCCGTGGATGCCGGCCGCGAGGCCGATCCACGCGAGGTCGACGTTGGCGCGGGGCATTTCGAACAGCCAGAACGAGGCCATCGCGGCGCCGGTGGCGAGGGCGGCGGCGATGCCGGCGAGGGCGTAGCGGTTGATGCGCTCGGCGCGGTTGATGGCGGCGGCGCCGGCGAGGCCGCCCGCCGTGGCGACCATGGCGTATTCGAGCGACTGGAGGGGGCCGATGTAGGTGGAGCCGGCGACCTGCGGAAAGCTGCCGCCGATGAAGGCGGCGAAGATGCCGACGGCCGCCGCGACGACGGCCGCGTAGGATAGCCGGGCGAACGAACCGACGACGATGGCCGCCGTGGAGACGGGGATGGCGTGGAGGAGGAAGGTCCGCTCGGCATCGGGGGTGAGGACGGGGAAGGCGACGCGAACGCCGAGGAGGACGGCGAGGATGGTGAGGGCGGCGGCGATGAGCCGGCGGTTTGCCGGGCTTTCGAACGGCTGGAGGAGGTAGGCGTAGAGGCCGAGGAGGAGGCCGAAGCCGGCGGCGATGAGGCCGGCGCCGCCGAGCGTGTAGGGGTCGAGGCCGTCGCGGAGGGTGCCGGTGGCGCGGAGGGCTTCGATCTCCTGCGCGGTGATGCGCTGGCCTTCGGTGACGATCACCTGCCCGGCGGTGATGGTGCGGACGACCGGGCTGACGGCGTCGCGGGCCTGCTGGCGGGCGCGCTCGGTGGCGTCGGCATCGACGCGGAAGTTCGAAACGGCGAAGGCGCGCAGGAGGGTGGAGAGGGCCGCGCGCTCGCCTTCGGAGGCGGAGCCGCGCTGGGCGATGAGCTGTTCGACGGCGGCGGCGATGTCGCGCTGCTGCTCCTCCGGGGTGGCGCCGCGGCCGATGGGGCTGCTCATCAGGGCGCGGAGGAGGTCGGCGGCTCGCGATTCGAAGAGCGCGAGGCCGGTCGTGTCGAGCGAGATGAGGTAGAGGCGGGTGGTGCTGCCGATGGGGCCCGGGGCTTCGAGCGCGGCGAGCTGGTCGGCCTTCTGCTGCGTGATGAGGTCGGTGCGGGCGACGATGCTGCGGACGCTGGCGAGGTAGCGCTGGAGGGCGGCGACGCGGGCATCGGTGAGGGCAGGGTCGGGCGGGAGGGGGACGTCCTGCACGGCCGCGGCGGCCTGCTCGCGGGCGGCTTCGGTGAGCGCTTCGGAGACGAACTGGGCATCGTGGGCGGCTTCGAAGGTGCGCGGGGCGTAGTCGCCCTCTGCGAGGTCGGAGCGGAGCCCGGCGATGGGTGCGACGAGGAGGGCGGCCCCGGCGGCGAGGATGAGGCCGAAGGCGGCGGCGGTAACCCGCGTGACGGCGGGGGATGGCGGGCGGAGCATGACGGTGATGTCAGGATACCAGAGCGGGACGGGCGGACCGGCGGGGGCTCAGAAGCCGTAGCGGGGCGAGAGCCCTTCGCCGAGGAGGTCGGCGAGGCCGGCGAGCCGTTCGATGACGAGGTAGCCGGCGGCTTCTCGCTGGCGGCCACGCCGGTCGAGCAGGACGGCGCGGAGGCCGGCGGCCCGCGCGCCGGCGATGTCGGTCGCGGGGGTATCGCCGACGAAGACGGCCTCGTGGGGTTCGAGGCCGAGGTCGGCGAGGGCGCGCCGGAAGGGCGAAGGGCTCGGCTTGGCGAGCCCCACATCGGCGGAGGAGACGACGGTTTCGAGGTAGCCGGCGAGGCCGAGGCTGTTGATGAGCGGGTGCCAGTAGGCGGCGGGAAAGATGGAGTTGCTGACGACGCCGAGGCGGTAGCCGCGGTACTTCAGGGAGGCGAGGATCGCGCGGGCGTCGTCGTAGACTTCCTGGCCGCGGCAGGCGGCATCGAAGAAGAGGCGGGCGGCCGCTTCGACGTCGCCGGCGGCGGCGGGCCAGCCGAGCCAGGTGAAGGCCTGGCCGAGGATGCCGCAGATCTCCGGGGCGCGGCCGCCGGGGTAGGGGCCGCGGTTCGGCAGGACGGCTTCGAAGGCGCGTTCGACGTCGGCGGGGCGGGCTTCGACGCCGAGTTCGCGGGCGGCGTAGGCGGCGACAGCGGCGCAGGCTTCGGGAACCCGGTCGGCGCCGGGCCGGGCGATCGTGCCATCCCAATCGAAGAGGACGCCGCGGATCGCCATGGCGGACCGCCTCAGCCGCCGAGCAGGCTGCGGACGATATCGTTGATGGTGCGGCCGTCGGCGCGGCCGGCGAACTCTTTCGTGAGCACGGGCATGACTTTGCCGAGGTCGCGCGCGGAGCTGGCGCCGGTCTCGGCGATGACGCGGCGGGCGGCGGCTTCGATGTCGTCGCGGCTGGCCTGCTGCGGGAGGTAGGTCTCGAGGACGGCGACTTCGGCGGATTCCTTGTCCACGAGGTCCTGCCGGCCGGCCTTCCGGAACTGCTCGATGCTCTCCTTGCGCTGCTTGATTTGCTTCTGGATGAGGGCGAGGACGGCGGCGTCATCGAGGACGAGCGGCGGGAGTTCGGCCATGCGGGCGAGCTCTTCGTCGCTGGCGCCGGCGGGCGGGGTGCGGATCTCGGCGTTCTTGATGGCGGAGAGGAGCATGCGCAGGGTGGACTTGCGGGTCTCGTCGCGGCTGCGCATGGCGTCGGCGAGGTCGGCCTGGATGCGGTCGCGGAGGGTGGACATAGGCGGGCTCCAGAACGGGATGGCCCGGCGAAGGTGCCGGGCCATCGGTGTCGGTCGTGGTGCTGCGAGGCGGCTCAGCGCCGGGCGGCGGCTCGGGCTTCGCTGCGAAGCTGCTTCTTGCGGAGTTTGCGAAGGCGCGCTGCTTCCTTCTTCTTGCGCTTGACGCTGGGCTTTTCGTAGTGCTCGCGGCGCCGCGCTTCGGAGAGGATGCCGTCCTGCTGGACGCGCTTGTTGAAGCGCTTGAGGGCTACCTCGAACGGCTCGCCTTCGGCAACGATGACTTCGGACAAGAGCTGCTCTCACCTCGCCTTCTGGGTGGGATGGTGGATGCGCGCGAGGCGCGTCCTTTACTGTAACACGGCCGGGCGGCCTCAGGCGAACAGGTGGCGGAAGCCGGCCGGGATGCGGCTGTCGAGGCGCTCGAGGTGGTATTCGACCCAGATGCCGGGGCGTTCGGTGCGGATGCCGGGGGCATCGAGGTTGAAGCGGTCCTGCTGGCGGCGGATGTCGCGGGCGAGCTGTTCGTACCGCTGGCGGGCGTGGAGGATGGCGAGGCGGTGGCCCTCCCAGTCGCCGGTGGCGGCGGCCTGCTCGCAGAGGCGGCGGTGGGCCTCATCGATGCCGGCGAGCCGTTCGAGCCCGGCTTCGATGTCGCGCGCGAGGTTGAGCCATTCCGGGAGGACGCCGGCGTTCTTGAGGATATGGTGGCCGAGCCAGTTCGGGTCGTTTTCGTTGCCGTCGAAGCGGAGGGGTTTGCCGGCGCCGGGGAGGTTATCGAAGAGGCCGGCGGCCATGGCTTCCTGGATCTGGGATTCGATGGCTTTTTCGAGCGACATGGGCGGCCGGGCTCGGACGGGAATGGCCCGCCGGGCGGCGGGCCATTCCATGGTAGCGGACTGCGGACGGCCGCGGGGTCAGTCGGCCGAGGGGAGGACCTTCGGCTGGAGGAGCTCCATCGGGCGGCCGTCGACGTTGAGGGCGCACGGGCCGGGCTTCACGACGAGCACTTCGATGCCGGTCTGCTCATCGCGGTAGCGCTTACCGAGCTGGACGGTCTCCATGCCGGTGGTATCGACGGTGACGCTCGGGTCTTCCTGGCCGCGGATCTGCATGGGGACATCGCCGCAGCGGAGTTCGCCGTTGCCCCCTTTGGTGACGATGAATTCGGCGACGCCGCCGGGCACGACGTAGCGCTTGCCAGTCTGGGCTGCTGCCATCCCTTCTTCCCCTGTCCTGTGGAAATTGGCGCCCGGGTGCCGGGCGCGGTATTTGGCCGGATCCTACGGAGGCGGCGGGCCGGGGTCAAACGGAAGGGGGGCCGTCCGGCCCCCCTTCGTGCGGTGCGCGCGGGCGGGGGTTATTCCTCGACCCAGATGTAGGCGAGCATCGGCGGATGGTAGTCGCAGGTGACCTTGAATTCGCCGGGCGTGTTCATCGTGATCTGGCGGGTATCGCCCTGGCGGAGGTCAGGCCCCTGCACCTGGCCGTTGAAGACGATGTTGTGGAGGCCGACGACGGACGTGAAGGTGATGGTGGTGCCGGGCTTTACCTTCACGCCGCCCTGGTTCGGGGGCTGCTGCTGGCCGTCGGCGATGACGGTCCAGTCGCTGGCATGGGCGTCAATCTTCACGTCGGTGCTGAAGTTGTCCGGCTTCGTGATGCTGACCGGGGTGCCGAGGCCAGGCAGGGTTTCGAAGACGGCATTCGGGATGGCGTACTGGACGCAGGCCGTGCCGGGGTTGATCGCGTCGGGCGGCGCGGTGCCCCAGGCCGAATCCGGCAGCTTCAGCGCGGTGCCGATGGCGAGGATGCTGTTCGCCTGGATGCCGTTTGCCTCGGCGAGGGTCGCGGCCGTCACGTTGGAGAAGCCGGCGGCGACTTCCTCGAGGCTCTGGCCCTTCACCGTGTAGCGGTCGATCTTCGGCAGCCGGATGACGACGTCCTGGCTGAGCGGCGTGGCCGGGTCCGCATTGTTGGCGCGCGCCAGGTCGGCCACGGTGGTCTTGTGGTCGTTGGCGACCGACTGCCAGGTATCGGCGAGCCCGACGATGTAGCGGGTGCCGGAGGGCAGCCGGATCTCCTGGCCGGGGTTCACGACCGGCGAGGCCGGGTCGAGGTTGTTGAGGGTGGCGAGGGCGGCGACGTCCGTGATGCCGTGCATCTCGGCGATTTCGGCGAGCGTCTGGCCTTCCTTCGCAACGTAGACGAGGTTGGGGAGGTTGAGCCGGCGCCGGTGCTCGAGCTCGGCGGTATCGGCGACGCCGTTGAATATGTCGGGGTTGAGCTGGCGGAGGTCGGCGACGGCGATGCCGTGCTGCTGAGCGATGGAGGACGGGGTATCGCCGGCGGCGATGATGTAGGTCGCGCCCTGCGGCAGCTGGAGCGTCTCACCGGGGAAGAGGCCGGCGCGGGGCTGGCCGTCGGCGGTGAGGAGCTGCATCGTCGCGACGCCGCGCTTCTCTTCGTAGGTGTACTTCAGCCCGTTGAGGTCGGCGATGATGACCGGCCCGACGAACTGGGCATCGGCGATCTTCCGCAGGGTCTCGTTGTCCTTATAGACGGTGTAGATGTAGCCGTTCGGCATCGCGCTGAAGCCCGGGATGCGGACGCGCGTGTACTTCGGCAGGACTTCGTCGACGTTGCGGTTGCCGTTGGCGGCGGAGATCTCGGCGTAGCCGATGCCGTGCTGGCGGGCGATGGTGGTGAGGGTATCGCCGCTGACGAGGGCGGTGAGCTCAGTATTCAGGTTGTGGGCGAAGTGCTCGGCTTCGAGCCACCACTTGGAGGTGGGGACGCCGTCGACTTCGGTGTCCTCGGGCGCGGTGATGAGGTTGATGAGGTGTTCGATCTGGATGGTATTGAGCGAGCCGCCGTTGGTGTTGAGCCAGGCGGGCATGCGGGTGCCGGCGCGGCCGCAGTAGAGGGTGCGGCGGAGCATCGCCTTATTGGCGGCGAGGACGAGGGGGTCCTGGTTCTTGAACTCGGGCGTATCGAGCGGGAGGCCGACGCCGCCTTCGCCGCGGTTGCCGTGGCAGGTGCGGCAGTTGTTCGCGTAGAGGAGGGCGCCCCGCTCGCGGGACTGATCCATCGTCCAGGTCTGTTGCGACTCCGAGCGAACGGGGAGGTCGATGGCCGCGTAGGCTGCGCAGCCGCCGACGGTCATGAAGAGGAGGGCGACGATCAGGATGATCTGCTTTTGGGTGTTCAATCGAACCTCCTCTTCCTACGCGTAGGGCACGGCGCGCAGCGGGTTATCGGCCGAGCCGCTGGTAATCTGGCCGGTGTTGACGTTCACGGAGCCGTCGGCGTTGACGGTGAGGCGCATGGTGTCCATCGGGCGCGGCGCGGGGCCGTACACGCGGATACCGGCCTTGGAGTAGGTCGAGCCGTGGCAGGGGCAGCGGAACCAGCCGATGATGCCCGGGAAGTTCACCTGGGCGCCGTTGAAGGCCGGGTTCCACGGCACGGTGCAGCCGAGGTGGGGGCACTTCCAGTAGAGGGCGAGGAGGCCGCCGGTGCCGCCGACCTGGAGGACGTCGCCCTCCGGGCCGTTGAGGTTGACGAGCCAGAACTTGCCCTCGGGGATGCGGACCGGGTCGGCGCCGGGCCGCGGGATGCGGTCGGCGGTGACGGTCACGGTGCCGCCGAAGCCGGTGGGCTTCCGGAGGTTGAAGAAGCCGAGGAAGCTGGCGAGCAGGCCGCCGGTGAAGAGGGTGAGGCCGGCGAAGGCGCTCACGCGGAGGAACGAGCGGCGGGCGAGCTTGCGGGCTTCGATCTGGCGCGCGCGTTCGATGCGCCCGGTGGCGCGGGGTGCGGTTTCAGCTGCCATGTCAGTGTGCCTCCTGCCCCGGGATGCCTTCGCTCACCTTGAGCTGCCACGGGAGGACGAGCTCCTGGCCCTGGCCGCGGAAGGCGGTGCCGACGAGGGTGAGGACGCCGAAGACGACCACGAAGCCGGTGAAGAGCGCGAGGAGCGCGTCGCGCCGGCTGACCACCCAGCCCATCCGCCAGAGGGTGTAGATGAGGAGGCTCGGCAGGCCGACGAGGGCGACGATCGGGATCGCCTGCTCGACGAGCCAGCCGGGGAAGTCGAGGTGCTGGAAGGTGGTGGGGCCGCCGCGGCCGGTGCCGTCGAGGATGCGGAGTTCGAACGGCAGGTAGGTGATGCTGTGCGACCATTCGGGCCACGGCAGCTGCGACTGCATGGAGCGGACGTTTTCGAGGAAGCGGAAGGTATCGCCGCCGGAGAGCCCGAACCAGGCATGGAGGAAGTAGGCGACCTTGCCGGTGTCCCAGAGGATGAGGATCCAGGTGCCGACGAAGGCGACGATGCCGGAGACGATGGTGATGCGCCAGGCGTTTTCGGTGGCGAACCAGGCGCCCTGGCCTTCGTTATCGCGGTCGAAGTAGGGGAAGGCGGCGAGGAGGATGAGCCAGACGGTCGGCACGATGATGCCGGCCATGGCGGCGTTCATGTGGAGCAGGAGCTCCTGCAGGTTGAGGAGGTACCACGGCGCCTTGGAGGGGTTCGGCGTGACGTCGGGGTTCGCCTGGTCGAGCAGCGGCGCGTTCATGAACGTCGACAGGATGAGGAGGCCGACGGTGAAGACGAGCGCCGAGATGAATTCGACGAAGATGAGGTCGGGCCAGACGAGGACCTCTTCGTCGCGCGCGCGGGGCTGAGGCCGCGCGACGGGCCGAGCTACGACTGCGGTTGCCATGCGTTCCCCTCTCTCAACCTGGAGTGTGGCGGCGGCTTAGAGCGGCCGCGCGAGGCCGCCGTCGCGGCGGATGCGCCAGAAGTGCACGGCCATGAAGATGGCGGCGAGCAGCGGCAGGCCGATGACGTGGAGCGTGTAGAAGCGGATGAGCGCGTTCGGGCCGACTTCGAAGCCGCCGAGCATCCAGAAGCGGGTCTTCGGGCCGAGGACGGGCGCGGAGCCGGCGATTTCGGAGCCGACGGTGATGGCCCAGAAGGCGAGCTGGTCCCACGGCAGGAGGTAGCCGGTGAAGCTGAGGAGGAAGGTGAGGACGAGGAGGATGACGCCCACGACCCAGTTGAACTCGCGCGGGGGCTTGTAGGCGCCGGTATAGAAGACGCGCATCATGTGGAGGAAGACGAGGATGACCATGGCATGGGCCATCCAGCGGTGCATGTTGCGCATCAGCTGGCCGAACTGGACGGTGGTGGTGATGTTCTGGATATCGAGGTAGGCCCGCTCGACGGAGGGCACGTAGTAGAACATCAGCAGGATGCCCGTTACGGTGAGGCCGAGGAACATGAAGAAAGAAAGGCCGCCCAGGCAGTAGGTGTGGGTGATTTTGACGTGGGTGCGATGGATGCGGGTGGGGTGGAGGTGGAGGAACACGTTCGTCGCAACGATGAGCATCTGGTTGCGCGGCGTGTTCGGGTAGCCGGTGCGGAAGATGGACTTCCAGACGTAGTTATGGAAGAGCTTGTCGTAGATCTTGTCGGCGAGCGTTGGCTTGGGCGGTGCTTCGACGGCCATGTTCCTTCCTTACCTCTGCCACCACTGCCCGAAGAGCACGAGGATCCCGAGCATCGCGGTGATGGTGATCGCAACGATGACGAGTTCGAGGGGCTCTGCGAAGTCGTGCGGTAGATTAGCCCATTCCATGCGGCCGGCCTCCCCCTCCCCGGCTCCGGGGCGCAAGGAGCCCCGGTACGGGTACTTTGTGAATCCTGTAGCAAGGCAGAGTTATACCATCGGCCCCGTACCGGATCAAACCGGGAAGGCCCGGATGGGGGCCGCGCTTACGTTCTCCGCGAAGGCGGCGCGGAACCTTCACGGCGGGGCCGCCCCGGGGCGCCGCCGCCGGAAGCGCATCCGGGCGAGCCCGCGGATGTCTTCGAGGGCGGTGCTGACGATCTTCACCTTCGTATCCGGGTCTTCGACCCAGCGGACGGGGAGTTCGCAGATCTTGAGGCCGGCCTGCTGGGCGAGGATGAGGAGCTCGGTATCGAAGAACCACATCCGGTTTTCGATGTGGGGGACGACGAGCTGGACGGCGCGGCGGTTGAGCGCTTTGAAGCCGCACTGGGCGTCGGTGATGCGGAGCCGCGGGAAGGTGAGGCGGATGAGGGCGACGTAGCCGCGGCTCGTGATTTCGCGCTTCAGCTGGCGCTTCACCTTCGCGCCGCGGGCGAGGCGGGAGCCGATGGCGACATCGCAGCCGCGCTCGGCGACCATGGCGATGAGCTCGGGCAGGTGGGCGAGGTCCGTCGAGAGGTCGACGTCCATGTAGCTGACGATGTCGGCGTCGCTCTGGAGCCACGCTTCGCGGAGGGCGAGGCCGCGGCCTTTGACTTCGAGGACGAGGGCGTGGACGCGCTCGTGCTCGGCGGCGAGACGGCGGGCCAGTTCGGAGGTGCCGTCGGTGGAGCCGTTATCGGCGATGACGAGCCGCCAGTCGTACTGGGGGTTCTGCTCGAAGAGGGCGAGGGTGGCGAGGGTGCTCTGCTCGAGGACTTTGACCTCGTTGTAGCACGGGATGACGACGTCGACGCGGGGCCGCGGCGCGGTCATGGGGTGATTGTGGGGCCGGGCGGGCGGTGTGTCGATGAGCGGGAGGCGGGAGGCGGGAACCGGGAGGCGGGAACCGGGAGGCGGGAGGCGGGAGGCGGGAGGCGGGAGGCGGGAGGCGGGGAGAGAGGATAACCTCCAACCTCCAACCTCCAACCTCCAACCTCCCGACCCGGGCGGGGCGGACCGGGGGCGGCAGGGCGGAGCGGGCGCTGTTCCCGGATGTTTCCCTTCACGGCGGCGGCGGGCTGCCGACACTCATTGCGTGATGGGTAAGGATGCTGCCGCGCTGCTCTCGAGGATCGACGACCTGCCGCCGCTGCCCGCCGTGGCTGCGCGCGTCATGGGCATGGCCGAGGACGACCGGACGAGCGCGATGGACCTCGCGCAGGTGCTGGCGACGGACCAGGCGCTGACCGCGAAGCTCATCCGGATTTCGAACTCGGCCTTCTACGGCTTCGCGCGGCGCGTTTCGACGGTGCGCGAAGCGGTGGTGCTGCTCGGCTTCAAGCAGGTGCGGCAGGTGGCCATTGGTGCGAGCCTGATGACGACCTTCCGCAAGCTGCCGAACGAATCGTTCGACCTCGACCTCTTCTGGGGGCACAGCGTGGCCGTCGCGGTGGCCGGCGAGGCGCTCGCGAAGAAGTCGTTCACGGTGAAGCCGGAGGACGCCTTCACGGCCGGCATCCTGCACGACATCGGGCGGCTGGTGATCCGGCAGGTGATGCCGGCGGAGTTCGAACAGGCGGTGCAGATGGCCCGCCGCGGTGAGGCGCCGCTCCACATCGCCGAGCTGATGACGACGGGCTACGCCCACGACGAAGTCGGCCGGGCGCTGGGCGAGCTGTGGAAGTTCCCCGGCCACCTCGTGGAGGCGGTCCAGTGCCACCACGACGAAACGCTGACCCCGGAGCAGGATGGGCTGGCGGGGGTGGTGGCGCAGGCGAACCGGCTGGTGCTCCACTATGGGCTCTTCTGCGGGTACGACGTGGAGGGCGGCGAGGTGGCGCCGCTGCCGCCGGACCTCGCGGCGGTCGAGGCGGCCTGCGGCGGCATCGAGCGGGTGCTGAACCGGGCGTTCTCCTTCATCGAAGCGGCCTCGGGCACGCCCGACAACTGGTACGCCCGGGCGAGCTGACACGGGCCCGGCGGGGCGCGCTAGGATGCGCGCATGGAGCCTGCCACGCGGGAGGATAGGCGGGACCCCTGGCGGCTGTGGTTCGCGGCGAGCGTCGCCGCCTGCTGCCTGAGTTTCGGCCTGCTCGCGTGGTCGATCGTGGCCGCGGTTGCCGGCAACGGGGAGGGCCGGGCTGCCGGTGCCCCGGGCGCTGCACCATCGCCGACGGCGACGCCGGCGCTCCGCTACCGCGGCGCGCTGCCGGCGGGGGCAGCAGGCCTCGGGCTCCAACCGGCGGGCCCGGCGGAGACGGCCGACCTCGCGTTCGAACCCGCGCAGCCGGGCGAGGGCGTGCCGGTGCGGATCTTCGTCGCCGTTGCGGCGCCGGGCGCGGGCGTGGATGCGCTCAGCCGCGATGAGCTGGCCGCGGCCCTCCGGGGCGATGCGGCGAGCTGGGCGGCCTTCGGCGGCTTCGACCGGCCGATCGCACCGGCGTTCGTCGGGGAGCCGGCCGAGGCGCAGGGCATCCTCGCCGGGCTCGGGGCAGGCAAGTTCGACCTCTCCCGGTTCCGCTTCTTCGCCACCGCGGATGACCTGCGCGCTGCGCTCACGCTCGAATCGAGCATGCTCGCCATCGTGCCGTTCGAGGGGCTGCGGCCGCCGATGGTCGCGCTCGCCGTAGACGGCGCGGACCCGGCCCGGGGGTACGGCGACCCGCACGCGTGGCCGCTCGCCGAGCGCGCGGCGGTGCGGGCGCTGACGCCGGCCGGCGAAGCAGCCCGGGCGCGGATCGAGGCGGCCATCGCGTGGGCGCCGCCGCCGGTGACGCGGGTGGTCGCAACGGGCGACATTCTGATGTCGCGCTGCACGCTGACCGCCATCCGGGCGACGGGCGACTGGGCGAGCCCGCTCCGTTCGCCGGTGGGCGATTTCCTCGCTGCGGCGGACATCGCGGCGGGCTCGCTCGACGGGTCGATCCAGGATTACGCGGAGCCGTACGGCTGCGTGAGCACCACCAACCTCACCTCGCCGCCGGAGGTCATCGCGGCGCTCACGCATGCCGGGTTCGACGTGCTGACCGTGGCGACGAACCACGTCTTCGACTGCGCCGACGGCGGCTGCGGGGCGAAGGCGATGCTGCGGACGATCGAGCTGCTGCGCGCGGCGGGCATCGCGACGGTCGGCGGCGGGCGGAACCTCGACGAAGCGCTGGCGCCGGTGATCATCGAGCGAAACGGCGTGCGCTTCGGCTTCCTCGGGTTCGACGACATCGCGGCGGAGGACATCGGGGCGACGGAGACGGAACCGGGCACGGCGCCGCTGGATGATTCGTACGCGGACGAAAAGTCGACGCCGCCGCGGGAGCCGGCCTTCTACAAGCCGGCGGAGATGCTCTCGCTGACGCGGTTCGAGGCGGCCATCCGGGCGCTGAAGGCGGAGGCCGACGTAGTGGTCGTGCTCGTGCAATCGGGCTACGAAGACACGCACGCGCCGAGCCCGCGGAGCATCAAGGCGCTGCGGGCGGCCGCCGATGCGGGCGCGGACCTCGTGGTCGGGAACCAGGCGCACTGGGTGCAGGCGGCGGAAGTGCGAGGCGGGACGTTCATCGCCTATGCGCTGGGCAACTTCATCTTCGACCAGCGGTGGACGCCGGAGCACACGCAGGGCTACCTGCTGGAGGCGACCTTCCACGGCGCGAAGCTGGCGACGATCCGGATGCTTCCGTATCAAATCGAGGGCCAGTACCGGCCGATGTTCGCCGAGGGCGCTACGCGGCTGAAGATCATCGGCGACGTCATCGGGACGCCGGTGGAGTGAGTTCGGCGGGAACCGGGAGGCGGGAAGCGGGAACCGGGAGGCGGGAGGGAGTATCGACCTCCAACCTTCAACCGTCGTCGCGGGGCTCCGTCCCCGCGGGGCGCCATGCGCCCAACGGATGTTCCGGGAGGCGGGAAGCGGGAACCGGGAGGCGGGAAGCGGGAAGCGGGTGAATTCGACGGTTCGGGTGGGCCTCGCCGGCCCTCCGCGGGCACGGAGGCCCGCGACTACGGAGGTGGAAGGTTGCAGTTGGGAGTTGGGAGTTCGGCGGCGGGAGCCGCGAGAGAGGATGACCTCCAACCTCCAACCTCCAACCTCCAACCTTCGCTTCTCCCTTTCTCCCGCTCTCCCCTTCTCCCTTTCACCCCGTCTCCCTCCCCGGCCTCAGCGCCGGAGCGGAAGGGCCGATATACTGGGAGTAGCCGTCACCGCAAGGAGGCCGGAGGGGATTGCTCCCGGAAAGCGATAATCCGCGCGAGGCCTGCGGCGTCTTCGGGGTCTACAGCCCCGGCGATGACGTTGCAAGGCTGACGTTCTATGGGCTCTACGCCCTCCAGCACCGGGGCCAGGAAAGCGCCGGCATCGCCGCCAGCAACGGGGAGGATTTCAGCCTCCGCACCGGGATGGGGCTCGTCGCGCAGGTCTTCGATGAAGAGGACCTCGCCTACCTGAAAGGCCACATCGCCATCGGCCACACCCGCTACAGCACCGCCGGCGGGTCGCTCGCCTGCAACGCGCAGCCGATCGTCGTGCACGACCGCGAGACGGGGGAGCCGATTGCGCTGGGCCACAACGGCAACCTGACGAACGTCGACATCCTGCGCGAGGATCTCGAGGCGCAGGGCATCCAGTTCGAATCGACGGCCGACTCGGAAGTCATCGCCCACCTGTTCACGATCGCGCCCGGCCGGACAATGGAAGAGCGGTTCCACTACGTGATGCGGCGGCTCGAGGGCGCCTACAGCGTGGTGATGATGACGAAGGACCGGCTGTTCGCGATGCGCGACCCGATGGGCGTGCGGCCGCTCTGCCTCGGCCGGCTCGATGGCGGCTGGGTGGTGGCGTCCGAATCGTGCGCGCTGGAGCACCTCGGCGTGCCGATGGAGCGGGAGATCCAGCCGGGCGAAGTGGTGGTCATCGACGCCAACGGCCCGGCGAGCTTCTTCCCGGCGGCGCCCGCGCGGAAGCGGGCGCTTTGTACGTTCGAATACACCTATTTCGCGCGGCCGGACAGCCGCATCGGCGGCCAGCTCGTCTACCCCGCGCGGGAGGAGATGGGCGCGACGCTGGCGCGGGAGCACCCGGTGGAGGCGGACATCGTCATCGGGGTGCCGGATTCGGCGACGCCGGCGGCGATCGGTTACGCGCGGGCCTCGGGCATCCCCTACCGCGAAGGGCTCGTGAAGAACCGGTACGTGGGGCGGACGTTCATCCAGCCGGACCAGCGGATTCGCGAGGCGGGCGTGAGCCTGAAGTTCAACGCGCTCAGCGATGTCCTCGCCGGCAAGCGGGTGGTGCTCGTCGACGACAGCATCGTGCGAGGGACGACGACACCGCGGGTCATCCAGCTGCTGCGGCGGGCGGGCGCGAAAGAAGTGCACATGCGGATCACGACGCCGCCGATCGTGTCGCCGTGCTTCCTCGGGGTGGACATGGCGACGAAGGCGGAGCTCATCGCGGCGAACCATTCGATCGAGGAGATTCGCCAGCACATCGGGGCCGATTCGCTCGGCTTCCTCAGCCTCGAAGGGCTGAACCGGGCGACGGGGCAGGACCCGAACGACCTCTGCAACGCCTGCTTCACGGGGGTATATCCGCTGAACGTGCAGATGCAGATGGAGAAGCTCGAAGCGGAGCGCGGGCGGGAGCCGGCGCTGGCCGCGGCGGAGAGCCTGCACCGGGCCGGCCGGCCGTAGCATTCCGCTTCGCGGGTAGCAGGGCGCGCGCCGCTTCGCGTAAGGTGGAGCGGATGGGAGTGCTCGGCGACATCCGGGAGGATATCCGCGCGGCGATGGAGCGCGACCCGGCGGCGCGCTCGGCGATCGAAGTCGCCCTCTTCTACCCCGGCTTCCATGCGCGGCTGGCGCACCGGCTGGCGCACGCGCTCCACCGGCGGGGCGTGCCGCTCCTGCCGCGGGGCATCATGCACGTGGCGCGGTTCTTCACCGGCATCGAAATCCACCCGGGCGCGAAAATCGGCCGCCGGTTCTTCATCGACCACGGGATGGGCGTCGTCATCGGCGAGACGGCGGAGATCGGCGACGACGTGACGCTCTACCAGGGCGTGACGCTGGGCGGGACGAGCACGCGCCGCGTGAAGCGCCACCCGACGCTGCGCGACCGGGTGACGGTCGGCGCAGGCGCCAAGGTCATCGGGGCGGTGGAGATCGGCGAGAACGTGCGCATCGGCGCGGGGAGCGTGGTGGTGACGAACGTGCCGCCGAACGCGACAGTCGTCGGCGTGCCGGGCCACATCGTGGCGTTCCACGACGATTCGAACGGGGCGATTCAGCGGCTGCCGGACCCGGAATGGGAGCGGCTGAACGACCTCGACCGGCGGATGGACGAGCTGCGGCGGCAGATTGCGCACCTCGAGGAGCACCTGGCGCGGCTGCACGAGCAGCACCATGACGGCCAGCCGGCGCCCGGCCCGGCGGGGGAGCGGTGAGGTGGGCTGGGAGGAGCGGGCGCGGAAGCTGGAGGCGCGCCGGCGGCGGATGCCGGTGAGCGGCCGGGGCCTGCTGACGGTGGAGCCGCACGCCATCCGGAAGCGGCTGGGGCGGCTCGCCAACGGCAAACGCCAGGCCCGCCCGGGCCGCAAAGGGCCGAAACGCGCCTGAGCGGGCCCGCTGCTAGGATGGCGGGCATGGACCTCTCGCAGTACCCCCCTCGAAGCGCTCGCCGACCGGGTCGGCACTCCCTTCTACTTTTATGACGCGGCGATCATGGACCGGAAGTTCGCCGAGCTGGCCGCGCTGACGGCCGGGCCGGGGCTCCACTGCCGCTACGCCGTGAAGGCGAACCCCGCCCGCCCGGTGCTGGAGACGGTGCGGCGCCACGGCCTCTGGATCGACGCGGTCAGCGGCAACGAGGTGCTGCGGGCGAAGGCCGCCGGCTTCCCGATGGGCCACGAGCCGCCGGTGGTGATGTACACGGCGGACGTCTTCCGCGACAACGCCCTGCAGGTCGTGCTGGAGGAAGGCATCCTGCCGAACGTGGGCTCGCCGGGGATGATTCGCGAGCTGGCGGAGGCAGGCTACCGGGGCCCGATCGCCATGCGCATCAATCCCGGGTTCGGGCACGGGCACGTGCAGGCGTGCGATACGGGCGGGCCCTCTTCGAAGCACGGCATCTGGTACGAAGACCACCTCGCGGCGAAGCGGCTGGCGGATGAAGCGGGCTTCCCGGTGGTGACGCTCCATGCGCACGTGGGCACCGGCCCGCAGATTCGCGAGTTCGACGAGAACATGAAGAAGCTGATCGCGCTCTTCGCCCATCTGCTGCCGCACTACCCGGAAGCGCGAGCGGTGAACCTCGGCGGCGGCATCCCGCACCCGTACCGGCCGGGCGCGCCGGCCTACCCGCTCGAGGAGTACGGCGCGATCCTCGCCGACGGGGTGCGGCAGCTGAGCGCGGCGGCGGAGCGGCCGATCGGCATCGAAATCGAGCCGGGGCGCTACCCGGTGGCGGGGATGGCGCTGCTCGTCGCGCGGGTGACGGACGTGAAGGCGACGCGCACGAACGAGAAGGGGCCGGGCCACCAGTTCATCATGTGCGACGCCGGGTTCAACGACCTGGTGCGGCCGGCGATGTACGGCAGCTACCACCGGATTTCGATCGTCGGGCGGGGCGCCGGCCGCCCGCCGGAGCCGTTCGTGGTCGCCGGGCCGCTGTGCGAGAGCGGCGACGTCTTCACCCGGGACGACCAGGAGCTGCTGCAGCCGCGGGACCTGCCGCGGCCGGAGCCGGGCGACCTCGTGGTGCTGCACGATGCCGGGGCGTACGGCGCGGCGATGTCCTCGAACTACGTCTCGCTCGGGCGGGTGCCGCAGGTGCTCTGGGAGGACGGCCGGGCGCGGCTCATCGCGCGGCGGGAAATGTTCGAGGACCTCGTGCGGCGGGAGTGCGACGAGCCGGTGGCGCTGTAGCGGGGCGGGCTATTCGCCGCCGGACTTGCGGGCATCGGCGACGAGGCGGTAGCCGACGTTGCGGACCGTTTCGATGAAGGCGTGGCCGCCGACTTCGATCTTGGCGCGGATGCGCCGGATGTGAACGTCGACGGTCCGCGCGCCGCCGAAGTAGTCGTAGCCCCAGACGCGGTTGAGGAGCTGCTCGCGGGTGAATACGCGGCCGGCGTTCATGGCGAGGAAGCGGAGGAGTTCGTACTCCTTGAAGGTGAGGACGACGGGCTCGCCGTCGACGGTGACGCGGTAGTTGGTGAGGTCGATCTGGAGGGCGCCGCAGCGGATGGTGTTCTCGGCGTCGACGCCGTGCTTCCGCCAGAGGGCGCGTTCGATGCGGCGGGCGAGCTCTTCCGGCGGCGCGGTGAGGAGGGCGAAATCGTCGACGGGGAGGTCGGCGCTGATGCGGTCGAGCCCCTCTGGCGGGACGAGGGCGAAGAGGATGACGCCGTTTTCGCCGTAGGCGCTGGCGATGATGGAGAAGGCGGCGGGCGGGATATCGCGGAAGTCGAGGACGGCGACGTCGATGCGGCTCTGGATTTCATCGGAGGCGAGCCGCTCGGGGGCGATGACGGGGGCGTTGAACCCGGCGCGCTCCAGCTCGGGCGCGAGGCGCGCGGCGTCCGGGTGGCGGGTGACGAGGTAAACGGTGCGCATGCCGGTGCAGTCCCCTTACCCGGGGCAGTATACGCCCGGGCGGAGCGCCCCCGGCCGGGCGCTCGATGAATTCCGTGTGAAATCTGTCACGAACCGCCGGCGGCCGGCAGGTAGAGGCGGAACGTTGCGCCAGCCCCGGGCGCCGATTCGACGACGACGCCGCCTCGGTGGCCGCGGGCGATGCCGGAGACGGTCGCGAGGCCGAGCCCGCGGCCGGTGAACCGCGTCGTGAAGAACGGCTCGAAGATGCGGTGCTGGAGGGCGGGGTCGATGCCTTCGCCGCGGTCGATGACTTCGACGACGACGTAGTCGCCGGCGGGGAGGGGGCCGGGGTGAGCGTGGGCGAGCCCGCCGGCCGCGACCGTCTCGCGGCGCGTGCGGACGGTGACCGGGACACCCGGCGGGGAGGCTTCGACGGCGTTGGCGATGAGCGCGGCGGCGGCGAGCCGGAGCTGGCCGGGGTCGCCGAGGACCGGCGGCAGGCCGCGGGCGAGCTGCCGCTCGACCGGGTGCTCGCGGCTGGCGGCAGCGGCCGCCTCCGCGACGGCGGCGCTGACGTCGACCGGCTGGCGGACGAACTGGCCCCGGCCGGAGAAGGCGAGCATCTGGCGGGAGAGGTCGGCGAGACGCCGGGCTGCGTCTTCGATCTCCTGCAGGATGGGGCGGGCCGGGCTGCCTTCGGGGAGTTCGAGGAGGGCGAGGGCGGCGTTGCCGAGGATGCCGACGAGCAGGTTGTTGAAATCGTGGGCGACGCCGCCGGCGAGGATGGTGAGCGCTTCGAGCTTGTCGGCGCGGGCGCGGGCTTCGGCGGCGCGGACCCGCTCGGTGATATCGAGCACGACGGCCATGAGGCCGGACTGCGCGCCGGAGGCATCGCGGAGGGGCACGTAGTGGGCTTCGTAGACGGTATCGCGCCAGGCGCCGGTGGTGGTGAAGGCTTCGCCGGCGAGGCCGCGGCGGACCTCGGCGAGGCGCTCCGGCGCGTCGCGGTTGAACTCGAAGATGGACTGGCCGACGAGTTCGCCGGGGCGGAGGCCGTAGCGGCCGAGGGCGCCGCCTTCGAGCAGGGTGTAGCGGCCCTCCATGTCGATCGCCCAGATGACGATGGGCGCGGCCGCGGCGGCCCGGGAGAGCAGCTCGCGGGCCTCGGAGAGGGCGCGCCGCTCGGTGATGTCGCGGGCGACGTGGAAGGTGCCGGTGATGGTGTCGCCGTCGCGGACGGTGCGGCCTTTCACTTCGAACCAGCGGCGTTCGCCGCTCTTGAAGACGAATTCGACTTCGAGGACGGGGACGTGCTGGCCGGCCCAGATGCGGGCGAGGGCCTCGGCGACGCGGGGCCGGTGTTCGGGGACGACGAAGCTGGCGGCGGAGGAGCCGATGAGTTCGGCCGGGGTGTAGCCGGAGACCTCGTAGCCGAGGCGGTTCATCTCGGTGAAGCGGCCCTGCCGGTCGAGGCTGAACATGATGTCGTTCGCTTCTTCGACGAGGCGGCGGTAGCGGTCGGGCTCGCCGGCGGGTTCGGGGAGGAGGGCAAGGACGGCTGCGACGGCGGCCGAGCCTTCGACGGGCGCGCGGGTGAGGCGGGCGCCGGACCCGAGGGTGCCGGGCGCGGCGCTGCAGACGAGGAACTCGCGTTCGCCGGCGAGGAGCGCGTCGATGGCAGCGGGCGCGAGGCAGGGGAGGGCACGGGCGAGGGCCTCGGCGGCCGGTTCGCCGGGCTGCGCGGCCGGGTCGATGGCCGTCCAGGCGGCCGAGGCGGCAGCGAGCCGGTTGGCGGCATCGACCGCGATGACGGGCGCCGGGAGCGCATCGAGGAGGAGCGGGAAGTCGCGCGGGGCGAGCGACGGGTGGAAGCGCAACGCGGCGGGCCTTCCGGATTTTCGCAGATTCTTTACGAAATCTGCTGCGGTTGCAAGGGGGATATTTGCGTGCGCAATGTTACGGTCGTGCTTCGTGCTCCCGGTGGCACCCGTTGGGGCGCCGGGCTGAGCGGCCGGTCGCTCCGGGAGGCGTGGAGGAAGGGGGCGGGAATTCCCCGATTCGCGGGGCGCGGCGGGCGGCCGAGGATCGAACCTGCAGGGCAGCCGCGATCTCCTTCGCGGCTGCCTAAAGATTGCCACCGGTGCAGGGGGTCGCTCGACTGTGAAACTGTCTCTTTCCGCGAAATTGTTCGGAGGGTTCGCGCTGGCCGTCGTGCCGGCCATCGCCATCGCCTTCGTCGGCTGGACGCGGCTCGACCAGGCCGCCAAGGATGAACACCGGCTCGCCGACGAAGGCGTGCAGGCGACGATGCACATCACGGAGTCGCGCCGCGGCTTCGAAGTTGGCATCACGAAGGCGGGGCTGCTCGCTTACACGACGGAGCCGGCCGCGTTCACGAAGCTCCGCGAGGAGATTTCGCAGAGCCTCGGCCACGGCTCGCAGCAGTTCCGCGAGCTCGAGGCGCACATCAAGTCGCCCGAGGGCAAGGCGAAGTACGAGGAGGCGCGGACAGCCGTGGTCGCCTTCGAAGACTTCGCGACGAAGTACGGCGAGGCGCTCGACAAGAAGGACACGGCCGCGCTGCTGAAGCTTGCCGAGCAGTCGCCGACGGTCATCGGCAACATGACGACGAAACTCGAGGAGCTGAACACGTACGTCGGCCAGCGGGCGCAAGAGGTGGCCGAGGACGGCGAGAACTCGGCGAACCAGGCGAAGCTGCTGATGGCGATCCTCGGGGTGGTCTCGGCGGCCGTGGCCGGCGGCGTCGGCTTCTTCATCGCGCGGCGGGTCGTCGCCGGCATCCGCGAGGCGACCGAAGCGGCGCACCGGATCGCGAAGGGCGAGACGGACGTGACCGTCGAGGTGCGGTCGAACGACGAAATCGGGGAGCTGGCGCAGGCGTTCGGCGAGATGACCGGCTACCTGAAGGAGATGGCCGCGGCGGCCGCGGCGGTGGCGAACGGCGACCTCACCTCGCAGGTGCGGCCGCGCAGCCACGGCGACACGCTCGGGACGGCGCTGAACGGCATGGTGACGAACCTGCGCGAGATGATCGGCAACGTGCGCAAGGGCGCCGCGGCGATCACCGAGCCGGCGGAATCGCTGCGCGGCTCCTCCGACCAGATGGCGACGGCCACGGGCCAGATTGCGAACGCCATCGACGAAGTGACGCGGAGCGCGGTGGCGCTGAGCGGGCTCTCGCAGGAGAGCGCGCGCGAAGTGGAGCAGCTGGCGAGCGGCTCGCAGCAGCTGGCCTCGACGGCGGCGACCTCGGCCGATTCGGCGAAGCAGTCGCGCGTGGTCGCGGCGGAGATCGGCGAGCGGATCCAGGCCGTGGCGGCCGCGTCGGAGGACGTGGCCCGTTCGGCGGAGGAGTCGCGGCTGGCGGCCCAGCGCGGGCAGGAAGCCGTGGCGCAGGCTGTGGCCTCGATGGAATCGATTGCGGCGGCCGTCGAGCGCGCTTCGAAGACGGTGGACATGCTCGGCGAGTACGGCCAGCAGATCGGCGACATCGTCAAGGCGATCGACGAGATCGCGGCGCAGACGAACCTGCTCGCGCTGAACGCGGCGATCGAAGCCGCCCGGGCCGGCGAACAGGGGCGCGGGTTCGCGGTCGTTGCTGAGAACGTCCGGTCGCTGGCGGAGCGTTCGAGCGCCTCGACGAAGGAGATCGCGGACCTCATCGCGAAGGTGCAGCAGGGCACGCAGGAGGCCGTCGAAGCGATGGCGGCGGGCGTGCGCGACGTCGAAGCCGGCCGGGGCATCACGAGCGAAGCGGGCCGCGCGCTCGATTCGATCATCGCCTCGGTGCAGGAGTCGGCCGTCCGGATGGCGCAGATTGCGCGGGACGTGCAGGGGCTGGCCTCGGGCGCGGAGCGGATCGTGACGTCGGCGGAGCAGATCGCGACGATGGCCGGCGAATCGGCGGAGGGCGCGACCTCGATGGCCTCGGCGACGAGCCGGGTGACGGACGCGATCATCCAGGTCTCGGCGACGAGCGAGCAGACGAGCGCGTCGGCGGAAGAGGTCTCGGCCTCGACGGAGGAGCTTTCGGCACAGGCGCAGGAACTGGCGGCGACCGCGAGCCAGATGCGGGAGCTGGCGGAGGCGCTGAACTCGGCGACGGCGCGGTTCCGGCTCGCGTAGGCCGGGAGCCGGGAGCCGGGAGCCGGGAGCCGGGAGCCGGGAGCCGGGAGCCGGGAGCCGGGAGCCGGGAGCCGGGAGCCGGGAGCCGGGAGCCGGGAGCCGGGAGCACGATGGTTCATGTGCGGCGGGGGCGCAAGGCTGCGCCCCCGCCGTTCGTTGCGGGCGGAACCGTTCGATGTTTTTCCGCCGTGGAGCGCGACGCGGGGTGAGCGGCTGGCACGGCTGGCGCCGCGCGGGATGGCTGGCCGCCTTCGGCGGCGGCGCCGCGGGATGCCGCCGCTCCGCGGCGGCGGCGGAGGGGAGGTGGGAGGTGGGAGTTGGGAGGTGGGAGTTGGAAGTTGGGAGGAGCGTACGGCGTATCCCCCGGCCGGCAGCCTCCAACCTCCAACCGTCGTCGCGGGGCTCCGTCTCCGCGGGGCGCCATGCGCCCAAGGGGTCGTTCGGGAAGCGGGAACCGGGAGGCGGGAACGGGGAACGGGGTGAATTCGAACGTAGGGGTGGGCCTCGCCGGCCCTCCGCGGGCACGGAGGCCCGCGACTACGGAGTTGGGAATTGGGAGTTGGGAGTTGGGAGTTGGGCGGGAGCGTGCGGATATCCCCCGGCCGGCAACCTTCAACCTTCAACCTCCAACCGTCGTCGCGGGGCTCCGTCCCCGCGGGGCGCCATGCGCCCAAGGGGTCGTTCGGGAAGCGGGAACCGGGAGGCGGGAACGGGGAACGGGGTGAATTCGAACGTAGGGGTGGGCCTTGCCGGCCCTCCGCGGGCACGGAGGCCCGCGACGAGGGAATTGGGAGGTGGGAGGTGGGAGTTGGGAGTTGGGAGTTGGGCGGGAGCGTGCGGGTATCCCCCGGCCGGCAGCCTCCAACCTTCAACCTTCAACCTCTACGGGGAGTAGAGGGCGACGAGGCGGCCGGGGAAGAGGGCGCGGGCGCGTTCGAGCGCTTCGCAGGGGCTGCTGGAGGCATCGAGGCCGAGCGGGAGCCAGCCGCCGGGGCGGTCCGGCGATGCGCCGGGCTCGACCAGCCTGACGGTCCAGCCTTCGGGTGAGCAGCGAACGAGGACACAGGTCGCGGTAACGGCTGACATGCCCTCATGGTCGGGCGGCGACTGCGAACGGTTGACGATCGAGGGGCCCGGGTTTCGTGGCCGATGGGCCGAAAAACCCGGCCGCGCGGGGTTCAGCCCCGGAGGAGCTTCGCGAGGCCGCGGAGGGTGAGCCACCCCGCGAACGCGCCGGCGAGGACGAGCGGCACGAGCGCGGCCGGGTCCTTGATGCGGTGGAAGGTGGCCTGCCCGTCCTGGATTTCGATGTAGCCGACGGGGCTGGCCATGACGCCGCCGCCGGCGCCGGAGCCTTCGCCGATGTCGCCCTCGTCGCCGTCGTCGTCGATGCCGCGGCCGGCGCCGCCGCCGAAGCCCCAGCGGACCTTCGCGACGGGCACGACGGTGACGCCGTCGCGGTCGACCGGGTCGCCGAAGACAGCTGCGGCGCTGGCGTGGAGCCCGATGCGGGCGGCGATGCGTTCGACGAAGGAAGCGGAGGCGCCGGAGGCAGCTTCCTGGGCTTCGCGGAGGACGCGGGCGAGGTCATCGGTCATGGGAGGCACCTCCCGAACGGGATAGGGGCCATGGTGCGCCCCGCCCGGGCGCATGGCAAGCCGGGGGATGCAGAGATTCGGCTACTTGAAGCGGTAGGTGATGCGGCCGCGGGTGAGGTCGTAGGGGGAGAGTTCGACGAGGACGCGGTCGCCGGTGAGGATTTTGATGTAGTTCTTCCGGATTTTGCCGCTGATGTGGGCGAGGACGAGGTGGCCGTTGGCCAGCTCGACGCGGAAGGTGGCGTTGGGGAGGGGCTGGGTGACGACGCCTTCGACTTCGATGCCGTCGTTTTCTGCCATGGTCGCTCCTTTCGTGGTGCGGGGGATTGGGGGGAAACGGACCGCGGGCGGGGTTTGGAGCCCCCGCCCGCGGTGTGCCTGGTGCGAACCGTGCGCGCCGTTCCCGCGCGGCGCGGCGGGGGCGGATTAGAAGCGGCGGTTGCCGGAGTAGCCGCCGCCGAAGCTGCCGCCGCGCCCGCCGCCGTAGCCGCCGCGGCTGCCGCCGCCGTAGCCGCCGCCCGAGCGGGGCCGGTCCTCGCGGGGGCGCGCTTCGTTGACGATGAGGGTGCGGCCGCGGAGCTGGCTGCCGTTGAGGGCGCTGATGGCGGCCTCGGCCTGGCCGCGGTCGTCCATTTCGACGAAGCCGAAGCCGCGGGAGCGGCCGGTCTCGCGGTCGGTGACGACCTGGGCGGAGCGGACTTCGCCGTGGGCGGCGAACGCCGCCTGGAGGTCGGAATCCGTGGTTTCGTAGGAGAGGTTGCCGATGTAGAGCTTCATGTGATGCAGGTCCTTTCGCTGCTGGTGAGTCGATGCGGCAGGCCGGCTTCGGGCACGGACGACCACCTGCGACGACTCACGACAGACCAGCGGGAAACGGAACCTGCGAGAGAGAGCGAAAGCGAGCGTGCCTTGGGCTGGCTGGCCCGGGGTTCCCGGGTGCCACGGTTCCACCGTACCACAGGCGGGGGAGGGTGGGAAGGGGGCGTGGTCAACCATCTCGACCGGGGGTAGGATGCCGGTGAGGAGCGTCCCCCATGGCCACATACACTGCCGTTTACGTTCGCGTGCCCGAGGGCTACGTCGCCTTCGTCGAAGAGCTGCCCGGGGTGAACACCCAGGGGAGGACGCTCGACGAGGCGCGCGAAAACCTCCGGGAGGCGCTCGACCTGGTGATCGCTGCGAATCGCGAGCTCGTGGCTCATGACCTTGTCGGCCGGGAGGTCGTCCGGGAGCAGCTGCGCGCCGGATGAACCGGCGCGACCTCGAACGGCATCTCGAAGCGCAGGGCTGCCGTCTGCTCCGCGAGGGCCGACGCCACACGGTGTGGGTGAACCCGCAGACGCGGAGCATTTCGACCGTTCCACGCCATCGCGAGATCAACGAATTCCTCGCACGGAAGATTTGCCGCGACCTCGGGATTGCGGAGCCGTGAGGCGGGGAACCGGGAGGCGGGAGAGCGCTTGAATTCGACGGCCGGGGTGGGCCTCGCCGGCCCTCTGCGGGCACGGAGTTGGGAGGGAGGAGGGAGGAGGGAGCGTACGTCCGGCTTGCGGACCGTCAACGCCCGGCCGATCCGCTTCCCGGCCGCGAGGGGCCGCCTTCTCTCTCCTTCTTCCTTCTTCCTTCTCCCTTCTCCCGGTTCCCTTCTCCCTTCTCCCGGTTCCCTTCTCCCTTCTCCCGCTTCCCGGCTTCCCGGGTCAGCTGAGTTCGAGGTTGTCGAGGAGGCGGGTGCTGCCGAAGCGGACGACGAGGGAGAGGAGGGCGGGGCGTTCGACGCGGCCTTCGAGTTCGTCGAGCGTTTCGTCGTCGGCGAGGGAGACGTATTCGAGGGCGGCGAGCGGCTCGGCGGCGATGACGCCGCGGACGATGCGGCGGAGCGTTTCGGCGTCGCGTTCGCCGGCGGCCCAGGCGGCGGCCGCGGCATCGAGCGAGCGCTTTACCACGGGCGCGGCGGCGCGCTGCGCGGGCGACAGGTACACGTTCCGCGAGCTCATGGCGAGGCCGTCGGGTTCGCGGACGATCTCGCAGGGGACGATCTCCACGGGCAGGTCGAGGTCGCGCACCATCCGGCGGATGACGCGGAGCTGCTGGGCATCTTTGCGGCCGAAGTAGGCGCGGGTGGGGCTGACCGCGTTGAAGAGCTTGAGGACGACGGTGGCGACGCCGCGGAAGTGGCCGGGGCGGGCCGCGCCCTCCAGCCGCTGCGTCACCTGTTCGACGGTGACGTAGGTCTGGTAGCCGGGCGGGTACATCTCAGCGGCGGAGGGCAGGTAGACGGCATCGACGCCGGCCTCGCGGAGGAGGGCGAGGTCGCGGACTTCGTCGCGGGGGTAGCGTTCGAAGTCCTCGCCGGGGCCGAACTGCGTCGGATTGACGAAGATGGAGACGACGGTGAGCGGGTTCTCGGCGCGGGAGCGGCGGACGAGGGCGAGGTGCCCGTCGTGGAGGTAGCCCATGGTGGGCACGAAGCCGAGGTCGCCGGGGTGGGCGCGCCGCCAGCGCTGCATGGCGGCGGGGCTGGTGAGGATGACGGGCCCGCCGGGGTGCGCGGGCTCGCCGGCGAGGGAGAAGTCGGCGTCGCTGGCGGGCGGCATGGGCGGGCGGGTCAGCCGGCCTGCGCGAGCTCGGCGAGGGTGGCGTCGTCCATCTCGAAGCTGTGCTCGGCGGTGGGGAACTGGCCGCCTTCGACCTCGCCGATGTAGGCGCGGACGGCCTCGCGGATGGCTTCGCCGAGGACGGCGTAGCGCTTCGCGTGCTTGAGCGGCCGGCGGTCGTCGTAGATGCCGAGCATGTCGTGGAGGACCTGCACCTGGCCGTCGCAGTGGGGCCCGGCGCCGATGCCGATGGTGGGGATGGCGATGCGCTCGGTGACCATGCGGGCGAGCGGCGCGGGGATGGTTTCGAGGACGACGGCGAAGGCGCCGGCTTCTTCGAGCGCGCGGGCGTCGGCGATGAGCTTCGCGGCGGCGGCCGGCGTCTTGCCCTGCACTTTGTGGCCGCCGAACTGGTTGACCGACTGCGGGGTGAGGCCGAGGTGACCCATGACGGGGATGCCGGCGTCGACCATGCGGCGGACGAGCGGGGCGAGCTGGCTGCCGCCTTCGAGCTTGACGGCGGTGGCGCCGCCTTCTTTGAGGAGGCGGCCGGCGTTGCGCATCGCCTCATTCGGGTCGGCCTGGTAGCTCATGAAGGGCATATCGGCGACGACGATGGCTTTTTCGGTGGCGCGGACGACGGCGCGGGTGTGGTACACGATGTCGTCCATGGTGACGGGGATGGTGGAGTCGTAGCCGAGGACGACGGAGCCGAGGGAGTCGCCGACGAGGATGATGGGGATGCCGGCCTGTTCGACGAGGCGGGCGGTGGGGTAGTCGTAGGCGGTGATCATCGCGAACCGCCGCCCCTGGGCTTTCCATTCTTTGAGTTTGTGGATCGAGAGCCGTCCCATGGCCCGGTGCCCCTCCTTCGCGCGGTGCGCGCGGGAATCAGCCGGCGGCACTGCCGGCGAGTTCGCGCGGGTTGTGGCTGTAGCCGTCGCCCGCTTCGACGCTGGTGATGCGGTTGTGGGCATCGACGAAGACGCGGCGGGGCGCGATGGCCTGCGCCTCGGCGTCGGTGAGGTGCTGGTAGGCGATGATGATGACGATATCGCCGCGGTGGACGAGGTGGGCGGCGGCGCCGTTGACGCAGATTTCGCCGGAGCCGCGTTCGCCGCGGATGGCGTAGGTTTCGAGACGGGCGCCGTTGGTCACGTCGACGACGTGGACCTGTTCGTAGGGGAGGATGTTGGCGGCCTCCATGAGGTCCGGGTCGATGGTGATGGAACCCTCGTAATCGAGGTTGGCGCCTGTGACGGTGGCGCGGTGGATTTTGCCGCTCATCATCACGCGCATAGTGCTGTCCCCTCCGGCGTGCCGCCGGCCGTTCAGCAAACGTCCCCGCTTCGGTGCGTGCGAGGCGGGGACGACACGGGGCTTGGCAGGGGGCGCACGGGGCGCTGGTTCCGGCTCAACTTCCCGGTCCGTACCGGCCACGCGGGTCCAGGCGGACGCTCGTTGAACGTGCAGGCGGTTCGTGTAGCAGGCTCGACGTCCTTACGGGGATCGCCGGCGGCATGATCGTTTCGATACGGCGAAGCGTTGTCAAGGGGCGAACCGCGGGAGTTCGCGGTCCGCCCCGCGGGGACGCGTCAGCCGGCTTCGCCGAGGTCGCGGTGGGTGGTTTCGAAGACGATCTGGGTGAGGCGGTTGTGGTGGCGGGCGAGGGCCATTTCGAGGAGGATGGCCTGCTCGCTGAGATCGATCATCTTCCAGATGTCGATATCGCCGGGGGCGCTGGCCTCGGCGACGAGCTCGTCGATCTTGCGCGAGAACGCGTCGTGCTCTTCGCGCTGCTGATCGACGCGGGGCATGAGCCGGGGCTCGAGCATCTCGGCGAGGTTGAGGGGCGAATCGGGGAGTTCGGCGCTCCAGATGTGGTGGCGGATGGCGGCGCGGGCCTCGGTGACGGCCTGGCGGAAGGCGCTCTGCCAGGCCTGCGGCTGATTGGCGTGGAAGGGGAGCCGGGCGGCGTGGCGGAGCAGGTCGCGGGCCTCGGCGAGCGGGTCGCGGATGGTGAAGACGGAGCCATCCGCCTGGAGCGGAGCGAAGGTGCCGGAGTAGGACGTCGGCGCTGAAGTCATGGCAAAACCTCCTGGCGATGCCGTCGTGGGGCCGCGCCGCGCCTCCGGGGGGAGGGCCGGCGGGCCTGTTCGGATTCCGGGGAGGGCCGGGGCGGTGCCCTCCGAACGCCTGCGGGGTTAGCTGACGGGTTCGGCGTCGGAAGTCGCCTATGCGCCTGCTCGCGCAATACACCCCAGGGAGTGGGTCCCCCGCCCCCGCCGGCTGCGGCGGGGTTCGGCATCAGTCACCGTAGCACGAGCGGGGCGCGGCGTGTGCTACGACGTGCCCGTTTCGGCGTTGCAAACGCATAACAAACAGCGCCCGGGGGCTCAGCGCTCGCTCCAGGTGGTGCCGTCGGGGCTGTCGTGGAGTTCGATGCCGAGTTCGCCGAGGCGGTCGCGGATGCGGTCGGCGAGGGCCCACTGCTTCGCGGCGCGCAGCTCGGCGCGCAGTTCGACGAGGAGGTCGATGAAGGGCGCGGCTTCACGGCTGCGGCCGGCCGGCGCTTCGAGGGTGAGGCCGAGGACGCCGCAGAGTTCGCGGAGCGCGGCCTGCGCGGGGGCGACATCGCCGCCAGCGGCGGCGGCGCGGTTGATCTCGCGGGCGAGGTCGAAGAGGGCGGCGAGGGCGCGCGGCGTGTTGAGGTCGTCGTCCATCGCTTCGATGAAGCGGGCGCGGACGGCGGCGTGGTCGATGCCGGCGGGCTGGCTGCCGCCGGGCGCGGAGGCGGCGTGGCGGAGGCGCTCGGCGCCGGCCCTGGCGGCTTCGAGGGCCTCTTCGGAGTAGGTGACGGGGCTGCGGTAGTGGCTGGTGATGACGAAGAGGCGGAGGGCATCGGCGCCGTACCGGTCGAGGGCCTCCTGGATGGAGACCAGGTTGCCGATGGACTTCGACATCTTTTCGCTGCCGAGCTGGAGGAGGGCGTTGTGCATCCAGATGCGGGCGAAGGGGGGCTTGCCGGTGTAGGCCTCGGTCTGGGCGATTTCGTTGGTGTGGTGGGGGAAGATGAGGTCCATCCCGCCGCCGTGGATGTCGATCTGCTCGCCGAGGGTTTCGAGGGCCATGGCGGAGCATTCGATGTGCCAGCCGGGGCGGCCGGGGCCCCACGGGCTTTCCCAGCTCGGCTCGCCGGGCTTGGCAGCCTTCCAGAGGGCGAAATCGAGCGGGTCCTCTTTGTGCTCGGTGGGGTCGACGCGGGCGCCGGCGCGGAGGTCATCGATATCGCGCTTGGCGAGGGCGCCGTACCGCTCGGCGCCGAACGCCCGGACGCGGTAGTAGACATCGCCGCCGGCGGCGTAGGCGAAGCCCTTCGCGATGAGGCCGTCGATGAAGCGGATGATCTGGGGCATCACCTGCGTGACGCGGGGATACTGGTGGGCGGGGAGGACGTTCATCGCCGCGAGCTGGGCGAGGTACTGGCGGATGTTCTGCTCGGCGAGCTCGGCCATGGGGATGCCGAGGCGGTTGGCGCGCTCGATGAGCTTGTCGTCGATATCGGTGAAGTTCTGGATGTGGCGGACGGGGATGCCGCGCCAGTCGAGGTAGCGGCGGAGGGTATCGAAGACGATGGCGTGGAGGGCGTGGCCGACGTGGGCTTCGGAGTAGGGCGTGATGCCGCAGACGTAGATGCGCACGACGCCGTCATCGCCGACGGGCGGGAGGAGCGGCTTGCGCGAGGTGGAGAGCGTATCCGTCAGCTGCATCTCGGGCCCCCTGGGTGGTCGCTCCAGTGTAACGGAGGGCGGCGTTGCGGCACGTTCGGGGGCGGCGCTGGCGCGAGTCTTGGGAATTCCGGGCATGACTCGTGGTGGCGGGCGTATTGCCTGTTAGCGGGCTGCTGTGCGAACCTCAGGGGCACCCTTGGCGGGGTGAACAGGCGCGTCCGCCCCCCGGCCCGGATTCCCCGGTCCGGCCCCTGCGCCCCGGGCTGGCGCGCCGAGACTGCCTATGGGAAACGGAAGTTACGTGGAGACCGCCGCGTGACGGCCCGGCTTCGCGAGGAGCCGGTGCGCGTCATGAGCAGGCTCGCAACGTGGGCTGATTACGGCCTTGCCGTGGCCCTGGCGCTGTGCCGGGGGCTCCGCCTGCCCGCGACATCCGACGCCGCCCTGCTCCAGCCCGCCTTCGAACCGGCGTACGCCGCCGAGGCGTGCGGCTGCGCGCGGCCGGCGGGTGCGCCGGCGGCGCTCGCCCCGCGCTGGCGGGAGGAGCCGCCGGCCCGGCTGGAGGCGCAGCGGCAGCCGTGGTTCGTGCGGCCGGCGGAAGTGCTGATGCTGAGTCTCGCGTTCTTCCTCGCGGCGCACCTCGTGGGCGGCGGCACGCCGGAGGCGCGGGCGCCGCAGGTGGGCTTCGCGCTGGCGGCGGCGCTGCCCGCGCCGGCGCGCGTCATCGAAGTCCGGCCGTCGAACGCCATCACCGACACGACGGCGGCTGCCGCGGAGGCGGACGCGCCGGCAACAGCGGCGGCAGCCGCAGAAGAGCCCCGGCCGGCCCCGGCGCCCCCGACGACGAACGCTGCGGCGAGCAGCGCGCCGGCCCCGGCGCCGTCGCCTGCGGCGCCCCCGGCCGCGCGCCAGGAGCCGTCAGCACCCTCGGCGCCTGCGCCGGCGCCCGCGGTGGCGCCGCCGGCGGCGAGCCTGCCGCCGCTGACCTATGCGCAGGTGATCGCGTTCGCGATCGAGGCGGGCTGGCCGGCGGAGCTGGCGGACGGCGTGGCGCGGGTCGCCTGGTGTGAGAGCCGGTTCCGGCCGGATGCGGTGGGCTACGGCGCCTACGGGCTGATGCAGGTGATCCCGCTCTGGTTCGAGTACGCGGGGCTGAGCTTCGAGCAGTGGGCCGACCCGGTGGCGAACCTGAAGGCGGCGCTGGCGGCGTTCCGCTACAGCGAGGCGCAGGGCCACAAGCCGTGGTCGGCGTGGAGCTGCAAGCCGGAGGCGATCACGATCCCGTAAGGGGCGGGACGGGTTCACCGAAGGCGGCGGGCGCGGTAGGATGATGGGCAGCGGGCCTCGATAGCTCAGCTGGTAGAGCGAGCGATTCGTAATCGCTAGGTCCAGGGTTCGAGTCCCTGTCGAGGCTCCACGTACTTTTTCGGCGGCGGCGGCGTGAGCGGGTGGCGACACTGAACGGCCCGAACCGATAGGCCGCAGATTGTGATCATTGCGTCCCTGATGTCTCCCCTGATAGCATTCGGCGATTCCATGAGCGGAGCTCGCTGAGCGGCCGTCGACGGTCAGCCTCCGCGAAATCGGAGGTTCACCAGCGTGAGAGCCCTTTTCCGAATCTTCGTTTTGCCGACGGTGGCCATCCTGGCTGTCGCATGCGGATCAGGCTCCGATGACGGGACAGATCAGCCGAACGCCAACTCCGAGGACGAGCTCGCACGCTCCCTGCTGCTGACGGTCGACGACTTCCCGACGGGCTGGGCGGAAAGCCTCGACGACTCCGAGGAAGATGGCGGCGAGGACCCCTTCGCCAAATGCCAAGGTCTCGCCGAGGCAGAAGGCATGACCGGCCGAGCTAAATCCGGGACTTTCTCCAGGGGCGGGGTGGCAGAAGTCGAACACGGTGTCGTTATTTACGAGGACGACAGGAAGGCTTCTTCCGCTCTCAAGATGCTCAGTGAAGCAGTGACATGCAATGCGAAAGTCATCAACGATGGAGGGTTGAACAACTCCGAGGCGAGATTCCGCGATGCAAAAGTTGCGCGTATGTCGTTTTCGATGATGGGCGATGAAGTTAGCGCCATGAGAATCTCGTTCAAAGGATTCGACAAAACTTCAAGCTACGATTTCTACGTCGACTACGTTGTTGTGCGTAAAGGTCGCATCGTCAGCGGTGTCGTTGCGTTCGATGCTCTTTCGCCGTTCGATACCAGCGACCTGGAGGCCCTGATGCAAAAGGCGGTCGCCAAACTTCCCTGAGGCCGGCCGCCCCCGGCGGCTTGACGTGTTCGCGGGCGGGCCGCTACGGTGAAAGAGCAAGGGGGAGTAGCCGTCACCCGCTCCCCGGGAGACCGCGAGGGTCGTCACCACGCGCGCTGAGCGCCGGCCCCGCGAGGCGAGACCTTCGCCTGGTAAGACCCTGGCACATCCTGCACGGAGGATGCGGCCGGGGTTTTTTTGCTGGCCGCGAAGGGCACCCATGACCGACCTCTTACCCTGGCTCATCTTTGCCGGCCTCGTCGCCGGCATGCTCGCGCTCGACCTCGGCGTCTTCCACCGGGACGCCCACGCCGTCTCGCGGCGGGAGGCGCTGGCATGGAGCGCGGCCTGGATTGGGCTGGCCCTGGCGTTCAACGCCGGGGTCGTCTTCTTCCGCGGCGGCGAGGCCGGCGTGGAGTGGGTGACCGGCTACCTGATCGAGAAATCGCTCAGCGTCGATAACGTCTTCGTCTTCCTGCTCATCTTCTCGGCGTTCGCGGTGCCGCCGGCCTACCAGCACCGGGTGCTCTTCTGGGGCATCCTCGGGGCGGTGCTCATGCGGGCGGTGCTCATCGCGGCCGCAGGCTTCCTCATCCACACGCTCCATTTCGTCATCTACCTCTTCGGCGCGTTCCTCATCTTCACGGGCATCAAGTTCCTGCGGGACCAGGAGCACACGCCGGACCTGGAGAAGAACCGGTTCGTGCGGCTGGCGCGGCGGCTCTTCCCGGTGACGGCGCGGTACGAGGGGCAGAAGTTCTTCGTCCGGCGGGAGGGGGTGTTGTACGCGACGCCGCTCTTCCTCGTGCTCGTGCTCGTGGAGAGCACGGACCTCGTTTTTGCGGTGGACAGCATCCCGGCGATCTACGCGGTGACGAGCGACCCGTTCATCGTGTTCACCTCGAACATCTTCGCCATCCTCGGGCTGCGGGCGCTGTACTTCGTGCTCGCCGGCTACCTCGGCGGGCTGCGGTTCCTGAAGCCGGCGCTCGCGGTCATCCTCGTCTTCGTCGGCACGAAGATGCTGATCGTCGACCTCTACAAGGTGCCGTCGCTGGCGAGCCTCGGCGTCATCGTGGGCATCCTCGCGGTGGCGCTGCTCGCTTCGTGGCGGTGGCCGAAACCAGCCGCAGCCCCGGCAGCGGAGGCGGCGCATGGGCACTGATACCGGGTTCCCCGGCCTTCCGGTACGATCGCACGGTGTCGAGCACTGCACCTGTCCGGGAGACCGCGACCAGCACGACAGCAGCAGGAAAGGAGTCGACCCCAGATGTGGAAACGGCTGACAGCCATCTTCCAGGCGAAGGCGAACAAAGCGCTCGACCGGCTCGAAGACCCGCGCGAGATGCTCGACCTGAGCTATGAGAAACAGGTGGAGATGCTGCGCGATGTGAAGCGCGGCATCGTCGAGGTGACGGCGGCGCGGCGGCGGCTCGAGCTGCAGGCGGAGGAGCTGCGCGCCAAGCTGCCGACGTTCGATGCGCAGGCGATGCAGGCGCTGAAAGCCGGCCGCGAGGACCTCGCGCGCATCGCGCTCGAGCGGAAGGCCTCGACGCAGGCGCAAATCGAGAGCTTCGAAGCGCAGGTGGCGAACCTGAAGGCCGAGCAGGAGCAGCTCGTGCAGGCAGAGCAGCGGCTGCAGGCGAAGGTGGAGGCCTTCCGCACCCGGAAGGAGGTGCTGAAGGCGCAGTACACGGCGGCGAAAGCGACCGTCCGCATCGGCGAGGCGGTGACCGGGCTCTCGGAGGAGATGACCGACGTGGGCTACGCGATCCAGCGGGCGGAGGACCGGACGGCGCAGCTGAAGAGCCGCGGCCAGGCGATCCAGGAGCTGCTGGAGAGCGGCGTGCTGGAGGATTCGCTCGACGGGAAGACAGGCATCGACCGGGAACTGGAGGCGCTCGGCCGGCAGGCGAGCGTCGATGCCGAGCTGGAGCGGCTGCGGGCCGCCGCCGCCGCGGAAGGGGGTGCCCGGTGATCGTGCGGCTGATGGGACGGGGCCAGTGGCGGCTCGATGACGCGCTCGTGGACGAGCTGAACCGGATCGACGCCGCGCTCGACGACGACATCACCCGGGGCGACGCGACGGAGTTCCGGGCGCATCTCGAGGCGATGCACCGGCTCATCGAGGAGGGCGGGGAGCCGCTGCCGGCCGATGAACTCGTGCCTTCGGATGCGTTCGTGCCGCCGGCGGACTGCTCGCTGGAGGAGCTGCGGAAGCTGATGGACCCGGACGGGCTGATCCCGGGCGGACCGCCGGAGGTGGCTGCTGATGGTCGATGAGCTGTTCGAGGTGTTCGAGGAGCTCTTCGAGCGCCGGAACAAGAAACAGAAGAAGGAGAGGGAGGGGAAGGCCGGGAAGGGCGGCAATGCCGCCGCCCCGGCCGCCCCGCCGATCTTCTGCGTCGATTGCGGCACCCGGAACGAGGGAGGCGCGCGCTTCTGCATGGAGTGCGGTGCGCTCCTCCCGAGCCCCGGGGAGGAGCTGCGCTGCCTGGGCTGCAATGCCCAGCTGCCGCTGAAGGCGAAGTTCTGCCCGCGCTGCGGGGCGAAGGCAGCCGTCTAGGGGGCGCCGCCTGGTCAGGCGGTTTCGAGTTCGGCCCGCAGCCGGGAGGCCGCGGCCCGAAGGACGGGCATGGCCGCGCGGACGGCCTGGTAGACGCGGCGCGCCTGCGCCTCGTCGTACGTGTGGGAGGTTTCGTTGCGCGCCTGGAGGAGCGCGAGCCAGCCCGGTTCGTCGTCGATGAGCCCGGCGGCGTAGGCGGCGCGGATGGCGGAGCGGGGGCTGGCAGCTTCGATGCCCTGGTCGGCGAGCACGCTGCGGAGGGCCTTCCACGCGAGCTCGAACACGAACTCGAAGCGCTGGATGGTGCCGTCGAGGACGAGCGGGCTGGCGGGGTCCTCGGCGAGCGCCTCGTCGAGGCGGGCGAGGGCGCGCTCCAGGTTTTCGACGGCGACCCGGCTACGCTGCGACGGCATGGTGGAGTTCGATGCCCTCCCGTTCGATGGCGGCGCGGAGCGCCTCAGGCGCGTCATCGAGGCGGACGACGTCGAGCTGGAGGAGGGTCGGCGCTTCGTCGAGGGCGGCGAGGATGTCGTCCCAGGCGACCGGGTCGGCGCCGGGCGCTTCGATGGCGAGGTCGACGTCGGAGCGCTCGCGGGCATCGCCGCGGGCGCGGGAGCCGAAGAGGACGATGCGGCGGATATGGGGGTCGCTGCCGAGGCGGTTGACGACCCAGTCGGCGATGGCGCGGGTGCGCGGGTCCACGGGGGGAGTGTAGGAGAAGCCGCGGCGTGGGCGGGGCTCAGCGGATGGTGAAGGAGCCCGCGGCAATGGTCACCCAGCGGTAAGTGGATAGGTTCCTCGCATTGACCGTGATGTCGTAACGGCCGGTCACAGGGTCCCGCAAGTAGAGGAAATCGGCGGGCCAGTCGAATTCGACGGAATCGCCGTCGTAATAGAGGTAGTCCCAATCGGTGTCCGGCAGCGCGTTGGGCGGGTCCACTTCGACCTCGATCTCGATCGGATAGTCGAAGTCCGCAAAGAAATCGGTTTCGACCGTAATCGTGAAGAGCGTCCGCCAGCCCCAGGACGAGCATTCGACGGTCACCACGAAGCCGTAGGAGGCAGGGATGTCGAACGAGCCTCTGCACGACTCGACGGTCTCGCCGCCGGACCCCGGGGGCGGGTAATACCCCGGCGGGGACCAAGGTGTGGGCGGGACGTACGGCGGCGGCGGGACGTAGGGCCGCGGCGTCGGCGTTGGCGTGGGGGTTGGCGGGCGCGGCGTCGGCGTCGGCGGGACTGGCGTGGGTGTCGGGGTGGCGGTGGGCGTCGGGGTGGGCGTGGGCGTGCGCGTCGGCGTCGGCGTCGGGGTGGGCGTGGCGGTCGGGGTGGGCGTGGCGGTCGCCGTGGGGGTCGGGGTCGGCGCGGGGTCGCTGCCGGGCAGGCAGGCGGCGCCGCCGAGGACAGCAAGGAGCGCAATGAGGAGGGCCTGCAGCAGCCGGCGGCGCATGACGGCTGCGGATGATAGCAGGGGAAGGCGTCATCCCCTGTCGCGCTGCGGCGACGCGCGTGTTCAAACGGCGGCGATTCGCATTCTGCGGCCGATGCCCTATCATGCTCGGGATTGCGGGCCGGTTTCCCCGGCCCAGCCCGGCAACCCCAGGAAGAAGGAACAGCCTTGGAACTTCAGAACGTCGTCATCGTCGATGGTGTCCGCTCCGCCTTCGCGCGCGGCGGGCGCGGCAAGCTCGTCGCCACCCGGCTCGATGAAGCGGGCGCGCAGGTGCTCCGCGCGCTGCTGGAGCGCAACCCGAAGGTGAAGCCCACGATGGTCGAGGATATCGGCCTCGGCAACGTGCAGGGCGCGGGTGAGCTCGCGGGCATCGGCGCGGACACCATCGCGCGGCTCGCCGGCCTGCCGGCCGAAATCTCCGCCTTCGATACGAACCGCCAGTGCGGTTCGAGCATGGAGGTGCTGCACCGCATCGCGCAGTCGATCGCCGTCGGCGCGACGGAGTGCGGCATCGCGATGGGCGCGGAGCGGATGGGCCGCGGTCTCGGCGGCGGCCAGCGCGGCCCGACGACCCGGATCACGGAGTTCAACCGCCGCCGGCTCGAGCAGACGCCGGAGCAGCGGAACATGGCGCCGGACCACTTCGAGAACTTCTCCGTGCCGTTCCCGGATGCCATCCTCGACTACTCACCGGTCCTCTCGATGGTGCAGACCGCCCAGAACGTGGCCGAGGTCTACAACCTGAGCCGGGAGGAGATGGACCAGTTCGCGGTGGAGAGTCACCGGAAGGCCGTCGCCGCCTACGAAAAGGGCGTCTACAAGGACGAGATCATCCCGCTCGAGGTGGAGGACCCGGTCTTCGATGCCGAGGGCAACTGGGTCGAATCGGAGCGCGGGAAGATGATCGTCTTCGACCGCGATGAGTGCATCCGGCCGGGCACGAACATCGAAGCGCTGAGCCAGCTGCCGCCGGTGAAGGGTATCGTCAGCCCGACGGGGCAGGAGCTGCGCATCACGGCCGGCAACAGCTGCCCGACGAACGACGGCATCAGCGCGGTGCTGCTGATGAGCGAGAAGAAAGCGCTCGAGCTCGGCCTCGAGCCGCTCGCCCGGATTGCGGGCTACGGCATCGCGGGCGTGAAGCCGCAGGTGATGGGCCTCGGCCCGGTCCCCTCGACGAAGAAGGCGCTCCGCCATGCGGGCATCGAGGCCGACCAGATCGACCGGGTCGAGTTCAACGAGGCGTTCGCCGCGCAGGTCATCCCCTCCTGCAAGGAGCTGGGCATCCCGCTGGAGAAGGTGAACGTGAACGGCGGCTCGATCGCCATCGGCCACCCGCTCGGCGCGACCGGCGCCCGGCTCGTGCTGACCGTCGCGCACGAACTGCGCCGCTCGGGCAAGCGCTACGGCCTCGCGACCCAGTGCATCGGCGCGGGCATGGGCATCAGCACCATCATCGAGGCGCTCTAGCCCTCCGCACCGGGTTCGAACCTCATGCGCGGCGCCGGGAAATTTCCCGGCGCCGCGTTCCGTTCGGCCGCGCGGCCGCGTTTTACCGGGGTAAAGACGCCTGACCGTTCCCGCGGCGCCCCTGCGCGAAGATAGGCGGGACATCCGTGTCCCGGGAGCCGCTCATGAATCGGAAGCTGCTGATGTTCGGCGGGGGAGGGCTGGCGGTCGCAGCCATCGCCGCCTTCGCCGCCTGGTTCTTCTTCATCCGGAGCGACGCGCCGGAAGCGGTGTCGCTCGAAGGTGCGCTCGAGACGCTGCGGACGCCGACGGCGGCGGGGCAGGCCGGGGCGGGCTCGACGCCGGCCGCCGGCGCGACGGCCCAGCCCGGCAGCGGGGGCGGCAGCAGCGCAGCCGGCGGCATCGACGGCGCCTGGGGCATCGCCCCGGCCGGCGAGACGTTCGTCGGCTACCGGGTGCAGGAGGAGCTCGCGCAGATCGGCGCGGTGACCGCGGTGGGCCGCACCTCCGACGTCCGGGGGACGGTGACCATCCAGGACGGCACGGTGCAGCCGGGGAGTTCGTTCACGGCGAACCTGCAGACGCTCCGCAGCGACCGTTCGCAGCGGGACAACGCGCTCCGGCGGCAGGCGCTGGAGACGGACCTCTTCCCGAACGCGACCTTCACGCTCAAGGAGGCGGTGCGGCTGCCGGCCGGGTTCGCGAACGGCGAGGCGTTCAGCACGACGCTGAAGGGCGCGCTCGAGCTGCACGGGGTGACGCGCGACGTGGAGATCCCGGCGCAGGCGAAGGTGGAGAACGGCCTCATCGTCGTCGTGGGGTCGATCGAGATCAAATTCGCCGACTACAACATCGCGCAGCCGCGGGCGGCGATCGTGCTGAGCGTCGAGGACAAAGGCATCATGGAGTTCCAGCTCTTCCTCCAGAAGCAGTAAGGCGGGGCCGAGCCCTGCGCATGTCGCACCGGGGGCGCGGCGCCGCGCCCCCGGGTTTCGCGTGTGCCGGGGGGCGTCAGGCGGAGATGAGGGCCACCCCGGCGAGGGCGAGGGCAGCGCCGAGGATGCGCCGCGGGGTGAAGCGTTCGCCGCCGACGAGCCGGGCGAGCAGGAGCGTCTGCACCGGGTAGAGCGAGCCGAGGACGGAGGCGATGGCGACGTTGCCGCGGGCGGTGGCGAGGGCGAAGGAGAGGTTCGCCGCGGTATCGATGGCGCCGATGGCGGAGAGGCGGAGGCCGGGAAGCGCGCCGGGCCAGCGGAGCGCGCCGGCCGCCGCGCCGACGGTGCCGGTGAAGATCGCCGCGCCGATGCGGGCGAAGAGGACGGCGACGAGCGCATCGCCATCGCTGGCGGCGCCGCGGTCGATGAGGAGGAAGAAGACGCCGAAGCCGGCCGCCGCCGCGAGGCCGAGGACGACGGGCTGGAGGTGGCGGCCGCCGGCGAAGAGGCGGCCCTCGGCCGGGAGCGAGACGAGGATGATGCCGGCGAAGGCGAGCGCCATCCCGGCGAGGGCTGCGGGCCCCGGCGCATCGCCCGCGATGAGCGCGGCAGCGACGGGGATGACGGCGCCGCAGGCGGAGAGCGGCGCGACCACCGCAGATTCGCCGAGGGAGAGCCCCTTGTAGAGGGCGAGACCCCCGAAGCTCGTGGCGAGGCCGGCGGCAAGCCCCCAGCTGAGCGCGCTGCCCGAGACGCCGGCCCCGCTGATGAGCAGCGCCGCCGTGAGGAGCACGACGGCGGCGACGTGGGCGGCGAAGCCGACGGTGAAGACGGGGAGGCGGGTGGTGAACCGGCCGCCGAGGAAATCGGAGGTGCCCCAGGCGAGCGCCGCCCCGAGCCCGAGGAGGATGGACGTCACCGGGCGGGGGTGCTAGGCGCCGGCGTCATCGGCCGGGTCGCCGTCTGCGCCGTTCGCATCGGGGTCGTCGTCGAGGTCGAGCGGGAGCGTCTCGTTCAGGTTCGCATCGGGGCCGGCGCCATTGGCGGCCGGGCGGGCGCGGCCGCGGCCTTTCGCCTCGTCGTCGGACATGGTGAAGGCGGCGATGCTGGCGACGGCGTCGCCTTCGTTGACGCGCATGACGGTGACGCCCTGGGTGTTGCGGCCGATGCGGCTGATGCCGTCGACGCGGGTGCGGACGACGATGCCTTCGCGGGTGACGAGCATGAGGTCCTGCCCGGGGGTGACCATGCGGCAGGCGGCGACCTTGCCGGTTTTCTCGGTGATGTTGAGGGTCTTGACGCCCTGGCCGCCGCGGCCCTGCACCGGGTATTCGTCGATGGCGGTGCGCTTGCCGAACCCGCGCTCGGAGATGATGAGGAGGTCGGAGCCGTCGTCGGTGGTTTCGACGCCGACGACGTAGCCATCGCCGGTGAGCTTCATGCCGCGGACGCCGCCGCTGGTGCGGCTGGCATCGCGGAGGTCGTCGATTTTGAAGCGGATCGCCATGCCTTCGCTGGAGACGAGGATGACGTGCGTCTCGTTGGTGGCGGCGCGGGCGGCGATGAGCTGGTCATCGGGCTCGAGGTTGAACGCGATTTTGCCGTTGCGGCGGACCTCTTCGAATTCGGAGAGGCGGGTCTTCTTGATTTCGCCCTTGCGGGTGGCAAGGAGGATGAAGTCGCGGTCGTAGCTGCGGACGGGGAGGATGGCGGTGACGCGCTCGCCGGGCTCGACGTCGATGAGGTTGACGATGGGGAGGCCCTTCGCCTGCTTCTTGGTATCGGGCACGTCGAAGGCGCGGAGGTGGTAGACCTTGCCGCGGTCGGTGAAGAAGAGGAGGTTGTCGTGGCTGTCGCAGACGACGAGCTTCATGACGGCGTCTTCTTCGCGGATGGCGGCCCCGCGGGCGCCCTGGCCGCCGCGGCGCTGGCGGCGGAACTCTTCGAGCGGCATCCGCTTGATGTAGTTGCGGATGCTGAGGGTGACGACGCAGTCCTGGTGGGGAATGAGGTCTTCTTCGCGGAAGTCCTCGGGGTCGGCTTCGACGATTTCGGTGCGGCGGGGGTCGCCGTACTTCTTCTTCAGCTCCTGCATGTCGTCGCGGATGAGGAAGTCGATCTTCCGCGGGTTGGCGAGGAGGTCTTCGAGCTCGGCGATCTTCTTGATGAGCTCTTCGTATTCGGAGAGGAGGGCCTGCCGCTCGAGGCCGGCGAGCCGCCGGAGCTGCATATCGACGATGGCGCGGGCCTGGACTTCGGAGAAGGTGAACGGGTTGCGCTGGGCGAGGGCGCGGATGGGGGCGGGGCTGTTGGCGGGCAGCCGCTCGAGCTGGACGAGGCCGATGCCCTGCAGGAGCTCGATGGACTGCTGCGCGGATTCGGAGGCGCGGATGGTGGCGATGACCGCGTCGATGAGGTCGATGGCGCGGAGGAGGCCCTGGAGGATGTGCTCCCGTTCGCGGGCTTTTTCGAGCTGGAACTCGGTGCGCCGGCGGATGACTTCGCGGCGGTGGTCGATGAAGAGTTCGAGGGCGCGCTTGAGGCCGAGGCGGCGGGGCGCGCCGTCGACGATGGCCATCATGTTGATGGCGAAGGTGGAGCGCATCGCGGTGTGCTTGAAGAGCAGGTTCTTCACCTGCTGGACGGAGCCCTCTTTCTTGAGCTCGATGACGATGCGCATGCCGTTCCGGTCGGATTCGTCGCGGAGGTCGGCGATGCCGTCGATTTTGCGGTCGCGCACGAGGTCGGCGATTTTCTCGATGAGCTGGGCCTTGTTCACCTGGTAGGGGAGTTCGGTGACGATGATGCTGGTGCGGCCGCGGCTCGATTCTTCGACGTGGGTGCGGGCGTGCATGGTGATGCGGCCGTGGCCTTCGCCGTAGGCGGTGCGGAGCTGGGCGCGGTCCTTGCCGACGAGCGCGATGCCGTAGGTGGGGAAATCCGGCCCCTGGATGACCGTGAGGAGGTCATCGAGGGTGGTGGTCTCCGGGTTTTCGATGAGCATGGAGACGGCATCGGCGAGTTCGCCGAGGTTGTGCGGCGGGATGCTCGTCGCCATGCCGACGGCGATGCCGGCGGAGCCGTTGAGGAGGAGGTTGGGGATGCGGGCGGGGAGGATGGAGGGCTGCTCGTGGCGGCCGTCGTAGTTGGGTTCGAAGTCGACCGTGTTCTGGTCGATGTCGGCGAGCATTTCCTCGGCGATGGCCGACATGCGGGCTTCGGTGTAGCGCATGGCGGCGGGCGGGTCGCCATCGACGGAGCCGAAGTTGCCCTGCCCATCGACGAGGGGGTAGCGCAGGGAGAAGTCCTGCGCCATGCGGACGAGGGTGTCGTAGACCGCCTGGTCGCCGTGGGGGTGGTACTTCCCCATGACGTCGCCGACGGTGGCGGCGGACTTGCGGTAGGCGGTGCCTGCCCGCGCGCCGCCTTCGTACATGCCCCAGAGGATGCGGCGCTGGACGGGCTTGAGGCCGTCGCGGACATCCGGGAGGGCGCGCGAGACGATCACGCTCATGGCGTAATCGAGGTAGCTCGTGCGCATCTCCTGTTCGATCTGGACCGGGCGGATTTGCGACGTCGGTTCGATGGACAAGGGCAGCTCCGGGGCAGGCTGAGCCGGGGGAAATGGTTGAAGTTATTGTACCATTTTGGCGGGAATGGAGGTTGGAGGTTGGAGGTAGGAGGTTGGAGGTTGGAGGTAGGAGGTTGGAGGTTGGAGGTTGGAGGTTGGAGGTAGGAGGTTGGAGGTTGGAGGTAGGAGGTTGGAGGTTGGAGGTTGGAGGTTGGAGGTTGGAGGTTGGAGGTAGGAGGTTGGAGGTAGGAGGTTGGAGGTTGGAGGTTGGAGGTAGGAGGTTGGAGGTTGATACGCCCTCCCCGTTCCCCGTCCCGCTCTCCCGCCTCCCAACTGCCGTCTCCCAACTCCGTAGCCGCGGGGCTCCGTCCCCGCGGAGGGCCGGTGAGGCCCACCCGGGCGTGCGCTTTCACCCGCATTCGACGCGCCGCCTCCCGCTTCCCGGCTCCTGCGTCCGGGGACATCCGTTGGGCGCATGGCGCCCCGCGGGGACGGAGCCCCGCGATTACGGCTGGTGGTTGGGGCTTGACGGCAACCCGCAGGGGCGCGCGCTCCCAACTCCCAACTCCCAACTCCCCACTCCCAACTCGCCGCTGCGGGCGGCGAGCCCGCGGCATCCCGCGTCAGTGGAAGAGCTTGCGGTAGTGGGTGCTGGCGAAGAAGTCGCGCAGGACGCTGGCGGCGGGGCCAGCGACGGGGAGGCTCGCCAGCTCGCCCGGGGCCCAGTAGCGGAATGCTTGCCCTTCGCGCACCTCGATGAGCTCTTCGGGCAGGTCCGGGTCGCCGTAGTAGATGTGGTACACGTGGGTGAGCGAGCCGGGCAGCTCGCTGGCGCGGTAGACGCGGAAGAGGCGGAGGTCCTCGAGCAGGATGCCGGTTTCCTCTTCGAATTCGCGGAAGGCGGCGGCATCGGCCGGCTCGTCGGGTTCGACGAGGCCGCCGGGGATCGACCAGAGGCCGGGGAAGCGCTCGGGCGGGAGGTCGGCGTCGCGCAACTGGAGGAGGGCGCGGCCCCAGCGGTCGAGGGCGATGACGCCGACGCCGACGCGGAAGGGCTGGAGCATGCCGACGGTGCCGCGGTAGGCATCGCTGGCGGTGAAGCGGGCGAGCAGCTGGCGGGTGCCGGGGTTCATCGGCAGGGCATCGAAGGCTGAGGGGTGGTGGTACTGGAAGTCGAGCCCTTCGCGGACCTCGATGGCGGCGCGGGGGACGGGGTCGTCGGCGACGAAGAGGTGGAGGCAGGAGGGGAGGAGGTCCGGCACCTGCGCGGTGGTGACGGTTTCGATGTAGCGGAGGCGCTGGAGGCGGACGCCGGTCTCTTCCTCGAATTCGCGTCGGGCGGTGTCGAGCGGTGATTCGCCGGGTTCGCGGCCGCCGCCGGGGGGTGTCCAGCGGCCGACGCCGGCCGGCGGCACGTCGTCGTCGCGCTGCTGGAGGAGGATGGAGCCGTCGGGCGCGACGAGGAAGACGGCGGAGCCTTCGCGGCCGGAGCCGGGCGCTTTGTAGGGCATGATTTCACCGTAGCAGCCGGCGCGGGCCGGGGGGAATTGCCCCCGGGCGGGCGGTTCGGCACGATGGTGGCCGATGGCGACGCCCTTCCTGAAATGGGCCGGGGGCAAGGCGCGGCTGGTGCCGACGGTCGCCGCCGGGCTGGAGGGGCTGCGGGTCGAGCGGTACATCGAGCCGTTCCTCGGCGGGGGCGCGATGTTCTTCGGGCTGCGCGCGCTCGGGCTGCGGGTGCCCGCCATCCTCGCCGATGCGAACCCGGAGCTGATCGCCACGTTCGCCGCCGTGCGCGACGACGTCGACGGGGTGATCGCGGCGCTGCGGCCGCTGGCGGAGGCGTACCTCGCGGCGGACCGCGCGGGGCGGCGGGAGCTGTACTACCGGGTGCGGGCCTGCGAGCCGCGGGCGGCCGCCGAGCGGGCGGCACGGGTCATCTTCCTGAACCGGACCTGCTATAACGGGCTCTACCGGGTGAACCGGCACGGCCGGTTCAACGTGCCGCACGGCAGATATGCGCGGCCGCGCATTTACGACGAGGCGAACCTGCGCGCCTGTGCGGCGGAGCTGGCCGATGCCGAGCTGCGCTGCGCCGATTTCGCCGACGTGTGCGCGGCGGCGGGGCCGGGCGATTTCGTCTATCTCGACCCGCCCTACCACCCGCTGAGCGCGACAGCGAACTTCACGGCGTACACAGACCGGGCATTCGGCTGGGGCGACCAAGAGCGGCTGGCGGCGGCGGTGCGCGGACTCGCCGCGCGGGGGGCGTGGTTCGCGCTCTCGAACTCGGCCCACCCGGCGATCGCGGCGCTCTACGAAGGACTCCGGCCGCGCGTGGTGCAGATGTCGCGGGCGATCAATTCGAAGGCGAACGGCCGCGCGCCGGTGGCGGAGTACCTGTTCGGGAACGTTGGGTAGGGGGCGGAGACGGGAACCGGGAGGCGGGAACCGGGAGGCGGGAACCGGGAGGCGGGAACCGGGAGGCGGGAACCGGGAGGCGGGAACCGGGAGGCGGGAATCGGGAGACGGGAACCGCGAGGCGGGAACCGGAAGGCGGGAACCGGGAGGCGGGAACCGGGAGGCGGGAACCGGGAGGCGGGAACCGGGAGGCGGGAATCGGGAGACGGGAACCGCGAGGCGGGAACCGGAAGGCGGGAACCGGGAGGCGGGAACCGGGAGACGAGAACCGGGAGACGGGAACCGGAAGGCGGGAACCGGGAGGCGGGAACCGGGAGACGAGAACCGGGAGACGGGAACCGGGAGGCGGGAACCGGGAGGCGGGAACCGGGAGACGAGAACCGGGAGACGGGAACCGGGAGGCGGGAACCGGGAGGCGGGAACCGGGAGACGAGAACCGGGAGACGGGAACCGGGAGGCGGGAACCGGGAGGCGGGAACCGGGAGACGGGAACCGGGAGACGGGAACGGGGAACGGGGGGCGGGGAGGGAGTATCAACCTCCAACCTCCAACCTCCAACCTCCTTCCGAAACTCGAACGTGATTCGGGTAGAATGGTCGGCGGAGGTGTCCGCATGGTTGCTGCCCCGAACATCAACGACCCGGCGTTCCTGGAGAACCCGTTCCCGTTCTACGAGCTCGGCCGGGCGATGAGCCCGCTCATCCTGCCCGAGCGCGGGCTGGCGATGGTCTTCGGGTACGACGACGCGACGGCCATCTTGAAAGACTGGGAGACGTGGTCGTCGCGGTTTCCGCCGCCGCCGGAGGTGACGGACCCGCCGGAGCCGATGATGCTGAGTTCGGACCCGCCGCGGCACACCCGGCTGCGGTCGCTGGTTTCGCAGGCGTTCACCCCGCGGATGGTCGAACAGCTCGAGCCCCGCATCCGGGAGATTACGCGCGAGCTGCTGGAGCCGGCGCTCGAAGCAGGGGAGTGCGACCTCGTGGCGGCGCTGGCCTACCCGCTGCCGGTCATCGTCATCGCCGAGATCCTCGGCATCCCGCCGGAGGACCGGGCGAAGTTCAAGGAGTGGTCGGACGAGGCGGTGGCGAGCCTTGGCACGGCGCTCGGGGGCGGCGGCCGGCAGATCCGGGCGGAAGTGTTCGAGGAGATGCGGGAGTACTTCACCCGCATGACGGAGGAGCGGCGGCAGCGGCCGCGGAACGACCTGATCAGCGGGCTCGTGCAGGCGGAGCAGGATGGCGAGCGGCTGACCTTCGCGGACCTGCTGCAGATGCTGGTGCTGCTGCTCGTCGCGGGGAACGAAACGACGACGAACCTTATCAGCAACACGATGCTCTCCTTCCTCGAGCACCCGGGCGAGCTGGCGAAGGTAGAGTCGGAGCCGGCCCGCATCCCGGGCGCCATCGAAGAGGTGCTGCGCTACAACTCGCCGGTGCAGGCGACCGTCCGTCGGCCGACGCGCGACGTGGAGGTGCGGGGGAAGACGATCCCGGCGAACCTGCCAACGGTGGTGTGGCTGGCGGCGGCGAACCGCGACCCGGCGCAGTTCCCGGAGCCGCTGCGGTTCGACGTGGAGCGGTCGCCGAACCGCCACCTGGCGTTCGGGCTCGGCATCCACTTCTGCCTCGGCGCGCCGCTGGCCCGGCTGGAGGCGCGGGTCGCCTACGAGGAGCTGCTGGGCGCGGCGACGGGGTTCGAACGGACGACGGAGGGCATGCTGCCGCGCGTGCCGACGTTCATCATGCGCGGCGTGCTGGAGCTGCCGATCGCGTTCCGCCGGCGGTAGCGGCCGGCGTCAGCGTTTGAGGCCGGGGGTGTCGGGGCGGTACATGCCTTCGCGCCAGTCGAGCGCGCCTTTGAGCCCGGTGCCGGCCTCCATGCTCTCCCGCATCTTGTCCTGCCAGGCGTAGCTGAAGGAGGTCATCTGGGCCATGGCGTCCATGTCGGTCGAGCTGCGCACCGAGCTGTAGATGCCCATGTTCTCGTAGAAGCGGTTCATGTTCAGTTTCAGGATGGCGAGGTGGTCGGCGGTGGCGTTCGCGAGGCGGTCGGCGAGGGCGATGGTGTTCGCTTCGAGGTCTTCTTTCGGCCACGCGTAGTTGATCATGCCGATGCGCTCGGCTTCGCGGCCGGAGATGGAATCGCCGGTGTAGTAGAGCTCTTTCGCCTTGCGCATGCCGATGACGAGCGGCCAGATGACGCCGGTGCGGCTCGTGCCGAGGCCGCGCAGGCCCGGGTGGCCGAGCTGGGCGTCTTCGGCGGCGACGACGAGGTCGGCCATCATCGCCAGTTCGCAGCCGCCGGCGAGGGCGTAGCCGTGCACCTGCGCAATGGTGACCTTCGCCATGTTCCAGAAGTAGAGGTGGATATCGGTGATCTGCTGCATGCCGGTGCGGATGCCCATGAGCAGCCGGCGGCCCTTCTCGTCGCTCGTGCGGTAGCGGCGGACGACGCCGTCGGCGCCGCCGCGCGGGGGAGCGAGGTCGTACCCGGCGCTGAAGGTGCGGCCCGCGCCGCGGACGATGATGACGCGGGCGGAGTCGTCGGCTTCGAGGTCGTGGAGGGCCTCCCAGAATTCGAAGAGGAGCTCCTGGGAGAGGGCGTTCATCTTCTCGGGACGGTTGAGGGTGATGCGGGCGACGCGGCCGTCGGTCCCGACGCGGTCGATGAGGAGGTGGTCGAAGGTGCGGCTCATGACCGGGGATTATAGGGAACCGGGAGGCGGGAACCGGGAGGCGGGTGATGCGGGATGCCGCGGGCTGGCCGCCCGCGGCGGTGGATGGCTCGCCGCCTTCGGCGGCGTCACCGCGGGATGCCGGCGCTCCGCGCCGGCGGTGGGGGAACGGGGAAGCGGGAACGGGGAAGCGGGAACCGGGAAGCGGGAGGCGGGAGGGAGTATCAACCTTGAACCTTCAACCGGGCGGGGCGGGAGAAGTGGCGTAGTCGCGGGGCCCCGTCCCCGCGGGGCGCGATGCGCCCAACGGGTGTTCCGGGAGCCAGGAAGCGGGAGGGCGCTCGAATTCGACGGCCCGGGTGGGCCTCGCCGGCCCTCCGCGGGGGCGGAGCCCCGCGGCTACGGAGTTGGGAGATCGGAGTTCGGAGTTGGGAAACGGGGAACGGGGAGCCGGGAGGGAGTATCAACCTCCAACCTCCAACCTCCAACCGGGCGGGGCGGGGTCGGGCGGGGGGCCGCCTCAGGGCGTGCGGAGACGGCCGGTCGCGAGGAGGGCGGCCGTCGCGATGGCGGCGAGGAAGGCGGTGGCGGCGCCGAACCCGAAGGTGGCCGCGGGCCCGAAGGCGTCCCAGAGCAGGCCGGCGAGGAGGCTCGCGGCGAGGACGAGACCGCCGGTGACGCCCTGGAAGAGGCCGAGCGCGGTGGTCCGGGCCGCCGCCGGCGCGAGGTCGGCGATGAACGCCTTCGTGATGCCTTCGGTGGCGGCGATGTAGGCGCCGTACAGCGGGAAGAGCACCCAGATGACCGCCTGCGAGCCGGCGAGCGCGAACCCGAGGTACACGGCGGCGAAGACGAGGTAGCCGCCGACGATGACGGCGGGCCGCGGCAGCCGGTCGCTCAGGGTGCCCGCGGGGTAGGAGAGCACGGCGTAGACGGCGTTGTAGACGACGTAGGCGAGGACGACGGCCGTGGTGGCCATGCCGAGGTCTTTCGCCCGGAGGATGAGGAAGGCATCGGAGGAGTTGCCGACCATGAAGAGGCCGGTAGCGCCGAGGAAGAGCCAGTAGGCCGCGGGGAGGTCGCGCAGGCCGGGCGCGGGCGGGTCGCCGTCGCGCCGGGCAGGCGGCCGCCGTTCGGGGATGCGCGCGACGACGGCAACGGAGACGACGGCCGGGATGATGGCGAGGCCGATCGCCCAGCGCAGGTGCTGTTCGCCGACGAGTGCGAGGAAGGCGAGCGCCGCCAGCGGGCCGAAGACTGCGCCGAGGGTATCGAACGCGCGGTGGAAGCCGAAGATGCGGCCGCGGTCGGCCGGGGTGGTCACATCGGCGAGGAGGGCATCGCGCGGGGGCGTGCGGATGCCCTTGCCGAAGCGGTCGACCGCGCGGCCGGCGAGCGCGACGCCCCACGCCGGCGCGGCGAAGAGGATCGCCTTGCCGGCGGCCGCCAGCCCGTAGCCGGCGACGACGAACGGCTTGCGCGCGCCCGTCCGGTCGCTCCAGCGGCCGGCGAAGGGGCGCGTGGCGTAGGCGGTCGCCTCGGCGACGCCTTCGACGAGGCCGACGACGGAGACGGGGGCGCCGAGCGTGACCGTCAGGAAGATCGGGATGAGCGGGTAGACGAGCTCGCTCGAGAGGTCGGCGAAGAGCGAGGTGAAGCCGAGGAGCCACGCGGCCCGGGGGATGTTGCGGAACGGCCGGCGCACCGCCGTGATCCTACGCCGGGAAGGTCATCCGACAAGGGGCGCGGGCGTCCCGCGAGCGGGCGTCAGCCGCGGGCGAGGGGCGCGGGGGGCGGGCCGTCACCGTCGACGAGCAGGCTGGTGGTCCGGTGGCCGGCGCCGCCGCGGATGGCGGCTTCGCGGACGAGCGCGCGGCAGGGGGAGCGGCCGATGGTGAGTTCGATGCGGTCGCCGGGCGCGATCGAGGCGGCGCCGTCGATGACGACTTCGCCGGACCAGCCGGCGGGGCCGCCGTTGCGGAAGAGCGCCGCGCGGACGCGGGTTTCGAGGGCGTCGCCGAAGGTGAGCCGGGCTTCGCCCTGCCAGTCGATGGAATGCGCCATGGCGGTGAGCTTAGCACGTGCTAAGTCAACATGAGGTAATGTTCGACACATCGTCGAGCGTTGTATTCGCAACGTTGAACGGCCGTTCAGCAGCTTTCCCGGTAGCGCGGGCTGGGCTGTAATCGAAGGAGTTCGACCGGGGGAGCGCCGCCGTGGATTCGACGCTGCACATCTTCTTCATCTGGCTCCACCTGCTGGGCATCGCGCTCTGGGTGGGGCCGCAGGTGTTCCTCGCCGTCGCGTGGGCGCCGGCCTCGCGGCAGATTGCCGACCTGCCGACGCGGGTGGCGGCGATGAAGACGATCACGCGGCGGTTCGGCTACCTCGGCGGGTTCGGGCTCGCGCTCATCCTCATCGCCGGCACGTACCTGATCATCACGTGGCGCGACTACTACGCGATCCCCGCGGATACGGAGTTCACGAGCCTCCGCTTCGGGGTCTGGTTCATCATCAAGATGAACGTGCTGATCGTGATGCTCGCGGTGGTCGCGCTGCACATGTTCTGGGCGGGGCCGAAGCAGCTCCGGCTGTACGAGGCGAAGGCGCGCGGCGAGGCGATCGACGAAGCGGCGCTGCGGCGGGCGAGGGCGGTCTCGATGACGCTCAGCCTGCTCGGCCTGATGCTCACGCTGGCGATCATGGTGATGGGCGTGATGATCGGGACGGGCACCTGGAGTTTCCAGGAGGCGTAGCTGCCGCTCAGCCGGCGGCTTCGGCACCCGCGCGGCGCTTCGGGGGCGCGGGCGCTTCTTCGATGGCGGCGAAGGCGCGGCGCCCGGCGCGGAGGTAGTAGGCCGCGCCGAGGAGCGTGCCGAACCCGCACAGCCCGGCCATGATGGCGAGGCCCCAGCCGACGCCGAGGTGCTCGGCGAGGAAGCCGGTGATGTAGCCGCCGACCGGCGTGGAGCCGGCGAAGAGCAGGAAGAAGATGCTCATCACCCGGCCGCGCAGCTCATCGGGCACGGCCACCTGCAGCGACGTGTTGATCGTCGTCGAAAACGCCACTCCGACGATGCCGAGGAGGAAGAGCAGCCCGGCGGTGACGGCGTAGACGGGCGAGAAGGCGATCGCGGCGAGGAGCGCCGAGAAGACGGCCGAGGCGAGCAGCAGCCACGAAGGCCGCAGCCGGCCGGTGGCGGCCATGACGAGCGCGGCGACGAGGCTCCCCGCGCCCATCGCCGACGTCAGCATGCCGAACTTCTCCGGGCCGACCTTGAGGACGAATTCGGCGACGAGCGGGACGATGACGGTGAAGTTGTAGCCGAAGGTCCCGATGATGCCGAGGAGGATGAAGAAGAAGGCGACGGTAGGCGTGCGCGCGGAGTAGACGATGCCCTCGCGGACCTGGTGGAGGACGTTGCCGCGGGCTGCCGCGCGGGGCACGGCGCGGAATTCGGCCGGGCGCATGAGCGCATAGGCGACGAGGACGGCGATGAAGCTGGCGGCATTCGCGGCGAACGCCCAGCTGAGCCCGATGACGCCGATCGTGACGCCGGCCACCGCCGGCCCGGCGATGCGGGCGAGGTTGAAGATGCTCGAATTGAGGGCGACGGCGTTCACGAGCCGCTCCCGCCCGACGAGTTCGACCACGAACGACTGGCGGACGGGGCCATCGAAGGCGTTGACGGTGCCGAGCCAGAGCGCGAGCGCGTAGACGTGCCAGAGCTGGACGCGGCCGGTGGCGACGAGGAGGGCGAGCACGGCCGCCTGGAGCATGGCGAGCGTCTGGGTAACGACGAGGGCGCGCCGCTTCGGCAGCCGGTCGGCGACGGCGCCGCCGAAGAGGGTGAAGACCGTGATGGGGAGGAACTGGAGGGTGGTGACGGTGCCGAGGGCGAGCGGCGAGCCGGTGAGCTTGAGGACGAGCCATGCCTGGGCGGTCGTCTGCATCCAGGTGCCGACCAGGGAGACGAGCTGGCCGGCGAAGTAGAGGCGGTAGTTGTAGACGGCGAGGCTGGCGAACTGGCGGGCGAGGATGGCGCGGAGGCTGCGCGCCGCGGCGGCTTCCGCGAGGTCGGCAGGCAGGCTGCCGGGCTGGCCGGGTTCGGCGGGTTCGCCGAGGGAGGGAGTCGCTGCCATACTGCCAGCGTACCCTCACGTGAACGTGAGTGTTAGATGCCACGGATGGCCCGTCTTTACCGGACGGGCCATCCGCGGCGGGTGAGCGGGGCTACGGGCTGACGAGCCAGCTGACCGGGCTGGGCCCGGGGCGGATAGCGATGAAGTAGCTCCGGCCCGTGCGCAGCGTCGAGAAATCGTTCGCGCCCGGGACGTTTTCGCTTCCGGGGAAGTAGCCGAGCCACCGCTGGCCGACCGGGTCGAACGTCCAGATGGCGCTGATGCGGGCGCGGATGGTGGGGTTCGCAGCCAGGAGCGCGGCGATGGAGGCGTTATCGGGGCCGGCCCAGGCGATGAGCGTGTAGGTGGCGTAGAGCGTGTAGGTGACCGGGCCGGGCGTGATGGTCGCCGGGTCGGGCGAGCCGCCGGTGCCGGGTGTGCCCGTGCCGCTGCCCGGGTTCGAACCGCCGGGCGTGCTGCCCGTGCCGCCGGTGCCGCCGGTCCCACCCGTGCCGCCGGTGCCACCGGTGCCGCCGCTGCCGGGGTTCGAACCGCCCTGCGTCGGCGGCGCGAGGCAGGTGAAGTCGTCGGCAGCGGTGTTCGGGCTCGTGCCGTTGGGCGTGGTGACGCGGATATCGACCTGGCCGGGCGCGCGGGCGGCGGGCCGGATGACGAGGGTGTTCTGGTTGACGTAGGTGACCGTCGCGGCGGCCCCGCCGAAGGTCGCAGTGGCGCCGCTCGTGAAGGCGCTGCCGAGCACGGCAACCTGGAGCGTGCCGTCGCAGACGCCGGAGCTGGGCACCACGCCGGAGACAGCGGGCGCGGCCGTGATGGGGGCCGGGGTGCTCGTGGCCGGCGGCGGCGTGCTGCTGGACCCGCCCGCGCAGGTGAGGTCGTCGGCAGCGACGTCGGCGGAGGTGCCTTCGACGGTGGTGACCGTCACGCGGTAGGAGCCGGCCGGGAGCGCCGGCGCGAGGACGAGCAGCGCGCTTTCGCCGAAGCTGAGGACCAGGTGCTGGTAGTCGACCAGCTGGCCGCCGATGCGAACCTGGAGGCTGGCCGCGCCGGCGGAACCCCAGGTGAAGAAGCGGGTGCCGCGGACCACGACCCAGTGCTGGCCGTTGCAGGTGGTGGTGGCGGGCACGAGCTGCGTGACAGCCGGGCCGGGGCCGTAGTAGAGGAAGTCGTCGGCGGTGCCCTCCCAGGGCGAGCTCCGGGTATCCCACTGGCCGACGGGGACATGGACGACGACGCTGGCCGGGCCGTAAGCGGCCGCGGGGCCGCCCGGGCGCGGCGGGGTGGTGCAGGTGATGGTGGTATCGGAGACGACGGTCATGCTGGCGCAGGGTTCCATGCCGACGTAGACCGTGCTGGCGCCGGTGAAGTTATAGCCGGAGATGGTGATGGGGGTCCCGCCGGCGATGGGCCCGCTGGCGGGCGAGACCCCGGTAACGATGGGGCCGTCGTTGTCGTAGACCCAAAACTCAACGGCACCGCCCCAGACGGTGGCGCCGCCCGTGGGGTTCACGAGTTCCAGTCGTACGGTCTCGTTTTGCTCGATCAGCGTGTCGTCGATCACCGCGAAGTTGCACGGCTTCGGCGCGGTGTCGCCGTCGTCCCAGGTAAGGGTCTGCTGGATGAAGGTGAAATCGACCCCCGGCGTCGCCGTGAAGCTCGCGCTGGCGAGGCGGCAGACCACCGACACCTGACCCGAGGACCCTCCGGTCCGCCGCACCATTAAGGAACCCGGCGGGTCACCCTCCCGGTTCCCGGTCACGGTGTCGAACGAAAGGTGGCCAGGCCCGTCGTCCGAGGCGATGAGCACGACGACGGTCGCGGGCTCGCCCAGGACCGCGCCGCCGGTCGGGTTCGCGAGCTGAAGGCGAACCGCCTCCGCCTGCTCGATCGCGCTGTCGTCGATGATGGCGACCTCGCACTCCTGCGGGGCAGTTTCGCCGTCTGCCCAGTTCAGCGGCTGGGAGACGAAGGTGTAGTCGCTGCCGAGGGTGGCCGAGCCGGGGACGGCGGCGAGCTGGCAGGTGACCGATACCCCGCCGGCGGAGCCGTTGACGCGCTCGACCCGGAGCCGGACGGTGCCCGCCGATTCGGGAACCTCCTTCGCGTACTCGCGCGGCCCGGATGGCGGCCAGTACCAGTTGAGCCCGCTCACTTCGAACCGAAGGGTGCCCGGCCCATCGTCGTCGAGGATCGTGACGACGGCGCTGCCAGGCGGGGCGATGGTCGCGCCGGCCGGGTCGACGAGGTCGATGACGATCGTCTCGTTCGGCTCGGCGAGGGTGTCGTTGACCAGCGTGCCGCTGCACGTCTTCGAACCGGCCTCGCCGGCGTTCCAGGTCAGCCGCTGCTCGGGGAACGCGAAGTCCGCCGGCGCGGCGGCGGTCCCGGCCCCCGCGCCGGTGCGGAGACGGCAGGTCACCGCGGCCTCGCCGGCGGCGCCTCCGTCGCGCAACACACTGACCTGGAACGTGCCGGCACTCTCGAGCACCTGGACGTTGCCAGTCCGGAACTGGCCCGGGAAATCGTCGCTCTGGATGCGGATGACGATCGTCGGCGGGCTGCCGAGGAGCGCCCCGGTGGCGTCGGCGAGTTCGAGGATGATCGTTTCGTCCTCTTCGACCTCGGCGTCGTCATGGATAGTGATGCGGCAGGGCCTCTGGAGGTCGTCGCCGTCGCCCCACGAGAGCGTCTGGGTCGTGAAGGTGAAATCGGTCCCGGCTGTGGCGGTGAACGGCGCGGTCGCGGAAAGCCGGCAGGTCACGGAGGCCGGCCCGTTGGCGCCCCCGGTCCGGGCCACGGGGATGGTGATTTCGCCGGTGTTGTATTCGTAAGCCGTCAGCGACGCCTCGGTGAACCGGACGGTGCCGGGATTATCGTCATCAAGAATGCCGAGCGTCATCACCGCCCAGCCATAGCCCAAGCCGGGCGGGAGGCTGGCGGTCGAGAAGGCGATGGGAACCAGTTCCGTGGTTTCGGATTCCAAGTCGTCGAGCAGATGAACGGGGCACCACGTTACCCACTCCCCGGCGCCGAACGTGGCCGTGTACTTGCGGTCGACGGTCCAGCCGGGCAGGCCGTAGTCGGTCCCGAGCGTCGCCCTCTGGGTCGCATCCGGGTGGTCGTAGGAAATGCATTCGACAGCAAGACTGTTGCTCGTGTCGCCGCTCCGAAGCAGCGGGACCTGAATGAGGCCGGTGCCCTCCCGCACCGGGAGATGCCCCAAGTTTGGGAAGGTCACCCGCGCGGGGCCGTCGTCGTCCACGGTGGTAATCGTGTGTCCCGAAGGCCAGGCCTTGAGCGCGGTGGACCCGTAGGGGATGGAAAGGTCGAGGATGGCGAGTTGGATGCCGTCGTCGCTGGTGTTGTCCGGGAGCGACAGGCAGGACGGCCCGGGCCAGTTGATGGTCCGCTCGGTGACGCCGGGCGCGAACACGAGCGTCACCCTATCGAACGCATAGAACTCCGACGCTGAGGAGGTGCCCATGTATGGGCTGTACACGTCGACGGTCTGATGAGTTGACGTATCCCCTTCGCGGATGACCTTGATGCAGACCTGCGCGCCCGGGCCCTCGCGGACCCAGGAGAGCGCCTGTTCGAAACGGAAGCGCGTCACCGGCGGGGTATCGGCGCCGGCGCGCCGTTCGCTGCCGGCGATCGGCAGCAGCAAGACGGTGAGGGCGACGAGCGCAACCGCCGCCCGGCGCATGAGCATCCTGTGCACGACACCCTCCTTCGTTTCGCGGCCCGGTTGCCGTCGTGTTGCGGGCCGGGGAAGGAATCGTAATGAGGACGGCCGCGTCACGTCAGCAGGTTTTCGGCCCCCGGCGCAAAGTCGACAACATTTGTCGCGAACGGCCGCCGCCGGGGCGGATAGCGGGGCGCTGCGCGATAATCCGCGGCATGACCGGCTTCGTCAGCGCCTTCCCCGGGCACGCCATCCCGGCCGACGACCCGACCCGCCGGCGCGTCATCATCGACCTCGGCTGCGGCACCCGGAAGAAGCCGGGCGCCATCGGGCTCGATATCGCGCGCGTGCCGGGGGTCGACGTCATCGCCGATGTGATGCGGCCGCTGCCGCTGAAGGACGATTCGGTCGATGAGGTGTACGCCTCGCACCTCATCGAGCACGTGGACGACGTGCTGGCGTTCATGGGGGAGGTGTGGCGGGTGTGCAAGCCGGGCGCGCTGGTGTACTTCCGCTTCCCGCACGGGTCGACGCCGTACCTGACGTGGAAGGACCCGACGCACCGGCGGGGCGTCTACCTGGCGATGTTCGAGTATTTCGACCCGACGACGCTGGACGGGCAGCTGTGGGGGTATTACCACCCGGCGAAGTTCAAGATCGAACGGCGGCGGCTGTGCTTCAATTTGAACGCGGATACGCGCCAGCCGGGGCGGGGGCGGCGGCTGGTGGGCGCGCTGCTGGACTGGCTGGCGAACCGGGACGAGCGGTGGCTGTACGTGTGCGAACGGTGGTGGGGGAACTGGGTGGGGATGGAGGAGGCGCACATCTGGCTGCGTGCGCTGAAGCCGGGGCGGTAGGGGGGATTCTGTCGCGTTGTTGTCGCGTTCGCGCGACGTATTGCGAAGCAGCCAGGGCACGCATAAACTCCCCCGCGACGCTCATCGGCGGGATTACCGTGCTCGAAGAACTGTTTTCGGAACTCGATGCGGCCCTGGGTGACCTCGACACGGCGGCACAGCGGTCTGCCAGGGCTGCCCGCGCCTCAGCGCGTGCGAGCCGCGAAGGCGAGATTGGACGCATCCGGCGGAGTATCGAGGCGGTCACCGCGGCACTCCCGCAGCTGACGGCCTCCCTCGAAGCGGCCCGCGAGCGGCTGAGCCGAGTGAGCACCGCGCTCGAGACGAACCCCGGCGCACTGAAAGACGAGGTTCGCGAGCTCTCGTTGAAGCAAGGCTGGGAATGGCAGCCGACGGACCGGGAATCGACCGCCGTCGTCTTTCCCGTCATCGTCACGTTCAGCGGCGACGCCGTCCGGCTGGACCACAAACCGTTTCGCGGTCAGCGACCGAGCGCGGTCGTTGCGGGGATCCAGCGGGCGCGGGCGCGGTTTCGGGAGGACGCTTCGACGCAATCCATCCTGCGGGCTATCTACCGGGCCACGCTGTATGCCGCCGGGCAGGCCCAGCGCCGGCCCGGCCAGCGCGATGATTCGTTCTCAGCGGACGCAGGTGCGGTGTACGAGATTCTCTCGCTCAATAACCCCGAGTACACCGCGGCAGACTTCACGCGACACCTGTATCTCCTCGACCGGCGCGTGAACAACTTCATCGATGGCTACCGGCTCTCGCTCCCGGCGTCGACCGGCACCCGCGCGCGCACGCCGTTCCGCATCTACGGCCCGGACGGCTACGAGCACGTCTACTACGCGATCAGGTTCGAGAGGGTCGCTGATGCCTGACGTCCCGCTCGAAATATTGCGGCGCTCCCTGCGGGAAGAGTATTTCGAATCTTTCCTGCCGGCCGGTGGCGGCACCGTGAAGATTCTCGTCGCAGACGACCCGGTGCGGCGGAAGGCGCTCGACGACATCTCCGCCGATGCCGAGGCGGCCGGGGTCACCGTCTTCGACCTTACGGCCGACGACGTGCTGCTTCACAAGATGGATGCAGTGTGGTCCGCCATCGCGCGAAAGGTCGACTGGGACGGGCTCGTCGATCGGTATCTCCGAAGGATCTGCGCGGACATCGGTTTCCCGATGGATGACCCGGGGATTCCCTGCACTCTCGAACGGGTGTGCGCGACGTACGAAGTCGACCGCTCCCAGGTGACGACGGCGTACCAGGCCGCGGTGCGCGACCTCATCTTCCGCGACTATGGCCTGGACATCGATTACCGGAAGGCGATGACCGTTCTGGTTCACGGCGCATTCTCAGGTTCCGAGAATTTCCAGACATCTGTCGCAAAAATGTGGCTCGCCGGCGAAGACGTGTTAGCGCGAGATTTGCGCGAAATCCAGATTTTCCAACGTATCGATCGGACACGAGCGCGTTCGATTCTTTATTCTTTCATCAGGTCGCGTTTTCGCTTCGGCCTACCGACAGCTTTCGTTCTCGATGGAAGCCGATATTACACGGAACGGACCCGGCTTGGCACACTTCGTTTCACAAGACTTCAGCTCTTCGACCTGTTCGAGCTCGTTCGCGAGTTCATCGACGAAGCGGACAGGCTCCATGGCGCGGCCATCATCTTTACGTTTCCGCAGGATTTCGTTGAATCTGAGCGCCGGTCGTTCGACATCTACCGCGCACTCTACTCTCGGATAGCCGACGACGTCCGGGGACGCGATCGGGCCAATCCGTGCGCGGCGCTGCTGAGGGTAGCTCTGTGAACGACAACGCTATCGGTGCCCGCTGGGCTATCGAGGCGCTCCGCAACGGAGTCCCGAACCGCCACGCAGTGGCGCTCTTGGGGACGTTCCAGCAGCGGATCGAGGAGCGGTTTCGCCAGCAGGCCCTCGAGACTGCGGTTTCGCCAGGAACCCGCGGGTTTCTGGTGCGTGCCGATTTCGGAGCGGGGAAGTCACACCTCCTCTATGCCCTGCAGCAGATTGCGAGTGACCTGAGTTTCGCGACAGCCACGCTCGCCGTCTCGAAGGAGACGCCTCTGAGCTCCTTCCCCCGGACGGCACGAACGATCCTGCGGCAATTGCGCCTCCCGGATATGGAGGGGACCGGCTTGCCGGCGGCGGCGACCCGCGCGAAATTCCAGAGCGAAGACTGGCTCGACCTTCAGACCTGGGCTGACGGTCTCGAATTCGGCGGAGGCTGGTGGGGGCGCGACGCTGGCGCTCTACGCAAGCCTCCGGGCGCAGCACGAGCTGTCCGACCGGGTCGTTCGCTTCTGGGGCGGCGATAACAATCTCACCGCCCGGGATCTGCGCAACGAGCTCCACCAGCGAGGCGTTTCGGGCATCCAGCAGCTCGGCCCGCGCCCGGCGGCTGGCGAGCTCGATTATCAGCGGCTGGCCTTCGCTTCCCGTTTCGTCCAGGGACTGGGCTTCAAGGGGCTCGTCGTCTTCCTCGACGAGGTCGAGCTCATCGCGCAATATCCCCGCCAGCAGCGCATCCAGGCGTACCGCAACCTGGCGGCGCTCCTCGGACAGACGGACCGGCCGGAGCTCGCAGAGGCAGCCCTCCTTGTCGTCGGCGCAGTTACCTCGGATTTCGACGATGCCGTTCTCCGCGGTAAGGAGGACTGGGAAGAGGTTCCCCGCATAGCGGATGTGAAGTATGGGCCTGAAGCGGCCGAAGCCAGCAAGGCCGGGATGGAGGCGATCCGCGCGGCTATCCCCCTCGCAACACCGGACGAAGCAGCTATCGCCCGCATCCGCGAGGTGGTGACAGACATCTACCGGCGGGCCTACGCCGGCTGGACGCCGCCGCCGGCCGACCACATCACGCTCTACGCTTCGACCCGGATGCGCGAACTCATTCGGCGCTGGATAACGTCGTGGGATCTTCAGCGATATTACGAAGGCCCCGCAGAGATCGAGGTCGAGGACATCGGATCGACTCCGACCGACGAATCCGAGGAGCTGACAGCAGGCGAGGAGGGTGGCGCAAGCGACAGCGGCCGGTGACAGTGAGGGCGTGAGGTTCGGCGGCCCCTACCGCGTCGCACCCGTCCCGGCTCGCAGTCCGGTCGCCCTCCTCCTCCCAGGCGCCGCGATCGGAGCGGTTGCGGCGTTTACGGCGTCCCGGTTCGAGGGGACGGCAGCCTTCGCGGACCCGGGCTGGGACCGCCACTACTACCTCGAGGCGGCCCGCGCCGGGCCGTGGAATTTCCACATCGCGCCGTATTGCTGGCGGGTGCTGGTCCCGCTGCTGGCCTGGGCGGCGCCGCTGCCGCTCCAGTGGACGTTCCTCGCGGCCGCGTTCGCCGGCGCGTTCACGGCCGGGGCGGCCACCTGGCGGCTGCTCCGCAGCGAAGGCCACCCGCCCGGGCTGGCGGCTGCGGGCGTGCTGCTGCTCTTCGCGACGGGCTGGGGGCTCCGCTACCAGCTGGCGGATTTCTGGCTGCCGGATGCGGCGGCCTCGGGTGCCATCGCGCTCTGCCTGCTGTTCGCGGCGCGTGGCCAGCCGCGCGCGTTCGCGGCGGCGCTCTTCGCCGGCGCGCTGGCGAAGGAGAGCGCGCTCATCGCGGCCCCGCTGGCGCTGGCGTTCGCCGACCGCCTGCCGGGCAGCGGCCGCCGCCGGCTCGTGACGGGGGCGCTGGCGCCGCTGCCGGGTGTCGCGGCGGCAGTCCTCGTGCGGGTCGCCATCCCGGCGTGGAACGACGACGCGGGGTATGTGGCCTCGCTGCCGCCGGTCATCAGCCGCTTCCCGGAGATCGTGGCCCATTACGACTACCGCTCGCTGCTGCGGGAGGTGGGCTGGGAGCAGCGGGTGCTGGGGTTCGACGGCGGGCTCGCGCGGGCGCTGACGTTCGGGACGTTCGGGCCGCTCACGGCGGCGCTGGCGCTCGCCGGGGCAGCCGCGAAGCCGCGGCTGGCGGCCCGGCTGGCGCCGGTGCTGCTGCTCGCGTGGGCGCAGCTGCTGGTGGCGCGGGACACGGAGCGGCTCGTGGCGATGGCGGCGCCGGCGGTCTGCTGGCTCGCGGTCGAGGGAGCGGGCGCGGTCTGCCGGCGGGGGTTCGCGCGGCCGGCCGATGCCGCTCTCGCCGCGGCGGGGGCGTTCGCGCTCGCGCTGGCGAACGGCCGGGAGGCATTCGGCCTCGATCTCGCGGCGCAGGGGCTGCTCGCTGGGGGCGTGCTCGCCGCTCTGGCCTTCCGCCGCGGGTTCGAAGGTGCGCGCCCGTGCGGCGGCGTCAATCCTCGAGGATGAAGGTCACCTTCATGTTGACGCGGTACTCCTTGATGGTGCCGTCTTCGACGCTGACCGTCTGCTCCTGGACCCAGGCGCCCTTCACGTTGCGGAGGGTCTTGTTCGCGCGGTCGATGCCCTTCTTGATGGCGTCTTCGAAGGAGACGGGCGAGGCGGCGGTGATCTCGGTGACGCGTGCGACGGACATGGCGGACCTCCACCGGGGTATCGCGCTCATTATGCTCCCGGATGGCAAGGGGCCCGTGGCCGAACGGTGCGGGCTGGCGGGTGCGAACGGCCGTTTCCGGCTGCGAGGGGCTGGACCGTTAGGCGGACGCGGGCGACACTTGCCACCGAACCGAAGGGGAGTAGCCCCGCGCGCGTCATCGACATGCTCCCGCTGCGGCGGGCGGTGGCGCGGCCCGGTCGACCGGGCGGGCGAGACTTTCGGCCAGCACACCGTGGTGTGCCGGCCGAGGGTACTCCCCGCGAGAGCCGGCACACGAGGAGTTCGTGATGTCGGCGTTTTTCGTTTCTACGGCCCTGATTTTCTTCGCCGAGCTGGGCGACAAGTCGCAGCTGGTGGCGCTCTGGTTCGCGACGCGCTACCGGTGGTGGATCGTGCTGGCGGGGGTGAGCCTCGCGACGCTGGTGGTGCACCTGGGGTCGGTGGCGCTGGGGCTGGCGTTCGATGAGCTGCTGCCGGAGCGGTGGCTGCTCACCATCGTGGGCGTCTCGTTCTTCGCCTTCGCGGCGTGGAGCCTGCGGGGCGACACGCTGGAGGAAGAGCCGGGCGAGCCGCGCCTGGGGAAGCGGTTCGGCGCCTTCGGGGTCGTGACGGCGGCGTTCTTCCTCTCGGAGCTGGGCGACAAGACGATGCTGGCGACCGTCTCGCTGGCAGGGCGGGAGTCGAGCGCGGTGGGCGTGTGGCTGGGTTCGACGTTGGGGATGGTGCTGGCCGACGCGGGTAGCGATCGGCGCGGGGGTGCTGGCGGGGAAGCGGCTGCCGCAGCGGGCGATTGCGGTGGTGGCGGCGGCGCTGTTCGCGATATTCGGCGCGTGGGCGCTCTGGTCGGCCTGGGGCTGACCGGCTTCAGCCCCGGCGGCGGATGGCGAGGGCGGAGACAACGCCCGAGTTCTTCGTTAGAATTCGCGGCCCATTTCGCCTTCAGGAGTCATCATGTCGTCGCCTTCGTGTCCGCAATGCGGCGGAGTGATGGAGCTCAAAACTGCCCGAAAGGGCTCGAACGCAGGGAAAAAGTTTTGGGGCTGTACACGCTATCCCGACTGCAAGGGCACGCGGCCGTATGACGAGAACGAGAGCGGCGAGCCCACTGATCGACAGCGGGCCAGCGGCGACATCGCTCCCGAAGAACTCCCCCATGTGGTGGAGATCGCCTCGCTGTACCCGGAACTCCAGGGCCGGCTCTACCAGGCGGTGGGACTGCCGCAGCGGTTCGTCGAACGGGTGCATGATGCGGACGTGCCGATGCGGCTCCGCCGGGCCGCGGGCCAGTGGCGGCTCGACCTGCCGGAGCCCGGGCCGCGGTCGGACGACATCCGGGACCAGTTCGGCACCCTGATCGCGGTCGTCGAATCGATCCTCACCCGCGGCGCCATCACCTTCGTCGACCCGGCGATCGAGGAGGCGCTCCCGGACCCGCCGAGGGAGCTGGCGACCGATGACGACATCACCGGCGCTGTCGAGGAGCTCGCCGCAGCGCCGACGATCCCGTTTCGGCCGCGGACGGACCTGCCCTTGTGGGGAGAGGGCCGCCGAATTGCCGAGTGGTTCTTCGAGCGCGGCTTCGACCGCCAGGGCTGGACGATCGTCCCGCGCGTCGCCGTCCACCCGGTCTTCGCGGAGCCGGGCGCGAACCGGCCTCCGGAGCTGCCGGTCGTGCTCGCGCACCCGTCCATCGAGGCCCTCACGGCGGTCGACGTGAGCGGCGCACTCGCCGGACCAGGCGGAGCTGACTGGCGATCGTGGTTCGACCGGCGGCTCATGGAGGTCATCCCGGGCGGGGGGAACCTGGCGCGAACCGCGCGGGTCGAAGAGATGCTCCGGCGCGCGGGCAGCCGGCCGCGGAAGGAGGAGCCGCTGACGGACCTGCGACTTGCGCGCTTCGGCCACCAGGTGCAGATCGCCGTCTTCGAAGCGTTCCGGGCCGGCTTCTTCCCGAACCTCGAGCACTGGGAGGTGGCCGTCCTCCCGCCGCAGCGGCTCGTGGATGAAGCCGCAGAACACGTCGAGCTCGTCCTCTCGGCGGCCGTGGAAGGGCTGGCCGAGCTGGTCTACCGGGTCGCGTGCCTGCATGAGTTGCCGCTCTCGCGGCCGACCACGCGGGTCCACACGACTCCCGCGAAGGGCGCGCCCGGTGCCGCCGTGCTCGTCTCAGCGGGGCAGCCGCAGGCCGCGCTGCCGCCGCCGGTCGCGGGCCTGCCGCGATTCGTCATCCACGACCTCCCGCTCGGGATCAACGTCGCGGCCCCGATCTCGACGGCGCGAGCCGTCCGGGCAACCGCACCGGCCCGGGAGCACGCGGAGTGGATGCTCCGGTACATCTTCCGCAAGCAGGGCTTCTGGGAAGGACAGTGGGAAACGATTCAGCGGACCCTGCAAGGGAAGGACACGCTCGTCCTTCTGCCCACCGGAGGCGGGAAGTCCATCGCCTTCCAGCTCGGGGCGCTCTGCCTGCCCGGCGTGTGCATCGTGGTCGACCCGATCGTGTCGCTGATCGAAGACCAAATCGACAACCTTCGGCGGGTCGGCATCGACCGCGCGATCGGCATCAGCAGTCTGATCCGGGAGCGGCAGGAGCGGGAAGCTGCCGTGAATGCCATGGCCCAGGGGCGTTACCTCTTCTGCTATGTCGCCCCGGAGCGGTTCCAGATCTCGACGTTCCGCGATGCGCTGCGCACCCTCACGGCTATCGTCCCGGTCTGTTCCGTCGCGATCGACGAGGCGCACTGCGTCTCCGAGTGGGGACACGATTTCCGGACGGCGTACCTGAATCTCGGCCGCATCGCGCGGGACTACTGCCAGAAGGACGGCAAAGCCCCGCCCCTCGTAGGCCTGACCGGCACTGCGAGCTACATCGTCCTCCGCGACGTCCAGAACGAGCTCCAGATCAGGGATTTCGAAGCGCTGGTGACGCCCACCACGTTCGACCGGCCGGAGCTGAAGTTCGAGGTGCTGCGGTGCGCCTCCGACGAGAAAGTGAACCGTCTCGTGGGAGTCCTGAACTCGCTGCCGTCACGGTTCGGGATGACCCCCGGCGCTTTCTTCGACCCGCGCCGGCCGAAGCCGGCAGCGGGGCTCATTTTCTGTCCTTTCGTGCAGGGGCCGTTCGGGATTCGCTCGATTCACGAGGAGGTCGAGAAGCGGCTGAGCGGCAAATTCGGCATCTATGCCGGGCAGCTCCAGGACGACGAAAAGCGGAGCAACGCCCGGGACTTCAAACGGAGCCGGGTGCACGGGCTCGTGTGCACGAAAGCCTTCGGCATGGGCATCGACAAGCCGAACATCCGCTACACGATCCATACAGGCCTCCCGGAGTCGATCGAAGCGTTCTACCAGGAGGCCGGGCGCGCCGGGCGCGACCGGGGCCGCGCGTATTCGTTCATCCTGCTCTCCGATGAACAGCAGGGCGTCAACCGGCAGCTCCTCGACCCGAACACGACCGTCCAGGATATCGAAGCAACCCAGCAGAATCGCCGGAGGTACGGCACCGACGACGACGTCAGCCGGGCGCTCTGGTTCCACCTGCAGGCGTTCAGGGGGCGCGAGCAGGATCTCCAGACGACGCGGGTGGTGCTGGAGCTCCTGGGCGAGACCGGGTACGCGCGAGCAACGTCGCTGCAGTGGAGGGGGCAGGACCCGAAACGCTTCCGTGTGAGGGCGACCGGGGACCCCGGGAAGGACGGGGACGCCGTCCGCTCGGCGATGGAGAAGGTGCTCCATCGGCTCGTCGTCCTCGGCGTGGTCGCCGATTACACGGTCGATTACGCGCACAGTGCGTTCGAAGTGAAGGTCGCCGGCGCCGACGCGGGCACGGTCCGGGACCGACTCCTGCAGTACGTGCGTGGGTACCAGGCAGGCCTCGTGCGGGGGTACGCGGAGCGGCTCGATACGGCAGCGGAACGTCCCTGGGACGAGTTCGTCCTGTACGCGTGCGAGCTCCTCATCGACTTCATCTACGAGCACATCGAACGGGCGCGGCGCCGGTCGCTGCAGGAGATGCTCGAGGCGGCCTCTGCCGGCGACGGCGAGGCGCTGCGGGACCGCATCCTGAACTACCTGACCACCACCGAGTACGACGACTACCTGGTCCAGATGGTGAACGCGGTGACCGAGCCGGAAGAGCACGATGCGATGACGGGGCTGTTCGAGCTCATCGTGGCGCCGCTCGACGCTGAGCGCGTCCGGGGCGCGGCGGGCCGGTACCTCACCTCCTATCCCGACCAGCCCGCCCTGCTGATGGTGCGCGCCGCAGCCGAAGCCCTCGCGCGGGAACCGGACGGCGTAGCGGTGCGGCAGAACCTGACCGCCGCCCTCCAGTTCGGGCGGACCCGCTACCTGTACGACGATGGGCGGCTCGCGCGCCTTGCGGGGACGGCAATCGGGCTCGTCGCGGGGCGGAAACCGGACATGGCGCGCCGGATGGCCCTCGAGGCCGCGCGCGCCCAGGCCGACCAGCCGGAATTCGTCCGGGAACTGGCGCGGGTCATGCCCGAGGTGACCGCCGTGCCGGCGGCGCTGGTGCTGGCCGAACGGCTCGCTGCGAGAGTCGACCACATCTTGAAGGCAGGGTGATCGATGACGATCGAAGAAGAACTGGCGAAGTTCCTCACGCTCGAGGAGGCCGTCGCCGGCCTGGCGGACCGGCTCGAGCAGCTGCGCTCCGAGACCGAACGGTACGACCAGGCGCGCGGACACCTCGACGACGCTGCCCGGCAGCTCGACACGCTCATCGCCGGGCTCACAGAGGTCACGAGCGGCGTCGGGAGCGTGATCGAGACGCTGCGGAGCATCGATACCGCGGCGCTGCTCGTCGGACAGGAAGAAATCGCGGGGCGTTTCGCGGCGGTGGAATCCGGGTTCGCCGAGGCGCGGGCGCAATCGGGAGCGCTCCAGGCGGCGTTCGAGGCGACGGGGCAGTCCGTCGTCGAAGCGGTGGGAGCTGTTCGCAGTGCGCTCGACAGCCTGCCGGCTCAGCTCGCAGGGGTCGAAGAAGCGTTGACGGGAAGGCTCGATGCCCTCGACGCCCGGTCCAGCGCGGCCGAGGAACGGCTCGCCGGCCTCGCTGCGGGAAACGGCGCGTCGATCGAGGCCCTCGCCGGAAAGCTCGAGCGGTTCGAATCGAGCTCCAGCACCGCCCTGGAAGACCAGCGCGCACTGATCCTCTCCAGCGCGGCGGAGACCGCAAAGAACGTTCGGTCATCACTGGAGTCATTTGCCACGACCGTCAGCGAGGGGACGAACCGCCTGGAAGCCGCTGAAGCCGCCACGAGGCAGGAGCTCCAGGCGGCCATCCGTCAGCTCCAGGGCAGAGTCACGATCGGTTTCGGGGCCCTCGGAGCCCTGGGCATCGCGACACTGGTAGCGGCGCTCATCCGCTGACCGGCTTCAGCCCCGGCGGCGGATGGCGAGGGCGGAGAGCGCGATCGAGCCGAGCGCGAAGAGCGCCATGATAGCCAGCGAGGTGCCGAGGTGCGTCCCGGGCAGGTCCGTCGATGTGGCGCGGATGGCATCCGCGGCGTAGGTCGGCGGGGCGAACCGGGCCGTCTCGCGCAGCGCGGCGGGCAGCTGCTCGCGCGGCATCAGCACGGGCGCGAAGAAGAGTACGTAGAAGATGATGAGCTGGGTGAGGGCGTTCGTGAGCTGCGGGTGGCGCGAATACACCGCCATGGCGATGCCGACGCCGGCGAGTGAGCCGACGCCGAGGAGAATCGCCACCGGCAGCAGCGGGTGCAGTTCGAGGGCGAGGTCGTACCGCCACGCGCCGACGGCGAGGCAGAAGAAGATGCCCGGCAGCGCCATGACACCCACGGCGGTGACCAGCGCGAGCAGGTAGGCCTCGCGGCTGATCGGCATGCTCAGGTAGTAGTCGAGCCGCCCTTCGTGCTTCGACTGGGCGAGCAGCTGGGGGAGCATGACGAGCCCCATGGTGACGACGCCCTGCGTCGCGGTGCCGGTGACGATGTAGAGGGCCGTCGATTCGGTGATGCCGGGGATGAGGTAGCCGAAGCCGAAGACGAACCCGACCATGAAGCCGATCTGCACGGCGGCGATGATGGGGACTTCGCCGCGCATGCTGCGCAGCTCCATCGAGACGAGGTCACGGTACTGGCGGAGGAAGGTCACGCGGTGGCTCCTTCGATGGCGAGGCCCGGCCCGGGGCGGCCCGCGGCGGCGGGGGCCATGGCGGCGGCGTAGATGTCATCGAGCGTGGGCGGACCGATGCGGAAATCGAGCACCGTCCCGAGTTCGCGCAGGCGGCTGACCCAGGCGGCGACCCGGGGCAGGTCAGCGGCGTCGAAGAGGTAAGCGCCGGCGCCGTCCGGGACGAGCGCGGGGTGAGGCGTGAGGGTGCCGGCGGCCGCGAGCTCGAGCCGGAGGCGTTCGGTGACGATGCTGCGGAGGGCGGCGGGCGTCCCTTCGCGGACGATGCGGCCGGCGTTCATGATGGCGAGCCGGTCGATGACGCGCTCGGCCTCGGCGAGGTTGTGGGTGACGAGGAGGATGGTGGCGCCCCCGCGGCCGAGCTCGCTGATGAGCTCCCAGAGCAGCACGCGCCGGAGGGGGTCGACGTCGTTCGTGGGTTCATCGAGCACGAGCAGGCGCGCGGGGGCGGCGATGGCGGCGGCGAACCCGGCCAGCCGGCGCACGCCGCCGGAGGCGCTGCGCATGGCGGTGCCGCGGAAGGGGCCGAGGTCGAGCCGCTCGATGAGGCGCGCGGCGGCGGCGCGGGCGGCGCGGGGCGGGATGCCCCGGAGCCGGGCGGCGAACTCGATCGTCTCGGCGACGGTGAGCGACTGGAGGTCGAAGGTGCCCTGCGGGAGGAAGCCGATATTCCGGCGGGCGAAGCCCGGGTCGGCGACGATGTCGACGCCGTCGAGGGTGATGGTGCCGGAGGTCGGCCGGGCGAGGCCGAGCACCTGGCGGACGAGGGTCGTCTTGCCGGCGCCGTTCGGGCCGAGGAGGCCGAAGATTTCGCCGGGCCGGAGCTCGAGGTCGATGCCGGCGTTGGCGAGGGTGCCGTTGCGGTAGCGCTTGGTGACGCCGCGGAGGGCGAGGACGGGCGGCGCGCTCATGCGGCGGCCCCGGCGGGCGCGGCGGCGCGGGCGAGGAGGGATTCGAGCGCGGCGAGGGCGGCCTCGATGTCGGCCGGGTCGGCGCCTTCCCGGGCGGCGCGGGCGAGGCCGCCGATGGCGGCGGCGGCAGCGGCGGCCGTGCCCCGGAGCGGGAGGTCGCGGGGGATTTCGCAGAAGGCCATGGCGACGAGCAGGGCGGCGGCGGCCCGGTCCATGAGGTCATCGAACGGGGGCAGCGGCGCCGCGCCATCGCGGACGGCAGCGACGAGGCAGCGGGCGTGGGCGAGCAGCTGGCAGAGGTGGGGGTGCGGGCGTTCGGTCATGTCTCAACTCCTGCTGCCGTATCTTAAGGACGAGCTCGCGAAAGTCAATATTCTGATTGAAATTTCTCATGCGGCAGCAGAGGGCGAACGTTGACGGGGGCTGGCGTAGGCTGTGGGGCCATGACGTCCGCGACGACGCCGGGCCGCGCCGGCGAGGTGGCGCGCTACTTCTTCCGCCTTGGGTGCATCGCCTTCGGCGGGCCGGCCGCGCACATCGCGCTGATGCGCCGCGAGCTGGTCCGCGAGCGGGGCTGGGTAAGCGACCAGGAGTTCCTCGACATGCTGGGGGTGACGAACCTCATCCCCGGCCCCAATTCGACCGAGATGACGATGCACCTCGGCCACCGGCGCGCGGGGATGGCCGGCCTCTGGCTGGGCGGCCTGCTCTTCTTGCTCCCGGCGGTGGCGATCGTGACGGCGCTCGCCTGGGCCTACGTGCGGTACGGGACGACGCCCGCCGGCGAGGGCATCCTGCTGGGGGCGCAGCCGGTGGTGCTGGCGCTCATCCTCCACGCGGCGTGGGGACTGACGGGGGCGGCGTTCCGCGGCCTCGAGTCCGTGATCGTCATCGCGGCCGTCACGGGGCTCGCCCTCGCCGGCGTGAGCGAAGTCGCGCTGGTGCTGGGCGCGGGCGTGTATTCGGCCGCGGCCTGGGCGCTCGTGCACGCGCTCACGCGCTCCGCGCGGCGGCAGCTGCCGGAGCTGCCGCGGGCCGGCGGCCACTGGTGGCGGCTGCCCCGCCAGCGGAAGGACGGGACCGGCCGGGACCGGCGGTCCCGCGGCTGGCTGCCGCCGCTCGCGCCCGGCCCGGCGCTGGCGGCTGCCGGCGGCGCCGCCGGGGCGACGACGCTCGGCATCTTCCTCGGCTTCCTGAAGATCGGGGCGGTGCTGTACGGGAGCGGCTACGTGCTCGTCTCGTTCATGCGTGACGAGTTCGTCCAGCGGCGAGTCTGGCTCACGGAGGCGCAGCTGCTGGACGCGATCGCGGCCGGGCAGGTGACGCCTGGGCCGCTCTTCAGCTCGGCGGCGTTCGCGGGCTACGTGATGGACGGCTTTGCGGGGGCGCTCGCGGCGGCGGCCGGCATCTTCCTGCCGTCGTTCCTGTTCGTGATGCTGGCGGCGCCGTTCGTGCCGCGGCTGCGGCGGTGGCGGCTCTCCGCGGCCTTCCTCGATGGGGGTGAACGCCGCGGCCTGGGCGCTCATCGTAGTCGTCAGCGTGCAGCTGGCGCGGGAGGTGCTCACCGGCCCGTTCGCGTGGAGCCTCTTCGCGGCCGCCCTCGGCGCGGCGGTCGCGACGCGGATCAACTCGGCGTGGCTGGTGCTCGGCGGCATCGCGCTCGGCCTCGCCTGGACGGCGGCGGGCTGAACGACGCGTCGGTGGGCCGGCTCAGCGCTCGTTCGCGCGCATCTTCCAGTAGTCGCTCAGGGCGATGCGGATGACCTCGAGCGCCCGCTCCCGGCCTTCGAAGGGGTCGACGACGACCTCCTTCTCCTCAAGCACCTTGTAGTCGATGAAGAAGCGCTGGATTTCGGCCACGAGGTGGGGCGGGACGTCCTCCAGCTTCCGGATGTGGCTGAAGGCCGGGTCGTGGGAGTGGACGCCGAGGATCTTCTCATCGGCCTTGCCGCCGTCGCGCATGTGCATGACGCCGACCGGCCGGACGTAGACGAGCGTCATCGGGACGACGGGCTCCTGGCCGAGGACGAGGACATCGAGCGGGTCGCCGTCGTCGCAGAAGCTGCGGGGGATGAAGCCGTAGTTGGCGGGGTAGCGGACGGAGCTGGAGAGCACGCGGTCCAGCTTGAGGATGCCGCTCTTCTTTTCGAGTTCGTACTTGTTCTTGCTGCCTGCGGGGATTTCGATGACGACGGGAAGCTCGGACTCGATCTTGTCGGGGTCGACGGCGATGTCGTGCCAGGGATGCATCGGTGCGCGGCTCGCTTCCGGGTGAGATGTCCCGAGTGTCGCACCGGGCGAATCTCGGCGCGAGTGACGTGACAGGCACCTGTTGGAGCTGCGGCGGCATGCTGCCAGCGTGGGGGCATGACGACACTGGCTGATTTTCGCGAACGGATGCGCATCGACCTGCAGGACCCCGACGGGGAGCGGTGGACGGACGCGGCGCTGGATCGGCACTTCGGCCGGGCGCTGGCGGAGCTTTCGCGGGCGGCCCCGCGGGAGGCGCGGCTGACGGCGGCGACGGCGCCGGGCAGCCGGGAGCTGAGCCTCGCGGGCATCCCCGGGCTGCTCGGGGTGGCGCGGGCGGAGTACCCGGCCGGGCTCGAACCGCCGGCGTTCCGCCGCTTCGCCGTCTTCGGCAGCCTGCTGCGGTTCGAAGACGGGCCGCTGCCGGACGGGAGCGACTGCCGGCTCTGGTGCCGGCTGCTCCACGAGGCCGACGACGCGGGTTCGACGCTGCCGGCCGCGCTGGAGGACATCGCGGTGCTGGGGGCGACGGCGTTCGCAGCGGCGGAGGCGGCGAGCGGCACGCTCGAGCGGCTCACGCTGAACGCCGGCACGGCGGCGGCCTACGCCGCCATGGCCCGGGAGCGGGAGACGGCCTTCCGCCAGCTGCTGCGGGAGCTGGGCGGGCGCGGGCGGCTGCGCGCCCGGCGCGCCGGGGCGGGCTAGCCCTTCCGCAGGTGGAGGAGTTCGCGCACGCCGAGGTCTTTCACTTCGTAGACGTGGGTGGCGACGCCTTCGACGATGCCGGGGTCGTGGCTCGCGCAGAGGATGGTGCCGTCGTAGGCCTGCAGGGCTTCGATGAGCTTGCGGCGGGTGGTGCGGTCGAGGTGGTTCGTCGGCTCGTCCAGCAGGAGGACGTTCGTCGGCTGGAGGAGGAACTTCGCGAGCGCGACCCGGCTCCGTTCGCCGCCGGAGAGCACCCGAATCGGCTTGAAGACGTCGTCGCCTTTGAAGAGGAACTGGCCGAGGACGGTGCGGAGGCGGACTTCCGGCTCGTGGGGGGCGACGGAGCGGACCTCCTCGAGCACGGTGCGGTCCATGGCGAGGGCTTCGTCCTGGTGCTGGTCGTAGTAGCCGAAGCGGGCGCGCTCGGCCCATTCGACGGACCCCTCCGTGGGGGCGATGAGGCCGGCCGCGATCTTCAGCAGGGTGCTCTTGCCGCCGCCGTTCGGGCCGACGAGGACGACTTTCTGGCCGCGCTCGATGTGGAGGTTGACGTCGACGAGCACGAGGTGGTCGCCGTAGGCGTGGCCGACGTGGCGGAAGACGAGGACGTCGCGCTCGGTGCGGCCGTGGGCGCTGATTTCGAAGTGGACTTCGGCTTCCTTTTTCGGCCGTTCGATGCGCTCGACGCGGGCGAGCTGCTTTTCGCGGGACTGGACCTGCGCGGCTTTGGTGGCCTTGGCGCGGAACCGTTCGATGAAGCGCTCCTGCCGGGCGAGTTCGCGCTCCTGCCGGGCGGCAGCCTGGTCGAGCGCCTGGAGCTTCGCCGCCTTCTGCTTCTGGAAGGCGGTGTAGTTGCCGGGGTAGCTCTCGATGGTCTTCTCGCGGAGGTCGAGGATGCGGGTGGCGAAGCGGTCGAGGAACTCGCCGTCGTGGGTGACGACGAGGATGGCGGCGTCCCATTCGGTCAGCTCCTCTGCGAGCCAGTCGCGGGCGCGGGCGTCGAGGTGGTTCGTCGGCTCATCGAGCAGGACGTTTTCGGGCCGGCGGACGAGGACCTTCGCGAGGGCGATGCGCATCTGCCAGCCGCCGGAGAACTCGCTGCAGCGCTTCTGCCAGTCGGCGGGTTCGAAGCCGAGGCCGTCGAGGACGCGGCCGATGCGGGCTTCGATGCGGTAGCCGTCGAGCGCTTCGAACCGTTCGAAGAGGCGGGCCTGCTCGTCGACGAGCGCGTCGAGGTCGCCTTCGCCGGCTTCGATGGCGGCGGCGACGCGGGCGAGTTCGCGCTCGATGGCGCTGGCATCGGGGAACGCGCGCCAGAGCTCCTGGAGGAGGGTGTTGTCGTCGTCGAGGTCGGCCTCCTGGCGGAGGTAGCCGAGGCTGCCGCCGGTGTAGCCGGCGTTGCCGGCATCGGGCTGCTCGAGGCCGGCGATGAGGCGGAGGACAGTGGATTTGCCCGCGCCGTTGGGCCCGACGAGGCCGACGCGCTCGCCTTCGCTGACGGTGAAGGTGACATCGCGGAGCACTTCTTTGGCACCGAACGACTTCGAAACGTGGTCGCAGAAGAGCATGGGGACAGGGTGAGGGTAGCAGGAGTTGGGAGGGAAGCGGGAAGCGGGAAGCGGGAAGCGGGAGGCGGGAGACGGGAAGCGGGAGGCGGGAGGCGGGAGGGCGCGTGAATTCGACGGTCGGGGTGGGCCTCGCCGGCCCTCCGCGGGGACGGAGCCCCGCGGCTACGGAGTTCGGAGACGGGAAGCGGGAAGCGGGAGGCGGGAAGCGGGAGGCGGGGAACGGGGAACGGGAAACGGGGAACGGGGAACGGGGAGGGAGCATCAACCTCCAACCTCCAACCTCCAACCTTCAACCTCCAACCTCCAACCTCCAACCTCCAACCTCCAACCTCCAACCTCTCCCTCTCTCCCTCCTCCCCCGTTCTCGCCTCCCGGTGTACCTTGCGGGGCACGAGATTCGAGGGGCGTTCGGCCCCGTGGAGGTTGGACCGGTGAAGTTCGAGGACGTGAAGAAGGTCGGCTGCCTGGGCGGCGGCATCATGGGCGGCGGCATCGCCCAGGTCGTGGCGCAGGCGGGCTACGAGGTGGTGGTCCGCGATATCAGCGACGAGGCGATTGCGAAGACCCGCCACGCGATCGAAGACGGCAAGTGGGGCATGAAGCGCGCAGTGGAGCGCGGCAAGCTCGGCTTCGACGACGCGCTGGCGGCGATGGCCCGCATCAGCTACAGCACCGACCTCGCTGCCCTCGCCGACTGCGACGTCATCATCGAGGCGATCCCGGAGAAGCTCGACCTGAAGCAGCAGGTCTTCGCCGAGCTCGACCGGCTGGCGAAGCCCGAGGCCATCTTCGCGACGAACACGAGCGGCTTCTGCATCCAGGACGTGGCGCGGGACGTTTCCGACGCCCGGAAGGAGCGGTTCATCGGGATGCACTTCTCGAACCCGGTGACCGTGATGCGGATGTGCGAAGTGATCTGGACGCCGCAGAACAGCGAGGAGGTCATCGCGACCGCGCGGAAGCTGGCCGAGGCCGCCGGCAAGGAGGTCTCGATGGTGAAGGACACGCCGGGGACGTACGGCTTCATCCTGAACCGGGTGTTCGCGGCCGCCTACCGCGAGGCGCGCGCCATCGTCGAGGCCGGCATCGCCACGCCGGAGGACGTCGACAAGGCGATGATCACCGGGCGCAACTGGCCGTCCGGCTTCTTCGGCGGCCGCGGCGGCATCGGCAAGGAGTGGTGACGGGCCTCAGCTGATGGCGGGGACGCCCAGCTCTTCGAGCAGCTTCCGGACCCGGCCTTCGATGTCGGCGACGATCGCTTCGACGACTTCGCGCGGCTGGCCCGCCGGGTCCGGCACCTCCCAGTCCATGTACCGCTTGCCGGGGTAGATGGGGCAGGCGTCGCCGCAGCCCATCGTGATGACGACGTCGGCGGCGCGGACCAGTTCGTCGGCGAGCGGCTTCGGGAACTCCTGCGAGAGGTCGATGCCGCGCTCGGCGAGGATGGCGACGACGGCCGGGTTGATCTCATCGGCCGGGTCGGAGCCGGCGGAGCGGACCGCCACGGCGCCCCCGCTGAGCTGCGCCGTGAGCGCCGCCGCGATTTGCGAGCGGCCGGCGTTGTGGACGCAAACGTAGAGGACTTCGGGCCGGTCCTTCGTCACGAGGCCCTCCGCCTGCGCGAGGGCGCGGAGCCGTTCACGCGTGTAACGGTGCACGAAGACGGGCACGAAGTCGAGCAGCCGGGCGCGGCCGCGGATGGCATCGAACGATTCGTTGACGTACCGCTCGATGGTTTCGATGGAGAAGATGCCGGCGAATTCGCGGGCGAGCGCTTCGGCTTCGCGGCGGATGCGGAGGCGGAGTTCGCCTTCCTCGGCAGGGGTGAGCGAGAGGGCAGCCATGGGTCAGCTCCTTTCGGGTGGTGGCGGCGGCGCGCCGGGGCGGAGGAGGTCGTAGGCGAAGGCGGCGAGCACGGCGCCGAGCGCGGGGCCGAGCCAGTAGACCCAGTGGGCATCCCACGCGCCAGAGGCGACGGCCGGGCCGAAGCTGCGCGCCGGGTTCATCGAGGCGTTGGCGACCGGCCCCCAGCCGGTGGCCGCCATCGCGACGTAGCCGCCGATGGCGATGGCCGCGAGCGCGCCCTGCGCCCGCGCATCGGTCGCGACGGAGAAGACGACCAGGGCGAGGAAGAAGGTGAGGACGATTTCTGAGGCGAGGGCGGCATCGGCGCCGCCGAGGCGCGGCAGGCTGGCGCCGGCATCGGCGTGGTCACCGACGATGGCGACGACGGCGAGGCCGGCGAGCGCCGCGCCGGCGAGCTGGGCGGCGATGTAGCCGGCCGCGCGGCCGGGGCGGATGCGGCGCGTGGCGGCGAAGGCGGCCGTGATCGCCGGGTTGATGTGGCAGCCGGAGACGTGGCCGAGCGCGAAGATCATCGCCATCACGATGAAGCCGAAGCTGAGGCCGATGCCCACGCCGCCGACCGCGCCGCCGGAGGCGGCATCGACGGCCATCGAGCCCGGCCCGGCGAAGACGAGCGCGAACGTGCCGAGGAACTCGGCCAGGTACGGCGCAGCCTGTTCGCGGGACACGCGGTCGAACTCTCCTGCGGAAAGGTTAACGGGAGATGAGCAGCGGGCCGCTGAGCAGCCGCTGCCGTAGCATGGGGACGGTGATCGGGCGCGACGACCTCATCAAGTACGTGGTGAACGTGCAGGCGCGGACGTACGAGGCGTTCGAGCGGCTGCGCGACGAGCACCTCGAGTGGCGGCCGGCGCCCGGCGAATTCTCGGTTGCGGAGCTGGCGCTCCACATCGTGGCGGCGCGGCGGATGAACCTGCTCGCCATCGAAACGGGCGCGCCGCGCTACCCGGGCCACGAACCGACGCCCGGGCTGACGGCGGACCGGCTGCGGGAGCTCTGCCTCCGCTCGGGGAAGAAGACGGTCGCCGTGCTCGCGCGGGCCGACCTGGAGCGGACCATCGGCAACCTCGCGGGCGACCCATTCCCGGCGTGGAAGCGGGTGCTGGGCGGGCTGGTAGAGCACGAGGTGCACCACCGGAGCCAGCTCTGTTCGTACCTCGCGGCGCTGGGGACCGAGCCGCCGGCGCTCTTCGGCCTGCGGGTGGAAGCGCTGCCGCGCTAGGAGGGCCGGTTAGCTCCCGGTGTGGCGGGCGATGAAGGCGCCGGCGGCCTTCACGGCGGTGTGCGCCTCCGGGAGCATCCCGAAGATTTGGAAGACGTGGAACATCTCCGGGTACGGCTCGAAGGCGACCGGCACGCCGGCTTCGACCGCCCGGACGGCGAGGCGGACGGCATCGTCGTAGAGCGTCTCTTCGGTGCCGACCTGGATGAGGAGGGGCGGCAGGCCGCGGAGGTCGCCGTGGATGGGCGAGGCGAGCGGCTGGCGCGCGTCCTGCCCGGCGAGGTACCAGTCGGCCATCTGCTGGAGGCCGGGCCGGTGCACCATCGGGTCGCGGGCATCGCGGGCGTCCATAGAGGCGCCTTCGAGGGCGAGGTCCGTCCACGGCGAGAAGACGACGGCGCAGGCGGGCAGCGGCGCCCCGGCGTCGCGCAGGGCGAGGAGCGTGGCGACGGTCAGCCCGCCGCCGGCGGAGTCGCCGGCGATGGCGATGCGGCCGGGCTCGAGGCCCTGCCCGAGCAGCCAGCGGTAGGCCGCGACCGAATCGTCGACGGCCGCCGGGAAGGGGTGCTCGGGCGCGAGCCGGTAATCGATGGCGAAGCCGGCCGCGCCGGAGGCGGCCGAGAGCCGGGAGACGAGGCCGCGGTGGGTGGCGATGGAGCCGATGACGTAGCCGCCGCCGTGGAGGTAGAGGATGGCCCGCGTGCGGGAGGCGCCGGGCGCGACGGACCACTCGGCGGGGACGCCGGCGGCATCGGCCGGTTCGAGCGCGGTGCCGGGCTCAGCGCCGCCGAGCGCGGCCATCCCCTCCATGTTCGCCCGCATCTGGCGGACGTCGGGCGTTTCGAGGGGCGGGGGCGCGGCGCGGAACATCGCGGCGAGCTGCTGGGCTTCGGCGCTGGGCATCGGGAATCCTCCACCGGGAGAGCGTGCCGGCGCCGGCGCAGCGCCGCGGGCTAGCGGCGGAGCTTCGGCGTCAGCCAGCCGGCAGCATACCCGAGGACGGCGGCGACGATCAGCGCCCACGCGAGGCGCGTCTCCGTCTTCGCGAAGAGGAAGCGGACCTGCACCGTGAGCCAGTTCTCGGCGATGAAGACGATGAGGGCGAGCAGGACGACGGCGAAGATGATGAGCCGCATCCGCCACTTCGTTTCGGTGCGCTGGGCTTGCGTCACGGGGCATCCTCCCGGCGATGGTGTCGCGAACGGCCCGTATCGTAGGCACGCGCGGGCCGGGCGAGCGCGAACGGTTCAGGAGCCTCGAACGATCGGACCCGGGGCCGGCGCCGCCCCGGCGCGGCGGGCGTAGGCGAGCGTGGCGAGCGCCGCGGCCGCGGCCAGCGCCGCCGAGACGGTGAAGGCGGCGGGCGCGCCCCAGCGGCCGACGACGAAGCCGCCGAGCGCAGGCCCGAGCGCGAGCGCCAGCCCGCTGAGCGCCACCGAGAGGCCGATGAGCGTGCCGCGGTGGCTCTCGGGCGCGAGGTCCATCACCGCAGCGTTCCACGCCGGCACGGTGAGCACGTTGCCGGCGACGACGAGGACTGCGGCCGCCATCGCCACGGGCAGGCTGGCGGTGGCCGCCAGCACGAGCAGCCCGGCGACGAGGCAGAGCTGGCCCGCGGCGAACGGCTTCCAGCGCCCGAACCGGTCGGCGAGGTCGCCGGCCGGGATGTAGAGCAGCGCGCCGACGGCGATGGCCGGGATGAGGGCGATGGTCAGCCGGGAGAAGGAGATGCCGATGACGCGTTCGCCGTAGGGGCGGATGGCAGGCACGAGCATCGCGAGGGCGATGCTGGCGAGCAGGATGAGGCCGGCGAGGGCCGCCACCCGGCGGTCGAGCACGCTCCAGAGCGCGGGCCGGTCCGGGGCATCGACCCGGCGGAAGAGGGAGCCGCCGCGGTAGCTGGGGATGCCGAGGAGGGCAGCGGCGAAGGCGAGCGCCACCGCGCCCGCCGCGCTGCCGAAGAGCGCCCCCGCCGGCGCGTGGTCGACGAGGAACGCGCCGCCGAGCGCGCCGAGGCCGAAGCCGGCGAGCTGGGCGAGATTGAGGAAGCCGATGACCTTGCCGCGGCGGTCGATGGCGTAGAGGTCGGCGGCGATGGCGTAGGTCGCGGGCCAGAGGAAGGCGGTCGCCGCGCCGAGCAGGGCGGCAAAGGCGAGGTAGGCGTGCTCCTGCCGGACGGCCGCCATGAGGCCGATGGCGGGGAGCATCAGGAGGAAGCCGAGGAGGAGCCCGGCGCGGCGCTCGAGGCGGTCGGCGATGGCGCCGGTCGGCGTTTCAAGCAGGAAGCGGGCGGCGCCGTAGCTGGCGAGGAGGTAGCCGCCCCAGGCATCGGACGTGCCGAGCCGGCGCGGCACCCACTCCTGGAAGGTGGCGAAGAGGAGGATGCCGAGCGCGGCCTGCACGAGCAGGATGGCCAGCGCCAGCGGCAGCGGGTAGCGCCCGAACCCGGGCGGGAGGCCGCCATCCATCCACCCGAGGGTACGGCCCGCGGCAGGAACGGACGACCGCGGCGGCCGCGCCCCGCTCAGGGGATGCCGGCTTCGGCTTTCAGGACGGCCATGATGGCCCGGGCCGCCCGCTCGCCGCCGTCGCGGACGAGGTGGACGCCGTCCGGGTGGCGCATCTCCTTCACCTGCCCGTCGTCGTCGCGGAGGTAGGCGTCGTAGCCGCCGGAGGGCGTCTGGAAGAGCGGCCAGAGGTCGATGAACTGGACCCACGGGCGCTTCGCGGCCTCTTCGCGGTAGATGGCATTCAGCTCGGCCATGCGCTGGGAGAACTCGGCGCTGCGCATGATGGGCTGGCCGACCCAGAGGACGAGGCGGTTGCCGCCGCCGAGGAGGTCCATGACGCCGGCGACGCGGCGGCGGTATTCGGCCGTCCAGCCGGGGTCGCCGGGCTGGAAGATCTGGCCGTCGGGCGTTTTGATGCCCTGCGAATCGTTCGCGCCGAACATCACGATGAAGACTTCGTAGCGGCCGGACTGGACGAGCTGGTTGAAGTGGCCGGGCCAGTCGAAGAAATCCGGCCGGGTGAGGCCGCTGGAGAGCTGGGGGTCGTGGGTGGCGGCGATGACGCCGGTTTCGGCGGCCTGCCGGACGAACGCTTCGCCGAGGACTTTGACCATCGAATCGCCGCCGATCCAGACGCGGAGGGGGTCGGCGGCGGTCGGGGTGCGGAGCTTCGGGCGCGGGTCGGGGGTGGGCGTCGGGGAGGCGGCGGGGGTGCCGCGGCCGGGGGTGGGCGTCCGGCCGGGCACGGGGGTCGCATCGCCGCCCGGCTGGCCGGGTTCGTCCCCCGGCGCGGCGGGCAGTTCGAACAGGCCGCGCTGCTCCCGGCCGAGGGCGCGGTCGAGCAGGTTGCGCGGCTCATCGAGGAAGAAGAGGCGGCTCACCGTGGCGAACGGCTTCCAGACGGCGAGCCAGAAATCGCGCTCTCGGCCGTAGGGCATCGATTCGGCGCCCTGTTCGAGCGCGGGGGCGTTGAGGAGCACGGCGAGGAGGAGGCCGCCGACCATGACGCCGAAGACGCGCCGGGGCCGGGCGCCGAGGCGCGGGCGGGGGCCGGGGCGGGTGGCATCAGCCATCGGGCAGGGTCACCTCCGGCGCTCAGAACTGGAAGTAGATGAAGGGCGCGACGCCCTCCGGCCCGAGGGCATCGATGAGCACCAGCGCCACGGCCAGCATAGCCGCCTGCGCGGCAGGGGCGAGTTCAGAGTAGGTCACTTCGAACCGCCGGAAGAGGTCGCGCGGGAGGAACTGAGCCGCGATGGCGCCGGCGATGACGGCCACGAGGAGCGGGGTGGCGGCGGGCGAGGGCTCGCCCCAGGCGGTGGCGATGCGCGTGATCACCTGCCAGGCAGCGCCGAACGTCTCAGCGCGGAAGAAGATCCAGGCGAAGCAGACGACGTGGAAGGTGATGAACCAGCCGGCCGCCTTCGCCGCCGTGCCCCGGAGCCAGCGGTTGCGGGCGCGGACCTCCCGCTCGATGACGAGCCCCGCGCCGTGGATGGCGCCCCAGGCGACGAACGTCCAGGCCGCGCCGTGCCAGAGCCCACCGAGCAGCATCGTGAGGAAGAGATTGCGGTAGGTGAACCACGTGCTGCCCCGGCTGCCGCCGAGCGGGATGTAGAGGTAATCGCGCAGCCAGCGGCTGAGCGTCATGTGCCAGCGCCGCCAGAAGTCCTGCAGCGACCACGCGCGGTAGGGCTGGTCGAAGTTCTGCGGGAACTGGATGCCGAGGAGGAGCGCGCAGCCGATGGCGATATCGGTGTAGCCGCTGAAATCGGCGAAGATCTGGACCGCGTAGGCGTAGACGCCGAGCAGGTTTTCGAGCGCGCTGTGGGTGCCCGGGCTGGCGAAGACGGGGTCGGCGATTTCGCCGGCGAGGTAGGTGGAGATGACGACCTTCTTGAACAGGCCGGCGACGATGAGCGTGAAGGCCGGCGCGGCGTCGATGACGCGGTCGCGGAAGGGCTCGCGAATCTGCGGCGCGAACTCGGTGACGCGGACGATGGGGCCGGCGACGAGGTGGGGGAAGAAGGAGAGGTAGAGCGCGAAATCGAGCGGCGAGAGCGGCTCGCACTGCCCGCGGGCGATATCGACCAGGTAGCTGATGGCGTGGAAGGTGAAGAACGAGATGGCGACGGGGAGGGTGACCTGGAGGAGCGGCAGGGGGAGATCGACGCCGAAGCGCTCGATGAGGCCGGCGACGTCCTTCACGAAGAAGCCGTAGTACTTGAACCAGCCGAGGGTGGCGAGGTTGGCGGCGATGCCGAAGCCGAGGAACCAGCGGCCGAAGCGGTCGAGCCCCTCCGGGCCGCGCATCCGGGCGAGGTCGCGGCCGACGGCCCAGTTGAAGGCCGTCGAGCCGATGAGGAGGAGGACGAACTTCGGCTCCCAGAAGCCGTAGAAGAACCAGCTGGCGAGCACGAGGAAGACGCGCCACCAGAGGTGCCACGGCCGGATGAGCCAGGCGACGGCGAAGACGGCGACGAAGAAGATGGCGAAATCGACGGTCGGGAAGAGCATGGTCGCGGCCGGCGGGGGCGCCGCCCCCCGCCCCGCATTGTCGCGGGCTGGCGCGAAGCGGGCGACTGCGGGAACTTTACCCCGGGTCCGCGCGTTGTCGGATTCGAAGCCCCTGCGAGGTCGTGGAGTTGGAGGATTCGCCCGGCGCCGACGCGGCACCCGACCCGGGCGAGCGCGCCGGGCGGCGGTGGCGCGCCCGCCGCTGGCACGGGGCGCTGCTCGTGCTCGCCGGGGTGCTCGGCGGCTGCGCGGGGGTCGTCTTCTCGCTGGCCGATGATCCGGCGGCGGAGGCCCCGGGCGGCGCTGCGGCGGCCGACGCGCCCGCGCGCTACGTCTTCGTGGCCGGGCTGGCCTACGACGGCACGCCGGAGCCGCCGCCGACGCCCACCCCCACGCCGACCCCGCCCCCGGCGCGGCTGCAATCCGCGCAGGGCGTCCGCCTCTGGTCGGACGGCGATTCGACGTCGTACTTCATGACGGTCGCGCTCCTTGCCGGGTGGTCGGCGCTGGGCGGGGTGCCGGTGCGCGGGGCGGACTACAAGATCAGCTCGGGGCTGATGCGGCCGGACTTCTTCGACTGGCCGGCGTACCTCGCGGCGGAGATGGCCCGCTACGACCCGGACGTGGTGGTCTTCATGGTGGGCGCGAACGATGCGAACCAGGTGCGCTCGACGGAGGAGTACGGCGCGCGGGTCGGCGCGGTGATGGACCTGCTCTACCGGCCGGGGCGGACGGTGGTGTGGGTGGGGCAGCCGAACATGGGCCGGGCCGACCTCGCGGCGAGCGTGCCGCGCATCAACGCCGTCTTCGCGGAGCAGGCAGCCGCCCGCCCGTGGGTGCTCTACCTCGATACGTGGGCGCTGACCTCGGCGCCGGACGGCAGCTACGCCGCGGCCCTGCCGGATGAGCACGGCACGCTGCAGGTCGTCCGGGTGAGCGACGGGGTGCACTTCACGCCGGCCGGCGGGCGGCGGCTGGCGCTGGCCGTCATCGCGGCCCTGTTCGAACCCGGCCGCTGAGCGCCGGGGGCCCGGCCGCCCGGCGGTATAATCAGAGGCATGAGCCTGCTGCCATCTCCCGGGACGCACGTCATCGACGAGACCGACCAGCAGCTCGAACCGCCGTACCACCTCGTGCTGCTGGACGACGACGAGCACACCTACGCGTACGTCATCCGGATGTGCGCGGAGATCTTCGGCTACGGGCCGGAGAAGGGGTACGCGATAGCCTGCGTGGTGGACAGCCAGGGGCGGGCCGTGCTGATGACGGGCAGCCACGATGAGGTCCGCGCGAAGCAGGAGCTGGTGCACGCCTACGGGCCGGACCCGCTGATGCCGAATTCGCGCGGGAGCATGTCGGCCGTCATCGAGCCGGCGTACCAGGGCACGGGAAGTTAACGTTCGCCGACACGCAGGCGCTCTGCGGGTGCGGTACACTGGAAGCAGGTTGCGCAGGGTTTTCGCACTGCCGTTGCCATCGAGCATTCGCATCACCACGTGCCCCTCGGTTGCCGTCCGTGAGCCGCGCCCTGCGCCGGGGGCTGGTTCCGCATGACGGTTTCGCCGCGTTCGTCCGCGCCCCGCACCGTGGGGGTGCTGGCGCTGCAGGGGGATTTCCGGGAGCACCGGGAGATGCTGGAGGGGATGGGCCACCGGGCGATCGAAGTCCGGAAGCCGGCCCAGCTCGAGGGGCTCGATGCGCTCATCATCCCGGGCGGGGAGAGCACGACGATCGCCCGCCTCATCCTCTCGAACGGGTTCCAGGAGCCGCTGCGGGCGTTCTGCGCGAGCGGCCGGCCGACGTGGGGCACCTGCGCCGGCGCCATCCTGCTCGCGAAGGAAGTCGACCGCCTCGACCGGCCGGGCATCGAAACGATGCACATCCGCGTGCGGCGGAACGCGTTCGGCAGGCAGGTGGACAGCTTCGAAGAAGACCTCGCCATCGAAGGGCTGGAGGGCGGGCCGTTCCGGGCCGTCTTCATCCGCGCGCCGGTCATCGAGCGGGTGGACCCGCCGGCGCGGCCGATCGCGCGGCTGGCGGACGGCACGGTGGTCGCCGCCCGGCAGGGGAACCTGCTGGCGACGAGCTTCCACCCGGAGCTGACGCACGACACGCGGCTGCACGCCTACTTCCTCACCATCGGCGCGCCGCCGGGAGCCGCGAAATGAGCGACCACGCAGCCGAGGCCCTGAGCCCGATCGACGCGGCGACGCTCTGGCCGCAGCTCCACCGGCTGGATACGGAGGTGGTGGCGCTGCGCGGCGGGCAGAACCTGCTCGTCTCGAGCGGGCTGGCGGCGACGGGCATCACCCGGCTGCCGAAAGTGCCGCGGACGGCCGTCGTCGGGCTGCGCCGCGGCCTCAGCTACCGCGGCGTGGCGGTCGCGCGGCAGCTGGCGGGCGGCGCCGGCTGGGATGTGGCCTCGCTCCGCATCGGCCGGCCGAAGGACGACGATGCGGTGACGGCGCTCCTGCAGGGCCTCGCGCGCGAGGTGGCGCTGCGCGGCGGGCGGGTGCTCTACCTGCGGTACGCCGAGGGGTCGCCCCATGCAGGCGCGCTGCGGCGGGCCGGCTTCTACGCCTACCGGCTGGAGCGCCTGTACGCGCTGCGGAGCAGCCGGGCCGCGCCGGGGCCGGGCAACCCGTTCCGGCCGGCCGTGCGGGCCGACCGCGCGGGCATCTTCCGGCTCTACTGCCGGGCCGTGCCGGAGCCGGTGCGGCGGAACGAAGCGCCGGGCCAGCAGGAGTTCCGGGCGGTGCTCGATTCGTTCGATTGCGAACAGGAATTCGTGGCCGATGGGGAGGGCGGGCTCATCGGCTGGGCCGGGATCGGCGAGCGGGAGGCGCACCTCCTGCTCGCGGAAGGGGGCGCCCTCGTCGAGGCGGCGCTCGATACGGTGGAGGCGCACGCGCCGCGCCACGGCGCGCTCGTCGTCGCCGAACACCAGCCCGGCATCGAAGCGGCCGCGCAGGAGCGCGGCTACCCGGCCCTCGGAGTGCGGCTCATGTGCGCGCGCCGCCTCGCGCGGGCCGAGACCCTCAAGGAGGTCGTGGCGGTCCCGGCGGAATCCTTCCCCGTGCCGCAATGAGCCGTGAGCCAGTCATCTTCTGCATCCGCACCGCTGCCCCCTGAGCAGATCGTCACCGACGATCTCGACCTGCTGCTCGATGCGCTCCCGCCGCACATCTCCGGCCCGCTGCGCGAGGCGGAGCGCCGCGCCGACCTGCTCGAAGTCGTGATGGACCTCGGCCGGCTGCCCGAAGCCCGCTACCCGGGCCGCGAAGTCATCCTCAGCCGCGAAGAAGTGACCGAAGCGGACCTCCAGTGGGTCATCGCGCGCATCGGCGACTTCGGCGATGACAACCGCGCCGGCATCGAACGGACGCTCCACCGGATCAGCTGCATCCGCAACCGGCGCGGCAAGGTCATCGGCCTCACCTGCCGCGTGGGCCGGGCCGTCTACGGCACCATCCGCGTCATCGAAGACCTCGTGCTCAGCGGGAAGAACATCCTCCTGCTCGGGCGGCCGGGCGTGGGCAAGACGACCATGCTGCGCGAAGTCGCGCGGGTGCTCGCCGACGACGCGAACAAGCGCGTCATCATCGTCGATACCTCGAACGAAATCGGCGGCGACGGCGATGTGCCCCACCCGGCGATCGGCGGCTCCCGCCGGATGCAGGTCGCCACGCCCTCGATGCAGCACGCGGTGATGATCGAGGCGGTGGAGAACCACATGCCGGAAGTGATCGTCATCGACGAGATCGGCACGGAGCTGGAGGCGCAGGCAGCGCGCACGATCGCCGAGCGCGGCGTGCAGCTCGTCGGCACCGCCCACGGCACCTCGCTCGAGAACCTGATGCTGAACCCGACGCTGGCCGACCTCATCGGCGGGATCCAGTCGGTGACGCTGGGCGACGAAGAGGCGCGCCGCCGCGGCACGCAGAAGTCGATCCTCGAACGGAAGGCGCCGCCGACGTTCGACATCGTGGTCGAAATCGAGAGCTGGCGGCGGGTGGCCATCCACAAGAACGTCGCCGAGACGGTCGACGCCATCCTGCGGGGCTACCGGGCGAAGCCGGAGACGCGGCAGCTCGGCCCCGGCGGCCGGATCGAAATCGTGGACGACGCCGACCGGGAGGGCGGCGAATTCGGCATGGGCGCGCCGGCGCCGGCCCGCCCGGGCCGGCCCCCGACGTGGGAGATCGGCCACCGGCGGAACGGCGGCCACATCCGGGAGTTCCGGGAGCCGCGCGAGCCGCGGGGGTTCGAGCCCGCCCCGGCGGAGCCGGCGGAGTTCGACGACGATGAGCCGCCGCAGTTCGCAGCCCCGGCGCTGCGGCCGGCCTCCCGCATCACCCGCATCTTCCCGTTCGGCATCCCGCGGGCGCGGCTCGAACAGGCGGCCCGCTCCGTCGACGCCAACATCGAACTGGTCGATGACCCGGCCGATGCCGACGCGGTCATCACCCTGCGCAACTACTACCGGAGCAAGCCGCCGGCCCTGCGCGAGGCCGAGGAGCGGAACCTGCCGCTTTACGTGGTGAAGAGCAGCGGCGTCTACCAGCTCGAACAGGCGCTGCTCCAGCTGCGCGGCGACCGGGGCAGCTCTGGCGCGCGCGGCCCGAAGCGCGACCCGATGGTCGATGTCTTCCGGGAGACGGAGGAGGCGATCGCGAAGGTGCTGGAGGAGGGGCGGCCGGTGGAGCTGCCGCCGGCGAACAGCTACATCCGCCGGGTGCAGCACCAGCTGGCGACCCGCTACAACCTGGAGAGCCGCAGCTCGGGCAAGGAGCCGATGCGCCGCGTGAAGATCCTGCCGCTCGGCAGCGGGACGCCGTTCGAGCGGTGAGCAGCGGCCGCTTCATCGTCTTCGAAGGGGGCGAAGGCTCCGGCAAGAGCACGGCCGCGGCGGCCGTCGCGGCACGGCTGGAGGCGGCCGGCCGGCGCGTCGTCCTCACCCGCGAGCCGGGCGGCACCCCGGCGGGCGAGGTCATCCGCGGGCTGCTCCACGAGCGGCTGAGCCCGTGGGCCGAGCTGTTCGCCTTCCTCACCGCCCGCGCCGAGCTCGTCGCGGCCGTCATCCGGCCGGCGCTCGAGCGGGGCGACACGGTCATCTGCGACCGGTTCGCGCCGAGCACCTTCGCCTACCAGGTGCACGCGCGCGGGCTCGACCCCGTCATCGTCCGCACGGCGAACCGGGCGGCCACCGGCGGGCTCGAGCCGGACCTCGTGGTCTACCTCGACATCGACCCGGCGGCCGGCCTCGCGCGGAAGGGGAGCGAGAGCGCCGTAGTGGCGACGGGGCTGGAGGGGCTGGAGTTCCACCGGAAGGTGCGCGAGGGCTACCTGCTGCAGGCGCGCGACGACGCCGGCCGCTGGGCGGTGATCGATGCCGCGCTGCCGGCCGAGCGGGTGGCGGAGCTGGCGGCGGAGCGGGTGCTGCGGCTGCTGGGGTAGGCGGGGCTTGCGCGGAGGGGCTATTGCACTTCGCCTCTCCGAAGTCGATACTATGGTTGGAAACGGCCCGCTTTGCCGAATTGTCGCCCGGAGGGCGTGCGTTCCGGTCACACCGGATAGGCAGCGGGCCATTTTCATGCCCGCTGTCCCGGCGGTCCCCAGACCCTGCAGGCGACGAAGCGTTTCTCTACTTCTCGATAGTACACGTCATCCCCCCGCTTCCCTAACGCTTTCCTGTTCGCAATGCCCGCGCAGTAGTCTGCGAGCTGCAGCAGGCGGTCGGAATCCGAGCGGCTGCCCTTGCACTCGGCGACCTCAACGCCCTCGCCCAACCGGCCCTCTTTGTTGAGATAGCGCTTGAGCGCGGCCCGGAACTTCTTATCGCCAACAGAATCGAAGACGACGCGGAGCTTCCCCGGCGGTAGGTTGAGATTCTCGAAGGCAATCTTGGCGACGTTTTTCATCAGCGAAGGAGCGTAACGATAGCCTGAGTCGACAGGGCATTTCTGCTTGTCGAGGGAGAAGGCGGAAACCGAGAACCGGTGGGACCCTACGGTACGAAGGAATTCCAAACGACGCTGATGACTGTCCCCGCGGAAGTGAAACTCCGCGTTGTTCGCCATGCCCAGCTCCCTTGCAAGGCTGTCCAGCGCACGCTGGCAGGCGAGCGCATCGCGCTCGTCCAGGAACAGCACCACCGCGACGGTGAAAAATCGGCTTGAGCCCTTATCGAACCGAAATCCGCCGTCGCCCGATTCGTCGACGAAAGCCAACACAGCGGTAGATTAGCGGTGGTTCAAATTCTGCTCAAGTACATAAGCAATTACGCCAATCACAGGAGCCCCCGCTGGCGCTGCCGGCCGCCATCGCGTAGCATCGCGGCCCGCGATGGGGAGCTGGTTCGAGACGGCCCGGTTCGGGATGTTCATCCACTGGGGGCACTCCTCGCAGCAGGGTGTCGAACTCTCCTGGCCGATGGCCGGCGGCAACGTCGCCCTGCCGACCGGCAGCATGGCCGTCGCCGACTACCAGGCCTCCGCGGCGACCTTCGACCCCCGCGAGCGCGACTTCGCCGCCCTCGCCCGGCTCGCGAAACGCTGCGGCATGCAGTACGCCGTCTTCACCGCGAAGCACCACGACGGCTACGCGATGTTCCACACGAAGACCTCGGATTTCGGGGTCGCCAGTTCGCCCGTCGGCGCCGACCTCGTCCGCGAGTACGTGGAGGCGTTCCGGGCCGAGGGGCTCCGGGTCGGGCTTTACTTTTCGCTCTGCGACTGGCACCACCCGGACTACCCGGCGATGACCGACGACGACCGGCCGTACCGGTTCGGCCGCGGCCGGCAGCCGACGCCGGAAGGCTGGGCGCGGTTCCTCGGCGACATATTCGAACAGGTGCGCGAGCTGCTGACGAACTACGGGCCGATCGACCTCCTCTGGTTCGACGGCGGCTGGGAGCGGACGCCGGGGCAGTGGCGCGCGGCAGAGCTGGAGGCGCTCATCCGGGAGCTGCAGCCCGGCATCCTCATCAACGACCGGCTGCCGGGCGCGGGCGACTTCGAAACGCCGGAGCAGTTCGTGCCGCCGCAGCCGCCGGGCCGGCCGTGGGAGACCTGCATGACGCTCAACGAGAGCTGGGGCTACGTGCCCTCGGACACGCGGCGGAAATCGCCGCGGCAGGTCGTCCACACGCTCTGCGAGGTGGCCGGCCGGGGCGGCAACCTGCTGCTGAACGTGAGCCCGATGGGCGACGGCCGCCTGCCGCCGGAGCAGCTCGCCATCCTCGAAGAGGTGGCGGGGTGGATGGCGCGCCACGGCGAGGCGGTCATCGGCACGGAGCCGGGGCTCGAACCGTGGCAGGTCTACGGCCCCTCGACGAAGCGCGGCAGCGTGACGTACGTCTTCCTCCTCATGCGCCCGTACGAATCGGTGACGCTGCGCAGCGTGCCGATCGACCACGCGGCCCGGGTGTGGTGTCTCGGCACCGGCGAGGAGCTGCGCGCCAGAGGCCGCTGCGCCATCGCCGACCGGCTTTTCGGGCGCGACCCGCTGGGCGAGCTGACCATCGAGGTGCCGCCCGGCGCGGTCGACCCGCTAGCGACCGTGCTGGCGGTCGAGTGGCGGTGAGGGCCGCCGCGCGAGCAGGAAGAAGATGGAGCCGGAGAGCGCGATGAGCGCGAGGACATCGAAGCCGAGCCGGTAGTTGCCGGTCCGGTCGTAGAGCGCGCCGGCGATGAGCGGCCCGAAGACGGTGCCGGTGATGATGACCATCGCGGAGACGCCCATGATCTTGCCGAACGCCGCCCGGCCGAAGTAGTCGGCGCGGATGGCGGACATCTGCGGGCCGCGCCAGCCCCACGCGAGGCCGTGGATGACGACGAAGGCCGCCACCATCCACGTCGCGACCGCGTGGGAGAGGATGAGCAGGCCGGTGCAGTGCATCGCCATGCAGGCGACGAGGAAGGCGCGCTTGTTCACCCGGTCGCCGATGAAGCCGCCGGTGAGGTTCCCGACCATGAAGGTGAAGGTGAGCGCGAGCACCACCGCCGAGGCCTGCCCGAGCGTGTAGCCGAGCGCCTCGCGCAGGTGGGAGACGAGGTGGACGGCCATCGAGCTGACGACGAAGAGCGCGGACGCGTGGCCAAAGGCGATGAGCCAGAACGCCGGCGTGCGGAGCGCCTCGCCGAGGGTGAAGTCGCGGGAGGCCGGCATCCCCAGCGGCGGGTCGGCAGGGTCGCGGGCCGGGCGGGCCGGCGGCGCGCCGTCCGGTTCGAGCCCGAGGTCGTGCGGGTGGTGGCGGTAGAGCTGGGCGAGCGGCAGCCCGGCCGCGATGATGAGCACGCCCGAGAGGAACGCCGTCGTCCGCCAGCCGAGCGATTCGAGCGCGAGGACGGTGAGCGGCACACACATCCCGCCGACGGCGAAGCCGGCCGAGGTGAGCGAGATGGCCGTCGCCCGGCGGCGTTCGAACCAGTGGACGGCGGCGAACGTCGCGGTGAAGTAGCCGGACATGCTGGCCCCGACGGACATCACGAGGAAGGCGCCGTAGAACTGGAGCGGGTCCTGCACGCGGCTGAAGAGCATGAAGCCGATGCCGAGGATGACCACGCCGGCGGAGGCGATTTTGCGGGGGCCGAAGCGGTCGAGCAGGGTGCCGTGGACGGGGCCGAGGATGCCGCTTTCGGCCTCGCGGAGGCTGGAGGCGGCGGAGAGGAGCGTCTTGCTCCAGCCGAACTCGTCGCGCAGGAGGACGACGTAGGCGCCGTAGGCCTGGCCGAGGAGGGCAGCCTGCAAGGCCTGGAGGGCGCCGCCGACGGCGACGACCCACCAGCCGTAGAAGACGCGGGCCGGGCGGCGGACCCGGCGGCCCGCGAGAGCGCCGGGCGCGGCGTCGGCCACGCGGCTCCTCCGGTCCCGGGGCGGGGGTGAGGTGGAGTCTACGCGAGCAGCCGGTTAGCTGCCGGGGCGGCCCCGGCGGGCCTGGGCGACGCCGACGCCGACGAAGGCGACGGCCATGGCGAGCAGCAGGAGGCCGGCGACCCAGTAGCCCCAGGTGGCGGGTTCGCCGCTGCCGGCGTCCGTCTCCGGCGGCGGAGGCGTCGTCTCGCCTTCGTCGCCGCCGTCGTTCGCGGCGGGCGGCTCCGCGGCGCCGGCAGGGGCCGGCGTCGGGGCGAGGCGGGCCGAGCGGGTCGGCGTCGCTTCCGTCCGCGGCGCGGCCGTCGGGCCGGCCTGCTGGCCGGGCGGCGGCGGGCCGTCGCCGCAGGTAGCGCCGGCGGCGGGCACGGCCAGGTTCAGGAGGTAGGCGTTCACGATCTCATCGACGCAGGCGCTGCCCTGCGCGTAGATGGTGTGGCCTTCGCCGCGGTAGGTGAGAAGGACGCCGCTTTCGAGCTGTTCGCTGAGCGCTTTCCCCCATTCGTAGGGAGTCGCCGGGTCGTTGGTGGTGGCGATGACGAGGATGGGCGGCGCGCCGGCCGCGCGCGGCACGCCGAGGGGGTCCGGCTCGGCGGCCCAGTAGGCGCAGACGAGCCCGCTGGTGGCCGCCGCCCGGCCGAAGGTGGGCGCCAGCTTCGCGAAGCGGTCGGCCATCGCGCGGTAGGCCTGCGGGTCGCGCGGGCAGACCGAGTCGACCGAGTTGACGGCGTAGTTCGCCTCGATGAGGTTCGGGTAGGTGCCGTCCGGGTTCCGCTGGAGGTAGAAGTCGGTCAGTTCGACGAGCCCGGTGCCGTCGCCGCCGAGGGCCCGGGTGAGCGCCCCGGTGAGCTGGTTCCACGTGAACTTGCTGTAGAGGGCGGCGATGATGCCGAGCTGGACTTCGCCGGGGCCGGCGGGCCGGTCCGCGCCGGGCGCGGGGATGGGCGCCTGCTCCGCCATGGCGATGACGCGGTCGATGGCCGCGCGCGGGTCGCCGTCGCGGGCGAGCGCGCACCGCTTCGCCGCGCAATCGGCGAGGTAGGCCTGGAGGGCGCGTTCGAAGCCGATCATCTGGGTGATGGAGACGGTTTCGTAGTCGAGCGCCTGGTCGGTGCCGCCATCGAGGACGAAGGCGCGCACCCGGCCGGGAAACATGTCGGCGTAGACGGCGCCGATGGTGGTGCCGTAGGAGTAGCCGACGTAGGTGAGCTGCTCTTCGCCGAGCGCCTGGCGGAGGGCGTCCATGTCGCGCGCGACGTTCTTCGTGCCGACATAGGGGAGGAGGCGGCCGGCCGCGGCGGCGCAGTCATCGGCGAAGGCTTTCGAGACGCGCTCGGCGTCGCGCCATTCGGCGTCGGTCTCCGGGTCGGGGTCGACGGCGACGAGCTCCTGGAGCCGCTGGTGGCACACGATGGGGGTGCTTTCGCCGACGCCGCGGGGGTCGAAGGCGACGAGGTCGAAGCGGTCGCGGATGGCGGCGGGGGCGATGGCCTGCCACGTCTTCATGAAATCGATGGCGGAGCCGCCGGGGCCGCCGGGGTTGGCCATGAGGACGCCGATGCGCTGGTCGGGCTTGCGGGCCGGGTAGCGGATGACGCTGAGCTCGATGGTCTCACCCGCGGGGTCGGCCCAGTCGAGCGGGACCTGGAGCGTGGCGCATTCGGCGCGGCCGCCGCAGGAGGACCACTGGAGGGCGGCGGAGCTGCCGGGGGTGGCATCGACGCCGGCGGCCGGGCGCTCGCGGTCGGAGCAGGCGGCAGCGAAGACGGCGAGGGCGGCGGCGAGGGCGAGGAGGGGGGTGCGCATACGTGAGAGAAGGTACCAGCAGAAAGGGAAAGGAAAGAGCGAGGCGGGGTGCGGGCGGAGGCTCAGGTCTTGAGGCCGGCATGCCAGGGTGCTATACCTCGGGCCTTCGGGGGCGTTGGCGTGGAGATCTGGCTCGGAAAACACCCGGTCGAGCCCTGGCGGGGCGCATGGGCGCTGGACTGGCATACCGTCGACCACGAGGGACCGGGCTACCGGCGGTCGCCGCTCGGGGAGCTCGTGTATGCGATGAAGTACGGGGCGGACCGGAGCACGGCGGCCGCCATCGCGGACCGGCTCGCTGAATTCGTATCCGGGCTGTACGTCTTTCGACACGTCGCTGCCATCATCCCGGTTCCGCCGAGCGACCGGGAGCGAGCGTGGCAGCCTGTCGAGGCTCTCGCCGACGAACTCGCGGCGCGCACCGGACGCACGGCAGACCGGGAGTGGCTGGTGCGGGTCCGCGCGGGGGTGCCGCTCAAGGACCTGGAATCGCCGGAAGAGCGAGAGGAGGCGCTGCGGGGGGCCTTCGCGGTCACGGACCCCGGCCGGTACCGCGGCAGGCCCCTGCTGCTGCTGGACGACATCTTCCGTTCCGGAGCGACCCTGCGCGAGTGCACGAGGGCGATGCTGCAGGACGAGGCCTGCGCGGCCGTCTATGCTGTGACCATCACGAGAACGAGGGTACGGCGTTGACGGGTTCGGGTGCTGCCGGGGCCGCGGCCGAAATCCGGCCGGGAAGCGCGGGCTACCCCTCGAGGGTGGCGAACCGTCTCGCGCGGCCGGCGACCCTGTACGTTTTCGGCAACCCGGCCCTGCTCGCCGCCTCCCCGGCTGTCGCCGTCGCCGGGTCACGCGCGGCGCCCGCGCCTGCGCTTGCAGATGCGGCAGCGATTGGCGCGGAGTGCGCGAAACGCGGCTGGATGGTCGTTACCGGCGGCGCGCGCGGCGTGGACGCCGCCGCGGTCGACGGTGCGCTTTCGGCCGGCGGGCGCGCGCTCATCGTCCTTGCGGAGGGAATCGAGAGCGGCAAGGCGCGGGCGATGCTCCGGCAGCACCCGGCGGAGCGCGTCGCCGTCGTCTCCCAGTTCGCGCCGCGCGCCGGCTGGAAATCATGGCAGGCCATGGTCCGTAACGGGCTCATCCTCGCGTTTGCCGATGCGCTCGTCACAGTCGCCTTCGGGGAGGGCGGGGAGCGCCCGGAATCCCCCGGTACGCTCTCGAAGCAGCCGCTCAGCGGCACCCTCGATGCGGTCATCAAAGCGATTGGCTTCGCCGGGAAACCGGGCTGGGAGGACTTCGCGGGAGCCTGGTCGCTGAGCCCAGTCCCCCGGTCCGAACGGCAACCGGTCGACGCGCGCGCCGTCAATCTCGCCGCCTCCCCGGCCGCAGCAATCGCGGACATCGAGACGCGCCTCCAGTCCGCCGCTCCTGCGGATTCGCTCGCTGCGGCCTTCGCCGGGGGCGAGGTCGACGAGCGCACCCAGCTCCCCCTGTTCGTCCTGGAACGGTAGGCGGCCGCTGCCGCCCGGCGAAACTCGCCCTTCGGGCGCGCCATCCGCCTGCCGATACCCATGACACAGGAGGATGCAGGGGTGACGGCGCAGGGTCCGCGGCAGGGCAGGCGCGCGCTGGTGCTCGGGGGCGGCGGCACGCTCGGGGTGGTGCAGGCCGCCTACATCCAGGCCGCCTTCGAACTCGGCTTCCGGCCCGATATCGTCATCGGCACGAGCGTCGGCGCGCTCAACGGCGCCTGGGTAGCGATGTACCCGGACGACCCCCAGGGCCTGCTCGATGTCTGGCGGGGGCTCGGCCGCATCCGCGTGCTCCGCTGGAACCCGCTCCACCTCGCCGCCCGCGTCACCCGGAACCCGCGCGCCCTGCGCGACAACGACATCGTCCGCGGGCTCATCGATGCCCACGTGCGCGACCTCCGGTTCGAAGACGCGCGGCTCGAGCTGGCGGTGGTGGCGACGAACCTGACCCGAGGGCGGAAGCACCTCTTCCGCAACGGGCCGCTCGCGCCGGCCATCGCGGCCTCGACCGCGATCCCGGGGGTGTTCGAACCGGTCGAGCTGGGCGGCGAGCTGTACGTCGACGGCTGCATCACGGCCTCGGTCGATATCGCGAGCGCGCTGGCGCTCGGCGCGACGGAGGTGCTGGCGATCGACCTGACGCCGCCGGCCGGCGCCGCGGCGCCGCCGAAGACGGCGCTCGGCGTGCTGGCCCAATCGTTCCGCATCCTCAGCCGCGCCACGACGGAGGCGATGGAAGCGATCGGGCGGTCGGCGGCCGCGGTGCAGGTCGTGCGGCCCGACCTCGCCGGGCTGTCGCCGTGGCGGCTCGACGTGGCCGAACCGATCATCCAGGAGCAGCTCGCGCAGGCGCGCTGCCGCCTCACGCGCGTCCTCGACCCGTGGGGCCGGGTGGCAGGGGGCGGGAACCGGGAAGCGGGAGGCGGGAACCGGGAGGCGGGAGCGCGGAAGCACGCCGCGTAGAGCGGGAACCGGGAACGGGGAACGGGGAACCGGTGGAGGCGCCGTCGTCGCGGGGCTCCGTCCCCGCAGGGCGCCATGCGCCCAACGGATGCCCCGGGAACGGGGAGACGGGAACCGGGAGGCGGGAGCGCGCTTGAATTCGAACGCCCGGGGTGGGCCTCGCCGGCCCTCCGCGAGGACGGCGCCCCGCGGCGACGGAGTTGGGAGTTGGGAGTTGGGAGTTGGGAGTTGGGAGTTGGGAGTTGGGAGTTGGGAGTTGGGAGTTGGGAGTTGGGAGTTGGGAGTTGGGAGAGAGCGTGAACCTGCGCATGTTGTCGTCAACCTCCAACCTTCAACCTTCAACCTCCCGCGGGCGGCCAGCCCGCGGCATCCCGCGCTATACTTCCAACGCTCCCACCTCCCAGCTCCCAACCCCGAACTCCCAACTCCCATGTCCACGCCGACCATCGAACTCGACCCCGTCGTGCTCGAGAAGGTGCTCCCGCCCTACCGGGTCATCCTCCACAACGACGACGTGAACACCATGGACCACGTGGTGCGCGCCCTGCAGCGGTCCGTGCCGTCGCTGACGCGGGAGGAGGCGACGGCGATCATGCTCGAAGCGCACCACCACGGCCGGGCCGTCGTCATCGAATGCCCGAAAGAAGCGGCCGAGCACTACCGCGCGCGGCTGGAATCGTTCGGGCTCACGGCGACCATCGAACCCGCCGGGCGGGACGGTTGACTTTCCCCTTTCGCGCGCAGGGGTAGGCTTGGGATACCGGTGACCGACGCGACCTGTCATTACTGCGAACGCCCGGCGACGGCCGATTGCCCGACCTGCGGCCGGCTCTACTGCGACGAGCACGGGGCAGAGGTCTGCCTGCGCTGCATGGCCCCCGAGGCGGCGGTGCCTTCGGCCCGGGTGTTCCGCGGTTCGCTCGCGCTCCTCGCGCTGGCGACGCTCGTGACCGCCTTCCTCCTCATCCGGCCGCCCGCGACCGAGAGCCGCGGCCCGCTCGTGCGCGAACTCCCGAGCCCGACCCCGGCGGTGGCGGCGACCGCGACCCCGACGCCCCGCGGCGGCGCACCGACGCCGACGGCGGCTCCCGGCGGCGCGACGCAGCCGCCTTCGACGCCGGCCACGCCGGCGACAGCCCAGCCCGGTTCGCCCACGCCGACCCCCGCGGGCGCGACCCCGACGCCGGCGGCGCGCACCTACGTCGTCAGGTCCGGCGACACCCTCTTCCAGATCGCGCTCGACAACGGCACGACGGTCGATGCCATCCTCGCGGTGAACCCGGGCCTGAACCCGGATACGCTTGCGGTCGGCATGGAGATCCGGCTGCCGTGAGGTACGACGACGACCCCGAACTCCAGCGCGAGCTGAAGACGCGCGCGGTCCGCGCGGGCATCCTGCGCTCGGCGATCCTGTGGGTGCCGGTCGCGCTGGTCACGGTCAGCGCCTTCCTCTTCTTCTTCGTCGACCGGGTGTTCGCCGGCGGCGACCGCGGCTCGACGTGGTTCCTCGTGGTGGTGCTGGGCCTGCTGGCGCTGCTGTTCGGGTTCCAGGCGGTGCAATCGACCATGGACCTGTTCACGAAGCCGCGCGTGCGGCGGGGGCGCATCACGCGGATGTGGTCGCGGCGCGATTCGCTCGTGATGAAGACGTACTACGTGCGCGTGGACCGGCAGATCCTGCGGGCGGACGCACATGCCGTGGCGGGCATCCGCGAGGGCGACTGGGTGGAGGTGACCTACTACCCGCACTCGGCGGTGCTGGTCTGGGCCGATGTGGTGCCCGCGCCGCCGGCGGGGGAGGCGGAGGGGGACGGCGGGGGCCGGGGCGGCCCCACGGGCGGCGACGGGCCGGTACGGCGGCGGTAGTGTGAATTTTTTGCAGGGCCGGGCCCGGCGCGTCAGGAGATGACGCGCCGAAATCGCATCGTGCACGCCATTTCAGCCTGGAGTTGCTGCTGTGCGCCGCGCCCCTGCCCTGCTCCTCATCCTCGCCGCGATCGCCGGGGTCGCGGCCCTCGCCGTCGCGGGCCCGTCCGAATCGGGGGCGGCGGCCGACCGGGGTTACGATCTCATCGAGCACACCTCGCCGCCGATGAACCCCGCTGAGACCCAGGCTCTGGCCGACCAGTTCTTCGCCGAGCTGGCCACCGGGAGCGCGGCCCGCGGCGTCTTCCCGCCCGACGAACGGTACCCGATGGCGAATGCCAACCTGCCGCTGATTCGGACGATCGCGCTGGTGGGCATCTACGTTGGGAACCAGTACGTGGGGCATTGCACCGGCTTCATGGTCAACCCAATCGTGCTCATGACCGCAGCTCATTGCCTCTACGAGAACGGCCGGTTCTACGACCGCGTGGTGATCGTCCCCGGGTACAACGGCGAGTCCTACGGGCCCTTCGGCGTGGCCGCCAGTGCGAAGATGGTCGTGCCGCGCGGCTGGGCGGAAGGGCGGGGTGCGCGCGTGCCGAACCCTAACATCCCGGACGAGTTCGACTGGGGCATCGCCGTCGTCGATAACCCGCCGTGGGGGCGGGCGCTCGAGCCCTACCCTTACCTGGCCGATGCGCCCGATTCCTTCTTCACGAGCGGCGCAGTCGAGCTTTTCACCGCCGGCTACCCCGGGGACAAGCCGGTCGGCATGTGGTGGACGACGTCGCGGGAGTTCATCGTCACGCCGACGATGCTCTACACAAAGATGGATATGTGGCACGGCCAGAGCGGTTCGCCCATCTACGCCATTTCCGGGGACCTCGGATTCATCTTCAGCGTCGTCTCCGCTGGCAACGACGACTGGAACTTCTCGGTGCGGTTCACGCGGGCGATGCTGTCCGCGCTCGAAACGTACTGCCGCCCATTCGGGTGCATCCTGCTCACCTTCACGGTCCCGGAGGGCGTCGGCCTGCCCGGCACCCCCACCCCCACCCGCACCGCCACCCCATCGCCGACACCGACGCCGACGCGCACGGTGCCGCCGACCTTCACGCCGACGCCGACGGCGACGCCGACCCGGACGGCGACGGTTCCGCCGACGCCCACGCCGCGGCCTTCCCCGGTGCCCATCCGCATCCCGCTGCTGGCGCGCGACTAGGGGCGGCAGCGACCCGGTAGAATGCGGGCCGCGCGGTGCCGCGGCCTGCCCCCTCCCCCGCGGCCGCATCGCGACACCCTCCGCGGAGCGTCCCAGCGTGCTGCGCCGCCCTGCTTCCCTCTCCCTCGCCGCCCTCCTGCTCGCCGCCGTCGGCGCAGTGCTGCTCGCCGCCAGCCAGGCCGGCGTCGCCGCTCCCGCGGGCGCCGAACCGCCGGCGCAGCCCTCCGGGCGCGGCGGCAAGGTCTACCGCAGCGACGGCACCTACCCGGCCGTCCCGGCCCCTCCGGCCGACGCCGGCGCCGGGCCGGCGGCCGTCATCGGCACCGACAACCGCATCCGCGTCTTCAACACGACGGATTTCCCCTGGTCGGCAGTCGTCTACCTCGAGCTGTACGACGAGTTCGGCGACGTGACGGGCTCCTGCACCGGCACCTTCATTTCGCCCGACGCGATCCTCACGGCCGCGCACTGCCTCTACGGCGAGGACGGCTGGACGGCGGACATCCGCGTCGTCCCGGCGAAAAACGGCAGCGCCGAGCCGTTCGGCTGGGACTGGGCCACCAGCTGGTGGGTGCCGGACCCGTGGTACTTCGACCCCGGCAACGAGCTGTACGACTGGGGCATGATCTACGTCGACAGCGAACCCGGCCAGGATACGGGCTGGTGGACGATCGCGCTGCTTTCGACCGCCACGCTTTCGCTGCCGGACATCGAGCCCGCGATCATCGGCTACCCGGGCGACAAGCCGGACGGCACGATGTGGTTCCACTACCGCCCGGCCTTCCTCGAGGTCGGCAGCTTCACGCTCTACCACGACATCGATACCGCGCCGGGGCAGAGCGGCTCGGCCGTGGTGCTGACGAACACGACGAACCGCATCCAGCTCCTCGGCTACATCGTCGGCATCCACGTGCGGGGCGTCGCCGCGGGCGGCTGGAACGAAGCGACCCGTATCGACCGCGAAGTGCTGGACGACCTCGTCACCGCCTGCGACGAGATGGGCTGCAGCTTCGAGTGGGAGGAGGAGCCCGCGGCGGTGACACCAACCGCCACCCCGACGCGCACGCCGACGGCGACGGCGACGCCCACCCGCACGCCCACCCCGCCGGCCACGCCGCCCGCGGGCGGCTTCCGGCTCCGCATCCCGCTCCTCGCGCGGGACTGAGCGGCGGGAACCGGCGCCCGGTGAGCGAGGACCGGCCGGCGGCGCCCTACCGCACGATGCGGGAGTGGGCGGGCGATGAGCGCCCGCGCGAGCGGCTGCTCGAACACGGGCCGGGCGTCCTCGCCGATGCGGAGCTGCTCGCCATCCTGCTCCGCACCGGGCGGAAGGGCGAAAACGTGGTCGACCTCGCCCGGCGGCTGCTCGAGACGCTCGGCGGGCTGCGCGGCCTCACCCGGGCCGACCCGGCCGCGCTGCGGCGGCTCGACGGGCTCGGCCCGGCGAAGGCGGCCGAGCTGGCCGCCGCCATCGAACTCGGCCGCCGGGTGCATGCGCTCGACCCCGGCGACCAGCCGGCGCTCCTCCGGCCGGAGGCGGTCTTCGACCTGCTGGGGCCGCGCCTGCTCGGGAAGACGCGCGAGGAGTTCTACGCCCTGCCGCTCGATACGAAAGGGCGGCTGCTCGGCGGCATCGCACCGGTCAACGGCGGCAGCGTGAGCGCCGTGAGCATCCGCCCGGCGGAGACGTTCCGGCAGGCGGTCGTCCTGGAGGCCACGTCCGTCATCCTCGCCCACAACCACCCCTCCGGCGACCCGCGGCCGAGCCCGCAGGACGTCGCCCTCACCCGCGAACTGATCCGCGCCGGGGAGCTGCTCGATATCGCCGTGCTCGACCACGTGGTCATCGGCGCCGCGGGCTTCGTCTCGCTCCGGCGCGAAGGGCTGGCGTTCGAACGGTAGCGCGCCGGGCTGCCGGCCGGCCCGGGGGCGGCTAGAAGCCCCAGTCCTCCCGGGCGATGCCGAGCGAGGTGTAGAGGCTGGGCGGCAGCGGGATTTCGCCGTTCTCGCGCTCGTACTCCTTGAGCTGGGCGCGGAGGAGCATCGCGAGCACCTTGGCGTGCTCAAGGCTCATGCGGAGGTGGCAGAGATCCTTCGGCACGGCGCCGTGGGGGCCCGTGGGGTGGGGCGGGTTGAGGCCGAAGGTGAGCGCCACGCCGTAGACCCCGGTGCTGATCTGGACGGCATCGACGTAGAACTCGGGCACGGGCTGGTCGGGGTCGCTCACGCGGGGCCTCCTCGGGGGTTTCGGCGACAGGGTACGATGGCTGCCGCTTCCGACCCATAGCCCGGGGCTATCGGTGGGGAGCCTGCTATCCACTGGCACAGGGTTGTCGGCCGCGCGTACAATGGGGCGAACGTGTTCCCGGGCCCTTCTCCGCGGGCCCCGGCACTCCACGCACCCGGGATTTTCGAAGGGATTTCACACATGGAAGATGTCGTCATCACCAGCGGTGTGCGCACCGCCATCGGCCGGTTCCAGGGTTCGCTGGCCGATGTCCCGGCCTCGGACCTCGGCGCCCATGTCATCCGCGAGGCGGTGAACCGGGCCGGCATCGAACCCGATGCCGTCGACCACGTCGTCATGGGCATCGTCGGGCAGGTCGCCGAGGATGCTTACCTCTCCCGCCACGCCACGGTGAAGGCGGGCCTGCCGATCGGCACGCCGGCGATGAACGTGAACCGGATCTGCGGCTCCGGCCTCGAAGCGATCAACACCGCCTCCCGCCTCATCCAGAGCGGCGACGCGCAGGTCGTGGTCGCCGGCGGCGCGGAGAACATGACGCGGATGCCGTTCTACCTGCGGAAGGCGCGGACCGGCTACCGGCTCGGCCACGACAGCATCGAAGACGGCATCATCCACATGCTGAGCGACCCCTTCAAGGGCTACCACATGGGGATCACGGCGGAGAACCTGGCCGAGCGGTTCGAAGTGAGCCGCGAGGCGCAGGATGCCTTCGCCGCCGAGAGCCAGCGGCGCGCCATCGCCGCCATCGAAGCCGGCCGCTTCAAGGAGCAGATCGCGCCGATCACCATCCGCGTCGGCAAGGAAGAGAAGGTCTTCGACACCGACGAGCACCCGCGCGCGACGACCGTCGAAGCGCTCGCCAAGCTGCGGCCCGCCTTCAAGGAGGGCGGCGTGGTGACGGCCGGCAACGCCAGCGGCATCAACGACGGCGCCGCCGCGCTCGTCCTCATGAGCGCGAGCAAGGCGAAGGAGCTGGGCGCGACGCCGCGGCTCCGCATCGTCGCCCGCGCCGAGGCCGGCGTCGACCCGGCGATCATGGGCAGCGGCCCCATCCCGGCCATCCGGAAGGTGCTCGAGAAGGCCCAGATGACGCTCGACCAGATCGACTGCATCGAGCTGAACGAGGCGTTCGCCAGCGTCTCCTGCGCCTGCGCGAGCGAGCTCTGCCTCGACCCGGAGAAGGTGAACCCGAACGGCGGCGCAATCGCGCTCGGCCACCCGATCGGCGCGACCGGCGCCATCCTGACCGTGAAGCTGATGTACGAGCTGGAGCGGACGGGCGGCCGCTACGGCATCGTCAGCCTCTGCATCGGCGGCGGCCAGGGCATCGCGACGATCTTCGAGCGGGTGAGCTAACCGCCCGTTCCGGTGGGAACGCGCAGCGGGGGCAGCCGGCTGGCTGCCCCCGTTTCGTTTGCCGTTCGTTCGCCGAGCGGGAGATGGCTACCCCGCGGCCTGGCCGCCTGCGCGCTTCGGCGCCTCCTGGCTGTGCACCACCTTCGCGCAGCGGTCCTGGATGGCGGCGAGGCCGGCGGCCCGGGCGCGTTCGATGCCCGCGTCATTCGTGATGCCTTCCTGCAGCCAGACGCACTTCGCACCCGCCGCGATCGCCTCGTCGATCACCTCGTCGGTATCGGCCGGGCGGACGAAGACGTCGACGACATCGACCGGGCCGGGGACGTCGCGGAGGGAGGCGTAGGCCGTTTCGCCGAGGATTTCATCGGCGGGGAAGCGGCCGCGGTGGACGGGGATGATGCGGTAGCCGGCCTCCTTCAGGTACTTCGCGACGCGGTAGGCGGGCCGGTCTTCGCGGCTGTCGAGGCCGACGACGGCGATGGTGGCCGCGCTCATCAGGGCATCGATGGCGGCCTGGTCAGCGGTGCTTGCCACGGGGTTTCCTCCTCGAACCGGCGCGTTCGCCGGCGGTTCGTTCGATGGGCTGGCCGGTGTCGGTATCGATTTCGACCAGCTCCCAGCCCTCGGGCAGGTCGATGCGGGCGCCCGTCATGGCGGCGATCGCCTGGCCGACGGCAAGGGTGCGGTCCATGCCGTCCTCCTGGCCGTAGGCGGGCACGGGCACGTTGCAGATGGTGAGCCGCTTGCCGCTCTTCTTCACGAGGACGAGCGAGAACTGGCGGAGGTCGTCCGGCAGGTCGTGCCAGCGGTCCGGCTGGTCGCCTTCGATGCAGACCTCGAGGTGGTCGATCTTGGCGAAGGGGACGAGCTCCTTCGTGCCGATGCCCATGCCGAGGTAGCCCTGCTGCCAGGTGGCCGAGCCCTTGCGGCGGTCGACGACGACATCGGCGCCGACGAGCGCGCCGACGAGGCCCATGACGGAGACGGGCACGAGGATGATGAGAAGCAGGAGCAGGCCGACGAGCAGCCAGAACGGGAGGGCCGGGCCGCGGTCGACCATGAACCAGCCGGCGGCGAAGGAGAGGAGGAGGCCGAGGAGCGGGAGGATGATGGTGCCGCGGGCGCTCTTGATTTCGATCCGGTCGTCGCCGATGACGGCCATGGAGCGGTGGAGCAGCACCGTCTGCTTGCCGTCGCGGCGCCGGTCGACGACGTGGCCGGGCAGGTTGGTGACCATCGTGATCGATCGTCAGGCCGCGGGGCGTGGGCGGTCAATCGGGGGCGGGGGCAGCCCCCTTGCGCCCGCCGGGCCCGGGGGCGCTAGGCCGGCTTCCGGAGGACGGCGAGGAGGAGGTTGAGCCGGCCGTCGGCGAGGGCGACCTCGGCGTTCCGCACCCGGTCGGGGAAATCGGGCCCGGCGGTGAGGGCGAGCGAGAGCGGCCGCCCCGGCGGGAAGGCGGCCGGGGGCGGCGGCGGCACGACCTCCCACCGCTCGATGCGGAAGCCGGCCGCTTCGAGGCCCTGCTGCGTCGCCGCCTCATCCAGCAGGTGGCTGATCGCCGGCTCGCGCGCCCACGGCAGCGGGTAGGCGAGCGGCGCCGGGTTCGGCCCCCGGATGATGTCGAAGCAGGCGAACCGGCCGCCGGGCCGGAGCACGCGGAACGCCTCGGCCCAGAACCGCGCCCGGTCGGCGATGTTCATCACGACGTGCTGGGTGACGACGGCGTCGAAGCTCGCATCGTCGAACGGGAGCGCGAGGCAGGTGCCTTCGACGAACTCGCACAGGTCCGCGAGCCCGCAGGCCTCGGCGAGGATGCGCGCCGAGCGGATGAATTCGGGCGTGAGGTCGATGCCGGTGACCCGGCAGCCTGCCTCGGCGGCCAGCATCCGCGCCGGCCCGCCGAGCCCGCAGCCGAGGTCGAGCACCCGCTCGCCGGGCTGGAGGCCGGCCGCCGCCGCGAGGTCGCGCGTGGCGCGGTGGCCGTACGAATGGAACTGGTCGGCCGGGGCGAGCGCCTGCGGCGAGGGTTCGGCCCCCGCGGCCGCGAGCGCCTCGAGGATCCGCTCGGCGAGCCGGTCGCCGCTGTAGTGGGCGCGGATTGCGAGGTCATCTGCCGGCATCGCGCTGTTCCTTCCAGGCCGCGAGGCGGCCGAGGGCGAAGGCCGCGCGCTCCACGCTGGGGAAGACGGCGATGCCCTTCGCGACGAAGTCGTCGCGCACCTCGTCGACGAGGGCGCGGTGCTCCCGGTTGCGGGTCTCGGTTGGGCCGAGGACGACGGCGACCGGCTTCGCGCTGCCGGCGGCGATGGCGGCGAGCCGGCCGCAGGCGTGCTTCAGCCGCTCGGCGGCATCAGGCCGGCCGAAGAACCAGTCCTCGCCGACGTTGGCGATGGCGAGGTCGTAGTGGTCGCCGTCGAGCATCAGTTCGAGCAGGCCGTTCGAGGAGAGGCCGGAGCCGGCGAGGATCGACTGGTCGACCGGGTTGCCGACCCAGTCGGCGAGCATCGGGGCGCGCTCGCGGACCCGTTCGCGGACGGCACCCGGGAGGGGCACGACCTCGAAGCCGTTCTCCTCGGCGGCATCGGCCGACTGGACGGAGCGGCCCCCGCCGCCGCCGACGATGGCGATGCGGCGCCCGGCCGGCGCGCCGAGGAGAGCGGCCCCGACCATGAGGTCGAGCAGCTGCTCCTGGTTGCGGGCTTCGATGGCGCCGGCCTGGCGGAGGACGGTGCTCCAGAGTTCGGCCTGCCCGGCGAGGGCGGCGGTGTGGGAAGCGGCGGAGCGGGCGCCGGCGCGCGTCCGGCCCGCCTTGTGGATGATGACCGGCTTCCGGGCGGCCGCCGCGCGGAGCCCTTCGAAGAAGCCGCGGCCGTCCGGCACGCCCTCGACGTAGGCGCCGATGACGGCCGTCTCCGGGTCGTCGGCGAGGTAGCGGAGGAGTTCGCCCGGCGTGATATCGAGGCCGTTGCCGTAGTTCACCACCTTGCCGAAGGCGAGGCCGCGCGCGTTGCCGCGGGTGACGACTTCGACGGCGTTGTTGCCGGACTGGCTGAGGAAGGCGGCGCCGCCGCGGTCCGCCGGGAGGTCCGGCCGGAAGGAGAGGCCGCCCGCCGGGTGGTAGAGGCCCATGCCGTTCGGGCCGAGGATGCGGACGCCGAGCTCTGCCGCGCGGCGGGCGATCTGCTGTTCGAGCCGGGCCGCCTCCGCATCGCCGGTCTCGCTGAAGCGGCCGGTGAAGAGGTGGAGGAACCGCACGCCCTTCTCGCCGCACTGCTCGACGAGGTCGGGCACGGCGGGAGCGGGCACGCAGGAGATGACGAGGTCGACCTGCCCGGGCACCTCGCGGAGGGCCGGGTAGGCCTTCAGCCCGGCGACTTCGTCGGCCTTCGGGTTGATGGGGTAGATCGGGCCGGCGAAGCCCTGCCGCTTGATCGCTTCGAGGTAGTCGTGGCCGGGGCTGTCGACGTTCGTCGAAGCGCCGGCGACGGCGACGGCGCGGGGGCGGAAGAGGAGGTCGAGGTCGGGTGTGCGGTCGAAGCGGCTCACGCGGGGATTGTACGGGAGGGCCGGCTTGCGGGGTTGCAACGGGCTGCGGGCGGGGTAGAGTCCGGACCACCTGCTGCACATCTCCTCGACGAACGGGGGTTCGAACCGCCCATGCCGCTGCCGCCGCCCATCGACCAGTACGCGCTCCTCCGGGGGCTCCGCTTCCACTACCGCGAATGGCCGAGCCCGGGGAAGCCGCCGCTCGTGCTGCTCCACGGCTTCACGGGCCACAGCCGCTCGTGGGACACCTTCGCGGCGGCGATGCAGCCGGGCTGGCATGTCTACGCGCTCGACCAGCGCGGCCACGGCGAGAGCGCATGGAGCGACGACTACTCCGCCGATGCGATGGTGGAGGACGTGCGCGCCTTCGTCCGCTGCCTCGGGCTGGAGCGGTTCGCGCTCCTCGGCCTCTCGATGGGCGGCCGGAACGCCTACCTCTACGCCGCGCGCTACCCGGAGGGGCTCGACCGGCTGGTCATCGTCGACATCGGGCCGGAGGTCCACGGCGCCGGCGCGGCCCGCATCCAGGCGGGCGTGCGCGCGCCGGACGTCTTCGCGACGCCGGAGGAGGCGGTCGAGCGGGCGCTCAAGGCGAACCCGAACGCCGACCCGGCCGAGGCGCGCCACCGCACGCTCCACAACCTGCTCCGGCTGGAAGACGGGACGTGGACCTTCCGCTACGACCGGGCGTACCGGGACGGGAGCCGGCCGATCAGCCGGCCCGACCCGGAGGCCTCGTGGCGGGAGCTGGCGCGCATCCAGGCGCCGACGCTGCTGGTGCGGGGCGAGCGGAGCGACGTGCTCGCGCCGGAGGTGGCGGAGCGGATGGCCGCGACGATCCCGGATTGCCGGCTGGTGACGGTGCCCGGGGCCGGCCATTCGATCCCGCTGGAGCGGCCGCTGGGCTTCATCGCCGCGGTCGCGCCGTTCCTCGCCGCGGAATAAGGCGAACGGCATTTCGGGAAATCAGGAGCATCAGTTCGAGCGGCGTGTATACTGGAAGGGCGCTTCCCTCGAGCGCGCCCCCGCTTCCCCTGCCCGCGCATCCATCCCCGAGGAGTTGCCGTCCTGGACGACAGCGGTCTCTACGTCACCCTCGCTGCCGCCCTCGCGGCTGCCGGCATCGGCGCGCTCGGCGCGAGCCTGCTGCGGCAGTCGGTCATCCTCGGCTACCTCGTGGCCGGGATGGCGATCGGGCCGCACACGCCCGGCTTCGTCGCCGATATCCCGACGGTGGAGGACCTCGCCGATATCGGCGTCGTCCTGCTGATGTTCGCCATCGGGCTGCAGCTCTCCTTCCGGGATGTGCGGCGGGTGGGCGGCATCGCGCTGCTCGGCGGCGGCGCGCAGGTCGTCATCACCCTCGCGGCCGTCACGGGCCTCGGCATGCTCGCCGGGCTCGACTGGCTGCCGGCGCTCTTCCTCGGCGCGGTGGTCTCGAACTCCTCCAGCACGGTGCTCTCGAAGGTGCTCGCCGACCGTGGCGAAATCGAATCGCTCCACGCGCGGGTGGCGCTGGCGTGGTCCACCGTGCAGGACTTCAGCACCATCATCCTCGTCGTCATCCTCACGGTGCTGGCGGAGGACGGCAGCACGGCCTCGCTCGCGGGCGACCTCCTGCGGGCGGTGGGGCTGGCGGTGCTCTACCTCGCGCTGGTCATCCCGGCCGGCTTCGTGCTGCTGCCGCGCTTCTTCGACCTCGTCGCCCGCCTGGGCAGCACGGAGGTGTTCACCCTCTCGGCGGTGGTGGTCGCGCTCGGCATTTCGCTGCTGGCGCAGCTGTTCGGCGTCTCCATCGCGCTCGGCGCGTTCGTCGGCGGCATCCTCGTCAACCGGTCCGACCTCTCGCACGAGGTGCTGGGGCAGCTGAACCCGCTGCGCGACATCTTCGCCGGGCTGTTCTTCGTCTCGGTCGGCATGCTCATCGACCCGCGGGTGCTGCTGGATGCGCCCGCCCTGCTGCTGCTGTCGGTGGCGGCCATCGTGGTGCTCAAGGGCTGGCTCTCGGTGGGGATCACGCTCGCCTTCCGCTACCCGGGGCGGACGGCGGTGCTGACCGGCGCGGTGCTGGCGCAGTCGGCCGAGTTCAGCTTCCTGCTGGCCCGGCTCGGGACCGATACCGGCGCGATCTCGAGCGAGCTGTTCGGGGTGATGCTGGCGGCGGCTGCGGCCTCGATGGTGCTCTCGCCGGCCGTGCTGGCGACGGCCGACCCGCTCGGGCGGGCGCTCGACCGGCGGCTGCGCGGCCGGGCTCGGCCGGCCGGCGAGGCGCCGCACCCGGGCCTCGCGAACCACGCCATCCTCGCCGGGTACGGCCGCGTAGGCCGCGTCGTCCACCGCGCCATCCGCGACCAGGCGATCCCCGTCGTCGTCATCGAGCAGGACGCCGAGACGGTCGCCGCGCTCCGGCGCGAGGGCGTGACGGTCTTCCAGGGCAGCGCCTCGAACCCGGTGCTGCTGGAGCGGGCCGGCATCCGCACCGCGCGGGCGCTCGTCGTCGCCATCCCGGACCCGCTGAGCGCGCGGCGGATCGTGACCTTCGCCCGGGGCGCGAACCCGGCCATCGACATCGTGGTGCGGACGCACAGCGACGGCGAGCGGGCGTTCCTCGAAGAGCACGGCGCGGACGAGGCGGTGCTGGGCGAGCTGGAGCTGGCGCTGGAGATGAGCCGCCACACGCTCAAGGCGTTCCGCGTCGGCGAGCCGGCGGTCGCGGCGATCCTCGCCCGGATGCGGTCACGCGCCGGCTGAGGGCGAAGGCGCGGCCTCCGGTTCGAGCGCCGGCCGGCGGGCGAAGAGCGAGCGGGCGCGGTCGAGTTCGGCGAGCAGCAGGAAGCCGGCGACGAGGAGCGACATGGCGGCGAGGGTCACCCGCGCGCCGGCGTAGGTGGTCCCGATGCCGAGGGCGAGGAGCGGCAGCGAAATCGCCGTCTCAGTGATGGTGAGCTGGACGGCGAAGACGCGGCCGTGCTGGCCCGGCGGCGCCGTCTCGGTGAGCGCCACCCGCCCGGCGATGAGCAGGCCGGAGAGCGACGCGCCGAGCAGGAAGGCGACCGGGATGGCGACCGCGAAGGTGGTGTTCATCTCCGCTTCGAGCCGGGCGACGGGCGGGATGTGGCTGTACTGGGCCACCGCCGTGATCCCGTAATCGAGCGCGGCCAGCGCAGCGAGCGCCGCGACGAGCCCGAGGAGCGCGAGGCGCAGCACCTCGTGGGCGCGGGCGAGGGTGAGCTCGCGGCTGCACCACCAGAGGCCGGCGAGGATGCCGAGGATGCCCGGCACGAACAGGTAGGCGATCGCCTCCCAGCCGAGGCCGAGGTCGCGCTCGAGGTAGAACGGGAGCGCGACGACGATGCCCTTCGAGACGACCATCTTGAGGCCGAGCGCGATGACGGCGTAGCGGGCGATCGATTCGCGGCCGAAGAACCGCATCGTCGCGCCGAAGGAGAGCGCGGCGCGGGCGCTGCCAGCGGCAAACGCCCGCGCCAGCGGAGCGACACGCACGGCCAGCACCACGGTCAGGAGAAAGAGGAGGGACAAACCGACTGCGGCGCCGATGACCATGGCCGTGGGACCGCCAAGGAAGTAGAGCGCGGGGGCGAGCACGAGCATGCCCGCGCCCTGCCCCGCGTACTGGAGCGCGGCGAACCACGAGTGCACCCGGCCGACGTGCGCGTCCTGGAGCGGGCGCACGAGGGCGAGTTCGGCCGGGGTGAAGACCTGCGAGCCGGTGGAGTAGAGGAAGGCGAGCACCCACGCGCTCGTGCCGCCATCGAGCCACCAGATGCCGGCCGCCACTGGAAGCAGCCGGAGCAGCGCGCCCGCGGCGTAGCCCCGCCCCGGCCCGAGCCGGTCGGCGAGCGAGCCGCCCGGCAGCCCGAGCACGATGGACGGGATGAGCATCGCGATGAAAAGGCTCGAAAGGTCGAGCGCGGGCTTCGAACTGGTGCCCGCGACGAGGAAGAGGGCGGCCAGCCAGATGTTCTGGGATGTCTGCGCGGTGAAGCGCGCGGCGTAGGTCAGCGTGCGTTCGAAGCGGAGCGACGGCGCGGCGGCGGACACCCGTGTTCCCCCGGAGACGGTCTCGTGGCAGCGCCGCCGGGAGGCGGGCCGCCGGGTTCGTCGAGAGACCGGGCCTTCAGGTGCCGCGTCTCTCCCAAGAGCCTGCGAGGTTAGCTGCCGGGTTCGGCATTGGGAGTTGCCTACGCGCTCGCGCGCGATTCACCCCGAGTCGTTGGGTCCCCCGCTCCCCGCGTGCGCGGGGATTCGGCTTCGCACACTATACGGCACGCGTGAGCGTTTCGTGTGCACACCGTTAACGTGCAGCGAACGACCGCGCCGGGCGCTCAGCTCACCCGCTGGACGCCGAAGACGGTGCGGCTGCCGTCGAGGTCTTCCTCGGCGCGGACGGCGCCGGCCGGCGGCTCGCCGGCGGTCAGCTCGATGGCGAGCGTCTCGCCGCTGATGTAGGCGGCGTGGCTGGCGACCACCCGCTCCACCTCGGCGTCGCCGGCGACCCAGGCGCGGATCCGGTCGGCCAGCTCGAAGCCGGCCTCGCGGCGGAGGTCCTGCAGCCGGCGGACGATTTCGCGGGCGAGCCCCTCGTCGGCGAGCTCGGGCGTGATGGCGGTCGTCACGGCGACGGTATAGCCGGCCTCCTGCGCGGCGGCGTAGCCCTCCCGGTCCTGCGCCTGCAGGAGGATGTCGCCGGGTTCGAGCTCGATGCCGGCGACGGCCAGCCCGCGCCCGCGGCGGACGGCGGCGGCCACCTCGGCCGGGTCGAGCGCGGCGAGCCCCTGCCGGATGGCGCCGACCGCCTGGCCGTGCTTCGGGCCGAGGACGGGGAGGTTCGGCTTCACGTCGTAGGCCACTACCTCCGTCTCGTCGTCGATGAGGCGGAGCGCCTTCGCGTTCAGCTCTTCGAGGACGAGGTGCCGGTTCCGTTCGACGACGGCAGCCTCGGCGGCATCGCGCAGCTTCACGACGACCTCGGCAACAGGCTGGCGGACCTTGATGCTGGCTTTCGCGCGGGCGGCCCGGCCGAGCGAGCAGAGCCGCTTGATGAGCTGGGTCTCGGCGTTCAGCCGATCGTCGATGCGGCTGGCGTCCGCCTCCGGCCATGCGGCGAGGTGGACGCTCTCCGGCGCGGCGGGGTCGACGGAGCGGACGAGGTTCTGCCAGAGCTCCTCGGCGACGAACGGGGTGAACGGCGCGAGCAGCTTCGCGAGCGTCACGAGCGCCGCGTAGAGCGTTTCGTAGGCGCTCTGCTTGTCGGCGTCGCCTTCGGAGGCGCCGCGCCAGAAGCGGCGGCGGGAGCGGCGGACGTACCAGTTCGAGAGGTCATCGACGAAGGCTTCGATGGCGCGGGCGGCGTCCGTCGGGTCGTACTCCTCGAGCTCGGCGGTGACTTTCGCGACGAGGGCGTTCAGCTCGCTCAGCAGCCAGCGGTCGATCTCGGCGGCCGGTTCGACGCGGCCGCCGGCCGGCCGGAAGCCGTCGATGTTGGCGTAGCTGACGAAGAAGCTGTAAGTGTTCCAGAGGGTGAGGAGGAAGCGCCGGAGGCCCTCTTCGACGAGGCCGGCGCTGAAGCGGCGGGGCATGCCGGCGGGGCTGGCGGCGTACATGTACCAGCGGGTCGCATCGGCGCCGTGCTTCTCGATCACCGTCCACGGGTCGACGGTGTTGCCCCGGCTCTTCGACATCTTGTTGCCTTTTTCGTCGTTGATGTGGCCGAGGCAGATGACGTTCTTGTAGGCGATGCCGTCGGGGATGGCGCCGGCGGCCTTCAGCAGGGTGGCCTCGGCGTGGAGGGTGTAGAACCAGCCGCGCGTCTGGTCGATCGCCTCGCAGATGAAGTCGGCCGGGAAGTGGCGGCGGAACTCCGCCTCGTGTTCGAAGGGGAAGTGCCACTGGGCGTAGGGCATCGCGCCGCTGTCGAACCACGCGTCGGCCACCTCGGGGACGCGCCGGGCGGTGCCGCCGCAGGCCGCGCAGCGGATGGTGACGGCATCGACGTACGGCCGGTGGAGGTCGTCGAGCGCCTCGGCGGCGGCGCGGTCCTCGGCGCGCTCGATGAGCTCGGCCTTCGAGCCGATGCAGGCCGCTTCGCCGCAGGCCTCGCAGCGCCAGAAGGGGAGCGGCGTGCCCCAGTACCGTTCGCGGCTGACGGCCCAGTCGATGTTGTTCGCCAGCCAGTTGCCGAAGCGGCCGTGCTTGATGTGCTCGGGATACCAGTTGATCCGCTCGTTGCCGGCGAGCAGCTGCTCGCGGAGGGCCGTGGTGCGGAGGTACCAGCTCGGCTTCGCGTAGTAGAGGAGCGGCGTGCCGCAGCGCCAGCAGAACGGGTAGGTGTGCTTGATGGTGCCCTTCTTCAGCAGCAGCCCGCGCTCTTCGAGGTCGCGCTCGACATCGCGGTCGGCCTGCTTGGCGAACTTCCCGGCGCCGGGCAGCCCCTCGGCCATGATGCCGCGGAGGTCGATCGGCTGGGCGAAGAGCAGCCGGTAGTGCTTGCCTTCTTCGAAGTCCTCGCCGCCGAACGCGGGGGCGATGTGGACGATGCCGGAGCCGTCTTCGAGCGAGACGTAGTCGGCGGCGATGACGCGGCGGAGGCCGTCCGTCGCCTCGCCGGCGGCGAGCGGCCGGAGCCGGCCGTCGTCGTCGAACCGCATCACCGGGTGGCCGAGCAGCTCGGGCCGGTAGAGCGGTTCGTAGGCGAGGCCGACGAGCTGCTCGCCGCGGAGGCGGGCGGCCGGCTGCGGTTCGCCGCCGAGCACCTTCGGCGCGAGGGCTTCCGCGAGGATGACGGCCTCGCCCTCCAGCTCGTAGACGCCGTACTCCGCATCGGCCTTCACGGCGAGCGCGACGTTGCCCGGCAGCGTCCACGGCGTCGTCGTCCAGGCGACGAGGGCGAGCGGCCCGGCCGCCCGGTAGCCGGCGTCGGCGAGCGCATCGCCGGGGATGCGGAACTTCACGAAGACGGAGGGGTCCGGCACGTCGTCCTGGTAGCCGAGGGCGACTTCGTGGTCGGAGAGGCTGGTGCCGCAGCGGGGGCAGTGGGGCGTCGAGCGGTAGTCCTGGTACACCAGCCCGGCGTCCCAGAGCTGCTTGAAGATCCACCAGCAGGTTTCGATGTAGCCGTTGTCGTAGGTGACGTAGGGGTGGTCGTAATCGGCCCAGAAGGCGATGCGCTCGCTCAGGCGGGTCCACTCTTCGACGTAGCGGGAGACGGACTCCTTGCATTTTTCGTTGAAGGCGGCGATGCCGTAGGCCTCGATCTCGGGCTTCGATTTGAGGCCGAGCTCCTTTTCGATTTCGAGCTCGACGGGCAGGCCGTGGGTATCCCAGCCGCCTTTGCGGGGCACGCGGTAGCCGCGCATCGTGCGGTAGCGGGGGACGAGGTCCTTGAAGACGCGGGAGAGGACGTGGTGGATGCCGGGCCGGGCGTTGGCCGTGGGCGGGCCTTCGTAGAAGACGAAGAGGTTGTCTTCGGGGCGCTGCTCGATGCTCTTTTCGAAGATGCGCTGCTCCTTCCAGAACTGGAGGATGCGCTCTTCGAGGGCGGGGAAGCTGACCTTCGGGTCGACGGGTCGGAACACGGTGGCCTCCGGTGCGGAAAGCAGCATTGACGCCGGCGGGCGCGATAGGCGAAGGCCGCGGAGGGCCGCGGTATCGTACCCTTCGGCGAGAGATGGTTGCGCGCACGGAGGCCCGGACACGACAGCGCGCGCCTGCCCCCGCTCCAGGGACGGGCGCGCGCGCCCGCGGTACCACCCTGGTTCCCGCCTCGCGGCGGGCCCTCGTGGGGCGCTGTCACGCCCCTGCCCCTGCTAACGGTGGGCCTCCGCCCGGGTCTACTGGGCGCGCGCGGCGCCGTTCGGCCGGGGGCTCGGGAGGGATCTTCGCGCTGCCGTGCCGTGCCCCCTTCCACCGCGCGGGGCTCGCTGGACGGCCGATGCGGCGCTACTCGTCTCCGTCATCGCCGGTACGGTTCACTACAGCAGCGCCCGCGGGGGAATGTCAATGCTGAGCCGGCGGCGCTTCCTCATCGGCCTCGGCGCGCTCTCGGCGGGGAGCCTCGCCGCCGCCTGCTCTTCGAAACCGCCGAGCGACAGCTACGCCCGGCCGGTCGAAACGCCGGAGCCGACGCCCACGAAGCCCGTGCCCACGCCGGAGCCCACGCCCGAGCCGACCGAGTTCCGGGTCGCCTACCTGAACCTGATGAGCCCCATCGCGACCGACGCCAACGACACCACCGCCGGCGACACGTTCGAAGACCGGCTGAAGCTCGTGGCGGAAGAGCTGCGGAGCTACCGGCCGGACCTCGCCGGCTTCAGCGAAGCCACGTGGACGGCGACCCACGGCTCGGCCGTGGCGAAGCTCGCCGCCGAGCTGAAGATGGAGCCGCTCTTCGTGCAGGCGAACCCGTGGTTCACCGGCCGGACGGAGGCGCAGAACCGGGAGCTGGCGAAGCAGATCGGATTCGAAGAGGGCGAACTCGTCCTCGTCCGGAGCGACCGCTGGGTGGTGCAGGGCGCGACGCCGGCGTGGCTCAACCCCCGCACGAGCGAGACGGAAGGGCGGGCCGCGCTCCACGTCCGCATCAAGGGGCCGCCCGCCCTGCCGACGATCGACGCCTTCATCACCCACCTCACGGGCGGGAGCGAGCGGCTCCGCGGGCAGCAGGCCGAATCGTTCGCGGAGTTCGTGCAGGCGCAGCGCGGCGGCGGCCCGGCGATCATCCTCGCCGACCTCTCCGACCCGCCCGGCTCGCCCGCCTACGAGGCGATCCGCGCGCTCGGCTTCGAGGACCCGCTGGCGGTGACGAACCCGGCCACCTGCTGCCGGCCCTCCGTCCTCGGCGAGCAGCCGCCGCCCGCCGAGCGGACGTCGTTCATCTTCTCCGCCGGCTGGAGCGCGTCCGTGGCGGGGCCGCTCGCCGACCGGCCGGTGCGGCTGGCCGACGGCCGGCTGCTCTACGCGAGCGACCACAACGGGCTCTGGGCGCTCTTCCCCGTGCCGAAGGGGAGCGGCGGCGGCAGCTGACCCGCGCGGCCGGCGCGCCGCTGGCCTAGAATGCGCGCACGCCGCCCCGGGGGGATGCCATGCCGTTCACCGACCGGTACGGGTTGCCGCTGTCGACGACCTCCGCGAGGGCCGCCGAGGCCTACTGCCGCGGGCTCGACCACGCCCTCGCCGCCGAGGCGGAGGCCGAAGACTGTTTCCGCGAGGCGCGGCAGGAGGACCCGGGCTTCGCCCTCGCCCACATCGCCGAGGCGCGCATGCTCCAGTTCCGCGCCCGCCCGCTGGAGGCGCGGGAGGCGGCGGCGCGGGCCCAGCAGGTGGTCGGCGGGGCCACCCGGCGCGAACGCCAGCACGTCGAATGCATCGCCGCCGCCATCGCCGGCGACAGCCGCGCCGCCCTCGAGAAGCTCCGCGCGCACATCGCCGAGTTCCCGCGCGACGCCTTCGTGCTCTCGCAGGCGACGGGCGTCTACGGCCTCATCGGCTTCAGCGGCCGGCTCGAGCGGAACGACGAGCAGCTCGCCCTGCTCGAACCGCTCGCCCCGGCCTACGGCGACGACTGGTGGTTCCTCTCGCAGCTCGCCTTCGCCTACAACGAGCTGTTCCGCCACGAAGAAGCGCGGCAGGCGGTCGAACGCTCGCTCGCGGGGAACCTCCGCAACGGCCACGCCTCGCACACCGTCGCCCACATCGCCTACGAAACCGGCGACGCCGAGGGCGGAGCCGCCTTCCTGCGGGAGTGGCTCATCGGCTACGACCCGGCCCACCAGCTCTACGTCCACAACCACTGGCACCTCGCCCTCTTCGAGCTCGCGGCCGGGAATTTCGACCGCGTGCTGGAGCTGTACGACCGGGTCATCCGGCCGACGGTGGCGACGTCGCCGCCGCTCGGCACGATCGCCGATGCCGCCTCGCTGCTCTGGCGCTGCACGCTCACCGAGCGGCCGGCGGAGGAGCTGCCGTGGGGCGAGGTGGCCGCGTATGCGGCGGAGCACTTCCCCCGCGCCGGGATCACGTGGGCCGATGTGCACTGCCTCATCGCGTGGTGCGCCGCGAACGACACGGCCCGGCTGGCCACGCTCGTCGGCCAGCTGCGCGACCGTGCCGCCGGCGGCAAGCTGAACGCCGGCCCGATGCTGGTGACGCTCGGCGAGGCGTACCTCGCCTTTGCCCACGGCGACTGGAGCCGGGCGGCGAACCTCTTCCAGCTCGCCCGGCCGGAGTTCATCCGGCTCGGCGGCAGCCACGCCCAGCGCGACGTTTTCGAGGAGACGCTCATCGAGGCGTGCGCGCGGGCGGGCCGGCTCGAGCAGGCGCGGGCGATCCTCGAAGAGCGGCTGGACCGCCGGCCGAACGGCCGCGACCGGCGCTGGCTCGAAGCGATCACCGCGCGGCAGGCCGCCCTCAGCGCCTGAGCGCTTGCCGGAAGCCGGCGTTCCCGGCCACAATCGGCCCACGATGGCCGATTTCTCCCTCCCTGCTCCGTTCGAACCGCAGAAATCCGACTTCATCCACGACCGCGCGACGCGGCCGAAAGGCCCGGCTGTCACGTGGAAAGACATCGCCGCCCGCTTCTGGGGCTACGGCTTCGGCGCCGTCTTCGCGCTGCTGCTGACGGTCGCGATGTTCCAGCTGCGGGATTCGTGGGACAACCACCGCGAGTGGCTCGTCTCGTTCATCCCCTTCTTCGCGATCGCCGGGCTGGCGTTCGGCTACCTCGCGCAGCGGGGCAAGTGGGAGGCGCTCGCCGTGCCGGGGGCGTTCCTCGGGCTGACGGCGATCTTCACCGTCTCGGTGCTGCTCGGCGACATCGATGAGGTGAGCCGCGATACCCGCCGGGTCGTCGCGATCCTCGGCGGCATCAGCCTCGCGGCCACGACGCTCGCCGCCATCATCACCCTCGCGGTGGTGGAATGGCGCGACCCGCCGAAGGCGCCGCCGCCGCTGATGTAGCGGCAGGTTAACGGCGCAAGCGCGCGCATCGCTCCGAAGCCCCCCGGGTGCTAGATTCCTCGAATCTGTTCGCCCGGGGGGTTTGCTGTATGACCAGCCTTTCCATTCCCGCCACGATGGACGAGGTCACGCCGGAGTGGCTCACCGCTGCGCTGCGGGAGCGGGGCCACCTCCGCGAGGCGCGCGTCGTCGAGGCCCCGCGCGAGCGCATCGGCGCCGGGGTCGGCATCCTCGGCGAGCTCGCCCGCATCACCCTCGTCTACGACCGGGAGGAGCCCGGCGCGCCGGCGACGCTCATCGCCAAGATCCCGACGGCCGACCCCGGCGGGCGCGGCGTCGCGCACATGCTCGGCTTCTACGAAAAAGAACGGCGCATCTACGACGAGCTGGCCGACCGGATCGGCGTGCGCAGCGCCCGCGCCTACTACGCCGCCGGCGACCCGGAGACGGTGCAGTACGTCATCCTCATGGAGGACCTCGGCGGGCTCCGCCTCGGCGACCAGGTGGCCGGCGCCAGCGCCGAAGAGTGCTACACCCTCGCCCGGGAAGTCGGCCGGCTGCACGCCCGCTGGTGGAATTCGCCGGAGCTCGACGCGCTCGACTGGATCCCGCGCGGGAACGACCCGGTGAACCTGATGGCGGCCGTCGCCTTCGCCCAGGCGGTCGAGCCGTTCCTCCAGAACTTCGGCAGCGAACTGACCGACTTCGAGCGCGAGATGGTGCTGCGCTACATGCACCGGATGAACCCGATGCAGGACCGCTTCTCCGGCGCGCCGGAGACGCTCTGCCACGGCGACCTTCGGCTCGACAACGTCTTCTGGGGCAGCCCGGAGGGTGACGCGCCGCTGACGCTCGTCGACTGGCAGATCGCCGTCAAGGCCCGCGGGCCGTACGACATCGGCTACTTCATGAGCCAGTCCGTCGACCCCGCCGTGCGGAAGGCGCACGAGCGCGACATCGTGCGGGCGTACCACGAGACGCTCGTGGAGCACGGCGTGCGCGAGTACCCGTGGGAGCAGTGCTGGGAGGACTACCGGATGACGGTGATGTGGTGCCTCACCTACCCGGTGGTGTCCGCCGGGTCGATCGACCTCGCCAACGACCGGGGCGTCGAGCTGGCGAAGGCGATGCTCCGGCGCTCGCTCTCGGCGATCCACGACCTGCGCGCGTACGAGGTGCTGGATACGCTGGAGGAGCGGCCGCACCCGCTCATCCTCGAGGCGATGGCGGCCGCGCAGGCGCAGGGTTAGCGCGCCGGCCAGAGGAGGCCGAGCAGCGTCTCGATCGCCTCGGCGACGCGCGGCCCCGGCGCGCGGAGGAAGAGCATCCGGTCGATGGCGTAGACGCGGCCGCTCCGCACCGCGGGGGCCGCGGCCCATGCCGGGTCCGTGCGGATGAGCGTATCGAGGCCGCCGTCGCCGGCGGGCAGGACGAGGACGACATCGGGCGCGAGCAGGGCCGCCGCGCCGGGGTCGATGACGCCGAAGCCGGGCAGCGGGCCGCCCTCGGGCGGGTTCGCGAGCGCGTTTTCGGCGCCGAGCATGCTGAGCAGGTTGCCGATGTAGGTCGCCGGGCCGGCCGCGAAGACGTCGCGCCCCGCGCCGGTGAGGACGAGGACGCGGAGGCCGCCCTGCGCGGCCCGGCGCTCGCGCGCGGCGAGCGCGGCCGCCACCACCCGCCCTTCGAGGTCGGCGCGGAGGGCCGCTGCCTCCTCCTGCCGGCCGACGGCCTCGCCGAGCCGCTCGACGGCGTCGAGGATCGCCAGGTAGTCGGCCGCCTTCACGAGGTAAACCGGCACCGTGAAGCGGTCGAAATCCGGGATGCGCGCGCCCTGCACGGCGGCGTCGCCGATGACGAGGTCCGGCGCGAGCGCGGCGATGGCGGGGAAATCGGGGTTTAGCGTCGAGCCGACCGGCCGGGCGCCCTCCGCCGCGGGGATGTCGGAGGGCTGGCCGATGACCTGCAGGCCGAGCGCGCGGGCGTAGTCGGCGGCGGCCGGCGCGGTGACGACGACCCGTTCGATGCGCGCCGGGAGGTGGACTTCGCGGCCGGCCATATCGGTGACGGTCCGTTCGCCGGCGGGCCGGGCGCCTTCGAGCGTGGGCGTCGGCGTCGGCCGCGGCGGCGCCGTCTGCCGTTCGGAGCCGCAGGCAGCGCCGGCGAAGAGGATGAGCGCCGCGGCCGCCGCTCCGCCGAGGGCGCGGGCGAGCCTCACGCGCGGGCCTCCGCAAGCCGCCGCTCGGCGCCGATGGCGAGGAGGTAGTGGCCGGCGGCCGTCTGCTGGCCGCGGGCCGTGCGGAGCAGCTCGGCGACGTCGCCGGGCGTATCGAGGTCCAGCGCGAGCTCGCGGTTCTCGCTTTCGATGACCTGCATCCCGGCCGCGCGGGCGGCGGCGGCGTGGCGTTCGAAGCTGCCCGGCCCGTAGGCGAGCGGGAAGCGGCCCGGCGGGTGGAGCAGCATCGCGTTCGTGCCGCCGTCGCGGCTGCGGACGAGGACGGCGCTCCCCGGGCCGGGGTCTTCGGCGTCGAGCGTCTCGATGGTCCAGGCGCGGACGAGCGGGAGGTCGGCGTGGAGGATGAGGAGGCGGTCGGCGACCGTGCCGTCGGCCCGGAGGCGGGCGATGGCCGCCTCGAGCTGGGCGTTCAGGCCCTCGGCGGCCGGGTCTTCCTCGAGCACGCGGTAGCGGCCGGCCATCCGCTCGCGCACGCGCGGGTCGGCCGTGAGGATGACGGCCGCGGCGCCGGCGGCATGGGCGACGGTCTCCAGCGTGATGAGCGACAGCTCCTCGCGCTCGGCTTCCGTGAGGAGCGGCGCGAGGCGGCCCTTCGCCCGGTCGAGCCGGTTGACGGGGATGAGGACGGGCAGGCTCACCGGGCACCCTCCAGGGCTGCGAGCACCGCCGCCGCCAGCTCGCGCTTCCGCTCCGGCGTCGTCATCAGCGTCTCGGTGACGAGCGCGCGCATGCCGAGCGCCTCCACCGCCGGCGCGAGGGCGGCGTCGGCCGTATCGAGCACGAAGAGGTCGATGAGCCCGGCGTAGAGCCGCGCCACGCCGAGGGCCGAAACCTCGTGGCCGAGGGCGGCGAGCATCCTGCCGGCGGGGCCTTTGACCACCTGGCCGGCGATGACCGGGCTGATGGCGGCCCGGACTGCCCGCGTCTCCGCCAGCGCCTCGCGGATGCCCGGCACAGCGAGGATCGGGCCGATGCTGACGAACGGGTTGCTCGGCGCGAGGATGACGGCGCGGGCTTCGCGGACCGCCTCGAGGACGCCGGGGGCCGGACGGGCCGCTTCCGCGCCGGCGAAGCGGAAGCCCTGCACCTCCGGCTCCGCGCGGAGGCGGACCATGTACTCCTGGAAGGGGAGCTCGCCGCCCGGGCCGAGGACGATGGTGCGCACGGGCTCATCGCTCATCGGCAGGATGCGGCACTCGAGGCCCCACGCGCGGGCGAGGTCGGCCGCGACGCGGTGCATCGGCCAGCCTTCGCGGAGGAGGCGGGTGCGGTGGAGCGCCGTCGCGAGGTCGCGATCACCGAGGTTGAACCAGCGTTCGTAGCCGAACCGCTGGAGGGCCTCGACGACGGCGAAGGTGTCGCCTGCGAGGCCCCAGCCGGTCCCGGGGTTCACCGCCCCGGCAAGCGCATAGATGACGATGTCGGTATCGGGTGAGACGTGGAGGCCGGCGAACTCGAGGTCGTCGCCCGTGTTCGAGATGACGGTGATGTCGCGCGGGGGGACGGCCATCGCCAGCCCCTGGAGGAACCGGGATGCGCCGACGCCGCCGGCGAGCACCGTGTACATGGCGCTCATGCTACCGCCCGGCCGGCCGGGGGGCGATCAGGCGGGGGCGCCGGCCGGGGCCGGCGGGGCGGCGGGGGCCGCGGGTGCGTCGTCGGCCGCGGCGGGTTCCGGGCCCGGCGCAGGCTCGCGGGCGGCGGCGCCCATCTCGAGCGCCGCGGCGAGGGCCAGCAGCAGCCAGAGGTAGGGCTCTTCGAACAGCCGCCCCTCGGACTGGGACTGGAACAGGATCTCGACGAAGGCGGCGATGAGCCAGCCGCCCAGCATCCGCTGGAAGGGGTCGCGGGCGGCGCGGTAGACGCGCACCGCCGCGCCGCCCGCCCGGGCCGCGAAGAACCCGAAGGCGGCCACGCCGAGCAGGCCCCACTCGGCGAGGATGCTGATGAACGAGGTGTGGGAGAGCGACGTTTTCGCCCAGTAGGGCATCACCCAGTTGTAGACCAGCAGGAGCGCGTTTTGGAAACCGCCGGTGCCGACGCCGAAGAGCGGGTTGTCCTTGAACATCTCCCAGCCGGCGCGGATGAGGAACTGACGAACGCCAAGGACGGCATCGACGCCGTGGGCGAGCGAGCGCACCCGCTGCGCATCGGAGCCGCCCTGGAGCAGCAGGATGCCGAGGAGCGCGCCGAGCGTGCCGAAGGCCGCCGCCGTGATGCGGAGCTTCGTATAGCGGGCCACCGGGGCCAGCAGCACCACGAGGAAACAGGCCATCAGCATGCCGAGCCAGCCCGAGCGGGAGGCCGTCGCGATCAGCGCCGGCGCCGAGAGGAGGAGCGCGGGGACGGCGAGGTAGACCGTGAGCCGCCGCGGTCCGAGCGCGAGGATGGCGGCCGCCGCCAGCGCCATCGTGATCGCGAGGAAACGCGCCAGGTTGTTCGGGTCTGCGAAGGTCGCGTTCGAGCGGTAGCTGTACGCATCCGACTGGACGAGGACGGCCCGCCACTGGAAGACGCCCAGCACGCGCTGCGCGACGGCCAGCACGGAGAGGCCGATCGCCGCGAGGAAAAACGCGGCGATGATCCGCTCGAGGTCGCGCCGGTCTTCGACCAGGGACGGCGCGGCGAAGACGAAGGCGGCGTACATCAGGAGGATGAGCGTCGCGTTGTTCGGGCGCTGGGCATCGGCCCAGCCGAGCCCAAGGATGGAGAGAGCGACGATGACCAGCACCCCGAGCAGCACCCCGGACCGGGGGAAGAGGCGGCGCGGCTCGTAACGGGCGCGCCAGGCCGCGACCGCGATGGTGGCGGCCATCGCGGCTTTGCCCGGGTTCAGCATGGCGCGTATCGCGCCGCCGACGCCGCCCTCGCCGAGCATCCCCACCGTCTCCGTCTGGAGGTATTCGAACGGCAGGCCGATCACGACCGCCGGGATGAGGAGCTTCGGCTCGCGGAGGATGATGACCGCGGCGAGGAGGGCCGCCTGGACGAAGACCACGAGCGCGAGGTCGAGATGCGGCACGAACACCTCGTGAAAGCTCTCACGATTGACCCCAGAAACCGGGCGAACCTACCATACCCCGCGATGCCCACCGAAACCAGCGGCCTCCAGCGCGATTTCCAGGTCATCCGGCGCCGCTGGTGGGTCTTCCTCCCCTTTGCCGCGCTCGGCATCCTCGCCGCGCTGGCCGTCGGCGCGCTGACGGGCGGCTCCACCGCCGTCGCCACGATGACGCTCGATACGACGGTGCACGACCTCGTGGTCGGCGGCGACCGGGGCCTGCGGATTTTCGAGGCGCAGGCGATGACCTCCGACCCGGCCTTCAAGCAGAAGGTGATCGATGCCGTCGGCGAGCCGGATTTCGACTACGCCCGCTTCAGCGTGAGCCTCTTCCCAATCTCCGTGGGAGATGGGATTTCACGCGGCATCCTCACCGTCTCGATATCGGACCCGGAGAAGGCGAAAGCGGAGCGGTACCGGCAGGCCTTCGTCGATGTGTACGCCCGGGAGTACACGGCCCCGGACGGGCTCTTCCGGACGCGGTTCGTGGAGCGCCGCCGGCAGGTAGCGGCGAACGCCGAGGCCGCGTACCAGGAGGCCTACCGCCGGCTCGAAGCCGCGACGGCCGGCCGCGGCATCGACCTCGCCGCGCTGGTGGAGACGCGGGGCGACACCAACCCGCTCGTCTTCGTCACCGAGCAGCGGGCCGTGCTCGAGCGGCAGCTGGCTGAGGCGAAGGGCGCTCTCGCGGGCATCGGCAGCGCCAGCCCGGAGGCGGCTGCAGCGGCCGCGGCCGCGGTCATCGGCCAGCCGGTTCAGGCGGGGCAGGCGCAGGCCGTGCTGGCCGCCCGGGTGGCCTCGCTCGAGGCGGCCCTCCGCGAGTACGCCAGCCTCGCTCCCGCGCTCCCGGAGCAGCAGATGGACAGCGCCACGCAGGCGCTGCTGAACGAAGTGCGCGGCCTCCGGCAGGTGCGCGATGCGGCGTTCGTCAACCTCGGCAACGCGCAAATCGCCGTCGGCAGCGCAGAGAGCCGGCTGGAGGTGAGCTACTCGTTCTCCGGCGGGCTGGCAGGCTCGCTGGCGGGCCGCGTGGCCGTCGCCCTCGCTGTCACGGTCATCTTCGGCCTCGTCGCTATCTTCTCGCTGGAGTGGCTCAGCCCATCGCGGCGCCCGGGCGAGGGGTGAGGCCGATGCGGATCGCCGAGATCAACGACATCGCCTCTGTCGCGACCGAGATCGGCGCCGGGCTGCGCGCCCGCGGCCACACCGTCGACTACGTCTATCCCCGGCTGGTGGGCGCGAAGCTCCCGCCGAACATCAAGCCCATCACCGGCCCCATCCGCGCGCTCGACTGGCTCGATATCATCCGCCGGGTCCGGGCCGGGCGGTACGACCTCGTCCACATCCACTACGCCTACCTCGGCAACATCGGGGCGCTGGGCGGCTTTCCCTACATCCTCCACTGCCACGGGACGGACCTCCGCGGCGGCACGTTCGTCACCCGGCCGCTCATCGCCAACGCCGTCCGGCAGGCGCGCCACGTATTCTATTCGACGCCGGACCTCGCCTCGTGGGTGCTGCCGCTGCGGCCGGACGCGGAGTTCCTGCCGAACCCCATCGATACCTCGGTCTTCGCGCCGCGGACGCCGGCCTCGGCCCACCGGGCGGTGTGGGTGGCCTGCGCGCTGACGAAGGTGAAGGGGGCAGAACGGATCCTGCGCGCCTGCCAGCTGCTCGCCCAGCGCGTCCCGGACCTGCGCATCGATGCGTTCGGCGGCGGCGAATTTACCGGGGCGTTCCGGGCGCTGCCGAACGTCACACTCTACGCCCGCCACCCGCGCTCCCGGCTGCCGCAGATCATCGACGAGCACGGCATCGTCATCGGGCAGGCGCGGCTCGGCTCTGCCGGCATGGCCGAGCTCGAGGCGATGGCCTGCGGCCGGCCGGTCGTCACCTGGTTCAACGAGCGCGGCGGCTACAGCGAGCCGCCGCCGTTCTTCTCCGCCGTCGATGGCGACGACATCGCCCGGGTCGTCGAGCGGCTGGCGAACGACCCGGCCGCGAGGGACCGGATTGGCGCCGCCGGCCGCGCCTGGGTCGAGCGGCACCACGGCCTCGAGCGCATCGTCGACCGCGTCGAAGCGGTGGCGCAGGCGATCGTCCGGGGCGAGCCTATCCCCGCGGCGCCGGCGGCCTGATGCGGTTCGCACAGGTCAACGACGTCGCCTCCGTCGCCTCCGAGCTTGCGGCGGGCCTGCGGGCGCGCGGCCACGAAACGGAGCTGCTCCAGCCCCGGCTGTACGGCGCCTCGCTGCCGCCGCTGCTGAAGCTGGCGGTCGCGCCGCTGCGGCTGGCCGACTGGCTCCGGCTGGCGTGGCGGCTCCGGCGGGGCCGCTACGACGCCGTCCACATCCACTACGCCTACCTCGGCCTCGTCGGCGTGCTCGCCGGCGTGCCGTACGTCCTCCACTGCCACGGCGACGACGTGCGCGACCTCGCCCGGAGGCCGTGGCGGGGGCTCATCCGGCTGGCGATGCAGCGGGCAGCGCACGTGTACTATTCGACGCCGGACCTCGAGCCGTGGTGCCGGGCCGTGCGCCCCGACGCCGAGTTCCTGCCGAACCCGGTCGACCTCGCCACCTTCCGGCCGGCACCGCTCCCGCCCGATGCGCGGGACGTCTTCATCATCTGCGCGCTGGCAGAGAACAAGGGGGCGGGGAAAATCCTTGCCGCCGTGGAGCAGCTCACGGCGCGGCGGCCCGGCCTGCGGGTGACCGCCATCGCCGGCGGCGAACTCACGCGCGAGTTCGAGCGGCTGCCCAGCGTCGTGCTCCTCCTCCGCCAGCCGCGGGAGCGGCTGCCGGCGCTCATGGCGCGCCACCGGGTGCTCATCGGGCAGGTCCACGAGGGCGCCATCGGGATGGTCGAGCTCGAAGGCATGGCCTGCGCCCGCCCGGTCATCGCCTCCTTCCGCTTCGCGGACGTCTATGGCGCGGAGGCGCCGGTCGTCCACACCGAGACGCCGGCGCAGGTAGCCGACGCGGCCGAGCGGCTGCTCGACGACCGGGTGGTGGCCGAGGCCGTCGGCGCCGCCTCCCGCCGCTGGGTCGAACAGCACCACGACGCCGTCCGCATCGCCGCCCGCGTCGAAGCATGGCACCTCGCGCGGATTGACCGCCGGGCGGGCCGTGATAGCGTGGAGGCATGACCGCACCCGCCGCTGCCGCCCGCCTCGACGAAGCGCCGCTCACCCTGCCGGACCGGCCGCTCGTCTCCATCGTCATCCCCTGCCTGAACGAAGAGCGGTACATCACCGCCCTGCTCGATGCGCTCGCGGCGCAGGACTACGGCGCCGGCGGCATCGAAGTCATCGTCGCGGACGGCGGCAGCAGCGACCGGACACGGGAGCTGGTGCGCGCTTACCCGTCGCCGTTCGCCCGGCTGGAGCTGGTCGACAACCCGCGGCGGATCACCGTGGCGGGCCTGAACGAGGGGATGAAGGCGGCCCGCGGCGACTGCTGGATCATCATCGGCGCCCACAGCACGGTGCGGCCCGATTTCGTCCGCCAGTCCGTCGAGGCGCTGAAGCGGACGGGCGCGGCCTGCGTCGGCGGCCCCATCGAGACGATCGGCGAAGGCGCTGTCGGCCGCGCCATCGCGGCCGCGATGTCCTCCCCCTTCGGCGTCGGCAACGCGAAATTCCGCTATGCAAGCGAGGCGGGCTACGTCGACACCGTGCCGTTCGGCTGCTACCACCGGCGGGTGTGGGAGGTCGTCGGCGAGTTCGACGAGACGGTCGACGGCGCGGATGAGGACAGCTACAACGCGCGCCTCATCGAAGCGGGCGGGAAGATCTGGCTCGACCCGGCGATCCGGTCGAGCTACTACCCGCGGCGGACGCTGCGGGCGCTGGCCCGGCAGTACCGGGAGTACGGCGCGGCGAAGGGGACGCTGTTCGCGCGCGGGCGGCCGCTGCGCGCGCGGCACTTCGCCCCCGCCGCGATGGTGGCCGGCGGCCCGGCGCTCTGGCTCCTCGGCCGGGTTTCGAAGCCGGCGCGGCTGGCGCTCCGGGGCCTCGGGCTGGCGTACGCCGGGCTCGGCGGGTTCGCGGCCTACCGGGCGGCGCAGCGCCACGGGGCGAACCCGGCGCTCACCTTCGCCGCCATGGCCACGATGCACGTGAGCTACGGCGCGGGCTTCCTCGAAGGCTGGTGGCGGGAGCGCGCGCGCCGGGCCTGATGGACCGCCGGTGTAAGATGTGGCACCCCCGGGCGGTCGAATCCCTGCCCGGCGGGCTCCGCCCCCTCCCGGGCGCATGGAGTTGGCATGACCCAGCTCACTGACGCGGACCTCGTCGAAGCCGCGCAGGGCGGCGACCGGGAAGCGCTCGCACAGCTGTACGAGCGGTACTTCGATGCCGTCTACGACTTCGCCGCGCGCATGGTGCGCAACCGGGACGAGGCCGCGGACATCGCCCAGGAGACGTTCCTCAAGGCCATGAACGCGCTCGGGGGCCTCAAGCAGGGTGCCAGCTTCCGCAGCTGGCTCTTCAGCATCGCACGGAACACCGCGCTCAACCGCCTCGAGCGGCGCGGCCGCACGCGGCCCCTCGCCGTCATCGACGGCGAGGGCGAGGAGTTCGCCTTCGACGTGGTCGACCCTTCGCGGTTCGCCAGCCCGCAGGAGGCCGCAGAAGCCGCGGCGGCTGCGAAGCTCGTCTGGGAGGCGGCGGCGGGGCTCGACCCGCGCCAGCTCTCGCTGCTCGACCTCCACCTCCGGCAGGGGCTCGATGCGGAGGAGATCGCCGCCGCGCTCGGCATCACCCGCAACAACGCGTATGTCCTCCTCCACCGGCTGAAGAAGACGGTCGAGAGCGCCATCGGCGCTTACGTGCTCTGGAAGCAGGCCGGCGAGCGGTGCGAGGAGCTGGCGGCGGTGCTCGCGCCGGCCGCGGCCGCCGGGGCGATGACGCCGGCCGTGCGGAAGGCCGTCGACCGCCACGTCGAGCGGTGCGGCGCGTGCCGGGAGCGGCGCCGCCGGCTCGCGCCGCTGGCCGTCTTCGGCGGGCTCGCGCCGGTCGCCGCGCCCCCGGGCGTCCGCGCCGCGGGCCTCGAGCAGCTGCTCCGCGCGCCGGGGCCTCGGCCGCAGCCGCGCCAGCCGGACCCGTCGGCCAGGCAGGCCCCGCCGCAGGTCGGCCACGGCTTCACCTCGCCCGGTTTCGTTCGCGCCGGGGCCCTGCTCGGCATGGCCGCGGGCGTGCTGCTCCTCGCGCTCGTCCTGCCCTTCAGCCCGCTCGCGCTCACGCGGGATGACGGCAGCGGCGCGCGGCAGGGCAGCCCGGATTTCGCGACTCCCGCCGCCGGCGGCGGCAGCCAGACGATCATCGTGCCGGTCAGCCCCTCGCCCGGGACGGCGGCGGGCGGCGGCAGCCCGTCCCCATCCGCCGGGGGTGCGGGCAGCTCGCCTACGGCCGGGTCGAGCCCCTCGCCCGGCGGCGGCCCGGGCGGCGCTTCGCCGACGGCCGCGCCGGCCGGCGGCGCCACGCCGGCGCCGAGCCCGACATCCGCCGGGGCCAGCCCGACGCCGACGGCCCCCGGGGCCACCGCGACCGCGACGCCGACCGCCGCGCCATCGGCCACGCCGACGCCCTGCGCGGCATCGCTCTCGCTGCCGCCGGGCACCGGCACGCTCGTCATCCAGGCCGGCAGCCAGGCCAGCTTCCAGCTGCAGAACGCGACCAGCTGCGCGGCGGAGTACAGCCTCGCGCCCTCGGCGGCGTGGCTCACCGGGCCCGCGGGCGGCACCATCGCGGCCTACGGGTCGGTCACCATCACGCTCCGGGTCGATGGCTCGGCGCTCCCCGCGGACGAAGGCGACTACCCGGCGACGGTGACGGTGACCGGGCCGGCGAACAGCTTCGCCGTGCCGGTCATCGGCCGGCGGGGCGGGCAGCCGCCGCAGATCCTCTCGGCGAGCATGACCTGCGGGACGGCCGGCGGCCGGCCGAGCGTCACGCTCGCCGCGCAGGCGGTCGACGACATCGCCGTGGTGCGGGTGACGGCCAGCTTCACCACCGGCGGCGGCGAAAGCGTCAGCGTCGACCTCGGCCAGGCCGGCGGCCTCCAGTGGGTCGCCGGGCTCACGCTCGACGGACAGGGCGCCGGGCCGGTGACGTTCACCGCGTACGACGGCGCGGGCCGGCAGGCGACGCTCGCCGTCGCACCGGCGGGCTGCGGCGGTGGCGGCCGCTAGCCGCCGGGCGCGGCGCGTTCGAACGAGAACCGCTCGCGGAAGCGGAGGAGCGCGCGGAGGATCGGCCCACCGACGGCCGCGAGCACCACCGCGTTGCAGATGGTCCGGAAGAGATCCCAGCCGAGGCTGGTGAGCAGGTAGTAGTTCCAGTAGCGGCGAAGCGTTTCGAGCGGGCCGGCGCCCGCCTGGTAGGAGATATCCGGCCCGGCGACGATCCACGGCCAGGCCCAGAGATTCGTGATCGCGCCGTAGAGCAGCCCCCAGGCCGAGCCGAAGGCGATGACCAGTGCGAGCCGGGGCCGCGGCCCGAGCTCCCGCGCATCGGCGAAACGGCCGAGCAGCCCCGCGCTCGCGCCCATCCATCCCGCTGCGAACATCTGGAACGGCAGCCACGGACCGAACCCGCCCGTCACCACCGCGCTCAGGAAGAACGACAGCGCGCCCAGCAGGAAGCCGAGCCGCGCGCCGAAGGTGAACGCGCCGAGGATGACGAGGAAGAAGTAGAGGTTCGCGCCCGCCGGCAGGGTGATGGTCCGCAGCACCGCGGCCAGCGCCGAGAGCACGCCTAGGACGGCCAGCCGCTTGCTATCGAGCCCGCCGCTCGCGAGGTCGGCCACGACGAGGACGAGGCAGAGCGCGGCGATGCCGGCGAACACCACCGGCGCATCGGCCTGGTGGGCGAACCACGCCGACCCTTCGTCGACGGCGCCGGGCGCGAAGAACGGGTGGAGGTAGGCGAACAGCCCCAGCACGTTGAGGAGGACGAAGACGAGCGCGCCGGGGTCGAAGCGGGCGGCGGCCGGGCGGGCGGCGGCGCGGGGGAGGGCGGGGCTAACGGCCACGGCGCCGCCTCCAGGCTGCTGCGCCGATGATGGCGAGCACGAGCGCCCCGGCGACCGCGCCGAAGCCGGCGAGCCGCCCGGCGGCGGCGTCATCGCCGGCGCCGGACGCGCTGCCGCCGCTTGCGGCCGGGGTGCTGCCCGGCGGCACCGGGCTCGCGGCCGTGATGGTGACGCCCGCCGCAGTCGGCGGGGAGGGCGCGGCGGTGGCCGTTTCGCCCGCCGGGCTGGCCGCCGGCGAGGCTGTGCCGGCCGCCGGCGATGCGGCAGCGGGCGAACCCCCCGCCCCCGGCGCGGCCGTCGCCGGTGCGGGCGCCGTCGGCGGGGGCGCGGTGGCGGCGGCCGTCGGGGCGGCGCCGCCGCGCGGCGGGTGGCCGCAAATCTGTTCGAAGGTGATGTCGGCCGGCGCGGGCGCGCTGGAGGGCCCGCCGCGGCCCCACTTCCAGCCGTGGACCTCGCCGTCCTTCGCCTTCGCCAGCGAAATGCCGAGCGACGAGTAGACCCAGCCGCGGCCGTAGGCCCGGGTGAAGAAGGCCCAGTAGGTGCAATCGCCGCCCTTGCACTGGCAGAAGCAGGCATCGAAGTTCGCGGCATCGAAGCAGCCGACCTGGCCGATGGCGCAGACGACCCGGCCGCTGCCGCCGCCGAACTGCTCGACCGGGAGGCCGCTCGCGGCGAGCAGCTGCTCGGCGGGGATGCTGTCGCCAGTGAAGGGCACGCACCACGTGGTCACCTGGTCGCCGACCTGGATGACGAGCCCGGCTTCGCCGTCGGCGCGGGCGGCGAAGGGGACGAGCGCGGCAGCCGCGGCGAGGGCGGCGATCAGGCGGCGCACGGGATGGCCACCTCCTCGAGCGTGACGGCGCCCGGCACGAGCCGCGCGACCTGCGTCGGCAGCGGGCCGTCGGCGGCGAAGGCGCGGGCCGCCGGCAGGTCGAAGACGATCTCGCCGGCCTGCAGGCCGATGACGCGGGTCGCGAACTGGGCCGCCGATTCGATGTCGTGGGTCGCGACGATGGCCGCGCCGCCGGCCGCCGCGTGCTCCCGGAGCCGGGCGGCGAGCCACGCCTTCGCCGGGCCGTCCATGCCGCGCGTCGGTTCGTCCATCAGCCAGGTGCGGGGGCCGTGGGCGAGCATCGCCGCGATGGCGACGCGCTGCTGCTGCCCGACCGAGAGGTCGCGCGGGTCGCGGTCGAGCAGCCCGTCGACGGTCCAGGCGCGGGCCGCGGCCTCGAGGTCCGCACGGCCGCGGGGCAGGCCGCGGTGGCGGAGCGTCTCGGCCAGCTCGGCGGCGACGGACTCCTGGTAGAGGGCGAGAGCCGGGTCCTGCGGCACCAAGCCGGCGCGGGCGGTGCGCTCGCGGGCGCCGCGCGGCGCGGGCGCACCGTCGAAGCGGACCGCGCCGGCGGCCGGCTGGACGAGCCCGGCGAGCGCGCGGAAGAGCGTGCTCTTGCCGCTGCCGTTCGGGCCGACGAGGGCGACGATTTCGCCCTCGCGGAGGCTGAACGAGACGCCGCGCAGCGCCTCGGCGGCTCCATAGCGGACGGCGAGGCCCTCGGCGCGGAGGAGTTCGGCGCCGGGCGCGGGCAGGGGGCGCGGCGCGGCCCCGAGCTCGCGCCCGCGGAAGGCGGCGGCCGCCGCGCCGAGCGTCAGCGGCAGCGGCCGGAGCCCGAGCCGGCGCGCCAGCTCGACGGCGGGCGGCACCGAGCGGAGGACGGCGGCGGCCTCGCCAGGCGCCAGCAGCGCGGCGCGGCCGGCTTCGACGGCGATGACGGCATCGGCCCGCGGCAGCAGCCGCTCCAGCCGGTGCTCGGCGACGACGATGGCGAGGTCGCCGCGGCGGCGGAGGCCTTCGAGCGCGCCGATGACCGCCTCGGCGCCGTCGCCGTCGAGCTGGGAGGTCGGCTCATCGAGCACGAGCAGCCGCGGTTCGAGCGCGAGGACGGCGGCGATGGCGACCCGCTGGCGTTCGCCGCCGGAGAGCGTGGCGAGCCGCCGCCCGCGGAGGTGCTCGATGCCGAGTTCGGCGAGGAGCCGCTCGAGCCGGCGGCGCATCTCGGCCGGGGCGATGCCCTGCTGCTCCATGCCGAAGACGATCTCCTCCTGCACCGTCTCGGCGATGGCCTGCGCTTCCGGCTCCTGGAAGACCATGCCGACCTCGAGCGCCATCCGGCGCGCGGGGGCCGCGAAGGGGTCGAGCCCGGCGACCCGCGCGCTGCCGCTGATGCGGCCGCCGTGGAACTGCGGCACGAGGCCGTTGAACAGGCGGAGGAGGGTCGACTTGCCGCTGGCGGAGGGGCCGGCCGCGAGGACGAGGCTGCCGGGCTCGATGGCGAGGCTGACGCCGTCGAGCGCCGGCCGGGGGCTGCCCGGGTAGGTGTAGGTCACGCCCTCGAGCAGCGCGAGGGGGCTCACGGCGCGGGCTCCGCGGCGAGGCGGCCGTCGCGCTCGGCGGCCCCGCGGGCGGGCGCCGGCCGGGCGATGAGCAGGACCGCCGGCCAGGCGAGGGCCGCGGCGAGCAGCGCGGGCAGCGGTTCGAAGCCGGGCAGCGGCAGGCCGGCGAACGGGTTGTAGGTGAGCGCGCCGTGGCCGGTGAGCCGGAGCGCGAGGAGGCCGAGCGCGGCCCCCGCCGCCACCGCCAGCCCGGCCCGCTCCGCGGCGGGGAGCGGCTCGCGCTCGAACCGGCTGACGGCGCGGCCGCGGCTGGCGGCGCGCCACCACCACCAGAGGAGCGCCGCGGCGGCGAACGTCAGCAGCGCGGCGAGCGGCCGCCAGTCCGTTTCATAGAACCAGAGCCAGGCGGCGGCGATGAGGAGCGGCGCCGAGGCGGCAGCGGCGAGCCGGGGCGCCGCCGGGAGGGGCGGGCTCGCGCCGTAGCCGCGGGCCTCCATCGCCTCCGCCAGCCGGAGCGAGCGTTCGAGCCCGCCGACGATGGCCGGGACGACGAGCGCCGGCAGTTCGCGCCAGCCGCCGGGCGCCCCGCGCAGGGCGCGCATCTCGCGGACGCGGCGGAGGTCTTCGACGCTCGAGGGCAGGAGGGTGAGGCCGACGGTGACGACGAGGCTCGCCTGGAAGAGGGCGGCGGGCGTGGAGCGGAGCACCCGGTGGGGGCTGACCGCGCCGTTGAAGACGCCGTAGGCGAAGAGGATGCAGAGGATGGCGAGGCCGCGGATCGCGGCGCCCGCCAGCCCTTCCGCTGAGACGGGGCCGCCGAGCCGGAGGCCGCCGAGCCACGACGGCACCTCCGGCCCGGGGATGGTGAACAGGATGTGGTCGCCGTAGCTGCCGTTGATGGCGGCGATGCCGAGCGAGAGCGCGAACATCACGCCGCCGAAGACGGCCAGCGCGCGGAAGCTGATGACGCCGGGCCCCTCGCGCGGGGCGAGCACGGCGACGAGCACCACGGCGAGCAGGATGACGGCCAGGTAGAACGGGTTGGTGGTGGCGAGCGCCGCCGCCATCACCGCGAGGACCCAGCCGACCCAGCTCGCCGGGTGCATGGCCGGCCTCAGCTGCGCCGCCGGGCGCGGGCAGCGGCCGCGCCGCCCGCCGCGAGGAGCGCGAGCCCCGCCAGCGCGAGCGCGCCTTCGCCGCCGGCCGGGCTGGCCGGGCCGGCGCTGTCGCCAGTGGCCGGCGGCCGCGGCGCCGGGGTGGTCGGCCGGGCCGTGGGCGAGGCGGCCGGCGTCGTCGGCTGCGGGGTCGGCGTCGGCTGGGCCGCCGGGCGGGTGCGGGTGATCGGCGTTTCCGGGGCGTTGCAGTAGGTGCGGCCGGCGAGCGCGGGCACCACCTGGTTCGCCGCGAACGCCGGGTCATAACCGGCGAACGAGCCGTCCGGCAGCTGCTGGCTCAGCAGGTACTGGACCGGGTTCACGCCGTTCTTCGTGTAGGCCGCCGATTCGGGGTTCTCGCCGAGGGCGAGGAGCGCCTGCACGGCGAAGGCGGTGGAGGAGGTGTTCGATTCGGCCGGGTCGTAGCCCCAGCCGCCGTCCCTGCCCTGGTTCGCCTTCAGCCAGGCGAGACCCTTGCTGATCGCCTCGTCCGTCTTCGGTACGCCGGCGGCGAGGAGCGCCTGGATGGCGATCGCCGTCGTATCCGGGTCGGCGAAGCCGCCGAAGCCCCAGCCGCCGCCCTGCACGGCCGCGGCCTTCAGGTTGTCGGCCGCCTTCGCGCCGGGCTGGTTGCCCGTGCAGGCGAGGCCGAGGATGGCGACGGACTGGCTGAACGCGTTGTCGGCATAGGCGCCGGTCTCGGCGTTGTAGCCGGCCTGGGCGACGGCGATGAGGTTCGTGCCGCCGACGTTCTTCGGGTCGAGGCCGAGCGCCTTCGCGCCGAGCGCGGCCTTCGCGGCCGCGGCGGGCGAGGTGACCGCCCGCGCGTACGCGATGAGCCAGTCGGCCGGCGTCTTGCCGTTTTGGACATCGAGGCGCGGGTCGTAGCCCGCCGCGCGGACGGCGATGATGGCGTCGATCGATTGGCCGGGCGCTTCGGCGTAGCCGCCGTCCGGGCGCTGGACGGTCTTGATGAAGGCGGCGCCCTTGAGGACGGCGTCGGTGGCGGGGAGGGCGGCGAAGGCGAGCGCCGGCAGGAGCGCGGCGCCAGCAGCGGCGAGCAGCACGAGACGTTTCATGGACACTCCGGGGGCAAGATGTCTGGCGCGCGAGGCAGCAGCCCGCGGCGCGGCGGAGGAGCGGGCGGGCAGCGAGGACGGGGGAACGAAAAACCCGCCTCGGCGGCGGGCTCAGGTGATGCGAACCATGGCACCGACCCCTTTCGCGCGAAGGATCATCGGTCCGGTTGGGCGGGTTTTCTGGCTCGGCCCCCGCTGGCGGGGGACCTCACAGTTGCGGCACAGCGCCGGATTCGCACCGGCTTGCCCCGGCTCCTCCCGCGCGGCGAGCGGCGGAAGGGCCCTCCCGGTCTTCGATTGTCAAAACGCAATCTCGCCCTTCGACAGCCGTTCGTCAAGTTCCGGTCAGGGCTGGGACGGTGGCAGGCTGGCGAAGGGGTCATCGAGCGGCAGCGCGGCTTCGGCGGCCGGCTCGGTGAGGGCGAGCGTCAGCGGCTCGCCGCCGCCTGCGCCCTGCCGGGCGGGCGCGCTCCAGGCGTACCAGGCCGCGAAGAGCGCCGCGCCCCAGAGCACGGCCCCGGCCGCCAGCAGCGGCGTCAGCCCCGGCCGCCGCACGAGCACCCGCGGCGCAACGCCCGCAACGGCGAGGCCGACGGCGAAGATGGCGAGCCCGGCCGCCCCGGCGGCATCGGCCGGGCTGAGCGCGGGGAACGCAGCGGCGAGGGCGAGGGGAAGCGGCACGGCCATCCACCGGCGGGAAGTCGTCGGGTTCGAGCGTACCGGATCCCCGCGGCGGGCCGCATCCTGCTGCCGCGCCCCGGCAGGATGCGGGCGCGGGGTGCCCACAGGCCATCCGCAGCGCACTAGACTTGGAGCATGGAGGGGGAACGCGCCGCCGGGGCGCCCCGCACCGGGAAGGGTGCCGTCATCGCGGCCGGGCGGGAGCTCGGCCTCATGTTCATCGCCGTGCTCGCCTACTTCGCCATCCGCGGGCTCACGCAGGGCGCGACGGCCGACGCCCTGCGGAACGCCAGCCGCGTCGTCGAGCTCGAGCAGCTGCTCGGCATCCACATCGAGGACCGGCTGCAGGCGCTCATCCTCCATTCGCACGCGCTGGTGACGCTCGCGAACTGGGTCTACATCTGGGGGCACTGGCCGTTCATCGCCATCGTGGCGGCGTGGCTCGTGCTCGGCCACCCGGGGGAGTACCGCGCCATCCGCAACGCCTTCCTGCTCTCGGGGAGCGCGGGGCTCATCATCTTCGCGCTCTTCCCGGTCGCCCCGCCGCGGCTGTTCGACCCGAACCTGATCGACACGGTGACCGAGCACTCGCGCTCCTACCGCGTGCTGCAGCCGCCGGCGCTGGTGAACCAGTATGCGGCGATGCCGAGCTTCCACTTCGGCTGGAACCTGCTCATCGGGCTCGGGATCATCCGCTGCTCGCGGCGCGCATGGGTGAAGGCGATCGGCGTGGCGGCGCCGGCCGCGATGGGGCTCGCGACCGTGCTGACCGCGAACCACTACATCCTCGACCTCATCGTCGGCGCGGCGATGGCGCTCACGGCGCTCTACCTCGTCGAACTGGCGCGCGGGCGGCGGTTCGCGCCGTGGCGGCCGGGCCCGTGGCTGCGGCCGTTCGAACCGGGCAGGGCCGATGCCGCCTGAGCTGCCGGCGGGGCTGTTCGCCATCGCCCACCGGGCGGGCAACGAGCCGGGGCGCATCGCGGAGGCCGCGGCCGCCGGCGCGCGGGTCATCGAAGCCGACCTCTGGCTGCACCGCGGCCGGCTCGAAGTGCGGCATACGAAGACGGCCGGCCCGCTGCCGCTGCTCTGGGACCGCTGGGAGCTGCGCCCCGGCTGGGGGCCGCGGCTCCAGCTCGCGCATCTGCTGGAGGACGCGCCGCCGGAGATCCTCCTCCACCTCGACCTGAAGGGCTGGAACGACCGGCTCGGTCCGGCCGTCCGCCGCGCGATGCGGGAGCTGGCGCCGGGCCGGCCCTACCTCGTGAGCGCCCAGCGGTGGTCGCTGCTCGAGCCGTTCCACGCCGAGCCGGCGGCGATCGTCGTGCATTCCATCGGTTCGGCGCGGCGGTTCGGACGGATCGCGCGCCACCTCGCCGGCCAGCGGACGGCGGCCGTCGCCATCCACCGCGAGCTGCTCACGGCGGAGCGGGCCGAGCGGCTGCACGCCCTCGCCGATGCGCTGCTCACGTGGCCGGTGAACGACCCGGCGCTGCTGCCGGGGCTCGCACGGCTCGGCGTCCGCGGCGTCATCACCGATGCGCTCGAAGTCGTCCGCGCGGTTGCGGCCTTGCACGATGGCGGCGAGAATCCGGCGGCAACACGCCGCGACCCCCCCTTCAGGAGCACGCCATGAAGTACGGCCTCCAGATGTTCCCGACCGACTACGCCATCCCCGTCACCGACCTCGGCCGGGCGGCCGAGGAGCTGGGGTTCGAATCGCTCTTCTTCCCCGAGCACTCGCACATCCCCACCAGCCGCCGCACGCCGTGGCCGGGCGGCGGCGAACTGCCGAAGGAGTACTCCCACACGCTCGACCCGTTCGTCGCCTGCGGCGCGGTCGCCGCGGTCACGAAGACGCTGAAGGTTGGCACCGGCGTCTGCCTCGTGATGCAGCGCGACCCGATCATGACGGCGAAGGAGGTCGCCTCGGTCGACCACCTCTCCGGCGGCCGCTTCCTCTTCGGCATCGGCGGCGGCTGGAACGAAGAGGAGATGGAGAACCACGGGACGGACCCGAAGCACCGCTGGAAGATCCTGCGCGAGCGGGTCCTCGCGATGAAGGCAATCTGGACGAACGACGAGGCGGAGTTCCACGGGAAGTTCGTGAATTTCGACCCGATCTGGCAGTGGCCGAAGCCGGTGCAGAAGCCGCACCCGCCGATCCTCGTCGGCGGCGCCGGCCCGCACACGCTCGACCGCGTGCTGGAGTACGGCGACGGCTGGATGCCGATCGGCGGCCGCACGGGGCAGGTGCTCGCCGGGATGATCCGCGAGCTGCAGGAGCGGGCGAAGGCCGCCGGCCGCGGCCCCATCCCCGTCTCCGTCTTCGGCGTGCCGCCATCGAAGGAGGTGCTCGAGCAGTACGCCGCGATGGGCGTCGACCGCGTCATCTTCGGCGTCCGGCCGGAAGGCGCCGAGCAGGTCATCCCGGCGCTGAAGCGGTACGCCGAAGTCGCCGGGCTGTAGCGCGCGGGCCGCGCCCGCCGAGGGGGGAGCACGATGCGGGTGAACTTCTACGCCACGCTGCGGCCGCTCGCCGGCGGCAAGACGGTCGAGTTCGACCTGCCGCCGGGAGCGACGGCGGGCGACCTCCTCCGGGCCGTCGGCGACCGGTTCCCGGAGATCCGCGCGCTGCTCTGGACGGAGACCGGCGAGCTGGGCGACTACATCAAGGTGTTCGTCGACGGCCGGGAGATCCGCCACCTGCAGCTGCTGGCCACGCCGGTGCCGCCCGGGGCGGAGGTCGATATCTTCCCGCCGGCGGCAGGGGGCTGAGGCGGGCCGCGACGCGGGCGCGCGGCTGCCCGACAATGGAGGCATGACGGCGGCGCCGCGGCGGAAACGGGCCTGGTGGAACCCGGGCTGGAGCCTGACGGTTTGGCTCATCATCCTCGCCATGGTCCTGCCGACCATCGGCTTCACCGCGTGGGTCGGGCTCGCCGCGCGCGGCGAATCGACGGTCGACCCGCAGCTCATCGAGATCGCCCGGGAGAACGCAGGCGGCGATATCCTCGCCGTGCGCGGGCCGGCGCACACTGCCTACCACGCGCTCGCGCCGCTGCCCACCCCGGAGCAGCCGCAGCCGGCCGGGCTGCCGACGCTCGTCTTCTTCTCCTCGCCCGCCTGCACCGCCTGCGAACGGATGCAGTTCGTCCACCGCGTGATGGAGGAGTTCCGCGGCCGCGCCGTCTTCGTCGAAAAGTCGGTCGACCGCGATACGTCGGCGGAGCGGTACGGCGTGCGCGAAACGCCCACGTTCGTCCTGATCGACGCGGAGGGGCGGGAGCTGACGCGCTTCGGGGCGCTGCCGGACGCCGCAGCGTTCCGCGCGAAGGTGACCGAACTGCTCGAAGGGATGACCGGCGGGTAAGCGGGCGGCCGCTCAGTCGCGCTCGGCGGGCACCGGGACGGCCGCGGGTTCGTGCGGCGCGTGCAGCCAGCCGATGACGACCCGGCCCTCCAGCACGAAGAAGGCGAACGCCGCCACGCCGCCCATGAGCGCCAGCACCGGCCGCGCCCCGGCGACTTCGACGCCGATGCCGAACAGCACCAGCGGCAGCACCACGAACGCATCGGTGAGCACCGCCTGCACGGCGAACACGCGCGACTGGTGGGCGACCGGCGCGGCCGCGGTGAGCGCCGTGCGCGCGGCCAGCAGCGCCAGCGAGACCGCGAGGCCGAGCAGGAACGCGACGGGCACCGCCACGGCGAACGAGGCCCCGAGCGAGAGGTCGAGGTCGACGAACGGGCCGACTTCTGTGAGCTCGAGCGCCGCGCGGAGGCCGTAGTCGAGCGAGGCGAGGGCGAGCGTGCCGACCGCCATGGCGAGCACCGCCGTCCGGATGGTGGCGCTCGCGCCGCCGGGCCCGAGCCGGAGGGCGACGGCGAGCAGGCCCGCGCCGACGCCGAGCGCCGCCGCGCCGACGACGACCGCCGCGCCGAGCGACCCGGCCGCGAGGTCGTTCCGGAGGTAGAGCGGGAGGGCGACGATGCTGCCCTGCACGACCATCGACGTGAGCGCGAGCGCGATGACCGCCTCGCGCGCGACCGCGTGGCGGCGGAAGAAGCGGAGCGTATCGCGGAAGGCGGAGCCGCGGGCCGGGAGTTCGAGCCGGAGGCGCGCGGTGGCTACCGCGAGGCTACATGCGAACGCGGCGGCCAGCCCGGCGACCGCCGCGGCCCCGGCCGCCATCGCCGGCGTGCCGCCGAGCCACCAGAGGAAGGGCGCGAGCGCGGCGACGGCCAGCCCCTGGCCCGCGAACTGCAGCGTCAGCACGAGCGAATGGACCGCGCCGTGCCGCCGGCCGCCCAGCGTGCGGACGAGCGCCATCTCGGAGGGCGAGTACACCTGCGAGACGGCGGAGTATGCGAACACGACGGCCGGCACCGCCACGGCGCTCTTCGGCCCGAGCACCCAGGCGAGCATCACCGCGGCGCGGGCGATGCCGCCGAGCGCGAAGCCGCGCGACGGCCCGATGCGGTCGGCCAGCGCGCCGCCCGGCACGCCGAAGGCGAGCGAGGCGAGCAGCATCGCCACGAAGAAGGAGGAGAGGCCGGCGGCCGCGTGGTTCGCCGTGCCGGCGGTGACGAGGAGGGCAGCGAAGAAGAGGTTCTGGCCTGCCTGCGCGGTGAACTTCGCGAGGGCGAACAGGGAGAGCGCCGGGAGCTTCGGAGTCGGGTCCACCACCTTCGAGCCAGCCACACCTGTAGGAACGGATCGTTGCCGGGCGCTGCGCAGCCCCTGCTCCGCTCACCGTACCATGAGGCAGCGAACCGGACGTGAACGGGAGGGGAAGCGCGCGGTTCGCAGCGGAAAAATCCGGGAAAACCCTGCCGCAGCAGCCTTCGGCAGGAGTGCGGCGGCATTGCGACAGAAATGCAACGGGCAGCCGCCGGTTCGCGACGCGTCTTTCGCCGGCCGGCACGTAGGGTAAAGAACGACGCGAACGGGCCGCGCAGGAGCGCAGACCACAGGGCCCGCGCGGAAAGGAGCACTCCGTGGGAATCATCGCATGGCTCATCTTCGGCCTGATCGCCGGGGCGCTGGCGAAGCTCATCGTCCCGGGCGACGACCCGGGCGGCGGCGGCTTCCGCGGCCTCATCGTCACCATCGGCATCGGCATCGTCGGCGCCATGATCGGCGGCTTCATCGGCACAGCCATCGGCTGGGGCACGGTGGGCAGCTTCGACTTCCGGAGCATGGCGCTCGCCGTCGTCGGCGGCGTCATCTTCCTGGTGCTGCTGCGGGCGGCCACGGGCCGGCGCACGGCCTAGCCGAACCTCCCCGGGAGGGGGCGGCGCGGGCGGCGGGCGAGCGGACCCGCCGCCCGCTTTTCGCGCCCGGGAACGGGGCTCAGCCGGCGGCCCGGCGGCGCACCTCGTCGAGCGAGAACCGGTAGCCGGAGAAGAGCGTGACCGTGCCGTCGTCGTCGGCGATGGATTCGAGGTAGGAGGCGGGCAGCCGCTCGAGGAATTCGCGGGCGCAGCGAGGGCAGATGCCGTGGGAGACCCGGCCGGAGGGGGCGCCGCCGACGCGGAGCCGGCACCAGGCGCAGACGATGGCGACTTCGCCGCCGGGACTGCCGGGTTCGCTGCTCTCGTCCATGGAATCCACGGTAGCAGGTTCGGCGGCCAGGGGGCGGCCGCGGCGGGGCGTCCACCCGCCCGTCACCCACCTGCCACCGCAGCGGGAAAGGCGCGGGAACGATGATGCTGCTGAAGCGCCGTGCGGGCCGGCCGGGCCCGGGTGTTCCACGGGAAACGGAGGCGGGCCAGCGGCGGGGATGCTCCGGGGGGAACGTTCCCGCGCGGGAAGTTTCCCGGCGGGGCACCGTCCCGCCCGGGATGCTTCCTCGGCGGGAAGCTTCGCGCATGGGGAGCTTCCCGCGCGCTGAGCGGGGTTTCCCCGATGGAGGCCGCGCGCGGGCGCGGCGCAGACTGGCGCCATGGACGCCCGCTTCGCCCTGCTCGCCGCCCTCGCCATCGCCCCCGGCCACCCGTACGCGCTGCTCGACCACCTGCAGGGGCTCGGCATCGCCGTGAGCCGGAGCGCGCTCTACCGGGCGGCCGATGCGCTGGCAGCGGAGGGGCTGGCCGCGACCGCGGTCGAAGAAGGCGAGACGGGCCACCTCCGCCGGCGGCTGGCGCTGACCCCCGCCGGGCGGGAGCGGCTCGCGGCCACGGCGCTCGAGGCGCTGCGGAGGGAGCCGCTCGATGGGCCGGGCTTCGCCCTCGCGCTGGCGGCGGCGGAGGCGGCCGGCGCGGGGGAGGCAGGCCGCGCCATCCGGGAGCGGCTCGCGGCGGCGGCCCGGCGGCTCACCGCGCTCGAACGGGAGCTGCGCGAGCCCGGCGGGGAGCCTGCCTTCCGGCCGCTGCGCGAACGCGAGGCCGCCCGCCTGCGGGCCGATATCGCCTGGCTGCAGGCGCAGCTCCGCCGGGCGGGCTCCGCGGCCTAACCGCGCGGGAGTCCGAGGCCCCGGGTCGCGATGATGTTCCGCTGGATTTCGCTCGTCCCGCCGCCGATCGGGCTCGTCGTGCTGTGCATGTAGAAGCGGGCGATGCGGCCGCCGAGCACGCGCGCGTCCTCCCGGTCCGTCACCTGGCCGTAGAGGCCGGCGAGGTGCATCGCCGTCACCGCCAGGCGGACGTCCAGCTCGCTCGAGTAGAGCTTCGCGATCGACGATTCCTTGTTCGGGATTTCGCCCCGCTCCTGCATCGAAATGATGCGATAGGAGATGAGCGATTCGACCTGCGCTTCGATGGCGCGGTCGGCGAGTTCGCTCCGGAGCGAGGGCCGTGTAGCCACGCTGCGGCTACCGATGGCGCTCTCCCGCGCGAAGCGGACGAGGTCGCGCACGATGAGCTGGTGGGAAACGCTCGTGGCGATGCCGCTCCGTTCGAAATCGAGCGTGGTGGTGGCGAGGTACCAGCCGCGGTTCTCTTCGCCGAGCAGGTTCTTCGCCGGCACGCGGACGTCTTCGAAGAAGACTTCGTTGAACTCGTGGCTGTTGAGCATGTTCACGAGCGGCCGGACGGTGATGCCCGGCGTCTTCATATCGACGAGGAAGTAGCTGATGCCGCGGTGCTTCGGCGCGTCGGGGTTCGTCCGCGCGATGAGGATGCCCATGTGGGCGTGCTGCGCGCCGGAGGTCCAGATCTTCTGGCCGTTGATGACGTAGTCGTCGCCGTCGCGGACGGCGCGGGTCTGGAGGCTGGCGAGGTCGGAGCCGGCGCCCGGTTCGGAGAAGAGCTGACACCAGATGTGTTCGCCGGAGATGATTTTCGGCAGGTATTCGCGCTTCTGCTCTTCGGTGCCGTAGACCATGATGGTGGGGCCGGCCCAGCCGTGGCCGATGCCGCCGGGCCGCGGGGCGCGGCGCCAGGCGAACTCCTCGCTGAGGATGAACTGCTCTTTCACGCTGAGGCCGCCGCCGCCGTGCTCTTTCGGCCAGGCGGGCGCGCCCCAGCCGCGGGCGTTCAGCTTCTTCGTCCACTCGCGCATGAAGTCGGCGAAGCCGGGCACGGCGCGGCCGGCGCCGTTGAAGAGCCCCCATTCGACCGGCCGGTCGGCGAACTCGGGCGGGAACTCAGCATCGAGGAAGGCGCGCACGTCCTGCCGGAAGGCAGCTTCGGCGGGCGAATCGCGGAATTCCATGGGGGCACCTCCGTTCGCGAACGGGCTTCGGGGGCGATTCTCCGCCCCGCGCGGGGCGCTGTCGAGCCGCCGGCGGGCGGGCATTCGCACCGGCGAATCGCGGCGGAACGGGCCGGCGCGGCGGGTAAAGAAGCGGATGCCAAAGTTGCTTTTCCGCAATGCGGCGCCGAATGACACTGCCGGCGGCGACTCGTTCGAACCCTGCAGCAGAGGAGGCTCCATGCCGCCGTTCCTGTTCACCATCGCGGGCCTGCCTGCCCACCCGCTCGTCGTCCACGCCGCGGTCGTACTCGTGCCGCTCGCCGCCGTCTTCCATGTAGCTACCGGGTGGCGACGTGCCTGGCGGCAGGCGTACGCGCTGCCTGCCGCCGCCATCGGCATCGCCGGCGCCGTCTTCGCGTGGCTGGCGAAGGCGTCCGGCGAGCCGCTCGAGGACTCGGTGAAGAACGCGGCCCGCGCGGCCGGCCAGCAGGTGCGCTTCGGCGACCACCCCGAGCAGGGCGACGCCGCCTTCCTCTGGGCCGTCATCCTCGGGCTCGGGCTGGCGGGCTTCGCCGTCCTCGCCGTCATCGAACGGAAGCGGGCGCTGCCGGGCTGGGCGCCGATGGCCGCCTGGGCGGCGGCCGGGGTCATCGGCATCATCGCCATCGCGACCATGACCATTGCCGGGCATTCCGGCGCGCAGCTGGTCTGGAAGGACGTCGGCTCGTTCGCGGCCGGGCGCTACTAGGCCATAGCTACGGCGTAGCTACCGGCGCCCGCAGGAAGGCCGCCGCGGCCTCGATGAAGCGCGGGTTGCGGATGGCGCTGATGTGCGCGTCGTGGGGCACCGGGAGGAAGCGGGCGTTCGGCAGCTGGCGCGCGAGCGCCGCCGCGGGCTCGAAGAAGACATCGCGCGTGCCAGCGGCGACGAGCACGGGCTGGCGGATGGCCGGCAGGACCTCCGGGTCGACCGGCACGCCGTCGCGGAAGACGCCGCGGAAGACGCGGTTGAGCGCGACGAGATCCATCTCGCTCCAGTAGCGGGCGAGGTAGGCGAGGTGGTCGAGCGGGCGCCGCGCCGGGGCGAGGCTCCGCGGGTGGCGCCGTTCGAAAGCGAACCGCCCGCGGCCGCGGGGAAAGTAGCTCCCCATCCCGCCGATGATGCCGCGCTCGAACCGCGCGCCGTGGCGGCCGAGCAGCTCGAGCGCGACCATGCCGCCCATCGAATAGCCGACGACCGGCGCGCGTTCGATGCCTTCTTCGTCCATGACGGCGAGGACATCGGCGGCGAGCGCGGCGCGGCTGTAAGCGCCGGTCTCGGGCGGCTTTTCGCTCCGGCCGTGGCCGCGGAGGTCGGGCAGGATGAGCGTGTGCTCGCCCGCGAGGCGCTCGACCCAGCCGGGGGCGATCCAGTTCGACCAGCCGGAGGCGGTATAGCCGTGGACGAGCACGACGGGGTCGCCGCGCCCTTCGACGCGGTAGTGGATGCGGACGCCGGAGCGGCGGGTTTCGGGCATCGCCCTTCGATGGTAGCGCGCCGGGCGGCGGCCGTGGGTCAGCGCGCGGTCAGCGGAGGTTGCCCCACTCCTGCTGGCGGGCGAAGAGGAGGTCGTGCATCTCCCAGAACTTGCCCTGCTTGCCGGCGCAGATGGCGAGGAGGCTGGCGTTGCCCGCGTTCGGGTGGATCTGGGTGATGGGGAAGTGGAGGAAGGCGAGGGCGACCTCATCGCCGAGGAGCTTGCGCACCTCCGGCAGCGTCACCTGGTTCCAGCGGAGGCAGAAGGGGCACTGGAAGTCGCTGAACTCGGCGATGACGACGCGGGCGTTCGGGCTGCCTTCGAAGGCGGCGCCGGAGAGGTCCGGCCGGGCGGGCAGGATTTCGAACGACGGCGGGTTCGTGGCTGCGAGCTGCTGGAGCTGCGGCGAGTAGGCATCGAGGGACGTCGGCGGGTTCGGCGAGCGCTCTTTCTCGATGATTTCGAGCATGAGCGCCGTGGGCTGGGCGCCGACGAGCTTCTTGTTGTTGATGAAGAAGGTGGGGGTGCCGCTCACGCCGAGCTGGTTGCCGCGCTGCAGGTGGCTGTTGATGAGCTGGACGTTCGCGCCGTCGTTGAGGCACTGCATCAGCTGCTGCTCATCGAGGCCGACGGTGCGGGCGTAGCCGAGGAAGGCATCGAGGAGGGAGGCCTGCGCGGCGGCGGTGGGCGATGCGCCGGCGGGCGCGGTGCTGGCGGCGGCGGTGCCGCCCGCGGCGGGGGAGGCGGGTGACCCGTCATCGTCGCTGCCGGGCTGCCACCAGATGGCGCCGGCGATGATGAGTGCGGCGATGAGGATCGCCCCGGGGGTGAGGAAGTAGCTCCAGGCCGGCTGGCGGCGGAGGTAGACGGGGCGGCCGCTGCCTTCTTCGGCAGCGATGGGCACCGGGAACTCGGGGTCGCCGCCGGGCTGCGGGCCTTCGGGCTCGGGGTTCGTCACCGTCCGATTGTCGCAGGCCGCGCCCGCGGGGTCACGCGCCGGTCAAGGTGGACGCCGAACGGGCCGCCCGTGCCGGGGCGGCCCGCCGGTGTGTGCTGCCAGGGGTCGCAGCACACCAGAGGAGGGAACTGGGCGTCTCTAGCCGTAGCGCCACTCAGGGGTGGCGATGTGGCAGCCGGGGCAGTACCGCTGCCGCGGTTCGTAGGCGGCGCGGCATTCGGGGCAGGTGCGGACCACCTGCTGCCGGGCGATGGGGTTGGCGGGCTGCGGCGCGAGCCAGCGGCGCCACCAGGGTTGGAAACCGGGTCGGAGCATCGTCGTGCCTCCTGCGCTGTCAGCTCTTGGGGGATGCCGCTTCCCCGGCGCTGCGGCCGGCGGCTGCACATCCCGGTGGACCTGAGAGGCACGTGCGGCAGGCTGGAGGGCTGCCGGGCCTCTCCCCGATGCCTGCGGGGTTAGCTGACGGGTTCGGCGAGGGGAGTCGCCTACCCGGCCTGCGCCGGGATACACCCCAAAGAGACGGTTCCCCCGCTCGGCGGCCGGGCCGCCGATTCGGCACCTTCGTTGTACCACATCCGCGCGGCGCCGTGGCTCAACAGTTCGTCAACGGCGCATTACAACGTCATAACAAATGCCCGCGGAGCCGCGTGGCGGCCCGGCCGGGTGCGCGAAACCCGGGCCGCCGCTACTGGAAGAGAGCGCCGACCGACTGGCCGCTGTGGATGCGGGCGATGGCATCGCCGAACTGCGGCGCGACGGGGATGACCGTCATGTTCGGCAGGATCTTCTCCGGGCCGAGCGGCACGGAATCGGTCACCACGATCTCGTGGAGGTCGAGCGAGCGGAGCCGCTCGACGGCGGGGCCGGCGAAGACCGGGTGGTAGCAGCTGACGATGATTTCGCGCGCGCCGTTCTGCCGGAGCGCGTTGACGGCCGAGACGATCGTGCCCGCCGTGCTGATCTCGTCATCCAGGATGAGGCAGTTCCGGCCTTCGACTTCGCCGATGACGTGCATCGCCTCGGCGACCTCGGCGTTGCCGATGCGGCGCTTGTCGATGATCGCGAGCGGCAGATCGAGCCGGACGGCGAGGTCGCGGGCGCGTTTTTCGCCGCCGACGTCGGTGGCGACGACGGTGTAGTTGGCGAGGTTCTTCGTGCGGAAGTAGGCGGAGACGGGGTAGAGGGCGTTCAGCTCGTCGAGCGGGATGTTGAAGAAGCCCTGGATCTGGCCGGCGTGGAGGTTGAGGGTGAGGACGCGGTCGGCGCCGGCGGTTTCGAGCATGTTCGCGATGAGCCGGGCGGTGATGGGGACGCGCGGCTGGTCCTTCTTATCGCTCCGGCCGTAGGCGTAGTAGGGGATGACGGCGGTGATGCGGCCGGCCGAGGCGCGCCGGGCGGCGTCGATCATGATGAGGAGCTCCATGATCGACGTGTTGACGGGGCTGACGAAGGGCTGGACGAGGAAAACGTCGCGCTGGCGGATGTTCTCCTGGAACTGGACGAAGATGTTTTCGTTGGAGAACTCGAAGACGTCGACTTTGCCGAGGGAGCGGCCGAGGCGGGCAGCGATGGCTTCGGCGAGCGCCGGGTGGGCGCGGCCGGAGAAGATGGCGAGGTCGTTGTACACCGGCGGTCCCCTCGATGCGGCGCGCTCGATGCGTCAGCGCCCGGCAGCGAGGGTATCACGGGGAAGCGGGAACCGGGAACCGGGAGGCGGGAACCGGGAGGAGGGAACCGGGAAAGCGGTGCGAGGTTCCGGCAACCTCCAACCTTCAACCTCCAACCCGGGGCGGCGGCGGGGGCGGGGAGGCCCCTAGTCGCGGGGCTCCGTCCCCGCGGGGCGCCATGCGCCCAACGGATGTCCCCGGGAAGCGGGAACCGGGAGGAGGGAACCGGGAACAGGGAGGCGGTGCGCGGTTCCCACAACCTCCAACCTTCAACCTCCAACCCGGGGCGGCGGCGGGGGAGGGGAGGGGCCGAACCTCCGACGTCCGGGTGGGCCTCCCGGCCCTCCGCGGGGACGGAGCCCCGCGGCTACGAGGGGCTCACCGCGACGCCGCCATCAACCTCCAACCTTCAACTGGGACGGGGCGGGGGAGCGGAGGCCCGGCACCAACCTCCAACCTTCAACCTTCAACCCGGGGCGGCGCGTGGGCGGGGAGGGACCGTAGTCGCGGGGCTCCGTCCCCGCGGGGCGCCATGCGCCCAACGGATGTCCCCGGGAGGAGGGAACCGGGAAGAGGGAACCGGGAACCGGGAGGCGGGAGGCTTTGCGAGGTTCCGGCAACCTCCAACCCGGGGCGGCGGCGGGGGAGGGGAGGGGCCGAACCTCCGACGTCCGGGTGGGCCTCCCGGCCCTCCGCGGGGACGGAGCCCCGCGACTACGAGGGGCTCACCGCGACGCCGCCATCAACCTCCAACCTTCAACCTCCAACCCGGGGCGGCGGCGGGGGCGGGGAGGGGCCGTAGTCGCGGGGCTCCGTCCCCGCGGGGCGCCATGCGCCCAACGGATGTCCCCGGGAGGAGGGAACCGGGAAGAGGGAACCGGGAACCGGGAGGCGGGAGGCGTTGCGAGGTTCCGGCAACCTCCAACCCGGGGCGGCGGCGGGGGCGGGGAGGGTGGACGCTACGGCCGCGGCGGGATTGGGCCCCACGTCGAGGGCGGGCGGATTTCGCGCCCCTGCGCATCGATCACCGGCACCGGGAGCTGGCACCGCGCCACGACGCCCGGGCGAAGGTCGCGCACGCGCGTCGTCACGCGCCGGAGCTCGTTGACCATCGGGGGCTGAGGCGTCACAACGAAGACCTCCTTTCGGAGGTGCTCCCGGACCACCCGGATGGGTTCGGCCAGGTCGGAATCGTTGGTGACCACCGCCGCCACGTCGTACCGGTCCTGGAATCCATCGAGCAGCAGGTACGTCGCGAGATTTACGTCGGAGCCCTTCTCCTCGGTCCTCAGCACTTCGACGGTGCGCGGTTCGCCGGGCTTCGAGCTCGAACGGGGGAGGCGGACTCGGCGGGTCCTGAACGTGCCAAAGTGGAGTTCGACCCCTGGCAGCGTACCCAGCGCTCTGAGATAGGCTCGCTGGCGGGCTGCGGTTCCCGGTTGGTCCGGGCGATCGTCGACCAGCGCGGTGAAGTACCGGACGACCACGACGTCATCGCGCGGAAGCAGCTTTCGGGAGAGTTCGAGGATGTCCAGCCACCGCAGTTCGCCCGCGCCGCGGGCGCGCATCATCGCGCGGATGCCGTAGTAGAGGTTGAAGCCGTCGATGTAGACCGCCGCTCGCACGCACGCCTCAAAAAACAAGGCCGCGTTTCCGCGGCCTGGCCCTCCCGCCGAAGCAGAGAGGGGGGATACGACTGAATCATCGTCAACAGCATCGAACGTGTCAACGTGTCACAGGCACCGGGTGCCGCTGCCGCAGTGCGGCGGGCAGGTAACGACCGCGCCGGCCCACACCCCAGCCGCCCTCCGCCCCTCACGCCACCTCGAAGAGGAATTCGACTTCGACCGGGACGCCGGCGGGCAGCTCGGCGACGCCGATGGCGATGCGCGCGTGGCGGCCCGCTTCGCCGAAGACGTCCAGCAAGAGCTGAGAGGCGCCATTCACCACGGCCGGGTGGCCCGTGAAGCCCGGCGCGCTGGCGACGTACCCCGCGACCCGCACCACCCGCACCACCCGGTCGAGGCTGCCCAGCTCGGCCCGCGCGATGGCGAGCGCCTGCAGGGCGCAGAGCCGCGCGAGCGCGGCGCCCTCTTCGACCGTGACATCCTGCCCCAGCTTGCCGACGGCAGCGACGCCGGAGCCGTCCGCGGCGCGCGGCACCTGCCCGGAGATGTAGAGCTGGCTGCCGCTCCGCGCGGCGGGGGCGTACAGCCCGGCCGCCGGCGGCACGGGCGGCAGCTCGATGCCGAGGTCGGCGAGGCGGTGTTCGGGCGTCTCCTCGTGCGCCATGGCTACTGGTACTCCCCGAGCAGGGTGCTGACGACGTTTTCGAACTCCTCCGCGGAGTAGCACTCGATGACGATGCGCGCGCCCTTCTTCTGCGGCTCGACGCGGACGCGGGTGCTGAGGGCGCGCCGCAGCCGGGCCTCGATGTCGCTGAGGGCGGCATCGCGCCGGGCGGTCTGGGCGGCCGGCTTCGATGCCGTTTCCGGGGCGGCGGCGAGCTGCCGCCGGACGTAGCTCTCCGTATCGCGCACCGACAGCTGTCGGCGAACCACTTCGCGCCATGCGTTCACCCGGCCGCGGCCCTCCGGCAGCCCGAGGAGCGCGCGGGCGTGGCCCTCGGTGATTTCGCCGGAGACGAGGCTGCGGCGAATCTCCGCCTCCAGCTGGAGCAGCCGGAGCGCGTTGGCGATCGTCGCGCGGCTCTTGCCGACGCGCCGGGCCACCTCTTCCTGCGTCAGCCCGTACTCCTCGATGAGCCGGCGGTAGGCCATCGCTTCTTCGACCGGGTTCAGGTCGGCGCGCTGGATGTTTTCGATGAGGGCGAGTTCGAGCAGCTCCTCATCGGCAGCTTCGCGGACGACGACGGGGACGGTTTCGAGCCCGGCGAGGCGGGCGGCCTGCAGGCGGCGCTCGCCGGCGATGAGCCGGTAGCCGCCCTCGGCGTCGCGGGTGACGATGAGCGGCTGGATGATGCCGTGCTCGCGGATCGAATCGGCGAGTTCGCGCAGCTGCTCCGGCTCGAAGTGGGTGCGCGGCTGCTCCGGGTTCGGCGCGATGAGGTCGATATCGAGCAGCTCGGGGCCGCCGCGCCGGGGCGCAGGGGCCGCGGGGCGGGGCTCCGGCGCGAGCCGCGCCGCAGGTTCGGGCGGCACCTCGCGGGCGGGCTCCCGCTCGGGCACGGGCGGTTGCTGCTCCGCGGGCGGCGCGGCGGCCGGCGGCGGCTCGGCGACGGGCGGCGCTGCCGGGGTGCTCCCGAAGAGGGCATCGAGGCCCCGGCCCAGTCCACGCTTCGGCTGTGTCATACGGCGACTCCCACGCGTTCCAAGAGTTCGGCGGCGACGGCTTCGTAGGCGGCGGCCGCCCTGCCGCCCGGCTCGTAGCGGAAGATCGACTGGCCGTGGCTCGGCGCCTCGCTCAGGCGGACCGACCGCGGGATGATCGTGGCGAACGTCTGCGGGAAGTGGCTCCGCACCTCATCGACGACCTGCTGGGCGAGCCGGGTGCGGGCATCGAACATCGTGAGCACGACGCCGAGGACGTGGAGGCCCGGGTTCAGGTTCCGCCGGACGAGGTCGAGCGTCTCCATCAGCCGGCTGAGCCCTTCGAGCGCCATGTATTCGCACTGGACGGGGATGATGACGCTCTCGCTGGCGGTCAGCGCGTTGATGGTGAGCAGGCCGAGGGAGGGCGGGCAATCGATGAGCACCCAGTCGTACCGGTCGCGCACGGGGTGGAGGGCGTTGGCCAGCCGCCGCTCGCGGGCGAGCACGGGCACGAGTTCGACTTCGGCGCCGGAGAGCTCCGCGCTCGACGGCACGAGGTCGACACCTTCGTCCTCGACGCGGGCGATGCACTCCTCGACGGGGGTTTCATCGAGGATGGCGTCGTAGACGCCGGCGCGGCCGCTGCCGAGGACGCCGAGCGCGCTGGTGGCGTTCGCCTGCGGGTCGAGGTCGACGAGGAGGACGCGCTGGCCGCGGCGGGCGAGGGCCACGGCGAGGGAGACGGCGGTCGTGGTTTTGCCGACGCCGCCTTTCTGGTTGACGAGCGAGACGATGCGAGCTCCCATCAGGCGGCCTCCCGGGTCATGCGTTCTTCGATGGCGGCGCGGCTCGCGATGCCCGCGAGGCCGGGCGCTTCGACGGCGAGGGCGCCGGCCGCGAGCGCGAACCGCATCGCCTGGTCGACGGCGTCGGTCTCGGCGAGGCGGACCATGAACGCCATGGCGAAGCAGTCGCCGGCGCCGGTCGGTTCGGTCGCCTCGGCAGGCACGGCGGGATAGCTGTGTGAGCTGCCATCCAGTTCGAACAGTGTAGCGCCGTTGTAGCCACGCGTCAGGACGACGAGCGTTTTTTCGGCCGCGAGGGCGGCGGCGAGGGCTTCGGGCGCGGCCGTATCCTCCTCGCTCAGGAAAGCGCACCAGCCGGGCCGGACGAGCGCGCGGGCGGCCTCCAGCGGCCGCGGGTTCGGGATGACGCGCCCCTCCGGGTCGACCGAGCGGAGCGCACCCTGGAGCGAGACGCCGACGACGGCGCCGCGGAAGCGCAGCGGCGCCTTCCGGAATTCGTGGTAGGCGGGGGCGTAGAAGACGAGGTCGAAGGTTTCGCCGGGCGCGAGGTGCGGCACGAGCTGGAGGTCGGACCCGGGCGCGAGGAGGCGCTGGGTGCGGTTGCCGCGGGCATCGTAGCGGTTTTCGTAGCGGGCGACGCTGCCCGGCGCAGCGCGGAGGTCGATGCCGTCGAGCAGGCCGGCAGGGAACTCCGGTTCGAGCGAGGTGATGAGGGTGACCTCGCAGCCGAGCGCGCGCGCCATGAGGGCGGAGTAGAGCGCAGGCCCGCCGGGCGCCCACCCGCCATCGGGAGTGCGGTCGAGCGCGACGTTGCCGGCGACCAGCGCGCGCGTGGCTAGCCTCCTTCGCCTCTCCGGCTGATGACGACTTTGCGGTTTTCGCCTTCGCCGATGCTGTGGGTTTCGAGCTCGGGGTCGTCGACGAACTGGAGATGGACGATGCGGCGCTCGGCCGCGGACATCGGTTCGAGCGTGATCGGCGTGCCCGTCTGGCGGACGCGGTCGCCCATGCGGCGGGCCATTTCGACGATGCGCTCCTCGTTCCGGTGGCGGTAGTGCTCGATATCGACGGTGACGCCGCCGCGGCCCGGGTATTTGCGGGCGAGCGCGAGGTTCACGAGGAACTGGAGCGCGAGGAGGGTTTCGCCGCGCCGGCCGATGAGCACGCCGAGGTTGTCGCCGCGGATGTCGATGACGGCGAGGACGGAGCCGCGGCCGTCGCCGGGCGTGAGCGGCTCGCGGATCGAGATCTCGGCGTCGATGCCGAGAATGCGGAGGATGTCGTCGATGGTCTGGGCGGCGTAGTCGACTTCTTCGGCGTTGATGTCGGGCTCGACGTGCGGCTGGTCGCTCTTCGGCCGGGCGGGGCGGGAGGGGCGGGCGGGCGCGGCCGGCCGCTCGGCGCGGGGCCGGGCGGGCTGGCGGGGGCGTTCGCCGCGGGCGGGGCGCTCGGCTGGCGATTCGGCGCTGCTGCCGGCGGGCCGGGCGAGGAAGTCGGCATCGGTGAGCTTCAGCGGGGCCGGTTCGAGCGCGCGGCCGGGGCCGGCGGAGGGGCGGGGCTGGCCGCCGCCGCGCCCGGAGGGCTGCCGGGGCCGGCGGCCGCGGTCGCCCTCGCGGCGCGGCGCGCTCTCGGCGGGGTCGGCGGCCGCCGCGGGGGCGGGTGCGGCGGCGGGCGGCGGAGCGGAAGGTTCGCTGCGGGCGATGCGGGTGACGCGGACGACGGCGTCGCGGCCGCGGGAGAAGAGGCCGCCTTTCTTGCCTTCATCGATGATGGTGACTTCGACGTCTTCGCGCCGGGCGCCGAGGATGGCGAGGGCGTTATTGAGGGCGTCTTCGACGGTTTTGCCGCTTGCTTCGGCCTGGTCCATGGGTGGGAGTCCTCGATTCTGGAGCGGATGAGACGGCAGCCGCTGCGGGGACCGGTTCGGCTGCCGCTGGCGCCGGTTCGGGCGCGCGGACCTTGAAGAACGGTTCGATGCCGAGCGGTTTGAAGCCGTAGATGAGGATGTTGAAGCCGATGCCCACGATGCTATTCACGACCCAGTAGAGGCTGACGCCGCTCGGGAACTGGAGCGCGAAGAAGGCGAACATCAGGGGCAGCATCACGTTCATCATGGCCTGCTGCTGGCGGACCCGTTCATCGGTGCTGACGGTGACGGTCGTCTTCGACTGGGCCCAGGTGGTGACGCCGACGAGCACCACCATGAGCAGGTTCGGGTGGCGCAGGTCCATGCCGAGGAAGAATTCCTGCATCGGGAGGGCGTGCTGGAGGTAGGACCAGTCGTAGACGTGGCTGGAGAGCTTTTCGAGCGCCTCGGGCGAATTGGGGAGCACGATGCGGACGGCGCTGTAGAGGGCAATGAGGATGGGGAACTGGATGAGCATCGGCCCGAGGCAGCCGAGCGGGTTCACGCCGGCCTCGCGGTAGAGCTTCATCATCTCTTCCTGCCGGCGCTTCGGGTCGCTGTACTTCTTGTTGATCTCCTGGATGCGCGGCTGGACGGCCTGCATCTGGCGGGTCACGTGGAGCTGGCGGTAGGTGAGCGGGAAGGTGACGACCCGGACGAGGATGGTGAAGGCGATGATGGCGAGGCCGAAGGAGCCGAACAGGAGGTTGTTGAGGAGAACCAGGAGGTTCACCATCGGGTTGAGGAGCGCGAAGGTGAAGAACTCGCCCATCAGCGCTTCACCCCGGTGACCGGCACTTCGACCACGGAGCGGTTCTGCGGGTTGGCGAAGAAGAGCCGCGCGTTCGTGGTGAGGATGTAGGCGCCGCCGTTTGCCGCGAGCGGGTTGGCGCGGACCGTGCCCGCGCCGTCGATCGGCACGCGATTCAGCACCTCGCCGGTGTTGGCATCGATGAACGTCACCACAGGCCCCCGGTCGGCCACGATGAGCACATCATCCACGATGACGGGGGCAGCTTTCACGCGGTGGCCCTCGGTGGAGGCCGGCGGCCAGAGCTCCGTCGCCGGGGACGTGCTTATGTCGAGTCCGTACACATTCCCGCCGAAATCGCCGAAGTAGAGGCGGGTGCCCTGGAGGGCGGGGGCGGTCCAGACCCAGTCGCGGGCGCGGAAGTCGGTGAGGACCTGCCCGGTTTGGGCATCGAGGAGGTAGACGTGGCGGTTGATGGAGGGGACGAAGAGGCGGGCGTCGTCGAGCGCGACGAGGTCGGGGATGGCGCCGGTGGCTTTGAAGGGCTCGGGCCAGGCGGGCGAGCGGTCGCTGATCCGGATGGCGTGGACCTCGCCGTTCATGGTGGCGACGTAGAGGGTGCCGCCGAGAGCGACGGGGGTGGCCCAGATGCCGGAGTCGAAGACGAGGGGGGTTTCCCAGCCCTGGGCGGGGGCGCCGTTGCTCGCGTTCCAGCCGTAGAGGCGGCCTTCGGTCGTGCCGAAGAAGAGGATGCCGCTGGCGTAGGCGAGGCCGCCGGCGATGTTGCCGCGGATGTTGCCGGCGTTGGTTTTGCCTTCTTCGGGCCAGGCGGGGCGGCCGGTTTCGGCGTCGAGGGCGAAGACGCCGGCTTCGTAGGTGGCGTAGTAGACGCGGCCGTCGGCGAGGATGGGCGGCCCGTAGGCGGCGTTGGGGCGGATCTTGTCGTCGGCCTTGATGTCCTTATCGGGGAAGGTCCAGCGGGCGGCGGCGCTGCGGCCGTCGTCGGCGAGGGTGGTGCGGGAGATGTGGCCGTGGTCGGTGGTGAGGTAGAGGCTGGTGCCGTCGAGGACGGGCGGGGCCCAGCCCTCGGGGTTGGTGACGGAGATGCAGCTGGCGGCGAGGAGGGCGACGGCAGCGAGGAGCGCGGCGCCGGCGAGGCGGAGGCGGGTCACGCGGGGATGGTAGCAGCCTTGCGGCTTAGGGGCCGCGCGGCGGCGGCCCCGCCGATGTTCCCCGTGGAACGAAGAACGTGTGTTCTATTACTCGTTTCGGATTGACTGCGGGCCCGGCGCGCTGGCGACGGGCGGTGTTTCACGTGGAACGCCCCCGCAGCGCACGAGAGCGCCTGCGATGGCGGCGCAGCGTCCTGCGCCTGTTTCACGTGAAACCCTCCCTCCGCGGGCCCCGGCGGAGGGCGATGTCGCCTCCCCCTCCGCCCCCGGCCGATGTTCCACGTGCACCACCTGCCCCGGGGAGGCGCGGATGAACGCCGGCCGGCGGCGCCTCCTGCCGGGGCCGCGCACCCTCCACGCGCTCCGGACCCGCGGAGGGTGCAGTGCGGCCCGTTTCACGTGGAACGCGCTCGGCCGCGGCCGGGGAACTGGCCGTTCGCCGCAGGGCGCGCCGGCGGGGCAACCCATCGCCGGGGCGCTGCGAGCCTGACCCTGCGCAGTTTCACGTGAAACAGCGTGGTGACCCCGGGGGTCGGGCGGGGAATCCCCGGGGTCCCGGCCGGAGCCATCCTCCGGATGCCTCGCTGCTGACCCGCCCCATGGATCTCCGGCCGGCTCACCACCCGGACCGTCGAACGCGCCCCGCCCCGCCAGATTCCCCGGACACCGAGGCTCGCTGCCGCCAGTGGTGCTCAGCGGCGGACAGCGGCGCGGCGAGACCGGCCCCGCCCCTCCGTTGTTCCACGTGAAACCGCGGAGCGCACAACCTCCGCCGCCAACCCTTCGCCTCTCATCGCCACGATGCGCCGCCCGGCTCCCGCCGCCGCCCGCGGCGCCCGCCACCTCGCCATACGTCCGCCGGCATCCCGCTGCTCTCCCGCGAGCTCCCCCGCCACGCTCCCCATCAGTCCGGCACCGGGTCGTAGCCGCTCCCGCCGAACGGACGGCACCGGCTCAGCCGCCGCAGCGCCAGCCAGCCCCCGCGGAACGCGCCGTGCCGCTCCAGCGCCTCCCGCGCATACCGCGAACACGACGGCTCGAAGCGGCACACCGGCGGCATCACCTTCGACAACGTCGCCTGGTACCCGACCACCAGCCAGATCAGCGGCTTTGCCAGGACCTTGCCGATCACTCCCCGACCTCCTCTGGCGCCCGCCCCGCGGCGCCGCCGCGGGACGCCAGCTCCCGCTCCGCCTTCCCCAGCAGCCGCGCCAGCTCCCGCTCGAGCTCCGCGACGCTCGCCGAGAGCGCGCCCTCCCGCGCGACGACGACGATGTCCCTCCCGCGCTCCGCCCCGGTTCGCGCCGCCGCCCGGCCCGCCTCGCGCAGCCGGCGCCGCACCCGGTTGCGGTCATGCGCCAGCGGCGCCAGCCGCCGCCCCACCGCGAACCCCCAGCGGTCCCGCCCCAGGCCGTTCGCCGAAACCCGGACAACGAGAAGGGGACCGCGCACGGCAGTCCCCTTCTGATACGCTGTATCGAATTCCCGACCCTTCCGAAGCCGCCGCGAACGGTCCACGGCGCGCCCCCGGCCTACACCACCGTCAGGCGCTTCCGGCCCTTCAGCCGCCGGGCCTTCAGCACCAGCCGGCCCGCGCGCGTCGACATCCGCTTCAGAAAGCCGTGCTCACGCTTCCGCGGGATCCGGTGCGGCTGGTACGTCCGCTTCGTCGCCATGGGTCACCTCCTGGTGGCTCTCCGCTCGGGGGAGCTTCCACGTTACCCCGGCCAGTCCGTTATGGTCGAATCACTCAGCCCACGCCAGCAGGTAGTACGCGTACGCCTCGACGATGACGCGCACGTAGGCCTGCGTTTCGCTGAAATCGATCCGCTCCGCGAGCGCCGCCGCCCCGGCATCGCCGCCGGCAGCCCAGCGGAGCGCGTTGCCGGGGCCCGCGTTGTACGCCGCCAGCGCGAGCAGCGGGTCGCCGAACCGCCGCAGCTGGACCCCGAGGTAGTACGCGCCGAACTCCAGCGACACCGCCGGCCGGAACAGGTCCGCGGCGTCGAAGCCCTCGAATCCCAGCGCCCGCGCGATGCCTTCGCCCGTCGGCGGGATGACCTGCGTCAGCCCGAGCGCCCCCGCGCCCGACCCCGCCCGCGGGTCCCACAGACTCTCCGCCCGGATGAGCGCCGCCAGGAAGAGCGGGTCGAGGTCCGCCGCCGCGGCAGCACGGTCGAGCGCGGCCGCGTAGTCGACCGGGTACGCGACCCGCAGGAGGTCCGCCGGCGCCTCCCACGGCGCGGCCCCGGCCGCCTGCCGGAGGCGGACCGCGTACCCGAGCGCGAGGTGCCCGAGCCCGCACTCCCGCGCCTCGCGGGCGAGCTCCAGCAGCCGCCAGGGGTCGCCGCCCGCGGCGGCGCGCTCCAGCTCGGCAGCGGCCTCCGCCTCCAGGCCCGACCGCGCCAGCGCGCAGGCCGCCGTCGGTGCCGCGCCCGGCCAGTCGCCGCCGATGCGCGCGCGCAGCCAGCCCGCGACCGCCTCCCAGTCGATGCCCCGCCCGAGCTCCCGCTGCCGGTAGCCGACCTCCAGCGTCAGCACCGGCTCACCGAGCCGGCCCGCCGCTTCGATGGCGAAGAAATCGAACCGGTCGAGCGCGACCGCCCGCCGGTACGCTGCCTCCGCCTCTGGCAGCCGCCCGAGCGCTTCGAGCGCACGCCCCCGCCAGTACTCGAGCCGAGGGCTCGCCGCAGCTGCCGCCGCCTCCCACGCTGCCAGCGCGCCGGCTATATCTCCTTCGGTGTAGCGCCCATACCCGGCGCGAAACGCCGCCTCCTGCGAAAACTCCCCGGCCGGCCCTTCGACGGCCAGCGCGAGGTAGCGGTCCGCCGCCTCGCCCGCGCGGCCCGACATTTCGAGCACGCGCGCGGCCCAGTACTTCGCCCGGTGGATGAACGGCGAAACCGCGCCCGTCGCCGCCGCTGCGTCGTACCAGGCGACCGCCTCATCGAACCGGCCCAGCTCCTCGAGGGCGGCCGCAAGGTAGTAGGCGCGGAAGGTCCGCTCGGCCGCGCCGATGCCGGGCTCCGCGGCGGCGCCGCTCAGCACCCGAGCCGCCTCGGCGTAGGCGCCCCGCCGGTAGAGGATGAAGCCGGCCTGCCCGGGGTCGACAGGGAGCCCCGCGGCCTCGAGGTCGGCGATGGCGCGCGTCGTCTCACGCGAGAGCGGCGCGGCCGCTATCAGCTCCCGCAGGCCGCGTTCGAACCCGGCCGCATCGCCGAGCCGCCGCGCCAGCTGGGCCCGTTCGTAGCGCGCCGCCGGGCTGCCGTCGAGCGCGACCCGGGCTTCGAGCCAGCGGGCGAGCGCGGCATCGTCACCCGCTTCGCGCGCGAGCCCGGCGAGTCCTTCGAGCGCGGCGGCCCGCACGGGCACCGCAAGGGACGTGTCCGCCGCCACCGCCTCCCACGCCGCCGCGGCCGCGGCCGCATCGCCGGCTGCCGCCAGCGCGCGCCCCCGTTCGAACCGCGCGTAGGCGGCGATGACGCCACCGCCTGCGGGCGCGGCCACCGCGAGCGCTTCGGAGGTCCGGCCGGCAGCGTTGAGCGAACGGAGCAGCCGGTAGGCGGCGCGGTCGGCAAGCTCGCTGCCCACGGGCGCAGCGCCGAGCGCGGCCCGGAAGGCGTCGATCGCCCTGCCGCCGTCGCCCAGCGCTTCGGCAGCCCGGCCGGCGCCGAACCACGCTTCGCCGGCGTCGGCCGGGCTGCCGGCTGCGCGCGCCGCCGCTTCGAACCCTGCCAGCGCCTCGGCGAAGCGGCCCTCGCGGAGCCGCGCCTCTGCCTCGGCCGGCAGCGGCGAAGCCGGCCCGGCCCCGGGCTGCGGCGAGGCCGGCGCGGTGGGCGACCCGGCCGCAGGTTCGCCCGGCCCGGGCACGGCGCCGGGGGCGCCCGGCGCACCGCCGCCGCGCGAGGCCCATTCGACCGCGCCGGCAGCGACGACCACTGCGGAACAGAGGAGCACGAACCCGCCCCAGGCCGCGCGATTGCGTCCGGCCTTCACGTCGCCGATGCTAAGGCATCGCAGCAGGCGCCCGCCAAAGGCCCCTGCGCCCTGCCGAAAGGACCGGTTCAGGCCCGTGGCCCACCCGCCGATCACCCGCAACGCCCTCGCCGAGGTCACGGCCGCGCTCAACGCCTGGCTCGAAATCGACCTCGATGCGCTCGCCGCCAACGTCCGCACGCTCAAGTCGCTCCTCGGCCCCGTCGAGCTCATCGCCGTCGTCAAGGCGAACGCCTACGGCGCCGGCGCGAACGTCGTGGCGCCCGCGCTCGAAGCTGCCGGCGTCGATCGTTTCGCGGTCGTGTGGCCACACGAGGGCTACCTGCTCCGGCAGGCGGGCGTCACCCGGCCGATCCTCGTCCTCGGCCACGCCTTCCCGGCCGACGCCACCCTGGCGGTCCGCGCCCGGCTCACCCTCACCTGCCACTCCCGCGAACTCGCCGCGGCCCTCTCCGCGGCCGCCGTCGAAGCGGGCGCGACCGCCGACGTCCACATCAAGTTCGATACCGGCCTCCACCGCTTCGGCGTCGAACTCGAAGAGGGCATCGCGCTCGCCGAGTACTGCCGCACGCTCCCGGGCCTCCGGGTCGAAGGGCTGACGACCCACATGGCGAACGCCGACGAAGCCGACGATTCGTTCAGCGAGGAGCAGCACCGCCGGTTCGAACAGGCGGCCGCGGCGCTCCCGTGGGTGCCCTACCGCCACACGGCGAACACGGCGACGGCCCTCCGGCGCGAGGCGTTCCGCTACTCCGGCGTGCGCATCGGGCTCGCCCTCCACGGCGAATTGCCGGCGAACACCCCGGGCCCGGCGCTCCGGCAGGTGCTCGCCCTCCGCGCCCGCCTCGCCCGCGTCTCCGACGTCGCGCCGGGCGAAGGCGTGAGCTACGGCCTCACCTGGCGCGCCAGCCGGCCGACCCGCGCCGGGCTCATCCCCGTCGGCTACGCCGACGGCTGGCGGCGGTCGCTCTCGAACGCCGGCGAAGTGCTCGTCGCCGGCCGCCGCTGTCCCGTCATCGGCCGCGTGTGCATGGACCAGTTCCTCGCCGACGTCACGGACGTCCCCGGGGCGAAGGAGGGCGACGTCGCGACGCTCCTCGGCGCCGACGGCAGCGAGCGGCTGACCGCGACAGAAGTCGCCCGCCTCGCCGGCACGATCGCGTGGGACCTCCTCGCCTGCCTCTCCGGCCGCCTCCCGCGCATCTATCACCGCTCCGGCAGCGTCGTCACCATCGTCCCGCCCGCCTGGTAGCGGGAACCGGGAGCCGGGAGGCGGGAAGCGGGAGACGGGAACCGGGAGGCGGGAGGCGGGAGCCGGGAACCGGGAGGCGGGAGGCGGGAACGCCCAACCTCCAACCTTCAACCTCCAACCCGGGGCGGGGCGCCGCGCGGGGCCCGTAGTCGCGAGGCTCCGTCCCCGCGGGGCGCCATGCGCCCAACAGATGCCCCGGGAGACGAGAACCGGGAACCGGGAACCGGGACGCGGGAGGCGGGAACGCCCAACCTCCAACCTCCAACCGGGGGCACGGGCCGACGGGCGGGGCCCGTAGTCGCGGGGCTCCGTCCCCGCGGGGCGCCATGCGCCCAACGGATGCCGCGGGAACCGGGAACCGGGAAGCGGGAGCCGGGAACGCCCAACCTCCAACCTTCAACCTCCAACCCGGGGCACGGGCCGACGGGCGGGGCCCGTAATCGCGGGGCTCCGTCCCCGCGGGGCGCCATGCGCCCAACGGATGCCCCGGGAGACGGCGAGCGGGAGACGGGAACCGGGAAGCGGGAGCCGGGAACGCCCAACCTCCAACCTTCAACCTCCAACCCGGGGCGGGGCACCGGGCGGGGCCCGTAGTCGCGGGGCTCCGTCCCCGCGGGGCGCCATGCGCCCAACGGATGCCGCGGGAAGCGGGAACCGGGACGCGGGAGGCGGGAACGCCCAACCTCCAACCTCCAACCGGGGGCGGGGAGGTGGACGGGGTGGAGGCCCACCTCTCGCCGGGCCTCCCGGCCCTCCGCGGGGACGGAGCCCCGCGACTACGGAGTTGGGAGGCGGAAAGCGGGAGGTGGGAGTTGGCAGCTAAGAGACCTGGGGGAGGGGGATTCTCCCTTTCTCCCTTTCTCCCTTTCTCCCTTTCTCCCTTTCTCCCTTTCTCCCTCCCCCGCGCGGAGAACCCCCGGCTGGCTCGACCGGGGGTCCTTCGCCTGGAGAGGAGCTTCGTCTCGATAGCGGCGGCGTAGCTACGCGGTGGCTATGCCGTCTTCGGGAGGTCACACCGCCACGCTGTCCCGCTCCCGGGCGGCGGCCGGCGCCGCGCCCGCGCGCGCCTTCCGCCCGAAGACGCCGAAGAACCGCGCCCGCACATCCGGCCCGGCGGCCGGCGCCGGGTAGCCCGCGACTGCCGCTGCGAGCGCCTCGTACACCCGCGCCGCCGGCGACCCCGGCCGCCAACGCACCACCGGCACCCCGGCCTGCGTCGCCTTCCGCACCTCGCGGTCGAACGGGATTTCGAAGTTCACCGGGTGGCCGATGACGTCCTCCACGTCGGCCCGGCCCGGTCCCCGTTCGCCGTGCCCGTGGATGAGCGTCACCAGCACGTCGTCGTCCGGCCGGCCCTTCGCCCGGAAATGGTCGACCAGGAGCGCCATGTTCTTCAGGCTCGCCGGGTCCGAACTCGTGATCGCCACCACCCGGTCGCTCACCGCGAGCGCCGCGCCGACCACGTCGTTGTAGGTGCCCGGCGTATCGCAGATGACCACATCGAACACCGTGGCGGCGAAGCGGATGAGCCGCTGGATGTGCTCCGGCGAGCAGTTCAGCCAGCTCCGGTAGTCGCGCGGCGCCGGCAGCACCTTCGCGCCCGATTCGTGCTCGAGCAGCACCCGGTGGAACACCTCGCGGTCGAGATAGGAGGGTTCGAGCGCGACTTCGGAGACGGTGTACTCCGGCTTCACGTCGAGCATGATGGCGACGTCGCCGAAGCGCGTGTCGAGGTCGATGAGCAGCACCGAGCGTTCGCCCCGGGCAGCGATGGCGGCGGCGAGGTTGGTGCTCGTCGTCGTTTTGCCGATGCCGCCCTTCTGCCCGACGACGGTGACGACCCGGCCGTGCGGCAGCGCGTCGCCGTTCGCGAGCTTCGCCCGCCGGATCGCCATCGCCCGCGCCCGCCCGGCGACTTCGACCAGCCGCTCGCGCGAAAGCCTGCCGTGGAGGAAGTCGTTGACGCCGGCCTGCATGAGCCGCCGCTCCACGTGGGGCGACCATTCGGAGGCGTAGGCGATGAGCATCGCCCCGGGGAGGAGCGCCCGGGTGAACTCGATGACCTGCAGCGCGCGCTGGATGGGCGGTTCGACGGCGACGATGACGACATCGGGGTGCGATTCGGCCACCGTCTGCTGCGCGGCGAGGCCGCCCGGCCGCTCGAGCGTGACCTCGAGCCCTGCGCCCTCGAGGCGGCTGCGCATCGTCTCCCGGGAAAAATCGTCGCTGTCGACGAGGAGGGTGATGAGGTGGGGCGTCATGGCTAGTAACCGTCCTTCCCCGGGAGCGTTCCCGGCTCGTCATCGCATCGTCACCCTGCCGCCACCGCGCGGGAAGAGGGGCGGACGCCGCCGGGGCGGATTCCTACGAACTTCTCTCGCAGCTGCCACCTGTCCGTCACTCGAACGTCACGCCGGCGGCGGCGCGTTCACCGGCCACGCGCGGCGAAGGCTCCGAATTGATATGCAACTGCAAGCCCGGCGGCGCGGGGCGCGGTGCCGCTGGAATGGCCCCCGGCCGAAACTGGTGCCATGAGCAGCCCCCGACCGGGGCCACCCGCGGCACCTGAGGAGCCGCCCGGCCGCCGCGGCACCATCCTCATCGTCGACGGCGACGCCGCGGTGCGCCGCGTGCTGCGGCTCGTGCTCGAAGGCGAAGGCTGGCGGGCCATCACCGCGCCCGACGCTCGCCGCGCCCTCGCCCTCGTCGACGACGACCCGCCCGACGTCGTGCTGCTCGAAGTCGCCCTCGCCGACCAGCCCGGGACGGAGGTAGCGGCCGCGCTCGCGCAGCGACAGCCGCGTCCCCGCATCGTGTTGATGAGCGCCTACCCGCGCCCCTTCGCCGGCCCCGAAGACGCCTTCCTCGCGAAGCCGCTCTTCATCGGCCGGCTCGTCCGCCTGCTCGAAAGCCTCGAGGGGTAGGGCGGGGAGGGGAGAGAGGGAGAAGGGAGAAGGGAGAAGGGAGAAGGGAGGAGGGAGACGGGGAGGACGACGGGGGTGGCGGAGCGGGGGGTCCGTAGTCGCGGGGCTCCGTCCCCGCGGGGCGCCATGCGCCCAACGGATGCCCGCGGGAAACGGGAACCGGGAGACGGCAACGGGTAGGCGGGAACCGGGAGACGGCAACGGGTAGGCGGGAACCGGGAGGCGGGAGATGGGAGGCGGGAACGCCCAACCTCCAACCTTCAACCTCCAACCTTCTACCGTAGTCGCGGGGCTCCGTCCCCGCGGGGCGCCATGCGCCCAACGGATGCCCCGGGAAATGGGAACCGGGAGGCGGGAGATGGGAGGCGGGAACGCCCAACCTCCAACCTTCAACCTCCAACCTTCTACCGTAGTCGCGGGGCTCCGTCCCCGCGGGGCGCCATGCGCCCAACGGATGTCCCGGGAAGCGGGAACCGGGAACCGGGAGGCGGGAGGCGGGAACTGGGAACCGGGAGGCGGGAACCGGGAGCCGGGAGACGGGAACCGGGAGGCGGGAGGCGGGAGGCGGGGAACGCCCAACCTCCAACCTCCAACCTCCAACCCGGGGGCGGAGGCGGTGGACGGGGTCCAACCTCCAACCCGGGGCGGAGGCGGAAGGGGACGGGGTCCAACCTCCAACCCGGGGGCGGGGCGGTGGACGGGGTGGAGGCCCACCTCCCGCCGGGCCTCCCGGCCCTCCGCGGGGACGGAGCCCCGCGACTACGGAGTTGGGAGTTGGGAGTTGGGAGCTAGGAGGCTGATGAGAGGACCTTTCTCCCTTTCTCCCCTTCTCCCTTCTCCCTCCTCCCTCCTCCCTCCTCCCTTCCCCTCCCCTACCCCGCCTCCTCCCGCACCCGCGCCGCCTCGGCCTCCGGGTCGTCGATGCCCAGGCTGGCGGCGGCCGTCCGGCGCGAGATGATGCCGCTCGCCACGAGCAGCCGCGCATCCTGCACCTGCCGCGAGCGGTCCGCCGGCAGCACCGGGCCCCACTGCATCACCGGCCGCAGCCCCTCCGCTTCCAGCCCTTCGAACCGGGCCAGCAGCTGCAGCACCATCCACGCCCGCCGCTCGTACACCGCCGTCCGGATGCGCCGCTTCCGCTCCACCTTGCGGGCGATGGGGTCCAGCTCGGTGTTCAGCGCCACCCCGCTCAGCCCCTGCGGGTTGTGCCCGAAGGCCGTCCGCGGCGATTCGCCGAGGTCGTGCAGCACCCGGTAGAGCAGGTCGATGTAGGCCGTGTGGAGCGCGACGCCGCCGCCCTGCAGGAGGTCGAGCAGGTAGGCGCGGGCATCCTCCGGCACCTCCCAGATGGCGCCGGGCTCGACGGTGATGTCTTCCGAGCCGGTCACCCCTTCGAGCACGGCGATCGGGTTGCCCGAGAGTTCGAGCACCTGGCTCAGCTGGCTGAACGCCCGGTTCAGCTCCCGGTTCGCCTCCACGAGCGGCGGGATATCGCTCGACCCCCACGCCTGCTTCGGCTCGCGCACGTTCGGGAAGACGACGTAGGGGATGAAGCCGTAGGGGTTCGGCAGCCGCTCCTCGAGCGTCGAGCCGCGCCACAGCTCGAACCCGCCCGGCGTCCAGTACTCGATCAGCTCCTCCTCGCCGGCGCGGTAGCGGTGCGCGACGGCGGTGAGCCGGTTCGGGTCGGCCGGGTCGCGCCAGGCGAAGATGCCCTGCACGTCCGGCGCGGTGATGCGCACCTCGCCGGCGTCCGCGTCCCACGCCACCCGGTAGGCGCCATCGCCGAGGACCGCGCAGTCGAGCTCAGTTTCGAAATCGAGCTGGCTCACGCCGTTCGCGGCTTCGACCCGCCGGAGGGCGCGCTCGGCGAGGCGGGCGCGTTCGAGCCCGGCCGGCGTCTCGTCGCCCGCGACCTGCACGGAGGCGCCGGCCAGCAGGTAGCCGGTCACCTTGTCCACGATGGCGCGCGCGTAGTTGAAGGTGAGCCGCCGTTCGCCGCGGCGCGGCCGGCCGGGCCAGTGGCGGCCCTGGTAGAAGTCGAGGCACTCCCGGTAGCGCGCCATCCGGTCGAAATCGAGCTGGCGCAGGAGCGCCGGGAGCGGCGGGTCGGGCAGGGGGAGCTGCTGGTAGGGCATCGCGGGGGCGAACCTCCGTTCCGTGGCGTGATGCCGCCGAGCGTGGCCGGGCCCGGGCCGCAGCTCCAAGCGGCGGCTGGCACGGGGGAGGGAGGGAGGAGGGAGAAGGGAGGAGGGAGAAGGGAGCAGGGAGAGAGGTCAACCTCCAACCTCCAACCTCCAACCTCCTTCCCAAACCTTTCGCCTTTTCTTCCGCTAACCGGGGGCCGCCCGTACACTCGCGAAAGCAACGCCCCCGGGGAAGGTTCGGTATGTCTCGCGCCATGGCGCTGGCCGCCTGTGCCATCGCAACCCTCCTGCCCTTCGCGGCCGCCTGCGGCGACGGCGCCGGCGATACGCCCGCCCCGGCCGGGGGCGGCACCGCCACCGTCGAAGTCACCAACCCGGGCGTCAGCCCGGACCTCTCGCCGCCCGCAAGCAAGTACGTCATCCGCGTCGAAGACCTCGGCACGAACTGGATTACCGACATCCCCGCGACGGTCGTGGTCGATGCCGCCGGCTACGCCCAGACGAAGGTCTTCCCCTCGCAGGCGGAGGGCGAAAAGCTGCTCAGCCAGTGGGGCTACGAAGGCGGCTACCAGACCGGCTACTCGCCCGAGGGGCGCGACACCGCCGTCCTCAACGGCGCCTACTACATCCGCACCGAATGCCACCTCTTCGCGCAGGAAGCGGGCGCGAAGCAGGCGTACGACTACTTCAACCGGTTCGCCGCGGCCCAGCCCGGCATGGCGCCCGTGACGATGACGCGGGTCGGCAACCAGAGCGCGGCCTACGTGATGACGCTCGGCACCATCGGCAAATCGAGCGTCAACGCCGTCTACCACCAGGTGCTCTTCCAGCGCGGCAACCTCGTCTGCGTCGTCCTCACGAAGGGCGCCGAGCCGTTCATGAAGGTGGACGCGGCGCGCGAACTGGCGCTCATCAGCGACAAGAAGGCGCTCGGCCAGCTCGACGCGCCGGAGCCGACGCCGACCAGCAACTACAACCCCTCGGCGGGCAACTGATGGCGCGCCGGAAGCGGCCCGCGACGCCGGTGCTCGTCCTGCTCGCCGGCCTCGTGCTGATCGCCGGCGGCGCCGTCGGCACGCTCCTCCTCACCAGCGGCGGCGAAGGGAACTCCGGTGGCGGTTCGAACGTTTCAGGAAACGTGAAGGAGCCCACGCCCGCCAGCACGAGCGGCCTCGCCGGCGGCCCCGAGCCGACCGTCAGCCTGCCCGCCAGCAAGTACACGCCGCTCCTCGAGGAGATGCCGCCCGAGATGGAGGTGAACACCTCCGATACGTTCACGATGAACATCTCCACCTTCGCCGCGAGCTACTGGTTCGATACGAACGCGCGCGGCGAAGAGCTCTCGAAGCAGTGGCGGATCATCGACGGCTACCAGGTCTACTTCGACCCCATCGGCCGGGCCGCGCAGGTCGCCCAGGGCGGCTACTACGCCGCCGTCGAGGTCTACCTGTTCGAATCGCCGGCCGGCGCGAAGCTCGCCTACGACTACCTGGAGGACCGGATGAAGGCGCGCACCGGCAGCCAGCCGGCGCAGGCGCGGCCGCTCGCCAACCAGTCTGCCGCCTTCCGCTTCGACGGCCCCACCATCGGGACGACCGACATCCCCTCCGTCTATCATCGGGTCATCTTCCGGCGCGGCAACGCCGTGGTCGCCGTCCAGACGTTCGGCGCGAAGCCGTACATGTCGACCGACCAGGCGCGGGAGCTCGCCGTGCTGGTGGACCGGAAGCTCCTCGGCGAAGCCCCCGCCGTGGAGCCGACGCCGATCCCGACCCCGGCCATCGGAGTCATCGGCAACTGACGGCCTGAGGGCGGAAGGAGGCCCCGTGCGGAGACGCTGGTTCGCGATCATCCTGGCCGCCGCGGGGATGAGCGCGGCCGCTGCCGCAGGGAGCGCCGCCCCGGCTGCCGCCGATGACGAGCCCGAAGCGCCCGCCGCCTACATCGCCGTCCAGTTCGATACCGCCCTCCGCGCGCAGCCGCTCCGCGCCTGGGAGGCGCCGCCCACGCTCGCCGAGCAGGGCTACTTCTCCCTCCCCGTGCCGCCGGGCCGCGACCCGGCCGAGTTCGCCGCCGAGGTGGCAAAGGCGCCCAACGTCCTCAGCGCTGTGCCCGATGCGCCCGTCCGCGCCGCCGCCATCCCCAACGACCCGTACTACCTCGGCTCGGGCAGCGGCCCGAACCAGGCCCAGTACCTCGCGGCCATCGGCGCGCCCGCCGCGTGGGACCTCCACACCGGCTCCCGCGATGTCATCGTCGCGGTCATCGATTCCGGCCTCGATGTGCGCCATCCCGACTTCGCCGGCCAGCTCTGGGAGAACCCGGTCGACAACCGGGGCGACGGCATCGATCGCGACAACAACGGCTGCATCAACGACCGCTACGGCTGCCGCTTCATCAACCTGACGCAGGTGAACCAGGCGATGTGCGGCTACACGAGTTCGACGCCGACCGGCGCCATCCTCGACGACATGCCGAACAGCCACGGCACGCTCGTCGCCGGCATCATCGGCGCCGCGGGCGATAACGGCATCGGCGTCAGCGGCGTCGCGTGGAAGGTGCGCCTGCTCCCGATCAAGGCGCTCGACTGCCGCGGCGAAGGCTTCATGACGCGCATCGCCGATGCCATCGTCTACGCCGTCCGACAGGGCGCGCGCGTCATCAACATCAGCATCGCGAGCGACCCGCCCCACACGCAGGCCGACATCCCCGCGCTCCGGGCGGCGCTCCAGCTCGCGCAGGACAACGGCGTCATCGTCGTGGCGGCGGCCGGCAACCACAGCGCGGGCCAGCCGGCGGGGGTCGCTTACCCGGCCGCCTACACGCAGTACCCGAACCTCATCGCCGTCGGCGCGGCGAACAACCTCGACGGGATGAGCTGGGCCAGCTACAGCAACTACGGCCCGGCGGTCGATTTCGCGGCCCCCGGCAACCGGCTGCTCTCGACCACGCGGACGGACATCGGCCTTTCGAACCCGTACGCCGAGATCGGCGAGCCGAACGGCGGCTTCCAGGGCGGCACCAGCTTCGCGACCCCGCTCGTGAGCGGGATGTTCGCCCTCCTCATCTCGCGCAACTCGCGCCTGAACGCCGACGACTACATCGCCGCCGCGCGCGCGGCCGCGACCCCGGCGCCGCCCGCGCCCCACGGCCAGAACTGGGCCGGGAGCGGCATCATCGACATCGGCGGCGCGGTGGCCCGCATCCCGATGCTCATCACTGGCGTCCCCCAGCGCGACTGGCGCGATGTGCCGGGCGGCACCGCCATCGAAGCCCGCATCGGGTCCGCCGTCTGCGGCTCGACCGCGGCCATCGCGGCGGGGCCCGTTTCGACCTTCGCCCTCCGGGTGCGGAGCGCGGCCGAGCAGCCCGGCTGCGGCACACCGGGCGCGACCGTCGAGCTGGTCATCGGCGGCCTCACGGCGAAACCGACCGTGACCTGGGGCGGGACGAACGCGGACCTCGGCATCGCGGGCCTGTTCGTCAGCAGCGTCTCGCCGCCGCCGGGCACGGTCGTCGTGCAGACACTCGGCAGCGGCTGGTCGAACCTCGCCCACCTCGAGCCGACGGGCGCGCTGCCGGGCGCGGCGTCGACGCTGCCGCTGCCGTGGAACGCCATCTACCGGTGGGACCCGGCGAAGTGGGCCTTCAGCGAGGCGGAGGGTGTGCTCGGCGCGTACCGCCGCTTCGTGCGCGGCGCCCCGTCGGCCGTGAACGATTACCCGGTCATCGCCCAGTACGATGCCTACTGGGTCGATGCGCCGGCGGCGAACGTCGCCTCGCTGAACCCGAACCCGCCGCCGGGCCGGGTGGTCGAACTGGCGCGGGGATGGAACAACATCGTCTACACCGGCCAGTCGCGCGCCGTGGCCGATGCGCTTTCCGGCATCGCGGGCAAGTACACGCAGGTGCTCCAGTACGACAACGCGAGCGGCCGCTGGCTGAGCCACCTGCCCGGCCAACCGCGCTACCTGAACGACTTCGGCGGGCTCTTCACCTTCCGCGTCTACTGGATCTCCATGAGCGAGCCGGGCCAGCTCGTGATGCAGTAGCGCCCGCGGAAGTTTGGAGTCGGGAGTTGGGAGGCCGCTGGCTCGGCCGTTCTCCCGGCCGCCAGTGGGGAGGCGGCGCCCGCGCGGTCGAAATGCCCCTCCCAAGGAGGTCGGACTGGTGGAACCTAATTGGTCCAGGTGGTGCGGTTCTGCCAGTTGCCGAAGGCCGAGAGGTTGTAGCCAGTTCCACCGCTCGGGGCCGGTGGATACACCTCGGTGTTGGCGAACCAGCCAGCCGCCGTGCTGTACTGGTGGAGGTGGGGGGCAGTCCAGCGGCAGTCTATGGACTTTTCACTGGCGACCGTCGTTCCCATCGGCCCGCCGCTCGTAAAGGCGCCCGCCCAGCTCCCATCGATGGAGATGGTCGGCGCGCTCGGCGAAAGCAGCGTGTGCAGCCAGGCAACCGAGCCCTTCCACTGCCAGGCAAGGTCGAAAACATGGGCGCCGGCGCCATAGCATCGCTGGCTACTCGCGTCGTAAGGGGAGGCGTAGGCCATCGTCCCCGACCCGCTATCGGCGACGCCCCACGACCGCCAGTACACGTATCGGTTCGTGTATGGGTCGTTCCCCCCAGTCCAGGGCGTTTCCCCAGTTGTAGGGATGCTCGCAAACGTCGTGCCAGCCGCAGGTGAGCAGGTTGGTGGAGGCCCCGGGATTGACGTAGAGGAAGTACGTGTATTGCGCGGCGCCCGCGCCGGGCGCGGTCAGCGCACCGATTGCCATGCCGGCGACGAAGAGCAGGAGGAGGGCAGGAGTCACGAAAATACGCGTCATTGCACCGCCTCCTCGGCGAGGGCGAGCAGCTCGGGAAGCTTGCGGTTGGTGCCGTTGACCCATATGAGCAGGTTCCGCGAGGCGTCCCAAACGACAACCATGCTCTCGCCCAGCTCGTCGCGGAGGACCGCCCGCCCGATGGCCGCAGGCAACCCCGCGACTGTCCCGGCCTCCCAGCGCTCGGCAGCGATGCTGGACGATGCGACCGGGCTGGTTGCGCGTCCTTTGATCACCCTGAGTTGTCCGCCGTGCTCGACATCGAACCAACTGCGGCCCTGGGCCATCTGCCGCGCTGCATCCGGGGCGGACGGGATAGCGAACGTGAAATCTATCTCGATCAGGTGCTCGCCGCAGGCGATGCCCATCACCCGGTCGAGGATCGCCCCGGCAGGAAGCCGCGTCGGCACCCGAGCCAGGGCGGGATCCAGCTGCTGCGCCTCTTCGAGCAGCACCCAGCGGGCCTCGCCCGGTCGGCACAAGCCCGATTCCGCACCCGGGGCCGTGGGCCCGACGGTGATGCCGTTGATCACCTGGTCGTAGCGGGGGAGCAATTTGTCCGCTTCCAGGTAGGAGAGCGCCCAGCCAGGCCGGCTCGTGTCGATTTCGTCGCTAGGCGACGGCGTTGGCAGGGGCGTCACCTCAGCGGGTGAGGAGGGTGGCTCGGGTGGTGCGCCCGTCACCGGCCCGTCATCGAAGACGGCCCGGCCGGCCAAAAAGCCGCCGGCGAGCACCGCCAGGGCCACCGCAGCACCCGCAATCCAGATGGAGCGCCGTTCGCGCAAGGACATCGCACACCTCCACTCGGGTCGAATTTTTCCTGTCGGCTACACTACCACACCGCCACCCCTCCCGCGCAAGGGGTCCATCCCGTTTCCGCAAAAACCGTCCGCTGACCCCCGCCATCGGTCCCTCCGCGGGCGAGCTGGGCCACACCACCGCGCCGCTCCCTCCCGGTCGCGGTTCGGAAGGACCGCCCTCTTCCTCCTGCCTCCCAACTCCCAACTCCCATTCGCGCCACCACCGATAATTTCGCGCGTAGGCCTTGCACATTTCGTTAGGGCTCCCTAATATCCACGGTGTGGCGCGACTCAGGGTCCAGGGCCCCTGGGTCGCCCGCAAACACCAGGTCGACGCCCTCCTCTTGCTGCGTTCCCCTCAGGCGGAAACCTGGTTTCTCTCAGGCGGCCCCCGCTCCCTTCTCCAGCGGGGGCCGCCGCGCTTCCCGGACCCTGCGTAGTCCGCCGCTCCCGTACCATGGGGCCAGCAACGCCAGCCCCGGGGACGCCCGCCATGCAGCTCTTCCTCGATACCGCCTCCATCGACGACGTCCGCGCCGCCGCCCGCTACGGCGTCATCAGCGGCGTGACCACCAACCCGAGCCTCCTCGCGCGCGAGGGCGGGGTCAGCTACCGCCAGCGGATCCAGGAGATTGCCGCCGTCATCGACGGGCCGATCTCCGCCGAGTGCATCTCCCGAACCGCCGACGAGCTGGTCGCCGAGGCGCGCGAGCTGGCGAGCTGGCACCCGAACGTCGTGGTGAAGATCCCCATCGATGCCGAGGGGCTCGAAGCGATCCACCGCTGCAGCCGGGAGGGGATCCGCGTCAACGTGACGCTCATCTTCTCCGCCAACCAGGCGCTCCTGGCCGCACTCGCCGGGGCCGCCTACCTGAGCCCCTTCGTCGGGCGACTCGACGACGTCGGCCACGACGGCATGGAGCTGGTGCGCCAGTGCGTCGAGATCGTGGAGACCCACGGGCTCAAGGCGCGGGTACTGGCGGCGAGCCTCCGGCACCCGCTCCACGTGACGCAGGCCGCGCTCGCCGGCGCGCACATCGCCACCATCCCGCCCGCGCTCCTGCCGCAAATGCTGAAGCACCCGCTGACCGACGTCGGCATCGAACGCTTCCTCGCCGACGCGCGCACGGCGGGACTTTTGCCGGGGTAGGTTCGCGCAGCGCGCGCTACGCGGCCCCCGCCACCTTCCCGCCCACCAGGCGAACGGTGCCCCGGCTGTTCAGCAGGTTGCGGAGGCTGCGGGCCAGCTCTTCCGAGGCGTGGGCGCGGGGGAAATCGAACTCCGTCTCCTCGCCCGCGGTGTCCCGGATGACGACCCGCACCTCGTCGTTCCCCGGGTGCTTGCCCAGCAGCTCCACCACCGCCCTCAGCAGCGCCTCATCGGCGTCGACGTCATCCGTTTCGATGAGCGTGATGGCGAGGCGCGCGGCTTCGCCCTCGACCGGCGGGGTAACGCCGGGGCGGCTCGCTTCCGCCGCGGGGCCGGCCGCCCGGTAGCCGCCGTTCCCGTTCGCCGGCGCCCCGTTCGTCCCGTTCGCTGCCGGCGGGCGGCCGTTCGCCGCGGGGGGAGCGCCGGGTGCCGAACGCCGCGGAGCGTCATCG
>NZ_BPIG01000004.1 GCF_026003995.1 Tepidiforma sp.
TGGCGGCGGCCTGGACGCGGGCGAGCTGTTCGGCCTGCTTGCGGAGGCGTTCGAGCTCGGACTGGAGGGCGTCGATGCGGTCTTCCAGCTCGGCGGGCGAGGTGTTGAGCCGGTCGGCGAGGCGGTAGAGGCGCTCCTGCTGCTCGAGGAGGTAGGCCTCGGCAGCGCGGCCGGTGACGGCTTCGATGCGGCGGGTGCCGGCGGCGACGGCACCTTCGCGGATGATGTGGATGAAGCCGATTTCGCCGGTGTGGTGGACGTGGGTGCCGCCGCAGAGTTCGGCGCTGAAGACGTGGCCGTCATCGCGGATTTCGACGACACGGACTTCGCTGCCGTACTTGTCGCCGAAGAAGGCGAGCGCGCCGGCTTCGATGGCCTGGCGGTAGCCGGTGGTGCGCCACTGGACTTCGAGGTCGTGGCGGACTTTTTCGTTGGCGAGCTGCTGGACCTCGGCGAGGGCTTCGCGGGGCGTCTGTTCGAGGTGGGTGAAGTCGAACCGGAGCCGCTCGGGGGAGACGAGCGAGCCCTGCTGGCGGACGTGGGTGCCGAGGATGGCGCGGAGGGCGGCGTGGAGGATGTGCGTGCCGGTGTGGTTCCGGGCAGCGCCGCGCCGCCAGTGGAGGTCGACCGAAGCGGCGGCGCGCTGGCTGGCACGAATCTCCCCTTCCGTAACCCGGCCGCGGTGGACGATGGCGCCGCCGGCGGCCTGGGTGTCTTCGACGAGGAAGACGCCGGTGGGGGTGACGATGTTCCCGCGGTCGCCGAGCTGGCCGCCGCCTTCGGGGTAGAAGGGGGTGGTGGAGAGGACGAGTTCGCCCTCCTGGCCTTCGGTGAGGAGGTCGGCGAGCGCGCCGCCGCGGAGGATGGCGACGATGGCGGCATCGGCTTCGGTGTGGGTGTAGCCGACGAAGCTGGAGTGGTCGTCGCCGAGCTGCTGGATGACGGGGGAGACTTCGCCTTTGAGGAAGGCGCCCTGCTGGCGGGCGCGCTGGCGCTGGGCTTCGAGCGCGGCCTGGAAGCCGGCATCGTCGACGGTGAAGCCCTCGGCAGCCGCGATTTCGCGCGTGAGTTCGACCGGGAGTCCGAACGTGTCGTAGAGCGTGAAGGCTTCGTCGCCGGGGATGACGGCGGCGCCGGCGGCGCGGAGGCGCTCGAGGAGGTCTTCGAGGCGGTGGGTGCCGGCTTCGAGCGTGCGGGTGAAGCGCTCTTCCTCGGCGGAGAGGGCGCGCCGGATGAACTGCCGGTTTTCGACGAGGTGGGGGTAGGCGCCGCCGAGCCGTCCGATTGCGGCCTCGGCGAGGCGGTGGGTGAACGGTTCGCGGACGCCGACTTTCGGGCGAAGTAGATGGCGCGGCGGATGACGCGGCGGAGGACGTAGCCGCGGCCTTCGTTGCTGGGGACGACGCCGTCGCCGATGAGGAGGGTGGCAGCGCGGCAGTGCTCGGCCATGGCGCGGATGGCGTAGGCCTGGAGCTCGGAGGCGGCGCCGCCGAGGTAGTCGACGCCGACGACGGCCTGGGCCTCGGCGAGGATGGGGAGGAAGATGTCGGTTTCGAAGACGGAGCGTTTGCCCTGGAGCACCATAGCGACGCGCTCGAGGCCGCTGCCGGTGTCGATGTTCTGGGCGGGGAGGTTGGTGCGGCGCCCGTCGGGGTGCTGGTAGAGCTGCATGAAGACGAGGTTCCAGATTTCGAGGAACCGGTCGCTGTAGCCGACGCCGGCGGGGCGACCGTCGGGGCCGGTGTGGAGGCGCGCCTCGGCCGGGTCGCGGGAGGGGTCGAGGTCGTAGTAGATCTCGCTGTCGGGGCCGCAGGGGCCGCTGGCGCCGGGCGTGTCCTTCGGGAAGGAGAACCAGTAGTTCAGGTCTTCGTCGCGGCGGTGGATGTGGTCGTCGGGGAGGCCGACGTCGCGCCAGTAGCCGTAGCTGTCGTCATCGTCGAGGTAGATGGTGGCGTGGAGGCGGGCCGGGTCGAGGCGGTAAACCTCCGTGAGCAGTTCCCACGCCCAGCGAATGGCTTCGCGCTTGAAGTAGTCGCCGAAGCTGAAGTTGCCGAGCATTTCGAAGGCGGTGAGGTGGGAGAGGTCGCCGACTTCTTCGATGTCGGTGGTGCGGAAGCAGCGCTGGACGGTGACGACGCGGGGCGCGGCCGGCGGCTCTTCGCCCATGAACTGGGGCTTGAACTGCTGCATGCCGGCGGAGGTGAACATGGAGGTCGGGTCGCCGATGGGGACGAGCGGCCACGGTGGAAGGAGGACGTGGCCGCGGTCGCGGAAGAAGGAAACGAAGGCGTCGCGGATTTCGTCAGACGTGCGCGGCGGGGTGCTCATACTCGTTGGAGGCATCCTAGGGGCGGGCGGCGCGCGGTGTCGAGAGCGCCTTGACAGGGCTTCCGGGGCGTTCCTAGGATGGAATGCGGACGGGATATCCGTCTGTTATGTGCGCTTCACCTGAACCTCCCAGTACCGATTGGCCCGGCCCGGCGCAGCGCGCGGGGAACCAGAGCGGAGACGGCCGATGAGCGGGGTCGGCGTGATCGTCCTCGCGGCGGGGCTGGGCACCCGGATGCGTTCCCGGCTGCCGAAAGTGCTCCACCCGGTCTGCGGTGCGCCGATGGCGTGGCACGTCGTCGAGGCGGCGCGGGCGCTGGCGCCTGCCCGGGTGGTAGTCGTCACGGGCCACGAGGCGGAGCGGGTAGAGGCGGCGCTGGCAGCCGATGACCTTCAGTTCGTGCGGCAGGAGGTGCTGGACGGGACGGCGGGGGCCGTGCGGCGGTGCGAGGGCGCGCTCGCCGGCTGTGAGACGGTCGTGGTGCTGAACGGCGACGCGCCGCTCGCGCGGGCGGAGACGCTGCGGGCGCTCATCGAGGCAAGGGCCGGGCGGCCGCTGGCGTTCGCGGTCTGCCGGGTGGCGGAGCCGGGCCGCATGGGCCGGGTCGCGCGCGATGCGGACGGCGAAGCGGCGGCGGTCGTGGAAGCCGCCGAGTACGAGGGCCCGGACGGTCCCGCGGAGGTGAACGCCGGGCTGTACGCGTTCGATGCGGCGTGGCTGTGGGCGAAGCTGCCGCAGGTGCCCGTGAGCGCGAAGGGCGAGTACTACCTGACGCATCTCGTGGCGATGGCAGCGGCCGAGGGCCGGCCGGCGGCGACGGTGACCGTCGGCGAGGACGAGGCGCTCGGCGTGGACGACCGCGTGAAGCTGGCGCAGGCCGAGGCGCTGATGCGGCGGCGGCTCCTCGAGCGGCACATGCTCGCGGGCGTGACCATCGAAGACCCGGCGACGACGTTCATCGGGGCGCTGGCGACGCTCGGGCAGGACGTAACGGTGCTGGCAGGGAGCCGCATCGAAGGCCGGAGCGAGGTCGCGGAGGACGCGGTCATCGGCCCGAATACGACGCTCCGCAATGCGCGCATCGGGCGGGGCACCCGGGTGGAGGCGTCGGTCGTCGAGGATTCGGCGGTTGGCGCGGGGTGCAGCGTCGGGCCGTTCGCCCACATCCGCGGTGGCGCGGTGGTCGGCGACGACTGCGAGGTGCACAACTACGCCGAGATCAAGAACTCGCGCCTCGGGAACGGCGTGAAGATGCATCACTTCAGCTACCTCGGCGACGCTGACGTTGGCGAAGGGACGAACATCGGGGCAGGGACCATCACCTGCAACTACGACGGGGTGGCGAAGCACCGGACGGTCATCGGACGGGGGGTGTTCGTCGGGTCGGATACGATGCTGGTCGCGCCGGTGCGCCTCGGCGACGGGGCGTTCACGGCGACCGGGGCGGTGGTGACGCGGGATGTGCCGGCGGGCGGGAGCGTGCGCGGTGTGCCGGCGAAGCCGTTCGAACGGAAGGAGCGCAGGCCAGCCTCGCCCTGACCGGGGCGGAGGTTCGACGCATGGAACCGTCTCATGTGCTGGCAATCGTGGTCATCGCGGCGGGGTCGGCTGCCCTGGCGGCGATCGCGGCGGCGGAAGCGGCGCTCGAGCGGGCGAACGACGTGCGGATCCGGGCGCTGGCGGCCCGGGGCAACCGGCAGGCCCTCCGGATCGTGCCGAGCGTCGAGCAGCCGGGGCGCTACCTCGGGACGATCACCGCGGCGCGGGTGCTGACGGCCTCGCTGGTGATTTCGCTGTTCGCCTACCTCGGGGCGGAGCGGTACGGCGCGGCGCGCGGCGGCATCGGCTTCGGGATGGCCGGCGGCGTCCTGATCGCGATGGTGCAGATGGCGGTCGGCATGGTCGTCGCGCGGGCGCCGGAGTACGCGGCGCTCAAGCTCTCGGGGGTGGCGGTGGCGACGCGGCGGGCGTTCGCCGTGCCGGCGTTCGTGCTCGGGCTCCCGGCGGCGCTGGCGGCGCGCTCGATCCGGTGGGTGACGCCGGAGCCGGAGACGGACATCCTCGCGCTCGTCGAGAAAGAGGAAGCGGAAGGCGGCGTGGAGGAGCAGGAGCGGCGCATGATCCGCGGGGTCATCGCGCTCGAGGACAAGACGGCGCGCGAAATCATGGTGCCGCGCATCGACGTCGCGGCGGCGGACATCAGCGCGACGGTGGGCGACGTGGCGGCGATCGTCACGGAGCGGGGCGTGAGCCGGGTGCCGGTCTACCGCGAGAACATCGACGACATCGTCGGCATCGTCTACGCGAAGGACCTGCTGCGGGCGGTGGCGAACGGCGGCCGCGACCGGCCCATCGCCGAGCTGGTGCGCGAGGCGTACTTCATCCCGGAATCGAAACGGCTGGACGAGCTGCTGACGGAGATGCAGGCGCGGCGGACGCACATGGCGATCGTGGTCGACGAGTACGGCGGCACGGCGGGCATCGTGACCATCGAGGACCTGCTGGAGGAGATCGTCGGGGAGATCGAAGACGAGTACGACGTCGCGCGGCCGTCGATCGAGGTGATTTCGCCGGACGAGGTGGTGCTGGACGCGGGCACGAGCACCGACGCGCTGAAGGAGCTGTTCGGGCTCGACGTCGAGTCGGAAGACTTCGACACGATCGGCGGGTTCCTGATCCATCACCTCGGCCGGCTGCCGGCGGTCGGCGACGAGGTCGAGGTGGATGGCCTGACGCTGCGCGTGCTGAGCATGTCCGGCCGGCGGGTGCGGCGGCTGCGGATTACGCGGCAGCGGACGGGCGAGCGGGAGGAAGTTGCGGCCCACTGAGGGCAGCCTGCTAGGATGCGCAGGTCATGAGCGACGGCGACGAGCTGCCGTACTGGCTGGCGCTGCGCAGGGCGGGCCTGGGCTCGACGAGCTTCGCGCTGCTGCTGGCGAAGTTCGGCTCCATCGAGGAAGCGTGGCGGGCGGCGCCGGGCGACTGGCGCGCCGCGGGGGTCGAAGAGGCGTACGCGCGGAGCCTCGCGCGGGTGCGGGCCAGCTTCGACGCGGAGAAGGAGCTCGCCTCGCTCGAGCGGGCCGGGGCGCGGGCGCTGACCTGGCGCGACGCGGCGTACCCGGAACGGCTGCGGCAGATTCCGCAGAGCCCGCCGGTGCTGGTGGTGCGGGGCGCGGCCGGGCCGGAGTTCGACCAGGCGGTCGCGGTGGTCGGGACGCGGTCGGTCACGCCGTACGGGCGGCAGGCGACGGAAGCGTTCTGCACGGCGCTGGCAGAGCTGGGCGTGGCGATCATCAGCGGGCTGGCGCGGGGCGTGGACGCCATCGCCCACCGGACGGCGGTGGAGCGCGGCGCGCCGACGGCGGCGGTGCTGGCGGGCGGCATCGACCAGGTGTACCCGCGAGAAAACGCCGGCCTGGCGGAGCGCATCGCGGAGGTCGGGTGCCTCGTGAGCGAGTACCCGCTCGGGACGCCCGCGCGACGGGACTACTTCCCGCGGCGGAACCGGATTCTTTCGGGGCTGGCGCGGGCGGTGCTGGTGGTGGAGGCGGGGGAGGGGAGCGGCGCGCTCCACACGGCGAACTGGGCGTTCGAACAGGGGCGGGACGTCTTCGCGGTGCCGGGGAGCATCTTTTCGCCGCAGAGCGCGGGGACGAACCAGCTCATCCGGGAGAACACGGCGAAGCTGGTCGCGACGCCGGAGCAGCTCTGCGAAGAGCTGAACCTGCTGGGGAGCGGGGCGCAGCTGCCGCTGCCGGGGGCGCGCGCATCGGTCCCGGCGGGCACCGCAGCCGCGGCGCCCGCGGCTGCCGGGGACGACCCGATTCTGCAGCTGCTGGCGGGCGGGCCGCGGCACATCGACGACGTCGTGCGGGCGCTGGGGAAGCCGGCGGCGGAGGTCGCGGGGGCGCTGAGCGTGCTCGAAATCGACGGGCTGGTGCGACAGACGGGGCCGATGACCTACGGAATCGCCTGAGCGCGCCGAACTGGCGAGCAGAAAGACCGCGGGAAGCCCCTGCTGGACAGAGGGCGGAAGCGCTCTCTACCTTGGAAAGTCCCGGCAGCCGGGGATTCGAGGGGAACAGCGAGAGGATCGTGGCGACAGCAACGGCAACGCGGAAGCGACAGCGGAAGGACGGCGAGGCGGCGGTCCCTGCGCCGGAAGCGGGCACGCAGGCCCCGGCGAAGGGCAGCCGGAAGGGGCCGCGGTACCTCGTGGTGGTGGAATCGCCGACCAAGGCGCGCACGCTCCAGGGCATCCTCGGCAGCGACTACGAGGTGATGGCCTCGCTCGGGCACGTCCGCGACCTGCCGACTTACGGCTACGGCGTCGAGAACGTGGAGCAGCTCGATTTCCGCCCGAAGTACGTCGTGGTGAAGGACCGCTCGAGCCGGGTCGACAAGGCGGAGGTCATCAAGGAGATCGCGGAGGCGGCGAAGAAGGCGGAGCGGGTCTTCCTGAGCACGGACCCCGACCGCGAGGGCGAGGCGATCGCGTGGCACATCAAGGAGGCGGCGGGCATCCCCGATGAGAAGGTGACCCGCGTGGTGTTCCACGAGATCACGCGGCCCGCGATCGAAGCAGCGTTCGCGGAAGCGACGGGGCAGGCGCCGAAGGCGGACGACGGTCACGGCCGCCGGGAGCCGGGCAAGCTGGACATGCACCTCGTCGATGCGCAGCAGGCGCGGCGCGTGCTCGACCGGCTGATTGGCTACCCGCTGACGTGGTTCGTGCAGAAGAAGGTGAGCCGGGGAGCGAGCGCCGGCCGGGTGCAGAGCGTGGCGCTCGGGCTGATCGTGAAGCGGGAGCGCGAGATCCAGTCGTTCGTGCCGGTGGAGTACTGGACGGTGGAGGCGCAGCTCGCGAAAGAGGGGCGGCCGTTCGCGGCGGGGCTGGTGAGCTTCGACGGGATGAAGAAGGGCGCAAAGATGCGGCCGGAGTTCGGCCCGGCGGGCCCGGCGATCCCGGATGAGGCGACGGCGAACCGGCTGCTCGAGGGATACCGGCGGGCGCGGTTCGCGGTGACGGCCGTGAAGCCGGGGCAGCGGAAGGTGTCGCCGGCGCCGCCGTTCACGACGAGCACGTTCCAGCAGGCGGCGGTGAACCGCCTGGGGATGTCGACCGCGCGGGCGATGGCCGTCGCGCAGGAGCTGTACGAGGGCGTCAACGGGATGCCCGGCCTGATCACCTACATGCGCACGGACTCGGTCGCGGTCTCGCCGGTGGCGCAGCAGCAGGCGCGCGCGTTCATCCGCGAGACATGGGGCGAGGCGTTCGTGCCCGAGAAGCCGCGGGTCTACCGGACGCGGGCGCGTGGCGCGCAGGAGGCGCACGAGGCGATCCGGCCGACCAACCCGGCGCTGGCGCCGGAGCAGCTGCGGCGGGCGCTCAGCGCGGAGCAGCTGAAGGTGTACCAGCTGATCTGGCAGCGGTTCCTCGCCAGCCAGATGACGGATGCGGTCTACCGGACGATGACGGTCGACATCGAGGCGACGGCGGAGGGCGCGCCGGCCGGGACGTTCCGGGCGAACGCGAGCACCCTGGTCTTCGAAGGCCACCTGAAGGCGTACGGCGCCGAGGCGGCCGAGACCGACGAGGACGGCGAGCAGGTGGTCGATGCGCTGCCCGAGCTCGCGGCGGGCGATGTGCTGGAGCGGCGAGCCGTGGAGGCGAAGCGGCACGAGACGCAGCCGCCGCCGCGGTACACCGAGGCGTCGCTGGTGAAGGCGCTGGAGGAGCTGGGCATCGGCCGGCCGAGCACCTACGCGAGCATCGTGCAGACGGTGCTGAAGCGGGAGTACGTGCGGAAGGAAGGGCGGCAGCTCGTGCCGCAGGAGCTCGGGTTCATCGTGCACGACCTGCTCGAGCAGCACATGAAGAAGTACGTGGACGTGCCATTCACGGGCGAGATGGAGGAAGAGCTCGACGAGGTCGCTTCGGGCGAGCGGGACTGGATGGAGGTGCTGCGGGAGTTCTGGCCGGAGTTCAAGGCCGAACTCGACCGGGCCGAGGCCTCGGCGGAGAAGGAGCAGCAGCCGACAGACATCCCCTGCGAGGGGTGCGGGCAGGCGAACCTCGTCATCAAGTGGGGACGGAACGGGAAGTTCTTCGGCTGCCCGCGCTACCCGGAGTGCACGTTCACGCTGCCGATGGGCCCGGACGGGCAGCCGGTTCGGGCGGGCGAGCCGGTGGCCATCCCGTACCGGTGCCCGAAGGACGGCGGCCGGCTGCTGAAGAAGTCGGGGCGGTTCGGCGAGTACGTGGAGTGCGAGAACCGGGCGGCCGGGACGTGCGATTTCCGCGGCGGGGTGCCCGTCGGCGTGCCCTGCCCGGAGGAGCCGGAGACGGGGCAGCTGGTGGAGAAGAGCTCGCGCCGGGGGACGTTCTACGCCTGCTGGAACTATCCGAACTGCAGCTACACGACGAACAGCCTCGAGCCGGGGAAGATGACACCGCCGCGCCCGCCGGAGGTCCGGGAGGAGGCGAACCGGAAGCTCCTCGAGCGGAGCGCGCGCGGCAAGGCGGCCTTCGCGAAGCGGCGGGCGAACGCCGCGGCGCGGAAGGCGAGCTGAAGCCGGGCCGAACCGGCGCGGCGGCCGGCGGGAGCTTGCGTACGGCGTCTTGACAGAGCAGGATGCCGTTATGCCAAGCATCGCGCCCCACAAGACGGCCGAAGCGTTCCTCGAGGCGTACCTCCGGGAGCTGGGGACGGTCGCAGGCCGGTCGCCGCACACGATTCGGAACTACCGGAACGACATCGGGGCGTTCCTGCGCTGGTGCCGGGAGCGGGATCTGGAGCCGCTGGCGGTCTCGCGGCAGACCTTTCGGGAGTACCTCGGGGAGCTGAAGGCCGGCGGGATGGCGCCGGCTTCGCTGACGCGGCGGACGAGCACGGTGCACGGCTTCTACCGGTACCTGCAGCGGGAGGGCGCCACCGAGCGGGACCTGCTCAACGGGACGGCGATGCCGAAGCGGCCGCGGCGGCTGCCGAAGGTGCTCGACCCGGCGACGCTGGCGCGGCTGCTGGAGACGCCCGACCCGTCCACGCCGCAGGGGCTGCGCGACCGCGCGCTGATGGAGCTGCTCTACGGCGGCGGGCTGCGGATTTCGGAGCTGGTCAGCCTCGACCTCGGGCAGGTGAACCTCGCGGAGGGTGCCGCCATCGTGCACGGCAAGGGTTCGAAAGAGCGGCTGGTGCTCTTCGGCGAGCCGGCGATGCAGGCGCTCGAGCGGTACCTCGCGCAGGGCCGGCCGCTGCTGGCGGCGGCAGCGAAGGGCGGCCGGGCCGCGCCGGCGCTGTTCCTCAACCGGTTCGGGGGCCGGCTGACGGCGCGGTCGGTGCAGGAGCTGGTGCGGAAGCACGCAGTCGCCGCGGGCATCCCGGCGGAGGTGCACCCGCACCTGCTGCGGCACTCGTTCGCGACCCACCTGCTCGACGGCGGCGCGGACCTGCGCATCGTGCAGGAGCTGCTCGGGCATTCGTCGCCGGCGACGACGCAGATTTACACGCACGTGAGCCGGCAGATGCAGGCGCAGCTGACGCGGCAGGCGTGGGAGCGGCTGGCCGAGGAGACGCTGGAATCGGGGCGCGCCCGGCGCCGGCGCGCGGCGGCCGAGGGGTGACAGGGCGGGGCCGGCATCGGACAATCGGCTGACGATGCAGATTCTGCTGGCGCACGGGCCGAACCTGAACCTGCTCGGCGAACGGAAACCGGAGATCTACGGGACGACCACGCTGCTCGATATCGAAGCGGACGTCGCGGCGGCGGCGAACGCCCGGGGCGCCGCGGTGCTCTGCTACCAGACGAACCACGAAGGCGCGCTCATCGACGCGCTGCACCACTACCGGCGGGTGGTCGACGGAGTCATCCTGAACGCCGGCGCGTGGACGCACACGTCGGTCGCGCTGCGGGACGCCATCGAGGCGGTGCAGCTGCCGGTCGTGGAGGTGCACCTTTCGAACACCCACCGGCGGGAGGGGTTCCGGCACCGGTCGCTCATCGCCGGCGTCTGCATCGGCCAGGTGACGGGGCTTGGGCGGGACGGCTACACCGCGGCGGCGAACCTGCTGCTCGATTACCTGGAGGCGCGCCGGTGAGCGCGCGGCTGGCGGGGCTGCGGGCACTGCTGGAACGCGAGGGCCTGGACGGCCTGCTCATCGCGGCGCCGGGGGAGGAGGGGCCGGGCTGGGCGTCGCGCGCCTACCTGAGCGGCTTTACGGGCTCCGCGGGGGTGCTGCTCGTCACGCGCGACGCCGCCGTGCTCGCGGTCGACTCGCGCTACTGGGAGCAGGCTGACGTCGAGACGGCCGGGCGGGGGGTGGCGGTGCTGCGCGCGCAGGGCCCGCGGAGCGGCTGGCTGCGGGAGCTGGTGGGGAACGCCGGCGCGGCGGGGAAGCGCATCGGCGTTGCGCCGCGCGACCTGACCTACGCGGGCTTCCTCGCACTTGAGGCCGCCGTCGCGGAAATGCCGGCGGGCGACCGCCCGGAGCTGGTGCCGGCGGCGGGGCTCGTCGAAGAGCTGCGGCGGGTGAAGGACGCGGAGGAGCTGGCGCTGCTGGAGGAGGCGATCCGCATCAGCGACCGGGCGTTCGAGCGGCTGGCGCGCGAGCTCGCGCCGGGGATGACCGAGCTGGAGGCCGCGGACCGGTTCGAACGGTACGTCCGGGAGGAAGGCGGGAGCGGCGTCTCGTTCCCGAGCATCGTGGCGGGCGGGCCGTGGAGCGCGCTGCCGCACGCGCAGCCGCGGGCGGAGGGCTTCGCGCCCGGGGCGCCGATCGTCATCGACGTCGGGGCGCGGTTCCGCGGCTACTGCTCGGACCTGACCCGGACGGTGGTGCTGGGAGAGCCGGGCGCGCGGTTCCGGGAGGTATACGAGGTGGTGCGGGCGGCGCAGCTCGCAGCCATCGAAGGCGTCGAGCCGGGGATGCGGGCTTCCGACGCGCACGAACTGGCGCACGCGGTCATTCGCGCCGCGGGCTACGGCGAGGCGTTCGGGCACGGGCTCGGCCACGGCGTCGGGCTGGAGATTCATGAAGACCCGTATCTCGGGCCGTCATCGGACCATGTTCTCGAAGCGGGAATGGTGTTTACCATTGAACCCGGCATCTACCTGCCCGGCTGGGGCGGGGTGCGCATCGAAGACATCGTCGTGCTCGAGGATGGCAAGGCGCGCGTCCTGAGCCACGCACCGAAACTGACCTTTGAGGGGAGTGACGCATGATTTCGACGGGTGAGCTGAAGAAGGGCGCGACCATCGAGCTCGACGGGAAGCTGTACTCGATCCTCGACTACGCGCACATCAAGATGGGGCGCGGTTCGGCGCAGGTGCGCATCAAGTTCCGCGACGTGCGGAGCGGCGCGATCATCGAGCAGACGTTCCAGGCGGGGACGAAGTTCCAGCGGGCGCGCGTCGAGCGCCGCGAGATGCAGTACCTGTACAACGACGGCGAGTTCTACTACTTCATGAACACGGAGACCTTCGAGCAGATCCCCGTGAGCGCGGACAAGGTGGGAGATGCGGCGAAGTACCTGAAGGAGAACGACACCTGCGAGGTGGTACTGTACGGCGACGAAGTGATCGGCGTGGAGCTTCCGATCACCGTCGAGCTCGTAGTCACGGATACGGAGCCCGGCTTCAAGGGCGACACGGCGACGGGCGGCACGAAGCCGGCGACGCTGGAGACGGGGCTCGTGGTGCAGGTGCCGCTCTTCGTGGAACCGGGGACGAAGATCCGGGTGAACACGGAAACGGGCCAGTACATCGAGCGCGTGCAGTAGGCGGCCGGATGCGTCTCGCCAGTCGGGCGGCGAGGCCGTAGCCTTACCCGGCGATGGCTGCGAACGACCACGTCCTGCCGGTTTCGGCGCTCGTTGCGTTCCTCCGCGAGTACCTCGAGGCGAACGAGTTCCTCTCCGACGTGTGGGTCACAGGCGAGGTGTCGAACTCGTCGCGGAGCACGGCGGGGCACCGGTACTTCACCCTGCGCGATGCGAAGGCCGCGATCCGGTGCGTGATGTGGCGCGACCGGATGCCGCCGGGCTTCGTCCTGAAGGACGGCGAGCGGGTGATCGTGCACGGGCGCATCTCGGTGTACCTGCAGCGGGGCGAGCTGGAGATGGTCTGCGATTTCGCGCGGCCGGAAGGGGTCGGCGTGCTGGCGGCGAAGCTCGAGGAGCTGCGGCTCAGGCTGGAAGCAGAGGGGCTGTTCGACCCGGCGCGGAAGCGGCCGCTGCCGCGGTTCCCGCTGCGGATCGGGCTGGTGACCTCGCCCGGGGGCGCGGCGCTCCACGACGTGCAGTTCGTGCTCCGGAAGCGGTGGCCGGTGGCGACGCTGGTGTTCGCGCCGGCGCAGGTGCAGGGCGAGCAGGCGCCGGGGCAGGTGGTCGCGGCGCTGCGGCGGCTGGCGCAGGAGCCGGACCTCGACCTCATCCTCGTGACTCGCGGGGGCGGCGCGGCCGAAGACCTGCACGCGTTCAACGACGAGCGGGTGGCGCGGGCGATTTACGCCTCGCCGCACCCGGTCGTGACGGGCGTGGGGCACGAGACGGACGTGACGATCGCGGACCTCGTGGCGGACCTGCGGGCCGCGACGCCGAGCGCAGCGGCCGAGCGGGCGACGCCGGACATCGCGGCGGTCGAACGAAGCCTCGGGATGCTCGACCGGGCGATGGCATCGTCGGTGCGGCACGTCATCGCGGGGCTGGCAGCGGATACGGAGGCCGCGGCGGGCCGGCTGCGGCGCGGCGCACCGCGGGTCGGCGAGCTCCGGGCGGCGGTAGCGGAGCTGGCGCGGGACATGGAAGAAGCGGCAGAGGGGCGGGCAGCCCGGGAGCGCGCGCGGTTCGAAACGCTGGCCGCGCGATTCGCGGCGCTCGACCCGATGGCCACGCTGCGGCGGGGGTTCGCCATCGTGCAGCGCGAAGGCGGGCGCCAGCCGGTGATTTCGAGCGTCCGCGGCGTGAAGGCCGGCGACCGCCTGCGGGTCGCGGTTTCGGACGGGGCATTCTGGACGGAGGTGCGCTGATGCCGAGCGAGGCAAGCGAACGGTTCGAGGCGCTGTACGCGCAGCTGGAGGAGCATGCGCGGCGGCTGGAGCAGGGCAACCTGCCGCTGGAAGTGTCGCTGAAGCTGTACGAGGAGGGCGCGGCGCTCGTCGACCGGCTGCGGGCGATCCTCGAAGGGGCAGAGTTGAAGCTGCAGACGATCCAGCAGCGGCTCGAGCGGGAGACGGCGGAGCTGCAGGAGATCGAGGAGGAGTACGACGAGGCGGAGTTCGATGCCGGGGAGTAGCCGGCTGCGCATCGCCTGGCTCACGACGGGGCGGGGACCGGGCTCCTACGGCGCGCTCGAGTACCTGTTCGGGGCGATCGATCGCGGGCTGCCGGTGGAGGTTGCGGTGGTGTTCGTGAACCGCGAGCGGGGCGAGGCGGAGCCGACCGACCGGCTGATCGCGATGGCGGAAGCGCGGGGCGCGCCCGTCGAGCTGCTCTCGTCGGTGGCCTTCCGGAAGGCGCGGGGCGGAAAGGTGGGGCGGCCGGGGGAGCCGCTGCAGCCGTGGCGGTACGAGTTCGACGCGGAGGTCGCGAGGCGGCTGGGGCGGTACGGGTTCGACCTCGGCCTGATGTTCGGCTACATGCTCATCGCCACGGAGGCGCTGTACGGGCGGTACACGTTCCTGAACGACCACCCGGCGCTGCCCGACGGGCCGGTGGGCACCTACCAGGAGGTCATCGCCGCGTTGATTCGCGCCGGCGCACGGGAATCGGGCTGCATGATGAACGTGGTGACGGGGGACGTGGACCGCGGCCCGGCGGTGAGCTTCTGCCGGTACGGCATCCGGGACGCCGCGAACGAGGCGCTCTGGGCGGCGCTGCCGCCAGCGGAGGCGGCGGCGATGGACCTCGAGGCGATCATGGCGACGCCCCTGTACGCGGACATCCGGGCGCGGGGAGTGGCGCGGGAGCGGCCGTTCCTCGTCGAGACGCTGCGGGCGGTGGCCGAAGGGCGGCTGGCGGTGCCGCCGCCGGCGCCGCTGGACCTCACGGAGGCGGTCGAGGCGGCGCTCGCAGCAGCCGGGCCGGCCGTATACTGAGCGCCATGACGCCGCCGCTGCCTGCCTGCCCCGATTGCACCGCCGCCTACGAACCGACCGACAACTACTGCCGCCAGTGCGGGATGTACCTCGCCGCGCTGCGGGAGGTGGCCGTCGCGCCCGCTGCGCCGCAGACGCCGCAGCGGTACGAGCGGGAGCGCGCCGCGCTGCCCGCGCCGGTGAAGAAGGCGGTGACGGCGGTCGCCATCGGGACGGCGCTGCAGGTTGGGATGAGCCTGACCGGGAAGTACCTCGCGCGTCAGGCGGCGAAGGGCGCGGTGAGCGCCGTCCGGCCGAAGGCGAAGCGGCCGCGTCCGAATACGCGCCAGCAGGCGGCGAACGAGGCCGCGCCGGCGGCCATCGACGACCCGTACGCCGACGCGGCAGCGGTCAGCGAGACGGTGGTCATCCGGCGGGTGTGGATTCGGCGGCCGTAGCGAGGGTCAGGCGAGGAGGGCGCGGAGCTCTGCGGCGGCTTCGCGGACGCGCCGCGGGGCCGTGCCGCCGGGGATGTCGCGCGCGGCGAGGGCTGACTCGACCGTGATCTCGAGGACGTCGGGCTCGAAGAGCGGGCTGGCGGCGCGGTAGACCTCGAAGGGGAGTTCGTTGAGTTCGCAGCGGCGCGATTCCGCTTCGCGGACGAGCCCGCCGACGACGGCGTGCGCCTGCCGGAAGGGCATCCCCTTCTTCACGAGGTAATCGGCGATGTCGGTGGCGAGGGCGTAGCCCTGGCCGGCGGCCTCGCGCATCCGGGGGAGGTCGAATTCGAGCGCCGGGAGCATCGCGGCGAAAATTTGCAGGGTCGGGATGAGCGTGCGGCCGGCGGCGAGGTAGTAGCTCTTGTCCTCCTGGAGGTCGCGGTCGTAGGCGAGGGGGAGGCCCTTCAGGGTGACGAGGATGCCGGTCAGTTCGGCGACGAGGCGGCCGGCGCGGCCGCGGGCGAGCTCGGCGACGTCGGCGTTCTTTTTCTGCGGCATGATGCTCGAGCCGGTCGCGAAGGCGTCCGGCAGGCGGACGAAGGCGTATTCGGCGCTGGCCCAGAGGATGATCTCCTCGGCGAGGCGCGAGATGTGAACCTGCGTCATGGCGGCGGCGAAGCAGAACTCGGCGACGAAGTCGCGGTCGGAGGTGGCGTCGATGGAGTTGCGGGAGACGGCGTCGAAGCCGAGTTCGCGGGCGACCATCTCGCGGTCGAGCGGGTAGGGCGAGCCGGCAAGCGCGCCGGAGCCGAGCGGCATGACGTTGGTGCGGCGGCGGCAGTCGCGGAAGCGGTCGCGGTCGCGGAGGAGCATTTCGCCGTAGGCGAGGAGGTGGTGGCCGAGGGTGATCGGCTGGGCGCGCTGGACGTGGGTGTAGCCGGGCATCGGGTCGGCGGCGTGCCGCTCGGCGAGGTCGCAGATGACGGCGATGAGGTCGCGGAGCGCGGCAGCGGCGTCATCGCAGAGGGCGCGGACGGCCATGCGGTTGACGAGGGCGACCTGGTCGTTGCGGGAGCGGGCCGTGTGGAGACGGCCAGCGGGCTCGCCGATGCGCTCGCGGAGCAGGACTTCGATGTGGGTGTGGATGTCTTCGAGCTCGGGGCGCCAGGCGACCTCGCCGCGGCGGAACTGTTCGCGGACGGCCTCGAGGCCGGCGATGATCGCGTCCGCGTCGGCTGCGGGAATGATGCCCTGGCGGCCGAGCATGCGCGCGTGGGCGATCGAGCCGGCGATGTCGAACTCCCAGAGGTCGCGGTCCATGCCGGCGGTGTACTGGAGGGTGAGGTCGGCGACGGCGCCTTCGAAGCGGCCGCCCCACGTGCGGCCGTCAGCGGACACGGGCAGCCTCCGCGAGGAGCGACCAGTCGAGCAGCTCGCTGACGCGGTCGAAGGTGAAGTCGGGCACGACGCCGTCTGCGTCGGGGCGTGAGCGCTTCCAGGCCGCGGGCATGCCGAGCCGCTGCGCGCCGGCGATGTCTTCGGCGAGGGAGTTGCCGACCATCGCTGCCTCCGCGGGCTGGAGGCCGAGCGTCTCGAGCGCGGCCTCGAAGAGGCGCGGGTGGGGCTTGAGGTAGCCGACTTCGACGGAGACGGCGATGACATCCCAGTCGATATCGAGGCCCGCTTCGCGGAGGTCGGCGCGGAAGCGGTCGCCGCCGAACGCGCGGTTGGTGACGATGCCGAGGCGGAAGCCGCGGGCGCGGAGGGCCTCGAGGGTGGGACGGGCGTCGGGGTAGGCGGCTTTGCCGCCCTCGGCGCCGGAGACGTAGATCGCTTCGAGGAAGGCGGCAGCGAGGCCGCGATCGAGGCGGACGCCGAGGGCCGCGGCGGCTTCGGCGGCGATGGCGGCGTAGTCGGGTTCGACGAGGTCGCCGGCGCGGGCGGCGCGCATGGCGCCGTCCATCGCGTCCCAGCAGGCGCGGGCGAGCCGGTCGGGGTCGCCGCCCTCGATGCCGTTGGCGGCGAGGAAGGCAGCGGCCCGCTCGGCGGCGCGCCGGCGGAATTCCGCCGGGGGCGGCGCTTCGGCGGCGTGCCAGAGGGTATCGCCGACATCGAAGAGGACCGCGCGGACGGGCATGGCTCGGGGTGACCTCGCGGCGGCGGAAGCCGTCGTCACGATGATCGCAGAGGACGGGGCAACGGGACACCGGGCAGTTCTTCAGCCGTTTACCGGCGTACGGAAGGGCGCGCTTAGAATGGGGGGATGCGAATTCGGGCTGCGCGGACGTTCATCGTCGAACCGAACCTCCCCGGGCCGCTGGAGCCCCTGCGGAAGCTCTCGCGGAACCTGTACTGGACCTGGAACACGGATGCGGCGGCGCTCTTCGAGCGAATCGACCGGGAGCTCTGGCGGGAAACGGACCACAACCCGGTGCGGCTGCTGCAGCTGGTGCGGCAGGAGCGGCTGCACGAGCTGGCGGAGGACGAGGGGTTCCTCGAACACCAGCGGCGGGTGGCCGCGGCGCTGGAGGCGTACCTCGGACGGGCGCCGCTGCTCGAGGTGGAGGGGCTGGAGCCGGGGGACGTCATCGCCTACTTCTCGCTGGAGTTCGCGCTGGCAGAGTGCCTGCCCAACTACTCGGGCGGGCTGGGCGTGCTCGCGGGCGACCATCTGAAATCGGCGAGCGACCTCGGGCTGCCGCTGGTGGGCGTGGGGCTGTTCTACCACCAGGGATACTTCCGGCAGGAGATTTCGCCGGACGGGTGGCAGCAGGAGGTGTACCTCGACCTCGACCCGGCGGCGCTGCCGATGGCGCACGTGGTGGATGCGAACGGGCGGCCGGTGGAGGTCGCGGTGCCGTTCGACGGCCGGGATGTGTGGGCGCAGGCGTGGCGGATCGACGTCGGGAAGACGCCGCTCTACGTGCTGACGACGAACATCGAGCGGAACCCGCCGGCGGACCGGGAGATTACGGCCCGGCTGTACGGCGGCGACAACGAGATGCGCATCCAGCAGGAGATGGTGCTGGGGATCGGCGGCGTGCGGCTGCTGCAGGCGCTCGGCATCGAGCCGGCGGTTTGCCACATGAACGAAGGGCACTCGGCGCTGCTGGGCATCGAGCGGATCCGGGCGGCGATGGAGCGGTTCGGGGCATCGTTCGCCGAGGCGCGGCTGCCGGTCACGGGGGCGACGGTGTTCACGACGCACACGGCGGTGGCGGCGGGAATCGACCTCTTCCCGCCGGACCTGCTGCGGCGGTATCTCGGGCATTACTGGGCGCGGCTGGGGCTCGATGACCGCGCGTTCCTCGACCTCGGGCGGACGCGGCCGGGGGACGACGGCGAGCCGTTTTCGATGGCGGTGCTGGGGCTGAATTTGAGCGGCTACCGGAACGGGGTATCGCAGCTGCACCGGGGGGTGTCGCGGCGGCTGTGGGAGTCGGCGTGGCCCAACCTGCCGCACGATTCGATCCCCATCGACGCGATCACGAACGGGGTCCACCTGCCGACGTGGGTCTCGCACGAGATGGGGGAACTGTTCGACCGGTACGTGGGGCCGGCATGGCGGGACGACCCCGCGAGCGCGAACTGGGCCGCGGTCTACGACATCCCGGACGAGGAGCTGTGGCGGGTGCACGAGCGGCAGCGGCAGCAGCTGGTGCTCCGGGCGCGGCAGCAGTACACCGAGGACATGCTGCGGCGGGGGCTGCCGGCGAACGAACCGGGCGGCGGCCCGGTGCTGGACCCGGAGGTGCTGACGATCGGGTTCGCGCGGCGGTTCGCCGGGTACAAGCGGGCGACGCTGCTGTTCCGCGACCTCGAGCGGCTGGCGCGCATCCTCGATGACTTCGAACGGCCCGTGCAGGTGCTGTTCGCGGGGAAGGCGCACCCGCGTGACGACGGCGCGAAGGCGCTCATCCGCGAGGTGGTGCAGGTGAGCCGGTCGCCGGAGTTCCGGGGCCGGCTGGTGCTGCTGGAGCGGTACGACGTGGAGCTGGGGCGGCTGCTGGTGGCGGGCTCGGATGCGTGGCTGAACACGCCGCTGCGGCCGCTGGAGGCGAGCGGCACGAGCGGGATGAAGGCGTGCGCCAACGGGGTGCTGCACCTGAGCGTGCTCGACGGCTGGTGGTGGGAGGCGTACCGGCCGGGGACGGGCTGGGCGATCGGCCGGAACCGGGTGGACGACGACCCGGAGGCGCAGGACGCCTTTGACGCCGAATCGCTGTACGGGCTGCTCGAGGGCGAGGTCGCGCCGCTCTTCTACGAGCGGGACGGGCAGGGCATCCCGCGGGAGTGGGTGCGGCGGATGAAGGAGACGATCGTCACGTACGCGGCGCAGTTCAGCACGAGCCGGATGGTTTCGGACTATGCACGGCGGGCCTACGGGCCGGCCGCGTCGGCGTGGCATGCGCTGCGGGCCGAGAACCTCGGGCGGGCGCGGGAGCTGGCGGCGTGGCTGGAACGGGTGCGGGCTGGCTGGGACGCGGTGAAGGTGTACGCGGTCGAAGACGACGGGAGCGAGCTGCGGCCGGCGGATGCGCCGGTGACGGTCCGGGTCCAGCTCTACCCGGGTCCGCTGCAGCCGGAGGATCTGCGGGTCGATATCGTGTACGGGCAGACGGATGCGCGGCGGGAGCTGCGCATCGAGGCCGAGGCACCGCTGCAGTTCGCCGGGCAGCAGGAGGACCGGCTGTGCCGGTACGAAGGGAGCTTCCGGCCGGGTTCCGGCGGCCGCGTCGGGTTCGCCGTGCGGGTGATGCCGCAGCACCCGCATCTGCCGGGCGTCATCTGCACGGGGCTCGCGCACTGGGCCTAGCGGAGGGAGACGATGACCTACTGGGCGCTGCTGCTGCACTTCTACCAGCCGCCGACGCAGACGCACGACGTGCTGGCGAAGGTAGCCGAGGAGTCGTACCGGCCGCTCATCCGCGTGCTCCGGGCGCACGAGAACGCGCGGGTGGCCGTCAACCTTCAGGGTGTGCTCACGGACCTGCTGCAGGAACACGGGCTGGGCGACGTCGTGGCCGGCCTGCGCGAGCTGGCAGAGCTGGGCCGGGTGGAATTCGTCGGGAGCGGGAAGTACCACCCGATTTTGCCGCTCATCCCGGAGGCGGAACGGAAGCGGCAGATCGCGGAGAACGCGCGGACGAACCGGGCAGCCTTCGGCCGGGCGTGGAACCCGCGCGGGTTCTTTCCGCCGGAGATGTGCTACAGCCGGGACATCCTGGCCTCGGTGCACGCGAGCGGCCATGAGTGGCTCATCGTCAGCGGTGTGGCGTGCCCGGTGGAATGGCCGGTGGACGTCATCTGCCGGGTGCCCGTGAACGGAGCGCAGGCGCGGGTGCTCTTCCGCGATGACCTCCGGAGCAACCGGATTTCGTTCCGGGAGACGAACCCGGAGGCGTTCCTCGATGACCTCGCGAAGGTGGGGCAGGGCCGCGACGCCTACGTGGTGACGGCGATGGACGCGGAGACGTACGGCCACCACATCCGCGACTGGGAGCGGGAGTTCCTCGGCGCCACGCTGGAGCTGCTGGCGTCGGAGGCGCAGGGCAAGGCGCCGCGGGTGCGGATGGTGCTGCCGAGCGAGCTGCTGGAGCTGTTCCCGGATGGGCCGGTGGTCGAGCCGCATGCATCGAGCTGGAGCACGAGCCTCGACGACCTCGCAGCGCACAATCCGTTCCCGCTCTGGAAGTCGCCGGGCAACCGGATTCACGAGCTGCAGTGGGAATACGTGGACCACTGCCTCGACCTGGTGGCGGTGGCGCGGCGGTACGCGACGACGCCGGAGGCGAAAGAGTTCGCGGCGGCGGCCTACGAGCGGCTGGGCCCGGCGCTCCACAGCTGCCAGTTCTGGTGGGCGAGCCGGCGGCCGATGTGGAGCATCCCGATGATCTACCGGGGCTTCCTGCTGCTGAACCAGGTGGCAACCTACGCGGCGCACGCGATTGCAGCGGGCGATGCTTCGGAGCCGGTGAAGCGGGAGGCGCGGTGGCGGCTCGCTGCGGCCAACGAGGCGCGGGTCGAGCTCGAGCGGGAGCTGATCGGGAGCCGGGCGCCGTGAAGATCCTGTTCGCCTCGGCGGAGGTGGACCCGTTCGCGAAGGTCGGGGGCCTCGCCGACGTGGCGGCCTCGCTGCCCCAGCGGCTGAAGGAGATCGGTCACGACGTGCGGGTCGTGACACCGTGCCACGCCTCGGCGGCAGAAGCGCACGCGGCCTCGCGGGCGCACCGGCTGCTGCGGGTCGCCAGCCCGGGCAAGCCGCGGGATGTCGACATCGCGACGGTGGAGGGGGTCGGCGGGGTGCCGGTGGAACTGGTCGGCGACCGGCACTATTTCTTCCGGGCGAACGTCTACGGAGAGCCGGATGACCTGCTGCGGTACCAGTTCTTCTGCCGCGCGATCATCGAAATGCTGCGGACCGACGAGTGGGTGCCGGACATCCTCCACCTGAACGACTGGCACACGGCGCCGCTGGCGTTCGGGCTGCGGAACCAGGCGTGGTCGAACCCGCGGCTGCGGGGCGTGGCGAGCGTGTTCACGATTCACAACCTGCGCTACCGGGGGCCGGACGAGCTGAACGACTTCCTCGCGCAGGCGATTTACTACAGCGACATCGTGACGACGGTGAGCCCGACGTACGCGCGAGAGATCCTCACGCGGGAGTACGGCGAGGGGCTGGAGGCGCTGCTGGGGCTGCGGGGCGATGCGCTCATGGGCATCCTGAACGGGCTGAACTACGACCTGTTCAACCCGCGGACGGACCCCCACGTGCGGCACCACTACGACCTCGCGACGGTGGAGCAGCGGTGGCCGAACCGCGATGCGCTGCGGGAGGAGCTGGGGCTGCCGAAGACCGACGGCCCGATCGCGGCGATGGTCACGCGGCTGACGGAGCAGAAGGGCGTCGACCTCGCCATCCAGATCGTGCCGGAGATGGTGCTCGCCGGCGGGCAGTTCGTGGTGCTCGGCGACGGGGACCAGTGGCTGAAGGACGAACTGAAGCGGCTGGAGCGGGAGTACCCCGACCACGTCCGGCTGGCGCCGCGGTACGACCCGGGGCTGGCGCAGCGGATCTACGCGGGGTGCGACCTGTTCCTCATGCCGTCCCGGTACGAGCCGTGCGGGCTGGGGCAGCTGATCGCGATGCGGTACGGGGCGGTGCCCATCGGGCGGCGGACCGGAGGGCTTTCGGACACGATCCTCGACCTCGACGAGCACCCGGAGACGGGGACGGGCTTCCTGTTCGACGAATTCAGCCAGTTTTCGCTGGCCTCGGCGTACGAACGGGCGGTGCGGGCGTTCCGGGAGCCAGACGCGTGGCTGCGCCTGCAGCGGAACGGGATGAGCCGGGACTATTCGTGGCGGGCCTCTGCGACCTACTACGTCGAGGCGTACACCAACGCGCTGCGGGCGCGGGGCATCGTGCCGCTGGAGTAGCGCCGGGGCCGGCCGTGCTATGCTCGCGGCCGGGATGGCTGAGAAGCGGGTGCTCGTGGTCGGCGCCGGGACGATGGGCTCCGCGATGGCGCGGATGCTGGCCGAGGGCCGCGTGCCGGGTGTCGCCCCGGCGGGCGTCGTCGACATCGACGGGGCGCGGGCGCTGGAGCTGGCGAACGCCGCCGGGACGCGGGCCTTCGGCGATATCGCGACGGCGGTGCGCGAGACGCTGCCGGACGCAGCCTACGTGGCGACGCCGGATGCGCAGCACCGGGCTCCGGTCGAGGAGCTGGCAGGACTCGGCATCCCGGTGCTGGTCGAAAAGCCGCTGGCGACGACCGCTGAGGACGCTGAGGCGATGGCGGAGGCGGTCCGCCGGGCGGGCGTGCACGCCGAGGTGAACTGGCTGCAGCGGTGGAATCCGCCGTTCGCGGAGGCCGCGCGGGCGATCAGCGCCGGGGAGCTGGGGGAAGTGCGGCTGTTCAACGGGCGGTTCAACCACCCGGTCTCTTCGCCGCGGGAGCGGCTGCACTGGAGCGGCGGGACGACGCCGGCGTGGTACCTGATGTCGCACCTGTTCGACCTCGCGCTCTGGCTCGGGCGGAAGCGCGCGGTGAGCGTGTACGCGCTCGGCGGCCGGGGCGAACTCGCGGGGCGGGGCATCGAGACGTACGACTGGGTGCACGCCATCGTGCGGTACGCCGACGGCGCGGACGGGGTGTTCGAGGCGTGCTGGATTTTGCCGGACAGCTGGCCGGCGGCGAGCGACCTCGCGCTCCGGGTGGTGGGGACGCGCGGCGCGGCGGAAATCGACGCCCGGCAGCAGGGGCTGGCGCTGGCGTCGGAGCGGTACCGGTACCCGCCAGTGCTGCAGTGGGCGCCGCAGCGGATGGCGGCGTTCCTGCGGGCGGCGGAGGGACGGGGCAGCACGGGAGCGAGCCTCGAGGACGGCGTCGCGGTGACGAAGCTGCTGGTGGCGCTGCACCGGAGCCTCGAGTCCGGCGGAGTCGAGCGGGTCGAATGACGGCCGCGGGCGACGCCATCCGCATCCACATCGCCGGTCTCGGGCCGGGCGACCCGGGGCTGCTGACGCAGGAGACGGCGGCGCTGCTCGCCTCCGGGCAGCCGGTCATCCTGCGAACGCGGCACCACCCGACGGTGGCGGGGCTGGCTTTCGGCGGGGAGGTGAGCGACTGCGACGACCTGTACGGCGCGGCCGAGCGGTTCGACGAGGTGTACCGGGCGGCGGCCGAGCGGGTGATCGCGGCGGCCGAGCGGGGGCCGGTGGTCTACGCCGTGCCGGGGCACCCGCTGGTGGCGGAGCGGAGCGCCGGGGAGGTGCTGCGGCTGGCGGCAGAGCGCGGCTTCGCGGCGCGGGTCTACCCGGGGGTCAGCTTCGCGGACGTCGCGATTGCGCGGCTCGGCATCGACGGGGGCAACGTGCAGGTGTGCGACGCGGAGGACCTGCGGATCGACACGTGGCGGCCGGCCGTCATCGGGCAGGTCTACCGGCGCGAGGTCGCTTCGGAGCTGAAGCTGCGGCTGCTGGAGTGGTACCCGGCGGACCACCCGGTGCGGGTGCTGCGCCGGCTGGGGACGGCCGAGGAGCGGGTCGAGGAGATGGAGCTGGCGGCGCTCGACCACGGGCCGTTCGGCTACCTCGATGCGGTGTACGTGCCGCCGCTGGCGCCGCTGGAGGACGTGCGGCGGTTCGACGGCCTCGACTATGTCGTTCGGCGGCTGAACGCGCCGAATGGCTGCCCGTGGGACCGCGAGCAGACGCACGCCACGCTGCGGCCGCACCTGCTCGAAGAGGCGTACGAGGCGCTGGAAGCGATCGACCGGGGCGACCCGGCCGCGCTGGAGGAGGAGCTGGGCGACCTGCTGCTGCAGGTGCTGATGCACGCGGCCGTCGCAGAGCGGGAGGGGACGTTCGAGTTCGGGGACGTCGTGGAGCACATCGCCCGGAAGCTGATCCGGCGGCATCCGCACGTCTTCGGCGAAGCGGTGGCGGAGACGGCGGAGGAGGTGTACCGGAACTGGGAGGCGCTGAAGCAGCAGGAGAAGCCGCGGGCCTCGATTCTCGATGGGGTGCCGCGGACGCTGCCGGCGCTGGCGGCCTCGCAGACCATCCAGGGGCGGGCGCGGCGGGTCGGCTTCGACTGGCCGGACATCGAGGGGCCGCTGGAGAAGCTCGCGGAGGAGGTCGGGGAACTCGCGCGGGCGGGCGCCGGGCCGGAGCGGGAGGCCGAGTTCGGCGACGTGCTGTTCACGCTGGTGAACATCGCCGACCGGCTCGGGGTCGATGCGGAGCAGGCGCTCCGGGGCGCGAACGAGAAGTTCCGGCGGCGCTTCGGTGAAGTGGAGCGGCTGGCGAAGGAGCGGGGGCTGGAGCTGCGGGAGCTGGACCTCGCGGGGCTGGACCGGCTGTGGGAGGAGGCGAAGGCCGGCGAAGGGTGATTGAGAAGGCCCGCGGCGGGGCGTAGGCTGGTGTGTTGCAATCAGCAACCTGCACGGAGGAGGCACATGACGCAGGCGAAGGAATCGGTCATCACGCTGGAGCGCTTCAAGAAGGGGAAGACGTTCCAGGAGTACCTCGATTCGGGCATTCGGAACCGCGAGCTGTTCGTGGAGAACTACGAGGGCACGAAGCTGACGGCGGAGCAGGAGGCGGCACTGAAGGAGCTGGCAGCGCGGCCGAACGGGCCGCACCACATCGTCGTCATCGGCGAGGACTGGTGCCCGGACGTCTACCGGGGCACGGGCGTGGCGCAGCGGATGGCGGAGGCGATGGGCGCGGAGCTCCGGTTCTTCGAGCGGGACCAGAACAAAGACATGATGGCGGAGTACCTGAAGGACGGGGAGTTCGAATCCATTCCGGTTTTCATCTTTTATGACAAGGATCACCGGGAGATCGCGCACTTCATCGAGCGGCCTCAGCTGGCGAACGAGCAGCTGCACCTCGCGCAGCAGGCGCTGGGCGACATTTCGCCGGCGGGGATTGCGAAGCAGCTCGGCCGTGAGCCGTCGGAGGAGGAGCTGAAGGCGGCGCGGGCCGCGGCCCGGGAGCGGTATCTCGCCTGGCAGAAGGGCGAAACCTGGGCGAACTGGCGGGTCGCGACCGTCGACGAATGCATCGCGCTGCTGCGTTCGAAGCTGGCAGGCTGAGATCGGGCTCGACCGGGGGCCTCGCCGTCACTTGATCGGCGGGGCTCCCCGGCGTGGAATGCGTCGGTGACCGGGACGGGGCGGGAGATGCGCACGGGCGGGGGACGCGGGCTGCTGGCCATCGTCCTGCTCGTGCTGCTGCTCGCCGGCTACGTGGCGGCGATGCGGGCGACGCTCGGCGTATCTGAGGTGCACTCAGACCGGGATGCGGCGGAGCGGGACACGGTGTACCTCGTACTCCACGGCGGACTGCTGGCGATCGGGGCAATTGCCGGGTTCGCGGCCGGGAAATGGATCAACGGGCTCGGGCTCGCGTTCGCGGTGCTGTTCGTGGTGGTGCTGGCGGTGGCGATGGTGGGCATCCAGGTCGCCTCGTTCGAGCTGGCATGCGCGGGCGGGCAGAACGGGCTGATTCGGCACTGGCACTGCTAACGGCGCGAATCCGGGGATTCGCGGCTGCAGGCGCGGGGATTCGCTGCCGACAAGCGAGAAAAAACCTCTTGCCCCGTGTGGTCACGGGAGGTAGGGTTTCGCGCATGCGCCAGGCCTACCGCCCGGTAGACGGCGGGGGTGCAGGGCGCAGAAGGGGGAGGCGATGAGCCAGGCAGCCTACTCCATCGACCCGTTCGCCGAGGATGCGTCGCTCATCCCGGCGGCGACGCCGATCTGGCGCGAGGCGATGTTCCCGCTGGAGTGGCTGGCGCTGCGGGCGTCGCCGGTCTACTGGGGGCTCGGGGTGCCGCACGGGGATGGCGAGCCCGTTGTGGTGGTCCCGGGGTTCCTCGCGAGCGACGTCTCGCTGGTGGAGCTGTACTGGTGGCTGGCGCGAATCGGCTACCGGCCGTACTTCTCGAACATCGGGCGGAACGTCGACTGCCCGGACCACATCACCGGCCGGCTGCTGGAGACGGTCCGCCGCGCGCGGAAGGAGACGGGGCAGCGGGTGCGGCTCGTGGGGCACAGCCTCGGCGGGATGCTGAGCCGGAACCTCGCGCTGGAGCACCCGGACGAGGTGGCGATGGTCATCACGCTCGGGTCGCCGTTCCGGGATGCCGTGCGGGCGCACCCGGTGCTCATCTCGGCGGCGGCGACGCTTCGGGAGCACGGCGGGACGGGCCTCGCGAAGAACGTGCGGCCGGCCTGTTTCAGCGGGCACTGTATGTGCACGTTCGTGAAGAACATGCTCGCGCCGGAGGACTGGGAGGTGCCGCGGTACGCAGTCTACTCCCGCCGGGACGGCGTCGTGGAGTGGGAGAGCTGCATCGAGGAGGACCCGGCGCTGAACGACGAGGTGCACTCGAGCCACCTCGGGATGGTGGTGCACGCCGGGACGTACCGGGTCATCGCGCGGCGGCTGCGGATGGCCTGAGGCCGGGAGACTTCGGTATGACGCCAACGGCCCGGGCGATGCCCGGGCCGTTCTCTCGAGTCGCGGCGCAGAGGGTCAGGCGGTGGCCGCCTTCTCCTTCTTCGGCTTCGCGGCAGGGGCCTGGAAGGCCTCGAGGCTCTTCTTCATGACCTCGGCGAAGGGGTTGGCGCCGGCCCACTGGCGGGCGACCTCGACGGCGGCGGCAGCGGTTTCGCGGTTCGCCTCGGCGAGCTTCTGGATGAGTTCGCGGGCGTCGGCGCCGGAGGCGAGGGCTTCCTGGTAGGCGACCTGGGTGAAGGCGAGGGCGCGGCCCTGGGCGGCCGTCGTGGCTTCGAGGAGGGCGGCGTAGAGCTGGCCGAGGTCGCCCGGTTCGGCGGCGAGCTTCTTGCCGAGCTGGAGGGCATCGCGCTGGCCGGCGACGACGTCAGCGGCGAGCTGGCGGGTGACCTTGATGCCGCGCTCGTTGGCCTTTTCGATGGCGTCGACGAGGAGGTCGTAGCCTTCGATGAGGGCGTCGTAGTACTTCTGGACGGTTTCGGAGGTGGCGGTCATGCGGTGGTCCTTTCGTGGGCTGCGGCCCGTTGCTATCTGCAAGGTACAGATAGCTGCGGCGCTTGTCAACGACCTGCTGGTATGTGCATACTGCACGTAGCGATGGGAAAGAAGAAGTCACCGACACCGAACGATGCAACGAACGGGGCCGCCGCGGCCGCCGGGGCCAACGGCCGCAACGGCCACGAGGAGGAGCGGGAGGCTCCGCCGCAGCCGCGGCTCCACGGGGAGATGCTTTCGACGACGCTGCTCGCGTTCTTGCGAGGCTGGAACGCGTACGGCTACGAGCTGACGCAGCGGCTGGCGCAGGCCGGGCTGCCGCAATCGGACAGCGGGACGGTCTACCGGACGCTGCGGCAGCTGGAGCGCGCAGGGCTCGTGTCGTCGTTCTGGGACACGTCGGAGAGCGGGCCGGCGCGCCGGATGTACAGTCTGACGGCCGCAGGGGAGGCGTTCCTCAGCGGCTGGATCGACATCCTCGAGCGGTATCAGCGGGTCCTGCGGCAGGCGGCAGAGGGCTTCCGGGCCTTCGCCGGCGGGCCGCAGGATGACGACGGCGACGACAGCCAGGCGCGGGGCTGAGCGCACTTCGAACCACCCGGGGAGGGCAGCAGATGGCCGAGAAGCAGACGATGGACCCGCTGGCGATGTGGCGGGAGTGGGTGGCGCAATCGGAGCGCCAGTGGAACGCCTTCCTGAACCAGGCGATGGCGACGGATGAGTTCAGCAAGGCGATGGGCCGGTTCATGGACTTCTACCTGAACCTGCAGAAGGGCATGAACGAGACGATGGGCCGCTACCTGCAGCTGGTGAACATGCCGAGCCGGCAGGAGGTGCTGGCCCTGGGAGAGCGGCTGAGCGCGATCGAGGAGCGACTCGGCCGGATCGAGGGGATGCTGGCGAAGCAGGCGCCCGCACCCGCGGCGTCGGCAGCGGCGGAGAACGGCGCGGCAGCCGTGAAGCGTCCGGCCCGGACGAAGAAGCCGCCGACCACGGAGAAGTGACGCCCGGGTGTCTGCGCCGCGTGACGCAGATTTAATTGACGTTTCGCAAAGTTGTCATGGTTCGGCGCAGGCGCGGGGAGTACACTTCCGCGCACGCTGCTGCATGCCCGTGAGGAGGGTGTTCGATGACTGCTCCGGCAGGCGACGCTTCGCTCGAAGCCCGGGTGCGCATGGAGGTCGAGCGGGCGATCCAGCGGAGCATCAAAGGGCTCGAGTACATCTCGACCGGCGACCCGGCGGTGGGGCTGACACCGAAGGACGTCATCCACAGCCGGGGGACGCTGAAGCTGTACCACTACCGGCCGCAATCGGACGAGGTCTACCGGGTGCCGGTGATGCTCGTGATGTCGCTGGTGAGCAAGCCGTACATCCTGGACCTCGCGCCGGGGCAGAGCCTCGTCGAATTCCTGGTGAAGCGGGGGTTCGACGTGTACATGATCGACTGGGGGGTGCCGCGGCCGGAGGATGCCCGGCTGCGGCTCGAGGATTACGTGCTCGACTTCATCCCGGACTGTGTGGAGCGGGTGCTGGAGGATTCGGGCGAGCGGGAGATTTCACTGGTCGGCTACTGCATGGGCGGCCAGCTTTCGACGATGTACGCGGCGCTCCACACCGGCGGGCCGCTGAAGAACCTCGCCTGCTTCACGACGCCGGTCGATTCGGACGGGATGGTGCTCTTCAAGCGGTGGCTCGACCCGCGGTACTTCGACGTCGACCGGGTGGTCGACACGCTGGGGAACGTGCCGCCGGAGCTGATCTACGCGTCGTTCGACATGCTGAAGCCGGCGCAGCGGGTGGCGAAGAACATCCAGCTCTGGGACAACCTGTGGAACGATGATTTCGTGCGGTCGTACCGGCTGTTCGAGCGGTGGGCTGCGGACCAGATCCCGTTCCCGGGGGAGTGCTTCCGGCAATTCACGAAGCAGTTCATGTGGGAAAACCGGATGGTGCGGAACGAGCTGGAGGTCGGCGGGCGGCGGGTGGACCTCGGCGCGATCAGGGTGCCGTTCCTGCACGTGGTGGCGGAGCACGACCACATCGTGCCGTACGATTCGGCGCGGCCGCTGGTGCCGCTCATCGGGAGCGAGGACAAGCGGGAAGTGATGCTGAAGGGCGGGCACGTGAGCCTTGTGGCCGGGGGCAACGCCATCTATCGTCTGTGGCCACAGCTCGAATCCTGGCTCGCGGAGCGTTCGGTATGACGGTCGAAACGGTTCGAACCTACCCGGTCCACCATGACATCGGGGGGCAGCGGGTGACGCTCCGGCCGATGGAGCCCGGCGACCGCGAGGCGGTGCTCGCCTTCGCGCGGAAGCTGCCGGAACACGACCTGCTCTTCCTGCGGCGGGACATCACCCAGCCGGAGGCGGTGGACGACTGGATTGCCGAGATCGCGCGGGGCGAGATCCTGACCATCCTGGCGGAAGCCGACGGCGAGGTGGCGGGGTACGCGACGATTCACCGGAATTCGCTGCGGTGGACGGCGCACGTGGCCGAACTGCGGGTGACGGTCGCGGAGGCGTGGCGCGGCAAGGGCCTGGGGCGGCTGCTGACGCAGGAGGCGTTCGCGAATGCGCTCGGCCTCGGCATCGAGAAGATGATCGCGCAGATGACGCTCGACCAGAAGGGCGCGATCGCGACGTTCGAGGGGCTGGGCTTCCGGCCGGAGGCGCTGCTGCGGGACCAGGTGAAGGACCGCGACGGGAACAAGCACGACCTCCTCGTGCTGAGCCACGACGTCGCGCGGTTCGAAGCGGTGCGCTCGGCGTACGGGGTGGCGGAGGCGCTGGGCGGCCGATGACCGGCCCGGGCGGCTTACACCGGGCGCTCCCGGCGGCCGGGTAGGCTGAGACGGTGGACGCCGACAGCCGGACCGGGCAGAAGCTGGCGCCCTGGGAGGGCGAGCTGCTGGCGCTCGCGCGGGGAGAGGGATTCGCTTCGGCCCACAGGAACGGGGCCGCGCCAGACGCCGGGCCGGGGGATTTCGCCTGCTGCGACGCGATCACGAAGGCGCACAGCCGGACCTTCTACGCGGCGACCCGGCTGCTGCCCGCGGCGAAGCGGAGGGCGGTCCGCGCGCTCTACGCCTTTTGCCGGGTGGCGGACGATATCGTCGACGAGCCGGGCGAGGAGCGGGAGGCGCGGCTGCGCGCCTGGGGCGCAGCGGGCACGGGCGAGGGCGGCGCTGACGGCGACCCGGTGCTCCGGGCGTGGGCGGCCACGCGCGAGGCGTACGCCATTCCGCCGCACCTGCCCGCGCAGCTGGTCGAGGCCCTCGCGGACGACCTGCAGCATCGCGGGTTCGATGACTTCCCGGCGCTGGCACGGTACTGCTATGGGGTCGCCTCGACGGTCGGGCTGATGTCGATGCGGATCATCGGGAGCCGGGGCGACCCGGCGCTCTACGCCATCCGGCTCGGCGTGGCGATGCAGCTGACCAACGTGCTGCGCGATGTCGCGGAGGACTGGCAGAACGGGCGGGTCTACCTGCCGCGGGACGAGATGGCGCGGTTCGGAGTGACCGAGGGGCACCTCGAGGAGGGGCGCGTCGACGAGCAATGGCGGTCGTTCATGCGGTTCCAGCTCGCGCGGGCGCGGGCGCTGTACGCAGGCGCGCGGCCGGGGGTAGGCCTGCTGAACCGTGACGGCCGGCTGGCCGTCACGGCGGCGCTGGAGCTGTACTCGCGCATCCTCGACGACATCGAGCGGCGGGGCTACGACGTCTTCCGCGGGCGGGCGACCGTGCCCGGCTGGCGCCGCGCGGCGCTCCTGCCGCTGGCGGCATGGCGGGCGTTTCGGGCTCCCGCGGCTGCCGGGGAGGGCGTGTGAGCCGGACCGTCGTCATCGGGAGCGGCTTCGGCGGGCTCGCGGCGGCGGTGCGGATGGCCGCCCGCGGCCACCGGGTGACGCTGGTGGAGAAGCAGCCGCGCGCGGGCGGCCGCGCCGCGCCGGTCGAGGCCGGCGGCTTCCGGTTCGACGGCGGGCCGACCGTCATCACGGCCCCATTCCTGTTCGAAGAGCTGTTCGCGCTCGCAGGGCGAAGATTCGAGGACTACGCCCGGCTCATCCCGGTGGACCCGTTCTACCGGATTTTCGATGCGAAGGGGCGCTGGTTCGAATACAACGGCGACTTCGACGATGTGGCGGCGCAGATTGCGCGGTGGAACCCGCGGGACATCGAGGGGTACCGGCGGTTCCTCGAGGCGAGCCGCGCGATTTTCCAGAAGGGGTTCGTCGAGCTCGCGGATGCGCCGTTCCTCCACGCGGCGGACATGCTGCGCGTGGCGCCCGACCTCATTCGGCTGAAGTCGTACCGCTCGGTGTACGGGTTCGTGTCGCAGTACATCGAAGACCCGTTCCTGCAGCGGTGCTTCACGTTCCACCCGCTGCTCATCGGGGGGAACCCGTTCGTAGCGTCGTCGATCTACGCGATGATCCACCACCTCGAGCGGGAGTGGGGGGTGTGGTACGCGGAGGGCGGGACCGGCGCGCTGGTCGATGCGCTGGTGCGGCTGTTCGAGGAGCTGGGGGGCGAGGTGCGGCTCGGCGCCGAGGTGACGCGCATCCGGGTGCGCGGCCGGCGTGCGACGGGGGTCGAACTGAAGAGCGGCGAGGTGCTCGAGGCGGACCGCGTCATCTGCAACGGGGACGTGCCGCAGGCGTACCTCTCGCTCATCGACCCGGAGCACCGCAGCTGGCGTAATTCGGACCTGCGCTACCGGAAGCTGACGGCCTACAGCATGTCGCTGTTCGTGGTGTATTTCGGGACCGACCGGCAGTACCGGGATACGCCGCTCGTGCATCACAACATCATCCTGAGCGAGCGGTACAAGGGGCTCATCCGTGACATCTTCCGGGCGAAGGGGCTGCCGCGGGATTTCTCGCTCTACGTGCACGTGCCGACGCTGACGGACCCGAGCGGCGCGCCGCCGGGACACGAGGCGTTCTACGCGCTCTCGCCGGTCCCGCACCTCGGCTCGCCGACGGACTGGGAGCGGATGGCGCCGCGCTACCGGGAGCTTATCCTCGAGTTCCTCGAACGAGAGTACCTGCCGGGGCTGCGCAGCCACATCGTGGTCGAGCGGACGATCGACCCGCGGCACTTCCGCGACAACCTGAACACCTACCTCGGCACGGGCTTCAGCGTGCAGCCGACGCTGTGGCAGTCGGCGTGGTTCCGGCCGCACAACCGGTCGGAGGACATCGACAACCTCTACTTCGTCGGCGCAGGCACGCACCCGGGGGCGGGGGTGCCGGGTGTGCTCTCGTCGGCGAAGGTGGTCGAGCGGATCATCTCGGAGGAAGAGGACGGGTGACCGCGGACTGGCGGTTCGGCTACCTCTGCGAGAACCGGACGCTCGGCGCGACGACGCTCCGGACGCTCCGGCTGGCGAACCTGACCGCCGAACGGGCGCGGGAGAAGGCGGAGGCGAACCTCGACGACCTCGAGCGGATGGTGCGGTTCAATGCCGCGCACGGCATCGGCATGCTGCGCATCGGCCAGCAGGTCATCCCGTTCGCTTCGCACCCGGCGTTCCCGTATGACTGGGCGGCGGTCCACGGGGAGCGGCTGGCGGCGGTCGGCGCGCTGGCGCGGGCGGCGGGCATCCGGCTCTCGATGCACCCCGGGCAGTTCGTGCAGCCGGGGAGCAGCCGGCCGGAGGTGGTCGAACGATCGCTGGCGGAGCTCCGGTATTCGGCGCGGATCCTCGAGCTGACGGGCGCAGAGGACGGCGTCATCGTGCTGCACGGCGGGCCGGCGGGGTCGCTCGAACGGCTGACGGCGGCGTTGGCGGACGAGGAGGCGGTGCTCCGGCACCTCGCGCTCGAAAACGACGAGCGGACGAGGAGCGTCCGCGACGTGCTGCCGGCGGCGCGCCGGCTCGGCGTCCCGGTGGTGGTCGACACGCTACACCACGGCTGGAACCCGGGCGGGATGACGCTGCGCGAGGCGCTGAGCGCGGCGGCAGCGACCTGGCGGACGCGGCAGAAGGTGCACCTTTCCAGCCAGGCGCCCGGGGCGCGGGCCGGGGCGCATGCGGAGATGGTCGATGCGCGGGACTTCGAACGGTTGCGCGAGGCCGGGGCCGGGCTCACGCTGGACGTGATGGTCGAGGCGAAGGCGAAGGAGCTGGCGGTCTTCGCGCTGCCGGGAATCCGGCCGCCGGCCGGGGCGCTGGCGGGATGAGCGGGGCGAAGGCGCCGCCGCGGACCGAGGGGCTGGCCCCGGAGGACGGCCTTCGGGCGCTCTGGACGCTGCGGTTCGGCACGGCGGGGCTGTACGAAGCGCTCGAGATCGCACGGGCGGGGCTCGGAAATGTCTTCGAACTCGGCTTCGGGCGGTTCCGGCCGGTGGTGGTGGCCTCGCCGCAGGGGCTGCGCGAGGCCCTCGTCGAGCGGCGGGAGGCGTTCAGCTGGCGGCCGGAGGGCGACCCCGCGGCGCGGCTGTTTCGGCGGAGCATCCTCGTGACGGACGGCGAGGAGCACGACCGGGCGCGGCAGGCGATGGCGCCGGCGTTCGAACCGGCCCGGCTGCGGGCTGCCGCGCCGGCGGTGCTGGCGGTGACCGACGAGGAGCTGGACGGATGGCCGGCGGAAGGCCGGATTGATGCGGTCGAAGCGATGCGGCGCATCGCGTGGCGGAGCTTCGAGCGGGTCTTCTTCGGGTACGACCTGCGGGGGGAGGAGCTGGAGCGGGCGCTGCCCGGGCTGCTCGCTGCCCTGCGGTACATCGGGCCGGGGCTGTGGGTGGTGCGGGGCCGGGCGGGCAGCGTCCCGCGGCGGGTGCGGCCGTTGGAGGAGCACGTGCGGGGCGTCATCGCCGGGCGGAAGGGGCGGCCGGCCGGGCCGCCGACGATGCTGGACCTGCTGCTGGCGGCGTTCGACGAGGAGCGGGTGCGCGACCACGCGCTGACGATGCTGATCGCGGGGCACGACACGAGCACGGCGCAGCTCTCGTGGGCGCTGCACCTCCTGGCGCGGAGCCCCGAGTGGCTGGTGCGGGCAACGCGGGAAGCACGGCGGGCGCCGGACGGCGAGGGACTGGCGGGGCTTCGGCCCGATGACCTGCCCGTCATCGACGCGGTGCTGAAGGAGACCCTCCGGCTGTGGCCGCCGATCCACGTCGGCGGGCGCCGGGCGCTGCGGGAAACGGAGCTCGACGGCTACGCCATCCCGGAGGGGCAGCGGGTGATGCTGTCGTACTTCCTCGCGCAGCGCGACCCGGCGGCGTGGGCCGCGCCGCAGGCCTTCGACCCCGGGCGGTGGCTCGACGGCGGCGGCGCGCCGGGGCCGTATACGTACCTGCCGTTCGGCGGCGGGCCGCGCAACTGCATCGGCGCGGCGTTCGCGAACCTCGAGGCGCGGCTGGTGCTGACGCGCCTGCTGCAGCGGTTCGACATCGCGGCGACGCGGCGGCCGCTGCGGGGCGCGATGGGCGCGACGCTGGAGCCGCGCGGCGGACTGCTGAAGGTGCGGCGGCGATGACCTACGGGGCGTTCCTCGGGCTGTACCTGCTCCCGCCGATCGTGACGCTGCTGGCGGCGATCTACCGCTGGCGGCCGGCGCCGCCGCTGCGCGAGCTGGCCGCGGGCATCGCGGTGCTGGCCGTCATCGCGGTGGTGTACACGACGCCGTGGGACAACTACCTCGTCGCCTCCGGGACGTGGACCTACCCTGAGGAGCGGACGTGGGGCATCCGGCTCGGGTGGGTGCCGCTCGAGGAGTACACGTTCTTCGTGCTGCAGACGGTGATGACCGGCCTGTGGGTCGGGCTGCTGCTGCGCGGCGGCGGGCCGAAGGCGAGCGGGGCGAACGGACGGACGGCGCGGACCGCTGGGGTCGTCGTCCTGCTCGGCGGGGCGGCGGCCGGGGCGGCGATGCTCGCCGGGCCCGAGTCGCTGCGCTACCTCGGACTCATCCTCGCGTGGGCGCTGCCGCCGCTCGCGCTGCAGGCCGGGTTCGGCGCGGACATCCTGCTTCGGCGGTGGCGGACGGTGCTGCCCGGCTTCGCGGTGCCGACGGCGTACCTGGCGCTCGCGGACACGATCGCGATCGGGGCGGGAACCTGGCACATCACGGAGCGGACGTCGACCGGGGTGTTCCTGCCCGGCGGACTGCCGATCGAGGAGTTCGTGTTCTTTCTCGTCACCAACCTGCTGCTGACGTTCGGGCTGACGCTGTTCCTCGTGCCGGAAGGGCGGGAGCGGGCGCAGGCGATGCTGGCGGCGCTGCGGCCGGCGCGCGCTGTGGGGCGGGGCACATGAGGGGCGGCTGGGCGCTGGCCGGGTATGCGCTCGGGATGCTGCCGTTCGCAGCGTGGGCCGCCGGGCTTCGCGGGGCGGACATCCGCCGGGTCGGCGACGGCAATCCGGGCGCGGCGAACGCGTGGAAAGGCGCCGGGAAGTCGGCCGGCACGGCGGCAGCCGTCGCGGACTGGGCGAAGGCGGCGCTGCCGGTCGCGCTGGCGCTGCGGCGGGGCGAACGGGGGGCCGGGCTCGTTGCCGCGGCGGCGGCGCCGGTGCTCGGGCACCGGACGAGCCCGCTGCTCGCGGGCCGCGGCGGGAAGGGGCTCGCTCCGACGTTCGGCGTATGGACGGCGCTCGGCGGGCCGTGGTCGGCGGTGGCGTTCGGCGGCGCGCTCGGGGCGGCGTACGGGCTGCTGCGGCTGCGCGAAGGGTGGGCCGTGGTCGCCGGGGCGCCGGCGCTGCTCGTCGCGCTCTGGAACCGGCCACAGCGGCGGAGGGAGATTGCCGCGGCGTGGGTGCTCACGACGGCATCGCTGGCGTGGGCCTACCGGCGGCAGTTCGGCTGGCCGCCGTTCCGGGCGCGATGACCCTGCAGCGAATGGCGCGCGCCGCTGCGCGGGCGTTCCGGGACGACCGGGGGGTGCTCGTCTATCTCGCCACCGTGGTGGCGAACACCTGCTGGAACCTGTCCCGGGTCATCGACCTCCGGCCCGGGGACCGGCCGGTGCGGTGGCTGCCGCGCATCGCGGTGCTGGTGCCTGCGCGCAACGAGGCGGCGAACATCGAAGCGTGCGCCGCCTCGCTGCTGGCGCAGGACTGGCCGGACCTGCGCGTCATCGTGCTCGACGATGGGTCGACGGACGGGACCGGGGAGATTCTTCGGAAACTGCAGCGGGAGGATGGGCGGCTCGAGGTGCTGAGCGGCGAACCGCCGCCGCCGGGGTGGATGGGGAAGCCCTGGGCGTGTGCGCAGCTGGCGGCGGCCGCCGGCGACGCCGACCTGCTCCTGTTCGCCGACGCCGATACGAGGCACGCGCCGGGCATGGCGGCAGCGGTCGCGGCAGCGATGGAGCGGGATGGGCTGGGCATGCTCTCGGCGGTGCCGGGGCAGGACTTGGGCAGCGCGGCGGAGCGCTGGCTGGTGCCGCTCATCCCGTGGGCGCTGACGACGCACCTTTCGCCGGCCGCGGCGCAGACCTTCGGGTTCGCGCCGGCCGCGGGCGCAGTAGGGCAGGTGCTGGCGTTCCGGGCCGAGGCGTACCGAAAGCTGAGCGGCCACGCGGCCGTGCGGGCCGAGGCCGCGGAGGACATGGCGTTCGCGCGGCTGGCGACGCGGACCGGGCTTCGCTGGCGGGTCGCGGCCGGCTGGCGGGTGAGCCGCTGCCGGATGTACCGGGGCAGCGGCGAGGCCTTCGCGGGGCTCGAAAAGAACCTCTACCCGGCGATGGGCGGGCGCGCGCTGCCGTTCGTGTTCGCGTGGGCGTGGCTCGTGCGCGCGTTCGCGTGGCCGGCTGTCGCAGCGGCGGCGGCGCTGCTCCGGGGGCGGCCGCGGCGGGCGGCGGCGCCGGCCCTGGAGCTGGCGCTGGGAGCGCTCACGTGGCACCTCGTGGCGCGGCGGTTCGGGCTGCCGCGGCGGCTGGCCCTCGAAGGCCCGCTCGCGGCGGCGGCGGGCGCGTGGGCCGCGGCCCGGTCGCTGCGGGCCTGGCGGGCGGGCACGGCGGCGTGGAAGGGTCGGCGGCTGGTCAGCTGACGCGCTCGGCGAGGACGACGGTCCGGAGCGGGTAGTTGCCCTCGTCCGGGGGGCCGCTGCACGTCATGAGGACGACGCTTTCGCGGCCTTCGAGCCCGGCAAGGAGGGCGCCCATATCGATCGCCGCGAGCGGGTAGTCGACCACGGAGACGACGCGGTAGGTGTGCATCGACCCGTCGGTGAGCGCGACGGCGACGGATTCGCCCGGCTGGAGGGCTGCGAGGCGGAAGAAGACGCCGGGCCGGCCGCCGTACTCGTAGTGGGCGGCGAAGAAGGTGGAGCGGCCCGAGCCCGGCAGCGAGGTGTAGGCGGGGTTCCAGCCGACGGAGGTGGTGTCCTGGGGGACATCGAGGCGGCCGTAGGCGTCGAGGCCGAGGCGGATGACCGGCGCGTCCTGGACGCCGATGGAAGGGATGGAGATGCCGGCGACGTCGACCGGGCCGGGCGGAGGCGGGGGGACGGGCTCGCCCGCATCGCGGCCGTACCGCTCGATGGCGCGGTCCCAGGCGGCGATGAAGCGGTCGTCGACGCGGGCAGGGAGGCCGGTGAGGGGGTCGCGGCCGATGTAGCGGAGGGCTGCGGCCATCGGCGGCGGGTCGGCGGGGGCCTCCGCTGCGGCGGGCAGGGCGATGCCGGCGACCAGCGCCACGGCCCCGGCGAGAACGATGCGGCGGCACCCTGTGCGCACGCCGCCAGTGTAGCGGCCCGGAGTGGTTCCCGGCATGGAACCGAAATTGGCCCTGCCGGGGTAACCTTTTGGGCGGTACATTCATTCTACGGTTTCGAAGGGCCGAAGTGGCCGTGGAGGTCGACGATGGTACGCATGAGCACGCATCAGCTCCCGTCCCGTGACGGGTTCGCGAAGGAATTCCCGGGGTAGGGGTCGACCTTTCGTAGACGACGGCGTAGCGCCGTACCGCGAAAGGTACGGCGCTTTTCTTTTCCACGTCACTGATTCGCCACACGAGTGACAGCCGAAGCGAACCGTCGGCTGGTCCATCGTTGACGTCACTTTTCCAGGGTTTTTTCCAGGGAGGTATCGACATGATGCACCTGTTGCACGGGCATTCGGTGCAGGAAACCGCGTGGATCACGGGCAAGCCGCTCGGCGCCGAAGTCGAGCGGCGGCCGGGATTCGTCCACCGGGTGGCACTGGCTGCGCTGCGGCGGGAACGCCGCCGGGAGGCAGCCATCGCGGCTGAGGCTGCGGAGGCGCTGGCCGCAGCGCAGGCGGCAAAGCGGGCCGCACCGGGGCGCGCAGCTGCCGCACGCGAGGAGCCCGCGGTGCGCGGTCAGGGCCGCTAAACGCCGGGGCTCCCCGAATTCGGGGAGCCCCGGTTGCTTTCTTGCGGTCGACGGCGGCGTCAGGCCTGGATGGCCTGTTCGAGGCGGCCGTTGATGTGCTTGCGGATGAAGGTCGCCTTCTGGAGGTCGGCGAGGTAGCTATCGACCTGGAGCTTGCGGAGGTCGCGGAGTTTGCGCTTGCCTTCTTCGATGTTGGCGACGCCGCCGCCGAGGAGGATGGCGAGGGGCTCGCTCACCGCGGGATCGGCCCAGTCCTTGCCCATGCGGGACTCGGCTTTGTTGAGGTAGAGGTTCTGCTCGTCGCGGCGGTCGGGCAGCTTGAAGAGCATGTGCTTCATGCGCTCGATGTGGTAGTCCATCATGCGCTTGCGGTCGCGGGCGACGAAGCGGTAGAGGTCGCGCTCGAGCTCGTTCTGGGCGAACTCATCGCCATGGGAGAAGAGCGTGTAGAGCATCGAGTCCTGGACGAAGAGGATGGCCGCGAGTTCGGGGAAGGAGCGGGCTTCCTTCGCGACGCGGGAGTAGTCGGTCGGGGCCTGGAGGCCGAGGCCGCCGCCATTCGAGAGGGCGCGCTTGCGGAAGGCCTCGCTGTGGCGGGCGAGGTCGTAGATGATGGTGGAGAGGAAGAGCTTGAGTTCGAGGAAGCCGTAAGAGATTTCCGGGAGCCAGCCGGACCAGAGCGCACCCGTGAAGTAGGCGCGCTCGGACTGTTCGGTCATGAACTGGCAGACGGCGCGCTCGAGGTCGTGGGGGAGCGGTTCGAGGCTGTTCCAGTTGAGGTCGGTGGCGGAGACCCAGCGGTCGCGGATGGCTTCTTCGTAGAGGGGGACGCAGCAGTCGGCCCAGACGAGGGCTTTTTCGAAGATGGTGTACCCCATGTCTTCGACGATGGGGTTGGGGTAGGAGCCGCGGGCGATTTCCGAGCGGTTGGTCCAGACATCCGGGACGTCGCCGTAGGTGCCGATCATGAGGTCGGCGATGGTGAGGCCCATTGCGGGGTCTTTGGGGCGGGCGCGGATGCCCCATTCGGTGGGGACCTCCATCCAGGAGAGGTCGCGGGGGATGGCGGTCTGGCCGCCCTGGAGGAATTCCTTGGCGCGCTGGCCATCGACGCCGGCGCGGAGGGCCTGCCAGATGACCTGGAGGGAGTGGCCCTTGGCGAGGGCGAGTTCGATGAGGCCGTCTTCCCAGCCGAGTTCGCGGGCTCTATCGCGGGCTTCCTGGGGGATTTCGACCTGGGTGGCCTGGGCGGCGCGGGCGAGGGCCTCTCCGGTGGACATGGGGCAGGACTCCGGTCATGGGGTCTGGGGGCCGCGCGGGCGGCCCGGCGGAACGCGGACGGCCGGCCGGCGTCAGGCCGGGTCGAGGAACTGGGCCATGAGCGGCCCGAGCCGCTCGCGGCGGTCGCCGAGGCCGGCCACGGTGAGACGGTGGACGTACTCGTTGATCTGGCGCTTGCGGAGGAGGAGGAACTTCTGGAGGCCTTCGTCGAACTTGTCGACGCCGCCGCCGAGGAGGATGCAGAGGGCTTCGAAGACCGGCGGGAAGGTGACGTCGCCGGAGCCGCCGCCGGCCGCATCGCCTTCGGCCTTGTCCAGGTAGTGGTGGATCTCCTCGCGGCGCTCGGGCTCGGTATCGAGGACGTACTTCAGGTGCATGACGCCGAAGGCGAGGTGGCGCGACTCGTCCTGGGCGCTCATGCGGAAGATGCGCTTGTCGGCTTCGGTCTGCCCGATGAGTTCGCCCATGCGGAACATGGACTGGACGAAGCCCTCGGCCTGGACGTGCATGAGGACGGACATCTCGGTGAAGTCGCGGGCTTCGATGAGGGTGCGGAGGCCGAGGCCGGCGCCCTGGGCGAGGAGGCCGCCGCCGTTGGCGAGGGCGCGCTTGCGGAAGACGTCGGTGTGGCGGGCCTCGTCCATGATCTGGGTCATGAGGAAGAGGCCGGCTTCGAAGTCCTGGGCGGAGACGAAGGGCATCCACTGGCCGGGGACGTCGCCGGCGATGAATTCGACCTCGGTGAGCATGGTGGCGAGCTGGCACATGGCGCGCTCGAGCTCATCGGGCAGGGGTTCGAGCGTGTCCCAGGGGATGTCGCGGGCGGAGCTCCACTGGCGCTGGGTGGCCTCCTCGTAGAGCATGAGGCAGTTTTCGGACCAGACGTCGGCCTTGGACTGGTAGTTCGGGCCGAAGCGCTGGGCACCGGGGCGCGGGATGGCGCCGCGCATGCGGTAGGTCATGTCGCCGGCGCCGCGGGCGGAGTCGGCGTAGCGGCCGAGGTTGATTTCTTTGAGGGTGAGGCCCTTCTTGCCGGGCTCGGCAGAGGCGGCGTCCTCGTAGAGGTCGAGCCAGGACAGGTCGAGGCTGGATTCGGTCGCGGGGTTGGCTGCCATGGGGGAACTCCTGGGGCCGGCGTCTATGTCCGCGATAGCCTACATCTTGGCGAAGGGCTTTGGAAGCCAGCTGGCTACCGCGGGGTAAATTTGGGCGGAGCGAAGCTTCGAAACCTGCCGGGCGGCAGGCGGCCGTCACCTCTTTTCTACGGGACTGGCGCGGCCGATACCTGTGGTAGACACCGGGAGGACACGAGCATGACACGGATGGAGAAGGCCTGTCCCTTTACGGCGGCGACGCGCGCGAGCCATTGCGAGCGCTGCTGGACGGCGCACGGCGGGGTGCCGCCCTGCGTCGCAGCGTACCTCGGCGGGAGTCCCGCGGGAGAAGGCGTGATTCGGCTGGACCTGCTGGAGCGGCGGCCGAGCCGGAAGGCAGCCTGAGGGGCGGCTACGCGGGCGGGGCCGGGAGGCCGGCGCGGGCGCGGAGGATGCGCTCTGCTTCGCCGGCCCAGGCGAGGAACGCTTCGACGAACCCGATGCCCGCGCGGAGGGTGAGGTAGGGCCCGAGGAAGCCGGGCGGGACGGCCGCCGGGTCGGCGCCTTCGAACGCGGCTTCGATGGCGCGGTAGGCGGCAAGCCGCTCTTCCTGCTGGCGGCGGTGAGCGGCGAGCGCCGCGAGGGCGGCGGCCGGTTCGACGAGGCCGTAGCTCCAGACTTTGACGAGGAATTCGTCCTTGGTGAGCGTGAGCGGGGAAGGCGTGACGACCCAGGCGGTCAGCTCCTCGAGGCCGCGAGGAGTGAGGGCGTAAACGCGCTTATCGGGTTTGCCCGTTTGCTGGACGGCGCGGCCGGCGACGAGGCCTTCGGATTCGAGGCGGGCGAGTTCGGGATAGATTTGCTGGGCGCGGGCGTGCCAGAAGTAGCCGACCGACTGTTCGAACCGGCGGGTGATTTCGTAGCCGGAGAGGTCGCCGCCGGTGAGCAGCCCCAGGATGGCGAATCGGAGGGACATGACGCGCAGTTTGGGCGCTGTAGCAGCGATGCGCCAGCGGAATTTCCCGGGAGGGCGGCGCGTGCCATGATCGTGGCGCCATGCCGAAACAGGTCAAGAACGTAGCAAGTGACGACTATTTGACGGCGATCTACCGGATGAGCCACGACGAGGGGCAGGACGTCATCGCGGTGCGGCTCGCGGACCGGCTGGAGATTACGCCGCCGTCGGTAGCGGGGATGCTGAAGCGGCTGACGCGCGACGGGCTCGTGCACATCGATGCGAAGAAGGTCATCCACCTGACGCCGGAGGGGTTCCGGCGGGCGGAGCAGATGGTGCGGCGGCACCGGCTGGCGGAGTGCCTGCTGACGGACGTGCTGAAGGTGGACTGGTGGCGGGCGTACGAGGAGGCGCACCTGCTGGAGCACGGCATCTCGGACATCACGGAGCGCAACCTGTACGAGATGCTGGGGCGGCCGCAGAAGAGCCCCTTCGGCTACCCGATCCCGGGGCCGGGCGCGCCGCGGAAGCTCTCGATGGTGACGCTGGGCGACCTGAAGGAGGGGCAGCAGGCCGAGATCGACCGGGTGTACGAAGAGGACGAGCAGCTGCTGCAGTTTTTCGATGAAGAGGGCATCCGGCCGGGCGTGAAGGTCGTGGTGGAGGAGGTCGCGCCCTACCGGGGGACGATCACGGTGCGTGTGGGCGAACGGCGGGTCGTCCTCGGGACGCCGGTGGCGAACAAGATCTGGGTGGTGCCGCCGGGGCGGGGAGCCGCAGCCGAAACACGCGGTTAACGCTTCACCCCGGCGCTGATCGCGCCGACAACCTCTACGTGGAACCGTTGCATTTGCGCGAAACGCGGGGGCCGATGCGGGTCCTCGTGGTGGAGGACGACCCCGCGCTCGGGCGGCTCATCCAGCTGGTTCTGGCGCAGCACTTCTCGGAAGTGCGGCTGGCGAAGTCGGGCGCTGAGGCGGTGGCCGAGCTGACGGCGGGGCACTTCGATGCCGTCGCGTCGGATATCAGCCTGCCGGACATGTCGGGGCTGGACGTGATCGCGCAGGCGCGGAAGCTGGCGCCGGCGGCCGGGATCGTCGCGATTACCGGGTTCGTCGACGTCGACACGGCGGTGCGGTCGATGAAGGCCGGGGCGGACGACTTCCTCGGGAAGCCGTTCGATGCCGAGATCCTGTGGCACGTGCTGAACAAGGCGGCAGACAACCGGGCGCGGCACATCGCGGCGGAGCAGGCAGCCGTGTACCGGCAGCTGGCGTACACCGATGCGCTGACGGGGTGCCCGAACCGGCGGTTCATCGACGAGTTCCTCGCCGATGCGGTGTTCCAGGCGCGAAAGCTCGAGCGGCCGCTCTCGGTGGCGTACCTCGACATCGACAACTTCAAGCTGCTGAACGACTTCGTCGGGCACGAGGAGGGCGACCGCGTGCTGCAGCGGGTCGTGCGGGCGCTCTCGGCGCACATCGAGCCGCCGGCGCAGTTCGGCCGGTTCGGCGGCGACGAGTTCGTCGTGGTGCTGCCGGGGCTCGGCGAGGAGCGGGCGCGGCGGCTGATGGAGAAGGTGCGGCGCGCAATCGGGCAGATCGAGGTGGTCAACGGGGCGCGGGTCACGCTGCCGACGCGGATTTCGGTGGGCGTGGCCGCGCTGCGGGAGGGGCAATCGCCGCGCGACCTCGTGGCGGAGGCGGAGGACGCGATGTACCTCGACAAGGCGGTGACGCCCGGGATGGTGACCGCCGCCATGGAGCGGGCGCTCACGCGGGACGAGGCGCTGCTGAAGGCCGGGAACGTGAAGGCGCTGCGGAACCTCGTAAAGGCGATCGACCGGCGGGATTCGTACACGCGGTTCCACAGCGACCATGCGACGCAGCTGGCGATCCGCCTGGGCAGCGACCTCGGGCTGGGCGAGGAGATGATGCAGGCGCTGGCCATCGGGGGGCCGATCCACGATCTCGGGAAGATCGTGGTGCCGGACGAAATCCTGCGGAAGCCGGGGCCGCTCACCATCGAGGAGCGGCGGGCGATGGAGGAGCATCCGGTGATGGGGGCGGCGATTACGGCGGCGGTGACGGACCTCGATTCGGTGGTGAACCTCGTGCGGCACCACCACGAGCGGTTCGACGGCGAGGGCTACCCGGGGCGGCTGAAGGGGCCGGAGGTGCCGCTCGCGACCCGGCTGTTCAGCATCGCGGACGCGTATTCGGCGATGACGACGGATCGGCCGTACCGGAAGGGGCTGACGCTGGAGATGGCGGCCGAGGAGATCCTGCGCGGGCGGGGCACGCAGTTCGACCCCGAGCTGGCCGAGGCGTTCGTGCGGATGATCGAGCGGAGCGCCGGGGACGCCGCGCAGGGGCAGGCGGCGTGATGCGCGCGGCGCAGGCGGGGGCCTGGCTGATGCTCGGCTGGTGCGTGTTCGAGCTGGGCGCACGGGCGGCGCTGGGGATGCTGGCCGGGGGATGGACGGCCGCCGGTGCCGGCGCGGCAGCGGGCGCGGTCATCGCGGCGGCCCGGCGGCGGAGCTGAAGGCGGCGGCCCAACGGGCTACACTCCCCCGCGTGCCGGCGGACGGCTGGCGCGAGGGGGTGCTGGCGATGGCGCGACTTCCGTTCATGTCCCGGGACGACCTGCCCGAGGAGCTGCGGTACGTGTGGGACCGGAACGCCGTGGGGCGGGAGGTGCCGAACATCTTCCGGGTGATGGCGAACAACCCGGAGACGTGGCGGGCGTACCTGAGGCTGGGCAACGGGCTCTGGAACCACTGCGGGCTGGACGTCGCAACGCGGGAGCTCGTCATCCTGCGGACGGCGATCCTGCACCACAGCCAGTACGAATGGCACCAGCACGTGCGGATCGGGCGTCAGGCCGGGCTGAGCGACGAGAAGATCGTCGCGCTCCACCACTGGAAGACGAGCCCGCTGTTCAACGAGACCGAGCGGGCCATCCTCGAGTACGTGGATGCGGTGAACGCCTCGGGGCACCCCGCGCAGGAGGTGCACGACCGGCTGGCGGCGCTGGTGCCGGCGGGCACGATCGTCGGGGTGAACCTGCTGACGGGCTTCTACGGGATGACGGCGCGCTTCCTCGCGGCGATGGAGGTCGAGCTGGAAGAGCCGTTCGTGGGCTGGCAGCTGCACGGCTAACCGAATGTTTGCGAAACGGGGAGCACGCTGGAGGCGCGGCTGACTGTGCCGCGGAGGGTAGCGCGATGACCATGGTCGACATCGAGACGTCGGTTGGGCCGGAACGGCCCGGGGGCCAGGGGCTCGACCTTCACCAGGAGGAATCCGGGAACCTCGCCATCCACAAGCTGCTGACCACGGAGGACGGCCGCGCGTGGACGGACTTCGTGGCGACGGCGCGGCAGGGGCGCGACGGGACCTGGTGGTACGAGGCGTGGGCCCTGCGGGGGATGGTCCGGTGGGTGCGGCGGTATGCCCCGGGCGGGGGGTACGAGTACGACGTCGTGGAGGTCATCGGCGAGAACCCGCTGGCGCGGCAGGACTACCGGGCGCTGGCGACGTACGAGGAGGAAATGGCGGCGGCCGGCAACCCGGCGGACGTACAGCAGGCGTACATCGAGCCGGAGCAGCTGACCTACCCGTACGCGTACGAGCGGATTTCGCAGCTGTTCGACAGCCCGAACGCGCCGGACCTCATCGTGAACCCGAAGAGCTACGCCTACGGGCGCCAGCCGGGCCAGCACGGGGCGCTCGACGTCGTGCAGTCGCGGTCGCCGCTGGTGTTTTCGGGGCCGGGCGTGAAGCGCGGAGTGATGGTCGATGCGCCGGCGAAGCAGGTGGATATCGCGCCGACGATCGCGCACCTGATGGGCTTCCCGCTCATCGACGGGAAGGACATCACGGGACGGACCTCGAGCGAACGCGGCGCCGGGCCGGATGTCTACCTGAAGCGGCAGGACGGGCGGGTGCTCCACGAAGTGCTGGACGAGAGCACGGGCCGGCCGGAGCGGGTCTACCTCATCCTGCTCGACGGGCAGTCGCACACGGAGCTGCGGTACCGGCTGGAGCAGGAGCCGGGGGCGATCCCGAACCTGCGGCGGCTCATCGAGCGGGGGTGCATGCTGCAGTACGGGAGCATCACGAACTTCCCGAGCATCACGTGGCCGAGCCATAACGCCATCGGCACCGGCACGTGGAGCGGCCACCACGACATCGTGAACCCGACGTACTACCTGCGTGCCGAACGGCGGCAGGTTTCGCCGCAGGGCGAGCAATTCGAGACGGGCAAATACCTGAACGACGACGTCGAGACGCTGTACGAGGCGTTCAAGCGGGTCTACGGGCCGGGCGCGTTCACGGCGTCGATCAACGAGCCGTGCACCCGGGGGGCCGACCATGCCTCACTGGAGCGGCGGCTGGTGGGCGACCGCGGCCGGCTCATCGCGCTGACGAAGGAGACGGAGCACGAGATCAGCCCGCGGTGGTTCGAGGAGCTGGAAGAGGAAGGGCACAAGCTGCAGGGGCAGATCGACAACCGGGCGCTGGCGCAGGCGCGGCTGCTGTTCCTCGACGAGAGCCACCCGGCGCCGGTGTTCGTGTTCCACGAGTTCGCCCAGCCGGACAGCTCGGCGCACGACTACGGGCCGCACCACGAGGGCGCGCGGGCGGCGCTCGACGAGACGGACCGGCGCATCGGCCACATCCTGCGGACGCTCGAGGAACGGGGGCTGTTCGAGACGACGCTGTTCATCGTCACGACGGACCACGGGATGGCAACGCAGAACATCGAGCTGCGGGCGAATCCCTCGCGCATCCCGCAGCGGGACGGGATGGCGGCGGTGACCGCGGAGCCGTGCATCTACCTGCGCGACCTGCGGGTGGAGGTCGAGGTGACGCATGACGGCCGGTCCGCGCGGTTCGCGGTGATGGACAACGACGCCGACGAGCACGGCAAGTACCTGCCAGTCGCCGGGGCGGAGGTCGTCGTGACGGACCGGAAGGACGGCCTCGTGGCGCGGGTGCGGACGGACGAGAACGGGCTGGCGGCGTGCGCGGTGCCGGCCGAGCTGGAGCCGCGGGAGCTGCTCGCGGCGGTCCACGCTGAGGGGTTCAACCCGCGGCACGTCCGGCTGGACGGTTCGAACGTGTGCATCGACCTGCGCGAGGTGCTCTACGGGGCCGGGTGAGGGGCGGGTGGCGGAGATCGAGGCGGCGTGACTGGCCGCTTGCCTCACCTTCACGTGCACGGTAGATAAGACAGTTGCGTTCGCAGCCGGGACCGCGCGGCGGCCCGGACTCTTCGTATCCGGAAAGGCACAGGGTTGCACGACTATTCCAAGGTTCTCCCGCAGGCAACGCCGGAGACCCAGCCCTACTGGGATGGGTTGAAGGAAGGCAAGCTGATGCTCCAGCGCAACAAACAGACGGGCCGGGCGTACTTCCCGCCGCGGCCGTTCGACCCGCGCGACCCGTTCGCGGAGGTGGAGTGGTTCGAGGCGAGCGGCAAGGGCCGGCTCCTCAGCTACGTCATCAGCCACCGGCCGCCGCCGGGCTTCGAAGCGCCGTTCGCGATCGCCGTGGTGGAAACGGACGAGGGCATCAAGATGATGACGAACATCATCGACTGCCCGCAGACGCCGGAGGCGCTGCAGCTGGACATGCGGCTGGAGCTGGCGCCGACGAAGGTGAACGACGAAATCACGCTGCCGACGTGGCGGCCGGCGAAGGAGGCGTAGGATGCCGAAGCCAGGGAGTGTCGCGATCGTCGGGGCGGCGGAGCTCGTGTCGCCGGAGGGGCGGTTCCCGGAGCTGTCGCAGCTGGGGCTGCATGCGAAGGCGGCCATCATGGCGATGAAGGAAGCAGGGCTGAAGCCCTCGGACATCGACGGGGTGGCCTGCGCGGGCGCGAGCCCGACCGAGGTGGCGTTCTACCTCGGCATCACGCCGACGTACGTCGACGGGACGGCGGTGGGCGGCTGCTCGTTCATGATCCACGTCCGGCATGCGGTGGCCGCGATCGAATCGGGGCTGGCGAAGACGGTGCTCATCACGCACGGCGAGAGCGGGCGGTCGGGCATCGGGCGGGGCGGTTTCGGCTTCGCGCGGCAGTCGCTGAATGCCCAGTTCGAAGGCTGGACCGGCCCCATGGGCCCGCCGACGATGTTCACCGTCCCGGTGCTCCGGTACATGAAGACGTACGGGGTGACGGAGGAGCACCTCGCGATGGTGGCCGTGGTGCAGCGCGAGTACGCGGCCCGGAACCCGAACGCGATGATGAAGGACCCGATCACCATCGAGGACGTGCTGAACTCGCGGATGATCGCCTACCCGTTCCGGCTGCTGATGTGCTGCCTCGTGACGGACGGCGGCGGCGCGCTCATCCTGACCTCGGCGGACCGGGCGAAAGATTTCCCGACGAAGCCGGTGTACGTACTCGGCACGGGCGAGAGCGTGGAGACGCCGATGGTGAGCCAGATGGAGGACTTCACCAGCTCGCGGGCGTTCCGGGTGGCGGGGCCGCGGGCCTTCCAGGAGGCCGGCATCACGCACGACGACGTCGACCACCTGATGATTTATGACGCATTCGCCCACCTGCCGCTCTACGGGCTGGAGGACCTCGGGTTCGTCGGGCGCGGCGAGGCGGCGCAGTTCATCTGGGAGGGAAACACCCGGGCGAACGGCAAGCTGCCGCTGAACACGAACGGCGGCGGCCTGAGCTACACGCATTCGGGGATGTACGGGATGTACGCCCTGCAAGAGAGCGTGCGGCAGTGCCGTGGGACGGCGCCGGCGCAGATCCCGGGGGTGAAGGTGAGCGTGGCGCACGGGGTCGGCGGGATGTTCGCCGCCTCGGGCACGGTGGTGCTTTCGAACGAGCGGCCGTAAGGTTCGCTGACGACGACCTGATGCGATGCGAGGCGGGCCGGGCTGGCCCGCCTCCTTCGCGCACGAAGGAGGAGCAGGATGCCGCTCGTCATCGGGCTGGCGGGGACGATCGCCGCCGGGAAATCGACCGTGGCGCAGCTGCTGGTGGAGCGCGGCGCGCAGCACTGCGACGCCGATAAGCTCGTCCACCGGCTGTACGACCCGGGGACGCCGGGCTTCGCGCGGGTGGTGGAGGCGTTCGGCGTGGAGATCGTCGGGCCGGACGGCTATATCGACCGGAAGGTGCTCGGCGCGAAGGTGTTCGGCAAGCCGGCGGAGATGAACAAGCTGACGCGGGCAATCGGGTCGATTACGGAAGCGGTGAAGGGCGTCATCGACGGCTGGCGGGCGGAGCTGGGGGACGATGCGGTCTGCGTGATGGAGGCGGTGAACCTGATGGAGCCGGGGTACGCGCGGTGGTGCGACCAGACGTGGCTCATCGGTGTGGACGATGACATCGCCCGGCGGCGGCTCATCGAGACCCGCGGTATGTCGGAAGAGGAGGCGAACCAGCGGCTGGCGAGCATGGTGCCGCTGGCCGTGCGGGCGCCGGGCGCGGACTGGGTGTACCGGAACAACGGGACGCTGGAGGAGCTGCGGGCCGCCGTCTACGGCGAGCTGGACCGGCTGCTGGCGAAGCGGGCGGCCGGCGAGCCGCTGGAGTCGAAGTTCCCGGCATGGTGGGCGGCGTTCCTCGAGCAGAACCGGGAGCGGCTGAAGCAGACCGGGGTGACGATCCCGGAGCGGGCGGACACGCCGTGATCGCGGGCGCGATAGCGGGCGAGGGAGCGCTCCGGTAGCATCTCGGCGCACACCATTCGCACCGAGGAGAGAAGCACATGGCTGACGAAGGCTTCGAGTTCCCGGTCGACCGCACGCAGGTGATGCTGTTCGCGCGGTCGCTCCTGGACATCCGGCCGGAGTACTGGGACCCGAACGACCCGGCGACGAAGGCGGTCGGCGGGATCACGGTGCCGCCGACGTTCGTGCAGTGCAGCGCGCACTGGCAGCCGGACTATCCGCTGGACCTGACGCGCCCGCGGAAGGAGCCGCGCCAGCCGCGGCCGGAGGGCCAGGGCGGCGGCGGGCTGGGCCGCGGCCTGCACGCGGAGCAGCACTACGAGTACCACCACCCGATTTATGTCGGGGACACGCTGACGGTGACGACGCGGCCGGGCCGGCGCTGGGAGAAGGAGGGCCGCCGCGGCGGCAAGCTCCAGTTCTCCGAGACGATCACGGAGTACCGAAACCAGGACGGCGTGCTCTGCGTGACGGCGATCAGCGTCGGCGTGCAGACCGAAAAGGCTGTGGAGCAGTAGGAGGCGCGGCATGGCACTGCAGGTTGGCGACACGCGCGAGCAGGTGGTGATCGAGAAGGTCAACCGGACGCACATCGTGAAGTACGCGGGCGCGAGCGGCGACTTCAACCCGATCCACCACGATGAAATCTTCGCGAAGGAAGTGGCGGGCTACCCGTCGGTGTTCGCCCACGGGATGCTCTCGATGGGGCTGACCGGGCGGGCGCTCACGGACTGGCTCGGCGTCACGGCGCTGAAGCGGTACGGCGTGCGGTTCACGCGGCAGGTGTGGCCGGGCGATACGCTGACGGCGAAGTTCGAAGTCACGAAGGTCGAAGACGGCCTCGCGACCATCAAAGTGGTGACCGTGAACCAGAACGGCGAGACGGTCATCGAGGGCGAGGCGATCGCGAAGGCGGACGCCGTCTAGCGGTCGCGCGGTTCCCGGACGGAACGCACGAGGGCCGGCGCTGATGGCGCCGGCCCTCGCTTCGTTGCTGGCGCGCGGGCGGTCAGTCGCCGAGGCGGGGCGCCGGCGTCGCCGGGTGGACGCCGGGGCCGAGGACGCGGCCGTCGCGCTCGCTGCGGAGGCGCTCGACCACGGTATCGAGCGGGACGGAGCCGTGGTCGCCCTCGCCGCGGACGCGGAGGGAGACAGCGCGGGCCTCGGCTTCGCGGTCGCCGACGATGAGCATGTAGGGCACCTTCATCAGCTGGGCGTCGCGGATCTTGGCGTTCATCCGCTCGTTCCGGTCGTCCACCTCGACGCGGAGGCGGTGGGCGCGGAGGGCGGCGGCGACGTCCCGGGCGTAGGCGTGGTGGCGGTCGGCGATGGGGATGACGACGGCCTGGGTGGGCGCGAGCCAGAGCGGGAAGTTGCCTTCGTACTCCTCGATGAGGAGGGCGACCATCCGCTCCATCGTGGAGATGATGCCGCGGTGGACGATGATGGGCTGGTGGCGGGAGCCGTCCTCGCCGATGTATTCGAGGCCGAACTGTCGGGGGAAGTGGAAGTCGACCTGAATGGTGGCAAGGGTCTCCTCTTTGCCCTGGGCGGTCATGAACTGGACGTCGATCTTCGGGCCGTAGAAGGCGGCTTCGCCTTTCGCGGGGAAGTAGTCGAGGCCGAGGCGGTCGAGGACGCGGCGGAGGAGGGCCTCGCCCTTTTCCCACATCTCGGGGTTGTCGACGTACTTCTCCTTGTCGTCGGGGTCGCCGAGCGAGAGGCGATAGCGGTAGTTCTGGAGACCGAGGACGCCGTAGGCGTGCTCCATGAGCTGGAGGACGCCTTCGACCTCGGCTTCGACCATCTCCGGGCCGGTGCAGAAGATGTGGGCATCGTTGAGGGTCATGATGCGGACGCGGCTCATGCCGGTGACCTGTCCGCTTTTCTCCCAGCGGTGCATGTTTCCGAACTCGGCGATGCGGATGGGGAACTCGCGGTAGGAGTGGAGTTCGGAGGCGAAGACCATGATGTGGGAGGGGCAGTTCATGGGGCGGAGGACGTACTCCTCGCCTTCGCGCTCCATGATGGGGTACATCGCGTCGTGGAAGTGGTCCCAGTGGCCGGATTTTACGTAGAGCTGGCGCTTGGAGACGTTGGGTGTGACGACATGGCGGTAGCCGCGGTCGAGTTCGAGGTCTTCCATCCAGCGCTGGAGTTCGCGGCGGATGGTGGCGCCGTTGGGGAGCCAGACGACGTGGCCGGGGCCGGTCTCGTCGAAGAGTTCGAAGATTTTGAGCTCTTTGCCGATGCGGCGGTGGTCGCGGCGGCGGGCTTCTTCGAGCTGGCGTTCGTAGGCGGCGAGCTCTTCCTCGGTTTCGAAGAGGGCGCCGTACACGCGCTGGAGCTGGGGGTTCTTTTCGGAGCCGCGCCAGTAGGCGCCGGCGACGGAGGTGAGCTTGAAGGCGCCGATTTCGCCGGTGTGGTTGACGTGCCCGCCTTTGCAGAGGTCGGTGAAGGCGCCGTGGGTGCACTGGGTGATGGCGCCGTCCTCGAGGTCGCGGAGGAGGTCGAGCTTGAACGGCTGGTGCTTCCAGCGCTCGAGGGCCTCTTCGCGGGAGATGCTGGCCATCTGGAAGGGGAGCTTGCGGGCGACGCTCTCGCGCATACGGTTTTCGAGCCAGGCCAGGTCCTCGGGGGTGAGGGAGCGGGGGAGGCGGAAGTCGTAGTAGAAGCCGGTATCGATGGGCGGGCCGATGCCGAGTTCGGCATCGGGGAAGAGTTCGAGCATGGCCTCGGCGAGGACGTGGGCCGCGGAGTGGCGCATGCGGGCGAGGCGCTCCTCTTTGGGGAGGGCGGCGAGGTCGACGTGGGATTCGATGGGGGTAGCCACGGGCTGGGTGAACCTCCGGCGGGGTGTGGCGCGCCGCGTTGCCGGGACGAGCGGCGCGCTCGTGGTTCCACCCGGCTTCTCCGCGCGGAGGCACGGACTCGTTGGGGGCCGATAACGGGGCCTTCCGCGCGGCCTTATCGCCCGGTGCGGGCGCTTCGGCGCGGGCTCGCGGGTGGTGTTCGCCCGCCTGGCGCCGCGCTTTCAGCCGGTGGCGCGGCTCTCTGGTGATGGCGGCGGGCTACTCGTCCCGGTCGACGCCTGTGGCTGGCGGCTGGCCAGCCGCCTTCTGGTTGTCGACGAAAAGTATAGCACCGGGCGGCGCGGGGGCTTGCGGTTGGCCGTTCACTTGCTACAATGGAAAAGGCGTAATCTGCCCTGCGCAAGACCATGGTTCCCGAGAGGGAGAGAGGAAGCGACGAACTGAGCATGTCGGACGATGTCCTGGCCGATTCGACGATGACGAGCGACGACTCGGTGCTCGATGGCGTGCTGAGCCGCCTGTCCTCGTATGAGGAGGGGGAGGCCGCAGACGAGGACCTTGTCGGGCTCGGCCCGGAAGCCGAGGAGGAGAGCCCGCTCGACGAAGAGGAGGACGAGGAGGCGAGCATCGCGCTCCTGACCGAGGAGTCGGAAGGGATCGACGACCCGGTCCGGATGTACCTGCGCGAAATCGGGAAGGTCTATCTGCTCACGGCCGATGACGAGAAGCACCTGGCCCGGCAGATGGAGCACGGCCTGCACATCGAGGAGATCGAGAAGGAGTACGTCCAGAACTACGGGCACCCGCCTTCCGCGGGCCGGATCGCGGTGCGGCTGCTGGAGCAGTGGGCCGCGCTGCTGCCGGTGTACAAGGAGGCGAAGCGGTTCGTCGACGAGTTCGACAAGTTCGTGAAGCCGGGCCCGGACGGCGAGATGACGGTGGTGCGGAAGTGGCGCGACCCGAACGGGCGGAAGCTGAAGAACCTGAGCTATAGCGAGGTCATCGGCGACCCGCAGTTCCGCGGGCTCGTCGACGGGGAGATCGACCCGGACTTCAAACAGCACATCGTCAACAAGCTGAAGATTTCGGACGAGGACGCGCATCAGCGGATCGTGAAGCTGTCGATCGTGACGGCGGTGCTGACGCCGGAGCTCGTCCGGGAGATGGGCGAAGAGGCGGGCGGCGAAGAGCACCTCGTGCCGCCGGCGGATGACCTCATCGAGAAACTGGCGCCGCTGGAGGAGAAGCTCCGGTACCACTTCGACACCATCAAGCGGAACGGGCAGAAGGCGCAGCGGCGGCTGACCGAGGCGAACCTGCGGCTCGTGGTCTCGGTGGCGAAGAAGTACATCGGCCGGGGGATGTCGCTGCTGGACCTGATCCAGGAAGGGAACATCGGCCTCATCCGGGCGGTGGAGAAGTTCGACTACCGGAAGGGCTTCAAGTTCTCGACCTACGCGACGTGGTGGATCCGGCAGGCGATCACGCGGGCGATTGCGGACCAGGCGCGGACGATCCGCATCCCGGTCCACATGGTGGAGACGATCAACAAGCTGGTGCGGGTGAGCCGGCGGCTCGTGCAGGAGTACGGCCGGGAGCCGACGAGCGAGGAGATCGCGCGCGGGATGAGCGAATCGGGGAAGGGCGATGCCGCGCTCTTCACGCCGGAGCGGATCCGCGAAATCCAGAAGGTCTCGCAGGAGCCGGTGTCGCTGGAGACGCCGATCGGCGAGGAGGAAGACAGCCACCTCGGCGACTTCCTCGAGGACCCGAGCGCGCTGGCGCCGGCGGAGGCCGCGAGCCAGCAGCTGCTCCGCGAGCAGGTCGAAGACGTGCTCGCGAGCCTGACGGCGCGGGAGCGCCGGGTGCTGCAGCTGCGGTTCGGGCTGGAGGACGGCCGGAGCCGGACGCTCGAGGAGGTCGGCCGGGAGTTCGGCGTAACGCGTGAACGGATCCGGCAGATCGAGGCGAAGGCGCTGCGGAAGCTGCGCCATCCGAGCCGCTCGAAGAAGCTGCGCGACTACCTCGACTGAGCCGCGGAAGCGCGGAAAGAAGCACCGAACGGCGCCGGCCCCCGGGTTCCCCGGGGGCCGGCGTTTTCGCTAGCAGCCGGTTCGACCGTTCACCGCGAAGGGCGGAGAATCGGCGGCATGGCCGACCCGCGCGTGGTTTCGACGGAGCTGGTGTACCGGGGACGGCTGTTCGACGTCGAGCTGGCGACGCTGGAGATGGACGGCGGGGTCGTCGCGCGGCGCGAGACGATCCGCCACCCGGGGGCGGTGTGCATGGTGCCGGTGCTGGCGGACGGGTCGCTGCTGCTGGTCACCCAGTACCGGCACGCGGCCGGGCGGCGGCTGCTGGAGCTGCCGGCGGGGACGCTCGAGCCGGGCGAGGCGCCGGAGGCGGCGGTGGCGCGGGAGCTGCAGGAGGAGGTGGGGCACATCCCGGGGCGGGTGGTGCCGATGGGCGGGTTCTACGTGGCGCCGGGGTACACGAGCGAGTACATCCATCTGTTCGCCTGCCTCGAGCTGGCGGAATCGCGGCTGGCGGGGGATCAGGATGAGGACATCGAGGTCGAGCGGCGGACGCTCGCCGAGGCGCTGGCGGCGGTGGAGCGGGGCGAGATTTGCGACGCGAAGTCGGTGATCGGCGTGCTGCGCTGGGCGCGAATGGTCGAATCATCGAATCGGTAGGTGCGTGAAGGTTCTATAGCAGGCATGTATGAGCGCTGATTGAACGCGCCGGGGGCCGGTCGTAGGATTCGCGGGGAACTGCGGCAGGCGGCCGGTGCGGAGGCTCGCCGGGTCCGGTCCTGTCCGCCCGGGAGACCAGCCTGAGCCGGGCGGGCGACGTCCAAGGAGGGGGGCATGCTCTCAGGGACACGGGCGCGCGGCGTGCAGCCGTTGCGGCAGCGGCGCGTGAGGCCGCGAATCTGGATCCTGGACTTCTACGGCTCGGCGATTGGCAAGAAGGCGGTGATGGCGATCACCGGCATCGTGCTGCTCGGCTTCGTGCTGGTGCACATGCTGGGGAATCTGCACCTCTACGAAGGCGCCGAGAAGATGAACTGGTACGGGGAGTACCTCCGGGAGATCGGCGAGCCGATTCTGCCGCGCACGGGGCTCCTCTGGATCGTGCGGAGCGTGCTCATCCTGGCGTTCGCGCTCCACATCCACGCGGCCTATTCGCTGACGGTGATGAACCGGCAGTCGCGGAAGACGAAGTACCAGGGCGGGCGGGATTACATCGCGGCGAATTATGCGGCCCGGACGATGCGGTGGAGCGGCGTGATCGTCGGGCTCTTCATCATCTACCACCTCATGGACCTGACCTGGGGCATGGGCGGCGCGGACTTCACGAAGGGCGAGCCGTACCAGAACGTCGTCGCGAGCCTTTCGCGATGGCCGATTGCGGGCGTCTACATCGTGGCGAACCTGCTGCTGGGGATGCACATCTACCACGGGGCGTGGAGCCTGTTCCAGTCGCTCGGCTGGTCGCACCCGCGGTTCAACCACTGGCGGCGGGCGTTCGCGGTGGCGTTCGCGGCCATCATCGTCATCGGCAACGTGTCGTTCCCGATTGCCGTGCTGACGGGCATCGTGGAGTAGGGGGAAGGCCATGCTGGACGCGAAGATCCCCGCGGGGCACATCTCGGAGAAGTGGAGCAACGCGAAGTTCGAGACGAAGCTCGTTGCGCCGCAGAACCGGCGGAAGTTCGAGATCATCGTCGTCGGGACAGGGCTGGCCGGCGCGTCGGCAGCGGCGACGCTCGGAGAGATGGGCTACAACGTCAAGGTGTTCTGCTTCCAGGACAGCCCGCGGCGGGCCCACTCGATCGCGGCGCAGGGCGGCATCAACGCAGCGAAGAATTACAAGAACGACGGCGACTCCGTCTTCCGGCTGTTCTACGACACGATCAAGGGCGGCGACTACCGGGCGCGCGAGGCGAACGTCTACCGGCTCGCCGAGATCAGCGTGCAGATCATCGACCAGTGCGTGGCGCAGGGCGTGCCGTTCGCGCGCGAGTATGGCGGCCTGCTCGATAACCGGTCGTTCGGCGGCGCGCAGGTGGCGCGGACGTTCTACGCGCGCGGCCAGACGGGGCAGCAGCTGCTGCTCGGGGCGTACCAGGCGCTTTCGCGGCAGATCGAAGCGGGCACGGTGAAGATGTACCCGCGGACGGAGATGCTCGACCTGGTCGTCGAAAACGGCCGGGCGGTCGGCATCATCACGCGGGACCTCGTGACGGGCGAAATCCAGCGGCACGCGGGCCATGCGGTGGTGCTGGCCACGGGCGGCTACGGCAACGTCTTCTACCTTTCGACGAACGCGAAGGGGAGCAACGTGACGGCGGCGTGGCGGGCGCACAAGAAGGGCGCCTACTTCGCCAACCCGTGCTTCACCCAGATCCACCCGACGTGCATCCCGGTGAGCGGCGACTACCAGTCGAAGCTGACGCTGATGAGCGAGTCGCTGCGCAACGATGGGCGAATCTGGGTGCCGAAGAACCCGAACGACACGCGGCCCCCGAACCAGATCCCCGAGGAGGAGCGGGACTACTACCTCGAGCGGATGTACCCCTCGTTCGCGAATCTCGTGCCGCGCGACGTGGCGTCGCGGGCGGCGAAGCGGATGGTGGACGCTGGCTACGGGGTCGGACCGCTGAAGAACGGGGTATACCTCGACTTCAAGACGGCGATCGAACGGCTCGGGCGGTCGGTCATCGAGCAGCGGTACGGCAACCTGTTCGACATGTACGAGAACATCGCCGGCGAGAACCCGTACGAAGTGCCGATGCGCATCTACCCGGCGGTGCACTACACGATGGGCGGCCTGTGGGTCGACTACAACCTGATGTCGAACCTGCCGGGGCTGTTCGTGCTGGGTGAGGCGAACTTCAGCGACCACGGCGCGAACCGGCTCGGCGCCTCGGCGCTCATGCAGGGGCTGGCGGACGGCTATTTCATCCTGCCGACGACGATTGCGGGGGACCTCGCGCCGCAGCTGAACACGCCGGTGCCGTCCACCGATTCGCCGGCGTTCCGCGAGGCGGAAGAGGCGGTGCGGGAGCAGATCAACCGGTTCCTCACCATCAAGGGCAGCCGCTCGGTGGATTCGTTCCACCGCGAGCTCGGCAAGCTGATGTGGGATTACTGCGGGATGGCGCGGAACGCCGACGGGCTGAAGCACGCGCGGCAGCGGATCGCCGAGCTCCGCGAGGAGTTCTGGAAGGACGTGAAGGTGCTGGGCGAGGGCGAGAGCCTGAACCAGTCGCTGGAGAAGGCCGGCCGGGTGGCGGACTTCTTCGAGCTGGCGGAGCTGATGTGCCAGGACGCGCTGCACCGGGAGGAATCGTGCGGCGGGCACTTCCGCGAGGAGTACCAGACGCCGGACGGCGAAGCCCAGCGCGATGACGAGCACTTCGCGTACGTGGCAGCGTGGGAGTACTGCGGCCCGGGCAAGGACGCGAAGCTGCACAAGGAAGACCTGGTGTTCGAATACGTGCACCCGACGCAGAGGAGCTACAAATGAGCACGCTGAACCTGACCCTGAAGGTGTGGCGGCAGGCCGGGCCGAACGACCCGGGGCGTTTCGAGGTGTACGAGGCGAAGGGCATCAACGAGGACATGTCGTTCCTCGAGATGCTGGACGTGGTGAACGAGCGGCTCATCGCAGAGAACAAGGAGCCGATCGCCTTCGACCACGACTGCCGGGAGGGCATCTGCGGCTCCTGCGGGATGGTCATCAACGGGGTGCCGCATGGGCCGAAGAAGCTGACGACGACCTGCCAGCTGCACATGCGGAACTTCAAGGACGGCGACACGATCGTGGTGGAGCCGTGGCGGGCGACGGCGTTCCCGGTGATCAAGGACCTGGTGGTCGACCGGTCGGCGTTCGACAAGATCATCCAGGCGGGCGGCTACATCACCGCGCCGACGGGCGCGGCGCGGGATGCGAACAGCATCCTCATCCCGAAGCAGATCGCCGACCAGGCGTTCGACGCGGCGGCGTGCATCGGCTGCGGCGCCTGCGTGGCGGCGTGCCCGAACGGCGCGGCGCAGCTCTTCACGGCGGCGAAGATTTCGCACCTGAACCTGCTGCCGCAGGGCCAGCCGGAGCGCTGGAGCCGGACGGTGGCGATGGTCGACACGATGGAGGAGTACTTCGGCAGCTGCACGAACTACGCAGAATGCGAGGCGGTCTGCCCGAAAGGGATCAGCATCGAGTTCATCGCGAAGATGAACCGGGACTACCTGAAGGCGAAGTTCAAGGACCGCCGGGCGGTGGTGAAGGTCGACACGACGGAGGCGGCCGGCTGACGTTCGGCCGCAGCATCCCCTAGGGCGGCCGGCGCCGGCGGGTCAGGGAAGCGCCCGATATCGAGGCTGGCAGGGGCTCCCGAGACTGGTGGAAACACCGACTCGGGAGCCTTCGTATGTCCGGAACCGGGAGCCGCGGGCTGCTTTCGCGGGTATCCGTCGCCAACCTGCTGCTGACGGCGTGCTTCGGCACGGTCGCGCTCATCGCGGTGATGGGCGGGATGGGCTATGTGTTCCTGTCCGACGCGGGCGAGAGCGGGAAGGCGAAGCTGCTCGGCGGCCTCGCCGCGGCTGCGGGGTTCGGCGCGACGGCGGCCGGGCTGTGGCTCTGGCGGCAGATCCGCGCCGGGTCGGAGCCGGTGGTGCGGGCGGCGCGAGACCTCGCGCTGGGCATCCTGCCAGCGGAGCCGCCCTCCGGCGGAGTCGGGGAGTTCGCCGAGCTGGCGGATTCGTTCGGCGAGGCGATCACCCACCTGCGGCGGCTGAGCGAGGTCGCGCAGAAGATCGCCGCGGGCGACCTCACGACACCGGTGCCGAAGGTTTCGGAACAGGACGTGCTCGGCTGTGCCATGCAGGGCATGGTGGACAACCTGCGCGACGTGGTCGGCAAGGTGCTCACCGGGACGCGGGAGGTCGTGTCGGCGGCGGAGGAGGTGGACCGGTCCTCTGAGCTGATGCGGAGCGCAGCGCAGGAGATCGCGAACGCGACGGGCGAGGTGAGCTCGGCGTCGGTGCACCTGGCCGAGCTGGCCGCGACCTCTGACCGGGACGCGGCGGAGCTCTCGGGCGCGCTCGAGGCGATGGTCGAGAGCGCGCAGGAGAGCGCCGAGGCGGCGCGAGCGTCGCGGGAGGAGGCGGAGCGGATCGGCCAGCGGATCGCCGAGGTGACGGTGCACGCCTCGCGGGTGGCGGATGAGGCGGCCCGCAGCCAGGAGGTCGCGACGGAAGGGTACGAGGCGGTGCAGCTGGCGATCCGGGCGATCGACGGGCTGGCGGCCTCGGTCGAAGCGACGGCGCGCACGGTCGACGAACTGGGGACGTTCGGCGAGCAGATCGGCGACATCGTGCGCACGATCGACGAAATCGCGGGGCAGACGAACCTGCTCGCGCTGAACGCGGCGATCGAAGCGGCGCGGGCGGGCGAGCAGGGCCGGGGGTTCGCTGTGGTGGCCGACAGCGTGCGGGCGCTGGCCGAGCGCTCCTCGGCAGCGACGAAGGAGATCGCGGCGCTGGTCGGGCGGGTGCAGGAGGGCACCCAGCAGGCGGTCGCGGCGATGACGGCGGGGGTCGCGCAGGCGGAGGAGGGCCGGACGGTCTCGGCGCGAGCGGGCGATTCGCTGCGGGCGATCATCGAGGCGGTGCGGGGCTCGACCGCGCAGATGCAGGGCATCGCGGCGGAGATCGGCAGCCTGAAGGCCGGCGCCGAGCGCATCGTAGCGGCCGTGACGACGATCGCCGCGGGCGCGGAGCAGTCGGCGGAGCGGGCAGCCGAGACGGCGCGGGCAGCGGCGTCGCTGCGGAGCGCGGTGCTGCAGGTCGCGGCGACGAGCGAGGAGAACTCGGCGGCGGCCGAGCAGGTGGCGGCTTCGACCGAAGAGCTGACGGCCCACGCCGGGCAGCTGGACCAGACGGCGAAGCGGATGCAGGCGCTGGCGCAGGACCTGAAGGCGACCTCGGAGAAGTTCGCCTGGGAGCGGCGGAAGACCGACGTGCCGGTCGCGGTGGACCGGCGGAGGCGGCCGGCTGCCTGAAGGCCGGCAGGGTCCCGCCCGGCGCCGTGTGACGGGGCCGGCAGCGCTCCGGTAACGTAGACGGCGTGGGACGGCGCCGAACGAGGAAAGCCGAACGGCGGCTCCAGCGGCGGGGCCGGGCGTGGTGGGAGGACGAGGGACCGGGCCGGGGAACGGATTTCCCGCCGGCGGCCTCGCTGCTGCCGTTCGACCCGGGCGACGCGTGGGCGGACGACCCGTGGGACGGCGGCGATCTGCTGGCGGCGTTCAGCGGCGGGCGCGGCACGGCGGCAACCCGAACCTGCGGGGGCTGCCGGGAGTTCGTGGAGGACGGCGAGCTGGGGCGGGGGACGTGCCTGCACCCGGGGAGCGGAGTGCTGCACCCGTGGACGGACACGGCGGGGTGCGATTTCTGGAGCCGCGGCGGCCGGCGGTGAGCATCGCACTGATGACGCGCCTACAAGATCTTGTGGTTCCCGGCGGATTGTCCCCCAGATCTAGTTGACAGGGCTGCGCCGGGTGCTGCAGTATTCGCCCTGCGCCGCGCGGGCCCACAGGAACTGCGAAGGCGCCTACACACCTCAGGAGTTTATGTCGCGGTGCGGTGTCCCTACTGCCACTACCGGGATTCGCGGGTGACGGACAGCCGGTCGACGGACGACGGCATCCGGCGGCGGCGGCAGTGCATCCGCTGCGGCGAGCGGTTCACCACGGTGGAGCTCGTGCAGCTGGCGACCGTGCAGGTGGTGAAGCGGGACGGCCGGCGGGAGGAGTTTTCGCGCGAGAAGCTGCTGCGGGGTCTCCGGGCCGCGTGCGCGAAGCGGAACATCTCCGTCGGGCAGCTCGAGGGCATCGTGGCGGAGATCGAGGCGAAGGTGCTGGCAGACGGGCGCGCCGAGGTGCCATCGCAGGTCGTGGGAGAACTTGCGATGGATGCGCTGCGGAAGCTCGACCACATCGCCTACATCCGGTTCGCCTCGGTCTACCGCTCGTTCGCGGACATCGAATCGCTGAAGGAGGCGGTGGAGCAGCTCGAACAGGGCCGGGTGCCGACGTTCGAGGAGCGCACGCTGCAGCTTTCGCTGCCGGAGCCGGAGCCGACCGACCTGCGCGCGGCGCGGGTCCAGCGCGAGGCGCCCGGGGCGCTGGCGGAATCGGCACGGTAGCGCCGTGAAGATCTGGGAAGTCCACGCGAGCCTGGGACAAGCGCCCATCCGGACGACGCCGGACGGCGACGCCGACGTCGGCGGGCTGCTCCTTTCGGAGAAGGCGTACCTGCTCGTGATGCGGGTGATGCGCCCGCAGGAGCTCGCGCGGCTGGTCGAAGCCGAAGGCCCGGCCAGCGCGGCCGAGCGGCTGATCGCGCTGCTCGCCGGCGAGGGTGTGGATGGGACGGGGCGGACACTGGTGATGGGCCGCACGCGGCTCGGCGAGCCGATTTTGCGGAGAAGCGACGAGCCGGCGCCGGCGGAGGCCGGTCGCTGGCAGCCCTAGACAGAAAGAACAAACGTTCGTAATCTACGGCCCCACCCCGACGGGGCCGCCAACAAGGGAGGAAGGCCATGGTCACCACGACGCACGATTTGCCCGGGCTTGGGGGCGACTTTCGCCCCGCGGAGCTTTCGCACAACGCGAAGGTGGTGATCGAACGCCGGATTGCGAAGCGGAACGAGCAGGGCGACGCGGTCGAGACGCCGGATGAGGTGTTCCGCCGGGTGGCGCGGAACCTGGCGGAAGCCGAGCTGCGGTTCGGCGGCACCGAACAGGACCGGGCCGCAGCCGAGGAGTCGTTCTACCGGCTGATGGCCTCGCTGGACTTCCTGCCGAACTCGCCGACGCTGGTGAACGCGGGCCGTGAGCTGCAGCAGCTCTCGGCGTGCTTCGTCCTGCCGGTGCCGGATTCGATCGAAGGGATCTTCGAGGCGATCAAGCAGACGGCGATCATCCACAAGTCGGGCGGCGGCACCGGCTTCGCGTTTTCGCGCCTGCGGCCGGCGAACGCGAAGGTGAAGACGACGATGGGCGTGGCGAGCGGGCCGGTGTCGTTCATGAAGGTGTTCGATGCGGCGACGGAGGCGATCAAGCAGGGCGGCACCCGCCGCGGCGCGAACATGGGCATCCTCCGCGTCGACCACCCGGACATCGATGAGTTCATCGAGATGAAGGCGGACATGACGACGCTGACGAACTTCAACATCAGCGTGGCCGTGACCGAGGCCTTCATGGAGGCGCTGGAGCGCGGGACGACGTACGACATCATCGACCCGCAGACGGGCGAGCCGATGGGCAAGCGCGACGCCCGCGAGGTGTGGGAGAAGATGGTGCGGAACGCGTGGAAGAACGGCGACCCGGGCGTCGTGTTCATCGACCGGATCAACGCGGGGCGGGCGAACCCGGTGCCGAAGCGCGGCCCGATCGAATCGACGAACCCGTGCGGCGAGCAGCCGCTCTACCCGCACGACTCGTGCAACCTCGGCTCGATCAACCTGAAGCAGTTCACGGTCGGCGAGCCGGGCGCGAAGCGGGTGGACTACGACCGGCTGCGGACGACGGTCTGGCGGTGCGTGCACATGCTGGACAACGTCATCGAGATGAACGCCTACCCGATCCCGGAGATCGCGGAGACGTCGCACGCCATCCGGCGCATCGGGCTGGGGGTGATGGGCTGGGCGGACATGCTCATCGACCTGCGCATCCCGTACAACTCGGAGACGGCGCTGCAGCTGGCGCGCGACGTGATGTCGTTCATCCAGAAGGAAGCGGACGCGGCGAGCGAGCAGCTGGCGCGGGTGCGCGGCAACTTCCCGGACTGGGCGGATTCGATCTACGGGCCGAAGGGGCCGGAGGGGCCGCGCCCGATGCGGAACGCGACGCGGACGACGATCGCGCCGACGGGCACGCTGAGCATCATCGCAAACTGCTCGGGCGGCATCGAGCCGGTGTTCGCGCTGGCGTTCATCCGCTCGCACTACCTGGACAAGAACGACCCGACGAAGCGGACCGAGCTGACCGAGGTGAACGAGCAGTTCGAAGCGGTGGCGCGGGCGGAGGGCTTCTACAGCGACGAGCTGATGCGATTCCTCGCTGAAGGCGGCCACCTCGCCGAGCGGCCGGAAGTGCCGCAGTGGGTGAAGGAGGTCTTCGTCACGGCGCACGAGATCGCGCCGGAGTGGCACGTCCGCATGCAGGCGGCCTTCCAGCAGTTCACCGACAACGCGGTCTCGAAGACCATCAACTTCCCGAACTCGGCGACGGTCGACGACGTGCGGATTTCGTACGAGCTGGCATACCGGACGGGCTGCAAGGGCATCACCATCTACCGGGACGGCTCGCGCGAGTTCCAGGTGCTGAAGCACGCAGAGAAGTCGGACGCCGAGAAAGCGGTCGAGGCGGCGCAGGCGATCGTGGCGCAGGCCTCCGGGCCGGTCCGGCGGCGGCTGCCGGACGAGCGGCAGGCGATCACGCACAAGTTCCGGGTCGGAGAACAGGAAGGCTACATGACGGTCGGCCTGTTCGAAGACGGGACGCCGGGCGAGGTGTTCATCAACGTTTCGAAGCAGGGGTCGACCGTTTCGGGGCTGATGGACACCGTGGCGATGCTGACGAGCTACGCGCTGCAGTACGGCGTGCCGCTCTCGGAGCTGGCCTCGAAGCTGAAGAACACGCGGTTCGAGCCGAGCGGCCCGACGAGCAACAAGGAGATCCCGATCGCGACGAGCATCGTGGACTACGTGTTCCGGTGGCTGGAGCTGAAGTTCGGCGGTTCGAAGGCGGCGGCGCAGCCGGCGCTCATCCCGCCGGACCTCGTGGTGGAGAGCACGGGCCCGAGCGTGGCGGCGAAGCTGCACAGCGACGCGGTCGCGAGCGGGGTCGGCTGCCCGGAATGCGGCGCGGTGCTGTACTACGCGGAGGGCTGCCTCGTCTGCCACAACTGCTTCTACAACAAGTGCGGCTGAGCTGACCGGCCGGACGCCGCAGCGCAGGAGGGGCGCGGGGATTCTCCCGCGCCCCTCCTGCCGTTCGACAGCGGGGCGGAGGGCCGCCACAATCGAGCCATGGGGTTCTACTACGGGCCGAGCTCGCCGCAGGATGACCCGCCGCCGGGCTCGTGGAAAGAGACGTTCGTCATCATCTGGGTCGTGTTCAAGACGCTGGCCCTGCCGCTCGGCCTGCTGTTCGGCGCCATCCTGGGGTTCGTCATCGTGCTCTGGGCGTTCCTGACCTCGGCGCTGCTGGGGCTCGCGCTGCTCGGGCTGATCGTGGCAGCCGTCGTCGCGCGCGGGGTTTGGGAAGCGCGGCACCCGCCGGACCTGCCGTGACGGCTGCGACGACGTCGATCGCCGACCGGGCCGCCGGGGTGCGGCAGCGCATCGCGCGGGCGTGCGAGCGCGCGGGGCGGGACCCGGGCGAGGTCCGGCTGATTGCGGTGAGCAAGACGTTCGGGCCGGAGGCAGTTGCCGAGGCGCTGGCCGCGGGGGTGACGGACTTCGGCGAAAACCGGGTGCAGGAAGCGCTGCCAAAGATTGCGGCGGTCGCGGGTGTCGCCGCCGAGCGCGGGCTGCCGGCGCCGCGCTGGCACATGGTGGGGCACCTGCAATCGAACAAGGCCCGGGCGGCCGCGGGGGCCTTTGCTATACTCCACGGCATCGATTCGACCCGCCTCCTGGACGTGCTGGAGCGTACCGCCGGGGACCGCATCATCCCCGTGCTGCTCGAAGTGAACGTCGCCGGCGAAGCGACGAAGTACGGCTTCGCGCCGGACGATGTGGCGGCCGCCTTGGCGTATGCGCGGGGACTCAGCCGGGTGCGGGTCGAAGGGCTGATGACGGTTGCGCCGCCGGTCCGCGACCCCGAGGAGGCGCGGCCGGTGTTTCGCCAACTGGCAGGCCTGGCACGCGAGTGCGGCCTGCGCGAGCTGTCGATGGGCATGACCGGCGACTTCGAGGTCGCCATCGAAGAAGGAGCGACGATGGTGCGCATCGGCCGGGCGATTTTCGGAGAACGGGCATGAAGGCAGCGATCGTCGGCGGCGGCGTGATGGGCGAGGCGCTCCTCGCCGGGGCGCTGGACCGCGGCATCTTCGAACCGGCGGATGTGACCGTCGTCGAAAAGGTCGAGGCGCGCCGGACGCAGCTCCGCGCGGCGTACGGCATCGAGGCGACGGGCGATTTCGGGCCGATGGGCGATGCGGGGCTCGTGGTCCTCGCGGTGAAGCCGCAGGAGCTGGCGACGGTCAAAGGCAGGGTGCGGCCGGGCGCGCTCATCCTCTCGATCATGGCGGGGGTGCGGATCGCCACGATCCAGGCGGCGTTCGACCACCCGTTCGTCGTGCGGGCGATGCCGAACACGCCGGCCGCGATCCGGGCCGGGATGACGGCCTGGACGGCTGCGCCGGCGGTGACGGTCGAACAGCGGAGCGTGGCGCGCCAGCTGCTGGGCGCGATCGGCCGCGAGGTGTACGTGGACGACGAGCGGAAGGTCGACATGGCAACGGCGGTGAGCGGGAGCGGGCCGGCGTACGTGTTCCTGTTCATCGAGGCGCTCATCGAAGGGGCGGTCACGGTCGGGCTGCCGCGTGCGCAGGCCGAGGAGCTGGTGGTGCAGACGGTGCTGGGCGCGGCGCAGTACGCGCAGGAGAGCGGGAAGAGCGCCGCCGAGCTGCGGGCGATGGTCACGTCGCCGGCGGGTACGACCGCGGCGGGGCTGCTCGAGCTGGAGAAGGGCGCGCTGCGCGCATCGGTCATCGAAGCGGTCCGGGCCGCGTTCGCGCGGGCAGTCGAACTCGGGGGGCCGGCGTGAACCCGGCGATCGCGCAGCTGTTCACGCTCTTCCTCTGGCTGCTCATCCTCGCGATTTTCCTGCGGTCGCTGATGAGCTGGTTCCCGATCGGCCAGGACAACGAGGTCGCGCGGCTGCTCTACCGCATCACGGAGCCGCTGCTGGAGCCGGTGCGGCGGGTACTGCCGCGGACGGGGTTCATCGACTTTTCCGGGATGGTGGTGATCATCCTGCTGTACGTGATGATTTCGGTGGTGCAGCGGGCCGCGGCGCAATGATGACGGGGGCTTCACCGGCCGATCTGGTAAGCTGAGAGGAGCGACGCCGGGGGGTCGAGCCATCAATCCGTACGTTGCCCAGCTGACGTTTACCTGGCTGAACATCCTGACCTGGGCGATCATCGCGCGGGCGCTGCTCAGCTGGCTCCCGGTCGACCAGGCAAGCCCGCTGTACCAGCTGCTGTTCCGCGTGACGGAGCCGATCATCGACCCGTTCCGGCGGGTGATGCCGCGGGCCGGGATGATCGACCTCTCGCCGATGATGGCGATCCTGGCGCTGCTCGTGATGCAACAGCTGGTCGCGATGCTGGTGGCCCCGGCCTGAACGGCGATGGAGCCGGCCGGGGGCCTGCGCGGCACTCGATCCGAGCGGGCGGCGGTGTGACACTTTCCCTGTGAGCAGCGCAATCGCGGCGCGGGAGATTCGGCGGAGTTACGGCGACCGCGCCGCGCTGGATGGATTCACCCTGGAGGTCCCTGCGGGGTCGATATTCGGGGTCCTCGGGCCGAACGGGAGCGGGAAGAGCACGTTCCTCGCGCTCGTCGCCGGGGCCGAGCGGCCCCCGAGCGGCACGCTGACGATCCTCGGCGAAGCGCCGCACCCGCGCCTGCGGGCGCGCATCGGCACGGTCTTCCAGGAGAACGCTTCGGACCCCTTGATGAGCCCGCGCGAGTATCTGCTGTTCGCGGCGACCCTGTTCGGTGTCGACGGCGGGACGGCGCGGCGGAGGGCGGACGAGCTGCTGGAGCGGTTCGGCCTCGCCGGGCGCGCGAACGACCCGATCAGCACGCTCTCCGGCGGGACGCGGCGGCGGCTGGAGGCGGCGCGCGCGCTGCTCCACCGGCCGGAGCTGCTGCTGCTCGACGAGCCGACGACCGGGGTCGACCCGGAAGAGCGGCGGCTGCTCTGGGAGACGGTGCGGGCCGAGCGGGGCGGTGCGACGGTGCTGCTGGCGACGAACGACCTCCACGAGGCGGACGCCGTCTGCGACCTCGTGGCGTTCGTGCAGGCCGGACGGGTGGTCGCGGCGGGGGCGCCGGCGGAGCTGAAGCGCGACCTGCGCCGCCAGGCGGTGCGCGTGGAGCTGAACGCGCCGGACCCGGGCACGGTCGAGCGCATCGCCGCCGAGGCGGGCCTCGACCGGGTGACGGTGCTCGATGGCGAGGTGCTGGTGATGACGGACGATGCGACGGCGCTGGTGCCGCGGCTGTTCGCTGCCGCGGGGAACGCGATCCGGGGGCTGCGCATCGAAGAAGCTTCGCTCGAGGATGCGTACTTCCAGTACATCCAGCGGCGCGCGGAGGCAGTACGGTGAGCGGGGTGCGTGCCGCGGCGGCGATCGCGCTGCGCGACCTGATGGGCGTGGCCCGGGCGCGGTCGCAGCTCTACTCCTCGGTGCTGACGCCGCTGCTGTTCCTCGTCTTCCTCGGCAACGGCGTTTCGCACGGGCTGGAGCCGGCGGCGCTGCCGGCGGGGAACTTTACGGCGTACCTCGTGGCGGGGACGGTGGTGATGACGTCGGTGTTCTCGTCGACGTTTTCGTCGGCGTCGTACTACCGGGACCGGGACAGCGGGTTCCTGCGGCTGCTGCTCTCGAGCCCGCATTCGCCGCGGACGGTGATGCTGGGGAAGTCGCTGGCGGCGATGACGATTGGGGCGCTGCAGGCGGCGCTGGTGCTGGCGGTCGCCGCGCCGTTCGTGGATTTCGGCTGGCAGTACGGCATCGGCGGCGGCATCGCGCTCGCGCTGCTGACGGTGGTGCTGCTGAACCTGATGCTGACGGGGCTGGCGCAGGCGCTGGCGACGCGGGTGCATTCGATGCAGGGGTTCCATCTGGTGATGAACCTCGCGCTCTTCCCGCTGCTGTTCTTCTCGGGCGCCTTCTTCCCGGTCGACGGGCTGCCGGCGTGGATGAAGGTGCTGGCCTACGTGAACCCGCTGACCTACGCGGTCGACGGGCTGCAGCTGGCGACCTACGCGACGGGCAGCGGCGGCTTCATCGGCTACGGCATCGATTTCGCGGTGCTGGGTGTGCTCGGCGCTGCCGTGTACGGGCTCGGACTCAGCCGGGTGCCGAAGCTCACGTATTCGGGCCAGTAGGGGCCAGGCGCGCGGCAATGACGAAACGGGGACGATGCAGTGCATCGTCCCCGCGGTGGGACACTTCGGCGGGCCCGGGGTTCAGGACGCGAGGGCGGCGCGGGCCTGTTCGGCGAGCTTCGCGAACGCGTCGGGCCGGGTGACGGCGAGGTCGGCGAGCATCTTCCGGTCGAGGTCGACGCCGGCCTTCTTGAGGCCGCCGATGAGGCGGCTGTAGGTGAGGCCGTTGAGGCGGGCCGCGGCGTTGATGCGGACGATCCAGAGTTCGCGGAAGTCGCCTTTGCGGTCGCGGCGGTCTTCGTAGCTGTAGCGCAGCGCATGGAGCATGCTCTCGTTGGCGCGGCGGAACAGCCGGTGGCGCTGGCCGGCGTGGCCCTTGGTGAGGGCGAGAACTTTCTTATGTCGGCGATGGGCGGTGACGCCCCGCTTGACGCGGCTCATAGGTCAATCTCCGGTGGGTGCGGGTCAGCCCTGCCCGGCGAGGAGCCGGCGGACGAGCTTCGTGTGGGAGCTGGCGACCTCGACGGTGCGGCTGTAGAGGACGTTGACGGGACCGCGCTTCTTCCGGCGGAAGTTGTTGCGGCTGCCGTACATCCGCATGATCTTGCCGCCGCCGGTTACGCGGAAGCGGGAGGCGGCGCCTTTGTGGGTCTTGAGCTTGGGCATCGGTTACTCCTCGTCGGCGTCGTCGCCGTCATCGTCGTCGATGTCGTGGTCGTCGTCGCCGACGACCGGGGCAGCTGCGGCGGCCGCTGCGATGGCCGCCTCCTCCTCCTCATCGGAGGGTTTGCCGCTGGCGGCGGGCTGCTGGGCGGCGGCCTTGGCCAGGGCAGCGATCTTTTTCTTGTCGGGCGCGAGGATGACGGTCATGTGGCGGCCTTCGAGCGTGGCCTCTTTTTCGACGGTCGCGATGTTTTCGAGGCTCTTCACGACGCGGTCGATGAGGGCTTTGCCGATCTGTGGGTGGGTGATTTCCCGCCCGCGGAACATCACCGTGACTTTGACCTTGTCCCCCTCCTTGAGGAGCTTCGCGGCGGTCCGGGTCTTGAAGTCGATATCGTGGTCGTCGATTTTCGGCTTCATGCGGACTTCGCGAAGCTGGACGTTTTGCTGGTGTTTGCGTGCCTCGCGCTCTTTCTTCGATTGTTCGTATTTGAAGCGGCCGAAGTCCATGAGCCGGGCGACGGGCGGGCTGGCCTGGGCGGCAACCTCGACGAGGTCGACGTCGCGCTGGCGGGCCATCGCGAGCGCCTCCGAGGTCTTGACGATGCCGATCTGGCGGCCCTCTTCGTCGATCAGGCGGACTTCCGGAACGCGGATGCGCTCGTTGATCCGTGGCTCCGGCGGTGCCGGCCGTGGTGGAACCTTAGGTCGTCTCCTCAAACTGCTCCCCGCAAGAGATTGAAACAGCTTCACATGCTAGCAAGGAAGGCGTGTTCTGTATATCCGGTAACGATGGCACGGCCTAGGATGGGGCGGGTATGAGCCAGCGCGTGACGACGGCGGTGATCCTGGCGGCAGGCCTCGGGACGCGGATGCTGCCGGCGACGAAGGCGGTGCCGAAGGAGATGCTGCCGGTGGTGGACCGGCCGCTCATCGACTACTGCGTGGACGAGGCGGTGGCCGCCGGCATTTCGCGCATCGTGTTCGTCATCGCCGAGGGGAAGGAGTCGATCCTCGAGCACTTCCGGGCCGGGGCGCGGGTCGAGACGGCGCTGCGGGAAACCGGCAACCAGGCGCTGGCCGATTCGCTGGCAGCGATCGCGGCGAAGGCCGAGTTCCACGCCGTCTACCAGCCGAAGCAGCTGGGCATCGCGCACGCAGTCGCCTGCGCGCGGGCGTACATCGAGGGGGAGCCGTTCGCGCTGCTGTTCCCGGACGACGTGATCCTGGGGGAGCGCTCGTGCACGGCGCAGCTGGTCGAGGCGTACGAGCAGACGGGCGGCACGGTGATCGCCGTCGAGCAGGTGGCGGACACGGACGTGCCGCAGTACGGGATCGTCGACCCGATCGATGACGCGAACCCGGCGCGGCTCCGGCGGGTGGTGGAGAAGCCGCGGCTGGAGGAGGCGCCTTCGCGGCTCGGCATCGTGGGTCGGTACGTGCTCGGGGCGAGCATCCTGCGGCACATCGACGAGACGCCGCCCGGGAAGAACGGCGAGCGGCAGATTACGGACGCAATCGCGCGGCAGATCGCGGCGGGTGAGCCGGTCTCGGCGCTGCGGTTCGAGGGCCGGCGGTACGATACGGGCCGGCCGCTCGGGTACATCGTGGCGAACGTGGCGGCGGCGATGCGGCGGCCGGAGCTGGCGGGCGGGCTCCGCGAGCGGCTCGCGCCGCTGCTGGAGGGGGAGTGCTGATGCGCATCCTGAGCATTTCGTTTCCGCTGCCGAACGTGGCGATCGACAACTACAACCCGGTCACGGCGCCGAACTACAACGACTACGACGCGGTGATCATCGACCCGGCGGGCATCGACCGGGTCGTGCGGGAGCTGGTGGACGAGGGGAAGGAGTACGAGGCGTTCGACGGGCGGCCGGTGCTGAACGTGCCCGGCTCGGCGACGGTCGCGGGGCTGGCGGACCAGCTGCGGCGGCGGCAGGAGGAGACGCGAAGGCTGCTGGAGGCCGGCGGCCTTGTCGTGGTGCTGGGGCGGCCGGACGCGTTCCAGGGCGGCGTAGTCGGGTTCGAAGGGTGCGACCGGTACCACTGGCTGCCGGCGCCGCCGGGGATGAGCTGGTCGGCGCCATGGCTGCGGGCGGGCGAAGGGCGGACGGTGCGGGTTGCCGACGACCATCACCCGATGAGCGCGGTGCTGCGGGAGTTCCGTTCGGAGACGGCGTGGCGGGCGTGGTTCGACGACCGGCAGGCGGAGTTCCGCCGACACGGACGGCCGATTGCGCTCGGCGGGTCGGGGGTGCCGATCGCGGTGGAGTTCGAGGTGCTCGGCGGCCGGGTGGTGTTCATCCCGGTGGTGATGGAGTCGTACGGGGCGCAGCGCTCCCAGCTCGCGCAGGCCCTGGTCGATGCCTGCCGGCAGCTGCGCGGGGCCGCAGGGCACGATGAGGCGCCGTACTGGGTGCGGGGCGTCGCCGTCCCGGGGCTCGAACAGGTCGAGGCGGAGCTCGAGGAGGCGCAGGCAGCCGAGGCCGAGGCGCGGAGCCGGCTCGACGCCGTGCGCGAGCGGCACGACGCGCTCGCACGGTACCGGGGCCTGCTCTGGCGGGACGGCGCGGGCTTCCGGGAGGCGGTCACGGCCGCGCTGCAGACGCTGGGCTTCGCCGTCGTTTCGGGGCCGGGCGAGCCGCTCGCCGCGCGGTCGGACGACACCACGGCGTTCATCGAAACCGAGAGTGCGTCCGGGCAGGTGGCGGAATGGCCGTACGTCCGGCTGCAGCGGCGCATCGAAGCCGCGGTACTGGCGGGCCGGCCGGCGCCGAAGGGCGTCGTCATCGTCAACGGGTACCGGGAGCGCGACCCGGACCAGCGGGAGCAGGAGCTGAGCGAACCGCTGGTGCGCGCGTGCGAGAACTACCGGTACGCGCTGGTGACGGGCCGGGCGCTGTTCGAGCTGGTGCGGCGGGCGCTCGGCGGGGCGGACGAGGCGGCGCTGCTGGGCATCCGGCGGCGGCTGCTGCAGGGCGCGGGGCTACTGGCGGCAGAGCGGCTGCTCGGGCTCGAGGGCGAAGAGGCGCCGGAGACGGGCCCGATTTTCTAAACTTCGGTGTCACGGCATTCCCCTGCGGGAGGTGAACGCATGAAGGCGATCATCGACTGCGACCCGGGCCACGACGACGCGGTCGCGATCATCCTCGCGGCGCGGCACTTCGAGCTGCTCGGCGTCACGACGGTCGGCGGCAACGCCCCGCTCTGGCGGGTGACGGAGAACGCGCTCAAGGTGCTGGAGCTCATCGGGCGGCCGGACATCCCGGTGGCGGCCGGGGCGGCGGGACCGCTGCTCGGCGACCTGCCGCGGGCCGGGGAGCGGGTCCACGGCGCGAGCGGGCTCGATGGCGCGGAGCTGCCGCGGCCGGGCCGGTCGGTGATTCCGCGGAACGGGGTGGAGTTCCTCGTCGAGACGGTGATGCGAAACCCGGGCACGGCGGTCATCGCCACGGGGCCGCTCACGAACATCGCGCTGGCGATGCGGATGGAGCCGCGCTTCGCGCGGAGCATGGCGCGGCTGAGCATCATGGGCGGTTCGACGACGTGGGGCAACGTGACGCCGGCGGCGGAGTTCAACGCCTGGGCCGACCCGGAGGCCGCGCGCATCGTGTTCTCCTCCGGAGCGAAGCTGACGATGTGCGGGCTCGACCTCACACGGCAGGCGGCCGTCGACGCCGCGACGATCGCGCGGTTCCGCAGCACGGGGACGCGGACGGCGGGCGTGATCGCGGACCTGCTGGAGTACTACCGCGCGGCGACGGAGCGGCTCACCGGGGCGCCGGCGGTGCCGCTCCACGACCCGTGCGCGGTGGCCGCGCTGGCAGCGCCGGAGCTCTTCACGTTCGCATTCGCCCGGGTGGAGGTGGAGACGCGGGGCGACCTGACGCGCGGGATGACGGTGATGGAACGCCGCACGCTGACCGACGGGGAGCCGACGCCGGAGACGAACTGCCGGGTGGCGACGACGGTGGATGCGGGGCGGCTGTTCGACCTGGTCGCGGAGGCGCTGGCAGCCTGCCCGTGAGGCGGGTCAGCGTGCGCCGGAGGCCTCGGGGAAGGTGACGCAGGTCGTGGTGCTTTCGATGCCGTCGATGGCGCGGATGTGGCGGGAGATGACGGCGGGCACGTCGGTGAGCGAGGGGACTTCGACCACCGCGACGATGTCGTAGGGCCCCATGACCTGGTAGACCTCGGCGATGCCTTCGACGGCGCGGAGTTTTTCGTAGACTTCGACGGTCTTGGCCGGGTCGACGACGATGAGGACGAAGGCCTTGATCACGGAGCGCTCCGGGGGTTCGGCGCGATGCGCCGGGATGGCTGGAGGTTAACAGAGCAGGATTTCGAACGGGTTACAGGTGCCGGCGTCACTCGCGGAGGCGGAGGACGGCCATGAAGGCTTCCTGCGGGATTTCGACGCTGCCGACGCGCTTCATCTTCTTCTTGCCCTCTGCCTGTTTTTCGAGGAGCTTGCGCTTGCGGGTGACGTCGCCGCCGTAGCACTTGGCGAGGACGTTCTTGCGCATGGCGCGGATGGTTTCGCGAGCGATGATTTTGCCGCCGACGGCGGCCTGGAGCGGCACCTCGAAGAGCTGGCGGGGGATGAGGTCTTTGAGTTTCGTGACGAGGGCGCGGCCGACCTTGTCGGCGTTCGACGCGTGGGTGATGACCGAGAGGGCATCGACGGGCTGGCCGTTGACGAGGATATCGACCTTGACGAGGCGGGCGGGCCGGTACTCTTTGACCTGGTAGTCGAGGCTGGCGTAGCCGGAGGTCGAGCCTTTCAGCTGGTCGTAGAAGTCGACGAGGATTTCGGCCATCGGGACGTCGTATTCGAGGAGGACGCGGGCTTCGCCGGGGGCGAGGTCGTTCTCGGCTTCGAGGAATTCCATCCGGAGGAACTGGCCGCGGCGGCTGGTGACGAGCTCCATCACCTGGCCGATGTAGCGGCTGGGGGTGATGACGTCGATCTTCGCCCACGGTTCGGAGATGACGGCGATCTTCGAGGGGTCGGGGAGGTCGGCCGGGTTATCGACGAGGATTTCTTCGCCGGAGGTGGTCTGGACCCGGTACTCGACGGAGGGCGCGGTGGTAAGGAGTTCGAGGCCGTATTCGCGCTCGAGGCGCTCGACGACGATTTCGAGGTGGAGGAGGCCGAGGAAGCCGCAGCGGAAGCCGAAGCCGAGGGCTGCGGAGGATTCGGGTTCGTAGACCAAGGAGGCGTCGTTGAGGACGAGCTTGGCGAGGGCGTCGCGGAGCTCCTGGTACTGGTCCGAGTCGGTGGGGTAGATGCCGGCGAAGACCATCGGCTTGGCGCGGCGGTAGCCGGGGAGCGGCTCGGGGGCCGGGGCATCGGCCCAGGTGATGGTATCGCCGACGCGGCACTCGGCGACGTCCTTGAGGCCGGTGGCGACGTAGCCGACTTCGCCGGCCGAGAGGCCTTCGAGCGGCTTCATGCCGGGGCTGAAGATGCCGAACTCGAGCGGCTCAAAGACGGCGCCGGTGGACATCAGCTTCAGATTGCGGCGGCCGCGCATCTCGCCATCGACGACGCGGACGTGGGCGACGACGCCTTTGTAGGCGTCGTACTTCGAATCGAAGATGAGCGCCTTGAGCGGGGCATCCGGGTTGCCGGAAGGCGGCGGGATGCGCTGGACGATGGCTTCGAGGATCTGGTCGACGCCGGTGCCCTCCTTGGCAGAGGCGAGGATGACCTCATCGCGGGAGAAGCCGATGACGCGTTCGAGCTCGGCGGCGACGCGCTCGGGCTCGGCGTGGGGGAGGTCGATCTTGTTCAGGACCGGGATGAGGGTGAGGTCCTGGTTCATGGCCAGGTAGACGTTGGCGAGCGTCTGGGCTTCGATGCCCTGCGAGGCGTCGACGACGAGAAGGGCGCCTTCGCAGGCGGCGAGGGAGCGGGAGACTTCGTAGGCGAAGTCGACGTGGCCGGGGGTATCGATGAGGTTGAGTTCGTACTCGATGCCGTCGCTGGCGCGGTAGAGCATGCGGGCTGCGGCGGCCTTGATGGTGATGCCCTTTTCGCGCTCGAGGTCCATGGAATCGAGGACCTGTTCTGCCATTTCACGCGCGGAGATGGTGCCGGTGCGCTCGAGGAGGCGGTCGGCGAGGGTCGACTTGCCGTGGTCGATGTGCGCGATGATGCAGAAGTTGCGGATGCGGGGCTGGTCCACGATTCGAGTGTACGCGAGGCGGGGCGTAGGGGCCGTGGCACGGGCGCGGGTAAGGCAGGTTGGTGCTAGCCTTGGCTGGCGAATTCCAGTTCAGCAGGGAGCTCCATGCCTCGGAAGAAGGTCACGATTGTCGGCGCCGGGATGACCGGCGGTGCCATGGCCCAGCGCCTGATCGAGCGCGATATCTGCGATGTGGTGCTGCAGGACGACCCGCAGTTTGCGGGGACGATGCATCACGGGAAGGCGCTGGATGAATCGCAGGCGGCGCCGTGGGAAGGCTTTTCGACGCGCATCACGGCGACGGACGGCTGGGAGGAGACGGCGAACAGCGACGTCGTGGTGGTGACCGCCGGGGCGCCGCGGAAGCCGGGCATGAGCCGGGAGGAGCTGCTGAACGGCAACGCCGAGATCGTGCGGTCGAAGGTCGCGGCAGCGGCGAAGGCCTCGCCGAACGCCGTCATCATCATCTTCTCGAACCCGATGGACGCGATGTGCCACGTGGCGATGCAGGCGAGCGGCTTCCCGCGGGAGCGGGTCATCGGGCAGGGCGGCGCGCTGGATAGCGCGCGCTACCGGTACTTCATCGCGGCCGAGCTCGGCGTCTCGGTGAACGACGTGCACGGGTACGTGATCGGCGGGCACACGGACACGACGATGGTGCCGGTGGTCTCGCAGACGCGGGTCGGCGGTGTGCCGCTGACGGACCTGCTGCCGGCGGAGAAGGTGCAGGCGATCGTGGCGCGGGCGATGCGCGGCGGCGCGGAGATCGGCGAGCTGTACAAGACGGGCTCGGCGTACTTCGCGCCTTCGGCCGCGACGATCGCGATGGTCGAGGCGATCCTGCTGGACCAGCGCCGGCTCATCCCCTGCTCGGTCTACCACCAGGGCGAGTACGGCATCCGGGATGTCTTCAGCGGGACTGTCTGCCAGCTGGGCGAGGGCGGCATCCAGCGGACGTTCGAGCTGCCGCTGACCGACGAGGAGCGGGCGAAGGTCGTGGCTGCGGCGGAGGCGACGAAGGAGCTGCTGAAGCTGCTGAACTGACGCGTTCGGCGGCTGCCGTGTAGGCTGAGGAACGTGTCGCTCGCGGGGCCACGGTCACAACGGACGCTGGTGCTGGCGCTGTTGTGCGTGGCCTCGTTTGCTGTCGTCTTCAACAACCTCATCATCACGCCGATTCTGCCGGAGATTTCGGAGGACTTCGGCGTGCGGGTCGCGGTCGCCGGGTTGCTGGTGACGGCGTATGCGGTGACGGGCGGGGTGGCGGCGGTGTTCTCGGGCCCGTTCATCGACCGGCTGGGACGGAAGCCGGTGGTGGTGGCCGGGATGGCGACCCTCACGCTTGCGACGGCGCTTTCGGCCGCGGCGCCGGGGTTCGTGCCGCTGCTGCTCGCGCGGGCGCTGGCCGGGCTCGGCGTGGCCTGCCTGACGCCGGCGGTGTTCGCCGCGGTCGGCGACTACTTCTCGTACGAAGAGCGCGGCCGGGCGATGTCGTGGGTCATCTCGGCGAACACGAGCGCGAGCATCTTCGGTGTGCCGGCGGGGGCCGTGCTGAGCGGCGTGTTCTCGTGGCGGTGGACGTTCGTGGCGCTGGCGGCGCTGCTGGTGCTGTTCACGTGGCTGCTCTTCCGGAAGCTCCCCGCGGACCCGCCGCGGCGGGCGGGCGGCGAGGCTGGCAGCGGGATGGCGGCGATTCCGCGGGTGCTGCGCGACCTGCCGACGAGCGCGGCGCTGTTCTCGAACTACCTCTCGACGAGCTACTGGTTCGTGTTCGCGACCTACATGGGCGCCTATTTCCACGATGAATTCGGGCTGGCGAAGTGGGCGCTCGGCGGGCTGACGATGGTGATGGGACTGGGCGTGCTCGTAGGGAGCAACGCCGGCGGCCGGCTCTCGGACCGGGTGGGCAAGCGGCCGGTCATCCTGTGGACGTCGCTGACCTGCGCGGTGTTCATTTCGCTGACGACGACGGCCGCGGCGGCGATGGCCGTCGGCCTCAGCTTCCTCTTCCTGTTCGCCGTTTCGGGCGGGGCGCGGTTCGCGAGCTCGCAGGCGATCATGACGGAGATGTCGCCGGGCGACCGGGGGACGGTGATGGCGCTGAACGCGGCGGGGCAGCAGTTCGGCATCGTCACGGGGTCGCTGGTCGGCGGGCTGGCGCTGGAGGCGGGCGGCTACGCGGCGCTGGGCCCGACAGCAGGGGCGATCGCGCTGGTTTCGATGGCGATGTACGGGCTGTTCGTGCAGGAGCGGGGGCGGGCCGGCGGGGCGCGCGAGCTGGCGGCGGAGTGAGCCTTGTGTTTGTAATCACAATCCCCCGTTGGTAGGATCGGGGGCGCCGGCGAAGGACTCGGGCCCGGCGCTACCTGGGGGACCTCCACATGGCATACGGCAAGGGCATCGCGAAGGGGATGAGCCTGACGCTGCGCAGCATGTTCAGGCCGCCGGCGACGATCCAGTACCCGGAGGAAGTCCGCCAGGTACCGGTCTACGCGCGGACGAACCTGCTGTGGTTCGAAGAGCGGTGCACCGGGTGTTCGACCTGTGCGCAGGCGTGCCCGGACGGCTGCATCCTCGTGGCGACGAGCCAGGATGCGGAAGGGCGCCGGAACATCGACCGGTACGAGATCGATTTCCGGATCTGCATGTACTGCGGGCTGTGCACGGAGGCCTGCCCGTATGAGGCGATCCAGCCGGGCGGGCCGCTGGATGACGCGGTGTACAACTTCGAGGAGATGTACCGCGACAAGCACGCGCTGACCCGGGTGGCGCAGGAGTTCCTGAAGCGGAACAACAACACGTATCCGAACGGCATGAAGGCACCCGACCCGGACGCCGATTTCCACCGCCTGTAGGGAGCCCATGGTCCAGATAACTGTCGACGGCAAGGTCATCGAGGCGCCGGCCGGCGCGCCGCTCCTCGAGGTGCTCAAGAACAACGGGTTCTACGTTTCGAGCCTGTGCTACATCGATGGCCTGAAGCCGTACGCGGGCTGCCGGTCGTGCCTCGTCGATATCGAAGGGCCGCCGGGGCTCCAGCTTTCGTGCACCGCAGTCGTGACCGAGAACATGGTGGTGCGGACGAACACGCCGGAGGTGCTCGAAGGGCGCCGGTCGGTGCTCTCCATCATCCTCGCGAACCACAGCGACCGCTGCCTGACCTGCCACCGGCGGGAGCACTGCCACCCGGGCGACATCTGCCTGCGCGACGACGTGGTGACGCACCGCTGCCTGACCTGTTCGAAGAACTACCGGTGCGAGCTGCAGGCGACCTGCGAGATGGTGGGCAGCGCGGGTTACGAGCCGTGGGTGGGCGAGCAGCGCACCTGGTACCAGACGCCGCAGCCGCCGGCTGACCGGGGCAACCCGTTCATGGAGTTCGACCCGCAGATGTGCATCATCTGCACGCGGTGCGTGCGGGCGTGCGACGAGAAGCGGCACACGGGCGCGATCACGCTGAGCGGGCGGGGCTGGGACGCGATGATCGCGTTCGGCGCCGGCGGTCCGATTCACGAGAGCAACTGCGACTTCTCCGGCGCCTGCATCGACGTCTGCCCGACGGCGACGCTGATGGAGCACCCGAACAAGTGGGTCGCAAAGCCGGAAAAGTGGACCTCGACGACGTGCGATTCGTGCGCCGTGGGGTGCAGCATCCGGCTGGGCTCGAAGGATGGCCGGGGCGTCATCGTGCGGCCGGGCGACGGCAACGCCTTCAGCGGCGACCAGATCTGCGTCCGCGGGCGGTACCACTACGATGCACTGAAGCCGCGGGAGCGGCTGTCGAAGCACCTGCTGCGGAAAGGGAACATCCAGGCGCCGGCCACGCTGGCGGAGGCCGCGGCTGAGGCCGCCAGGCTGCTGCGCGAGGCGAAGGCCCGCGGCCGGGTGGGCGTGCTCGTCGGCGGAACGGTGACGAACGAAGAGGCGCTGGTCATCCAGCAGCTGGCGTCGAAGGCGTTCGGCGCGCCGCCCGACCAGGCGCTCGGCCCGGTGGTGCGGGCGGTGAAGGGCGCGCTCGAGGCGCGGTTCGGCACTTGGCGGATGGCGGCCAACCTCGAGCGGCTGCCGAAGGCGAAGGCGATCGTCACGGTCGCCGACGACATCGAAGAGAGCCACAACGTGGTGAGCGTCCGCATCAAGGACGCGGTGGTGTGGGAGAAGGCGAAGCTGGTGGTGATCGGGCCGCTGCGGAGCGAGCTGGTCGATTTCGCGGCGGTGTGGATTCGCACGAAGGCCGGGGAGGAGGGCCTGGCGGCCCAGCAGCTGGCCGAGGCGCTGCAGGGCGGCGCGCCGGCGAGCGAAGAGATCGCGCGGGCGGCGGCGCTCCTGCGCGAGGCGCCGCGCGAGCAGACGATGGTGGTCTGCGCGCCGAACCCGGTGAGCCCGGCGGTCGCGGCAGCCATGACCGGCGGCGCGGCGAACCTGGCGATTGCGCTGCTCGGCGAAAGCGCGAGCGAAGGGCTGGCCGTGCTGCCGCCGGAGGCGAACACGTGGGGCCTGCTCGACCAGGGCATCGGCGCGGAGGGCAGCGCGAACCCGTTCGAAGGGCTCGCCGGGCTGCTCGTCATCCGCGACGACCCGACGATGCGGCTGCCGGGCGCCGCCGCGGCCCTCGATGGCATCGGCACGGTCGTCGTCATCGACGGGGTGCTGAACGCGACGGCGAAGCGGGCGCAGGCGGTCCTCGCGGAGGGGCGGGCGTATGCCTCGACGGGGACGTACACCGCGGCGGATTTCCGCGCGCAGCGGCTCGCGGCGGCAGTTCGGCCGGAAGGCGATGCGGTGCCGCTCTGGGAGGCGCTGCAGGTGCTGGCGAAGGAGCTCGGCGTCGACGTCGCGGCGACGCCGGACGCAGCGCTGGGCGTAATCGCGAAGGCGAACCCGGCTTACGAACCGGCGTGGGATCTCATCATCGGTGAAGGGGTGAAGCTGCCGGTGACGCGGGCGGCGAAGGCTTCGGCGCAGCCGGTCGACGCTGTAGCCGCGGGCGACGGGTGGCGCGTCATCACCTCGCGCGACCTGTACACGGCGCTCGACGCGGCGGCCCTCCGGCACCCGGAGGCGGAGAAGCTGCACCGCTACGACCGCATCCAGGTGAGCGAGGAGGACGCGCGGGCGCTCGGCATCGCGACGGGCGACCCGGTGCGCGTCAGCGGCAACGGCGCGAGCATCGAGGCGCCGGCGTGGGTGACGGAGCGCGTGCCGCAGGGCCACGTCTACATTTCGAGCCTGCTGCAGGGCGGCGCGGTGACCGGGCTGTTCGGGCGCGACGGCATCGCGACGGTTCGCGTGGAGGCGCGGGTGCCGGCAGCGGCCGGCTGACGCCGCAGGCGGCGATTCTTCCAGGGGGCAACAACCAGCGAACCCGCCGGGCCAAACGGCGGGTTCGCTGCAGGTGGCGCGCAACTGGAGAGGCAGGAGTTTCGACGCCAGGATTCGGGTTGGGGTTGTTGGGCAGGCGCCCGCCCCGGGGAAAGGCGGGCGCCTGTGAGGACGGACCCACGGGCTGGACCCGCGGGGGGCTTGCCGAGGGAGGAGGCTCGCCGGAACCGTTCACGGGCCTTGCGGTCCGTTCGCGGAGAAGGTGGGGGAGAGCGTGCGAACCTCCGTACCCTTCGAGCGATACGGTAGCGGGGCCGTGTCAAACCGGTCCGGGGTGTTCGTAAACGGCCCGCAAAATGTGCGGACGGCCTGGAGAACGTTCAGTTGCGGGTCGGTGGACGCCCGGACGGGTCAGGCATCGAGCGCGCCGAGGAATTCGAGGAGGAGCGCGGTGACCTCTCCGGGGCGCTCCTGCTGGGTCCAGTGGCCGCAGCCTTCGAGGATGGCGAAGACGCGGAGGCCGGGGACGACCTCGCGGAGCCGCTCGATGGCGGGCGGGTTGCGGGCCGGGTCGCGGGAGCCGGTGACGAAAAGGGCGGGCTGGCGAACGACGGCACCGGCCAGGTCGGCGGACCGCTCCCAGTTGCGGTTGACGTTGCGGTACCAGTTGAGCCCGCCGCGGAAGCCGCTGGCGGTGAAGGCATCGACGTACACCTGGAGGTCGGCTTCGGTGAGCCAGGACGGCAGGGCGGCGGGCGGCGCGAACGAATCGATGAAACGGCTGCCGCGACGGATGGGACGGAAGCGCTCTTCACGGGGCGCATCGCCGGAGATCGACCAGTAAAAGCCGGCGAGCCCTGCGCGGACGTCGGCCTCGAACTCGGATTCGGCAAGGCCGGGCTGCTGGAAGTAATCGATGTAGTGGATGTGGTCGGGCCCCGCGGCTTCGCGCATGAGGTCGAGGGGCGGGCGCGGCGCGCGGGCGGCGTGGGGCACGCTGAGGGAGCCCACGGCGCGGACGAGCCCGGGATAGCGGAGCGCGGCGTGCCAGGCGACGGGTGCACCCCAGTCGTGGCCGATGACGACGGCGGGCGGGCCGGCCCGGCGGACCATGGCGGCGACATCCGCGGCGAGGGCCTCGATGTCGTACTCCTCGATGGCCGCGGGAGCTGAGCTGGCCCCGTAGCCGCGCTGGTTGGGGACGATCACCCGGAAGCCGGCGGCGGCGAGCGGCGCGACCTGATGGCGCCATGAGTAGGCCAGTTCGGGAAACCCGTGGAGGAGGATGACGGGCGGCCCGGCGCCGGCCTCGAAGAGCTCGAGGACGACGCCGGGCGCGGTTTCGAGCGTCCGCCGGGCGGTGCCGGGGATCATGCGGTGGCGATGACCTCCGGGTCGAACGTCGTGGCGATGTGGCCGGCGGCGGCGAGCTTCTCGATCTCCTCGTCGGAGAGGCCGAGAACCTCGCGGTACACGTAGTCGTTGTGTTCGCCGAAGAGGCAGGGCGGCGTGCGGAGGTCGACGTCGGATTTCGAGAAGCGGTAGGCGGGCCGGAGCCAGTCGACCTCAGGATAGTCGTCGGTCGCGGGGAGACGCTTCCAGGCGCCAGTGGCAGCGAGGTGGGGGTCCTCAGCGGCCTCCTTTGCGGTGAGGACCGGGCCGGCCGTGACGCCCGCCTGCTGGAGGGCGTGGAAGAGTTCGTCGCGGTCGCGGGTGGCGGTCCACTCGGCGAGGCGCTCTTCGATCATGTCCTGGGCGGCTTCGCGGCCCGCCGCGGTGGCGAGGGCGGGGTCGGCGGCCCATGCAGGGTTGCCCATGAAGGCGACGAGGGCCTGCCATTCGGCGTCGTCGCGGCAGGCGATGGCGATCCAGCGGTCGGTGCCGGCAGCCGGGAAGACGCCGCTCGGGACGTGTCCTTCGATGGAGCGGTTGCCGACGGTGCGGTGTTCGCGGCCGTTCCAGGCGGCATCGAGGGCGGCCTGGGGGAACATGTGGGCGGAGGATTCGACCTGGGCCATTTCGATGACCTGGCCTTCGCCGGTGCGGCGGCGGTGGCGGAGAGCCGCCATGACGGCGACGGCGCCGTGCATGCCGCCCCAGTAGTCGCCGGCAAAGATGCTGACGTTGTCGACCGGGGCGGTATCGCGGTAGCCGCGGAGGATGGTAGCGCCGGAGACGGAGTCGATGTGGGCGCCGTAGCCCCGGCCTTCGACGTACTTCCCGGTGCGGCCGAAGGCGGGCATGTGGAGGATGATGATGTCCGGGCGGATGGCGCGGATGGCGTCGTCGTCGAGGCCGAGCTTTTCGAGCGTGCCGATGGCGAGGTTCTCGGCGAGGATGTCGCTGATGGCGATGAGCTGCTTGACGATGGCGAGCCCCTCCGGCCGGCGGCTGTCGACGGTGAACGACTTTTTGTTGCGCAGGACCTGGATGAAGGCCGGGCTGTTGTTCCAGGGGCGCGGGCCGGGCTCGGGCGGATGGCCGGCGATCCAGGGCGGCATGAGCTGGGCCATCATGGCGTTCATGCGGGGGCTGGCGGCCCGGGTCATCGGGTTCCAGATGAAGGGGTTCTCGACTTTGATGCACTCGGCGCCGAGGTCGGCGAGGTACATGGTGGCGGTTTGGCCGGCCCAAACGGCGGTGAAGTCGCAGATGCGGATGCCCTGGAGGGGGAGCGGGGCGCTCATGCGATGACTCCTTCGGCGGCGAGGGATGCGATGGCGGCGGGTTCGAGGCCGGCCTCCTGGAGCACGGCGCGGGTGTGTTCGCCGAGGCGCGGCGCGGCAGACCGGATGCGCCACGGGGTCTTCTCGAAGATGTAGGGACGGCCGAGCATCGGCAGCTCGCCGAGGTCGGGGTGCTGGATGGTGGTCCAGAGGCCGCGTTCGCGGAAGGTTTCGTCGTTCCAGAGATCGAGGCCGGTGTATAGCGGGCCGCACATGACGTGGTGCTCGCGGGCGGCTTCCCAGACTTCGGCCCGGGTGCGTTCGAGCATCCAGGGGAAGACGATGGCGTCGACGGTTTCGCGGGCGCCGGGCTGGAGGGCGGCGAGGGGGCTGTCCCAGGAAGGGTCTTTGAGGGTCTCGTCGCCGATCATTTCGACGAAGCGGCGCCAGTAGGTGCCGGGGAGGGCGGCGATTTCGACGTAGCCGTCGGCGACGGGATAGATGCCGCCGGCAAGACCGGAGATGTGGGAGGCGGGCCGGTCCTGGACGCGGCCGGAGAAGCGGTAGGCGAGGATGCTCGAGCTGCGGCGGTCGATGTTGCTGATCTGCACGGTGAAGCAGGGGACATCGACGAGCTGGCCGGTGCCGTGAACCTCGTACGCAGTGAGGGCGCCCATAGCGGCGACGGCGGCCATCGCGCCGCACTGGAGCGTCGCCGCGGTGCCGCCGAGTTTGAGCGGTTCGCGGCTGGCGAGACCGTGGCTGTACATCTCGGCGCCCATGGCGTAGACCGTCAGGTCGTCGAGGGAGTAGTCGCGGTAAGGACCATCATGGCCGAAGTTGGTGATGGCGACGACGGGCAGGTCCTTGTAGCCGGCGAGGGTGGCGTAGTCGATGCCGAGGGCTTCTTCGACGCGCGGCGGCGAGGCGGTGACGACGAGGTCGGCGAGCCCGACGAGGGCGCGGACGACGTCGCGGGAGGCGGGCTGCTTCAGGTCGAGGACGACAGATTCTTTGTTCGTGTTGAGGTACTGGAAGGTGGCGCTGCGGTCGGGGCCGGGTTCGTCGCCGAGGAAGGGCGGCAGAGTGCGGGCCGGGTCGCCCCCGGGGCGTTCGACCTTGATGACGCGGGCGCCGAGGTCGGCGAGGAGTTTGGTGCAGTAGGGGCCTGCGAGGTGACTGGTGAAGTCGAGGACGGTGACGCCCTGCAGTGCGTCCATGGTACTCCCGTTCGTGAAGCGTGATGCTGCCGCCGGCATTGTGCCCGATTCGTGTCCGCGCTGTCCCGTGTCCGGTCCATCAGCGGGCCGGGACCTGCGCTGCGGCGAGGGTGACCTGGTGATCGTACCCGGCGCAGGCTCCCGGTCGAGCGGGCGGCGGCTCAGCCTTCGCCGAGGTAGGCGCGGCGCACGGAATCGTCGCGGGAGAGTTCGGCGCCGGTGCCGGCGAGGGTGATTTCGCCGGATTCGAGGACGTAGGCGCGATCGGCGATTTCGAGCGCCATGAGGGCGTTCTGTTCGACGAGGAGGACGGTGGCGCCTTCGCGGCGGATCGCCTGGATGGTTTCGAAGATGGTCTCGACGAGGACGGGTGAGAGGCCCATGGAGGGCTCATCGAGGAGGAGGAGGCGCGGCCGGGCCATGAGGGCGCGGCCGATGGCGAGCATCTGCTGTTCGCCGCCGGAGAGGGTGCCGCCGGGCTGGCGGAGGCGTTCTTTGAGACGGGGAAAGAGGCGGTAGACCCGTTCGAGGTCGTCGTGGAGGGCGTCGCCGCGGGTGTAGGCGCCCATGAGCAGGTTTTCGTAGACGGAGAGGCTGTGGAAGATGCCGCGGCCTTCGGGAACGTGGGAGAGGCCCAGACGGACGATGGCGTGGGGCTGGAGGCGGTCGATGCGCTGACCGTCGAAGGTGACCTCGCCGCCGCGGGGGCGGATGACGCCGGAAATGGCGCGGAGGGTGGTCGACTTGCCGGCGCCGTTGGAGCCGATGAGGGTGACGATTTCGCCTTCATCGACGTGGAGGGAGATGCCTTTGACGGCGAGGATGGCGCCGTAGCCGGCGCGGAGGTCGCGGACGTCAAGGAGCGGCATGGCCGCCTCCCTGGATGGCGCGGGTGCCGAGGTAGGCTTCGATGACGGTCGGGTTGCGCTGGATGGCGGCAGGCGGGCCCTCGGCGATTTTTCGGCCGTAATCGAGGACGGTAATGTTCTCGCAGACGCCCATGACGACGCGCATCTGGTGTTCGATGAGGATGATGGTGGTGTCGAATTCGTCGCGGATGCGGCGGATGAGGCCGACCATGGCGGTGGCTTCCTGGGGGTTCATGCCGGCGGTGGGCTCGTCGAGGAGGAGGAGGGAGGGGCTGGTGGCGAGGGCGCGGGCGATTTCGAGCCGGCGCTGGTCGCCGTAGGGGAGGTTGCGGGCGAGGTCGTTCTCGCGGCCGCGGAGGCCGACGGCGGCGAGGAGCTCGCGGCCGCGGGCGACGGCAGCGGCCTCAGCGGCGCGCACTTTCGGTGGGCGGGCGATCGCGCCGGCGATTTCGATGACGCCGTTGACGGCTGCGCGGGGGAACCCGCGGAGGATGAGGATGCGTTCGACGGCGGTAGGATAGACGGGCCGCCGGGTGCTGAGGATGTCCGTACCGCCGACGGGGATGTGCTGGTGCTGGCCGACGAGGACGTTCTCGAGCACCGTCATGTTCGCGAAGAGGCGGATGTTCTGGAAGGTGCGGGCGATGCCGAGTCCCGTGATGACGTGGGGCGGGAGGCCGTCGATACGCTGGCCGGTGAGGTAGACGGCGCCAAAGGTCGGGCGGTAGAAGCCGGTGAGGCAGTTGAAGAAGGTGGTCTTGCCGGCGCCGTTCGGGCCGATGAGGCCGTGGATTTCGCCGGGGGGCACGCGCAGGGAGACCTCGGCGAGAGCGGTGAGGCCCTCGAACTGCATGCCGAGGCCGTCGACGACGAGTTCGGCGGCGGTCACGGGGCGGCCACCGGGGCGGGCGCGGGGGTATCGTCGTGGGCGAATTCGAGCCGGCGGCGGGAGGAGGGCCAGAGGCCGGAAGGGCGAAGCACCATGACGATGACGAGGAGCGCGCCGAAGATGATGAAGCGGGTGTCGTCGGCGATCTGGGCGCCCCAGGTCTCGGCCGGGGGCAGGCGGCCGATGCTGCCGGGGGTGACGGCATCGACGGCGCCGATGAGGCCGTTGAGGCCGTCGCGCAGCCAGCCGAGGTTCGCGAGGAAGTCGCTCGTTTCGCGGAACTGGAGGATGCGGGGCACGCCGATGAGGATGAGCGAGCCGAGGATGACGCCGGGGGTGGAGCCCATGCCGCCGATGATGACGATGGCGAGTACGTCGATGCTCACCTGGAGCGAGAAAGCGGCGGGGCTGATGAAGCCGATGAAGGCCGCGTAAATGACGCCGCCGAGGCCTCCGATGGCGGCGCCGCTGGCGAAGGCGAGGAGCTTGTACTTGGTGGTATTCACGCCCATGGCGGCGGCGACGTCTTCGTCTTCGCGGATGGCTTCCCAGGCGCGGCCGATTCGGGAGTCGCGGAGGCGGCTCGTGCAGAAGCCGACGATGACCGCGGCGGCGACGACGAAGTAGAACCATTCGGTGAAGGAGTCGATGCGGAAGCCGAAGAGGTCGGGCCGGGGGATGGCCGAGAGGCCCTGCGAGCCGCGGGTGAGGTCGTCTCGGTTGATGAGGAAGAGGCGGATGATTTCGCCGAAGCCGAGGGTGACGATGGCGAGGTAGTCGCCGCGAAGGGGAAGCACCGGGAGGCCGAGGAGGAGACCGACGCCGCTGGCGATGAGGATGCCCAGCGGAAGGATGAGCCAGAAGTTGAGGCCGGCATCGATGGGAGAGCCGGGCGAGGTGAGGAGGCCCATGGTGTAGGCGCCGGCCGCGAAGAAGGCGACGTAGCCGAGGTCGAGCAGGCCGGCGAAGCCGACGACGACGTTGAGGCCGAGCCCGAGGGACGACGAACAGGGCGACGAAGACGAGCATCTGGACCCAGACGTCGGTGAGGACGAAGGGGAGAAGGCAGGCGAGGGCGATGAAGAGGGGCCAGCGGATGCGGGCGAGCGTTCGGGCCCAGGCAGGCGGAGGGGCGGCGCGGTCAGGCACGGGTGGTGCTCCGCTGGGCGAAGATGCCGGTGGGCCGGAAGATGAGGATGGTGACGAGGAGCGTGAAGGCGATGACGTCGCGCCACTGGTTGCCGAGGTTGACGCCCGGGAGTTCGTTCAGCAGTTCGCGGCCCACCGTCTCTGCGAGGCCGAGGACGTAGCCGCCGGCCATGGCGCCGGGGATGCTGCCGATGCCCCCGAGGACGGCCGCAGTGAAGGCCTTGATGCCGGGGATGAAGCCCATCGACCCGCGGATGGTCTGGAAGAAGAGGCCGTAGAGTACGCCGGCGACCCCCGCCATCGCTGCGCCGAGGATGAAGACGAAGACGATGGTGCGGTTGACGTCGACTCCCATCAGGGAGGCGTTCGTGGGGTTTTCGGCGACGGCGCGGATGGCGCGGCCGAGGCGGGTGCGCTGGATGACGGCGTAGAGGAGCGCCATCATCGCGACCGAGCTGGCGATGAGGAAGAGCTGGATGTAGGTGATTTCGAAGGGGCCGGCGCCGATCGAGCCGCGGGGAAAGATATCGGGGTAGAACTTCGCGCGGGCGGAGGTCTGCTCGAGGACGAGGTACTGGAGGAAGATGGAGACGCCGATCGCGCTGATGAGCGGCGCGAGGCGGGGGGCGCCGCGCAGCGGGCGATAGGCGAGCCGCTCGATGACCACGGAGGCGCTGACGGACGCGCTCATGGCGACGATGACGGCGCCGAGGATGGCGAGGGCGATGACGGGCCCCGAGAGCTCGTTGCCGCCCATGGCGACGAGGGCGCCGTAGCCGGCGAACGAGCCGAGCATGAAGACTTCGCCGTGGGCGAAGTTAATCATCTTGAGGACGCCGTAGACCATCGTGTAGCCGAGGGCGATGAGGGCGTAGAGGCTGCCGGTGGTGAGGCCGTTGACGAACTGGTCGGACCAGAAGCTGACGGAGAGGGTGAGCGCGACGGGCATGCGGGGCTCCACTGCCGGGCGGGTTGGATGACGCGCGGAGAGGCGCCGTGTCCGGCGCCTCTCCGCTGCGATGCGCGAGTATGGGGCGTTCGGCCCCGGGACGCTACTGCTTCAGCTGTTCGAAGGCGCCGTTCTTGACCTGGAAGAGGCTGACGGGCGTCTCACCGCCGACGTTTTCGCCGCGGGCGTCGAACTTGATCTTGCCGGAGGCGCCGTCGAGCTCGGTCTTGCGGATTTCTTCGTTCAGCTTCTTGAGGTCGATGACGAGCTTGCCGTCCTTCTCCTGCGCGACTTTTTCGAGGGCGCGGATGATGACGGTGGCGGCGTCGTAGGCCTCGGCGACGAAGGGGCTGGCATCGCGCTTGATGCCGGTTTCCTTTTCGAAGAGGTCGCCGAAGGTCTTGTAGGCCTCGCCGGTGTAGACCGGGCTGGGCAGCGAGAGGTAGGCGCCTTCGGCATCGGCGCCGGCGCCCTTGATGAACTCGTCGTTCTTGACGCCGTCGCCAGCGAGGAACTTGACGTCCTTCATCTCGGCGCGGAGCTGCTTGATGAAGGGGGTCGCCTCGGAGTAGAAGCCGGCGAAGTAGACGAGGTCGGGCTTGGCGTTCTTGATGTTGGTGACGATGGCCTTGAAGTCGGTCTGCTTCTTTTCGAAGCCTTCGCTGCCGACGACCTTGCCGCCTTCCTTCTCGTACGCCTTCGTGAAGGCGTCGCGCAGGCCGGTGCCGTAGGCGTCGGTGTCGTAGACGACGTAGGCGGTCTTGGCGCCGAGGGTCTGGATGGCGAACTTCGCCTGAGCCGGGCCCTGGATGTCGTCGGAGTAGGTGGTGCGGAGGAAGGTCTCGAAGACCTGGCCGCGGTCCGGGTAGGTGGGCTTGTGAGCGGTGGAGGACGGCGAGACGTGGGTGATACCGGCCTGCTCGTACTGGGGCTGGGCGGCGACGACGGCGCCGGAGCAGATGGGGCCCACGACGGCGACGACGCCTTCCTGGAGCAGCTGGGTGGCGGCCGAGGCGCCGCCGTCGGCCGAGCAGAGGTCGTCCTTGGCGACGATCTGGATGCTGTGGCCCTTGATGGTCTTGTCCTTGGCGGCGAGCTCGATGGCCTTCAGGATCGGCTCGCCGATGCCCTTGAGGTCGCCGGAGAGCGGCCCGGAGTAGCCAATCTTGATCGGCTGGCCGGCGGCGATTTCGACGGTCTTGAAGCCGGCTTTGCCGTAGGTGACGTCCCCGCCGCTGCCCGAGTCGTCATCGTCGCCGCCGCAGGCTGCGGCGAGGACCATGGCGAACGAGGCGGCGAGGAGGAGCCAGGCGAACCTGCTTCGACCCTTGCGACCGAACATGCTGGATTCCCTCCTCTGTGGCTGACTGCGCTGAGTGGGCCGCACGAAGCGTGAGCGGATTACGGCGCCCGCAGTCGCGGAATCCTAGGCATGGCTTTCGCCGATGGTCAAGGCGGGTTTACCCGCCGGTAAAGGGGAAGCGAGGGCGCTCAGTCGCCGGTGGGGTAGCCGGCTTCGACCCAGGCGAGGGTGCCGCCTTCGACGTTGTAGAGCGGGAGGTCATCGAGGCCGGCGGCGGTGGCGAATTCGGCGGCGAGGGCGCTGCGCTGGCCGCTGCGGCAGATGAAGAGGACTTCTTTGCCGTTGGCGAACTCGCGGATCTGCTTCACTTCGTTGATGACCGTATTGACGGGGATGAGGCGGGCGCCCTTCGCGTGCACTTCGACGTATTCGTGCGGCTCGCGGACGTCGATCATGACGGCTTCGCCGCGGTCGAGCTTTTCTTTCGCCTCCTGCACCGAGATGCGGGTGAAGGGCTCGCGGGGGTCTTTGGTGGCCACGGTCGTCTCCGGTTTCGTGCGCTGGGGTGTGGGAAACAGGGTAGCACGGCACCCCGTCAGTTGCCGGGGAATGGCGCGGGCGTCAGACTCGCGGGAAGTCGAACGGAGGACGCGCGATGGACGAGAGGGTCATCGGGCCGTACCGGGAATGGCGGATGTCGCTGCGGCCGGGTTTGCAGGCCCTGGCGAAGGCGGGCGCGGCGGCCGGCGGCGGGGACGAACCCGCGGCGCGGGCGGCGCTGGCGGAGGCGCTCCGGTACGTGGACGGGCTCCTGCTGCCGGCGTCGGAAGCGGAGGAGTTCACGCTCTTCCCGACCATCGATGGCGTGTTCGGCGTGACCGGCGCGTGCGAGCCGCTCAAGCTGCAGCACGAGGCGCTGCGGGAGATGGCCTCGGACCTGCGGAAGGTCGCCGCGGCGGCGGAGAAGGACGGCGACACCTGCGCGTACGGGAGGTACCTGCAGCCGCTGCTGTTCGGGCTGTACGGGCTCGCGCGGGCGCACCTGGAGAGCGAGGATGCGGCGTTCCTGCCGCTGCTGGATGCGCACCTGAGCGAGAGCCAGGTGAACGTGCTGGTAGAGAACAGCGAGCGGATCGCGGCGGCGAAGGCGGCGGGCTAAGGGCGTTTCGCGAACGTTGACGTGAGGGTAAGCTTGCGGGCCACACCTGCAGTTCGAATTCAGGGGGCACGCACATGGCTGGTCGGCTTGCCGGGAAGACGGCGATCATCACGGGCGCAGGGCGCGGCATCGGGCGGGAGGTGGCGCTGCTGTTCGCGCAGGAGGGCTGCAAGGTCCTCGTCAACGACCTCGGCACCTCGGTCGCGGGCGAAGGCGCGGACGCCTCGCCGGCCGCGCAGACGGTGGCCGACATCCAGGCTGCGGGCGGCGAAGCTGTCGCCCACTACGGGGACGTCGCCGACCTCGACGCGGCGGAGGACATGGTGCGGACGGTGCTGGACCGGTGGGGGCAGCTGGACATCCTCGTGAACGTGGCGGGCATCCTCCGGGACCGGATGGTGTTCAACATGACGGAGGAGGAGTGGGACGCGGTGGTGCGGGTGCACATGAAGGGGACGTTCGCAACGACGAAGTTCGCTTCGCTCTACTGGCGGCAATCGCGGAGCGGCGGGCGGCTGATCAACTTCACTTCCGGGTCGGGGCTGTTCGGCGCGCCGGGGCAGCCGAACTACGCCGCCGCGAAGATGGGCATCTGGGGGTTCACGCTGAGCTGCGCGCGGGCGCTGGGGCGGTACGGGGTGACGGCGAATTCGATCGCGCCCGGCGCGGCGACGCGGATGACGGACACGGTGCCGACGGAGCGCTCGGCGCAGGGCGCGAACCGCGTGATTTCGGACGCGGCGAAGGGGACGGAGCGGGACCCGGCGAACATCGCGCCGCCGCTGGTGTACCTCGCGAGCGACGCGGGCGGGTGGATCACGGGGCGCTGCTTCGGGATCGCCGGCTACCGGATCACCCTTTACAACAACATCGCGCCGCAGGTGGTGCTGCAGGGGTCGAAGATGTGGACGGTGGATGAGCTGTTCGACCGGATGGAGCCGACGTTCAAGCAGTTCATCCCGCCCGTCCAGTAGCGCGCGCCGGGGCCGACCGGGGCGGGGTTTTCGCGCCCTGCGGCCGGCGACCGGGCGCGGTGGTGCGGGATGCTGGGCATGCCGCTGCCGCGGCCGGGGGTTCCCATGGAGGCGCCAGCAATCGGGCCGATCGTCGTTGCCATCCGGGGGCCGTCGCGCTCGGGGAAGACGGCCATGGTCTGCGCGCTCATCGAACGCCTGGCACCGCAGGGCATCCGCATCGGCTATGCGAAGCGGACGCACCACGGGCTCGACCTGCCGGAGAAGGCCTCTGGCCGGGTGTGGGCCGCGGGCCCGGCGGCGATGGCGATTGCCTGCCCCGACCGGCTGCAGCTGACCTTCCCGCCCGGGGACGGCGCGGCGAAGACGCTCATCCGCAGCTTCCCGGCCGAGATCGACCTCGTGCTGCTCGAGACACACGCGCCGGAGCCGTACCCGGTGGTCCGGTCGGAGCTCATCGAGGCGGCAGAGGGGGAAGCCACGCTCGCGACGTGGTCGCTCGCCGACCTCGACGGGGCGGCGGACCGGGCGGGCGGGGCCATCCGCGAGCTGATGCCGCGCGACCTTGAGCTGGACCGGGCGCTGCGCCGGGCGCGCGCGGCGCACGGCGAGCACGCCTGCGCCGGGCTCATCCTGGGGACGCGGCTGGCGCGGTACGCCGGGCAGCTGCTGGGCATCGAACTGCCGGACCGTGAGAAGCGGCTCGTCGTGCGGGTGGAGATCGACCGGTGCGCGGCAGACGCGATCCAGGCGGTAACGGGCTGCCGGCCGGGGAAGCGGACGCTGCGATTCGTGGATTATGGCAAGCTAGCGGCGACCTTCTGGGACCTGCGGACGGGACGGGCGGTGCGGGTGGCCGCCCGCGGGGACCTGCGGGAGCGGGTGGGCGAAGCGGGCGAGGGACGCCACGCAGCGCAGGCCGCGGCCTACCTGGCATGGCCAGACGAGGCGCTGTTCACGGTGCGCGAGGTCGCGGAACCGCTCGGCGAGCTGGAACTGCCGGGACCGCCGCGACGGCGGGTGATGTGCGGGGCCTGCGGCGAGGAAGTGGCCGACGGGCGGGAGGTGCTGACGGCGGCGGGCCCGCGCTGCCGGCCGTGCGCGGCGGCGGGCTGACCCTGCGGCGGGCAGGCTGCTAGACTCCGCGCACCACGCCGGAGGGGGTGCCGAGTGTCGACGCAGCTGCCGGCGGCGCACGAGGAGGTGCCGCCGCCCACGATTGAAGAAGTGAGCCCGGGCATCTACGCCTACATCCAGCTGGACGGCACCTGGTTCCTGAACAACGCGGGCTGCATCGTCGGCAGCCGTTCGGCGACGGTCATCGATACGACCGGGACGGAGAAGCGGGCGCGGGCGTTCCACGCGGCGGTCCGGCGGGTGACCGAGCTGCCGGTGAGCGCGCTGATCAATACGCACAGCCACGGCGACCACACGCACGGGAACTTCATGTTCGCGCCGGCCAGCGCCATCATCGCGAGCGAGCGGTGCCGGCAGGAGATCATCGCCGCCGGGCACGCGGCGTACGCGCTCTTCCCGATGGTCGACTTCGGCGACTGCCCGGTGACGCCGCCGACGGTGACGTTCGACGACCGGCTGAACGTCTACGTCGACGACCTGCGGATCGAGCTGCTGTTCATGGGTCCGGCGCACACGACGAACGACATCGTGGCGTGGATTCCGGAGCGGAAGCTGCTGTTCAGCGGCGACCTCGTGTTCAACGGCGGCACGCCGTTCGCGCTCGGCGGCTCCGTGGGCGGCTGGCTGGATGCGCTGGACCGGCTGGAGGCGCTGGGAGCGGAGACGATCGTGCCCGGGCACGGGCCGGTGGCGGGGCCGAAGGTGCTGGCGCAGGTCCGGCGCTACCTCGAATGGCTGGTGCGCGCCGGGCGCGAGGGGTTCGAACGGGGCATTCCGCCGCTGGAGCTGGCGGGGCAGCTGGACTTCGGCGAGTTCGCCGAGTGGCACGACCGGGAGCGCATCGTGCCGAACCTGCACCGGGTGTACAGCGAACTGCGGGGCGAACCGCGCGGCACGCCGCTCGATTTCCGGCAGATGTTCGCCGAGATGCTGGCGTTCAACGGCGGGAAGCCGCTGCGCTGCCTCGCCTGAGCCTCAGCCGAGCGCCTCGCGGACTTTCTCGAGGAGATCCTGCGGCCGGTAGGGCTTCTGGATGAAGCCGGCGAGGCCCTTCCCGGCGAAGCGGTCGGTGGCGTCCTGTTCGTTGTAGCCGGAGGTGAGGAGGACGCGGACGCGCGGGTCGATGCGGCGGAGTTCGCGGAAGGTCTCTTCGCCGTCCATGTGCGGCATGGTCATGTCGAGCAGGACGAGATCGATGCCCGGGCGCTCGCGGTAGCAGCGGAGGGCTTCGCTGCCGTCGGCGGCCTGGAGCACGGTGTAGCCGACCTGTTCGAGCATGCGGCGGGTGACGTTGCGGACGGTTTCGTCGTCATCGACGACGAGGATGGTGCCCCCGCGCGGCGGCGCCGCGGCAACCGCAGGCGCTGCGGGGGCGGGCACAGCGGGCGCGCCGGCGGCCGGGAAGAGGATCTTGAAGGTCGTGCCGCGGCCGGGCTCGGTGTAGAGCTTGATGGCGCCGCGGTGGCTGCGGACGATGCCGAGGACGGCGGCAAGGCCGAGCCCGCGGCCCGTGAACTTCGTGGTGAAGAAGGGGTCGAAGATGCGGGCGGCGGTCTCTTCGTCCATGCCGACGCCGGTATCGGCGACTTCGAGGTAGACGTAGTCGCCCTCGGGCAGGTCGTCGTCCATGTAGGCGGTTTTCAGGTAGGCGCGGTCGGCGAAAAGGAGGCCGGTGGAGACGGAGATGACGCCGGAACGCTCGCCGATGGCATCGGACGCGTTGGTGATGAGGTTCATGATGACCTGGCGGATTTGCGTGGCGTCGCCTTCTATGGCGGGGAGGTTGGGCGCGAAGCGGTACTTGAGGACGGCGCGCTTGGAGACCGAGACCTCGAGCAGGTGGGCCATCTCTTCGACGACGCGGGAGAGGTTGAGGCGTTCGATGACGAACTTGCCCTTGCCGGAGTAGGCGAGCATCTGGCGGGTGAGTTCGGCGGCGCGCTGGGCCGCCGTTTCGATGGCGAGGACCGTCTGGCGGGCTGGCGACTCGGGCGGGAGCTCCATGAGGGCGAGGCCGGCGTTGCCGAGGATGGCGACGAGCAGGTTGTTGAAATCGTGGGCGATGCCGCCGGCGAGGACGCCGAGGCTCTCGAGCTTCTGGGTTTGCTGCATCTGGAGGTCGAAGCGCCGGCGCTCCTCCTCGGCGCGGACGAGGTCGGTGGTATCGAGGGCGGAGAGGAGGGTGGCCGGGCGGCCGTCGACCTGGAAGGGCGAGGCGGCGACGCGGAGGTGGCGAACCTGGCCGTCGGCGGCGGTGACCCTGATCGTGAAGCGGGAGACCTGTTCGAGGCCGGCCTGGCGGCGCTGGAAATGCTCGACCATGACCGGGATATCGTCGGGGGCGATGAGCGAGGCGAGAAAGCCGGGCGCCATCAGCTGCTCGCGAGGGTAGCCGGTCAGCCGCTCCATCTCGGCGTTGACGAACAGGGCGTTGACGCCATCGGAGACCCAGACGGCGGCTGAGACGGCATCGAGCAGCTGGCGGAGGCGGGTCTCGCTCTGGCGGAGGGCTTCTTCGGCGAGGACGGCGTCGTGGATGTCGATGACGCAGCCGATCTGGCCGACGAAGGCGCCGCTGTCATCGAAGCGGGGGGTGGCGTATTCGAGCATATAACGGTAGGCACCGGTATGGTGCCGCAGCCGATATCGCATGGAGTATGGAGCGCGGCGCGATATCGACTCCCAGTAGAGGTCAATGACCGCCGGCAAGTCGTCGGGATGAATTACTTCGGCCCAGCCGCTGCCGAGATCTTCATCGCTTCGTCCCGTAAATTCCCGCCAACTCCGGGATAGAAAATCCGTTTGTCCGTCGGCGCCGGCGGTCCAGATCATGATGGGCGCGGCGTCAGCGAGCGTGCGGAAGCGCTGCTCGCTTTCGCGGAGGGCGGCGCGGGCCGCGGCGCGCTCGGTGACATCGCGGGCGACGCTGCCGATGCCGACGATGGCGCCGGAGGCGTCGCGCAGGGGGAAGTAGGAGGTCGCGAGGATGACGGTGCCGCCGTCCTTGCGGCGCCAGGTGCGCTCCATGTCTTCGATGCTCTCGCCGGCGAGGACGCGGCGGCGGATTTCGAGGCGGACGTGCCGGGCTTCGGGCTCGAACAGGAACTCGGTGGTGCGGCCGAGGACCTCGTCGGCGGTGTAGCCGAGGGCGAGTTCGGCGCCGCGATTCCAGGTGGTGATGGCGCCGGAGAGGTCGGTCGTAATCATGGCGTCGCGGGAGAAGGCGACGATCGACGCGAGGCGGGCGTTCTCGAGGGAGGTGCGGTAGAGGTCCGTGAGGTCGCGGGTGAGGGAGAGGACGGATTCGACCTCGCCGCGGTCGTTCCGTTCGGGGATGAGCCACGTCTGGCTGTAGGCGCCGGGGCCGCGAAAGTCGGAGGGGCCTTCCTGGACGCGCGGCTGGCCGGTTTCGAAGACGGCGGCGACGGCGCGCTCCCAGCGCTCGAGGGCGGCATTGCCCGGGAAGAGCTCGCCCGGGCGGCGGCCGGCGACGGCGCGGAGGTCGGCGCGGACACTTTCGAGGGCGGCCGGGTTGGCATAGACGATGCGGAGGTCGTCGTCGAAGCGGACGATGAGGTCGGGGGAGTTCTCAGCGAGGGTGCGGAATTCGCGTTCGCGGCGGAGGAGTTCGGCCTCGGCGGCGCGGCGCTGGCGGATATCGAAGATGGCGCCGCGGATGAGGCGGCGCTCGAACGGGGGCATGCGGATGAGGCGGACTTCGCAGAGAATGCGGCGCCCTGCCGCGTCCTGGTGGACCCATTCGAACTCGAGCGGCTCGCCGGAGAGGGCGCGTTCGAGGTAGGCGGCGGCGAGGACGTCGCTGCGCTCGCCGCCAGGCTGGAATTCGGGGCTGACGGCGACGGGGTCGCGCTCGAGGAGCTCCTCGCGTGAGAGGCCGAAAAGGCGGCAGGCGTCGTCGTTGGCTTCGACGAAGCGGCGGAGATCGAGGTCGAGAACGACGATGGCGTGGCCGGCGTAATCGAAGAGGGTGCGGTAGCGCTGCTCGGCATCGCGGGCGCGGGCGAGGGCAGCTTCGACCGGGGTGGATTCGAGGATGAAGGCGACGCGCGCCGGATGGCCGCGAAAGGTGATGTTTTCGCCGGCGATGCGGACCTGGAGCACGCGGCCGTCGCGGGTGCGGTGGCGCCAGTAGCCCTGCGGCGGCTCGACGCGTTCGCCGCGGGCGAGGCGGAGGAGGGCGGGGACATCCTCGGGCGGGCGGATATCGGCGAGGGTAAGCGCGCGGAACTCGTCGGCGGTGTAGCCGTAGAGCTCGCAGGCGGCGCGGTTGGCTTCGAGGACGCGAAGGGTGCTGCGCTCGAAGACCAGGGCGGGCAGCGGGTGCGTCTCGAAGAAGATGCCGGGCGGAATCTCCCCGGCCTCGAAGGCCGGTGGCTCGCCGCTCACGGGGTCCGGTGGCTGAAGCTCGCCCTGGTCGGATGTCACCGATGGCTTCCCTTTGGTTAGGGGAATCCTAAAAGAAAGGTGCGGGCGCTGCCTCGGGGATTTCCCTATTTCGGATGAAGATTCTTCGACTACCTGGACCGCTCAGGCAATGGGCGGCTCGAGGAGAACAGCATATTCCTGCGAGCCGTGGATGCCGCGGACGATGACCTTCTCGATGTCGGCCGTGCGGCTGGGGCCGGTGAGGATGAGGGCGTCGTCGGCGCCGAGGTAGGGTTCGAGGCCGGCGGGGTATTCGACGACCGTCGCGGGATCGACGCGGAGCGCGACGGCCGGGGCGGCGAGGAGGGCGCGGCGGTCGACGGGCGCACCGGTGAGGAGTACGGACCCGGTCGAGGCGACCGCAGCCGCGGCCGAGAGTTCGAGCGCGCTGGCGGGGGCAGCGGCGGGGAAGCCGACGCCGAGCTGGCCGGCGCGGAGACGGAAGCGCTCCACGGGCGTCGGCGGGAGCACCTCTTCCGGGGCGATAACGGGTCGCTCCGAGCGGTCCGGGCCCGCGGCAGCGAGGAGGGCGGGATCGTGGGGCTCGGCCGGCTCTGGCAGGAGGCGGGGGTCGGCGCCGCGCGCGGCGAGCGGGCGGACGAGGCGGCCGCCGCCCCGGAGACCGAGACGGGCCATCGCGGCGGCCGCGCGGGCGCCGGTCGGGAGGGAGAAGGCCGCCGCCCAGGCCTTCCAGGCGGCGCGCTCAGCGCGGCCGGCGACGGCGCCGCGCTCGACGGCGTCGGCGCGGAGGTCGAGCAGCATGCGGTGGAGGGGGATGCCGACGGGGCAGGCTTCGGTGCAGGCGCCGCAGAGGGTGCTCGCGAAGGGGAGGTCGGCCTGGCCACCGCGCGGCCAGAGGAGCGGCGAAATCACCGCACCGATCGGCCCCATGTAGGGCGAGCCGTAGGCGAGGCCGCTGACGGCCCGGTAGACGGGGCAGGCGTTCATGCAGGCGCCGCAGCGGATGCAGCGGAGGACATCGCGGTAGCGCGGGTCGGCGAGGATGCGGGAGCGCCCGTTATCGACGACGACGACGTGGCGCTCCTGCCCGGGCGGCGGGCTGCCGAGGATGTGGGTGAAGGCGGTGAGCGGCTGGGCCGTCGCGCTGGGGGCGAGGACCTGGAGGATGGCGAGGGCGCCGGCTTCGTCGGCGACGACCTTTTCGAGGCCGGTCACGATGATGTGCTTGCGCGGGTGGGAGACGCCGAGCGCGACGTTGCCTTCGTTCTCCACGATGGCGAAGCGGCCGCTGCTGGCGATGGCGGTGTTGGCGCCGGTGATGGCGGCGTCGCAGTCCTGGAAGTAGCGGCCGACGACGTCGCGGATGTGCTGCGAAAGGACGACCGGGTCGTCGGTCTCCAGGGGGGCGCCGGCACGCGCGAGGAGGTCGCGGATGCGGGCGCGGTTGAGGTGGACGGCGGGGGCGGTGATGTGGCTCGGTCCGCGGCCTTCGAGGTCGACGATGTACTCGCCGATGTCGGTCTCGAGGACGTCGATACCGGCCTCGCGGAGCGCGTGGGTGAGGCCGATCTCCTCGGCGACCATGGATTTGGACTTGGCGACGCGGCGGGCATCGCCGAGGAGGCGGCGGACGATGTCGACGGCCTCGGCGGCGGTGGCGGCGCGGTGGTAGCCGACGCCGCGGAGGGCGAGCTGTTCGCGGAGGCGGCGCTGCAGCTCTTCGAGCCGGTCGACGGCGTCGGCGCGGGCGGCAGCGGCCCGGTCGCGGGCGTCGGCCGGACCGCGAGCGAGCATCGCGCGGGAATCGGCGACGAGCTTGCGCATGATGGGCAGGAGCGCGGCCGAGCGGTGCTCTTCGGCGATTTCGCGGCGGGCGCGGTCGCGGAAGCCGGTCATGCGAGGGCCCTCGCGAGCAATTCGGGGAGCGTCCAGGCTTCGAGCTGGATGCCGAGGCCGGCGGCGCCGGACTGCAGGTGGGCGAGGCACGAGTAGTCGGGCGAGACGACGACGCGTGCGCCGGTCGCGCCGAGGGCGTCGAGCTTCGCGCGCATGATTTCGACCGAGGTCTCGGGCTGTTTGACGGCGAAGGTGCCGCCGAAGCCGCAGCACTCCTCGGCGAAGGCGGGTTCGCGGACTTCGAGGCCGTCGATGCGGCTGAGGATGGCGCTGAAGGCGGCGGAGGCGTGCAGTTCGCGCCGGGAGTGGCAGGACTCGTGGAGGACGACCACGCCGGGGAGGCGGAGGCCGAGGCGGTCGAGGGCCGGGTGACGGGCGACGTATGTCGCGAAGTCGACGAAGCGGGCGGCGATGGATGCCGCCGCGGCATCACGCGGGGGCTGCCACAGGCCGGGAAGGTAGTGGCGGACCATCGCGGTGCAGGAGCCGGAGGTGGTCACGATGGCGCTATGGGCGCGGGCGGCTTTGAGCAGCTGGCGGCCCACGGTGCGGGCCTCGGTGCGGAAGCCGCTGTTGAAGGCAGGCTGGCCGCAGCAGCGGCCGTCGATGAGGGTAACGGTATCGCCAAGGGCCTCGAGGACGCGGCGGGCATCTCCGGCATCGCCGGGGCGGAGCGTCTGGAGGTAGCAGGGATCGAACAGGGCGACCGAGGCCATGGGGGCATTGTACGCCGGGATGTTGCGCTGGCTGTGACGCGTACCGCAGGATCCGGGCCGGGCGCAGCACGCATCGACAGGAGGGTTCGAACCATGGCCGAAACGACCATCACCGTGCGGGACCACGGGCCGTACGTCATCCGCGGGGAGTTCGTGGTCGTCGACGCGGAGGGGAACCAGTTCGAGCGGAAGGAGGCGGTGGCGCTCTGCCGGTGCGGGCATTCGGCGACGAAGCCGTTCTGCGACGGGTCGCACAACCGGGAAGGGTTCCAGTCGGCACCCCGGGCGGGCGGGTGATGGCGGCGCGGCGGCGGTCGGCGGCGCGGCCGACGCGGAAGTCGCGGACCCGGCGGGCAGGGACGCCGGCGCGGGTCGAGCTGCCGGGCGGCATCCGGCTGGTGATGAACCGGACCGGCACGGTGACGGTCGGGGATGGTGCGCTGGCGATTCGCGTCGGGGCCGGCGGCCAGCCGACGGTCTCGGTGCGCCTGCCGCGGGAGGGGCGCCGGGCTCAGTCGTCGTAGAGGCGGGCGGCCGCGGCTTCGAGGTCGCGCTCTTCGGCAGGCGAAAGCGGTGAAAACGCCTCCGCGGCGGCCGCGTTGGCTCGGACGCGGTCCGGGTGGCGCGCGCCCGGGATGGCGACCGAGACGGCCGGGTGGGTCCACACGTAGCGGAGGAGGTTCTCGGGCGTGAGGATGCCCGCCTCGCCGCGGGCGAGGCGGCCGCGGATGGCGCTGGTCCGGCCGGACCCGCCGAGCGGCCGCATCACGATGACGGCGACGCCGCGTTCGCCGGCGAGGTCGAGGAGGGGGCGCGATTCGGGGGAGAAGGCCGAGTACTCGAGCATGACGGCATCGAAGGCGCCGGATTCGATGGCGAGGCGGCCGATTTCGAGGCTGTGGGTGGAGATGCCGATGAAGCGGATGGCGCCACGCTCCTGCGCGGCGCGGAGGCCTTCGAGCGCGCCGCCGGGGGCCATCACCTGCGCCCACGCTTCCGGGGTGGAGACATCGTGGAGCTGGTAGAGGCCGATGGTCTCGAGGCCGAGCACCTGCAGGGAACGGTCGATTTCGTACTGGGCGCTGCTGGCCGTGCGGCGGAAGGTCTTGCTGGCGAAGAGGACGCCGGGCGCGCCGTGTTCGCGGATGACGCGGCCGAGGAGGTGTTCGGAACCTTCGTAGTCGCGGGCGGTATCGATGAGCCGGACACCGAGGTCGATGGCGGCGGCGACGGTGGCGAAGGCGTCGGGCGAATGGGGCGTGTCCATAGCGCCGAGGCCGAGGATGGGGAGGTCGAGGCCAGTCGAACCGAAGGGGCGGAGCGGAATGGGCACGAGGAGAGGGTAGCGCGGCGCCAGCAGGGTAGGACAGCAAGGCGCCAGCGGTGTACGCTCGGGGGCGGCCGAACGGGGTTCGGCCGCGACACCTGAGACAGCGAGGTCGTTGACGTGCCAATCGATCCTTCGAAGGCGCTTGGGGCGCCGATCCAGGGCGGGACGTTCCGCTGGGACCGGGACCGGGTCATCCTGTACCACCTCGGCGTGGGCGCGGGCGACCCGCCGACGGACCCGAACGAGCTGACGTATACGTACGAACGGAACCTGAAGGTGCTGCCGAGCTTCGGCGTCATCCCGGCGTTCGGGTCGCTGGGCGGCGTGGGGCAGGTGCCGGGGCTGCAGTTCAACCCGGCGCTGCTGCTCCATGGGGAGCAGGACCTCGAAATCCGGAAGCCGATCCCGGTCGAGGGCGAGGTGGAGACGAGCGGCAAGGTGGCCGGGATCTACGACAAGGGGAAGGCCGCGCTCGTCGTGCTGGAGACGGAGACGAAGCTGAAGGGCGAAGCGGAGCCGCTGTTCGTGAACCGGTTCTCGCTCTTCCTGCGGGGCGAGGGCGGCTTCGGCGGCGAAAGCGGGCCGCCAGCTGGCAACGAAGCGCCGAACCGGGCGCCGGACGGCACGGTCGAATCGAAGACGCTGCCGCAGCAGGCGCTGCTCTACCGGCTCTCGGGCGACAAGAACCCGCTGCACGCCGACCCGGACTTCGCGAAGATGGGCGGCTTCGACCGGCCGATCCTCCACGGTCTGTGCTCGTTCGGCGTGGTGTGCAAAGCGGTGGTGGACCATGCGCTCGGCGGCGACACGGCGAAGGTGGCGCGCTACCAGGCGCGGTTCGCCGGTGTGGTCTTCCCGGGCGAGACGATCGTGACCTCGTACTGGCGCGAGGGGAACACGATTCTCGTCGCGGCGCAGACGAAGGAACGGGGCACGCCGGTCATCACGAACGCGGCGATCACGGTGCGCGGCTAGCGCCCCGGAGCGAGCATGCGACGGCGGGGCCGCGGCGGTTGCCGCGGCCTCGTTTTTCGTTCGCTGTCAGGCAGGGGCTGGCTATTCGAAGAGGAAGCGGCGGCGGCGCGGCGCGGCCTTCCGGTAGCGGAGGCCGAACTTGCGGATGCCGACCTCGCGGACGATGGCGGCGGCTTCCTCTGGAGAGTCGGTGAGGACGAGGCGGTCGAGGTCTTCGGGGTCGATGGTGCCCATGGCGACGAGGCGGTTGAGCATGAAGTCCATGAGCGGCTCGTAGAAGTCGACGCCGATGAGGATGCAGGGGTAATCGCGGATTTTGCGGGTCTGGATGAGGGTGGCGATTTCGAAGAGTTCATCGAGGGTGCCGAAGCCGCCGGGCATGGCGATGAAGGCGTAGGAGTACTTGGCGAGCATCACCTTGCGGACGAAGAAGTAGCGGAACTCGACGAAGGTATCGAGGTAGGGGTTCGGCTTTTGCTCGTGGGGGAGTTCGATGTTGCAGCCGACGGAGTAGCCGCCGACGTCCTTGGCGCCGCGGTTCGCGGCCTCCATCAGCCCCGGGCCGCCGCCGGTCATGACGGTGAAGCCTTCGCGTGCGACGGCCTGCCCGACGCGGCGGGCGAGGTCGTAGTAGGGGTGGTCCTCCGTGAAGCGGGCGGAGCCGAAGATGGTGACGCAGGGGCCGACGAAGTGGAGTTTGCGGAAGCCCCGGATGAATTCGCCGCCGATGCGGAGGACGCGGAGGAATTCTGACCCGCGGTCGGCCGGGCCTTCGAGGAAGCGGCGTTCGTCGGCGCCGTCCGGGGCTTTGCCCCACTCGGGGGCGCGGGCTGGCGGCGCGGGGAGGGGAAGCGTGTCGTCCGGCATGGGGCAAGTCTATCGGGTGGCGGGCGTGCAGGCCGCCGGGGGAGGGGAGGAGGGAAAACGGGGCCTTCCCCTACGCAGGCCGGGGCCGTGCTGCCGACTGTTCAACCATGGAAGAGACGCAGGGAACCCGGGCGAGGGAGCTGCACCTCGTGCCAGCGCGCGAGGGGTGGCTGCTCGTCGCAGCAGGGACGGAGCGGCCGGTCGGCGTGTACCGCGAATTGGGGGCGGCGATCGATGCGGCGACGGCAGGGGCGCGGGCGGTGCGGCTGGTCGTGCACGAGCGGCGGGCCTGGTAGCCGCGCGGGCGATTGAAGGGGCGGCCCCGGCGGGGGTATGCTGCCGGCGGCCCGCCGCCCGCGGCGGAGCATTCTTCCCGATTCGGAGGCTGACGATGAGCGACCTGAGGGCGACGCAGGAGCGCCATGCGCAGGATGTGGTGACCGGCAACGTGGCCGGGCTGATGGGCGATTTCACGCCGAACGCGATGGCGAAGGTGATGGCGCTGGCGGCGAACCCGATCACGGCGACCCGCTTCGAAATCAAGGACCTCGGCAACAACGAGGTGGAGATTTCGTACATCGGCGAGAAGACGCGGGTGGTGTGGAGCAAGTGGGTGGAGAACGGCGGGAAGTGGCAGATCGACGACGTGAAGGAAGTCACGGGGTCGTGACGGCGGACCCGGGCGAGGCGCGCGCTGCGGCCGAACGGACGGCGCGCGCGGTGATGACCGGGAACCTCGCCCAGGTGATGGCCGACCTGGCGCCCGAGGCGATGGCGCAGCTGATGCAGCTCGCCTCGGGCGCGCAGGGGCTCTCGCCGGCGCAGCTCCCGGGCATCGACGGGTTCGAGCTGGAGGAACAGGCCGCCGAGGAGGGCGAAGCGCGGTTCCTCGTGCGGTTCCGTTCGAGCGCGGGGACGGTAGCGGTGGCGACGCGCTGGCGGCCGATGCTGGGGCAGTGGAAGGTGGTGGAGATCGGGCTGGCGGGGTTCGAAGCGCCCGGGCAGCCGGGGCCGGCGGCGGGAGGCTGAGGGGCGATGGACCTGGTGCTCGTTCGGCATGCGATTGCAGCGGAACGGGGCACCGTGGCGAACGACGCGGAGCGGCCGCTGACGCCGGAAGGCGCGGAGCGGATGCGGGAGGCCGCGCGGGGGCTCGCGCGGCTCGTGACGCCGCAGGTCATCGTGAGTTCGCCGTGGCTGCGGGCCGTGCAGACGGCGGAGATTCTGCGGGAAGCGTACGGGCTCGGGAAGGTGCGGATTTCGGAGACGCTCGCGAGCGATGACTACCAGGCCGTGATCGAGATGGCAGCGGAAACGGACGCCTCGCCGGTGGCGCTGGTGGGCCACGAGCCGTGGATGGGCGAGCTGCTGGCCTACCTGTTGACGGGCGACCCGGCGGGGATGGCGGTGACGTTCAAGAAGGGCGGGGCGGCGCTGGTGCGGGCGGCGGGCGAGCCGCGGGCGGGCAGCTGCTGGCTGGAATGGTTCATCCCGCCGGGCGCGCTGCGGCGGATGGCAGCAGGCTAGCCGACGAGGGCTGGGCCCCGGGCGAGGAGGCGGCAGCGGAGGACGGTTTCGAACCGGCGGCGCTGGCGTTCGATTTCGTGGAGTTCGGCATCGAGCGGGGCGTCGGCTTCGAGGTCGAGGGACAGGGCATCGCCTTCGAGGTCGAGGCGGAGGCCGCGGACCGGCGAGGGGGCGCGGCGCCGGACGGCGCGGGCGAGGCCGAGGATGGCGGCGAGGATGGCGGCCTTGCGCGCGTCGTCGCCGTTCGTGATCGCCCGGTAGGGCGAGAGGTCGGGCGTGCCGGAATCGGCCCAGCGGACGAGGGCAGCGAGGAGGACGACCTCGCGGTGGGCGTAGCCGTGGAGGTCGCCGCTGTGGACCAGGTACTCGGCGTGGCGGTCGCGGTTGTAGTAGTCGATGTGGGTGCCGATGCCGGCGAGGCGGGCGGCATCGCTGAGGAGGCCGCGTTCGGTGTCGCCGAGGCCGTGGAGCGGCCGGGTGACCTCGAAAATGCGGTCAGCGGCCTCGACGGTGGGTTCGGCGGAGGCGATATCGACGCCGTTGGCGAGGGCGAGGCCGGCGATGCTGGCGGCGCGGACGTCGGGGAGGACGGGGCTTTCGCCGCGGATCGCCTGCCAGGCGAGGCCTTCGCGGAGGCCCTGGCCGGAGACGACGAGCGACGGCGCGCCGAGGAGCTCCATGACCTCGTCGATGACGATGGCGGCGGCGTGGAGGAGGTCGGCGCGGTTGCTGCCGACACCGGGGATGCGGCGGCGGGCCTCGGTGGGGACGGCGGCGAGTTCGCGCGCGAGGCGGCGGAGCTCTTTCCGGGTGATTTCGAGGCCGTGAAGCCGGCCGAGCGGGTAGCGGCGGCGGATGCGGATGATGCGCGCGAGGTTGCGAACGGCGCCGCCGGTGGCGAAGAGCACGGGCGGGAGATGGCCAGGGACGAAGGAGCGCTGGACGGCCTTGCGGAGGGCGCGGACTTCGCGGGCAAGGGGCGGGTCGGCGTGGAGGTACGTCTCGCGGCTGTAGATGGCGCCGAGGGGGACGGACTGGACTTCGCGGAGGGCGCGGCCTTCGACGGTCATGAGTTCGAGCGAGCCGCCGCCGAGGTCGAGGAGGTAGCCGTCGGTGAGGGTGGTGCTGTTGATGACCCCGAGGTAGCCGGCGTGGGCTTCTTCGTAGCCCGAGAGGACGCGGATACGGAGGCCGGTGCGGTCGCGGACGCGTTCGAGGAAGTCGTCCGCGTTGGGGGCGCGGCGGAGGGCCTCGGTGCCGACGGCGATGATCTCGGCGGGGCCGTGGGCCTCGGCGAGCTGGTGCATGATGGCGAGGGCGCGGAGGCCGCGCTCCATGCCTTCGGGCGTGAGGTTGCCGCCGGCCTGGCCGGAGCCGAGGCGGGCATCGTAGCGGGCCTCGTCGATGACTTCGAAGGCGAGGTAGCTGAGGGCGCGGGCGACGAGGAGGCGGATGGAGTTCGAGCCGACGTCGATGACGGCGACGGTCTGCCGGGGAGCGACTGGCATATGCTGATCCCAGCATGCGCCCGGGACGTGAGCGGAACAAGGGGCCATTGCGCGGCGTGTGGTAGACTGCATGCCAGCCGGTTGAGGAGGTGCGCGCGTGCGCCGAACCTTCGCCATTCTGATGGTGCTTCCGTTAACGTTTGCGTTCCTGCCGCTGGCGGCGGTGGTGATGGGCGGGGGCAACGAAGCGCCGCAGGGCACGCTGGTGCTCGAGACGGCTGATGCCCACGGGGCGGGCGCGGCGGCGAACGTGGCAGCCTGGGACGCGCAGGAGTTCGCGCCCAGGGACGACGCGCTGGCCTACCGCTCGGGGGATGCGCCCGGCAAGCCGGGCGACAGCTGCCCGGACGCACCGCAGAGCTGACGGTTCAGCCTGCTTCAGCATGACGCAGCGGCCCGCCCCTGGATGGGGGCGGGCCGCTGTGGTTCGTGCGGGGGCAGGTGGACGCCGGTCAGCCGCGGGGCGGGAGCGCCTCGAGGGCGCGGCCGATGACGAGCCGCTGAATCTGGTTGGTGCCTTCGAAGATCTGGAAGATCTTAGCGTCGCGGACCCACTTTTCGACCGGGTGGTCGCGCATGTAGCCCTGCCCGCCGAGGACCTGGACGGCATCCACGGTGACCTTCATGGCGACGTCGGAGGCGAAGCATTTCGCCATCGAGCCCTCGGCCTGGAGGTAGGGGACGTTGGCGCCGGCCATCCAGGCGGCGCGCCAGACCATGAGGCGGGCGGAATCGACGGCCATCGCCATGTCGGCGAGCATGAAGGAGATCGCCTGGTTCTTGATGATCGGCCGGCCGAACTGGACGCGGGACTTGGCGTAGTCGAGCGCGTATTCGTAGGCGGCGCGGGCGATGCCGACGGCGTAGGCGCCAACGACGGGGCGGGTGCGCTCGAGGGTCATGAGGGCGCCGACGGCGCCCGGCCCGGCGGAGCCGCCGGGTTTCGAGGGGGCGCCGAGCTTGTATTCGGCCGGGATGCGGCAGTCCGTGAAGATGACGTTGGCGGTGTGGGATGCGCGGATGCCCATCTTCTTCCAGACGGTGCCTTCCTGGAGGCCGGGCGTGCCCTTCGGGACGACGAAGGCGCTGATACCGCCCCAGCCTTTCGAGCGGTCTTCGGTCGCGAAGACGACGTGGACGTCGGCGATGCCGCCGTTGGTGATGAACTGCTTTTCGCCGTTGAGGACGTAGAAGTCGCCGTCGCGGGTGGCGGTCGTCTGGATGTTGGCGACATCGGAGCCTGCGTCGGGCTCGGTGAGGCACATCGCGCCGAGGTGGACCTCGTTTTCGTCGGAGGCGATGGCAGCGAGCCACCGTTCGCGCTGCTCGGGCGTGCCGGTGGCGGCAATGGCGGCGGCGGCGAGGCCGGAGCTGTTGATGGCGAGGGCGATGCCGGCGCAGCCCCACGAGAGCTCCTCGGCAATGATGGAGGGGATGAGCGAGGAGCCGGAGCCATCGAGGAGCGAGCCCTGTTTCGAGATGCCGAACCCGATGGCGGCGGCTTTCTTGATCAGGTCGTACGGGACTTCTTCGCGCTCGTCGTAGTAGGCGGCGACGGGGCGGATCTCCTTGCGGGCGAAGTCGCGGGCGACCTGCTGGACCAGCTTTTCTTCGTCGTTGAGTTCGAGTGAGACCATGGGTTCCTCCGGGTTGGCCTTCAGCAAGATTACCAGCCGGTAGGCGAAAGGGGCGCGGGCGGGGATGCACGGATCGCGGGAGGGGGCTAGGCTCGTGGCATGGCGCGGCGCAGGAGGGCAGGGGAGGCAGGACGGGGATACCGTGGCGTGATGACAGGGGCCGCGGCGGGTACCGAGAAATTCACGGAGGGGCGGGCCGAATTCCATGGACACCCGGGGAAGGGGCTGCCTATCATGGCGCCGCCCCTGGACCCCACGACCGCAACGGCATCGAGGTAACGCGACGTGACGAACGAGCGCATCGACCAGTTTTTGAATTTCCTGGCGGTGGAGAAGAACGCGTCCCAGAACACGCTGGCCGCCTACCGGAATGACCTTGCCCAGTTCACGAATTTCATGGGGAGCGAGTACCCGGGGGTGGCGCCGGAGGCGATGACGAAGGACCACCTGGTGCGGTTCGTGGAGCACCTGCGGGAGGAGATGAAGTACAAAGACACGACGGTGGCGCGGAAGGTGGCGTCGCTGAAGTCGTTCTTCAGCTTCCTCGCGGGGGAGGGGGTGATCGGGGCGGACCCGACGGAGCAGGTGAAATCGCCGCAGGTTGGGAAGCAGCTGCCGCGGGCGCTCACGGTGGAGGAAGTCGACGAGCTGCTGGAGCAGCCGGCGCGGCGGAACACGCCGGAGGCGCGGCGCGACAAGGCGATGCTCGAAATGCTCTACGCGACGGGCCTGCGGGTGACGGAGCTGGTCTCGCTGGACGTGAACGACGTGGCGCTGGAGAGCGACCCGGTCACCGTGCGGTGCGTCGGCAAGGGCGACAAGGAGCGGGTGCTGACGCTGCCGCCGACGGCGGTGGACGAGCTGCGGCAGTACATCTTCCATATCCGGCCGAAGCTGGTGCGGAACCGGCGCGAGGCTGCGCTGTTCGTCAACCGGCGGGGCGAACGGCTGACGCGGCAGGGCTTCTGGCTGATTCTGAAGAACTACGCCAAAGAGGCGGGGCTGGACACGGCGATCACGCCGCACACGCTGCGCCACACCTACGCGACGCACATGCTGGCGGGCGGGATGCCGCTGCGGTACGTGCAGGACGCGCTGGGCCACGCGAGCATCTCGACGACGCAGATCTACACGCACCTGACGGACCAGCAGAAGCGGAAGGAGTACGACAAGGCCCACCCGCGGGCCTCGGCGTAGGAGTTCAGGCGCCGGGAGCGCGCAGCAGCTCGAGGAGCGCGGCCCGGGGTACGCCGAGCGAGGCGAAGAACATCGGGCTGCACTCGCCGGATTCGACGAGGGCGGTCGCGAGGTCGGCGCACGTGATGGTCGTGCTGCCAGCCGCGCGGGCCGCGGCGGCGGCGCGGCTGATCGCCTCGCGGGCGGCAGAGCCGAAGATGACGTCGCGGTCGAGCGGGTCTTCGCCGAGCCCCTGGGTGGCGACGAGCGCTTGCTGGACGGCGGCGGGTTCGGGCAGGCCTTCGAGCCCGGCAGCCCGGAGCTGGAGGAGACAGGCAGCGAGCAGGTGTTCCGGCGCGACGATGGCGCAGTTCGTCCGGTAGCAGAGGGCCTGCGCCTCGCGCAGGGCGCGGGCGGCGTCGGCGGCGAGGGTGAGTTCGTCGCTGCTCATGCGCCGCGTTCGAGGGGCCGGGCGATGGCAGAGGGCGCGATATCGAGCACCTCGAGTTCGACGCCCTGCCCGGTGACATCGGGCTGGAGGGAGTAGACGAGGTCGACCTCGGCGTCGAGCTCGGCGCCGGCCTGGCGGAAGGCGATGCCGCGCCAGGTGACCGGGCCGTGGCGGACGGTGAGGCGGAGGTGGTCGCCGGTGGCGCCGACGGGTTTCGCCTGGAGGAGGCTGACGCCGCGGCTGAGGAGGACGGGCTTCCGATTGCCGTGGCCCGTGGGCTCGAAGCGCATGAGACCCTTCACTTCGAGGCCGTCGAGGGCGCTGAGGGGCGCCTCGGCGTCGATGTCGATGACCCGGCGGGGCGGCTCCCAGCCAAGGCGCGCCGCGGCCGTCGCGGTGAGCCGCTCGCGGAGTTCGTCGAGGTGCTCGTTGCGGACGGTGAAGCCGGCGGCGGCGCGGTGTCCGCCGTGGCGGACGAGCAGGTGCTTCTCGGCGCGGATGGCCGCGACGATGTCGAAGCCGGGGATGCTGCGGGCGCTGGCGCGGGATTCTTCGGGGCCGCGCGAGAGGACGACGGCAGGCCGGTTGCGGCGTTCGGCGAGGCGGGAGGCGACGAGGCCGACGATGCCGGGCGCAATCCGGTCGGTGACGACCCAGAGGAGCGGGACGTCGGCCGGCCCAAGGAGCTCTTCGGCGAGCTGCGTCGCTTCTTCGGTCTGGCGCTGGCGCTCGCGGTTGAGGGCGTGGAGTTCGTTCGCGAGCTCGAGAGCGCGGCGGAACTCCCGCTCGAGGAGCAGCTGGAGGGCGATGTTCGCGTGGGCGAGACGGCCGGCCGCGTTCATCCGCGGGCCGAGCGCGAAGCCGAGCGTCTCGGAGGTGAAGCGCTCGGGGCTGACGCCGGCGACGCGGGAGAGGGCGGCGAGGCCGGGGCGGAGCCCGCCGGTGCGCATGACCTCGAGGCCGCGGGCGACGATGCGGCGGTTCTCGTCGACGAGGGGCGCGACATCGGCGACGGTGCCGAGAGCGGCGAGGTCGATGAAGTCGGCATCCTCGAACGGTCGGCCGAGGTGGTCGTAGAGGACTTCGAGGAAGCGGTAGGCGACGCCGCAGGCGGCCAGCTCGTCGAACGGGTAGGGCGAGTCGATGCGCTTCGGATTGACGGCGGCGAGGGCATCGGGGAGCACGTCGGGCACCGTGTGGTGGTCGAGGATGATGACGTCGAGGCCGAGTTCGTTCGCGTAGGCGACCTCGGCGACCGAGGAGATGCCGCAGTCGGCGGTGACGAGCAGCGTCGCGCCGGCGGCGGCGAGCGAGCGGATGGCGCCGAAGTTGAGGCCGTAGCCTTCGGTGAAGCGGTCGGGGATGTAGGGCAGGGTGCGGGCGCCGAGCGGGGCGAGGCCTTCGCGGAGGATAGCGATGGAGGTGACGCCGTCGACGTCGAAATCGCCGTAGAGCGCGATCAGCTCGCCGTCATCGATGGCGCGGGCGACGCGCTGGACGGCTTCGGCCATGCCGGGCAGGAGGAGCGGGTCGTGGGCGGGCAACAGATGAGGCTTGTAGAAGGCATCGGCCTGCTGACGGGTGGTGATGCCGCGGGCGGCGAGGACGGCCGCGACGACGGGCGGGAAGCGGGGGATGCCGTTCTGGTGGGCGTAGGGGTCGCGGAGCCGCCAGCGGGGAGGCAGGGCGCCGACGAGCTGCGTCATGGCGACGGCCGGTAGGTGCGGAAGATGAGGCTGGAGTTGTGGCCGCCGAAGCCGAGCGAGTTCGTCATCACGGCCTCGAGGCGGGCCGGGCGGGCGACGTTGGGCACGTAGTCGAGGTCGCAGTCGGGGTCCGGCACTTCGTAGTTGGCGGTCGGCGGGATGACCTGCTTCTGGAGGGCGAGGACCGAGATGGCGGCTTCGACGGCGCCGGCCGCGCCGAGCAGATGTCCGGTCATCGACTTCGTGGAGCTGATGGGGAGGTCGTAGGCGTATTCGCCGAAGACGCGCTTGAGGGCGAGCGTTTCGAGGCGGTCGTTGATGGGGGTGGAGGTGCCGTGGGCGTTGAGGTAGTCGATTTCGTCGGGCTGGAGGCCGGCCTGCCGGAGCGCGATCTGCATGGCGCGGGCGGCGCCCTCGCCGCGGTCGTCGGGCTGGGTGATGTGGTAAGCGTCGGAGGTCGCGCCGTAGCCGGCGAGCTCGGCGAGGATGGCGGCGCCGCGGGCGCGGGCGTGCTCTTCGCTTTCGAGGACGAGGACGGCGGCGCCCTCGGCGAGGACGAAGCCGTCGCGGCGGGCGTCGAAGGGGCGGGAGGCGCGGGCCGGGTCGGCATTGGCGGTGGTGAGGGCCTTCGCGGAGGCGAAGCCGGCGACGACGATGGGCGTGATGGGCGCTTCGGTGCCGCCGGCGAGGACGACCTCGGCGTCGCCGCGGCGGATGATGTTCGCGGCTTCGCCGATGCTGTCGGCGCCGCTGGCGCAGGCGCTGACGAGGCAGTAGTTCACGCCGCGCGCGCCGAGGCGGATGCTGAGCTGACCGCTCGTCATATCGGCGAGCATCATCGGCATGAGGAAGGGCGAGACGCGGCCGGGGCCCTTCGCGCGCATGGTTTCGTACTCGGCGACGAGGGTGGTGATGCCGCCGATGGCGGTGCCGATGATGATGGCGAGTTCGGAGCCGTCGCCGGGCGCCGGGCGGTAGCCGGACTGGGCGAGGGCCTCATCGGCGGCGACGAAGGCGAACTGGGTGGCGCGGTCGGCGCGGCGGGCTTCTTTGCGGTCCATGTAGGCCGCGGGGTCGAAGTCGGGGACTTCACCGGCGACCTGCGAATCGAAGCCTTCAGGGTCGAAGAGGGTGATGCGGCGGGTGCCGGAGCGGGCTTCGACGAGGGCTGCCCACGTATCGCAGGCGTTATGTCCAAGGGGACTGACGATGCCGAGGCCGGTAACGACGACGCGGCGGGCGGGGGAGGGTGCGCTGTTCGTCACGGGTTGCCCTGAGTGTACATCAGGATTGGGTAAGGTCCCGGACGACGCGGGGGAGGCGATCGGCGATGTCGCCGGCGAGGAGGCCGGCGCGGCCGAGTTCCGGCTCGGCGGCCTCGGCGACCGCGGCGTGGAGGTAGACACCGAGGCGGGCGGCGGTGAAGGGGTCGGCCCCCTGCGCGAGGTAGCCGGCGATCATGCCGGCGAGGACGTCGCCGCTGCCGGCGGTCGCGAGGAGGGGGTTCGCGAACGGGCAGAGCGCGGCGCTGCCGCCCGGGGCCGCGACGACCGTATGGGCGCCCTTGAGGACGACGACGCAGCCGAAGCGGTCGGCGGCGGCGCGGGCCGCGCCGAGGCGGTCGCGCTGGACGTCCGGGATGGTCGTGCGGAGGAGGCGCGCCATCTCGCCGGGGTGGGGGGTGAGGATGGCGCGGGGGTGGAGCCGCTGCGGAGCGTCGTCCATGGCGGCGAGGGCGTTGAGGGCATCGGCGTCGACCACGACGCCGCCGGGGCAGTCGGCGGTATCGGGGAGGGCGGCCCAGGTGAAGGCGCGGGTCTCATCGGCGAGCGAGAGGCCGGGGCCGATGACGGCTGCGCGGGCGGCGGCCCACTCGGCGCGGAGCGAGAGCGCGGCTTCGGCGGCGAGGGTGCCGCCCGGCGCGGCGGGGAGGGGCAGCCAGGTCGCCTCGGGGAACGCCGGGGCGAGCCCGGCCGCGAGGTCTTCGGCCGCGGCGATGGTGACGAGGCCGGCGCCGGCCCGGTAGGCGCCGCGGGCGGCCAGCAGGACGGCCCCGCGGTAGCGGCTGGACCCGCCGACGACGAGGACGCGGCCGAACGTACCCTTGTTGGCGTCGGCCGGGCGCGCCGGGAGGTGCTGGCGCACCCAGCGGGAGGTGATCAGTTCGAGCGAGACGGCCTCGAGCGCCTCTTTTGGGATGCCGATATCGATGACCTGGACGCGGCCGACGGCGTCGCTGCCGGGCGCCTGGTACATCCCCACCTTCGGCAGGCCGAAGGTGACCGTCATGTCGGGCACGACGAGGAGGGGGTCGACGGCGCCGGAGTCGCTGTCGAGGCCGGTGGGGAGGTCGACGGCGACGACCTTCGGCGGCTGGTAGGAGCTCGCGCGGACGCGGCCGAGCGCGGCGAGGGCGCGGCCGACCGGGCTGGCCGGGTCGAGCGGGAGGCGCTGGCCGATGCCGAGGAGGGCATCGATGACGAGGTCGGCGGCTTCGAGCTGGGCCCGGAGCTGGCCGCCGCCGGGGTCATCGTCACCCATGAGGAGGGGGATTTCGCGGGCGCGGAGTTCTTCGAGGCGGGATTCGTCGCGGTGGCCGGCCGGGAAGTAGACGGCGACCTCGGCGCCCCAGTCGTAGAGGTGGCGGGCAGCGACGAGGCCATCGCCGCCGTTGTTGCCGGGGCCGGCGAGGACGAGGATGCGGCGGCCTTCGAGGGTGCCGAGGAGCATCCACGACTCCTGGGCGACGGCGAGGCCCGCTTCTTCCATGAGCTGGGCTTCGCTCGAGCCGGCGGCGATGGCCGCGGCTTCGAGCTGGCGCATTTCGGCGGCGGTGACGAGCTTCATCGGAGGCCTTTCTCCCGGATGAGGCGGAGGGCGTTGTCGCCGCGCCGGGGGGTGTCTTCGGCTTCGGTGAGGGCGCGCTCGCCGACGACGGAGGCCATGGCGAGGTCGGCGAGGTGGGTCATGGAGATTTCGAGGCCGCGGAGTTCGATCTCCTCGGCGCGCTTCGCGCCGCGGCCGTAGAGGAAGACGAGCGGCTTGCCGCGGCGGTTGGGGAGGATTTCGATGTCCTTCCAGCCGACGCCGCGGATGCCGGTGCCGAGGGCCTTCATCACGGCCTCCTTGGCGGCGAAGCGGACAGCGAGTTCGGGGATGCGGCCGCGGCAGTGGGCGATTTCGTCGGGGGTGTAGACGCGGTTGAGGAAGCGGTCGCCGTGGCGGCGGATGACGTCGGCGATGCGGTGGGTTTCGATGACATCGATGCCGTGGGCGAACTTGCGCGGGCGCGGCGGCGTGGCGTCGTCGGGCATGGGAACCAGCCTGTTCGTGCAGGGTGGGTGAACTCGTGCTGCGCGGATCGTACGCGAGGGCGGCCGTTCGCGCGTGGCCGGCGCGGCTTTGGCCCGGAGGGAGGTTCCCGGCTACGCTACGCGCATGCCGGCGAAGCTGATCGATGGGGCGGCGATAGCCGCGGAGATCCGCGCGGAGGTCGCGCGCGAAGCGGCGGACCTGCGCGCCGCGGGGGTGACCCCGGGGCTGGCGGCCGTCATCGTGGGGGACAACGCCGCGTCCATCAGTTATGTCTCAATGAAGACGAAGGCGTGCGCCGAGGCAGGCATCTTTTCGGAGACGTTCCGGCTGCCGGCATCGGCCACTGAGGCGGAGGTCATCGCGCTCATCCGGCAGCTGAACGCGGACGGGCGCTTCCACGCGATCCTGCCCCAGCTGCCGCTGCCGCCGCAGGTGAACGAGCTGCGCCTCATCGACGCGATGGACCCGGCGAAGGACGCCGACGGCCTCCACCCGGTGAACCTCGGCAAGCTCCTGCGGGGCGAGCTCGATGGCGCGATCCCGTGCACGCCCCACGGGGTGGTGGAGCTGCTGCTGCGCACGGGGAACGACCCGGCGGGGAAGCACGTGGTGGTCGTGGGCCGGAGCACGCTGGTGGGGCGGCCGCTGGCGGTGCTGCTTTCGAACAAGGCGCGGGGCGGCAACGCGACGGTGACGATCTGCCACACCGCGACGCCCGACCTCGCCGAGCACACGCGGCGGGCCGACATCGTCGTGATGGCCGCTGGCCGCGCGGGGACGCTGACGAAGGAGATGGTGAAGCCGGGCGCGGTGGTCATCGACGTGGGGGTGAACCGGGTCGATGCGCCGGACCGGCCGAGCGGCTACCGGCTGGTCGGCGATGCGGCGCTGGACGTGCGGGAGGTGGCGAGCCAGGTGACGCCGTACACGGGCGGGGTGGGGCCGATGACGGTGGCGATGCTGCTGGTGAACACGGTGCGGGCCGCCCGGCGGGCGCTGGAGGGGCGGGCGTGACACCGCCCGAGCGGGTGGCCGCGGCGCTGCGCGCGCTCGGGCTGCCCGGCGAGGTGCGGGTCTTCGAGGCGAGCACGGCGACGGCGGAGGAGGCCGCGGCGGCAGTCGGCTGCGAGGTCGGTCAGATCGTGAAGACGCTGTTCTTCCTCGCCGAGGGGCGGCCGACGATGGTGCTGGCGGCCGGGGACCGGCAGGTCGACACCGCGGCGCTCGCGCAAATCCTCGGGGTCGGACGGAAGCGCCTGAAGATGGGTTCACCGGACGAAGTGCGGGCGCACACCGGCTACGAGGTGGGGGGCGTCGCGCCGGTCGGCTGGCCGGCCCGGGCGGATGTGGTGGTCGACGATTCGCTGCGGCGGTTCGCGACCGTGTGGGCGGCGGCCGGCGCGCCGAACGCGGTCTTCGAGGCCGACATCGAACGGCTCGTCGAAGCGATCGGCGGGCAGTGGGCGGGCATCAGCAGGGAGCGCGAATGAGCGCGGCCGCACCGGGCGAACGGGCCGGGGGCCTCGTGCCGCCGCTGCTCATGGCGATGCGGCCGTACCAGTGGCCGAAGAACGTCGTGGTGTTCGCCGCGTTCGTGTTCAGCGCGGGGGAGGCGTGGACGCCGGGCGACCCGGATAGCTGGTGGCCGCTGCTCTGGCGGTCGCTGGTGCTGTTCGGGCTGTGGTGCCTCGCTGCTTCGGCGACGTACCTGCTGAACGACGTGCGCGACCGGGAAGCGGACCGGCTCCACCCGCGGAAGCGGCTGCGGCCGATCGCGAGCGGGCGGCTGCGCACGGGGACGGCGCTGGGGGCGGCGGCGGTGCTGGCGGTCGTGAGCATCCCGGCGGCGATCGTGCTCGACCGGGTGGCGGGGCTGGTGCTGGCGGGGTACGTCGTCCTGATGGCGCTGTATTCGCTCGAGCTGAAGCGGGTCGCCATCCTCGACATCCTGCTGCTGGGGGCCGGCGTCGTCGGGCGGGCGGTGAGCGGTGCGGCGGCGATCGAAGTCGACATCAGCCCGTGGCTGTACGTGTGCTCGAGCTTCGCGGCGTTCTTCGTCGCCACGACGAAGCGGTGGGCCGAATTCCGGCAGCTCGGCCCGGAGGCGGCGAAGCACCGGCCGTCGCTGGCGGCGTACAACGCGGAGGTGCTCGAGCTGATGCTGGGCGTGAGCGCGGCGGGGGCGCTGCTGAGCTACTCGCTCTACACGATCGAGTCGGCACGGGTGCCGGCCGACGGGTCGATGGCGCTGACGATCCCGTTCGTCGCGTTCGGGCTGTTCCGGTTCCTGCTGCTGATGAGCGGGCCGCGGCAGGCGGAGGCGCCGGACCGGGTGCTGTTCACGGACCCGCAGGTGCTGCTCGCGGTGGCGGGGTTCACGGCGACGGCGCTCGCGGTGCTGGTGGCGCACCGGTAGGATCGGCGTGACGCCGATGGCCGGGTATTCCGAGCTGGTTCGCGATCATTTCGAGCGCCCGCGGAACGCCGGGGTGCTGGAGGACGCTGACGGCGAGGGCGAGCGTTCGAACCCGGTCTGCGGCGACCGGATGCGGGTGATGATCCGGGTGGCCGACGGGCGCATCGCGGCGGTGCGGTGGCAGACGCGGGGCTGCCCGGCGGCGATCGCGACGAGTTCGTTCGCGAGCGAGCTGGTGACGGGGTGGACGCTGGAGGCAGTTCGGGGGCTGACGCGGGAGGCGATCGCGGAGGCGATGGGCGGGCTGCCGCGGGACAAGGTGCACTGCAGCGTGCTGGCGGCTGACGCACTCAAGGCGGCCATCGCGGACTACGAGGCGAAGCTGGCGAAGCGGTAGCGAGCGGCATCGGGGAATTCCCGGAAGTCCCGGATCGTTCCGGCGGTTCCACGCGCCGTCCACCGGATGGTTCCCCTTTCCGGCCGAACTTCCAACCGGGCCCACCAGGCATCCGCGGGCCCGGGGGATGACATGGCTGCAGGGGTACGACGGACGACGATGCCGCTCTGGATGGCGCTCGCGGGGGCCGCGCTGGCCGCGCTGGCGCTGACGATGAGCGCCGACCAGCGAGCCGAGGCGCTGACGAACTGCTCGGTGACGCACGACGCGCTCGATAGCGAGGAGCAGCAGTTCCTCGTGCTCATCAACCAGTACCGGGCGCAGAACGGGCTGAATCCGCTCACCATCTCGACGAACCTGAACCGGGCGGCGGCGTGGATGGTGGAGGACATGGCGACGAAGGGGTACTTCTCGCACACGGACAGCTTCGGGCGGTCGCCGTTCCAGCGGGCGATCGACTGCGGCTACCCGACGGGGGCGGGCGAGAACCTCGCTGCCGGCACGACGTGGTCGACGGCGCAGGCGGCGTTCGATGCGTGGCGGGCCTCGCCGGGGCACAACCAGAACATGCTGACGGGCTTCTACCAGCAGATCGGCATCGCGCGGTACTACCGGGCGGGTTCGCCGTACGGCTGGTACTGGGCGACGAACTTCGGGGCGACGAACGACGGGACGGGCGGCGGCGGCAGCAGCGGCCAGCCGACGAACACGCCGACGAACACCGCCACGCCCACCAACACGCCGACCCCGACGGCCACGCCGACGCGGACGCCGACGCCCACGCCCACGCAGAGTGCACAGCCGTCGCCTTCGCCCTCGCCGTCGCCTTCGCCCTCGCCGTCGCCTTCGCCCTCGCCATCTCCTTCGGCCTCCCCGTCGCCGAGCCCGACGATGCCGCCGACGGCGACGCCGACGCCGACCCAGGCGCAGGGCTCGGGTTCGCCGCCGATGCCGCCGATGCCGCCGGGCCCGCCGACGAATACACCGACGCCGACCGCAACGGCCACGCCGACGCGGACGCCGACGCCCTCAGCGCCGGCAGGCGGAGCCGGGGTGCCCTCGCTGCCGCTTTCGCCGGGCGCGAACCTCGTGGCGTGGCCGGGCGGGAGCGTTCCGCCGGCGCAGGTGTTCGGGCCGAACAGCAACGTCGCGGTGGTGTACGAGTGGGACCCGGCGACGGGGAGCTGGCGGCGGTACCTGCCGGGGATGCCGGCCTACCTGAACACGCTGACGCAGCTGCGGACGGGCGCGGCGTACTGGGTCATCGCACGGGGGCAGGCGCAGATCGCGATCCCCTGAGGGGTCACCGGCCGGAGACGGTCATCTCGCGGATGCGGATGGTGGGGGCAGCGGCAGCGCCGAACCAGGCGAGGTCGCTGCCCACCGCATCGATGTCGGCGAGCATCTGCGCGAGGTTCCCGGAAACGTTGACCTCGGAGACGGGGTAGGCGAGCTGGCCGTCTTCGATCCAGAAGCCGGCCGCGCCGCGGGAGTAGTCGCCGGTGGCCGGGTTGAAGCCGGCGCCCATGAGGGCAGTGACGTAGAGCCCCTGCGGGATGCCGCGGAGGATATCGGCCGGGTCGAGGCTGCCGGGTTCGAGGACGAGGTTGGAGGAGGACGGCGCGGGCGCGGATTCGAGGCCGCGCGCGGCGCTGCCGGTGGTGGCCCGGCCGAGGCGGCGGGCGGTGTAGCAATCGAAGAGGAAGCCTTCGAAGCGGCCGGCCTGGACGAGCACGTTGCGCCGGGCGGCGACGCCTTCGCCGTCGAACGGGCGGGTGCCGAAACGGCCGGGCAGGAGCGGGTCATCGACGATGGTGACGAGGGGCGAGGCGAGTGCCTGGCCTTCGCGGCCGGCGAGGAAGGTGGCGCCGCGGTAGAGGGCATCGCCGGTGGCGCAGGCGGCCAGGTGGCCGAGGAGCGAGACGGCCATCATCGGCTCGAACACGACCGGGACGCGGGCGGTGGCCGGCTTCCGGGCGCCAAGCTGGTCGACGGCGCGGCGGGCAGCGATGCGGCCGACCTCCGCGGGGTCGCCGAGGCGGGAGAGGGAGCGCTCAGCGGAGAACCAGTAGCCGGGGCGCTTCTTGCCCTCGGCGTCGTCGGCGATCGCCTCGGCGACGAGCGAGATGGAGGTGGCCGGGTAGCTGCCTTCGAAGCCGAGGGAGTTGACGAGCGCGACCTCGCCGACGCGGGTCGAGAGGGTGGCGCCGTCGGTGTTGGTGATGCGGCGGTCGGCGGCGAGGGCCGCGGCCTCGCATTCGCGCGCGAGGCGGATCTTCTCGTCAGGGGAAAGCGCTTCGATGCGTTCGTCGTAGAGGCCGAGGGCCGCGGCATCCCGCGCGCTGCCGAAGAGCGCCGGGTCGGGCAGGCCGGCGTATTCGTCCGGGGCGCTGATGGCGGCCAGCTCGACGGTCTCGGCGGCGAAGCGCTCGAGGGCATCGGGCGCGAGGTCGGAGGTTGCGCAGATGGCGGTCCGGCCGCCCTGGATGACGCGGAGGCCGAGGCCAATGGAGCCGGCTTCGATGAGCTTTTCGATGTCGCCGAGACGGACGGTGACGGTGCTTTCGCTGCCGGCGACGACGATGGCGTCGCACTGCTCGGCGCCGGCGCGGCGGGCGAGCTGGACGGCGCGGCGCGCAATGTCGAGCGCGGAGACGCCCTCGGCGGCGCGGGCGGTCACAGCTTCGTCCCCCCGACGGTGATGCCGGAGACGAGGACGGTGGGCATGCCGACGCCGACGGGGACGGACTGGCCGTCCTTGCCGCAGGTCCAGCGGCCGTCGGAGAGGCGGTAGTCGTTGGCGACGCGGGTGACCTTCGAGAGGACGTCGGGGCCGTTGCCGATGAGCATGACGTTCTTGAGGGGTGCGGTGACCCGGCCGTTTTCGATGAGGTAGGCCTCGGTGACGGAGAAGACGAAGTCGCCGTTGGAGATGTTGACCTGGCCGCCGGAGTAGGAGACGGCGTAGATGCCGCGGTCGACGGAGCGGATGATGTCCTCCGGGGTGTCCTCGCCGGGGAGCATGAAGGTGTTGGTCATGCGGGGCATGACGTAGTCCTTGAACGACTGGCGGCGGCCGGAGCCGGAGGGCGCGACGCCGAAGTGGCGGGCGGAGATTTCGTCCTGCAGGTAGGCGCGGAGGACGCCGTTTTCGATGAGGACGTTGCGGCCGGAAGGGTTGCCCTCGTCGTCGACGTTGATGGAGCCGCGGGAGCTGGCGATGGTGCCGTCATCGACGACGGTGACGAGGGGGCTGGCGACGGCCTGGCCGATGCGGCCGGTGTAGTTGCTCGTGCCTTTGCGGTTGAAATCGGCTTCGAGGCCGTGGCCGACGGCTTCGTGGAGGAGGACGCCGCTATCGCCCGCGGCGAGGACGACGGGGAGGGTGCCGGCGGGGGCCTCGGCGGCGTCCTGCTGGAGGACGGCCTGGCGGGCGGCTTCGCGGGCGAGCTCTTCCGGGGTGGTCACACGCTCGAAGTATTCGATGCCCATGCGGCCGCCGCCGCCCTGGCGGGCGACCTGCCGGCTTTCGCCGCGCTGGGAGAGGGCGGAGACGTTGAATCGGATGAGCGGCTGGACGTCGCCGACGATTTTGCCGTCGCTGCGGGCGATGAGGATGTACTTCAGTTCGTCCCCGATGGAGGCGTCGAGGCGGGCGATGGAGGGGTCGTAGCTGCGCGCGGCGCGGTCGGCGCGCTCGAGGAGTGCGACCTTGGCGGCGGCTGGCTCGGCGACGAGGGGATGGTCGATGTCGTAGTACGTCACGCCGGAGAGGAACGGGGTGGCGTCGATGGGCGGGGCGGTCCGTTCGCCGGCGGAGATGCGGGCGGCGGTCTCGGCGGCGCGGCGCATCGCGTCGAACTCGAAGGATTCGGTGTAGGCGTAGCCGATGGCATCGCCGCGGACGACGCGGATGCCGAGGCCCTGCGAGACCGTGCGGGTCGCGGACTTGACGCGCTGGTCCTCCCACATGATGGCGCTGTTGGTGCGGTGTTCGAAGTAGAGCTCGGCGAAGTCGCCGCCGCGGGAGAGGGCGACGGAGAGGAGGCTCGACGTGACCGAGGGGTCGATGGCGAAGCGGTCGCGGAAGAACTGGAGTGCGGCGAGGGCAGGGTCGGACATGACGGGTCGGCTCCTGTGACGGTGATCCGATCGTAACAGGCCGGGGGCGGGGGGACGGGAAGGGTGGAGCGTTGGCCGGTGATTGTGCAGGATCGAACGACAGGGCGCCCCTGCGCCCGGAGCTTTCGCTTGTCCTCCGGTGCTGTCCCTGCGGCCGAACGGAGCCCCCGGGCGGGGGGGCTGACTGCGCCCGGCCGGCCGCTGGCCTCGCTGCGGCACCGCGATTTCCGGGTCCTGCTCTTCTCGACGATGGCGCTGCAGGTCGGCTCGTGGGTGCAGACCATCGGGCAGGGCTGGCTGGTGGTGAACGACCTCGGCGGCTCAGCGACGAACCTCGCGGTGGTGGCGCTGCTGCGGGGGGCGTTCCTCGTGCTGGTGTCGCCGTTCGGCGGGGTATTCGCGGCGCGGTACGAGCGGCGGAGCCTGCTCATGGTGTACACGGCGGTGAGCGCGGCGATCGCCGTGCTGCTGGCGGTGCTGGTGGGCACGGGGCACATCGAGTTGTGGATGGTGTACCTGCTGGCGGCGCTGGCGGGCATCGTGGAGGCGCTGGCCGGGCCGATCCGGAGCCTGCTGGTGTTCGACACCGTGGGGCCGGAGGAGATGACGAACGCCGTGGCGCTGAACGCGCTGGGCGGCAACGCGATGCGGGTCATCGGGCCGGCGATCGGCGGGGCGCTCATCGGGCTCATCGGCACGCAGGGGACGTTCGAGGTGCAGGCGGGCTGCCTCGTCGTCTCGCTGGTGCTGACGGCCCGGCTGCCGCGGTTCGAGCCGGAGCTCGCCGAGGCGAAGGAGAACGCGTTCGTCAGCGTCGGGCGGGGGCTGGCGTACGTGATGCGCGACCGGCGGATGACGCTCATCGTGGGGATGGCGGTGCTGCCGAGCGTGCTCGTCTACCCGTACGTGAGCTTCCTGCCGGTGTTCGCGAAGGACGTGCTGCACGAGGGCGCGGAGGCGTACGGCTTCCTCGCGGGGGCGGTGGGGCTCGGGTCGCTGGCGGGCGGCGCGATCGTGGCGGCGACGTCGAACCGGCCGCGGCTGGGCCCGGCGATGATGTGGACCTGCCTGTTCTACTGTCTTTCGGTGGCCTCGTTCACCTTCGCGCGGCACCTGTGGCTGGCGGTCGGGGCGCTGGTGGTGGCGGGGGTGTTCCACAGCATCTACGCGGCGTTCAATGCGTCGCTGATGCAGATGAAGGCGGCGCCGGAGTTCCGCTCGCGGGTGGTGGCGCTCCAGACGATGACGTGGGGGCTGACGCCGTTCGCGGGGCTGCTGATGGGCGCGATGATCGACCGGTGGGGCGCGCCGCACACGGTGCTGGCGTGGATGCTGACCGCGGCGGCGCTCACGCTCGCGCTCGCGGTCGGGAGCCGGGAGCTGCGGAGGGTATAGGGCGGTGGAGGCGCTGCATTCGCTGCTGGCGATGGGTCTGCGGCGGCTGGACCCGGAGGGCCGGCCGACGGGCGAGCCGGGCGAGCTGGCGGACCTCGCCGGGGCGGGGGCCCTGTTCGTGGTCGACCTCGAGATGTCCGGGCCGAACCCGCAAATTCACGAAATCCTCGACATCGGCGGCGTGCGGGCGGCGCTGGCGCCGGGCCTGCCAGAGGAGGAGGCGTGGAGCGCGCGGGTGCGGCCGAAGCGAATCGGGAATGCGGTGCCGGCGGCGCTGAAGGTCGTGGGGTATTCGCCAAAGGCGTGGAAGACGGCGCTCGACCTCGAGGCCGCGATGGACCGGTTCGCGACGACGGGGCGGGATGCGATCGTCACCGGGTGGGGGATGGCGCAGGACCTCGCGTTCCTCGCGGAGGCGTTCCGGCAGCTGGGCGAGCCGTGGCCGTTCGCCGAGCTGGCGATCGACGTGCAGGCGATCGCGCGGGCGCTGCTGAAGGGGAACGGCGAGGTGGACCGGTTCAACCTGGGGCACGTGGCGGACCGGCTCGGGATCGGGCGGATGGGGGAGCACGGGGCGCTGGCGGACGCGTACGCGACGTACGACGTGCTGGTGAAGCTGGTGGAACGGGTCGCCCGGCTGACGGCCGAGAGGGAACGCTAAGGCCTGCTGGCGTCCGCGAGCCCTGCCGCGAAGTCCGCCTCCTGCTGCCGGAGCTCGGGCGAGGCGTAGCGGATGGTGTATCTGCCGATGCCGTTGTGCTCGTCGTAGCGGATCACCTCGAGCGGGGGCGTCGAGAACGTGGCCTGAGCGATCCCGAGGATGGTCCCGTCCGGAGCGATGTGAACCTGGAGGCGTGCAACCCGGTTCTCGGGGCGGGAGGCCTGCACAGGCCCGCCGGGGACGTCGAACGGGTCGCGCGGTTCGATCCCGAGGATCGCCAGCGTGGTGCCATCCGCCATAGTGGCGAGGAGGTCGAGCCGCGGCACCGGGCCTGCCAGGAGGTACTCGACCGCCCTGCGAGCATCGGCTTCATCAGCCCAGAAGCCGTTCGGCCGCCGGTCGAGCGTCACCTTTCGGATGACGGTGCCGGGGGCCACGCCGAGGCGCGTGCAGTCTGTTTCGCCGCGCACCATGATCGTTTCGCAGGCGACCGACAGGGTGCGAAGGCGGGAGAGCGTCGCTGCCGGGTCGCCGCGGAGGAGCCCATCGAGGGCAGAAGCCGCCGCAGGAGCTTCCTGCTGCAGCCGGGAAAGCGCCCCAACGGGGTCAGCGGGGACTCCGGAGAGAAGGCCGGGCGTAGGCGTCGGGGCTGCAGACACCGGCGGCTGCTCGCTGCTGCCGCTCCTCGCGTTCCAGAGGAGCGCGCCGGCGGCGATGATGACCGCGGCGAGTGCGGCTGCCGTCAGCGCAAGCTGCCGGGGGTGCCTCCACGAGATGTTCGATGAAGCCATGGCGCGGTTCCTTTCGCCGGGCGCCACTGCCCGGCCGCTCAATGTGCTTCGAACGCTGGCGTGTCGGGCGAGCGCCAGCGTAAGGACCAGTTCTGACAGGAGTAGGGAATCCATGACGGGGAATAGCCAACCCCGCCCGACCGGTTGATGGTCGAGCCGACACGATATCCGGGGCACGACGTAGCCGAAGGTCCATGCAGCCCCACTGATTTGCCGCCCATTACCGAACATTCTGAACCGTTCGCCCAGCACGTGTCGTCCGTCTTATCCACGACGGCCACGTACGCTGAGGGCCGCATGGCCATATGAAGGTGGAGCGCGCTCGTCCCACAATACCCCGGATTGGCAACGACGGAAGCAAGCCACTGCCCTGCGGAGCTGACGGCTGATGTGTACCCGGAGCTCACAGAGGCCGTGGAAACGTGAAGGATGTCAATGTCGTGGTCGTAATCGGTGACCCAGGTCCCTGCGACCAGGCGCTGCATGCGGGCCCGCACGCGGCAGTCCTCGGCAAGGAAGTACCAGTACCGGACGGGATACGCCTGCGTGACGGGTGCCATCGCCCGGACGTAGACCGGTGTTGAAAGCGAGAGCGACCCAGAGTAGTCATAGGCTCCGAGGCCCGCGTAGTCGTCGAAATGCAGTCCATAATCAGCAACGGAAGCACCGCCGTTCTGATGGGCTGGCATTACCCAGACCTGCGTCGCAAGTGCCCCAGCGCTCCGTTCTGCCGTGAACGACGCGAGCGTGACTGTCGCACAAGCAACGATGACAGCCACTCGCTTCATGGGCGACCTCCGGTGCATAATTTTCGTCATGCTAGCCACAAATTGGGGGGGGTCAAGGGCTCGGCAACGGTGAGCGAGGGGCGCCGGCAGCGGGCGCTGGCCCCTTGACAACCCTTAGCCCAAGGCGAACGATACAGGTGATGTTCTCGGGGCGGGGTGCAATTCCCCACCGGCGGTGAGAGCCCGCGACCCCCGAGCCGCTGGCGCGGCGAGGGGCTGACCCGGTGGAATCCCGGGGCCGACGGTAACAGTCCGGATGGGAGAGAACAGGGCTGGCGCTGCGCTATGCGCGGCGCCGGTCGGCGGTCGCCGTCGTATGCCCGTCTGCCCCGGGGAGATCGCGACTACGGACCCGGGGGCCAGGCATCGATGGCAGCAGCGCAAGGTGACATCAGCCATCCGGCGGGCGAGGGGCACGGCTGATGTTCACGGGAATCATCGAAGAGGTTGGCGAGGTGGTGGAGGCGGGCGAGGGGACGCTGCGCATCCGCGCACCGCTCATCCTGCAGGACACGAAGCTCGGCGACTCGATTGCCATCAACGGGGTGGACCTGACGGTGGCGGAGATCGCGGGCGACACGTTCTTCGCGAACCTGATGCCGGAGACGTACCGGCGGAGCAACCTCGGCGAGCTGCGGCCGGGCGACCGGGTGAACCTGGAGCGCTCGTGCCGGCCGACCGACCGGCTGAGCGGCCACATCGTGCGCGGGGTCGTTGAAGGCACGGGGACGATCGATTCGTTCACGCCGGAGGGCGACGCCGTCATCGTGAGGGTGCGGGCCCCGCGCGAGCTGCTCAGGTACATGGTGGTGAAGGGGCCGGTCTGCATCGACGGCATCAGCCTGACCATCATCGCAAAGGACTCGGAGAGCTTCTCTGTCTCGCTGGTGCAGTACACGCAGGAGCACACGAACCTCGTCGGCCGGAAGCCGGGCGACCGGGTGAACCTGGAGACGGACATCATGGCGCGCTACATCGATGCCCTGCTGGAAGCGCGCGCGCAGGAGGCAGACCGATGACGGAGCGCGACCCGGTGATGGCGACAGTGCCGGAAGCGATCGAGGAGTACCGGCGCGGGAAGTTCGTGATCATCACGGACGACGAGGACCGGGAGAACGAGGGCGACCTCTGCATCGCGGCGCAGTTCGTGACGCCGGACCACATCAACTTCATGGCGAAGTACGGCCGCGGGCTGATCTGCTGTTCGCTGACGGAGGAGCGGTGCGATCAGCTGCAGCTGCCGCTGATGGTGGACCCGCGGTCGAACACGTCCGGCTTCGGGACGCCGTTCACGGTTTCAGTCGAAGCGCGGACGGGGGTGACGACCGGGATCAGCGCGGCGGACCGGGCGCGGACGGTGCAGGTGCTGATCGACCCGGCGACGCGGCCGGAGGACCTCGCGCGGCCGGGGCACATGTTCCCGCTGCGGGCGCGGAAGGGCGGCGTGCTGGTGCGGGCCGGGCAGACGGAGGCGAGCGTCGACCTCGCGAAGCTGGCGGGGCTGTACCCGGCGGCCGTCATCTGCGAGATCATGAAGATGGACGGCGAGATGGCGCGGATGCCGGACCTGAAACGGTTCGCGCGGCGCCACGGGCTGCGCATCGTGACGGTGAACGACATCATCCGCTACCGGCTGCGGACGGAGCGGCTGGTGACACGGGTGGCGGAGACGCGGCTGCCGACGCCCTACGGAGAGATGATGATCCTCGGGTACAAGGCCGAGGGGCAGCCGGACGAGCACGTCGCGCTGGTGAAGGGCGAGATCGACCCGGAGAAGCCGACGCTGGTGCGCGTGCACGACCAGTGCGTGACGGGCGACGTCTTCGGCTCGCTGCGGTGCGACTGCGGGGAGCAGAAGGACAAGGCGCTGAAGATGATCGCCGAGGAAGGCGGCGTCTTCCTCTACATGCGGCAGGAGGGGCGCGGCATCGGCCTGCACAATAAGCTCCGGACCTATGAGCTGCAGGAGCGCGGGCTGGACACGGTGGACGCGAATCTCGCGCTCGGGTTCCCGGCGGACCGGCGGGATTACGGCATCGGGATGCAGATCCTGCGGGACATCGGCGTGAGCAAGATGCGGCTGATTACGAACAACCCCGCGAAGCGCGCCGGGCTCGAAGCGTATGGGCTGGAGGTGGTGGAGCGGGTGCCGATCGTGACGACGCCCAACCCGCACAACATCCGGTACCTCGAGACGAAGCGGCAGCGGATGGGCCACCTGCTCGACGGGCTGGAGTCGCTGGTCGTGGAGGGCGGCGTATGAGCCGCGTGCTCGAAGGGGCGCTCGACGGCGTCGGCCTGCGCGTCTGCATCGTCGTGTCGCGGTGGAACGAGTTCGTGACGCGGCGGCTGCTGGAGGGCGCGGAGAAGGTGCTGCGCGAGCGCGGGCTGGCCGACGACGCGGTGACGGTCGCGTGGGTGCCGGGGGCGTTCGAACTGCCGACGGCGGCGACGTGGGCAGCGTCGTCGGGGCGGTTCGACGCCGTCATCTGCCTTGGCGCGGTCATCCGCGGCGAGACGGCGCACTTCGAGTACGTGGCCGGGGGCGCGGCGGAGGGCATCCGGCAGGCGGCGCAGTCCACCGGGGTGCCTGTCATCTTCGGCGTGCTCACGGTGGATACGGTCGAGCAGGCGCTTTCGCGGACGGGCGGCAAGGACGGCCACAAGGGCGAGGAGGCGGCGCAGGCGGCGATCGAGATGGCGAATCTGCGGAAGCTGCTGACCGCCTGAAGCAGCGCCCGCTACAGCGGGCAGACATCCCGGTAGGTATAGGCCGGGTTGGCGTAGCCGTGGTCCATGAGCCGCTGGACGTAGCCTGGGGTATCGATGCCGGGGCCAGTCGTTGCGAGGTAGCGGGTGGCTTCGAGGCAGCCGCCGGTGACGGATTCGCGCTCCTGGTAGCCCTTGCGGAAGGCCTCGGCGGCGTTGAGGAAGACGGGTTCTTTCGCCTCGCGGATGACCCGGTCGATGGCGGGGTTGGCGTCCTCGCCGCTGGCGGCGGTGGCGACGGCGATGCGGAAGAGGGCGTAGCTGACGAGGGCCTCGCGGGATTCGCCGCGGCCGTTTTCGAACTTCCAGTCGCGGAGGGTGCGGTCGGCGATGGCCCGTTCGTAGGCGGCGATGGCCTCGCGCCACTGGCCGCGTTCGAAGAGGGCATCGGCATCGACGATGGCGTGGAAGAGGAACACGGGCGGGTCGAGTTCGACTTCGAGGGCGGTGAACCGGCCGCGGGAGAGGGTGTAGCGGTAGCTCCCGCCGCGGTTCGGGCCGGCGGCGAGGCTGCTGGCGGGCTGGTTGTGGAGGACGATCGCGGTCGCGGCGCCTTCGCCTTCGAACGCGACGCGGTCGATGGCCGCGATGCCCTGGTCGGCGGGGCCGATATCGCGCCAGGTCGCGCCGTCCCAGGTGTAGACGCGGACGAGGCTGGCGCAGCGGCTGGCGGTGCAGAGATTCTCGAGGAAAGCGACTTCTGGGCGGGGCTGGCCGTCGCGGTCGGCGATGGAGAACAGAGCGCGGCCGAGGATGGAGGTATCGGCGGCGCCCGGCGGGCTGAGGGCGACGAAGCCGGGGGCTGTCGTGAGGCTCACGAGGACGACGCCGGGGTAGGGGCCGACCGGGGCGGGCTGGCTGAGCGGCAGCAGGACGGCGGTATCGGGCGCGAGGTCGCCGTCGATGTCGGCCTGGAGGCAGGCGATCTGCCAGCGGTCGGCGACGGCGGGGCTGCACGCGCCGATGGTGCGCTCGAGGCGGTCGAGGGCGGCGCGTGCCCCCGGGATATCACGCGGGGGCGGTCCGACGGGGTCGGGGGTCGGGGTCGGGACGGGCGAGGGACTGAAGGGGACCGGGGAAGCGGTTTCGGCCAGGGAGGGGATGGGCGTGGCAGCCGGCTCACCGCTGGCGCAGGCGCAGCCGGCAGCGAGGAGCGGCAGCACCAGGAGCAGCAGGGCCGTCAGGGCGCGGGGGTGAGGTAGTTTTCGACCGCCCATCCTTCACCCAGCGATGTCTGGACTTTCCACCATGTGAAGTTCCCGGCCTGCTGCGGCCCGCCGGTGACGCGGACTTCGGCGCCGTCCTGGAGGCAGACGATGGCGTCGTTTTCGGTGCCGGGGCTGGTGCGGACGTTCAGGCAATCGCCGGTGCCGGTGACGAGGAGGCGCTGGCCAGCCGTGAAGCGGCCCGGTCCGACGGAGGCGGTCGCGGCAGGGGTTGGCGACCCGGCCGGGGAGGGCGAGGGGGATGGGGTGGCGAAGGCGGGCGGCGTCGGCGTCGGGCCTTGCTGGCTGCCGGCGGCCGGGGTGGGCGACGCGGCGGGGGAGGCGGCGCCATCGCCGGTGACCTGCCCGGCGGCCCAGATCAGGCCGAAGGCGACGCCGATGGCAAGGAGCACGGCGGCCGGGACATACCAGTAGCCGAGCCACCGGTGGCGGTCATAGATGCGGGGGAGGGGCTTGCGGGGCAGGGGCTCGTCGCGCGGGGGCTGATAGCGGCGCGGCCCGCTGCCGATGGGCGGCGCGACGTCTTCGGGCAGCTGGCGGCGGACGAAGCCCGCGCCGATGACCGGCTCGGGCGAGGCTGCGGTCGGCCGGGGCGGCTCGGGCTCGCGCGGCGGCGACTGGGGAAAGGGAATGGGTCCCGGGGCGGGGTGTTGCGCGGTGCGGGTGCCTTCGCCGGGGTGCGGGGCCGGCTCGCCGGGCGGCCGCGAAGCGCCGGGGTAGGCCATGGCCTGGGGCGTGGACTGGTGGGGGTTCTGCGTGGCGCAGCCGTTATTCGCGACCCAGCAGCCGGGATGATGCAGCACGCCGCAGCCGGTGCAGCGGAGCACCGCCTCGCCGTCGTCGAATGCGCGGTCACACAGGGGGCAAAATCGCTGTTGGACGCTCAAGCTGGGACCCCGGGGCGCCTCCCAGTATCGGTGTCGCGATCGGCTTCTTCAAGACGAAACGCCGGCCGGGCGCGAAAAGTTCCGTTCAGGCGGTCAACCGCCGTGTAAATTCTTCGACTTCGTCGAACGACGGAAGGGAGGCGGCGGCGCCGGGGCGCGTGCAGGCGAGCGCGGCGGCCCGGCAGGCGTAGGCTGCCGCCGCTTCGAGGGGCCCGCCGGCAGCGAGTCGGACAGCGAGCGCGCCGCAGAAGGCGTCGCCGGCGCCGACGGTGTCGACGGCCTCGACGCGCGGGGCCGGGACGCGCCGCACGCCGGAGTCGCTCTCGATGAGCGCTCCGCGCTCGCCAAGGGTGATGACGACGGCAGACGGCCCGAGGGCGCGGAGGGCTGCAGCCTGCGTTTCGAGCGGTGCGCCGGCGGCGCCGGAGAGGGCGGCGGCCTCGATTTCGTTGGGGACGAGGAGGTCGGCGAGGGCGAACACCTCGCCCGGGTGGGGTGCGACCGGCGCGGGGTTGAGGATGGTGCGCACGCCGGCCGCGCGGGCGATGCGGAGGGCGGCGAGGGTGGCCTCGGGCGCGACTTCGAACTGGACGAGGAGGACGTCGACGGCTTCGATGACGGCCCGGGCGGCCTCGATATCGGGCGGCGCGAGGGCGAGGTTCGCGCGCGGGAGGGCGTAGATGAGGTTCGAACCATCGTCGAAGACGACGGGAACGGCGACGCCGGTGCCTTCGCCGCCGAGGCGGCGCACGAAGCCGGTTTCGATGCCGTCGGCGGCGAGGCTGGCGAGGATGGCCTCGCCAAAAGCGTCAGCGCCGACGGCGCCGATCATCGCGACCCGGGCGCCGAGACGGGCGGCGGCAGCGGCCTGGTTGCCGCCCTTTCCGCCGACGAAGGTCGCGAAGGAGCGGCCGATGAGGGATTCGCCGGGCATCGCCGGGCGCGGGGCGCGGACGACGAGGTCCATCATGAGGGAGCCGACGACCGCGATCCGGACCACGGGAGGAGTGTAGCGCGGCTCGCGCGGGAGCCGCCGGGCGCGTAGGCTCCGGGGCATGGTTCGGATTCTTGGCATCAACGGGGCGATTCGGCCGGGGAGCACGGCCGACCGCGCGCTGCAGCACGTGCTCGGGCTGCTGACGGCGGACGGCGCGGCGTGCGAGACGTTCGACATCGGGACGCTGCCGCTGCTGGACGGGCGGCCGACGGACCAGCTGCCGCCGAGCGTGGCGGCATGGCGGGAGGCGTGCCGGGCGGCCGACGGCTTCGTCATCGCGACGCCTTCGTACCACGGCGCGATGCCGGGCGGGCTGAAGAACGCGCTGGACTTCATCGACGCGCCGGAGGCGGGCGGGAAGCCGTTTCTCGTCGTGGCGGTGGCCGGCGGCGATGCGGAGCCCGCGGCCACGGACGTGACGCGGGTGATGCGGCACATCGGCGGGGTAGCCGGCGGGCCGAACGTCGTGGTCTCGCGCGCCGGCGAGGCATGGGGCAAAGGCATCGAGCCGGCGAGCCCGGCGGCCGCCGACCTCGCGCGGCGGGCGGCCGAGGCGCTCCTCGCGCTCTGCCGGCTGCGGGCCGAGGGGCGGCTGCCGGGGCCGTGAGCGGCTGGCGCTTCTGCCCGGCCTGCGGCGAACAGCGGCCGGCAGGGCTGGATGACCCGGCGAGCCCGTGCCCGGCCTGCAGCTACCGGGAGGCGCGGTACCCGGGCGTCGGCGTGGCCGTCATCGTCAGGGATACGCAGGGACGAGTGCTGCTGGGGCGGCGCGCCGGCGGCCGGCGGGCAGGGCTGTGGTGCATCCCCTGCGGACGGCTGGAGTGGGGAGAGGAGGTGCGGGCGGCGGCCATCCGCGAGTTCCGGGAAGAGACGGGCCTCGAGGTCGAGCTATCCGGCGTGTACGAGGTGCACAGCAACTTCCACGACCCAGACCGGCTGACGGTCGGCATCTGGTTTTCGGGCAGGGTGACTGGCGGCGAGCTGCACCCGGCCGACGGCGAGCTGAGCGAGCTGGGGTGGTTCGACCCGGCTCAGCCGCCGGAGCTGGCGTTCCCGACGGACGCGCTGGTGCTGCGCCGCCTCGCGATGGAAGGCCACGGCCAGTAGCGGGCGACGACGCGGCCGTCGATGAGGTAGGGCGGCACCGGGCCGAAGGCACGGCTGTCGGTGCTGGCGGCGGCGTTGTCGCCGCGGAGGTCGAGGCTGCCGTCGGCATGGACGCGGGCGACGCGCTTTACGAGGAGCCGATCGAAGTCGCGGGGGTCGTGGGCCATGACGACATCGCCGGGGCGCGGCGGGTGGGTGCGGTAGGCGCGGCGGTCGACGATGGCCCAGTCGCCGGGGCGGAGGGCCGGGCGCATGCTCTCGCCCTCGACGGCCATGCGCTGGAAGCGGCGGCTGAGGTACCCGGCGGCGACAGCGATGAGGAGGACACCTGCGAGGAGGCGCATACGGCAATCCCGGTCAGTGGATGAGCGGCGTGCCTTCCGGGGCACCGCTGAGGTCGGGGCGGCCGCTCCAGAGCCACGCGAAGTTCGTCTTCGAGACGCCGACGAGCATGCCGAAGAGGGCCTTCGGGTGGATGAAGAGGTTGGTGCCCGGCGGGCGGCCCTCGGCGGGCGCCCAGGGCAGGTTGAGAGCTTCGAGCCGCGCTTCGAGCATCGGGACGTCGTCAGTTTCGAGGTAGCACATGTAGAGCGAGGGGCCGCGGCGGCGGAAGAAGCGGTCCATGGCGCCGCCGCCGAAGGTCTGGGTGATTTCGATGCGGTCGAGCCGGCGGGGCGGGTCGAAGAGGGTGAGGACGCCTTCGTAGCCATACAGCTCGCTGCGGATGGGGCAGAAGTGCGCCGGTTCGAGGCCGAAGATGCGGGTGTAGTAGTCCGCGGCTTCGCGCCAGTTGGCGACGGGGTTGGTGACTTCGTAAATGGCGCGGATATCGCCCACGGGGTCGCGCGGCGTTTCGGGGACGATCACGGTGGGCATGCCGTAGCGGGCTTCGCGGAGGTAGAGGACGCCGTGCTCGGCGGCGAAGGGGACGCCGTTGGCATCGAGGCGGGCGGCCATGGCCTCGATGGAGGGCGTCGCGAAGCCGACGCCGAAGAGGCCCTGTCCCCAGCGGTCGGCGAACTCCTGGACGGGGCCGGGGCCGGTGGGGGTGAGGAGCTCGATGAGGGATGCGCCGGCCTGGAGGGTGGTGCGGCGTGCGGCGAGGGTCGCGGTGCCGTCCTCGGCGAGGCGGCGGGCGCCGAAGAGGGCCTGGAAGCGTTCGGCAGCCTCGATGCGGTCGGAGACGACGAGCTGGATGCGGTCGAGACGGGTGAGCATGGCACACCTCCGGCAGGGCTATTGAAGCACAGGGAGGGGCAGGTGCGGCAGGGGTCAGGCGGGTTCGCGGACGCCTTCGCCGGAGGTGGAGAGGTCGACCGCCTGGCCGCCGCGGGTGAGGAGGAGCGGCCGCGTCTTGTTGATGACGCAATCGGCGTTGACGACGCACTTCTTGATGTCCGTCCGGCCGGGGATTTCGTACATCACGTCCATGAGCGTCTCTTCGAGGACGGTGCGGAGGCCGCGGGCGCCGGTCTTGTGCTTGATGGCGAGGTCGGCGACGGCGCGGAGGGCGTCGTCGGTGAAGACGAGTTCGACGCCGTCCATCGCGAAGTAGCGCTGGTACTGCTTGACGAGCGCGTTCTTCGGCTCGGTCAGGATGCGGACGAGGGCGTCCTCATCGAGCGACTGGAGGCCGACGACCATGGGGAGGCGGCCGACGAATTCGGGGATGAGGCCGAATTCGAGGAGGTCGTCGTGGGTGACGTGGGCGAGGAGTTCGTCTTTGCGCTTCTGGCCGCGGAAGCCGCCGCGCTGCGCGGCCTGGAAGCCGAGGCGGACGTGGTCGCGGGTGAGGCGCTTTTCGATGTGGTTCTCGAGGCCTTCGAAGGCGCCGCCGCAGATGAAGAGGATGTTGGCGGTGTTGATCTGGAGGAAGTCCTGGTGGGGATGCTTCCGGCCGCCCTGCGGCGGGACGTTGGCGATGCAGCCTTCGATGATCTTGAGGAGGGCCTGCTGGACGCCTTCGCCGGAGACGTCGCGGGTGATGGAGGGGTTATCGCCTTTGCGGGCGATTTTGTCGATTTCGTCGATGTAGATGATGCCGCGCTCGGCTTTCTGGATATCGAAGTCGGCGGCCTGGATGAGGTGGAGGAGGATGTTCTCGACGTCTTCGCCGACGTAGCCGGCTTCGGTGAGGGCGGTGGCGTCGGCGATGGAGAAGGGGACGTCGAGGAGCTTGGCGAGGGTCTTGGCGAGGTAGGTCTTGCCGACGCCGGTGGGGCCGACGAGGAGGATGTTGGATTTTTCGAGTTCGATGTCGCCGTCCGCGGGCTGGCCGATGCGCTTGTAGTGGTTGTAGACAGCGACGGAGAGGACTTTTTTGGCCTGGTCCTGCCCGATGACGTACTCGTTGAGGTGCTCGTAGATCTTGCGCGGGGGCGGGACGTTCTGGAGGGTGACGCTGCCCTGGCGGCTGGCGGAACCGGTCGCGGCCTGGCCGTTCTCCTCATCGATGATTTCGCGGCAGAGGTCGACGCATTCGTCGCAGATGTAGACGGCGCCGGGGCCGGCGATGAGGCGCCGGACCTGGTCCTGGCTCTTGCCGCAGAAGGAGCAGTGGTACTGGACGCGGTTGGTTCGGTTGGTGGCCAAGGCGGTGGTGTCCCCTCTGCGTGTGCTGGCTAGTTGGATTCCGCGACGGGGCGGAGGAGTTCGTCGACGAAGCCGTACTCCTTGGCGCCCTCGGCGTCGAGGTAGAAATCGCGGTCGAAATCGCGGGTGACGCGTTCGACGGGCTGGCCGGTGTGCTTGGCGATGATGTTCCGGATGATTTCGTTGTTGCGGAGGATTTCCTTCGCAGCGATTTCGATATCGGCCGCCTGGCCGCGCGCACCGCCGAGCGCCTGGTGCATGTGGACGGTGGCGTTGGGGAGGGCGTAGCGCTTCCCCTTCGCGCCCGCGCAGAGGAGGACGGTGGCCATGGAGGCCGTCTGGCCGACGGCGATGGTGGAAACGTCGGGCTCGATGAGCTGCATCGTGTCGTAGATGGCGAGGCCGGCGGTGATGACGCCGCCGGGGGAGTGGATGTAGAGCGAGATGTCGCGCTCAGGGTCCTCGCGCTGGAGGTAGAGGAGCTGGGCGACGATGAGGTTAGCGATCTGGTCGTCGATGGGGGTGCCGAGGAAGACGATCCGCTCTTTGAGGAGGAGCGAGAAGATATCGAAGGCGCGCTCGGAGCGGGGGCCGGATTCGATGACGGTGGGGATGACGTCGTAGATGAGCGGGTGGACGCGGGGGGGCTGCTGCTGGCTCATGCCTGTTCCTCCTGGAGTTCGCCCCGGGCAAGGGCGCTGAGGCGTTCGAGGGTCTTCCGCGAAAGCAAGTTCCGGCGGATGGTGGCGACCCCCTCTTCGGTGGCGAACATCTGGCGGAACCGTTCGGCATCGTCGCCCATCGGCGCGACCAGCGAATCGAGCTCCTGTTCTATCTCTTCGGCCGAAACGTCGATGCCTTCAGCCTCTGCGAGCGCTTCGAGCACGAGCGAGCGCTTGACGCGGGTCTCGGCGGCCTCCCGCCAGGTCTCGCGGAACTCCTGCTCGGTGCGGCCGATGGTCTGGAGGTAGGCGAGGTACTGCTGGCGGTCGTTGCCCATCGCATCGCGGATGAGGTGGTCGATTTCGTGCTCGACGAGGATGCGCGGGTATTCGATGGTGGCGGTTTCGACGAGCTTATCGACGGCAGCGGCGCGGAAGCGGTTCTCGGCGGCTTCCTCGAGGCTGCGGCGAAGGTCGGCCTCGATGCGGTCGCGGAGCGCCTGCAGCGTCGGGAACTCGTCGGCGTTGATGGACTGGGCGAACTCGTCATCGAGCGGGGGGAGCTGCTCTTCCTTCACCTCGTGGACGGTGATGGTGAAGGTCGCGGTCTTGCCCTGGAAGCGCTCGATGCGGAAGTCGGCCGGGAATTCGATGTCGAAGGTGCGGGACTTCCCCTTTTCGAGGCCGAGGAAGGCCTCGGCGAGGCCTTCGACGAAGAGGGTTTCGCCTTCGCGCAGCTGGAATTCGGCGCGGTCGTCGCGGAGGACTTCTTCGCCGTCGATGGTGGCGGAGACATCGGCGATGAGGATGTCGTTCCACTGGACGGGCCGGTCGACGGGGACGTGGGTGGCGTGGCGCTTGCGGAGCGCCTCGAGCTGCTCGTCGACCATTTCGGGGGTGACCTCGACGGTCTCGCGCTCGACGCGGATGCTGCGGTAGTCGTTCAGTTCGACCGAGGGACGGACGGGGACGATGGCCTTGAAGCGGAGCGGCTCGAGGGAGTCGATCTCGAGCTCGGGCTGGCCGATGGCGGGGACGTCCTCGGCTTCGATGGCTTCGTTGTAGACGTCGGGGACGAGGGTATCGAGGGCTTCGCGGATGAGGCCCTGGCGGCCGTAGGCGCGCTCGACGATGGCGCGGGGGGCTTTGCCCGGGCGGAAGCCGGGGAAGCGGTTGCGCCGGGCGATGCGGCGGTAGGCGGCATCGAGCGACCGTTCGAGTCGCTCGTCATCGACTTCGATTTCGAGTTTGACGCGGCTTTCGGGCAGCCGCTCGAGCGTTACCTTCACGGGCTGAAACGTTCCTCCGGGTTCGAGTATAGCAAACGGGTCCGCTGGGGCTTTCGGGCGGGCCGCCGGGCTTCAGCGGAGGGCCTGGGTGCGCGGCTCGAGGAGGTCGACGAGGGCGTCGCCCAGGAGGTTCCAGGCGAAGAAGAAGAGCGTGACGGGGATGGCGGGCGCGAGGAGGAGGTGGGGGTAGCGCTCGAAGGTCTGGGGGCCGGCGCCGGCGGCGATGAGCGAGCCGAAGCTGGCGGTCGGCGGGTCGATGCCGAGGCCGAGGAAGCTGAGCGTGACCTCGGCGCCGGCGGTGCCGGCCATGCCGGCGGAGACGCCGACGACGAAGAGCGGGAGGACGCCGGGGAGGATGTGGCGGAAGATGATGCGCCACGACGATGCGCCCATGGCTTCGGCGGCGAGGACGTAGGTCTCTTCGCGGATGGCGAGGGCCTGGCTGCGGACGATGCGGCTCGTGCCGATCCAGGCGAAGGGGACGGTGGCGAAGACGATGATGCTGAACTTCACGAAGGTGCGGGCGTCGTTGCCGAGGAAGGTGTTGTCCTGGAGCCAGAAGGCGACGTCGTTGATGCGGGTGCGGAAGGCGGCGGTGATGGCGAGCATCAGGAGGAGCGTCGGGAGCCCGGCGAGCACTTCGCCGACGCGCATGATGAGGGTATCGACCCAGCCGCCGCGGTAGCCGGCGAGGAGGCCGAGCCCGAGCCCGAGGACGAGGCTGCCACTGATGAGGACGACGACGGTGAAGACGACCGTGGTGCGGGCGGCGTAGATGACGCGGCTGGCGAGGTCGCGGCCGAGGGCGTCGGTGCCGAGCCAGTGCTCCGCGGAAGGCCCCTGCCGGGTCGCGCCGGGCGTGAGGTTCTGCTGGTAGGGGTCGTGGGGAGCGATGAGGGGGGCGAAGATGCCGCAAGCGTAGAAGATGGCGAGGTAGACGATCGCGAGCACGGCGAGCTTCTTCCGCAGGAGCTGGCGGATGAAGCGGCGCCGGGGCGCGGCCGCGGCGGTTTCGAAGGCGAGCGGGTCGGAGGCGGCGACGGCGGTGCTCATCCGCGCTGGGCCCCGAGGCGGATTCGCGGGTCGATGACCGCGTAGAGGATGTCGATCAGGATGTTGGCGAGGACGAAGAGGATGGAGCCGAAGAGGACGAGGGCGAGGATGACATCGAAATCGGGCGCGAGGACGGCCTCGAAGCTCTCGGCGCCGATGCCGGGGATGCCGAAGAGCTGCTCGACGATGAGGGAGCCGCCGGCGACGCCGGGGAGGGAGAGGCCGATGATGGTGATGAGCGGGAGGAGCGCGTTCCGGGCGATGTGGCGGACGACGACGATGCGCTCGGGGAGGCCCTTGGCGCGGGCGGTGCGGACGTAGTCTTCGCGGAGGACGCCGAGGACGGAGGCGCGGACGAAGCGGGCGATGCCGGCCGTGCCGGGCAGGGCGAGGATGAGGATGGGGAGGATGATGTTGGGGCTGGTGAAGCCCTGCCAGCTCAGGCCGACGAGGTCGAGCTTGACGGCGAAGAGCCACTGCAGGAACGGGACGGCGACGAAGATCGGGACGGCATCGATGGCGAGCCAGAACGAGATGGTGAGGGGGTCGAGGAAGGTGCCGCGGGCGAGGGCGGCGTAGATGCCGGCGGAGATGCCGAGGAAGAAGCTGATGGCGAGGGCGAGGAGGCCGAGCCGCGTGGAGACCCAGATCTTCGGGACGATGATTTCCGAAACGGTGAAGGACTGGTGGCGGGTGGAGACGCCGAGGTCGCCCTGCAGGAGGTGCTGCATGTACTTCACGTACTGGACGTGGATCGGCTGGTCGTAGCCGTACTTCTTGCGGATGAGGGCGGCTTCCTCCTCGCGGTAGCGCTGGCCGAGGAGAGAATCGACCGGGTCGCCGGGGGCGAGGCGGAGCATGTAGAAGACGATGACGGAGATGGCGAAGAGGACCGGTATCGCCCAGAGCAGCCGACGAACGATGTAGCCGGCGAGGCCCGGTGCCACGGTTTACGGCTCCTTGATTTCGACGTACCGGAACTTCGGGATGGTCATCGGGGCATCGGGCAGGCCTTTGACGCAGGGTTTGACGAGCATGTGTTCGACGGACCAGAAGGTCGGGATGATGGAGGCGTCGTCGATGATCTTCTGCTCGGCCTGGCCGTAGAGCTGGTAGCGGCGCTCGCGGTTGGTTTCGACGCGGGCCTGCTTGAGGAGGGCATCGACCTCGGGGTTGCTGTACTTGGTGTAGTTGAGCGGGCTATCGCTGGCGAAGAGCTTGCCGAGGAAGTTTTCGGGATCCGGGTAGTCGGCGGACCAGCCTTCGCTCTGGATCTGGAAGTTGCCCTGGCGCTGTTCGCGGAGGAAGGCGGCGGTATCGATGGCCTGCAGTTCGACCGTGACGCCGAGGACCTGCTGCCAGTTCTCCTGGATGGCGACGAGGAGGTCGCCGGGGGCGGCACCCGTGCCGGCGTAGGTGAGGACGATGCGGGGCATGCTGTTCGCGTACTTCGATTCGGCGATGAGCTGCTTCGCGCGCTGGGGGTCGTAGGCGTAGGTCTTGACGCTGCTGGAGCGGCCGGGCATGGCGCCGGGCACGATGCCGCCGGCGACTTCGTAGTAGTCGAAGAGCAGGACGGTGTTGATGGTCTCGCGGTCGATGGACATGGCGAAGGCCTGGCGGACCTTCGGGTCATCGAACGGGGCTTTGTTGGGGTTGAGGGTGAAGTAGAAGGTCGCGAGCCCGGGGTAGGAGCGGTAGTCCTTCGAGAGCGGGTTGGAGCCGTCGACGATGGAGTCGAGGAGCGAGGCCGGGAGCGGCGTCATGTGGATTTCGTCGTTCTGGTACTGGGTGAGGAGGGAGCCGCCGCCGAGCTGGAAGATGACTTCGTCGACTTTCGGGGCGCCGAGGTGGTAGCGGGGGTTCTTGACGAGGCGGATCCGCTCGGCGGGCTTGAATTCGGCGAGGCGGAAGGGACCGGTGCCGTTCGGGTTGCGCGTCCAGTTGCGCGGGTCGGACTCGATCTGATGGCGGTCGACGACGAAGGAGACGGGGTAGGTGAGTTCGAAGATGAAGTAGTCGGAGGGTTCGATGAGGTCGATCTGGAGGGTGCGCTCGTCGATGACTTTGACGCCGGAGACGGAGGGAGCGCGGCCCTGGAAGCGGTCCTTGAGGCCGACGATGTTGCCGAGGTAGGCGACGACGGTGGGGGAGGCGTTGGCAGGGTCGGCCGCGCGCTCGATGGAGTACTTGACGTCCTCGGCGGTCACGCGGCGCTGGTTGCCAGTGTGGAAGACGACGTTGTCGCGGAGGCGGAAGGTGTAGGTGCGGCCGCCGTTGGTGACCTCCCAGTTCTCGGCGATGTCGCCGACGACCTTGAGGTCCGGGTCGAGGGTGACGAGGCCGCCGAAGATTTCGACGACGTATTCGCTGGTGGAGACATCGACGACCTGGATGGGGTCGAGAACGGTATTGGGCTGGGAGCCGGGGATGATGAGGGAGTTGCCTTTGCAGATGCCGCCGGCGGAGGCGCCGGGGCGGTGTTCGGAGCCGCCGCTTGCCGGGGCGGTGCCGTCGTCGCTGCCGCCGCCCGCGAGGGCGATGACGAAGACGACGCCGACGGCGAGGATGAGGAAAGCGACGACGCCCATCATGAGGGCGAGCATGCGGTTCGACATCGTGCAGGCTCCCAGCGGCAGCGGTTTCGCAGGCGGGCACCCGGGGCTGCGGCGGTCGCGGGCCCCGGATGGCCTACAAGCGTACACGCCGCGGCGGCCTCAGGGGATGCATCCGCTCACCACGGCGGGAAAAGAGTGCTTTACGCCGGGGCGATGACCCGGATGCCGAGCTCTTCGAGCTGCTTCGGGTCGACCGGCGAGGGCGCCCCCATGAGCGGGTCGGTGCCGGACGACGCCTTGGGAAAGGCGATGACGTCGCGGATGTTCTCGGTGCCGACGAGCGACATCATGAGGCGGTCGATGCCCATGCCGACGCCGCCTTCGGGCGGGACGCCGTAGTCGAGGGCGTCGAGGATGACGCCGAAGCGCTCCTGCTGCTCCTCGGGGGTGTAGCCCATCAGGCTGAAGACTTTCTCCTGGTGGCGGCGGTTGTTGATGCGGATGGAGCCGCCGCCGATCTCGGCGCCGTTGAGGACGAGGTCGTACTGGCGGGCGATGACGGCGCCGGGGTCGGTATCGAGCAGGGGTTCGTGCTCGGGGAGGAAGCCGCTGAAGGGGTTGTGGGTCGCATCCCAGCGCTGCTCTTCGGGCCGCCATTCGAGGAGCGGGAAGCCGGTGACCCAGGCCATGCGGTAGACGGACGGGTCTTTGAGGCCGAGCCGGGTGCCGAGTTCATCGCGGACTTCGTGGAGAGAGCGGGCGACGACGGCCGGCTGGTCGGCGACGATGAAGAGCATGTCGCCTTCGCGGGCACCGGTGAGGCTGCGGATGGCAGCGAGCTCCTCATCGGTGAGGAACTTGGCGATGGGGGAGCGGAGCTCGCCCGGGGTGAAGCCGATGTAGGCGAGCCCTTTCGCGCCGCCGCCGCGGGCGATGGCGGTCAGCTCGTCGATGTCGCGGCGAGACATGTCGGCCTGGCGTTCGACGCGGATGGCTTTGACCTGGCCGCCCGCCGCGAGGGCGCCGGCGAAGACCTGGAAGGCGGTGCCGCGGAGCGGTTCGGAGATGTCGACGAACTCGAGGCCGTAGCGGAGGTCCGGGCGGTCGATGCCGTACTTGTCGATGCACTCGGCGTAGGAGAGGCGGGGGATGGTGCGGGAGGGGAGCTTCGCGGCGCCGAAGCGGGAGAGGATTTCGACGTAGAGTTCTTCGACGAGGCCCATGACGTCGTTTTCGTCGACGAAGGCCATTTCGAGGTCGAGCTGGGTGTGCTCGGCGACGCGGTTGGCGCGGAAGTCTTCGTCGCGGTAGCAGCGGGCGAGCTGGAAGTACTTTTCGAAGCCGGCCGCCATGAGGAGCTGCTTGAGGATTTGCGGCGACTGGGGAAGGGCGAAGAAGGTGCCGGGGCGGATGCGGGCCGGCACGAGGAAGTCGCGGGCGCCTTCGGGGGTGCTCTTGATGAGCGTGGGGGTTTCGATTTCGCAGAAGCCGCGGCTGCTGAGGTAGTCGCGGATGAAGCGGACGACTTCGTGGCGGAGCTTGATGACGCGCGCGACTTCGGGCCGGCGGAGGTCGAGGTAGCGGTACTTCAGGCGGAGGTGCTCGTCGACGTCGGCGGGTTCGTTGATGTAGAACGGCGGCGTCTGAGCCTCGGCGAGAACGGTGCAGGCGGAGGGGATGACTTCGACTTCGCCAGTCGGGAGGTTGGGGTTGACGGTCGCGGGGCTGCGCAGCGCGACGGTGCCCTCGACCTGGAGGACCCATTCGGTGCGGGCGCGGTGGGCCACAGCGTGGGCCTCAGGGGTATCGGGATTGAAGACGACCTGGACGATGCCGGAGGTATCGCGGAGGTCGATGAAGATGAGGCCGCCGTGGTCGCGGCGGCGGTGGACCCAGCCCGCGAGGGTGACGCGGCGGCCTTCGTCGGCGCGGCGGAGTTCGCCGCAGTAGGCATCCTTGAGCATGGGCTACAGGGTAGCCGAGGGCGTGCTTACGCGGTGGGACGGGGTTCGCCGGCGAGCGGGCCGAGCTCCTCGGCGAAGGCGGCCTGGACGGCGGCCTCGACGCGGCGGCGGAAGCGGTCGTAGGCCTCGACGAGGCGGGCGCCCTCCGGGGTGAGGGCGGTGTGGCCGCCGCCGGCACCGCCGACTTCGGAGCGGACGAGCGGGTGGCCGAGGTTCGCCTCGAGCTCTTTGACTTTGCCCCAGGCGCGACGGTAGGAGAGGCCCATGGCTGCGGCGGCCGCGGCGAGGGAGCCGGTCTCGGCGATGAGGGCGAGCAGGCGGAGCCGGTAATCGGACATGACGAGGCCGTCGGCCGACTCGAGCCAGAGCTTGTAACGGGGGACGAACTCGCCCATGGCCCCAGCCTACTGCGGGGCGGGGGCGTCAGCTACCGGCTGCGGGTGGAAGGCGAGGGATGCCGTGACGATCATGGCGGAGGGGACGCGGAAGCGCTGCTCCCAGCTGAGGCCGGGGAGGCGGTCGATGTCGGTTCGATACCGCTCGGAGCCAGCGATCTCTTCGAAGGCGTCGAGGGCGAAGCCGGCATCGGCGAGGGCGGTGAGGAGGTCGGCGAGGGTCCACGGGTTGTCGCCGTCGCGGAAGCGGAAGTAGGCGCGCGAGATGACGAGGAGGCCTTTGTGGAGGCCGACGACGCGGGCGAAAGGGTGACGGTCGTAGAGGGAGAGCCGGCCGCCGGGGCGGAGGAGGGCGGCGGCATGGCCGGCCCAGGCATCGAAGTCGTCGACGGCATCGAGGCCGCCCCAGGCGTGGTAGAGGAGGTCGAACGCGGCCGGGGCGCGGGCCGCGATGGCCTCGAGGGTGCCGAATTCCCAGGCGAGGTCGATGCCAGCCTCGGCGGCGAGGCGCTGGCCGGGCGCGGCGGCCGCTTCATCGGGAGCCCAGGCGGTCACGCGGGCGCCGAGGTTGGCGAGCGAGAGCGCCTCTTCGGCGCGGTTCTCCGGGGTGACCGGGCCGACGAGGACGCGGAGACCGTCGACCTCGCCGAGGTACTCCGCTTCGAGGTCGGAGAAACAGGAGCCGCCGTGGGCGTAGAAGGCCGGGTCGATCTCGAACCAGGAGGGGGACGGTTCGAGCGTGCGGCTCATGCGTTGAGGTCGCCGCGGGACGACTGGATCGGCATGACGTGGGAGTAGTCGTTGATAGTGAGGATGACGCGCCGGGTATCGGCGGCGCGCATGACGGAGATGGAGGTGTGGTGGACCGGCACGAGGTGGTCGAAGGGGGAGCCGAAGACCTGGCTGAGGATGGCGTTGATGACGCCGCCATGGCAGACGACGGCGACGCGCATGCCGATGGACTCCTCGATGATGCGGTCCATGGCGCGGAAGACGCGGGTGCGGAAAGCATCGACGTCTTCGCAGAAGGGGTAGGCGCTGTGCTTGCGGGTGCGGGTAACCTCGCGGTAGACGTCCGCGAGCTGTTCGCGGGTGTAGATATCGAGAAGGCCCTTGTCCTGCGGGGCGCGCTGCCAGAGGTCGATTTCGCGGAGGTCGGGGATGACGACGGGTTCGAGGCCATGGTGGACGGCGATCGCCTTCGCGGTGTCGTAGGCGCGGCGCATGTCGGAGGAGTAGACGCGGCCGAGGCGGGCGGGCGCGAGGCGCTGGCCGACGGCTTCGGCCTGCTTCTGGCCGAGTTCGGAAAGCGGCGCGTCGTAGGCCTGCCCGAGGGGGATGTTTTCGAAGAACTTCTGCTCGCCGTGGCGGATGAGCAGGATTTCGACCATGCCTTCGAACGAATCGACGAACGGGTTTTCGAGGTCAATGGTGCGGACGCGGCGGACGGAGGTCATGCGAGGTTCACCCCGGGCATGGCGACGGCGGCGAGGTTGGGCTCGACCTTTTGCACGTATTCGCTGGCGGCGACGAAGGCGGCGAGGCCGCGGACGAGGGCTTCGAGGTCTTCGTGGTGCATTTCGATGAGGATGCGGCGGGTGTAGACCTCGCTGCCGGTTTCGAGGCGGGAGCAGGTAGCTTCGCCCTGTTCGGTGAGAAAGTTGCGGACGAGGCGGCGGTCGGATTCGTCGTCTTCGCGGCGGATGAGGCCGGATTTGACGAGGCGGTCGACGATGCCGGAGATGGTCGGCGGGGTGACGCCGAGGCGGGTGGCGAGTTCGCCGGCGGTGACCCCGGGGGCTTCGCGGACGAGGAAGAGGACGCGGAGCTGGGCGGTGGTGAGGCCCATCTCGGCCCACGCGCGGAAGCGGAGGGGGTCGAAGAGGTTGACGGTTTCGCCGAAGAGCCGGATGGCCGCGTCGACGGCGCTTTCGGAGGTGGGCGGAGACTGCACGGCACGCCTCGAATGTGGTTCGTCGTACAAAGGGGACTTTAGCACCGATTGCGGCTTGCCTCCTCCCCGTTGGCGGCGCGCATACTGGAAGCGATGACGCTCGACCTCGACCCGGGCACGGCGGCGCTGGGGAACCCGCGGCTGATCGCGGCGATCATCGCCGAGATGGATGGCGGGGCGATCCCGTTCCAGCGGTTCATGGAGCTGGCGCTCTACCACCCGGAGCACGGCTACTATCGGAAGCGGGGGCGCATCGGCCGGCAGGGCGACTTCCTGACGAGCCCGGCGGTGCACCCGATGTTCGGCTGGGCAGTGGCCGGCTGGGCGCGGGAGGTGTGGCGGCGGCTGGGCGAGCCGGGGGAGTTCACCATCTTCGAGCCGGGCGCGGGCGAGGGGCACCTCGCGAGGGCGGTGCTCGACTGGGCGGAGGGGCGCGACCCGGCGTTCGCCCACGCACTTCGTTATGTCGCTATCGAACCGAACAGCCCGGGCGACGACCCGCGGGTCGACTGGCGGGTGCCGCCGGTGGCGCCAGCGGCGGCAGGGGTCGTCGTGGCGAACGAGCTGTTCGACGCCTTCCCGGTGCGGGTGTTCGAAGGCTCGCCGCGGGGGCCGGTGGAGGTGTACGTGCGCTGGGACGGCGAGCAGTTCGTCGAGGAGCGCGGGCCGATTGCGACGATCGACGATGCGCCGGCCGAGGGGCGGTTCGAAGTGAACCCGGCGGCCTACCCGGCGATGGTCAGCCTCTGCGGGCTGGTGGAGCGCGGGGCGGTGCTGGTGTTCGATTACGGCTACCCGCAGGAGGAGCTGTGGGCGCCGTGGCGGCGGCAGGGGACGCTGCTCTGCTTCTACCGACATACGGCGCACGAGAACCCGTACATCCACGTCGGCGAGCAGGATCTGACGTCGCACGTGAACCTGTCGGAGCTGCTGACGGCGCTGGAGGACGCGGGGATGCAGCCGTGGGGGCCGGTCTCGCAGCAGGAGTTCCTGTACAGCGTCGGGCTGGGCGGGCTGGTGGAAGCGGCGCGGGGCGACTTGCAGGAGTACTTCACGCGGCGGCGCGCGCTCGAGCACCTGACGGACGGCGCCGGGCTCGGGCGCATCCGGGTCATCGCCGGGACGCGCGGCGTCGAGGGCACGCTGCCGGGGTTCGAGCCGCTGCCGTGAGCGGGCACGCGAACGGTCAGGAGCCGCCGCTCCGGGGGCCGGTGCAGCCGGGCGAGCCGGCGCCGGATTTCGAGCTGCCGGCGGTGCCGGACGGCGGCGAGCCGTTCACGGTCCGGCTCCGGGAGCTGCTGCCAAAAGGGCGGGTGCTGCTGATTTTTTACCAGGACGACGGGATGCCGATCTGCACGAGCGAGCTGAAGGCCTTCGCGCAGGAGTACGAGACGCTGCGGCAGGCCGGCGTGCAGGTGTTCGGCATCAACACGAACGGGATCGGCTCGCACGCGAAGTTCCACGAGCGCGACCATTTCCCGTTTCCGCTCATCAGCGACTTTTACGGAGAGGCGGTGAAGGCGTACGGCTTTTGGGACCAGGAGGAGCGGAAGTCGCGCCGCGGCGTGGTCGTGATCGGGCAGGACGGGCGGGTGGCGTACGTGCTGCCGCACTTCAACCCGGGCAGCCTGTCGGCCTTCGAAGGGGTGTTCCGGGCGCTGGGGCTGTTCGACGGCTGATCAGCCGGGGAGGCCGCGGGCGCGGAGCGCGGCGCGGATGTCCCGCTGGCGTTCGATGCAGGGAACTTCGAGCGGGTGGCGGCTGTGGCGGAAGCCAGACTGGAGCTGGCCGAGCAGGTAGCGGGCGTAGAACCGGGGCCGGCCCATCTCGCGGACCTGGGTGAGGTGGAGCGCTTCGTGGGCGATGAGGGCGAGGCCGGCGGCCGTATCCGGCCGGTAGCCGCCGGCGCGGAAGAAGACGAACGGCGCGAAGGTGATGGCCGTCTTGCCGAGCAGGGCGGGAATCCAGCGCCAGGGCCAGCCGGTGACGATGCGCATCGCCTCGAGGTCGCGGCGAGGCACCCACTCGGCGAGGAGGTCGATGGCCGGGGCCTCAAGGCGCACGGCGGAGGTCCCGGGCGAGGATGTCGGCGGCGAGGCGGTCCTGGTCGACGCGGTAGATGACGTTCGGGCCGTCGCGGAAGACCTCGGTGAGGGCCGGCATGGCGGCGAACTTCGCGAGGCCCGCTTCGGTGCCGTGGACGCGCTCCTCGGTGCCAACGACGACGTAGCGGACATCATATTTGCGGAGGAAGCGCTCGGCGCGGTCGGTGGAGGGGTCGGTGTAGAAGAGCTGGACGTCGGTGCGGCGCTCCTGGACGAGGTGGGCGTAGTCGGTGCGCTGCTGGATTTGGTGCCAGTCCCAGCCGATGACGGCGGGAAGGCCGGTGTACTGGGAGATGCGGCCAGTCCAGCGGTAGAGCGGGCCGACGGCTTCGACGATGACCGGCGAGCCTTCGACGTTCTGGCGGAGCCATGCGATGAGCGGGAGGTCTTCATCGAGGCGGAAGGTGACGTCGTCGGCCGGGGTCGCGTCGCTGCGGGGCTCGGTGAAGACGCCGTGTTCGAAAAAGGCGAAGCCGTTGAGCGTGAGGGGTGTGTCGCCGAAGCGGGCCTCCTGGCGGGCGCGGGTGCCGGAGACGAGGAAGAGGCTGGAGGCGACGACGACGGCGGCGAGCGCGGCGAGGGCGAGCCCGGCAGCCCCGCGGGCCGGCACTGCCGCCCCGCGGGCGCGTTCGACGAGGCCGCGGACGGTGTACCAGGCGGCGTAGCCGCCGCCGAGCGCGAAGAGGTGCCACGCCTGGAGGCTGAACTTGAAGACGGTGTTCATCCGCACGATGTCGTTCTTCAGGGTGACGATATCGACGCCAGCGGCGATGGCGACCGCGAGCGCGAGGAAGAGCGTGGCGATGAGCCGCGGGACGTCGCGCTCGGACGCGCGCAGGTCGAGCCAGGCGAGGTTCATCAGGAAGGCCAGGGCGGCCAGCGCCATGGCGACGGTGGCGAGGCCGAAGGGCCACGTGAAGGCGATGAGCCCTGCGAGGAAGACGGCGAGGGAGACGAGCTCGAGACGGCCGGCGACGACCGCGAGCACCGGGTTGCGCCCGGGGTCGAAGCCGCGGGCTTCGAGTTCTTCGCGGCAGCGCAGGGCGACGAACGCTGCCGTGAGCGCGAGGAACACGCCGTACTGGACGACGAACTGGTGGAGCGGCGTGGTCGCCGGGGCGCGGGTGATGCCGGGGTCGAAGGTTTCGAAGCGGGCGTTGTAGGGGGCGAACGCGGCGGCGGCGACGAGGCCGGCGAGCGCGAGCTGACCGAGAACCGTCCAGGCGCGGCGCTCGGCTGAGCCGGGCGCGAGGAGCCCGGCGAGGGCGATGGCGCCGGCGGCGAGGAGCGCGGCGGTCGGGAAGTCCCAGGTGTGGACGGTGCGGATGAGGCCGATGAAAAGGCCCGCGACGGCAGCCAGCACCCACGGGCGAAGCCGATCGCCGCGCGCGGCGGAGAGCGCGAGCGCCGCGCCGGTGCCTGCAAGGCTGACGAAGAAGGGGATCCCCATCAGATGGGGGTGGAGGTCGGCGAAGAGGAACGACCAGTAGGGGAACTCGGTGATATCGAAGCTGCCGAAGTGGACGCGGGAGCTGCGCCACCAGTCGAAGGGCGGGAGCTGCGCGCCGCCGAAAAGCCAGCGCCAGAGGCCGCCCGCGAACCCGACGGCGCCGCCGAGGACCGGCGTGCCCGAGGCGAACGACCACTGGTTGAGCGCCTGGAGCCGTTCGACCCACTGGTGGGCGGCATCGAGGTTGCCGATGGCGACGAGGAGGAAGGCGGCGAACGCGCCGGCGAGGAGCGGTTCGGCGGCGCGCCGCCGGACGGCGGCAATGGATGGGGCCGCCGCGCCCACGAGGCCGCTGATGATGGCGAAGGCAGCGGCGGCAGCCGTGGCGGCGAAGGTAGGCACGCCCAGGTTGAAGGCGTATTCGGGCAGGATGCCGAAGGCGCGCACCGGCACGGCGAGGTAGAACCACCCCATGTAGTAGTAGTTGAGGCTGCCGCCGGCGAACCAGGGGTCGTAGGGCGGGAGGATGGTGGAGCGGACGACGGCCGTGAAGTAGGCGACCTCCATCGGCTTTTCCCCGCCCTGGGGATGGTGCCAGAGGTCCGGGTTCGCCATGCGGAGGAGGAGGAAGGCGGCAAAGGCGAGGAGGAAGACGGCCTCGGCGGCGAGCCAGTTGCGCCGCTGGCCGCGGAGGTCGTCGCGCAGGGCGCTGCGGCGGAGGAGGCCGACGGCAACGCCGCCCGCGAGGACCGCGGCAAACGCGGCCCATGCGAGGCCTTTCGAGAAGTGGAACGGCCCCCAGGCGACGGCCATCCAGGTGAAGAGAACGACCGCGAGCGGGCCGAAGAGCTTCGCGAGGCCGTACCCGCGGCCGGCGAACGGGCGAAAGAGCCAGGTGACCCACGGCACGGCGGCGAGGCTCGCGGCCTGGAGCCAGAGCAGCCACCAGACCCATGCGGTGCGGTTCATCCAGCCGGGGGCATCGAAAACGTCCGCGAAGGTGCCGCCGGACTGCTGGATTTCGGCCTCGGCGGCGGTGAACTGGAGGCCGTTCGAGCGGCCCTGGCGGGGGAGGAGGTTCACGGCGGCCTCCGGGCGCGCCTCGCTGAGGAGGGCGTAGGCGCGGGCAGGGTCGAAGGCCGCGGTCTTCCGGTAGATGCGGACCTCGGGGTGGTCGTAGACGGTGAACGACTCCTCGGCGCCGGAATCGTCGACCGAGATGCTGAGGAACGAGGGGTGGACGGTGAAGGTCGCGACGCGTTGGAAGCCGAGGTCGCCGGATTCGAGGAGCTGGTAGTAGCGGATGGTGGCCGGGTATTCCCGCTCGAGCTTCGTGACCGAGTCGCGGATGCGGTTGGAAGTGACCGCGACGTAGTCGGCGCCGGCGAGGCCGGCCTTCGCGGGGTCGCCAGGGACGCCGAAGACGAGGTCGCGGATTTTTTCCGGCGAGTCGGTGCGGTACATGTCGAGTTCGACGAGGCGGTACGCACGGGGACGGCCGGGGAGGTCCCAGGGCACGGGGTCGTCCCAGATCTCTGTGGTGATGGCGCTGCCGGGCGGGACGTTCGCGTAGACCCAGCGGGTGGCGGCGATGCGGGGGTGCTCTTCGAGGTAGACGCGCTGGAAGGCGAGCGCCCACCAGGCCGAGGCCCCGAGGACGATGGCGAGCGCCGCAAACGCGAGGACGCGGGCGCGCGGCGGGGGCAGGGATACGCGAACGCGGCCGCGGGGGAGCGAGAGGCCGGCGCGGCTGCGCTCGAGCAGCTGGAGCAGGCCCCACGCGGCGAAGAGGCAGAGGACGGGGTACATCGGCAGGAAGTAGCGCATGAACGCGACGAAGCGCGGCCCCCAGAAGCCGAAGAGGAGCAGGGCGAAGGCGAGCGGCAGGACGAGGACGAGGTCGCGGGAACGGGCGGTTCGAACCGCGGCTGCGATGAGGCCGGCGAATGCGGCGGCGGCGAGGACGGGACCGAGGCCCCAGAGGGTGATATTGCGGAGGGCCGTGAGGAACGGCGTCGTGCCCGCGAACTGGATGAACGGCGGGTAGTCGACGTTGCCCTGCTGGAAGTCGCGTTCGCGCTGGATGTCGTCCCACCACCGCTGGTTGAGGGCGAAATCCCATACGTGGGGGCCGGCGAAGGCGTAGGGCTGGGCGACGCGGAAGACGAGGAGCGAGACAGCGCCAGCGAGGCAGAGCATGGAGAGGTCGCTCAGCCAGGCCGAGCCGTGGCGGGGAGGCGGCTCGCTCCCGTCCCATCGGGCGGCGAGACGGCGGAGGTCATAGAGCGCGATGCGGACGGCAAAGGCGAGGACGGGGATGGCGGCGAAGATCGCGCCGTTGACCTTGCAGGCCGTGGCGAGGCCGATGCTGGCGCCGAAGCCGATGGCGAGCCACCAGGCGCGAGGGCCTTCGGCGCGCACCCAGTGGACGGAGAGGAGGAGGGTGAGGAGGGCGAAGACGTTGAGGTAAGGGTCCATCGCCCAGAAGTGGGCGAGCTGGGTCGGAAGGACGGCGAGGGCGTAGAGGAGGGCCGCGAGGAGGCCGAGGCGGCGGCTGCCGAGGGCGCTGCCGAGGAGGAAGACGAGGAGGATGGCGAGCGCATCGAAGGCGGCCGTCACCTGCCGGCCGGAGACGACCGTCGCGGCGTACGAGTTGCCCGGCCCGGGCGGGTCGTCGCCGCGGAGGGTGGCGACGGCTTTGACGAGGAAGAGCGGGAAGGTGCCGTAGACGTAGGAGTTGGTTTCGCCGTCGTTGTAGGGGTTGAGCGGCGAGCGGGCGGTATCGAAGTAGCCGCCGACGCTGCCGGGCCAGTCGATGCGGTTCGCGACGAGGGAGAGGAACCGCTCATCGGGGTGCATCTGGAGGGGATAAGCGGCCTCCGCCGGCCGGTCCCAGCCGAGGCCGTGGAAGCGGAGGACAGCCCCAAGGAGCAGGACGGCCGCGAGCCCTGCCTGCCACGTGAGGAGGCGCGCGATGGGGCCGGACCGCAGGGCGGCGAGGCGGCCGCGGGCGGGCGTGACGGCGGGGGAGGTCTCGGCCACGCGCTCCTCCAGTGGTGGGCTACAGGATACGGCCGGCGGACGTTCGGGACAGGAAACGGGTCAGGCGCCGGGCGGGGCGGCGCCGGCGACCCCGGCGGCGCGGAGCCGGGCGACCTCGGCCCCGTCGAAACCCAGCTCAGCGAGCACCTCGTCGGTGTGCTCGTCGAGGAGAGGCGGATGGCGCCCGGCGGGCGCGGCGCTGCCCTCGACGCGGACGGCAGGGCCGAACGTGCGGTAGGCGCCGAAGAGCGGGTGTTCGAGCTCGACGACGAAGCCGTTGTCCACGAGCTGGGGGTGGAACATCGCCTCTGGCGGGAAGTTGAGCGGGCCGCAGGGGACGCCGCCGGCGCGGAGGCGCTCGAGCCAGCTTGCGGTCGTATCGGCGGCGAAGCGAGCTTCGGCGTCGGCGACGAGCGCGGCGAGGCGGTCAGCGGCGCCGGGGGCGTCGAAATCCCAGCCGGGCTCGGTCCGCGGGTCGTGGAGGCCGGTGACGGCGCGGAAGCGGGCGTTGAGGGCGGGGCTCAGGCAGCCGACGGCGACGAAGCCGTCGCTCGTGCGGTAGACGCGGAAGTAGATGTTGGCGGCGCTGCCGCGGAGGTAGGTCTGCTCGTAGATGCGGCGCTGGGCTTCGAAATCAGCGCCGGCTGCGCGGGCGGCGGCGAGCGCAGCGCGGAAGGCCTCGTCGCGGGGCGGGTCGGTGGCGGCGAACCAGCTGAGGAGCTGGTTGCCGAGGGCCATGGCGGTGCCGAGCAGCGAAGTTTCGAGGCGGAGCGGCTCGCCGGTGCGCTCGCGGTGGAGGAGGGCGGCAACGACGCCGAGGGCGCTGAAGGCGCCGGTCGCCATGTCGTTGAATGCCGGGCGGATGTTCATCGGCACGCCGCCGCGTTCGCGGGCCGTGGTGACGGAGAGGCCGGAGATGGCCTGGACGACCACGTCGTAGCCGGGGTCGCCGCCGAAGGGGCCGGCATGGCCGAGGGGCACGTGTTCGAGGAAAACGATGCGGGGGTTCCAGGTGCGGAGGTCATCGCAGGTGAGGCTGTAGCGGGGGAGGTCGGCCGGCTTGAGCGAGACGAGGACGGCATCGGCCCAGGCGACGAGGCGCTGGAGGACCGGGCGCGCGTCCTCGCGCGTGATATCGAGGCAGACGGCGCGCTTGCCGCGGTTGACGAGGGTGTAGCCCTTGCTTTCGCCGGGGAGGATCGGCTCCATCGTGTGGCGGATGCCGTCGCCCTCCGGGGGCTCGACTTTGATGACGTCGGCGCCGAGGTCGGCGAGGAGGAGGCCGGCGAACGGGACAGCGAGCGCCTGGGCGATTTCGAGGATGCGGTAGCCGGCGAGCGGTCCCCCGGGCATGGCGCGGGATGATACGGGAGCCGGCGGCGCCCCGCGAGGGCGGGGAAACGGCCGCGCCCCCGCGGGTGCGGGGGCGCGACGTGCCGTCCGGGAGCGCGGCGTGCCGGTTTAGAGGCCTTTTTCGGCGACGAAGGCGGCGAGGTCGCTGAGGCGGCAGGCGTAGCCCCATTCGTTGTCGTACCAGGCGGCGACCTTCACGAGATTGCCGCCGACGACGTTGGTCGAGAGCCCGTCGACGATGGAGGAGCGCTCGTCGCCCTTCATGTCCATGGAGACGACGGGGTCCATGGTGATGCCGAGGATGCCCTTCATCTTCTCGGCGGCGGTCTCGCGAATGAGGTCGTTGAGGGCGTCCTTCGTGGTGTCCTTTTCGGTGAGGGCGACGACTTCGACGATGGAGACGGTCGGGGTCGGGACGCGGTAGGCGAGGCCGTCGAGCTTGCCTTCGACTTCGGGGATGACGAGCTTGAGGGCGCGGGCCGCGCCGGTCGAGGTGGGGACGATGTTGAGGGCGCCGGCGCGCATTTCGCGGAGGTCGCTGCCGGCGGCCTTGTCGAGGATCTGCTGGGAGTTGGTGTAGGAATGGATGGTGGTCATCTGGCCTTTGACGAGGCCGAGGTTGTCGACGATGACCTTGACGACGGGCGCGAGGCCGTTGGTGGTGCAGGAGGCGTTGGAGATGACGTGGTGCTTCGCCGGGTCGTAGGCGTCGGGGTTGACGCCGAGGACGATGGTGACGTCCTCGTTCTTGGCGGGTGCGGAGATGATGACCTTCTTCACCGAATCGCGGCGGTGAGCGGCAGCCTTCGTGGCGTCGGTGAAGAGGCCGGTGGACTCGATGACGATGTCGGCGCCGACGGAGCCCCACGGGATGGCGCCGGGGTCGCGCTCCGCGAAGACGCGGACGGCACGGCCGTCGACGACGAGGGCGTCTTGCTCGGCGCGGACGTCGCGGTTCCAGCGGCCGTAGTTCGAGTCGTACTTCAGCAGGTTGGCATTGACGTCGGTGGCGACGAGGTCGTTGATGGCGACGACTTCGAGGGTGCCGGCGTAGCGGTCGGTGATGGCTTTGAAGACCTGACGGCCGATGCGGCCGAAGCCGTTGATGCCGATCCTGGTGACCAAGGGAGTCCCTCCGGGTGGGTGGTTCGTGTTCGTAGCCTAGCGGGCAGGCACTAACGTTCCACCCGCCGAACGGCCGGGTTCAGGAGAGCTTCACGGCCGTGCCGGAGGCGGTGATCATGAGCATCTGGCCGCCGACGGTTTCGTAATCGATTTTGACACCGACGACGGCATCGGCGCCGAGCTGCTGGGCGTACTGGAGCATCTCGGCAACGGCGTGGTCGCGGCCTTTGCGGAGCTCTTCTTCGTACTTGCCGGAGCGGCCGCCGACGATGTTGCGGAAGCCGGCAGCGATGTCTTTGAAGACGTTGACGCCGAGGATGACTTCACCGGCGACGAGGCCGAGGTACTGCTGGATGGGGCGGCCTTCGACGGTGTTGGTGGTGGTGAGGATGATGGCCATGCGGAACCTCCGGGCGGGGATTGGGGCAGGGCGTATCCCCAGTCTAGCGGAGCGCGGCGTTTCCCGGGTGTTCACCTGACCTATCGATCGATAGTCTCCACATATGGATTTTTAGGAATCGATGCCGAATTGCGCCTACCTCGCGCAGCGCGGCCGGCCGATGCTGGGGGTGAACCCCGCGAAGGAGAACGACGATGAAGCGGAAGCTGGTGACCTGCCCGAAGTGCGAGCTGGAATTCACCTCGAGCCGGGAGCAGACCTACTGCCCGGGCTGCCACGCGCTGGTGGAGCCGCGGGCGCGGGCGGCGGCCGGGCGCTAACCGGCCGGGGCGCGGCCTTCCCAGCGGCGGAGGATCGCCTCGCGCAGCGCGGCTGGCGAGGCGACTTCGATGCCGCCGGGGTCGGGTTCGACGGACCAGGCGGCGGTGAAGGCGATGGCGCCGGCGCGCTCGGCCGCCGATCGTTCGAAGCGGCCGGGGGCCACGACGGCGGTTTCGGTGGCATGCGTTTCGAGCAGGGCGAGGCACTGCTCGAGCTGCCCGGCCGGGTCGAAACGGCCCTCCGGCGGCGGGACGATGAGCGAGAGGAAGCGGTCGAGGCCGGTGGACTCGGCGTGTTTCCGGGCGAGGCCGTAGGGCAGCCGGGTGAACGCCGCCATGTCGATCAGTTCGCCGCGGAGTTCATCGAGCGCCATGCCGATGCCGTCGAAGACGAGGAGGCGCTTGAGGGCGCTGCGGGCTGCGTACTGCTCGCAGAGCGCCTCGGCGGCGTCGCGCTCGCGCGGGTCATCGAGGAGGACCCGGAGCGCCTCGCGCCAGGGCCGCGTGTGGTAGGCGTCGGCGAGGTCGCGGGCAGAGAGCCGGCGGCCGGTGACGGCGGCGATGGCTTCTTCGATGGCGTAGGCGAAGGCGGGGCGGCTATCGACGAGGGCGCGGTCCAGGTCGAAGACGACGAGGCGCGGGCGCGGGCGGCCGCTGCCGACGAGGGGCATCAGCGGACGGCGGCGAAGAAGCGGTCGCGCGCGGCCTGATACTCCTCGGGGGTGTTGAAGGTGAGGTCGAGGAGGTCGCCAGCGTCGACTTCGGCGTGGAGGCTTTCGTGGGCGCGGAGGATGCCGCGGAGGCCCTCCGTGGCGTCGTCGGCATGCATGAGCTCTTCGCGGAGGCGGCCGGCGACGACGACAGGGTGGCCGTGTTTGCCGGCGTGGACCGGGACGGTGTAGTCCGCATCGGCCGGGTGACCTTCGTAGAGCGCGCGGAGGAATGCAGCGGGCCGGGGCTGGTCGACGTCCTCGATGAGGATGCGGTCAGCGTCGCGGTTGGCGGCCTTGGCGCCGATGCGGAGCGAGCCGGCGCGGCCGAGCTGGAAGCGGGGGTTGAACATGATGCGGCAGGGGATGCCGCGGAGCTGGCGGGAGACGTCGTCGGCGCGGTAGCCGAGGACGACGATGACTTCATCGGCGCCGGCTTCCCAGAGCTGTTCGAGTTCGTAGCGGATGAGGGGCTGGCCGCCCCAATCGAGGAGGGGCTTGAGGGTGCCCATGCGCTGGGAGATGCCGGCGGCGAGGATGATGGCGGAGTTCATGGCGACTCCTAGTGTAGGAAGGGCTGCGGATTGGGGCGATGGTCAGGCGCGCGCGGGCGCGGCGGCCTGGAAGGTGTTCTCGACGCCGAATTCCTGCGTGAGGATGCGGAGGAACTCGTGAATGGGCGGCGCGAGGATGCGGTTGCGGAGGATGTGGACGCCGACTTCGCGCTGGGCGGGCTGCTCCATTTCGCGGATTTCGACGCGGGCGAGGGTGCCGCGCTCACGCTCGCGCTCGAAGGAGACGACCGGGAGGATGGCGACGCCGAGGCCGGCTTCGACCATGTGCTTGGTGGTCTCCATATCGTCGAGCTCCATGACGGATTCGGGGACGACGCCCGCGCGGAGGAACATGGAGTAGACGAGGCTGTGGTAGCTGGAGCCGCGTTCGAAGAAGAGGAACGGCTGGCGGCCGGCCTCGGCGATGGAGACGCGGCCCTTCTGGGCGAAGGGGTGGTCCGGCGGGACGACGAGGGCGAGGTCGTCGTTGTAGAGGTGGAGGGACTGGATTTCGGGGTGCTGGGCGAGGCGGGTGACGGCGACGTGGAAGTCGCCGGCGAGGAGGGAATCGATGATGTCCTCGGTCTGCCCGGTCGCGAGGTGGATGTGGACGCGGGGACGGAGCTCCCGGAATTTCTTCAGGATGCGCGGGAGGACGTAGGTGGCGATGGAGGTGGAGGCGCCGATGCGGATGGTGCCGACTTCGCCGTGGCGGACGGCTTCGATGGCGTCGGTGCCCTCCTGGACGGCGGTCAGGGCGCGCTGGGCGTGGGGCATGAAGGCGCGGCCGGCATCGGTGAGGGTGACGCTGCGGCCGGTGCGTTCGAAGAGGCGCTCGCCGAGTTCCCGCTCGAGCGACTGGATGCGGGCGGTGACGGAAGGCTGAGTGAGGAAGAGGGCCTCGGCTGCACGGCTGAAGGAGCGGTGGTGAGCGACCTGGATGAAGGCTTCGAGCTGTGCCAGTTCCACGGGGTTCCTCCGCGGCGGGGTGCCGTCGGCTCTTAGGGTAGCGCTTAGGAACGGTAGAAGTTGGCGTTGATCTCGATGTAATGGCGCATGTCGCCTTCGAGGGAGGCGTCGTGGGCGATGGCGCTGACGGGGCAGGCGAGTTCGCAGGCGGCGCAGTCGATGCACTGGTCGGGGTTGATGTAGTACTGCGGCGCGTCGTCGGTGGTATGGATGCAATCGACGGGGCAGACGTCGACGCAGGAGGCGTCTTTGACGCCGATGCAGGGTTCGGTGATGACGTAGGGCATGGGTCAGCGGGCCTCCTGGCGTGCGAATGGGTCGGGGAAGACGCCGGTCTTTTCGACGGCGATGTCGCCGAGGACGCGGGCCTGGCAGGCGAGGCGGAGGCGGGGGTCTTCGATGGCGCGGGGGCCGCGCTGGCGGATGAGGTTGGCGCGTTCGAAGCGGCCCATGACGCTGACGCGGCCGAGGCCGGAGATGACGGTCATGGCGCAGTTGGTGCATTCGCCGTTGCGGCTGCAGCCGACGGGCCAGTAGTAGCCGGCGGCGTTGGCGGCATCGAGGACGGTGTCGTTGTGGGGTGCGGGGAATTCGAAGCCCCCGGGCTCGACGCGGACGCGGTGCACGGCCGGTATTGTGCGGCGAGGCGCGGGGGCTGTCGATGGTGTGGGGGTGGTGGAGACGAGGGGACTCGAACCCCTTACCTCAGCAATGCGAATGCTGCGCTCTCCCAGATGAGCTACGTCCCCACATGTGAACGAGCCGCCTCCATCGTAGGAAGCGGCTCGCCGGTGGGTCAACTGGGAAGCGGGGCTAGGAGCGGTGGGAGGAGCCCCGGCCGATGCGGTAGGAGGTTTCGCCGGTGAACTCGCGCTCTTTGCCGCACTTCTTACACCGCCCGGGCGTCAGCTCTCCACGCGGAGGTTCGAGGATCCAGTGATGCACGCATTCCGCGACTACCTGGAGCGCTTCGGCCTTGGACATGCAACTTCCCCCTGGGTCGTTCGGGTTGTGGTGTTTGGCCAGAGGCTAAGCACCCCGCCACCGGCCGGGGTCAGTGTAGTCGGGGCTATAGACGGTTTCAATCGTTTATGGCGATTCGTCCAGCATGCCGGGCAAAGGTGTAATGACCATGCGGCCGGCGGCGAGGTCGATGGACTGGACGACCTGCCCGATGGCGGGGACGAGGATTTCGCCCCGCGCGCCGTGGACGACGTAGACGTCGTTGGCGCCGGGCTGGAGGACTTCGACGAGCGTGCCGAGGGCTTCGCCGGCAGCGGTCACCACGGCGAGGCCGATGAGTTCGTGGATGAAGTAGGACTCGGCGTCGTCGCGGAGGACGTCGCTGTCGAGCGCTTCGAGGAGTTCGCCGTGGAGGTCTTCGACCTCGGTGCGGGTTTCGAGGCCGGAGAGCTTGATGATCCAGTCATCGCCGGCCTGGCGGGCGCGCTGGACGATGCGGCGGATGCCGCGGACGTAGACAGGGCGGCCGCGCTGGATGTTGCGGGCGGTCGGCGAGAAGACCTCGACCCGGAGCTCGCCGCGGAGGGCGTGGGGCCGGAGGACGCGGGCGACGGCGGTAAAGCCCGGCCGGGGTTCGGCGGGCAGCGTGACAGGGTTGCGCGGGCGCGGGGGACGGGAGGGACCGGGCGAGGGCGTCTCGCTCAGTGGCCAATCTCCAGGTTGACGCGGACGTCTTCGCGGACTGCGGCGACCTTGGCGAGCGCGCGGAGGGAGGTGGCGATGCGGCCGCCCTTGCCGATGACCTTGCCGTAGTCGTCCTCGTGGACGTTGAGGTAGACGGTGACGCGGTCGCCCTGGATGGACTCGCTGACCTGGACGTCGTCGGGGTGGTCGACGAGGGCCTTCGCGAGGTATTCGATGAGCTCGCCGGTCATGGTCTCGGGCATCGGTTACTCGGCGGATTCGCTGGATTCGGCCTCAGCGGGGGCTTCGGCGGCGGCCGCAGCGGCAGCTTCAGCTTCGGCCTTCGCGCGGGCGGCGGCGCGCTCGGCGGCGGCCTTCGCCTGCTCGGCGCGTTTCGCTTCGAGCTTCGCCTTCACGATCGGGGGCTTCTTTTCGATGACGCCGGCGCGGACGAGGATCTTTTCGGCGGCCTCGGAGGGCTGGGCGCCCTTGCTGATCCACTCGCGGGTGCGGTCCGCATCGAGGGTGATGCGGGGCGGGTCCTGGTGCGGGTCGTAGGACCCGAGGGTTTCGATGAAGCGGCCGTCGCGGCGGTCGGGCTGGTTGGCGACGACGACGCGGTAGAGGGGGTAGCCCTTCTTGCCGGTGCGCCGGAGGCGGATGCGAATCATGGGAGCTCCTGCGAAACGCCCGCGCGGGGCGGACGGGATTGGCGGTGGTACTGAGGATACGACATGACGGCGTTAGCGCCACGCGGCAGGCGGCGCGCCGGGTGCTGCTGCCTCAGCGGAAGAGCGGCATCTTGCCGGTGCTGAGCGTCTTGGCGATTTTGCGGGCTTCGAAGAACTGCTTGAGCAGCTGGTTGACCTGGGAGGGGTCGGTGCCGCTGCCGCGTGCGATGCGCTTGCGCCGCTTGCCGTCGATTTTCTCGGGGTGGCGGCGCTCCCACGGGGTCATGGAGAGGACGATCGCCTCGGCCTGGGCGAAGAAGCGGTCGTCGATGTCGTCGACCTGGAGCTGCATTTTGATGCGGTTGAACCCGGGGAGCATTGAGACGAGCTGGCCGAGCGGACCCATCTTGCGGACTTTGCGGAGCTGGTCGACGAAGTCCTGGAGGTCGAAGGTGCCGCGCTTCAGCTTGTCCTTGAAGGCGTCGGTGTCCTCTTCGCCCATCGTCTCCTTGGCTTTTTCGATGAGCGTGAGGAGGTCGCCCATGCCGAGGATGCGGCTCGCGAGGCGGTCGGGGTAGAAGGGCTCGAGGGCATCGGCTTTTTCGCCGACGCCGATGAACTTGACGGGGACGCCGGTGACGGCGCGGATGCTGAGGGCAGCGCCGCCCCGGGCGTCGCCGTCCATCTTGGTGAGGATGAGGCCGGTCGTCCCGACGCGCTCGTGGAACTCCTTCGCGGCGTTCACGGCGTCCTGGCCGGCCATCGCGTCGGCGACGAAGAGGACTTCCGCGGGGTCGAGGAGGCGCCGGAGCTCGGCGACCTCGTTCATCATGTCGTCGTCGATGTGGAGGCGGCCGGCGGTGTCGACGATGAGGTGGGTGGCGCCCATGCGCTTCGCTTTTTCGAGGGCGTTCTGGGCGATGACGGCGGGTTTGACGCTCGTGCCTTCTTCGTGGATGGGCACGTCGAGGGTGCGCGCGAGCGTGACGAGCTGGTCGACGGCTGCCGGGCGGTAGATGTCGCAGGCCGCGAGGAGTGGGCGGAGCCGCTGCTTCTTGAGGAGGTTGGCGAGCTTGGCGGCGCTGGTGGTCTTCCCGGAACCCTGGAGGCCGACGAGCATGATGACGGTCGGCGGTCGGCTGGAGGTGGCGAGCTTGGGGGCATCGCCGCCGAGGATATCGACCAGCTCCTGGTGGACGATGTCGATGACCTGCTGCGCGGGGGTGAGGCTGCGCAGGACCTCGGCGCCGAGGGCTTTTTCGCGGACGCGGGCGGTGAATTCGCGGACGACGCGGAAGTTGACGTCGGCCTCGAGCATGGCCATGCGGACTTCGCGGAGGGCCTGGTCGAGGTCTTCCTCGGTGACGATGCCGCGGGAGCCGAATTTGCGGAAGGCGCCCTGCAGCCGGTCGGTAAGCGTTTCGAACATCGATATTCAGTGTACCGGGGTTGGGATGAACGGGGCAGATGCGGCGAAGGGGTCTGCAGCTGCAGACCCCCTCGGAGCGGGTTCGCCGGCGCGCCAGGCTCAGGGGTTGGCGCGGTAGAAGGGGACGTCGGTGCGGTTCTTGGTGGCCCAGAAGATGTTGTGGATCTCTTCGACGGCCTTGAGGAGCGCCTCGCCGTTGGCGGGGTCCTGGCTCCGTGCTTGCTCTTCGAGGCCGGCCTTCGCCGCCTTCCAGAAGACGTCGTGCAGGTTGGGGTACTTCTCGAGGTGCTCCGGCTTGAAGTAGTCGTGCCAGAGGATGTCGAGCTCCTTCTTGACGATGCTCGGCCTGCTGCTCCTTGATGACGATGAAGCGCGTGCGGGTGTTGATCGGTCGCCAGGTCCTGGGCATCCCCGAGCGCGGCGATCTTCTTCTCCATGGAGAGGACGGCTTCGGCGGCGATGCGGGCCGCGGCCGGGTCGTAGACGCCGCAGGGGCCGTCGCAGTGCGCGCTGCGCGACCTGCGTCGACGGGCGCAGGATGCGGAGAAGGTTCATGGCCTGTGGTTACTCCTGGTGGGATGGTGCGAGTGCCGTTAGCGATTATAGGCGGGCCCGTGAACGGCCTGCACCCGGGGCGGAGGGCAGACGCGGCGCGCGGGAAGCCTGTACGATCGCTCGGTAATCTTTCGAGGAATGGGGGTTACCCGTGGCTGAAACAGCAACGCTGAAGGTGGGCGACGAGGCGCCGGATTTCGAGCTGCCGATGAGCCCGACGGGCGAGAAGTTCAAGCTTTCGGACTACCGGGGCAAGAACGCGGTCATCATCAACTTCGTCCCGGCGGCCTTTTCGCCGGTGTGCAGCAACCAGCTGCCGCTCATCGAGCAGAAGGGAAGGAGTTCGAAGCGCAGGGCGCCATCCCGGTCGTCATTTCGACGCGACGGCCCGTGGGCGCTGAAGGCGTGGAAGGAAGCAGCTGGGGGTGGACTTCCCGTCCTGAGCGACTTCAACCCGCTGGGTGAGACGGCGCGGAAGTACGGGGTGCTCATCGAAGGCGCGGTGGATCGCCAACCGCGTCGTGATCGTGGTCGGACAAGGACGGCAAGGTGGCGTGGATCCAGCCGAGCGAGAAGATCACGGAGCATCCCGGACTACGACCCGGTCCTGGCCTGCGCGAAGGGCTGACGCTCGGCCTTTTCGCACGAGACGCGGGCGCCCCGCCGAATCGGCGCGCCGCTTCGTTCGTCCCAGGGCTCGGGCGACGTCTCAGTTGTCGAAGACGATGACGCTAGCGGTTCACCTTCGCCCTTCTTGAGCGCGTCGTACGCCTCGTTGATCTGGTCCAGCGTGTAGCGGCGCGAGATGAGCTCGTCGATCTTGAGGCGCTTCTGGCGGTAGAGCTCCATGAGCCAGGGCATGTCGTAGGTCTGGCGCGTCGAGCCGTAGAAGCTGCCGACGATGCCCTTTTCGCCGAGGAAGGCCATGCCGGCGTGGGGATGCGTGAGCTGCTCGGTGAGTGGCAGCATGCCGACGATCACGGCCGGCCGCCGCGGCGGGATCATTTCGAAGCACTGCTGCGCGGTCTTCGTCAGGCCGATGGCCTCGAAGGCGTAGTCCACGCCGCCGCCTGTCATGCTGCGATGACCTGCTCGACGGCGTCGCCCTTGCGAGCATCGACGACGTCGGTAGCGCCGAACTCCCGTCGCGGCGGCGAGCTTGCTCTCGATGAGGTCGACGGCGATGATGCGGGAGGCGCCGGCGAGCTTGGCGCCCTGGATGATGTTCAGGCCGACGCCGCCGCAGCCGACGACGGCGACGGTCGGCCGGCCTGGCACCTTGACGGTGTTCGTCACGGCGCCGACGCCGGTCATGACGCTGCACCCGACGAGCGCCGCGGCCTCCATGGGGACGCCTTCCGGGCACGTGGACGCAGGCGTGGGCGCTGACCGAGCTGGTACTCGGCGAAGGCGGACATGCCGGCGAACTGCATGATCGGCTGGCCCTTGAGGCTGACGCGGCCCAGCGGCCGAGGGCCTGGGTGTTCTCGCAGAGGTTCGGGCCGGCCGGTGACGCACCGGTTGCAGTGCCGCAGGACTGGACGAAGGCGACGACGACGCGGTCGCCGACTGTGACGTTGGTGACGCCGTCGCCGACTTCCTCCACGATGCCCGCGGACTCATGGCCGAGGACGACGGGCATGGGGTAGAGTCCACTTGCCCTCCATGAAGTGCAGGTCGGAGTGGCAGACGCCGGTGACGGCAGTCTTGATGAGGACCTCGCCGGCCTGGGGCTCGTCGAGCTCGATCTCCTCGATGCTGAGGGGCTGGTTGGGGGCGTACAGGACCGCTGCTTTGACGTTCATGGGGTGTAGGGCTCCTCCTTCTCGAAGCATGGGGATTCTTCCGCCCGGTAGGTTCGGCGTCAAGCGGCCCCGCGCCCGGCAGATTCAGGCGCGGATAAGCTCGGCAGGGACGGGCTCCGCATCGAGCCGCCGGCCGGTTTCGGCGTCGAACCAGTGGAAGGCGTCGCCGGCGGGGACGAGGCCGAGCACCTCGCCGGGGCGGACATCGACGGCCGGGTCGAGGCGCGCAGTGACCTGCTGGCCGGCAGCATCGACGGTGACGTAGAGGTCTGGGCCGTGGGGTTCGACGAGCACGACGGGGCCGGCGATGGGGGCCGGGGCGGCCTGCGGCCAGCGGTGGAACGCTTCCGGCCGGATGCCGAGCACGGCGGGGGCAGGAAGGCTGCCGAGGGGCGGGCGGGCGACCGGGATATCGATGGCAGCGGCAGCGAAACGGGCGCCGCCGGGGCCGGGGACGAGGTCGCCGCGGAGCAGGTTCATGGCCGGGCTGCCGATGAACGAGGCGACGAACGTGTTCGCCGGCCGGTCGTAGATGTGCTGCGGGGTGTCGACCTGCTGGAGGACGCCGTCCTTCATCACGGCGATGCGGGTGCCCATGGTCATCGCCTCGACCTGGTCGTGGGTGACGTAGATGAGCGTCGTGCCGAGGCGGCTGGTGCAGGTCGCTCAGTTCGGCGCGGGTGCGGACGCCGGAGCTGGGCGTCGAGGTTGCTGAGCGGCTCGTCCATGAGGAAGACGCTGGGGCCGGCGGGCGATGGCCCGGCCGAGGGCGACGCGCTGGCGCTGGCCGCCCGAGAGTTCGCGCGGCCGGCGATTCAGGAGGGGACCGATGCTCGAGCATCTCGGCCGACTTCGCGCCACGCGCTGGTCGATCTCGCGCCTTCGGTGTCTTCGCGCTGGCGCAGGCCGAAGGCGAGGTTGTCGTCGCACCGCTCATGTGCGGGTAGAGCGCGTAGGACTGGAAGACCATCGCGATATCGCGGTCGCGCGGTTCGACGCCGAGCACGGAGCGGCCGTCGATGCGGATGTCGCCGGACGTCGGTTCTTCGAGGCCGGCGACCATGCGGAGGGCAGTGGTCTTCCCGCAGCCCGAGGGGCCGACGAGGACGAGGAATTCGCCTTCGCAGACCTCGAGGGTGAGATCGGAGACGGCGCGGACGTGGCCGAAGGTCTTGTGGACGCGGTCGAACTCGACGCCCATGGAAGCCTCCCGTGGGGAATGGGGCAGCCCGGGGACGCGCCCCGGGCTGCCGGAGGGGGATGGCGGCCGGGGGCTCAGATCTTGAGCTTGGGCCGGATTTCGGTGTCGACGATCTTCTGGAGCTCCTTCTTGACGTCGGGCCAGACGTTCTTCGCGTCCTCGTTGTTGAGGATCATCCGTTCGAGGCCCTTACCGAGGATGGCGTCGCCGCCGGGGACGTAGACGCGGGCGGAGTCCTGCGGGCGGGTCTTGGGGAGCTGGTCGACGGCCGTCTTGAACTGCGGGTACCTGGCGAAGAACTCGGCCATGAGGGGGCCGTTGACGGCGCTCTTGCGGACGGGCATGTAGCCGACGTTCTGGGAGTAGTAGGCGGTGTTCTCGGGGTTGGTGATGAACGCGATGAAGAGCATGGCGGCGAGCTTCTTCTCGTCGGAGATCGCCTTCGGGATGCAGAGGCCGGCGCCGCCGGTGGGGCAGCCGAACTGCTTCTTTTCGGGGTAGAAGGCGGTGCCGACGGGGAACTTGGCGTCCTTCAGGACGCCGGCGAGGCCGCCCGTGGAGGAGAGCATGGAGTAGGTGGTGCCGGCGAGGAAGTCGGCCTTCTCGTCCTTGGCGGTGACGTTGGCGTATTTCTTCGTGAAGACCTGGGAGCGGATGTAGTTGCCGGCCTCGATGCCCTCCGGGGAGTCCATCAGCATGTTGAACTTCTCATCGGAGTAGCGGCCGCCGAACTGCCAGATGATGCCCTGGAAGGTCCAGGCGATGTAGCTGTCGCCTTTGACGTGGGTGAAGGCGAATTCGCCGGGCTTGGCCATCGCCTGGAGCTTGGCGGCCCACTCATCGAATTCGTCCCAGGTCTTGGGGCCGCGGTCGGGGAGACCGGCGGCGGCCCACTTCTCCTTGTTGTAGTAGAAGAGCGGGGTGCTGCGGGCGAAGGGCATGCCCCACTGCTTGCCGTCGAACTGGTAGTCCTTGATCAGGGTGTCCTGGTAGTCGGAGCGGTCGACCTTGACCTCATCGAGGAGGGCGTCGAGGGGCTCGATGGTGCCGGCGAGGAAGTACTTGAACCACCAGACATCGGAGAGCATGACGACGTCGGGGATCTGCTTCGCGGCGAGGCCGGCGTTGAACTTCTGGGAGACCTCGGCGTAGTTGGCGCCGGCGGTTTCGAGCTTGACCTTGATATCGGGGTAGGCGGCCTGGAAGCGCTTGATCAGCTCTTCCTCGGCGGCCTTGGAGTTGGCGGGGTGGACGCTCCAGTAGGTGATTTCGGCCGCGGGCTTGATGCCGCGCGGGGTGGGGGTGGCGGCGGCGGAGGTGCCGCCCGAGGCCTGCGTCGCGGTCGCGACGGGCTGCTCGGCGTCGTCGTCATCGCCGCCGCAGCCGACGAGGCCGAGGGCGGCCGCGCCGCCGGCCATGCCGAGGAGGTGGCGCCGGGAGATGTGCGTCATGGTTCGTGGAACTCCTTTTGGATGGTGCCTGTGAGGTGATGCGCGAACTGCCCCGGCACGGGCAGGAATCGCCGGGTGGAGCGGCTCAGCCTTTGACCGAGCCGGCGGTGAGCCCTTCGACGATGTGACGCTGGGCCCAGAGGAAGATGAGCAGGACGGGGGTGATGACCATCGCGGCGCCGGCCATGACGACGCCCCACTCGCTCGAGCCTTCGGAGTGCTGCAGCTGGGTGAGGCCGACGGGGAGCGTCATGTGCTGGTCGTTGTTGGTGACGAGGAGCGGCCAGAGGTAGTCGTTCCACTTGGCGACGATGGAGATGAGCGCGAAGGTCACGAGGGCGGGACGCGACATGGGGAGGACGATGCTCCAGAGCATGCGGAGGTGGCCGGCGCCGTCGATGCGGGCGGCTTCGATGACTTCCCGCGGGAGGCTGAGGAACTGCTGGCGCATGAGGAAGGCGCCGAACGCGACGGCGGCGCCGGGGATGACGATGCCCTGGTAGGTGTTGACCCAGCCGAGGTCGGCGACGAGGACGTAGTTGGGGATGATGGTGACCTGGAACGGGACCATGAGGGCGGCGATGACGAAGAGGAAGATGAGGTTCTTCTTCGGGAAGGGGAGGAAGACGAGGGCGTAGGCAGTGAGGACACCGTTGACGAGCTCGAGGCCGCTGCCGGCGACGGTGGTGACGACGCTGTTGATGAAAAAGCGCTCGAACGGGACGGCGGTCCACGCCTGCCGGTAGTTCTCCCAGCGGAAGGTCTCCGGAAACCAGGAGACGGGGAGGGTGTAGATCTCCTGGCGGGTCTTGAGCGAGGCGGTGAGCATCCACACCAGCGGGAGCACGATGACGATGACGGCAAGCGCGAGCACGGCGTAGGCGGCCAGCGTGCGGAAGGGGAGCGCGGCGCGGATGCCGGCGAGGCGGCGCGGGCGGGCGGGGAGGGAGAGTTCGCTCGTGGTCATCGGAGGGTCACCCGTAGTTGACGCGACGCTCGAGGAAGCGGACCTGGAGGAGCGTCACGCCGAGGAGGATGAAGAAGAGCACGGTCGCGACGGTGGAGGCGTCGCCGACGCGGAAGCGGACGAAGGCTTCTTCGTAGACCTGGTAGACCATGGTCTTGGTGGCATCGAGCGGGCCGCCGGCCGTCATGACGCTGATGATGTCGAAGGCCTGCATGGAGCTGAGCATCGTGGTGACGAGGAGGAAGAAGGTCATGGGCGAGAGCTGGGGGAGCGTGACGTGCCAGAAGCGGGCCCATGGGCCGGCACCGTCGACGCGGGCGGCTTCGTAGAGTTCGCGGGGGATGGTCTGGAGGCCGGCGAGGTAGATGACGGTGGCGTAGCCGAGGTTCTTCCACGTGTAAACGATGATGACCATCGGCATGGCCCAGTTCGGGTCGTTGTACCAGTTGGGCGAGGGGAGGCCGAGGCGGCCGAGGAGGGCGGAGACGAGGCCGAAGCGGGGGTCGAAGATGAAGAGCCAGATGATGCCGATGGCGGCGCCGCCCAGCACGTAGGGCGCGAAGAGGACGGTGCGGGCAGCGTTGCGGCCGCGGAGGCGGAGATTGAGGAGGAGGGCGAGGCCGAGACCGATCGCCATCGTCGAACCGACGGTTGCGGCGGTGAAGACGAGGGTATTACGGATGATGTAGCGCGACGTCGGGTCGGCAAAATAGTCCGTGTAGTTTTCGAAGCCGACCCACGTCTTCTGCGGCGAGATGAGATCCCAGTCGTAGAACGAAAGGCGGATGCTTTCGACGAGCGGACGGTAGGTGAAGAGAACCAGAAGCGCGATGTTCGGCGCGATGAAGAGGATGAAGAGGAGGTACGGAAACAGGCGCTGAATCCGCCCCGAAGCGCGGGGGTGTGCCGCTGCGTGAGCCATGAGCGGGATGGTCTTCCGGCGGGTTTAACCGTGATGGAACGGCCGGTAAACGAATCGCGATCAGTTTCGAGGGACGCCTTTACGTCCTGTTCATCGTTCGACAATCGAATGCAAACGGGCGGGTCGGACGCTGGCGGGCATGGCATTCGAACGCAGCGAACGGAGCAGCGGGCGCGAGCCGGGCGTCATCGTCCCGGCCTACTACTGGGCGGGCAACGGCAGCATGGTCATCCACCGGCTGAAGGGCTTCGGGCGGCCGGTGGACGGCGAGGCCTACCTGCGGGCGTACGAGCCGGAGCGGCTGCGCTGGCTGCGTGACCGGGCGGGCGTGACGTGCGTGTTCCTCAGCTACAACTGGGGGCTGCCGCCCGAGCTCGAGGCGGAGGACTGGCGAGCGTTCGAGCGGGCGGCGCGCACCTGCCACGACCTCGGGATGCAGGCGGCGGCGTACATCCAGCCGTCGAATGCGGCGGCTTCGGGGTCGTTCGCGCCGAAGGCGTGGTATGCCGTGACGCCGAAAGGGAAGCGCATCCCGTACTACAACGGGCGGTTCTTCACCTGCCTGAACGACCCCGAGTGGCGGGAATGGGTGTTCGAGCGGTGCATGGACGCCTGCCGGCGGGGCGCTGACGTGCTGTTCTTCGACAACTGCGCGTTCGGGGGGATGCCGATTCCGCTCTCGCGCGACTACACGGCGTTCGCCGGGTGCGCGTGCGGGCGGTGCCGGGAGCGGTTCGCGGCGTGGCAGGAGCGGCAGGGGCTGGCGCCGCTGGAGCTGCCGCGGCTGTTCCGGCCAGCGCGGGACGAGGCGGCGCGGCGGTTCGCGCGGTGGCGGGCGGAAACGCTGACGCGGTTCCTCCGGGGCATCGTAGAGGAGGTGCGGCTGGCCTACCCCGGCACGAAGTTCGTGACGAACACGGTGGGCGGGGTAAACGTGAACACGTTCAACGTGTTCGGCGCGGACCTGCCGGCGATCGCGTCGTTCATGGACTGGCTGTTCGTCGAGAACCTGCAATCGCCGCGGTGCGACGGCTCCCGGCTGGTGCAGAACGCGGGGACCTACGGGCTGCTGCGTGCGCTGCGGCCCGGCGCGCCGGCCCTGAGCATCGCCTACGAGCGCGGCATCGGGGTGGACGGGCCGCCGGCGGCGGCGGTGTTCGCGCGGGTCGCGGCGGAGGGCTTCGCGGCCGGGGGAACGCCGGTGCTGCGGGCGGCGGAGTACATCCGCGACGGGAAGTGGTCGCTGCTGCAGCCCGGCACCGACGACCGGCGGCTGGAGGCGTTCGGCCGGGTCGTTGCGGCGTACGCGGCGCTGCTGCGCGGCGGCGAACGGCGGGAGGCGGCGCGGGTGGGGGTCTACGTGCCGGACGCCGTCGGCTGGGGCGGCGACCTCTACCCGGGGAGCGGCGACGATTACCTCGCAGTCATCCAGGCGCTCGTCGGGGCGGGCATCCCGTTCCGGGTGATCGGGGAGCGGAACGAGCCGTGCGACCTCGGCTGCCTGCTGGTGCCGGCGAGCGCGGACCCGCCGGCGTGGTTCGGCGGCCGGGTGATGCGGTTCGGCGAACTGGGGCTGCGGATGCCGCGGGCGCGGCCGTTCCGCTGGTTCGGCGGGCCGCTGGAGCCGGTGGTCCGGGTGCTCGGGCCGCGCGTGGTCGATGGGTACTACAGCCGGGTGCACGTGCGGCGCTTCGTGGACCGGCTGGACCTGCTGTTCCGGCTGGTGTTCGGCGGGCGTTTCGAGCGGGTGCCGATGCGGGAAGACGCGGCCCGGCTGCTCGCAGCGATGAACCCGGTGCAGGTGGAGCTTTCCGGGCCGGGCTACGTCCACCTGTGGGAGAGCGAACGCGGGCTGGAGGTGCACCTCGTGAACTACGGGGACGCCCCGCTGCGGGCGGAGGTGCGGGGCGGGCGAGGGAGCCGGCTGCGGGTGGAGGGCGACGGCCGCGAAGCGCCTGGCGGACGGGTGGAGGTGGGGGTCTTCGCGGTGGCGGTGCTCGAGCGCGCGGCGGAGCGGGAGCGGCTGGCGGCGGCGGCGCGGTGACGCTGCGGACGGCGGCGCTGCTGCTGCGGGCTGCGGCGGTCGGGGCGCTGGGATTCGCGGCCGTCGTGGCGGCGCGGGAGATCGCGCAGAGCCACCGGGGCTGGGCGCTGGATGCGCTCGGGTGGGCGGCGCTGCTGATGGTGGCGCAGGTGGCGCTGCTTGCGGCAGGGTGGCGGGCGATCGGGCGCGGCCACTGGCCGGCGGGCGAGCGGTGGACGTGGCTGCGGTCGTTCGCGCACGGCTGGGCGGCGCGGTACGTGCCGGGGCCGCCGACGGGACCGGCGGGCAAATACCTCGCGCTGCGGGACGCGGGGATGGCAGTACCTGCCGCGGCCGCGCTCCTGTGGGTCGACCAGGTGCTCTCGCTGGCGGCCGGCATCGCGGTGCCGGCGGCGCTGGCAGTACCGGCCTACGGCGCGGAGTGGCTGTGGGCGGCGGCGCCGGCAGCCGGCTGCGCGCTGGCGCTCGCCGCGGCGGGAGCGCGGCCCGGCCTGGTGAGGCGGGTGAGCGGGCGGTTCGGGCCGCGGGGCGAGCGGGAAGGGGCGGCGGTCGCGCCGCGCCATGTCGCCGCGGGGTTCGCCGCGTATACGGCTGCGGCGTTCCTCGCCGGGCTGGCGTTCCACGTCACCGCCGTCGTGGTGAGCCCGTGGCCGCTGGGGCGGTGGGAGGAAGGCGTGCTCGTCTTTTCGCTGGCGAGCCTGGCGGGCTACGTGACGCCGTTCGCGCCTTCGGGAGCGGGCGTCCGGGAGAGCCTCATCGTGGCGCTGCTCGGCGGGACGCTCGGTGCGCCGGCCGCGCTGACGGTCGCCGTGGTCGCGCGGGCAACGGCGGTGCTGGTCGATGCCGTCCTGCTGGCGGGCGCCTACGGGGCGGGCTGGCTGGCGCGGGGAGCTTCGCGGCGCCACTCGGCCGCGACGGCATCGAACAGGCGGGCGTAATCGGCGGCGACGTCGGCCCACGAGCGGACGCGGGGCCGGGGCCGGGGCGGCGCAGCGAGCTCTTCGGCGACGGCGCGCGCCCAGGCTGCTGGGTCGGCGGGCGGCACCAGCCGCGCACCGCAGAGGCGGGCCATATCGACGAGCCCTTCGAGGGCGGCGACGAGGACCGGCAGGCCGGCGGCCGCGGCCTCCGCGGGGGCGATGCCGAACCCTTCCGGACGGCCGGGGACGGGGATGTTCGGCGCGACGAAGAGGTCGGCGCAGGCGTAGAGCGCATCGAGGCGGCCGGGCGGGAGCGGGCCGAGGAGGCGGAGCCTGGGCTCGCGGCTGGCGATGGCCCGGAGGCGCGGCGCTTCGGGGCCTTCGCCGACGACGGCGAAGGTGACGACGGGCGGCAGGAGGGGCAGCACCTCTGCCGCGAACCAGGCGGCGCCCTTCCGTTCGACGAGCCGGCCGGTGGTGACGAGCAGCGGCCCGGCTGGCGGGAGGCCGAGGGCGGCGCGCGCCGCGGCCGGGTCGGGGGGCGCGGCGGATGCGGGCGAAGCGGCCCGCATCGACACCGTTCAGGATGACGCGGGGGCGGAACCCGCAGCGGGCTTCCACTTCGTCGGCGGTGTACCTGCTGACGGCGACGACGCGGCGGGGGCCGAGCCAGCGGAGCGCCGAGCGGACGAGCGCGCCGTAGCCGGGAAAGGGACGGGTGACATCCTGGCCGTGGACCGTGACGACGGCGGGTGCGGCGGCGAGCACCTCGAAGAGCGGCGCGGCGAGCGCGAGCAGGCCGTCGCCGAGGTGAATGGCATCGGCGCGGCCGCGGAGGCTGAAGGCGCGCCACGCGGCGGCGGCGGTGAAGAGCGGGAGCCAGCGCTGCCCGCGGCGGAGCGCGCACACCTCGGCCGGGCGGGGGAAGTGGCCCGTGAGCTGGCGGGAAAACTCCTCCATGCCGCCGATGGCGGGCGGGTACTTGCGGGTGATGAACAGGATCACGGCGCGAGTGAAGCGGGCGAACGTGAACGGATGGATCCGGGGCGTCGATTCCTTAACGGTCCGTTCGCGGGGCGTGAATGGCGCGACAACCGGCGCGAGGTACTCCTGAAGGAACCGAAACAGGAGCACCCATGGTGACTGGCGAACGGGTCCTGGTGATTGGGGTGGGGCGGATCGGGGCGGTGACAGCGATCGGACTGGCGCATCTGCTGCACGACGTCACGGGCGTCGATACGAACGCGGAGCGGGTGGAGGAGCTGCGGGCGGGCCGGCTGCGCGAGGCGGAGCCGGGGCTGCGGGCGGCGCTGAAGAGCGCCTTGCGGCTGCGGCGGCTGCGGTTCGAGCGGGCGGTGGCGCCGGGCGACTACGACGTTACGTTCCTCTGCGTCGATACGCCGCCCCTGCCGGGCGGCGAGCCGGACCTGCGCCAGCTGTTCGCGGCCGCCGAGTTCGCGGCGCGGGTGACGGCGCGGGGCGGGGTGGTGGTGACGCGGTCGACGGTGCCACCGGGGACGGGCGACCGGCTGGAGGCGGCGCTGCGGGCGGCAGGGCGGCGGGACCTCGCGGTGGTGCACGTGCCCGAGTTCCTGCGCGAGGGCCGGGCGTGGGAGGACTTCCGCGAGCCGGACCGGGTGGCGATCGGCGCGAACGACGCAGCGGCCGGCGAGCGGGTGGCGCGCCTGTTCGCGGACATATCGGCGCCGGTGTACCGGATGGACCGGGTGACGGCAGAGCTGGCGAAGTACGCGGCGAACGCGTACCTCGCGACGGCAGTGAGCTTCGCCAACGAGATGGCGGACCTCGCGGCCTGCTTCGGGGCCGATACCGACCGGCTGTTCGAGGTGCTGAAGGCAGACCGGCGCATCGGGCGGGACGCGTACCTCGGGCCGGGGCTCGGGTTCGGCGGCCACTGCCTGCCGAAGGACACGGCGGCGCTGGAGTACGTCGCGGCGTCGCGGGGCATCGAGCTGCACCAGCTGCGGGCGACCATCCGGGTGAACGCGCAGCGGGTGGAGCGCGCGGCGGACTGGCTCGCGCAGGCGCTCGGCGGGCTCGAAGGACGCAGGGTCGCGCTGCTCGGGCTGGCGTTCAAGCCGGGGACGGACGACCTGCGCGCTTCGCCTTCGCTGGAGCTGGCGCGGGCGCTCCGGGCGCGGGACGCGGAGGTGCGGGGGTTCGACCAGCTGGTGCGGACGGCGGAAGGGCTGGAGTGCCCCGGGACGCTGCCGGCCGCGCTGGACGGGGCGGACGCCGTCGTGGCGGCGCACCGGGCCGACTGGGTCCGGGCGATCGACCCGGCGGCAGCCGCGGAGCTGATGCGGCGGCTGGTCGCGTTCGATGCGCCGGGGGCGCTCGACCACGCGGCGTGGTCGGCGGCCGGCTTCGCGACGAACCGCTGCCCGCGGGTGGCGGCGCGGGCGGGCGAAGGGGCCGAGCGGTGAGGGTGCTCCTCGCGACGGATTCGTTCCCGCCGAAAATCGACGGGGTTTCGGACACGGCAGCGACGATCGCGCGGGTGCTCGGCCAGCTCGGGCACACGGCGCGGGTGGTGGCGCCGGCGCCGGGGCCGGCATGCGCCGAGGGCGCGCGGACCGCGCGCGTCCGGTCGCTGCCGGCGCCGCTCTACCCCGAGCTGCGGCTCGGGTGGGAGTTCGACCGGGTGGTTCGCATCGCACGGGCGCGCTGGGACGGGGCGATCGTGCTGACGCCGGGACCGATCGGGGCGACCGCAGCGCTGGCGCTGCGCCGGGGCACGCCCCTCCTGAACATCTACACGACAGACATCCCGCGGTACCTGCGGACGTACGGCTTGCACCGGTTCGTCGGGCCGGCGACGTGGCTGCTGCGGCGGATGGCGGAACGGTCGGTGCGGACGCTCTGTCCGACGCGGTTCGTGCAGGCCGAGCTGGCGGCGCTCGGGTTCCCGCGGCTCGAAGTGTGGGGGCGCGGCGTGGACACGGCGCTGTTCCACCCGGGACGGCGGAGCGCAGCGGTGCGGGAGCGGCTGACCGGCGGGGAACCCGGGAAGCCGCTGGTGCTGTACGTGGGCCGGCTGGCGAAGGAGAAGCGGATCGAGCAGCTGGCGGAGGTGCTCGACGGGAACCCCGGCGCGCGCCTGGCGCTCGTCGGCGACGGGCCGGAGCGGGGGCGGCTCGAAGCGCTGTTCGCGGGCCGGCCGGCCGTCTTCACGGGCTACTTGCGGGGCGTCGAGCTGGCGGAAGCGTTCGCCTCGGCGGACGTGTTCGTCTTCCCGAGCGCGACAGATACGTTCGGGCAGGTCGTGCTGCAGGCGATGGCGAGCGGGGTGCCGCCAGTGGTCGTGACGGGTTCGGCGACGGCGGAGCTGGTGCCGGCCGGGGTGTGCGGACTGCACGTCGCGCCAGGGCGCCCGGGAGCGCTGGCCGCGGCCGTGCGGCGGCTCATCGAGGACGAGCCGATGCGGCGTTCGATGGGGCTGGCGGCCTCGGAATATGCGCGGCGGTTTTCGTGGGAGGCGCTGGTGCTGCGGCTGGTCGAACTGCTCGCGCCGGGGAACGCACCGGGGCCGGTCGACGTGCCCCGTTCGTTCGCGAAGTGAGGGGCGTCAGTCGGGCGAGGCGGGCGCGAGGAGCTCGGAGGCGTCGCTGAGGAGCGCGACGAGCCAGGCGAACCCGGAGGCCACGAGCAGCGCGGCGATGACCTTCATGCCCGGATCATCGGGTGTCGAAATTAACACCCGTGGAAGACGGGCGGGGGTGCCGGTTCGGCGGCGCCGTCGTCTTCGAGCGCGATGAAGTCGCGGAAGAGTTCGCGCTTCTTCTCGCGGTTCCGGTGCTCGGCCGTGAGGAGGCGGTCGAGGAAGCTGACGGCGGCGGCGACATGGGGACCTTTGTTGAGCATGACGCAATCGGCGCGGGTCGCTGCCGCGGCGTCGGTGATCTCAGGGCGGGCCGGCATGCCGTGGCGGGCGAGCGTTTCGAGCACCTGGGTGGCCCAGATGACGGGCAGGTGGGCGGCTTCGGCGAGGCAGAGGATGGCGTCCTGGTAGAGCGCGAGGTCGTCCCAGCCGACTTCGATGGCGAGGTCGCCGCGGGCGATCATGACGCCGAAGGCGGGATGGCGGAGCCCCTCGAGGAGGATCGGCGTGAGGCGGTGGGCAGCGGCGCGGGTCTCGATCTTGGCGACGATGCCGCGGCCGTGGAGGCCGCGGGCGTCGAGTTCGGCGGCGAGGCGGGCAACATCGGCCGGGCCGTGGACGAACGACAGGCCGAACATGTCGGCGAATGGCGCGGCGACATCGAGGCTGGCGACGTCGGCGGGGGTGAGCGCCGGGAGCGGGAGCGCGAGGCCGGGGAAGTTGAGGCCCTTCTCCGGGCGGAGGCGGCGCGGCCGGCCGGCGGGCGCTTCGAGGAGGATCTCGACGGCATCGGACCCGACGGCGACGACCCGGCCGGCGAACTTGCCGTCGTCGATGGCGACGGGCTGGCCGGGCGCGACCGCTTCGAGGGCGGCGGGGTGGCTGCAGGGTACGGCGGGGACGCCGGCGGCGAACCCGCCGGGGGCCGGCGTTTCAGAGCGCAGGAGCCGAAGCCGGTCGCCTGCGCCGAGGCGGAGCTCGCCTTCGAACGGGGCGATGCGGAGCCGCGGCCCGGAGAGGTCGAAAAGGATGTGGCAGCGGCGCGGCGGGGGCGTGCCCTGCCGCTCGAGTTCGAGTTCGGCGTGGCGGACGGATTCGGCGAGGGCGTGCCAGTCGGCCGCGCGGCCGTGGGCGGCGTTGATGCGGGCGACGTCCATGCCGGCGCGGAGGAGGTGCATCGCCTCGAGGACGGGGTCGGCGACGGTGTGGTCGAGCGTGACCATGATGCGGGTCGCGCGGCCCGGGCGGGGGCGGCCGAAGAGGCGCGCCGCGCGCTGCTCCTGGAGGCGAAGGGCCTGTTCGCGGGAGGGCGCGACGCAGCGGGGTTCGGTGCCGCTCAGCCACGCCCGGACGTGCTCGAGGGAATCGAGGACGTTCGGTTCGAGGCGGCCGAGCGAGCTGAGGCCGATATCGGCAAGCGCGACCTGCACGGCGGCGATGTCGCGTGTGCGGAGGGCGCGGTAGGCGAGCAGGTTCGACGCGCTGAGGGCGGCGTCGCCGGAGAGCGCCGGCGGAACGCGGGATGCCGCGCGGGCGGCTTCGTCCTGCAGCTCGCGGATGCGCCGGAGGAGTTCGTCGCGCTCCATCCGGTCGATCGTGCCGCAGGCGCGGCAAACGCCCCGTTAACGCGGGATGTAATTCAGGCGAGGCGGACGAGGGTCCGGCCGCGGACCTTGCCCTGGAGGATGTCGGCGCAGACGGCGGGCACGCCCTCGAGGTCGGTTTCGACGGCGATGGAGTCGAGCAGGCCGCGGGGCTTGAGGTCGGTCGCGAGCCGCTGCCAGGTGCGCTGCCGCTTCTCCATCGGCGTGAACACCGAGTCGATGCCGAGGAGGTTCACGTTGCGGAGGATGAAGGGGTAGACGGTCGTCGCGATGGCGTTGCCGCCGGTGAGGCCGGAGAGGGCGATGCTCGGCGCCGTACTTCATCGTGCGGATGAGGTAGGCGGTGGTTGCGCCGCCGACGGGGTCGACGGCGCCGGCCCAGCGCTCGGATTCGAGCGGGCGGGTGCTTTCGGCGCTGACCTCTTCGCGGGAGAGGATTTCGGAAGCGCCGAGTTCGCGGAGGTAGGCGTGTTCGGAGGCCTTGCCGGTGCTGGCGGCGACGGTGTAGCCGGCCTGGGCGAGCATCGCCACGGCAGTCGAGCCGACGCCGCCGGTCGCGCCGGTGACGATGACGGTGCCGTTCGCGGGGCGGAGGCCGTTGTGCTCGAGCGCCTCGAGGGAGAGCGCGGCGGTGAAGCCGGCGGTGCCGATGGCCATCGCCTCTTTCAGGGTGAGGCCGGCGGGCAGCGGCATGACCCAGTCGCCGGGGACGCGGGCGAGTTCGGCGAAGCCGCCGGGGTGGCTGACGCCGACGTCGTAGCCGGTGACGACGACCTCCTGCCCCGGCGCGAAGCGGATGTCCTTCGATTCGAGGACGACGCCGGCGAGGTCGACGCCGGGAACCATGGGGTAGGAGCGGATGACGCGGCCGCCGGGCGAGAGGGCGAGGCCGTCCTTGTAGTTGATGGAGCTCCAGTGGACGCGGATGGTGACGTCGCCGGGCGGGAGGTCGGCCTCGGAGAGGTCGCGGACGGCGACAGAGAAGGCGTCGCCCTGCTTATCGACGACGAGGGCGCGGTAGGCCATGGGGCTGCTCCTCGGGCGGGGGTGTGAGGGGAAGGGTGGGGCGGGGCGAGGGGCAAGGGAGGCGGGGAGGGAGGAGGGATGGGAGCCGGGAGACGGGCCGGGAGGCGGGAGGAGGGACCGGGACCGGGAGCCGGGCGAGCCCCACCTCCCCTCGCCCCGGTAGACTGCGCGGGAGCTGCGGTGACGGGGGTGACCTGTCCATGAGCGAGGAGCTGCGGGCGGACCGGTTCCGGGTGGAGCGGGCCTCGCCGCGGGGGTTCGAGCAGGCGTTCGTGCGGGAGGGGGTCGGGCGGCGTGCCGCTTCTGCTGGTCCACGGCTGGCCGGAGACGAAGCGGATCTGGTGGCGAAACATCGCGCCGCTGGCGGCGGCCGGCTTCGAGGTGATCGCGCCGGACCTGCGCGGGTTCGGCGATTCGGACGTGGGGCCGGACGGCTTCCACGATGTGCCCTCGCACGCGCGGGACCTGTACGCGCTGGTGCGCGAACATCTCGGGCACGAGCGGGTGGTGGCGGTGGGCGGCGACCTCGGCGGGCCGGTCATCCAGGACCTTTCGCTCCGGTTCCCGGGGTTCGTCGAGCGGATGGTGCTGTTCAATTCGCCGCTGCCGTACGACCGCGAGCGGATGGCGGGGCTGCGGACGCGGCCGCCGCGGGAGGCCTCGGACTACTTCGTGCGGCAGGGGACGGACGCGGACGGGCTGGCCGCGGAGCTGGCGACGCCGGAGATGCGGCGGCGGTACATCGCGACGTTCTACACGTCGCGGTTCTGGGCACACCCGGGGGCGTTCACGCCGGAGGCGGTGGAGTTCATGACGGAGCCGTTCGCAGACGGGGCCAAGCTGCGGGCGAGCTTCGGGGCGTACGAGTCGGCCTTCAGCGAGGAGTGCGCGGAGCGAGCCGCCGGCGATGGCGTGCCCGAACCCCACGCCGACGCTGGTCCTGTTCGGGCCGAGCGACCACGTCATCTACCCGGACTTCGACCGGATGGCGGCGGCGGTGTTCCCGAACCACGCCGGGCCGTTCCTGCTGCGGGACTGCGGGCACTTCGTACAGTGGGAAGCGGCGCACGCACTCAACTCGGCGGTGACGGCGTGGTGCGGCGACCTGCTGGCGGGACGGCGGCGTCAGTAGTTCCAGGTCCAGGATTGCTGGTACTGCCAGTTTGCCGTGTTCTCGATGTCGTAGGTGCCGAGGCTCCCGAAGTTCGTCCAGTTGGCGGACCAGAACGATGGTTCCGCCCCTTGATGCAGGTGCTGGCCGGCCCAGGGACAGGACGCGCTCTTCTCTTGCGCGACGGAGAAGCCGACTTCCGCCTTGCTGAAGGACCAGGACGGGCTCCCGCTGGCGTACACCCACCACTCCGGCGTCCACGTCCGGCTGTGGACGTAATGGATATCGCCCTTCGGAAAGTCGAAGGCGTCGAAGACGCGAAGCGTGACGCGAGAGCAGTGCCCCGTGTCGTTCTGCAGGATCTGCGCCCTGGCGATGGTGCCGGTTCCGCCGGAGCGGTAGCCGTACGAGCGCCAGAAGATGGGACGGTTGGGCGCCCACGACTGGTGTCCGTTCGCCCAGTCGAGTGCGTTGCCAGGCGTCGGCGGGTTCAAACACGTTTCGTGCCAGCTGCAGTTGAGGGCGGCGAACCGGGCCTCCGGACCGGGGTGAACCCGGAGTGTGAGGTATTCGGTGACGGCCGCGGCCTGGCGGGGGCCAGGCAGTGAGGTGGCGAATCCTGCGATGAACCCGGCGGTGAAGGTGAGCAGGGCGAGTAAGCGGGTCACGGCCGGGTCTCCCCGAGGATCGCCTCGGCGAACTGGAGCAAGAGCGGCAGCGGCATGTTGCCCTGCATCCACGTGAGCACGCCATCGCGATAGGTGACCAGCGCGGTGATGCCGACGCCGAGGTCCGGCAGGATGGGGACCGCTACCGCCGCAGGGGCACCCGCCACCTCCATCTCGCGCACCCGGGGCGCGGGCAGGTGCAGCGACACCGCGGGCGGCTCCCGGTCGACCACCACCCGGTTGACCGACAACGCTCCACCAAACGGGGCCAACCCGGGGATGACCGGCAGGGAGTACGACGCACTCGCGCCGACCGGGCCGCGGCCGCTGCAGGAGAGCACGTAGATGGCGTGGGGAGGCAACCCGCCCGGGATCGGATGGACCAGCGGGAGCTCGACCCGGCTCCCGCGCGTGACGGAGAGCTCGGAGTACCAGGCGGGGTCGTCGCACCACGCCGTCGGGTCGTAGAAGTCCCCTGCACCGGGGCCGATGTGGACCCCGGCGATCACTCCATCGAACCGCGGCAGCCGGAGGTCCGCCTCGTGGTAGGGATCCGCCCAAAATGGCTTGCTCGTGTCCGGGTCGAGCGAGAGCCCGGTATGCGGGTCAACGGCAGCCGTTGGGGTCGCGGTTGGGGCGGCGCCCGCCGGTGTTGCGGTTGGGGCGGTGCCCGCCGGGGTTGCGGTTGGGGCCGCAGGCGTCCCCGCAGCGGCCGCGGGCGGTGAGCCCTCCTCCCCGCCAATTTGGCGGCCAAGCGCGAATCCCGCCGCTCCCAGCACGAGGGCGACGAGCGCCGCTCCGATGACGACGCGTGCACGCGACATCGTCATGCCACTTCTCCTCTTCAAGCTATAGCGAAGCCTAGCACGCGGGGGGGGGCGTCAACACCGGCGGGCCGCCAGCGCGCTTCGCGAAGGCGCCGCACCCGCTGGGGGGCTGCGGGCACTTCGTGCAGCGGGAGGCGGTGCACGCGCTCAACTCGGCGGCGACGGCGTGGTGCGGCGACCTGCTGGCAGGACGGCGGGGTTAGTAGCTCCAGGTCCACGATTGCTGGTACTGCCAGTTTTCTGGGGATGAGATGGCGTAACTCACACCGGCGCTAGTGAAACTTGCCCAGTTCACCGCCCACCAGCCGGTCACGTCCCTGTCCTGGTGGAGGTGTTGCCCGGTCCAGTACCCGCCAGCGACGCACGAGGGAAACTCGGTCGACCAGCTAAACCCGATCTGTTCAATCGACCATTGCCAGGAAGACGACCCGTTGATCGAGAACTGCCAGCCGGGCGTCCACGTTCGAGAATGGACGTAGCTGATGTAGCCTTTCGAGAATCCGAATACGTCGACAACCGCAACGCGAAGCGCGGCACAAACCCCGTCGGCCTGGATGATTTGTCCGGTGGCGATGGCTCCAAACTGATCAGGGTTTGACCTGAACCCGCGTGACCGCCAAAGGATCGGGCGGTCGGGCGCCCAGCTGTCGTGTCCGTTGGCCCAGTCGAGCGCCGAGCCCGCGGATGGGGGGTTCGTGCAGGCGGCATGCCACGAGCAGGTCAACGCAGCGAACGACTGCTCTGGGCCCGGATGGATTCGCAGGGTGACTGATTCCGATGCGGCTGCAGCCGGGGCCGGCGGCCGGTCCAGGACGAGCGGGAGATGGCCGAGCCAGAACCCGCCAGCGAGGGCGACCGCGTACACGAGCACCCGCGGGTTCATTTCAGGAGCTCCTCGGCGGCGGCGAGGAGGGCCTCCTCAGTCAAACCCTGGCTGGTGATGACCGTCACGACACCATCCGGGACGGCGACCACGGCACCGGGGCCGAATCCGATACGGGGAAGCGGCGGCACCGCCAGAACTGCGGGGCCGCCGCCAACCCGGGCTTCGCGGACGCGGGGAGCGCGGAGCTGGACGTGGGCGACGGGCTTCGACGGGTCGCCTGCAAGGTAGCGAAAGACCCAGAGGTCCCCACCGCGCGGAGCGCCACCGGGGTGGGGCAGCAAGGAGAAGGTGGCCTCGGCCGCGACCGCTCGCCCGTCAGCGCACGCCACGACGCGAACCTCGCCCGGCTGCGCGACGACGCCCGGAATCCCGGGCGTGCGGATAGCGACCGGCGAATCCGCGATATCAGCCAGCGAGCGCGAACCGGGCGGGAGATACGATGCGCACGGCGCGATGCGGGAGCTGGCGCCATCGACTCCGTCGGCCGGGGACGGCTCGATACGGACCCCGGCGAGCGTTCCTTCGAAGAGCGGCAGCCGGGACTCCGCTTCGGAGTACGGCACGTACCACAGCGGTTTGGTCGTGTCCGGCTCGAGCGGCAGGCCGGTGTACGGGTCGACACCGCCGGCCGGGGTCGCGGTTGGGGCGGCGGCTGCCGGGGTCGCGGCTGGGGCGGAAGGCGTCCCCGCTGCGGCAGCGGGCGGCGAGCCCTCCTCCCCGCCGACCTGGCGGCCAAGCGCGAAGCCCGCCGCTCCGAGCACGAGGGCGACGAGCGCCGCTCCCATGACGACGCGTGCACGCGACATCGTCATGCCACTCCTCCTCTTCGGGATATCGAGAAGCGTAGCAGGCGGGGGGGGGGCGTCAACACCGGAGCGGCGGTCAGCCGGCGGGGTCAGCAGCGCGCTTCTCGCGGAGCTCCCGCTCGGATGCGGTCTCCTCGCGCGGCCGAGCACGCCGTTTCGGCGCAGCCGAGGGCGCGGCTTCGGAAGCCGCCTCCCGTGAGGCGCGGGCGTCGATGCGGGCGGCGGCGGCAGCGGCCCGGCGGGCGACAGCGTCGGCGCCGGCATGGCTGCCGGCCAGCGGCTCTGCTGCGTGGGCACGGCCGTCGAGGGCGTGCGCCGGGCCGAGTGTGCCGGCGGCTTCGAGGATCGGCCGGAGGTAGCGCCCGGTGAAGCTGGTTTCGGCGCCGGCGACCTCTTCGGGGGTGCCGACGGCCACCACCTGGCCGCCGCGGTCGCCGCCGAGGGGGCCGAGGTCGATGATGTGGTCGGCGGATTTGATGACGTCGAGGTGGTGCTCGATGACGACGACGGTGTTGCCGCTGTCGACGAGGCGGTGGAGGACATCGAGCAGGTGGGCGACGTCCTGGAAGGAGAGGCCGGTGGTGGGTTCGTCGAGGACGTAGAGGGTGCGGCCGGTAGAGCGGCGGGAGAGCTCGGAGGCGAGCTTGATCCGCTGGGCTTCGCCGCCGGAGAGGGTGGTGGCGGGCTGGCCGATTTTGATGTAGCCGAGGCCGGTGGCTTCGAGGGTGTCGAGGATGCGCTTGATGCGGGGGAACCGTTCGAAGAACTCGACGGCCTCGGAGACGGTCATGTCGAGGACCTCGGCGATGTTCTTGCCGCGGAAGGTGATTTCGAGGGCTTCGCGGTTGTAGCGTTTGCCGTCGCAGGCCTCGCAGGGGACGGTGACATCGGGGAGGAACTGCATTTCGACGATTTTGTAGCCGTCTCCGGCGCACTCTTCGCAGCGGCCGCCTTTGACGTTGAAGGAGAAGCGGCCGGCCTTGTAGCCGCGGGCGCGCGCTTCGGGGACGGAGGCGAAGAGCTCGCGGATGAGGGTGAAGGCGCCGGTGTAGGTGGCGGGGTTGGAGCGGGGAGTGCGGCCGATGGGGGACTGGTCGATATCGACGACCTTGTCGATGTGCTCGAGGCCCTCGATGGTGTCGTGGGCGCCGGGGCGCTGGCGTGCTCCATGGAGGACCTGGAGGGCGCGGGGCACGAGGATGTCGGTGATGAGAGAGGATTTGCCGGAGCCGGAGACGCCGGTGACGGCGACGAGCTTGCCGAGGGGGATGTCGACGGTGATGTTGCGGAGGTTGTTTTCGCGGGCGCCGACGATGCGAATCGTTTTGCCATTGCCAGGGCGGCGCTGCGGCGGGACGGGGATTTGGCGGCGGCCGGAGAGGTAGGCGCCGGTGATGCTTTCGGGGTGCTCGAGGATGGCCGGGAGGGGGCCTTCGGCGACGATGCGGCCGCCGTGGATGCCGGCACCGGGGCCCATGTCGATGATCCAGTCGGCGGCACGCATCATCGCTTCGTCGTGTTCGACGACGAGGACGGTGTTGCCGAGGTCGCGGAGCCGTTCGAGGGTGCGGATGAGGCGGTCGCCGTCGACGGGGTGGAGGCCGATGGAGGGTTCGTCGCAGATATAGAGCACGCCCATGAGGGCGGACCCGATCTGGGTGGCGAGGCGGATGCGCTGGGATTCGCCGCCGGAAAGGGTGCCGGAGACGCGGTCGAGGGTGAGGTAATCGAGGCCGACGTCGACGAGGAACTCGAGGCGGGAGCGGATCTCCTTGAGGACCTGGACCGCGATCGTTCGCTCGCGGGGGGAGAGCGGGGTTTCGGGGCCGGCGAGGCGGTCGAACCAGGCGCGCGCCTCGGCGATGCTCATCGCGCTGACGTCGGCGATGGGGCGGCCGTCGATGAGCACAGCCAGCGCCTCGGGGCGGAGCCGGCGGCCGCGGCACTCGGGGCAGGGAATGGCTGCCATGTACTTCTCGATGTCCTGCCGGACGTAGTCGGAGTCGGTTTCCTTGTAGCGGCGCTGGAGGTTGGGGATGACGCCTTCGTAGCGGGTGTCGTAGACCTGCGTGCGGCCGTACTGGTTGGTGAAGCGGAGGCGGAGGAGGCGGTCGCCGGTGCCGTAGAGGAGGGCGTGGAGCTGGGATTCGGTGAGCTCGCTGATGGGGGTGTGGATGGTGAAGCCCTGGTCTTCGGCGACGGCTTCGAGCTGGCGGAGGTACCAGCCGGCGATGCTGGGGGATTTCGACCACGGCTCGACGGCGCCCTCGGCGATGGACTTCGTGCGGTCGGGGATGACGAGCGCGGGGTCGATCTGCATTTCGACGCCGAGGCCGGTGCAGCGGGGGCAGGCGCCGTGGGGACTGTTGAAGGAGAAGGTGCGGGGCTCGATTTCGCCGATGGAGGTGCCGTCGTAGGGGCAGGCGAAGTGCTCGGAGAAGATGCGCTCGGCGGGCGGTTCGGGTGCGCCGGCGGGAGTGCCGCCGGCGGAGGCGACGATCATGACGCCCTGCCCGACCTTGAGCGCCTGTTCGACGGAATCGGCGATGCGGCTGGCGGCGGCCGGGTCGCTGCCGGGCTCGGGGACGACGAGGCGGTCGACGACGACGTCGATGTCGTGGCGCTTCTTCTTATCGAGGGCGGGGACTTCTTCGATATCGTAGACCTGCCCATCGACGCGGACGCGGACGAAGCCGGCGCGGCGGGCTTCATCGAAGATGCCGGTATGTTCGCCTTTCTTCGCGCGGGCGACCGGGGCGAGGAGGAGGAGGCGGGCGCCGGGCGGGTAGGCGAGGGTGGCATCGACGATCTGCTGGACGGTCTGGCGCTCGATGGGGCGGCCGCAGGCGGGGCAGTGGGGCCGGCCGGCGCGGGCCCAGAGGAGACGCATGTAGTCGTAGATTTCGGTGACCGTGCCGACGGTGGAGCGGGGGTTGTTGGAGGTGGATTTCTGGTCGATGGAGATGGCGGGCGAGAGGCCGTCGATGTGGTCGACATCGGGCTTCTCCATGAGGCCGAGGAACTGGCGGGCGTAGGCGGAGAGGGATTCGACGTAGCGGCGCTGGCCTTCGGCGTAGATGGTGTCGAAGGCGAGGGAGGACTTGCCGGAGCCGGAGAGGCCGGTGATGACGACGAGCTTGTCGCGGGGGATGCGGACGTCGATGTTCTTGAGGTTATGTTCGCGAGCGCCGCGGACGACGATGTGGTCGAGTGGCACGGTCGGCCTTTCGGGGGAGAGGGCTCGGGTGGCGCGGGGCGCCCGGGATCGAGTGTAGCGCCCGCGGGGACTTGGGGATGGTAGCGGAGAGGCGAACGTTTGTTCAAGTGGCGGGCTGGTGCGCGGAAGCGTTGGCGGGGCGATGCTACGCGGCGTGCAGGCGCTGCTGCTGGGGGCCGTGCTCTTGGCGACGGTGGCGGCGCTCTACCTGCGGCCGTTCGGCGCGCGGGACTGGCAGGTGGCGGCGACGGGCGGGCTGGCGGCATGGGCGCTGGGGCCGCTCGGGCTGCGGGGCGGTGCCGAGGTGGTGGCGGATGCGGCGAACATTCTCGCGTTCTTCCTCGGGCTGATGCTCATCGCGGCGGGGGCGGAGGCGGCCGGCCTGTACGCGCGCGTCGCCGCACTGCTGGCGGCGCGGGGGACGGCCCGGGGCCGGGTCGGCATCGTCCTGCTCGCGGGCGCGGCGGTCACGGCGGTGCTTTCGAACGACGCGACGCCGCTGGTGCTGACGCCGGCGATCTTCGCAGCCGGAGCGGCCGGGGCGCGGTCGACCACGGATGCCGCCTTCGCCGCGACGTTCATCGCGGACGGGGCGAGCCTCCTGCTGCCGGTGAGCAACCCGGTGAACCTGCTGTTCTTCGAGCGGTTCGAGCTGGGGTTCGGGGGCTACCTGCGGCTGGTGACGCCGGCGGCGCTGGCCGGGACGGCCGCGATGGCGCTCGTCACGTGGCGGCGGTCCGGGACGGGCCGAGCCGAGGATGCGGGCGCGCCGCGGCGGCTGGCGGTGGCGCGGCCGGCGGGGCCTGCGCTGGCAGTCGTGGCGGGGCTGGCGGCGGCCTACGTGGCGGCGGGCGCGTTCGATTTCCCGCTTGGCGCGGTGACGCTTGCAGGCGGGGGAGCGATGGCGCTGGCGGCGCGGCTCGGCGGGCCGATCGACGGGAACCAGTACCGGCGGCACGTCGCGCCGGGGGTGCTGGTGTTCGTGGCCGGGCTCCTGCTGCTGGTCGAAAACGTGGTCGCTGCCGGCGCGCTGGACTGGCTGGCGGGGCTGCTCGGCTGGCTGGAGGCGGGGCCGGCGCTCGTGACGGTCGCGGGAGGCGCGCTGGCCGCGGCGGTGCTCGCGAACCTGATGAACAACTGGCCGGCCGCGCTGCTGCTGGCGGCGACCATCGGCTCCCGGCCGGGCGACCACGAGGCGCTCGTCGTCGGCACGCTCATCGGGGCGACGATCGGCGCGAATTTCACCGTCGTGGGGTCGCTCAGCACGGTGTTCTGGCTGAGCCTGGCGCGGCAGCACGGGGCGGACTACGGGCCGGCGCGGTACGCGCGGCGGGCATTCTGGCCGACGCTGGCGGCCGTCGCGGCGGCGGTGGCGGCGGGGACTGCCGCGCTCAGCGCGGGCTAGCGGCGAACCCGGTAGCGGCAGTAGAGCTCGCCGGTCTCTTCGTTGGGCACGGCAGAGACGAGTTCGAGCTGCTTCATGGTGCGGCGGGGTGAACGGCCGTTCGCCTTCGACCGGGGTGAGCGTGTCGCGGCCAGCGACGATGCGGGGGCCGATGGTGATGAACAGCTCATCGACCGCGCCGATGGCGAAGAGGCCGGCGTTCACCGTGGGGCCGCCTTCGCAGAGGAGGAGCGCAGCGCCGAGGTCGTGGCGCATGTGGCGGAGCATCGCGGCGAGGTCGTTCCGCTTCGGGAGGATGACGACCTGCCGACCGGTGGCGCGGATGGCCGCGACCCTTGCAGCGGGGGCGCCGCGGGCGACGTAGACGACGGCGTCGAAATCGCTGGCAGTGAAGAAGACACGGTCGAGGGGGAGGTCGCCCGAGGCGGTGATGGTCGCGGCGACGGGCAGGCCCTCCCGGCCCCGGGCGGCGCGGACCTGTTCGAGCAGCGGGTCGCCGAGGCGGGAGGAGGAGCCGCTGATGCGGAGGGTGTTCGCGCCGTTGAGGACGACGTCGGCGTGGACGCGGAGTTCGCGCATGAGGCGCTGGTCGACCTTCGAACCGAGGCCCTGTTCGGTGCCGTCGACGACGATTTTGCCGTCGACGGACATGACCATATTGATGATGACGTAGGGGCGGCCTTCCGGCGGCGGCGGGAATTCGAGGACGGTGTAATCGGGCTTGGGCATGCGTCGATGCTACTGGAAGCGGCGGAAGATGGCGGCGAGGAGCGAGAGGCCGAGCGAGAGGAGGAGCATGGTGGTGATGGGGATGTAGATGCGCGTGGAGCCGGTTTCGATGCGGATGTCGCCGGGGAGGCGGCCGAACCAGCCGAAGGCGCCGACGGCGACGAGGCCGCCGATGACGATGAGCAGCACACCGAGGATGATGATGACGAGGCCGAGGCTGCGCGGGTCCATCGGGGAATCGCTCAAGGCGCGGGGTCGAGGTCGGCGGCGGGGTCGAGCGGGCGGTAGTAGCAGGAGGTGTGTCCGGTGTGGCAGGCGGGGCCGGCGGGCCGGGCTTTGACGAGGAGGGAGTTGGCCTCGCAGTTCTTGGCGATGGAGACGAGGGCGAGGGTGTTGCCGCTGGTTTCGCCCTTCTGCCAGAGCTGGCCGCGGGAGCGGCTCCAGAAGGTGACGAGGCCGGTCTCGAGGGTGCGGCGGAGCGCTTCGGCGTTCATGTAGGCGAGGATGAGGACCTCGCCGGTATCGGCGTCCTGGACGACGGCGGGCACGAGACCGTCGGGGCCGAAGGTGAGGCGGCCGGCTTCGCTCACGGCGCGTCCTCCGGGGGCGGGACGGGGCGGACGGGGATGCCGCGCGCGGCGAGGTGCTCCTTCACCTGGCGGATGGAGTAGGTGCCGAAGTGGAAGATGCTGGCGGCGAGGACGGCATCGGCGCGGCCGTCGGTGAGGGCGGCGGCCATGTGTTCGGGGCCGCCGGCGCCGCCCGAGGCGATGACCGGGACGGGGACGGCGTCGGAGATGGCGCGGAGGAGCTCGACGTCGTAGCCCTGCTGGTGGCCATCGGTGTCCATGCTGGTGACGAGGAGTTCGCCGGCGCCGCGGCGGGCGGCTTCGACGGCCCATTCGACGGCATCGAGGCCGGTGGGCATGCGGCCGCCGTGGGAGTAGACCTCCCACGTGCCGGGGACGCCTTCGACCCGGCGGGCATCGATGGCGACGACGATGCACTGGCTGCCGAAGCGGTCGGCGCCGCTGTTGATGAGGTCGGGGTCCTGGATGGCGGCGGTGTTGATGCTGACCTTTTCAGCGCCGAGCTCGAGCATGATCTTCATGTCGGCCGTGGTGCGGATGCCGCCGCCGACGGTGAAGGGGATGAACACCTGCTCCGCGGTCGCGGCGACCATGTCGTAGGTGGTGGCGCGGTCTTCGGCCGAGGCGGTGATGTCGAGGAAGACGAGCTCATCGGCGCCGGCCTCTTCGTAGCGGCGGGCGAGTTCGACGGGATCGCCGGCGTCGCGGAGCTGGACGAAGGAGACGCCTTTGACGACGCGGCCGCGGTCGACGTCGAAGCAGGGGATGATGCGCCGGGTGAGCATGGTTCGATTGTCGGGTTTGGCGGCGGGCGCTGTCGACCGGGCGTCAGTCTCCCGGGATGTAGCTACACCGCAGCCACCGCGGCGAGCGCCTCGGCGAGGGTGAAGCGGCGCTCGTAGAGCGACGTGCCGACGATGGCGCCTTCGCAGCCGATGGCGGCGAGCTCGCGGAGGTGGTCGAGGGCGGAGATGCCGCCGGAGGCGATGACGGGGCAGCGGACGGCGGCGATGAGGTCGCGGTAGGCCTGGAAGTTGGGTTCGGAGAGGGTGCCGTCGCGCGAGATGTCGGTGAACATGATGCGGGCGACGCCGGCGGCGTCGAAGTCGCGGGCGAGGTCGAGCGCGCGGATGTTGCTACCGTGTAGCCACCCATCGGTGCGGACCTCGCCGTCGCGAGCGTCGATGCTGATGACGATGGCGGGGCCGAAACGGCGGATGGCTTCGCGGGCGAGGGCCGGGTCTTTGACGGCGATGGAGCCGAGCTGGACACGGTCGGCGCCGCGGGCGAGGGCGGCCTCGATGGCCTCGAGCGTGCGGATGCCGCCGGAGACCTCGACGGGGATGGACACGGCGCGGCAGATGGCTTCGATGACGGCGGTATTGACCGGGCGGCCTTCGCGGGCGCCGTCGAGGTCGACCACGTGGAGGCGGGGCGCGCCTTCAGCTTCCCACTGGCGTGCGACGGCCGCCGGGTCGTCGCTGTAGGCGGTTTCGCGGGCGTAGTCGCCCTGGCGGAGGCGGACGCAGCGGCCGCCGCGGAGGTCGATGGCGGGGATGACTTCGAAGGTCACGGCGCGGCAGCGGCGACGGGCATGGGCGCCCCTTCCCGCGCCCAGCGGACGAAGTTGGCGTAGAAGCGGAGCCCATCGCGGCCGCTCTTCTCGGGGTGACACTGCGTGGCTACGAGGTAGCCACGGGCGAGGACGGAGGGGAAGCGGACCCCGTACTCGGTCTCGCCGAGGACGAGCGCGGGGTCGGGCGTGGTGGGGTGGTAGGAGTGGACGAAGTAGAAGTAGCTGCCGGAGGGGATGCCCTCGGTCACCGGGTGGTCGAACCGCCATTCGACGGTGTTCCAGCCCATGTGGGGGACTTTGAGGCCGGGCGCGGCCGGGAAGCGGCGGACCTCGCCGGGGAGGACGCCGAGGCACTCCTGGTTGCCTTCCTCGGAACGCTCGAGGAGCGCCTGGAGCCCCATGCAGACGCCGAGGAACGGGCGGCCGGCGGCGATGTACTCACGGATCGGTTCGATGAGGCCCCGCTCGCGGAGGTTGCGCATCGTATCGGCGGCGGCGCCGACGCCCGGCAGGACGAGCGCGCCGGCGGCCGCGATATCGGCGGGGTCGGCCGAGACGTACGGGTCGGCGCCGACGTGGGCGAGGGCGCGGGCGACGCTCCGGAGGTTGCCGGCGTCGTAATCGATGACGACCACACGGTCTCGCATGGGGCGAGTGTATCACGGAGGGTGCGGCCGCCCGGGGCTATACTCAGGGGCCATGCAAGAGGTGCCGAAGACCCAGTACGAGGCGCGGCTGCGGAGCGAGGAACTCCGGTCGCTCATCAACTACCACAACCGCCTGTATTACGAACTGAACCAGCCCGAGATCTCGGACGAGGTCTACGACGACCTGATGAACGAGCTCCGGGCGATCGAGGCGGCGTACCCGGAGCTGATCACGCCCGATTCGCCGACGCAGCGGGTGGGCGGCGCGCCGCTGCCGACGTTCGAGGTGGTGGAGCACCGGCTGCCGCTGCTCAGCCTTTCGAACTGCTTCAGCGAGGAGGAGCTGCGGGCGTGGCACCGGCGGGCGGCGGACCGGCTGGGCTCGGACGAGTTCGCGCTGGTGACGGAGCCGAAGATCGACGGGCTGGCGATTGCGCTGGTGTACGAGCGCGGGCGGTTCGTGCAGGGCGCGACCCGGGGCGACGGCTACCACGGCGAGAACGTGACGGAGAACCTGCGGACGATCCCGACGATTCCGAAGCAGCTGCGGGGGAGCTACCCGGAGCGGTTCGAGGTGCGCGGCGAAATTTACATGCCGCGGGCCGGGTTCGAGGCGCTCAACGAGGCGATCGGGGAGGAGAACCTGCGCCGGGAGAAGGAGGGGAAGCGGCCGCTGCCGCTGTACGCGAACCCGCGGAACGCGGCGGCGGGCGCCGTGCGGCAGAAGGATCCTTCGGTGACGGCTTCGCGGCCGCTGGCGATGTTCACCTACCAGCTCGGCTGGTGCGAGGGGAGCCACCCGGAGAGCCACTACGAAATCCTCGGCTGGCTGCGGGAGATGGGGTTCAACGTGAACCCCGAGATTCGGCTCCACCCGGGGCTCGAGGACGCGCTCCCGCGGATCGCCTGGTGGGGGCCGCAGCGGGAGCGACTCGATTACGACATCGACGGCGTCGTCATCAAGATCGATGACACGCGGACGTGGGACCGGCTCGGCGCCGTGGGCCGGGAGCCGCGCTGGGCGACGGCCTACAAGTTCCCGCCGCAGCAGCGGACGACGAAGCTGCTCGACATCCAGGTCAACGTGGGCCGGACCGGGGTGCTGACGCCGTTTGCCGTGCTGGAGCCCGTCGTGGTCGGCGGCGCGCGGGTGTCGCTGGCGACGCTCCACAACGAGGGGGACATCCGGCGGAAGGACATCCGCATCGGCGACACCGTGATCGTGCAGCGGGCGGGCGAGGTCATCCCGCAGGTCGTGGGGCCGGTGGTCCAGCTGCGGACGGGCGAAGAGCGGGAGTTCACGATGCCGGAGACGTGCCCGGTGTGCGGGACGCCGGTCTCGCGAGACCCGGAGCAGGCCGCCGTCTACTGCCCGAACGCGAGCTGCCCGGCGCAGCAGATTCGGCTCATCGAGCATTTCGGGAGCCGGGCGGCGATGGACATCGAGGGGCTCGGCGAGAAGATGGCGATTCAGCTCTACCAGCAGGGCCTGGTGCGCAACGTGGCCGACCTCTACGACCTGACGGTGGAGCAGCTGCGGCCGCTCTGGAAATCGGGGACGAAGACTGCCGAGACGCTGGTGCGGAACATCCAGGCGAGCAAGACGCGGCCGCTGCCGAACGTGCTCTTCGCGCTGGGCATCCGGCACGTCGGGTTCGAAACCGCGCGGCTGCTCGCCGAGCACATCGGCAGCCTCGAGGGGCTGCTGCATGTGAAGGCGGAGGAGCTGCAGCAGATCGAAGGCATCGGGCCGGTCGTGGCCGCGAGCATCGAGAGCTGGGTGCAGCGGCCGGAGAACCGGGCGATCGTCGAGCGGCTGGTCGCGGCCGGCGTGAACCCGACGTTCGAAAAGCCCGCCGGCGGCGCCGGCCCGCTCGAGGGGCTGACCATCGTCGTGACGGGGCGGCTCGAGCGGATGAGCCGGGGCGAGGCGGAAGACGCGATCCGGGCGCGCGGCGGCAAGGTGGGGAGCGCGGTGACGAAGGGGACGGACTTCCTCGTGGTGGGCGCCGACGCAGGGTCGAAGCTGGCGAAGGCAGAGAAGCTCGGGACGCGGCAGCTGACGGAGGAGGAGTTCCTGGCGCTGCTGGAGCGGGGCCCCGCGGCAGTTTCTGACGCTTAGGAAATGGTTTCGACCGTTCTTTGAGCGCGAAACGGGCCGCGGTTCGCGAGCCGGGGTCATGGCCGGTATACTTCGAGTCTGACTATCCCCGCGGCTCCTCGCGGTTTTGCGCGACAGGTTCACGCCCTTGGCGTTTCCCAATATTTTCGGTTCGTTATTTGGCTTTCTTTCGCACGATATCGCCATCGACCTCGGGACGGCGAACACGCTCGTCATGGTGAAGGGCCGCGGCATCGTCATCGACGAGCCGTCGGTGGTGGCCATCGACCGGACGACGAAGAAGATCCTCGCCATCGGGGCGGAGGCGAAGCGGATGGTGGGGCGGACGCCGGCCAACATCGTGGCGGTCCGGCCGCTGCGGGACGGGGTCATCTCGGACTTCGAGGTGACCGAGAAGATGCTGAGCTACTTCATCCGGGCGGTGCACGACCGGAGCTTCCTGGCGCAGCCGCGGGTGGTGGTTGGCATCCCGAGCGGCGTCACGGAGGTCGAGAAGCGGGCGGTGCACGACGCAGCGCTGAACGCGGGCGCGCGCGCGTGCTACCTGATCGAAGAGCCGATGGCGGCGGCGATTGGGGCCGGTTTACCGGTCATGGACGCCGCCGGGTGCATGATCGTCGACATCGGCGGCGGGACGACAGAAGTGGCGGTGATTTCGCTTGGGGGCATGGTCGTGAGCACCTCGATCCGGGTGGCCGGCGACGAGATGGACCAGGACATCATCGCCTACGCGCGGCAGGTGCATAACCTCCTCATCGGGGAGCGGACGGCGGAGGAGATCAAGAAGCTGGCGGGCTCGGCGGCGCCGCTCGACCCGGAGGAAACGATTGAGATCCGGGGGCGCGACCTCGCGACGGGGCTGCCGAAATCGGTGGAGGTGAGCACGGTCGAAATCCGGGACGCCCTGGCCGGGTCGATCGCGGCGATCGTCGAAGCGGTGCGCTCCTCGATCGAAGTGACGCCGCCGGAGCTGGTGAGCGACCTGATGGCGCACGGCATCGCGCTCGCGGGCGGCGGGGCGCTGCTGCGGGGGCTCGACCGGCGGCTTTCGCAGGAGACGCGGTTCCCGGTGTACGTGGCGGAGGACCCGCTGCTCTGCGTCGTGCGGGGCGCGGGCGAGGTGCTCGAAGAATCGGCGCTGCTGGAGAAGGTGCAGTCGCAGCTGGTTTCGCGGCGGCCCGGGCGGTAGCATCGGGGTGCGCCTCGAGGGACCGTCATGCTCACGTTGAACCGGTACTCGTGGTGGCTGGGGGCCATGGTGGGGCTGGCGATCCTCCTCGGGGTCGCCGGGCAGGTGGGCGTGCTCAGCCCCGTGCAGGGCGTCTTCCTGCGGGTGACGGCGCCGTTCGAAGGCATCTTCACGGGCATCTTCCGGCCGGTCGCGGGGCTGCTTTCGAGCGCGGGCGAAGTCGATGACCTGCGGGCGGAGAATGCGCGGCTGCGGGTCGAGAACGAAGGGCTGCGGAACGAGCTGGCACAGCGGCAGCAGGACGCGCAGCGGATCAAGGAGCTCGAGGCGGCGCTCGGGCTCGCGCAGGGCGACACCTCCCAGAGCCGGCTGGCGGCGAACGTGGTCCACCGCGACAGTTCGCCGTTCAGCGACGTCATCACCATCGACCGGGGGTCGAACGACGGGATCGTGAAGGGGATGGTGGTGACCTCCACGCAGGGCTCGCTGATGGGCACGGTGACGCGGGTGACGCCGACGCGGTCGTTCGTGCGCCTGATCACGGACACGCGGAGCAACGTGCGGGCGGCGGTGCTGGGCGGCGAGGGCGCGGACGGCATCCTGCGGGGGAACCCGGGGCGGACGCTGACGCTGGATCTCGCGCAGGGCGACATCAAGGTCGGCGACACGATCATCACGGCGGGGCTGGGGGGCGCGTTCCCCTACGGCATCCCGATCGGGACGGTCACCTCGGTGGAGGGTTCGACGCAGGACCTGTTCCCGAAGGTCACGGTCGAGCCGATGACGCGGCTGGGCACGGCGACGACGGTGCTGGTGCTGATGAGCTTCGTGCCGGAAACGCTCGATACGGGGTCGGGTCCGTGAAGGCGCTCGGCTGGTTCGCGGCGGTGTTCCTCGCGGCGGTCGCGCAGGTGACGGTGGCGCCGCTCTTCCCGGTCGCGGGGGCGGTGCCGGAGCTGGTGCTGCTGACGATCTGCCTGGCGGCGGCGTTCAGCGGGCCGGTGCCGGTGATGGTGCTGACGCCGCTCGGGGCCTTGATGCTGGGGATGGTCTCGGACCGGGACCCGGGGCTGCTGCTGCTCGCCTACCTGCCGGTGGCGGTGCTGGGCGCGCTGCTGGAGGACGCCCCGCTGCCGCTGGGCCACGCAGCGCGGACCTACGCGATGACGCTTGGCGCGGGGCTGGCGGCCCGGACCGTGCTGGCGATCGGCGCGATGCTCGGCGGGGCGCCGGCAGCGTTCGGCGCGCTGGCGGCGGACGTGCTGCTGCCGGGGCTGTTCATCGATATCGTGCTGCTCACGATATGCTATGTGCCGCTGCGGCTCATCGGTCTCGAGGGGAGCGGGTTCCGGCTGCAGCGGGGAAGGTACTTCGCGAGCCTATGAGCCTGCTGGACGAAGGGCTGCGGACGCCTGCGGGGCCATCGCGCAACCGCCCCCACGGGAACGTGGCGGTGCTCCGGGCGTTCATCCTGCTGCTGTTCGGCGTGCTGACGGTGCGGCTCGCGGACATGCAGATCCTCCGCGGGGAGGAGTTCGCCCAGCGCTCGCGCGAGAACCACATCGTGCGGACGAACATCCTGCCGACGCGCGGGCTGATCACCGACCGGAACGGCGAGCCGCTGGTGAAGAACGTTGGCGTCTACTCGGCGACGATCCTGCCGGAGCTGCTGCCGGATTCGCAGGAGGCGCGCTACCGGATCTACCTGCGGCTGCAGGAGCTGATCGGGGTATCGCCGCTCGAGGTGCAGACGCGGGTGGACGAGGCGATCGCGGCGGGGCGCGACTACATCGCCATCCGGATCGCGACGAACCTGCCGCGGGAGGCGGCGCTGGCGCTCGAAGAGGCGGCCGTCGACCTGCCGGGTGTGAGCCTCGAGGTGACGCCCGGCCGGCAGTACATCGCGGGGCCGGCGTTCTCGCACATCCTCGGCTACATCGGGCCGCAGACCGCCGAAGAAGCGAAGGTGCTCCGGCCGCAGGGCTACCAGCTGAACGAGCCGGTGGGCAAGGACGGCATCGAGGCGTGGTACGAGTCGGACCTGCGGGGGCAGATCGGCTACACGGCGGCGGAGCAGAACGCGCAGGGGAAGCTGATCACGCTGCTGGGGCGGCAGGACCCGGTCCCGGGGAACACGGTGCGGCTGAACATCGACGCGGGCCTGCAGCAGTACGTGGCGGAGCTGCTGCAGGCCTCGATGGCCGACAACGGCAGCGGCTGGGGCGACGCGAAGCAGGCCGCGGCCGTGGTGATGAACGCGAAGACCGGGCAGGTGTACGCGATCGTCTCCATCCCGACGTATGACAACAACATCTACGCCGACGCGCAGCGGCGAGCGGCGGAGCTGGAGCGGATCCAGAACGACACGGTGACCTACACCTTGCTGAACAAGGCGCTGAACCCGGCGGCGCCGGGCTCGACCTTCAAGCTGGTCACGGCGACGGCCGGGCTGGCAGAGGGCAGCATCACGCCGAACACGTCGTTCCAGATCGGCTGCAGCCTCGACATCAAGGGCGAGAACGACGTCATCTACAACTACCCGGACTGGCGCTGCCACAACATGCTGATGGACGTGCGGGCGGCGATCGCGTGGTCGTCGAACGTCTTCTTCTTCCTCACCTCGGGCGGCGACCTCGAGCGGCAGCGGGGGCTGGGGAAGGACGTCGAAACGTCCGGCGCAGTGCTGGCGGCGTGGGCGCGGAAGTTCGGCTTCGGGAAGCCGACGGGCATCGACCTCTTCGGCGAGGCGGCGGGCCGGGTGCCGGACCCGCAGTGGAAGCGGCGGACGAAGGTGGGCGAGGGGTTCGCGCCGGGCGAAAACGACTGGTTCCTCGGGGATACGTACAACACGGCGATCGGGCAGGGCGACGTGCTGGCGACGCCGCTGCAGATCGCGCGGATGACGGCCGCCATTGCGAACGGCGGGACGCTGCCGGTGCCGCACGTTGCGGACGCCATCATCGGGCCGGACGGGAAGGTGGTGCGGACGATTGCGCCGCAGGGCGAGACGATCGACGTCGACCCGCGCTGGCTGCAGGTGGTGCGGGAGGGGATGCTCGGCTCGGTGCAGTACGGCGCGGGCGCGCGCGCAGCGAGTTCGAAGACGACCGTCGCCGGGAAGACGGGCACGGCGGAGTTCTTCAAGCCGGACGGGACGAAGTCGCAGCACGCGTGGTTCACGGGGTTCGCGCCGTACAACGACCCGGAGGTGGTGGTGACGGTCTACTTCGATATCGGCGTGGGCGGCGACAAGGCGGCGCCCGTCGCGGGGAAGATCATCGATTACTTCATGGAGCACGTGCGGCCGTGACGAGCGTGACGCTGGGCAACTTCGGCCGGGCGCGGGCGCGCACGTCGTTCTGGCGGGGCTGGGACCGGTTCGACTACGTGATGGTGGCGGCGGCGCTGGCGCTCGTCGGGTGCGGGCTGGCGCTCATCCACAGCGGCTCGCGGCCGTGGTACGACGGGCCGATCACGAGCCTCGCGAGCCCGGTGGCGAAGCAGGCGCTGTTCGCGGTCATCGGCATCGCGGTGATGCTGGGGATTTCGCGGGTGGACTACCACCGGTTCCTGCACTTCGCGTGGGTGTTCTACGCGCTTTCGATCGTGGCGCTGCTGGCGCTGTTCGCGCTGGGGAGCACGGCGTACGGGTCGACGCGGTGGTTCGACCTCGGGCCGGTGCAGGTGCAGCCGTCGGAGTTCGCGAAGCTGGCGGCGATCCTGTGCCTCGCGCGGTTCTTCTCGGAGCACGGGGGCGATGCGCGCGACGTGCGGTCGCTCCTGCTCTCGATGGCGATCGTGGCGCCGCTGGCTGGGCTGGTGTTCCTGCAGCCGGACCTCGGGACGAGCATCGTGTTCGGGGGCATCTGGCTGGGCATCGTGGTGATCGCGGGGGCGAACCGGAGCCACCTGCTGATCATGGGCGCGATCTTCCTCGCGGTGCTGCCGTTCGCGTGGACGTTCGCGATTGCCGATTACCAGGTCGAGCGCGTGGCGGTGCTGGTCGACCCGAACGAAGACCCGCTGGACTCCGGCTACAACGTGCTCCAGTCGCAGATCGCGCTCGGTTCGGGGCAGCTGTTGGGAAAGGGGTACATGCAGGGCGACCAGACGCAGCTGGAGTACCTGAAGGTGGCGACGAAAGACTTCATCTTCAGCCTGCTGGGCGAGGAGTTCGGCTTCGCCGGGGCGATGGTGCTGTTCGCGCTGTTCATCCTGCTGCTGATGCGGGGGGTGCGGGCGGCGCAGCTGGCGGGTGACACCGCAGGGCAGCTGGTGGCGGTGGGCATCACGATGCTGATCCTGATGCAGACGTTCATCAACGTGGCGGTGAACGTCAGCCTCTTCCCGGTGACAGGCATCCCGCTGCCGTTCGTGAGCCAGGGCGGGTCGTCACTCGTGAGCCTGTTCGCGTCGCTGGGGCTGCTGCAGAGCATCGTGATGCGGCACCGGTCGTACCGGCAGACCTGAGAGCCCGGCCGCTTCGAGGGCATCGGCGAGCGAGGCGGCGCGCAGGAGGCGGAGGCCTTCGACCGCCGGCGCGCCAGCCGGCACGACGGCCGCTTCGAGCCCGAGGCGGGCGAGTTCGGCGAGGCGGCGGCCGAGCTGGTGGACGGGACGGAGCGCGCCGGAGAGAGCGACTTCGCCGAGGAACGCCATGCCGCGCGGGAGAGGGCGGTCGTGGATGGCAGAGGCGAGGGCGAGGCAGACGGCGAGGTCAGCGGCGGTGTCGCGGATGCGGAGGCCCCCGGAGACGCTGGCGGCGATGTCCAGCGCGCCGGAGGGGATGCCGCCGCGGCGGGCGAGGACGGCGAGGAGGAGATGGAGGCGAGAGGGCTCGATGCCGGCGGCGATGCGGCGGGGCGCCGCGAGCGCCGTCGGCACGGCGAGGGCCTGCACTTCGACGGCCAGCGGCCGGGAGCCTTCCATCACGGCGGTGACCGCGCAGCCGGACGCCGCGGGGTCGTGGGGCGCGAGGAGGAGGCCGCCCGGGTTTTCGACACTCTGGAGGCCGGCGCCGGTCATTTCGAAGAGACCGAGTTCGTCGGTGGCGCCGAAGCGGTTCTTGACCGCGCGGAGGAGGCGGAGGACGCCGCCCTCGGCCGATTCGAAGTAGAGCACGACATCGACGAGGTGCTCGAGGAGGCGGGGGCCGGCGACGTCGCCGCTCTTCGTGACGTGGCCGGTGACGAGGGTGGCGGTGCCGGTGCCCTTGGCGAAGGCGAGCAGCCGGGCGCCGGCTTCGGCGAGCTGGGCGGGGCCGCCGGCGCGTGATTCGAGGCCTTCGACGGTGACGGCCTGGATGGAATCGACGATGAGGACGTCGACGCCGGCGGATTCGGCGGCGGCGAGGGCAGCTTCGAGGCCGGGCTCGGGGATGAGGTCGATGGGCGCGCCGGCCACGCCGAGGCGGGCGGCGCGCATGCGCACCTGGCGGGGCGATTCTTCGCCGCAGATACAGGCGACGCGGAGGCCCTGCCCGGCGAGGGCGGCCGCGGCCTGCAGCATGAGGGTCGATTTGCCGATGCCGGGGTCGCCGCCGACGAGGACGAGCGAGCCGGGGACGATGCCGCCGCCGAGGACGCGGTCGAACTCCGGGATGCGGGTCGCGTGGCGGGCCGCGGTGTCGCCTTCGACCGCGTCGAGGCGGAGCAGGCGGGCGGGCGCAGCCGCGGCCGGCCGACGGCCCGCGGCGCCGCCGCGCGGGGCCTCGGCGAAGGGTTCGAGGGTGTTCCACGCCTGGCAGCCGGCGCAGCGGCCGACGTAGGCGACGGTGGTCCAGCCGCAGGCGGAGCAGCGGTAGCCGCGTTCGGCGCGAGGCACCGGGCGAGTATAGGCCGCTTCGGCAACAGGGGGCGACGCGTCAGGGGGCGGTGAAGAGGACGTCGCCGGGCCCGAGTTCAGGGATTTCGCCCGGGGGGACGTAGACGGCGCCGGCAGCATCCGGGTAGTACCACCGAACGGCCGGGCCAAGGTTGGCGCCGCCGAAGACGGTCAGCCAGCCGGGGACGTTGCCGGCGGCGTAGACGGTCGCCCCGGGCGGGAGGTCGGGGTACTCGGCGCGGAGGGCATCGACCCAGCGCTGCTGTTCGCCGGGCCCCCAGCGGGTCCAGTCGGCGACGCGGTCACCGAGGGCGACGGCGGCGAGGATGAGGGCGGCGATGCCGGCAGCGGCCGGGACGGCGCGCGGGAGCCGCGGGAATCGCGCGAGGAGGTCGGCGGCGAGGATGGCGAGGCCGAGGGCGAGCCAGGGAATGGTGAAGTAGAGGTAGCGCGGGCCGATACCGAGCTGGTTCGGCGCGACGGCGAAGAGGGAGAGGAGCGCGCCGCCGAGGAGGATGGCGGGCGGCCAGCGGCGAAGCGCTGCTGAACCGAGCGCGAGGAGCGGGACGACGGGAATCGAGAGCTGCTGAAGCGTATGCCGCCAGCCTGAGACCCCAAAGAGCTGCTCGCGGAATGGAAGGAGCAAGAATTCGAGGCAGGCGCGGTAGTTGCGCGAGGCGTGGCTGCCCCAGTCGAAAATGTCGCGGTTGGCGAAGGGTTCGGTGAAAACGCGGGTGCGGATGACGACGTAGAGTGCTGTGAGGACGGCGAACGGCAGGAGGGGCAGCCAGGTTTCGCGGCGTCGGAGCTGCCAGCGGGCAGTGACAGCGACGTGCCAGGCAGCGAGAACGGGAACGGCGACCCAGGCGCCTTCGCGGGTCATCGCGCCGAGGGCGAGGAGCGCCGCAGAGAGGCCGACGAGCCGCCCGCGCACCGGCTGGCCGGGGGGCGTCGCGGCGAGAAAGGCGAGCCAGGCGCCGAGCGCGAGCGGCAGCGCGAGGCTGTTGACGGACGAGACCCACGCGACGGCCTGGTACGGGCCGGGGTGGAGCGCGACGATGCCGGCGGCGATGGCGCGGACCGGCGGGCGGGGGTCGATGCGGGCGGCGATGGCCCACGTGAGGGCGGCGGCAGCGAGGTGGCCGGCCAGAACGAGCAGGTGATAAGGCCAGGTGCGGCCGCCGGCGACCGGCTCGAGCAGCTCGAAGGTCAGGAAGGCGAGCGGACGCCAGAAGTCGCGGGTGAAGGGGAGGAGCGGCTCGCTGCTCCAGGGGGTCAAGACGGCGCGGGCATAGTCGGCGGTCGAGAGGTCGCGGGCGGCGACGAGGTAGAAGTAATCGTCGAGCCAGAACGGCGACGTGACGGCCGGCGCATAGGCCGCGGCCGCGGCGGCGAGGATGAGGAGGAGGGGCCACCACCGGCGGGCCGCCCGCTGGAGCGGTTCGCGCATCCGGCGCAGTGTACCCGAACGACGTTCAGTTGGCTTCGGCGGCGCGGTCGAGGAATGGGCGGACGGCGGCCGCGAGGGGGGCGTGTTCGGGGTGTTCGAGGCGGGGGTCGCGGGCGAGGACGCGCGCGGCGAGGCTGCGGGCGCGGAGGAGGATGTCGCGGTCGGTGAGGCGGGCGACGCGGAGCATGGTGTTCGTGCCGCTCTGGAGGCGGCCCCAGGTTTCGCCTTCGCCGCGCATGCGGAGGTCGACCTCGGCGAGGGCGAAGCCGTCGGTGGTTTCGCACATGGCGTTGAGCCGCTCGCGGGCGTCGGGGCCGGGGTCTTCTTCGCTGGAAAAGAGGATGCAGTAGCTCTGCTTCGCGCCGCGGCCGACGCGGCCCCGGAACTGGTGGAGCTGGCTGAGGCCGAACCGCTCGGCGCCTTCGATGACGATGACGGTCGCGTTGGGGACGTCGATGCCAACTTCGATGACGCTGGTGGAGACGAGGACCTGCGCTTCGTTGCGGGCGAAGCGCTGCATCGCCTCGTCCTTCTGGCGGGCGGTCATGCGGCCGTGGAGGAGTTCGACGGCGTAGCCTGAGAGCGGGCCGGTGCGGAGGAATTCGTACTCCTCTTCGGCGGAGCGGACCTCGAGCGACTCGGATTCTTCGACGAGCGGGCAGATGACGTAGACCTGTTCGCCGGCATCGAGCCGTTTGCGGAGGAAGCGGTAGGCGTCTTCGCGCTCGTCGGGGCGGTACCAGCGGGTGCGGATGGGCTGGCGGCCGGGGGGCAGCTCGTCGAGGGTGGAGACCTCGAGGTCGCCGTAGACGGTGAGGGCGAGGGTGCGCGGGATGGGCGTGGCAGTCATCACGAGCAGGTGGGGGTTGAGGCCCTTCTGGCGGAGCTTCGCGCGCTGCATGACGCCGAAGCGGTGCTGCTCATCGACGACGGCGAGGCCGAGGCGGGGGAACTGGAGGTCGTCCTCGATGAGCGCGTGGGTGCCGATGACGATGTCAGCGCCGCCGTGGGCGGCATCGCCGCGGACCTGCGCCTTCTGCGCCGGGGTGAGCGAGCCCGTGACGAGGAGGATGCGGAGCGGCCGCCCGAGCCACGGGGGGCTGAAGACGCCGTCGAGGGCGGAGAGTTCGCCGCCGCCGAGGAGGCGGGCGAGGGAGCGGTAGTGCTGCTCGGCGAGGATTTCGGTCGGGGCCATGAGGGCAGCCTGGAACCCCGAGGCGACGGCGGCGAGCATCGCGGCGAAGGCGACGACCGTCTTCCCAGAGCCCACATCGCCCTGGAGGAGGCGGAGCATCGGGTTGGGGCCGCGGAGGTCGCGCTCGATCTCGGCGAGGGCGCGGTGCTGGGCGCGGGTGAGGGGGAAGGGGAGGGCTTCGAGGAAGCGGCCCCGGAGCGGACCAAAATCGAGGGACGGGGCGTCGTTGTCGCGCTGCCATTCGGCGCGCCGGATGAGCACGGCGCACTGGACGGCGAGGAATTCGCCGAGGGCGAGGCGCTGGCGGGCGGCCTCGGCGTCCTCGGCTTTCGCGGGGGAGTGGTAGGTGCGGATGGCCGCGGCGATGGGCGGGATGCCCTCTTCGCGGCGGAGCCACGCGGGAATGGGGTCATCGACGAGGTCGGCGGCGAGCTCGACGGCGCGCGCCACGGCGGCGCGGATGGTCTTCTGGCCGAGGCCGGCGGTGGCGGGGTAGACGGGTTCGAGGCGGGCGAAGGCATCGCCCCCGCGGTCGAGCTGCTCGAACTCGGGGTTTTCGAGCTGAAGACGGCCGCGGTAGCTGCGTACCCGGCCGGCGAGGACGAGCCGGTCGCCCTCGCGGAGGCTGCGGGCAACGTAGGGCATGTTCCACCAGACGACCGGCAGCGCCCCGGTGCCGTCGGAGACGAGGCCGCGGGCGCCGCGCACCCGGCCGCGGACGCGGAACTCGGCGATATCGAGGAGTTCGCCGACGATGGTCTGGAGTTCGGAGCCGGGCTGGAGGTCGGCGATGCGGCGGAGGTTGGTGTAGTCGTTGAAGCGGCGGGGGAAGAGGAAGACGGCATCGCCGACGGTGGCGACGCCGAGCTTTTCGAACCGGGCTGCGGCGCCGCGGGGCAGGCCGGGGAGGGCGGCGATGGGGCTCGCGGGGCCGATCGGCGGCGGCGGGGGCGGAGGTTCAGCGGGGCGAGCCTGCCTCCGGCGGGCCGGCGCGGCTGGCGGCGGCGCCGGGACCGGAGCGCCCAGGTCAGCAAGCACGCGGTCGACCCAGCGCTCCCGTTCGCCGGGCGGGAGCGAACGGTAGCCGCCGGGCGGCAGCTGGCGGACCGCGGCGGCGAGGGGCGAGCCGCGGAGCTGGCCGTCTTCGGCCAGCTGGATGAGAAGGCGGTCGAGGCCGCCGAGGACGGCGGTGTTGCGGCAGCCGCCCTGCCGTTCGAGTTCGAAAACGCGGCGGAGGCGGGCGGTATCGAGGGCGCGGGCGGTGCCGCTCATTCGCGGGCGAGCGCGGCGACGCCGAAGGCGCCGGGGCCGGTGTAGGTGCCGACGACGGGACCGAGGTAGGCGGCGTGGAGCGCGGTATGCGGCAGCTGCGGGCGGAGGCGCTCGATGGCGGCCTCGGCCTCCGCGGGGAGGTCGCCGTGGGCGATGAACATCTCCTTCGCGCGGGGCATCCCGGCGGCGAGTTCGAGGATGCGCTCGTGGGCGCGTGCGCGGGTACGGACGCGTTCGAAGGGGGCGACCTCGCCCTGGTCGACGGTCAGGATTGGCTTGATGCTCAGGATGGAGCCGATGAGCGAGCGGGCGCGGCCGATGCGGCCGCCGCGCTGGAGGTACTCGAGCGTGTCGACGGCGACGTAGACGGTGACGCGGTCCATGGCGCGGCGGGCGACGGCGACGACGTCGCTGAGGGAGGCGCCGGCAGCCGCCGCCCGCGCGGCCTCGAGGACGATGAGGCCGAGGCCGACGCTGACGTTGTAGGAATCGATGAGGTCGATGTGGATGTCGTGCTTGAGGGTCTCGCGGGCGACGGAGGCGGAGTTGAGCGTGCCGGAAAGCTTCGAAGAGATGTGGATGGAGACGATCTCGGCGCCGTCGGCGGCGGCAGCGCGGTAGGCCTGCTGGAAGCGCTCGACGGAGGGCTGGCTGGTGCGCGGGAGGACGTTCGAGGTGCGGAGCCGCTGATAGAAGTCGACCGGGGTGATGGCGGAGCCGTCTTCGAACGCTTCTTCGCCGAAGATGACCGTGAGGGGCACGACGGTGATGCCGTGCTCGGCCGCGAGCGCGGGCGGGAGGTCGCAGGTCGAATCGGTGACGATGCGAACGGTCATAATTGATCAGGCGCCTATGCGGGAGAGTATAAGGGTTCGCAACGAGCGGGTAGAATAGTTGGCCATGGCGATGGTAAAGCTGGCGCCGTCGATCCTGACGGCGGATTTCGGGCGGCTGGCCGACGAAGTGCGGGCGGCGGAGGCGGGCGGCGCGGACATGCTGCACCTCGACGTGATGGACGGGCGGTTCGTGCCGAACATCACGTTCGGCGCGCTCGTGGTGGAGGCGCTGCGGAAGGTGACCTCGCTGCCATTCGACATCCACCTGATGACGGTGGAGCCGGAGCGGCTGATCGACCAGTTCGCGGAGACGGCGGACATCATCAACGTGCACATCGAGGTGTCGCCGCACATCAACCGGACGCTGGACGCGATACACCGGCTGGGGAAGAAGGCGGGGGTGTGCATCAACCCCGGGACGCCGGTGGCGGCGATCGAAGAGTCGCTGCCGGATGCAGACCAGGTGATGGTGATGACGATCAACCCGGGCTGGGGCGGGCAGCAGATGATTCGGCGGCAGCTCGAGAAGGTGGCCCAGGTCCGGCGGCTGCTCGACGCGGGCGGTTTCGCGGCGGACATCGAAATCGACGGCGGGGTCAAGGCGCACAACGCCGGCGACTGTGTCCGCGCGGGGGCGACGGTGCTGGTGTGCGGGAGCTCGGTCTACAACGCCGAGAAGAGCGTCGCGGAGAACCTCGCGGAGCTGCGCCGCGCGGTTTCGGGCCTGTAGCGCTCAGCGGATCCTGTAGCGCTCAGCGGATGGTGATGCCGGCCTCGCGGAGGCGGGCGAGGAGGCCGATGGCTTCCTCGAGCTCCGTGTCGCGCTCGTGGGCCTGGCCTTCGTAGAGCAGATAGTCGAGGTCGCCGGCGGTGTAGCCGTACCGTTCGAGGATATCGAGCGCCTGGCGGACGGCTTCCTGCGTATCGGGGACGTGGCGGGCGATCCAGTCGTCGGTGGTGCGCATCGGCGGTCCTCCGTCGGGCGGGTACTGCCAGTGTGCCACAGCGCCATGAGGCGTGCGGGGGCCGGAGGGCCGCGAAAGCGGGCCCATCGGGCGAAACCCTGAATTTCGCGGCGGCGGGCGGATTGTCACTCAATCTCCACCGTGTTCACCCGATTGTCACCGTAGAAGGCCCGGGAGGGCGGCAACCTCGCCGGGGCGACATCACCAGCCGGCCGGGCATGGACCGGCGAAGGAGCACGACGATGACTCGGATCATGACGAACGTGAGCGCCATCAACGGGCAGCGGAACCTCGCGAAGACGGGCCTGAAGATGGGGAAGACGCTGGAGAAGCTGGCGAGCGGCTACCGGATCAACCGGGCGGCGGACGATGCGGCGGGGCTCGCGATCAGCGAGAAGATGCGGGCGCAGATCCGGGGGAACAAGCAGGCGCTCCGGAACGCGCAGGACGGGATTTCGATGCTGCAGACGGCGGAAGGCGCGATGGACGAAGTGCACGCCATCCTGCAGCGGATGCGGGAGCTGGCGGTGCAGGCGGCGAACGGCACCTACGCCGACAACGGCCCGGAGCGGACGAGCATCGGCGAAGAGATCGTGCAGCTGCGGAAGGAGATCGACCGGATCGCCTACAGCACGGAGTTCAACGGGCAGAAGGTGCTGACGGGCGCGCTTTCCAGCGTCTCGGCGGGCGTGGCCGCCGCGAACCTCGTGCAGGGGGAAACCATCGGCTACGCGAACGCCGGCGCCGCCGCGACGCACCTGGTCTCGGGCGACCCGCTGCCCTCGGGCGGCACTCGCACGGTGACCTTCAGCACCGCGCCGGCCGGCGATTACGTCTTCGTGAACAACGGCGGCGTGCTCGAGATGCGGCTGGGGAGCGCGAGCGGCACGCTCGTCGCGACGGCGGCCGGGTTCGCCTCCGGGTCGACGATCCCGGGCGGCTCGGCGGGCTCGGTGGTGTTCAGCAACGGCTTCACGCTGACGATTACGACGGACCCGGGCGCCTACAACTGGACGAGCTTCCTCGCGGACATGGCCGTGGGCGGGAACTCGAACCTCTCGATCAACGGACTCACGGCGACGACCATCACTGCGACGACCGCGCGGCCGCAGACCTACACCTTCACCTCGCCCGGGGCCGGCCAGCTGACGCTCACGGGCGCCGACGGAACCTCGCAGACCCTGACGATCACGAACATGGCGCCGAACGAAACGCGGACGCTGGACTTCAACCAGCTGGGCGTGAGCGTGACGCTGCAGACCGGCCCCGCGGGGCGGACGGCGGCGCAGGTCATCACCGACCTGACCGGCGCGACGAACAACACGGTCATCATCGAAGGCACGGGGAACACGTCGACCCTGCAGGTGGGCGCGAACGTGCCGGATACGCTCCAGCTGGAGTTCGTGAGCATGCTGAGCGAGAACCTCGGTTCGCCGGCGTACAAGCTGGGCGGGCCGACGGGGCTCATCACGGTGCTGGGCGACCAGGTGGTGAAGACGATCCAGGACGCGCACAACCTGATGAGCGCGCTCGACGGGGCGATCCAGACCCTGAACAGCCGGCGCGGCACGCTCGGCGCGGCGCAGAACCGGCTCGAGCACACGATCAACAGCCTCGGCGTGGCGGTCGAGAACCTGACGGCGAGCGAGAGCCGCATCCGGGATGCGGACATCGCCGAGCTTTCGAGCGACCTGGTGGCGTCGAACATCCTGCAGTCGGCCGGCGTGGCGGTGCTGGCGCAGGCGAACCAGACGCCGCAGGCGGTGCTGCAGCTGCTCCAGCGCTAATCCGCGGACTGATCGAGGCCGCTCTCCCGGGACGGGGAGGTCACGCAGGGTGACCTCCCCGTTTCCCGTGTGCGCCGGTGACAGGCGGGGGAATTGCCACCCGTCATCCACCGGGAGCACGGAATCGTCACCGGCGTCTCCCCTGCGGTTCCCGTCCTGCACCCCTAATCGTTCGTGACGGCGGCGATAACCAAGGCGTCACGCCTGCCCAAAACCACGCGGGGCAGGGCCCGGGGCTTCCCCCGGAGCACGACGGAAGGGGAGACGCAGGATGTCTTCGATCGTCACGAACGTTGCTGCCCTGAACGGTCAGCGCAACCTCAACATCACGGCCGCGAAGATGGGGAAGGTGCTGGAGAAGCTCTCCAGCGGCTACCGCATCAACCGCGCGGCCGATGATGCCGCCGGCCTCGGCATCTCCGAAAAGATGCGCGCCCAGATCCGCGGCAACAGCCAGGCCATCCGCAACGCCAAGGACGGCATCTCCATGATCCAGACCGCCGAAGGCGCCATGGACGAGATCCACTCCATCCTCCAGCGCATGCGCGAGCTGGGCGTCCAGGCCGCGAACGACACCTACGACAGCGCGGCGCGGACCTCGATCGGCACGGAGATCATGCAGCTCCGGCAGGAGATCGACCGGATCGCGAACGCGACGAGCTTCAACGGCCAGAATCTCCTCACCGGCGCCCTCACCGGCACCCTCGGCGGCGCCACCGGCACCGACCTCGTCGTCAACGACGCCGTCGGCGCGGCCATCGCCACCGAAATCAACGTCGCTGGCGCCAAGCCCGGCACCTACACCTTCAGCTACAACGCCACCACCGACGAACTCACCCTCACCGGCCCCAGCGGCCAGGCCCAGGTCATCACCGTCTCCGCCATCGCCGCCAACGGCTCCCAGACCCTCAACTTCAACCAGCTCGGCATCTCCATCAAGCTCAACTCCACCGCCGGCGAAACCGCCGACAACATCGGCGCCGCACTCACCGCCGCCGCCAACGACACCATCGTCGTCACCGGCTCCGGCGCTGCCGCCCTCCAGGTCGGCGCCAACACCACCGCCTACGACGTCATGAACGTCAGCTTCAACGACGTCCGCGCCACCCAGGCCACCGGCCTCAACCTCCTCTCCGGCGGCGGCGTCGACTGGACCTCCGCTTCCACCATCGTGGCGAGCAACACCGCCGCCCAGGCCTTCATCAACCAGATCGATGCGGCGATCACGACCCTCAACACCCGCCGCTCCGACCTCGGCGCCGCCCAGAACCGCCTCGAGCACACCGTCAACAGCCTCGGCGTCGCCGTCGAAAACCTCACCGCCAGCGAGAGCCGCATCCGCGACGCCGACGTCGCCCAGCTCTCGACGCAGCTGGTGAGCAGCCAGATCCTCCAGCAGGCGGGCACGGCGGTGCTGGCGCAGGCGAACCAGTCGAGCCAGGCGGTCCTGAGCCTCCTCCGGTAAGCCAGCCGTAACGCCGGCATTCCCCTGGGGCGGCCCTCCCGGTGACGGGAGGGCCGCTTCGGTGCGCCGGGCGGCGTGCGCCGCGTTCACCGAATGGCAACCGGGCGGCCCCGATCCGTCCACCATCGCAACCGGTCCGTCACCGGGTGTCCCCGGAATCGCCCCCGGACGCCGCTTCGCCACCGGGCGATACCCAAGCTGACACCAACGCCACCGAGGTGGCGCCGGCGGCAACGCCGGGGGAACAACGAAGGGGAGAACAGGTTACATGTCGTCGATCGTCACCAACATCGCAGCGCTCAACGGGAACCGGAACCTGAGCATCACGAACGCGAAGATGGGGAAGGTGCTGGAGAAGCTCTCCAGCGGCTACCGCATCAACCGCGCCGCCGATGATGCCGCCGGCCTCGGCATCTCCGAAAAGATGCGCGCCCAGATCCGCGGCAACAGCCAGGCCATCCGCAACGCCAAGGACGGCATCTCCATGATCCAGACCGCCGAAGGCGCCATGGACGAGATCCACTCCATCCTCCAGCGCATGCGCGAGCTGGGCGTCCAGGCCGCGAACGACACCTACGACACGGCGGCGCGGACCTCGATCGGCACGGAGCTCATCCAGCTCCGGCAGGAGATCGACCGGATCGCGAACGCGACGAATTTCAACGGCCAGAATCTCCTCACCGGCGCCCTCACCGGCACCCTCGGCGGCGCCACCGGCACCGACCTCGTCGTCAACGACGCCGTCGGCGCGGCCATCGCCACCGAAATCAACGTCGCTGGCGCCAAGCCCGGCACCTACACCTTCAGCTACAACGCCACCACCGACGAACTCACCCTCACCGGCCCCAGCGGCCAGGCCCAGGTCATCACCGTCTCCGCCATCGCCGCCAACGGCTCCCAGACCCTCAACTTCAACCAGCTCGGCATCTCCATCAAGCTCAACTCCACCGCCGGCGAAACCGCCGACAACATCGGCGCCGCACTCACCGCCGCCGCCAACGACACCATCGTCGTCACCGGCTCCGGCGCCGCCGCCCTCCAGGTCGGCGCCAACACCACCGCCTTCGACGTCATGAACGTCTCCTTCAATGACGTCCGCGCCACCCAGGCCACCGGCCTCAACCTCCTCTCCGGCGGCGGCGTCGACTGGACCTCCGCTTCCACCATCGTGGCGAGCAACACCGCCGCCCAGGCCTTCATCAACCAGATCGATGCGGCGATCACGACCCTCAACACCCGCCGCTCCGACCTCGGCGCCGCCCAGAACCGCCTCGAGCACACCGTCAACAGCCTCGGCGTCGCCGTCGAAAACCTCACCGCCAGCGAGAGCCGCATCCGCGACGCCGACGTCGCCCAGCTCTCGAGCGAGATGGCGAGCAAGACGATCCTGCAGCAGGCGGGCGTCGCCGTCCTGGCGCAGGCGAACCAGTCGGCGCAGAGCATCCTCAGCCTCCTCCGCGGCTAAGCGGCGGGCTGAGCCAGGCCTGAGGGGCCCCCGGGTCGACACCCGGGGGCCCCGTTTTCGTTCGTCGGGCGCGACTCAAGGTGGGGGAGCGGTGGGCCGATGATCAGGTAGTTTCCGGAAAGGAACGGCGCCATGCGGGAGCTTAGACTCGAAGGCATCGCTCCGGTCGGGATTTCGCCGGCCCCGGCATCGTGGGGCCAGGGCGGCGGACGCGACCGGCGGATGCCGCGCCCCCGGCAGGAGGGCGGCAACCGGGAGCGGATGATCCGCATGCTGGCGCCGGGCCACGACCCGGGGACGCTGGAACTGGAGTACGTCGTGGACCACGAAGGGATGATGGTCGCCATCCAGGTTCGCGACGCCCGGACGGGGGACGTCATCGCGCGGGTGAGGGCAGAAGACCTCTGGCGGCTGGCGAGCGAAGAGGCAGCCGGCGGACTCTTGCTGGAACGGCGAGGATAGACGATGAGCGACCCGGTGCGGATCGGCGGGTTCTACGCGAATTTCGACACGGAAGCCGTCATCCGGCAGCTGACGGCCATCCGGATGCGGCAGGTGACGCTGCTCGAGCAGAAAGGCGCGGACAACCAGGCGCGGAAGGCTGCCGTCAACGCGGTGCAGACGGCGATGCGGGCATTCCTCGACCGGGTCAAGGCGCTGGCCGCGCCGCAATCGGTGAGCGGGATGACCGCGACCTCGAGCGGGACGGCCGTGACGGCGGCGGCGCTGCCGGGCGCGCAGCCGGGGAGCTTCACGGTGAGCGTGAGTCAGCTCGCGACGGCGACGCGGCTCCAGGGGACGCCGATTTCGGCCGGGCTCGACGCCACGAAGCCGATGAACCAGTCGAACTTCGGAACGGCGCCGACGAACGGGACGTTCACCATTGCGACCCAGTTCGGCGGTTCGCAGACCTTCACGGTGGGACCGGCGGCGGCGCAGACGAGCGTTGCGCTGCAGTCGGCCAACATCGACATGGCGGTGACGAGCGGGACGTTCACCGTCGGGACGACCGGCGGCGGGACGGCGGTCATCACGATCGACGTGACGACGGACTCGCTGGACGACGTCGTCAACCAGATCAACAGCGCCGGCGTCGGGCTGACGGCGAGCATCGTGAACGACGCCAACGGACGCGCGAACCGGCTGCAGCTGACTTCGAGCAGCGGCGACGTCATCGTTGGCGGCGGGGGGCGACACCTCGAACTTCCTCTCCGCGATGCGGCTCCTGAGCTCGGCGCCGGGCACGACGCGCACGGGTGACGCATTCACGAAGCAGACGACGCTCAACGACGTGATTGCCGACATCAACGCGAGCGGCATCGGCGTCACGGCGACCCTCACGAACGACAGCTACGGGCGGCCGAACATCCTTACCGTGACCTCGACGCAGGGGAACATCTCGTTCGGAAGCGGGAGCGACACGTCGAACTTCCTCGCGGTCACGGGGCTGCTGACTTCGTCGCCGGGCACGACGCGGTCGAGCGCGAACCCGATCGCGCGGCTGAGCACCGCGGCCAAGCTGCAGGACGCGGGCCTGAACGGGGGGCCGCCGAACGCGGGCGACCAGGCGATCGTCATCAACGGGGTGAGCATCAGCTACAACGCGGCGACGGATTCGCTGACCGACGTCATCGCGCGGATCAACGCGAGCGGCGCGGGGGTCACCGCGCGGTACGACTCGCTGACGGACACGGTGCGTCTGCAGAACAAGGCGACCGGCAACCTGATGCTGACCGTCGAGGACGCGCCGGGCGGGAACCTGGCGGCGAAGCTGGGGCTGACGACCGGGACGGTGACGGCAGGGCAGAACGCCCAGTACAGCATCGACGGCGGGCCGACGCAGGAGTCGGCCTCGAACGCGGTCACGTTCAGCGGGACGACGCTCACGCTGAAGGAGGTCACGAGCTCGCCGGTAACAGTAACCGTGGGGCAGGACACCACCTCGGCGGCGAACGCGATCAAGGCGTTCGTGACGGAGTTCAACAACGTCATGAAGGCGATCGATGCTGCGACGAAGGCGGACGGTTCGAAGACGAACAACCAGTCGGGGCCGCTGAGCGGGGATTCCTCGCTGCGGCAGCTGAAATCGGACCTGCGGAGCATCATCACGAGCCCGGGGACGAACCTGCAGGGCGGGTTCACGACGCTGTCGCAAATCGGGCTGACGTTCGGCGCGATCGGTTCGGCGGTGGGGACGACGAACACGCTGCAGTTCGACGAGGCGAAGTTCGCGGAGGCGGTGCGGACGAACCAGGCCGGGGTGCAGGAGCTGCTGAGCCGGCTGAGCCTCTCGGCGACGCTGCAGCCGGGCGGAACCGGTTCGCTGACGGGGATCAGCGGCACGTACGCGGGCCAGGAACCCGGGACGTGGGCGATCACCGACGACGGCGCGGGCAACCTGACGGCGGTGTTCACGCCGGCGAACGGCGGCCCGCCGATTTCGTCGTCGGGGACGATCGCGCCGAACGGTTCGAACGGGAACCTGATCCCGGGGCTGACGCTGACGGCCGGGCCGACGCTGCAGGCCGGCACGCACACGATCACCGTAGGCGCGACGGCCGAGAGCGTGGTGCAGCGGCTGAAGCGGTTCGCGGAGAACCAGGCAGGCATCGGCGGGTCGCTCGACAAGCGGAAGGCGACCTATGACCGCATCGGCTCGGACATCTCGGAGCGGATTGCGACGCTGGAGAAGCGGATCGAGGCCGAGATGGAGCAGCTGCGGCGGAAGTTCGCGGCGATGGAGCAGGCGCAGGCGCGCGCGCAGAGCGTGCTCGGGAGCCTGCAGCAGCTGGCGAACCAGCTCGCCGCGAACAGCGGGCAGAAGTGAGGCGCCATGCCCATTCAGGGGCGCTGATTTCGGCCGACAACTGAATCGACACGCACGAGGGAGTACCACCAGATGACCAGCAACCCGTACGCCGCCTACCGCACCGTGGAGACGCTGACCGCTGACCCGGTCACGCTGACGACGATGCTCTTCGACGGGGCGGTGAAGGCGCTGCGGAAGGCGCGCCTGCACTGGGAAAACGGGAACCGGCAGGGGTTCAACGACGAGACGAACCGCGCGTACCTGATCATCGGGGAGCTGCGGGCGACGCTCGACATGAGCCAGGGCGAACTGGCGGAGAACCTCGCCGCGATTTACGCCTACTGCCTGCGGCGGATCGTGGAGGCGTCGCTGGGCGACCTCGCGAAGCTCGAGGAGGTGGAGCGGCACATCGGGCAGATCGGCGAGGCGTGGAAGACGGCGACGGCGCAGCTGCGGGCGCAGGCCCAGGGCGGCGCCGCGCGCGGTGCGGAAGCGGCGGCCTGATGCCGGGCGAGCGGGCCATCGAGCGGGCGCTGGAACTTGCCCGGCAGCGGCTGCGGCTGCTGGAGGCGGGCGGGGAGTTCGAGGGGCTCGAGGCGCTGGATGGGGAGCTGGCAGCGGCCTGCGCAGCGGCAGGGGCGGACCTCCGCGCGAGCGACGCCCGGCTCGTCGAGGAGCTGCTGGCGATCCACGCGGCGGCCGGCCGGCTCATCGATGCGGAGCTGGCAGCCCTGGGCGGGCGAATTCGGCGGCTGCGCGAGGGGCAGGCGGGGAGCGCCGCCTACCGGGCCGGCGCGTAAGCGGGGCGTAAACGGCCCGAAAGCGCTGGATGACCCCGCGTGAAGAAGCGGACAGGTCACTGGTTCGTCACCGCGGCGTCATCGGATAGCGCCTGACCGACAACCTGCCGGCGATCAAGATTGCGGCCGTGAGTGCCGACACTCTGGACAGCGCGCAGCCTACGGAGGAACCGGAGACCTATGGCGGGCAAGGCGGCGAAAGGCCAGCGGGCCTCGACCCTCGTCGCGACGGGCATGGTGCTCGCGGCGGGCGTGATCGCATGGTTCGGGGGGCAGCAGGAGCGGCCCGCGCCCGCGGGCCCCGCGGAGGCGGCGACGCTGCCCGGGCGGGAGGCCCCGGCCGCAGCACCGGCGGCGGTGCGCGCGGTCTCGAACGGGGGCCTGCCGACCCGCATCGTGGTGCCGTCAGCGGGCATCGATGCACCGGTCGTCGAGGTCGGCGTGGTCATCGAGGACGGCGTGGCGCGGTGGGAGACGGCGTGGCACGCGGCGGGCCACCACCTGGATTCGGCGATGCCGGGCCAGCCGGGGAACATGGTCATCAGCGGCCACGTCTCCGTGGCCGACCGGCGGAACCTCGCCGTCTTCGCGACGCTCAACCGGGTAAAGGCCGGGGATACGGTGGTGGTGTATGCGGGGGAACGCGGATACCGGTACATCGTAGAATCGATTGCAGTGGTCGACCCCGACGCGGTCGAGGTGCTGCGTTCGGATGCGCGGGCGACGGTGACGCTCGTCACCTGTACGCCGGACCTTCGGCACCGCCTGGTGGTCACCGGGCGGCTGGTCGGCGAGGTTTCGCCGGGGGACCCGGCCTGAGCCGGGGCAGCGATGGGGAGGAGAGGCCGTATGCCTGAGAGGAGCTGCGCATGACCGGAGTACGACGGACGGGGAGCACCCGTGGGGTTTCGTTCGAGCCGACGCCGCTGCGGGGGCCGCGTCCTGCGCCGCCGCCGGAGCCGGCTGACCGCGCGGGCATCACGGAGGACGCGCGGGAGCTGGCGCGGGCGCTCCAGGCCGTGCAGGCCGCGCCGGACGTGCGCGAGCTCCGCATCGCGGCGCTCCGCAAAGCGATCGCCGAGGGGCGGTATCAGCCGGACCCGCGGGAAATCGCGCGGAAGCTGATGGAGCGCGGGGGCTTCGACCCGGAAGGCACGAGCTGAGCGGTTCGCCCACACGGGCGAGGTTCCGGTGCAGGAGCTGACGGAGGCCGTTGCAGCGGCTCCCGGGCGCGAAACGGGGGTTGCCCTGATGCCGGCGGTGCGTGCGGCGGGGGTAGCCTGAGGGGGATGGTTGAACTTGCACCGAATGCCGGGCCTGGCGCCGGCGCGATTCGCCAGGAGGGGACGATTCCAGCCATGCCGCGGGTGCTGATCATCGACCGGGGGCTGCCGAAGTCACTCGAGGGGCGCTCGCTACTGGGCGACGGGCTCGAAGCGCACCTCACGGGCGACCCGGAGGCCGCCCTCGAGCGGGCCGCGGCCGACGTCTTCGACCTGCTCGTGCTCTGCGGGATGCCGGCCGAGGAGCAGGCGGAGCTGGCGGCCGCGTTTCACGTTCACCGGCGGTGGCGGCTCGTGCCGGTCCTGTACGTGAGCGACCCGCAGGCGCCGGGCCTCACCATCCCGGCGACGTTCCGGCCGGAGGTGGACGGCATCGTGCGCGGGAGCCGCGCGAGCGCGGCAGTGGAGCGGCGGATCCGTGAGCTGGCGCGGGAAGGGGTCGCCGGCGCGGAGGCGGTCGTCGCGGGGCCGTTCGAGCTCGACCCGGTCCGGCTGCGGCTGCATGGCCCGGGCGGCGACATCGACCTGACCGAACGCGAGGCGGAGGTGCTCTCGCTGCTGCTGGCCCGGCCGAACCGGACGGTCCCCGCAGCGGACATCATCGAGCGCGGCTGGGGCCTGGACGTCGACGAGAGGTCGCTCCAGATTCTCCGCCGGCACATTTCGAACATCCGGCGGAAGCTGGCGGAGACGGGGCAGCGGCGCGCGGTGCGGACGGTGCGCGGGACGGGCTACAGGTTCGAGGTGCGGGCCGGCTAGGCGCGGCCGCGGAAGGTCGGGTCGCTGGCGTCGATCCAGCAGCTGGCGAAGCGGTCCTGGTAGCCGTCGGTGGTATCGAGCGGGTAGCCCTTCACGTAGGGCCAGGCGAGGGCGACGACCCGCTCGCTGACCAGGTTCGCGCCGGGATTGAGGGCGAGGATCCGCCGCTGGATTTCGTAGCCGAGGTCGCGGCGGGCGGCTTCGTTCAGTTCGAGGCGCTGTTTTTCGATGAGGGCATCGAGGTCCGGGTCGCGGAGGGGGAAGCTGTTGCGCGTGCCGGCGCTGTGGAAGTAGGGGTAGACCCAGTCGTCGAGGTCGATCCAGCCGGTATCGGGGCCGGCGGCGAAGGGCGCTTCGGCCGAGAGGAGCAGGCCGACGAGCTGGCTGAGGGGCATCGGGACGACGCGGATATCGAGGCCGAGCGCGGCCTTGAGCTGGTCGCGGATGACGGATCCGAGGCCGATGGCGCTCTCGGTGGCATCGACGACGAAGAGGGGGAGCGGGTCGGCGGGGAGGGTCTTCTCGGAGCGGAAAGCATCGAGGGCGGCGCGGGCTTCGCGGAGGTCGGCCTCTCGGCCGCCGTCGCCGGGGCGGTAGCCGGGGATGACCGTGAGTTCGCTCTCGGGAAGCGTCCAGCGGGAGACCGGCCAGCTGACCCACGGGCTGAGGCCGCCGGAGCCATCGAAGAACTTACGGACCATCTCGCGGCGGTCGAGCGCCCAGGTGACGGCGTTCCGGAAGCGCTGGTCGTTGTAGGGATGGTTGACCAGCGAGTAGCGGACGCTGAAAAACATCGAGTGGCCGACGGTGTATTCGACGAGCTGCGGCAGGGCGCGCTTCAGGTGGTCGGCGAGGGTTCGGTTGACGACGGCGACGTCGAGCGCGCGGGTCCGGAGGCCGCTTTCGACTTCGGAGGTGGTGCGGGGCTGGACGAGCGAGATGCCGTCGAGGTAGGGGCGCCGGTCGCCGCCGAACCAGGCGGGGTTGCGGCGGACGGAGGCGAAGCGCTGGTCGCTCCATTCGACCCAGAGGAAGGGGCCGCTGCCGACCTGGCGGTCGAGGCTGATTTCCTGGCCGTCGGGGGCGAGCTCGGGAGCGACGATGAAGGAGGCGACGTCGGCGAAGAGGTGGTGGGCGGCCGCGATGGGGGATTTGAGCTTGACGGTGATCGCCTGGGGCGAGGTGACTTCGAGGCTGTCGACGACGGACCACTGAGGGGCGCGGACGAAGGTGGTGTCGCCGCTCAGCTGGCGCTGGATGCTGAACTTGACGTCGTCGGCGGTGACGGGGCGGCCGTTGAGGGGCGGGAGGTCGTGCCAGCGGGCCTGGGGGTTGATGCGGAAGACGAGGGTGAGGGGGTCGGGGCGCTCGGGCAGTGCGGCAGCGAGGTCGGCGGCGATCGTGCCCTGGGCCTGGTCCTGGTAGGTGAGGAGCCGGCTGAAGATCATGGCCTGGTGGCCGTGGAGGGGGCCGGCCTGGGTCTTGTGCGGGTCGACGAAGGCGTCGCGCTCGACGAAGCCGGTATGGCGGAGGGTGTGGCCGTGGCGGCTGGAAAGGGCAGTGGGGGAGGGCGAAGGCGCGCGCGTCGGGTCGCCGGCCGGCGTCGGCGACGGGCCGAAGGGCGTGGGCTGCGGGCTGCCGCCGCGGGAGCAGGCCGCGGCCGCGGCAGCCGCGCCGAGGAGCGCGCCGCCGGCGCCGAGGAGGCGGCGGCGGGAGATCGTTCGCCCGCGCGGAGACGGTTTCGAGGTCATGCTGGCTTTCATACTATGGCGAGGTGCCGCTATGGACCGGCAACGGCCGGTTCAGACGGCAGATTTCGGCAGATTCGAAGGAAAGGAGCCGGGGAGATGACGCAGCGGCTGACGGAGCAGGCGATCGGCGAGGCGCTCGGCGCGCTGCCGGGCTGGGAAGCGGAGGGGGCGGACGCGATCCGCAAGACGTTCCGGCTGGCGGACCACATCGCGGCGCTCGGGTTCGTGGTGCGGGTCGCGGCGGCGGCCGAGGTGATGAACCACCACCCCGAGGTCGCGTGGGTCTACAACCGGGTGGAGTTTCGGCTCAGCACGCACGACGCCGGCGGAGTGACGGAGCGCGACCTCGCGCTGGCGCGGCGGATCGAGGAGCTGGCCGCGAGCTGAAGAAATGAAACGGCCGCCCCGTGAACGGGGGCGGCCGCTATGCGCGCCGAAGGCGGCGGTCTAGATCACGCCGAGCGCTTTGCGAGCGCGGGTGACGATTTGCTTCTCCTCTTCGGTGAGTTCGGAGAAGTCTTTCACGACTTCGTTCTTGAGCGGGAAGATGTGGATGGCGTCCCAGCCGCAGACGTCTTCGCAGAGGCGGCAGCCGGTGCACTTCTTCTCATCGACGGTGGAGACGCCGAAGAAGTCGTCGATCCGGTCGGTGTGCTGGAGGCTGAGGGCATCGAAGGGGCAGATGTTGATGCAGAGCTCGCAGCCGGAGCCGATGCACTTCTCTTCGATGACGACGGCGCGGGGCCACTGGTCCTTTTTGTAAGAGCGGCAGACGTTGCCGAAGGTGTCGAGGATGGCTTCGGGTGGGCAGACGACGCCGCAGGCGCCGCAGTCGATGCAGAGGGTGGGGTCGATGACGTGGAGCTGGTTGCGCTCGCCGGTGATGGCGTTCGTCGGGCACCGCTTGGTGCAGGCGGTGCAGCCGATGCAGGTTTCGACGATGGAGTAGGGCACGAAGCGTCCCCCTGCGTGCGGGTGTGGAGGTCAGGATACCATGGCGGGGCGGGGTGAGGCGCGTCAGGGGAGGGCGGCGAGGAAGGCCTCGACGGCGGCGTTGAAGGCGGCGGGGTTGTCGATGTTGGCGGCGTGGCCCGCGCCGGGGATGACGACCTTTTGCGCGCCGGGGATCTTCGCGGCCATGTAGTCGGTGGCGCCGAGGAACGGCTCGTCGCGTTCGCCGACGAGGACGAGGGTGGGGACGCGGATGCCTTCGAGCGATTCGATGACGCGGGCATCGAACTGGGCGAGCATGCCGCGGGCGGCGAGAGCGAGCCCCCTCGCGCTGCGGTGCTGGGCGATGCGCACCTCAGCGCCGGGGCCGAGCGCCTCGAGGCCGCGGGTTTCGAAGGCGGCGGCGCGGGCTTCAGCGGTGCGGTTCCAGGCTTCGCGGCCGGCCGGGTTGCGGTAGCCGGGGCCGGTGTCGAACAGCATCAGGGCGCGGGTGCGCGCCGGGTGAGCGAGGTGGAAGGCGAGCGACATGTAGCCGCCGAGGGAGAGGCCGCCGATGACGGCGCGTTCGATGCCGAGGGCATCGAGGATGGCAGCCATATCGGCGACGGTGTGCGCTTCGGAGTAGCTGGCCGGGTCATCCGGGCTGTCCGACTGGCCGTGACCGCGCATGTCCCACGTGATGACGCGGTAGCGGGGAGCGAGGGCCTCGACCTGCCCCTGCCACATGCGGGAGGTGGCGGAGTAGCCGTGGCTGAGGAGGACGGGCGGGCCCTCGCCGTGGGCTTCGTAGAAGATGCGGACGCCGTCGCGGTCGATGAAGGGCACGGGGGCCTCCGGGCTCGGGGGATGGTGGCGGGGATTCTACGCGGGCGGCTGCAGCGCGTCAGAGCGGGCCGCGGGCGGCGAGTTCGCGGCCGAGGATGGCCTCGGCGGTGCCGTCGAACGGGAAGCGGCCGAGGCGAACCATGCGGAGGGCGCGGAGGATGCCGCACCACGCCGCGCGGCGGACGCCGGGCGGGTAGCCGAGTTCGGTGGCGCGGGCTTCGAAGACGTCGCGGTCGCGGACGTAGTGGTGGCCGCCGGGGAGGACGATGACATCGAGGTCGAGGTCGACGAAGTCGATGGTGCGGCCGGAGAGCCGGCCGGGGAGGGCAGCATCGCACTTGGCGTCGACGAAGCGGCCGAGGGGGTCGAACCAGTGGAGGACAGTGAGGGGACCGGTGAGGCCGATGCAGTGAATGCCGAACCCGGGCGTCTCGTCCGCATCTGGCGGGAGTTTGCGGTGGCGTTCGGCGTCGTGGAGGACGACGAGCCAGTCGCCGCCGCGGGCATCGACGAGGTCGCCCTCCCATTCGTAGCGGACGGCGCCGCCGTACTTGAGCTTGCGGACCACGACCGGGTTCGGCACGGGCTCAGGCGTCCGGCGCCGGGTGAGGGTGGCGCTTGAGGCCGGCCGCCTCGGCGGGCTCGAGGCAGGCAGCGAGCGCCTCCTTCAGCTCGGCGATTTCGGGGTAGCGGCCGGCGGCGCGGCGGGAGAAGACGCGTTCGCCATCGACGTCGATGTCGAAGTCGCCGCCGCCGGCCGGCACGAGCCGGAGGTCGGCGATGTAGTCGCCGAAGGTGTGGAGGAGCTCGTGCGCCGTCCAGAGGGCGCGGGGGAGGAAGTTGCAGCGGCGGCAGTAGGTGATGGTGACGGAGAGGCGGGTGGACACGGCCGGGCTCCGGGAACGGGCTACTGGCGCTTGTTGCCCCAGTGGTCCCAGTAGGTGACGTCTTCGACGGGCTTGCGGAAGCCGGCGCCGAACTTGCCGCGGGGCCAGCCCACCGGGATGAGGGCGGCGGTTTCGACGGTCTCGGGGATGCCGAGGAGCTTGCGGACGTCGTCCTGCCGGAAGCGGTGGAGCGTGGTGAGGGCAGTCCCGAGGCCGAGGGCGCGGGCTGCGAGCATCAGGTTCTGGACGGCGGGGTAGATGCTGGAGCCGGCGGTGATATCGGGCCGGGAGCCGGGGTCCATGAGGACGCAGGCGAGGATGAGGACCGGCACCTCGTGGAGGTGGTCGGCGAGGTACTGGGCGGAACGCATGACGCGCTCGTTGCTGGCGGCTTCATCGGGCGGGAGGCCGGGGCGGTTGCCGTAGCCGCTGGCGACGAGGCGGTCCCAGCCTTCCTTGTACCACTGCTGGAGCTGCTGCTTTTTCGCGGGGTCGGTGATGACGAGCCAGCGCCAGTTCTGGCGGTTGCCGCCGCTGGGGGCGCGGGTCGCGGCCCAGAGGATCTTCTTGATGTACTCCTCGGGGACGGGGTCCGGCTTGAGGCGGCGCATGGCGCGCTGGGTGCCGATGACTTCGAAGATGTCGGGTTCGACGACGGCCGGTTCGGACACGGGATACTCCAGTCGGGTGGCTGTGGGCCCGATCCTACAGGGTCAGCGGGCAGGCGCGAGGCCGCTATAATCCGCCGGCGATGTCGGAGCTGCCGCTGGCCGGGGTGCGGGTGTGCGACCTGACGTGGGTCATCGCGGGGCCGACGGCGACGCGCATCCTCGCGGATTTCGGGGCCGAGGTCATCCGGGTGGAGCACGGGCAGGCGGCGGACCCGATCCGGTTCGGGCGGCCGATCGCGGGCGAGCGGCCGACGCTGAACAACTCAGGGTTTTTCAACTACTTCAACCGGAACAAGAAGAGCGTGCTGCTGAACGTCCGCCACCCGCTGGGGATGGAGGTGCTGCACCGGCTCATCGCCGTGAGCGACGTGGTCATCGAGAACTTTTCGAGCGGCGTGCTGGAGTCGTGGGGGCTGGACTACACGGCGATGCGGGGGATCAACCCGGGCGTGATTTACTGCTCGATTTCGGGGTTCGGCCATACGGGCCGGGACCGGCATTTCACGACGTGGGGGCCGACGGCGCAGGCGCTGAGCGGGCTGACGCTCATGTCGGGGCTGCCGGGCAAGCCGCCCGCCGGCTGGGGGTATTCGTATCTCGACCATACGGCGGGGTATTACGCCGCGATCGCGGTGATGATGGCGCTCCATCACCGGAACCGGACCGGCGAGGGGCAGGCGATCGACATCGCGCAGGTGGAAACGGGGATGGTGCTGACCGGGCCGGCGGTGCTGGATTTCACGGTGAACGGGCGGAGCTGGCTGCGGGAGGGGATGCCGCCGGGGAACCGGGCGTGGGAGCCGCGCATCGCGCCGCACAACACGTACCCGTGCGCCGGGGAGGACCGCTGGGTCGCGGTCGCGGTGCGGAGCGATGCGGAGTGGGAGGCGATGCGGCGGGCGATGGGCGAGCCGGGCTGGGCCGCCGACGCGCGGTTCGCGGCGAACGCGGGGCGGCTCGCGCACGAGGACGAGCTCGACGCCCGCATCGCGGAGTGGACGCGGGAGCGGGACGCCGAGGCGGTGATGGAGACGCTGCAGGCCGCCGGGGTGCCGGCGGGCGTGTGCCAGACGGCGGGCGACCGGGTAGAGCGCGACCCGCAGCTGCGGGCGCGCGGCTGGTGGACGGCGATGCCCCATCCTGAGCTCGGCGAGTCGGGATTCGACGGCGTGGCGCCGCGGCTGTCGCGGACGCCCGGAACGAACCGGACGGCCTCGCCGCTCATGGGCGAGCACACGTTCGAGGTGATGACCGGCACGCTGGGCATGAGCGCCGAGGAGTACGCGGAGCTGGAGGCGATGGGGGTGTTCATGTGAGCGGGCCGCTGACCGGGCTGCGGGTGCTCGAGCTGTGCGGGCCGATGGGGCAGTACGCGGGCAAGCTGCTGGCCGACATGGGCGCCGACGTCGTGAAGGTGGAGCCGCCGGACGGCGGGGAGGCGCGCCGGGTGGGCCCGTTCGTGGACGACGTGCCGGGGCCGAACCGATCGCTGAGCTTCTGGTACGGCAACACGAACAAGCGGTCCGTCGTGCTCGATTTCGGCGAGGACGGCGACCGGGAGACGTGGCGGCGGCTGGTCTCGGCGGCCGATATCGTCATCGAGGACCGGCGGCCGGGCGAACTGGACGCGTCGGGGATGGGCTACCGGGCCCTCGGGGCGGCCAACGCCGGGCTCATCTGGTGCGCCATCACGCCGTTCGGGCAGGACGGGCCGTGGGCGGCGTTCGCGGCGACGGACCTCGTTTCGCTGGCGCTCGGCGGAGCGATGATGATGAACGGCTACGACCCGGAGGACGCGCCCGGGGCGCCGCCCATCCGCGGCCACGGCGACCAGGGCTACGCGACGGGCTGCCATTACGCCGTGCAGGGCATCCTCGCGGCGCTGCTCTGGCGGGACCGCACCGGCGAGGGCCAGTTCATCGACTGTTCGGTGCACGAGGCCGTGAGCAGCACGACCGAGGTGGCGCTGCCGTACTGGTTCACGCAGCGCGTGAACGTCATCCGGCAGACGGGGCGGCACGCCGCGGCGAGCCGGACCGAGCGGTGGCTCCAGCGGGCGGCCGATGGGCGGTGGACGCTGATTTTCGGGGTGGGGCGAGACAACGCGAGCTGGAAGCGGATCAAGGCGTGGTTCCAGTCGAAGGGGTTCGGCGGGCAGTTCGACGAGCCGCGGTTCGACGACCCGGCGGCGCGGCAGCCGGGCCGGGGGAGCCCGGAGGCGGCGGAGATCTTCGCGGAGCTCGAGCGGTTCATCGCGGCGCACCCGGCGGAGGAGGTGTATCGCGGCGGGCAGGAGCGCCGGCAGGCGTGGGGCGTGGTGCGGAGCCCGGAGGAGAACCTGGCGGACCCGCACTGGGAGGACCGGCGGTTCTGGGTCGAGGTCGAGGGGGAAGGGCGGGAGGGGCAGCCGGTGCGGATGCCGGGGGCGCCGTACCGGTTCAGCGCGACGCCGTGGGCGCTGCGGCGGCCGGCACCGAAGCTCGGCGAGCACACGGCCGAGGTGCTGCGGGAGTGGCTCGGGGTCGAAACATGACCGATACGCGGCGATAACGGGGAGTTCATCGGGATTCGGGACACTGTGGCCATCGGGACGTTCCCGAGGCAGCCGCCTCCCCTGTCCCCTCCGGGCGCGCTGCAGTGCGAGGGCCCGGCGTTCGGTGCCGCCGGGCCCTCCTTCTTTGGTCGCCTGCCTTTCAGCCGAGGCGGGCCGACGGCGGGTTCGATTTGGGAACGTATTTGCCCCGATTCGCAGCGAAAGGACGCGCGAGCGTGAAGATTCGGTAGCAGCGGCTGACGGGAGCGGGCGGCAGGGGTACGGTGGGAGCCTGCGACATGTGCTGTTCACGCCGCCGTCATGCGGGGGTCACAGCCGGGCCGCAGGATGACGCCATCGCTGGGGGTGACACCGATGGTCGAGGGTGCAGGTTCGAACCGTGTTTCGCTCTACGAGCTGCTGCGGGCGCGGCACGTGCCGCTGCGCGAGGTGAGCGCGCTCGGCGTCGACCGGGACGACCTCGGGGCGCCGGTGCGGACGGCTGCGCGGCGGGCGGGCCTCAGCCCGGAGCGGCTGGCTGCGGCGCTCGGGCGCGCGGAGACGGCGCAACGGGACGCGGCTGCGGTCCGCTGAGGGTCGGGTTTCGTTATGGAATCTTGACTTCCTGGCCGACCTGGAGGAGGCAATCGGCGGTCAGGCCGTTCGCCGCGATGAGCTGCTGGACCGTGACGCCGTAGCTGGCGGCGATGTCGGCGCAGGTATCGCCCGGTTTGACGACGTAGACCTTGCCGGAGGAACCCGATGACCCGCCGCTGGAGCGCGGGACGGTGGGCGTCGGCCGGACGGTCGGGTTCGAGGTGAGGCCGCCGGCGGTGCCGGTCACGGGCGTGGGCGTCGGGGCAGGGATGATGAGCGAATCGCCGACGCGGAGGTTATCGCAGGCGGCGGGGTTCGCCCTGATGAGGGCGTCGAGGCTGATGCCTTCGGCGGCGGCGATGGCGGAGCAGGTGTCGCCGGCTTTGACGGTGTAGGTCTTGCGCGGCGTGGCGGTGGCGGTGCCGCCGACAGGGGTGATGGCGGCCTGGCTGCCGCCCTCGAGGATGACCTGGTTGCCCTGGATGCGGTAGAGGACGGGGTTCTGCATCGGCGTGGCGGTCGGGACGCGCGCGGGGTCGGTGATGCGCTCGCCGGCGGCCGATTCGGGCTGGCCGCCGCCGCCGCAGGCCGCGGCAGCGAGGCCCGCGAGGAGCGCGGCTCCGGTGAGGAACGCGATGAGGCGGCTGGAGAGCGGGCGGCGCATGGACTCCATGCTCATGCCGGGCACCGGGTCAGTCAACCTCGCGCAGGAGGTCGCGGATGAGGAGGTAGGCCGCGTCGCCGACCCGGTCGAGGATGCTGCGGTCGATGGCGGCGGCAACGTCCTGCGGGGAGTGGATGGTCGAGAAGTCGCCCGAGGTGAAGAAGACGACCTCGACGCCGGCGTCGGCGAAGCTCATGTGGTCGCTGCCGGAATTGGGCGGCAGCTGCGAGGGGACCGCCTCGATGCCGGCGGCGCTGGCGAGCGCGATCGCGCGCGCAGCCGCGGGCGTATCGCCGATGACTTCGACCTGGCGGCCGATGCCGGTGACATCGAGGTTGACCATGTAGCGGGGGAGCTGGCCGGCGGCGCGGAGGCGTTCGACGAGGGCTTTGCTGCCGTGGAGGCCGGACTCCTCTGCGCCGAAGAGGGCGAAGCAGAGGCCCGGTTTCGGGCCGCCGAGGGCAAAGGCGCGGGCGAGTTCGAGCACGTTGGCGGTGCCGCTGGCGTTGTCGTTCGCGCCGGGCGCACCGGGGACCGTATCGAAGTGGCCGCCGACGATGATGGCGCACGAGGCGCTGCCGGGCGGCCGCGCGATGACGTTGTACGCCGGTGTGGCGCCGACGGTCGGGGGCGCCTCGATGGTCAGCGTTCGGCCGGCGCGGGCGGCCTCGAGGAGCGCGGCGCCGTCCTCCTGCGAAACCGAGACGACCGGGAAGCGGGCAGCCAGCGTGAGGTTGCCGGAGAAGGGGCCGGGCCGGTTGTTCACGACGATGAGCCCGAGAGCGCCGGCCGCGGCGACGTTTTCGTACTTGGTGCCGAAATTGAGGACGCCGCGCTCGGCGACGGCGATGCGGCCGGTGAGGTCGCGCCCGGCGATGCCGGCATCGTCGGCGAGGCCGACCTCGATGGCGGGGGCTTCGACGGTGCCGCCGGGGCTGCCGGCCATGGTCAGGGCTTCGATGGCGCGGCCGTCGAGGCGGACTTCGCCGACGCGGAACGGGTCGTTTTCGAAGGTGAACGGCATGCGTTCGACCTCGTAGCCGTAGGAGGCGAGCTGCGCTTCGAGGTACTCGACGGCGCGGAGCTCGGCGGGGGTGCCGGCGACGCGCGGCTCGCGGGCGAGGGCTTCGACGTGGGCGAAGGCGAGGTCGCCGTCGTGGCCTTCGGGGCCGGAGGCCTGCCCGCGCGGCGGCGTGACAGCCGGCTGGCCGGGCGGCGTGGCGGCGGCGGGGGAAGCCGGGGCCACGGGTGCCGGGGTGTCGGCCGGGGCGGCGGCCGGCGGTGCGTCACTGGAGGAACAGGCGAGCGCGAGCAGCCCCAGGAAGGCGGGCGCGACGAGCGCGAACGGTGCGCGGCGAGTCACGTTCGCAGGGTACGGGGAGGGCCCGTAAAGCGCGCGGGAAGGCGGTCAGCGGCGGCGGAAGGGGTTCTTGAAGCGGCTGCCCCGGTCGGGCGGGCCGTAGTCGATGTAGCGGTCCCGCCAAAAGACCTGCCCCGGGCGGCCGCCGCGCACCGCGCCCGCGGGACGGCTGCGGAAGGAGAGGAGGAAGGCGGCGATGAAAATGACGACGCCGGCGAAGGAGAGCCAGATGAGCGGAGACCAGAACATCGCGAGAAAGAGGCCGGCGATCATGATGCCGGCGCCGGAAAGGAGCAGGGAGGCGGGGTTGACGGCGGGGAGGGACGGCTTCGGGAAGGAGCGGCGCTTCCTGCGCTGGCGGCGGCGCTCTTCGAGGGAGATCGGCTGGCGGCCGCCTTCGGGGAGCTCGTTTTCGAGCTTCGCAAGCAGCTCTTCGATCTCGCGCTCGATGCGGTCAGCCATGACGCTTCCACCGTAGGACATTCGGCGGCGCGCGTCGATGGGTTCGCGGTCAAGAACCGGGTGCGGCGGGCTGCAGGACGGCGCGGACGCGGGGCAGGAGGAGGTCGACCCAGCGCGCGTACATCGCCGCGGAAGGATGGAGGCCGTCAGCCGCGAGGAGGGCCGGGTCGGCGGCGGCTTCGCGGGAGACCGCCGTGACGTCGAGCCACCCCGCGCCGGCAGCCTCCGCGGCGGCGCGGTTGACGGCGTTGAAGGCGTCGATCGCGGCCGCGATAGCGGCGCGGTCGCGGCCGGCCGCGAAGGGGGTGACGCCCCAGTCGGGAATCGAGAGCACGATGACGCGGCGGGCATCGCCGACGGCGAAGCTGACGGCGCGGCGGAGGAGGCTATCGATGCGCCCGCGGTAGGTGGCATCGGCCGGGAGGCCGCGGTACTGGTCGTTGACGCCGATGAGGAGGGTGACGAGGTCGTATGGGCCAGCCGGCGGGTCCGCGTCGATGGCGGCGGCGAGCTCGGCGGTGGTCCAGCCGGTCGTCGCGATGATGCGCGGCGGGTCGAGGTCGAGCCCTTCGGCGCGGAGACGGGCGGCGAGCTGCTCGGGCCAGCGCTCGTGCGAGGCGACGCCCTCGCCGATGGTGTAGGAATCGCCGAGGTGGAGGAGGCGGAGGGGCACCGCTGGAATTTTCAGATATCCGACGGGAGATGTCGCCTTCGAACGACACACTCGTCAGTACCTTCGAGGGAGGCGAAGCAATGACGAGCTACGGTAATGGCCGGGGCAAGTCGTTCGGTTCGCGGATAGCTGGAATCCTGCTGGGCCTGATCCTGACCTTCGTAACTCTAGGAATCCTGGGAACGCTAGCGGACGTTGCTTACGCAGCCGGGCTTTGGCCGATCGGCGCAGTACTGCGAGTCGCGATGCTCGTCACATTTGGCGCCTGGCTCGTGAGCCTGTTCCGCTGGTAGTTTCGGCTGTTTGGCTGTTGGCAGGGGGCCAGTTAGAGCTCGGCTTTGACGCGCTCGGCGAGGGCGCGGGTGAAGCCGACGGTTGCGGCGATCTCGTCGACGTCGGCTTCGCGGATGGCTTTGACGCTGCCGAACTTCTTGAGAAGCGCCTTCTTCCGCTTCGGGCCGATGCCGGGGATGGTGTCGAGCGCGCTCTGGATGCTGGACTTGCCGCGGACCTGGCGGTGGAAGGTGATGGCGAAGCGGTGGGCTTCGTCGCGGATGCGCTGGACGAGGAACAGGGCTTCCGAGCCGCGCGGGAGGACGATCGGCTCGTCGTCCTCGGGGACGTAAGATCTCCTCGTGGCGCTTCGCGAGGCCGACGACCGGGATGTCGTGGACGCCGAGCTCCTGCATCGACCTCGCGGGCGGCGTGTGAGCTGCCCCTTTGCCGCCGTCGATGATGACGAGGTCGGGGAGGTCCCAGGTGTCGGCGGCGGGCGCCGTGGATTCGCCCTCATCGGCGCGGCAGCGGCGGCGGTGCGGGCGTGGCGGCCGAAGCGGCGGCGGAGCACCTCCTGCCATGGTCGCGAAGTCGTTCGCGCCCTGGACGGTCTTCACGCGGAAGCGGCCGGTACTGGTTCGGCGCCGGGCTGGCCATCGACGAAGACGACCATGCTGGAGACGGGGCTGGCGCCCTGGATGTTCGAGTTGTCGTAGCACTCGATGCGGCGGGGGACGGCAGGCAGCGAGAGCTCTTCGCGGAGCTGGTCGAGCGCCTGCTCGGTCTTGCTGGCGTCGGCCAGCCAGCGGACGCGCGCGAGGGCGAGGGCTTCGCGGGCGTTTTCGGCGGCGAGGTCGACGAGGCGGCGCTTTTCGCCGCGGGCGGGGACCCGGACTTCGACGCGGGCGCCGCGCTTTTCGGTGAGGAGGGCTTCGATGGCGGCGCGGTCGTCGGGCTCGAGCGGAACGGCGACGAGCTTCGGGGTGTACTGGGCGCCCTCGTAGTACTGGAGGAGGAAGTTGGCGAGGACGGCGGCGTCGGACTCGTCGCGGACGCCGGCGAGCATGAAGCTGTCGCGGCCGATCATCTGGGTGCCGCGGATGAAGAAGACCTGCACGCAGGCGTCGTCGCCGTCGCGGGCGAGGCCGAAGACGTCGGCGTCCTCGTGGCGGGTGGTGGCGACGTGCTGGCGCTCGACGGTGCGCTCGATGGCGCGGAGCTGGTCGCGGAGCTGGGCCGCGCGTTCGAACTCGAGGCGCTCGGCGGCTTCGTCCATCTGGGCGCGGAGCCGGCGGAGGACGTCGTCGGCCTTGCCTTCGAGGAAGAGGATGACCTGCTGGATGACCTCGTCGTATTCCTCTTTCGTGCAGTAGGCGGTGCAGGGCGCGATGCAGCGCTTGATGTAGTAGTCGAGGCAGGGGCGCGGGTCGCGGCCGGTGATCTCCTTGGTGCAGGAGCGCCAGGGGAAGAGCTTCTTGGTGAGGTCGAGCGCGGCGCGGACGGACCCGGCGCTGGCGTAGGGGCCGAAGTACCGGGCCCCGTCGTTTTCGATGCGGCGGGTGATGGTGACGCGGGGCCAGGGGTTCTGGAGGTCGATCTTCAGGTAGGGGTACCGCTTGTCGTCCTTGAGGCGGATGTTGAAGAAGGGCTGGTGGCGCTTGATGAGGGTGGCCTCGAGGAGGAGGGCCTCGCCGGGGTTGGAGACGACGATGTACTCGAAATCGTCGACCTGTTCGCGGAGGGCGCGGGTTTTCGGCTCGAGGCCGTGGGGTGAGCCGAAGTAGGAGCGGACGCGGTCGCGGAGCTTCGCGGCTTTGCCGACGTAGATCACTTCGCCGGCGGCGTTGCGCATGATGTAGACGCCGGGCCGGGCCGGGAGCGCGGCGAGCTGTTTCCGCAGCTTTTCGGAGATAGTGGAGGAGGCCACGGTTCCAGTGTAGCGAGGGGCCGCGGCTTCAGAGGATGCCGAGGAGTTCGAGGGCGGAGCGGGCGGCGAGGCGGTGGAGCTCGACCCGGCGCTCGAGGGGCTGGTCGAGCTGGCCCATCTCGACGAGGACGGGCGTGAGACCGGGCACGTGGCCGCCGGCGGCGAGGGAGCTGCGGCCGCGGTTCGGCTGGCCGGCGGGGACCGGCGTCGCGGGGCGCCCGAAGCGCGTGCCGTCGCGGACGATCATCTGCTCGCGGCGGGAGACGAGCGGGTTCATGCGGTCGGCGAGCTGCTGACCGAAGGCGGACTGGAGGGGGCCGGGCCCGACGGTGATGGTCTGGCCGAGGGCGCCGGTGCCGGTGCCAGGGAGCTCGGCGTAGAAGGCCCACGATTCGTGGAGGTCGAGCAGGAGGCTCACGGAGTGCTCGCGGGCGGCTTCGAGGATGTGAAAGGCCGTCCGCTCCATCGCGAGGGGGCTCGCCGGGTCGCCGGGGTAGAGGCGGTTGAGGTCGCCGATGTCGTCGAAGGTGCGGACGAAGGCAGCGATGGCGGTGACGTTGGCGCGGGGGAGGACGAGGAGGGTGCCGGCGGCGGGCTGCCAGGCGGCGATGTCGTCGGCGGCGAGCCAGGCGCCGGGCTCGTTGCCGTGGACCCCGCCGAGGACGAAGGCCGCCGGGCCGGCGACGCCGGAGTGATGGATGAGGAGCGCGGTTTCGTGGGGCGTGCCGGGCATGAGGAGCCGGGTCTCGGTGCCGCGGGGAGTGGGTGTGGGGGTCGGGGTGGGCGATGGCGGGGGCGGCACTGCCGTCGAGAGCGCGGCGCTGGACGTTCCAGCCGGATCGGCGGCATCCGCGGGCGGCGGCCCGGGCACGGGGCTGGCGCCGCCGCGGCAGGCGGCGAAGAGACCGGCAGCCGGGAGCGCGGCGAGGAGGCGGCGGCGAGTGAGCATCCGCGCCATGGGGGCAGCATACGGCCCGCTTCGAGGAGGCGGGGTAAAGCGGAGCCGGCTCAGGGCGTCGGGGCAGCGCCGAGGGCGGCGGTGACCTGCGCGTCGGTCACATGGGGGAAGCTTCGGTACCAGAGGCCGACGGCGTAGAACGGGTCGGGCGTGCGGAGGGCGAGGCATTCGATGCCGGGGTAGCGGGCCGCGAGCTCGTCGCAGGCGCCGGGCGGCGCGACGGGCACCGCGACGACGATGCGGGCCGCCCCGAGGGCCTGGACGGCTTCTATGGCGGCGCGCATGGAGGCGCCGGTCGCGAGGCCGTCGTCGACGAGGACGGCCGTGCGGCCCCGGAGATCGAGCGGGGGCCGGCCGGCGCGGTAGGCAGCTTCGCGGCGTTCGAGTTCGGCCTGCTCCTCGCCGGCGACGGCGTCGACCTGGGCCGGGGTGAGCTGGAGTTCGGCGACGACGTCGGGGTTGAGGACGCGGATGCCGCGGGCGATGGCGCCGAAGGCGAGCTCGGGCTGGCCGGGCACGCCGAGCTTGCGGACGACGAGGACATCGAGCGGGAGCCCGAGGGCGCGGGCGGCCTCGGCGGCGACGATGACACCGCCGCGCGCGAGGCCGAGGAGGACGGCATCGGGCGGGAGGCCGAGGCGCCGGAGCGCCTCCCCGAGGGCGCGCCCGGCCTCACGGCGGTCGGCGAAGCGTTCGGCCATGCGGGGAGTGTGCGCGGGCGCCGCGGGTGCGTCGAGGTGCGGACGGCGCGGCTTTGGCGGGCCGGCGGGCCGGGGTTCAGTCGGCGAGGACGCCTTTCGCGGCGAGGCGGGTGCGCAGCTCGTCGAGGGAGGGGATGGGCTTGCCGTCGAGGCTGTCGATGGCGTCGATCACGTCATCGGAGAAGTCGCCGGTGAAGGCGATTTCGAGGAGGTCGGAGCGGTCGGGCTGGAGGCCCTGCTCGAAGAGGGGGCCGGCGAGGCGGACGATTTCGTTCCAGGATGCTGCGGGCACGGGCGGTCTCCGGGTGGTGATAGGACCGCGTGGGGAGCCACCCGGTCGATGCAGGACGGACGGGGTCAGCGGCCGCCGAAGGCGTCGCCCTCGAGCGGGCGGTCGTAATCGATGTAGGGCGGCCAGAGGGATTCGAGCTCTTTGCGGATGGGGTCGCCCTCGGGGAGGTAGCGCTGGAACTGCGGCTCGACGTCGCGCCGGACCCAGCCCTTGCCGATGGTGTCCTTCTTGATCTTGTCCTGGAGGAGCATGAGCCCGGTCAGGAGGGATTCGGGGCGGGGCGGGCAGCCGGGGACGTAGACGTCGACCGGCAGGAGGGTGTTGACGCCGGGCGTGACGCTGTAGGCGTAGGCGAAGGGGCCGCCCATGATGGCGCAGCCGCCCATGGCGAGGGCCCACTTGGGCTCGGGCATCTGGAGCCAGATGCGGCGGACGGCGGGGGCCATCTTCCAGGTGACGGTGCCGGGCACGATGAGGAGGTCGGCCTGGCGGGGCGAGGCGCGGAAGATCTCAGCGCCGAAGCGGGCGATGTCGTACCGCGGGGCGGCGGTGGCGATCATCTCCATGGCGCAGCAGGCGAGGCCGAACATGCAGGGCCAGAGCGACGAGCTGCGGGCCCAGTTGAGCACCTGGTCGACGCTCGTGACGAGGATGTTCTGCTGGACTTCCTGCTCGACGTCGCTCTCGGTGCGCAGGGGCAGGGGCTGGTAGACCTTGTTCGGCTGTGCCATCGCTCGTGCAGTCTATCACAAAGGGGGTGCGGCCCGCGTGAGCGGGTGCTCCCGGTCAGCTAGCGGCGGATGAAGGACTGGCCGTCGTTGATCGGCTCGTCGATGAAGATGTCGCCGTTGCGGATCTTGATGTTGTAGCCGCAATCGGGGTTGGTGCAGACCCACGCTTTGAAGTGGATGGGCGCGCCCTGGCTGCCGAAATCGGAGAAGGGCACGAGATCCCCGTAATCACATTTGCGGCATTTCGGAAACTGATACATCCCTTTCCTCCCCCAAAGTCGGGGATACTATGGCACGGCTGTCGGAAGGAGCAAGAGGAGGGAACGGGGAACCGGGAACAGGCAACCGGGAAACGAAGGTCAGGGGCGGCTGACGCGGCGGAGGAACTGGCGGGCGCGCTCGGTGGCAGGCGCGGAGAAGAACTGCGCGGGCGGCGCTTCCTCCTGGATGACGCCCTCGTCCATGAAGATGATGCGCCGGGCGGCCTCGGCGGCGAAGCCCATCTCGTGGGTGACGGCGATCATGGTCATCCCGGCGGCGGCGAGGTCGCGCATGACAGCGAGCACCTCACCGACGAGTTCGGGGTCGAGCGCGCTGGTGGCTTCGTCGAAGAGCATGAGGCGGGGCTGCATGGCGAGGGCGCGGGCGATGGCGACGCGCTGCTGCTGGCCGCCGGAGAGCTGGGCCGGGTAGGCATCGAGCTTGCTGCCGAGACCGACCCGTTCGAGGACGGCGGCGGCGCGCTGGCGGGCTTCATCACGGGAGAGGCCGAGGACGTGGACCGGGGCCTCCATCACGTTGCCGAGGGCGGTGAGGTGGGGGAAGAGGTTGAACCGCTGGAAGACCATGCCGATGCGGGCGCGGACCCGGGCGATCTCGGCCTCCGGGGCTTCGACGAGGCGGCCGCCCTTGTCGCGGTAGCCGACGAGGCGGCCTTCGAACAGGACACGGCCGCTGTCGACGCGTTCGAGGTGGTTGATGCAGCGGAGGAGGGTGGACTTGCCGGAGCCGGACGGGCCGAGGATGGCGACGACTTCGCCCTCGGCGACGCTCATGGTGATGCCGCGAAGGACTTCGGTGCGGCCGAACCGCTTGTGGACGTCTTCGAGCTGGAGGAGCGGGCCGGGCGCCGGGTCGGTCATAGTCATTCCTTCGCGCCGAAGCTGAGCCAGCGGCGGCCTGCGCCGGGGCCGAAGCTGGCCGCGCCGTAGCGGTGTTCGAGCCAGAACTGGAAGACGGAGCCGATGGTCGTGAGGATGAGGTACCAGCCGCTGGCGATGATGAGCCACTCGAAATAGAGCAGCGTCGATGAGTACTGGAGCTTGGCCACGAGGAAGAGTTCGCGGACGGAGATGAGGGAGACGAGCGACGAATTCTTCAGCATGGCGATGAATTCGTTGCCGGTGGGCGGGATGATGACGCGGAGGGCCTGGGGGAGGATGATGCGGCGCATCGCAAGGCGGTGCGTCATGCCGAGGGCGCGGGCGGCTTCCATCTGGCCGGGGTCGACGGACTGGATGCCGGCGCGGACGATCTCCGTCATGTAGGCGCCTTCGTTGATGGCGAGGGCGAGGATGCCGGTCTGGAACGGGGAGAGCTGGCCGTTCCACGGCGCCCAGGAAGGCCAGGCCTGGGGAAGGGCGAAGTACCAGAAGACGATCTGCACGAGGAGCGGCGTGCCGCGGAAGAACCAGATATAGCCGAGGGAAGCGCCCCGCAGGACGGGCTGGCGGGAGACGCGGGCGAGGGCGAAGAGGGTGCCGAGGAGGATGCCGAGCGCCATGCCGATGACCGAGAGCTGGAGCGTCATCCAGACGCCCCGGAGGACGATCTCGGAGAAGAAGTTCTGGGCGATGTAGGTCCAGTCGACGGCGAGCGCGGGCACGGCGGGTTCCCCGGGGCGGCGGCGTTCCCCCGGGGCGGCGGCGCGCCCCGGGGAACGGCCGGGTGTTACTTCAAAGCGCCGGCTTCGAGGCCCCAGTAGCTCAGGATGGCGTCGTACTTGCCGCGCTGGCGCATCTGGACGAGCGCCTGCTGGAGGGCGTCGCGGACTTCGGTGTCATCTTTGCGGACGGCGATGCCGTAGGGCGCGGTGTTGTACTGCTCGCCAACGACCTGGGTGCCTTTCACCTGGCGAGCGCCGTAGGCGGCAACCGGGAAGTCCATGAGGGCGGCGTCGGCGCGGCCGCTGGCGACGGCGCTGATGGCATCGGTGTTCTGTTCGAACGTCGAGATTTTGATCTTCTGGGCGCACTTCGCGTTCTGCTCTTCGGCCTCGTCGATCTGGATGGTGCCGACCTGGATGGCGACGGTCTTGCCGCAGAGATCTTCGATGGTGGCGATCTTCTCGGGGTTTCCGGCTTTGACGAGAATGCCGGAGCCGGCGATGAGGTATTCGACGAAGTCGACCTGCTGCTTGCGCTCATCGGTCACGGTCATCGAGGACATGATGACGTCGGTCTTCTTGCTGGTCAGCGACGCGATGATGACGTCGAAGGACGTGTTCTGGACCTCGAGCGTGACGCCCCAGGCGTCGGCGATGCAGCGGGCGAGGTCGATATCGGCGCCGATGGGCTCGTTCGTTCCAGCCCGGACGAACTCCATCGGGGCGTAGCTGAGGTCGCTGGCGACGACGAACTTGCCGGCGGCCTTGATGCGGGCCGGCGCGGTGAGGCCGAGGTCGGTGCAGGTGACGTTGGCGGAGACGAGGTCGGGTGCGGAGCTGCCGCTGTCATCATCGTCACCGCCGCAGGCGGCGAGGGCGAGGCCGGCGGCGGCGAGGCTGCCGAGCAGGAGGGTGAGGAGCGGGAAGCGGGGCACGGATCGGCACCTCCTCGGAGAATGGTGGGAACTATGGCACGACGGCGCGGGATGGGGAAGGTTGGAGGTTGGGCGGGGGTGGTTGGTACCATGCGGGCTTTGGGATTTGGGAACTGGAGAGGCCTGAATGTCTGCTACTGCAGTCACGGTGCGGGTGCCGGCGACGAGCGCGAACCTCGGTGCGGGGTTCGATTGCCTCGGGCTGGCGCTCGATATGTTCGCGTCGGTCACGGTGACGTTCTGCGAGGCGGAGCAGCCGCCGACGGAGGACGTGGGCGAGAAGATGGTGCTCTCGGCGGTGCGGCACGCGTACCAGCGGCTGGGGAAGCCGATGCCCGGTGTACGCGCCCGCTACCAGGTCGCCATCCCGCTCGGGCGGGGGCTCGGCGCGAGCGCGGTGGCGCGGGTCGCGGGCCTGCTCGCGGTGAACGAGTTCGAACGGGGGCCGTTCGACGAGCAGGCGCTGCTCGACATGGCCAGCGACCTCGAGGGGCACGGCGATAACGCCTGCCCGGCGCTGTTCGGCGGGCTGCAGGTGTGTGTGCAGGGCACGGACGGGCACTACGTGCGGGCGGCGGCGCGGTTCCCGGCCGAGGCGCACATCGCGCTGCTCATCCCGGACCATTCGATGCCGACGAAGGAAGCGCGGAAAGCGCTCCCGGAGGTGTATTCGAAGGCGGACACGGTGCACAACATCGGGCGGGCGGCGCTGTTCGTCGCGGCGATGGCGTCGGGGCGGCTGGAGCTGCTGGCGGAGGCGACGGATGACCGGGTGCACCAGCGGCAGCGGGCCTCGCTCTTCCCGCCGCTGTTCGACATCTTCGCGGCGGCGCGCGGGGCCGGCGCCTATGCGGCCTGGCTGAGCGGGGCCGGGAGCTCGGTGGCGGCCATCTGCCCGGAGGAGCCGGCGCGCGCGGTGGCGAACGCGATGCTGGCGACGGCGAAGGCCGCAGGCTACGACGGGCGGGCGCTGGTGACGCGGATCGCGAAGGAGGGCGCCACCGTGTCGCGCGTGGAGCTGGTCGACGCGTGATGCAGATTCGGTGGGCCGGGCCGGGCGACCTCGAGGTCATCATCGAGCTCATCCGGGCGCTGGCTGAGTACGAGCGCGAGCCGGAGGCGGTCCGGCTGGTGCCGGAGGTGCTGGCAGGGCACCTGTTCGGCGAGCGGCCCTACGCGGAGGTGCTGCTGGCGGAGGATGCGGAGGGGGTGCAGGGGTTCGCGCTCTTCTTCCACACGTTCAGCACGTGGGAGGGACGGCCCGGCATCTGGCTGGAGGATCTGTTCGTGCGGCCCGGGGCGCGCGGACGGGGCTACGGGCGGGCGCTGCTGGCGCGGCTGGCGGCCATCGCGGGCGAACGCGGCTGCGCCCGGCTGGAGTGGGCCGTGCTCGACTGGAACGCGCCGGCGATCGGCTTCTACCGGGCGCTGGGAGCGGTGCCGCTGGATGACTGGACGACCTACCGGCTCACGGGCGAGGCGCTGGCGCGGCTGGGGGATGAGGGGCGGCGCGGCGCGACGTAGGGGGAAATGCTGAGTGACTGGCGAATCAAAGGTTGGTTTGGTGGCGTGACACGGTGGTATAGTGGCCGACGGTGCCGGCGGGGTCCTGGCAGCGCTGCTGCCGGGGGCATCGTGACGCTTCCCCGTGACCAACACTGCGAGCTGGAGGACGGTCGCCCTTGACCGAGCCACTCCAGGTTGGCCAGTTCGCGATCGTGGATCACGAACCGGTCGACCGGGGGCCGAACGCCGGGACGTTCCACGGCCGGGGCCCCGCCGACGACCGCGTGGAACTGTTCATCGTGGCCGAGGGGACGACGCCCGCGGGCGAGGCCTTCGCCGGCCACGTCGTCTCGGCGATGGGGCAGGCGCTGGCCGGCCTCGACATGAGCCTGACGGGCATCCTGCGGCGGCTGTTCGCCGAGGCCGAGCGGGTCGTTTTGGACTGGAACCGGAAGAGCATCGCGCAGCACCGGGTAGCGCTGGGGATCAGCTGCCTCGCGCGGCGCGGCGGACAGGTCGTGCTGGGGCAGGCGGGGCCGGCGGCGGCGGTCGCGGTGCACGGCGGGCGCTCCGAGGTGCTCCGGCCGGAGCCGCCCTTCGACCAGCCGATCGGGAGCGGACGCGGGCCCGGGCCGCTGCTGCGGCGGCTGGCCTTCGAACCCGGCGACCGGGTGGTGCTGCTTTCGACGCCGGCGCTCGCCGAGGTCGAGGACGAGGTGCTGCGCGGCATCGCCGGGCTGCCGCTCGAGGAGGTCCTGCCGGACCTCTACCGGCGGGTGCAGCATCTCCGGCACGAGACCGTGCTGCTCGCCGCGCTGCCCGGCCGGCGGGAAGACCGCTCGGCCGCGGACACGGCGGGCAGCGGCGCCGGCGAGGCGGTCATCGATGCGACCGGGGAAGCCAGCGGCGCCGGGGAAGGGAGCCGGGACGACCGGCTGTACCAGCCGAGCCTCTTCGTCGAGGACGACCACCAGGACGAGCTGGTGCGGGCGCGGCGCGCGCTCGAAGCGGCCGCGCCGCGGCCCATCCCGGTGCGAAACGACGCGGCTGCGGCCGAAGACGAGACGGCCGAGGTGCCGCTGGCGCTGGCGGCCGGGGAGCGGCGCGCGCGGCTGGCGCGGGTGGTGGCGGAAAGCCGCGACCGCGCCGACCGGGCGCGGGCGGCGCTGGGCGAAGCGGGCGCTGCGGCGGTTCGTCCGACGTGGGGGAACGCGGCCGCGACGGCCGGCACGCCGCCGGCGCCGCGGCGGAACCCGCGGGCGCAGAGCTTCACGCGGAGCCTCGCGCCGCCGGAGACGCCGAAACCCGGCCCCTCGGCGGAAGCGCGCGACCTGCCGCTGGTCGATGAACTGGCGGCGGAGCGGCGCGCGCGGCCGGCCGGCGGGACGGTTTCCGAACAGTCGGTGGCGCGGGAGGCAGGGTTCGCACCGGGCAGCGGGACGCTCGTGCGGGTGCGGTCGTCGATGGGCGGCCGGTGGCGCGGGAGCGGGTCGCTCGACCGGGCGCGTCTCGGGGGCTACACCCTGCCGCCAACGTGGGCGGTCATCATGGCGGGGCTCGCGGTGCTGCTGGTGCTGGTCGGCATCATGACCGTGCCCTCGATGCTGGAGGCGGACCGGGGCGCGGAGTACAGCAACCTGCTGAACGGCGCGGCGCAGAAGCTGGCGGTCGCGCGGGTGGTGGAGGACCCGGCCCAGCGGCGGACCGCGCTGGTCGAAGCGCAGGCGCTGCTCCTGAAGGCGCGGGAGCTGCAGACGGGCGACCCGCAGGCGGAGACGCTCTTCAACGAAGTCGCGGGCGCGCTGAACGAGATGGACCGGGTGCGGGAGCCGGCGGCGGTCGAAACCATCACGTCGCTGGAGCGGTTCGGCGAGCGGCCGGTGGCGCCTTCACGGATGGCGGCGGGGCCGGACTACGTCTATCTGCTCGATGCCGCCACGCCGCAGGTCATCGCGGTGTCGCTGGCGGACGGTTCGGCCCGGACCGTGTATGCGGAGGACGCTGGGGCGAAGCGGGGGCGGCCGATCGCGATTGCGCAGCTGGACGCGAACGACCGCGGCGTGCCGGCGCTGCTGATCATGGACCATGAGAACCGGCTCTGGGCGTGGGAGAACGGCCAGCTGACGGCGCTCGCATTCAACCCGCCTTCGGGGCTGGCGGTGACGGACATCGCGGTGCGCGGGCGCGACCTCTACGTGCTGGATGCGCCGCACAAGGCGGTGTACCGCTACGCGCAGGAGCGCGACGGGTTCCCCAACCCGCCGGTGAAGGTGCTCGAAACGGGCGACCTCGCGAACGCGCGCCGGCTGTTCGTGGACACGGAGATTCTCACGGCGGACGCCGACGGCACGCTGCACCGGTTCATCGGCGGGGGCGTGGCGCTAACGCTGTCGCAGGCGGGGATCGACCGGAAGCTGGTCGCGCCGGAGACGCCGCAGGCCCTCTCCGATTCGGAGGTGGCGGTGCTGGACCCGGCGAACAACCGGGTGGTGGTGTTCCTGCGCGATGGGGCGTTCGAACGGCAGTACCGGCACCCGGACTTCGCAGGTGCGCGGGCGTTCACGGTGCGGGGCGGCGAGGCGTACATCCTGAGCGGTTCGGCCCTGCGGCGCATCACCTGGTAGCGAGCGGGGCCGAATGGCCCATCGCGTGCGGGACGGCCGGGCTGGTGACGGGCCAATTCGTCCATGGCATACTGTTCCTGCAGTGCAGGAGGCCGGTTTCGCCGGAATGGGAGAATTGGGAACTTCGGACCGCCCGGTGCCGCGGCCGACGACGCGCGGGCTTCGCCGCTGGGTCTACGTCGGGCTGGGCAGCCTGCTCGTTGGCGTGGGCATCCTCGGCATCTTCCTGCCGCTGCTGCCATCGACGGTCTTCTTCCTCGGCGCGGCCGGGCTCTACGGCAAGAGTTCGCCGGGGGCGTACCGGTGGCTCACGACGAACCGGTGGTTCGGCAAGCACCTGCGCGATTACAAAGAGCAGCGGGGCGCGACGCTCGGCGCGAAGGCGTGGTCGATCGCGACGCTCTGGATCGGCATCGGCGTGAGCGAATACTTCCTCGACATCCCGTGGGTGCAGCTGCTGCTCGTGGGCATCGGGGTCGCGGTCACGGTTCACCTGGTGACGCTGCGGACGATCCGGAACTGATTCCGGAGCGGGGTCCCGGTCAGCCGGCGGCGGCAGCTTCGCGAGCAGCGCGCTGGAAATCCGCGAGGAGCAGGTCCATATCTTCCTGCGGGATTTCGTGGAGGTTGCCCTGGTAGGCGAGCGTCCAGTTCGCGCGGGGCCAGCGCTGGGTCCAGCGGAAGCGGTCGTGGTAGGGTTCGGCGTCGAGCCAGCGCTCCTCGGGGAGGACGACGACGGGTTCGATGCCGGCACGGTAGGGGTAGAGCTCATCGGGCTTTTTCGCGCTCTGCCAGATGCGGGTGTGCTCTTCGACGACAGGCGAGGTGACGCGGCAGATGGCCGCGAACTGCTTGCGGCCCGAGACGTAGAAGGCAAGCAGATCGCCGGGCTGGATGCTATTGGCCATGTTGCGGCGGGTGCTCTTGAAGCCGTGGCGGGTGAAGCCGAGCGCGCGGGTGGTTTCGAAGATTACCGGCGAGCCGACGACGATCCAGTTGCGGGGCATTCAGGCCTCCGGGGCGAGGGTCGGCAGCAGCGGCGGCTGCCAGCTCCCAGTGTAGCCGCGGAGCAGGACATCGGGCGGGAGCGGTTCGATGACGACGGATTCGAGGTGCACGGGGCCGACCGGGGACCCGGGCGGGATGAGCGGGATGCCGGCGCCGCCGAGGATGCGGGGGCTGACGTAGGCGTGGACTTCGTCGACGAGGTCGGCTTCGAAGAAGGAGGCGTGGACTGAGGGGCCGCCTTCGACGATGAGCGACTGGATGTTGCGCTGGCCGAGCGCGCGGAGGAGCTGACGGAGTTCGAGGCGGCCCTCGGCGCGGTCGAGTTCGAGCAGAACAGCGCCGCGCTCGATGAGTGACTGTCGCCAGTCCGGCGGCGACCCGTGGGCGGTGGCGACGATGACCGGCGCGCCGGGGGCGAAGACGCGGGACTCGGGCGGGGTGCGCCCGCGGGCGTCGAGGACGATGCGGACCGGCTGGCGTTCGGCTGGCGCGCCGCCGGGGCGGGCGGTGAGGGCAGGGTCATCGGCAAGGATGGTGCCGCTGCCGACGAGGATGGCATCGACCCAGTCGCGGTCGCGGTGGGCGCGTTCGACGGCGGCCGGGCCGGTGAGCCAGGTGATGCCCTCGGCCGGCGCGCCGACGGCGCCATCGAGGCTGACGGCGAACTTGGCGATGACGTAGGGGAGTCCGAGCTGACGCCACTTGAGGTAGGGCCGGAGAAGGTCGGCCGCGGCCTCAGCGCCGTCGCCGATGTCGACCTCGATGCCGGCGGCGCGGAGGCGTTCGATGCCGGGGCCACCGACGTGGGGGTCGAGCAGGGCGACGACGACCCGGCGGACGCCGGCGGCGATGATGGCGTCGGAGCAGGGCGGGGTGCGCTTGCCGGGGAAGGGGACGCACGGCTCGAGGGTGCAGTAGAGCGTCGCGCCGCGGGCGGCCTCGGCGGCCGCGGCGAGGGCGGCGGCCTCGGCGTGGGGGCCGCCGTAGGGCGCAGTCGCGCCGCGGGCGATGATGCTGCCGCCGCGGACGAGGACGGCGCCGACCCACGGGTTGGGGGAGGTCCGGCCGCGGACAGAGGCGGCGAGGCGGAGAGCTTCCTGCATGAAGGGGGAGGGGTCGCTCACGCCCTCAGGGTAGCGAAGGCGCGGGGAACGTGCGTGCGGGGCGCCCGGTGGAGCGCCCCGCACGACCCCGGCGGTAGCCATGCCCCGCCGCCGGAGCCTCAGTTGGGCCGGAGGAACCAGCTCCCGGCGATGGTGGCGAACCGGCTCGGCTGTTCGAGGTTCACGAGGTGGCCGGCATCGAGGACGGTCTTCGCTTCGCTCCCGGGGATGTTCGCTTTCCAGATTGGGATGTAGGCGGGGGGCACGACGCGGTCGCCGCTGGCGCCGACGAGGATGGTCGGGGCTTTGATGCGCGGGAGCCGCTTGATGACGCCGGTATCGGGAATCGGCCACAGGAACTTCGCGGCGGCTTTGAGGTCCTTCATCTCCTGCACGTAGTTCTCGAGCGGGTCGACGGTGCCGTCGCGGAGGATGAGGTTTTCGCGGCGCGCCGGGTCGGCGAAGAGGACTTCCGTAGCGCGGAGGGGGTTCTGAGCGAAGGGGTCTTCGCCGCGGATGGCGTCGTCCCAGATGCCGATGGGCGTGAAGAGGGCGAGCTTGTTCACCCGGTCGGGCCGGATCGCCGCGAGTTCGGCGGCGATCCAGGCGCCGATGGAGTGGCCGACGACGTGGACGCGGTCGAGGCCGAGAGCGTCGAGGAAGTCGACGTAGTGGAGGACGAGGTCGAGGCCGGAGTCGAGGTCTTCGAGGCCCTGGCTCGGCCCCCAGCCGGGGTGGTACGGGGCGAAGACTTCGAAGCGGGTGGCGAGTTCGGCGATGGCGGGCTCCCAGCCCTGGAGGCCGGCGAGGTGGTGGAGGTAGAGGACGGGCTCGCCAGCGCCGCCGCGGAAGAAGTGGACGGGCGCGCTGCCGGGGCGGAGGGTGATGGTGAGCTGTTCCATGGCGGTGCTCCGAGGCGTTTGCGGGGGTGGTCAGGCCTGGACGGGCTGGCGGATGGGCCGGGGTTCGGCCATGAGGTGTGCCGGGAGCGGCTTCGGCGACCAGCGGTCTTCGTAGCCCTGCCAGAGGTGGCGGAGCCGGGGCATCACCTGTTCGGCGAAGAGGCGGGTGCTCTTTTCGCACTTCTCGCGCGGCATATCGCCGATGTGGAGGAGGCAGAACACGTGGCCGACGCGGAGGGAGGTGATGAGGTGCTCCATCTGTTCGGTGACCTGGTCGGGGGTGCCGGCGATGAGGAAGCCTTCGTCGACGCACTGGCGGAAGGACTTGCCGACGGCGCCGCCGGAGGAGACGCCGCCGACCTGGGCTTTGAGGCCGGCGCGGATGGTGGCTTCGGTGCGGTAGCCGGGAGCGTCGGCGAAGCCGGGGTAGATGTGGAGGCAGCGCTCGAAGAAGTACTTCGCGTGGGGGAAGTAGCTTTCTTCGGCTTCGGCCTCGGATTCGGCGACGATGATCTGCTGGGCGAAGGAGGCCTGGTAGGGGTTGAACGGCAGGCCGAGCTCGGCGACGCGGTCGTGGAAGCCGTTCATGAGCTGGGCGGCGCGCTTGAAACCGGAGAAGCTGAGGTAGGAGTAGTTGTAGCCGCGCTCGGCGCAGAAGTCCCAGGTTTCGATGGAGCCGCCGCCGGGGATCCAGATGGGCGGGTGGGGTTTCTGGATGGGGCGCGGCCAGATGTTCACGTAGCGGAGCTTGTTGAACTTGCCGTTCCAGGGGAAGACGTCGGGGTCCGTCCAGGCGCGGATGATGAGGTCGTGGTTCTCCTGGTAGCGCTCGCGGAGGGTGGCCGGGTTCGCGCCGAAGGCGTAGTTCGTATCCATCGAGGTGCCGACAGGGAAGCCGGCGATCAGGCGGCCGCCGGAGATGACGTCGAGCATCGCCATCTCCTCGGCGACGCGGGTGGGCGGGTTGTAGAGGGCGATGGACATGCCGAGGAGGACGATGGAGACGTCGCGGGTGCGGCGGGCGAGGGTCGAGGCCATGAGGGCGGGCGAGGGCATCAGGCCGTAGGCGTTGGCGTGGTGCTCGTTCACGCCGATGCCGTCGAAGCCGAGCTCAGCGGCGAATTCGAGGAGGTCGAGGTAGTCGTGGTAGATGCGGTGGCCTTTGACCGGGTCGTAGAGGCGGGAATCGACGTCGACCCAGACGGAGCGGTGCTTCTGCCGGAAGTCGTCCGGCAGGTAGGGGTAGGGCATGAGGTTGAACCAGTGGAACTTCATGCCGGGCCTCCCGTGCGGGGATGTTTTGCGGGAGGCTAAAGGCCTGCAGCGGCGGAGGGAGACGGCCGAACGGCCCTGTCGCGCGGGCCGATGGGCTACTCGTCTGGCACGAGTTCGTAGGTGCAGAGGGGGTCGCCGGCGAGGCGGTGCTCGACCCGCGTCACGGCCATCCCGGGCAGGACGGCGCGGAGGACGGCGCACTCGGCGTCGCAGACTTCCGGCACCTGCGAGGCGAGGCGGAAGAGCGGGCAGTGGCGGAGGACGATGCGGGCAGCGCCGCCGTCCTCGACTTCGAGGCGGGGGAAGTAGCCGTACCGTTCGAGGAGGTCGATGACGCCGGCGAGGCGGGAGTGGCGGGCAGCGGCGGCGATGTGGTGCTCGGCGAGCTCGGCCTGGCTCTCGACGACGCGGCCGAGGACGCGGTCGAGGAGCTCCGCCGATTCGCCGCGGATGGCGGTGATGAGGGCGACGGCGATATCGGCGTACTGGTGGGGGAAGAGGCTTTCGCCGCGCGGGGTGAGGCGGAAGACGTGGCGGGGCCGGCCGGGGCCTTCGCGGACCTTGGTGAAGCTGACGAGGCCCTGCGCTTCGAGGGAGAGGAGGTGCTGGCGGACGGCGCCGGGGGAGAGGAAGGTTTCGCGGGCGAGCTGGTCGGTCGTGGCTTCGCCGAGGGCCTTGATGGCCATGACGAGGGCCTGCCGGGTGGGGGTCAGGTATTCGAGGCTGCCGCCCTGCGGCGTATCGCTCCCCAACACGGGGGCAACGATACCGTCAGGTTGCAGATAGCGCGAATCTTCGGAAGTTTCCGAATTGAATCAGCGGAAACTTTGGAGGAGATAGGTGCATGCGGGGGCACCTTCGGCCCGGCTGCAGGCGCGTTCGACGCGGCCGCCGGGGAGCGCGACCTGGAGGACGCGGGCTTCGATGGCGCAGATTTCGGGGTGTTCGCTGGCGAGCTCGATGAAGGGGCAGTGGCGCAGGGTGAGGCGCCACTTGCTGCCGGGGACCGTCTCGAGGACGGGGTAGTAGCCGAGCTGGTCGAGGGCCTTCGCGAGCTGTTCGACACGGCCGGCGGGCGTCGGGGCATCGAACGCCTCGGCGGCCTGCTGGAGGCGGGCTTCGACGAGGGCGCGGAAGAGCGGACGGCGGATGGCGGGGTCGCGCTCGGCGGCTTCGAGGAGCCAGTGGGCGATGCGGGCGTAGCCCTGGGGGAAGAGGGATTCGGCGCGGGCCGTGAGCGCGTAGCGGTTGCGCGGGCGGCCCGGGCCTTCCGGCCGGCGGGTGATGGTGACGAGCCCGAGCTTCGCGAGGCCGGCGAGGTGCGCGCGGACCGCCGGCACGGAAAGGTAGGCGACGGCGGCGAGGGCTTCGGCATCGGACTCGCCGAGCTGCTTGAGGCCGAGGAGGAGGAGCCGCCGTGCCGGGGGAAGGAGTTCGAGCTGCGGGGTCAGCGTTTCGGGCATCGAAGGAATCGATTGGAGGGTAGGGGGAAACCCTGATGGCGGGCACGGCCGAACGGCCCCGGCGGAGGGGGCCGGCCGGCGGTCGGGAGCGATGGGGGAAAGCGTGAGGGAGCGACCGCCGGCCGGCTGCTGAAGCGGCGCCGGTCAGGCCGCGGCCGCGGCCTGGCGGAGCACGAAGGTTTCGCCGCGCGAGTTGTGGGCGAGGGTGCCGAAGCGGGCGATGAAGGCGGCGAGCTCGGCGGTGGTGCCGGCGAGCGACTGCGTTTCGCGCGCGATTTCGGAGACCTGGGCCGCGATCTCCTCGACGCTGGCGGAGACCTGCTGGCTGGCCGCAGCGGACTGCTCGGCGGTGGCGGACGCATCGGTCACGGCGTTGCGGACGCGGTCGGCGGCGGCGGTCATCTCGGCGGCGCGGGCGGCAGATTCACGGGCGAGGCCGGCGACCCGCTCGAGCACGTCGACGAGGGTGCCGACGCTGACCTCGACGGACCCGGCGGCCTCGCTGATGCGTTCGATTTCGTCGCGGACGGCCGAGGCGCCCTGGACGATGCGGCCGAGGGCCGAGCCGGCGCGCTCGGCGCGGGCGGCGCCTTCTTCGACGTTGGCGATGGAGGCTTCCATCGCGCGGACGGCGCGCTGGGTGCCGCCCTGGACGCCGGCGATGAGGGCGGCGATCTCCTTGGTGGCGACGGCGGTGCGCTCGGCGAGGGAGCGGACGTTTTCGGCGACGACGGCGAAGCCGCGGCCCTGTTCACCGGCCCGGGCGGCTTCGATGGCCGCGTTCAGGGCGAGGAGGTTCGTCTGGGCGGCGATGTCGTCGATGACCTGCACGATGGCGCCGATCTGGGAGCCCTGGCGGCCGAGGTCTTCGATTTCGCCGGCGGTCTGGCGGACGGTATCGCGGATGGCGCCCATGGCCTCGATGGTCTGCTGGACGGCGGCGGTGCCTTCGCGGGCCTCGGCGAGGGAGGCGTCGCCGCGTTCGCGGGCCGCGGCGGCGGCGTCCCGGGCGCGTTCGAGGGCGGCGCGGACGGCGTCGGTGGCGCGAACGGCGTCGTCGAGGGCGGAGGACTGCTCGGCGGCGGCGCGCGCGACGTCGCCGCTGGCCCGGCCGAGGGCGTCGATTTCGCTGTTGAGGGCCGACATGGTGGCGGTCTGCGAGGCCGCGCCGCGGGCGACATCGGAGACGGCGGAGGCGATTTCGCGGGTGGCCTGGTCGACCTGGGCGATGTTGCTGCCGAGGTTCTGGAGCGGCTGGCCGAGGGTGTCGTGGATATCGACGAGCTTTTCGAGGACGCCTTCGCTGATGAACGTCTCGACCGCCAGCGAGGCGTCGAGGATGAAGACCTTCATGATGGCGCTGATGGCCTCGGCGAGCTCCTGGCCTTTCAGCTTCGCGGCGAGGATCGGGAAGAGGAAGTCGCCGTAGAGGCCGTAGTTGCCGAGGTTCCAGCGGGGTTCGATCTGGAGGCGGGCGTGGGCGGCGCCGACGCGGAGGCGGTGTTCGAAGTAGTCGTCGTCGAAGTTGGCATCGAGGAGGCGGAGGAGGTAGTCGAGCTGGGCCGCTTCGAGGCGGGAGCGGTCGGAGCCGGCTTCGCGGACCTTGCGCTGCCACTCGGGGAAGGCGGAGGAGTGGTCGTAGAAGCGGCGGACGACGTCCCGGGCGTGGGGACGGATGATGCCGGCGGCGCGGCGGACGGCGGCGGTCTCGCGGTCGGTGATGCCGATCCAGCGGAGGCGGAGCGACTGGTCGGCGCGGTCGATGTGGAGGCGCTGGGTGAGGCGGTCGGACATTGGGGGGCGGCTTCCTGTGGTGGTGTGCCGGAGATGGGCATCACCCGGCCGTCACCACTCCAGCAATCGCGGGCGGCGGCCGGGTATCGGGAGAATCCCTGCCGTTGGGGTAAGGCGAATTACTTCGTGGCAAATCGCAAAAACGATTGCAGGGTTGACGAAGAAGTTATCCCCAAAACTCGGGTGCGAGGGAATTCCCCGATGACGGACGGTTACAGGAACGTATCATCCTGCTTCGCGATGGACGGTGATGCGATGCCGCACCTGGTGGTGGTCCCGCGGAGCGAGCGCGGCTCGTGGCGGGAGGCGGTCGTCACGGGGTCGCCGGACGGTGTGCTGCTGGTGGGCCGGGACGGGCGGGTCGCCGACGCGAACCCGGCCGCAGAGCGGATCTTTCGGGTCCCGGCAGGCACGATGGCGGGACGGCCGGTGCAGGAGTTCGTCCCGGCCCGGCTCCGCGATGAGCACGCGAGGAACATCACCGAGTTCTTCGCGACGGCGGTGAGCGCGCGGGGGATGGCCGACCGCGGCGCAGTGCCGGCGGTGCGGGCGGACGGCGAGGAGTTCATGGCGGAGATCGCGCTCATCCCGGTGACGGTGGATGGCGCAGGCGCGGTGGCCTGCATCGTGCGGGACGCGACGGAGCGGCTGGAGATGGAGGCGGCGCTCGTGCGGGCGGAGAAGCTGGAGAGCCTCCGCGTGCTCTCGGCAGGGCTGGCGCACGACTTCAACAACATCCTCGCGACGATCCTCGGGAACGCGGAGCTCGGCCTGCAGGTGACGGGTGAGGAGTCGCCGGCGCGGCTGGCGCTGCACGACATCCGGGAGGCCGGGCGGCGGGCGGCGGAGATGGTGCAGCAGATGCTGCGCTTCGCGGGGCGGGGTGAGGTCGCGCGCGAACCGGTGGAGCTGACGCTGCTGGCGGGCGAGACGCTCCAGCTGCTGCGGAGCGCGCTCGGGCCGGGCGTGCGGGTGCAGACCGACTTCAGCCGGGAGCCGGTCGTCGTGGTCGGCGACGCCGTCGGCATCCGGCAGGTGCTGATGAACCTCGTCATCAACGCGGGCGAAGCGATGAGCGGCAGCGGCACGCTGACGGTCCGGACCGGGCTGCAGGCCGTGACCACGCGATACCTGCGGAACTGCCAGCGGTCGACCTGCCACGGCTGCGCCGCGGCGGTCCCGGGCCAGTTCGGGTTCATCGAAGTGGCGGACACCGGGGTCGGGATGGACGCGGCGACGCGGGAGCGGATTTTCGACCCGTACTTCAGCACGAAGTTCGCGGGGCGGGGGCTGGGGCTGGCGGCGGTCGCGGGCGTGGTGGCGGCGCACCGGGGCATCATCCGGGTGACGAGCCGGCCAGGCCGGGGGACGACGTTCCGGGTGCTGCTGCCGGCGGAGGCCGCCACGGTATAGCCAGGCGCACGGATGTTCTGATATCGTGCGCGCGTGGTCCGGTTCCTGCACAGTTCGGACTGGCAGCTGGGGATGACCCGGCACTTCCTCGGCGCGGAGGCGCAGGGGCGGTTCAGCGACGCTCGCATCGAAGCGATCGAGACGCTGGGGCGGACCGCGCGGGAGCGGGACGCGGCGTTCGTCGTGGTGGCGGGCGACGTGTTCGAGACGAACCTCGTGCCGGGCGACGTCGTGCGGCGGGCGCTGGACGCGATGGGCGACGCGGGCGTGCCGTTCTACCTGCTGCCGGGGAACCACGACGCCCTCGCGCCCGGCTCGGTGTACGAATCGGAGCGGTTCACCCGGAGGAAGCCGGCGAACGTGCACGTGCTGGGGCCGGAGCCAGTTGAGGCGGCGCCGGGGGTGTGGCTGGCCGGCGTGCCGTGGCGGAGCAAGCAGGCGCCGGGCGAAGCGGAGTTCTTCGCCGCCGTGCAGGCGCTGGGCGGGATGGCGGGCGAGCGGGTACTGGCGGCGCACGGGCAGGTGGAGCTGGCCCCGGATGCGGCCGTGACGCTGCCGCGTGCATGGCTGGAGCGGGCGGTCCGGGAGTTCGGCATCGGGTACGCGGCGCTGGGCGACCGGCATTCGCTGACGGACGCGGGCGTGGACCGGCGCGCGTGGTATTCGGGGACGCCGGAGCCTACCGATTATGACGAGCTGGAGCCGGGGAAGGCGCTGCTGGTCGCGCTCGAGGGCGGGCGCTGCGAGGTGACGCCCGTGGCGGTGGGCCGGTGGCGGTTCGTCGAGCGGACGTGGGAGGTGCACGACGGGGCGGAGCTCCGGGCCGCAGCGGAGGAGCTTGGCCGGCTTCCGGAGCGCCGGCGAACCGTGCTGCGGCTGCGGGTGCGGGGCACGGGCGGGCCCGAGCTGCGGGCGGCGATCGAGGCCGCGGTCGACGAGCTGGCGGAGTCGTTCGCGGCGGTCGAGCCGTGGGAGCGGTACGCGGACTTCGTCGTGCGCGCAGAAGGCGAAGGGTGGGAGGCGCTGGGACTGGCGGGGTTCGCGCGCGCCGCGGCCAAGGAGCTCGACCGGCTGGCGAGCGACGACGGCCCTGACGCGGCGGCGGCCAGCGACGCGCTCACGCTGCTGTTCCGGCTGGCGCGCGGAGGGGCACCGGCGTGAGATACCACCGGGTGCGCGTGCGGAATTTCCGGGGCATCACCGAGGCGGAGGTCGCGTTCCCTGAAGGCCGGCTGCTGGTCATCGAGGGGCCGAACGAAGCCGGGAAGAGCAGCATCGTCGAGGCGATCGGGCTGCTGTTCGAGTTCACGGCAGAGTCGAACTCTGAAGAGGTGCGGGCGGTCCGGCCGGAAGGACGCGACGCCGACCCGGAGGTAGAGCTGGAGTTCAGCCTCGGCGGGCAGCGCTGCCGCTACCGAAAGGTCTTCGGACGGCGGGGCGCGACCGAGCTGGAGGTGGGGCTGCCGGGCGGGCGCCAGCTCACGGGGCGGGAAGCGCACAACGAGGCGAAGCGGCTGCTGGAGGCGGGCGTCGACAGCGGGCTGTTCCGCGCGCTGCGGGTGCTGCAGGGCGAGAGCCTCACGATGGCGGGCGACCTCGCGGCGAGCGCGTCGCTGCTGCGGGCGCTGGACGGCGGCGCCGGGACGGACCCCGCGGGGGAGAGCCTCTTCGAGCGGGCGCAGAAGGAGATGCAGCGCTACTACACGGGCAGCCGCCGGCAGGAGACGGGCGAGCTGCGGGAGGCGCGGGAGAAGGCGAGCGCCGCGGCCGAGGAGGTGGAGCGGCTCGAAGGGCGGCTGCGGGCGCTCGAGGAGAGAGCGCGGGAGATCGAGGCGCTGGAGCCGAGGGCAGTCGAACTCCGGCAGGCGATCGGCGAGCTGGAGCGGCGGGCAGCGGAGCTGGCGGAGCAGGCTGACGCATACCGCGCGGCGCAGCAGGCGGCCGAGCTGGCGCGCACGGAGGCTGCGGCGGCGACGGCGCGGCGGGAGCGGCTCGACGACGAGGTGAAGCGGCGGGAAACCGCGCGCCGGGAGGCGGAGCGGCTCGCGGGGGAGGCCGAGACCGCGCGCGCCCGGGCCGCGGACCTGCAGGGCACGGTCGACGCGGCGCGGAGAGCGCTCGCGGAGGCAGAACAGGCCGCCGGGGCCGCGCGGGCGCGGCTGCAGGAACTCGAGCGCGGGGCTGCGCTGGCTGCCAGCGATTATGCGCACCTGCAGGAGGAGCTGCAGCGGGCCCAGATGCAGGACCGGCTGTCCGCGTACGACGAAGCAGCCGAACGGCAGGCCGCGGCGCAGGCGTTCCTCGCAGGATGCCGCATCGATGCGGGGTTGCTCGACCAGATCGAAACGGCCGCGACGGCGCTGGCGAGGACGGAAGCGCAGCTTCGCTCGGTGACGGCGAAAGTGGAGGTCGAGGGCCCGGCGGATGCGACGGTCTACGTCGACGGGCAACCCGAGACGCTCGCGGGCGGCCTCCTCGCACGCGAGGCAGCGGAAGAGCTGCGCATCGAGCTGCCGGGCGGGTTCGCGGTCACCGTGCGGCCGTCGCAGAGCCAGGGGCTCCTCGAGCAGCGGCTCAAGGAGCAGCGGGAACAGCTCGACCGGCTGCTGGCCGCCGCGGGCGCCGGGAGCGTCGAAGCGGCGCGGGAGCTGGAACAGCGCCGGCGGGAGGCGGCGCGGGAGGTCGAGGACGCGAGCCGGGTCATGCGGCAGGCGCTCCGCGACCTGCCGGACCGGGCGGACCTCGCCGCGCGGCTCGAGCGAACGCGCCAGCGCGTGGCGGCCTACCGGGCGGAGCATGCGGCGCGCGGGCTGCCGGCGACGCTCGACGAAGCGCGGCGGGTCAGCGAAGCAGGCGACCGGCAGCTCGCAGCCGCGAAGTCCGCATTGCGGGAGGCTGAGCAGGCGGTGCACACAGCGCGCGACGCCCTTGCGCGGGCCGAGCGGGAGGCAGCGGCGGCGGACGAACGGGCCGCCGCGCTCGAACGCCAGCTCGAGCAGGCGCGCGCCGCGCTGGCGGCGGCCGAGGCGGAGCGGCCGATGGCCGCCCTCGATGCCGACCTCGCGGCGGCCCGGGGCGAAGCGGCGCAGGCCGAGGCGAAGCTGCGGGACGCCGAGCAGCGGCTCCGGGAGCTGGCCGGCGCGGGCGCCGAAGCGGCGGAGGTCGAGCGGGAGCTCGAGGCGGCGAGGAAGGAGCTGCGCAGCGTCGAGGACCGGGTGGCGGAGGCGCGGGGCGCGCTCCGCCACGAGGGGGAAGGCACCCTGCAGGCGGAGCTCGACGCGTCGCGGAGCAAACTCGAGGCGGCGACGGTGCGGCTGGAGACCGTCGAACGGCGGGCGCGGGCAGCGCGCTTGCTCGCCGAGACCCTCTCGAAGCACCGCGAAGCGGCGCGGCAGGCGTACGGGCCGCTGCTCGGCGAGCGGCTCGCGGCACTCGGGCGGCGCGTGTTCGGCGACGATTTCGAGGTCGACCTGGACGCCGGGCTGGCACCGGCGCGGCGGCGGCTCGGCGGGACGTGGCTCCACGTGCAGCAGCTGAGCGTCGGGGCGCGGGAGCAGCTCGCCGTGCTCCACCGGGCGGCGTGCGCGGCGGCGGCCGGCGACGGCGGCGTGCCGTTCTTCCTCGACGACGCGCTGGGCTGGAGCGACGAGGGGCGGCTGGCGGAGATGGCGCGCGTGCTGGCAGACCTGGCGCGGGAGGTGCAGGTGGTCGTGCTGACCTGCCAGCCGGGGCGGTTCGCAGCGGCGAACGGGGCGGAGGTCGTGCGGATCGATGGGGGGAGGACGGGGACGGCGGGCCGGGCTGCGGACGGGCAGGCCCAGGGCGAACTCTTCGCGCGCGGAGACTGACGTCGCAGGACCGCGCCCGCGTCGCCAGCGACACGGCGAACTCCTCGCGCGCGGAGACTGACGGGACCGGCTGCAGGGCGAACCTCGCCGCATCCTGCGAACGCTGCGTGCGCGGAGTCTGACGTTCTCGACACCGCCCGCCGGGTGGACGACGGCGCGAACCGCCGGCGCGAACCGCCGGCGCGGAGACTGACAGTCCGACGGCGTCTCCTGGAGCCGCCGGCCGTCGGCGTCCCCTGTTCGAGCCGGTGCTGACCGCGGCGGAGGAGCGGCGGGTTGCCTTCGGTCGTGAGACTTCGTATCGTAGACAGAACTGATACTCACTCTCATGGAGGTGCGGCATGCGCGGGAGACTGACCCGGTTCGCAGCGGTGCTCGCGGCGGCGGTGCTCGGGGGCGCGCTGCTCGCGGCCTGCGGCGGCAGCGATAGCGACGGGGGCGACGGGCAGCTGCGGGTGGTCGCGACGACGACGCAGATCGGCGCGCTCGCGCGGCAGGTGGCGGGCGACCGGGCGCAGGTGGTGACCCTGCTGCAGGCGGGCGCGGACGCCCACGACTACGAGCCTTCGCCGCAGGATTCGCGGCGGCTGAAAGACGCGCAGCTCGTGCTGAAGAACGGCATCGGGCTGGACGACTGGCTGGACGGCCTCATCAAGAATTCGGGGACGAAGGCGAAGGTGGTCGTCGTGACCGAGGGGATCACACCGCTGGAGGGCGATGACCACGCGCACGACGAGAAGGATGACGGCCATGACCGCAGCCACGACGAGGGCGACCCGCACGTGTGGCACGACCCGGAGAACGTGAAGGTGATGGTGCGGAACATCGCCGAGGCGATGGCCGCGGCCGACGGCGCGAACGCGGCGGAGTACCGAGCGCGGGCGGAGGCCTACGCGGCGAAGCTGGACGAGACGGACCGGGAGATCCGGGCACTGCTCGACCCGATCCCGGCGGCGAACCGGAAAGTCGTGACGAACCACGAGTCGCTGCAGTACTTCGCGCGGCGGTACGACCTCGAGATCGTCGGCGCGATCATCCCGGGGACGGCGAAGGATGCGCAGCCCTCGGCGCAGGACCTGGCGCGGCTGACGGACCTCATCCGGGCGGAGGGTGTGAAGGCGATTTTCGCCGAGGCGGAGATCGACCCGAAGGTCGCGGAGCAGCTGGCGAAGGACACCGGGGTCAAGGTGGTGACGGGGCTGTATGCTGATTCGCTGGGGCCGGCCGGCAGCGGCGCCGACACCGTCGACGGCATGCTGCTGCACAACGCCCGGCTCATCGCGGAGGCGCTTCGATAGCTGCGCGGCGGCTCGGCCCGGCGGATGGTGACCGCACCCTGTCGCTCGACGGGGTGGCGGTCGCCTACGGCCACAACCTCGCGGTGTGCGACGTGACGGCGGAGGTGCCGCGCGGGTCGGTCGTGGGGCTCATCGGGCCGAACGGGAGCGGGAAGTCGACGCTGCTGAAGGCGATCGCGGGGTCGGTGCCGCTCTCGGCGGGGAGCATCCGGTTCGGCGGGCAGCCGGCCGGGCGGTTCGCCGGGCGCATCGCCTACGTGCCGCAGCGGGAAGAGGTGAACTGGGACTTTCCGGTGACGGCGCGCGACGTGGTCGCGATGGGCCGCTACCGTGCGCTCGGGTGGCTGCGGTGGCCGGGGCGGCGCGAACGGGCGGCGGCGGATGCCGCGCTCGCGGCGCTCGGGCTCGAGGGGATGGGCGACCGGCACATCACCCAGTTTTCTGGCGGGCAGCAGCAGCGGATCTTCCTCGCACGGGCCATGGTGCAGGAGCCGGAGCTGGTGCTGCTGGACGAGCCGTTCACCGGGGTCGACGTGCGCAACCGCGAGGTGTTCCATGCGCAAATCCACCGGTTCGCGGAGGCCGGCGTGACGGTGCTGGTGGCGACGCACGACCTCGATGAGGTGCGGGCGACCACGACCCACGTGCTCCTGTTGAACCGGCGGATGGTGGCGTTCGGGCCGACGGCCGCGACGTTCACGCCGGCGAACCTGCGGGCGGCGTTCGGCGGGCAAGTGGCGGTGTTCGAACAGGTGCCGGTCTTCGAGCGGGCGCCATGAGCTGGCTGACGGAACCGCTCCAGTATGGCTTCATGCAGCGGGCGATGCTCGAGGTGCTCATCATCGGCGCGCTGTGCGGGCTGGTGGGGAGCTTCGTGGTGCTGCGGGGGCTGGCGTTCATCGGCGATGCGCTGGCCCACGCGGTGTTTCCCGGGGTGGTGCTGAGCTACCTCGCGGGGCAGAGCATCCTCGTCGGGGCGTTCGGATTCGGGACGCTGACGGCGCTGGGCATCGGGCTGCTGGCGCGGAGCCGGCGGGTGAGCGAGGACACGGCGATCGGGGTGATTTTCGCGGCGTTTTTCGCGCTCGGCGTCGTCATCCTGAGCCGGCAGGGCGGGTTCCGGCGCGACCTCGGCTCGCTGCTGTTCGGCAACATCCTCGGGGTTTCGATGACGGACGTCATCGTGACGGCGGTCATCGCGGCGGCGGTGGCGGTCATCGTGGCGGCCCTGCTGAAGGAGTTCACGCTGGCGTCGTTCGACCCGGTGATGGCGCGGACGCTGGGCTACCCGGTCTTCGCGCTGGACCTGCTGCTGCTCCTGCTGGTGGCGGCGACGATCGTGGTGAGCCTGCAAACGGTCGGGAACATCCTCGTGCTGGCGCTGGTGGTGACGCCGCCGGCGACGGCGCGGCTGCTGACGGACCGGCTGCTGCGGATGATGGGGCTGAGCATGCTGACGGCGATGGGGGCAGGGATCGCAGGACTCTATCTCTCGTACCACCTCGGGACGGCGGCGGGCGCGACGATCGTGCTGACAGCGACGGTGCTGTTCCTGCTGGCGCTGGTGTTCGCGCCGAACCACGGGCTGGTGGCGGGGTGGGTGCACCGGCGGCGGGGGCACCACCACGCGCACCACTACCACCCGGCGGGGGAGGAGGCCGCGGACGCGGCGAGCCGGTAGCGAACGGGCCGGGGGCGCGGTAGAGTTCGAGCGCCACTTTTCGGAGGAGTGCCCCTCATGTCCGTTGCAGACCATCCGCATGCAGGCGACCGACAGCTGAGCGACGCCGAGATCATGGAGCTCCGCGAGAAGGTGAAGGCCTTCATGGCGGAGCACATCTACCCGAACGAGCCGTTCTTCCACGCGAACCATCCCCGGCAATCGGCCGCGGGGCGGGAGCGGATGAAGGAGCTGCAGGCGATCACGAAGTCGATGGGGATGTGGGCGCCGCACCTCCCGTCGGCGGCGGGCGGCATGGGCATCGGCTTCATGCCCTACGTCTATATGAACGAAATCCTCGGCCGGAGCCCGATCGCGCCGCTGGCGTTCGGCTCGCAGGCCCCGGACTCGGGCAACGCGGAGATTCTCTGGCAGTTCGGCACGAAGGAGCTGCAGGAGAAGTACATGAAGCCGCTGGTGGCCGGCGAGATCTGGTCGTGCTACTCGATGACCGAGCCGGAAGTCTCGGGGGCAGACCCGACGGGGCTGCGGACGACGGCGGTGCGCGACGGCGACGAGTGGGTCATCAACGGCCACAAGTGGTTCACGAGCCAGGCCGAAGGCGCGACGTTCGCCATCGTGATGTGCGCGACGGAGCTGGACCAGCCGCCGCACCGGCGGTTCACGCAGATCGTGGTGCCGACGGATACGCCGGGCTTCGAGATCGTCCGCCCCGTGCCGGTGATGGGCGAGGTGGAGGGTTCGCACTGCGAAATCCGGTACACGAACGTCCGCGTTCCGGTGACGAACACGCTCGGCGAGCCGGGGAGCGGCTTCCGGATTGCGCAGAAGCGGCTCGGGCCGGGGCGCATCCACCACTGCATGCGGTGGCTCGGCCAGATGCAGCGCGCGTTCGAGCTGATGTGCGAATACTCGCTGAAGCGCGAAGTGTTCGGCTCGACGCTCTCGGAGAAGCAGACGGTCCAGAACTGGATCGCGGACAGCTATGTCGAGATCCAGGCGGCGCGGGCGCTGACGCTCTCGGCGGCGAAGAAGATCGACCAGGGCGACGAGGCGCGGGTGGAGATCTCGGCCATCAAGTTCTTCGGCGCGCAGATCCTCCACAACGTCATCGACCGGGCGATCCAGGTCCACGGCGCGCTTGGCGTCTCGGGGGACACGCCGCTCGAGTCGATGTACCGGAACGCGCGCGCGGCGCGCATCTACGACGGGCCGGATGAGACGCACCGGATGGTGGTCTCGCGGCGGATCCTGCAGAGCTTCAAGGCCGGCAACGGCTGGGATTTCGGCCTGCAGTAGGCCCGGCATACGTGGTTCGGACGCCGGGGTCCCGCCGCGGACCCCGGCGTTTCGTTGCAGGGCGAAGGCGAAACGGCCAGACTGGCGGGGCCGGCGCGGCCGGCAGAGGAACGACGGCGGGTAGGGACCGATGGAACTGGACGAACTGCAGGCACGGCTCGTGCCGTTCGTGCGCGAGAAGCTGGGCGACCCGGGAGCGGCGGTCGAGAACGTGAAGAAGGGCCCGGGGCACGCCGGGTTCTCGTACTTCTTCGATGCGGTGCTGTCGAACGGGGAGCGGCGGGCGTACTTCCTCCGGCTGCCGCCGCCGGGGGTGAAGCTCGAGGGGACGGCCGACCTGATGCGGCAGGTGACGGCGGTGCGCGCGCTCGAGGGCACGGGGGTGCCGCATGCGCCGATCCTGTGGGCCGGGACGGAGCCGGACTGGTTCGGGCTGCCGTACTTCGTCCAGCCGCGGCTGCCGGGCGACACGCTGAAAGACGACTACCCGCTGCAGTTCAGCGACGCCCAGCTGCGCGACATGGCGCGGCAGGCGATGGTGGCGCTGGCGGGCATCCACCGGGTGCCGCGGGAGCGGCTGGGCTACCTCGGCGACTTCTGGGGGTACGAGTTCGACGTCACGCGGTGGGACCGGTTCTACGAGCGGGCGGCGGAGCAGGAGCTGCTGGCGCTGCAGCCGCGGGTGAAGCAGCTGCTGCTGGAGAAGATTCCCCACGAGGCGCCCATCGGGCTGTACCACGGCGATTTCCAGTGGTCGAACCTGCTCTATTCGTCGGCGGGCGAGCTGCTTGCGGTGATCGACTGGGAGCTGTGCGGCGTGGGGCCGACGCTGAACGACCTCGGCTGGGTGTGCGCGTTCAGCGACCCGGCGGCGTGGGCGCACGACCGGGGCAGCCGGATGCCCCACGCGGACGAGCTCGAGGGGTGGTACTGGGAGGCGATGGGGGGCGAGCCGGGCGACATCCGCTGGTGCAAGGCGCTCGCGGTCTACAAGTTCGCGATCATCAGCGGCTTCAACCTGATGCTGCACCGGCGCGGGAAGCGGCACGACCCGCACTGGGAGGAGATCAAGCCGTCGATGCAGACGAACATGGAGTACGCGCTCCGGATGCTCGGCGGCTGACGCGACGGGAGCTGTCGCGAATGGCGGCTATGCTGGAAGAGTGAGGCTGACCGAAGAAGCCGACGGGCAAAAGGCAACGCTGTGCGCGGTGGAGTACGGCCGGGCGAGGGAGACGCTGGCCGAGGTCGTCGCCGGGCTGAAAGGGGATGACCCGCTGGCCCCGGTGACAGTGGTCGTGGCCTCGAACCTCGCCGCGCTCGCTACGCGGCGGTGGCTGGCGGCGCAGCAGGCCGCGGCGAACGTGCGGTTCCTCGTAGCGGAGCGGTTCGCCGAGCTGCTGGCGGCGCCGCGGCTGCAGGCGCGGGGGATGCGGCCGCGGAGCCGCTGGCGGTGGCTGGAAGCGCTGCGGTCGGCTGCTGAACGCGCGGAAGGCCCGCTGGGCGAGGTGGCGCACCACCCGGCGACGCTCCGGCGGCTCGCGGCGCTGGCGGCGGACCTGCGCGGAGTCCCGGGCGAGCTGCTGGACCGGCTCGAGCAGCGTGGCGAGCCGCTCGTCGCGGAAGCGGTCCGGGTCGTACGCGCGGCCGAGGCGGCGGCGCGCGACCTCTACGACGACCATGACCTGATCGAAGAGGCGGCCGCGGCGTTCGAGGAGGGCGACCCCGGGACGCGCGAGAGCGGGGCCGTGGTGTGGTACCTCCCGGACCGGATGACGGCGGCGCTCGCGCGGCTGGCGCGGGCCGCCGGCGCGACGGTCATCCTCGGGATGACGGGCGATGAGGGGGTCGATGCGCAGGCGCGGGGCTGGTGCCGGCTGCTCGGGCTCGAGCTCCCGGCCGATGGGGCGCCGTCCGTGGCCCGGCTGCCGGGGCGGCTGGCGAGCCTGCCGGACCCGGAGGAAGAGGTGCGGTTCGCGATCCGCGCGGCGTGGCGGCTGGCCGAGAGCGGGACGCCGCTCCACCGCATCGCCATCCTGTACGGCAACGCCGAGCAGTACGCGGCGCTGGTGCACGAGCGGCTGACCGCGAGCGGGACGCCGCACAACGGGGCCGGGCCGCGGCGGCTGGCGGATACGCTGGCGGGCCGGGCAATCCTCGGGGCGCTGCGCGCGGCGCGGCTCGACTGGCGGCGGGACGCGGTGGCCGACTGGGTCACGTCGGCGCCGCTGCGGGACGAGCGCGGCGACATTCCCGGGCATGCGTGGGATGCGCTCTCGGCGGAGGCCGGCGTGGTGCGCGGGCTGGAGGGCTGGGAGCGCGCCGGGGAGGCGGTGCGGGCAGCCCGCGGCGGCCGCGCCGCCGAAAACCCCGAGGCAGCGGACTGGCGCGAGCGCGGCGCGCAGGAGGCGAAGCGGATGGGCGAGTTCGTCGCGGGCGCGGCGAAGGCGCTCGAACCCGGCACCAGCAAGCCGATGGCGGCATGGGGCCGGGCCGCGGCAGAGGCCGTGCGCCGGTGGCTGCCGCGCGAGGCCCTGGCGGCCGCGGCGCCTGCCGGCGACGCGACGGCTGCCGATGTGGTCGAGGCGGAGCTGGCCGCGTACGACGACACGCTGCGGGTGCTCGACGGGTTCGCCGGCCTGCCCGCCGGCGGCAGCCCGGTGCCGCTCGATACCTTCGAAGCGACGCTCCGGGAGGCGCTGGATGTGCCGGCAGGCCGGCACGGCAAGCTCGGCGAGGGCGTCTTCGCCGGGACCATCGAGGAAGCGGCCGGCATCGCGTTCGACCACGTCTTCCTGCTCGGGCTGGCGGAGCGGGTGTTCCCGCCGCAGCCGTCGGACGACCCCCTGCTCCCGGAGCGGCTGCGCCGCGAGCTGGACGGGGCCGTGCCCTCGGCGGCCGAGCGCGTGCTCGCCGCGCGGCGGGCGTATCTCGCGGCGGCGGCGATGGCCGGGAGCTGCACCGCGACCGCGCCGCGGGTTTCGCTCCGCGACCAGCGGCCGGCGCAGCCCTCGGCGTGGTTCTTCGAGGCGGCGGCGCGGCTGCACGGCAGCCCGGTCTACGTGCGCGACCTGGAGGCATGGCTGCGGGAGCCGGCTGACCGGCCGGGCTGGCTGACGTGCGTCGATTCGTTCGCGGCGTGGGTGCAGCGCGGGGACGCGTTCGCCGACGCGCAGGAGCGGGACCTTGCTGAGGTCGTGCGGGCCGGCTCCGCGCCCCTGGAACATCCGCTCCTGGCCGAACGGGGCGCGCTCGACGGCATCCGCGCGCGGGCCGAACGGGCGCGGGCATCAGCTGCCCCCGCGCCAGCGGCGCTGGGGCCATGGAGCGGGGAGGCGCTGCCGCTGGCGCTGGAACCCGGGTTCGAACGCTCGGCGAGCGCGCTGGAAACGCTGACGAGCTGCCCGTTCCGCTACTTCCTCGCGCACGAGCTGCGCGTGACCGAGGTCGAGCGGCCGGAAGACCTCGACGCCATCGACCCGGCCGAGCGTGGCTCGCTGGTGCACGAGGTGCTGGAGCGCTTCGTGAACGAGGTGAAGGCGCGGCGGGGCACGGACACCATTGCCGGGAAGTGGTCGGACGCGGAGCGGGCGCTGCTGATGACCATCGCGGACGAGGCGTTCGCGGGTTACGAACAGCGCGGGGTGACCGGGCGGCCGGCGAGCTGGGCCGCGACGAAGCAGCGGCTTCGGCAGGACCTCGCGCGGTTCCTCGACGAAGACGAAGCGTGGCGCGCCGGGACCGGGGCGAGCATCCGCGACGCAGAGCTGGCGTTCGGGGGGAAGGCCGGTCGACAGGTCGCGTTCGACATCGAGCCGGGGATGCGCGTCGGGTTCCGCGGGAAGGCCGACCGGGTCGATGTGTGCGATGACGGTCGGCTGGTGGTCATCGACTACAAGACCGGGAAGGCCGACCGGTACAGGCAAGCGAAGGATTCGCCGCTGGCGAAGGAGAAGGGCGGCTGGCTGCTGCAGCTGCCGATTTACGCGCTCGCGGCGCGGGAGCAGCCGGGGACGCCGGTGCGCGCGCTCTACTGGTTCATCTCTGAGGAGGGGAAGTTCGAACGGCGGGAGGTCGTGCTCGACGAAACGGCGGAGGACGAGTTCCGCACCGTGGTGCGGGAGGCGCTGCGGCTGCGGGAGAGGGGCATCTACCCGGCGGTGCCGGGGAAGCCGGCATGGGGCAGATGGGAGAACTGCGGCTTCTGCCCCTTCGACCGGGTGTGTCCGAAGCGCGACCGGGACCGGCTTTGGGAGCGGTGGAAGCAGGACGACCGGCTCGCGGAATTCCGCCGCGCGGTGCTGCGCGAAGGCGGCGACGGCGAGACGGAGGGCGAAGCATGACGCTGCCAGATGCCGCGGCGCGGGACCGGGTGACCCGGGAGACCGCCGAGACGCTGTTCGTGGAGGCGGCGGCGGGCGCGGGGAAGACGACGGCGCTGGTCGGGCGGATCGTCGCGCTGGTCGCCGGCGGGATGCCCATCGACCGTATCGCCGCGATCACGTTCACCGAGAAGGCGGCCGCCGAGCTGACCGACCGCGTGCGGGAGCGGCTCGAGCGGGCGGCGGCGGGCGACGGCGAGTATGCCGACCTCGGCCCGGAGGAGCGGGAGCGGTGCCGGGCGGCGATCGCCGGGCTCGACGGCGCGTCGTTCCAGACGATTCATGCGTTCGCGCGGAAGCTGCTGGCCGCGCACCCGGTGCAGGCGGGCCTGCCGCCGGAGTTCGACGTGCTGGATGGGACGGAGGAGGAGCTGGAACTGCGGGAGGCTGTCCGCCGGTTCCTCGATGATGTGGAGCAGAGCGACGCGACGCGGACGGCGGTGATGACCGCGTACACGCTGGGCCTGCAGCCGAGGCACCTCCGCGGCCTGGCGCGGGAGTTCGCGCGCAACTGGGACCGGCTCCGCGGCGCGACGTTCGAGCCGCCGGCTGCCGAGCCGGACTGGGAGCCGCCGCTGCGCCGCCTCCTCGACGGTGTGAACCGGGACGGGCAATCCGACAGCTTCCAACCGGCATTCGACAGGCTGCAGGAGGTCGCCGGGAGGCTGGAGCAGGCGTACGGGCAGGTCCAGGCGGCGAGCGCGGCCAAAGGGGAGGCGCGGCTGGCCGAGCTGCTGACGCTGGCCGCGCGGGTGAAGATTCCGCTGAACGCCGGCCGAAAGGGCACGTTCCGGCCAGTCGGAGAGGGGTGGGACGCCTGGCTGGCGGAGGTGCGGCGGTGGGCGCTGGAGCGGGTGTTGCCCGCGGTGCAGACGTTCGCGCTCGATTACGCAGACGAGCGGCGGCGGCGCGGCCGGCTGACGTTCCACGACCTGCTCGTGCTGACGACCGATTTGCTGCGGAAGGACGCTGAGGCGCGGCGGGCGGTGCACGGACAGTTCGGACAGGTGCTCATCGACGAGTTCCAGGACACCGACCCGCTGCAGGTCGAGCTCGCCGCGCTCATCGCAGCTGACCCCGGCCAGCCGGCGGACTGGCGGGCGACAACTGTCGCACCCGGGCGGCTGTTTTTCGTCGGCGACCCGAAGCAGTCGATCTACCGCTTCCGGCGGGCAGACATCCGCATCTACGAGCAGGCGAAGGGCGCCTTCGGGGCGCAGGAGCTGCAGCTGGTGACGAACTTCCGCTCGGCGCAGACCGTCATCACGTGGGTGAACGGGGTGTGCCGGCGGATGTTCGAAGCGCACGAGCCCCCGGTGCAGGCCGGGTGGATCGACCTCGAGGCAAGGCCGGGGGCGCCGCCCGGCGAGCCGGTCCGGGTGTTCGGCGGGCTCGTGGAGGGAGCAGGTGCGGCCGAAGTCCAGGAGCGCGAAGCCGCGGACATCGCGCTCGGCGTGCTGCAGGCGCGCGCGGAGAACTGGGGCGGGCGCGATGGCGGCACGCGCTTCGAAGACATCGCCATCCTGCTGCCGCGGCGCACCGCGCTGCCGGCGCTCGAGCGGGCGCTGGCGGACCGGGGCATCCCGTACCGCATCGAGAGCCAGTCGCTGCTGTACGCGGCGGAGGAGGTGCGGGACCTGCTGAACGTGCTGACGGCGATCGACGACCCGACGGACGAGATCGCGCTGGTGGCAGCGCTGAGATCGCCGCTGTTCGCCTGCACGGACCGGGAGCTGGCGGAGCACGCGGCGGCCGGCGGGCGGTGGTCGTACGGGAAGCCGGCGCCGGACGGGAGCCCGGAACGGGTGCGGCGGGCGATGGCGCAGCTGGCGGCGTGGCACCGGGAGCGGTGGACGCTCTCGCCGACGGGGCTCATCGAGCGGCTCATTGCGGAATCGCACCTGCTGCTGAAGGCGCTGGGCGACACGCGGCCGCGCGAGACCTGGCGGCGCTACCGGATCATCGCCGAGCAGGCGCGGGCGCTGACGGTCCGCGGCGCGGTCGCGACGCTGCGGCAGTTCACGGCGTGGCTCGAGCAGCAGCAGGACGAGGGCGTGCGGGTGAACGAGGCGATTGCACCGGAGCCGGACGACGATGCGGTGCGGGTGATGACGATCCACGCCGCGAAGGGGCTGGAGTTCCCGGTCGTGTTCGTCGCCGGGCTGGGGACGGGAACGAATCAGAGCGCGACGGCGCGGACCTGGTGGCCGCCGTACGGCGCGGGCGGCCTGCCGGAGGTGCGCTGCGGTTCGAAAGAGCAGCCGTTCGAAACGGCCGGGTTCGCCGCGGTCGAAGCCGAGGAGGAGGCGCACGAGGCGGCCGAGGCGGCGCGGCTGTTCTACGTCGCGGCGACGCGGGTGCAGCACGCGCTCGCGGTCTCGCTCTACCGGACGAAGCGGACCGACGGCGGTTCGCTGGCAGCACGGGTGGAGGCGGTGCTGGAGGGCGCGCCGGCGGAGACGTTCGTTCGCTGGCAGCCGTCAGAGCCAAACGAGATCGCGGCGGCTGGCCTCGCACCCGGCGCGCCTCCGCCCGTGCCGGCGGCCGACGACTGGCGCGAACGGCGGGACGCGGCAGCGAAGCGCGCGACCGCGCCAGTCGCAGCGGCGACGGCGATCGCCCACGCAGCCGCGCCCGGCGCGCCGGAGGAGCCGGAAGAGCCGCCGGCGACGCCGGCCGAGCCCTGGCGGAAGGGGCGCGCCGGCACGTCCATCGGTCGGGCGGTGCATGCGGTGCTGCAGGGCATCGACCTGGCGACCGGCGAGGGGCTCGAGGCGGCGGCAGCGGCGCAGGCGGAGGCCGAGGGCATCGCCGACCGGGCGGATGAGGTGGCGAGGCTCGCGCGGCACGCGCTCGAGTCAACCGCGGTGCAGGAGGCGGTCGCCAGCGGCCGGTACTGGCGCGAGGTCTACGTCGGGGCGGAACTCGGCGGGGTGCTCGTCGAGGGGTTCATCGACCTCCTGTTCGACAGCCGGGACGGGCTCGTCATCGTCGACTACAAGACGGACGGGCTGCGGGACGCGGCGGAGGTGGAGCGGGTGATGCCGCAGTACCGGCTGCAGGCGGGGGCGTATGCAGCGGCAGTCGAGCGGGCCGCGGGCCGGCCGGCAGCGCGGGCCGTGTTCGTCTTCACGGAGCCGAAACTGGAGCGGCAGGTGGATGACCTCGCCGAGGCGACATCAGAAGCGCTGGCGAAGGCGCGCGAACTGGCGGGGCTGGCAACGTCAGCCGGCGGCTGACCCACCGGTCCGCAGCAGCCACTCGACGGCGGGCTCGCGGGCCTGGAAGAACTCGACGGGGGCCGGGTGCGGGAGGTCGCCGCGGTACGCCAGCGCCTGCCGAAAGGTGCCGAAGACGAGCGGCGACGGGGCGACGACGGCGGTCCGGAACGGCCCGTGGAGCTGGACGGAGCGGGCGAAACCGGCGAGCCAGAGCACATCGGGCTCGACCCGTTCGACGCCGGAGGCGTCGAGGAGAAGGCGGCCGCGGTCGACGATGCGCCGATACCACTCCTCGCCGGGCAGGTCGACACCGAGGACGACGCCGAGGAGGCGGAATTCGATGAAGCGCTGGTGGTCGTGCAGCTGGTAGGCCATCGTCAGCCGTCCTCCCTTCGCCGGGCTGGCGGCGTCAGCCCCTCGAGGTCGAAGATGACGCCGGGGTTGAGGATGCCCGCCGGGTCGAGCGCCCGCTTGATCGCCCGCATGGCCTGAATATCGGCCGGGCCCCGGGTGAGGTTGAGCCAGCGTTTCTTCGCGACGCCGATGCCGTGCTCGGCGCTGATGGAGCCGCCGAGCGAGGCGACGAGCCGGAGGACGGCGTCGTCGGGCGTTTCGTCGTCCGGGGCGGCGCCGAGGATGTTGACGTGCAGATTGCCGTCGCCGGCGTGCCCGAAGAGGATCGGCCGGGTGCCGGGCGCGGCCTCGGCGAGGCGTGCGCGGACGAGCGCTTCGAACCCGGCGAGGCGGGAAGCGGGCAGGGTGACGTCGAGCTTGTGGGGGATGCCTTCGGCGGAGATCGCTTCGGTGTGGCGTTCGCGGTAGGCCCAGAGGCGGTCGCGGTCGGCGCGGGAGGTAGCGAAGAGGACGGAGGCCGGGTCGACGGAGGATTCGAGGGCTGCGGCAAGGGCAGGCGCGGGGTCATCAGCGCCGGCGCATTCGACGAGGAGGTAGCAGGCGTGGGGCCGGGGGAAGGGCGCCGCGAGGCGGGCGTGGCGGAGGACGAGGTCGAGGCCTTCGGGGAAGAAGACCTCGGCGGCTTCGAGGCCGGGCGCGCGGCGCCGGACCGCGCCGAGCACCTCGAGCGCGGCGGCGAGCGAGGGGAGGCCGAGGAGGGCGACGGCCCGCGCCGGCCGGGCGGGGATGAGACGGAGCCGGACGCGGGTGACGACGGCGAGGGTGCCTTCGCTGCCGGCGAGGAGGCCGGGCAGGTCGTAGCCCGTGTTGTCTTTGAGGAGGCCGGGCAGGCGGGCGAGGACGGCGCCGTCGGCGAGGACGGCTTCGATGCCGATGACCTGGTGGCGCATCGGGCCGTAGCGGATGACGCGGACGCCGCCCGCGTTGGTGGCGACCATGCCGCCGATGGTGGCCGAGGCGCGCGAGGCGAGGTCGACGCCGACGTCCCAGCCGTGGGGGCGGACGAACTCCTGCAGCGCCTGGAGCGTCACCCCGGCGCCGGCGGTGACTTCGCCCGCGATGGGGTCGAAGTCTTCGATGCGGTCGAGCCGGCGGAGGCTGAGGACGGCTTCGCCGGCGCGGGGGATGCTGCCGCCGACGAGCCCGGTGTTGCCGCCCTGGGGCACGAGCGGGACGCCGAACTCGCGGCAGGCGGCGACGACCGCCGCGACGCCCGCGGTATCGGGCGGGCGGGCCACGAAGACCGCCTTTCCGGAGAAGCGGCGGGTCCAGTCGGTTTCGTAGGAGGAGCGCAGGTCCGGGTCGTCGAAGAGGTGGCCGGGACCGCAGGCGGCGAGCAGGCGGCTGCGCAGTTCGGGGTGCACGCGCGGAGTCTACCGCGCGGGGGGCGGGTCAGTGGGAGTGCGGGCGGGTGCCGGGGCCGTGGCTGTGGCCGTGGTGGGACCAGCGGGAGCCGCCGGCGGGCGGCGCCGGGGTGCCGAGGGACTCGCGCGCGGCGCCGCGGGTGAAGGTCATCATCGGCGGGGTGAAGACGCGCTTCGCCGGGACGCTGCACATGGGGCAGTCGGCCGGGATGTCGGAATCCTTGATGCTGCGGGAGACTTCGAATTCGAGGCCGCAGCGGTCACAGCGGTAGTCGTAGAGGGGCATACGGGGCCTCCGGAATCTCGTGCAGTTTACCGCATCTGCAAATCCTTGCAGAATTTCGGCATGGACGGTGACACGATGAACAGCGTCATGGAAAGCGAGGCTGGCGTCGAGGCCGGGCGGCCGACGCTGGCGGTGCTGGTGCACGAGGGGTTCCCTTCGGACCTCCTCATCGACGTCGAAGAGCTGTGCCGGTCGTTTTCGGGGTTCCTCGGGGCGCCGGTAGCGCTGGCGGTGACGGGCGGCCGGCCGCTCGAGGCGACGCTCGACGAGTTGAGCGGGCCGGGCAGCGGCTGGGAGGTCCGGTTCGTGGCGCCGCCGACCTCGAAGGCGGCGAGCATGAGCTCGGCGCCGTTCGTCTACCGGGAGGACGGCCGGCCGGACTGGGGTGCGATGTGGCAGGGCTTCTGCGAACTGGCGCTCTACGGCGGGCCGCCGCACCGGGGCGAGGCGGACGCGCTGCACGCGGTGGAGGCCCCGGCAGAGGTGCCGGGGAACCCGGAGTTCGACGCCATCGCAGAGATCCGGCGGGGGATTTACGAGACGACGGGCCTGTTTTCGGAGCCGGCGAGCGAGCCGGGCTGGCTGGCGGTGACCTGCAATTCGAAGAAGATGGCGGCGTGGATGGCGGCTTCGATCATCCTCGAAAACGTGGATGCGCGGTGCGAGGAGGAGCGGCTGCTGGTGCCGGCGCACCCCTCGTTCCGGCTCAAGAACGAGGTGAAGAGCGTCATCACGGTGGTCGCGAAGTGCAACCATTACTGGCAGGCGCACGTCGCCGCGGGCGGCGGGGCTGAGTAGATTCGCCGGCTACTGGCGCTGGATCTGGCCCATGACGTCGACGGCGGCGCCGCCCTGGCCGGGGGCCGGGACTTCGATGATGCGCTCGTCGACGTCGTCGTATTCGAGACGGAGCGCGCGGCAGATCATGGCGTGCATGCGGTAGGTGCCGACGGCGTAGACGAGCTCGAGGATCGCTTCGTCGGAGAGGACCTCGCGGAGGGCGCCGAAGGTGGCATCGTGGACGCGGCCGTCCTGGAGGACGAGCTCATCGGTCGCAGCGAGGATGGCGCGGTCGGCGGCATCGAAGACGTCGGCGGCCGGCCAGGCCGGGATGGCGGCGAGCTTCGCTTCCGGGATGCCGGCGGCGCGGGCGGCTTTGCAGTGCTGGGAGAAGACGAACTGGCTCTGGCCGAGGTAGCCGGTGCGGACGAGGGCGAGCTCGCGCTGGTAGGGGGTGAGCGCGCGGCGGCGGCTGTTGAGCAGCGCGAAGCCGTCCTGCGCGTGGACGAGGACATCGGGGACGAGCGCAAAGACGGTCCACCAGTTGCCGGGGGTGCCGGTGGCCGTGCCGGGCTCGGCAACGGGGTCGCGGTCGCCGAAGAGGCGCTGGTAGGCGGCGAGGGCTTCGGGCGAAGCCTCGGCGCGGGGAACCTGGCGGAGGCGGGGCATCGGGACGACCTCGGGCGGGACTCCCGGGGGACCGGGGCGCGGGGATTGTAGCGGACGGCGGGATGCTGACACCTGCGTGTCAGCACGCCTACCGGCGGCAGACGCATCCCTTTGGCCGGGAGGTCTACGATCGGTGCGGCGCCATTCTCACCGGGCGCTGGAGGAGCATGTGCTGGCGATCGAAGCGACGGGACTCACGAAGCACTTCGGACCCACCATCCGGGCGGTCGACGGCATCGACCTGCGGGTCGAGGAGGGGCAGATTTTCGGGTTCCTCGGGCAGAACGGGTCGGGCAAGACGACGACCGTGCGGATGCTGGCGACGCTGACGCGGCCGACGGCGGGGACGGCGCGGGTGGCAGGGGTCGATGTGCTGGCGAACCCGGCGGAGGTGCGCCGGCGCGTCGGGGTGGCGCTGCAGGAAGTGGGGCTCGACGAGCTGCAGACGGGACGGGAGCTGCTGGAGCTGCAGGGGCGGCTCTTCGGCCAGTCGGCGAGGGAGGCGCGGGAGCGGGCCGCGCACCTGCTCGAGGTCGTCGGGCTCGCGGACGTCGCCGACAGGCCGATCCGGGGGTACTCGGGCGGGACGAAGCGGCGGCTGGATCTCGCGTGCGCGCTGGTGCACGGCCCGCGCGTGGTGTTCCTCGATGAGCCGACGACGGGACTCGACCCGGTGTCGCGCGATGCCGTCTGGCGGTACATCGAGGAGCTGAACCGGGGGCAGGGCGTGACGGTCTTCCTCACGACGCAGTACCTCGAGGAGGCGGACCGGCTGGCGGACACCGTCGCGATCATGGACCAGGGAAAGATCGTGGCGCAGGGGCCGCCCGGCGAGCTGAAGGCGAGCATCGGGACCGACAGCATCATGCTGACGTTCGAGGCGGAGGAGTCGGCGGCCCGCGCGGCGGCGGTGCTCGGGCAGTTCGAGGGCGTGCAGCGCGTGCTCACGTCCGGGCAGGAGGTGGCGGTCTACCTCCACGACGGCGCTTCGGCGGTGGCGGCGATCGTGCGGCTGCTCGACGAAGCGGGCGCGCCGGCGCAGACCCTGGTGCTCAAGCAGCCGACGCTCGACGACGTCTTCCTGCAGGTCACGGGGCATCACCTCGATGTCGAAGATGCGCGGCCGGCCGCGCCATCGTCCGGGAGGAACGCATGAACGGGATCACGGCGACATGGCTGCTCACGGTCCGGGCCTTCCGGGAGTCGCTGAAGCAGCCGGCGAACGAGCTGCCGAACGCCTTCATCCCGCTGTTCTTTTATGTCGTGACAGTCGGCGCGATCGGGTCGGTCGCGCAGAACGCCTTCGGGGTCGCGGACTACAAAGGCTTCCAGCTCCCGGTGGCCGTGCTGCAGGGCGCGGCGGGCGTCGCGAACGGCGCCGGGCTGGCGATGACGCTGGACATCCAGTCGGGATACTTCGAGAAGCTGGCGCTGACCTCGACGCCGCGGCTGGCGATCGTGCTCGGGCGGATGCTGGCGGACGCCATCAAGGCGGTCATCCTCGCGGGGGCGATCATCGTGCTCGCGCTGCTGTACGGGTCGGAATTCAAGACGGGCATCCCCGGGATGGCGGTGCTGATGGCGGCGACGTTCGGGTTCGCGCTGGCGTACTCGGGGATCGGAGTGGCGATCGCGCTGAAGACCGGGAGCCCGCAGGCAGCGCAGGCGGGCTTCATCGTCTTCTTCCCGCTGCTGTTCCTCGCGCCGACGTTCGCGCCGATCGAGGTGTTCGCGGCGTGGCTGGAGGCGGTGGCGCGGCTGAACCCCGTCACGTACATCCTGCTGGGGATGCGGTCGCTGGTGACCGAGGGGTGGGACGCGGCGGCGCTGGCGAAGGGCGGCGTCGCGGTGCTCGCCATCGGGGCGGTGACGCTCACGCTCACGCTGCTGGCGCTGCGGTCGCGGGTGCGGCAGTAGGACCGGGGCTGCGCTGGCTGGCCGTCCGGATAGTTGACCGGTGCGGGGGCGGTCCGTAGGTTCGGGGCACCATGCCGGGGCCGCCCCGCGGCGGACCATGCCCGGCGACGAAGGAGAGGTTCGCGCGCGCCATGGCCTATACGAAGCCGATACCCGAGCCCGACCCCGTGAACCGCGTGTTCTGGGAGGGGGCGAAGGCGGGGAAGCTGATGCTGCCCCGCTGCACGACCTGCAACCGGGTGCACTGGTACCCGCGGCTGCTCTGCCCGTTCTGCCATTCGCGGGAGCTGGAGTGGGTGGAAGGGAGCGGCGAGGGCCGCATCCACACGTTCGCGGTCCAGCACCGGGCGTTCGGCGGCTGGGCCGAGGAGGTGCCGTTCGTGACGGCGTACATCGACCTGAAGGAAGGTGACCGGATGTTCACCGTGCTGCGAGGCGTCGACCCGACGAAACCGGAGAGCATCCGGATCGGCGCGAAGGTGCGCGTGGAGTTCGAGCAGGCCAGCGACGAGGTGAGCATCCCGTTCTGGCGCGTGGTGGAGGAGTAGCGATGCCCGGCGAACTTTCCCGCGCGGCGGCGATCATCGGGGCCGCGGAGGCGAACGAGATCGGCTACCCGGCGACCCCGAAGACGGCGCTCCAGCTCCACATCGAAGCGATCAAGAACGTCAGCGAGCAAACGGGCATCCCGATTTCGCGCATCGACGGCGTGTTCAGCGCGGGCTGGTCCTCCCAGCTGGCGGAGCACCTCGGGCTGCACCCGAAGTACATCGACACGACGTCGGTGGGCGGGTGCTCGTTCGAGATGCACGTCCACCACGCGCTGGCGGCGATCCACGCCGGGATCATCGAAGTGGCGCTCATCAGCCACGGCGAGAACGGCTGGTCGGCGCGGGCGACCGGGGGCCGGGGGACGGGACGGCCGCGGGGCGCGCCGGACCCGTGGGACCCGGGCCAGCAGTTCCAGCAGATTTACGGGGTCTCGGGCGCCCCGTCGAACTACGCGCACGCGATGACGCGGCACAACCACCGGTTCGGTTCGACGCCGGAGGACTTCGCGCACATCGCGGTGGTGACGCGGCAGTGGGCGATGCTGAACCCGCGGGCGATCATGTTCTCGAAGGAGACGAACCCGGGCGGCGGGCCGATCACGGTGGAGGACGTGCAGAACTCGCGGGTGGTGGCGTGGCCGCTGACGCTGCTGCACTGCTGCCTCGTGACCGACTACGGCGGGGCGGTGCTGGTGGCGAGCCCGGAGGTGGCCCGGAGCGTCAAGACGAAGCCGGTGTGGATCGCCGGCGCGGGCGAGAGCATGGGCCATGCGAACATGCTCGAGATGGAGGACTTCACGGCGACCTCGGCGGCGGCCTCGGCGGCGGCGGCCTACCGGATGGCGGGGATGGGGCCGGAGGACATGGAGATGGCGATGATCTACGACTCGTTCACGATCACCGCCGGGATCACGGCCGAGATGCTCGGCCTCGCGCCGCGGGGCGAAGGCTTCCTTCTGTGGAAGGACGGCCGGGCGGCGCCGGGCGGCAAGTTCCCCATCAACACGAACGGCGGCGGGCTGTCGTTCAACCATTCGGGCATGTACGGGATGCAGCTGCTGGTCGAGGCGTACCGGCAGCTCTCGCGGACGGCCGAGGACGGCGTGACGGGGCTGCCCGGGAAGCAGGTGGATGCCCGCTCCTGCATCGTGAACGGGACGGGCGGGAGCCTGTCGACCACGGGGACGCTCATCCTCGTCGCGGACTGAGCCCGGCAATCGGAGCCTCGTTTCCATCGCCCGGCCCGACCCCTCGCGGGGGCGGGCCGGGCCCTTTCAGCAGCGCGTCAGGCGCGGGCGCGGAGGGCGGGGCGGCTGCCGGTGACGCCGGCCGTTTCGAGGTCGCGGATGGCCGCGGCGTCGAGGCCGAGGCCAGCGAGCACCCCGGCGGTGTGCTGGCCGAGCCGGGGCGCCGGCCCCTGGGCGGCGAGGTACTGGCCGCCGCTGCGGATGGCGAGGGCGGGGTAGAGGTGGAAACCGACCGGCTCACGCTCTTCGCCGACCCAGAAGCCCGGGCCGTCGAGCGGCGCGAACGTGAGGAGGTCGGCTTCGGTGTGCACGGGCGCGGCCGGGACGCCGCGGGCGAGGAGGAGTTCGGCGGTTTCCGCCGCGGGGCGGGCGGCCGTCCAGGCGGCGAGCGCGCCATCGATGGCGTCGCGGCGCGCTTCGCGGGCGGCGGCGTCGGCGAGGGCCGGGTCCGCGAGCGGACCGCCGACGAGGTCTGCGAGCGCGACCCATTGCGCCGGGGTCTCGACCTCGATGGCGACCCAGCAGTCGTCGCCGGCAGCAGGGTAGACGCCGGAGGGGGTGTGCCCGGGGCGGCGGTTGCCGCGGCTGCGGGGGAGTTCGCCGGTGCGCTGGTACGCGATGAGCGCTTCGGAGACGAGGGGCAGGAAGCCTTCGAGCTGGGCGCATTCGAGCAGGCGGCCGCGGCCGTCGCGTTCGCGGGCGCGGAGGGCGGAGAGGACCGCGAGGGAGCCGATGAGGCCGGAGACCGGGTCGCCGCAGGCGTTCGCGAGCATGGTGGGCGGGCCGCCGTCGTAGCCGACGAGGCTGGAAAGCCCGGACATGCCTTCGATGGTGTTGCCGAAGCCGACGTAGCCGGCTTCGGGGCCGGTGGAGCCGAAGGCGGGCTGCCGGAGCATGACGAGGCGGGGGTTGCGGGCGGCGAGCACCTCCCAGCCGAGGCCGAGCCGTTCGAGGACGCCGGCGGCGAAGTTCTCGATGACGACGTCGGCGGAGCCGATGAGTTCGAGGGCGAGGTCGCGGCCCCTCGGGTGAGCGAGGTCGAGCGTGATGCCGCGCTTGCCGCGGTTGACGGCGTTGAAGACGTGGGAGCGTTCGTGGAGTTCGAGCCCGGGGTCGTCGCCGGGCAGGCGGGAGCCGCGCCACCAGTCGAAGTGGGTGTGGCTTTCGATTTTGATGACGTCGGCGCCGAGAGCGGCGAGGACGTGGCCGACGAGCGGGCCGGCCCAGCCCATCGAGAGGTCGACGACGCGGAGCGCCTCGGTCCGCCACGGGCCGGCTGCGGCCCCGGCGGGTTCCGGCGCGGGGCCGGCTTCGGCGACGACCCGGGCCGGCGGGCCGGGCACGCGATAGCGCCGGCCCGAGGGGGTCTCGGCGGTGCGCCACGCCTCCCGGGCGGCGAGCTGGGGCGACGCGAGCACCTCGTCGACGGTCGGCATGGCGGCGGCGCAGACGCGGTGCTGCTGGAGGAGGTGGTAGAGCTCCCAGCGGGTGTGGCGGGCGAGCCACGGGAGCAGGTACGCGTCGAGGTCGCGGATGTTCGCGGCGCGGTCGGCGGGGGAGGCGAAGCGGGGGTCGTCGACCAGTTCGGGGTGGCCGCAGAGCTGCGCGAGGGTGACCCACATGCCGTGGAGCGCGGCGTGGATGCCGATGAAGCCATCGGCGCAGGGCAGGGTGACGATGGTCGGCTGGGTCGGGGCGTACCGTTCGGCGACGCGTCCGCGGAGGCGGCCGAAATACTGGAACGCGACCGCGTCGTAGATGGTCGTGGCGGCGAGGGCGGCCGCGACGGGCACGTCGAGGAGGCCGGGCCCGCGGCTGGCGAAGGCTGCGGTTGCAAGCGCGGCCCAAAGGCCGGCGACGAAGAGGTCCTGCGCACCGGGAGGCGCGAGCGGTTCGCGGGCCGGGTCGCCGACCTGGTGCATCCAGCCGCCGGCAGCGTACCGGGTGAGCGAGGTGGAGGGCGCGCGCTCCCACGGGGTATCGAGCCCGAAGGGGGTGATCCAGGCGACGAGGTGGCCGCGGGCGAGGGCTTCGAGCCGGGCGCGGGCGGCGTCCGTCACGGGCGCGTCGGTGATGAGGAGGTCGCCGGGCCGGGGGTCGAGCCGGGGGTCGGGGTCGACGGCCGCGCCCGGAGCGAGGAACGCGCCGAGGCCCTCCGGGTCGAGGGCCGTGACGTGGCGGACCTCCGCGCCGAACTGGCCGAGGAGCCACGCCGCGTACGCGGCGGCGGGGGTGTGGGAGGCGGCGCAGACGCGCAGGCCGGCGAGCAGCTCCATGGCGCGCGGATGATAGCGCAGCCGCCGGTGCGCCGTGCGAGGGGCGTAGAATCCGGCGCCAGAGGCAGACGCAGGCAGGGGGTGCTTCGATGACGCAGTCGAACGAGACGTGGCTGCCGGAGGTGGAGGAGATCCGGCGGCGGGAGCAGCTGGCCTACGGCATGGGCGGGCCGGAGAACATCGAACGGCAGCACGCGGGCGGCAAGCTCACAGTGCGGGAGCGGATCGCGAAGCTCGTCGACCCGGGCAGCTTCGCGGAGGTCGGCACGCTCGCGGGCAAAGCGGAGTACGACGAGGACGGGAACCTCGTGAGCTTCCGGCCGGCGAACTTCGTGGCCGGCATGGCGCGGATCGGCGGGCGGCGGGTGGTCGTCGGCGGCGACGACTTCACCGTGCGGGGCGGCGCGGCGGACGCCGCCATCGCGGGGAAGCAGGTGTACGCCGAACGGATGGCGCGGGAGCTGAAGGTGCCGATCGTCCGGCTGGTCGACGGCACCGGCGGGGGCGGGAGCGTGCGCACGCAGGGGACACAGGGGCACACCTACATCCCGGCGAACCCGGGCTGGGACACGGTCATCGCGAACCTCTCGGAGGTGCCGGTGGTCGCGGCCGCGCTCGGGAGCGTGGCGGGGCTCGGCGCCGCGCGGGTGGTCACCTCGCACTTCAGCGTCATGGTGAAGGGCACGTCGCAGGTGTTCGTCGCCGGGCCGCCCGTGGTGGAAGCGGGGATGGGCGAAGCGGTGACGAAGGAAGAGCTCGGCGGCTGGGAGATTCACTGGCGGAACGGCGTGGTGGACAACCTCGCGGAGAGCGAGGAGGAGGCGTTCGACCAAATCCGGCGGTTCCTTTCGTACCTGCCGCAGAACGCGTGGGAGCAGCCGGCGCGGGCGGAGCCGACCGACGACCCGCAGCGGCGGGATGAGTGGCTGATCGGGGCCATCCCGAAGAACCGGCGGCGGCCGTACCGGGTGCGGCAGATCATCGGGAGCGTATTCGACCGGGAGTCGTTCTTCGAAATCGGCGCGGGCTGGGGCCAGAGCGTGGTGACCGGCTTCGCGCGGCTCGACGGCTACCCGGTGGGCGTGGCGGCGAACGACCCGTATCACTACGGCGGCGGGCTGACGGCGCAGGGAAGCGAGAAGCTGGCCCGGTTCGTCGACCTCTGCGACACGTTCCACCTGCCCTGCGTGAATCTGGTGGACCAGCCGGGTTTCGTCATCGGGACGTGGGGGGAGAAGGCGGCGACCATCCGGAAGGGGGCGCTCGCGCTGGCGGCGGTCTTCCAGGCGAAGGTGCCGTGGGTGACGGTCATCTTGCGGCGGGTGTACGGGGTCGCGGGGGCGGGCCACGCGAACACCGCGGGGCTGAACCTGCGGTACGCGTGGCCGAGCGCGGACTGGGGTTCGCTGCCGCTGGAGGGCGGGATCGAGGCGGCGTACAAACGGGACCTCGCGGCGGCCGAGGACCCGGACGCGCTGCGGGCGGAGCTGATGGCGAAGCTCGGCGCGGTGCGGTCGCCGCTGCGGACGGCGCACGCCTTCGGGGTGGAGCATCTCATCGACCCGCGGGACACGCGGCCGATCCTGTGCGACTGGGTGGAGCAGGCGTACGCGGTGGAGCGGCATCAGCTGGGGCCGCGGCTTCGGGGTCACCGGCCGTGAGGCGCGGCGGCGCATTGCGGGAATTTTCGGCCCGGGCGGGCGCGCGGGGGATGGTTCGCGCCATGGAGATGTAAGGAAATCCCGGGTGCCGGAATCTTGACACTCCGGGTAGAGTTACGGAGTGCCCCCGCGCGCCGGGAACACGGCAACGGCGAGCGGACGTCTTCGAGAAGCAGGAGGTGTGCACATGCGAGCGACGAGCGCGATGAGTCATCCTGCGCGCCGGAACCTGCTGCTGGTGCTGGCCGTGCTGGCGGCGGCCGCGCTGGCGGCAGGGGTGGGGCTGCGCAGCGCCCGGGCTGACGGGACGTTCAGCCTCAGCTCGAACGCGTACAGCGTGACCGAGGGCGACGCCGTCACCATCACGATCAACCGGAGCGGCGGCACCCAGAGCGTGCAGGTGACGATCACCATCACCAATGTGACGGCGGTCGCCGGGACTGATTATGTAGACCCGGGCGTGTCGAGCTACATCTTCACGGTGCCAGGGAGTAACAGCTTCTCGTTCAACATTTCGACCATCGAGAACCTGGCGAACGATGGGAACCGGACGTTCAGCGTGACCATCAGCGTGCCGCCGGGGAGCAGCACCGGCACGGCCAGCGCGACGGTGACCATCATCGACGATGACGGGCCGCCGCAGTACTCGTTCCAGAGCGCGATTTCGAGCGTGACCGAGGGGAACAGCGGCACGCAGGTCGTCAACGTCGCGGTGGTGCGCAGCGGTTCGACCGCGGGCACCGACAGCGTGACCTGCAAGCTGGCGGCCTCGCCGGGCACGGCGACCGGCGGGGGCGTCGACTACTCGTTCACGAACCAGACCATCACCTTCAACCCCACAGAGACGGGGCCGAAGAACTGCCAGGTGACCATCGTCGGCGATACGTTGACGGAACCCAGCGAGACCATCGTGCTGGAGCTCGGGACGCCGATAACGGGCTTCAGCGGGGGCGGCGGCTCCATCACCCAGCACACGATCACGATCGTCGACAACGACGGACCGGGGAGCCTCCAGTTCACCTCGGCGACCTACACGGGCAGCGAAGCCGGCGGCACCATCACGATTACGGTCTCGAGGACCGGCGGCACCACTGGCGCCGTGACGGTCGACTACGCGACGGTCGCGGGCGGGACGGCGACGTTCGGGCTCGACTTCGTCGTTGCGAGCGGCACGCTGAGCTGGGCGAACGGCGAGGGCGGCAACAAATCGTTCACCATAACGCCCGTCCAGGACTCGTTCATCGAGGGGCCGGAGACGGTCATCCTCCAGCTGAGCAATCCGACCGGCGGCGCGACGCTCGGTTCGCCGGCGACGGCCACGCTGACCATCCTCGACGATGACGGGACTGGGAGCATCCAGTTCACCTCGGCGACCTACACGGGCAGCGAAGGCGGCGGCGCCATCACGATCACGGTCTCGCGGACTGGCGGCACCACCGGCGCGGTGACGGTCGACTACGCGACGGTCGCCGGCGGGACGGCGATGGCCGGGCTCGACTACGTCGTTGCCAGCGGCACGCTGACGTGGGCGAACGGCGACGGCTCGAACAAGTCGTTCACCGTGACGCCCGTCCCGGACTCGTTCATCGAGGGGCCGGAAACGGTCATCCTCCAGCTGAGCAACCCGACGGGCGGCGCCGTGCTCGGGACCCCCTCGACGGCGACGCTGACGATCACCGATTCGACGAACATCCCGGTCATCACCTCGATCGTGCCGGGCGCGGGCCCGGTCGCGGGCGGGACGCCGGTCACGATTACCGGCCAGAACTTCACCGGCGCGACGTCGGTGACGTTCAACGGCGTGCCGTGCACATCGCTCGTGGTGGTGAGCGCGACGACGATCACGTGCGTGACGCCGCCGAACCCGGCGGGCGTGGCCGAGGTGGTCGTGACGACGCCGAACGGGCAGAACGTGACCACCGGCACGGCGAACGACTTCATCTACACGGCGGGGCCGACGGTGACGGCGATCAGCCCGACCGAAGGGCTGTGCAACGGCGCGACGGTCGTGACGGTGACGGGGACCGGGTTCACTTCGAGCGGCATGACGGTGGCCTTCGGGACCGTGCAGGCGACGTTCACCTACCTTTCGCCGACGCAGCTGGTGGCCGTGGCGCCCGTGCAGCCGGCAGGCACCTACGACGTGCGGGTGACGACGCCCGGCGGCACGAGCCCGAACACCGTTGCGGACGACTTCACCTGCACCGGGTCGCCGGCGCCGACGGTGACGAGCGTCAGCCCGGCCAGCGGGCCGACGGGGACGACGGTGACGATCACCGGCACGAACTTCACCGGCGCGACCGCTGTGACGTTCGGGACCGCGGCCGCAACGTTCACGGTGGTCAACAGCACGACGATCACGGCGACGGTGCCCGCGGGGCTGGCCGCCGGGACGTACGACGTACGCGTCACGACGCCGGCCGGCACGAGCGCCAACACGGCGGCGGACAACTTCACCGTGACCTCGGCGGGGACGATTACGTACACGCTCTACCGGACGTTCACGCTCATCGTCTGGACGGGCGCGGACAACAAGCCGATCAGCCAGGCGATCGGCGGGACGCAGGCCGGGACGACGAACATTTCGGCGCAGGTCGGTGCCGTGTGGCTGTTCAACCCGCAGACGCAGTCGTGGGGCGGCTACTTCCCGGGCACGGAGAACGTGCCGGGGGCGAACGACTTCACGACGTTCCGCACCGGGACGGCGTACTTCATCGCCCTGCGGCCGACGGCGCCGGCGAGCCTGACCTGGATCGCGCCGGCGAACTGACCCTCGCCCCGCGCGGGGCGGCGCTGACGAAAAAAGGGGCCGAATCGGCCCCTTTTTCGCTTCGCAGGCGCTCAGGAGGGTCCCGGCGCTGCTATAGTTGCGCCCGATTCCAGCAATCGGAGGCGCAGATGAAGGGGAGCTGGCGCAGGCTCCATGAGAGCGAAGAGGGACACGTCACGTCCGCGGCGGGCGCGCTCATCGCGGGCGCGGGCGCGGTGCTGGTCGGCATCGGCGCGGCGAACGGGACGGGGTGGCTGGCGGTGGCCGGCGGCATCATCGCGGGCGCCGGGATTCTCGGGTGGGAGGTGCTCCGGCACTACAGCATCGACCAAAAGCTGATGGCGCGGCTCGACCGCCTGGAGAGCAAAGGGGAGTAAGACGATGGGCATGCTGAGCCCCTACCGCGTGCTCGACCTGACCGATGAACGGGCCGCGCTCGGCCCGATGATGCTCGCGAATCTCGGCGCGGAGGTCATCCGCATCGAGCCGCCCGGGTTCGAACCGGAGCCCGGGAACGCGCTGCGCTACGCGGTCTACAACCGCGGCAAGCAGCGGGTGGGCCTCGACCTCGATACGGAGGAGGGGCGGAACCGGTTCTTCGACCTCGTGCGCGGGGCGGATTTCGTGTTCGAGAATGCGGGGCCGGGCGCGATGGCCGCGCGGGGGCTCGGGCACGAGGTGCTGCTCGGCATCAACCCGCGGCTGGTGTACGTGGCGCTGAGCCCGTTCGGGCAGGACGGGCCGTATGCCGACTTTCGCGCGCCCGACCTCGTGCTCGCGGCGATGGGCGGGATGATGGCGCTCAACGGCGACCCCGACCGGCCGCCGGTGCGCGTGACGGTGCCGCAATGCTGGCTCCACGGCGCGGCGGAGAGCGCGGTCGGCGCGATGGTGGCGCACCACCTGCGGGAGCGGACGGGCGTCGGCCGATTCGTCGACGTCTCGGTGCAGGCCGCGGTCTTCTGGACGGGGCTGCAGGCGATGATCGCGCACGCCATCCAGGGGCGGGACTTCGAACGGGCCGGGACGGCGCTCCAGCTCGGCACGATCACGCTGCCGATGGTCTACCGGGCGAAGGACGGCGAGGTGGTAGTGCTCGGGAACGGGGCAACACTCAAGCCGATGATGGCGTGGCTGGTGCGGGACGGCATCGTGCCGGAGGAGTGGCTGGAAGGCGAGGAGTGGGCCCGCTACGACGTGAAGGTGCTCGCCGGCGAGCCGCTGAAGTACGGCTACGAGGAGGTGCTCGAGAAGCTCCAGCAGTGGATCGAAACCAGGACCAAGAAGGAGCTCCTCGAGATTGGGCTGGCCTCCGGGGTGACCTTCGCGCCGGTGACGACCGTGCCGGAGATCCTCGACTTCGTGCACCTGCAGGTCCGGGAGTACTGGCGCGACCTCGAAGTGCGGCCGGGCGTGGTGGTGAAGGCGCCGGGCCCGTGGGTGCGGGCGATGTGCGGCCCGCTGGAGTTCGGGAGCAAGGTCGAACCGCAGGGCGAACCCCCGCCGCGCGAACCGCGCCAGGTGCCCGGCGGCGAACCGGAAGGGACGCTGCCGTTCGCCGGGCTGAAGGTCGCGGATTTCTCGTGGATCGGCGTGGGGCCGATCACCGGGAAGTACCTCGCGGACCACGGGGCGGACGTCATCCGCATCGAGACCTCGAACCCGCCGGACCGGCTGCGCGTGGGCGGGCCGTTCAAGGACGGCGTCTTCGGGCCGAACCGGAGCCAGTTCTTCGGGGCCTTCAACACCTCGAAGCGGTCGATTGCGCTCAACCTGAAGACGGAAGAAGGGCGTGAAATCGCGCGGAAGCTCATCGCCTGGGCGGATGTGGTGCTGGAATCGTTCACGCCGGGCACGATGGCGGACCTTGGGCTGGATTACGAGGCGGCGAAGGCGCTGAACCCGGACGTCATCTACGTCTCGACGTGCCTGATGGGGCAGACGGGGCCAGGGGCGAAGCTGGCGGGCTACGGCAACCACGCGGCGGCCATCTCCGGCTTCTACGAGGTGACGGGCTGGGACGACCGGCCGCCTTCGGGTCCATTCACGGCGTACACGGACACGATTGCGCCGCGGTTCCTCGCGACGTCCGTGATGGCGGCGATCGATCGCTGGAAGCGGACCGGCGAGGGCTGCCGCATCGAGCAGGCGCAGATGGAGGCGGCCCTGCACCTCCTCGCCACCGAGCTCGTCGAGTACCAGGTGAACGGCCGGGTGCCCCGGCGGGCCGGGAACGAGGACCGGGAGATGGCGCCGCACGGCGCGTACCCGGTCGCGGGGCACGACGAATGGATCGCCATCGCGGTCGAGGACGACGCGATGTGGGAGCGGCTGGCGGGCGTCATCGGCGAAGCGTGGGCGGCCGCCCCGGCGCTGAAGACGGCCGACGGACGGCGCGCGCGGAAGGAGGAGGTCGACGCGAAGCTGGCCGCGTGGACGGCCGGCCAGGATGGCCTCGACCTGATGCGGCGGCTGCAGGCTGCCGGCGTCGCGGCCGGGTTCGTGCAGCGGTCGAGCGACCTGCTCTGCGACCCGCAGCTGGCGCACCGGGAGTTTTTCCACCCGCTGGTGCACCCGGAGATGGGCGAGGTGCCGTACGAGGGACACCAGTTCATCGTGAGCGGCTACCGGAGCGGGCCGCGGCGGCCGGCGCCGTGCCTCGGCGAGCATTCGATGGAGGTGCTGCTCGAGGTGCTCGGGCTGGAAGCGGACGAGGTGGCGCGGCTGGCGGCCGGCATCGGGTGAGTTTCGCTATGCCCGCCCGAGCATATTGCGGGCGTTCGTGAAACCGGCAACGATGCAGGGCGCAGCACGGCGCAACCAGCGCCAGGGAGGCAAAGGGAGTTGACGACAGCAACGGCGACCAATGGCGCCCTCGCGGAGAAGGGCTACAACGGGAAGATGCTGAACGTGAATCTCACCACGGGTGAGATCACGGTCGAATACCCGGACGAATCGCTGTACCGGCAGTACCTCGGCGGGTACGGCATCGGCGCGCGGATGCTCTGGGACCGCGTGCCGAAGGGTGCGGACCCGCTCGGCCCGGAGAACATGCTCGGCATGTTCGCGGGGCTGCTGACGGGCACGCCGCTCTTCGGGCAGCGGTGGCAGGTGGTCTGCAAGAGCCCGCTCACCGGCGGCTGGGGCGATGCCAACTGCGGCGGCGACTTCGGCGGCGTGCTGAAGCTCGCCGGCTGGGACGGCATCATGTTCTTCGGCAAGGCCGAGAAGCCGGTCTACCTGCTCATCGACAACGACAAGTTCGAGCTGCGCGACGCGAGCGACCTCTGGGGCCAGGGCGCCATCGAGAACGAGAAGGTGCTGAAGGACCGGCACGGCAAGCGAGCGAGCGTGGCGAACATCGGCCCGGCGGGCGAGACCCTCTCGCTCATCAGCGGCGTGTGCAACGACCACGGCCGGCTGGCGGCCCGCTCTGGCGTCGGCGCCGTGATGGGCTCGAAGAAGCTGAAGGCGGTCGTCGTGCTGGCCGAGCGGAAGGTCATCAGCCAGACGCCGGAGACGACGAAGCTGCTCCGGGAGAACCTCGACCAGTTCGTGAAGCCGCTGCGGGACTTCTTCCACAACTTCGGGACGACGGGCATCACGGCGATGTCGGCCCTCAACGGCGATAGCCCGGTGAAGAACTGGGGCGGCGTGGGCATCATCGATTTCCCGATCGCGCAGCAGATCGACGGCGGCTCGCAGATCAACCCGCGGATGGAGAAGTCGTACGGCTGCTGGCGGTGCCCGATGGCGTGCGGCGCCGAATCGAAAGAGTCGACGAACCCGAAGTACCCGTACCCGCACCACACGCACCGGCCGGAGTACGAGGCGATGGCAGCCTTCGGCACGATGAACCTCGTGGCCGACCCGGACGCGCTGATCTACGCGAACCACCTGTGCAACGAGTACGGGTTCGACGTCATCAGCGCCGGCGGCGCCATCTCGATGGCGATCGAGTGCTACGAGAACGGCATCATCACGAAGGAAGACACCGAGGGCATCGAGCTCCGGTGGGGCGATGCGGACGCGATGATCGCGTTCCTGAAGGCGATGGGCGAGCGCAAGGGCATCGCGGCGGTGTTCGCCGACGGCGTGAAGGTCGCGGCCGAAAAGATCGGGCGCGGGGCCGAGAAGTATGCGATGCACATCGGCGGCCAGGAGCTGCCGATGCACGACCCGAAGCTCCAGCCCGAGTACCACACGACCTACAAGCTCGACCCGACGCCGGCGCGCCACACCCAGTACGAGGGGAACAAGCGGCTCGGGAAGATTCCGCCGGCGCCGGCCGACAACAAGGTCTACACCGGCCGCGGCGAGCACCACAAGGCCGCGAGCGAGTACATGCACGTGGTGAACGCCGGCGGCATGTGCCAGTTCGTGATGATGGCGGCGAACACCGCCAACATCCCGACGTGGTTCAACTCCGTGACCGGCTGGGACATGGACCTCAACGAGATGATGCAGATCGGCGAGCGCATCGCGAACCTGCGCATGGCGTACGAGGTGCGCGAGGGCGGCAACCCGCGGAAGCGGCACGTGCCGCCGCGGGTCACGGGTGAATCGACCGAGGCGACGCACGCCGGTCCGCTGCAGGGCATCAAGCTCGATACCGAGACGCTCGAAGTCGAGTTCCTGAAGGCCTGCGACTGGGACACGGAGACCTGCAAGCCCTCGAAGGCGAAGCTCGAATCGCTCGGCCTGCAGGACGTCGCCGCCGCGCTGCACGCGTAATTTCCGGCCTGCCGGCCGTTCCTGCGCGCCCCTCCCGGGATCCGGGAGGGGCGCGCTGCGTATGGAGGAGGGAAACGGCGGCCGGCCCAGGCGGCCATGCTTTACCGCCATTTGCGGCGCGATGCTTCAGGGTAGGTGGCACGGGCCCGCGATGGCCCCCAACTCCCGGAGGTAGCGCGTGACCGGTTGGCAGGACGAATCGCGGCAGGAGGCGGCGGCCCGGGCGCATGCCGTGTTCGAAGCGGCGATGTTCGAAATCAAGCGGGTGATCGTCGGGCAGGAGCAGATGCTGGAGCGAGTGCTCGTGGCGCTGCTGGCGAACGGCCACCTGCTCATCGAAGGCGTGCCCGGGCTGGCGAAGACGCTCACCGTCAAGACGGTGGCGGATGTGCTCGGCGGGACGTTCCACCGGGTGCAGTTCACGCCGGACCTCGTGCCGGGCGACCTCGTGGGCACGCGCATCTACCGGCCGGATACCGGCCAGTTCGTGGCCGAAAAGGGCCCGGTGTTCTGCAACATCCTGCTGGCGGACGAGATCAACCGGGCGCCGGCGAAGGTGCAGTCGGCGCTCCTCGAAGTGATGCAGGAGCGGCAGGTGACGATCGGGCTCGAGACGTTCCGCGTGCCGCACCCGTTCCTCGTGATGGCGACGCAGAACCCGATCGAATCGGAGGGCACCTACCCGCTGCCGGAGGCGCAGGTCGACCGGTTCATGATGAAAGTGATCGTGGACTACCCGGCGCAGGCGGAGGAGCTGGCGATCGTGCAGCGGTCGCTGGCGCCGGTCGGCAGCGTGAAGCAGGTGCTGCCGGTGGAGGAGCTCGCGCGGTTCCAGGCGCTCACCGCCGAGGTGTACGTCGACCGCGCGGTGGCGGAGTACGCGGTCGCGCTGGCGGACGCGACGCGGCACCCGGAGCGGTACGGGCTGGTTCGCCACAAGGAGCACATCGCGTTCGGGTCGAGCCCGCGCGGGAGCATCAACCTCGTGCACGCCGCGCGGGCGGTGGCGCTGCTGCGGGGGCGGGCGTACGTGCTGCCGGGGGATGTGTTCGACCTCGCGCGGGACGTGCTGCGCCACCGGATGGTGCTGACCTACCAGGCGCTGGCCGAGGGGGTGACGCCAGACCAGATCCTCGACGGGATTCTCGCTGCGGTGCCGGTGCCGCGCATCGAACTGGCGGCCGAGGCGTCCGCGTGAGTGCGCTGCTCGCCCGGCGGCCGACGCCGGACGCTCCGGGGCCGGGGCCGATGCCCGAAGCGGTGCTGCGGGCGCTCGACATCACGGTCGGGCGGCGGGTGAGCAGCCTGCTCGCGGGCGACTTCCGCTCGCACGGGCTCGGGACCGGCACGGAGCTGGCCCAGGTGCGGGAATACGTGCCGGGGGACGACGTGCGGCGGATCGACTGGAACGTGACGGCCCGGACGCTCGTCCCCCACGTCCGGGAGTTCGTGGCGGAGCGGGTGCTGACGACGTGGCTGGTGCTCGATGCTTCGGCCTCGATGCTGTTCGGGACGGCGGACCGGCGGAAGTACGACGTGGCGGAGGGGGTGGCGCTGGCCGCGGGCCACGTGGCGACCCGGCACGGGAACGCGCTCGGCGTCTACCTGTTCGACGGCGAACGGGAGCGGCTGATGCGGCCGGCGCAGGGGCGGGCCGGGCTGCTCGCGCTGCTGCTGGCGCTGCGGCTCCAGCCGCCGGCGGGCGGGGCGGCGGCCTCGCTCGGCCGGGCGCTGCAGCGGGTCGACCGGCTGGCCGGGCGCGGACGGCTCGTGCTCATCGTCTCGGACTTCCGAGGGCCGCGCGACTGGGAGCGGCCGCTGCTGCAGGTGGCCGCGCGGCATGACGTGCTGGCCGTCGAGATTCGCGACCCGCGCGAGCAGGAGCTGCCGGACGTCGGCGAGCTGTGGCTGATGGACCCCGAGACGGGGCGACGGCTGCGGGTGGATACCGGGTCGCGTCGGCTCCGGGAGCGGTTCGCGGCGGCTGCTGCGGCCGAGCGGGCGGAGGTGGCGGCAGCGATCGCCCGGGCCGGCGCGCGCCACATCGTGCTTTCGACGTCGGGCGACTGGCTGCGGCCGTTCGCGGCCGGGCTGCTCGAGAAAGGATACGTTCGATGACCTTCCTCTGGCCGTGGATGCTGCTGGGGCTGGCGGCCGTGCCGCTGCTGGCCGGCCTCTATGCGCTGGCGCAGCGGCGGCGCCCGAAGTACGCGGCGCGGTTCACGAACCTCGACCTGCTGGCGAACGTGGTGGAGGCGAGCCCGAACTGGCGGCGGCACCTGCCGCCGGCGCTCTACCTGCTCGCGATTGCCGCGGTCGTCTTCACCCTCGCGCGGCCGCAGCTGGTGACGAAGACGCCGCGGCAGGAGGGGACGGTCGTGCTCGTGACGGACGTCTCGGGCTCGATGAACGCGACCGACGTGGCGCCGACGCGGATGGCGGCGGCGCAGGAGGCGGCGCACACGCTGGTGGACCGGCTGCCGAAGGACTTCCGCATCAGCCTCATCAGCTTTTCGAGCGGGGTGAACGTGCTCGTGCCGCCGACGACGGAGAAGGAGCAGGTGCACGCCGCGATCGACCGGCTGACGCCGCTCGGCGGCACGGCGATGGGCGACGCGCTGGCGACGGCGGTGGACGTGGTCCGGGCGGCGCTGGAGCAGCAGCCTGCCGGGACGAACGCGGACGGCACGCCCGCGACGCCGGCGCCAATCCGGGGCGAAGGCGAAGCGGCCCCGGCGGTCATCGTGCTGCTCTCGGACGGGGCGCAAACGGTGGGGACGTACCAGCCGCTGGACGCGGCGCAGCTCGCTGCCGACACGGGCATCCCGGTCTACGCGATTGCGCTCGGCACGCCGGACGGCGTCGCGGTGGTGACCGACCCGCAGGGCCGGCAGCGGACGGTGCGGGTGCCGCCGGACTTCGAAACGCTGCAGGCGATCGCCGAGGTCACCGGCGGCCGGGCGTTCGAGGCGCCGGGCGCGAGCCAGCTCGAGAGCATCTACCGCGACCTCGGCGACCGCATCGGTTACGTCGAGGAGCGGACCGAGGTGAGCTGGGCGGCGGCCGGGCTGGCGGGGATGCTGGTGCTCGCCGGCGGCGCGCTGGGGCTGCTCTGGTTCAACCGGTTCCCGTAATCCTGACCATTCGTTCAGGATGGAACGAGATTGCATCGGGGGCAGCGATTCGGTAGGGTTCCGCCATGCCGTTCGCGGTATGCAACGGGGTGCGGCTGTACTACGAGGTGCACGGTTCGGGCGAGCCGCTGCTGCTCGTGATGGGACAGGGGAGCGACCACCACGGCTGGGACCCGGTGCTCGGGGACTTCGCCAGCCGGTTCCAGGTCATCGTCTACGACCACCGGGGGACCGGGCAGAGCGACAAGCCGGGCGAGCCGCCCTACACCACGCGGATGTTCGCGGCCGATGCGGTTGGGCTGCTCGACCACCTGGGCATCGAGCGGGCGCACATCTACGGCATCTCGATGGGCGGCCGCATCTGCCAGTGGATCGCCATCGACTACCCGGAACGGGTGGGCGCGGTCGTGCTCGGGTGCACGACACCGGGGGATGCGCACGGGGTGACGCGGCCGCCGGAGGTCGATGCGAAGATGCGCACGCGCCCGGCGGACCCGGAGGAGGCGGCCCGGTTCCTCGCGGAAGAGATGGTGAGCCCGGGCTGGCTGGCGGCACACCCTGAGTACCTGGCCGTTTTGCGCGAACGGGCGAGGAATCCCATCCCGGCGTATGCCCAGCGGTTGCATTACGAAGCAAGCCAGGGGCACGATGCATGGGAGAGGCTGACGGAGATCCGCGCACCGGTGCTGGTGATTCACGGGACGGAGGACCGGATCAATCCGACCGCGAACGCCGCACTGCTGGCCGGGCGGATCCCGGGGGCGGAGCTGTACCTGGTCGAAGGAGGGCGGCACGGGTACTTCATCGAGTTTCGCGAGGAAGCGGGCGCGGCGGTGATGGGGTTCCTGGAGCGTCACACCACAAGGTAGGGTGCGGGCATGCATTTGCAACGGAAGATCATGGGGTTTTCACGGGACGTTGGGCGGCGTCTCGACCGGGCGCTGGGAGAGAACCTGATCGGGCTCTATCTCCACGGCTCGGCGACGATGGGGGCGTTCCAGTACCAGCGGTCGGATTTCGACATGCTGGCAGTGGTGGAGGAGCCGCTGACGAAGGACCAGCAGCGTCAGATCGCTGAGCTGCTGATGGACCCGGAGATGCCGTGTCCAGGCTCCGGGCTCGAGCTGAGCATCGTGACGGACGCGTCGCTGGACGTCGAAAGCCACTCGCCGCCGTTCGAGCTGCACCTCTGTACGGTGCCGGAGGCGCGGACCTTCGTCGACGGGCACGGGCACCCGGGCGACCCGGACCTGCTGCTCCACTACGCGGTGGCGCGGGAGAAAGGGCGGGCGATCATCGGCCCCGAGCCGGAGGAGATGTTCCCGATCATCCCGCGGAGCTGGGTGCTCGAGGCGATGGCCGATGAGCTGGGCTGGGCGGTGGCAAACGCCACGCCGGGGTACGCCGTGCTGAACGCGGTGCGGGCGCTGCGGTACGCCTACACGGGCGAGCTAGTGAGCAAGCAGGAAGGCGCGTACTGGTTCTTCCGGCAGCGGAAGAACATGATGCCGGTGCGGCTGGCGCTGAAGCAGCACCTCGGCCGCTCGGCGACGGGCCCGAGCCAGGAGCACGCCGAGCGGTTCGTCGGCTGGGTGCTCGACGAGATCAACCGGGTTCGGATGGACCTGGACGAGGACGAGTAGGCCGGCTGCCGTGGACGGCTGGAGCGTCCGGCCGGCGGCTGCAGCAGACGCGCGCGTGCTCGCGCGGCTGCGGTGGGCGTTCCGGGCCGAGATTGGCCAGGCGTCGGAGGACGAGGCGGGATTCCTCGAGCGGGCGGCGGCCTGGATGGCGGCGCGCCTCGAGGAAGGCGGCCGCTGGCGGGCGTGGCTGGCCGAAGACGACGGCGGCGAGGCGATCGGCTGCGCGTGGCTGCAGCTCATCGAAAAGGTGCCGAACCCGGGGCCAGAGGAGGAGCTGCACGGCTACGTGACGAGCATGTTCGTCGCGCCGGCGCAGCGGGGGCAGGGCATCGGCGCGGCCCTGCTGGGGGCGGCGCTGGAGGCCTGCCGAGCGGCGAAGGTGGATTCGGTGGTCCTGTGGCCGACCTCGGGGAGCCGCGACCTCTACGCGCGGCACGGGTTTGCCGCGCCGGACGACGTGCTCGAGCTGCGCATCGGGAGCGGCCGGGACCTGCCATAGGCGGCGGAGCTCATTCGCGCGGGGGCGAACTGAGGCTGCCGTCGGGCGGAGGCGGCAACGGCGGGGGATAGGGGAGGCCGCCGGGCGCGACGGTCGGGGTCGGCGTGGGTGTCGGTGCGGGCGCCTCGGTCGGCGCTGGCGCGGGGGGCGGTGCCGGCGATGGAGCGGGAGACGGCGCTGGTGAAGGGGTCAGCGTCGGCGTGGGCGTCAGCGCTGGCGGTGAGGCAGGCGGCGGCTCGGCTGGCGCGCCGGCGGACGCGGGCGGCCGGAACGGCGGGGCAGCGGGGCGGGCGGGCGTCGGCGTCGCGCGGGGGAGTCCCCGGACCTGGTCGAGGGTGAGACGGATGGTCGGGGTGGGCGTCGGCGTGCCGGCTGGCGGGGTGACGGAGCCGTGGGGCGCGGGCGTCGGCGTGCGAGCGGCATGTGCGGCTTCGGGGGTGGCGTGGCCGTCGCCCGCGTGGTCATCAGCGGCGTGGTCGCTGGCTTCCGGCGTCGGCGTTTCGGCGGCGGGCGGGGCAGCCGCGCCGCCCATGGTCGACTGGTAGGCGAGCGCGCCGGCAGCGAGCAGCGCCCCGAGGAAGACGAGGTTTCCTTTGTCCACGCGATGCCTCCCCAGGGTGGCGATCGGCGCGAACCGGGGCAGCGCGGAGCGGGAGGCCGGGAACCCGCGGGTGACGGGATGGTGACCGGGCGCGGAAACGCCGGGAGGCCCGCGACGGGGCCTCCCGGGGGCAGTGCAGACGTGAGAAGCGGCGAGGGCTAGCGCTTCGTGAACTGCGGCGCCTTGCGGGCCCGCTTGAGGCCGGGCTTCTTCCGCTCTTTCATGCGGGCGTCGCGGGTGAGCAGGTTTTCGGGCCGCTTGAGGAGCGGCTTGAGCGAGGGGTCGGACGCGACGAGGGCGCGGGCGATGCCCATCTGGATGGCGCCGGCCCAGCCGCTGATGCCGCCGCCGGCGCATTTGATGGTGGCGGAGAAGCGGCCTTCGCGGCCGAGCCGCTTGAGGGGCTCGAGGATCTCGACGCGGTGGGTTTCGCGGGCGAAGACCTCTTCCATCGGCTTGCCGTTGACGATGATGGCGCCGGGGCCGGGGATGAGGCGGACACGCGCGACGGCGGTCTTGCGGCGGCCAGTGCCGTAGTAGTACTGCTGCTCGGCCATGGGTGGTTACTCCTCGGTCTGCTCTGCGCGGGTGCGGCGGCGGCGGGCCGGCTTTTCGGCGGCCTCGGCCGGGGCATCGCCAGCGGTCGCTTCGGCCGCGGCCTGCGCCTGGGCGTCGGCTTCGGCGGCCGGGGCTTCGGCCTCCTGCTGGAGGACGCGGGCGCGGGCCCGGCGCGCCACTTCGGCGGCCGCGCTGGAGGGCGCGGCGGGCACGACGACCTCGGCGGCAGTCAGCGGGCGGAGGCCCTTCGGGCGGTACGGTTCGTTGGCGAGCGCTTCGAGCTGCGCCTTGCGGGCTTCCTGCGCGCGCTGGCTGGCGATGACCTGCGCCTGGTGCGGGTGCTCGGGGCCGCCGTACACCTTCAGGTGCTTGAGCATCTGCTTGCCGAGCGGGCCCTTCGGCAGCATGCCCCAGACGGCGCGCTCGATGACCTTTTCTGGGAAGCGCTGGAGCTGCTCGGAGAAGCTGCGCGCCTTGAGGCCGCCGGGGTAGCCGGAGTGGCGGTAGTAGACCATCTCCTGCGCCTTCTTGCCCGAGACGCGGATCTTCGAGGCGTTGACGACGATGACGAAGTCGCCGTCATCGAGGTGGGGCTCGAAGGTGGGCTTGTGCTTGCCGCGGAGGAGGGTGGCGACGCGGGTCGCGACGCGGCCGAGGGGCTGGCCGGCGGCGTCGATGACGTGCCAGTCTTTATAAATTTGCGAAGCTTTGATGCGGACGGTGGTGTTCATGGCTGATATCCCTCGTCGTACCAGACGCGTTCGAGGCAGAGGCCGTGGGCGGGGGCGACGTGGATGAAGCTGCCCGGGCGTGCCTGGTGAAGCAGGCTGACGATTTCCTCCTCGGTTGCGGCGTGGCGCCCGACCCGGACGAGTGCGGCGGTGATGCGCCGGACCATCTGGGGCAGGAACGCGTCTGCCTCGATGTCGATGTACAGCCAATCGCCGGAGCGATTGACGGTAGTCTCGAAGACGGTGCGCACGGGTGAGCGCCCCGGTTCGAGTTTGCCGGCGAAGGCGCTGAAATCGCGCCTGCCGGCGAAGGCCCCGGCGAGGTGCTGCATGGCCGGCAGGTCGAGGCTGCCCTCGAGGTGCCAGGCGTAGCGGCGCGCGAGGGGGTCTCGCGCCTCGCCGTTGGCGATGGTGTAGCGGTAGCGGCGGCGGCGGGCCCAGCGGCGGGGATCGAACCCCGGCGGGACATCGCGCACTGCGCGCACTGCTACATCTTCGGGCAGGAGCGCGTTGAGCGCTCGCCCGATGGCGGCCGCTTCGAGCCGGGTCGCGGCGGTGAAGGCGGCCACCTGTCCCCGCGCATGGACGCCCGAATCGGTGCGCCCGGCGAGGTCGACGCGCGTTGGGGCTCCGAAGAGGCGCTCCGCGGCGCGTTCGAGTTCTTCCTGCACGGTCCGGCCGTTGGGCTGGACCTGGGAGCCGACGAAGTCGGTCCCGTCGTAGCTGACCGTCGCCGCAAAGCGCTTGGCGGCGGCGGCGTCAGTCGTTCTTCTCCTCCTCTGCGGGGGCTTCGGCGGCCGGGGCTTCGGCTTCAGCGGGAGCTTCGGCCTGTGCTTCGGGCTCGGCAGCCTGCGCTTCTTCGGCCTCAGCTTCGGCTTCGGCGGCGGCTTCCGCCTCGGCGGCGCGGCTGGCCTCGATCTCGGCGGCGGCAGCAGCCGCGGCGGCTGCGCCCGGGGTGGGGGCGCGGCGCTGGGACGGCGGGGCGGTCACGCGCTGGGGGCGGGGCATGGCCACCGCGCCGGCGATGTCGACGAGTTCGATGGTCGCCATGCGCGCGCCGTCGCCCTTGCGCGGCTCGAGCGCGGTGATGCGGAGGTAGCCGCCGGGCCGGTCTTTCATGCGCGGGCCGATGTCGTCGAAGACCTTCTTGACGACCTTCGGGTCGTAGAGGAAGCGGAGGGCCTGGCGCCGGGCGTGGAGGTCGCCGCGGCGGCCGAGGGTGATGATCCGCTCGGCCATGGGGCGGATCTCCTTCGCCTTGGCCTCGGTAGTGGTGATCTTCTCGTACCGGAGGAGGTCGGTGACCAGGTTCCGGTAGAGGGCCATCCGGTGGCTGGTTTCGCGGCCGAGGTGGCGGCCGGCTACGCGGTGTCGCATGGGGCTACTCCTCGTCGTCGGCGCCGATGAGGTCCTCGGCGCTGCCGTCTTTGAGCAGCGCTTCTTTGAGGGCCTTGCCGAGGGCGCTCAGGTTTTCTTCGTCTTCTTCTTCGTCGTCCATGATGACGGCGCTGGTGCGGGCCGTGCGGGCGGCCGCGCTGCCGGGCCGGGCGGCGGTGCGGCCGCCGGGGCGGGCCGGCTGGTCCGCGACCGGGACGAGGCCGGGCTGATTCGGGTCGATGTAGCCGAGCTCGATGAGGCGCTCGCGCAGCTCGTCGTAGGACTTGCGGCCGAAGTTGCGCAGCCCGAGGAGCTCGTCCTCCGACTTTTCGAGGACCTGGCCGACCGTCATGAGGCCGGAGCGCTTGAGGCAGTTGTAGGCGCGGACGGAGAGCTGGAGGTCTTCGATCGGCGTGTTGTAGCGGTCGGGCGGCATGAGGAGGCCGCCGGTGGCGCCGCTGGCGAGGGAGGGGTGGTAGGCGTGGCCGAGCTCGGGCCGCGCGTGCTGGATGAACAGCGAGAACTGTTCGACGAGGATCTCGGCGCTGAAGCCGACGGCTTCGACGGGGTCGATGGTGCCGTCGGTCCAGACCTCGAGGATGAGGCGGTCGTAGTTGGTCGACTGGCCGACGCGGGTCTTTTCGACGCGGTAGCTGACCTTGCGGATGGGGGTGAAGATGGCGTCGACGGGGATGACGCCGATGGGCATGCCTTCGACGGAGCCGGCGGGCTGGTAGCCCTTGCCGAGCTCGGCGTGGAACTCGGCGGTGAGCCGGCTGCCGGCGGTTTCGAGGCGTCCGAGGTAGAGGTCGGGGTTGACGAGTTCGAAATCGGCCGGGACCTGGAGGTCGGCGGCGGTGATGACGGCCGGGCCTTCGACGTCGAGGGAGATGGTGGCGGGCCGGTTGGAGATCGGCTTGAGGCGGACCTCCTTCACGTTGAGGAGAAATTCGGTGGTGTCCTCGGCCATGCCGGGGATGGTGGAGAACTCGTGCTGCACCTGGTCGATGCGCACGGAGGTGATGGCCGCTCCTTCGAGGGAGGAGAGGAGGACGCGGCGCAGGGCGTTGCCGAGGGTGATGCCGTAGCCGGCCTCGAGGGGTTCGGCGACGAGGCGGGCATAGGTCGCGGTCTGGTCTTCGACCGTGAGCCGGGGGTGGGCGGCTTCACCCGTGTGCCCGAGCAGCTCGAGAGATTCCATGATGGGTGCCCTCAACCGTTGACGGGGTTAGCGCGAGTAGTACTCGATGATGACGTTTTCGTTGAACAGGTGGGTTTCGCCGGGGACGACGGCCGGCGGGGCCGTGACCTTGCCGGACATGTTCGCCAGGTCGAGGGTGAGCCACGATGGCGGGTTCTTGGACTTGATGGCGTCCTGGACGATTTTGTAGAACTCGCTGCGCTGGCCCCGGGGGGTGAAGGAGACGGTATCGCCTTCCTTGAGGTGGGCGGAGGGGACATCCATCTTGCGGCCGTTCACGGCGATGAGGCCGTGGCGGACGATCTGGCGGGCCTGGGCGCGGGAATCGGCGAAGCCGAGGCGGTAGACGATGTTGTCGAGCCGGGTTTCGAGGAGCCGGACGAGGTTTTCGCCGGAGACGCCGGGCCGCCGGATGGCCTCCTTGTAGTAGCGGACGAACTGCTTTTCGAGGACGCCATAGGAGGCGCGGGCGCGCTGCTTTTCGCGCAGCTGGAGGCCGCGGTCGCTGATCTTGCGGCGGCGGGCCGGCCGGGGGCCCGGCGGGTTGGGCCGGCGCTCGAAGGCGCACTTGGGCGTGAAGCAGCGTTCGCCCTTGAGGAAGAGCTTTTCGCCGTGGCGGCGGCAGAGGCGGCAGACGGGGCCGGTGTAGCGTGCCATAGGGGTGATGCGCTCCTAGACGCGGCGCCGCTTGGGCGGGCGGCAGCCGTTGTGGGGGATGGGGGTGACGTCGCGGATGGCGGTGATGGTGAGGCCGGCGGCCTGCAGGGAGCGGATGGCGGCTTCGCGGCCGCTGCCGGCGCCGCGGACGTAGACTTCGACTGTCTGGAGGCCGTGCTCCATGGCGCGGCGGGCGGCGTTTTCGCTGGCCATCTGGGCGGCGAAGGGGGTGCCTTTGCGGGAGCCCTTGAAGCCGGACGCGCCGGCCGACGCCCAGGCGATGACGTTGCCGTTCGGGTCGGTGAGCGTCACGAGGGTGTTGTTGAAGGTGCTCTTGATGTAGGCGCGCCCGCGCGGGATGGACTTGCGTTCGCGCCGCTTCAGGCGGCGGTTCTTGTCGGCAGCACCACGTTTCTGATCGGCCATGGGGAGCTCCTGTTACTTCTTCCCGGCGCGCTTCTTGCCGGCGACGGTCTTGCGGGCGCCGCGCTTCTGGCGGGCGTTGGTGCGGGTGCGCTGGCCGCGGACGGGGAGGTTGCGGCGGTGGCGCTGGCCCCGGTAGCAGTTGATTTCGATGAGGCGCGCGATGTTCTGGCGGACTTCGCGGCGGAGGTCGCCTTCGACGATGTAGTTCTTCTCGATGAAGTCGCGGATGCGGAGGACCTCTTCATCGGTGAGGTCGCGCGCGCGGGCATCGGGGGAGATGCCGGTGGCCGCGAGGACTTCCTTGGCGCGGGTCGGGCCGATGCCATAGATGTAGGTGAGGGCGACTTCGAGTCGCTTGTCGGCTGGGATGTCGACTCCTGCGATACGTGCCATGCGGCCTTACCCCTGGCGCTGCTTGTGCTTGGGATTTTCGCAAATGACCATGACGCGACCGTGCCGGCGGATGACCTTGCACTTGTCGCAGCGTGGCTTGACGGATGCTCGTACTTTCATGGCTCTCCTGGTCGTCGGCCCGGTCGGCCTATTTGAATCGGTAGGTGATGCGCCCGCGGGTGAGGTCGTAGGGCGAAAGTTCAACGAGAACGCGATCGCCGGGAAGGATGCGGATGAAGTTCATCCGGATCTTTCCGCTGACGTGGGCGAGCACTTCGTGGCCGTTGGCCAGCTCGACCTTGAACATGGCGTTGGGGAGGGGTTCGACCACGGTGCCCTCGACTTCGATCGCGTCCTTTTTTGCCATAGAACCTCGTGCGGTGGAGTTCGGAACGTCATGGGAGGGTGAGGACCTCGGCCTCACCGTCGGCGCGGATAGCGATGGTATGCTCGAAATGACAGCATAAGCTACCGTCTTTCGTGCTTACGGTCCAGCCGTCGGGGCCTTCGACGACCTCCGGCGAGCCGGCGGTGACCATGGGTTCGAGCGCGAGGACGAGCCCGGGCTTGAGTTCGGGCCCGCGGAAGCGCTGGCGATAGTTCTCGACGTGCGGCTCTTCGTGCATGTCGCGGCCCACGCCGTGGCCGCCATACCCTTTTACGATACCAAATCCGTGCGGCCGGATCGCGTCTTCGATGGCGCCGCGGACGTCGTTGAGGTAATTGCCAGCCCGGGCGGCGCGGATGCCGGCCCAGAGGGCCTCTTCCGTGACGCGCAGGAGCCTCTCCGCCAGGGGGCTGATTTTGCCGACGCCGACGGTGATGGCCGAGTCGCCGACGTAGCCGTTGAGGGTGGCGCCGAGGTCGAAGGTGACGATGTCGCCTTCCTGGAGGACGCGGTCGACGGGGATGCCGTGCACGAGCTGCTCGTTGATGCTGATGCAGATGTTGGAGGGGTAGGGCGGGTAGCGGGGCGAGGGCCGGTAGTTGCGGAAGGTTTCCTTCGCGCCGGCCTTTTTGAACTCCTGGGTGACGAAGGCTTCGATCTCGAGGATGTTGAGGCCGGGCCGCACCATCTCGCGAATCTGGGCGAGGGTGCGCCCCACGAGGCGGCCAGCCTCGCGCATCAGGCGGATCTCTTCCTCGGACTTCAGCTTGATCGCCATGCCGGTGCTACCTGATGGCCTCCAGCAGGGCGGCGGTCACGTCATCGAGCGAGCGTTCGCCGTCGATTTCGCGGAGGACGCCGGCCTTGCGGTAGTGCTCGATGAGGTCGGCCGGGGGCTTCTGCTTCTCCAGGCGGGCGCGGACGACCTCGGGCCGGTCGTCGTCGCGCTGGTAGAGTTCGCCGCCGCAGGCGTCGCAGACGCCGGGCTGCTTCGGGGGGTCGTTCCGTTCGTGGTAGAGCTTGCCGCAGTTCCGGCAGATCCAGCGGCCGCCGAGGCGGGCGACGAGCTCCTCATCGGAGACGGTGATGAGGAGGGCGCGGTCGATGCGGGCGCCGCGCGCGGCGAGGGCGTCATCGAGGGCCTTCGCCTGGACGACGTTGCGCGGGAAGCCGTCGAACATCGCGCCGGTGGCGGCGTCTTCGCGGGAGATGCGCTCGAGGAGCATCTTGATGGTGACTTCGTCGGGCACGAGTTCGCCGCGGGACATGTACTGGTTGGCGAGCTGGCCGAGTTCGGTGTTGTTGCGGACGTGCTCGCGGAACATGTCGCCCGTGGAGATGTGGACGAGCCCGGTAGCCGCAGCGATGCGCTGGGCCTGGGTTCCTTTGCCGGCGCCGGGTGGACCAAGGAGGACGATGTACACGTTAGCGAATGAACCCCTCGTAGTTGCGCATGAGTAGCTGGGCTTCGAGCTGCTTCATCGTATCGAGCACGACGGCGACGACGATGAGGAACCCGGTGGAAGAGATGGTGAGGGCGCGGACGTCGGTGAAGAGGCCGACGAAGAAGGGGATGATGGCCACGAAGCCGAGGAAGAAGGCGCCGGCCCAGGTGATGCGGGTGACGACGCGCATCAGGTAGGCCTCGGTCGGCGGGCCGGGGCGGATGCCCGGGATGAAGGCGCCCTGCCGCTGGAGGTTCTTGGCGATCTGCTGCTGCTGGTACTGCACCATCGTGTAGAAGAAGGTGAAGATGACGACCAGCACGAAGAGGATGAGCCAGTACCAGCCGGTGCCGCTGCCGCCGCGCCCGCCCTGGAACTGGTCGACGAAGAACCGGGCGACGGAGCCCACCCAGCCGCCGGAGTTGATGAAGTAGGAGGCGATGGTGGCCGGGAGAATCATGATCGAGAAGGCGAAGATCAGCGGGATCATGCCGGCCATGTTGACCCGCAGGGGGATATGGCTTTGCCCCTGCTGCCGGTACATTCGCCCGCCGCGGAAGGCCGAGCGGGCGTACTGGACGGGAACGCGGCGCTGCGCCTCCTGGAAGAAGACGACGAGGTAGATGAGGGCGAGGGCGCCGACGGCGAAAGCGAGCACCGTGAGGATGCTCGTGGTGGTGATGCTGGGGATGAGCGAGGGCAGGGTGGCGACGATGCCGCCGAAGATGATGAGCGAGACGCCGTTGCCGATGCCGTGCTCGGTGATCAGTTCGCCGAGCCAGACGAGGAACATCGTGCCGGCGGCGAGGGTGAAGAGCGTGGCGAGCGTGCCGAGGACGTCGTTCTGGAAGCCGAAGTCGCGGACGACGTCGTTGCCCTGGGCGTTGATGAAGAGGATCTGGCCGTAGCCCTGCACCATCGCGAGCGGAACGGCGACCCAGTGGGTGATGACCTGGATGCGGCGCCGGCCCTGTTCGCCTTCCTCCGCGAGCGCCCGGAGCGAGGGCACGAGCGGCTGGAGGATCTGCATGATGATGGAGGCGGTGATGTAGGGGTAGACGCCGAGGGCGGCGACGCTGAGGTTCTGGAGGGCGCCGCCGGAGAAGATGCTGAGGAAGTCGAGCAGCGCGTTGCCTTCGAACGCCTGCTTGAGCGCTTCGCGGTCGATGTTCGGCAGCGGCACGTGGGCGACGAAGCGGAAGACGACGAGCATCGCCAGCGTGAAGAGGAGCTTCCGCCGGACGTCTTCCTGCCGGAAGGCATCGACCATGGCCTGGAGGAGGCGCGGGCGCTGCGCTGCCTGGACGGTCATGTCAGCGGTCCTTTTCCGGGGCGTCGGAGATGACGACGGCCGTGCCGCCGGCGGATTCGATCCGCTCCTTCGCGGTGGCGCTGAAGGCGTGGGCGGCGACGGTGAGCTTCCGGGTGAGCTCGCCGCGGCCGAGGATCTTCACCGGTTCGCGGAGATGCTTGAGGATGCCCGCCTGCTTGAGCATTTCGGGGGTCACCTCGGTGCCGTCGGCGAAGCGCTCGAGGGCTTCGAGGTTGACGGGCTGGAAGGGCACGCGCCACTTGTTGTTGAAGCCGCGGAGGACGTGGAACTTGCGGGACGTGGGGAACTGGCCGCCTTCGAACGCGTCGTAGGCGAGCTTCTTGCCGGAGCGGGAGCGCTGGCCTTTGAGGCCACGGCCGGCGTAGGTGCCGTGGCCGCTGGAGTTGCCGCGGCCGACGCGCTTCTTCGCGTGGGTGGCGCCGCGGGGCGGGCGGAGTTCATGCGCGCCGAACATCAGGCGCCTCCTTCCTTGACGTCGATGAGGTGGGCGACTTTGCTGAGCATGCCGCGGATGGCGGGCGTGTCCTCGACTTCGACGGTCTGCTGGAGCCGGCGGAGGCCGAGCTTCCGGATGGTGTCTTTCTGCTCTTTGTTGTAGCCGATGGCGCTCTTGCGCCAGGTGACGGTGAGGCGAGCCATCTCACTGTTCTCCACGGGCGATGGCGAGGCGGCGTTCGCGGGCGCCATCGGTATCCTGCATGGTGGCGAGGCCGCGGATGGTGGCCTGGGCGACGTTGATCGGATTGCGCGAACCGAAGGTCTTCGCGAGCACGTCGGTGACGCCGGCCGCCTCCATGATGGAGCGCACTGCGCCGCCGGCGATGACGCCCGTGCCGTGGCTGGCGGGCTTGAGCATGACCTTCACGGCCTTGAAGCGGACCCAGACGGGGTGGCTGATGGTGCCGCCCTTCATGGGGATGCGGACCATGTTGCGGCGGGCCTGTGCGGAGCCCTTGCGGATGGCCTCCGGCACTTCGTTCGCCTTGCCGAGGCCGACGCCGACCGAGCCGCGGCCGTCGCCGACGACGACGAGGGCGGAGAAGCTGAAGCGGCGGCCGCCCTTGACGACCTTGGCGACGCGGTTGATGTAGATGACCTTCTCGGAGAGGTCTTCCGGGCCGGGCTGTTCGTAGCGATCCGGGCGATTGTCGGCCATTTAGAACCCCAATCCCGCTTCGCGCGCTGCTTCGGCAAGGGCGCGAACGCGACCGTGATAGAGGAAGCCGCCGCGGTCGAAGACGACGGCCTCGATGCCTTTCGCGCGGGCGCGCTCGGCGATGGCGGCGCCGACGAGCTGGGCGCGCTCGGTTTTCGTCTTGCCTTTGGCCTGCTCAGCGAGCGCGGGCTCGACGTCGCTGGCGGCAGCGAGGGTATGCCCGGTGGTGTCGTCGATGACCTGGGCATAGATGTGCTGGGCGCTGCGGAAGACGTTGAGCCGCGGGCGCTGCGGCGTGCCGGAGACCTTCTTGCGGACGCGGAGGTGGCGCCGCTTGCGCGCGAGGACGCTGGTGGTGGTGCTCATTTCTTGCCAACCTTCCCGGACTTGCCGGCCTTGCGGCGGACACGTTCGCCGAGGTAGCGGATGCCTTTGCCCTTGTACGGCTCGGGCGGCCGGATTTTGCGGATGTTGGCCGCGACCTGGCCGACGCGCTCCTTGTCGATGCCTTCGACGGTGATGCGGGGGCCTTCGACGTTGAACTTGATGCCCTCGGGCGGGTTGACGATGACGGGGTGGGAGAAGCCGAGGGCGAGCTGGAGGTTGGAACCCTGCAGCTGGGCGCGGTAGCCGACGCCCTGGACTTCGAGGACTTTGGTGAAGCCGTTCGTGACGCCGGTCACCATGTTGGCGAGGAGCGTGCGGCTGAGGCCGTGGAGCGCGCGGTCTTCGCCGTCGTCGCTGGCGCGGCGGACGGTGATGATGCCGTCCTGCCGCTCGAAGGAGACGCGCGGCGGGAACTGGCGGCTGAGCTCGCCCTTCGGCCCTTTCACGACGACGTTGTTGTGCTCGTCGATGGTGATGGTGACGTTGGGCGGGACGGGGATGGGTTGTCGGCCGATTCGAGACATCGGATACGGACCCCTTACCAGACGTAGCAGAGAAGCTCGCCGCCGACTTCCTGCCGGCGGGCTTCCTGCCCGGACATCACGCCCTTGGGCGTGGAGAGGATGGCGATGCCGAGGCCGCCGTAGACGCGCGGGATTTCCCGGCGCTGCACGTAGACGCGGAGGCCCGGGCGGGAGACGCGCTGCAGACCGTTGAGGACGGGCTGCTTGCGGCCGCTGTAGCTCAGCTCGACGCGGAGGTTCGGCTGGGGTTTGCCCGGCTCTTCGATGACCTGGTAATCGCGGATGAAGCCCTCTTCTTTGAGAACTTTCGCGATGGCGATCTTGATCTTCGAGGCCGGGATGTTCACGACGTCGTGCCGCGCGGCGTTGGCGTTGCGGATGCGCGTGAGCATGTCAGCGATGGGGTCACTAACGGTCATGTGCGATCTCCCCCTGGCGTTTGCTTGCGCACTTACCAGCTGGACTTGGTGACTCCGGGGAGGAGGCCCCGGTGGGCGTACTCGCGGAAAGTGATGCGCGAGAGCCCGAATTTGCGGATGTAGGCCTTGGGCCGGCCGGTGACGAGGCAGCGGTTATGGATGCGCGTCGGGCTGCTGTTGAGCGGCAGCTTGCGGAGCTCGTCGTAGAGCTCGGCGACGCGCTTCGGGTCGCCCCACGACTTCTTGAGCTCGGCTTTGATGGCCGCGCGCTTGCCGGCGTACTTCTCGTTGAGCTGGCGGCGGCGGAGGTCGCGGTTGACGATGCCTTTGGATGCCATCGCGGTGCTCCTAGTTCTTCCGGAAGGGCATGCCCATGAGTTCGAGCAGGCGGCGCCCTTCTTCATCGGATTTGGCGGTGGTGACGATGGTGACCTGGAGGCCGCGGACCTTATCGACGCGGTCGTAATCGACCTCCGGGAAGATGAGCTGTTCGCGCAGGCCGAGGCTGTAGTTGCCGCGGCCGTCGAAGGCGTTCGGGTTGAGGCCCTGGAAGTCGCGGATGCGCGGCAGGGCAGCGGCGATGAGCCGGTCGAGGAATTCGTACATGCGGTCGCCGCGGAGGGTGGCGGCGACGCCGATGGCGTTGCCGGCGCGGAGGCGGAAGTTCGCGATCGAGCGCTTGGCGCGGGTGACGACGGGCTTCTGGCCGGTGATGGCCATGATCTGCTCGGCGGTCCGGTCGAGCGCATTCGCGTCCTGCAGCGCTTCGCCGAGGCCGACGTTGACGGCGACCTTGGTGATGCGCGGGATCTGCATGACGTTGCGGTAGCCGAACTGCTGCTGCAGTGCGGGCGCGACTTCCTTCTGGTACTTCTCTTTCAGGCGGGGCGGCATTATTCGATGTCCTCTCCGCTGCGTTTGCCGACCCGGACGAGGGTGCCGTCTTCGCGCCGGCGGAAGGTGACGCGGGTGGGCTGGTCGGTGTTCGGGTCGATCAGCATGACGTTGCTGATGTGGATGGGCGCCTCGCGCTCGACGATCTGGGAGGCCTGGCCGGCCTGCCGGGCGCGCTGGTGCTTCTTGATGATGTTGACGCCCTCGACGATGACGCGGCTGTGCTTCGTGATCACCTGACGGACGGTGCCGCGCTTGCCGCGGTCCTTCCCGGCGATGACGACGACTTTGTCGCCCTTCTTGATCTTGGCCGGCATCAGAGCACCTCCGGCGCGAGGGAGACGATCTTCATGAAGTTGCGGTCGCGCAGCTCGCGGGCGACGGGCCCGAAGATGCGGGTGCCGCGCGGGTTTTCGCCGTCGTTGGCGAGGAGGACGGCGGCGTTGTCGTCGAAGCGGATGTAGGAGCCATCGGGCCGGCCGTACTCCTTGGCGACGCGGACGACGACGGCTTTGACGACGTCGCCCTTCTTGATGTTGCCGTGGGGCTGGGCCGACTTGACGGAGGCGACGATGACATCGCCGGGGCGCGCGTAGCGGCGCTTGCTGCCGCCGAGGACGCGGATGCAGAGCAGGGAGCGCGCGCCGGAGTTGTCGGCAACTTTGAGGCGGGTTTCCTGCTGGATCACGCGTTCACCTCCGACTTCGGCGCGACCTGCGTGGTGGCTTCGATGTCGCGGCCGATGGTTTCGGGTGCGACCTCGGCGACGTCGCCGCGGGTGACGATTTCGATGACGCGCCACCGCTTCTCCTTGGAGATGGGGCGGCACTCCTGGATGCGGACGACATCGCCGAGCCGGCACTCGTTGTTCTCGTCGTGGGCCTTGTAGCGGCCGGTGACGGTGACGACCTTGTGGTAGAGCCGGTGCGTCTTCTTCCGTTCGACGGCGACGACGACGGTCTTCTGCATCTTGTTGGAAACGACGGTGCCCTGGAGGACGCGCTGGCTGCCCATGGGCTTACTCCTGTCCGGCGAGCGCCTGGAGCTGGCGCTCGCGTTTGATGGTGCGAAGCCGGGCGATCGTGCGGCGGGCGTCGCGCAGGGCCCGGTAGTTCTGCAGCTGCCGGGAGGCGTGCTGGAAGCGGAGGGTGAAGAGCGCCCGGTACGCCTCGTTGATTTCGTGGTCGAGCCGGGCGTCGTCGAGCTGCCGGTAATCCTGTGCCTTCTTCGCCATATCAGATCACCGCCTCTTCGCGCTGGACGATCTTGGTGGGCACGGGGAGCTTGTGGGAGGCGAGCCGGAGCGCTTCCTTGGCGACGTGCTCCGGGACGCCGGCGACTTCGAACATGATGCGGTTGGGCTTCACGACGGCGACCCAGCGGTCGGGGGCGCCTTTGCCGGAGCCCATGCGCGTCTCGGCCGGCTTCGCGGTGACCGGCTTATCGGGGAAGATGCGGATCCAGACTTTGCCGCCGCGCTTCATCTCGTGGGTGATGGCGCGCCGGGCAGATTCGATGTGGCGGGAGTCGATCCAGGCAGCGCCCTGGGCCTGGAGGCCCCATTCGCCGAAGGCGACGTAGTTGCCGGCCTGGGCGGAGCCGTCCATGCGGCCGCGGTGCTGCTTGCGGTGCTTGACGCGGCGAGGCTGCAGCATCAGTTCGCCCCCTCGGTGGATTCACGGACAGCGGCCTGCTGCTCCATGGAGATGGCGGTGTGGGCCGGGCCCTCCGGCTCCGCGGGGCGCGCGGCGGCGAGGACCGGCTCGGGCGCGGCTTCCTCGGCGGGCCGCTCGGCGCGCTGCGGCAGGACGTCGCCCTTGTAGATCCAGACCTTCACGCCGATGGTGCCGAAGGTGGTGAGCGCCTCGGCGAGGCCGTAGTCGATATCGGCGCGGAGGGTGTGGCGCGGGACGCGGCCCTGCGTTTCGGTTTCGCGGCGGGACATCTCGGCACCGCCGAGGCGGCCGGAGATGGTGACCCGGCAGCCGCGGGCGCCGCGCTGCATCGTCCGCTGGACGGCCTGCTTGATGGCGCGGCGGAAGGCGACGCGCCGCTCGAGCTGGTCGGCGACGGAACGCGCGACGAGGTAGGCATCGAGCTCGGGAACGCGGATCTCCTGGATGTTCACGCGGACCCGGCCGCCGGTGTAGCGCTCGAGCGCGGTGCGGAGCTCCTCGACCTTCTGGCCGCCGCGGCCGATGACGATGCCCGGCTTGGCGGTGTGGATGGTGATGGTCGTGAGGTTCGCGTTCCGGTCGATTTCGATGCGGCTGATGGCGGCATCGCGCAGCTCACGCAGGACGAAGTTGCGAAGGTCGAGGTCCTGGTGGAGCTTCTGGGTGTAGTCGCGGTCGGCGAACCACTTCGATTCCCAGTCGTAGAGGATGCCGAGGCGGAAGCCGTGGGGGTGGACTTTCTGTCCCATGGGCTAGGCCTCCCTCTGGTCGAGGATGATGGTGATGTGGCTGGAGCGCTTGAGGATGGGGCTCACGCGGCCGCGGGAGCGGGGCCGGAACCGCTTGAGGGTGCGGCCCTCATCGGCGTAGGCCCGCTTGATGTAGAGCTCATCCACATCGAGGTTGTAGTTGTTCTCCGCGTTGGCGGCGGCGGAGAGGACGGTCTTCGAGATGGTCCGCGCGTGCGGCGAAGGGACGTAGCGGAGGAGCGCGAGCGCCTGGTCGACGGAGAGGCCGGGCAGGCGTTCGAGGATGAGGCGCACCTTGCGGGGCGACGCGGGCATACCGCGGGTGATGGCGCGAACTTCCATGGCTACCGCCTCACCTTGCTCTGCTTATCGCTCTTGGCGACGTGGCCGCGGAAGGTGCGGGTCGGCGCGAATTCGCCGAGCTTGTGGCCGACCATGTTCTCGGTGATGAAGACGGGCACATGCCGCCGGCCGTCGTGGACGGCGATGGTGAGCCCGATCATCTCCGGGAGGATGGTGGACGCGCGCGACCACGTCTTGATGACGGTGCGGTTCTGAGCGTTCCGCATCGCCATTACCTTCTTTTCGAGCGACGGGTGGATGAACGGTCCTTTCTTGGTCGAACGGGACATGTCGTGCTCCTCTCCTACGACCTGCGCCGCACGATGTACTTATCGGTGCGCTTGTTGTTGCGGGTGCGGTAGCCGAGCGCGGGCTTGCCCCAGGGCGTCTTGGGCCCGGGCATGCCGACGGGCGCGCGGCCTTCGCCACCGCCGTGCGGATGGTCGCGGGGGTTCATGACGGCGCCGCGGACTTCGGGCCGACGGCCGCGGTGGCGGGTGCGGCCGGCCTTGCCGAGCTTGATGAGCGAATGCTCGAGGTTGCCGACCTGGCCGACGGTGGCCATGCATTCGATGCGGACGCGCCGCATTTCGCCGCTGGGCAGGCGGATGAGGGCGTACTCGCCTTCCTTCGCCATGAGCTGGGCGGCTGCACCGGCGCTGCGGACGAGCTGGCCGCCCTTGCCGGGCGTGAGCTCGATGTTGTGGACCTGTGTGCCGGTCGGCATGTTCGCGAGCGGGAGCGCGTTGCCGACGCGGACCTCCGCATCGGGGCCGCTCATGAGGGTGGCGCCGACGGAGAGGCCGTTGGGCGCGAGGATGTACCGCTTCTCGCCATCGGCGTACTGGAGGAGCGCGATGCGGGCGGTGCGGTTCGGGTCGTATTCGATGGCGACGACCTTCGCCGGGATGCCGTGCTTCTCGCGCTTCCAGTCGATGATGCGGTAGAGCCGCCGGTTGCCGCCGCCGCGGTGGCGGACGGTGATGCGGCCCTGGTTGTTGCGGCCGGCGGACTTGCTCCGGAGGGAGACGACGAGCGACTTCTCCGGGCGGTCCTTCGTGATTTCCGAGAAGGTCGCGCCGGTAGCGTTGCGGCGGCCGGGGGACGTGGGCTTGTACTGCTTGATCGGCATGGCCTAGACCCCCTCGAACAGTTCGATCTTGTCGCCCGGGACGAGCGTGACGACGGCCTTCTTCCAGTTGGGCCGGTTGACGATGCGGCGGCCGAAGCGGCGGGGCTTGCCCTTCATGGTCATGGTGTTGACCTCCGCGACGCGGACGTTGAAGGCGAGCTGGACCGCTTCCTTGATTTGCGTCTTGTTGGCGCGGGGGTCGACCTCGAAGACGTACTTGTCCTGCGAGGCGAGGATGGTCGACTTCTCGGTGATGATCGGCCGGATGAGGACGGCGTAGGGGTGGAGTTCGTTCGGCATCAGACGGCCTCCCGGGTGCGGCCGCGCTGCGGCTTGACGTTGGCGCCGCCCCAGAGCGCCTCGCACTTGCGGACCGCGTCTTCGCTCATCACGAGGTGATGCGCGTTGACGAGGTCGACGACGTTGAGGTTCTGGGCGGGGAGCGCCTTGACGTTGTCGATGTTACGCGCGGCGCGGCTGAGCGCGGCGTCGTGCTCGCCGCTGATGACGATGGCGCGGCGGTCGACCTTGAGGGCATCGAGGATGGCCTGGACGGTGCGGGTCTTGCCATCCGGGGCGGCGAGCCCATCGACGACGAGCAGGCTGCCGTTGCGGGCGTGGTTGCTCAGCGCGGAGCGGAGCGCGAGCCGCTTCATCGTGCGGGGCAGCTGCTTCGCGAAGGAATGCGGCTTGGGGCCGTGGGCCGAGCCGCCACCGACGTGGTGCGGCGCGCGGATGGAGCCCTGCCGGGAGCGGCCGAGGCCCTTCTGCCGGCGGATCTTGATGGTGGAGCCGGCGACTTCGCCGCGGCGCTTGGTGTTGGCCAGCCCGGCGCGGCGGTTCGCCATCTGGGCGACGTAGGCCTGGTGGAGGACGGCGCCGTTCGGCTCGATGGCGAAGACCTCATCGGCGGCGTCGATCTCGCGGATGCGGTTGCCGGCGGTATCGAAGACCGGGAGCTTCATTTCGATACCTTCCTTGCTTTGCGGATGCGCACGAGGCCGCCCTTCGGCCCGGGGACGGACCCGGCGACGAAGATGACGCCGGCCTCATCGTTGCGGCTGACGACTTCGAGGTTGCGGACGGTGACGCGCTCGGCGCCCATGTGGCCCGCCATGCGGGTGCCCTTGAGGACGCGGCCGGGGGTAGTGCCAGAGCCGATGGAGCCGGGGGCGCGGTGCCGGTCGCTCTGGCCGTGCGTGCGCGGGCCGCCGCGGAAGCCGTGGCGCCGGACGCCGCCCTGGTAGCCGCGGCCCTTGGAGGTGGCGGTCACATCGACCCGGCCGCCAACCTCGAACAGGTCGACGCCGAGCCTGTCTCCGAGCGTGTAGGCCGTCGTGCCGTCGGTCCGGAATTCGGCGAGGTGGCGCAGCTTGAGGCCGCCGGCGGCGCGGAGGTGGCCGGTCTCCGGCCGGTTGAGGCGGCGGTCCTCCTGGTAGCCGACCTGGATGGCGGCGTAGCCGTCCTTCTCCGGGGTGCGGATGAGCGTGACGTAGCAGGGGCCGACTTCGACGGCGGTGACGCCGCGCAGCCTGCCCTGTTCGTCGAAGACCTGGGTCGTGCCCAGTTTGCGGCCGAGCATTCCTTCGATGGTCATGGCGGTTACAGCTTGATCTCGATGTCGACCCCGCTCGGGAGCTGGAGCCGCATGAGGGTATCGACGGTCTTGGAGGTGGGCTCGATGATGTCGATGAGCCGCTTGTGGGTGCGGATTTCGAACTGCTCGCGGCCGTCCTTGTGGATGTGCGGGCCGCGGATGACGGTGAACTTCTCGATGGAGGTCGGGAGCGGGACCGGCCCGGCGACGGCCGCGCCAGTCCGCTCGGCAGCCTCCACGATCTGCCGCGCCGACTGGTCGAGCAGGCGGTGGTCGTAGGCTTTGAGCTTGATGCGGATTTGTTGTCGTGCCATGGTGCCGGTCCCCTCGGGTGTCCTGTGCCTCAGGCGAGGATTTTGGTGACGACGCCGGCGCCGACGGTGCGGCCGCCTTCGCGGATGGCGAAGCGGAGGCCGTCTTCGATGGCGACGGGCTGGATGAGTTCGACGGTCATGGTGATGTTGTCGCCGGGCATGACCATTTCGACGCCCTCGGGCAGCTGGATGGCGCCCGTCACGTCGGTGGTGCGGACGTAGAACTGGGGCCGGTAGCCGTTGAAGAACGGCGTGTGGCGGCCGCCTTCCTCCTTGGAGAGGACGTAGACCTGGGCCTCGAACTTCGTGTGCGGCTTGATGCTGCCCGGCTTGGCCAGCACCTGCCCGCGCTCCACGTCGTCCCGCTCGATGCCGCGCAGGAGGCAGCCGACGTTGTCGCCCGCCTGCCCTTCCTCGAGCAGCTTCTTGAACATCTCGACGCCCGTCACGGTCGTCTTCCGCGTCTCCCGCAGGCCGACGATTTCGACTTCATCGCCGACCTTCACGACGCCGCGCTCGATCCGGCCCGTCACCACCGTGCCGCGCCCCTTGATGCCGAAAACGTCCTCGATCGGCATCAGGAACGGCTTGTCCAGCGGCCGCACCGGCGTCGGGATGTAGTTGTCGACAGCGTCCATCAGCTCCCAGATGCACTGGTACTCCGGCGCGTTCGGGTCCGTCGAGGTCGACTCCAGCGCCTTCAGCGCCGAGCCGCGGATGATCGGCACTTCATCGCCCGGGAAGCCCTGCGAGCTCAACAGCTCGCGCAGCTCCAGCTCCACCAGCTCGAGCAGCTCCGGGTCCTCCATCATGTCCACCTTGTTCAGGAAGACCACCAGCGCCGGCACTTCCACCTGCCGCGCCAGGAGCACGTGCTCCCGCGTCTGCGGCATCGGCCCCTCCGGCGCCGCCACCACGAGGATCGCCCCGTCCATCTGGGCCGCCCCCGTGATCATGTTCTTGATGTAGTCCGCATGGCCCGGGCAGTCCACGTGCGCGTAGTGGCGCTTGTCCGTCTCGTACTCCACGTGCGCAATCGCAATCGTGATGCCGCGCGCGCGCTCCTCCGGTGCGTTGTCGATCGAATCGAACGGCCGGTACTCCGCTTCGCCCTTCAGCGCCAGCACCTTCGTGATCGCCGCCGTCAACGACGTCTTCCCGTGGTCCACGTGCCCAATCGTCCCAACGTTGACGTGCGGTTTCGTCCTCTCAAACTTCGCCTTCGCCATGGTGATGCTTCCTTTCGTGCTTGCCCGGGTGGGCGGTGATGGTGGGGTTTAGCCGACGGCCTGCTTGGTGAGCGTGGCCGCGATGTTCTTGGGAACTTCCTCGTAGTGGTCGAACTCCATGGAGTAGCTCGCGCGCCCCTGGGTAATGGAGCGGAGTTCGGTGGAGTAGCCGAAGGTCTCGGCGAGCGGGACCATGGCGTGGACGATCTGGGTCTTCCCCATCGATTCGGAGCCGAGGATCATGCCGCGGCGGGCGTTGATGTCGCCGACGACGGCGCCGAAGTACTCCTCGGGGCAGCGGACTTCGACCTTCATGATCGGCTCGAGGAGGATGGGGCCGGCCTTCTTGATGGCCTCCTTGACGCCGATGGAGCCGGCGTTCTTGAAGGCCATTTCGGAGGAGTCGACGGGGTGGTAGGAGCCGTCGACGAGGGCAACTTTGACATCGAGCACCGGGTAGCCGGCGACGACGCCGCCTTCGAGGGCTTCCTTGACGCCCTGCTGGACGGCGGGGATGTACTCCTTGGGCACGGCGCCGCCGACGATGCGGTTTTCGAAAACGAAGCCCTGGCCGCGCTCCAGCGGCTCGATTTCGAGCTCGACGACGCCGTACTGGCCGCGGCCGCCGGACTGGCGGACGAAGCGGCCCTCGGCCTTGGCCGGGCGGGTGATGGCTTCACGGTACGAAACCTGCGGCCGGCCGACGTTGGCTTCGACTTTGTGTTCCCGCTTCATGCGGTCGACGATGACTTCGAGGTGGAGCTCGCCCATGCCGGAGATGATGGTCTGGCCGGCTTCCTCATCGAAGGTCCAGTGGAAGGTGGGGTCTTCCTCGGCCATCTTGGAGAGGGCGGTGGCGAGCTTGTCCTGGTCTTCCTTGCTCTTCGGCTCGAGGGCGACGCGGATGACCGGCTCGGGGAACTGGATGCTTTCGAGGATGATCGGGTGGTCCGGGGCGCAGAGGGTGTCGCCGGTGAAGGTCTGCTTCAGGCCGACGGCGGCGCAGATGCCGCCCGCGCCCATCTCGGTAATCTCTTCGCGCTGGTTGGCGTGCATCTGGAGGAGGCGGCCGATGCGCTCGCGCTCCTGCTTGGTCGAGTTGAGGACCGTCTCGCCAGCCTTGAGGACGCCGGAGTAGACGCGGATGTAGGCGAGGCGGCCGACGTAGGGGTCGGAGACGATCTTGAAGGCGATGGCCGCGAGGGGCTCGTCGTCGGAGGCGTGGCGGACGACTTCGCCGCCGTTCTTCGGGTCGACGCCCTTGACCGGCGGGATATCGACCGGGCTGGGGAGGTAGTCGACGACGGCGTCGAGCATGAGCTGGACGCCTTTGTTCTTGAGCGCGGAGCCGCAGAGGACGGGGTGGGCGAGACTGTGGAGGGTGGCCCGCCGGATCGCCGTCTTCAGCTCGTGGACGCCGATCTCGTGGCCTTCGAGGTAGGCGATGGCGATCTGGTCGTCGACGTTGCCGATGCCTTCGATGAGCTGTTCGCGGGCCTTCTCAGCGGCCTCGCGAAGGTGGGCCGGGATCTCGCGCCGCTCGGGCTTATCGCCCTTTTCGCCGCCGAACCACCACCAGCACATTTCGACGAGGTCGATGCAGCCGTCGAAATCGGCTTCGGCACCGACGGGGATCTGCAGGGGGACGGGGTTGGCGCCGAGGCGGTCCTTCATCATCTCGACCGTGCGCCAGAAGTCGGCGCCGACGCGGTCCATCTTGTTGACGAAGGCGATGCGGGGGACGCCGTAGCGGTCGGCCTGGCGCCAGACGGTTTCGGACTGGGGTTCGACGCCGGCGACCGCGTCGAAGACGACGACGCCGCCATCGAGGACGCGGAGGGAGCGCTCGACCTCGGCGGTGAAGTCGACGTGGCCGGGGGTATCGATGAGGTTGATCTGGTGGCCGTTCCACTCGCAGGTGGTGGCGGCGGCGGTGATGGTGATGCCGCGTTCGCGCTCCTGCTCCATCCAGTCCATGGTGGCGGCGCCTTCATGGACTTCGCCGAGCTTGTAGGTCTTGCCCGTGTAGAAGAGGATGCGCTCGGACACGGTGGTCTTGCCCGCGTCGATGTGGGCGATGATCCCGATGTTCCGGATGCGTTCGAGGTCGGCGTTGCGGGGCATGGGACTCCTGGCTTACCAGCGGTAGTGGACGAAGGCGCGGTTGGCCTCCGCCATCCGGTGAGTATCGTCGCGGCGTTTGATCGCGGCGCCCGTGCCGTTGGCAGCATCGAGGAGCTCGGCGGCGAGCTTTTCGCTCATGGAGCGGCCGTTGCGGTTGCGGGCGGCGTTGAGGATCCAGCGCATGGAGAGGGCGAGCCGCCGGTCGGGGCGGATTTCGACCGGGACCTGGTAGGTGGCGCCGCCGACGCGGCGGGGCTTGACTTCGAGGACGGGCGTGGCCTGGCGGATGGCCTGCTGGAAGACGTCCAGCGGGTCGCGGCCGGTCTGCGCCTGGATGCGGTCGAATGCGCCGTAGACGACCTTCTCGGCGACGCTCTTCTTGCCCCGCCGCATGATCTTGTTGATGAAGATCTGGACGTGGACGTTGCCGTAGCGGGCGTCCGGCGGGATGGGGCGTTTCTCGGGCTTGGTGCGTCGGGCCATGGGCGGACTCCTGAGTTCTTCTGACCCTGGTGGTTAGCGCTTGCGGCCGGCGGCCACGGGCTGGGCGTTCTTGCGGGTGCCGTACTTCGAGCGGCCCTGCTTCCGGTTGTTGACCGCCGGTCGCATCGAGGGCGCCGCGGACGATGTGGTAGCGGACGCCGGGGAGGTCCTTGACGCGGCCGCCGCGGACGAGGACGACGGAGTGTTCCTGGAGGTTGTGGCCTTCGCCGGGGATGTAGGCGGTGACTTCGATGCCGTTGACGAGGCGGACGCGGGCGACCTTGCGGAGCGCGGAGTTCGGCTTCTTCGGCGTCTGAGTGCGGACCTGGGTGCAGACGCCGCGCTTCTGGGGGTTGCCGCGGCCGACGGCCTTGGTGAGCTTGCCGGTGTTCGAATTGAAGCTGAAGAGCAGGGCAGGCGCGCCCGACTTCTTCGACTTCTTGGTTCGCCCCTTGCGAACGAGCTGGTTGATGGTCGGCATTCCTGCTTCCCCTGCGTTTCAGCGTTTGGCGGCGCCGGCGGGCGCCTGCGGCGTGGCCCGGGGGCCGGTTGATTTCTGGGCACGAAAACAGGCCGAAAAGCCTGTTCGTGAACAGCGCCCCGCGCTGGTTACCCGTGCGCAGAGCCGTCTTCAAGCACGCAGCTTCGCGACCTGTGCAAACTCAGAAGGTTCGCCAGTCAATAAGCGCCAAGGGAGAAGACTAGCACAGCACGGGATGCTGTCAACCCGTGGCGCGCGGGGTGGGAAGCCGCGGGGCAGCGGCGCCGCGGGTCTTTCGCCGCCTTCATCGAGGATATGACAGGCATCCCCAACTGGCCACTCAACCGTTCGGGAATGGTCCCTGAGCGGCGCCGAGGGGACTGCCGTCCTTGGAGGTAGGCGGCCTCCTGACCAAAGGACGCCAGGCGACAATGTCCTCCCCGTCGCACGGGGGCGCTCCGCAAGGGGCGCCCCCACCCCCAAGAGCGCACGCGTCAGGCAGGGGGAGGGCCTGACCGCACCTTCTCCGTTCCGGTTTCCCTATTGCGGTTTGCTGGTAGGATGGGGCCCGGTGGTGGGATAGCCCCCGGGGGGACAGGAGAGGGCGTGACGCAGGAAGAGTATTCGCAGGTGTGCCCGTACCTCGGGCTGGCGGACGATGCGGATTCGCACGCGACGTACGCCACCGAAGCGCACCGCTGCTACCGGCTGGAGACCCCGACCCGGATCGCGCTGCCGCACCAGGAGAGCTACTGCCTCGGCGCGAACCACGTGACCTGCCCGGTGTACATGGGCGAAGGCATCCCCGGCCGGGGCGTTCCGGCTGCTTCGCAGCCGGCGGCGGCCGGCGCGGTGCCGGGGCCGCGCACAGCGCCGCGGCGGCCGTTCGGCCAGGGGCCGGCGGCAGCCCCGCGGCCGCCCCGGCGGCCGTCGCCGGGGACGCTCGGCCCGCGGCCGCGGCCGGGCGGCATCAGCCTGCCGGTGGCGACCATCGGGCTGTTCGCGCTCGCCATCGTCGTCGTCGCACTGGCGTTCATCATCCAGCGGGTGGTGGATGACGGCGGCGGCGGCACGATTTCGCCGGCTGATGCGGTGGCGACACGGGACGCGCTGAACCGGACCCAGACGGCGCAGGCCGCGATCGGGACGCCGACGCCGCCGACGCAGCAGCCGGGCACCCAGCCGCCCGGCACGCCGCGCACGGGCACCCCGGCGAACGGAACGCGGACGCCGGGCGCGGGGACGCCGACCCCGGGCGGCACCGGCGGGCGGACCTACACGGTGGCGGAAGGCGACACCTGCTTCTCGATCGCGCAGGCGAACGGGGTCAGCCTCCAGCAGCTGCTGCAGGCGAACAACCTCACGGAAGACGACTGCACTCGGCTGGCGGTGGGCCAGCAGCTCCGGCTTCCGTAGGAGCGGCCTGCCGGCCGGCGCGGTTTCAGCTGATGCGGCGGAGGATGGCGAGCGCGCCCTTCTGCCAGGCGACGCGGTGCGTGACGCCGGTGTCGTAGCGGCCCCTGTTCTCGACGTACCAGTCCCAGGCGCGGATGAGGGCTTCGGCGTTGGAGTACTTCGGCTGCCAGCCGAGGAGCCGCTTCGCCTTGTCGACCTCGACGTAGGAGTCGCGCCACATCGTGCCGTAGTGCCAGGCGGCGAGCGGCGAAAGGCGGAGGAGTTCGAGCACGCGCAGGGCGGCCTCGCCGGGCCGGGCGGGCAGGTGCCAGAGGCGGGAGCCGGAGCCGGCATGGTCGAAGAGGGCCTGCATGTCCTCGTTCAGGGTCTGGAAACGGTCGGCGCCGACGTTCATCGTTTCGTTGACGACGTCGGGGTTCGTGGCGGCGCGGACGATGGCGTCGACGAGGTCGGTGACTTCGAGCAGCTGGTAGTGGTTGGTGCCGTCGCCGAGAAGCGGGATGCGGCGGCCCTCGGCGATCCATTCGAAGAGGATTTCGAAGACGCCGAGGCGCCCAGTGCCGAGGAACGTCTTGGGGCGGATGATGTTGACCTGGAGGCCGCGCTCCTGGTACTCGCGGCAGAGCTGCTCGCCGACGACTTTCGAGGAGCCGTAGTGGCCGAGCGGGTGGAGCGGCGAGGTTTCGTCGATCGGGTGGACCTTCGGGACGCCGTAGACGGCGGTGGAGGAGATGAAGACGACGCGGGGGATGCCGGCCTTCCAGGCTTCGTGGAGGACGTAGCGGGTGCCGCGGACGTTGGTGGCGTAGATCTTCCGCTTCGAGACCTGGATGGGGAGGGCGGCGGCGGCGTGGATGACGGCATCGGCGCCCTCGAGCGCGCGGCGGATGGCGTCGCGGTCCTGGACGTCGCCCTGGATGAAGGTGACGCGGTCGGCGATGTCGGCGTCATCGGGCGGAAGGGGTGCGATGTCGAAGAGGACGGGATGGATGCCGTCGTCGAGGAGGCGGCGGGCGACGTGGGAGCCGAGGAAGCCGGTGCCGCCGGTGATGAGCCAGCGGCGCGTGTTGGCGGGGGTGGTCATGCGGAATCGCTCTGCCTGCGGGGTGTGATGCGCTCAGGGTGCGCCACGGGTGCGTGACGCTCAAGCCGCCGCCGGCAGGTCAGGGCTTCGGGCCGAGGACGACGAGCTCGGCGATGAACGCGCCGGTGCGGGGGTCGAAGCCGCCGGCGACGGTGGCGGTGTAGCCTTCGAACGAGGCGCCGGCGCGGATATCGGCCATGCTGAGGCCGCTTTCGCCGGGCAGGAACTTCAGGCGCGGGCGGCGGACGACCTGCACGGGGCCGTCGGCGGTCTGGAGCGTGAAGCCGGTCGGAGTGACGTCCTGCAGCGTGCCGGTGAGGCGGACGAGCGGCGGCCCGTCACGGTGGTGTCCATCACCGTCGCCGTCGCCGTCATGGCTGCCGGGCCGCATGTCGAGGCGCATCTCGAGGAGCCGGCCGCCGGGCTGGTCGATCGTGACTTTGCTGCCGAGCGGGGAGCCGGTCGCGGCGAGGAGCTGTCCGAGCGAGTCGACGTCGACGTCGACGAGGGCGCGGCGGCCGTCGGGGAGGAGGATGACGGCGCGCCCTTCCTTCCCGTCGCGGTCGATGGCGACGAGGGTGACCGTGCCCTGGGCGGGCGCGGCGAGGCGTTCGAGCGGGCGGCCGTCGCCGCCGGGGAGGGCAGCGGCGAGGGCGACGGTCTGGCCGTCGATGGCGAGGCGGCCCTGGCGGGCGTCGCGGACGAAGCCGGCGACGGAGACGGCTTCGCCGGGCCGCGGCGGCCGGTCCATGACGGCCCCGGCGGCGTCGAGGAAGGTCGCACCGGACGCGGCGACGGCGACGCGGCCGAACTCGGCGGTTTCGATGGTGATGCCGGAGGCGTCAGCGGCGGCGACGGTGCCGGTGAGCTGGACGTAGTCATCGACGCCGAGGGCCTGGACCTGCTGCGCGCCCTGGAACGGCCGGGAGACGAAGAGGGCGACGGCGGCCACGAGCAGGACGGCGGCCAGGGAGCCCGCGAGCGAGAGGCGCCGGCCGCCGAAGAGGCGCTCGAAGCGCCCGGGCCGCGAGGCGACCGCGCGGACCTCGACGGGAGCCGGGCGCTGGGCGGCGAGGTAGCGCTGGAAGCGGGCGCGGGCAGCGGGAAGCGCGTTCGCGGCTTCGGCATCGATGCCGGCGCGGACCGCCGCGATGTCCGCGCGGGCAGCGAGGAGGCGCTCGAGTTCGGGGCGCTCGGCCGGCGCGGCGTCATCCGGGATGGTCCCGCTTTCGAGGGCGCGCTGGAGGAGGTCGTCGAGCCGGTCAGGCGTCATGCGCCGCCTCCCGCGTGGTAGGCTTCGCCGCCGAGGGCGCGGTGGAGGGCTGCGAGCGCCCGGCGCTGCAGGTTCTTGACGGCGTCTTCGGAGCGGTCCATGAGCTGCGCCGTCTCGGCGACGGATTTGTCGAGGAGGAAGCGGAGGCGGATGACCTCGCGCTGGTCCTCGGTGAGGCACTGGAGGGCGCCGGCGAGGTCGCTGCGGAGCTGGATCGCGGGGGCCGGGTCGTCGTCGGCGAGAGCGCCGGCGAGGTCGGCGGCCTCGAGGTCATCGGTCGGGCCGCGGCGGATGCGTTTCTTGATGACGTCGCGGGCGAGGTTGCGGGCGATGCCGAGGAGCCAGGCTTCGATGGGGACGCCGCGGTAGTCGAAGGCATCGGCGCGGGCGTACGCGGTTTCGAAGACCTGCGCGGCAAGGTCTTCAGCTTCGTCGGGGCTGGCGAGGCGGAAGCGAAGGTAGGCGTAGATGCGGCGGTAGTGGGCATCGAAGAGGGCTTCCCATGCGGCCGCGTCGCGGCGGGCAGCGCGGGCCGCGAGGTCGGCATCGGCCAGGTCGCGTGGCTGCGTGGGTTCATGGGGGCCTTCCCCGGGGTCGCGCACGGCGGGATTCACTGTACGAATGGCCCGGGGAAGGTAAAAGGTGACGGGCTTTACCGGGGGACAGGCGCGGTTCAGCTCTCCGACTGGCGGGCGTGCTTCTCCCGTTCGCGCGCTTCGAGTTCGGGCGAGGCCCAGCGGACCTCCCAGCCGGCGGCGGCGTCATCGCGGATGCGGTCGAGGACGGTGTGGTCCGGGGTGACGGTGGAGAAGGCCGCCACCCGGCCTTCGGCGGTGAGGAAAAGGAGGACGCCGTTCACCGTGGTGCCGCTCTCGGGGTAGGGGACCGGGTCGGTGGCGATGGAGAGGAGCACTTGGCCGGCGCGGTCGGCCGCGAGCAGCTCGGGGCGGGGGTTGGCGCCGCGGAAGAGGCCGGCGAGGATGGCGGCCGCCTGGTCGCGGGTCCGCGGCACCTCGCGGCCCTCGCGTTCGATGATGACGGGAACCTGCGTCCCCGGGGCCACCCCGAGGGCGCTGCAGCGGAGGTGGAGGTCCTGGCGGACGCCGTCGGGCAGACATTCGACCGGGCGGAATGCGGCATCGGCGAGCAGGCCGGCGGGGTCGCCGGCCTTCGCGGCGGCGATGGCGGCATCGAGACGGCCGGCGGCAGGCAGCGCGGCGAGCGCGGCGGCAAGGTCGCCGGCAGCGGGCAGGCCGACGGTGGGGGTAGGCGCCGGCCCGCTATCCTGGTCCCCGGCGGAGGTGAACGGCCCGGAACGGATGACGGCGACGGCGGCAAGGACGCCGGCGGCGAGGACGGCGACGAAAAGAAGCGACGAAAGTAGATGCCGTGTTCTCATGAACTAATGCCTCCTAAAACCTCCTAAGGGTAGCTCTCCCTCTTGTGCACTCTCGCCCAACCCCCCGGCTTCTCAGCCGGTCACTGAATTCGGAATGCCGGGTGGTCGACACTCCGGAGCGCCTGCATCCAAGTCGCACAAATATACTGCGAGACCGCGCCCGAGACGGCGGCGTAGCCGCTCCAATTTCCAGGCGGGCACGTGCTTAAGGGATTATGCTTGCGAACGCTGCCAATGGAGCACGCAGTAGGATTGTCCGACCAGCAGGTGTCATTGGATTTCGGAGAAACGGCGACTGAACCAACCGGAGCCGAGAGATGGGAGTGGCTCCCGCTTCCCCCTCCGCAGGTGGAGACGTTCCCCACGACGTTATAGAACCATTGCCCAGCCGAGGACACGGCAACCGTGAACTGCGGGCTGCTTGGACCGTTCGTCACGTGAACGAGCCGGAGGTCGTAGGCAGGGTAGTCGACCCACGTTCCGCCAACCAGGCGCTGGAGCCGCGCCCGAATGACGCAGCCCGACTCCGCCCAGTACCGGTATCGGGCTGGATAGGTCTGTGACGTGGCCGCCATCCCGCGCAGCCAGACGCTCCCACCATCTGACGGAGAGTAGTCATAGGCGCCGCGGCCAGGATCGCCCTCATCGAAATGAAGCCCGTAGTCGTAAACAGTCCCCGCACTCCGCCAAGCTGAGGGCATGATGTCGATGGCGGATTGGCTCCCGGAGGCAGGTGACTCCCAGTGGGTCCAAGCCACCGCCAAAAAGAACGCAATCAATGCCACGTTTCCACCAACTCGTTTCATGAGCACACCCGGGAACTTTTTTTCCCGGATTCTGTCCCCCCCCCCCGAATGTCAAGGGCCATCTGTGGGATGTCCCTGCGCGTTGGCGCTCAGGGACGTTTCGTCCCGTGCGTCAGCCGCCGTTGCGGGAGCGGAGGTACTCCATCGTGGCGCGGTACCGGTCCTCGGTGATGTGGCCTTCGGACATGAGGTAGTTCGCGATCTGTTCGAGCGAGAGGATGGAGACGAGGTTGATGCCGGCGGCCTTGAGGGCCTGTTTGCCGCCCTCCTGGCGGTCGATGAGGGTGACGGCATCGCGGACGACGAGCCCGGCGGATTCGAGGGTGGCCGCGGTCTGGAGGATGGAGCCGCCGCCGGTGATGAGGTCATCGATGATGAGGCAGCTCTGGCCGCGGACGAAGATGCCTTCGATGACGTCGGCCTTATCGGTGCCGGGCGGGTGGATGTAGATCATCGGGGTGTTGACGAGGAGGGAGAAGGCGGTCGCGACGTGGAGGCCGCCGAAGGGCACGCCCGCGACGAGCGTAAACGGCTGGACGTGCGGGTTGCGCATCGACATGAGGGCTTCGAGCTCCTCTTTGATGATGCGCGCGCACTTCTTGAGCGCCTTCGGGTTGGAGATGAGGCGGCGGAGGTTGATGTAGATGGGGGAGTGGACGGCGGTGCGGCCGAGGGTGAAGTCGCCGAATTCGATGGCGTTCAGCTTCCAGAGTTCTTCGGCAAGCCAGAGGTTGCCGGGCGGCTTGGAGGATTTGCTCAAGGGGCACCCCGGGGAAAGGTCGGGAGCGCGGCTGCGAACGTGCACGCTACGTAAGGTTCTTTTTTCTTGCGCGGCCGGGCCTGTGTCAAGTTACGAACGGGGGTTCGCGGGCCGGTTGACGGGGTTGGGGGGCTCGCGGCCGGCGAGGACGGCGAGGATGTTGGCCGCCGCCATCTCCGCCATGCGGGCGCGGGTAGCGCGGCTGGCGGAGCCGATGTGGGGCGTGATGATGACGTTCGGGAACGTGGAGAGCGGGTGGTCGAGCGGGAGCGGCTCCGGGGTGGTGACGTCGAGCGCGGCGCCGCCGAGCCGGCCGGTGCGAAGGGCCTCCACGAGGGCGTCCTGGTCGACGACCTGGCCGCGGGCGGTGTTGACGAGGATGGCGCCGGGCTTCATGGCGGCGAGGGCGGCGGCATCGATGAGGTGGCGCGTTTCCGGGGTGAGCGGCGTGTGGAGCGTCACGAAGTCCGACTCGGCGAGCAGCTCCGGGAGGGGGCGGTATTCGAGGCCGAGGTCGGCTTCGAGGGCAGGCTTGCGGGTGCGCGAGTGATAGAGGATGCGCATCTTGAAGCCGCGCGCACGGCGGGCGACCGCCTCGCCGATTTCGCCGAGACCGACGATGCCGAGCGTCGCGCCGAAGACGTCGGTGCCGAGGAAGGCCGTCGGCGACCAGGTCTTCCAGCCGCCGGCGCGGGTGTCGCGGTCGGATTCGACGATGCGGCGGGCGGCCGCGAGGAGGAGGCCGAAGGCGAAGTCGGCGGTCGTCTCGGCGAGGACGCCGGGGGTGTTCGTGACCCAGACGCCGAGGCCCGCGGCGGCGGCCGGGTCGACGTTGTCGTAGCCGACGGCCATGTTGGCGACGATGCGGAGGCGGGGCG
>NZ_BPIG01000005.1 GCF_026003995.1 Tepidiforma sp.
AGACCGAGGTCATCATCCAGCAGGCGCTCCGCGAACTCCTCAAGAACCGCACCTCCTTCGTCATCGCCCACCGGCTCTCCACCATCCGCGAAGCCACCCGCATCGTCGTCCTCGATAAGGGGCAAATCGCCGAGATGGGCACTCACGAAGAGCTGCTCGCCCGCGGCGGCATCTACGCCAACCTCTACCGGATGACCTACGAGCAGGAGCAGGCCCGCCAGGCCGCCGCCAGCGTCTCCGAAGACGAGGCCTTCGCCAGCCGCCGCCGCGGCGAGGTCTTCGGCGCCGGCGCGCCCCAGCCCGCCGCCGGCCAGTAACCGCGCCGCCCCGCGCCGCCCCTCAAATCCCCGGCCCGGCCTGCCGATACTTCATTCAGCTTCGAACGAAGGAGAAGGCCACCACATGAAACAGTTCAACTGCGGGGATGTCGTCCCCGGCTGCAGCGTCACGTTCCGGTTCGAAACCGAAGACCGGATCCTCGAAGCCGTCGGCCAGCACGCCCGCAAGGACCACGGCCTCACCGAGATCCCGCCGCAGCTCATCGAACAGGTCAAAGACAAGATCAAACCCGCGGCCTGACGCCGCGGCAGCCCATCCGCCCCGCGGGCCGGCACAGCGCCGGCCCGTTCCTGTTCTCTGCCCCTCTCCCTCGCGGCAGCGCGCCGTCAGGCGGCAGCAGCGCGCCCCTCGCGGGTCAGCGCCTGCACCAGCCGCTCCACGCGGACCTGGCCGAGCGGCCGCCCGTCCTCGTCCGTCACGATGACGGGGTCGAACCGCTCCGCGGCCGGCCGCGTCAGCGCCCGCTTCAGCACGTCCTCCGCCCGGCAGGCCGGCGTCACCCGCAGCGGCTCCGAGTGGCGCCCCAGGTGCCACATCCGCGCCGGCCGGCCCCACGCGTCCAGCAGCACCAGCGTGCCCGAATCCGGCACCTCGAACGCGCTCGCGAGCGGCGCCGTCGCCACCGGCTCCGCGAACGCGGCCGCCCGCAGCTCCCCGTCCGCCGCCGGCCGCAGCCGCGCGATCGCCTCCCGCACCGGCGCCGGTGTCGGTTCGAAGGCCGGCGCCGGCCGGTTCAGGAAGTACCCCTGCCCGAGCGGCACGCCGAGCTGGAGCACCTCCCGCAGGTCGGCCTCCGTTTCGATGCCCTCCGCGATGACCCACGCATCCAGCCGCGAGGCGAGGTGGCCCACCAGCTCCACCAGCGCCTGCCGCGCCGGGTCGGCGCCGATGCCCGTCACGAACCCCTGGTCCACCTTCACGAACTCCGGCCGCACGTCGATCAGCCGGCGCAGGTCCGCATAGCCCGTCCCCGTATCGTCGACCGCGATGAGCGCGCCGCGCTCCCGGAGCCGCTCCAGCAGCCCGTTCAGCCGCCCCAGGTCCGCAATCGGCGTGTGCTCGGTCAGTTCGATGATGAAGCCGCCGAGGTGCTGCTCGCCCAGCAGCAGGCGCGCGACCTCCTCGTGCTCCAGCGCCGAAGGGTCCAGGTTCACCGTGAGGAACGTGTTCATCGGCGCCTCGGCGCGCAGCCGCAGCGCCTGCCGGACGACCGCCGCCTCGAGCTGCGGACCGAGCCCCAGCCGGTAGGCCGCATCGAACCAGTGGTGCGGCGGCGCGGCCACCTGCGGGTCCGAAAACCGCGCCAGGAGTTCGAACCCGGCCGGCACCCCGCGCGCCAGGTCCACGATCGGCTGCCGGTGGAGCGCGATGCGCGCCGGCTCCCGCAGCACCCGCGTCAGCGCCTGCCCCCAGGCTGCATCCGAAACCGGCTCGTGGCTCACACCCGTGAGTTTCGGCGCTCCGCCCCCGCCTCTTCAGCCCTGCCTCCCGCCGGCTCCTGCAGCTTGACCACGAGCACGCGGTCGACCCGCCGGCCGTCCATCGCCATCACGCGGAACTGGTAGCCCGGCACCTCCACCCGGTCGCCCACCCGCGGGATGCGGCCGAGCCGCGCCATGATGAAGCCGCCCACCGTGTCGTAGTCCTCGTCGGCCAGCTCCGCCCCGGTGGCGTCCTCCAGGTCCGCGATGAGCGCCAGCCCGGAGACGAGGAAATTCCCCGAGGGCAGCGCCCGCAGCGTATCGTCGCCCTGGGCCCGGCCCCCCAGCCACCGCCCCAGCAGCCGGTAGAGCACCTCATCGGCCGTCAGGATGCCGCTCGTGCCGCCGTGCTCGTCCACCAGCACCACGATCTGCACCTGCTTCGCGCGCATCGCCTGCACCGCCACCTCCACGCTGACCGATTCGGGGATCGCCACCGCCGGCCGCACGAGGTGCCGCCAGGCCGTCTCGCCCCGCCGCACCAGCGCCACCAGGTCCTTCACCTCGAGGATGCCCACGATGTGGTCGAGGCTCTCCTCGTAGACCGGGTAGCGCGAATGGTGGTAGCGCTCGACGAGCTCGAGGATCTCGTCGAGCGTGGCGCCCGCCTCCACCGCCACCACCTCCGTCCGCGGCACCATGATCTGGTCCGCCTGGATGGCGCTGAACTCCAGCGCCCGCCGCGCCAGCATCAGCTCGCTCGTCGAAAGCAGGCCCGCCCGCGCCGAGGCCTCGATCACCAGCTCCAGCTCCTCCGGGTCGAGCGATTGCTCCGCCTCCGAGCGCTCCCGGATGCCGAGCGCGCGCACGACCAGCGCCCCCCGACCGGTGGAGGAACCAGACGAACGGCCGGAACACCTTCGCGAAGACCAGCACCGGCGGCGCGACGAACAGACCGACCCGCTCCGTCCGCGCCAGCGCGATCGATTTCGGCGCCAGCTCCGCGAAGATGATGACGAGCGCCGTCACGAGCAGGAATGCGATCGCCGTCGCCGCGATGCCGGCCGTCCGCGCCGGCGCCCAGGCGAGCGCCCCCGCGAGCGCCGGCTCGAGCAGGCCCGCCAGCACCGGCTCGCCCAGCCAGCCGAGCGCCAGCCCGCACATCGTGATGCCCAGCTGCGTCGCCGCGATCGTCGCATCCAGCTGCCGCAGCGCCCCGAGCAGCAGCCGCGCCCGCGCCTGCCCGGCGGCCGCGAGCTGCTCCACCCGGGTCCGCCGGACCCCGACGAAGGCGAACTCCGCCGCCACGAACAGCGCATTCAGCGCGATGAGTACGAGGAGCCCCGCGAGCCCCAGGCCGACCAGCCACGCGTCATCCATGCGCGCATTGTAGACGTCCCGGCGGGCAGCCCCGCCGCACGCGGGAGCATCGCCGGCGGGCCCCGCGCAGCCGCCGCCTGCAGGCCCCCGCGGGCCTTCGCAGGCCGCCGCTGGGCCCCCGTTCTGCCCGCCGCGGAAGCCCTCATCGGCCCCGGAACCGGGCAAAACTCGTCACGATCTGTCGCGAAAAATCCCTCCTACTCCCGGTCAAACCCTGCTAAAATTGACCATGTCGCAGGGCAGTCATCCCGCCGCCGGAGCAGCGCCCATCGGCCGCCCGGCCAGCCTCCAAGAAGCGCCCGCGCACCCATCCTGAGGAGAGGTCGAACCGAGCCGCTCCAGCCCCGCAGGTCCATCCCAGCCGCTCTCCAGTAGCCCGTGCACGGCCGCCCGCGGCGGTGCGCGCAGGATCCCGCGCGCCGTCAGCCCACCCTCGGTCACCCATCCCGCCCCGGCCGGGTCCGGCCCGGCCCCCGGAATCCTCGCCGCCCCCTCGCCGCACCTCACCGCAGCGGCCTGGCCATCCATTTCCCCTGGAGGTTTCCGTGTCCCCGACCCTCACCGCCCTCGTCCTCGCCATCCACGCCCGCGTTCCCGTCCTCCTCTGGGGCGCCCCCGGCACCGGCAAGTCCTCCGTCATCCGCCAGCTCGGCGAACGCCTCGGCCTCCCCGTCGAGACCGTGATCGCTTCCATCCGCGAACCCTCCGACTTCGCCGGCCTCCCCGTCGTCACCGACGGCCGCGTCCGCTTCGCCCCGCCCGACTGGGCCGTCCGCCTCGCCCGCCACGGCACCGGGCTCCTCTTCCTCGATGAGATCTCCACCGCGCCCCCGGCCGTCCAGGCCGCCCTCCTCCGCGTCGTCCTCGAACGCACCGTCGGCGACCTCGAACTCCCGCCCGGGGTCGCCATCGTCGCCGCCGCCAACCCCGCCGCCCAGGCCGCCGGCGGCTGGGACCTGAGCGCGCCGCTCGCCAACCGCTTCCTCCACCTCGACTGGCACGTCAACGGCCTCGCCTGGGCCGACGGCTTCGTCAGCTCGTGGGCGAAGCTCGAAGTCCCGGAACTCCCGGCCGACTGGACCGCCGGCCTCCCGGCCGCGCGCGACGAGATCGCCGGCTACATCCGCCAGCGCCCCGACGCGCTCCTCAGCGTGGCCGAAACCGCCGAAGCCGCGTCCCGCGCCTGGCCTTCGCCGCGCACCTGGGAGATGGCGGCCCGCCTCCTCGCCGCTGCGCGCGCCGCCGAAGCGCCCGCCGAGGTCCTCGAAACGCTCCTCGCCGGCACCGTCGGCAACGCCGCCGCGCGCGACTACCTCACGCTCCTCCGGCGGGGCGCCGCCTGGGACCTCGACCGCGCCTTCCAGCGCCCCGATGACGCCCGCATCCCCGAATCCCCGGACGCGCTCGATGGCTTCCTCCGCGCCGTCATCGCCCGCTTCGCCGCCAGCGCCGATGAAAAAGCGTGGCAGCGCTCGTGGCAGCTCCTCGCCAGGGCGGCCGACGCTGCCGGCGTCGATGCGGTCGTCCCCCACGCCATCGCCCTGCACGAAGCCGGGAGCGACGCCTTCCTCGTCCCGGCCGAGGCCCGCCCGCTGCTGGAGGCGCTCCGTGTCTCCTAGCGGCCCTCTCCGGGGCGTTCCGCCCTTCGGCGAGATGCCGGTCGTCGTGCTCATCCAGCACAACTTCACGCTCCGCAAGGGCGACCCCCTCACCGGCTGGCCGCGCCGGCGGCCGGAGGTCTACACCCGCGGTTCCGAACCGCTCGCCCGCCCGTGGGGCCGCCAGGGCAGCATCATCGCCGCCCGCATGTCCATGGAACGCATGGTCACCTGCACGTTCCGGGGCGAGTTCTCCCGCTGGGTGTACGTCATCGGGCGCGTCGCCGTCGTCATCAACCGCGTCTTCGAACTCCCCGGCGAACCGTTCGAGGCCCTCTGCGGCGCCGTGATCCGCCTCCGTCCCGGCATCCGCGAACGCGAAGCCTTCGCGCGGCTCCTCGCCGAAGAGGTCGAGCCCGGCGACCCCGACTTCGAACGGGTCGCGGCATTCCTCCAGCGCTGCGCCATCCCTGCGCCCCCCGACCTGGCGGAAGACGTGAACCGCTTCCTCGAGAGCATCGACCCCGACCTCCAGGAGCTCGCGCCCCGCGGCGACCGCTTCGAACGCGCCCGCGCCGACCTCGTCGACCGCCTCCCGTTCTTCGCCTACCTCGCCTATCACATCCGCCATACCTCCGACCCGGAGACCCCCACCGCCGCCATCGATAAGCGCGGCCGGCTCCGGACCAACCCGGCGTGGTTCGAGCCGCTCACGCGGCCCGAAGCCGCCGCCGTCGTCTACCACGAAATGGCCCACCTACTCCGGCGCCACGTCGACCGCGCCGAGCGCGCCGGGGCCGCAGCCGACCTCTGGAACATCGCCGCCGACCTCGAAATCAACGACGACATCCCGGAGGAATTCACCCTCCCGCCCGGCGCCCTCACCCCCGGCATGTTCCGCCTCCCCCGCCGCCGCACCGCGGAGGAGTACTACCGGCGGCTCAGCGCCCGGGCCGAGAAGAACCTCCGCATCGCGCGCGAGGCAGGCTGGCGCCCGTGCGGCTCCGGCTGCGGCGCCAACCCGAACGAAACGCCCGAGCCGGACAGCGGCGGCGACCCGGGCCTCAGCCGCCTCGACCTCGACCACATCGCCGAGCAGGCCGCCGAGCGCGTCCTCGACGAGAGCTACCAGTCGCGCGTGCCCTACTTCCTGTGGCGCCGCGACGCGCGCCAGGGCCGCATCCCCGGCGGCTGGATCCGCTACTTCGAAGAGCTGCGCACCCACCGGCACGACTGGCGCCAGGAGCTCGCCCGCGCCGTCCGTCGCGCCCTCGAACGGCTCCCCGGCATGGCCGACTACACCTACGGGCGGGCCTCCCGCCGGGCCGCCGCCGTCGCGCCCGTCATCCTCCCCGGCCTCTGCAGCCCCACGCCCGAGGTCAGCATCGTCATCGATACCTCCGGCAGCATGTCGTCCGACCTGCTCGGCCAGGCCCTCGCCGAAACCCGCGCCATCGTCCGCGCCAACGGCGGCCGCGGCGCCAACGTCCACCTCGTCGATGCCGCCCTCCACGGCACCATCCGCACCCGGACCGGCACGGGCATCCAGCTCCGCGGCGGCGGCGGCACTGATATGCGCGTCGGCATCGCCGCTGCCCTTGCCGCCCGCCCCCGCCCCAACCTCGTCATCGTCCTCACCGATGGCTTCACGCCCTGGCCCGAGAAGCCGACGCCCGTCCCGCTCATCGTCGGCGTCGTCGGCGAGCGCTCCGTCTCGCGCTGGGATGTCGACCGCGTCCCGAAGTGGGCGCGCGCCATTCCCATCCCGCTCGAGCCCTCGAATTGGCCTGCCTGGCCTGACGCCGCCGCCGGCACCGACCCCATGATGCCCCCCGTGGTCAGGTGCGGTCGCTGACCGCCGCCTCACCCGCAAACCGCCCCCGAAAACGTGCACCGGCCCGGGGAACTCTCCCCGGGCCGGCAGCAGCCAGTAAACTCTTCACCATTCGCGCAGCGGACGGCCGGCCGCGCGACGCCGCAAGAGGGAGTGGAAATTGGCAACATTCGAAGAGCTTTCTGCGGGCGCCAGGGTGCAGGGACTCATCCCGGGCGCCATCGCAAAGATCGAAACCGTCACGCCGCACGGCCCCGATGTCGTGACCATCGCCTACCGCGATGAGCGGACCGGACACCTCACCGAACGCGTCCTCTTTCGCGAAGAAGCCGACGCCATCACCGTCGTCGAAGGCGCCACGCCGTGGGCGTTCGATGGCGATGGCGCGCGCTTCCGCCTCGCCGCCGAGGCCCAGCGGATCCGGATGGCCTACCTCTTCGACCCGATGCTCGCCGTCCACACCTCCAACGTCGTCCCCCTGCCGCACCAGCTCGCAGCCGTCTACGAATCGATGCTCCCCCGCCAGCCCCTGCGCTTCCTCCTCGCCGACGACCCCGGCGCAGGCAAGACCATCATGGCCGGCCTCCTCATCCGCGAGCTCATGCTCCGCGGCGACCTCGAACGCTGCCTCATCGTCACCCCGGCCAACCTCTCCGAGCAGTGGCAGGAAGAGCTCTCCGACAAGTTCGGCCTCGAATTCAAGATCATCGGCCGGCAGGACATCGAAGCCTCCGTCTCCAACAACCCCTTCCGCGAATTCAACCTCGCCATCGCGCGCATCGACCTGCTCAAGCAGGACGACAACATGGCCCGCCTCCGCGGCGCCGACGACTGGGACCTCGTCGTCGTCGACGAGGCCCACAAGATGAGCGCCACCTACGACCGCCACGACATCAAGCGCACCGCCCGCTTCAAGCTCGGCGAACTCCTCGGCCAAAAGACCCGCCACTATCTCCTGATGACGGCCACGCCCCACCGCGGCAGGGACGAGGATTTCCAGCTCTTCCTCAGCCTGCTCGACTCCGACCGCTTCGAAGGCAGAGTCCGCGACAGCACCCGCCAGGTCGATACCAGCGACCTCATGCGCCGCATGCTCAAAGAAGACCTCGTCGATTTCGACGGCAAACCCCTCTTCCCAGAGCGCCGCGCCTACACCGTCAACTACGAACTGAGCGACGAAGAAGCCGAGCTCTACGAAGCCGTCACCCAGTACGTGCGCGAGGAGATGAACCGCGCCGACCGGCTCCCCGGCAAGGACGGCGAACGCCGCCGCGTTGTCGTCGGCTTCGCCCTCACCGTCGTCCAGCGCCGCCTCGCCTCCTCCCCGGCGGCCATCCACGAATCCCTCAAGCGCCGCCTCAACCGCCTCGAACAGCGCCTCGAAGAGGCCCGCCAGACTCGCCGCGTCGCCGAAACCAGGGCCCGGGCCGCCGATGAGCTCGCCCCCCTCGAAATTCCCGAAGGTGCCCTCAACCTCGAAGACCTCGAAGACGACCTGGACGAAGAGCCAGAATCCGAAACCGAATCCATCGTCGATTACGCCAGCGCGGCCCAGACCGTGCAGGAGCTCGAAGCCGAAATCGCGAGCCTCCGCCGCCTCACCCAGATGGCCGCACGCCTCCGCAAATCCGGCGTCGACCGCAAGTGGGATACGCTCCGCGACGTCCTCGAAAACCCCGAAATGTTCGAAACCGGCGGCGGCCGCCGCAAGCTCGTCATCTTCACCGAGCACCGCGACACCCTCAACTACCTCGTCGAACGCATCGGCACCCTCCTCGGCCGGCCCGACGCCGTCGTCGCCATCCACGGCGCCCTGAACCGCGACGAGCGCCGCAAGGCCCAGGCCCGCTTCACCAACGAGCCCGACGTCCTCGTCCTCGTCGCCACCGATGCCGCCGGCGAAGGCGTCAACCTCCAGCGCGCCCACCTCATGGTCAACTACGACCTCCCGTGGAACCCCAACCGCATCGAACAGCGCTTCGGCCGCATCCACCGCTTCGGCCAGCGCGAGGTCTGCCACGTCTGGAACCTCGTCGCCTACCAGACCCGCGAAGGCGCCGTCTTCCGCCGCCTCTTCGAAAAGCTCGAAGCCGAACGCGAAGCCCTCCAGGGCAAAGTCTTCGATGTCCTCGGCAGCATCCTCACCGAAGTCAACCTCCGCGAGCTCATCCTCGAAGCCATCCGCTACAACTCCACCGACGAAGCCCGCTCCCGCCTCGACCAGGTCATCGAGCAGCGCTGGGACCCCGCCCTCATGAAGCGCCTCGTCGAAGAGCGCGCCCTCGACCGCGTCGTCCTCGATGCCGAGCGCCTCCGCGGCATCCGCGACGCCATGGAGCGCGCCGAGGCCCGCCGCCTCGTCCCCTACTTCATCCAGTCCTTCTTCGTCGATGCCTTCACCCTCCTCGGCGGCACCTGCGTCGAACGCGAGCCCGGCCGCTTCCACATCCCCCACGTCCCCATCGAAATCCGCCGCCGCGACCGCATCATCGGCCGCGCCGACCCCGTCACCCGCGCCTACGAACGGATCTGCTTCGACAAAGCCCGCCGCGACGTGCCCGGCAAGCCCCCGGCCGTCTTCGTCGCCCCCGGCCACCCCCTCCTCGATGCCGTCGTCGACGAGGTGCTCGAACGCTTCGGCAGCGTCCTCGAGCGCGGCACCATCCTCGTCGACGACGCCGAAGAAGCCGCCCCCCCGCGCGTCCTCTTCTCGGTTCAGGGCGAAATCACCGACGGCCTCCCGGGCAAAGCCGATGGCGACCGGCGCGTCATCTCGCGGCGCGTCGACTACCTCGAAGTCGACCGGGATGGCGCCGTCCGCTCCGCCGGCCCGGCGCCCTACCTCGACTACCGCCCGCCCGGCCCCGAGGAGCTCCCCCGCGCCCGTGAGCTCCTCGCCGAGCAATGGTCCGGCTTCGACGTCGAAAAAGCCGCCCAGGAGTACGCCCTCGTCCACCTCACCCGGCGCCACGTCGAGGAGGTCCGCGCCGAGCGCCTCCCCCTGGTCGAAAAGACCCGCACCCAGGTGCGCCAGCGCCTGACCGCGGAGATTCGCTACTGGGACAGCCGCGCCCAGCGCCTCCGCGAAGAAGAAGCCGCCGGCAAGAAGACCCGCCTCAGCTCCGACAACGCCCGCAGGCGCGCCGAGGAACTCGAACTCCGCCTCCAGAAGCGCCTCGCCGAGCTCGACGCCGAGGCCGCCATCGCCGCCGCCACACCCCTCGTCCGCGGCGCCGCCCTCGTCCTCCCCGCTGCCCTCCTCGCACCCGGCGCCGAGGCCGCTTCCCTCGATGGCCCCGCCCGCGCGACGGCGGCCATCGAAGCCGTCGCCATGGCCTACGTCCTCGAACAGGAGCGCCGCGCCGGCCGCGAGCCCGTCGATGTCAGCCGCGACAACCGCGGCTGGGATATCGAATCCCGCGAACCCGACGGCTCCCTCCGCTTCATCGAAGTCAAAGGCCGCCGCGCCGGCCAGGAAACCGTCTGCGTCACCCGCAACGAACTCTTCACCTGCCTCAACAAGCGCGACCGCTACTACCTCGCCATCGTCGTCGTCGACGGCGAACGCGTCGTCGATTACCTCTACCTCCGCGACCCCCTCCAGGGCGACTGGGCCTTCGCCCTCACCAGCCAGAACCTCGAACTCGAAAAGCTCCGCACCCAGGCAGCAGGAACCACCGCATGACCGATATCCGCACCCGCACGAAGCTCATCGAAACCGCCCTCCCGCTCGACGCCATCAACGCCGCGAGCGCGCGGGAGAAATCCATCCGCCACGGCCACCCCTCCACCCTCCACCTCTGGTGGGCTCGCCGGCCGCTCGCCGCCGCCCGCGCCGTCATCTTCGCCCAGCTCGTCGATGACCCGGCCGCCGTGCCGGAGGAGTTCCCCACCCCCGAGGCGCAGGAGCGCGAGCGCGAGCGCCTCTTCGACCTCATCCGCCGGCTCGTGCCCTGGGAAAGCACCACCGATGAGGCGGTGCTCGCCGAGGCCCGCGCCGAGATCTGGAAGAGCTGGCGCCGCGCCTGCGCCGACAACGCCGGCCACCCGCGCGCCGCCGAGCTCTTCGACCCCGGCCGGCTGCCCCCCCTCGCCGATCCCTTCGCTGGCGGCGGCACCATCCCCCTCGAGGCCCAGCGCCTCGGCCTCGAAGCCCACGCCGGCGACCTCAACCCCGTCGCCGTCCTCATCAACAAGGCCATGATCGAAATCCCGCCCCGCTTCGCCGGCCTGCCCCCCGTCAACCCCAGGGCGAGAAGCGAGAACGGAGGAGTGAGGAGCGAGAACGGCCCGGATGCCGTGAACGAGGATGACGATGCACTACCGGGAGACGACGGTCTGGCAGAAGGCCATGCTCGCGGCGCAGGAAACCTATCGGCTGGTGCCGCGGCTGCCGAGGGAAGAGACGTTCGGGGTGCGGGCGCAACTCACGAGGGCGATGGTCTCCGTGCCGGCGAACATCGCGGAAGGGTGGACGCGCGAATCCCCCAGGGAGAAGCTCCAGTTCCTGGCGATAGCGCATGGCTCGCTCGCGGAGGCGGAGACGATCCTGGCGCTCTGCGAATCGCTGGGATGGTTTCCCCCGGCGGAGACGGCCCGCTTGCGCAGCCTGATGGACGAAGTCAGCCGGATGCTCACGGTCATGCGCCGCAACCGCCGCACCTGAGCCCCCCGCTCACTCCTCACTCCTCCCCCCTCTTTCCTCGCCACTGGAAGGGCGCCGAAGGCCTCGCCGAGGACGTCCGCTACTACGGCGAATGGATGCGGAACGAAGCCGAGCGCCGCATCGGCCATCTCTACCCGAAGGTCACCGTCACCCCCGCGCTCGCTGCCGAACGGCCCGACCTCCAGCCCTACCTCGGCCGCGACCTCACCGTCATCGCCTGGATCTGGGCGCGCACCGTCCCCAGCCCCAACCCCGCCTACCGCCACGTCCAGGTCCCGCTCGCCTCCAGCTTCCTCCTCTCCGCGAAGCCCGGCAAACAGGCGTGGGCCGAACCCGTCATCGAAAACGGCAGCTACCGCTTCACCGTCAGGACCGGCACGCCCCCCGACCCCGACGCCATCAAGAACGGCACGAAGCTCAGCCGCGGCAGCTTCCGGTGCATCCTCTCGGGTGCCCCTATCTCGCCCGACTATATCAAGGCCGAGGGCCGCGCCGGCCGGATGGGCGCCCGCCTCATGGCGATCGTCGCCGAGGGCGACCGCGGCCGCGTCTACCTCCCGCCGCTGTCGGAGCACGAGCAGTGCGCCATGCTGGCGAGGCCGACGTGGAAGCCGGACGTGGAGATAGCAAAGCGCATGACCGGAGGTAACTGCACGCCGTACGGCCTCACGACCTTCGGCGACCTCTTCACCGACCGGCAGCTGGTCGCGCTCACCACCTTCTCCGACCTCGTGCGCGGGGCGCGGGAGCAGGCGCACCGCGACGCGCTCGCCGCCGGCCTCCCGGACGACGGCGTCCCCCTCCGCGACGGCGGCACCGGCGCCCTCGCCTACGCCGAGGCCATCGCCGTCTATATTTCTTTCGCAATAAGTCGATTGGCAGATAGTGGTTGTAGTTTGGCACTTTGGCAAAGCGTGGGCGACAAAGTCGCCCACGCTTTCTCCCGTCAGGCCCTCCCCATGGCCTGGGACTTCGCGGAGGTCAACCCATTTAGCGGCTCCACCCGAAACTTCCTGGACGGAGTCGAGTGGGTGGCCGAAGCCGTGGACCGCCTGCCAACGGCCGGCGCGGGCGCAGCGCGACAGGGCGATGCAGCGGGGGCAGCGTTCGATATGGGGTTCCGCTCCTCGCCCGCCATAAGCACCGACCCGCCCTACTACGACAACATCGGCTACGCCGACCTCTCCGACTTCTTCTACGTATGGCTCCGCCGCGCGCTCCGCGAGGTCTACCCGGAGCTCTTCGCCACCGTCGCCGTCCCCAAGGCCGAGGAGCTGGTCGCCACCCCCTACCGCCACGGCGGCAAGGAGGAGGCCGAGCGCTTCTTCCGCGAGGGGATGGAGCGCGCCCTCCGCAACCTCGCCGCGCAGGCCCACCCCGCCTTCCCCGTCACCATCTACTACGCCTACAAGCAGGCCGAGACGAAAGGCGACGGCGCCGCCGCCAGCACCGGCTGGGAGACCTTCCTCGAGGCCGCCATCCGCGCCGGCTTCGCCGTCACCGCCACCTGGCCCATGCGTACTGAGCGCTCCGCCCGGTCGAACGCCATGGACGTGAACGCCCTCGCCTCGAGCATCGTGCTCGCCTGCCGGCCGCGCCCCGCGGATGCGCCCCGCGCCACCCGCGCGCAGTTCCTCCAGGAGCTCGCCGCCGCCGTCCGCGCCGCCCTCCCCGTCATGATCTCCGGGCAGGTGGCCCCGGTCGACCTGGCCCAGGCCTCCATCGGCCCCGGCATGGCCGTCTACTCCCGCTTCGGCGACGTCCTCCGGCAGGATGGCAACGCCGTCTCCGTCCGCGAAGCCCTGCAGGACATCAACGCCGCCATCGCCGCCTACCGCATGGAGCGGACGAGCTCCTTCGACCCCGAGACGCGCTTCTGCATCGATTTCTACGACCAGTTCGGCTTCGGCGAAGCGGAGTTCGACGAGGCGACGAAGCTCGCGCGGGCGCAGGGGGTGGCCGTCGATGCGCTCGAGCGGAAGGGCCTCCTGGAGGCCGCGCGCGGCCGGGCGCGGCTCCGCCGCCCCACCGAGTTCCCCGCCGGCGCCGCCGCGCTCGATGGGCAACCCTTCGGCGGCAGCACGTGGGAGGCCTGCCTCCGCCTCGCCGTCACCCTCGAGCAGGAGGGCGAAGCCGCCGCCGGCGAGCTCGCCGCCGCCCTCGGCGACGGCCCCAGCGCCCGCGCGCGCGAGCTCGCCGCCTGGCTCTACACCATCGCCGAAAGCCGCAAGCGCACCCAGGACGCCCTGCGCTTCAACGCCCTCAACGCCTCGTGGCACGAGGTGCAGCAAAAGGCCGCCGAGGTCGCCCGCGGCAGCCAGGCCCGCCTCATCTGACCCATCCCCATGCAGGAGCACCAGCGATGACCCAGCCCAGCGACCCCGCCGCCCGCGCCGCGACGATGATCCGGCTGCTGACCGAAACGCTCGCCCCCTTCGTCGAGCGCACACTGAAGCAGGCCGGCGCCGGCTGGTGGACGAACTACGTCCTCCCCTTCGTCTCGCCGATCACCCGGCAGCAGCTGCCGCCGACGCCCCCGAAGGGGCCCGGCGCCCTCGCGAGGCTCGACCTCGCCGACCTCCTCTCCCTCATCATCCGGAACTGGGACACCGTGTTCCGGAGCCGCCTGCCCGCGGCGGCCCGCTCCTACGCCGAGGAGCTGCGCCAGTTCCGGAACGACTTCGCCCACATGCAGGCCAAAGGCCTTTCCGAGGCCGCCGTGCGCCGCGCCATCGATACGGCCGCGCTCCTCCTCGAGTCCATCGACCGCTCCGCCGCCGCGGCCGTGCGCGCGCTGAACGAGGCGTCCGCGCCGACGCCTCCGCCGCCGCCCCCCGTCCCCGACCCGGAGCCGCCCTCCGGCGGGAAGACCGAGCCGCCCCCCGCGCCCCCGCCCGCCGGCCCGCCGGCGGCCTTCGCCGACCCGGGCCTGCGCCCCTGGCGCGAGCTCGTCGTCCCGCGGGAGGACGTCCGCGCCGGGCGCCTCACCCAGGGCCAGTTCGCCGCGGACCTCCACGAGGTCTACCGGAACAACCCGGAGGTCGGGAAGGAGTACACCGACCCGCGCGAGTTCTTCGACCGCACCTACGTGACCGCCGGCCTGCGCGACTTCCTCCGGACGGCGCTCCGCCGCCTCACCGGGCAGGGCGGCGACCCGGTCATCCAGCTGAAGACGGGCTTCGGCGGCGGCAAGACGCACACCATGCTCGCCCTCTACCACATGGCCAAATCCGGCGCCGAGATCGTCAGCGACGTGCCCGTCCTGAAGGAGCTGAGCCAGGAGCTCGGGGTCAAAATCCCGAAGGCGAACGTCGCCGTCCTCGTCGGCACCAAGATCTCCGCCACCGCGCCCTTCGACGACGACCCGGAGCTGAAGTCGCTCGGCATCAGCCTGAAGACGCTCTGGGGCCACATGGCGTGGCAGCTCGGCGGCTGGAACGCCTACAAGCTCGTGCAGACCGCCGACGAAACCGGCGTCGCCCCCGCCGACGAGATCCGCAAAGTGCTCGAGATGACGGCGCCCTGCATCGTCCTCATCGATGAGCTCGTCGCCTACGGCCGCAACCTGCCGACCGGCGCGGGCAAGCGGGTGCCCGGCGGCACGCTCGAATCGCTCCTCAGCTTCATCCACTCCCTCACCGAGATCGCGAAGGCGACGCCGAACGTCATCATCGCTGCCTCCATCCCCGAATCGGATATGGAGATCGGCGGCGTCCAGGGCCAGCAGGTGCTCCAGCGCATCCAGCAGACCTTCGGCCGCATCGAAACCGCGTGGCAGCCGGTCCAGCCGATGGAATCGTTCGAAGTCGTCCGGCGGCGGCTGTTCGAGCGCGTGGACCCCGACGCGCGCGACATGGTCGTCGCCGCCTTCACGAAGTACTACCGGGAACACCCGGCCGATTTCCCGCGGGAGACGCAGGAGCGGGAGTACGAGCAGCGGATGCGGGCGGCCTACCCCTTCCACCCGGAGCTGTTCGACCGGCTCTACCAGGACTGGAACGGCGCCATTCCGCACTTCCAGTCGACCCGCGGCGTGCTGCGCCTGCTGGCGGGGGCCGTGCAGGCGATGTGGCGCGATAACGACCCCTCGGCGCTCATCATGCCGGCCACGCTCCGGCTCGATCTGCCGGTCGTACGCGAAGAGCTGATGCGCTATCTGCCGCCGGCCTTCCAGTCGGTCATCGATGCGGACGTCGAGGGGCCATCGTCGGAGGCGATGCAGATCGACCTCGCGAATCCGCGCTTCGGGAAGGTGCTCGCCGCGCGCGCCACCGCCCGGACGATCCTGCTCGGGAGCGTCCCCGGCAAGGCGGCGCCGGGGCTCGAGGACGTCCGCATCCGGCTCGGCGCCGCCCGCCCGGGCGAGCCGGTGGCCACCTACAACGACGTGCTCGCCCGCCTGAGCGAGCGGCTCCAGTTCCTCCATACGAGCGGGAGCCGGTACTGGTTCGAAGTGCGCCCCAACCTGAACAAGGCCGTGGCCGACCGCCTCAGCCGGATCAGCGACGACGATGCCCACGCCCTGCTCGAAGCCCGGCTGCGCGATGATGCGGACCGGGCCGGGTTCGCCGCGAAGCACGTCGCCCCCGCCTCCAGCGGCGACGTGCCCGATGAGGCCGAAGTCCGGCTCGTCGTCATCGCGCCGCGGCTCCCGCACCGCGCCGGCGAATCGGATTCGCCGGCCATGACGTGGGCGCGGGAGCTGCTGCAGAACCGGGGGAGCCAGCCCCGGCTGGCGCGGAACATGGTCGTCTTCGCCGCGCTCGATGCCGAAACCCACGCCCCCCTCGTCGAGGCTGCCAAGTCGTTCATCGCCTGGAAATCGATCTACGACGAACGGAAGCAGCTCAACCTGGACGACACCCAGGTGCAGCAGGCGGCCGACGGCCGCGACCGGGCGGCCGCCGCCATCGCGGCGCTGCTGGAGAGCGGCTACCGGTGGGTCATCGTGCCGCACAGCCAGGCCGTACAGCGTGACGGGACCTGGACCGTCGAGCCCGAGCAGATGCGCGCCATCGACACCGCCGGCAAGCTCGGCGGCACCGGCTCGCTGGCGAAAAAAGTCATGGCCGCGCTCCAGGCGGACGAACTCCTGCTCGAATCGTGGTCACCCGTGTTCCTCACGCAGGAGCTCGAGCGCTGGTTCTGGCCGCAGGGGATGCAGCACATCGGCATCAAACAGCTCTGGGAAGAAAACCTCGCCCGGTACACCTATTTCCCGCGGCTGCTCAACCGGCAGGTGCTGCAGCGGACCGTCCAGGCCGGCGCGGCGGCGGAGGACTACTTCGGCTACGCCGATGGCTTCGCCGACGGCAAGTACCTCGGGCTCGCGTTCGGCTCGCGTCCCGCGGCCGTCAACATCGATGCGAGCGCCGTCATCGTGCGAAAGGAGGTCGCTGCGAAACACCAGGAAGCGAAAGCGAAGCCAGGTGATCCCGGGCCCCATGGGCCGGGGAATGGGCCGGGCGGGGGGCCGGGAGGTTCCGGCGGCCCAGGAGGCGGAGGCCCAGCGAGGCAGGAGCCGCGCCGGTTCCACGGTCAGGTGAAGCTGAACCCCCTGCGGGTCGCGGGCTCTGCCGCGCAGGTCGCCGATGAAATCATCCAGCATCTCGCGGACGTCCCCGACGCCGAGGTGGAGGTCATCCTGCTCGTCCAGGCGGAATCGAAGGAGGGGTTCAGCCCCGAGGTGCGGCGCGTGGTGAGCGAGAACGCCGCCGCCCTGAAGTTCCAGTCCTGGGCCTTCGAAGAGGAGTGAGGGGGCCACTAAGTCGTCGTAATCGTTCGGGCTCGCCAATTGCTTGCGCAATGGAGCGATGGGTTCCTTCGCGTTGCAGACCGGAGGGGAAGCCGGTACAAAACGCCCGAATCAAGGACAGCGTGGGATGAGCAGTGCGGCCGCCTAACTACTTTGAAGCCCAGCAGCGACGACAAGGGGAACGCTGGACCCAGCTCGAAGGCGATCCCGGTCTTGCCGGGCCATGGCATCAACTGTTCCAGCAGGTACAAAGCCCGGCCCACGTTATCTCCGAACTGCTCCAGAACGCTGAGGACGCCGGGGCGACCCGCGTCCGGGTCACGCTGGATGATGGAGTCTTCTGGTTCGAGCATGACGGAAGGGACTTCACCGAGTCGGATTTCGCCTCGATATGTGGTTTTGGGCTGTCGAACAAGCGCCATCTGCACACGATCGGTTTCCGGGGAATGGGCTTCAAGACTACCTTCAGCCTTGGGCCGTCGGTCTGGCTGGCGACGCCGACGCTTCGCGTCCGGTTCGATGCCGAGCGATTCACGCTGCCGCAGTGGGACCCGGACGCAGCCCCGCCCGGTCCCGGGATGACGGTCCGCGTGACCGTCCGACTGGCTGACGAGCAGCGCGCGGCGGCGGTTCTCCAAAGCCTGCACCGGTGGCGGGAAGCGCCTGCATCGATCCTGTTTTTCCGGAACCTGCGCGAGATCGATTTCGACGGCGTCCGGGTGGCGTGCGCCGACCTCGGGCGCGGCCCGGTGCCTGGCTCGCGGCGGCTGAGGCTCGAGGCGCGGCAGACGGCGGAGGTCGTTCGCTTCGAATCGACCCTGGCCGAAATGCCCCCGGAAGCGCTCGACGAAGTGCGGAAGGAGCGCCACGACCCCGGGTTCGAGCCGCCCGCCATCTCGGTCCAGGTTGTCCTTGGGCTCCCGGATCCTCAGCGGGCGTACGTGGTCCTGCCGACCGGAGCGCAGCTTCGATTGCCCTTCTCCGTCAACGCACCGTTCCTCCAGGACCCCGGTCGTTTTGGAATCAAGGATGTAGCGGTTTCGCCGCTCAACCGCTGGCTCCTGCAGGAGGCGGGCCGGCTCGCCGCTGCTTCGCTCCTGGGCTGGCTGGGGGATGCTTCGCTGTCGCTCGCTGAGCGGGCACAGGCCTACGGACTGCTCCCGTCCCTGACTGCGGCGGAGGATGATGCACCGTCCGACCTGGTGCTCACGGCGATGAAGGCCGGGCTGGGCGGCGTGCCGATGGTACTCGCATCTCGGGGCGAGGTCCTGGCCGGAGACGAGGTCCTGGCTCCGCCGGCCGTCGCACTGAGGGTTTGGGACGACCTCGAAGACCTCCGACGGGTGTTCCCTGGCCAGTGGCGCGACATCGTGGCATCGCAGGTGTCGCGGGGTGCGCTGTCGGCGCTCGAGAAGTGGGCGTCGCTCAAGGTTGCCACGCTCTCGGACTTGTGGCATGCGGTCTCTGTCCGACCCTCCGTCCCCAGGCCCGCATCCTTCGAGCGGCTGGCCCGGCTGCATGATGCCCTTTACGAGCATCGCGCCAGCCCATACGTACCGCCCGGTGAGTTGCAGCGCCTGGCGATTTGGCCCGTCGCGCAACGCCGGACGCTCGTCGCTGGTGAACGGGTCGTCAACATCAAGGAGGGGAGCCTGCCGCCGGACCTGGCCGAATTGATCGGCGATGCGCTGCTCCCGCTCGATCCACAGTGGCTCGAGTTCGTCGACGAGCTGGACGACGAGCGCATGAAGTCACGGCTGAAGGAGCTCTGCGGCTGGTGCAACCTCTCGCTCGCCGCTTCCCTGTCGGACCTCGCCAACCGGGCGTGGTCGATGCAGCGCGATGTCGCCAGCTCGAGCCGGCATCTCCTCATCCAGTGGGCGCGCGTACTGGCGCGTCACGATGTGGCGATGCCCGGGAACTTCCTGTTCGTCACCTCGGGCGGTTCGTTCGCAGGGCCTGACACGGTCCTCTTTCCTTTTGATGAAGATTTGCCTCAGTTTATGACGGAAGATTTCGTGTCGAAAAATTCTTTGTCAGATGAATACTGGGCAAACATAGAAGGTAGACAAACAGAACGACTCAAGTCCTGGATTGCGAAGCAAAGATCGCGCTTCGTAACGCTTCCGCCGTGGCATGATTTCGTGGAATGGTACGACAAACGATCTTTCTTGAGATTTTGCAAGGAAAGAAGAATTGAAGTTGGTCACGATTTTTATCGCAGTTTTAGTATAATTAGCATCTTCGACACAGACTTCGATAGCAGAAGTTTGGAGTCGATGGAAGAAGATACATGGAAATCTCCTGTACTTCTCAGTATTTGTCTTCGCAACTGGAGTCGAATATCTCAGAAGATGTTCGTTCACGTCACTGAGCGAGCATCCAATGGCGCCGAGCGGTCGGTTGCGATTGGTCAGTATCCGGCGAAGTGGATTCGGAGGCTCGCGGAACTGCCGTGCCTCCCGGACACCGAAGGTCGCCCGAGGATTCCCGCTGAACTGCTGATGCGAAATGAGCAGACCATTGCCTTCGCGGGCGTGGAGCCGTTCGTCCACGAGCACTACGACCGGGAAGAGTATCGGCCGCTCCTGCGTCTCCTCGGCGTGCGAGAGCGCGTCGGCGATGTCTCCGGGTTGCTCAGCCGCGTGCGGGCGCTCGCCAAAGCGCCGAGCCCGGAGCCGCTCCTTGGGGAGCTGAAGCGCTGGTACGATGCACTCGCCCGGGCAATCGCCATCGACGAGGCTGCCCAGCTGGAGGCGGTTCGGCAGGCGTTTCACCAGGAGGCGCTCATTGCGACGGCCGAGCGAAGCTGGGCAAAGGCGTCAGAGGTCTTCCTCGATGCTGACGAAGCGCTCCCCGGGAGTACGGCCCTGGCGCCAATCCACGCAGCCGTCCGTGCCTCCCCGCTCTGGAGCCTGCTCGGAGTGCCCCAACGGCCCACGCTGGAGGCTGTGCTTGACTGGTTGCGCGGTCTCCCCTCGGACGGTGTGCTCGAAGGGACGAGCCTTGAGCGGGTTCGCCGGTCGATTGCGCAGATGCCTGCCGACGTCTGGCGAGCGTGCGGGCACTGGCTCTCGCTGGACGGCAGATGGACACCGATTTCGTGGTTCCACTACGCCTCAGGGGAGAAGCTCGCGCTCTACCCCGAGGTCGCGGCCAAGACCGCGGACTTTTCCATGCTCTCGGAAGCCCAGGTCACTCACGAGGCCTTCGGCGGCTTGCGCCGCATCGATGAGGAACTCACCTACCTCCCGCTGACCGGGCACCGGCTGCCCGCCGGCGGGCCCCAGCCGATCTGGGTGTCAGCACTGGCGGATTGCCTTGCTCGGGTTCGGCTGCCGGAGCCTGCCGAACAGGAGCGGGTGCGCGCGCTGGCGCACGAACTCGCCCGGACGTCGTGGGTCCAGCTCGGGCAACACGTCGACCTCGAAGTCGCGCCTTTCCTCGACGGTCAGCAGGTGGGCAGAGGACGTTCCGCGCCGTGCGTCTGGGAGCGCGGGCGCGCCCCCCGGTTCCTGCTCCGTGGCGGCGATGTGCGCTCCTGCGGAAGCATCGCTGAAGAGCTGGGTGCGCCATTCGGGCTCAAAGAGCTCAAAGACGCGATCACATTTTGTGTGCTCCGTTCTTCGGATTTTATTCAAGAATATTTTCAAGCTGTTTTCGATCTTGAGGCGGAGACGGACTCCAGTGATCGGAATGTTCTGGAAAAGACCAATAAAGATCAGCTAGATGGATTTGCGGAAAGCGAGGTCGAAGGTTCCGTAGAGATTGTTGCGGCTATGAAAACCGCTAGTGCGCGGATAGATCGCTTAGAAAATCTCGCGGAAGTTGGAGGAAAAACAGATTTCGTTGAGTCGGGAAGGTCTTCCCGAAAGTCAACATCTAGTATCATCAAGGAGTACGCACTCAGCCAGGGGTTCGAAGAAGCAGATGACGGTGAAGGATTTGCCAGGGAGGATGGAAGCTTCATTGCGAAGGCGGATGGCCAGCATGGATGGAATTTCCACGATGCGGGCAGAAGCAGTGAGCTGTCGATATATTTGGATGATCATGGCTTCCAGTACCCGGGCGTGGCGATGAGTGCGGACGCCTGGCATGCGATAGAAGCTGACCCTGCCGGTCACGGGTTGCTCGTGCCAGGTCCGAGGCTGTACACAGGCTCAGAGCTGCTCGAGATGCTCCGCGCGGGCGAGCTGGTCCTGGTTTCCCGCGCGTACTACCTGCGCGCCCGCACATAGCGCGCGGGCTTCGCGCTCCGTCACCATCCGCTCGCCGGGGACGGCCCGGGCGATGGGGAGCTGGGCGGTGTCGTGGTTCCAGAGGACGACAGGGTTCCGGTCGTAGTGCTCGAAGCGCCAGCCGCGGGGTTCGATGACGGCGCCGTCGCGGGCGACGGCGGCGGTGCTGATGACGGCCTGGACGCGGCGCTTCGCCGAGTCGATGCCGCGCACTTCGCCGAAAAGAAGCAGGCCCATGCGCACACCTCCCCCGCTGCGGGGTGATGGGCACACAGGCCAGCGGGCTTTACGGGCCGCAGGAACGGACCAGGTGTGAAAACAGGTGATGGGATAATCGGGCCAAGCCGGTGATTGCAGCGGAGGTCACGCCTGGCTACATTCCCGGCATGTTCATTCCCGGTGAGGAGTATTACCGTCCTGATATCCACCGGCTCTTCGGCGGGCAGGAGCGTCCCGGTATCTCGACGCCGTCGAAGGCACGCGCGGTGTTGTTATTCATGAGCCAGGGCGGTGAGGCCTTCGGCTACCGTGACGGATGGGATGCCGAGCGGGGAGAGTACCTTTACTACGCCGAGTCGCGGTCGGGAGCTGATCGGATCATCGGCGGCAACCGTGCACTGGTTGACCACCGCCGGGAGGGGAAACAGCTGCATCTCTTTGAGTGGACTCGGCCTCGCTGGTATCGCTACATCGGCGAGATGGAGTACGCCGGCCACGAGTTCCGCGAAGGAGTCCCGGGTAGGGACGGCCGACCCCGGACGGCCATCGTGTTCCGCCTCCGGCCAGTGAGCCGCCGCTGAGCGTCGTGTCACCCGGCCCCCTACGCCCCGTTCACCGTCTTGCGGCGCGGGCGTGGAGGGCGCAGTAGCTGCCTTCGCAGAGCCGGCCGCAGTCGAGGCAGGTCATCATTCGCGTCCCCCTCCCCGGCGGACGAGCGTCACGACGACTTCCTGCCGGGCGGCGTCGCCGGAGGCGCGGACGCCGACGATGCGCCAGCTGCGGAACGTCTGCGCGAGCCAGCCCCACGTCATCGCAGCGCGGCTCACTCCAGCACCTCCGCGCGGATGAGGACGCCGGGCCCGCCGTCCGGGTCGGCGGCGATGCGGCCGATTTCGAGCCAGCGCCAGCTGTCGTCCTCGATGAGGCCGGCGTCGCTCAGCCCGTCGATGAGCGGCTTCGCCGCCGCCAGCGCGTTGTCCGGGTCGTTCGGCCGGTAGAAGCCGTCGCGGCCGCCGGCGAGCCGGTAGGTGAGCGAGAGGCGGACGCGGGGGGCTATCGGCCAGCTGGAGCGCTCCAGCGCCTGCCGGGCGAGCGCGCCGACGAGCCAGCGGTAGCCGGCGAGCGCGCGCATCCGCGCCAGCCGGGAGGCGCGGAGGTTCGGCGAGGCCTCGGCCGGCGGCAGCGGCACTTCGAACTCGAGCACGTCACGCATCGGACAGTCCCTCCTCGAGGAGCAGGTTCTCGATGGCGTCGATGAGCTGGCGCGCCTGCCGCGGCGTCAGCTCGGCGGCGGTGACGCGGAGGTAGCCGCCGGCGTACGGGTTGAGCACGGCCGAGAGCCGGAGGCGCGGCCGGCCGGCGGCGTCGCGGGCCGGCTCGAGGACGAGCGCGCGGCCTTCGCAGGCGACGGACTGGCGGCTGGCCGGCGCGGTCATGCGGCGTCCCTCGGCGCGCCCATCCGCCGGTCCGGGCCGGCGAACGGGACGACGGTGCTGACCTGCGCATCGGCGAGCCGCGACCGGACGCGCGGCGCGACATCGAGCAGGCCGACGTTCGAGGTGACGACGAGCGGCAGGCCGTCGCGGTAGCGGGCATCGATGAGCGCAAACAGCCGCTCTTCGGCCCACTCGGTGCCGCGGTGCGCGCCGAGGTCGTCGAGGACGAGGAGCGGCACGCGGAGGAGCTGCTCCTGCACGTCGTCGACGGTCTCGGTGGCGCGGTCGGGGTCGGAGGCGCGGCGGAGCCGGTCGAGCAGGTCGATGACCGGCCAGAACTGGCCGCGGACGCCGTGGCGCTCCCATGCGGCGCGGAGGATGGCGCAGGCGAGGTGGGTCTTGCCGGTGCCCTTCTCGCCGGTCAGGAACAGCAGCGGACGTTCGGGCGGCCAGCTGGCGGCGTAGGACTGGCAGCGGACACGAGGCGTGCCGTTCGCCGGCAGCCACTGGTCGAACGTGACCGACCGGTAGCGCGCCGGGATGCGCATGCGCTCCTCTGGCGACGCCGGCGGCGGGGCGCCGGCTGCAGCCATTGCGGCCGCCCCGGCGCACGCCGGGCAGGGTTCGGAGCGGCCGAAGAGCGGGTGGCCGATGGGGTAGCCGCGGCGGATGCGGCCGCCGTCGCGGCAGACGCAGCAGCGGTGCCGCCAGTGCGGCGGCTCGACGTCGTCAGACCCGCAGCCGGGGCAGGCGACCGGCTCCGCCCACCGGCGCTGCGCCGGCGCTGCGGCCTCACTCGGCGAGGATGCCGAGGGCGCGCCACTCGGCGAGGACTGGGTCGTCAGCCCAAGCCCGTTCAGCGCGCTGGCGAGTTTCTCCACGGGTCACCTCCTGCTGGCGTGGTCGGTTCGAAGCTGCGCCGGGCGCCGGCGGCGAATCCCGGCCCTGTGCTTTCCAGCGCTCGACGATGCTCCGGGTGTACTTCCACGCCTTCACGCCGTTGGCGCCGGTCTCGGCGATGGCGTCGCGGAGCCAGTCCTCCGGCGTGCCCTGCCCGAGCTCGGCATCGAGCCAGTCGGCCAGCATCGGCGTCACCGTCGTCCCGGTGGCGCGCTCCCAGTGGCGCAGCAGCAGGGGCAGCGGGTCCGCCGGCTCTGACGGCGCCGCCGGCTCGCCCGGCGGCTGCGAATTCGCAGCCGGTTCGCATCCAGCAGCCGCAGCGGCTGCTTCAGCTGCTGCTGCTGACGAACGAAGTGAGTCAGGAGCAGCAGCTCTACGGGTACGGGTCGGGTCGGGTGCATGCACATGGTCATGCGAAAGGCGGTGCGAACTGGATGCGACCTGAATGCCAGCGGCATGCGAAGTCGCATGCGAATTCGCATCGCTGGTCGCATCGGCATCGGCATGCGAACCGGAGGCGTCCTGCTGCCAGCGGCGGCGGGCGTTCTCGCGGTTGGCAGCTGAGCGGCGCTCGCGCCGCTCCTCCAGGTCGGACCGGCTGGGGTTGTACTCGAGGAAGTCGTGGATGACCCAGCCGCTGGCCGTCTGCTCCCAGAGCCCGGCGGCTTCGAGCTCGCGGGCTGCGGCCGGCGTGCCGCGGAGAACGGCCAGCATCGCCCGCGGGACCGCCCCGTCCGTCTCCAGCGCGGCTGACCAGCAGATAGCGGTCACGTGCAGCCGGAACGCGCGGTCGGACAGTCCGACCACCTTCGGATGACACCAGAAATCGTCCGAGAACTTCGCCCAGCTCATCCGCGGCACCTCCGGAGGGAGAACGACCAGCCGACGCGGCAGGCCGGGCTGGCACAGGGGACGGCGCCGGCGCCGGCGGCGGCCGCCAACTCGTCGCCGGGCGGGACGATGTACTCGTCGATGACGTCGCGCCCGCGGCGGATGCGGACGTGGAGGTGCGGCATGGCGTCAGTTCCTCCCGAGCCAGGCGATGGCGCGGAGGTCGAGCCAGCCGCCGCGCCAGAGGGCGTAGGGGCTGCGGGCGGCGGCCAGCGGCGCGCGCCGGTCGACGGCCCAGCCCATCACCTGCTCTTCGTCCGGCGTGAGCCAGCCGAAGCGGGATTCGAAATCGCCCGCCCGGGCGCCGGCGGCGGCGAGGTCGCAGCCGGGCGCGGGCAGCCAGTTGGCGATGAGGGGCCAGCGGCGCATCACCAGTCGCTCCAGTCGCGCAGCCGCCACTGGGCCCGGATTTCGGACGGGATGACCCGCTCGTAGAGGCGGTCGCGGCTGATGCCGCGGCTCGCGATCCAGGCGTCTTCGGAGGCGGGGAAGCGGCGGACGGCGCCGCAGGCGCGGCAGCGGCCGTCGAGCCAGGCGCGGCCGTCCGGCTCGTCGATGCGCCAGCGGTGGACGTGCGCGTCAGGCGGCCGGCGGGTCATCGTGCTCCCCCTGTTCGAAGCGGTAGACCTCGGCGACGAGGCTGATGACGTCGGCCTCCGGGTTCCGCCGGAACCATTCGCGCACTTTCGCGGCGGGGCCGAGCCGGTTCGGGCCGAGTTCGGCGTCGAGGTAGGCGACGAGCTGCTGCTTGGTGAGGCCGTTGGCGCGGAGGGCGTGGCCGAGCGCCTCCCACTGGCCGCGGTCGAGCTCGACGGGCGGTTCGCCGGCGCCGGCCGGCAGCGGGTGCGGCTCGAGCAGCTCGCCGGTCTCGCGGTCGACGCGGGCCGGGCGGGCGCCGGGGATGGCGTCGGCCTCCGTCTCGTCCATCCAGCCGAGCCCGGCGAGGGAGAGCGTGGCGCGGCGCTTCGCCTTCGTCTCGGCCTTCATGAGGGCGTTGGCGAGCGCGTCGCCCTTCAGCCCCAGCACGCTGACGGCGCCGACGGCTTCGTCGGAGCGGCCGGTGCGGTCGACGGCGCGGGCGGTGACGACGTAGAGGCCGGCCTCGGCGAGCATCTCGCGGCTGGTGATGTCGACGGAGATGCCGCGGTTCGCCCGCAGCTGGTCGGTGGCGGTGCGGGTGGCGTAGAGGACGAGCCGGCCGTTGAGGTGGAGGTAGTCGAACGGCTTCGTGAGCGGGTTGAGGCCGAGGGAGTCGCAGACGCGGCGGTAGTAGTCGAGCCGCTGGGCGGGCGTGAGCCGGGCGAGGTCGCCGCCGACGACGACCTGTTCGAGGAGGGCGCCGGCGTCGGCGGCGGGCGCCGGCTGCGGCTGGGCCGGCTGGGCGTCGGCGAGGGCGGGCTGGATGGTCGGGGTGTCGGCGGTCATCGTGCCTCCTTCAGCTGCAGGTGTTCGAGGGCGCGCGGGGTGAGGCGGAGCGAACGGTAGGTGCCGTCGTCCCACTGGACGAGGCCATCCTCACGCAGTTCGTGGAGCCAGTAGTAGGCGGTGCTGGCGCCGCGGAAGCCGGCGCGCTCGGCGATTTCGCGGACGGTGGGGGGGATGCCGCGCTCGCGCCAGAGGCTGGCGGCGGCGAGGAGCACGCGCTCGGCGGAGGGGTGGATGAGGGCCGTCACAGGAGCGCCCCCTGGACCTCTGCCGGCAGCCACGTGACCTCCAGCCGGCCGGATGGCGCGCGCCGGGCCGGGCCTTTCTGGACGAGGCCGAGCCGCTCGAGGTCGGCCAGCCGGCGGTTGGCGGCGTAGCGGTCGAAGCGGCCGGCGGAGGCCTCCGCCAGCTCGGAGGCGGTGCGCCCGGGGCTGGCGCGGACGGCGGCGAGGAACCACGCGGCCTGCGTGGCGGGGAGGCCGGCGGCGTCGGCGCGGCGGGCGGCGTCGCGGGAGGTGGATGGGTCGAGCGCCCGGTAGCGGGCGCGGACGATGGCGGCGCTGCGGCTCACCGGCGCACCTCCCGGAGGAAGTCGCCGATGGTGGCGGCGCCGATGAAGAGGGCGGCGCCGACGAGCGTGAGCTGGACGGCGAGGGCGGCGAGGGCGGCGAGGGCGCTCACGCTCCCACCTCCTGCCAGACGTCGTCGATCTCCGCGTGCCGGGCGTTCTCCCAGCGGTCGCGGAGGCGGAGCCGGCGGATGACGCGGCGCGCCTCGAGCAGCCGCCCTTCGGCGAGGAGCAGCTCGGCCACCTCGAGGGCGGCCGCCTCCCACTGGTCGTGCGCGGCGAGCTCCTGCCGGAGGGCGAGGGCCTGGACCCGCGCCTCCTCGAGGAGCCCCCGATCGGAGACGGGCCGGCCGCGCGTGCGCTGTGCTACCATCTCTTCGTACCTCCTATTCAGCAGCCCCCGGGTGGCCGCCCGGGGGCTGCGTGGTTCCAGTGAGGATCTGCTCGACCCACTCGCGGCGGATGAGGACGCGGCGGCCGAGGCGGACGTGGGGGATGACGGGCTGGCCCTCGCGCTTGTGGTAGAGCCATTCGCGGAGCGCGCGTTCGGAGACGCGGAGGACGCGGGAGACTTCCGGGACGGTGAGGAGCGGGGCATCGGGCAGCCAATCGGCGGCGGTGGTCATGCGGCGTCCTCCGGGAGGGCGAAGGTTTCCATCGGCACCCCGAAGACGGGTGCGAGGCGGGCGACGCAGGTCCAGGTGAGCGGGGACGGCAGGGCGATGTCGTGAGACGTCGGCGGCGGGCTGGCGGAGTGTTAGACTTCGGCCCGTGGCGAAGGCGGCAGCGCGAATGCGTCGGGTATTCCTGGCGGACAGGGGCCGCAGCCCGGGAACGGCGGCGCCGCCGGCCGGGGCGGGCGGGGATGGGGCGCTGTGGGCGAGGAGGCCGGGGGAGGGAGGCGGCGGCGGAGCCCGGCGGGCGCGAGGACTGCTTCGGCTTCGCGAGGAGAGGGCAGCGACCGGGGGCCCGCCGCCAGTCGTCCCGGGCAGCGGGCGAGCCAGGGGGCGAGGGCCGAAGGGGACGGGGCTTCGATGACGAGGACGACGAGCTCCGCCATGAATCCGAACACCTGTTCTATCGAGGGTGGGGCCATGGTAGCGGACGCGGCGGGCCATCCGGGAGGGGTTGCTGTCATGTCGTCAGGGGTTGGCGGGAAGAAGGCCGCCGGAACGCCTAAGCGACAGCTTTTGACGCGCCGGGGTGGTAAAGATCGCTCCATCATTCGCCGCAGCTGAACGGAGGTGCGCATGGCCCAGTTCTCGCTCGAACCATCGCCCGGGGAGTCACCGGAACCCAGGCGCCGCGGTCGGCGCTCCGGCACTGCCGCCGCCGCAAAATCCGGCGCCGTGCTTGGCTATGAGGCGCAGCTCTGGAAGATGGCCGATGCCCTGCGCGGCAGCATGGACGCGGCGGAGTACAAGCACGTCGTCCTCGGCCTCATCTTCCTGAAGTACATCTCCGATGCTTTCGAAGAACAGCACGCGAAGCTCGAAGCGGAACGCGACGACGGCGCTGACCCCGAGGACCCCGATGAATACCGCGCGAAAAACTTCTTCTGGGTCCCGCCTGAGGCGCGCTGGCCGTACCTCCAGCAGCAGGCGAAGCAGCCGACCATCGGCCAGCTCATCGACGACGCGATGGCGGGCATCGAGCGCGACAACCCCTCACTCCGCGGCGTGTTGCCCAAGGACTACGCCCGCCCTGCGCTCGACAAGGAGCGGCTCGGGCAGCTCGTCGATCTCATTTCAAGCATCCGCGTCGGCGATGCCCAGGCGCGCGACCACGACGTCCTCGGCCGCGTCTATGAATATTTCCTCGCCAAGTTTGCAAGCGCTGAAGGGAAGAATAGCGGTGAGTTCTACACGCCCCGCTGCATCGTGCGCCTGCTCGTCGAGATGATCGAGCCGTACCGTGGCCGCGTCTACGACCCGTGCTGCGGTTCGGGCGGCATGTTCGTCCAGTCAGTCGCGTTCGTCCGCGCCCATGCGACGGGCAACGGCAACGGCGGCAAAGCCGTCGCGGATATCTCCATCTATGGGCAGGAGTCGAGCCACACCACCTGGCGGCTCGCGAAGATGAACCTCGCGATCCGGGGCATCGATGCGCAGCTCGCGCAAGGCGACACCTTCCACAACGACCAGTTCCCCCACCTGAAGGCGGACTATATCCTCGCCAATCCTCCGTTCAGGCTTAGGAGATGGGGCGGTGAGCGCCTGCGGCAGGACAGGCGGTGGAAATTCGGCGTGCCCCCGGTGGGCAACGCCAACTTCGCCTGGGTGCAGCACATCATCCACCACCTCGCGCCCGCCGGCGTGGCAGGCTTCGTCCTCGCGAACGGCTCCATGTCCTCCAACCAGTCCGGCGAGGGCGAGATTCGGAAAAACATCATCGAGGCCGACCTGGTGGACTGCATGGTGGCCCTGCCCGGGCAGCTCTTCTACTCTACGCAAATTCCTGCCTGCCTCTGGTTCCTCGCCCGGGACAAGGGAAACGGCAGATTCCGCGACCGGCGCGGCCAGGTCCTTTTCATCGACGCCCGCAAACTCGGGACGATGGTGGACCGTACCCACCGCGAGCTCACCGACGAAGACATTCGGAAAATCGCCGATACCTACCACGCCTGGCGGGGCGAGCCGGGGGCGGGGACGTATAGCGACGTGCCCGGCTTCTGCAAGAGCGCGACGCTCGAGGAGATCCGGTCGCACGGGCATGTGCTGACACCTGGCCGCTACGTGGGCGCCGAGGCGCAGGAGGAGGACGACGAGCCCTTCGACCAGAAGATGGCCCGGCTGGTGGCCCAGCTCCGGGAGCAGCAGGCAGCGGCAGCGAAGCTGGACGCGGCGATTGCGAAGAACCTGCAGGAGCTGGGATATGGCGGGTGAGTGGGAAAAGAGACCATTGCGCGACTTAGCAGTATTGGTCTGGGACCCGGTAAAGCCATCGGATTCTAGTGCGCTTCCCTACGTCGGACTTGAGCATATAGGAGCAGGCACACTGCAACTACTTGGGACTGGGTCGGCGGAAGAAGTCAAGAGCATAAAGCTCCGCTTTAATTGCGGAGATATCTTGGTTGGAAGACTTCGTCCTTATTTCCGTAAGCTTGTGCGACCTAATTTCAACGGTATATGTTCAACAGAGATCTGGGTATTACGTCCTAGGGAAAGCTCTGACGGAAAATTTTTGCTCTACCTTCTGTCGTCGGATCACTTCATAGAGCCTCTCGTCAGATCGTCCGAGGGCACTAGGATGCCGCGTGCGCGGTGGGACTTCGCAGAGTCTCTTGACTTGCCTGCCCCTCCCCTTCCCGAGCAGCGCGCCATCGCGCACATCCTGGGGGCGCTCGATGACAAGATCGAGCTGAACCGGCGGATGAGCGAGACGCTGGAGGCGATGGCGCGGGCGCTCTTCCAGGCGTGGTTCGTCGATTTCGAACCCGTGCGGGCCAAGATGGAGGGGCGGTGGCGGCGGGGCGAATCGCTGCCCGGCCTGCCCGCCCACCTCTACGACCTCTTCCCCGACCGCCTGGTGGATTCCGAGCTGGGCGAAATACCGGAGGGGTGGCAGGTGGGCCGGCTGGGGGACTTCTTCCGCAGCGGCCTGAGTGGAGTCTGGGGTGACGACCAAAGAACGTCCCGTGCTACCGTTGAGGTTCGGTGTTTGCGGGGCATCGACTGCCATGATCTCGCGGAAGGGCGCATTCCAGAGGTGCCCGTCCGTTGGCTCTCTCCGAAGCAGGCATCCGACCGTGCACTGCCTGATGGGGCCATCCTTATCGAAGGATCGGGCTCATTCTGCGGCCGCAGTCTGCTCTGGCGAAGCGCCTATAAATCGCTTCTCGGCGAGAACGTTGGCTATAGCAACTTTTGTAAACGTCTCGACCCGAAGTGTACACCGGAACAGTCGGCCGTGTTGTGGATGCAACTGCGCAACGCTTATCAAGAAGGCGTAATCGACGCTTACCGGACTGGGACCGCGTTTCCAAATCTAGATGTACCCAGCATGCTCGCTACTATGACCTTCGTAAATCCACCTGTTTCAGTGGCCGAGGAGTTTGCGAAGTTCCTTTCGCTGGAGACCTGTATCGCCCTGTTAGCACAGTGCCGCACCCTCGCCGCGCTGCGCGATACGCTGCTGCCGAAGCTCATCTCCGGTGAGCTGCGGGTGAAGGATGCGGAGAAGTTCCTTGAACGGGCGGGTGTCGCATGAGGACGAAGCCATCGAAAACTCCGCCGGGCCAGGCGCGCATCCAGTACCTGAAGGTCCAGAACTTCCGCGCGCTGCATAACATCGAGTTCAGGGACCTGAAGCCGCTGACGGTGCTTGTGGGTCCAAACGGGAGCGGCAAGTCGACCGTCTTCGACGTCTTCGCCTTTCTCGCCGAGTGCTTTGAAATCGGGCTGCGCCGTGCGTGGGACAAGCGTGGCCGGGCGAAGGAGTTGAAGACGCGCGGCAGCGACGGGCCGGTAACCATCGAGATCAAGTACAAAGAGCCGAAGTACCCGCTCATTACCTATCACCTCGCCGTGGATGAGCGTGCTGGCGGACCGTTTGTCGCGGAGGAGTGGCTCGAGTGGCGTCGTGGGCAGCGTGGCAAGCCGTTCCGGTTTCTCGAATATCGCGAGGGGCAGGGACGCGCTATTAGCGGAGAGCTTCCGGATGATCAAGACAAGCGCATCGAAGTGCCGCTGAGTTCGGCCGACCTGCTGGCCGTGAACGCGCTCGGTCAATTTGCCGACCATCCGCGAGTGGCCGCACTTCGCGACTTCATCACCGGGTGGTACGTATCGTATCTGTCAGCCGACAGCGCGCGGGGTCAGCCGGAAGCGGGACCGCAGGAGCGCCTGACCCGCACCGGCGACAACCTCGCCAACGTCATCCAGTACCTCGCCGAGCAACACGGCGACCGCCTGGAGCAGATTTTTGATGTGTTACGCCGCCGAGTGCCGCGGATCGAGCGCGTGCTGGCCGAGACGATGCCCGATGGCCGGCTGCTGCTGCAGATCAAGGACGCGCCGTTCAGCCACCCGGTGCTGGCGAGGTTCGCGTCCGACGGGACGCTGAAGATGCTGGCTTACCTCGTCCTTCTCTACGACCCGACGCCGCCGCCCTTCATCGGCATCGAGGAGCCGGAAAACTTCCTGCACCCTCGGTTGCTGCCAGAGCTGGCGGAAGAATGCCGCGCAGCAAGTGCCCGCACGCAACTGCTGGTGACGACGCATTCGCCCTTTTTCCTGAACGGGCTACGGCCCGTCGAGGTCCGCGTGCTGTGGCGCGACGAGCACGGATACACGCAAACGCAGCGTGCCGCCGATGTGCCCGGCGTGAGCGAGTTTGTCGAAAAAGGGGCTTTGCTCGGGCACCTCTGGATGGAGGGGCATCTCGGTGTGGGGGACCCGCTGGTCAATCAGGGTGCGCCAAGTCGCCCCCAGCCTAGGCGGTGAGCATGCCCGCCGCTCATTTGGAGTTCCTGGTCGAAGACCCGTCCATAGAAGCATTTCTACGGGCCCTGCTGCCGCGCTGGCTGCCGCAGGACCGCACGTTCGAGATCCATCCCTTTCAAGGCAAGAACGACTTGCTCAGCAAGCTGGAGGCGCGGCTACGCGGCTATGCCGCATGGCTGCCGGACGACTGGCGCCTGGTGGTCCTGGTGGACCTTGACCAAGACGATTGCATGGCCCTCAAGGGCCACTTAGAAGAAGTTGCTTGGCGCGCTGGACTGACGACACGAACACGGTCAGAGGGCTCGCCATGGCGGCTCGTCAACCGCATCGCCATCGAGGAACTCGAGGCCTGGTACTTCGGCGACTGGGCGGCGGTGTGCTCGGCATACCCGCGAGTGCCGGCCAACGTACCGTCCCGGCAGCCTTTCCGTGACCCGGACGGGGTCCGCGGTGGTACTTGGGAAGCGTTCGAACGCGAGATGCGGAGGTGCGGATATTTCAAGGGTGGGCTCTCAAAAATTGAGGCGGCTCGTGAGATCGGGACGCACGTCAATCCGACGCGAAGCTCCTCGCGGAGTTTCAGAACCTTTTGGAACGCCATTGCCGAGGCGTTCTCTTGACATGCTCGAGTAAGCGAAGATGGACCGCGTGAGCCTTCCGTTCACCGAATCCGTCGTCGAGCAGGCCGCCCTGGCCTGGCTGGAAGCCATCGGCTGGCAGATTGTGCGCGGCCCGGACATCGCGCCGGGCGCATCGGCGGCGGAGCGAGCCAGCTATGAGGAGGTGCTGCTGGCGCCGCGCCTGCGCGATGCGCTGGCGCGGCTCAATCCCACGTTGCCCGCCGAGGCGCTGGAGGATGCCTTCCGCAAGCTTACCCGACCCGAGGGAGCGGATCTCCTCCAGCGCAACCGCGCGCTGCACCGGATGCTTGTCGATGGGGTCACCGTCGAATATCGCACCGCGGATGGCGCCGTCCGCGGCGGGCAGGCGCGGGTCATCGACTTCGACGACCCGGCGAACAACGACTGGCTTGCCGTGAACCAGTTCACGGTAGTGGAGAACAAGCACGAACGGCGGCCGGATGTGGTGCTCTTCGTCAATGGGCTGCCGCTCGTAGTAATCGAGCTGAAAAACGCGATCGACGAGGAGGCGACCATCTGGACGGCCTGGCAGCAGCTCCAAACGTACCAGGCCGAAGTCCCATCGCTCTTCGCCACCAATGGCGTGCTCGTCGTCTCCGACGGCGTCGAGGCGCGGGTCGGCGTGGTTGGCGCGGGGCGCGAGTGGTTCAAGCCCTGGCGCACGATCGAGGGCGAGCGGCTGGCCGACAGCCGCATGCCCGGGCTGCAGGTGGTCATCGAGGGGCTGTTCGACAGGCGGCGCTTCCTGGACCTGGTGCGGGATTTCATCGTCTTTGAGGACGACGGCAGCGGGCGCCTGGTCAAGAAGATGGCGGGCTACCACCAGTTCCACGCCGTGCTGGTGGCGGTGGAGGAAACGCTGCGCGCGGCGGAGCTGGCGCGGGCGCACCGCGCCGCGGAAGAGGTCGGCCGCTACGAGGCGGGCCGCAAGCCTGGCGGCCGGCCGGGCGATCGGCGCATCGGGGTTATCTGGCACACGCAAGGTTCAGGCAAGAGCCTCACGATGGCCTTCTACGCGGGCCGGGTCATCAGGGAGCCCGCGATGGAGAACCCGACCATCGTTGTCCTTACTGACCGCAACGACCTCGACGACCAGCTCTTCGCTACCTTCTCACGCTGCCAGGACCTTTTGCGCCAGCCACCGGTGCAGGCGCAAAGCCGCGCTGACCTGCGGCGATTGCTCTCGGTGCAGTCTGGCGGCGTGGTGTTCACCACCATCCACAAGTTCTTCCCCGAGGCGAGGGGCGACCGCCACCCGACCCTCTCCGACCGCCGCAATATCGTCGTCATCGCCGATGAAGCGCACCGCAGCCAGTACGACTTCATCGACGGCTTCGCGCGGCACATGCGCGACGCGCTGCCGCACGCCTCGTTCATCGGCTTCACCGGGACGCCGATCGAGCTCTCGGATAAGAGCACGCGCGCCGTCTTTGGCGACTACATCAGCATCTACGACATCCAACGAGCGATCGAAGATGGTGCGACGGTTCCGATTTACTACGAGAGCCGGCTCGCACGGCTCGACCTGCCTGCCGAACTCAAGCCGCAGATCGACGAAGACTTCGAGGAAGTCACCGAGGGGGAGGAGGTCGAGCGCAAGGAGAAGCTGAAGACGAAATGGGCCCAGCTGGAAGCGATCGTCGGTGCGGAGAAGCGCCTCAAGCTCGTGGCGCAGGACATCGTCGAGCATTTCGAGAAGCGGCTGGAGGCGCTCGAAGGCAAGGCGATGGTCGTCTGCATGAGCCGTCGGATCTGTGTCGAGCTGTACGGGGAGATCGTCAAGCTGCGCCCCAGTTGGCACGACGACGACGACACCGGCGGCGTGGTCAAAGTCGTGATGACCGGTTCCGCTTCGGACCCGCTGGACTGGCAGCCGCACATCCGGAACAAGCCGCGCCGCGAGGCACTCGCAAACCGCTTCCGCGATCCCCAGGACCCATTCAAGCTCGTCATCGTGCGCGACATGTGGCTCACCGGGTTCGATGCGCCGCCGCTGCACACGATGTACATCGACAAGCCGATGCGCGGTCATGGCCTGATGCAGGCGATCACGCGGGTGAACCGCGTCTTTCGCGACAAGCCGGGCGGGCTGGTGGTGGACTACATCGGCCTGGCTCACGAGCTCAAGGCTGCGCTCGCGACCTACACCGAGAGCGGCGGCACCGGCCAGGCGGCATTCGACAGGCAGGAAGCCGTGAACGTCATGCTCGAGAAATACGAGGTGTGCCGCGACCTGTTCCACGGGTTCGATTGGTCGGCGTGGGTATCCGGCACACCGGGTCAGCGGCTGAGCCTGCTGCCCGCTGCCCAAGAGCACGTCCTGGCGCAGGAAAACGGCAAGGTGCGCTTGATTCGCGCCGTTCGGGAGCTGTCGCAGGCGTTCGCCCTGGCGGTGCCGCACGACGAGGCGCTTCGTATCCGTGATGACGTATCCTTCTTCCAGGCCGTACAGGCGGCGCTCACCAAACGCGCACCCGGTGAAGCGCGGCCAGAAGCGGAGCTTGACCAGGCCATTCGGGAAATCGTATCTCGGGCCGTCGCGCCTGAAGGCGTGGTTGACATGTTTTCCGCCGCCGGCCTTGCAAAACCGGACATTTCGATCCTTTCCGAGGAATTTCTCGCCGAGGTTCGGGGCATGCCGCAGAAGAACCTCGCGGTCGAGCTTCTGCGGAAGCTCTTGAAGGGTGAGATAGCGACCCGGCGGCGCAAGAACGTCGTCCAGGCTCGTTCGTTTGCCGAGATGCTGGAGCAGAGCATCCGGCGCTATCAAAATCGGGCGATCGAGGCGGCGCAGGTCATCGAGGAGCTCATTGCCCTCGCCCGCGACATGCGCGAGGCAGATGCACGCGGCGAGGCGTTGGGGCTGAGCGACGAGGAACTCGCCTTTTACGATGCGCTGGAGACCAACGACAGTGCCGTCAAGGTGCTGGGGGACGAGACACTGCGCGCTATCGCTCGCGAATTGGTCCGAACCGTGCGCGAGAACGTCACCATCGACTGGACGCAGCGCGAAAACGTGCGGGCGCAACTCCGAGTGCACGTGAAACGCGTCCTGCGCAAGTACGGCTACCCGCCCGACAAGCAGGCAAGGGCGACGGACACCGTGCTGGAACAGGCGGAAGTTCTGTCGGGCGAGTGGGCCACTGCGGCCTGACCGCGTCACCACCTGGCGCCTTCGCCGCGGCATCATAGAGGCCGCACCCACTCACCCACCCGGCGGAGGCCCACCATGCGCGGCAGCATCCAGCGGCGCGGCAACCTCACCTGGCGCATCTCGATCGAGCTCGACCGCGACCCGCTGACCGGGCGCCGGCGGCGCCGCTCCGAAACGTTCCACGGCACGAAGCGGGACGCGGAGGCCAGGCTCGCCCGGCTCATCCACGAGCACGAAACCGGCCTCGCCGTCGACCCGAGCCGCATCACCGTCGCCGAGTGGCTCCGCCAGTGGCTCGCCCAGCGCGCGCCGCAGCTCCGGCCGACGACGCTCGAGCGCTACGAGGAGGTCGTCCGTCTCCACCTGATCCCGGCACTCGGGCGGTTCCAGCTGCAGGCGCTCCGGCCCATGCAGGTGCAAAGCCTGTACGGGCGCTGGCTGGCCCAGGGCATCGCGCCGCTCACCATCCGGAAATACCACCAGGTCCTGCATAAGGCCCTCGAGGACGCGTGCAGGCTCCAGGTCATCGCGCGGAACCCGGCGGCCTATGCCGAACTCCCCCAGCCCCGGCCGGCCCGGAAGGTCGGGCCGCTGCGCCCCGAGGAGGTCGGCGCCGTCGTCGCAGCCCTGGAGGACGAGCCGGCCGTCTACCGTGCGGCAGGGATGCTCTTTCTCTCCACGGGGATGCGGCGGGGCGAGGCGCTCGGGCTGCAGTGGGACGACGTGGACCTGAGCGCCGGCACCATCGCGGTCCGGCGGGCTCGCCTGCGGACGGCGAAGGGTGAAATCGTCGGTTCGCCGAAGACGGCCTCCGGGAACCGGGTCATCCCCATCCACCCGGCGCTGCACGAAGAGCTGGCGGCGTGGCGGAAACGCCAGCTCGAGGAGCGGCTGGCCAGCGGCCCGGCCTGGAGGGGCGCGGAGTGGGTCCTGGCGCGGGCGAGCGGCCCGGTTTCGCCGTGGGCGCTGAGCACGTGGTGGGCCGGATTCGCAAAACGGACGGGTGTCGAGGCGCGCCTGCACGACCTGCGTCACACGGCGGCGACACTGATGGCTGCCGCGGGGGTCCCGCCCCGGGTGCTGGCCGAGATGCTGGGGCACGCCCGGGCCTCGTTTACGCTGGACGTTTACGCCGGCTCACCCGGGCTCCGGGACCTCCGCGAAGCGGCCGAACAGCTCGGGGCTGCCATCGCGCGGGCAGCGCGTCCGCAGCCGGGCGCGTGATCGTCCGTAGCCAAACGGTAGCCAAATGTTGACCAGGCTGAACATTTGGCATGAAAAAGGACTGGACATTACGTCCAGTCCAGATTCGGTTTCCTGGCGGAGAGGGGGAGATTCGAACTCCCGGTGGGTTGCCCCACACCGCTTTTCGAGAGCGGCACCATAAACCACTCGGACACCTCTCCACCGCCAAGTCTAGCAAGCCCTGCGGCTTCGAGGTATCTGCTGCTGTCACTGCCGCCGGCTGCCGGCCCGGGGCGCGCGCCTGCCGCCTCCCCGCCGCCCCGGCGCGCCTCCAGCCCCCGGCGCCGCCCCCTCAGTTCAGCCGGAACGTGTCCTCGTCGTCTTCGTCGTCGTCCAGCTCGTTGTCGCTGTACACGCCGGCCGGCGAGCCGCGCCACACCGTGACCACGAAGTCCTCCCGGTACGGGTCCGCCGTCATCACCAGCTGCTCATCCGTCGCGTCGATGAGCTGCTGGATGCGATCCTCGTTCGCATCGGCCGTCGTGCAGAGCGTCGCGTAGACGTTCGTGCCCTGGTAGTGCAGGTCGACCCGCCCGACGATGCTGCCGTCTTCGAAGATGGTGTACGACTCCGAGTGCGGAGTCCGGCATTCGCGTTCGAACGTAATCACAGCGGTCGCACCTGCCCTCTGCCGATGATGGTCCATTTGTAGCTCGTCAGCTCCCGGAGGCCCATCGGCCCCCGGGCGTGCATCTTTTGGGTCGAAATGCCGACCTCCGCGCCGAGGCCGAACTGCGCGCCGTCGGTGAACTGCGTGCTCGCGTTCACGTAGACCGCCGCCGAATCCACGACGTCGAGGAATTCGAGCGCGCGGGTGTAGTTCTCCGTCAGGATCGCGTCGCTGTGGTGGCTGCCGTACCGCTCGATGTGGTCCGTCGCCTCCTCCATCGTATCGACGATGCGCACGCCGACGCGCAGCGCGAGGTGCTCCGTGCGCCACGTCTGCTCCGTCGCCCGCTCGACCGGCGCGCCGGCCGCTTCGAGCAGCGGGTAGGCCCGCTCGTCCGCGATGAACGTCACCTTGCCTGCCCAGCGCGCCGCCATCCGCTGCAGGAACGGCGCGGCGATCGCCCGGTGCACCAGCAGCGTATCGACGGCGTTGCAGATGCTGTACCGCCGCGTTTTCGCGTTGTTCACCACCGTCTCGGCGAGGTCGAGGTCCGCGAACTCATCGACATAAATTTGGACGACGGCGTCGCCGTGGGCGATGACCGGCATCGTCGCCTTCCGCCGCACGTAGTCGATGAGCTGCGACCCGCCGCGCGGCACGATGACGTCGACGAGGTCGTTCATCTCGAGCAGCTCATCGACGTGCGCCCGGTCCGGGTCGCTGATGACCTGCACCGCATCGGCGGGCACGGCGGAGCCGGCGAGCGCCCGCTGGATCAGTTCGCCGAGGGCCGCGTTCGAGTGGCGCGCCTCCTTGCCGCCGCGGAGGATGGCGGCGTTCCCGCTCTTCAGCGCGAGCGCGGCGATGTCGATGGTCACGTTCGGCCGCGATTCGTAGATGCACGCCACCACGCCGAGGGGCACCCGCCGCCGGCCGATCCAGAGGCCGTTCGGCAGCGTGCGCGAATCGAACACCTCGCCCACCGGGTCGGGCAGCTGCATCACGCCCCGCGTATCGGCGGCGATGCCCCGCAGCCGCTCCGGCGTGAGCGTCAGGCGCTCGACGAACGCATCCTCGAGGTTCGCCTCCTTCGCGGCCGCGAGGTCCTTCGCGTTCGCGGCCAGCACGGCCTCCTGCTCCTGTTCGAGGAGGGCCGCGATCCGCTCGAGCGCGGCGTTCTTCTCGGCCGTCGAAATCCGCGCCAGCACCCGGGAGGCCTGCCGCGCGGCCGTCGCCCGTTCCCGCAGAAGTGAAACTGTCGAAGTCATGGCCGACAGTGTAGCAGCCCCGGGGAAGCGTTCCCGCAGCCCCTGCGGCCGTTCGTTCCCGCCCGCGTGCGCCATCCGCCCCGGCGCACACGGCCCGCGGCGGCATACACTGGAGGCATGACCAACGAAGCGCCGTCGTTCGAAACCCAACTCGCTGAAACCCTCCGCCGCGTCGCCCGCTGGGAAGCGCCGCCCGGCACCGGCATCCTCTCCGTCTACCTCGACTGGCGGCCCCAGGCCACGGGCGAGCGCCCCGGCGTCCGCTCGGGCGAAATCCACCTGAAGGACCGCCTCCGCGAAATCGAGGCCAGCCTCGGCGTCCGCGGCCCCGCGCTCGAATCCTTCCGCGCCGATGCCGACCGCGTCCACGCCGCGCTCGCGGAGGTCGACCCTGCCGCTGAGGGCGTCGCCATCTTCGCCTGCTCGGCCGCCGGCCTCTTCGAATGCATCGCCGCCCCGGCCGCCTTCGAAAACCAGGTCGTCTACGACCGCTACCCGCGCCTCTACCAGCTCGCGCGGTTCCTCGATGAGTACGAAACCGCCGTCGTCGCCGTCGCCGATACGAACACGCTCCGCCTCTTCGTCGTCCGCGGCGAACGGATCCGCGAAGTCCCGGGGAAGGACGAGGATCCCTACAACTACCAGATGCGCTCCACCTCCGGCATGAACGAGCACCGCTTCCGCCGCCACGTCGAGCAGCACCGGCGCGAGTTCGCCGAAGAGGCGGCGAAGCTCATCGAGCAGCTCTGCGACCGCGAAGGCGCGACCCGGCTCGTCATCGCCGGCGACGAAACCGCGCTCCACCTCCTCCAGCAGGCGCTGCCGCACCAGCTCACCGCCCGCGTCGCCGAGGGGCGGTTCCACATCGACATCCGCGCCGGCGCCGAGCACGTCCGCCGCGTCGTCGAAGAGTTCCTGCTGCAGACCGAAGACGACCAGTCGCAGGAGACGGCCGACATCCTCGTCGGCGAAATCGAAGAAGGCGACCTCGGCGTCGGGGGGCTGGAGCGCACCCGCGCCGCGCTCGAAGCCGGCGCCGCGGACGTCGTGGTCATCGATGATGCGTTCGAGCCGGCCGAGGCGCGCGACGAGCTGACGCAGCTGGCCGCCCGCACCGGCGCCCGCGTCGAAGTCGTCCGCGAGCATGCCGGCCTGCGCGCCCACGGCGGCGTCGGCGCCATCCTGCGCTACCGCTTCACCGGCTAGCGCGCTGCGCTGCCGCGGCGGCCCCGCGCGATGAGGTAGGCGAGCGGCCCGAACGAACCGGTCGCCAAGGTGAGGAGCACGAACGGCCAGGCGGCGATGCCGCGCTCCCGGGCGTCCCGCACCATCCAGCCGATGGTGATGAACGCCATGATCACGAGGTCGGCGAAGACCTGCGCCGGCCCCCATTCGCTCAGCGCCGGCTCGAAGATCCCGCGGAGTCCGACCTGCACGAGGACTGCCGCGGTGAAGACGCCGAATGCCGCTGCGGCCGCGGCAGCCAGCCACGATACGAGGCGCGGGGTCATCGTGCTGCCTCCCGGGTGGAGATGCGCCCATCGTCGCCCGCGCCGTGCGCCGGCGCGATGACGCGGCAGGTCATTGACACGGCTCCCGCTGCGCTGATGATGCCTCCATGGCCGCTCTCCCGGGCACCCCGGCCGGCGCCGCCGCGTTCGGCGCGGCGCTCCGCTCGTGGCGGCTCCGGAAGCGCTGCTCCCAGCTCGAGCTGGCGCTCGCGGCCGGCGTCTCGCAGCGCCACCTCAGCTACCTCGAGACCGGCCGCGCCCGGCCGGGTCCGGCCACCGTCCTCCGCCTCGCGGAAGCCCTCGACCTCCCCCTCGGCGCGGTCGATGAACTGCTCCTCGCGGCCGGGTACGCCCCGCGCTCGCCGTCGCGGCGCGCCGGCGCGGCGTCAGCTGCCTTCGTCGCGGAGGCCGTCGAGCTGGTCCTTCGCGGAGCCGAACCGAACCCGGCCGCGGCCGTCGACCCGGCGTGGAACGTGCTCGCCGCCAATCGGCCGTTCGCCGCGCTCGCCCGCCGCCTCCTCCCGCGGCAACCCGGCCTCGGGCCGCTCAACCTCCTCCGTGCTTTCTTCGACCCGGCGGGCCTCAGACCCCACATCGTCAACTGGACGGAGATCGCTGCCGCCAACTGGCAGCGGGCGCGCGCCGACGCTGCCGCGGCCTTCGAGACCGGCCCCGGGGACGTCCTCGCCGAGATCGAGCGCTGCGGCTGGCTGCCGCCGGCGGTCGCCGCCGCCGGCCCCCCGGTCGTCCCGGTCCTCCCCGTCGTGCTGCGGGTCGAGGGGCGCGAGCTGTCGTTCGTGACCGTCGTATCGACCTTCGGAACGCCGCAGGACGCGCTCCTCGAGCGCGTCCGGTTCGAAACGTTCTACCCGGCGAACCGGGCGACGGCGGCCGCGCTTGCGGGCCTCGGCGCGGAGTGAGGCCGTCCCTCAGCGCGCGGCCGCGCCGAGCGCCCGGCGCACGTCGGCCGCGCCCCCGGCGATGAACGGCCGCGCAGCCGCGCCCCGGCGCTCCAGGTAGCTCGCCGCCATCGCGGCCCGCTGGCCGCTGGCGCAGCTCACCAGCACCGGGCCCTCGACCTCCCGCGCCCACTCCGGCAGCGCATCGAACGGCAGCGGCCGCGCGCCCGGCACCGGCTCGTCGCGCAGCTCCTGCGCGTAGCGCACGTCGAGCACCGGCACCCGGCCGCTCCGGAGCGCCTCCGCGATCTCCGCAGCGCTGACGGTCTCGGTCCGCGCGGTCAGCGTCAGCTCCGCCGCCGGCGCATACCCGACCACGTGCTCGTAGCCGATGCGGAAGAGGTCGACCGTCACCCGCTCTGCCTGCAGCCGGTCATAGGTCACGAGCGCGATCGGCGCGTCGAAGGGAATGAGCCAGCCGACGTAGGCGAGCATCGAGGTGCTCTCTTCGATCTCGAGCGACCCCGGCAGGTGGCCGGCCGCGTAGTCTTCGCGGCGGCGGACGTCGACGACCCAGGTGTCGCTGCCGAGGCCGAGCAGCACCGCCTCGCTCAGCGGCCGCGGCCGGGGCGGCTCGCCGTACACCTTCGGCCCCTTCCGGTTGATGGGGGCCATGTACTTGTAGTAGCCCGGGATCGGCATCTCGGTCGCGAGGTGGAGCGCCCGGAACTCCTCGTAGCTCTGCGAGGCGAGCGCCGGGTTCCGCAGCAGCTCGGCCGCCATCGGCCCGCAGCGCCCGAGGTCGGTGCCCGTCGCGCTGCAGAAGGAGCCCGCACCGTGGGTGGGCAGCACGTCGGCGCTCGGCGGCACCAGCCGGCGCAGCTTCTGGGCCGTCTCCCACTGGAGCCGGGTGAGCTCTTCGGTGTGGTCCGGCCCCAGCAGGTCCGTCCTCCCGGCCGCGGCCATGAGCAGCGCGCCGCCGGTGAAGGCGCCCCGCACCTTGCCGGAGGGCGTCACCCCGAGGTAGGCGAGGTGCTCGTACGTGTGGCCCGGTGCGGCCGTCACCAGCAGCTTCGCATCGCCGAGGGTGATGACGTCGCCGTCGGCGACCGGCCGGTGGGGAAATTCGAGCCTGCCGGCGGCCGGGGCGATGACCTCCGCGCCGAGCGCGGCGAGCTCCGGCCCGCCCGAGACGTAGTCGTTGTGGACGTGCGTCTCCACGACGTACCGGATCTCCGCCCCGTGCTCCCGCGCCGCCTTCACGAACGGCCGGATGTCCCGCTGCGGGTCGATGACCGCAGCCTCCCGCCCCGACACCACGAGGTACGACGCGTCGCCGAGCGCCTCGGCCACGAACTGGATCGTTTTCATGCTTGCCCTCCCGGGGTCACGCCCATCAGCGCTGCTTCGCGCGCAACCTGCCGCCGGATGCCGCCGCAGACGATGCCGCACAGCTCGGCCACGCTCGGGTCGATGACCCGGTAGTAGGCCATCGTCCCCTCCGCCCGGCGGCGCACGATGCGCGCGTCGTGGAGGAGCCGGAGGTGCTTGCTGACGTTCGCCTGCGAACAGCCCGCCGCCGCCGCGATTTCGCCGACGGGCGCTTCGCCCTCCTGCGCGAGGAAGCGGAGGATGCGCAGCCGCGTCGCATCGCCCAGCAGGCGGAAGCGCGTCGCGGCTTCGTCGAGCAGCGGGTCCGGCAGGTCGTGCATGTCCGTAACTCTATAACCATGTACTCATGAATGCAAGCATTGCGGCCGCGCCCGCGCTCCCCCACGATCGCCCAACCCCCATCCCCGGAGTGCTGCCGTGTCCGATGTCCTGCTCGAACGCCGCGACGGCGTCGCCCTCGTCACCCTCAACCGGCCCGAGACGCTGAACGCGATGGGCGGCGAGCTCGTGCCCCACCTCGCCGAGGCGCTCGCCGACTGCGAAGCCGACCCCGCCGTCCGCTGCGTCGCCATCACCGGCGCCGGCCGCGCGTTCTGCGCCGGCGGCGACATCCGCGGCATGCAGGAGCGGAACGACCGCATGGCGGCCGCCGCCGCGAGCGACGGCCCCGGTGCCGTCATCGCCGAGCTCGACCGCCTCGTGGCCGAGCTGCGCGACCGCCACCGCGCGATCACGCTCCGCATCCACCGGATGCCGAAGCCCGTCGTCGCGCTCGTCAACGGCCCGGCCGTCGGCGCCGGCTTCAGCATCGCGCTCGCCTGCGATGTCCGCCTCGCCTCCGACCGCGCCCGCTTCGGCGCCGCCTTCCGCAACGTCGGCCTCCCGGGCGATTTCGGGGGCTCCTACTTCCTCCAGCGGCTCTGCGGCGCCGGCATCGCCCGGGAGCTCTACTTCACGGCCGACATCATCGATGCCGCTCGCGCGCTCGAACTCCGCATCGCCAACCGCGTCATCCCCCACGACGAGCTGCTGACCGAAGGGCTCGCCTTCTGCGCCCGGCCGGCGGCAGGCCCGACCGCCGCCTACGCCCGGATGAAGGAGAACCTCGCCTTCGCCGAGACCGCCACGCTCGAGCAGCTGCTCGACCAGGAGGCGCTCCACATGCGCATCGCCGGCTTCTCCGCCGATTCGCGCGAGGCCGTCGCCGCCTTCCTCGAAAAGCGCGAGCCCCGCTTCGCCGGCCGCTGACGGGAAGCGCCCGCGCGGCGCTCACACGAGGTGGACGATGTCGAGCCCGCCCCACTGCCGCGCGAGGTACTCGGCCGCGAGCCGCCGGTGGCAGCGCTCCGGCGTCGCCTCGCTGCAGAGCAGCACCGCGCCGTCGATGAGCTCCCGCGGCACCCGTTCCTCCACCCGCCGCGCCGCGAGCAGCCCGAGGTACTCGCGTTCGTACCATGCCCAGCCGCGCTTCCCCTTCCGGTAGCCGTCCAGCAGCTCCGGCGTCGGCGCGAGCAGCGGCTCCTCGGCGTACGCCATCCCGCACATCGCCTCGAGGAAGTAGGCGAGGTCGTCCCGCTTGGCGAACCCGGCCAGCTGCGAAACGTTGTGCAGCCGGACATCGACGAGCCGCTGCGCGCCGCTCGCCTGCAGGAGCCCGAAGAACTCCCGCGCCGACTTCTTCGTGAACCCGATGGTGGCGACGCGCATGGCGCCAGGAGTGTACTCCCCCGCCCTCTGCTACAGTTCCCCCGCCAGATTCTTTGCCTCCTGCGAAAGGAACCTCCCATGCTGCCCCTCGAAGGGAAGACCGCCATCGTCACCGGCGGCGCCCGCGGCATCGGCGCCGGCATCGCCGCCGTCATGGCCCGCCAGGGCGCCCGCGTCGCCATCCTCGACCTCGACGGCGAACAGGCCGCCGCCACCGCCGCTGCTCTCCCGACCCCCGGCCTCGGCCTCGCCTGCGACGTCATCGTCGAGCCCGACCTGCAGGCCGCCGTCCGCCGCGTCGCCGACGAGTTCGGCGGGCTCGACATCATGGTCAACAACGCCGGCGCCGGCCGCGGCCCTATCGACCTCGCGGCGATCGGCTCGGTGCCCGCCGCCGGCGGCCGGGTCGAGAACATGCCGCCCGAAGCGTGGGACGAGCAGCTCGCCCAGAACCTCCGCAGCACCTTCCTCGGCACGAAGGCCGCCCTCCCCTACCTGAAGCAGCGCGGCGGCGGCGCCATCGTCAACATCGCCAGCATCGCCGGGCTCCAGGCGGCGCCCACGCTCCCCGCCTACGCCGCCGCCAAGGCGGGCGTCATTTCGCTCACCAAGAGCTGCGCGCTCGAATACGCCCCGTTCGATATCCGCGTGAACGCCATCTGCCCCGGCTTCCTCTGGACCCGCGCGTGGGAGGGCATGGCGACGATGATGCAGCGCACCGTGCCCCAGTTCGCCGGCAAGACCCCGCGCGAGGTCTTCCTCGAAGTCGTGAAGAACGGCGTACCCCTCGGCCGCGAACAGACACCCGAGGATATCGGCGAACTCGCCGCCTTCCTCGCCAGCCCGGCCGCCCGCAACATCACCGGCCAGGCCATCTCCGTCGACGGCGGCATCACGCTCCGCTAGCGGGGAACCGGGAAGCGGGAGGCGGGAAGGGGGAAGCGGGAGGCGGGAAGCGGGAAGCGGGAACGGGGAAGCGGGAGGCGGGAAGCGGGAACCTCCAGCCTCCAACCGTCGCTGCGGGGCTCCGTCCCCGCGGGGCGCCATGCGCCCAACGGGTGTTCCGGGAGGCGGGAGCCGGGAAGCGGGAGCGTGACGCTCGAACGCCCGGGTGGGCCTCCCGGCCCTCCGCGGGCACGGAGGCCCGCGACTACGGTTGGAGGTTGGAGGTTGGAGGTTGGAGGTTACCCTTCCTCCCGGCTCCAGTCTCCCGGTTCCCGTCTCCCGTCTCCCGGTTCCCGTCTCCCGCGCCGGCGCGGAGCGGCGGCATCCCGCGGCGATGCCGCCGGCAGGCGGCGAGCCATCCCGCGGCGGCGCCAGCCGCTGCCTCCCCTACCCCTCCGCCGTCACGTTCGGCGCAATCGCCCGCCGCGGCAGGAACGGGTTCGACGACGGCTGCGCCCCACCCCCGACCGCCGTCGGGGTTGCCGTCGGCGCCATCGTCGGCGTCGCCTGCGGCCCGCCCGTGCCCGGCGGAACGGTCGGCGAGCCCCCCGATGGCGGCGGCGACGGGCTCGCGGGCGGCCGGGTCGGCGTCGGCGTGGGGGACGGCTGCGGCGGCGGCTGCGTGTCCCACGCCTGCCCAGAATCGTCGACGTTCCCGAATACGACCGACCAGTAGCCGCCGGCGCGCCCGATCCCGGCGACCACCCACATCGTCCGCAGCATGTTCTCGCGGTGGCCGTAGGGGGAATTCACGAACAGGTTGAACGCCTGCTGGGCGCTGCCCGCGATGGCGAGGTTTTCGCCCGCGCCCGAGCTCGCATAGCCGCAATCCCGCACGCGCTGGAACGGGCTCCGGCCGAGGCTGTCCGTATGGTCGAAGTAGCCCTTCGCGGCCATGTCCTCCGACATCCACGCCGCCGCCCGCGAGAGGTTCGGCGAGGGCTTCAGCGGCGCGACGCCGTTCTGCGCCCGGAACTCGTTGATGAGCCGCAGCAGCTCCTGCTCCGCCGCATCGAGCGCCTGCGTCGAGGTCGAGCAGTTCGTCAGCGCGTGCGCCGGGGTCGAACCGCCGCCGAGGCTCCAGCTCAGCACCGCCCCGGCGAGCAGCAGCGGCCCGGCCGCCGCGAACAGGAGTCGTCGCATCCTCACCCCCGGCCGGCGGGGAAGCCGGCGCCATCGCGGTGTCGCCTCCACCCTAGCGCCCGCCCCGCGAACGCGGAACCCTCGCCGCGCCGCCGCTCTAACGCTTTACCAACAATTTACAGGTGCGCCGCCGCATGCCGGCCTCCTCCGCTGTTTGCATTCCTGCAAACAGCCGCCCTCACTATTCTCAGTTCCGCCCGTTTCTGCAAATAGCGGGCTAGCGCCGCCGCCGGCCGACGCCCGTCATCGCCACCAGCGCGCCGAACAGGAAGCCGCCGATGTGCGCGAACCACGCGACGCCCCCGCCGGTCGAGGCCGTGTCGACGATCGTCGCGTAGCCCGCGAACAGGTTCTGCAGGAACCACAGCCCGATCATCAGGAACGCCGGCACCGGCAGCGGGATGAAGATGAGGATGAAGAACGGGATGACGACGTGCACCGTCGACCGCGGGAACCAGATGAGGTAGGCCCCCAGCACGCCCGCGACCGCGCCGCTCGCGCCCACCACCGGCACCACGCTCGTCGGGTCCATCAGCCCCTGCACCAGCGACGCAACGATGCCCGAGGCGAGGTAGAAGACGAGGAATCCGGCGTGCCCCAGCCGGTCCTCGATGTTGTCCGCGAACACCCACAGGAACAGCATGTTGCCGAGGATGTGCAGCCAGCCGCCATGGATGAAGAGCGCCGTGACGATCGCGAAGAGCGCCTCCCAGCGTGCCGCGCCGGTGAGCCCGGATTGCCCCCGCAGCGTGTCGAAGAACTCCTTCGGCTGGAACCCCCACCGGCAGATGAACTCGTTCAGGTCGTTCGGCGGAGCGCGGAAGCCGTAGCACACCCCCGCCGTCTGCTCGGCGAACCGCTGCGTCGCTGCGCTCGTCGCCCGCGGCACCGTGGCGTCCATCCCCAGCATCGCGACGAAGACGGCGACGTTCGCGAGCAGGATGGCGTAGGTCACCCACGGCGTCGAATGCCGCCGCGTGCTGTCGCCGACCGGGATCACGCGAGCCCGTCCAGGTGGGCGGCATCGTTCATCCGCACCACCGTCAGCCGCCCGCCGTGCGCTTCGACCTCGAACAGGGCGCAGTGCCGGACGTCGAACCGGAAGACGTGGGTTTCCGGCATCCCGAGCACCATCGAAAGCATGCAGTTGAGCGCCGTACCGTGCCCGACGACGAGCACCGTCTCGCCGGCGTGCGCGGCGGCGATGTCCTGCAGTGCGGCGAACGTCCGCGCCCGCACGCCGGCGGTCGTTTCGCCGCCCGGCGGCTGCCAGGCCGGGTCTTCGGCTTCCATCTGCGCGAAGCGGACCGGGTCGCGCCGGCGGACGTCGGCCTCGCGCTCCAGCTCCCACGCGCCGTAGTGCCGCTCGCGGAGGTCTGCCCGCTGGACGGTCGCGATGGCCCGCTCGCCGAGCGCCAGCCGGGCCGTTTCGACCGCCCGCGAAAGGTCCGACGTGTAGCAGGCATCGATGCCGAGGCGCGCGAGCCGGGCGCCGAGCGCGCGGGCCTGGGCTTCGCCGAGCGGCGTCAGCCGCGTCTCGCTGTGCCCGCAGAAGCGCTCCTCGACGTTCGCGACGGTTTGCCCGTGCCGGGCGAGCAGGATGCGTGTCGGCCGTGCCATGGCCCTACAGGGTAGAGCGCCGCCGCGGCACAGGGGAACCGGGCAGGCCGCCCCGCGCCGCCCCCGCCGCCCCCGCGGGATGCCGCGGGCTGGCCGCCCGCGGCGCGGGGTGGCTCGCCGCCTTCGGCGGCTTCGCCGCGGGATGCCGGCGCTCCGCGCCGGCGCGGGAGACGGGAACCGGGAGCCGGGAACCGGGAGCCGGGAACGGGGAACCGGGAGCCGGGGGCCTTGAGCCGGGAGGAAGGGTGACCTCCAACCTTCAACCTCCAACCTCCAACCTTCAACCGTAGCCGCGGGCCTCCGTGCCCGCGGAGGGCCGGTGAGGCCCACCCGGGCGTTCGCATCCAACGGCCACCCGCCTCCCGGTTCCCGTCCGCCGCTTCCCGCCTCCCGCCTCCCGCTTCCCGCTTCCCGCCTCCCGGTTCCCGCCTCCCGGTTCCCGGTTCCCGGTTCCCGCCACCCGCCTCCCGCTTCCCGGTTCCCGGTTCCCGGTTCCCGCTTCCCGCAACACCCGTTGGGCGCATGGCGCCTCGCGGGGACGGAGCCCCGCGACTACGGTCGGAGGTTGGGGGTTGGACGTTAGCTTCGCTCCCGGTTCCCTATTCTCGCTTCCCGCTTCCCGTCTCCCGCCTCCCGGTTCCCGCCTCCCGGTTCCCGCCACACGCCTCCCGCCTCCGCCGCCGCGGCACCCGCCGCGGCATCCCGCCCCCTCAATACGCCCGCGGGAGCGGCGTCGGCGTCCGCGTCGGCGGGCGCGGTGTCGGTGTCGGCGTCGGCGTCCAGGTCGGAGTCGGGGTGATCGTCGGCGTCGGCGTCACCGTCGGCGTGTTCGTGGGCGTCGGCGTCTCGGTCGGCGTCGGCGTGGCCGTCGGCGGCGCGGCAGACGGCTTCGCCGCCGACCCGCTGCCCGGGAACCAGAGTGGCCCATCCGAAAGCGGCGCCCCGGGGGGAATCTTGAAATCGAGGTAGTGTTCCGGGTTCACCGGCGTATCGTTCCAGCGGATTTCGAAGTGCAGGTGCTCACCCGTCGAAAACCCCGAACTGCCCGTGATGCCGAGCACCACGTCGTTGTTCACGGCGTCGCCCGGCTTCGCGAGCACCTGGCTGAGATGCGCGTACAGGGTCGACCACCCGTCGCCGCAATCGACGATGACGTGGTAGCCGTACGCGCTCGAGTAGTCCGTGGCCGTGACGGTCCCGCTGCAGGCGCTGTAGACGGGCGACCGGCTCAGGCCTTCGAGCGCGAGGTCGATGCCGCCGTGGATGCGGCCGGGGCCGCGGTTCGTCGCCCCGTACCGGTCGGTGACCCGGCTCCATGCCCGGAGCGGCATCTGGAAGCGGCTGCCGGCGGCCTCGGCGGCCTGCGCATCGGGCAGCGCGCCTTCGGCCGGGAGTTCGACCGCGCCTTCGTCGGTGTGCGCGGCCGGCGACGGGGTGGCGGTGGGCGGGAGGTTCGCAGGCCGGCCGGCGTGGCCCGCCATCGCGGCTGCCGCGGGCTCGCCGCCGCCGCTGCCGGCTTCGGTCCCGCTCGGCTGGCGCGCCGTGATCACGGCGGCGATGCCCGCGACGAGCGTGCCCGCCAGCATCACCCGCGCGGCATGCGAAACCCGCATCGGCAGCCGAATCCGCGGCACCATCCCTTACCAACATCGGCCGCCTCGCCCCCTCTCCACACCCTGCGCGGGATGCCGCGGGCTGTTCGCCCGCGGCGCGGGATGGCTCGCCGCCTGCCGGCGGCATCGCCGCGGGATGCCGGCGCGCCGCGCCGGCGCGGGAGGTTGGAGGTTGGAGGTTGGAGGTTGGAGGTTGGAGGTTGATACTCCCTCCCCGTTCCCCGCTCGCGACTCCCAACTCCCACCTCCCACCTCCCACCTCCCAACTCCCAACTCCGTAGTCGCGGGCCTCCGTGCCCGCGGAGGGCCGGCGAGGCCCACCCGGCCGTTCGCATCCACCCTCCCCCCGCCTCCCGCCTCCCGCCTCCCGGTTCCCGCTTCCCGGGACATCCGTTGGGCGCATGGCGCCCCGCGGGGACGGAGCCCCGCGACTACGGTCGGAGGTTGGAGGTTGGAGGTTGGAGGTTGGAGGTTGGAGGTTGGAGGTTGGAGGTTGGAGGTTGGAGGTTGGAGGTTATTCTTCCTCCCGGTTCCCGCCTCCCGCTTCCCGCCTCCCGCCTCCCGGCTCCCGGCCTCCACCGCCGCCGCGGAGCGGCGGCATCCCGCGGCGCCGCCGGCGAAGCCGGCCAGCCATCCCCCGCGGCGCCAGCCGCGCCACCTCCCCGCTTCCCGCTGCCCGCCTGCCTCCCTACACTCCACCCGATGGCCGGCCCCGCACCCGTCCCCAGCCTCAGGTTCGAGCGCGAAGCCTGGGAGGCCGGCGCCGAGTGGGTCGCCGGCGTCGATGAGGTCGGCGTCGGGCCGCTCGCCGGCCCCGTCGCGGCCGCCGTCGTCGCCCTCCCCCGCGGCCGCCGCTTCCGCTGGTACGCCGACATTCGCGATTCTAAGGTCCTCACCGAAGCCGCCCGCGACCGTCTCGCCGCTGCCATCCGCGAATCGGTCCCGTGGGCCATCGGGTGGGCGACCGTCGAGGAGATCGACCGCATCGGCATCCTCCCCGCCCGCCGCCTCTGCATGCTCCGCGCCTTCGAACAGCTCGCCGTCCGCCCCGGCGCCGTCATCAGCGACGCGCTCGACCTCCCCCTGCCGAACGTCCGCCCGGTCATCGATGGCGATGCCCTCTCCGTGGCCGTCGCGGCGGCCTCGATCGTCGCCAAGGTCGCCCGCGATGCCGTGATGGTCGACCTCTGCGCGCGCTACCCCCGGCTACGGCTTCTGCCGCAACAAGGGCTACCCGACGGCCGAGCACCGCCAGCGGCTCGCCGAGCGCGGCCCGAGCCCCGTCCATCGGAAGAGCTACGCCCCCGTCGCGCAGGCCGTCCTGCCGTGGTGACCGAGCGCCGCCGCCTCGGCGACTTCGGCGAGCGGGTCGCTGCCCATCGTCTCGAAGCCGCCGGCATGGCCATCCTCGGCCGCAACCTCCGCATCGGCGGCGGCGAAATCGACCTCCTCGCCCGCGACGGCGGCACCCTCGTTTTCGTCGAAGTCCGCACCCGCCGCGGCGCGCCCGGCCTCGCCGCCGAATCCGTCGATGCCGCCAAGGTGGCGAAGCTCCTCGCCGCAGCCCGCGCCTACTGCGAGCGGGAAGGGCTCGACCCCGAGGCCACCCGGCTCGACGTCGTCGCCGTCGACCTCGATGCCGCCGGCCGCGCCCGCGCTGTCCGCCACTTCCGCGGCATCGAAGCGCCGGGCCTTTGACCCGTTCACGAACCGGCGCGTATGTTCCCACCCGCGACATCCCCCGCGGAGCCCCTCCCGATGGCCATCACGCCCGCCGACGACTTCCTCATCCACCAGACGCCCTACACCTTCGACCGCGTCGCCACCAGCGACCGCAACTTCTACGACCGCTACTTCTTCAACGGCTACAGCCCGGACGGCGCCCTCTACTTCGGCGTCGCGATGGGCCAGTACCCGAACCTCGGCATCACCGACGCCGCCTTCAGCATCGTCGTCGACGGCCGCCAGCGCGTCGTCCGCGCCTCGAAGCGGCTCGGCCCGGACCGCATGGCCAGCGCCGTCGGCCCCATCGCCGTCGAGGTCGTCCGGCCCCTCCACGAACTCCGCGTCCGCGTCGAACCCAACGCCTACGGCATCGAAGCCGACCTCCGCTTCATCGCCCGCTCGCTCCCGGTCGAAGAGCCGCACTTCTTCCGCATGGCCGGCAACGTACCCGTCATGGACTACACGCGGATGACCCAGCACGGCGGCTGGTCCGGCACCATCCGCGTCGACGGCCGCGAATTCACCCTCGACGCCGCCAGCTGGTGGGGCTCGCGCGACCACTCGTGGGGCATCCGCACCGTCGGCGGCCGCGACCCCCGCGGCGCGCCGCCCCAGCAGGCGCCGCAATTCTTCTGGAACTGGGCCCCGCTCAACTTCCCCGACCTCTGCACCCTCTACACCGTCTCCGAGAACGCCGACGGCACCCGCTGGCACCAGTCCGGCGTCATCCTCACCCCCTACCCCGATGCCACGATGACCGAGGCCGCCGTCGACTACCGGCTGACGTTCAAGTCCGGCACCCGCTGGCTCGAATCCGCCGTCATCACCCTCACGCCCGGGCACGGCGAACCCCTCGAAATCACCTTCGAACCGCTCTACGCCTTCCTCATGAAAGGCCTCGGCTACGGCGAACCGAAGTGGGGCCACGGCATGTGGGTCGGCGAAGACGTCGTCGACGGCACCGAATACGTCCTCAGCGAGGAGCAGCCCCTTCAGAACCTCCACGTCCAGCAGGTCTCCCGCGTCCGCGCCGGCAGCCGCGAAGGGCTCGGCGTCTTCGAAATCATCGTCTTCGGTCCGCACGCGCCGACCGGCTTCAAGGAGATGCTCGACCCGGCGCCCTGAGCCCCCGGGCCGTGGACACCGCACCCGCCGCTTTCGACAATAGAGCCATGCCGATCTACGAATTCCGCTGCGCCGACTGCAAGAAGGTGACCAACTACTTCACCCGGAAGATCGACACCGAGGTGCGGCCCCCCTGCGAACACTGCGGCAGCGCCAACACCTCCCGCATGATGTCGAAGTTCGGCCGCACCTACACCCGGCAGGACATCCTCGAGAAGTACGGCGACCCCTCGAGCGGCCGCGGCGGCCCGGAGGACTACCGCGACCCGCGCCAGATCGGTACGTGGGTCGAAAAGAAATTCGAAGAGTACGGCATGGACCTCCCCGAAGAGGCCCGCACCATGATCGACGCCGCCCGCGAGGGCGAATTCCCCGAGCCCGTCAAAGACCTGTGAGCGACACCGGCCCGCTCGAGCGCATCGTCCCCGAAATCCTCGAGCGGTTCGCCGCCAAGAATGCCGCCCGCGAACAGGCCCTCGCCGCCAGCCGCGTCATCATCCGCACGAGCGCCAACGCCATCCGCGCCGTCCACCGCGGCGAATTCGATGCCGCCCGGCGGCTCATCGCCGAGGCGCGCGCCACCCACGAGGCCGCCGTCCGCGCCCTCGAGGGCCACGCCGACATCTACCACGCCGGCTTCCTCCACGATGCCCAGAAGGAGTACGCCGAGGCGGTCACGACCTTCGAACTCTGCTCCGGCGGCGCCATCCCCGGCCCGGCCGAGCTCGGCGTCGAAGACGCCGCCTACCTCAACGGCATCGGCGAAGCCGTCGGCGAACTCCGCCGCGTCATCCTCGACCGCCTGCGCGCCGGCTCCTTCGAGGGCTGCGAAGCCCTCCTCGCCGCCATGGACGACATCTACGGCGTCCTCGTCACCATCGACTACCCGGACGCCATGACCGGCGGCCTCCGCCGCACCACCGACCAGGTCCGCGGCATCCTCGAAAAGACCCGCGGCGACCTCACCCTCGCCATCCTCACCCGCCGCGCCGCGGGGTGAGCCCCGGCCTCACGCCGGCACGACCCGCCGGATGACCGCCTCCGTGAACGCCATCGTTCCCAGCGTCCCGCCGAGGTCACGCGTCTTCTCGCCCTCCGCGATCGTGTCGTGCACCGCATCCACCAGCTGCCGGCCGAGCGCGCCGTACCCGCAGAACTGCAGCAGGTAGCCGAACGCCTCGATCGCGCCCGAGGGGTTCGCGATGCCCTGCCCGGCGATGTCGGGCGCTGTCCCGCCGGCCGGGTCGAACACCCCGATGACCGGCTGGTGGCTCTTCGAAAACGCGTACGAGGCGCTCGCCCCGAGCCCGATGGAGCCGATCAGCCCGTACACCATGTCGCTCAGGAAGTCGCCGTACTCGTTCGGGCAGACGATGACGTCGTACCGCTCCGGATTGATGATGAGCTTCGCGAGGAGCGCATCGAACAGCTCCCGCGTGTGGCGCACGTTCCGGTACTCGGTCGCCACCTCGGCCACCACCTCTTCGAACAGCCCGTCGGTCGCCCGCTGGATCGTGTACTTGCTCGTCGAGGTGACCGCCTGCCGGTGCTGGTCGGCCAGGCGGAAGGCGAAATGGGCCGCGTGCTCCACCGGCGTCCGCTCCATCACCCGCACGCTCACCGCCGAGTAGTAGCCGATCCGCATGCCCGCGTCTTCGTACGTGCCGCCGGTGGCGATGCGCACCACGTGGAGGTCCACCTTGCCGGTGTAGTTGCGGCTCACGCCGGGGTAGCTGCGGCACGGCCGGTGGATGACGGCCAGCCCCAGCCGGTCGCGCAGCACCTGGTTCGGGCTCACCGTCTCGGTCACCGTGGGGTACTTCATCGCAGCGCCGAGCGCGCGGGTCGCCTCGATGCCCTCCTCCAGCGCAGCCGGCGAGGCCTCCCGCCGCTCGAGCGACCAGTCGACCGGCCGGAAGACGACCGGCGAGCCGAGCGCCTCGTTCACCGCGTGGATCGCCTGGCGCAGCTCCGCTGCGATGCCGTCGCCGTTCAGTTCAGCCACTTCGCGCATGTCTGAGAACCCTCCCCGGGCCAGTCTCCCCAGAGTGTGCACCCGAAACGGTCTACGGTGGACGAACGAAATTCCCCGTAACGTTCCCCGTTGGTAGGATTCGGCCGGCTTCCGTGCACCGGCGCGCACGTGTCGCGCCGCACAGCCGGACCACACTCTACCGGGGGACGACATGAACAACTTGCTCGTGGCGCTCGGGGCAGGCGTCATCGCCCTGCTCTTCGCAGCGTGGATGGCCCGCCGCGTCCTCGCCGAAGACGAAGGCACCGAGACGATGAAGCAAATCGCCCGGGCCATCCAGGAAGGCGCCGCCGCCTTCCTCCGGCGCGAATACACCTTCCTCGCCGTCTTCGTCGTCATCGTCGCCGTCGCGCTCGCCGTCTTCGTCGACTACGACGTGCTCGACCGCTTCGGCCCGCAGCACGGCGAACTGACCGACTTCCCGCGGACGGCCGCCGCCTACGTGCTCGGCGCGATCAGCTCGGCGCTCACCGGCTACATCGGCATGTACATCGCCGTGCGCGCCAACGTCCGCACCGCCGCGAAGGCGCGCGTGGGCCTCAACCCCGGCCTCCGGGTCGCCTTCAGCTCCGGCGCCGTCATGGGCATCACCGTCACGGGCATCAGCGTCATCGGCCTCGCCCTCGTCTACCTCATCACGCAGGACGTCCAGCCGCTGACCGGCTACGCCTTCGGCGCCTCCTCCATCGCCCTCTTCGCCCGCGTCGGCGGCGGCATCTACACCAAGGCCGCCGACGTCGGCGCCGACCTCGTCGGCAAGGTCGAAGCCGGCATCCCCGAGGACGACCCGCGCAACCCGGCCACCATCGCCGACAACGTGGGCGACAACGTCGGCGACGTCGCCGGCATGGGCGCCGACCTCTTCGAGTCGTACACCGGCTCCATCGTCGCGGCGATGGCGCTCACCACCGCCGCCGTCGTCGGCGCCGACAAGGGCGTCTTCGATTCTGCCGACGTGAACGCCTGGGACGCCAAGGCGTTCGCCCTCCCGCTGCTCATCATGGGCATCGGCATCATCTCCGCCATCATCGGCACCTTCCTCGTCCGCACGAGCGAGAACGCGACCATGGGCCGCCTGCTCTGGGCGCTCCGCACCGGCATCTTCTCCGCCAGCGGCCTCGTGCTCGCCGGCACGGCCGTCCTCCTCGTCGCGATGGACCTGCCGTTCGAACTCTTCTGGGCCGTCCTCATCGGCCTCGTCGCCGGCCAGGTCATCGGCACCGCGACCGAGTACTACACGGCCTACGAATTCCGGCCCACCCAGAACCTCGCGAAGACCGCCGAGACCGGCCCCGCGACCGTCATCATCGGCGGTCTCGGCCTCGGCATGCTCTCCACCGCCGTCCCCCTCATCGCCATCGTCATCGCCATCTGGAGCACCTACCAGATCGCCGGCCTCTACGGCATCGCCCTCGCCGCCGTCGGCATGCTCTCGCCGCTCGGCATCACCCTCGCGACCGACGCCTACGGCCCCGTCGCCGACAACGCCGGCGGCATCGCCGAGCAGGCCCACCTCGACCCCTCCGTCCGCGAGCGCACCGACGCCCTCGACAGCCTCGGCAACACCACCGCCGCGACCGGCAAGGGCTTCGCCATCGGCTCCGCCGTTCTCACCTCGCTCGCCCTCATGGTCACCTACTCGCAGGTCGTCGGCATCAACGACATCGACATCCTCGACGTCGATACGATGCTCGGCCTGCTCATCGGCGGCCTCATGCCGTTCGTCTTCGCCGCCCTCGCGATGGGCGCCGTCGGCCGGGCCGCCATGGCGATGGTGAACGAAGTGCGCCGCCAGTTCCGCGAAATCCCGGGCATCATGGAAGGCACCGGCAAGCCGGATTACGCCCGCGCCGTCGCCATCTCCACCGACGGCGCCATCAAGGAGATGATCCTCCCCGGCCTGCTCGCCGTCGTCGTGCCGATCCTCATCGGCGCGATCATCGGCGCCGAGGCGCTCGGCGGCCTCCTCATCGGCTCGATCGCCTCCGGCGCCGTCCTCGCCCTCATGATGGCGAACGCCGGCGGCGCCTGGGACAACGCGAAGAAGTACATCGAAGCCGGCCACCTCGGCGGCAAGGGCTCCGAACCCCACAAGGCGGCCGTCGTCGGCGACACCGTCGGCGACCCCTTCAAGGACACCGCCGGCCCGGCCCTCAACATCCTCCTCAAGCTCATGTCGATCGTCGCGGTCGTCTTCGGCCCGCTGTTCGTCGGCTGAGCGTTTCCGCGGTCCGGCCGCAGGGCATGAACGGCCGCCGGTTGAGCACCGGCGGCCGTTTTCTCTATTCTGCGGCCTCCGGGCAACCCGCCCGGGGAGTCCACCGCGCATGCTGCTGGCCCAGGCCCTCGTCCCCATCGCCGTCGTCGTCGCCCTCGCCGCTGCCTTCGTGAGCCGCGCCGCCGCGCGCGATGCCGCCGCTCCCGCTCCGCCGCCGCGGGGCGGCAGCCTCGTCGAGCTCGCCATCCTGCTGCTGCCCGCCGGCCTGCTCGGGACGGCCGCGCTCGCCGTCTTCACCGGCGGCTACGCGGGCTCGCTCGAGCGCGCCGCGTGGGCCGGGGGCAGCTTCCTCGCCGGCTTTACCGCCGCGGCTGTCGCCGCGCTGCTCGCGCTCGCGCTCGACGCCGATGAGGGCCGCCCTGCCGCGGCCGGACCCCTCACCGGCGCCGCGCTGGCCTTCGGCGCCGCTGCCGGGGTGTTCGCCCTCGCTGCCGGCCCCGCCGGCGAAGGCCCGTGGGCCGCAGCGTCGCTCGCCGTCCCGGCGGCGGCCGGCGCCGGGCTCGCGGCGCTCGTCGCCGTCCTCGCCGGCCCCCGGGAGCCGGGCCGGCCGGCCGGGGCCGCCTGGGCGGCTGCCGCTCTGCCCGCCGCCGCCCTCGCCGGGCTCCTCGCCGGCGGCGAAGCGGCTGCCCTCGCCCGCGATGCCGCCTGGGCCGCGTTCCCGCTCGCCGTGCTCGCCTGCGCGCTCGCCGGCGCGGCGGTCGGCGTCATCCCCGGCACCGTCATGGCGGCTGCCGGCCGCCGGGCTGCCGGCCTTGCCGCTGCGTGGGTCGCGGCCGCCGTCACCGCGCTCGCGGCCGCCGGCGCGGCCGTCGTCCTCCTCCCCGGCGGCGAAGGGTGGGCTGCCGGCGCGGCCGCTGCCGGCGCGCTCGCGGGGCTCGCGCTCGCCCACCCGGGCGTCCTCCCGCGCGCGGCGTCCGCCGGCGTGCTGCTCGCGTGGGCATTCGCCGCCGCGGGGGCGCTCGCCGCGTGGCTCCTCGGCCGCGAACTGACCGCCGAAGGCTTCGGACCGGCTGCCGCCGGCGGCTACGGCCTCGCCCTCGCCGCGGCTGCGGCCCTCGGGCCCGCCATCGCCCGCGCCTCGCTCGTCCCGCTCGTCCCCGCCGCTGCGGCCGCGCCGGGGCCGGGGGAGGTCAGCATCACCCTCTGGGCCCGCCCCGGGGAGGGCGCCGGCCTCGCCCTCGAAGCCCGTCCCGCCGCACCGCCTGCCGCCCCTCCCGCTGCCGTCGCCGCGTTCGGCGCGGCGCTCCTCGCCGGGCTCGCGCTCGCGCTCGCCTTCGGCGCGCACGGCCGCCACGAACTCCTCCGCACCGCCGCATCCGACCCGGTCGCCTACGCCGAAGCCGTCCAGGCGCTCGGGCTCATCCCGCCCGGCGCGCCGGACCGCTACGCCCTCGCCAACGAGGTGCGCGCCCACCGCGAGACGCTCGACGACCTCCGCGCGGCCATCGGCGACGACGCCGACTTCGGCCCCGCCGACATCCGCCTCCTCCTCGGCGCCGATGCCGCGTCCCGCGACGCGTTCGTCGCCTCGCGGCTCGCCGCCGGCGACCTCATCGAAGGCGAGGCTGCGGCCATCCGGGCCGCGCGCTGGCCGCTCCCGTCGCTGCTCCCGCTTCCCGCGGCCAGCGCCGGCGGTGCGCTCGGCCTCCTGCTTGGCTTCGCCGCCCTCGCGGTCTCCGGCACCGTCCTCGAGCGCCGCCCCCGGCCGTGGCTCGCCTTCGCGGCCGCCCTCGCCGCGCCGGCCGTCCTCCTCGCCGCCGCGCCGGCGCTCCGCTTCTTCGGCCCCGGCCCGGCCGATGCCTACGCGCTGCTCGCAGCCTTCGCCCTCGCCGCCGGGCCCGGCGCGGGGCTGCTGGCCGGCCGTGCGAACGACCCCCGCGCGGCCGCGCTCGGCCCGGCCTTCGCCGCGCTCGCGCTCGCCCTCGTCGCCGGCGCCCTCGCCTCGACGTAGCCCGCTGCCGGGTGCATCCTGCCGTCATGGACGAGCCCGCTCCCCCGAGTCCCTTCGAAGGCCGCCTCATCCGGCTCCGCGCCCGCGAGCCGCGCGACGCCGACCAGCTCCACCGCTGGTTCAACGACCCGGAGGTCACCCGCTACCTCAGCCTCCGCTACCCCGTCTCCCACCGGACGGAGGAGGAGTTCCTCGCCGCCCACTCCCGGCCGGCCTACGCGAACGCCAGCTTCGCCATCGAAGCCCTGCTCGACAGCCAGCTCATCGGCGGCGCCGACCTCCGCACGTCCAGCCCCGAGGACCGCTGCGCCGAACTCGGCATCGCCATCGGCGACCGCACCCGCTGGCACGGCGGCTACGGCACCGACGCCGTCGCGACCCTCTGCCGCTTCGGCTTCGAGATGATGAACCTCCACCGCATCGAGCTCTGGGTCTTCGCGGAGAACGAGCGCGCCATCCGCCTCTACGAGCGGCTCGGCTTCCAGCGTGAAGGCACCCGGCGGCAGGCGGTGTGGAAATACGGCCGCTGGCACGACCTCCACCTCATGGCGCTCCTCGAAGGCGAGCTGCGCGAACCTCCCGCCGGGGCGTAGGGCGCTTCCCGGACCACCCGGTAAATTTGTGACGAAAAGCGCAAAGACCTATTGACAGCCCCCGGCGCATTGGGTAGCTTGCGCCGAGTGAACGGCGTTCGTCGTCGTTCGCATGCGCGTTCGGTTCAGTGCACCACCTGCCTAGTGCGCCACAGCGGCGCAGCGGGGGACCCATCACCCCGGGGCGAACGCGGCCACCCGGCCGCCAGGGCGCCTTCCGCCCGAGCCCGTCAGCTAACCCCGTCGGCAGTCTGGAAGGCCTGGCGAGCAGGTAGCTCGTTTCGAGGTCTTTTTTTCTGTCCTCGAAGGTCACCATAACGGCTCTTTATCGAAAGGAAGAGGAGGGAATCGTCATGCCAGCTCTGCAGGAAGCACCGCCGAAGTCCTGCCCCAAGTGCCGCGGCTCCATCATCGTCGAGCGCGACTGGCACGGCACCTACGGCAGCTGCATCATGTGCGGCTACGTCCACGAAGTGCTCACCAGCCCGCCCGTCGACCTCGCCGCCGAGGAAGCGGCCCTGCCCCAGCGCCAGCGCCGCCGCCAGCCCTCGCACGGCAAGCTCCGGCTCTGACCCGCAGCCGAACCAGCGCCCTGGAACCGGGACCCCCGCAACCGCGGGGGTCCCGCCTTTTCGTCAGCACCGCCGCGCCCTAGAATTCGCGCTCCGGAGGTAGCAGAGCACACCCATGCCGTACATTCGCCTGTCCATCATGAAGCCCCGCCGCGGCGAAGAAGCCCGCTGCGAAGAACTCCTGCGCAAACTCGATGCCGCCGCTGCCGCCCACGCCGGCTGCCAGGTCCACTACCTGATGCGTCCCCACGACGACAGCGGCGAAATCGCCCGCCTCGCCATCTACGATTCCGAAGAATCCGCCGAGCGCACCGCCAACGACACCCACATCATGGCCCTCCGCTCCGAAATCCATCTGCTCGTCGAGCCCGGCCACACCGAGCGCGCCTTCTTCACCATCTGATGCGGGCCGCGGCCCCCGCAGCGGGGCCGCGGGATTCCCCCGATCTCGCCGCGCGGCGCCCCTCACCACCGGGAGTTCGCCGCCGAGGATCAGGGTTTTCGCCAATACGCCCCCGCGAGGCAGCCCCTAGACTCCTCCCTGTCGCCGGGTTCCCCACATGGGCAACCCCAACGGCACGGCACCTCCCCGCCGCCGCCGGAGACTACCTGAGGAGTTCGACCTGTGAACCAACTGCGCCCCCAGCCACGGACCTTCCCGGCCCGCCCGACGAACGGCCCGGCCCGCGCCGCAGCTCCCATCCGCATCCTCCTCGTCGATGACCACGCCGTCATCCGCCAGGCCCTCCGGATGCTCCTCGAGGCGCAGCCCGAACTCGAAGTCGTCGCCGACGTCGAAAACGGCCGCGAAGCCGTCCAGGCGGTCGAGCGCCTCCAGCCCGACGTCGTCCTCATGGACGTCGTCATGCCCGGCCTCAACGGCCTCGAAGCCACCCGCCAAATCCGCCGCATCGCCCCCGCCACCCGCGTCGTCATGCTCAGCGGCTTCGTCGATGAAGACCAGCTGCTCGATGCCATCCGCTCCGGCGCCTCCGGCTACATCATCAAGAAGTCCGACGTTTCCGAACTCGTCCTCGCCATCCAGACGGTCCACCGCGGCAACAGCTACTTCTCCAGCGCCCTCTCCGAAGGCTTCGACCTCGCCGAAGTCCTCTACCAGGCGAAGCGCTCCGACCAGCGCAACGGCATGGATACCCTCACCAGCCGCGAGCGCGAAGTCCTCCAGCTCATCGCCGAGGGGTACACCAACCAGGGCATCGCCAACGAGCTCTACATTTCCGTCAAGACCGTCGAGGCCCACAAGGCCCACATCATGGCCAAGCTCCACGCCCGCAACCGCACCGACCTCATCCGCTACGCCATCCGCAAGGGCATCGTCCGCCTCGAAAGCGTCGAAGAGGCCCAGTCGATGCTCGACGACGCGGAGGCCGCCGCCGGCTGAGGCCCCGGCCGACTTCCGCGCACCACCTCCCCGCGAACGCACGAACGAAGGGGTCCGAAACGGGACCCCTTCGCTGTCTCACCGTACGCCGCGGCGGCTCAGCCCATCCCGGCCAGCCGCTTCCGCTTCTGCGCCACGTAGTCCACCAGGATGTACTCGCCCAGCTTGTCCGGCGTCGTGTAGAACACGCGCCCCTTGTTGATCCGGGCCACCTGGTTCACGAACTCCTTCAGGTAGTAGTTCCGGTCGAGCATGAACGTGTTGATGGTGATGCGCTTTTGCGTGCAGCGCTTCACCTCCTTCAGCGTCTCCCGGATGGTGATCGGGCTCGGCGGGTAGGCGAAGTACGAGCGCCCCCGCTCCAGGTGCGCCGTCGGCTCCCCGTCCGAGATCATGATGATCTGGCGCGTCCCTTGCGTATGCTTCGCCAGCAGCCGCTGGGCGATCATCAGCGCGTGGTGCATGTTCGTGCCCAGCACCGATTCGTCCCACCGGACGTACGGCAGCTCCTCCGTCTTCAGCTCCCGCGCGTAGGCGCTGAACCCGATGATGTAGAGGCTGTCGCGCTGGTACTGCGACGAAATCAGGTTGTTCAGCGCCATCGCCACCTTCTTCGCCGCCTGGAACGAACCGCGCAGCGCCATCGACCAGCTCAGGTCGAGCATGATCACCGTCGCCGTCTGCGTCAGCAGCTCCGTCCGCGCCACCTCGAAGTCGTCCGGCTTCAGCCGGATCGGCGTGCCCGGCCCCTCCCGGTACATCGAGTTCATCATCGTCTTCTGGATGTCGAGGTAGAACGGGTCGCCGAACTCGTACGGCTTCGTCGTATCCGTCCGTTCGCCGCCGGTGCCCGTTTCGCGCACCTCGTGCTTCCCGAAGGTGTCGGCCTTCAGCTGCTGGTAGATCTCCACCAGCGCCCGCTGGCCGATCTTCCGGGTGCCGCGCGGGGTCAGCTCCCACTGGTTCCCCTTCTTCCGGATGTAGCCGGCCTCTTCGAGGATTTCGAGGAACTGCTTCAGCTGCTCGAGCGCTTCGCGCGCCTCCGGGCCGAGCAGCTCCTCCAGCTTGTCCGCATCGATGTCCTCGATGTCCCCGCCGTACTGCGTCCGCTCGATCTGCCGCTCCAGCTCGTCGATCGACTGCATCTGGTCCATCAGCTGCATCGCCGACTGGAGGTCGAGCTCTTCGTCGCCGCGGAAGGGGTACTGGTTGCGCAGGTCCCGCATCGGGTAGAGGTATTCGAGGTTCTGCGCGAGCTCGTTCAGCGCCTGCTGCAGCTCCGGGTCGCCCACCTTGTCGGAGAGCAGGTCCTGCAGCTGCTGCCGCAGGTCGCCCGGGAGCGAATCGAGGAGCGACTGCATCTGCCCCATCTGGTGCTGCATCTGCCGGATGAGGTCGTCGAGCGACTGCGGCGGGTTGTCGCCGAAAAGGTCGCCGTACTTCTCCATGAACTGCTCGAAGTTCGGCTCCCGCCCGGCCATCCGGTCCTGCAGCATCTGGTTCAGGTCGCGGACCATGTCCTTCATCCGCTGCAGGTCCTCGGGCGACATGTTCGCGATCTGGTCGTAGAGGTCCTTGAAGAAGGTATCGAGCATCGCCTTCTTCAGGGATTCGAGCAGCTCGTTGAACTTCTGCTGCGCCTCCGGGTCCATGAACTCGTAGTTCTGGAGCTGGCGCACCTGCCCGGCCACGTCCTGCGGCAGGTTCTCGAGGAACTCCTTCTTCCGGTTCGCGATGTTCCGGAGCATCTCGGCGAACTCGCGCGGCGGCGTCGGCTGGCCGCCCTGCTGCCCTTCGGCGCCCTGCTGGCCGGCGTCGCTCTGCTCCCCGGCCTGCTGCTGGCCCGGCTGGCCCGGCTGCTGGTTCGCCTGCGCGCCCTGCTGCTGGCCGCCCTGCCGGCCCTGCGGCTGCTGCTGGCCCTGCTGGCCCGCTTCGCCCTGCTGCCGCTCGCCGGAGGCGCGCTCCGCCTCGTCCAGCCGCCGGTCCAGCGTGTTCCGCTCGAGGTCGAGGATCTCGTCCAGCTGCCGCTTCAGGTCATCAAAAATCGAGGAGAGGTTGAAGCGGTCGAGCTGCTGCCGCCGCTGCTGCCGGAGCTGCTGGAGCAGGTCGCGCAGCCCCTGCATCCGCTGGCCCATCGGGTTCCGCATGCCGCGCTGCATCAGGTTCCGCAGCGCGTGCTGCAGGTCGCCGAAATTCATCAGGTCGTCGGTGATGTTGTCCAGGATCTGGTCCGGGTCGAGCGCCGGCACCTCCTGCGTCCCATCCCACATCGAGTAGCGGTAGCGCATCGCCATCGGCCAAACCTCCCCGGGCGCGGGGGCCCGCGCCATGTGCGACGAGCGTAACGGAATCGCAGGAGGTTGTCAGTCGGGCCTCACCCGGCCCGGCGCGGCACCCCGAGCCGCTCCATCACCGCATCGAACACCGCCGCATCCTGCGCGCCGGACATCGCGAACCGGTCGCCGAAGACGAACGTCGGCACGCCCGAAACACCCGCCTCCCGCGTCCAGCCGATCGCCTCGAGCACCCGCTGCCGGTACGTGTGCGCCTCCAGCGCCTCGCGGAGCGCCGCCGGGTCCAGCCCGGCCCGCTCGCCGACCTGCAGCACGACCTCCGGCCGGCCGATGTCCTCCAGTTCGGTGAAATAGGCGCGGAACATCTCCCGCGCGTACTCCCGCGCCCGGCCCGCCTCGTGCGCGAACTCCGCGCCTTCGTGCGCCAGCACGGAATTCGAGGTCCACTCGCGCCCGCGCGTGAACCGGATGCCCGCCGCCTCGGCCCGCAGCTCCATGGCCGTCGGCGGGTCGCCCGGCCGCGTCATCGGGCGCCGCGGCTTCCCCTCCGGCGGCGTCGTCGGATCGAGCAGGTACGGCACGTGCCGGACTTCCACGTCGTACTCCCGCTCGACGCGCTCGATCTCGACGAGCCCGAGGTAGCACCACGGGCAGACGAAGTCGGAAATCATGAGGATCTGCATCGGCCCGGCGGGCGGCTCGGCGTCCATCGCGGGCACGATACGCCGCTCGACAAGCCCCGCGCAATCCGCTTCACTCCCCGCACCATCCTGCGCCCCGGAGGGCCGCCCGTGCCGTTCACCTGCCTTCGCCTCGATATCGCCGATGAGGTCGCCACCGTCACCCTCGACCGGCCCGAAAAGCTGAACGCCCTCAACCGGGCGCTCCAGCAGGAGATCCTCGACGTTTGCCACCAGCTGAAGCACGACGACGGCGTCCGCGCCGTCATCATCACCGGCGCCGGCCGCGGCTTCTGCTCCGGCGCCGACCTCTCGGGGCCGCTCCCGGAGCAGCCCGACCGCCTGCCCTGGCAGCAGCTCACCGACGAGGACAGCTGGGTCGGCCGCCAGGCGCGCGCCGTCGCGGCCATCGATAAGCCGACCATCGCCGCGGTCAACGGCATCGCCGCCGGCGCCGGCTTCTCGCTCGCGCTCGCCTGCGATATCCGCATCGGCAGTGAGCACGCGCGCTTCAAGTCCGTCTTCATCGAGCGGAACCTCTCGCCCGATTCGGGGATGAGCTACTTCCTGCCGCGCATCGTCGGCCAGGGGAACGCGCTCGACATCATCCTCACGAGCCGCGCCGTCGAGGCCGAGGAGGCGCTCCGCATCGGGCTCCTCCAGCGGCTCGTTCCGCACGAGCGGCTGCTCGAGGAGGCGCAGGCCATCGCCCGGCAGATCGCCGCCCACCCGCCGATCGCTGCCATCATGTCCCGCCGCGTCGTCCAGCGCTCCTGGGAGAACGGCCTCGATGCCCAGCTGCGCGAGGAGATCCACGCCATCGCCATCTGCCGGCGGGCAGTGAACGACGCCCGCGAGCAGCGGCAGGCGTTCCTCGAAAAGCGCCCGCCCCGCTTCACCGGCAGCTGAGCGCCGGGAAAAGACGCGGGGGCCGCGATGGCGCGGCCCCCGTCGTGCGCCTCGAGTTCGGCGCGGCGGGCTCAGTTCACCCGCCGCTCCTTGCCCGCCCAGTACCGCTCGCGGATGAGGAACTTCTGCAGCTTGCCCGTCGCCGTCCGCGGCAGGCTCTCCACGAAGTCCACGCCCGTCGGGCATTTGAAGTGGGCGAGGTGCTCCCGGCAGAAGGCGATGATCTCCTCCTCCGTGGCCGTCATGCCCGGCCGCAGCACGACGAGCGCGCGCGGCGTTTCGCCCCACTTCTCGCTCGGCACGCCGACCACCGCGCACTCCAGCACCGCCGGGTGCTTGTAGAGCGCATCCTCCACCTCGGCCGACGAGATGTTTTCGCCGCCGGAAATGATGACGTCCTTCTTCCGGTCGACGATGTTGATGTTGCCGAACTCGTCCCACGTGGCGAGGTCGCCCGTGTGGAAGTAGCCGTCGTAGATCGCCTTGTTCGTCTCCTCCGGCTGCTCCCAGTAGCCCTTGAGCACCACGTTCGCCCGCGCGCACACCTCGCCGATCGTCCGGTCGTCCTTCGGCACCGGGTTGCCGTTGTCGTCGAGCACCTGGATGTCGACGCCGATCGCCTCGACGCCGGCGCGGGCGCGGCGCTGGTAGTTCTGCCCGTCCGGGTTGTGGTAGTCCGGCGCGCTCACCGTCAGGATGGGTGAGGTCTCGGTCAGGCCGTAAATCTGGATGAACTCCCAGCCGAGCTCCTTCTCCAGCCGCTCGATGAACGCTGCCGGCGGCGGCGCGCCCGCGACCACGAACCGCGGCCGCGTCGTGATCGTGTACTTGTCCCGGTCCGGGAAGGTCAGGATCGTGTTCAGCACGGCCGGCGCCATGCAGGCGAACGTGATCTTCTCGTCCTGGATGAGCCGGAAGATGTCGGCCCCCACCACCGCCCGCAGCACGACGTGCGTCGCACCCATCGCGGTGATGGCGAAGGGGCCGCCCCAGCCGTTCGCGTGGAACATCGGCAGCGTCCACAGCTCCCGGTCTTCGTGCCGCACGCGCAGGTGGGCGATGAAGTTGTAGGCGTTGATGTAGACGTTCCGGTGCGTCAGCATGACGCCCTTCGGCCGCGCCGTCGTCCCCGAGGTGTAGTTGATCGAGGTGACGTCGTTCTCGTCCTGCTCCACCGGCGGCGTCGGCGTTTTCGGCTGCTGGCCGACCAGCCCGTCCCAGTCGACCCAGCCGGCCGGCGTCTGCTTCGGCGTCCGCGGGTCGGCGACGATGAAGTGCTCGACCGTCTTCAGGTTCGGCCGGATGTCATCGATCACGTGCGTGTAGTCGTAATCGACGAGCACCGCCTTCACGCCGGCGTGGTTGATGATGTACTCGTGGTCGGCCGCCACCAGCCGGTAGTTGAGCGGCACGAGGATGGCGCCGATCTGCGTCACCCCGTAGTAGCTCTCGAGGAAGTAGTGGCTGTTCGGGCTGAGGATGCAGACCCGGTCGCCCTTTCGGACCCCGAGCGAGAGGAGCGCGTGCCCGAGCTGGTTGCACCGCTCCTGGTAGTCGCGGTACGTCATCCGCAGGTCGCCGTCGACGATCGCTTCCTTGTTCGGGTAGAGCTTCGCCGCGCGGCGAAGGAAATCGTTGAGCAGCAGCGGTACTTCCACCGGCCTGGTCCCCCGCGTTCGAGTTGTGCGCGGGGATTCTAGCCGATTTCGCAGCCCGGGCGAGCCGGCGGCGGCTCCACGCTCTCCGAGCCGAGCACCGTCACGTGGCCGAGCTTCCGGCCCGGCCGCGGCGCCTTCCCGTACCGGTGCACGAAGACGCGCCCCGGGTGCGCCGCCGCCAGCGCCGCCAGCGCCTCTTCATCGATGTCGCCGATGAGGTTGAGCATCGTGGCCGGCTCCCGCAGGCCGGTCGGCCCCGGCGGCAGCCCCGCCGCGATGCGGATGAGCTGGGCGAACTGGCTCGTCGCGCACGCCTCGATCGTCAGGTGGCCCGAGTTGTGCGGCCGCGCCGCCACTTCGTTCACCAGCACGTCGCCGCCCGGCAGCAGGTAGCACTCGAGGCAGGCGATGCCGACCAGCCCGGCCCCCTCCGCGAACCGCCGGGCGAACTCCTGCGCCCGCGCAGCCGATGCCGCGGGGATGCCCGCCGGCGCGCGCGACACGCGCAGGATCCCCCCGCGGTGCACGTTCCGGATCGGGTCGAAATAGGCCAGCTCCCCGCCGGCGCCGCGGCAGACGATGACGGAGAACTCGGCCGCGAAGTCCACCCGCTCCTCGATGACGCACGTCCCGCCGCCGAGCGCCTCCCATGCAGCCGCGAGGCCTGCCGGCGTCTCCGCCCACGCCTGCCCGCGGCCGTCGTAGCCGCCCGTCGCCCGCTTCACCACGGCGGGCAGCGCGAGCTCCCGCCCCGCCGCCTCCGCTTCCGCGGCGCTCGTCACGATCCGATGCGGCGGCACGGCGATGCCGAGCCCGGCCGTGAACGCCCGCTGCTTCGCCCGGTCCTGCGTCGTCAGCACGATGCGGGCCGCCGGCCGCAGCTCGATGCGCGCCGCGACCCGCTCCAGCAGCGCCGACGGCAGCGTCTCCGTCTCGAACGTCGCGACGGCGACTTTCGCGGCGAACCGGTCGGCCGCTCCCGGGTCCTCGAAGCTCCCGGCGACCACCTCATCGGCCGCGGCCGCGGCAGGGCAATCGGCCGCGTCGTTCAGGATGACGGTGCGGTAGCCGAGGTCGCGCGCCGCTTCGGCCAGCATCAACCCGAGCTGGCCGCCGCCGATGATGCCGATGGCCGAACCCGGCGGGAGCGGCGTCATTCCAGCCGTTCGCCCAGCACCCGGTCGCGCTCCTCGGCCATGAAGGCCGCCACCTTCGCCCGGAGCGCCGGGTCGTCCGCCGCGAGGATGCGCACGGCGAGGTGGGCCGCGTTCACCGCGCCCGCTTCGCCGATCGCCATGGTCGCCACCGGCGTGCCGCGCGGCATCTGCACGATCGAGAGCAGCGAATCGAGCCCCTGCAGCGCCTTCGTCTGGATGGGGACGCCGATGACGGGGAGGGGCGTCTGCGCGGCCGTCATGCCGGGGAGGTGGGCCGCGCCGCCGGCCCCCGCGATGATCACTTTCAGGCCCCGCGCCGCCGCCGCGCTCGCGTACTCCGTCACGAGCCCCGGCGTCCGGTGGGCCGAGACGACGCGCGCCTCGCACGGCACGCCGAACCGCTCCAGCACCTCGACCGCCAGCCGCATCGTCGGCCAGTCGCTCGAACTGCCCATGATGATGCCCACCAGCGGCGCGTCCCCGGCCATGCGGGCATTGTACGGCCCGGCCGTGCTACAGGCGGCGGCTCCGCGCGTGCTGTTCGAGCGCCCGGAAGAGCTGGCCCACGCCCGTCGTCGGCACGGTGATGAACGGCGGGTCGCCCGCCTCGCGCCGCCGGTAGAGGTCGCTCACCTTGTGGGGCAGCGGCGTGCCCGCCCACGCCAGCACGACGTCCGCGCGCGCCTTGTCCGCCCGCGCGTCCCCTTCCGTCACCCGGCTGTCGCCGTCCACGAAGACCAGCTCCGGGCCGCCCGCGGCCTGCGCGAGCCGGAGCGCCTCCTGCCGCGCCGCCGGGCTCCCGCCGAGCACCACCGCCCGGCGGAGGTTCGCCCGCCGGCAGGCTGCTGCCGCTGCGCGCGCCGCCTGCAGCGCGTTCGACCCCCCGCAGCCGGCGCACCGCTCCCGCACCGTCAGCGCCACGATCTTCCCGGTCGCATCGGCCGCGGCCCGGCACTCTGCCGCGCCGCACCAGCCGGCGAGCGCCGCCCACGCCGCCTCCCGCGCCCGCTCCCGCTTCGCAACGGCCATCCGCTGCTTCTTCCCGGTCGTGAGGCCGGCGGCCACGAGAGCCGCGCGCGCCAGCGCCAGCCCCTGCGCGTCCAGCAGGCCCTCCTCCCGCAGCCAGTCGTCGATCGCGAAATCGGCGCTCACCCGCGCATTGTCGCAGGGAGCGCCGACATCGCCTGTCGCCCGGCTGCCGCCGGCCGCGCTACTGCGCCGTGAAGCTCACCGATTCGCCGTTCACCACCACCGTATACGTCGTGCCGCTCACGAAATCGGAGCCGAGGTCGACCACCGACTCGTGCGTGCCGTAGATCATCGTGCACGCGACGTCGTCGCTATCCGGCATCCGGTTCGTGACCCGGATCGTGATTTCGGTGCCGCTCCGGCCGGTAATCTCCCAGGCCTCGGACTTCGCGCAGCCGCTCGGCAGCCCGCTCACGATCCGCACCGCGTACGTCGGCGGCGCCGTCTCGCGGGTCAGCACCTCGAGCCCGTCGATCGGGGCGTCCACCACCTTCGTCGGGTAGCTGTCGCCGGGCCGCGATCCGGTCGAACCGGAGTCATCGATGCAGGCCGCGGTGACGGCCGCCGCCAGCACGAGGACGAAGAACAGGGGAAGAAGACGTCGCATGTTGCTCATGCCCATCAAGACGCCGGCCGGCTCGAAAATGTTCCCGGCCGACGCCCCCTCCGGTGGCTTACCGTGCGGTAAACCGCTATGCTTCGCCCTTGGGCGGCCCCGGCCGCCGGATACCCCACAGCCCTGGAGAACCACCCGTGAAAGTTCGCGTCAAAGCTGAAATGTGCGAAGGGCACGGCAAGTGCGAGAAGGCCGCGCCGGAGATCTTCAAGCTCGGCGACGACGATATCTCCATCGTCCTCATCGAAGGCGACCTGCCCAAGGAGCTCGAGGAGAAGGCCGAGCGCGCCTACCGCCTCTGCCCCCGCCAGGCGATCGAACTCATCCCCTGAACGGTTTCGTAAACGATCGTTCACTTTTTCCGACCGGTAGGCTACCATCACAGGGCCTATTCCCCAGATAGACCGGGCCATGCCCCCGGAGGAGTGCCGTGACCGCACCTGCCATCGAACCCTCGGACATCAACCTCAACAACCCTGAGCACTTCCAGCGCGAAGAGTTCCACGAGCTCCTCCGCATCCTCCGCCACCGCGACCCGGTGCACTGGAACCCGCCCGGCGAGGTCTCCAACGGCTTCTGGTCGATCACGAAGTACGAAGACATCCTCTTCATCTCCCGCCGGCCGGAAATTTTCATCTCCAGCAAGGGCATCGCCGGCCCCGGCATCAAGCCGGAGCGGCTCGCCGAGCTCGACTTCGCCGCCCAGCAGCAGAACGCCGGCGGCAACGCCTCCATCATCACGATGGACCCGCCCCGCCACGTGAAGATGCGCCGCCTCGTCAACAAGGGCTTCACCCCGCGCGCCGTCAACGCGATGGAGCCCGAAATCCGGCGCGTCACCAACGAAATCCTCGACCGCATCGCCCACAAGGGCGAATGCGACTTCGTCCTCGAGGTCGCCAGCCAGCTCCCGCTCGCCGTCATCTGCGGCATGATGGGCGTCGAGCAGAAGGACTGGCCCCTCATGTTCGAGCTCACGAACAAAGTCCTCGGCTCCGGCGACCCCGAATACCAGACCGACATCCCCGAGGAAGAGCGCGGCACCGGCCAGGCCGCCCGCCTGACCGCCATGAAGGGCCTCCAGACCATGCTGGAGTACTTCCGCGGCGTCCTCGAGGACCGGCGCCAGAATCCCCGGGAAAACGACCTCCCCACCATCCTCCTCGAGGCCGAGGTCGACGGCGAAAAGCTCACCGAGGGCGACATCCTCCAGTTCTGCTTCCTCCTCATCGTCGCCGGCAACGAGACCACCCGGAACGCCATCTCCGGCGGCCTCCAGGTCCTCTGCCAGCACCCGGACCAGAAGCGCGCCCTCATCGAGGACTACTCCCTCATGGATACCGCCATCGAGGAGATCCTCCGCTGGACGTCGCCGCTCCACCACATGGCCCGGACCGCCACCGAAGACGTCGAGCTCCGCGGCAAGCAGATCCGCGCCGGCGACCGCGTCCTCATGTGGTATCCCTCCGCCAACCGCGACGAAGACATCTTCCCCGACCCGTACCGCTTCGATATCCGCCGCACGCCGAACGACCACCTCGCCTTCGGCATCGGCGAACACTTCTGCCTCGGCGCCGGGTTCGCCCGCAAAGAGCTCAAAGTCATGTTCGAAGAGCTCTTCCGCCGCTTCCCCGATATCGAAGTCGTCGGCCCGCCGGAGCGCCTCCGCTCCACCTTCATCAACGGCATCAAGCACATGCCGGTCCAGTTCACCCCCGAACGGTGAGCCCCGGCTGAATCACCGCGCCGGCCGGTCTTCCCGCCGGCGCGGCGATTCGCGTACGCTATCGACCGGACGGTAAATCAGCCGGGAACGGGACCCCGGCGCCATGACAGCACCCGCGGAGCAGCACGTGACCACCGAAGCACAGAGCCTCACCCTCGCCGATATCGACCTCAACGACCCCGTCCTCTTCGAAAGCGGCCTCTCCCACCAGGCGTTCAAAATCCTCCGCAAAGAGGACCCGATCTCCTGGACGCCGCCGACCGATGAGGTGAAGGGCCACTGGAACCTCGTCAAGTACGAGGACGTCCTCTTCGTCTCCCGCCACCCCGAGATTTTCAGCTCGGAAAAAGGCATCACCGAGTACGAGCCGATCAGCGAAGAGGACGCGCTCCTCGCCTCCCAGGGCAACGGCAAGATGATCATCACGATGGACCCGCCGCGCCACGTGAAGATGCGGCGCCTCGTGAACAAGGGCTTCACCCCCCGCGCCGTCGCCCAGTGGGAGCCGAAGATCCGCGAGACCACCAACATCCTCCTCGACCGCATCGCGAAGAAGGGCGAATCCGACTTCGTCCTCGATGTCGCCTGCAACATCCCGCTCGCCGTCATCTGCCAGATGCTCGGCGTCCCGGAGAAGGACTGGGAGCTCATGTTCGCCCTGACGAACAAGGTGCTCGGCTCCGGCGACCCCGAATACCAGACCGACGTGCCCGAGGACCAGCGCGGCACCCCCGAGGCCGCCCGCATCACCGGCAACATGGGCACTATGCAGATGTTCGGCTACTACGCCCAGGCACTGATGCAGCGGAAGACCGCCCGCACCGAGGACATCATCTCGCTCCTCGTCGATTCCGAGGTCGACGGCGAGAAGCTGACCGATGAGGACATCCTCTGGTTCTGCTTCCTCCTCATCCTCGCCGGCAACGAAACCACCCGGAACGCCATGTCCGGCGGCCTCCTCGCCCTCTGCGAGCACCCCGACCAGAAGAAGAAGCTCCTCGACGACATGTCGCTCATCGACTCCGCCGTCGAAGAGATCCTCCGCTGGGTCTCGCCCGTCACCCACATGGCCCGCGTCGCCAAGGAGGACACCGCCATCCGCCACCAGCCCATCAAAGCGGGCGAGCGCGTCGTCATGTGGTATCCCTCCGTCAACCGCGACGAAGACGTCTTCCCCAACGCCGACGTCTTCGACATCACCCGGACGCCGAACGACCACCTCGCCTTCGGCATCGGCGAGCACTTCTGCCTCGGCGCCGGGTTCGCCCGGCTCGAGCTGAAGGTGCTCTTCCAGGAGCTCTTCCGCCGCTTCCCGGATATCGAACTCGCCGGGCCCGCCCAGCGCCTCCGCTCCACCTTCATCGGCGGCATCAAGCACCTGCCCGTCAAGTTCACCCCCGAGAAGTAGCCGGTTCTCCGCTTTCTCGCGCCTTTCCCCTCGTTCGAAGGGGGCCGGCCCCGCGCCGGCCCCCTTCGGCCGTTCGGGGGGAACCGGAAACCGGGAACCGGGAACCGGGAGGCGGGAGGTTGGAGGTTGGAGGTTGGAGGTTGGAGGTTGGAGGTTATCGTCCTCTCCCTGCTCCCAACTCCCAACTCCGTAGCCGCGGGCCTCCGTGCCCGCGGAGGGCCGGGAGGCCCACCCGGCCGTTCGCATCCACCCGCCTCCCGCTTCCCGCCTCCCGCTTCCCGCCTGCCGGGACGCCCCGTTGGGCGCATGGCGCCCCGCGGGGACGGAGCCCCGCGACTACGGCCCCTCCCCTTCGCCCCGCTCGCGATGGTTCGTGATGCGGTTGGGAGGTTGATGCCCCCGAAGCCAGCCTTACGCTCTCTCCCAACTCCGAACTCCCAACTCCCAACTCCGTAGCCGCGGGCCTCCGTCCCCGCGGAGGGCCGGTGAGGCCCACCCGGCGGTTCGAGCATCACGCTCCCGCCTAACGTCTCCCGCCTCCCGCTTCCCGCCTCCCAATGCATCCGTTGGGCGCATGGCGCCCCGCGGGGACGGAGCCCCGCGACTACGGCCCCTCCGCTCCGCCCCGCTCGCGATGGTTCGTGATGCGGTTGGGAGGTCGATGCCCCCGAAGCCAGCCTTACGCTCTCTCCCAACTCCCAACTCCCAACTCCGTAGCCGCGGGCCTCCGTGCCCGCGGAGGGCCGGTGAGGCCCACCCGGTCGTTCGAGCATCACGCTCCCGTCTCCCGGTTCCCGTCTCCGGCCTCCCGCTTCCCGTCTCCCGCCTCCCGGTTCCCGTCTCCCGCCTCCCGCTTCCCGCCTCCCGGTTCCCGCCTCCCGCCTCCCGCCTCCCGCCTCCCGGTTCCCGCCTCCCGCCTCCCCCTACCGTCCCTGGGCGCAGAGTGTCACCGGGTCGCCGTAGTACGCGAGGATGGCGTGCGCGGGGAAGCAGATCCGCACCGGGCCGCCTGCCTGGACCGCCGGCTTCGACGAGCCGCCGAGCCCCAGCTTGCCGAGCAGGCCGGACCAGACTGACCCCCCGCCCGACTCCCGCACCACCCGGAACTTGCCGGCTTCCAGCCCGGCCAGCGCCGCCGCCCGGTCGTACGCCTCGTACCGGTCGGCCGTCGCGTCGATGAGCCCCAGCTCCTGCGCCGTCTGGTTGTCGTAGACCATCGCGCCGATGCGATCCCGGATGGTCGTCTCGGGGATGTTCCGCGCCGCCGCCACGTGCCGGACGAACTCCGCGTACTCGTTGTCGACGCCCCGCTGCAGCTCCTGCTTCTCCTGCTCCGTGAGCGGCCGGTAGGGCGCGCCGACGTCCTTCGAACGCCCGGCCGTGATCGGCTGGAAGACGATGCCGTCGCGGGTGGTCACGCCGCCGCCGAAGAGGCCGCCCTCGGTTGCGAACAGCCCGTCCCAGTATTCGATCGCCCCCATCGTCACGCCGATGCTCCCGACGAGGCTGCCGTAGTCGGCGATGATGAGGCTCGCGGGCGCCATCGCGTACATCCCGCCCGAAGCGCTCAGCCCGGCGACGAAGGCGACCACCGGCTTGCCGGTCTTCTCCCGGTATTCCTGGATGCCCTGGGCGATGGCCCGCGCGCCGAAGATCGTGCCGCCCGGCGTTTCGAGCTCCAGCACCACACCCGCAATGCTGTCGTCCTCCGCCGCCTTCCGCAGCTTCTCGCGAACCTCGTAGCCGTAGACCACCCCGGGCAGGCCGAAGATGCCCGCCGGCTCCAGCTCTTCGCCGAGGATGACCCCGGTGACCGGGATCGAAAGCAGCTTCCCGCTCGCATCGGCGTCGCCGTAGACGACGTCTTCGCCGCCGCCCGAATCCGAGGCCGCCGCGATGATCGCCGCGAGGATGATGAGCGGCAGGAAGAGCGCGAACGAAAGCGTCACGCCGAAGCAGCCCGCCGCGACGATCGACTTCACGCCGGTCCGCCAGATCATCGTCCAGGTGCCTTCGCGTGCGCCCGGCGGCGGGTAAGGCCCGCTGTACCACGCCTGCAGCCCCGGCCCGTAGCCCACGTACGGCGGATAAGGCGGCGTCGGCTGGGACCCGGGCGGCGCCCCCGCCGGCGGCGGAGTGCTCGCGCCCTGCTGCTGCGGCGGCGCTCCCGTGCCTTCACCCGTCGGCATCGAACCAGGCTGGTCGCTCATCGCACCTCACCCTGCCCGCACCGTCTCGCGGCCCCGCGGGCCCGAACAGCGTAGCAGGGAGGAGGGAACAGGGAGGAGGGAGAGAGGGAGAGAGGGGAAAGGGAGAAAGGGAGAAAGGGAGAAAGGGAGAAAGGGAGAAAGGGAGAAAGGGAGAGCCCCCGCTGAACCTCCCAGCTCCCAACTCCAACCTCCAAACTCCGTAGTCGCGGGCCTCCGTGCCCGCGGAGGGCCGGCGAGGCCCACCCGGCCGTTCGCATCCACCCGCTTCCCGCCTCCCGGTTCCCCGTTCCCGAAGCATCCGTTGGGCGCATGGCACCCCGCGGGGACGGAGCCCCGCGACTACGGTTGGAGGTTGGAGGTTGGAGGTTGGAGGTTGGAGGTTGGAGGTTGGAGGTTGGAGGTTGGAGGTTGGAGGTTGAGGTTGGAGGTTATTCTCTCTCCCGCCTCCCGCCTCCCGCCTCCCGCCTCCCGCTTCCCGCTTCCCGTTCCCCGCCTCCCGGCTCCCGGCTCCCGCCTCCCGCCTCCCGGCTCCCACCGCCGCCGCGGAACGGCGGCATCCCGCGGCGCCGCCGCCGAAGCCGGCCAGCCATCCCCCGCGGCGCCAGCCGCGCGACCGCCGCCCTTGCCCATCCCTTCGGCCATCTCCTCTACACTCCTCCCATGCACGTCATCGAAACCGCGGGCCTCACGCGCCGCTTCGGCGATGTCACCGCCCTCGATGACCTGACCATCTCCGTCCCGCCCGGCGTCACGGGGCTCGTCGGCGCGAACGGCGCCGGCAAGAGCACCCTCATCCGCATCCTGCTCGGCCTCCTCCCGCCCACCTCCGGCTCCGCCCGCGTCCTCGGCTACGATGTCGCCAGCGAAGGCCCCGTCCTCCGCCAGTTCGTCGGCTACATGCCCGAACACGATTGCCTCCCCGGCGACGTCTCCGCGACCGAGTTCATCGCCCACATGGCCCGCGTGAACGGCCTGCCCGGCGATGCCGCCCGCGAGCGCACCGCCGAGACGCTCCGCCACGTCGGCCTCTTCGAAGAGCGCTACCGCGACATCCGCGGCTACTCCACCGGGATGAAGCAGCGCGTCAAGCTCGCCCAGGCTCTCGTCCACGACCCGCGCCTCCTCTTCCTCGATGAGCCGACGAACGGCCTCGACCCCGCCGGCCGCGACGAAATGCTCGACCTCGTCCGCCGCACGGGGCACGAATTCGGCATCTCCATCGTCATGGCCTCCCACCTCCTCGGCGAAATCGAGCGCGTCTGCGACCAGGTCGTCGTCATCGACGGCGGCCGGCTCCTCCGCCAGGGCGCTATCGCGGATTTCACGGCCGCCACCGGCACCCTCGTCGTCGAAGTCGAAGGCGACCCCGCGGCCCTCGCCGCTGCCCTGCGCGGGGCCGGCCTCCGCGTCGAACGCGACGGCCGCCACCTGCTGCTCCCCTTCGAGGGCGACGCCGTCCTCGACCGCGTCCGCGACGCCTGCGCCGACCTCGGCCTCGGGCTCGTTCGCCTCGAACGGCGGCGTCAGGCGCTCGAAGACCTCTTCCGGCCGGCCCCGGAGGCTGTCCATGCCGGGCGCTGACGCCCCCGCGGGCGCGATCTACGACCTCGGCTACCGGACCTACGACGGCCCGCGGCTCGGCCGGCGCGCTGCCGTTCTCGCGCTCTACACCTTCACCCTGCGCGGCGCCTTCGGCATCGGCCGCCGCACCTCGGCGAAAATCGTCCCGCTGGTTGTCGCAGCCTTCGCCTTCATCCCTGCGCTCATCCAGCTCGGCGTCGCCGCGCTCCTCGGCAGCCGGATCGAAATCATCGCCCCGTGGAACTACCTCGGCTACAGCGAAGTCCCCGTCGCCCTCTTCTGCGCCGGCGTGGCCCCCGAAATCTTCGGCCGCGACCTGCGCTACCGCACGCTGTCGCTCTACTTCTCTCGGGCCCTCCTGCGCACCGACTATGCCGTCGCGAAGACGGCCGCCTTCGTCACCGCCCTCGCCGTGCTGACGCTCGGCCCGCTCCTGCTCCTCACCATCGGCAACGGCCTCGCCAGCGACGACCTGCCCGGCTACCTCGCCGACCACTGGCGCGAATTCCCGCAGTCCCTCGCGGCCGGTCTCGTCATCGCGGCCGTCGCCGGGTGCGGCTCGCTCGCCATCGCCGCCCACGCGCCCCGGCGCGCGTATGCGACCGTCGGCGTCGCCGCCTGGTTCCTCGTGACGCTGCCCCTGGCCGGCATCCTGGTCGAAATCGGGGGCGAGGTCGGCCGCTTCGCTGCCTGGTTCAGCCCGTTCGACCTGCTCTACGGCGCCGCGCTCGCCATCTTCGGGCACACCCCCGGCGCCGATTCCATCCAGGCGCGCGCCGACCTGCCGCCGTTCACCTACCTCCTGCTCGCCGCGGCCCACCTCGGGGCTGCCGCGCTTCTCATCCTTCGCCGCTTCCAGCGGGTGCAGGCATGAGCGAGCCGGCACCCCCGGCCATCGAGCTGCGCGGCGCCTCCCGCTGGTACGGCAACGTCGTCGCCGTCAACGACGTCTCGTTCGACGTCGGCCCCGGCGTCACGGGGCTGCTCGGCCCCAACGGCGCCGGCAAATCGACCATCCTCCACATGGCCGCCGGCTTCCTCCGGCCCTCCGCCGGCGAGGTGCGCATCCTCGGCGAACCGGCCTGGCGCAACCCTCGCATCTACCGCCGCCTCGGCCTCGTGCCGGAGCGCGAGGCTGTCTACGGCTTCCTCACCGGCCGCGAATTCGTCGAGCTCGCCGCTCGCCTTCACCGCCTCCCCGACCCCGCCGCCGCCGCGGAACGCGCCATCGCCCTCGTCGGCATGGAAGCCGCCGCTTCCCGCCCCTGCGGGACCTACTCCAAGGGCATGAAGCAGCGCATCAAGATCGCCGCCGCCCTCGTCCACGACCCGCAGGTGCTCATCCTCGATGAACCGTTCAACGGCGCCGACCCGCGCCAGCGCCTCCACCTGATGGATCTCTTCCGCCAGATGGCCGCCGAGGGCCGCGCCATCCTCTACTCCTCCCACATCCTCGAAGAAGTCGAGCGGCTCGCCGATACCGTCCTCGTCATCGTCGCCGGCCGCCTCGCCGCCTCCGGCGATTACCGCCAGATCCGCGCCCTCATGACCGACCGGCCGCACGCCTTCACCGTCCGCTCCAGCGACGACCGCGCGCTCGCCGCCCGCCTGCTGGCCGAGCCCGCCATCAGCGGCATCGCGTTCGAAGACGGCCGCCTCGAAGTCCGCGCCTCGGGCCTCCTCGCCGCCGCCCGCGCGCTCCCCGCGGCCGCCCGCGAGGCCGGCGTCACGCTCTACGAAGTCCGCCCGACGGACGAATCCCTCGAAAGCGTCTTCTCCTACCTGGTCCGCCGATGAACCCCGACGTCGCCCGTCTCACCGCCCGCACCCTCCTCGGCCAGCGCCGCACCATCCTCGTCGTCCTCCTCGCCCTCCTGCCGGTCGGCATCGCCCTGCTCTACCGGTTCGCCGCGCCCGCCGATGCCGACCCGGAGCGGTTCGCCGCCCGCGCCCTCCTCGGCGGCATCGTCACCTCCACCATCCTCCCGCTCGTCACGCTCATCTTCGCGACGGGCGCCTTCGGGCAGGACATCGAAGACGGCACCGCCGTCTACCTGCTCGCGACGCCGGTTCCCCGCCGCGACATCGTCCTGGCGCGGTTCGCGGTGGCCTGGGCCGCCTCGCTCGCCGTCCTCGTGCCGTCGGCCGTCCTGGCAGGCGTCATCGTGCTCGGGGGCGGTGGGCCCGGCATCGTGACCGGCTTCGCCGCCGGCCTCGCCGCCGGCTCCTTCGTCTACGCCGCGGCCTTCACCTGGCTCAGCATCGCGACGAGCCGCGCCCTCGTCGCCGGCCTCCTCTACGTCTTCCTCTGGGAGGGCACCCTCTCCGGCCTCTTCAGCGGCATCCGCTTCCTCTCCATCCGCCAGTACGCCACCGGCATCGCCGGCGCCTTCTTCGACCTGCCCGCCAGCGTCTTCCAGCCGCGGCTCGAACCGGCGCCGGCCGCCGTCCTCGCCGCGCTCGTCGCCGGGCTCATGCTGCTCCTCGCCGTCCGCCGCCTCCAGCGCTGGGAGGTCGGCGAGGCCGGCTGAGCGGACCTTCTAACCTCCCGATCAACGAACGTTCGCCGGTCGTTTACCTCGCTCCCGAACGATGGCCCATGGCCCGCCGGCCAGCCATCCCAACGCAGCGAGGTTCCCTCCATGTCCCTGGACCACGACCCGTCCGACCTGCTTCCCGTCGTCGACGACTACCGGTCCAACCAGTGCTTCGTCCACCCGCAGACCTGCCGCTGGAGCTGCGGCAACCAGTGCGCCCACCCCGCGCCGAACGAAAGCGAGAACGAATACTTCGGCGCCGTCGCCCAGCGCTACGTCTCCCGCCGCCGGCTCCTCGGCTTCGGCGCCCTCGCCGCCGGCATGCTCGTCGTCGGCAAGACCACCGTCCTCGGCGCTGAGACGGCCCGCGCCCAGTCGGCCGGCAGCGGCTCCGGCCTGAACTTCACGCCCGTGAAGCTCGACGGCTCCGACCGGATCATCGTCCCGCCCGGCTACAAGTCCGAAATCCTCATCCGCTGGGGCGACCCGCTCTTCCTCGACCCCGGCACCGGCTTCGAATTCGGCAAGCAGACCGCGGCCCAGCAGGAGCGCCAGTTCGGCTACAACTGCGACTTCCTCGGCTTCATCCCGCTCGCGAAGGACCGCGCCCTCCTCATCGCCAACCACGAGTACACCAACCCCGAGCTCATGTTCCCCGGCTACGACCCGGAGAACCCGACGAAGGAGCAGGTCGACTACGAGCTCGCCGCCCACGGCGTGAGCGTCGTCCACATCGAGCGGCACAAGACGCGCGGCTGGCGCTACACCCTCGGTGCCTGGCACAACCGCCGCCTCACCGGCACCACTCCCATGCGGCTGACCGGCCCCGCCGCCGGCCATCCCTGGATGCGCACCAGCGCCGACCCGGCCGGCTACACCGTCCTCGGCACCCTCAACAACTGCTCCGCCGGCATCACCCCGTGGGGCACCGTCCTCACCTGCGAAGAGAACTTCAACCAGTACTTCGCCAACAACGACCAGGTCGCCGATGCCGCCAAGAAGGCCGCCCACAAGCGGTACGGCCTCCCCGGCGGCGCCAGCGAGCGGAAGTGGGAGCGCTTCCACAAGCGGTTCGACCTCGCCCAGGAGCCGAACGAAGCGTTCCGCTTCGGCTGGGTCGTCGAATTCGACCCGCACGACCCCGGCTCCCTCCCCCGCAAGCACACCGCCCTCGGCCGCTTCAAGCACGAAGCCACTTCCACCGTCATCGCGAAGGACGGCCGCGCCGTCGTCTACATGGGCGACGACGAGCGCTTCGACTACGTCTACAAGTTCGTCAGCGACGGCAAGTACAACCCGAACGACCGGCAGGCGAACTTCCGCCTCCTCGAATCCGGCACCCTCTACGTCGCGAAGTTCAAGGACGACGGCACCGGCGAATGGATCCCGCTCATCGCCGGCCAGGGCAAGCTGACGGCCGCCAACGGCTTCGCCACCCAGGGCGACGTCTGCATCAAGACCCGCCTCGCCGCCGACCTCGTCGGCGCCACCAAGATGGACCGCCCCGAGGACATCGAAGTCAACCCCGCCAACGGCTACGTCTACGCCGTCATGACGAACAACTCCCAGCGCGGCACCAGCGGCCGGCCGGGCACCGATGCCGCCAACCCCCGGGCCGAGAACCGCCACGGCCACATCATCGAGATGATGCCCGCCGGCGGCGACCATGCCGCCCTCAAGTTCCAGTGGCGCTTCCTCATGCTCTGCGGCGACCCGGCCAAGGATAAGGGCACCTACTTCGGCGGCTTCGATCAATCGCTCGTCAGCCCCATCTCCTCGCCCGACAACATCACCTTCGACCGCCGCGGCAACCTCTGGATCGCCACCGACGGCCAGACCAGCACGTTCAAGAAGAACGACGGCGTCTTCGCGGTGCCCGTCGCCGGCCCCGAGCGCGGCTACAACCGCCAGTTCCTCTCCGGCGTGCCCGGCGGCGAATGCGCCAGCCTCGTCTTCAGCGACACCGACGACACGCTCTTCGTCTCCATCCAGCACCCCGGCGAAGGCTCCACGCTCGAGAAGCTCTCCAGCAACTTCCCCGACGGCAAGGAGCCGCGCCCGACCGTCATCTTCGTCATGAAGGAGGACGGCGGCGTCATCGGCTCCTGACGCCGGCGGCTGAGGTCACCCCGCGGGGGCGCGCCGCCTTGGCGCGCCCCGTCGCATTTTCACCCGATTCGAAGGATTTATCGGGGCCGCGTTGGGCCCCTGCTTGCCCCTTGCGCGGCATTCTGGGCCGAAATCGGCCCGCCACACATAAACGCCGCGCCGCGTGAATCCTTGCCGGGAGCCGCCCCGGCTTCGACATAAGAGCGTTGAACGGGCCGCCCGCCCGGGCGTACCCTTCGGCCCTGCCCCACCGGGGATCCCGGGGGATCGGCCCCGGACCTCCTGCTCCCAGGCTCGAAGACCTTGCCGCTGAATCGCCCGCCCCCGCGCGGGAGGAAGGAGTGTGTGTGCCGTTGGAACCCGCCGCCAGCGCGAGCAGCGAACCCCGCCACCTCGCCCGCTCGTGGCGCGCCGTCCTCGGCTGCCTCGAGGTCCAGCTCAACCCGCACACCTTCGCCACCTGGCTCAAGGGCGCCGCGCCCGGCGCCTACGACGGCCGCACCCTTGTCATCGATACCCCGAACGACATCGCCCGCGACTGGCTCGATAGCCGGCTCCGGCCCGTCATCGAACGCGCCGTCGCCCAGGTCTTCGGCGAGGTCGAGGTCGTCTTCCGCGGGCCGGGCGCGCCCCCTGCCGCCGTCACCCCCGGTCCCGTGCTCGGCACCGTCGATGCCTCCCTGACCTTCGACGCGTATCAGCCGTCCGAGGGCAACCTCCTCGCCTTCCACGCCATGCGCGACCTCGCCGAAGCCGTCCCCGGCGCGCCCTCGCCGGTCGTCATTTACGGCCCGCCCGGCCTCGGCAAGACCCATCTCCTCCACGCCGCCGCCGGCGCCGCCAGCCGGGCCGGCCGCGCCGTCGCCTGCCTCGATGCCGGCACCTTCACCTCCCGCTTCGTCGGCGACATCCGCAGCGGCAGGAGCGGCGAATTCCACGATGCCCTCTGCGGCCTCGACCTCCTCATCCTCGATGACCTCCAGCAGCTCGCCGGCCGCCGCGCCACGCAGGAAGCCTTCGCCGCCGCCCTCGATGCCGTCATGCACCGCGGCGGCCACGTCGCCGTCGCCTCCGAACAGCACCCGTTCGATCTCGACCTCCTCGACCGGCTGACCTCCCGCCTCGTGCAGGGCATCGTCACCCGCGTCGAGCCGTTCGACGATGCCGCCCGGCGCGCCTTCATCGAGCGCGTCGCCCGCCGCCACCGGATCGCCCTTCCCGCGTGGGCCATCGACCGGCTGGCCGCCTGCCGCGCCCCCTCCGTCCGCCTCCTCCTCGGCGCCGTCAACCAGGCCATCGCCCTCCAGCGGATGGGCCGCCTCGATCTCGCCCGGCTCGATGCCGCCGTCGCCCGCATCGCCATCGCCGAGGCCGCCGGCGCGGAGCCCACGCCCGGCCTTCTCGAGCGTATCGCCCGCTACTTCAGCGTCGAGGCTGCGGAGATCGCCGGCCGCTCCCGCCAGCCGCGTGTCGGCGAAGCCCGCGCCGTCGCGGCCGCCCTCCTGCAGGAGCAGGGCATGAGCCTCGCGCAGGTCGGCGCCCTCCTCGGCGGCCGCGACAAGAGCACCGTCAGCGCGCTCGCCCGCAAAGGCGCAGTCCTGCTCGAAGCCCACCCCCAGCTCCGCGAACGAAAGTCGGCCTGAGCAGGCGCGCCGGTGATCACCCCCGGCATCCCCGGCGTAGGATCCTGGCGTGAAGGCCCCGGTCGACGATGCCGACGCCGTCCGCGCCATCGCCCGCGGCGATGATGCCGCGCTCGGCACCCTCTACGATCGCTACGGCCGCCCCTGTTACGCCTTCGCGCTGCGCATGCTCGGCTCCGAACGCGACGCCGAAGAGGTCGTCCAGGAAACGTTCCTCCGCGCCTGGCGGAGCGCCGCTGCCTACGACCCTGGCCGCGCCACCGTCGCCGGCTGGCTGCTGGCCATCACCCGAAACCTCTGCGTCGATGAACTCCGCCGGCGCCGTCGCCGCCTCCCGGCCGCCGCCATCGAGGACGCCGCGCCGCTGGCGGCGGACGACCGCACCGATAGCGCTGCCGAACGCGCTATCGATGCCGAGCGCGTCCGCGCCGCCCTCGCCAGCCTGCCCGGAGAGCAGCGCTCCGCCATCGAGCTCGTCTACTACCATGGCCTCACCAGCAGCGAAGTCGGCCGGCTGCTCGGCGTCCCGGCGCCCACCGTGCGCAGCCGGCTCCGCCTCGGCCTCCTCAAGCTGGCCGGCATCCTCAGCCCGGGAGACGACCGCCCATGACCGAGCCGCCCGGCCACCCCATCGAATTCCTGCCCGAGCTCGCCCTCGGCGTCCTCCCCCCCGCTGAAGCGGAGCCGGTCCGCCGCCACCTCGCGGGCTGCGGCGCCTGCGCCGAGGAGTTCGCAGAGCTCGAGCGCGTCGCTGCGCTCCTGCCGCTCGCCGCCGATGCCCCGGCCCCCGGCCCGGCCGCCCGGGAAGCGCTCCTCCAGCGCGCCCGCGCGGAGCGGCTCCCCCGGCCCCGCGCCCGGGTCGCTCCCGCCCGCCTGCTGCAGGCCGCCGCTGCGCTGCTTCTCTTCGCTGCCGGCGGCTTCGCCGGCTGGGCCGCCGCCCGCGGCGGCGCGGGCGGCACCGATGCCGCCAGCCGCTCCCGGGAGACGCTCCTCGCCGCCGCCGCCCGCGGCGAAACCCTCCGCGCCGATGCCTCCAGCAGCGCCGGCATCCGCGCCAGCCTCCTGCTCGACCCGGCCAGCGGGCTCGCCGTCGCCGTGCTCGATGGCCTCGCTCCCGCCCCCGCGGGCCGAACCTACCAGGCCTGGCTCATCGAAGGCGAAACCCCCCGCTCCGCCGGGCTCCTCGCTGGCGACGGCAGCCTCCTCCTCGCGCCGGGGGGAGACCTCCGCCGCTTTTCCGCCTTCGCCCTCACCCTCGAACCTGCCGGCGGCGTCCCTGCCCCCACCGGCGACCCGCTCGTCGTCGTTCCGTTCGCCCTCGCGGCTCGCCGCTGAGCCGTCCTCAGAACTCCAGCACCACCCGCCGGAACCGCTCCACGTACCGCCCGTCCGGCGTCCGCCACCGCTCCTGCGCGAACCGCGCCAGCTCCTCGCCACTGCCGAACTGCGAGGCATGCGCCGAGAGCGCCCACACCTTCCGCTCCAGCTGCGCGCCGATCTCGACGTCGAAATTCGGCGCGTTCGTATTCCAGAGCAGCAGCTCGCGCACCCGCCACGGCTCCAGCCCTTCCGCCACCTGCTCCGGGAAGTTCAGGTGGTCCCGCGCCGCCGGGTAGACGGCATCCAGCGCCGCCGCCCCCGTCGCCCGGTGGTCCGCATGGTTGATGAACCGGTCCCGGATGATGAAATCCGTCGGGTCGTGCGTCAGCACCGTCTCCGGCCGCACATCGCGGATGACGCGGACCAGCGCGCCGACGAGCTCCCGCGAATACGCCAGCTCCCCGTCTTCGAAGCCCAGCATCCGGGGCGGCGCCGTCCCCAGCCGGCGGCAGGCCTCCGCCTGCTCCTCCCGCCGCAGCGCGATCAGCCGCTCGCGCGGCATCGAGCGGTCGGCCGTCCCCTTCGCCCCGTTCGTCGTCACCACCCAGTGGACGGCCCAGCCGGCCTCGATGAGCTGCAGCACGTAGCCGCCGCAGCCCAGCTCCCCATCGTCCGGGTGTGCCGCGATCACCAGCGCCACCGGCATGCCGTGCCCCCTTCCGCCGAGTCCCTTCGATCGTGGCAGCCCCCGGCCCCTCGCGCGAGCCGGCCGCGTGTTCCGAACACGTTTGACGATAAAGCCGCGGATTTGTTACCGTTCCCGCGAACATCCGTTCGGACGGCGCCGATGACCACCCTCTCCCCCCGCCAGCAGCAGATCCTCGAGTTCCTCCGGGCCTTCATCGAAGAGCACGACTACCCGCCCTCCATCCGCGACATCCAGGAGGGCTGCGGCATCTCCAGCACCTCCGTCGTCGACTACAACCTCCGCAAGCTCGAAGAGAAGGGATACATCCGGCGCGACCGGGAGATCTCCCGCGGCATCGAACTCCTCGGCGCCCGCGGCCGCCGCACCCGCATCGTCGAGGTTCCGCTCCTCGGCACCATCGCCGCCGGCCAGCCCATCCCCGTCCCCTCCTCCGACCGCTGGGCCGCCGACGCCGAGGACTACGTCCCCGTCACCGAAGAGATGGTCCGCGGCCGCACCAACGTCTTCGCCCTCAAAGTCCGCGGCAAATCCATGATCGAAGACCTCATCGACGACGGGGACATCGTCTTCCTCGAACCCGTCCGCCACGCCGACGACGGCGACCGCGTCGCGGTCTGGCTGAAGGACCGCGGCGAAGTCACCCTCAAGCGGATCTACCGCGAAAACGGCCGCATCCGTCTCCAGCCGGCCAACAGCGCCATGGAGCCGATCTACACCACCCCCGACAACGTCGAAATCCAGGGCCGCTTCATCTCGTCGATCCGCCCCAGCGAGTAGACTGTCCTCCATCACCCCGTGCCGGGGAACCCTCGGCCGCCGGCAGGACCCGATGCCCCAGGCGCTCCTCGAGGTGCGCGACCTCTCCATCGAATACCGCGCCCGCGATGCCACCGTCTACGCCGTCGCCGGCGTCTCCTTCCGCCTCGAGCCCGGCGAAGTCCTCGCCATCGTCGGCGAATCCGGCTCCGGCAAGACGACCGTCGGCATGGCCATCCCGCGCCTCCTCCCCGGCGAGGCGGCCGTCACCGCCGGCGCCATCCGCCTCGCCGGCACCGACCTCCTCACGCTCCACGATGCGGACCTCCGCAGCTACCGCGGCCGCCGCATCGCCATGATCTTCCAGGATCCCGTGGCCGGCCTGAACCCCGTCATCGACATCGGCAGCCAGGTCGCCGAGATCCTCACCAGCCACCTCCAGCTCGACCGCAAAGAGGCCCGCCGCCGCGCCGTCGACCTCCTCTACCGCGTCGGCCTCGCCGAACCGGAGCGCGTCGCCCGCGCCTACCCGTTCCAGCTCTCCGGCGGCATGTGCCAGCGCGTCATGATCGGCATCGCCACCGCGCTCGACCCCGAACTCATCATCGCCGACGAACCCACCAGCGCCCTCGACGTCACCATCCAGGCCCAGATCCTCTACCAGCTCCAGCGGCTCCGGGAGGACCGCGGCACGGCCATCCTCCTCATCACCCACGACTTCGGCGTCGTCGCGCAGGTCGCCGACCGTGTCGCCGTCATGTACGCCGGCCGCATCGTCGAAGAAGGCCCCGTGCGCGAGATGCTGAAGCAGCCGCTGCACCCGTACAGCCACGCCCTGCTGGCGACGCTGCCCAGGGTCGACGGCGCACGGACGCACCTCCACCAGATCCCGGGCCAGCCGCCGGAGCTGACCCGCCCGGCCGAGCGGTGCCCCTTCCTCCCCCGCTGCCCGAAAGCCCTCAGCCGCTGCCGGCAGGAGCCGCCGCCCGTCCTCGATCAGCCGGCGGGCGCCACGCACCGCGTCGCCTGCTACAACCCCGTCTGGCAGGACGCCGCCGGCTAGCGCCGGCCGCCGCGGCCGGTCGCCAGCGGCCCCCGCACCGGCGCCAGCGCCGCCAGCCGGGCGAAGGCGGCTTCGAGCGCCGTGTCCTCGTCCATCTCGTTCATCTTGTGCGCCCGGTCCGCCTCGACGAGGATGGCGAACGCTTCCCGGACCGCGCCCGTGCCGTGCCGCCGCGCCCGCTGGATGGCGGCCTGCTTCAGGTTCGCGAACCGCGCCACGTTGCCCAGCTGCCTGTCGATGTCGGCCTCCGGTGCGCCCTCTTCGAGCAGCGCGGCCAGCGCGCCGAGCGAGCGATACCGCTCGAAGACCGCGCCGAGGATGCCCTGCCCCGATTCGCCCAGCGCCAGCCGCCGCCGCAGCATCTCCAGCGCCGTGCCGAGGTCTCCATCCATGAGCGCGTCGACCATCCGGAAGTGGTCCGGCTCCCGCTCGCCGGCGCACACCCGCATGGCGTCGAGCACGGTCACCTCGCGGCCCATCGCCCAGAGCGCCAGCTTATCCAGCTCGTTCGCGATGAGGAGCGTGTTCCCGCCGAGGATGCCCGCGAGGTAGGCGGCCGGGTCCGTCTCCGGCGGCGGCTCCTCGCCCGGCAGCAGCTCCTCCCGCCGGGGCGCGCCCGCCCGGAAGCGGATGCCGCGCACCGCCGCCTCTTCGCGGATGTACCGCTGCCGGTCCTGCAGTTTGGTGAGCGCGGGGTAGTGCTCCACCTGCGCGCCCGGCACCTTCTTGAGCAGCTGGACGAGCGGGTTCGCGTCCGTCACCTGCCGCATCTGCTGCTCGGCGAGGAACGGCCGGCCGAGGAAGACGATGAGCGACGTCGGCGGCACCCGTTCGAGCAGGCCCGGCAGCTCGGCCCACGCCCCCGGCGCGCGGCTCCCCCGCGCCCCGCCCCGCGGCTCGTACCGCGCCAGCAGGTGCTCCACGATGACCAGCCGCAGCGGCGCGAGGAACGGGGGCGCCATCGCCGGCGCCACCACGTCCGCCGGCTTCAGGTCGCGCCCTTCCAGCTCCGCGAGGTTGTGGAGGAGCATCCCGGTGCCGCCGTCGGCCTGCTCCTTGAGCTCGCGCAGCCGCCGCCGGATCGCCGCTTCGTCGCCGCCGTAGAGCAGCAGGATCACGCCCGGAAGCCTACCGCAGCCGGCCTTCGCCCGCTCACCCTTCGGTCGTCAGCGCGTACTCGAGCGCGTCCGCCAGCGCCAGCCAGCTCGCCTCGATGATGTCCGTCGAGGAGCCGACCGTCGTCCAGTGCCGCGTCCCGTCGGTGCTCTCGATGAGCACCCGCACCCGCGCGCCCGTCGCCGACTGGCTGTCGAGGATGCGCACCTTGTAGTCGACGAGCTTCACCTGCTCGAGCTGCGGGAAGAGCGGGTTGAGCGCCTTCCGCACCGCACCGTCGAGCGCATTCACCGGGCCGTTGCCCTCGTGCGCCGTGTGGATGGTCTCGCCGTTGATGGTCAGCTTCACCATCGCCTCGGCGAGCATCTCGTTCCCGCCGTCGCCCTTCCGCACGCGCCGCCGCTCCACGATGACGAAGTCCTCCAGTTCGAACGGCGGCCGGTAGCCCGGCAGGCTCCGCCGCACCAGCATCTCGAAGCTCGCCTCCGCGCCTTCGTACTGGTAGCCCTGCGCCTCCCGCTCCTTCACCAGTTCGAGCAGCCGCTTGATCTCGTCCTGCGAGAGGAAATCGAGCCCCGCTTCCTTCAGCTTCATCACGAGGTTCCGCTGGCCCGAAAGCTCCGAAACGAGCACCCGCGACCGGTTGCCCACCAGCGCCGGGTCCACGTGCTGGTACGCCTTCTCGTCCTTGATGATGCCCGCGACGTGGTAGCCCGCCTTGTGCGCGAACGCCGACGCGCCGACGTACGGCGTCTGCGGGTTGAGCGCCATGTTCGCCAGCTCGGCGACGTAGTTCGCCACCTCCGTTAGCCGCGCCAGCTGGTCGTCCTCCAGCACATCGATGCCGTATTTCAGCTTCAGGTTCGCCGCGATCGTCAGGATGTCGGCGTTCCCGCACCGCTCGCCGTAGCCGTTCACGCAGCCCTGCACCTGCCAGACGCCCGCCTCGACCGCATGGAGCGAGTTCGCCACTGCGAGCCCCGCGTCGTTGTGCAGGTGGATGCCCAGCCGCACGTCCTTCACCCGCTGCTGCACGGCCTCCACCGCCCGCAGCATCGACCGCGTCGTCATCCCGCCGTTCGTATCGCAGAGGACGAGCGCATCGGCCCCGGCCCGCGCCGCCGTCACGAGGCACTGGAGCGAGTAATCCGGGTCGCCGTAGAAGCCGTCGAAAAAGTGCTCGGCGTCGAAGAACACCGTCTTCCCGAGCTGTTTGAAGTAGCGGACCGTGTCCGCGATCATTGCGAGGTTTTCCTCGGGCGTCGTCTCGAGGATGTCGGTGACCTGGTAGAGGCTCGCCTTGCCGACGAGCGTGACGCCGGGCGTATCGGCCGCCACCATGCTCCGGATGTTCGCGTCGGCCTCGCAGGTCGTGTTCGGCTTGCGCGTGCCGCCGAAGGCGCTCACCTTCGCGTGGCGGAGCTTCACCTCCCGCAGCCGGCGGAAGTACTCGGCGTCCTTCGGGTTCGAACCGGGGAAGCCGCCCTCAATCCACTCGAAGCCGAGCTCATCGAGCTTCTTCGTGATCCGGATCTTGTCTTCCACGGAAAGTGAAATCCCCTCCATCTGCGAACCGTCGCGGAGGGTCGTGTCGTACAGCTGCACCTGGTCAGTAGGCATAGGAATCCCTTTCTCCAACGCGTGGGCGAACGCCGGGCGAAACGAACCGGGTTGGGAAGGGCGCTAAATCGCACCCCCGCGCGATGGACGCGGGGTTGTTCTCACCTGGGGCCGGTCGGCCGGACTCACGCATTCCATGCTATCACGCCGCCCGCCGCCGACGGCAAACGTTTGCAGCTACGCGACGAACGAATTGACCGCCCGCTCCAGCTCGTCGAGGTCGAACGGCTTCGGCAGGATGGTCGCCACCCGGCGGGTCCGCGGGTCGTCGGCCTCCAGCACGCCTTCGCCCGTCATCAAGACCACGGGCGGGCCGGGTTCGCTGGCCGCTTCGATCGCCGCTACCACCCGCATCCCGTCGCCGTCCGCCAGGTGCAGGTCGAGCAGCACGAGGTCGAACCGCTCCCGCTCCAGCAGCTCCACGGCTTCCGCTGCCGAGGCGCACCACGCCACGTCGTGCCCGTTGTTCACCAGCACCTGCCGGATGAGGCGCGAAATGGTGCGCTCGTCTTCGGCGAGCAGGATCCTCATCGCGCGTTGCCACCTCCGCCGCCACCGGTTTCGCCCAGCGGCAGCACGACGGCCGCGCGGGCGAAACGTTCGCGACGTTCGCAGTGTACGGAGCCGCCCATCGCGACGACAAGCTGCCGGGCGCGAAAGTAGGAGAAACCCGCATCCGCCGCGATCGGCCGCGGCTCGCCTCCGCCGCTCCCGCTCGCGAGTTCGATTACTGCGGCCCCGGGCTCCAGCCGCGCCGCCAGCCGGACGACGCCGCTCCCGTCGCCCACCCGGTTCACCGACCGGGCCAGCCCGGCGACCGCCCGCACCAGCCTGGCCGCGTCCCACGGCCCCTCCACGGCCGGCACGGGGCCGCCATCGAGCCGCGGCGCGCCGCCGAGCAGCTCCGCCGCCGCCGCGACGGCTGCCCCAAGGTCGCATGGTCCCGGCGCCAGCGTCAGCTTGCCGCGCTCCAGCCGCGACATCTCCTGCAGGTCGTCCGCCAGCGCCTGGAGGTCATCGACCGACGCGAGCAGCATCTCCGCGAGCTCGCGGTCGAGCCGCAGCCCGGCGTCCCCATCGGCGCCCCGCTTCGCCAGTTCGATGACCATCCGGATCGAGGTCAGGGGCGTCCGGATCTCGTGGGCAAAGGCGCCCATCGCCTCGCGCCGCAGCGTCTCGAGGTCCGGCTCGGCAGGCCACGCGTCGCTCATCGGTCCCCCGGTCGCGCGCCCGTCCGGGGCGCGGTCATCCGTCCGCCGGGGCCGCCCCGCGGACGGCGAGCGGAATCATACCGGCTCCCGCGGCGTCGCTGCGCGCAGCGACGGCCTGCTCCTCTGCGTGGTACGAGCTCCGCACCAGCGGCCCGGCCTCCACGTGCCGGAACCCCATCGCCAGCGCGGCGTCGCGGAGGTCGTCGAACTCCGCCGGCTCCCAGTAGCGCGCGACCGGCAGATGCGCCGGCGTCGGCCGCAGGTACTGCCCCACCGTCAGGATGTCGACGCCGGCCGTGGCGAGGTCGCGGAAGACGGCCAGCAGCTCCTCCCGCGTTTCGCCCAGCCCCACCATCAGGCCGCTCTTCGTCAGCGCCCCGGGGTCCAGCTCCTTCGCCCGCCGCAGCACCTGGAGCGACCGCTCGTACACCGCCTGCGGCCGCACCTGCCGGTAGAGCCGGGGCACCGTCTCCGTGTTGTGGTTGAGGATCTCCGGCCGCGCCGCCATCACCACCGCCAGCGCGTCATCGTCGCCCTTGAAGTCCGGGATGAGCACTTCGAAGGTCGTCCCCGGCGAAAGCCGCCGGCCCCAGCGGATCGTCTCCGCGAACATCCGCGCGCCGCCGTCCGGCAGCTCGTCCCGGTTCACGCTCGTGATAACGGCGTGCCGCAGGCCCATCCGCTGGATGGCGAGCGCCACCCGCCGGGGCTCATCGGTGTCGAGCGTCCCCGGCCGGCCCGTCTTCACCGCGCAGAAGCCGCAGGAGCGGGTGCAGGTATCGCCGAGGATCATGAACGTGGCGGTGCCGCGGCCCCCAGCACTCGCCGATGTTCGGGCAGCGCGCCTCCTCGCAGACGGTATGGAGCTCGCTGTCGCGCATCAGCGTCAGCAGCTCGCCGAAGCGCGGCGAGGCCGGGAAGCGGACCTTCAGCCACGGCGGCCGGGGGCCTGCACCGTCCATCCCTTCGAGCGTAGCACGCGGCGCAAGCGCCCCTCCGCGCTCGCGCTCACGGGGCCGCGTTCGCCGCCGCCTCCACCGCGTCGATCGTCGCATCGACCCCCGCGTACCACTCCCGGTACTCCGAGACGTTCCGCGTCCGCACCGCCTCGCGGCCGGCTGACGTGTGCGCGATGAGCGCATCGAGCGCCGCATCGACCCCGGCTTTCCACGCGGCCAGCCGCTCCGTCGGCGCCGGCAGCCCCCGCAGCTCCCGCGCGAGGCAGAGCGTCCGGTCGGCGTAGGCCGCGAAATCCGGCCGGAACGTCTCCCGCCGGTAGAACGTGTCGTTCGGGTAGCTCTCCCGCAGCCGCTCCCGCGCCTGCTCCAGCTCGCGCGCGCCGGCCCGGATGCGTCCCACGAACGCCTGCGGCGCCGCCGTGCCCGGCGCCGCCCGGCTCGTCGGCAGCGCCTGCGGCGAGGGGCAGACCGTCTCCGCCGGGAAGTTGCTGTCCGGCGTCCCGCAGCCGCCCAGCACGACCGCCGCCAGCACGGCCGCGACCGCCGCCCGCAGCCTCACCCGCCCGCCTCCCGCGCCAGCCACGCGAGCGCTGCCCGCACCGCGACCCCCCGGTGGCTGATCGCGTCCTTCTCCTCGTCGGTCAGCTCGGCCTGCGTCCGCCCGTCCTCCAGTTCGAACACCGGGTCGTAGCCGAAACCCCCGCTCACCGCGCGGCGCGAACCCGATGCGGCCCTCTTCGACGCCCTCGAAGGTGACCGGCGGCCGGCCCGCCGCGCGCGGCCACGCGAGCGCCACCACCGCCCGGTAGCGCGCCGTGCGCCGCTCGGCCGGCACCCCGGCCAGCCGCTCCAGCAGGAGGGCCGTCCGCCCCGCATCGTCGACCCCCGGCCCCCCGAAGCGCGCCGAGTACATCCCCGGCGCGCCGCCGAGTGCGTCGACCTCGATGCCGGAGTCGTCCGCGAGCGCGAGCCCGCCGGCCGCGTCGGCGCACGCCTGCGCCTTCTTGATGGCGTTCTCGGCGTAGCTCGCGCCGTCCTCCTCCACCTCGAAGGCGATGCCCAGCTCCCGGGGCGTCACCACCTCCCAGCCCGCCGGCGCGATCAGCCGCCGGAACTCCCGCACCTTGCCCGGGTTGTTCGTCGCCAGCACGATGCGCCGCGGCGCGCGCTCGAAGTCCACCCGAAGAGTGTCGGCCACGTCCCGCCCGGCGGGCAATCGCGCCGCTTCCTGTGGTACATTCCCGCGCGCGAAACTTCGCACGAGGCAAAACGTTCATGCGCGCCATGGTGCTCCGCGGCAAGACCCTCGCCGTCGAAACCGTCGATGTCCCCGCTCCCGGCCCCGGCCAGGTTCTCGCCCGCGTCCTCGCCTGCGGCATTTGCGGCTCCGACCTCCACGCCGCGAAGTACCTCGACGACATGATCGCGGCCGCCCGCCGCTCCGGCTCGACCCAGTGGGATGAATCGGTGGAGACCGCCGGCATGGTCATGGGCCACGAATTCATCGCCGAAGTCGTCCAGGCCGGCCCCGGCGCCGAGGCCTGGCAGCCCGGCACCCGCGTCACCTCCATCCCCGTCATGATCGACCCCGCTTCGCCCACCGGCATGGCTGCCATCGGCTACAGCACGAAGTTTCCCGGCGCCTACGGCGAATACGTCCTCATGAGCGCGCCCCTCCTCCTCCGCGTGCCCGACGGCCTGCCCGATGAGGTGGCGGCCACCACCGAGCCGTGCGCCGTCGGCCTCCACGCCGTCCGCGAAGCCCGCATGCAGCCCGGCGAGACCGCCCTCGTCATGGGCGCCGGCCCCATCGGCCTCATGACGCTCCTCTGGCTCAAGCACGACGGCGTCCAGCACGTGACCGTCTCCGAACTCTCCGCCGAGCGCCGCGAACTCGCCCGCAAGCTCGGCGCCGACCTCGTCATCGACCCCCGCGAAACGCCCGTCCTCGAGGCCATCCAGCAGGCTACCGGCCGCCCGGCGCCGCCCGTCGTCTTCGAGTGCATCGGCGTCGAAGGCACCCTCCAGCAGGCGATGGACCTCGTCGACCGCATGGGCCGCGTCATCGTCGTGGGTGTCTGCATGCAGGAAGACCGCATCATGCCGATGGTCGGCATCAACAAGCAGCTCACGCTCAAGTTCGTCCTCGGCTACACCCCGGCCGAGTACGCGGAGGCGCTCGACGCGCTCGGCAAGAAGGCCGTCGACACGTCGCCGATGATCACCCGGGTCATCGGCCTCGATGAGCTGCCGGCCGCCTTCACCGCCCTCGCCGACCCGCGCGACTGCAAGGTCATCGTCGTTCCCTCCCGCTGACGGCGCGCCGGGCTGGCCGCGCGGCCAGCCGGGCTGCTAGGCTACACCTCCCCACGTGGAGGACTTCTCGCTCATCACGGCGATCGCGATAGCCCTCGGCCTCGCCGCGGCCGGGGGCTTTCTCGCGCGCTCGCTCCGCCTCTCCCCCATCGTCGGCTACCTCGCCGCCGGGCTCATCATCTCCCCCGTCACACCGGGCTACCGCACCGACCCCGCCGCCATCGCCCAGCTCGCGAACATCGGCGTCATCTTCCTCATGTTCGGTGTCGGCCTCCATTTCAACCTGCGCGACCTGATGGCCGTGCGGACCATCGCCATCCCCGGCGCCGTCATCCAGGTCATCGCGGCCAGCGCCTTCGGCACCGGCATCGGCCTCGCGTTCGGCCTCCCCTGGCGCGAAGCGCTCGTCCTCGGCCTCGCCATCAGCATCGCGTCGACCATCATCCTCATCCGCACCCTCGAAGACCGCGGCCTCCTCGGCACCATCCACGCCCGCGTCGTCATCGGCTGGCTCATCGCGCAGGACATCATCACCGTCGTCGCGCTCGCCATCCTCCCGACACTCGGCCACCACGACAACGGCCCGGCCTGGCAGAACGTCGCCTTCGCCGTTGGGCGGGCAGCCGTCTTCGTCGCCGTCATGCTCGTCTTCGGCGCCCGGCTCCTTCCCTACCTCCTCTCGCTCGTCGCCCGCACCGGCTCGCGCGAGCTGTTCGTCCTCGCCTTCGTCGCCGCCGCCCTCGGCATCGCCACGAGCGCCGCTGCCTTCGGCCTCTCCATCGCCCTCGGCGCCTTCATCGCCGGCGTCGCCGTCTCCGAAACCGAGACCTCCCACCAGGTCGCGGCCGACGTCGTCCCCCTGCGCGATGCCTTCGCCGTTCTCTTCTTCGTCTCGGTCGGCATGCTCCTCGACCCGGACATCGTCCGCGCGAACAAAGCGCTCTTCCTCGCCGTCCTCGGCGCGGTCCTGTTCGTCAATGCCGCCATCGCCTTCGTGGTCGCCGCCGTCTTCCCCTTCCCCGGCCGCACCGCCCTCGTCGTCGGCGCGGGCCTCGCCCAGCTGGGCGAATTCACCTTCATCGTCGGGTCCGAAGGCCTCCGCGAAGGCCTCATGACCGATGAGACCTACGCCATCATCCTCGCCGTCGCCGCCATCTCCATCGTCATCAACCCCTTCGCCTTCTCTACGCTCGACGCCATCGAGCGCGTGCTCCGCCGGCTCGGGCCGGTCTGGCGGTTCGTCGACCGCCAGGGCGAGATCCCCGAGCCCGAGGTGCCCCGCTCGGGCCACGTCGTCATCATCGGCTACGGCCGCGTCGGCGAACTGACCGGCCACGCCCTCGCCCAGCTCGGCATCCCCTTCGCCGTCATCGAAGTCAACCTCGAGCGCGCCCGCGCCCTCAACGCCGCCGGCATCCCGACCATCTGGGGCGATGCCGGCACCCGCGAAGTGCTCGAGCGCTGCGCCATCGAGCACGCCCGCGCCGTCTGCATCACCGTCCCCGATGAGAGCACCGCCTTCGTCGCCACGGCCACCGCCCGCGCCCTCAACCCGGCCGTGCCTATCCTCGTCCGCGCCCGCACCGGCGGCGAAATCCGCCCCCTGCGCGAGCTCGGCGCCAACGAAGTCATCGTCCCCGAGTACGAAGGCGGGCTCGAAATCATGCGCCAGGCCCTCTGCGTCCTCGGCTTCGACCCGCAGGAGGCGCTCCACCTCAGCAACGCCGTCCGCGATATCCACTACCAGGCCGAAGCCCACGACCACCCCATCTGACGCCGCCCCCGGCGGGCGAGGACGGGGAACACGGAAACGGGCCCGGTCGCGCGACCGGGCCCGCTGGCGTGCGTCCTGCCTCGCGGCGGGGCGTTATTCGATTTCGACGACGGCGCCGGCTTCGGTCAGCTTCGCCTTGATCTGCTCCGCCTCTTCCTTGCCGATGCCTTCCTTCACCTTCGTCGGCGCGGCCTCGACGAGGTCCTTCGCCTCCTTCAGGCCGAGGCCGCTGATGACCTCGCGGATCGCCTTGATGACGTTGATCTTGTTGTCGCCGAAGCTCTTCAGGATGACGTTGAACTCGGTCTTCTCCTCCTCGGCAGCCGCCGCCGGGGCCGCGCCGCCGGCCGCCGGGGCCGCGCCGGCCGCGACGACCATCGGCGCCGCCGCCGTGATCCCGAACTCCTCCTCGATCGCCTTGTTCAGGTCGCGCAGCTCGAGGATCGTCATCCCCTTGATGATTTCCAGCACTTCTTCGACTTTCGAAGCCATCGTTCTCTCCTCGTGATTCCTTTCGTGCGGTGGTCGCTGGCGGCCTCAGGCCGATTCCAGCTGGTTGGCCCGGGCATCGATGAGCCCGGCGAAGTTCCGGATGGTCGACTGCAGCAGCCCGGAGAACTGGTACAGCGGCGACTGCAGCTTGCTCACCACGTCGGCGATGAGCTGCTCCTTCGGCGGCATGGTCGCGAGGCTCTCGACTTCGGCCCGGCTGAGCACCCGGCCCTCGAGCCAGCCCCCATGCACCTCGATGTTCAGGCGCTTGCTGCGCAGGTGCTCCGTGAGCGCCTTCACCGGCCCGATCGGGTCGTCGAAGCCGAAGACCAGCGCCGTCGGCCCCTTCACGATCTCCGCCATCTCGGCCCGGCCGGCTTCCTTCGCCGCCATCGCCGCAAGCGTGTTCTTCACGACTTTCACTTCCGCGCCCGTCGGCCGGAGCGCCCGGCGCAGTTCGGTGATTTGCGCGACCGTCAGCCCACGATAGTCGGCGCTCACCGCGATGGAGGCCCGCGCCATGCGGTCCTTCACCTCGGCGAGCATCTCGACCTTCCGTGGAGTCGGCATACCCTCCTCCTTCGTTCAGCTGGCGGCGGGCGCGGCGCCCGCCATGGGCTCAGCCCGCAGACGCGCAGGAACCAAAAAACCCTGCCGCCGCGGCAGGGTCCACACCCCGGCCCGCCAGGCACGCGCGGCCCGGCGCCGGGTTCACCACTGCCTCGGCAGGCGCCTTTCGGCATTCTCCCCACGCCCCCGGCCCGGGGACGCGTCGCATCGGGACCTGCGGTCTCAGGCTCTTCGACTGTCCCCCATACCCTATCGGCATCCCGCCCAACGGACAAACCCGGGAACCGGGAAGCGGGAGAAGGGAGAAGGGAGAAGGGAGAAGGGAGAAGGGAGAAGGGAGAAGGGAGAAGGGAGAAGGGAGAAGGGAGAAGGGGAGAAGGGAGAAGGGAGAAGGGAGAAGGGAGAAGGGAGAAGGGGAGAAGGGAGAAGGCTCTCCCGGCCGCGTCTCCCCACGCCCGGCTCCGCACCCCGTAGCCGCGGGGCTCCGTCCCCGCGGAGGGCCGGGAGGCCCACCCCGACGTTCGCATCCGCTCCCTCCCCCGGTTCCCGTCCCCCGGGTCCCGCTTCCCGGGACATCCGTTGGGCGCATGGCGCCCCGCGGGGACGGAGCCCCGCGACTACGGTCGGAGGTCATCCTCCCCCCGCCTCCCGCCTCCCGGTTCCCGCCTCCCTCCTCCCTCCTCCCGCCTCCCAACTCCCGCCTCCCGCTTCCCGCCTCCCTCCTCCCTCCTCCCAACTCCCTCCTCCCAACTCCCTCCTCCCTCCTCCCTCCTCCCAACTCCCTCCTCCCTCCTCCCAACTCCCTCCTCCCTCCTCCCTCCTCCCTCCTCCCTCCTCCCTCCCCTACACTCTCCCCATGCCCGACCCCGTCCGCGAACGGTTCGAAACCGAGCGCCGCCGCACCGCCTTCCTCTCCTTCCTCGCCGGCGCCGGCATCGGCATCATCGTCTTCGATACGTGGGTCTCCCACTGGCTCGGCATCCCCGGCGGCCTCGCCGTCGGTGCGCTCGCGTACGGCGTCACCTACGGCTACGACACCCTCATGTGGCGGCGCCGCCATGGCCGATGAGCTCTCCCACCTCGACGAACGCGGCGCCGCCCGCATGGTCGACGTCTCCGGCAAGCCCGAAACCGCCCGCGAAGCCACCGCCGAGGCGCTCGTCGTCATGCAGCCGGCCACCCTCCGCCTCATCCTCGACGGCGCGGTCCCGAAGGGTGACGTCATCGCAACCGCCCGCATCGCCGGCATCATGGCCGCCAAGCGCACCCCCGACCTCATCCCCCTCTGCCACCCGCTGCCCATCACCGGCGTCACCGTCGATATCGAGCCCGCCGACGACCGCACCCTCCGCATCTGGGCGACCGTCCGCACCACCGGCCGCACCGGCGTTGAAATGGAGGCCCTCACGGCCGCCAGCGTCGCCGCCCTTACCGTCTACGACATGTGCAAGGCCGCCGAGAAGGGCATCCGCATCGAAGGTGTCCGCCTCCTCGAGAAGCTCGGGGGTAAGAGCGGCCGCTGGACGGCGGAGCCCCCGCCTCAGCCCCCGTCCCGGTAGAGCCCCCGCGCCTCGATGAACGCCGCCACCGCGTCCGGCACCAGGTACCGGATCGGCCTCCCCATCCGCACCCGCTCCCGGATGAGCGTCGAGCTCACCTCCAGCCGCGGCATCTCCACCCGTTCGAAGCCCGCCGGCGCCGGCGCCCCCGCCTTCTCCGCCACCACGACCCGCGCCATCTGCCGGATCCGCTCCGGCGCCCGCCAGTTCGGCAGGTCGGCCGCGGCGTCGCTCCCCAGCACCAGCACCAGCTCCCGCCACCCCTCCGCGTGCAGCTCCTCGAGCGTCTCGACCGTATAGCTCGGCCCCGGCCGCGCCACCTCCCGCCCGTCGGCGGCGAACGCCGGGTTCCCCGCCATCGCCAGCCGCACCATCTCCAGCCGGGCCGGTCCCGGCGTCACCGCGCGCGGCTGAGCCGGGCCGCCCGCACGCGCGTTCTCCGGCGTCGGCGTCCCCGACTTCCGGTACGGGTCGCCCGCCGGGATGAACAGCACCTGCGCCGCGCCGAACTGCCAGCGGGCGCACTCCCCCAGCACGAGGTGGCCGATGTGGGGCGGGTCGAACGTTCCCCCGAGGATGACGAGCGGGCCCGGCGGCATGCCGGCAGTCTCGCCCCGGGGGCGGCCCTCCGCAACCGTTAGCACTCATTGACAGGGAGTGCTAATATACGGGACGCAGACCACACACCCCCTGCGAAGAGGTATCCATGGCAAAGCAGCTGCTCTTCGATGAAGAAGCCCGGCATTCCCTGAAGCGCGGCATCGACGCCCTCGCCGATGCCGTCAAGATCACCCTCGGGCCCAAGGGCCGCAACGTCGTCCTCGATAAGAAGTTCGGCGCCCCCACCATCACCAACGACGGCGTCACCATCGCCAAGGACATCGAGCTCGAAGACCCCTTCGAGAACATCGGCGCCCAGCTCGCCAAGGAGATCGCCTCCAAGACCAACGACATCGCGGGTGACGGCACCACCACCGCCACCGTCCTCGGCCAGGCCATCGTCCAGGAAGGCCTGAAGAACGTCGCCGCCGGCGCCAACCCGATGGCCCTCAAGCGCGGCCTCGAAGCCGGCGCCGCCGCCCTCGTCGAAGCCATCAAGAAGAACTCCATCAAGGTCACCGAGCGCGCCCAGATGGCGCAGGTTGCCACCATCTCCGCGAACAACGACCCGGCCATCGGCGAACTCATCGGCGAGTGCATGGAGAAGGTCGGCAAGGACGGCGTCATCACCGTCGAAGAATCCAAGGCGATCCAGACCGAAGTCGAGTACGTCGACGGCATGGCCTTCGACCGCGGCTACATCTCCCCCTATTTCGTCACCAACCCCGAGCGGATGGAAGCCGTCGTCGAGGACCCCTACATCCTCATCACCGACAAGAAGCTCTCCTCCGTCCAGGAGATCCTCCCCGTCCTGGAGCAGCATCCTCCAGGTCACCAAGAACCTCGTCATCATCTGCGGCGACCTCGAAGGCGAAGCTCTCGCCACCCTCGCCGTCAACAAGCTCCGCGGCACCCTCAACGTCCTCGCCGTCAAGGCGCCCGGCTTCGGCGACCGGCAGAAGGATAACCTCGGCGACATCGCCGTCCTGACCGGCGGCACAGGTCATCTCCGAAGAGATCGGCCGCACGCTCGAGAGCGTCGACATCAGCGACCTCGGCCGCGCCCGCCGCGTCGTCTCCACCAAGGAAGAGACGACCATCATCGAGGGCAAGGGCAAGAAGAAGGACATCGACGCCCGCATCGCCCAGATCCGCGCCATCCTCGAAGAGGCGAAGAGCGACTGGGACCGCGAGAAGGCCCAGGAGCGGCTCGGCAAGCTCGCCGGCTCCGTCGCCGTCATCAAGGTCGGCGCCGCCACCGAAGTCGAGCTCAAGGAGAAGAAGCACCGCGTCGAAGACGCCCTCAGCGCGACCCGCGCGGCCGTCGAAGAGGGCATCGTCGCCGGCGGCGGCGTCGCGCTCATCAACGCCGCTCCGCGCGCTCGACAAGCTCAAGCTCGAAGGCGACGAGGCCACCGGCGTCCGCATCCTCCGCCGCGCGCTCGAAGAGCCGCTCCGCCGCATCGCCATCAACGCCGGCAAGGACGGCTCCGTCATCGTCGAAGAAGTGCAAGAAGCTCCCGAAGGGCCGACGGCTACGACGCGGCCAAGGACGAGTTCGGCGACATGGTCGCCAAGGGCATCATCGACCCGGCCAAGGTGACCCGCTCCGCGGTCGAGAACGCGGTCTCCATCGCCGCCATGGTGCTCACCACCAACTGCCTCGTCACCGAGAAGCCCGAGGAGAAGCCGGCCCCGGCCGCGCCACCGATGTACTAGGCCGCCAGCCCGGCCAGCGCCTCCCGGGAATCGCCCGGCAATCCCCGAGGGGGTGGAACGGCACCAGCCGGACCACCCCCTCGCTCCATCACCCGGAAGGAGGTCCCGCCGCATGCGCACCGAAAACGGCATCGATGTCGACATCCAGGCCATCGAGCGCATCCTCGCCGAGGGCGACCTCATCACCATCGGGTTCTCCCTCTTCCCGCTCCGCCTCCTCGTCGATACCCGCGAAAACGAGCACGACGGCCAGTGGGCCGGCATCGTCGAGCCCGTCGCCTCCGTCCAGGAGCGCTACCTCTGGCTCGGCAAGCACCGCGGCTCCTTCGGCCCGCCCCGCGCCTTCGCTTTCTTCGTCTGGCCGAAGACCGTCCGCAACCTCGTCGAACGCGGCACCCTCGGCATCCTCCGCTCCCGCCTCCGCGGCGCGGCGCTCCAGCGCTTCGACGAGGCCGTCGCGCAGGCGCTCGAACTCGAACGCGACGCGATGAAGGAGGCCGTCCGTGGCTCGCGCGCCTGGCCCGCCATTTGGGAGGCTCAACCGCGCTCCTGACCCGGTCGAAAACCACGGTATGGAGCGCGCCGCGAACGCCCTCTACATCCTCGAACACCGGCAGATCATCATCCGCGGGCAGGTCCAGGGCATCGGCATCCGCCTCTGGCTGCGCAACGTCGCCAACTCCCTCAACCTCTTCGGCTCCTGCCGCCTCCTGCCGGACGGCACCCTCCAGGTCCGCGTCCAGGGCGAACGCAGCCTCGTCAAGCAGTTCATCATCGCCTGCAAGCGCGGCCCCGCCGATGCCCGCATCGACAGCATCGAGATCTCCAGCCTCCCCCTCGATCCCCGCCTCGGCGCCTTCCTCGTCGAGCGCTAGCGCCCTCGATAAGGGCAACTTTATTCACGTCAGAAGTTTCGCTAGTACGTAAGGGTGACACGGACGTAGCCTCGTTCCATGGCTGAGTGGTCTCTTTTCACGAATCACGCAAACGTCCTCCTCGCCATCACCCGCAACCCGGACATCCGCCTCCGCGAGCTCGCCGCCGAAGTCGGCATCAGCGAACGCGCCGTCAAGCGCATCGTTGCCGACCTCGAGCGCGCGGGCTACCTCCAGCGTGAGCGCCACGGCCGCCGCAACCACTACGAAATCAACGCGGATGCCGCCGTCGCCACGCCCATCGCGCGCGGTGTCCACCTCGGGGCGCTCATCGCCGCGCTCCTCCCGATGCTCGCGCAGACGCTCTAGCCCGCGCCCGCGCGACAGCTTCCCCGGCGAGGCGGCACAATCCCGCGCATGGACCTCTACGACGTCATGCGCACCGCCTTCGCCGCCCGCGAGTTCGCCGCCGACCCCGTCGACGACGGCACCCTCTACCGCATCCTCGAAAACGCCCGTTTTGCCCCGAGCGGGGGCAACCGCCAGGGCTGGCGCGTCATCGTCATCCGCAGCCCCGAGACGAAAGCCGCCATCGCCGACGCCGCCATCCCCGCCGCCCGGCGCTACGCCGCCCAGGTGGCCGCCGGCGAAAATCCCTGGAACACCGTCGTCCCCACGAAGCTGAGCCCGGAACAGATCGCGGCGACGCCCGTCCCGCCGCTCCTCACCGAGCCCTACCGCAGCGCCCCCGTCCTCCTCGCCGTTTGCGTCGACCTCTCCGTCGTCGCCTCCATCGACCAGGAGCTTCCCCGCGTCGGCATGGCCAGCGGCGCCTCCATCTACCCGTTCGCCTGGAACATCCTCCTCGCCGCGCGCAACGAAGGCCTCGGCGGCACCCTCACCACCATGCCCATCGCGCGCGAGCCCGACCTCCAGGCGCTGCTCGGCCTCCCGCCGCACGTCGCCGTGGCGACGATCATCACCCTCGGCCGGCCGGCGAAGCAGCTCACGCGCCTGAAGCGGAAGCCCGTCGAGGCCTTTGCCACCCTCGAACGGTTCGACGGTCCCCCGCTCACCCGCCCCGCCTGACCCGCGCGGTGGCGCCCCCTCCCCGATTCCGGTAGAGTTCCGGCCGTGCTTCGCCCCGGCCGAACCATCCCGCCGGGCAGCTGCATCTCACCTCAGCGAAAGGCGATGCCATGACCTCCCCCGAACCGCAAATCGTCTCCGTGCGCAACGGCATGTTCCAGGTCCCCGTCTACCGCAAGGGTTCGGGCCAGCCCCTCCTCTACCTCCACGCCGCCGGCGGCGTCCGCAAAGGCATGACCCCCGAGATGCTCGCCCTCGCCGAACACTACGACGTCATCGTCCCCACCCACCCCGGCTGGGACGACACCCCGGGCCTCGAGCACATCGACGACGTCCACGACATGGTCGTCTACTACCAGGACTTTTGCGACGCCATCGGCCTCACCTCGTTCTTCCTCGCCGGCCACTCCATCGGCGGCATGTTCGCCGCCGAGCTCGCCGCCGCCCGGCCCGATATGGTGAAGAAGCTCGTCCTCGTTTGCCCCGTCGGCCTCTGGATGGACGAAACGCCCGTCACCGACCTCTTCATCCTCATGCCGAACGAGCTGCCGGGCGTCATCTTCGGCGACCTCACCAACCCCGTCATCCCGAAGCTCTTCACGCCCCCGGCGAACGAAGAGGAGATGGCCGAGAACTACTACTTCCAGCTCGCCAACTTCAGCGCTACCGGCAAGTTCATCTGGCCGATCCCGGATAAGGGCCTCAAGAAGCGGCTCCACCGCATCAAGGCCCCCACCCTGATCGTCTGGGGCGACCAGGACAAACTCGTGCCGCCGGCCTACGCCGAGCTCTTCCGCTCGAAGATCGCCAACAGCCAGGTCGCGATGATCCCCGGCGCCGGCCACATGGTGCCCCTCGAGAACACGCCCGAGTTCACCCGCGTCGTCACGGAGTTTCTCGGCTAAGCCTCAGCCAGCGGCACCACCGGGTCGCCGACCCGCACCGTGCCATCCCGCAGCACCCGCGCATAGACCCGGCTCTCGCCCGGGTGCTGCGCGTGGTGGATGCGGTTGAACTCGCCGTCCCGGAACGACTCGCGGATCGTCTTGCACGGGGTCGTCGGCCGCGTCACTTCGATCTCCACCTCCGCGCCGAGCCGCCACCGCGTGCCGGGCTGTACCAGCGCCCAGTCGAGCCCGGCGACCGTGACGTTCTCGCCCGCGGTGCCCGGCGCGATGGGGTGGCCTTCGGCCTGCAGCGCTGCGATGACGTCCGCCGAGAAGAGGCAGAGCGCCCGTTCCGGCCCGCCGTGGATCTCCGGGTGGGCCTGCCGGTCGCCCGCCATTCCCAGCCGGGTCACCCGCGCCTCCGGCACGGGCAGCTTCGGCACCCCGCCCTGCGAGACGTTCAGCGAGACGACCCGTCCTTCAGCGCCCATCGCCGCCCTTCGCCGCCCGGTCCTCGAAAATCGCGAACGTGCCGAGCGCCTTGGCCACCAGCCGCTCGCCGCTCCGCACCTCCGATTCGAGCACCGCGACCCGCCGGCCGCGGTTCACGATGCGCGATTCGCACTCGAGCACGCCGCCCCGCACCGGCGCGATGTAGACCATCTTCAGCTCGATCGTCGCGCACGACTCCCCCGGCTCCAGCCGGCTGTACACCGCTGCGCCCATCCCCGTATCCGCCATCGAGTAGAGGACACCGCCGTGGACGACGCCGTGGGGGTTCAGGTGCTTCTCATCGACCGCGAGCCGGCAGCGGCTGACGCCGTCAGCCCGCTCCGTCATCTCGAGCCCGATGAGCAGCTGGAAGCCCATCGGCGGCAGCGATTCCTTCGCCATGGCCCGCATCCTACCCTGCCGCGCGCCCGCCTGTCCCGTACACTGGCGCCGTATGGACCGCGTCCTCGTCCTCGTCCCGGCCGATGCGCCGGCCGACCTCGCATGGCCCGGCGCCGAGGTGCACCGCTACTCTTCGCCGCTCGATATCCCGGGCCTGCTCTCGAGCTTCCGGCTCCCGGCGATTCTCGTCTGCGACGGCATCGGCCAGGCCCACGCCCCGCGCGTCGCCGATGCCGTCCGGGCCCATCCCGCGCCGGTCGTGGCGGTCAGCAGCCAGCCCTGGGACGGCGAAACGCCGGACCCCATCGCCGCCGCCTGCCGCGGCATCGTCGCCGGCTTCGGCTACGGGGCGGTGGCACGCCTCATCCCCGTCCTCGCGCCGCCGGCCTGAGTCTGACGCCCCCTCACCCGCGCAGGGCCCGCACCTGGGCGGCGTGCTCCGCGCCGTGGGCCGCGCCGCGCCGCACCAGCTCGGCCGCGCTCACCGGCTCGCCCGCGACGATGCCTTCCCGGCCGAATGCCGCCGCGTCGCACTGCCGCAGCAGCTCCAGGTTCGAAAAGACCAGCGCGTCGTAGAGCGCCAGCGCCGCCTCCGGGCTCCGCCACAGGTACGAAAGCCGCCGCTTCCAGCGCTCCTCATCGAACGCGGGCAGCACCGGCGGCGCCTCATCGGCGAGGATGAACCGCAGCCGCGCCGCCCGCACCAGCTCCGCATCGGCGAGGTGGACGAGGACGTCCCGCACCGACCAGCCCCCGCTCCCGGGCCGCGAAAGCTCGGCCGGCCCCGCGCCGCTCAGCGCCGCGCGGACGAGCGAAGGCCCCCGCGCATACTGCGCGAGGGTCTCCTCGAGGTCGGCGGGCAGCCGCGGCACCGGGCCATTCTACGGCCGATACCGCGGCCCCGCGCATCAATCCAGCAGCTCGGCGGGTGCGACCCGGTAGCTCAGCGCCGAACCGAACAGCCGGCAGCCGCGCCGGTGCGCCTCCGCGGCCCGCGCTGCTTCGCCCGGGTCAGCGAAGCAGGCGCGCCCCGCCGCGCAGGTGCACCACACCTCCTGCCAGCCCCGCCGCGTCGAGACCAGCACCCGGTACGCCACCGCGCATCACTCACCCTGGCCCTTCGAGAACGCGGCTTCGCCGTCGAAGGTGCACAGGTGCTCCGTCTTGATGAAGTCGATGCCCGCGCCGGCCAGCCGCCCGAGCAGCCCCACGATCGCCGCGTGGCTCGTCGCCCCGTCGGCCATGAACCGGCAGCGCCAGTGGTCCGTGCAGAACGTTTCCGGCAGGCCCTCCGGCCACACCTTCACGCCGCGGTTCGTGATCATCGTCAGCCGCAGGCCGTCGCCCTCGTACTGCTGCAGCCGCGCCGCCAGCGCGTCCGGCGTCGCCGCCGGGTCATGCACGAAGACGTCCACGCCGATGGTCTCCTTCTTCGCCGGCGGCTGCGGCTTCAGCGCCGGGGGCGTGAACGCGCCGCCGGCCGCGTAGCTCACCGGCTTCAGGTGCTGCGGCTCCTGCCCCAGCCGCGCGATGACCGCGTCCGCGAACGCCCGCGTGCCGACCTTCTCCTTGCTCACGTTCGGGTCGTAGATGTCATACGTGTGGATGCCGTCCTCGATGGTCCGCAGCCACGCGTTGTGCACCCGCGTCGCCACATCCGCCTGCCCGATGTGGACGAGCATCATGACTGCGCCGAGGAGCAGACCCGAGGGGTTGGCGAGGTCCTGCCCCGCGCGCCGCGGCGCCGACCCGTGGATCGCCTCGAACATCGCGCCGTGCTCGCCGATGTTCGCCGAGCCCGCCAGCCCGACCGAGCCGGCGATCTGCGCCGCCACGTCGCTCAGGATGTCGCCGTACAGGTTCGGCAGCACGATGACGTCGAACGCTTCCGGCGTGTCGGCCAGCTTCGCCGAGCCGATATCGACGATCCAGTGCTCCGCCTCGATGCCCGGGTACTCCGCCGCCACTTCTTCGAACACCTTGTGGAAGAGGCCGTCGGTCATCTTCATGATGTTGTCTTTGGTGAAGCAGGTAACTTTCTTCCGGCCGTTCATCCGGGCGTATTCGAAGGCGTAGCGGACGATCTTCTCCGTCCCCGGCCGGGTGATGAGCTTCAGGCACTGGTACACCTGTTCCGTCTGCCGGTGCTCGATGCCCGCGTAGAGGTCCTCTTCGTTCTCCCGGATGATGACGACGTCCATGCCCGGGTGCTTCGTCTCGACGAACGGCGCATAGGCCGTGCACGGCCGCACGTTCGCGTACAGGCCCAGCGTCTTCCGGACGGTCACGTTCAGGCTCTTGAAGCCGCCGCCCTGCGGGGTGGTGATCGGCGCCTTCAGGAACACCTTCGTCCGCCGGAGCGAATCCCACGCCTCCGGCGCGATCCCGGCGCTGTACCCCTTCATGTACGCCTTTTCGCCGATTTCGATCTCCTCGATGTCGAGCGCGGCCCCCGCCGCCTCGAGGATGCGCAGCGTTGCATCCATGATTTCGGGGCCGATGCCGTCCCCCCGCGCTACCGTAACCGGGACCTTCGCCGTCACTGGCGGACCTCCTGAAAGCTTGGCTCCCGCCATCATACACGAAAAACAAGTCGTGAGTTCAACATCGTACGTCGCGTGACGCACCGGTCCCGCGATGGCATGATGGGGAGCAACTTCCCGCGCCCGGTGACGTCCCGTGCCTCCCCTCCCTCGACCACCCGCCGCCGGTGACCGGCCCTGATGGCTGCCGCCCGGCAAAGCCGCCCTCCGGAGCCCGCGGCCTGGCGCCGCAATCTCGTCTTCATCTGGATCGGCGTCTTCGTCGGCCTCATGGGCGCCAACTTCGTCTTCCCCTTCATCCCCTTCTTCATCCAGGACCTCGGCGTCACCGACGAATCGCGCGTCGCCTTCTACACCGGCATCACGGCGAGCGCGACGGGCCTCTCGCTCACCCTCACGGCCCCGCTCTGGGGCTCGCTCGCCGACCGCTTCGGCCGCAAGCCGATGTTCCTCCGCGCCCTCATCGGAGCCGGGCTTCTCATCGGCATCATGGGGATCGCCCAGGCCGTCTGGCAGCTCGTCATCCTCCGCTTCCTCATGGGCGCTTTCGCCGGCACGATGGGCGCCGCCGCCGCGCTCGTCGCCGCCACCACGCCGAAGGAGCAGGTCGGCCGCGCCCTCGGCACCCTCCAGACCGGCCAGTTCACCGCGAACATGCTCGGGCCCGTCCTCGGCGGCATCGTCGCTGCCAACCTCGGCATCCGAGAATCGTTCATCTTCTGCGCCGCGCTCTACGGCATCGCCGCCGTCCTCGTCTACCTGTTCGTCCGCGAAACGCCGGTCGACGGCGCGCCGCCCGCCCCAACCGGCGCGGCGAAGCACGGCGGCGGCAGCCTAATCGGCAACCTCCGCGCCGTTATCGGCGAACGGCAGGTCGTCTTCGTCCTCGTGCTCCTCTTCGTCCTCTGGCTCTCGACCACCTTCGTCCGCCCCGTCATGCCGCTCAGCATCGACGGCTTCGCCGCCGGCACCCCCGGCGACGGGCGCGTCCACCTCGAGTTCCCGGGCTTCGCCTGGGACATGCGGAAGGAAGCCGCCACCGGCATCGTCTTCGCCGTCATCGGCCTCACGAGCACGGTCGCGGCCCTCGCCGTCGCGCCCCTCGGCGAGCGGGTCGGCTACCGGAACACGGTCGTCGGCGCGGCGCTCGTCACGGGCATCCTCTACCCGCTGCTCGCCTTCGCCCACAGCCTCCTCGCCTTCATGCTCCTCTTCGGTGCGGTCGGGCTCTTCCAGGGCGCCATGGTCCCCGGCACGAACGCCCTCATCGCGGCCGGCACGCCGGACGGCAAGCAGGGCAGCGCCTTCGGCCTCGCCGCCAGCATGCAGTCGATGGCGCTCCTCCTCGGGCCGCTCGGCGGCGGCTTCACCTCCGGCGTCGGCGGCATCGGTGCCGTCTACGTCGTCATCGGCGTCATCCTCGTCGCCGCCGCGGCCGCCGCGGCCCTCCTCGTCCGCGAACCCGACGTCTTCGTGACCCGCCGGGGCTCCGCTGCCGCCCCTTGAGCCGCTTCCGCGCCCGGCCGGAGGCCGGTAGAGTTCGGCTCACCACCCTCGACCATGGAGGCCCCTGCCCATGCGCGACGTCACCGTCGGAGTCCACATCGTGGCCCGCACCGCTCCCGAACTCGTCGACGGCATCGTCGCCGCCGAACAGGCCGGCGTCGAATGCGCCTGGCTCACCGTCGGCGGCCTCGCCCCGGACCCGTTCGCCGTCTTCGGCGCGGCGGCCATGCGCACCAGCCGCATCAAGTTCGGCACCTCGATCGTCCCCACCTTCCCGCGCCACCCGCTGGCGATGGCGCAGGGCGCGGCGGCGGTCGATGCCCTCGCCCCCGGGCGCCTTCGCCTCGGCGTCGGCCCGAGCCACAAGCCCGTCATCGAAGGCACGTGGGGCATCCCCTTCGAACGCCCGCTCGAACACCTCCGCGAATACCTCACCATCCTGAAGGCGATCCTCGGCACCGGCTCGGTGAACTTCGAAGGCAAGCGGCTGACCGCCCGCGGCACCATCGGCGGCCCCACCGGCGTCACCGTCATGGCCTCCGCGCTCCGCGCCAACGGCTTCCGCCTCTGCGGCGAACTCGCGGACGGCGCCATCAGCTGGGTGTGCCCGCTGCCCTACCTGCGCGACGTCGCCGTGCCCGCCATCCGCGCCGGGGCGGAGAAGGCCGGCCGCACGCCCCCGCCGCTCGTCGCCCACATCCCGGTCGTCGTGTCCGAAGACGTCGAAGCGGTCCGCGAAGGCGCCCGCCGGCAGATCGGCATCTACCCGCGGGTCCCTTTCTACCAGCAGATGTTCGCCGACGCCGGCTTCCCCGAGGCGCTCGAAGGCCAGCTCTCCGACCGGATGATCGATGCCCTCGTGGTGCACGGCAGCGCGGAGCAGGTGAAGGCCCGCCTGCGCGAGGCCCCGGCCTTCGGCGCCGGGGAGATCCTCGCGATGCCGATCCTGCCGCCCGGCGACCGCGAAGCGCTCCCGCGCACCCTCGCCGCCCTCGGCGAACTCGCCGCCGAATGAGCCCGCGGGGCCGCCGGCCGGCCCCGCCGCCTCATGTCCCCCGCAGCCGCTCCAGCCGCCGCCGCATCGCCGGCAGCGAAAGCTCGCCGCTGCCCGGCCGGAGCAGCCCGCGCTCGGCGAGGCCCACCGCCTGTTCCATCAGCGCGAGCGCGCCCGCGCGGTCCCGCAGCCGCCGCTCGCGGAGCTTCGCCAGCTCCACGTAGGGCGCGACCCGGCGCGCCCGCGGCTCGGCGATGAGCGCCTCCCAGCAGGCCGCGGCCCGCGCGTACTCCCCGGCCCGCGTGAAGGCCCGCGCGGCCCGCTCCAGCGCCTCCAGCCGCACCGTCCGCGGCGCATCGGCTGCCGCGGCCGCCGCTTCGTACCGCGCCGCCGCCTCCGCCCATTCGCCCGCGTATTCCGCAGCCCGCGCTGCCTGCAGCGGCCGCGCCGGGTCGTCGCAGGTGGCCCCGAGGTGGGCCGCCAGCGCGACGAGCGAGAGCACGTCCCACGCGTTGTGCCGCAGCACCGGCAGGATGTGCGTCGGGTCGCCGTCCCGCGCGAACCGCCGGTAGCGCTCCGGCACCTCGGCCGAGGGGCAATCGTCCTCACGTTCGAACCCGAGCAGCTCGCGCTCGACCACCGCCAGCCGGTGCGAGCTGAACTCCCCGCGGAAGAGCCGCCGGTTCGGGTGGAGCAGGTCGAGGTGGGGCAGCTCGCGCAGCCGCGGCCGCTGCCGCGAAAGCACGTAGCGGGTCTCCAGCGCCGGGATGTCGAACGCCTTGCCGTTGTAGCTCACGAGGCCCGCCGCCGCCTCCAGCTCTTCGCCGAGCCCGCCGAGCAGCCCGCCTTCGTACTCCGGGCCGGGCAGCAGGAACTGCCGCAGCACCAGCCGCGCGCCCTCGAACCGGGCCACCCCGCAGAGGAAGACCATCGTCCCCGCGCCGCCGAGCCCCGTCGTCTCCGTATCGACGAACCGGAGCCCCGCCGGCTCGATGCCCGCCAGCCGCTCGTCCCGCGCCTGCCGCGCGAGCCGCTCTAGCGGCAGCGCCAGCGCCCGGTGGAGCGGCACCGCGCCGTGGCAGTAGCCGCCGTCGTAGACGCTTTCGATGACGTACCCCGGCCCCAGCGGCGACTCGAACCAGCGGCCCCCGAGCGCCGAGAGGTCGGCCCGCGCGGTCACGCTCCGGTCGAGCCCGGCCCGGTCCCGCCGGACCGGCTGGTGGAGCGCCGCGCGCAGCCGGTCGCGCAGCGCCGCCTTCCCCGTCTCGAACATGTGTGCGAGCGTACGGCGGCACCCGGCCGCCGCGCAATCCCGCCTACCGCCGGCCGGAGACCGCCCGCGCGCAGGCCCAGCGGAACAGTTCGCCCGCCGTCGGGTAGGGGTGGATGGTCGAGGCCACCTGCCGCGCCGTCAGCCCGTGCTGGATGGCGAGGCTCGCTTCGCCGGCGAGCGTGCTCCCCCGCGCGCAGAGGAAGTGCGCCCCCAGCAGCGCGCCCGTCTCCGCATCGGCCACCACCTTCGCGAACCCCTCGACCTGCCCGGTCGTCCGGAACCAGTCGAGGTCCCGCGCGGCCAGCATCCCGGTCCGCACGGCGAGCCCGCGCTCCCGGGCCTGCGCCTCCGTCATCCCGGCATGGCCGATCTCCGGGTCGGTGAAGATCGCCCACGGCACGATCGCCTCCGGGATCGGCTCGCAGGCGCCTTCCGCGATGTGCTTCGCGATATGGTGCGCCTGGTAGGCCGCGTAGTGGGTGAACTGGAACTTCCCGGTGACGTCGCCCGCCGCCCAGGTGCCCGGCACGCTCGTCCGCCCGCACGGCTCGATGACGATGAAGCCCCGCGCGTCTCTTTCGAGACCCAGCTCTGCCAGCCCGGCCGGGATGACCGGCTTCCGCCCCGCCGCGACGAGCACCTCGTCGACCGCGAACCGCCCGTCAGGCGTCGCGAGAGCGACGGTGCCGTCGGCCAGCCGCTCCGCGCGCTCCAGCTTCGCGCCGGTCACCACGCGGATGCCCTCGGCCTCGAAGAGCCGCTGGAGTTCGAGCGAGATTTCCGGCTCCTCGGTGGCTGCGATCCGGTCGAGCGCTTCGAACAGCGTCACTTCGGCGCCGAGCCGGTGGAGCGCCTGCCCGAGTTCGAGCCCGATCGGCCCGCCGCCGATGACGGCCAGCCGCCGCGGGAGCTGCGCCATCCGGAAGACCGTCCGGTTCGTCAGCGGGCGCGCCTCGGCGAGCCCGGGCACCGGCGGGAGCCCCGGCTCGGTGCCGGTCGCCACGACCACGTCCGGCGCCGCGAGCACGTCGTCGCCGACGGCCACGCGCCCCGGCGCGAGGAAGCGCGCCTCGCCCCAGAAGAGGTCGACGCCGTCGCGGTCGAACCCGCCGCCCGGGTCGCTGCCGCGGACCAGCAGCTGGACGGCGTGCACGCGCGCCAGCGCCTCCGTCCACGAAACGGGCCGCCAGCGCGCCTCCCGGGCGACCTCGATGAGCGCCTTGCTGGGCACGCAGCCGTCGTTCAGGCATTCGCCCCCGAGGTGGGCCCTTTCGATGAGCGCCACCTTCCGGCCCTGCCGGCCCAGCGTGCGGGCGATGTTGTCGCCCGCGGACCCGTTGCCGATGACCACGACCTCGTACTGCCGCTCCGTTCCTGCCACAGGCGTCACTCCCGGATGTCGTTCGCTGGCCGCGCCGCTCCGCCCGGCCGCCCACAGCCTACCACTGCGGAGGTTGGAGGTTGGAGGTTGGAGGTTGATACTCCCTCCCCGTTCCCCGCTCCCAACTCCCAACTCCCAACTCCCAACTCCAACCTCCAACCTCCCAACTCCGTAGTCGCGGGGCTCCGTCCCCGCTAAGGGCCGGCGAGGCCCACCCGGCCGTTCGCATCCACCCGCTTCCCCGTTCCCGCCTCCCGCCTCCCGTCTCCCGAGACATCCGTTGGGCGCATGGCGCCCCGCGGGGACGGAGCCCCGCGACTACGGTTGAAATGCCGGGCTCGCAGGCTAAAGGTCGTCGTTCTTCCCCGATTCCCCGTCTCCCGCCTCCCGCTTCCCGCTTCCCGTCTCCCGTCTCCCGCCTCCCGCTTCCCGCTTCCCGTCTCCCGCCTCCCGCTTCCCTCCCAACTCCCAACTCCCAGCTCCCAGCTCGTACAATCCCTCCCACCCCTCACCCCGAAAGGAACCTCCGCCCATGTCCGACGTCGTGCTCACCTCTACCGAAGACAGCGTCCTCGTCATCACCCTCAACCGGCCCGAATCGCTCAACGCGATGACCCCGGAGATGCTCGATACCCTCGCGGCCGTCGCCGCGAAGGCCGCCGATGACCCCGCGGTCCGCTGCGTCGTCATCACCGGGGCCGGCCGCGCCTTCTGCGCCGGCGGCGACGTCAAGGCCATGGCCGAATCGAACGAGCGCGCCGGTTCGAGCAGCGGGGGCGGTCTCGTCTCCCGCGCCGATGTCCTCCGCCAGCAGGAAGAGGTCTCCCGCCTCCTGCACGAGATGCCGAAGCCGACCATCGCCGCCGTCAACGGCGTCGCTGCCGGCGCCGGCCTCAGCGTCGCCCTCGCCGCCGACCTCCGCATCGCCAGCGACCAGGCCCGCTTCACGACCGCCTTCGCGAAGGTCGGCTTCAGCGGCGACTTCGGCGGCACCTGGCTCCTGCAGCGCCTCGTCGGCCCGATGCGCGCCCGCGAACTCTACTTCCTCTCCGACATCCTCGATGCGAACCGCGCGCTCGAGCTCGGCATCGTCTCCCGCGTCGTCCCCCACGACCAGTTCTGGGCCGAGACGATGGCGCTCGCGAGGCGGCTGGCCAGCGGCCCGACCCTCGCCTACGCGCGCATGAAGGACAACTTCGTTTACGGCGAAACGAACACCTTCGCCGATACCCTCACTCGCGAGGCGGAGAACATGATCGCCAGCGGCCAGACGGAGGACCACCGGAACGCCGCCCGCGCCTTCGTCGAAAAGCGCGAGCCCGTCTTCCACGGCCGCTGACGGGCAGCCCCGCGCGCCCGGCCCGCGATTTCATTAAAGTACGCTGAATGACAGCGCCGACCCCGGCCCGGGCCCTCCCGCCGGCCGCCCGCTTCCTCCCCGGCGGCTGGTTCTACGGCTGGTACGTCGCCATCGCCTGCTCGCTCCTGATGATGGTCGGCGTCGGCGTCGGCTACTACGGCCTGCCCATCTTCCTCAAACCGCTGCGCGATGCCCACGGCTGGTCGACGGCCGAGGTCTCGTGGGCGCCGGCCATCTACTTCTGCGTCTCCGGGCTCACCGCCGCCATCGTCGGCCCCTACGTCGACCGCTACGGGCCGCGCCGCTTCATGCTCATCGGCAGCATCATCAACGGCGCCAGCGCGGCCCTCATCGGCATCGTCGACCAGCTCTGGCAGCTCTACCTCGTCTACTTCGTCTTCGCCGTCGCCTTCGGCATGTCGAGCAACATCGCGGTGAACGCCATCCTCACCCGCTGGTTCATCCGCCGCCGCGCCCTGGCGATGAGCATCTCCTTCACCGGGGTGTCGCTCGGCGGCGTCATCCTCGCGCCCATCGCCAGCCGCCTCATCGATGCCGGCGGCCTCGAACTGGCGACGCCCATCCTCGGCGCCCTCGTCATCATCACCGCGATTCCCGTCATCCTCGGCGTCATCGTCTTCGACCCCCGCGACGTCGGCATGCTGCCCGACGGCGACAGCGCGGACGCGCCGCCGCCCGCGGCGCGCCAGGCCGTCATCGAGGCCCAGATGCGCACCTGGACCCGCGCTGAAGCCGTCCGCACCGTCGGCTTCTGGGGCATCCTCGTCGCCTTCCTCCTCGTCCTCATCGCCCAGACCGGCTACGTCGTCCACCAGGTCACGTTCCTCGAAGACCGCCTCGGCTCCCGCAGCGCCGCCGCCTTCACCATCTCCGTCACCGCCTTCGGCTCCATCATCGCCCGCCTTGCCGTCGGCATCTTCGCCGACAACGTCGACCGCCGCCTGCTCACCGTCATCCTCTTCGTCGTGCAGGCGACCGCCATCCTCCTCATCATCCACACCGAGAGCGTGCCCGCGACGTGGGCGCTCACGCTCGTCTTCGGCCTCACCATCGGCAACGTCTACATGATGCAGTCGCTGCTCGTCGGCGAGATTTTCGGCATGGTCTCGTTCGGGGCCGTGTTCGGGCTGATTTCGCTCGCCGGGCAGGTCGGCAGCGGTCTCGGCCCCATCGGCGTCGGCCTCATCCACGATGCCACCGGCGGCTACACCGTCCCGTTCACCATCACCGCCATCCTCACCTACCTCGCGGCCGTCGCCATCCTCTTCGCCCGCCCGGCCAAGAGCCCGCAGCAGGCCGGCACGCCCGGGCCGGCGGCCGTCCGCTCGCCCTCCGGCGCCGACTGAGCCGATAGACGCGCCGGCGGCCGCCTATCGGAAGCCGCAATCTGCACCCGCCGATAACCGGATGACCGCCCGCCGTCTGCGATACTGAAGCCATGGACGTCACGTATCCGCCCGAACGCACGTTCACCACGCGCTCCGGGCAGGCGATGCGCCTCCGCCCCATCCGCCCCGACGACGTGCCCAACCTCTTCGACTTTCCACGAGCGGCTCTCCCGCGAGTCGCTCCGCATGCGCTACTTCACCCCCCGCCGGCGCCTCACCGAGGAGGTTGCCCGCCACCTCTGCACCGTCGACTTCCGCGACCGCGCCGCGTTCGTCGCCAGCCCGCTCGAAAGCGACGCCATCCACGGCATCGGCCGCTACGAGCGCGATGCGCCCCATTCGGCCGAGGTCGCCTTCATCGTCGAAGATTCCCTCCAGGGCAACGGCATCGGCCCGGCGCTGCTCCATCGGCTCGCCGAGCACGCCCGGACGCAGGGCATCGAGCGGTTCACCGCCGCCGTCCTCTACGAAAACACCCCGATGCTGACCGTCTTCCGCAACTCCCCCTTCCGGCCGCAGGTCTCGGTCGAGCACGACTGCGCCTTCGTGAAGCTCGACCTCACCGTCCTGCCCGACCCGGCGGCGCGGCCGGCCGCGCGGGGCCTCGCCGCGGCGCAGCTCCGGGCGCTCCAGGCCCCCGCCTGAGGCCCGGGTCGGTCAGCCTTCGCCCAGCGCCAGCCCGAGGTTGATCATCGCCCGGACGCTGTAGCCGCTCGCGCCCTTCGTCACCCAGCCGCGGTCGGAGGGCATGTTGTCGACGCCCGCGATGTCCATGTGCACCCACGGCGTCTTGCCAGCGAACGGCTCGAGGAACTTCGCGCCGACGATCGTCCCCGCGCCCCGGTTCCCCGCCCCGACGTTCCGGCAGTCCGCCACGTCGCTCTTGATGTACTCGTCGTACTCCTTCCACATCGGCAGCCGCCACGTCTTCTCGCCGGCCGCCGCCGCCGCTTCCTCCACCTCCCGCGCAGAGCGCGTCGTCGTTCGTCATCAGCGCGTAGCACACGTCGCCGAGCGCCGTCGTCACCGCCCCCGTGAGCGTTGCCACGTCCACGATCCGCTTCGCGCCCAGCTCGTTCGCCCAGCAGATGGCGTCCGCCAGCACCAGCCGACCCTCGGCGTCGGTATTGATGACCTCGATCGTCCGCCCATTCATCGCCCGCACCACGTCGCCCGGCTTCGTCGCCGTCCCCGAGGGCATGTTCTCCGTACACGGGGCGATGGCGAGCACATTCAGCTTCGCCCCGAGCTTCGCCAGCGCCCACGCCGCCGCCAGCACATTCGCCGCGCCCGTCATGTCGGCCTTCATCGCCTCCATGTTCGCTGCCGGCTTGATGCTGATCCCGCCCGTATCGAACGTGATCCCCTTGCCGACCAGCGCGAGGTCCCAGCCTTCGCCCCCCCGGCCCCGGTATCCCAGCCGGATGAGCTTCGGCGGCTCCGCACTCCCGCGCGCCACCGACAGCAGCGACCCCATCCCTTTCCGCTCCATGTCCTCCCGCTCGAGCACCTCGATCTCGAGCCCGGCATCCCGCGCCAGCGCCGCCGCGCGTTCCGCCAGCATCGTCGGTGTCAGGTGGTTCGAAGGCTCGTTCGCCCAGTCCCGCGCGATGTTCGTCGCCTCGGCGAGGATGCTGCCCCGCTCCACCGCCCGCTCCATAGGCGCCAGCTTCACCGGGTCGAACTCGACGATGACGAGCTCCTCGATCTCCGCCCGCTCGTCGCCCGGATTCGACTTGTGCTTCACGAACCGGTAATTCCCGAGGATCGACCCCTCTGCGATTGCCTGCGCGCATGCCTCTGCATCGAGTCCGGCGATGCCCGCCCCGTGCGCAATCGTCGCCACCCGGCGGATGCCCGGCCGGCGGAGCGCCCGGACCACGTTCGCCGAGAGATTCCGCACCGCGTCGATGTCGAACTCCGACCGGTCGCCCAGCCCCGCGACGAGGACCCGCGGCGCCGGGATGCTGCCCGCAGCGTGTGGATCGTCACCAGCTCACCCGCCTTGCCCCGCAGGTCGCCCGCGGCGATCACCGCGCTGATCGCCCCGTCGAGCGCTTCGTCCACCGCGCCGGTGCCGCCGCCGGGCATGGTCACGCCCTCGAACAGATTCACCACCACCGCGTCCGCCGCCGCCCGGGTGATGTCTCCGTGCTCGACCCGAACCTTCACGCTGTACTCTCCCGTCGCACAGGCCGGCCTCTTGCCGGCGTGCTACTTTGAAAGTGGCATTATCCCCGCCGACTGCCCCGGCGGCCACCGGAGCGCGTTCCCATGCCAACGCCCGCTCACCGCCACCTCGACCGCGCGGCCCGCCTCTGGAGCGCCATCCGCCGCTACGGCATCTTCGAAGCCGCTGTCGTGGTCGTCGCGTTCCTCATCTACTTCACCGTCCGCAGCATGGTCGTCGGCCGCGCCGGCGAAGCGATGGTCCGCGCCTTCAACCTCATCGAGCTCGAACAGCAGCTCCACATCTACTGGGAGCTCCGCATGCAGGCCTGGATTCTCGATTCCTACTGGGCCATCAAGGCGATGAACTGGATCTACTTCTGGGGCCACATGCCCCTCGTCGCCCTCCTCGCCGTTTGGCTCTTCGTCTTCCACCGCCGCGCGTATTACCGCACCCGCAACGCCTTCCTCGCCTCCGGCGCCATCGGCGTCGTCATCTACTGGCTTTTCCCGGTCGCCCCTCCGCGCCTCGTGCCCTTCTCCGGGTTCATCGATACCATGGCCGCCTTCGACCGCTTCGGCTACAACGCCCAGGAGACCGAGGCCTTCGTCAATCCCTTTGCCGCCGTGCCCAGCCTCCATTTCGGCTGGGCGCTCCTCCTCGGCGCCGTCGTCGCGTGGGTCGGGCGAAACCCCGCCGCCGTTGCCTTCGGCATCGCCTGGCCCGTCGCCATGTTCTTCGCCGTTGTCATGACCGGGAACCACTTCATCCTCGATGCCGTTCTCGGCGGCATCGTCAGCTTCGCCGGCTTCGGCATCGCCCTCCTCATCGAACGCTGGTGGCCCGCCATCCGGGGGGCCCTCACCGCCCGCCTTCTCGCCCTCGAACCGGTGGAGTAAAGCCTGTCCGCTTTCGCCGCGAGCCGGCTCCGTGCTGGAAGCTGATGTTTTGCCGCCCGTTTGCCAACCGGCGAACTGGGTGATGCACTGGGCCTTGATTCTTCATTATTGCTTGTGCTATAGGCGACCAAATGCCCCAGTTGCGGACCCTTGAGCCGGGGGGGGCAGGAGTGGATCGTGTATCAGCCGCGAGAAGTGCTCCGCCTGCTAGGTGGACGCCACGCCCGTGACCTCACCGACTACCAGCAGCGCCTGATAGCAGCCATCTGCGTGGGCTGGACGCCGCAGGACATCGCCGCGGCCAGCGGCCGAAGTTCGAAGTCGGTCTACCGGCACATACGAGAGCTTGCCTGCCACGTCCTGGACCCGGTCGGATTCGAGCCAACCCGGGACTTCCTTCGTACGTGGGCGGAGCTGCATGCCACGTGCTGCTGCGCCCCCGCGTTCCATCTCATAAGCAAGAATCGCGTGCTGTAAGACTTTTTCTCAGACAGGCGCGTAGCCGGGCAGCACACTCTTGCGGCAGACCAGAGATTGGACGCTGGAGGCGAGGATGCTCTTTCGCGAAACAAGCCGGCGGCAGGTGCTACGAAAGCTGGCGGCAGGCGGCATGGCGGCGTTCGGCGCCGTCGTTGACCCGCTCGGGCTTCGAAGGCGTGACATTGCCCGTGCCGCTGATGGGCGCGGCTCGGATGCGGGAGAAATTTACAACGGGCTGCTGCTTCTCGCACCCGGCGCGGCTCGCCCGGCGCCGGAGAAAGTGCCGGTGCTCGCTCCGCCGATACTGGAGAAGATCGGGGATGGGCCCGAACCGACCGGAATTACGCGCTCGCTATCTGGCGCTGAAGCGCGAGCCCTGGGTGTCCCCCTCTGGAAGGTTAAAGGGCAACCAGTCTCATCGATCCGAGCCACGTTTTCTGGCTCCCGGGTATTCGAGGTGGCCACGATCACGGAGGTCAAAGACGGGCCGTTCGCGTCGGTAGTCATCACCGCTCAGCCGCACTACATTCGGCCATACCCCGTCCCCGTTGCGGGCACCCCGGAGCGACCAGTTTTCCCGGTAAAGACCGCAGCGACGCCCGTCCCGGGAATATATTGGACTGCCCTTCACGAAATCGTGGCAATTTGGGCGTCCGACGAAGGCTTGTACAGAATGATTGCGACGATGCGCGCCCCCGCTTTCCAGGCGGAGCGATTTCCATTCGAACTCGAGCAGGCGTAACGCAACGAACGTTCGATAAGAAAGGAGAATGTGTCATGCCTAGCTTTTACGTGTATGCCCCGGTAACCGGCACAGTAGTTTCCTGCTGGACCGGTCCGGTCACTTGCGCACCAAACCCAGTCGTCTGCCGGACCGATCGTCAGATAGCGGCGACAGGAAAGTACTGCGACCAGTTGTCATGCGGTTCGTGCTGCCATCCGTCAGTATCTTGCAGTGAGCCACAAGATATCAATACTGGTACGGCAACCCCCGACATCGTATTTACTGCTGACCCAATTGTCGCTTCGATCTGGGTTGGGCTGGCCAACAACTCCTGTTCGGCCGCCTCGGGGTGCAGCTCGCTTCCGTACACGAGGGTCATGAACGTCTACATGTACTCTGGACTGAATGGGAGCGGTAAACTTCTAGGGGCTGTCACATTTGCCCACGTGAATAATGGCCTTCCAAGCGGCTACTACAATACATCCATTGAACCTGGAACAGGGCGCGCTTACAAGGTAATAGGCTCCGTGGCACCTGGTTCGTGTGGGCAATGCTATACAGGGCCACACGTCCATTGGGAGCGTTGCGGTAACTCTGTCGTGAATGGGAGTATATCATGCGGCGATACGATGCTCCGCGGCCTCTCGTGGGTCTTCAGGTACTTCTACTAAGTGTCTTGCCCTGGCTGGCCGTTGCCTGTTCAGGCGAAGACCAGGCAGAAGCCCCGGCTGTTTCCGCCACAGCCATCGCCACGCAAGCCACGCCCGCGCCTTCAGCGACGCCCTCGGCCACGCCGGACCCATCTCGCCCGCCGCTGCCAGGTATCGTCAAAGAGGTCGCCGATGCGGTCCGCGATCGCGACGCCGACAGGCTGCTCCAATTGCTCGGCGGTAGGCCGGAAGCATGCGGCCAGACCCCGGGGCCGGGAATTGGTATTGGGGCATACCCGACCTGTCCACCCGGAGCGAGCCCCGGAACGCTTGTCGGGCAGTACATCACAATCGGCGATTGCGAGGGTGTTAACGCCCCGGCCGGCCCGGGCGTGGTGGATAGCATCATTCGCCTGCGCGACGAAGGCGCCGAGTTGTACGCCGTGGTCTGGGGGTGGGATTACGGGCCGCCCGAACGGCGTTACTACCTCATCTACGAGGTCGAGTCAGGCGCTGGCCGCGCGATTGCGGTCAACGAGAGCGGGATTGCGGGCGTGTACTACGGCTGCCGTTTGTCGCCGGCGGGGCTGGTTTGGTTCTGGACGGCCAGCGGAGACGCAATCACGTACATGCCGGCTGAGATTGGGCACTAACGTGGGATAGAGAGGCGGTGATAGTTCAGAGCATCCAGTTGCTGGCCATTGGCATCCCGGCATCCCTCGCCGTCATCGCAGGCGTCATCAAGCTTCGCTACCGGCAGGAATTCGCCTCGGCCGTTGTCTCCTGGGGCCTCGTGCGCGGGAGAGGCATAGGCCTCCTCGTCAACGGTATCCCCGCCTGCGAGGTCGCGGTTGGATTGGCGGCGCTCGGCCTCGCGTTGGTCGGGCGCCCAATCGGGGCTGCCGTACTGCTCGCCCTGCTATTCCTGCTGCTTGCGGCAGGTCAGGCCGTGATTCTGAGGCGAAGTGTCAACCCCTCATGTGGCTGCTTTGGGAAGACGTCAGGGCCGATCGGAACCAGGACCATCGTCCGCGCCGCCGTCCTGGCGCTGCTGCCGTTGGCGGCCATCATCGTCGCATAGCCTCTCGCTGGCATTCCCCCACTCCTCCCGATATGCTCCCCGCAACACATTGCCCCGGAGCCCCTACCATGACGTCCATCGCCGAACGCCCCGGCATCGCAACCTACAAGCAGTTCATCGATGGCGAATGGCTCGATGCCGTCAGCGGCGCGACCTTCACCCGCACCAGCCCCTACGACGGCTCCGTCGTCGGCGTCTACCCCAACGGCGGCATCGAAGATGCCCAGCGCGCCATCCTCGCCGCACGCCGCGCCTTCGATGAAACCAGCTGGCCCACCTCCCCCGCCGCCGACCGCGCCCGCATCCTCCGCCGGGCCGCCGACCTCCTCGCCGAGCGCGCCGACGCCTTCGCGACCTGCATCGCCGCCGAAGTCGGCAAGCCCAAGACCATGGCCCTCGGCGAAGTCATGGCCACCGTCGACGTCTTCCAGCTCTTCGCCGCCAAGGCCCTCAACCTCAAGGGCGAATCCTTCACCCAGCAAATCCCCGATGCCGTCGGCATCGTCGCCCACGAGCCGGTCGGCGTCGTCGGCATCATCACCCCGTGGAACTTCCCGCTCCTCCTCATCTCCTGGAAGATCGGCCCGGCCATCGCCGCCGGCTGCACCATGGTCGCCAAGCCCTCCCACTACACCCCCGGCTCCACCCTCATGCTCGCCGGGCTCCTCGCCGAGGCCGGCCTCCCCAGGGGCGTCTTCAACGTCGTCACCAGCGAGACCGATAACGGCGCCCTCGTCGGCCAGCACATCGCCGCCTCCGAGCTCGTCGACAAGGTCGCCTTCACCGGCTCCACCGCCAGCGGCAAGGCCGTCATGCGCGCCGCCGCCAACAACGTCAAGAAGGTCTCGCTCGAACTCGGCGGCAAGTCCCCCAACATCGTCTTCCCCGATGCCGCCGTCGATGCCGCCGTCGCCGGCGCCTTCTTCGGCATCTACCTCAACAGCGGCCAGGTCTGCCAGGCCGGCTCCCGCCTCCTCGTCTCCAAGCCGCATCAAAGACGAATTCGTCGGCAAGCTCACCGCCCTCAGCCAGACCCTCAAGCTCGGCGACCCCTTCGACCCCGCCACCACCATGGGGCCCGTCATCAACGAAAGCCAGCTCGCCAAGATCGAGGCTACCTCGAACGCGGCAAGCAGGAGGCCAAGCTCCTCACCGGCGGCTCCCGCGCCACCGAGCCCGGCCTCGAAAAGGGCCTCTTCGTCAAACCCACCATCTTCGACGAAGTCTCCAACCAGGCCACCATCGCCCGCGAAGAGATCTTTGGCCCCGTCCTCTCCGTCCTTTCCTTCGACGACGTCGACGACGTCATCCGCACCGCCAACGACACCATGTACGGCCTCGCAGCCGCAGTCTGGACCAAGGACATCAACGTCGCCCTGAAAGTCGCCAAAGGCCTCCGCGCCGGCACCGTCTGGGTCAACGCGTACCACGGCACCGGCCTCTACAACATGCCCTACGGCGGCTACAAGCAGAGCGGCCTCGGCCGCGAGCTCGGCGACCTCGGCCTCGAGGAGTACATGGAGACGAAATCCATCCAGATCAAGCTCCAGTAGCCCCCGCGCCCCGCACCCGGCCCGGCCCCGGCCCGCGGCAGCCCGCCGCGGGCCGGGTTCCCTTTCCCGCCGGTCAGTTGATGGAGGCGAACACCCGCAGCGGCGGCACCGGCGCGTAGATTTCGAAGCGGAGTTCGGCGAGCCGGTCCGCCCACTGCTCCAGCGTCCCCCGGGCGTAGGCCGCCTCCGCGCTCTGGAGCGCCTGCCCCACCGCTTCGCCGTCGCGCAGCACGTAGACCGCGAGCACCTCGCCGCAGGGTGTGCGCGCCGCCCGCACCGCGACGACCCCCGGCACGGCCCGTGTATCGCGCACGTGCACCTCCCGCACCCAGCGGAAGAACAGCTCCACCTGCCCGGCGAGCGGCCGCGCCCGCATCACCATCACCGGCCGCGCCGGCCCGCTCACCGCAGCCGCTCCGCCAGCCGCGCGATGAGCGCAACCGTCGGCTCGACGTCGAACCGCGTATCGACGACCACCGCCGGCACCTCGAGCGGCTCCGCGCGCCCGGCCATCCGTTCGAACACCTCCACGCCGGCCTGCGAGAAGCCCTCACGCGGCCGGGACAGCCGCCGCCGCACCACCTCCTCCGGCGCCGTCACCCGTACGGCCACCACGCCGCCCGCCCGCTCTCCCAGCCGGAGGAACCGCCGGCGGTCGCGCCGCGTGAGGTTCGTCGCGTCCACGATGACGGCGCGGCCCTCCGCCAGCCCTTCCGCGGCCAGCGCTTCCGCCCGCGCGAACACCGCGCCGTGCTCCGCCGGCGTGTAGGCCGGCTCCGGGAACAGCTGCCGCCGGATGGCGTCGCTCTCCACGTGCACCGCGCCGAGCCGCTCGGCCAGCAGCTTCGCCAGCGTCGTCTTCCCGCTCCCGGGCACGCCGGAGAGCAGCACGAGCACGCCGTCGCCGTTCCCCGGATTGCCGCTAACCATGCCCATATGCTAGCGTGAAGGCGTAGAGACGACAGGAAAAGGAAGACAGAGAACAAGGTTGCTGACGAAAGAGCGCAAGACCGACCTCATCAAGGAGTTCGGCACCCACCCGTCCGATACCGGGTCCCCGGAAGTGCAGGTCGCCATCCTGACCGAGCGGATCAAGTACCTGACCGAGCACCTCAAGGCCCACAAGCACGACTACCATACCCGTCGCGGGCTCCTCAAGCTCGTCGGACAGCGTCGCCGGCAGCTCCGCTACCTCAACAGCCGCGACGTCAACCGCTACCGCGAACTGATCGCCCGCCTCGGCCTCCGCAAATAGCGGAGGCTTTTTCGCTTCCCGCGGGGTCCGCAACCGCCCCGCTGCAGCCTTCCTCACCTGCGTCCCGCCATCGCGGAGCCACCGCGAAACGGGCACCGTGGCCCACACCCCCACGGCCACTCCAGCAGCTGAGATGAAGCACACGAATTGACCGCCATGAACGACCCGCGCACCTACGAAATCGAAATCGGGGGCAAAACCCTCACCATCCAGCACGGCATCCTCGCCCAGCAGGCCAACGGCGCCGTTACCGTCCGCCTCGGCGATACCGTCGTCCTCGTCACCGTCTGCATGGCCGACGCCCGCGAAGGCGTCGACTTCTTCCCGCTCACGGTCGACTACGAAGAGCGCCTCTACGCCGTCGGCAAGATCCCCGGCGGCTTCCCCCGCCGCGAAGGCCGCGCCTCCACCGAGGCCATCCTCGCCATGCGCCTCACCGACCGGCCCCTCCGGCCCCTCTTCCCCAAGGGCTTCCGCAACGAAGTCCAGGTCATCGCCACCACCCTCTCCGCCGACCGCGAACACCAGCCCGATACCCTCATCACCATCGGCGCCTCGGCCGCCCTCGGCATCAGCGATATCCCCTTCAACGGCCCCGTCTCCTCCGTCCGCGTCACCCGCCTCGATGGCGAGTACATCGTCAACCCGACCTTCGACGAGACCGAACGCGGCGACCTCGACATCGTCGTCGCCGGCACGAAGGACGCCGTCGTCATGGTCGAAGCCGGCGCCAAGCAGGTCTCCGAAGACGTCGTCCTCGAGGCCATCGAAGTCGCCATGGAGGCGAACCGGAAGATCATCGCCCTCCAGGAGCAGATCGCCGCGGACGTCGCCCCCGTCAAGAAGCCCTACACCCCGGCGAAAGAGAACGAAGAGGCCGTCGCCGTCATCAGCGAGTACCTGAAGGACCGCATCCCCGAGCTCGTCGCCACCGCCGCCTCCGAGCGCTCGGACGCCAACAAGGCCGTCCGCCAGGAGCTCCAGGAGCAGTTCGGGGACCGCTTCTCCTCGGCCGACATCGCCGATGCCCTCTGGAACATCATCAAGAAGGCGATGCGGAAGCAGATCCTCGAGCAGGGCATCCGCGCCGACGGCCGCGGCATCAAGGAGATTCGCCCGCTCGATATCCACGTCGGCGTCCTGCCGCGCACGCACGGCTCCGGGCTCTTCCAGCGCGGCCAGACGCAGGTGCTCACCATCGCCACCCTCGGCGGCCTCAGCATGGTGCAGAAGCTCGATACCCTCTCGCCCGACGAGTACAAGCGGTACATGCACCACTACAACTTCCCGCCGTACTCGGTCGGCGAAGTCCGGCCGCTCCGCGGGGCCGGCCGCCGCGAAATCGGCCACGGCGCCCTCGCCGAGCGCGCCCTCGAACCCGTCATCCCTTCCGAGGAAGAGTTCCCCTACGCCCTCCGCCTCGTCAGCGAGGTGATGTCCTCCAACGGCTCCACCTCCATGGCGTCCGTCTGCGGCAGCACGCTCGCTCTCATGGATGCCGGGGTGCCGATTGCGGCGCCCGTCGCCGGCATCGCCATGGGCCTCATCATGGGCGAGGACGGCAACTACCGCGTCCTCACTGACATCGCCGGCCAGGAAGACTTCATGGGCGACATGGACTTCAAGGTCGCCGGCACCGCCGCGGGCATCACTGCCCTCCAGATGGACATCAAGATCGGCGGCGTTTCCCGCGAACTCCTCGCCACTGCCCTCCAGCAGGCGCGGGAGGCCCGCGAGTACATCCTCCAGCGCATGCTCGAAGTCATCCCCGCGCCGCGGCCCGAACTCTCGCCGCACGCGCCAAAGATGTACAAGCTCAAGATCCCGCAGGACATGATCGGCACGCTCATCGGCCCCGGCGGCAAGACCGTCCGCCGCATCCAGGACGAAGCCGGCGGCGCCACCATCGACATCCAGGAAGACGGCACCGTCATCGTCGGCTCCCCCAACGAAGAGGTCGCCCGCAAGGCCATCCGGATGATCGAAGGCCTCACCAAAGAGGTGCAGGTCGGCGAAATCTACACCGGCAAGGTCACCCGCCTGCTCAACTTCGGCGCCTTCGTCGAAATCCTCCCCGGCAAGGAAGGCCTCGTCCACATCTCCCAGCTCGGCGCCGACCACGTCCGCAACGTCGAGGACGAAGTGCAGGTCGGCGACGAAGTGACCGTCATGGTCTCCGAAATCGATAACCTCGGCCGCATCAACCTCTCCCGCCGCGCCGTCCTCCTCGGCGAATCGCCCGAGCAGGCTGCCGCTGCAGCCCGCGAAGGCGCGCGCGACCGCGGCCCCCGCGGCGGCTCCGGCGGCGGCCCCGGCCGTCCCTCCGACCGCGGCGACCGTGACCGCGACCGCGGCGGCCGGCCCGGCGGCGGCGGGCCGCAGCGCTCCAGCCAGCCCCAGCCCTCGCGGCCCGCGCCGTCCACCCCCGGGCCCGTCGGCGGCGCGACCCGCGGCTGGGTGCGCCGCTCCCCCGGCCCCGAAGGCGCCCCGCCGCCCCCGCGCCGCGACTTCGGCGGCGGCATGGACGACGACTAGCCGCCGGGGCATCCCCGGCCAGCGCTGCTGACCCGGGAACGACAGGCGGGGCCGCCCACCCGGGCGGCCCCGCCTTCTTGTGTCCCGTCGCTTGCCGCTAGACGCGCACCGGCTCCCGCCACTCCGCCGGCTTCGCCCGCTCGGCCTCCGGCAGCGGCTTGATCCACCAGCGGTCCTCGTACTCGCTCCAGAGGTGCCGGAGCTTCGGCATCACCTTCTCCGCGAAGAGTTTCGTGTTGTACATCACCTTCTCCCGCGGCATGTTCCCGATCTGCATCAGGCACATCAGGTGGCCCACCTTCAGCCCCTTGATGACCTCCTCCATCTGCTGCGCGACGCTCTCCGGGCTGCCGGCCACCACGTAGCCCTGCTTCACGAAATCCGCCCACTTGAGGCCGGACCGCTGCGCGCTCGCCTGCGCCCCCACCTGCGCCGTGATGCCCGCCTTCACCGTCCGCAGCGTCCGGTAGCCGGGCGCGTCGGCGAAGCCGCCGTAGACGTGCAGGCAGCGGTTGTAGAAGTAATCCACGTGCTCGCTGTAGAGCCGCTCTGCCTCCGCATCGCTCTCCGCCACGCAGACCAGCTGCAGGAAGCCGGCCCGGTAGGGGTTGAACTCCGCCCCCAGCTCATCCACCCGCGCCCAGTACTGGTCCATCACGCCCTTCCCGCGCAGGTAGCCGAAGTAGGAGAGGTAGCAGTAGACGTAATCCTTCTCGGTCGTCCAGTCCCACGTCTCCAGCGAACCCCCGCCCGGGATCCAGATCGGCGGGTGCGGCTGCTGAAGCGGCCGCGGCCACGGGTTCACGTACCGCACCTGGTTGTACTTCCCGTTGAAGTGGAACGTCTCCTTGTTCGTCCACGCTTCGAGGATGAAGTCGTGGTTCTCGTAGTACCGCTCGCGCAGCGTCGCCGGCGTGAAGCCGTACGCGAAGTTCGTGTCCATGCTCGTGCCCACCGGGAAGCCGGCCACCAGCCGGCCGCCCGAGATGCAGTCGAGCATCGCGAACTCCTCCGCCACCCGCAGCGGCGGGTTGTAGAGCGCGATCGAATTCCCGAGCACCACCAGCCCTGCCCGCGACGTCCGCCGCGCCAGCGCCGCCGCGATGATGTTCGGGCTCGGCATCAGCCCGTAGGCGTTCGAATGGTGCTCGTTGCAGCAGATCCCGTCGAAGCCGCACCGCTCCGCGTACTCCAGCTCGTCGAGGTACTCGTTGTACACGTGGTGCCCCTTCACCGGGTCGAAGAGCGAGTACGGCACATCCACCCAGACGCTCCGGTAGCGCTCCTTGAAGTCGTCCGGCAGGTACGGGTACGGCATCAGGTGGAACCAGTGGAACTTCATGCTGCCCCCTCCCGGGCGCCGCTGCGCCCCGGCTCATCGTGTCCATTGCATACGCCCGCGCAATGGGCGCGTCAAGCCGGTTGCCTTCCCGCGGCGCCGCGCTACCTTCACTCCATACCCTGCCACTCCATACCCTGCCGCCGGGAGCCAGCGATGCCCTCGTCCCGAACCGCCGACCGCCTCACCGAACTGATGCAGGCCCGGGCCGCGCCGGGCGCACCCGTCCACCCGCAGGACGTCCTCGAATCGCTCCGCAGCGAAGAGACGGCCTTCCGCCGCTTCAACGGCTGGCTCGCCGACCACGTCGTCGCCCTCGCCGGCACGATGGCGTTCTTCCACGTCCTCTGGCTGCTCATCGTCGGCTGGGCCGTCTGGCAGTCCGGCATCCTCCACAACCGCGGCTTCGACCCTTACCCTTACAGCTTCCTTTTCTTCATCCTCGGCGGCGTCATGCAGTCCCTCTTCGTGCCCACCATGCTCACCGCCTCGAACCGCGCCGAGGAGCGCGATCGTGTCAAAGCCGACGCCGACCACCGCGCGCAGGCGCACCTGTACGACGTCAACGACGAACAGGTCGAACTCCTCCGCGAGGTGCTCGCCCGGCTCGAGCGGCTGGAGGCGCGGCTCCCCGCCTCCGAGTCCTAGCCCCCGCGCGGCTGCGGCGCCCGGAAGAGCCCCTCCTGCGCCACCGTCGCGATGCGCGTCCCGGAGCGGTCGTACATCCCGGCCAGCATGATCGCGCGGGCCGCGTGGGCCGCCGGGCTTTCGCTCACGTACAGCACCCAGTCATCGAACCGCGGCGGCCGGTGGAACCACATCGCATGGTCGAGGCTCGCCGAGCCTCCGCCCGGCGCCCAGAGGCCGTAGTGGTGCGCCACCGTCGCCACCAGCCCGCTGTCGCTGAAGTAGGCCAGCGCCGCCGCGTGCAGCACCGGGTCCTCCGGCAGCGGCTCGACCATCCGCCCCCAGACGGCCCGGGCCGGCAGCCGCCCTGTCCCGTCGTTCGCCCGCGTCGGCTCGGCCGCCGAGCGGAGGTCGATCGGCCGGCCGAGGCGGCTCCGCATCCGCTCCGCCATCTCCGGCGGCAGGCTCGCCATCCGCGGCAGCGCGATCGTCGTCCACCAGGGCGGGCAGCTCTCCGGGTCCGGCGCGTCGGGCATCGGCGCCTGGTGCGAAATGCCCTCTTCCGGTGCGGCGAAGCTCACCGAGGCTTCGAAAATCGTGTGCCCGGCCTGCACCGCCGTCACCCGCCGGGTCAGGAAGTTCCGCCCCTCGCGGATGCGCTCCACCGTGTAGTCGATCGGGTCCTGCGGCTTGCCTGCCCGGAGGAAGTAGGCATGGAGCGAATGGATGGCCCCGAACGAGGCCGTCCGCCCGGCCGCCACGATCGCCTGCGCGAGCACCAGCCCGCCGAAGAGCCGCCCCTCCTCCTGCCCCGGCTGCCCGCGGAACCGGTCGTAATCCGCCGGCTCGAGCGTCACCTGCCGCAAAAACTCGCGGATGCCCGGCCCGCCGCCGGGCTCACCCTGCGCCTCGGTCATGTCTGTACACCCTTCACCGGGGCGCCGCGCCCTGCGCCCGCCCCGCAGCTGGAATTCGTAGCCTCCAGCCTACCCCGGCCGCGGCTCCCCGTCTGCCCGGGGCGCGATCGCTGCCAGCAGCCGCTCGGTCGCCGCCGCCACCTCCGCCACCGCCCGGTCGAACGCCTCCGCGTTCCGCCGGGAGGGGGCGCGGTAGCCGCTCACCTTCCGCACGTACTGCAGCGCCGCCGCGCGCACCTCCTCCGCCGTCGCCGGCGGCTCCTGCCCCCGCAGCGTCCTGATGCTCCGGCACATGCGCACCTCCCTGCGGGGCCGCCGGGCCTCAGGCCCGCGGCAGCCCCAGCCCGCGCGTCGCGATGATGTTCCGCTGCACTTCGCTCGTCCCGCCCCCGATCGTGGCCGCCACCGAATGCAGCTGGAACCGGCCGATGCGGCCCATGAGCAGCTCCCACCGCGAGGCCCCGCGCGAGGTGACCTGCGCGCGCAGGCCGGCCATCCGGTAGAGCACGGCCGCCATCCGCTGCTCCACCTCGCTCGCGTACAGCTTCACGATGCTCGCCTCGTAGTTCGGCTGCACCCCGCGGGCCTGCATCGAAACCACCCGCAGGCTCAGGTTCCGCGCCACCTCGATCTCGATGGCGAGGTCCGCCAGCCGGTGCCGCGCCCACGGCAGGTTCGCCAGCCCCTCCGCCTTCGCGCACGCGATCGCCTCCTCGAGGATCGCGCGGTACTCCACGCACAGGTCGACGAGGCTCCGCTCGAAGTCCAGCGTCGTCGCGGCCACGTACCAGCCCCGGTTCTCCTCCCCCACCATGTTCCGCGCCGGCACGCGGACGTTCTCGAAGAACACCTGGTTGAAGCCGCTGTTCCCGACCATGTTGATGATCGGCGAGAGCGAAATCCCCGGGCTCTTCATATCGACGAGGAAGTACGACAGCCCCTTGTGCTTCGGCGCTGCCGGGTCCGTCCGCGCCAGCAGGATCATCCAGTCCGCGATGTGCGCCCCGCTCGTCCAGATCTTCTGCCCGTTTACGACATAATCGTCGCCATCGCGGACCGCACGGGTCTGCACGCTCGCGAGGTCGGAGCCGGCCCCCGGCTCGCTGAAGCCCTGGCACCACCGCTCCTTCCCCGAGAGGATCGGCTCGATGAACCGCTCCTTCATCCACTCGTCGCCGTACTGCATCAGCGTCGGCGCCACCCAGCCGATCCCCACGCCGCCGAAGCGCGGCGCGCGGGCGCGGGCCATCTCCTCCTTCAGGATGAACTGCTGCATCACGGGCAGCTCGGCGCCGCCGTACTTCTTCGGCCAGGCCGGGGCCACCCACCCGCGCGACTGCAGCCGGCGCCGCCACTCCGCCAGCGCCTCCTTGTCCCGCTCGTGGCCGCTCGAAAGCTGGCCCCATTCGCCCTCGCCGGCGTCGCCCTTCAGCGCATCCGGCAGGTTCGCCGCAATCCAGTCGCGCACTTCGGCCCGGAAGGCCGCCTCCGCTGGCGAATCGCGAAAATCCATGCGCCGAAGGATACCGCCGCCCGCGCTCCCGATCATGCGCGCCTGAACGAACCCGCCCTCCCTGCCGATACCTCCACTGATGGGACGTCCGAACGCCGCGCTCGCCCGCCGTGCCGACTTTCTCGCGGTCCTCGCCGACCCGGACCTGCTCCAGCTCATGCTCGTCGCCTGCCCCGATGCCGTCGTCGTCGCCTCGCCCGAAGGCCGCATCGCCCTGTACACCGGCGCGTCCGAGACCCTCTTCGGGTTCGCCCCGATCGAGGTCCTCGGCCGCCGCGTCGGCCTGCTCTTCCCGGACCGCGCCGCCTGGCGCAACCTCCAGCAGGCCCTCGAACGCGACGGCTACGTCCGCACCTTCGAACTCGCCGCCCGCCGGAAGGATGGCCCGAACCTCGTCACCGCCGTCTCTGCGGCCCGCGTCGCGAACCGCTTCGGCGAACGGCTCGGCACCGTGTACTACATCCGCGACCACTCCGCTGTCCGCGAAATCGAGGACGCGCTCCGCCGGAACAACGCCCAGCTCAGCACCCTCGTCGCCCGGCTCGACCACCTCGCCCGGCACGACCCCCTCACCCGCCTCCTCAACCGGGCCGCTGCCTACGAAGCCGCCGAGAACGTGCTCCTCGCCTTCCCCGTCGGCGAAGCGCGCCTCGGCGTCGCCATCTTCGACCTCGACCGCTTCAAGGCGATCAACGACTCGTACGGCCACCTCGCCGGCGACGCCGTCCTCGAAGCGTTCGGCACCATTCTCCGCCAGCAGGCCCGCCACGGCGACGTCATCGCCCGCTTCGGCGGCGAAGAGTTCGTCGCCTTCCTCCCCGGCGCCGGGCTCGAAGAAGCGGCCCGCTTCGCCGAGCGCATCCGCGAGGCTGTGCAGCTGCGCCACATCCCCGTCGATGACACCCTCGCGATCGCCGTCACCGTCAGCGCGGGGGTATCGGCCATCCCCGATTGTGCCGAAAACCTCGAAGAAGCCGTCCGCCTCGCCGACGAGCGCCTCTACGAGGCGAAGCGCGGCGGGCGCAACCGCGTCGTCGCCGACTCCTGCCAGCAGAGGAACGCCGCATGACCGCCGACCCCACCGCGGACTCCCCGTACTTCCGCAACCGCCTGCGCACCATCGTCCAGGCCACCACCGACCTCGCCCCGCTCAAGGCCGTCGCCACCAAAGCCATCCAGCTCGCCGAAGATGAGCGCTCCGCCGCCATGGACCTGGCCACCGTCATCAGCTCGGACCAGGCCCTCACGGCCCGCCTCCTGAAGCTCTCCAACTCCGCCTACTACGGCTACGCCCGCCGCATCTCCAACGTCCGCGAAGCCGTCATCCTCCTCGGCATGCGCACCGTCCGCTCCGTCGCCATTTCGACGGCGATCATCGATGCCCTCCGCATCCCCCAGCTCGAAGACTCCCGCTTTGACCAGGACCTCTTCTGGGCCCACTCCGTCACCGTCGGCATCATCGCCGAGGTCATCGCCCGCGAAACGCGGGTCGCCCGCCCGGAGGACGCATTCACCGCCGGCGTCCTCCACGACATCGGCAAGCTGGCGATGATCCTCGCCGACCCGGCCAGCTTTGCCGAGGTCATCGACCTCGTCGAAACCGAGAACATGCGCTACCGCGATGCCGAGTTCGCCGTCTTCGGCTTCGGCCACGAACTCGTCGGCGCCCGCCTCGCCGCCCGCTGGAAGTTCCCCGAGCCGCTCGTCTCCGCCATCCAGGCCCACCACCAGCCCGTGGCCGCCATCGAATCGATGGCCGACATCGTCGCCTCGGCAAACCTGATCGCGAACCGCGAGGGGCTCGCTGCCGGCTTCGACTACACGCACGAACCCGAGCGCCGGCCCGCCGCCGCCGTGCCGCCTGCCTGCGACCTCGCCATCGGGAAGGTCCACGGCGGCATCGCCACCCTCGAAGAGAAGGCGCGCGCCTTCCTCACCCACGTCACCTCCCGCGCGCCCCGCTGGTATCGGCCCCACCACGGTGAAGAAGCCGAGCCTCTCGCCGCCGAAGAGACGCCCGCAGCCTGATGAACCGCCCCCGGCCGGTCGAATTCTCCTGTGAGGACCGCGTATGAATTCCGCGCCCACCATGCCGGCCAACCCCGACGAAGAGCCTGAGGCCCCGCAGCGCCACCTGCTCCGCATGGCCGCGCTCGCCGGCTGGGGCATCGTCCTCGTTGTCCAGGTCGGCCAGTACCTTCACCGGCCGACGACCGCGAACCTCATCGTCGCCATCGGCCTCGCCACCCTCTTCGGCCTCTTCCTCGCCCACGCGCTCTTCATGCGCGTCGTCCAGAAGCGGCACTGGCACCGGGTCGCTGCCCGGCTGCAGGGCGCGGCCTACCTCTCCGAGTTCCACAACCTGCCCAACCGCAACTACGTCCTCGCCGAACTGCGGCGGGAGATGCCCCGCGCCCGCGCCCTCCAGTCGCCGTTCGTCCTCATCCAGCTCTCCATCGAAAACATCGCCGAGATCCGCGAGCGCCGCGGCGACGACTTCGCCAACCGCGCCCTCAACGCCCTCGCCGACGTCCTCAAGCGGCTCACCCGCTCCTCCGACTTCCTCGCCCACCTCGGCGGCGCGAAGTTCTGCGTCATGCTCGTCGAATGCACGCTCGAGCAGTCGTTCATCTACCTGAAGCGCGTACCCGGCACCATCTCCGTCTCCGACGGCCACAACGTCCTCGATGTCCCGGTGACGGCCCGCGTCCTCCAGTACGACCTCGAAGCGCTCTACGCGACGGACGTCCTCCGCGACCTCGAAGAGACGCGCCCGCTCCGCCGCCGCGAATCGCCGCGGCCCGACTCGCTCGCGGCCTGAACCGCCGGCCCCGCCGCTACCACCGGTAGGTCGCCGCGTCGCCTACCCGGTGCAGCTTCAGGAAGTTCGTCGTGCCCTGCGCCCGGACCGGCAGGCTCGCCACCACCACCACCTCGTCCCCCGCCTCCACGAAACCGCCGTCGATCAGCGCGCGGTCCAGCTCCCGAAGCAGCTCGTCGGTCGTCAGCACGGCCGCACTGAGGACGGGCACCACGCCCCGGGCCAGCGCGAGCCGCCGGTACACTGCCTCCGTGTGCGTCACCCCGAAGATCGGCGCCTCCGGGTGCACCTTGCTCATCAGCAGCGCCGAGTAGCCGCTCCGCGTGAAGCAGGCGATGCCCCGCATGTTCGGGTCCGACTCCACGATGCGCCGCGCCGCCAGCGCGATGACGTACGAGTGGTCGTCCTGCGCGTCAGCGCCCCGGGCTTCCGGCGCTGGCCCCTGCACCGCCTCCGCCTGCCGGAGGATGCGGTCCATCATCGCGACCGCCTCGACCGGGTACTGCCCGATCGCTGTCTCCCCGCTCAGCATCACCGCGTCCGAGAACTCCCACGCCGCATTCGCCACGTCGGAGGCCTCCGCCCGCGTCGGCCGCGGCGAGCTGACCATCGATTCCAGCATCTGCGTCGCCGTGATGACCGGCACCATCTCCCGCGCCGCGGCTGCGATGATCCGCCGCTGCCAGACCGGCACCTCCTCGGGCGGCAGTTCGACCCCGAGGTCGCCCCGCGCCACCATCAGCCCGTCCGCCTCGGCCGCGATCGCGTCGAGGTGCTCCACCGCCTGCTTCCGCTCGATCTTCGCCACGATCGGGATATCGCCGCCGAGCGCCGCCACGGCCGCCCGCGCCGCCGCGATGTCCGTATCGTCCCGCACGAAGCTGAGCGCCGCGTAGTCGACGCACTCCGCGACGGCCATCGCCAGCGCCTCCCGGTCGCGGTCCGTCAGCGCCGGCGCGGTGAGCGCCGTCTCGGGAAAGTGGACGCCCCGCCGCGGCGCGAGCAGGCCGCCCACCATCACCTCGCAGACGAGATCGCTCCCCTCCCGCCGCACCACCCGCAGCTCGACCTTCCCGTCGTCCAGCAGCACCCGCTCCCCGGGCGCCACGTCCTCCAGCAGCCGGTCGTAGGCGATGTGCAGCCGCTCCTCCGTCCCCGGCACCGGCTCGGGCGTGAGCCGCACCGCCGCGCCGGGCCGCAGGTCCAGCGCCCGGCCGTACTCGTTCTCGCCGGTCCGGATCTTCGTCCCCGCGAGGTCGAGCAGCACCGCGACCGGCCTGCCCTCCGCCTTCGCCGCCTCCCGCACCAGCCGCACCGCTTCCCGGTGGCCCTCGAGCGTCCCGTGGCTCGTGTTCAGCCGCGCGACGTCCATCCCCGCCCGGATCATCGCGCGCAGCGTCGCCGGCTCCAGCGAGGCCGGCCCCAGCGTCGCCACGATCTTCGTCCGCCGCAGCGCCGTCATGCGTTCGACTATAGCAAGCCGCGGCCAGCGCCCCGGTGAACGGTACACTGCCCCCATGCCCCGCGACGAGCTGAAGGCGCGCGAGTTCCTCTTCCTCACCGAGGAGCTCGCCCTCCGCGCGCTGCCGCCCGGCGTCCCGCCGCCCCACCGCAGGGTGATGTGGACCATCCTCCAGCTCTCGTGGGGCGCGCCCCAGTTCCACGTCGAACTCCAGCCGCAGCCCGCCCGCGCCATCGTCGAGCTCGGCCTCCATTTCGAAGGCCCGCCGGAGGCGAACGACGCGCGCGCTGCCCTCGTCGCGGCCCACGCCGCCCCGCTGATGGCCGCCCTCGGTCCCGCGTGGGAGCTCGAACACTGGACGCCCGCCTGGCGGCGCCTCCACCGGACGTTCGCCTTCGACCGGCTCACGCGGCCGCTGGCCGAGGCGGTCGCCGCCGAGATGGCGCGCGCCATCCCGCTCCTTTACCCCTTCTGTCTGCCCGAGCCAGCGCCCGCCTTATCCCTTAGCGCGGCCGCCGCTACCCTCGCCCCATGAGCCGATTCGCACCCCTGCTCCTCGCTGCGCTCGCCGCCTCGGCGCTCGTCGCGGCCGCTGCCTGCGGCGGCGAAGACGACGACGCGCCGGCCTCGACGCCCTCCCCGGCCGGCACCGCGACCGCCGCCAGCCCGGCCCCGGCCCGCACCCCCACACCGGCTGCGAACGCCACGGCCGGTCCGATCACGCTCGCCAACCCCACCGTCACCGCCTCCGGCCTCCGCTACGAAGACGTCGCCGTCGGCGACGGCCCGTCGCCGCAGCAGGGCCAGCGCGTCACCGTCCACTACACCGGCTACTTCACCGACGGCCGCAAGTTCGACAGCTCACTCGACCGCGGCCAGCCGTTCACCTTCGTCCTCGGCGTCGGGCAGGTCATCCGCGGCTGGGATGAAGGCGTCGCCACCATGAAGGTCGGCGGCAAACGCCTCCTTTACATCCCCTCGAACCTCGCCTACGGCGCGCGCGGGCAGGGGCCCATCCCGCCGAACACCGATCTCATCTTCGAGGTCGAACTGCTCGACATCCGCTAGTCCGGCCGGGCTTCCCCGGGCGGCGTCCATGCCCGCACCACGCGGGCTGCGATGAGCCCGTCGATCTCCTCCGCGGCGAACCCGAGCTCGGCGAGGACTTCCCGTGTATGCTGCCCGAGCGCCGGCGACGGCAGCCGGGTGCCCGTCTCGCCGCCGCTCATCCGCAGCGGCGAGTTCGCCATCACGACCGGCCCGAGCACCGGGTGCTCGAACTCCCGCAGCAGCTCCATCGCCTGCACCTGCGGGTCGTCGAACAGCTCCGCCGTGTACCGCACCGGCCCGCTCGGCACGCCGGCCGCGTCGAACGCGGCCACCCACTCGTCCGTCGTCCGCGTGCTGAATATCGCGGCGATGAGCTCGTTCAGCACGAGGTTCTCATCGGGCGAGAGCGCTTCCGTGTCGAATTCGTCGCCCTCGACCCGCGGGTCGTCGACCCCGAGCACGCGCACGGCGGCCCGCCGCAGCCGGTTGTTCAGGCACGCCAGCGCGATGTACGAGTCCTTCGTCTCGTAGACCTTGTAGTACGGGTTGTTCCGCCGGCCCGTCTCGTGGCGCGGCGGCACCTCCTTCAGCGCCTCCTCCACCCGCCGCCCCTCGGCCCGGGCGCGCGCCATCGCCGCCAGCAGCCGCTCCCGGTGCTGCCGGTCGAGCCGCTCGATGCTGAACATCGGCCGGTACTGCACGGCGATGCCCGCCGCGAAGAGGCTCGTCTCGATGAACTGCCCCCGGCCGGTCTTCTCCCGGTGGTAGAGCGCCGCCGCCGCGCCGTAGGCGAGGAACATCCCCGCCGCGAGGTCCGTCGGCGAGGTCGTGATGATCGGGTGCGGCAGCCCGCCCGCGCCTTCGAACGCCATGATGCCCGTCATCGCCTGCGACACGAGGTCGAACCCCGGCCGCTCCCGGTACGGCCCCGCGCTCCCGAAGGCCGTGTTCTGGCAGTAGATGAGCCGCGGGTTGATCGCCGAGAGCGTCGCGTAATCCACGCCCAGCCGCTCCGCCACCCCCGGCCGGTAGTTCGCGAGCAGGATGTCGGCCGTCCGCACCAGCCGCTCGAAGACGGCCTTCCCCTCCGGCCGCTTCAGGTCGATCGAGATGCTCCGCTTCCCCTTGTTCACGCCCATGAAGCCCCGGCTCTCGCCGGGCGCGACCGGTGCGGTGTGCCGCCAGAAATCGCCCAGCGGCGGCTCGACCTTGATGACGTCCGCCCCGAGGTCGGCCAGCATTTCGCCCGCCAGCGGCCCCGCGATGTATTCGCTCAGGTCGAGCACCCGCACCCCTTCGAAGACCCCGCGGATCGTCTCCATACCCTCCTGTCCTCCCGCCGGTCAGCCGCGCGGCAGCCCGAGGCCGCGCGTCGCGATGATGTTCCGGTTGATCTCCGACGTGCCCGCCGCAATCGTCAGCGAGACCGTCTGCAGCACGGCCATCGGCACCTGCCCGCCGAGCGGTGCCCACGCGCCGTCCATCAGCTGCCCGCGCAGCCCCAGCGCGGCGTACGCCGTCCGCGCCATCCGCTGGTGCAGCTCCGTCCCGAACGTCTTCGCCATCGACGCCTCGTAGTTCGGCACCAGCCCCCGGCTCTGCATCCACGCCACCCGGTACGACATCAGCCGGCCGACCTGGAAGCCGAGCGCGATGTCCGCCAGCGGCAGCCGGACTTCCGGACGGTCGTAGAGCGTTCCCCCGCCGCCGTCCCGCGCAGGCGCCGCCTTCGCATAGGCCACCACCTCTTCGAACGTCCGCAGCCCGCCGATGACGCGCCCGATGCCCGACCGTTCGAAGTCGAGCGTCGCCGTCGAAACGTACCAGCCCCGGTTCACCTCCCCCACGACCATGTCGGCCGGCACCCGCACGTCATCGAAAAAGACTTCGTTGAAGCCCGCCTGCCCGGTCATCTGCACGAGCGGCCGCACGGTGATGCCCGGCAGCGTCATGTCCACGAGGAAGTAGGTGATGCCGCGGTGCTTCGGCGCATCCGGGTCCGTCCGCGCCAGCAGGATCATGAAGTCCGCCCGTTGCGCATTCGAGGTCCAGATCTTCTGGCCGGTGATCACCCAGCTGTCGCCGTCGCGCACCGCCCGCGTCTGGAGCGAGGCGAGGTCGGAGCCGGAGCCCGGTTCGCTGAAGCCCTGGCACCAGGTCATCTCGTCCCGCGCGATGGCCGGCAGGAAGCGCGCCTTCTGCTCCTCCGTCCCGAAGAGGATGAGCGTCGGGCCGACCCGGTCGGCGCCCATCGTCTGGCCCGGCGCGCGGTGGTAGGCCATCTCTTCGTTGTAGACGAGCTGGCGGAGGTGGGGCGCGCCCTGCCCGCCGTACTCCCGCGGCCACGACATCGTGAGCCAGCCCTTCGCCGCCAGCTTCTTCGTGAACGACTCGCCTTCGCGCGCCTTCGGCAGCTCCGCCCGGATGAAGGCGCGCACCTCCTGCCGGAACGCCTCGTCCTCGTCCGAAAAGCGGAACTCCATGGCGCGCCCCCTCGCCGCGTTTGCCGAACTCTACCGCGGCGCCGGCTGCGGCGGTAGCCGCCTCAGGCGACGCCGCGCAGCCGCGGGTCTGCCGCCCGGTCGGCCATCGCGAGCGCCTCTTCCACCAGCATCTCCGCCCGCTTGCCCATGCCTTCGAAGCCTTCGCCGACCGTCTCGCCCTTCAGGTAGCGCGCGTGGATGCCCTCCACGATGACCGCCAGCTTGTAGGCCGCGAAGATTTCGTACCACTCGATCGCCGAGACGTCGCGGCCGCTCAGCCGGGCGTACATCGCGATCAGCTCCTGCCGGGTGTGGAAGCCGGGCTGCGCCGTCACCGCCGATGCCGCCCGCGCCGCGAGGTACTCCTCCGAATCGCCGACCTGCCCCCAGTAGCCGAGCGTGTACCCCACGTCCGTGAGCGGGTCGCCCAGCGTCGCCATCTCCCAGTCGAGCACGGCAACCACCCGGCCCGGGTCCTCCCGGTCGAGCATCATGTTCCCCAGCCGGTAGTCGCCGTGGACGATGGTCGGCTTCGGCGAGACGGGCATGCTCGCCCGCAGCCGCCGGATCAGCTCATCGATCGCCGGCAGCGGCCGCGTTTCGGAGCGGGCCCACTGCTCGCTCCAGCGCCGCACCTGCCGCTCGAGGTAGCCCTCCGGCCGGCCGAAATCGCCCAGCCCCACCGCCTCGTAGTCGATGGCGTGGAGCTGCACCAGCGTTTCGATCAGCGCCCGCCCGATCGCCTGCCGGCGCTCCGGCGTGTCCGCGTACCCCTCCGGGATGCGGTCGGCGATGATCACGCCCTCCCGGTACTCCATCACGTAGAACGGGTAGTCGTTCACCGCCGGGTCTTCGCAGAGCGCGATCGGCGGCGGCGCCGGGAAGCCCGCCCGCTGCATCCCCTGCAGCACCCGGAACTCCCGCGTCATGTCGTGCGCCGTCGGCAGCACGTGCCCCAGCGGCGGCCGCCGCAGCACCCACGTCCGCCCGCCGCCCTCCACCCGGTACGTCAGGTTCGAACGCCCGCCGCTGATGAGCGTGAAGCGGAGCGGCACATCCCCGCCGGGGACGTGCTCCGCGAAGAACTTCGAGACCGCCTCGTAGCGGATCCCGGCTGGCACCCCGTTCGTCGTTTCGTTCGTCATCGAACCGGAAAGTATACGCCCCGGGCCCTTGCGCCGAAGCCCCGCGCCCACGAAGATGACAAAGCTCGAAATCTTCGTAGATCTGGATCATGACGGATCATTTGGAAGATTTGGATCGTTTGACCGTCTGCTCGTGGGATACTGCCTCCTGCGGCGCCGATGCCTTCGCCGCCGCCCGGGAAGCCGCCGAAGCCCACGACGCCGTCCTCATCCTCACCTGCCAGCGCATCGAAGCCGTCGCCCTCGCGCCCTGCCCCTTCGGCTGCGCCGCCGCCCGCACGGGCCGCGATGCCTTCGGCTACCTCGCTGCCCTCGCGGCCGGCCTCCACTCCATCGCCCTCGGCGAACACGAAATCCTCGGCCAGGTCCGCCGCGCCGCCGATGCGGCGCCGCCCCGGGTCGCGGCCGTCCTCCACCGCGCGATCGCCGCCGCCCGCGCCTTCCGCAAGCGCCACCCCATCGATGCCGATGCCGGGACGCTCCTCCGCCTCGCCCTCCGCCGCCAGCCGCCGCCGGGCAGCCTGCTCGTCATCGGCTCCGGCCCCACCGCTGCGGCCGTCTGCCGCGCCGGCCGCGGCCTCGGCATCCCGTCCATCACCGTCGCCTCGCGCGCGCGCCCCGCGTGGCTCGCCGGCCGCGCCGATGCCTGGCACCCGCTCGAAGGGCTCGCCAGCCTCCCGCCGCATGCGCTCGCGGTCGTCGCTCTCGGGGGCGATGCGCCCGTGCTCGCGCCGGGCGAACTGCCGGCCGGCGCCGTCCTCGACCTCTCCACACCGCGCCGCACGGACCCCGGCGACGGCCGGGTCGTCACCCTCCGCGACCTCCGCGCGGAAGCCGGTTTCGAAGGCCGCGCCGCCTTCTTCGCCGACCTCGAGACCGAGGTCGAGCGCGTCCTCGCGCACTGGTCGGAAGACGCCGCCTCGCCGGTCGGCCGCTTCCGCCGCGCCGTCGAACTCCGCCGCCGGGCCGACCTCGAACGGATCGCCCGCCGCCACCCGGAAATTCCCCGCCCCGTGCTCGAGACGATCACCCGCAGCCTGGTCGCCCACATCCTCCACGAGCCCTCGGAGCGGCTCCGCGCCCTCGACCCCGCGACCGCGCGCGCCGTCGCCGCCATCTTCGACGTTTCGGAGCCCGCATGACCGCAGCCGTCCTCAGCACCCGCCACCCCGAGACCGCCGCCATCCTCGCCGTCGCCGAAGACGGCCTCGCCGGCTTCCACGAGCGGCCCTTTGCCGTCATCGCGGAGCGCGCCGGCCTCCCGGAGCCGCTCGTCATCGACCGCATCCGCGGCCTCCTCGAAGCCGGCATCGTCCGCCGCGTCCGCCAGACGCTGAACACCGGCAGCCTCGCCCACGGCGCGCTCGTCGCGTGGAAGGTGCCGAACGACGCCCTCCACGACGCCTTCGATACGCTCTTCCGCGACGACCCATTCTCCGGCCACGTCGTCATCCGCTCCACGGACTCGAACCTGCCCGGCGCTGCTTTCCGTCTCTGGACGACCGTCAAGGTGCCGCAGGGCTTCTCCCTCGAGCGGCACGTCGCCCTCATGGGCGGTGTCATCGGCGCCGAAGCGTGGCGGATCATGCCAGCCCGCTGCCTCTTCGCCCTCGGCGTCGGCCACGTCCGCCGGCGCAGCCTCGAGCCCGGCGCCCGCGCCGATGCCCCTGCCGCGCCGCTCTTCCCCGAACTCACCCGCCTCTCCCCCTTCGAATGGGAGGTGCTCGCCGCCCTCAAGGAGCCGCTCGAACCTGCGGAGCTGGTCAGCGAGCCGTGGCGCGCCCGCGCCCGCCGCCTCGGCCTCCCCTACGGCCGCTTCCTCGACGCCGTCCGCTCGTTCGAGGAGAAGGGGCTCATCGCGCGCTTCTCCGCCTTCCTCGAACACGTGAAGGAGCTGCCCACCGGCGAACGCGTCACCCGCTACAACGCCCTCTTCCACTGGGCGGTCGAACCCGGCCGCGAACTCGACGCCGGCGGCGAAGTCGGCCGCCACCACATCATCACCCACGCCTACTGGCGCGAAGCCGGCCCAGAATTCGGCGGCGTCAACATCATGGCCGTCGCCCACGGCACCGAGAAGGACGTCCTCCTCGCGCACAAGGCCGCCATCGACGCCCACCTCGCCGAGGCCGGCATCCCCGTCCGCTACACCACCCAGTTCTGGGGCGGCCGCTCCGAAATCAAGCCTTCCGAAATCCTGCCCGCCGCCTACGACGCCTTCTGCCGCCAGCGCGGCATCGACCCCGACACCATGCGCGAGGAGCCCTGACCATGCAGTACCGCCCCCTCCACGGCACGCCTCTCACCCTCTCCGCCGTCGGTTTCGGCGTCTGGACCGTCGGCACCACGTGGTGGGGCGTCACCGACCGCGCGGAAGGCATCCGCCTCCTCCGCCTCGCCTTCGACCTCGGCATCACGTTCTTCGATACCGGCAACACCTACGCCGACGGCGCTGCCGAGACCATCCTCGCCGAGGCGCTCGGCAGCCGCCGGGGCGACATCGTCATCGCCACCAAGTTCGGCTACGACCTCTCCGTCCCGCCGCGGCCCAACCAGCAGGAGCGCCCCCACGACTGGTCGCCCGCTCACATGCGCCGCTCGCTCGAGGCTTCCCTCCGCCGCCTCGGCACGGACTGGATCGACTACTACCAGCTCCACAACCCGCGCATCGACGCCATCCAGCGGGACGACCTCCTCGCCGCGCTCGAAGACGTCCGCCGGGAGGGTCTCATCCGCGCGTACGGCGTCGCCCTCGGCCCCGCCTTCGACCTCCGGCAGGCCGAAGAAGGCATCGCCGCCGTCCGCCGCGGCATGCCGGCGCAGATCATCTACAACATCCTCGAACAGGAGCTCGGCGAGGCGATCTTCCCCGCGGCGCGCGCCTGCGGGGTCGGCACCCTCGCCCGCGTCCCGCACGCCTCCGGCCTGCTCGACGGCACTGCCACCCGCGCGACCGAGTTCCCGCCCGGCGACCACCGCCGCTGGCGGATCGATACCCCGGAGAAGCGCGCGCTCTGGGAGGAAGGCATCCGCCGCGCCGGCACGCTCAGCTTCCTCGCGCGCGAGGGCCGGACGCTCGGCCAGGCCGCCATCCAGTTCATCCTCCGCGAACCCTCCATCGGCGCCGTGATCCCGAACATCTACGACGAAGCCGGCCTGCGCGAGTTCGCCGCCGCCTGCGACGCCCCGCCGCTGACCGATGCCGAGTACGACGCCGTCCAGCGCCGCCGCGCTGCCGGCTATCCCGAACCCGAAGGAGCCCCCGCATGAGCAGCGAACCTGAAGCCCGGCCCCAGCCCCCTGCCCGCCCCCGCGGCCCGATGGTCGAGCTCGACCCCTCCGGCCGCGTCAGCCTCAAGGAGGCCGACCGCGCACCCCGCCAGTTCCTCAACTACGCCTTCTTCCGCATCGACCCCGCCTTCCGCCGCCTCCCCCCGGACGAGCGCTGCGCCCTGCACCGCGAGTACGTCGAGGTGCTCCAGCGCTGGGCCGCCCGCGATGACCTCATCCTCCGCACTTACACCCTCGAAGGCCTCCGCGCCGATTGCGACTTCATGCTCTGGCGCATCGCGAACGACGTCCGCCGCTTCAACGAGATGCAGCGCGACCTCAACGCCACCCGGATGGCCGGCTGGCTCACCCCCGCCTACAGCTTCCTCTCCCTCCAGAAGCGCTCGCAGTACGTCAACCGCATCGAGGGTTCCGGCCACGGCATCGAGCTCCTCCCCGGCGAAGGCCAGTTCCTCTTCGTCTACCCCTTCGTCAAGACGCGCGCCTGGTACGCGCTCAGCCCCCACGCCCGGCAGGGCATGATGGACGAGCACATCCACGTCTCCGGCCCGTTCAAGGGCGTCCGCCTCAACACCAGCTACAGCTACGGTATCGACGACCAGGAGTTCGTCGTCGCGTTCGATTCCGACTACCCGCAGGAGTTCGTCGACCTCGTCGGCCGGCTCCGCTTCACCGAGGCCTCGCTCTACACCCAGCGCGATACGCCGATGTTCACCTGTCTGAAGACGCCGCCCGAAGGCATCTTCCAGCCCTGAGCGGCCAGCCCGACCGCCCACGCCGTGCCACAATGAACGACATGCCGAACACCACCGGCCACGCCTGGCTCGTCGGCGCCGGCCCTGGCGACCCGGGGCTCCTCACGCTCGCCGGCCGCGAAGCGCTCCAGCAGGCCGATGCCGTCCTCTACGATGCCCTGGTCGGGCCGGAACTGCTGCGCTTCGCCCGGCCCGGCGCCGAGCTCATCCCGGTCGGCAAGCGCGCCGGCGCCCACGCGATGCCGCAGGAGGAGATCACCCGCCTGCTGGTCGACCTCACGGCCGCCGGCCGCCGCGTCGTCCGCCTCAAGGGGGGTGACCCCTACGTGTTCGGCCGCGGCGGCGAAGAGGCGCTCGCCCTGCGCGAGGCTGGCCTCCCCTTCACCGTCGTGCCCGGCGTCACTTCGGCCGTCGCCGTCCCGGCCGCGGCCGGCATCCCCGTCACCCACCGCGGCCTCGCGACCCGCTTCACCGTCCTGACCGGCTCCGAACACACCGGCGAGGCGCCGGCCGACCTCCCCGGGCCGTCAGCCGCCGGCACCCTCGTCATCCTCATGGGCGCCGCCGCTCTCCCCGTCCTCGTCGAGCGCCTGCTCGCCGCCGGCTGGGACCCGGCCACGCCAGCCGCTTCGATCGCGAACGGCACCCTGCCGACGCAACAGGCCGTCACCGCCCCGCTCGCCGGCATCGCCGAGGCCGCGGCTGGCCTCCCGACGCCGCTCATCACCGTCGTCGGCCCCGTCGCGGCCCTCGCCGAGCGGCTCGGGCCGGGCCGCTTCGGCCCCCTCGCGGGCAGGACGGTCGTCGTCACCCGCTCCCGCAGCCAGGCCTCGCAGCTGAGCGAGGCGCTCCGCGCGCTCGGCGCCGCCGTGGTCGAAGCCCCCGCCATCCGCATCGAGCTCCACCCCGAGCGCCTCATCGCCGACGAGCGCGCGGCCAGCCGCTGGGACTGGGTCATCTTCACCAGCCAGAACGCCGTGGCGGCGATGTTCGCCGCCCTCGAGGCCGCCGGCCGCGACGCGCGCGCCTTCGGCGGCACCGCCATCGCCGCCGTCGGCGAAGCCACCGCCGAGGCCCTCCGCGCCCGCGGCATCCGCGCCGATTTCCTCCCCTCGCGCGCGACCTCCGCCAGCCTCGCCGCCCAGCTCCCGCGCGTCGCCGGGGCCCGCGTCTACCTCCCCATCTCCTCGCTCGCTGGGCCCGACCTCGAGGATGCCCTCCGCCAGCGCGGCGCGCACGTCGAACGCGCCGACGCTTACGACACCGTGCCCGAGGCGCTCGCGCCCGGAGACGCTCGCACGGGTCCAGGCCGCGGATGCCGTCACCTTCACTTCTGCATCCACCGCCCGCTTCCTCCGCGCGGCGCTCGGCGAGGCCGAGCTGCCGCCGTCGGTGCGCCTCGTCAGCATCGGCCCTGCCACGTCGGCAGCCGTCCGCGCCTGCTTCGGCCGGCTCGACGCCGAGGCCGCTGAGCCCTCCCTGCCATCCCTCGCCGCCGCTGTCCTGGAGGCCCTGGCGTGAGCATCCTCATCGAACTCCTCCCGTCGGCCGGGCCGGTGCTCGTCGTCGGCGGCGGCGCGGTCGCCGCCCGGAAGGTCCGCGTCCTCGCCGAAGGCGGCTTCCAGGTCGTCGTCGTCGCGCCCGTGATCGCCGGGGAGATCGCGGCGCTCCCGGGCGTGACCGCCATCCCCCGCGCCTTCGTCCCCGTCGACGTCGATGCCCGGCCCCTGGGCGCTCGTCCTCGCCTGTACGAACGACCGCGAGGTCAACCGCGCCGTCGGCGAAGCTGCCCGCGCCCGCCACATCCCCGTCCTCGTCGCCGATGCCCGCGCCGAGAGCACCATCAGCTTCCCGGCCCACTACCGCGACGGCGACCTCCTCGCCGCCGTCTCCACTTCCGGCGCCGACCCGGCCCTCGCTGCCCGCCTCCGCGATGCGGTCGCCGAAGCGCTCGGCCCCGGCCGCGCCGCTGACGTCGCCGGGGCCCGCGAGGCCCGCCAGGCGCGGCTCGCCGCCCGCAAGCCGGAGGCCGGCGCATGACCCACCTCGTCCTCGCCGGCCACGGCTCCCACCTCAACGCCGACTCCAGCGAGCCCTTCCACCGCCTCGCCGCCGCTCTCCGCGCGGGGGGCGAGTTCGACGCTGTCTCCGTCGCCCTCTGGAAAGAGGAGCCCTCGCTCGCCCGCGCCCTCGACGCCGTCGACGACCCGGACGTCGTCGTCGTTCCCATCTTCATCTCCACCGGCTACTTCACCCGCACGGTCGTCCCCCGCGAGATGCGGCTCGACGGCCCCCTGACCGTCCGCGGCAGCCAGCGCATCCGCTTCACCCCGCCCGTCGGCACCCACCCGCGCCTCGCCGACGTCATCATCGAACGCGCCCGCGAAGCCGGCGCCGGCCCGGACGACGCCCTCGTCGTCCTCGGCCACGGCACCCGCCGCGACTCCGAATCCGAGAAGAACGTCTACGCGATGGCCGGCCTCGTCGCCCAGCGCGGCTGCTTCGCCGAGTGCGGCGTCGCCTTCATCGACCAGGAGCCGGGCATGCTCACCATGCTCGACCGCTTCCGCGCGCCCCGCCTCTTCGTCGTCCCGCTCTTCATCGCCGAAGGCTGGCACGTCGGCGAAACCATCCCTGCCGACCTCGCGCTCGATGGCCCCGAGACCCGCCGCGGCGGCCGCGTCGTCCACTACACCCCGCCCGTCGGCACCCACCCCGCGCTCGCTGCCGTCGTCACCGACCTCGCCCGCGAAGCCCTCGACCGCTTCCCCGCTTCCCGCCTCCCGTCTCCCGGTTCCCATCGCCCGGTTCCCGCTTCCCGCCTCCCGCTTCCCGCCTTCCTCGGCGAGCTGCGCATCGAACCCGGCCGCGTCTGCGGCCCCGGCGACCCCGCCTGCGAACTCCCGCCGGACGCCGACGCCATCCGCCGCTGCGTGCGGCTCGATGCGGCCGGCCGCTACCGGCCGCTCCCCGGCGCGCGCGGCCTCCTGGGCGGATGGTGCGTCCCCCTCGACGGCCGCATCGCCGCGGAGGAGGTCGTCGAGGCCGTGTACCCCCTCGCCGTCGTCCACCGCGCGCAGGCCGCAGCCGGCGCGCTCCGCATCGTCCCGCTGGATGAGGTGCTCGGCCGCCAGTCCGGCCGCTACGAGAGCGCGCGCCAGCTTTCCGAACGCGGCCGCGCGGTCATCCGCGAGGTGCTCTGCGGCCGCTGCGTCCGCACCCCCGCCTGGCCGCTGACGGCTCCTCAACTCCCGTCTCCCGGCTCCCAACTTCCAACTCCCGCCTCCATCCCCTGCCCCGAGCCGTGCAGCGTGCTCGTCGCCCTCGCCCGCGAAGCCGCCGCCTGGGAAGCCGAGCCCCCAGCCCCCGCGCCGGTCGACCCGTCCGTCCCCTTCGCCGACTTCGAAACACCGGGCAACGAGGTCCGCGAGGCTGTTCTCGCCGCGCTGCTCGAACCGGTCCGCCCTGGAGCTGCCCCATGACCAACCAGTCCATCCGCGACGCCGCCCTCGGCCTATTCCCGGGGGGCGTCAACAGCCCCGTCCGCTCCTACCGCTCCGTCGGCGGCGACCCCGTGCCCATCGCCCGTGGGCAGGGGCCGTTCGTCTTCGACGCCGAGGGGAACCGCTACATCGACTTCGTCGGCGGTTTCGGCCCGGCCATCCTCGGCCATGCCCCGCCCGCGGTGACCGGCGCCATCGCCGCGGCCGCGGCGGAGGGCCTCGCTTTCGGCGCCCTCGGCCCGCGCGAAGTCGCCCTCGCCGAAGCCATCCGCGACGCGACGGGCCTCGAACGGCTCCGCTTCCTCAACTCCGGCACCGAAGCCACGATGACGGCCATCCGCATCGCCCGCGCCGCCACCGGCCGCGACCTCATCGTGAAGTTCGACGGCTGCTACCACGGCCACAGTGACGGCCTCCTCGTCAAAGCCGGCAGCGGCGTCGCCACCCTCGGCATGAGCGACTCCGCCGGCGTCCCGCAGGCGGTCGCCGGCCTCACCGCCGTCCTCCCGTACAACGACCCGGCCGCCCTGATGCGCTGGTTCGAAGCCCGCGGCGCCGAGACCGCGGCCGTCATCGTCGAGAGCATCCCCGCCAACGTCGGCATCCTCGCCCCCGACCCGGAGTTCCTCGAAACGCTCCAGTCCCTCCCGCGCGCCCACGGCGCCCTCCTCATCGCCGACGAAATCATCACCGGCTTCCGCCTCCGGCGCGGCCTCTCGGGCGTGCTGCCCGCTGCCGACCTCGTCACGCTCGGCAAGATCATCGGCGGCGGCCTCCCGGTCGGCGCCGTCGGCGGCCGTGCGGAGCTCCTCAGCCTGCTCGCGCCCGAGGGCCCGGTCTACCAGGCCGGCACCTTCAGCGCGAACCCTGCCGTCATGGCCGCCGGGCTCGCGGCCCTCGAAGCCCTCACCCCGGCCGCCTACCAGCGCCTCGACCAGGTCGCGCGCCACCTCGAAAACGGGCTCCTCACCGCCATCAAGCGCGCCGAAGCCCCGGCCTCCGTCGTCCGCTTCGGCTCGATGCTCAGCCTCTTCTTCCGGCCCGTACCCCCGCGCGACTACGCCGAGGCGCGGGAGGCCGACACCGCAGCCTTCGGCCGCTTCCACCGCGCGATGCGCCAGCGCGGCATCCTCATCCCGCCCTCCCAGTTCGAGACCTGGTTCGTCTCCCTCGCCCACAACGAACCCGAAATCGACGCGACCGTCCGCGCTGCCGCCGAAGCGCTCCGCGAGGCGCTCCCGGCATGACCGTCCTCCGCCTCGGCACCCGCGGCAGCCAGCTCGCCCTCGCCCAGGCCCGCCTCGTCGCCGGCCGCCTCGAGGCCGCCGCCCCCGGCACCCGGGTCGAGCTCGTCACCATCGCCACCGCCGGCGACCGCGACCAGTCGACGCCTCTCGCCGAGGGCGAGCGGCCCGGCTGGTTCACCACCGCCATTCAGGAGGCCCTCCAGCGCGGCGACGTCGACGTCGCCGTCCACTCGCTCAAAGACCTCCCGACCCGCCGGCCGGAGGGGCTCGTCATCGCCGCCGTCCCCCTCCGCGAAGACCCCCGCGACGCCCTCGTCTCCCGTGCGGGCCAGCCGCTCCGCGCCCTGCCGCCCGGCGCCGTCGTCGGCACCGGCTCGCCGCGCCGCGAAGCTCAGCTCCGCGAAATCCGCCCCGACCTCCAGGTCCGCCCCATCCGCGGCAACGTCGAAACGCGCCTCCGGAAGGTCCGCGAGGGCGAATACGACGCCGCCGTCGTGGCCCTCGCCGGCCTCCGCCGCCTCGGCCTCGAGGCGGAGGCCGCCGAGGTCTTCGGCTTCGAAGAGATGCTCCCCGCGCCGGGCCAGGGCGCCCTCGCCGTCGAATGCCGCGCCGCCGACGAAGGCGTCCGCCAGCTCCTCGCCCGCATCGATGACGCGCAGGTCCGCCTCGCCGTCACGGCCGAGCGCGCCTTCCTCGCCGCCATCGAGGGCGGCTGCAGCTACCCTGCCGCCGCCTACGCCGAGCACTTCGGCTCGACACTGAAGCTCCACGCGCTCATCGCCCCCGGCGGCCGTATCATCCGGTCGAAGATGGGCGGCCCGGCGGAGACCGCTGCCGGCCTCGGCCGCCAGCTCGCCGCCGAGCTCCTCGAACGGGCCGCCCGGGGAGGCTGAAGCCGTGGACCCTGCCGGTTTCGAGCGCGACTTCTTCCGCGCCCTCAACGCCTTCGTCGAGCCAGCCGTCCGCGCCGGCCTCGGCGGCCCCTGCCTCGTGCCCCTCGGCCTCGTCGTCCTCGAAACCGCCGGCCGCCGCTCCGGCCACCTCTACCGCACGCCGCTCCTCGCCTCCCTCGTCGATGGCTGCATCATCGTCGGCACGTTCCGCTCCCGGTCGAACTGGGTCCGCAATGCCGAGGCGGCCCCGGCCGTCCGCTGCTGGCTGAACGGCCGCGAACTCCGCGGTCGCGCCCACGTCCTCCGGCCCGGCCGCCAGCCGGAACTCCCCGAAACCGTGAGCCAGCTCGTCCGCGCCATCGCCGACAACCTGCTCACCCGCTACACCGCCTTCGGCTGGTCGTTCGCCATCATCGAACCCGACGCCGAAGAGCCGACGGCCGGCGCCGCGTAGGCGCTGCTCGCGTGCCCGGCTACACTCGAACCATGCCCGGACCCCGGCGCGACCTCCACGAACTGAACCGCCGCAGCTGGAACGAGGCGACCCGCGCCCACAACAGCCACAAGGGCGACCAGGCCGCCTTCTTCCGCGCCGGCGGCTCCACCCTCTTCCCTGAGGAGCTCGACCTCCTCGGCCCGCTCGAAGGCAAGCGCCTCGTCCACCTCCAGTGCAACGCCGGCCAGGATACGCTCTCGCTCGCCCGGCTCGGCGCCGACGTCACCGGCGTCGACATTTCCGATGAAGCGATCGCCTTCGCCGGGCGGCTCGCTGCCGAGACCGGCATCCGGGCCCGCTTCGTCCGCGCCGACATCTACGACTGGTTCGAAGAGGCCGCCGCCCGCGGCGAACGGTACGACCTCGTCTTCGCCTCCTACGGCGCCGTCTGCTGGCTCTCGGACCTCGCCGCCTGGGGGCGCGGCATCGCCGGCGTCCTCGCGCCCGGCGGGGCCTTCGTCCTCGTCGAATTCCACCCCGTCGCCTCGATGTACGACGACCAGCTCCGCCTGACCTGGCCCTACCGCGACCCGGAGCCATTCATCGGCCCGGGCGTCAGCGACTACGTCGGCGCCTCCGGCGAAGCCCTCGTGCCGTGGGGCTTCGAACCGGGCGTCACCGGCTTCCAGAACCCCCACCAGGGCGCCGAGTTCGCCCACGGCACCAGCGACGTCATCATGGCGCTCATCGACGCCGGCCTCGTCCTCGAAGTCTTCCGCGAGTACGAGTACGCCAACGGCTGCCGCTTCTTCGAGCGCGCCGAAATGCGCGAGGGGCGCCGTTTCTACCTGCCGGCGGACGTCCCGGCGATTCCCCAGATGTACGCCGTCCGCGCCCGGAAGCCCGCCTAGGGGGCCGTCTCCGCCGCGCGGGCGCGTGCTCGCCCCGGCGGCCCCTGGGTCAGCCACAGCAGCAGCGTCACCGTGCCCAATGCCAGCGCGTGCTCGATATCGAACACGCGGTGGAAGATGGCCAGCCGCCCCGCCGCGAAGATGACGATCCCCGCTACCACGCCCGCGGCCGGCGTCCGCGGCAGCCGCCAGGCTGCCATCAGCGCCAGCCCGAACAGCCCCGCGGAGGAGCCGGCGTCCGGGTCGCCCAGCAGCCGCGCCGCGTGGTTGCTCCACTCCGCCGCGACCCGCAGGCCGAGCAGCGTCGGCCACGTTCCCGCCGCATCCGCACCCCAGAAGCCGAGCGGCATCAGCCGCGCCGGCCAGAGCACCGCGAACGCCGGCACGACGGCCAGCGCGAACAGCCACTCCGTCCCCACCAGCCCGGGCCGCGGCTGCACCAGCGATGAGAGCACGATGCGCCACGGCTCCCGCCAGGCGAGGTCCCACGTCAGCGCCCAGTGGTCGATCAGCCACGCATGCAGGCCGGGCCGGAACTGGCTCACGACCTGCGGCGCGAGCACGAGCGCCAGCATCCCGGCCGCCGCCACAGCCTGCCCCCGCCGCATCACGCCGCCGGGAGCTCCGGCAGCTCGCGCTTCGTCCACGGCAGCCGGACCGGGCTCGCCTTCTCGCCGACCAGCGCCACCGCGAGGGCGATGCCGGGCAGGTCCGCTTCGCTCCGGTAGACGAGGTAGCGCGGCTCCCAGGCCGGATCCCACTTGTCTTTGAACGCGCGCAGCCCCTGGAAGTTGAACAGCCGGCCGCCGTACTCGTACAGCCAGTTGAGGACGCGCCCTTTCACGCCAGTCTCTTCGATGTTCGCCAGCGGCGCGAAGCCGAGGTTGAGCCCCTCCAGCCCGGCATCCCGGAACTGCTCCGCCATCCGCACGAAGAGGTAGTCCATCGTGCCGTTCGGCGAATCGGGCCGCCGCCGCATCAGGTCGAAGTTCGCCTCCTTCGACTGGAACGACGGCAGGACGTTCGCGAACGCCTCGATCCGGCCCGAGGGCGCGCGCACCGCCAGCACCCGCGTCTCGCGCAGGTAGTCCTCATCGAACCACCCGAGCGTGAACTGCCGCTCCCGGTGGTGGCCGTCCGCCAGCCACGCGTCCGATACTTCGCGCAGCTCGGCCATCGTCGCGTCGTCGATCGGCTGCGGCAGCTCCACCACCTCGTACCCCTCGCGCTCCATCCGGTTCACCGTCGCCCGGATGTGCTTGAACGACTTGCCCGAGAGGCTGAACCCCGGCAGCCGGATGACCGCGTCCTCGCCGATCTTCAGCGCCTTCAGGCCGAGCGACTGCAGCAGCTCGACCTCCCCCGGCGCGCACTGGTGGAAGCAAAAGCCCCAGCCGTTCAGGTCGCAAAACTCGATGAACTCCCGCACCACGGCCCGGCACGCCTCCGGCTCCCCGATCGGGCCGCCGAGCACCACGGCGACCCCGCGCGAGACGCGGTAGCCGAGGAACGCCTCGCCCTCGCTCGCGAAGAAGTGCGACTTGTCCGGCATCAGGTGGAAGTACGCCAGCGACGACGTCGCCCACTTCTCCAGGATCTCCCGCACGCGGTGCAGCTCCCGCTGCTCCTCCGTCAGGTGGTAGCGCACCGGCGAAAGCGCGTGCCACGTCCCCACCGCGAGGCTCGCCCCCATGAACAGCCGGACCGAATCGAGGAACCACCGCCCGTGCCGCCCGACGGGCTCGGCGTTCGCCTCCGGCACGATGAGCACGAGCCGCACCGCATCCTCGGCGATGGCGATGAGCGATTCGGTCCCGCGGAAATGCCGGTCCAGCCACCACAGCCCGGCCAGCGCGTAGACGAACGCCCCGGCCGTCCCCAGCACGAACCAGGCGATGCCCCGGCGCGCCATCGCCGGGTCGCTCCGGGCCGGGAAGAGCGGCGCCCACGCGATGAGCAGCGCGGCCGTCGCCGCCGAGGCCGCGATGCCGACGAGGTCGGCGCGCTTCACCTGGAAGCACGCGATCGCCGCCAGCGCCGCCACCGTCGCGATGAGCCACGCCTGCCGCTTGCCGCGCAGCAGGCCGCGCACCGTGCCCGCCTGCGCCAGCGAGGCCAGCACGAGCAGGAACCGCGACGTGATCACCGCCTCCACCGGGAACGCCCGGTGGAGCGGCCCGACCTGGATCGGCGGGTGGTGGACCATCACCAGCACGAAGCCGAGCAGCGCGTTCGCCGCCACGACGCCCGCGGCGATGCGCCGCCGCCGCTGCCCCGGGATGCCTGTCCGCGTCACGAGTGTTCGCCCTCCTCGATGAATGCCGGCGCGGCAGCGTCACGCCGCTCGCGCCCGGAAAGCCGCAAGGCCACCAGTCCTGCCGCCAGCGGGATCCACGCCTCGCCGATGCGGAAGAGCACGACGGCCGCTGCCGTGCCCGGGAGGCTCACGCCGTAGCTCCGCAGCATTGCGCCCAGCGACGCCTCGGCGAAGCCGAGCCCGCCCGGCAGCACGCCGACGGTCGAAAACAGCACCGTCATCGCGTAGCCCGAAAGCGCCACCACGGGGCTCGCCGGCTCGCCAAGCGCCTGCAGCACGCTCCACAGCAGCCCGGCCCCGGCCAGCTCCACGGCCATGCCCCACGCCAACGCCCCCGCCAGCCGCCCCGGCGCGCGCCGCAGCGCCGATACCGCTTCGAACAGCTCATCCGCCGCTTCGTCGTTCGGGACGAACGCCCCGTGCTCCCGCCCGAGCAGCCGCCGGCCGGCGTGCGCCGCCATCCCGGCCGCCCGGTAGACCCGCCGGACCGCCGCCCGGCTCCAGAGCGCGCCCGCGAGCACCGCCACCTGCGCGATGACGTACACCCCGAAGATCGCGCCCGCCAGCAGCTCCAGCCGCATCACGTGGCCGTCCACCCACATGACCACGAACACGACCGCCAGCGTCAGCGTGAACGTCGCATGGGCGATGACCACCACGCCGGTGTAGGCGGTGGTCACCAGCCCCGCCGGCTCGCCGACCCGTTTCGCCCGCGCGAGGAAGACCGCGAGCCCGCCCATGCCCGCCGACTTCGAGACGATGTTCAGCGCGCCCCCCGCCAGCGAAGGCTGCAGCAGCTCCCGCATGCTGCCCTGCAGCCCTACCGCCCGCCACGCGCCCGCGTACATCCCGGCCTGCCCGACCAGGTAGAGCGCCGTCCACCCCAGCCCGGCCAGCAGCCACCAGGGATTCGCCGTTCGCGCCGCGTGCCACGCATCCGGGATGTCGCGCCGGTTCGCCCAGGCGAAGACTGCCGCCGCCGCGATCACGATGACCCAGGCGACAACCCGCACCCACCGGCCAGCCCGGGGAACTGCGGCGGCCGGCTCCGGGGATTGGGGCGTCATGCTTCGATGATTTCGCGCCCGCCGGCACCGAAAAAGATGCCTTCGATGACACCATCTCCGGGTCTTTACCGGCCGACCTGCGCATGCCCGCGCGCCCACGCCAGCAGCGACTCTGCCGGCCACGTGTTCACCACCCGCGCCGGCGGCACCCCCGCCGCCTCCGCCCGCGCCGTCCCGTGCGAGAGCCAGTCCAGCTGCCCCGGCGCGTGCGCGTCCGAATCGATCGCGAACAGGCAGCCGAGCTCGTTCGCCAGCCGCAGCAGCCGCATCGGCGGGTCCAGCCGCTCCACCCGGGAGTTGACCTCCACCGCCTTCCCGAGCCGCGCGCACGCTGCGAAGACTGTCTCCGCATCGAACGCCGACTCCGGCCGTGTCTTCCCCAGCACGTACCGCCCCGTGCAGTGCCCGAGGATGTCGAGGTGCGGGTGTTCGACCGCCGCCAGCATCCGCGGCGTCATCTCCTCGGCCGGCATCCGCAGCTTGCTGTGCACGCTGCCGACCACCACGTCGAGCTGCGCGAGCAGCTCCTCCTCCTGGTCGAGCCGCCCGTCATCGAGGATGTCCACCTCGATCCCGGTCAGGATGCGGAACGGCGCCAGCTCCCGGTTCAGCTCTGCCACGGCCTCCAGCTGCGCGCGCAGCCGCTCCGCCGAGAGGCCGTTCGCCACCCGGAGCCGCGGCGAATGGTCGGTCAGCACGATGTACTCGTGCCCCAGCTCCCGCGCCGTCTCCGCCATCTCCCGGATCGGGCTGCCGCCGTCCGACCAGTCGGAGTGGACGTGGCAGTCGCCCCGCAGGAGCGCCCGGAGCGCGCCGCCGTGCCCCGGCCCCCACGCCGCCGCCTGCTCCGCCTCCAGCTGCGCGAGGTAGGCCGGCACCTCGCCCCGCACGGCCTCGGCGATGACCCGCGCCGTCACCGCGCCGATGCCCTTCACCTCCTCGAGCCGCCCCTCCGCGGCGCGCCGCGCGACCTCCCCCGGGCCCAGCTCATCGACGATCGCCGCCGCCCGCCGGAAGGCCCGCACCCGGAACTCCGGGGCGTTCTCCCGCTCCAGCAGGAAGGCGATCCGGCGCAGTGCCCTCGCAGGCTCCATGCCCCACAGCCTACCCTCCCTTGGACGCCGCGGCTCCGTTCCGGCAGAATGCAGATTCCATGCAGCCGCCGCCGGTTTCCGAGCGCGACCCGGAGTCGCTCAAGCGCTACCTGCTCAGCTTCCGCTGGCCCTTCCGCAACGAAGAGGTCCACCACATCCTCGTCAACGGCGGCCTGCCGCTCTGGCGGCAGGTGCTCCGCTTCGTGCCGAATCCGAAAGAGCGCGGCAAGGCGCTCGAACTCGGCAGCCCGCCCTTCCACATCACCCTCCTCCTCCAGCGCTTCCGCAACTACGACCTCTCGCTCACCGGCTACGCCGCCGACGGCCGGCCCGAAATCCGCCAGACGCTCGAAAGCCCCGAGTTCGGCGAAACCTACGACTTCGTCTGCACCTGCTTCAACGCCGAGGCCGACGCCTTCCCCTACCCCGATGCCACCTTCGACCTGGTCACCTGGTGCGAGGTCATCGAACACCTGACCGAAAACCCGGTCCACACCCTCGCGGAAATCCACCGCGTCCTCAAGCCCGGCGGCGCGCTCGTGATTTCGACGCCGAACGCCTCCCGGGCCGACTCGATCGCGAACTTCCTCGCCGGCCGCAACATCTACGACCCGTACCACCTCGGCGCCCCGCTCAAGGGCTCGCGCCACAGCCGCGAGTACACCCTCGCCGAGCTCACCGGCCTGCTCGAAGGCTGCGGCTACACCGTCGAGCGCGCGGCCGATATCGACATCTACCCGCCGGCGAGCCGCAACCGCCGCATCTTCCGCTGGCTGATGAACGACGTCGTCAGCCGGTTCACGAAGGGCCGCTACCGCTACCACCTCTTCGTCCGCGCCCGGAAGACCGATGCCCCCTTCCGCTGGCACTTTCCCCCGGGCCTCTTCGATATGGGCCACCTCGCCTTCTACATGGCCCCGCGCGACCCGGATGTCACCTTCGGCATCAACGACGTGCCGCACATCGCGATGGGCTGGGGCGACCTCCAGCGCGGCCCCGGCGGCCGCGAGTACCGCCGCTCCGGACAGGTCGGCGACATCTACCTCCTCGCCCGCGAGCCGCGCTCCCGCGCCGTCGTCACGCTCGCGAACGGCCGCGGCGAAGCCCAGGCCTGGCACGACAACGGCGGCAACCTCGTCCTCCTCGGCGCCACCCGCTTCGATGCCCCCGCCGGCGAGTGGACCGAGGTCGCCATCCCGCTCTCGGATGACTTCGAGCCCGGCAACCCGCTCCACATCCGACTCGACACCGAGGCCGGCGTCGACGTCCACCGCGTCGTCACGACATAAGCACGTCATCCCCGGTTAACACCCCGCAATTGCTGAGCGATCGCGCGCTTTGCTACGATCCCGCAAAGGCAGGCCGGGGGCTCCTCGATGGGGATAGATGGCATCGCCGTCCTGGTCCTGAACCAGAACTACGAGCCGCTCAACGTGTGCTCCGTGCGGCGCGCCATCGTCCTCGTCCTCCGCGGTAAGGCTGAAGTCATCGAATCCGCCCGCACCGTCCTCCACACCGCCCGCGCCACGCTCGCCCTGCCCTCCGTCATCCGCCTCGTCCACATGGTCCGCCGGCCGCGGCCGAAGCTCCGCCTCAGCCGCCGCGAAATCTTCCAGCGCGACGGCTGGCAGTGCGTCTACTGCGGCCGCCAGACGCGCGACCTCACCCTCGACCACGTCATCCCCCGCCACCGGGGCGGCCCGCACACCTGGGAAAACCTCGTCGCCGCCTGCCGCGCCTGCAACCACCGCAAAGCCGGCCGCACCCCGCAGGAAGCCCGCATGGCTCTCCTCCGCGAACCCGCCCAGCCGCGCGTCAGCATCTACCACACCTTCTTCCCCTACCTCGAAAGCGAAGAAGCCTGGCGCAAATTCGTCCCCGGCTGGCACGACGGCTCCCTCGCCGCCGCTGGCTGAACGCTTAGCAAGGATTCGCTGACCTCCGGTATCATCTCCGCCCAAATCGCTGCGGAGGTCACATCCGGTGAAGCCTACGGCGCCGAACTGGCGCGATATCGTCGCGTCGAAGCTCGTCTCCCCCGAAGAAGCTGTCGCCCTCGTGAAGGACGGCGACTGGGTCTGGACCGGCGGCTGGACCTCCGTCCCGCCCCAGCTCTGCGCCGCCCTCGCCGCCCGCGCCGGCCAGGTGAAGGACGTCACCATCGTCAACTTCCTCTCCCCCTTCAACTGGGACCGGCCCGAAGTCCTCGCCCACTGGAAGGTCATCACCGGCTACTGCAGCCCCTTCGACCGGAAGGCCGCCCGCGAAGGCCGCATCGAATACGTGCCCGTCTCCCAGTTCCGCGAAGGGAAGATGCCGCCCGGGCTCGACCACCTCGACGTCGCCCTCATCCCGATCTCCCCGCCGGATGAGGACGGCTGGTGCTCCTTCGGCTCCGGCGTCTTCTTCGGCCCCACCGTCTCCTCCATCGCCACCACCCTCGTGGGCGAAATCCACGAGAACTTCATCCGCACCGGCGGCGGCAACCGCATCCACATCGACCGCTTCGCCCGCGTCTGCGAATACACCCTGCCCCCCGCGCAGGCCCCCATCCCGCCGCGCACCGAAGAAACGGAACTCGCCGCCAACGTCATCTGCACGCTCGTCGCGAACGAAATCGTCTACGACGGCGCCACCCTCCAGTTCGGCATCGGCGACGTTTCCGCCGCCCTCCCCGTCTTCCTCGAAGAGAAGCACGACCTCGGCGTCCACACCGAACTGCTCCCCGGCGGCATCCCCGACCTCGTCGAAAAGGGCGTCATCACCGGCAAGCACAAGCCCCACCACGTCGGCAAAGTCGTCGCCAGCGCGCTCGGCCAGGTCCCGCCCGAAGACCTCGCCCGCATCAACGGCAACCCGACCTACGAGCTGTACGACTTCACCCATACCGACGACCTCCGCCTTCTGCTGCAGATCGAGAACTTCATCGCCGTCAACAACGCCCTCGCGGTCGACCTCACCGGCAACGTCTCCTCCGAGACGCAGGGGCCGCTCGTCTACTCCGGCACCGGCGGCCAGGCGGTCTTCGCCATCGGCGCCTCCACCGCAGCCGGCGGCTCCGTCATCGTCCTCCCCTCCAGCACGCTCGTCGGCGATACCCGCCACACCCGCATCGTCGCCGGCCACGCGCCCGGCACCGTCGTCACCGTCCACCGCGGCTTCGTCGACTACGTCGTCACCGAACAGGGGATCGCGAAGCTCCGCGGCAAATCCTTGCGCGAGCGCATGGCCGAGCTCATCTCCGTCGCCCACCCGGACTTCCGCCGCGAATTGAAGGCCGAGGCGAACCGCATCTACGGCATCACCATCTGACGCCCGGCGAATCGCGGCCTGCGGGCGGGGTCCCGGCCCCGCCCGCCCCCTCCGCCGCGGCTATACTGCCGCCACGGAGGCAGCACCATGAACGACTACCGCACCATCCTCTACGAGGTCGAGCGCGGCCGCGCCCGCATCACGCTCAACCGCCCCGAAAAGCTCAACGCCCTCAGCCTCGAACTCCAGCAGGAGCTGCACGACGCCCTCTGGGAAGCCGATAACGACACCCGCGTCCACGCCGTCATCATCCGCGGCGCCGGCCGCGCCTTCTCCGCCGGCTACGACCTCACGCCGCTCGGCAACCGCCGCCCCGCCCCCGAGGGCGACCACTACACCGCCGTCTACCGCGGCGCCCGCACCTTCGACGACGACGCCTGGCAGCTCGAACGCGCCCAGCGGCTCCGCATGGCCATCTTCGATATGCACAAGCCCGTCGTCGCCCAGGTCCACGGCTACTGCCTCGCGGGGGGCACCGACATCGCCTTCCTCTGCGACATCGTCATCGCCGCCGAGGATGCCACGATCGGCTTCCCGCCCGCCCGCGCCATGGGGTCGCTCCCCAACCAGATGTGGGTCTACCACTGCGGCCCCCAGTGGGCGAAGCGCCTCTTCCTCACCGGCGACACCATCACCGGCGCCGAGGCCGCGAAAATCGGCCTCGTCCTCAAGGCCGTCCCCGCCAGCCTCCTCCAGCAGGAGGTCGAAGGCCTCGTCGACCGCATGGCGATGATCGACGCCGAGCTCCTCTCGGCCAACAAGCGCATCGTCAACCTCGCGCTCGAACTGATGGGCGCCCGGACCATGCAGCGGCTCGGCGCGGAGAACGACGCCCGCGCCCACCTCGCGCCCTCCGTCCGCGAATTCGGCCGCATCGCCGCCGAGCAGGGCCTGAAGGCCGCGCTCCACTGGCGCGATGCGAAGTTCGGCGACGGCCGCGCACGCGTCGACGGCCCCGAAATCCGCGACGAGCACGGCCGCCTCGTCTGACCCCGCGCCGCCCCTGCGCTACCATGAGCCCGTGCAGCCCGACGACGACGACCGCATCCCCCTCGGCCGCGACCCGGACGACGACCGCGACCTTGGCCCCGATGAACGCGACCGCGACCTGCTGGACGGCTCGTGGGAGCAGAAGTACTACAGCGGCCAGCTCCGCACGCGCGACTGGAACACCGTCGCCCTCGGCATCGCCATCATCGTGGTGATCGCGCTCGTCCTGCCCATGCTGCTGGTGGCCCTCCGGTGAGCGCCGGCCCCCGTCGCGCTCTTCGGCCCGGGCGGCGAACCCCTCCGCGCCGCGGCCCTCGCGCTCGCCGAGGCCGGCCGGCCCATCGGCCTTGCCACGCTCGCGAACCTCCAGCAGCAGGAGTTCGCCACCGCCAGCATCGCCAACGAACTCCTGGGTGCTCGGCGCCGACCACCTCCACCCGCGTCATCGACGCCGCCGAGCCGGCCGCCGCCGAGGCCTTCCTCGCCGAGCTCGAGGACCGCTTCGGCCCGCTCGCCGCCTGCCTCATCGACCCCCGGCCCGCTCCCTGCCATCGCGTTCGACGAATGGTCGCTCGATGAGTGGCTGCCCCTCACCCCGCCGGCAGCTCGCCGCCGTCCTGGCCCGCTGGCGCGCGCCGCCATCCCCCTCCTCGAGCGGCGGGGGCGGCGGCGCCGTCCTCATCGCCCGGCACCCGGCCCCGGCCGGCGCCTCCGCTGCGGTCGTCGATGCCGCCCCTCGCGGCGCTGCCCGGCGCCCTCGCGGGCTGGAGTACGCCGGCCGCCCCGCTCCGCTTCGCCGCCGCCGGGGTATCCGGCCTGCCCGCCGACCTCCTCGCCGCCCCTCGCCTGACCACCTGCCCCCTGGTTTCGCAAGCCGCGCACTGGCCCCCCGGGGCCCGCCGCGCTGCGTGCCCGCGCGGCCCGTTCGCCCGGCGCCTTCTCGATGAAGCTCAAACAAGTCAACAGAGTCTTTGAAAATCTCAAGAATCATATTGACTTTCCGGACATGGCGATGGAAGATGCTCACGGAGCCGCTGCTCCCGAGGAGTCCGATGTTCGAGCTCAACCACCACTTCGTCGCCGCCTACGCCGACCACTACGTCGCCAGCCGCCGCGCCGCCGCCCGCCGCTGGCGGTACGGGCGCCCCGGCCCGCTCCCGGCTATGATCAGCGCCAGCGCTGGCGCGCTCCGCCGGCTCGCCGCCGCCCTCGATGCCTGGGCAGCCGGCAGCCCCCGGGAGCTCCCCGACCTGCTCCCCCGCGGGCAGCGCAGCGCCCACTGACCGGAGCACCACCGCCTATGGCCCGCCTCATCGGCGCCTGCCCCAGCTGCGACAGCCCCATGACCATCCGGCGCCTCGAATGCCCTGAGTGCGGCACCGGCGTCGACGGCCACTTCGATGCCGGCCCCCTCGCCCGCCTCAACCGCGAGCAGCTCGCCTTCGTCGAAACGTTCCTCCGCGCCCGCGGCAAAATCAAAGACGTCGAAGAGGAGCTGGGCATCTCCTACCCGACCGTCGTCGCCCGGCTCAACGACGTCCTCGTCGCACTCGGCTTCGAAACCGGCGAAGACCCCCGCGACGCCGAACGCCGCCAGGCCATCCTCGACGACCTCGCCGCCGGCCGGCTGACCGCCGCCGAGGCGGCCGAACAGCTCCGCGCCCTGGCCCTCCGCGATGGCTGACACCCCCCGCGATGCCGACCGGCTGCTCGAAGAGGCGCGCCGCGCCCGCGAGGAGGCCGACCGCCTCCGCCGCGAAGCCCGCGCCGAGGCCGCGCGGCTGAAGGCCGAGGCCCGCCGTATGCGCGAAGAGGCCCGCCGCGAGCGTCAGGCTGCCCGCGGGAAATCGCCCCCGCCGCCCGAAGAGCCCCCCGCCCGCCGTCGAGCTTCCCCTCCCCTCCTTCGAGGGCGTCCGGGGCGTCGAAATCGATTGCACCGCCGGCCGCCTCTCGGTGCACACCTGCGCGCCCGGCGAAACCCCGGCCGTCGCCGCCGCCGCCAAGTCGCCCCCGCAGGTCGAGGTCGAGCGCGCCGGTGAAACCCTCCGCATCCAGGTCAAAATCCCCCGCGGCTGGCTCTTCCGCGGCCGGCAGGGCGCCGCCGCGCTCGTCCGCCTTCCGGCCGACGGCTTCCGCTTCCTCCGTATCGCCAACAACTACGGCGAAATCGAAGCCGCCGGCCTCGCCGCCGAATCCATCCGCATCAGCACGGGCGCCGGCGCCGTCACCGCCGTCCAGCTCCGCGCCGACCTCGATGTCAGCGTCGGCGCCGGCAAGATCTCCATCCTCTCCCACGACGGCACCGCCTCCGCCCACTCCGGCACGGGCGATATCACCCTCGACCTCGCCGCGGTCCGTCCCGGCGTCTACCGGGTCGATGTCGGCCTCGGCCGCGCCGAAGTCCGACTCCCGCCCGGCGCCGAGGTGGAAATCCGCGCCACATCGGGGCTCGGCAAGGCCCCGGTCGATGTCCCGTCCATCCCCGGCGCGCCCGCGCTCATCAAGGTGAACAGCGGCATCGGCGAAGCCGCGGTCCGCTACCGCGCGCCGGCCGGCGAGCCGCCTCCGCCGCCGCCCCGCGCCGCCGCCGCCCGCTCCTCCAATCGCCGCCGCGAGAGCGAAGAGCTCCGCGTCCTCCAGCTCCTCGAGCAGGGCCGCATCACGCCGCAGGAGGCCGCCGACCTGATCGCCGCGCTCCGCGGCGCGCCCCCGCGGCCCGTCGGCGACCCGCCGCCCTGAGGCCGCCCGTCAGAGCCCGTCGATGTGCTCGTGCCGGCCCAGGTAGCCGAGCTCCGTCGCCCGGCGCGCCAGCTCCTCGCGGAATTTCGGGTGCGCGATCTCGATGAGCATCCGCGCCCGCTCCCGGATCGTCCGCCCGTGCAGGTTCCGCGCCCCGTACTCCGTCACCACCCAGTGGACGTCGCCCCGCGTCGTCACCACCCCGCTCGCCGGCGCCAGCTCCGGGCAGATGCGCGAAATCTCCCCGCCCTTCGCCGTCGAGGGCAGCGCGATGATCGGCACGCCGTCCTTCGACCGCGCCGCGCCCCGGATGAAGTCCACCTGCCCGCCGATCCCGCTGTAGAAGCGCGGCCCGATCGAATCCGCGACGACCTGCCCCGTCAGGTCCACGCTCAGCGCCGAGTTGATCGCCACCATCCGCTCCTGCGACGCGATCACGTCGACGTCGTTCGTGTAGTCCACCGGGTGGAACTCCACCTCCGGGTTCCAGTCCACGAAGTCGTACAGCTCCTGGTTCCCGACCGCGAACGCCGAGACGACCTTCCCCCGGTCCCGCGTCTTCCGCGCGCCGTTCACCACCCCGCTCCGGATGAGCGGCAGCAGCGCCTGCGTGAACATCTCCGTGTGCACCCCGAGGTCGCGGTGGTTCGTGAGCTGCCGCAGCACCGCGCTCGGAATCGTCCCGATGCCCATCTGCAGCGTCGAGCCGTCCGCCACGAGCGCGGCCACGTGCCGGCCGATGTCCATCGCCTCCGGGCCCGGCTCCTCCAGCACCACCTGCGGCAGCGGCTCGTCCACCTCGATCGCGAGGTCGATGAAGCTCGCGTCGAGGCTGTGCCCGAACGTCCGCGGCATCCTCCGGTTCACCTGCGCCACCACGGTCCGCGCGTGGATCGCCGCCGCCATCGCGCAATCGACCGAAACCCCGAGGGTGCAGCGCCCCTCCCGGTCCGGCGGGCTCACCTGGATGAACGCGACATCGAGCGGCAGCGCGCCCCCCGGCTTCGAACTGCCGCGGGATATCGGAGAGGAAGATCGGCGTGTAGTCGGCACGCCCCTCCTGCACCGCCCGCCGCACGTTCGGCCCGATGAAGAGCGCGTTGTGCCGGAACCGCTCCTCCATCCCCGGCTCCGCATACGGCGCCGGCGCATCGGTGTGGAGGTGCACGATCTCCACGTCCCGCAAGTCCTGCCGGATGGCCACGAGCCCTTCGACCAGCACCCGCGGCGTGCAGACCCCGCCATGCACGTACACCCGGTCGCCGTGCTGCACGACGCCGACCGCTTCATCGAGCCCGACGTACTTCATGGGCCACAGGGTGCCCGCGTTCCGGTGAACGACGCAACCGCCATGCGGGCGCGATCACTGCGGCCGTTCGCCCGCGCCTGCCACACTGCGGCGGAATGACGAGCGTCCTCTGGTTCCGCCGCGACCTCCGCCTGCACGACCACCCGGCGCTCGCAGCGGCCATCGAGGCCGGCCCGGTCGCCCCCCTCTTCGTCCTCGACCCGGCGCTCGTCCGGGGGCGCTGGGCCTCGGCCAACCGCACGGCCTTCCTCCTCGCTTCGCTGCGCGAGCTCGATGCCGCCCTCCGCGCGCGTGGTGCCCGCCTCCACGTCCGCATCGGCCGCCCGGCCGACGAGGTGCCGCGCTTTGCCCGCGACGTCGGCGCGAGCGCCGTCTTCGTCTCGCGCGATTACTCGCCCTACGCCCGCCGGCGCGACGCTGCCGTCGCCCGCGCGCTCACCGCCTGCGGCATCGCCTTCCACGCCCGCCGCGGCACGCTCGTCCACGAGCCGGAGGACGTCCGCGGCGCCGCCGGCCAGCCGCTGACCGTGTTCACGCCGTTCTACCGCGCGTGGAGCGCGCTCCCGCTCCGCGCCCCGCTGCCCGCCCCCCGCCGCCATCCCGGCGGCCGCCCATCCCGACCCCGGCGCGCTCCCCGCGCTCGAAGCGCTCGGGCTGCCGCGCCCCGTCGATGCCCTCCTGCCCGCCGGCGAATCCGCGGCCCGCGCCCGCCTCGAACGGTTCCTCGCCGCCCCGGTCTGCGCCTATGCCGAGACGCGCGACCGCCTCGACCTCGCCGGCACCTCGCGCCTCAGCCAGGACCTCCGCTTCGGCCTCCTTTCGCCGCTCGAAATCGTGACCCGCGCCCGGGCCCTCCCCTGCGACTCCGCGAAGTTCGTCGCCGAAGTCGCCTGGCGGGAGTTCTACCACCACATCCTCTGGCACCACCCCCGCGTTTTGCGCGAACCGTTCCAGCAGGCCTACGCCGCCATCCCCTGGCGCGACGACCCGGCCGCGTTCGACGCCTGGGCCGCCGGCCGCACCGGCTACCCCCTCGTCGATGCCGCCATGCGCGAACTCGCCGCCACCGGCTACATGCACAACCGCGCCCGCATGGTCGCCGCCTCCTTCCTCGCCAAGGACCTCCTCCTCGACTGGCGCCTCGGCGAAACCCACTTCATGCGCCACCTCGTCGACGGTGACGTCGCGAACAACGACGGCGGCTGGCAGTGGGCGGCCTCCGTCGGCACCGATGCCCAGCCCTACTTCCGCATCTTCAACCCCGTGCTCCAGGCGAAGAAGTTCGACCCCGAAGGCGTCTACCTCCGCCGCTGGCTCCCCGAACTGCGCCGCGTCCACGACCGCTACCTCCACGAACCGTGGACGATGCCCCTGCACGTCCAGCAGGCTGCCGGCTGCGTCATCGGCCGCGACTACCCGGCGCCGATCGTCGACCACGCGGCCGCCCGGGACCGCGCCGTATATCTGTTCGAACAGGCCCGGAAAGCCGCTACGACAGCCGGTTGATCAGGATCGTCCCAAGGCCCAGCAGCATGAGGAAGCCCATGACGTCCGTGAACGTGGTCAGCCAGATCGAGCTGGCCACCGCCGGGTCGCCGCCGAGCCGTTTGATGGTCAGCGGGATGATCGCGCCCATGATCCCGCCGATCATCACATTCGCCATCAGAGCGGTGAACACGACGGCTCCGAGCCACGGGTTCATCGAAAGCAGCAGTGCCATACCTGCCGTCAGCGAGCCGGCCAGCACCCCATGGATGAGGCCGAACGCCAGCTCCTTCCGGAGCACGAGGAGCCAATCCGAGACTTTCACATCGCCAAGGGCCATGCCGCGCACGACGAGCGTCACGGCCTGCGTGCCGGTATTGCCCGCGTGCCCGGCGATGACCGGCATGAACACCGCCAGCGCCGCCGCGCGCGAAATCGTGTCTTCGAACGGCCGCACCACCAGCGCGGCGAGGAACGCCGTCGCGAGGTTCACCAGCAGCCATGGCACCCGCCGCCGCACCGACCGCCACACCGGTGAGAGCACCGTTTCCGCTTCGTCGAGGCCGACCATCCGGTACATATCCTCGGTCGCCTCTTCCTGCAGGACGTCGATGAGGTCGTCCGCCGTCATCACGCCCTCGAGCCGCCCCTCGGCATCGACCACCGGCACCGCCAGCAGGTTGTACTTCTGCAGGATGCGCGCCGCCTCTTCCTGGTCCGCGTCCGTCGTCACGGCGTGGACGTCCCGCTGCGTGATCTCCTTGAGCAGCGTCTTCGGCGACGACACCAGCAGGTCGCGAATCGAGACGACGCCCTGCAGCACCCGGTCGTTATCGACCACGTACAGGTAGTAGGCCCGCTCCGAAGGCGGCCGCAGCACGCGCAGGTAGTCGATCGCCTGCTGCACCGAGATGTTCTCGTTCAGCGCGACGAACCCGCGCGACATGATGCCGCCCGCCGATTCGTCGCCGTACTGGAGCAGCTCCGCGACCTCTTCGCCGCGGTCCATCTGCGCCAGCGTCTCCGCCTGCTCCTCCGGCTCCAGCTGCTGGATGACGTCGGCGGCGACGTCGTCCTCCGCTTCCTCGAGCACCGCCGGGAGGTCTTTGACGCCAACGCTCTTGATCAGCTCGCGCAGGTCATCGTCTTCGACGTACTCGAACAGCTCCGCGACCACGTCGGTCGGGAGGTGGTCGAGCAGCGCGACGCGCTCCTCTTCGGGGAGCTCGAGGACCAGTTCCGCCAGGTCAGCAGGGTGGAGAGAGGTTACGAGCGCAACGAGTTTCGCCCACTCGCCGCTCGCCGCAAGCGCGCGTGCATCATCGAAAAGCTCCCGGACAGCCACATCATCGGCCACGGAAGAGTCCTGCGTTGCGGAGGTTCGAGGCACGCGGGTGTGCGCACGAACGCGAACGTACGCCCGGCCCCCGGAACGGTCAATCGGCGCCTGTTAACACCGCGTTTGCCCGCAGTTTGCTCACGCGCTTGATCTGATGATCTATAATCGCCGGGATTTCTCCCCGAGGAGGTTCCCGTGCAGCGGAACCGCGTCCTGGCCGCCGCAGCCGCCCTGCTCGGCGCCGCCGCCCTCGTCCCGATCGCGACCGTCCTCGGCGATGACGGCCCCGGCGGCTCCCGGGTCGAATTCGCTACCGCCCTCACCACGAGCTTCACCTACCAGGGCCGCCTCACCGACGGCGGCAGCCCTGCCAACGGCAGCTACGACCTCCGCTTCATCCTCTACGACGCCGAATCCGGCGGCGCCCAGGTCGGCTCCACCGTCACCCGCGACGATGTCCAGGTGACCAACGGCCTCTTCACCGTCGACCTCGATTTCGGCGCCTCCGTCTTCCAGGGCGATGCCCGCTGGATGGAGATTGCGGTTCGGCCGGGCAGCTCGACGGGCGCCTTCACGGTCCTCTCGCCGCGCCAGCCGGTCAGCCCCGCGCCCTACGCCCTCTTCGCCGCCAGCGCCGGAAGCCTGAAGGTCCCGCTCGCCGTTAGCGGCAACACCGCCGGCGCGCCCTCCACCCCGTCGGGCCTCATCACCGTGAACCAGGCCGGCACCGGCATCGCCATCGCCGCCAACCGGACCACGACCGACCCCGCCGAGTACCCGGCGGTCCTCGGCGTCAACGCCGGCGGCGGCGCCGGCGTCCAGGGCGAGGCGACCGCAGCGAACGGCGTCGGCGTGCGCGGCTTCGCGACTCAGGGCACGGCCGGCGCCTTCGTCGGTCCGGTCGCGCTCGAACTCGACGGCGCCCTCAAGGTCTCGAACGACATCGCCTTCGTCCACAACGTCGTGACCAGCGGGACGAGCAAGAACACCTGTGCTGGGTCCGATGCGATCACCGTGCTGACCCACCCACTGCTCGACGACAACCCCGACGCGCTCGTCTTCGTGACTCCTCAGTTCATGGGCTCGCTGCCAACCGACCCGGTTGCGGTGCGAGTCGACTACCGCCTGGATTCGACAGCGCCATGCACCGGCGTTGCGGGGAGGTGGACGATTCGCAGCATGAACGGGGCTGACTTCCCGCCGGGCGCGACCTTCAACGTCCTGGTCATCACGAAATGAGCCGCCGAACCCGCCGCGCGGTCGCCCTCGCTGCCGCCGCCTTTGCTGGCGGGGCCACCATCGCCGCCGTCCTCGGCCAGGTCTCCGGCGGCAGCTACGAACTCTGGTGGCGCACCACCTCCGGCGGCGGCCGCTCCGCCGCCGGCGACTACGAGGTCCGCGCCGCCATCGGCCAGCCGCTCACCGGCCGCTCCGCCGGCGGTGACTACACCGTCGCCTCCGGCTTCTACCCCGGCGGCGGCCAGGACCGCTATGTCCGCTTCCTTCCCCAGCTCGCCAGAGACGGCACCAACTGACCCCGCCGGTCGTCCGAACGCGCAGGGGCCGCAGCCAGTGGGAGAGGCTGCGGCCCCGTCGTCTCAGGTCGAAGCGGTGCGGCCGCCCGTCAGCGCTCCACCGGCCACGAAATGACCGACGAGTACCGCCGCACCAGCGGCGGCACCGCGAGCCCGCCGCCCGCGCCGCAGTGCTTCGCCACCAGCTCGCGGAATCTCGCCAGCTTCGCCTCGTAGTCGGCGATGCCGGGGCGCACGTGGTACATCCACGCGTACTCGTTCGCGATGGCGTCCACGGGCTTCGGCTCAAGCGGTGTCGGCGGCAGCGGCGCGACCCGCACCCGGCGCCCCATCGCCAGCAGCACCGCGACGATCTCCCGCAGCGCCGGCAGCTCCCGGAACTCGCTGCCCCAGAGGTCGCGCCAGAGTCCCGGCAGCGGCGTGTTCGGCGCCCGGTCGAAGGCCACCACGGCGCAGGTCCGCCGCGTCTGCCGCTCCATCGCCGCGAGGAACCCGCCGACGTCGTCGATGGCGTAGAGCACGTTCGCCGCCAGCGAGACGTCGCCCTCCGGCGCACCGGCGCCGTCCGCCGGCGGCCACGTCAGGTCGACGATCTCGATGTTCTCCCTCCCCGCCTCCCGGGCCGCCTCCGCCAGCTGCGCCCGCATGGAAGGCGATGGTTCGATAGCCACCACCTTCGCGGCGTGCTCCGCCAGCGGCACGGCGAACCGTCCGCCGCCCGCGCCGATGTCCAGCCACGTGTCGCCCGGCTGTGCCAGCTCGAGCAGCGGCCCAAGCTCCGGGAGCGGCGCCCGGCCCGGGCGGAAGCCCGGGGCGCGGGTCGCCCAGTAGTCGTGCCCCGGCGGACGCTCGCCTTCGAGCGCATCGATGTACGCGCGATTCGCGAGCACCTGCGCGCGGTAGGCCGCCAGCGCCTCCTCGAGCGACGGCCGCAGCAGGCGCTCAGCCCCGGTCACGGCAGCATGCCCGGGGGCCGATGATGGAAGCGGGGACGTTGGGGAAAGTGATGGGGCGAGCGGTGGGATTCGAACCCACGATCTTCTGAGCCACAATCAGACGCGTTAACCACTACGCTACGCCCGCCATGGCGCGCCTTCATCCTATCAGCCCGGGGCCGCTTGGCGCCATTCACGCCCCGGGCTCGTCAGTACCGCGAGACGTTCAGCTCGTCCATGTGCCCGGTGACCGTGTACACCACCCGTTCGCAGATGTTCGTACACCGGTCCGCGATCCGTTCGATGTTGTGCGCCGTCCAGAGCAGGTAGGTATTCCGCTGGATGGTCGCCGGGTTCGCCACCATCTGCTGGATGCAGTCGTCGTAGACGCTGTCCTGCAGCCGGTCCACCTCGTCGTCGGCGTTACAGATCTGCACCGCCGCGTCGACGTCCATCTCGATGTACGCCTTCAGCGAATCGCGCAGCATCGCGACCGCGCGGTCCGCCATCGCCGGGATATACCCGAGCCGCCGGGGCAGCGGCTCCGGCTCCATCATCGTGTTGATCCGGGCGATGCCCTCCGCGTGGTCGGCGATCCGCTCGAGGTCCGTGATGATGTACAGGATGCTCGCGAGCGCGCGGAGGTCCGTCGCCATCGGCTGCTGTGAGGCGATGACGAAAATCGCCCGGTCCTCGATTTCGAACCGCTTCCTATTGATCCGCTGGTCGTCCTCGATGATCCGCCGGGACCACTCCACATCACCGTCGCGCATCGATTCGAGGGCGTCGAGAATCGCCTTCTCCGCCATCGAGCCGAGCGTCAGGACATCGTCCTGCAGCTGCCGCAGCTCCGCGTTGAACAGGTCCCGTGTCATCCCCGCGCCCCCTTGGCTGGCCCCCTCTAGCCGAAGCGGCCGCTGATGTAGTCCTCGGTCCGCCGATCTTTCGGAGTTGTAAAGAGTTCCTCCGTGGGCCCGTATTCTATCAGCTGCCCCGACACGTGCTCGTCTGTCAGCATGAAGGCCGTGTAGTCCGAAACGCGCGCCGCCTGCTGCATGTTGTGCGTCACGATCACAATCGTGTACTCCTTCGCCAGCTCCCGCATCAGGTCCTCGATCTTCAGCGTTGCGATCGGGTCGAGCGCCGAGCACGGCTCGTCCATCAGGATCACGTCCGGCGCCGTGGCAATCGCCCGCGCGATGCAGAGCCGCTGCTGTTGCCCGCCCGAGAGCGCAAGCCCGCTCTTTTTCAGGTCATCCTTCACCTCGTCCCAGAGGGCCGCGCGCCGCAGCGATTCCTCCACCAGCCGGTCCTTATCCCCCTTGAAGCCATTCACCTTCGCCCCGAAGAGGATGTTCTCCCGGATCGACCGCGGGAACGGGTTCGGCTTCTGGAACACCATGCCAACCCGCCGCCGAACCTCCACCGGGTCCACCGACCGGTCGTAAATATCCTGCCCGTCGAGGTACACCTTGCCCTCGATCCGCACCCCCGCGATGAGGTCGTTCATCCGGTTGAAGCAGCGCAGCAGCGTGCTCTTCCCGCACCCCGAAGGCCCGATCAGCGCGGTCACCTTGTTCCGCGGAATCTTGAACGACACGTTCGTCAGCGCCTGTTTCTTCCCGTACCAGAGCGAAAGTCCCCGCACCTCCAGCTTCGGGTCCGGGATATCCTCGAGAATCGCTCCCGGCGTGCCCGCCTGCGGCTTCAGGTGCTGCCCTGTTCCATCCCGCCCCACGGCGGGCGGCCGCACGAGCGTCGAGATCTGCGTCTGCTGTTCCGTCATGCTCAATTCCACCTTTCCCGGCCGTCCTAGAACCGGCGCTGCAGCTTCTGCCGCAGGAAGATTGCCACAGAGTTCATCAACAACAACACCGCGAGCAGCACGATGATGCCCGCCGCTGCCACCCCCTGGAAATCCTCCTGCGGCCGCGACACCCAGTTGAAAATCTGAATTGGCAACACCGTGAACCGGTCGAGCGGGTTCTCCGGCGTAAACGGCACGTACGTCAGCGCCCCAATCGTAATCAGCGGCGCACTCTCCCCAATCGCCCGCGAAGCCGCGAGGATGTTTCCCGTCAGGATGCCCGGGAGTGCATACGGCAGCACGTGGTGCCGCACCGTCTCCCAGCGCGTCGCCCCGACGCCATACGACGCGTCGCGGATGCTCGGCGGCACCGCGCGCAGCGCTTCCTGCGTTGCCACCACGATGATCGGCAAAATCAGCAGCGCCATCGTCAGCGAGCCCGCCAGCACGCTCCGCCCCAGCTCCATCCACCGCACGAACACCTGCAGCCCGAGCAGACCGTAGATAATCGACGGCACCGCCGCCAGGTTCGCGATATTGATCTGGATGAAGCTCTTCACCTTCCCGTCGCGCGCATACTCCTCGAGGTAGATCGCCGACATCACCCCCAGCGGCAGCGCGACCACGATCGTGAAAAACATCATGTAGGCCGTGCCGTAGATGGCCGCCTTCGCACCAGCACGGTCCGGGAACCGCGAGTCGAAGCCCGTAAGGAACTGCCAATCCAGCCACGGCAGCCCCGTCACCAGCGTGTCCAGCAGCAGCCACGCCAGCATCCCCAGCCCCACCAGGATCGCGGCCAGCCCGATCCCCGTGAACACCATCCCGTACAGCTTGCGCAGCCCAAGCCTCGGCCTGAACTGCGCCCGCGCCGGGAACTGCTCCATACCTGCAGCCGCCATCAGTCGTACACCTCCCTGAATCGCCGCACGAACCAGAAGCTGAAAATGTTCATCACAAACGTCAGCACGAACAGCGTCGAACCCACCGCAAACAGCGTCCGGTACTCCAGCGACCCGTACGGCGTATCGCCGAGGCTCACCTGCACGATGTACGTCGTCATCGTCATCACCGGCACCGTCGGGTCGAACGTAAACGTCGGGTTCTGCCCCGCCGCAATCGCCACGATCATCGTCTCACCCACCGCCCGCGAAAGCGCCAGGATCACCGACGCCACAATCCCCGAGAGCGCAGCCGGCACCACCACCCGCGTCGCCACCTCCATCCGCGTCGCACCCAGCCCGTACGCACCCTCACGCAGCGACTGCGGCACCGACGACATCGCATCCTCGCTCAGCGAAGCCACGAGCGGCACGATCATCACCCCCATCACGATGCCAGGCGACAGCGCGTTGAAGAGCGACATATCGATGAACCGCTGCAAAAACGGCGTCATCACGGTCAGCGCGAAAAACCCGTACACCACCGTTGGCACCCCCGCCAGCACCTCCAGCGCCGGCTTCAGCACCGCCCGCACCCCCGGCTTCGCAAACTCGCTCAGGTAGATCGCCGACATCAGCCCCAGCGGCACCGCAACCAGCAGCGCAATCAGCGACGTCAGCGCCGTCGCCGAGACGAGCGCCCAGATGCCGAACCTCTTGATGGAGAACAGCGGCGTCCACTGCGTTTCCGTGATGAACTCGATGAACGAGACCACCCGGAAGAACGCAATCGTCTCCCCGATGAGCGAAAGAATGATGCCGGCAGTCGTGAGCGCACCTACCGTTGCCGCCGCGAAGAACAGCCCGGCAATCGCGCCCTCCTTCAGCCGGCGCCCGCGCTTCCGTCCGAGCCCTCCCCGCGAAGGAAAGGCGCCCCGCCAAACGTCCTGTGCCACTTGCGCAGCCCCCCAATGGCCTGTCGTTCAACACCGGGGGCAGGGAGCCCGTCAGTGCCCCCTGCCCCGGTGCCTCAGGATACGGCCTCCCGGCGCCTGACCGGGATGGCCCCCTACTTCATGTACCGGTCGAGCGTTGCGCCGACCTCGGCGCCGTTCGGGAACAGCGTCCCGAGCGTCTTGGCCTCGAACCGCTTCGTGATCGCCGCGTACAGCTGGTCCGTCAGCGGGATGTAGCCGACCTCGCGCGTCGGGATGAGCGGCGTGAAGCTCTTGCTCAGGTAGAACTTCACGAACGCCTGCACCTCCGGGCGCTCCGCAGCCTCCTTCCGGACGTAGATGAAGATTGGCCGGGAGAGCGGCTGGTATTCACCCGACTTGATGGTCTCCTCGCTCGGCTTGACACACTTGCCGTTGTTG
>NZ_BPIG01000006.1 GCF_026003995.1 Tepidiforma sp.
CGATGACCCGCCCCTCCCGGATGACGTCGTACGGCTCGAAGATGCCCCGCTCGCGCTGCAGCCGCAGGCAGACCGTCCGCGGGCCGCTCCCGAGCAGCTCCGCCCCGGCAGGTGATGTTCGACGCCCCGCCGTCCACCGGCGTGATCGACGCCACCCGGGCGTCGCCGAAGCCGGGCAGCCGGTTCAGCCACGGTTCGAAATCCCCCGGCCGCGGCACCATGCCGCCGATTCTACCCCGGCCGGCCTCGCCGCTCGGCCCCGCCCGCGCTCAGCGCGCGTCGTAGCCGCCGTCCACCGGGAGCACTGCGCCCGTCACGAACGAGGCATCCTCGCTCGCGAGGAACGCGACCGCCGCCGCGACCTCCTCCGGCCGGCCCCAGCCGGCCGATCGGGTGGAGCCCCGTGAGGAACTCCTCCGCCGTCTCCATGCCCCGGATCTCCTCCGTCATCGGCGTCACGATGTAGCCCGGCGCGACGGCGTTCACGCCGCACGCCCGCGCGGCCCGTAGATGATGGCGAACTGCCGCGTCAGGCCCACCACCCCGTGCTTCGCTGCCGTGTACGCGCCCGCCCCCGGCAGCACCGGCGACCGCTCCGCCCCGGGCAGCGGCGGCCCCACCAGCCCGTTCAGCCCGGCCACCGACGCCGTGTTCACGACGGCCCCGCCGCCCAGCTCGGCCAGCTTCGCGCAGCCGTGGAAGCAGCCGTAGTACACCCCGATCAGGTTGACCGCGATGGTCTGCTCCCACGAATGGCCGCGCCCGCCGATGCCGGCGTTGTTGAAGACGACGTGGAGCCCGCCCAGCTCCTGCACCGTCCGGTCGAGCGCAGCACGGAAGGCCGCTTCATCCGTCACGTCCAGCGGGACGGCGATCGCCCGGCCGCCGTGCTCGGCGATGCCGGCCGCCACCCGCTCCGCGCCGTCGCGGTTGATGTCCGCGCAGGCGACCGCCGCCCCCTCGGCGGCGAAGCGCAGGGCCGCGGCCTCGCCGATGCCCGACCCTGCGCCCGTCACGAACGCTACCCGGCCGTCGAACCGGCCGGCCACTCTACGCCTGCTCCGGCGGCCGCGGGTTCACCAGCCCCGCGCCCAGCGTCCCCGGGAAGACTTCGATGAGCGACTCCAGGTCCCAGCCGCCCTTCTTGTAGATCGTCTTCTCGCGCGTCGGCAGGCTCATCAGGCTGATCTCATCGCCGCCGACGATGAAGTCGCGCCCGTTCACGTTCGCCGCTTCCGGCAGGCAAAGGTAGACGACCAGCGGCGCGACCAGCTCCGGCGCCATCGACGCGATGCGCGCAATCGCTTCCTCGGCCGAGGACTGCGGTGCCGCGGGCTCCTGCCCCTGCGCCGCGAGCTGCGCCCGCCGCGCCCGCGCTGCCTCCATCTCCGGGCTCAGCGTCAGCCGCGTCGCCGCCCGCGGCCGGATCGCGTTCGCCGTCACCCCGTACTTGCCGAGGTCGAGCGCCAGCGTGCGCGTCAGCCCGACGATGCCCTCCTTCGCCGCCGCGTAGTTCGCCTGCCCGAGGTTGCCCAGTCCGCTCTCCGAACTCGTGTTCACGATGCGGCCGCTCCGCTGCTGCCGGAACACCATCGCCGCGTGCTTGGTGATCGTGAAGTGCCCCTTCAGGTGGACTGCGATGACCGCGTCCCACTCCGCCTCGGTCATGTTGAAGATGATCCGGTCGCGCAGGATGCCCGCGTTGTTCACGAGGATGTCGAGCCGGCCCCACGTGTCGAGCGCCTGCTTCACGATCGCCTCGCCATCCGCCATCGAGGTCACATCGCCGAAGTTCGGGACCGCCTCGCCGCCCATCTTCTTGATCTCGGCGACCACCTCCTCGGCCGGCGTCGTGTCTTTTCCCTCGCCGGCCGCGCTCCCACCCACGTCGTTGACGATGACGCGGCAGCCTTCCCGCGCGAGCGCGAGCGCCTCCGCCCGGCCGATGCCCCGGCCTGCGCCAGTCACGATTGCCACTTTGCCTTCCAGTCTCCCGGGCATCTCCTGTTCGAACTCCTGTGCAGGGGTCTTGGCGGCCGCCGGGGGCGCCGAAGCCCCTCCCGCGGCCGGCCGAGAATCTACCACCTCGGCCCGGCGCTGTCTTTCGGCCCCCGCGAACGATTCCTCCGCCCGCGGTACGATTCGCGCATGCCCCGCATCCTCGCGCTCGTTCCCCATCCCGACGACGAGGCCTACAGCGTCGGCGGCACCCTCGCGCTCGCCGCGCGCGCCGGCTGGACCTGCACCGTCATCGCCTGCTCGGCAGGCGAGGCCGGCAACTGCTACACCGGCGAAGCCGCCGGGCCCGCCGAGGTCGGCGCGCTCCGCCTCCGCGAGCTGGCCGCTGCCTGCGCCGCCCTCGGCGCCTGCCCCGGCGATTCGCCCCGCCTGCCCGACGGCGGCCTCGCCCGGGCCGGCGGCCTCCCGGGGGCCGTCGCGGCGGCCATCGCCGCCTGCCAGCCGGACCTCCTCCTCACGCTCGGCCCGGACGGCGCCTACGGCCACCCCGACCACCTCGCCCTCCACCGCGCCGTCGTCGCCGCCGTCGAGCGGATGCCGGCGCCGCCCGCGCTCCTCTTCGCCGCCTTCCCGCGCGGCCTCTTCCGCCCGCAGTACGAGCTCTGCCGGCCTCTCCTCGGCGACCCGCCGGCGCTGGCCGCCGCCGACCTCGGCGTGGAAACCCCCGACTTCCGCATCCCCATCGCCGAGGCCGCGCCGGCGAAGCTCGCGGCCATCGCCGCCCACCGCTCCCAGCTCCCCGGCGGCGGCCCGGAGGCGCTCTTCCCGCCCGGCATCGTCAGCGCGCTCCTCGCCGAGGAGTGGTTCCTCCTCCACCGGCCCGCCGACATGCGCCGCGTCGCGCCGCTCCTCTTCGCCCTCGAAGCCGCGCAGCGGGGAACCTGAGCCGCCTCCGCGAGCGTCTCCCGGGATGTGACGCGCCTCCCGGCCCTCCTCAGCGCGCTCCACGGCGACGCCTCGCCCGCATGGATCGCCGCCCTCGTCATCGGCGGCGCCCTCCTCCTCATGTTCGTGCTGCTCCTCGGCGGCCCCCGCGACGACCGGCCGCGCCGCCGCTGAGGCCGTCGCCCCTGCCGGGCGCGCTCCCTACACTCACCCCGTGACCGTCGGCGTTCTCCGCCTCACGCTCCGGCTCCCGAGCCGCTCGCTCAAAGAGAAGCGCGCCATCGTCCGGCCGATCGTCGAGCGCCTCCGCAACCGCTTCAACGCCGCCGTCGCCGAGGTCGATGCCCTCGACGTTGTCGGGAGCGCCGTCATCGCCGCAGCCGTCGTCTCGAACGACCCGCGCCACGCCGACGAACAGCTGAGCGCCATCGCCGCCGCCGTCCAGGAGTGGCGGCCCGATGCCGAACTCCTCGACCTCGAAACCGAGCTCCTCGACCTCTGACCGCGTCCGTCAGCGCCGCGGCCCCATCCGCCCGAGGACGAAGTCCCGCATCCCCGCCGCCGTGGCGCGCGCGAGGTCGCCCCGGCCCTGCCCCAGCCACAGCCCCATCCGCGCCGCCCGGGTCGCCGCGTAGTACGCGGAGAACGCCGCGAACTGGAGCCGCCCGCGGTGCTTGCGGATGAGGTACGGCCGGTTCCGCGCGAGGTAGTAGCAGCCGAACGCGCTCGCCTGCCCGCCCAGCGTCGCGCCCTTCCGGTGGTACACCACCGACCGCGGCTCGAAGAAGATCCGGTAGCCCGCCGCCCGCGCCCGCCGGCAGAAATCCGTGTCGTCGTAGTACACGAAGAAGGCGTCGTCGAGCAGCCCCACCTCCCGGAACGCCCCCATCGGCACCAGCAGGCAGGAGAGGTTCGCCGTCTCGATGGCGTGCGGGTAGCGGTCCGCCGGACCTTCCGGCCTGCCCAGCACCCGCCGCTTCCACGTCCCCCGCCACCAGTCGAACGCCCCTGCGGCGTCGTCGAGGATGCCGGGCTGCCCCGCGAGGTACGTCTTCGGCGCGACCAGCGTCCTGCTGTCGGCCAGCGCGACGAGCGGCTCGAGGAAGCCGGGCGTCACCTCGGTGTCGTCGTTCAGGAACAGGACGTAGTCGATGTCCGGCCGCGCCAGCATCTCCCGGAGCGCCCGGTTGCAGGCCCCGGTGAAGCCGAGGTTCTCGCCGTTCTCGAGCACCCGCGCCCCCGGCATCCGCGCCCGCACCACCGCGGCTGAGCCATCCGCCGAGCCGTTGTCGACCACCCACAGCTCCCACGTCGGGTAGCTCACCCGCTCAAGCGCGTCGAGGTACGCCGGCAGGTGCGCTGCCGCGTTCGTCGTCACCGTCAGGATGGCCACCCGCGGGGTCGTCACGCCTTCGGCGGCTCCCACCGCTCGGTTTCGCGCCGCCGCCCGCCCGGGACCGCCCGCGCCGGCACGCCGACCGCCGTGTGGAACGGCGGGATGTCGCTGATGACCACGGCGTTCGCCCCGATCTTGACGCCCTCGCCGACCTTCACCCGGCCGACGATCTTCGCTCCGGTGCCGATGTTCACGTCGTCGCCGATCTCCGGCCCCCAGAGCTCGAACGGCTTGCGCGAGCTGTTCCCGATGCCCAGCGTCACGAACGGGTTGATCTCCACCCGCCGCCCGATCGTCGTCCAGCCGTCCAGCACCACGTGCCCGTGCGCGATCAGCAGCCCCCCGCCGGCCCGCACGTGGTTCCCGATCGTCACATCGAACAGGAAGGCGTTCAGCCGCGACACGATCGTCGCCAGCCGCGGGAAGCCCGCTTCGTACAGGAACACCTGCACCCGGTAGAGCACGACCGCCGGGAACATGTGGATGGCGAACAGGAGGTAGACGAACGTGAACCACGCCGGCCGGTCGGCCCGGATGAGCCCGAACGTCCGCGGCCACTGCGCCTGCAGCTCGATGTCCTCCCGCAGCAGCGCCTTCATCTCGCGCCATGCAGCCCGTATCCGCTCAATCCGGCCGCACATCGCTTCCTGCTCCCTGCCCGGCCTGCTGCCGCAGCTTCTCGTGGAAGGCCGGGTTCTGCTCCAGCGCCGCCGCGAAGGCCGCCGCCCATTCCGGGTCTTCCTCCAGCATCCGCCGGACCCGCTCCTCGTCGGCCGCCATCCCTTCGTCGATCGCCTGCCGGATTTCTGGCGAGGTCTCGGCCAGCCGTTCGAGGTGCAGGCCGACCACCTTCCGCGGCGCGCCGATCGCGACCATCCGGCCGCGCTCCATCAGTGCCGCCCGGTCCGAAAACCGTTCCACCGCGCCGAGGTCGTGCGACACCATCACGATCGTGACGCCCCGGGCCTGCAGCTTCGCGATGTGGTCGTAACACTTCTCCTGGAACTTCGCATCGCCGACCGCCAGCACCTCATCGACCAGCAGGATCTCCGGCTCCATGAACGCCGCGATGGCGAACCCGAGCCGCACGTACATCCCGGAGGAGTACGTCCGCATCGGCTGGTCGATGAACTCCCGCAGCCCCGCGAATTCGACGATGCCCGGCAGCAGCGCCTCCATCTCCCGCTTCGTGCGCCCCATCAGCAGGCCGTTCATGATGACGTTCTCGCGCCCGCTCACCTGCGGGTGGAAGCCGCTGCCGAGCTCCAGCAGGGTGCTCACCCGGCCGCGCAGCTCCACCGTCCCCCGCGTCGGCTTCGAAAGCCCGGCCAGCAGCCGGAGGAGCGTGCTCTTGCCGCTCCCGTTCGCCCCCACGATCGAGAAGAACTCGCCCCGCCGCACGTCGAACGACACGTCGCGCACGGCCCACAGCTCCCGGCGCCGCCGCTGCCGCCATGCGCCGAACGCCTGCCCCGGGTGGAGCAGCGTCGTCTTCAGCGCCTGCCCCGGGACCGCGAGCGGGTAGCGCCGCGAGACGCCCCGCGCAGCGACCACGACCTCCCCGTCAGATGGCATCGGCGAACCCGTCCTCCAGCCGCCGGAACGTCCCCCAGCCGATGGCCAGCGCCAGCGCCGTCAGCCCGGCCGACGCCGCGAGGTGGCTCGCCGCCGGCATCGCCCCATCGAGCAGGATGCTCCGCCACCCCTCCATGATCGGCGCCAGCGGGTTCACGTACGTCAGCCAGCGGTAGCCCTCCGGCACGAGGTCGGCGCTGTAGATGATCGGCGTCGCGTAGAAGAGCAGCGTCAGCAGCACCTCCGTGATGTGCTCGAGGTCGCGGAAGTAGACCGTGACGCTCGCCACGAACAGCCCGAGCCCCGCCACCAGCCCCAGCTGGAGCGCGAAGATGAGCGGCAGCCCGAGCCACGCCGCCGTCGGCGCATTCCCCGCCGCCAGCACGAACCCGATGAGCACCGGCAGCGAGAGCGCGAACTGGAGCGTCGCCCCCAGCACCGTGCTCACCGGCAGCACCGCGCGCGGGAAGCGCACCTTCTTCAGCAGCCCGCCGTTGCCGATGAAGCTGCCGGCCGCGCCCTGCACCGCACCCTGGAACCAGAACCACGGGAACAGCCCGGCCAGCAGGAACTCCGCCGTGATGCCCGTGCCCAGCACCCGCCCGAGCGCGAACGCCAGCACAGCGCCCAGCGCCAGCGGCCGCGCGAGCGACCACGCCCAGCCCAGCACGCTCCCCTGGTAGCGCAGCCGCAGGTCCCGGCTCGTGAGCGCCGTCACCAGCTCCACCGCATTCCGCAGGCTGCGGCCCTGCGCCGGCCGGGCCATCGCCATCGCCGTCATGCCGCCAGTATCGCCCGCCCGAACCTGCCGGAGAAGCGCCCGCCGCCCCCGGCTATACTCGAACCATGATGCGGCGAATCATCGCAGCCGCTGCCGTCGCCCTCGGCCTCCTCGCGGCCTGCGCCGGCAGCGACACCCCCGAAGGCGGCGTCGTCGTCGCCCGCGTCGACGGCACCGTCGGCCCGATCATGGAGCGGTACATCGACCGCGTCATCTCCGATGCCGAAGAGCAGCGCGCCCGCCTCGTCGTCCTCGAGCTCGATACCCCCGGCGGCCTCGATTCCTCCATGCGCAAGATCGTCCAGCGCATCGGCCGCGCCGATGTCCCCGTCGCCGTCTACGTCGCGCCGATCGGGGCGCGCGCCGCGAGCGCCGGCACCTTCATCACGATGGCCGGCCACATCGCCGCGATGGCGCCCAACACCGCCATCGGCGCGGCCGCCGCCATCAACGCCGACGGCTCCGACATCGAAGGCACCCTCGGCAAGAAGATCGAAAACGACGCCGTCGCCTACATCCGCGGCATCGCCGAACTCCGCGGCCGCAACGCCGACTGGGCCGAGCAGGCCGTCCGCGAGGCCGTCGCCGTCAACGAAAACGACGCCGCCCGGCTGAACGTCGTCGATTTCGTCGCGGCCGACCTCGACGACCTCCTCCGCAAAGCCGAGGGCCGCACCGTCACCCTCCGGCCCGGCGTCACCGCCACGCTGACGGGCCTCGCCGACGCCCCCCGGGTCGACCTCGAGATGACCCCGTGGGAGCGGTTCCTCGCCTTCATCGCCGACCCCGCCATCGCCTCACTCCTCCTCTCCATCGGCTTCCTCGCGCTCATCATCGAGCTGTATGCGCCGGGCCTCGGCGTGCCGGGCGTCGCCGGCGCCATCGCCATCATCCTCGGCTTCCTCGGCTTCGGCCTGCTGCCGGTCGATACCGCCGGTCTCGTCCTCATCGGCCTCGGCCTCGCCCTGGTCGCGGCCGAGCTGTTCGTCACGAGCGGCATCCTCGGCGCGGCAGGAGCCGTCGCCATCGTCCTCGGCGGCATCATCGCCTTCCGCGATACCCCGGCCGACTTCCGCCCGCCTGCCTGGGCGTTCGCTGCCGCCGGCAGCATCCTCGCCGCCGTCGTGCTCCTGCTGTTCGCCGTCGTCTTCTTCGCCGACCGCGCCAGCCGGCGGGCCCGCTCCGACCCCTTCGCGTTCTGAACGGTCTCCGCCTACTGGTGGCGGGTCGACATCCCGCCGTCCACCGGGATCACGGCCCCGGTCACGTAGGCGCCTGCCTTCGACGCGAGGTAGATCGCCGTCCCCGCCATGTCGTCCGGCACGCCGATGCGGCCCAGCGGGTTGCTCGCCCTGATGCCCTCGCCGAACCGCCGGAGCGTCTCGGCCATCATCTTGCTCTCGAACGGCCCCGGCGCGATGGCGTTGACCGTGATCCGGCTCGGCGCCAGCTTCTGCGCCAGGTGCCGCGTCAGGTGGTGCACCGCCGCCTTGCTCGACGAGTAGGCGTAGGTATCGAAGCCCGGCGCCTGCAGCCCGTCGATCGAGCCGATGTTGATCACTCGCGCCGGGTCCGCGTCGCTCGCCGCCTTCTCCAGCAGCGGGACGAGGAACCGCGTGAGGTGGAACACGCCCTTCACGTTCAGGTTCATCACCTTGTCCCACGCCTCATCCGGGAACTCGGCCAGCGGCGCGTTCCAGTTCGCCCCCGCGTTGTTCACGAGGATGTGCAGCCGCTCCTCCCGCTTCGCCAGCTCGTCCGCGAGGTAGCGGCAGCCCGCCTCCGTGCCGAGGTCCGCCGGGATGGCGATGCAGGTGCCGAACTTCGAAAGCTCGGCGACGGCTTCCGCGCAGGCGTCCGCCTTCCGCGAGGAGATGTACGTCTTCGCGCCCGCCTCCACGAACCCGCGCGCGATCATCAGCCCGATGCCGCGCGAGCCGCCCGTCACGAGCGCGACCTTCCCCGAAATATCGAACAGCCCGGCCATGGCGCCTCCCAGGAAATCAGCGTCGAAGGTGCGAGGGGCGTCCGCCATTCTGCCGCGGGAGCGCCTTACGTTCCCGCCGCCGGGCTCGCCGCCGCCGCGCCGGCTGTCCCGTTCCGCTCCCGCCAGGCCGCCAGCGCCGGCCCGCCGAACAGCCCGATGCCCGCCGCCGTTGCCGCCGCTCCCAGGCCGAAGGCAGCGCCCGTGCCCCAGGTGTCGACCGCCAGGCCGATGACCGGCGCGAGCACCGCCATCGCCACGCTCACCGTCATGCTCCCGATCGACAGCACCGTCGCCCGCCGCTCCGACGAAACCTGGCGGTTCACCGCGCCCGTCATCAGCGGCCACGCACAGGAGTTCGCCGCCATCAGCACCGGCAGCGCCCCGTACAGCCAGAGCGACGGCGCCAGCGCCCCGAGCATCGCCATCCCTGCCGCGGCGAGCAGCAGCAGCCCGCCGACCGGACCCGCACTCCGCTCCACCCGGGAGGCGAGCAGCGCCCCGCCCATCCCGGCGGCGAAGAGCGGCACCTGCAGGAGCGAGAACGCCGTCCCGACCCGCACGCCGTTCTCCACGAGGTACGGCTGCACGAGGTAGTGGACCGTCTCCAGCCCGGCCACCGTGACGCCGAAGAGGAGCAGCACGTACCGCACCGCCCGCGCCTCCCAGGCGTCCCGGAACGCCGCCCCGATGGTCCCGAGGTAGCCGCGCATCCCGCCTGCCCGCTCCACCGCCGCCCGCGGCGGCTCCCAGAGCGCGAAGGCCACCGCCGCTGCGGCGAGGCACGTCGCCGCCCCTATCAGGATCGTCGCCCGGATGTCGAGCACCGCCGCGACCGGCCCGCCGAACAGCGTCGCCAGCCCGACCCCGCTCCACGACACCGCCTGGCCCCGGCCAGCCAGCCGCTCGTACTCGTGCTCTCGCCCCGCCGCCTTCAGCGTGTCGAACAGCAGCGCCATGTCGGCCCCGGACATCAGCGTCGTCGCGACCGCCCACCACGCGAACGAAACGAACAGCACCACGGGCGATGTCGTGAACGCGAACACCGTCACCGACGACGCGAGGCTGATCGCCCCGAGCCCGAGCGAGATTTTCCGCCCGTACCGGTCCGCGATCGCCCCGGTCGGCACTTCGAGCGCCAGCACCCCGAGCAGGTAGACGCTCTCCGCAGCCGTAATCTGGCTGAACGAAAAGCCGCGCTCCAGCGTCAGGTAGACGATCCAGACGGGAATCCAGAGCTGGAACTCCCGCAGGAACCAGAACGCGGCGAGCAGGCGGAGATTCCGGCGCGCGGGTGCGGCGAGCATCAAGACAGCGTAGCAGCCGCCGACCCGCCGGGCGCCCCGCGCGCCGGCCTCACCGGTTCGCGCCGGCCTGCCCCAGCAGCGTCGTCGGGTCGAGGATGATCCCCTGCCCGGAGGGCAGCAGCGCGATCTGGATGTTGTCGCCCAGCTTCTGCAGCGCCTGGAACTGGATGACCTCCGGCGTCAGCGACTGCGAGAGCAGCCGGTTCGCCTCGGCCTGGCCCTCCGCGCGCACCCGGATCGACTCCGCCTCGCCGCGCGCCAGTTCGATCTGCTGCTGCGCTTCGAACTGCCGCTGCCGCACCCGCTCCTGCTCCCGCAGCGCATCCTGCGTCGCAATCTGCTTCTGCTCGATCGCCGCCTTGAACTCCGCGCTGAACTCGATGTTGTCGATGAGCAGGTCGTTGATCTCGATCGAGAACGGCGCCAGCTCGGCCGCCAGCCGCGCCCGCACCGCCGAGCGGATGTTCTCGCGGTTCGGGCCGACGTCCACCGTCGAGTACTTCACCGTCTCTTCTTTGAAGAAGTTCAGCACCCGCGGCTCGATGAGCCGGTCGAACCAGCGCGGCCCCACCGTCCGGAACAGCGTCTGCACCGCCGCCGGCGAGACCGAGTAGTTCAGCGTCGCGATGAAGAAGACGTCCTGCGTCTCCTGCGAGAACGCCGTGATGTTCTCGAACCGGTAGCGCTGCACCTGCACGCTCTCGATGCGCAGGTCCTGCCACGGCCAGATGAACTGCAGGCCCTCCGGCTTCTGCCCGACGATTTCGCCGAACTGGTAGACGACGCCGACGTGGCCAGCCTCGATGGGCTTCACCGATCGCAGCGCCGTGTGGACCCCGACCCACGCGATGAAGATCGCTGCTGCGACGCCCATGATGAGGGCGCCCCGCATCCGCTCCGGGGTGCCGGGCTGGGCTGCAGCCCGCGCCGCCCGCCCGATGAGCAGCGCGCCGCCGCAGATGATGACCGCGAGGAAGACGCTCACGACCCAGGGCATGACTCCAACCTCCGAACACGGGATATCGAGGTCACTCTACCCGGTCGGGGCCGCCCCTGCCGTCAGGCCCCGGCCGCGACCTCGTGCCGCGGCAGCACCACCAGCCGCTCCGGCGACCCCGCCCGCACCACCTCCACCGGGTGCTCGTAGATGCGGCTCAGCACCTCCGCCGTCAGCACCTCCGCGGGCGGGCCGTCCGCCGCGATGACACCCCGGTGCATCGCGACCACCCGGGTCGCGTACGCCGCCGCGAGGTTGAGGTCGTGGACGACCGCGAGCACGGCGCGGCCCTTCGCAGCAAGCCCCCGGATCACGGTGAGGACCTGGTGCTGGTGGCGGATGTCGAGCGCCGCGGTCGGCTCGTCGAGCAACACCACCGGCGTCTCCTGCGCCAGCACCCGCGCGAGGCAGGCCCGCGCCTGCTCCCCGCCCGACAGGCCGGGATACGCCCGCTCCGCCAGCGCCGCGACGTCGGCAGCCCGCATCGCCGCCTCGACCGCCGCCGCGTGGGACGCAGGCGCCGCGCGCCCGCTGAGGTGCGGGCTCCGCCCCATCTCGACCACCTGCCGCACCGTGAACGAAAACTCGATCCGCGACTGCTGCGGCAGCACCGACCGCAGCCGCGCGAGCTCCGCCGCGCGGAAGCTTCCCAGCGGCCGGCCGCCGAGCAGGACTTCCCCCTCAGCCGGCCGCAGGTCGCCCGCCAGCAGCCGCAGCAGCGTCGACTTGCCTGCACCGTTCGCCCCGACGACCGCGACCAGCTCGCCCGGCTCCACTGCCACCGTGGCCCCGCGCACCAGCGCGAACGGCCCGGCCCGGAACGTCACGCCCCGCGCTTCGAGCCTCATCCCCAGCCTCCCTGCGCCCGCCGCGTCCGGTGGATCAGCCAGAGGAAGTACGGCCCGCCCGCGAGGGCCGTCACCACCCCCAGCGGCATCTCGGCCGGCGCCACCACCGTCCGCGCTGCGAGGTCTGCCAGCGCGATAGCCGCCGCGCCGAGCAGCGCGGAAGCCGGCAGCAACCGCCGATGGTCCGGCCCCAGCATCAGCCGCAGCATGTGCGGCACCACCAGCCCCACGAACGAAATGATGCCCGCGAACGAGACCGCCGCTGCGGTCGCCAGCGCCGCCAGCCCGATCACCTCGAGCCGCAGCCGCTCGGTATCGACCCCGAGGTGGTACGCTTCCCGCTCGCCCAGCGCCAGCAGGTTCAGCCGGTGGCCGTACCGCATCAGCGGCACCAGCGCGATGAGCGCCAGCAGCGCCGCCGGCCGCACCGCCGCCCACGTCGCGCCGCCCACGCTGCCGAGCTGCCAGAACACCACGTTCCGCAGCTGCGCGTCCGTCGCGAAGAACAGTGCGAAGCCGATGACCCCGCCGGCGATGGCGTTGAGCGCCACGCCCGTCAGCACCAGCGTCACCACTTCCGTCCGCCCGTCCCGCCGCGATAGCGCGTAGACCGCGAGCGTCAGCGCGAGCCCGCCGGCGAAAGCAGCCGCGGGAGTCGTCCACGTTCCCAGCGGGCTCACGCCGAGGATGATGACCCCGACCGCGCCGAGCGCCGCCCCGCTCGAAACGCCGATGATGCCGGGGTCCGCCAGCGGGTTGCGGAAGATCCCCTGCAGCGCGCAGCCGGCAGTCGCCAGCCCGGCGCCCACGACGAGCGCCAGCAGCGTCCGCGGCACCCGGATGTTCCAGACCACCGCCTCGTGCTGCCGCGTGAACTCGAACGGCGCCGGGAGCCCGGCATGGTCGAGCAGGATCCCGAGCACTTCGCCGGGCGGCACCCGCACCGCCCCGATGACGAGGTTCAGCAGCACAGCGAGGGCGAGCAGCCCGGCCAGCGCCGGCAGGGCCGCCAGCCGAACCCGCCCCCCGCGCCAGGCCCGCCCGGCGCACCAGTGACCCGACCGCGATCGTCATCTCAATTGTTTCCTCTCCGCCGCGCCCGCGGCATGGATGCGGCCGGCCTGCCGGGGGAGGGGATGCCCGGGGCAGGCCGGCCTGTGACGCCGCGCGCTCTCGGCTGCTCGAACGTCGATGTGCCGCCGCTAGCCCTTCAGCTCGGGGTGAAGCGCCTTCACGAGGTCCATGAGCGCCTTGCCGGCGCGCGGCCCCAGCCCCAGCAGGTACTGGTCATCGAAGTCGAGTACCCGCTTCTGCTGGCCGGCCGGCGTCTGCGCCATGCCCGGGATCTGCAGCAGGCCGTCGACGCCGCCAACCGATTGCAGCCCCGCCGTCAGCACGAGGATCACGTCCGGCTGCGCTGCGACCAGCGCTTCCGGCGTCAGCGGCTTGCTGCCGGTCACCCCCGCTTCGGCACCGGCATCGATCGCCCCCGCCGCCGTAATCAGCACATCGGCGCCCGAGCCCTTGCCCATGATCACCTGCGTCGTCGAGCCCCGGAGATAGAGGAAGACGACCCGCGGCTTGCTCGTCGCCTTCTTCGCCAGCGCGACCGCCTCGCCGATCTCCTTCCGGGTCTGCTCGGCCAGCAGCTTGCCCCGGTTCGGGACGCCCAGCGCAGTCGCCACGTCGGTAATCTTTCGGCTCACGTCGTCCAGCGAGGCCACCGTCTTGAACAGCACCACCGGAACGCCCGCCGACTTGATCTGCTCGATGACCGCCGGCGGCCCCGCCAGCTCGCTGCCGATGATCACCGTCGGCTGCAGGCTCAGGATGCCCTCGGCATTGAGCGACCGCTGGTAGCCGATTTTCGGCTTCTGCGCCGCTTCCGGGGGGTACGTCGCCGAGGTGTCGACGCCGACCACGTTCTCGCCGAGGCCGAGCGCATACACGACTTCCGTCAGGTCGCCGTTCAGCACCACGATCCGGCTGACGTCGCTGACCGTGATCTCCTTGCCGTCCTTATCGGTCACCTTCGCCGGGAGGACAGGCCGCGCCTCTGCGGCCACGGTCGGCGCAGGTGTCGCCGTCGGGCTGGCCGTCGCGGCCGGGGCGGCCGTCGTCGCCGCAGGCGGCGGTGTCGCCGCATCATCATCGTCATCGCCGCCGCATGCCGCGGCGAAGAATGCGCCGGCGGCCAGGCACGCCGCCAGCCCGATTGCAAGCGCCCGGCGGGCGCTCCGCGCAGGGAACATCTCACACCTCCTCATCCCAAGAGCGGGATTATCCGAAGATCTGGCATTAGGCTTGCCTAATGACAAGCGATCAGTCTAGCATCATGCATCGTGGCGGCTCGGCTTACGCTGGCAGACCGCCATGCCATCATCTCGCCCTGGAGGCCCCCTTGTTCGTCGCGATGAACCGTTTCGCCATCAACCCCGGCCGCGAAGCCGATTTCGAAGCCGCCTGGCGCACCCGGGAGTCCTACCTCGAATCCGTCCCCGGCTTCCTCCGCTTCGCCCTCCTCAAGGGCGACGAGCCCGGGGAGTACATCTCCCACTCCACCTGGGAATCCCGCGCCGCCTTCGAAGCCTGGACCCGCTCCGAAGCCTTCCGCGCTGCCCACGGCCAGGCGCCCCTCCACGGCGTCCTCGCCGGGCCGCCCCGGCTCTCCGTCTATGAGGCCGTGCTCACGCAGGAGGCGCCGGCCCGCGCCTGAACCGGCCGCCCCTCATCGCCCGGGGCCGGCGCCAGCCGGCCCCCGTCTCTCCCGCCGTCTGCCCCCGCTCTACGGCTCCGCTAGCGCGTCCCACAGTCCGGCCTGCGCCGGCCGGTCCCGCGGCGGCTCCAGCCCGAGGTGCCGGTAGGCTGCCTCCGTCGCCACCCGCCCGCGCGGCGTCCGGTTCAGGAACCCGCACTTCAGCAAGAACGGCTCGTACACGTCCATGATCGTGTCGGCCTCCTCCGAAATCGCCGCCGCGATCGTCTCCAGCCCGACCGGTCCGCCGCCGAACTTCTCGCAAATCGCCCGCAGCACCGCCCGGTCCGACTCATCGAGCCCCAGTTCGTCAACGTCGAGCATCGCCAGCGCCTCCCGCGCCGCCTCGAGCGTCACCACCCCGCCGTTCCGGACAGCGGCGAAGTCCCGCACCCGCCGCAGCAGCCGGTTCGCAATCCGGGGCGTCCCCCGCGCGCGCCGTGCGATCTCCATCGCCGCGTCGCCCGGCACATCGACCCCGAGGATGGCCGCCGAGCGCCGCACGATGACCGCCAGCGTCTCAGGCTCGTAGAAATCGAGGCGGTAGACCGAGCCGAACCGGTCGCGCAGCGGCGCGCTCACCATCGCATACCGCGTCGTCGCCCCGATGAGCGTGAACCGCGGCATCGCCAGCCGCACCGATCGCGCCCCCGCCCCCTTCCCGATGACGAGGTCGAGCGCGAAATCCTCCATCGCCGGGTAGAGGATCTCCTCCACCGCGCTCGAAAGCCGGTGGATCTCGTCGATGAACAGGATGTCGTGCTCCTTCAGGTTCGTGAGCACCGCCGCGAGGTCGCCCGGCCGCTCGAACGCGGGCCCGCTCGTGGTCCGGATCGAGACGCCCATCTCGTTCGCGATGATGTTCGCCAGCGTCGTCTTGCCGAGCCCCGGCGGCCCGTACAGCAGCACATGGTCGAGCGCTTCGCCCCGCTGCTTCGCCGCTTCGATGGCGATGGCGAGGTTCCGCTTCGTCCGCTCCTGACCCGGGAACTCCTCCAGCCGCCGCGGCCGGAGCGACCGCTCCAGATCCGCGTCCTCCGCCAGCGCCTGCGGCGCCACCAGCCGTTCCTCGGTCACCCGCGCAGTATAGCGTACAGATGTTCTATCCGGTGTCCTCGCCGAGCGCACGCCGCACCGTCTCGCGCAGCGCTCCCAATTCGTACGGCTTCTGCAGGAACCCGGCCAGTCCGCCGCCGACCTGCTCCTGCGCGTCCTGCTCGGTGTAGCCGCTCATCAGCACGACCTTTGCCGCCGGGTCCATCTCCCGGACCGCCCGGAGCGCGGCCTCCCCGTTCATCCGCGGCATGGTCATATCGAGCAGCACGAGCCGCACCCGCGCGCGCTCGCGGGCGAACAGCTCCACCGCCTCCTGACCGTCCGCGGCCTCGACGACCTCGAAGCCCATCGCCCGCAGCGCCCGCGCGGTGACCGTCCGCACGCTCGGCTCGTCGTCCGCCACGATGACGAGCCCCTCGCCCCGCCACTGCCCGCCGCCGCCGGCCCCCGGCTCCGCCCGCGCCGTGCTTTGGCTCGCAGGGAGCATCACCCGGAACGTCGTGCCCGCGCCCGGTGTGCTTTCGACGTCGATGCCGCCGCGGTGCCCGCGGATGATGCCGAGCACGGCCGCGAGCCCGAGCCCGCGCCCCGTGAACTTCGTCGTGAAGAACGGGTCGAAAATCCGCGAGAGCGTCGCCGCATCCATCCCCGAGCCCGTATCGGCCACTTCCAGCACGACGTACCGCTCGGCGAGCTGCCCCGGCGCCAGCACGGCGCGTTCGAACAGCTCCCGCGTGCCCGGGGCCACGCTCGTCCGTACGCGGATCGTGCCCTCGCCGCTCCCGATCGCGTCCGACGCGTTGATGACGAGGTTCATGATCACCTGCCGCAGCTGGGTGGCGTCGCCGACCACCGCCGGGAGCCCCGGCGCGAGGTCCAGCACCAGCCGCACGCCCGCCCCGACCGAGACCCGCAGCAGGTGCGCCATCTCCTCGACCACCCCGTTCAGGCTGAGCGGCTGCACCACGAACTTCCCCCGGCCGGAATACGCCAGCATCTGCCGCGCGAGGTCGGCCGCCCGCTGCCCCGCCAGCTCGATCTCGGCCACCGTCTCCCGCACGGGCGATTCCGGCGGCAGCTCGGCCAGGGCCAGCCCCGCATTGCCGAGGATACCGACGAGCAGGTTGTTGAAGTCGTGCGCGATGCCGCCCGCCAGCACTGCCAGCGATTCCGCCTTCTGCGCCTGCAGCAGCCGCTCCTCCGTCCGCTTCCGCTCCGTCAGGTCCCGCGTGCTGAGCGCGATGCCGCGCACCGAGCCGTCCGGCAGCTCCACCCGCCCGAACGACAGCTCGAACCACCGCGGATTCCCCGCCGCATCCGTGAGCTGCAGCTCGTACGTCATCGATTCGCCAGCCAGCGTCCGCTCCATGACCTCCGCGAAGGCCTGATGCCAGCTTTCGGGGAGCGCGTCCCGCCAGTGCATCCCGGGCTCCGGCCGAACGCCGAACACCTCGCCGACCGCCGACTGCGTGGCCGGGTTCACCGCCGCCAGCCGGCCGTCCGCCCCGATCAGCGCCACGCCCTCCCGGATCGACGCGAGCGTCGCCGCGAGGTCCGCCGCCGATTCGGCGATGCGCCGCTCCATCTCCCGCTCCCGCGTCACATCGTGCGACGTGCACCCGACGCCGATGACCACGCCCTGCGCATCGCGCAGGGGGAAGTAGACCGACTCCACCCGGAACCGCTGGCCGGACCTGTGCACCCGGTCCATTTCGCCCCGGTACGACTCGCCCGCCAGCAGCCGCGCGAACAGCCGCTCGGCCGCGGGGCGCTCTTCCGGCGGCACGATGAGGGTGAACGGCTGCCCGGTCGCTTCCTCCGCGCTCCAGCCGTAGAGCGCCTCTGCGGCCCGGTTCCAGCTTTCGATCCGCCCGTCACGGCCGACCGCCAGCGCTGCCTCGGTCGAGCTCTCGACGATCGCCGCGAGCCGCCGCGCCTCTGCGAGCGCCGCCTCCCGCTCCTCCTCCAGCAGCCGCCGCTCCGTCACGTCCCGCCCCGTGTAGACGGCCCCCGTCACCTCGCCCGATTCGGTGACGACCGGCCGGATGCGCACTTCGAACCAGCGCCGCTGCCCCGGCGTCTGCGACTGGACTTCGAACGCGACGCGCCGGCCGGCGAGCGCCTCCTGCACCTTCCCGAGGAGGAACGCGGCGCTCTCAGGCGAGACCGTCTCCGTGAAGTGCATCCCCGGCTGCGGGGCGATGCCTCGCCGAAGCTTCGTCCCTTCCGCGAACTCGCTGTTGAAGGCCACCACCCGGCACTCCCGGTCGAGCAGGATGACCCCTTCGTCGGAGTTCTCGATGATCGTCGAGAGCTTCGCGTACTCCTCGGCCAGTGCCTGCCGCGCCCGCTGCAGCTCCCGCCGCGCGAGCGCCTCCGCGGTCACGTCGCGCGCATCGACCAGCACCCCGGTGATGCCCCGCCGCTCATCCCGCACGGGTGTCACGTGGATGTTGAAGTACGTTTTCGTGCCGTCCGCGTGCGGCACCGCCAGTTCGCCCTCGGGCTCCTGTCCCTCGAGCGCCATCCGGATCGCCGCTTCCAGCACCGGCCGCCCCCGCTCGTCCGCGAACGCCAGCATCGAATCGCCCGACTCCGGCCGCCGTCCGAACCGCCGCTCGGAGAACTCCGCCGCCGGCGTGTTGCAGGTGACCAGCCGCCCCTCCCGGTCCAGCAGCCAGAGGTGGTCGCGCGTGCTCTCGAAGATGCTCCGCAGCGTCGCCTCCCGGTCGCGCAGCGCCCGCTCCGCCTCCATCCGCTCCGTCACGTCCCGCCCCACGAGCGCAGCCGCGGCCACGGAACCGTCCGCGTCGTGCACGGGGCGGTACGTCATCTCATACCAGAACGGCGAGCCGTCGCTCCGCATCAGCCGCCCGAGCAGCGTCGTGCTCCGCCCGGCGAGGGCGCCTTCGAAGGCCGCCTCCCAGGCCTCCCGATCCTGCGGGCGCACCCAGCGGTCGATGGGGGCGCCGACGTCCGGGCGCTCGCCGAAGGTTTCCTCGCCGATCGCGACGGCCGCCCGGTTCAGCCAGCGGATGCGCCGCTCCCGGTCGACGAGGATGATCGCTTCGCCGGCGCTCTCGAACAGCGCCCGCAGCTGCCGCTCCCGCTCTTCCAGCGCGGCCAGCATTGCCCGCTCGTCGCTGATGTCCCGCAGGAACGTCGCCGAGCCGAGCCGCTGCCCGCGCTGGTCGTACACCGGGAACGTCACCGCGCGCACCGGGAAGACCCGGCCCTGCCGGTCCTGCCGGAGCACATCGGCCTCGACCCGCTCCTCGCCCGCGACCTCCCGCGCGCGGGCGGTGTACTCGGCGCGCCGCGACGCCGGCACCGTCTCGTAGCCGTAGCCGCCCAGCATCTCCGCCGCGGTGTAGCCGAAGAGCCGCTCGGCCGCCGCGTTCCAGCTCGTGATCCGGCCCTCCAGGTCCCGCCCGATGACGGCGTCGTCCGCCGATTCCACGATGGCGGCCAGCCGGCTCCGCTCCCGCTCCGCCTCGACGAGCGCGGTGATGTCGCGCGCAACCGCGGCCGCGCCCGTGATGCGCCCCTCAGCATCCCGCAGCGGGAACGCGGAGAGGCTGAGATAGCCGACCATCCCCGGGTTCCCGCCCCTTCGCACCACCTGCCCCGAGATCGCCTCCCCGCCGAGTAGCCGCATCACCATCGCCCGGCGCGCCTCCTGCTCCGCGGGCTCCGCGAGCTCCCATGCCTTCATCCCGACCGCCTCGGCCGCCGGCCGGCCATAGATCCGCTCCGCCGCCGCGTTCCAGCCGATGATCGTCCCGTCGCGGTCGTACATCGTGATGGCGTCGTCGCTCGATTCGACGACCGCCGCGAGCTGCGCCATCCGCTCCTGCCGCGCGCGCTCTTCGCTCAGGTCGAGGATGACCCCGATCGCGCCCGCGACCGCGCCGCGCTCGTCACGGAGCGGCGCGGCAGTTACCAGCGCCGGGAAGAGCGAGCCGTCCGCACGGCGGAGGTCGCGCGCCTCGGTCACCGTCTCGCCCGTGAGCACGCGCGCCAGCTGCCGGGCGGTCGCCTCCACGTCGGTCGAGAAGCCGCTCACGGCCCCCGTCCCGAGCATGCTGACGGCCCCCTCGCCGAACATCCGCTCGGCCTCCCGGTTCCACGCCACGATGCGCCCCTGCGTGTCGACGGCCACCGCCGCGACGCCCAGCTGGGCGAACAGCTCCGCCTGCCGGCGCACCTCCGCCTCTGCTCGCCGCCGCGGCCGCAGGTCGCGCGCGACGCCTTCGACCGCCCACGGATGCCCGTCGCGGAAAACCACCCGGCTGTTGACCTCGACCGGTACGAGCTCGCCGGAGGCCGTCGTGATCGTCACCTCGAACAGCGATGTCTCGGTGTCGCCTGCGACCTTCGCCGCCATCTCCGCGGCAGCCCGCTCGATATCCCCCGGGTCGCGTACCAGCTCCGAGAAATGCATCCCGACGAGCTGCTCGCGGCGGTAGCCCGTCAGCCGCTCCGCTGCCTCGTTCGCCCAGAGGAATCGGCCCTCCAGGTCCACCGCATACATTGCATCGTTGACGTTCGTCGCCGCCAGGCTCGCGCCGACGTCCCGCGGGCCGGCGGCCTCCAGCACCGCGAGCCGCGCCAGCAGCGCCGCTGCATCGCCCGCGGGGTAGGCGTCGGCCGCCCCGCCGCGCAGCGCCGCCGCGACGCCGCCGGGCACATCCGTAATCCCGGCGATGAACACCCGCCCCAGGCCGAGCACCGCCTGCTGCGCCTCGCGGGCAGCCTCCGCCCCGCACAGCCCGTCGGCGACGACCACGTCGGCCGCTTCGTCGCGCGCCACGACGGCATGCCCCGCCGCCCGCAGCGCTGCCGCGATGCGCGCCCGGGTCGCTTCGTCCGCCGCCGAGAGCGCGACGTTCACCGGGGTCCCCCGTTCATCCCGGCGCATCCTACTGGAGAGTTCGGACGCCCGGCCTCGGGGAACATCCTGATTTCCTCACCGCGGCGATTACACGCGCACCGGCGGGCGATGCCCCCGCCGCCGGCCCAGCCCTCCCGGCTGGTAGTAGTACCGCTCGATCCGCACGCGCCGGTTCGCCTTCAGCCGCCGCGCAATCGCTCCGGCGCTCTGGTTCACCAGCAGCCGCTCGAACCAGCGCCGCGTCTCGATGATTGGCAGCAGCACCGTCACCCCGTACGGCGGCTCCCGCAGCCGGTCCTCCACGTACCGCGCGAATGGGTCCGCCACGTTCCGGTACGGCGAATCGATGACCACCAGCGGGATGCCCGGGAACTGCCGCCGCCACTGTGCGTCGATATCGTCCGGCTGGTCGGGGTCGACCTCCACGTGGATCGCCTCGACCGCCTTCGCGCGTTCGCAGGCGGCCCCCAGCGCCATCACCAGCGCGAGGTTGACCTCCTGCACCGGCACGAGCACCGGCTCCGGCGCCTCGCCCCGCGGCCGCATATCGAACGTCGCCTCCGGCGGCACGTGGAGCAGCCGCCGCAGCCGCGCGTAGTACCGGCCGACGAAGTACAGGCCCGCCGCCGCGACCGGCACCGCCACCACCACCATCCAGCCGCCCTCGTTGAATTTCGTGACCACCACGATCGCCGTGACGATGGCCGTCACGGTCGCCCCGAATCCGTTGATCGCCATCGAAGGTCGCCAGCCGCGGCCCCGCAGCCGGTGCCAGTGCCGCACCATCCCCGCCTGCGAGAGCGTGAACGAGAGGAACACCCCGAAGGCATACAGCGGGATGAGCCGCGTCGTCTTCGCCTGGAAGAGCACGATCAGCCCGATCGCCATCAGCGCCAGCGCGAGGATGCCGTAGCTGAAGACCAGCCGGTTCCCCCGCTGCCGGAACACCCGCGGCAGGTAGGCATCCTTCGCCAGCACCGCAGCCAGCCGCGGGTAATCGGCGAACGAGGTGTTCGCCGCGAGGAACAGGATCCCCGCCGTGAACGCCTGCAGCGCGAAGAACATCGCCCCTCGGCCGAAAACCTGCTCGCCGATCTGCGCCAGCACCGTCGCGTGGTCGCCCTCGAGGTAGACCACGCCGTAATGCCGCGCCAGCAGCGTCGTCCCCAAAAGCAGCGACCCGAGGATGATCGCCATCGCCGTCATCGTCTCGATCGCGTGCTTCCACTCCGGCGGCTTGAACGCCTGCACCCCGTTCGAGACCGCCTCCACGCCCGTCAGCGCCGAACACCCGGCCGCGAACGCCCGCAGCAGCAGGAAGAGCGACAGGCTGTGCGTCGCCTCCGGTAGCGCGCGGTCCGGCGTCCCCGCCGCGAAGATGTTCGGCGTATCGCTCAGCAGCACCTTCGCGACGCCGAAGACGATCGTCGTCCCCAGCACGATGATGAACCCGTACGTCGGGATGGCGAACACCGTCCCCGATTCCCGCACCCCGCGCAGGTTCATCGTCGCGATCACCGCCACCATCGCGACCGCAAGCTCGACGGACAGCGGCTGCATGCTCGGGAACGCGGCCACGATCGCCTCCACCGACGCCGAGATCGAGACCGACACGGTCAGGGTGTAGTCGATCAGCAGCGCGGCGGCGGCCGTCAGCCCGGCCGCCTTCCCGAGGTTCTCCAGCGCCACGGTGTACGCCCCGCCGCCATGGGGGTACGCCCGGATCGTCTGGCTGTACGAGAGCACCACCACCGCCAGCAGCCCCACGATGGCGAGCACGATCGGCAGGCTGTAGGTCAGCGCTCCCGAACCGGCCATCACGAGGATGAGCAGCACCTCCTGCGGGCCGTACGCCGTCGACGAAATCGCGTCCGAGGAAAAGACCGCCAGCGCAATCTTCCGGCTCAGCCGCTGCTCGGCGAGCCGCAGGTTCGACATCGACCGCCCGATGACGAGGTCCTTCAGGTCCAGCGCGAACCCGCCCAGCCCCCGCCGCCGCTCCGCGTACGGTGTCGCCTCGTATCGCCCGGCGCCCGTCTCGACGATGCCCGCCTTTGGCAGGCTGACCCGGTAGCGGGTCACCCGGCCCTGCGGGCTGTAGAGCGGCGTGAGATCGGGCCCCCCTGGTGTGCCCACGGCTCCCTCACGGTAGCACCGCACGCGCAGGGAAAAAGATGCCCGGTTTTGCACCCGTCGGCCGCCCAAACGGCCGCCCGAGGGGGGCCGTCTGCCCCGTCACGCGGCCCCGTTGATCGGCCATACTCGTGCCATGACCGTCCTGTGTGCGCTGCCTCCCGGCGATACCGCGACTCTTCCCCGTGCGGCCGAACCGCTCGCCCGCGCCCTCGGCCTCTCGCTCGCCGCCACTGCCCTCTTCGATGCTGCGGCGTCGGCCGACCCGGCGAACCCGGCCGACGTCGAAGCCGCCCGCGCCGCCGCCGAGGCCGACCTCGCGGCCCTGCTGCCGCCCGGGGTCGCCTCCGCAGGCCTCAGCCTCCGCCTGAACGGCGAGCCGCCCTGGTCGCCGCCCGTCCGCCTCGCCATCGCAACCGCCCCGCGGCTCCTCGCCGTCGACGCGCGCGAAACCCCCTGGCTCGGCGACCTCGGCCGCGCCGTCCGCGCCGCCCCCGTCCCGGTCCTCGCCATCGGCCCGCGCTACGCCGGCCCGGCCCCGACGCCCGTCCGCATCCTCGCCCTCGCCGATGGCTCGCCGGAGTCGGCCGCGGTCGCGCCCGCGCTCGCCCGCCTGCTCGGCGATGCCGCCGTTCCCGTCGAACTCCTCGCCGTCGCCGTCCCCGCCGTCGGCGAGCGGCCCGAAGAGCGGGAACTCGACCTCGCGGCCGCCCTCCAGGCGCTGGAGCGCGGTCTCTCCGCGCCCGCCGCCCATCGCCGGGTCGAACCGCCGCGCGCCTTCGAATCCGTCCCGGCCGCCGCGCTTCGCGTTGCTGCCGAGACGGGCGCGACGCACCTCGCCCTCGCCACCCACGGCCGCGGCCGCGCCATGCGCTTCCTCCTCGGCTCCGTCGCCGAGGCGCTCCTCCGCACGAGCCCGCTGCCGCTCATCGTCACCGCCCCGGGAGGCACCGATGCCGCCGGCCGGTGAGGGCGCCGGCGCCCCGCCGCCCTGGCACGCGCTCCCGCTGCCCGAGGTCGAGGCCCGCCTCGGCACCGGCCCTCACGGCCTGCCCGCCGCCGAGGCCGCGAGCCGGCTCGCCCGCTTCGGCCCCAACGAAATCGAGCCCGCGCCGCCGACGCCCTGGTACGTCACGCTCCTCCGCCAGTTCCGCTCGCCCGTCATCTACATCCTCCTCGCCGCCGCGCTGGTCACCCTCGTCCTGCGCGACGTCGTCGATGCCGCCGTCATCGCCGCCGTCCTCCTGCTCAACGCCTCCATCGGCTTCACCCAGGAGCGCCGCGCCGAGCGCTCGGTCCGCGCCCTCATGAGCCTCGTCGCGCCCCGCGCCCGCGTGCTCCGCGAGGGCCACGAGCGGGAAATCGAAGGCCGCGAGGTCGTCCCCGGCGACCTCGTCCTGCTCGAATCCGGCATGCGCGTCCCCGCCGATATCCGCCTCGTCCAGGTCACCGGCCTCGTCCTCGACCAGTCGCTCCTGACCGGCGAGTCCGAAGGCGTGTCCCGCCACGCCGACCCGGTCGATGAAGCCGCGCCCATCGCCGACCGCGCCTGCATGGCTTACTCGGGCAGCATCGTCGTCCGCGGCCGCGGGCGCGGCTACGCCGTCGCGACCGGCATGGCGACCGAGCTCGGCGCCATCGCCGGCAGCATCCGCGAGCAGGCCACCCCGCAGACGCCGCTCCAGGAGCGGATGGAGCGGTTCGCCCGCACCATCGGCGTCATCGTCGCCCTCGGCGCCCTCGTCTCCTTCCTCCTCGGCGTCGCCGTCGGCGAATCCCCCTCCCAGATGTTCAAGGTCGCGGTCGCCCTCGCCGTCGCCGTCGTGCCCGAGGGCCTCCCCGTCGTCTTCACCGTCGCGCTCGCCCTTGGCGTCCGGCGCATGGCCCGCCGCAACGCCATCATCCGCAAGCTCCCGGCGGTCGAAACCCTCGGCAGCACGACCGTCATCGGCACCGACAAGACCGGCACCCTCACCGAAAACCGGATGACCGTCCGTGAACTCTGGACCGCCGCCGGCGTCCGTCCGCTCCCGCCGCCGGCGCCCGGCGCCGAGCCCATCGGCCTCGAACCCGCCGAGCGGCTCCTCCTCATCGCCGGCGTCATGACCAACGAAGCCGATGCCTTCCTCGCCGGCGAGACCTACGAAACGAGCGGCGATCCCACCGAGGCCGCGCTCCTCCTCGCCGCCATCGCCGCCGGCATGGAGCCCGCCGAGCTGCGCGCCGCGCCCGTCCTGCTCGACATCCCCTTCGAATCCGAGCGCCAGTACTCCGCCAGCTGCCGCGATTTCGAGGGCGCCCCAACCTGGTTCGTCAAAGGCGCGCCGGAGCGGCTGCTCGAACGCTCGACCTCCATGCTCACGCCGTCCGGCCCCGCGCCGCTCGACCGCGAGGCCGTGCTCGCCGCCGCCCACGAGCTCGCCAGCCGCGGCCACCGCGTCCTCGCCATGGCCTTCGCCGCGCTCGATGCCCCGCCCGGCCCGGACGACCACCCCGCCGGGCTCACCTTCCTCGGCCTCCAGGCGATGATGGACCCGCCCCGCCCCGGCGTCCGCGAAGCCATCGCCGGCTGCCGCGACGCCGGCATCCGGGTCGTCATGATCACCGGCGACCACGCCGCCACCGCCAGCGCCATCGCCGCCGAGCTCGGCATCGCCCCGCCCGGCGCGCCCGTCCTCCCCGGCCCGGAGGTCGACCGCCTCTCCGACGACGACCTCCGCGAGCGGCTTCGCGAGACCGCCGTGGTTGCCCGCGCTGCGCCCGAGCACAAGCTCCGCGTCGTGCAGGCCCTCCGCGCCGACGGCCACGTCGTCGCCGTCACCGGCGACGGCGTCAACGACGCCCCGGCCCTCCGCGCCGCCGACATCGGCGTCGCGATGGGCCGTTCCGGCACCGACGTCGCCCGCGAAGCCGCCGACATGGTCCTCGCCGACGACAACTTCGTCACCATCTACGCCGCCGTCGAGGAGGGCCGCGTCACCTTCGAGAACGTCCGCAAAGTCACCTTCTTCCTCGTCTCCAACGGCGCCGTGCTGCTCGTCGTCATCCTTGCCGCCGTCCTCTTCCAGTGGCCGCTGCCGATGGTCGCTGCCCAGCTCCTCTGGCTGAACCTCGTCACCAGCGGCATCCAGGACCTCGCGCTCGCCTTCGAACCCGGCGAGAAGGACGTCCTCAAGTTCCCGCCGCGCCGCCGCTCCGACGGCATCATCTCGCCCCTGCTCTGGGAGCGGACCGTCGTCGCGGGCATCCCCCGCCTCGTCGGCACCCTCGCCCTCTTCCGCTGGGAACTCGACCACGGCGCCTCGCTCGAATCCGCCCAGACCGTCGCGCTCACGACGATGGTGCTCTTCCAGGCCTTCCACCTCGGCAACGTCCGCTCCGAGCGCCAGTCCGCCTTCACGCGCAGCCCGTTCCTCAACCCCTTCCTCCTCGCCGGCACCATCGCCGCGCTCTCGCTCCACGTGGCGGCGCTCTACCTGCCGCCTACCCAGTACGTCCTCCGCGTCGAACCGCTCTCCTTCGAAGCCTGGTGGCGGATGATTGCCGTCGCCTCGACCATCATCCTCGCCGTCGAGGTCCACAAGCTCTGGGTCCGCCGCTTCGGCCCGCTCTACCGGCTCATCGCCCCGCGCGCGCCCGTCAGTTCCACGGCGTGAAAATCTCGTCCCGCACGAAGTGCCAGGTCTGCGCCGCCCGGTAGTGCATCACGTACTCCTGCAGCACCTTCGGGGGCGTCACTGCGGCCAGCCAGAGCACCGCCTCGCCCCAGCCGTGCAGCCGGTAGCCCGGCCGGATAGACCGGAGGCCCGCCAGCACGAGGTAGTAGTTCTCGAACACGTTCGGCGTGAAGAGGATGACCTCGCGCGCCTCCGTGATTTCGAACACCGCCACGCCCAGCAGCCGCAGCGCGAACAGCCCCGCCAGCATCCACCGCGCGATCGGGTCGCCCCACCGGAGCGCCACCCACAGTTCGATGCCGAGGTAGTAGGTGTCGAAAATCTTGTCGAACTCGTGATACCAGCCCCGCAGCGGCTCCGCCCCCAGCACGTCCTGGATGATGGCGTCGCTCCCGTCCGCCGCGATCGCCAGCAGCGCCCCGGCGAGGTTCCAGCGAAAGATCAGCAGCGGCACGAGCCCCCGCACCGCCACGATGATCGCCAGCACTGCCGCGTCGTTCATGCCCGCCCCGCCAGCAGCATCCAGAGCGTCACGGCCCCGGGCACGTAGACGACCGCCGCCACCGCGGCGACCACCAGCGCCCGCCGCAGCCGTTCGCGCCATTTCGGAGCTTCGCCCGTCACGCCCGGAAGTTTCGGCGCCTCTGCCGTTCGGTCCAGTGCCCGGCAGGCCGTGAACCGCTTCCCCGGTCGGCCCCCGCGCCCGCACGCCGCCGCTCCGGTACGATGGCGCCACCCTGCCAGCCCCCGGAGGCGCGACCCCGATGCAATTCGCCGTCTGGCCCAGCATGAACGACCCGTGGTCCGAAACCCTCGCCATCGCCCGCCATGCCGAGGCGACCGGCTGGGACGGCGTCTACTACGCGGACCACTTCATGCCGAATGCCGCCGATGTCTCGGCGCCCGTCAGCGAATGCTGGACGACCCTCGCCGCGCTCGCCGCCGCCGTGCCGCGCATCCGCATCGGCCCGCTCGTCACCGGCAACACCTACCGCCACCCCGCGGTCCTCGCCAAGATGGCCGCCACCGTCGACAACATCAGCGGCGGCCGCCTCGTGCTCGGTCTCGGCGCCGGCTGGCAGGAGAACGAGCACCGCGCCTACGGCATCGAATTCTCGACCGTCAAAGGGCGCCTCGACCGGCTCGAAGAGGCCTGCGAGGTCATTACGTCGCTCTTCGCCAACCGCCGGACCACCTTCGAGGGCCGCTACTACCGCCTCGAGGATGCTCCCCTCGAGCCGAAGCCCGTCCAGCAGCCCGTCCCGCTCCTCATCGGCGGCGGCGGCGAACGGCGCACCCTCCGCATCGCCGCCCGCTACGCGAACGAATGGAACACCTGGGGCACGCCCGAGGTGCTCGCCAACAAGGGCCGCATCCTCGACCGCCACTGCGAGGAGCTCGGCCGCGACCCGCGCACCATCCGCCGCTCTGCTCAGGCCCTGCTCGTCATGTCCGACGACCCCGCCGCCCTCGAACGCGTCGGCCGCGCCGGCTTCCCCGTCCTCGGCGGCTCTGCCGCCGACCTCCGCGCCGCCGTCGAACGGTACGCCGAGGCCGGCGTCAACGAACTCATCATCCCCGGCTTCGGCCTCGGCCGGACGCTGGAGGAGAAGCTCGGCGCGCTCGACCGCTTCAACGAGCAGGTCATGATCCGGGTCTCGCGGGAGTAGCCGCCGTGCGCGCGATCGCTGCCGTCCCCGCCGCCATCCTCCGCCGCGCGTTCCGCATCGCCGTCGTCACGCTCGTCGTGATCGGCCTCTACCTCGTCCTCGATGCCCTGCTGCTGCCCCGCGACGGGGGAGGCGAACCGGCCGCCTGACCGGGGAGGCGCCTCAGCCCTCGCCGCGGCCCTCCCGCTGCTCGCGGAGGAACCGCTCGATATCGAGCACGAGGTCTTCGCCCCGCGGCAGCTGCGGCGTTTCCGGGGCTGCCTCTTCGTAGCTCGCCTCCAGCCGGCGGACGTACTCCTGCGCCTCCGGGTTCGCCTGCAGCGCGCCCTCCACCTCGGCGACGAACCGCTGCGCGGCTGCGTCCATCTCCGCGAGGTCGAACTCCACGCCCAGCAGCCCGGACACCCGCCGCAGCAGCGCCGCCGTCGCCGCTGGGTTCTGGCTCGACGTCAGGTAGTGCGGCACGTTCGCCCAGAGGGTCGCGCCGGCCAGCCCGGCATCGCGCAGCGCCGTGTGCAGCACCCCCACGATGCCCGTCGGACCTTCGTAGCGCGACGGCTGGAGCCCCAGCCGCTCGGCCACCGCCGGGTCCAGCGCGCTCCCCGTCACCCGCACCGGACGCGTGTGCGGCACGTCGGCGAGCAGCGCCCCGAGCGTCAGCACCAGCTCCGCCCGCACCGCCTGTGCCAGCTCCACCAGCTCGCCCGCGAACGTCCGCCACTTCAGGTTCGGCTCCGTGCCGACGAAGACCACCACGTCGTGCGGCCCCGTCGGGTTCCGCGCGAAGTAGGCCTCGTTCGACGGCCACGTAATCTCCCGCTCGCCCCGCACGGTCAGCCGCACCAGCGGCCGCACTTCGCGGAAATCGAAGAACGGCTCCGGGTCGAACGCCCCGAACTTCCGCGCCCCGAACCGCCGCACCACGAAACGCGCCGCGTTCGTCGCCGCCGAGGCCGCGTCGTTCCAGCCCGCGAACGCGCAAATCACCAGCGGCGAACGCAGTTCGGGCAGCGAATCCAGCTTCAGGTGCTCCATCGCCCCCAGCATACACCCCGCGCCCGCCCGCCGGCCTGCTACCATGCGAACAAATGGTCGATACGGCCACCGTCCTCCACGTCGACCTCGACGCCTTCTTCGTCGCCATGGAGCTCCTCCGACGGCCCGAGCTGCGCGGCCGCCCCGTCATCGTCGGCTATCCCGGCCCCCGCGGCGTCGTCAGCACCGCCAGCTACGAAGCCCGCCGCTATGGCGTCCGCTCCGCCATGCCGATGGCCCGCGCCCGCGAGCTCTGTCCCGGCGCCGTCGTCCTGCCGCCCGATTTCAGCTGGTACGCCCCCGCCTCGCGCGCCTTCCACGCTATCCTCCGGAGCTACTCCCCTGCCGTCGAACCGGTCAGCGTCGACGAAGCCTACCTCGATGTCGCCGGCTCCGAACGGCTCTTCGGCACACCGATCGAGATCGCCGCCGCCATCCGCGAACGCATCCGCGCCGAGATCGGCATCACGGCCTCCGTCGGCATCGCCGCCAACCGCCTCGTCGCGAAGGTCGCGAGCGACGCAGCCAAGCCCGACGGCCTCCTCCGCGTGCCGCCCGGCGAAGAAGCCGCCTTCCTCGCGCCGCGCCCCGTCCGCGACCTTCCGGGGGTCGGCCGCCGCACCGCCGGGGTGCTCGCCGGCCTCGGCATCGCGACGATCGGCGACCTCGCCGCGGTCCCCGAATCCGTCCTCGAGGCGAAGTTCGGCCGCCACGGCGCCGACCTCCGCCGGCGCGCCCTCGGCATCGCGCCCGGCGGCGTTGCCCCCGCGCAGCCCGGCCGCCGCTCCATCTCCCGCGAACACACCTTCGAGCGCGACGAACCCTCGCCGGAGCGCCTCCGCGCTACCCTCCTCCGCCAGGCCGAGCGCGTCGCCGACGACCTCGCCCGCCAGCAGCGCGCGGCCCGCACCGTCGTGCTCAAGCTCCGCTTCCCGCCCTTCGAAACCATCACCCGGTCGGTCACGCCCGGCCGCCAGCTGCTCTTCGCCGATGAGCTCTACGAGGCCGCCGCCGGCCTGTTCGAGGCCGCCTGGGAGGAGCACAGCCGCCGGCCGGTCCGCCTCATCGGCCTCGGCGCCGCCGGGCTCATCGAGCGCGCCCGCCAGCTCGCCCTCGGCGAATCCCCCGCGCCCGGCGCCCTCCACGATGCCGTCCTTGCCCTCCGCGAGCGGTACGGCGAGGCCGTCATCCGCCGCGCGGCCGAGCTCCCCGCTCCGCCGGCGGACCGCCCCTGATGCGCCGCCGTTGACAGCCGGCGCCGACGGGCGAAAGAATTGCCACGCTTTGGAGAAGTTTGGCGACCAGCCCCCGGACCTCGACCTGCCCGGCCAGCGCTGGGTCACCCTCGGCGCGGCCAGCAAGCTCCTCGGCGTGAGCGAATCGACCATCCGCCGCTGGGCCGATGCCGGCGAAATCCGCTCCTACCGCACCAGCGGCGGCCACCGCCGCATCCTCGCCGAGGACCTCAAGCACATCGTTGCCAGCGTCAGCCCGGCCATGGCTGCCCGCGATGCCACCCGCATCAGCGACCTCGCCACCGCCCGCGTCCGCCGCCGCCTCCACCCCCGCGGCCGCGCCGCCCAGGCCGCGCCCGCCTTCGACCAGCTCAGCCCGGACGCCATCGACCGCCTCCGGCTGCTCGGCCGGCAGGTCGTCGACCTCTTCTCGCGCATCATCGCGGGCGAAGCCCGCCGCGAGCGCGCTATCGAGGACGCCCGCTCCATCGGCCGCGAATACGGCCGCACGCTCGTCGGCGAGCACGTCAGCCTCACCACCGCGGTCGCCACCTTCAACGCCCTCCGCCGCTCGCTCGAAGAAACCGCCGCCCAGATCGCCACCGAGGCCGGCCTCTCCGCCGAAGAGGCCGTCGACGCCATCGAAAACGTCCTCTCCCTCGCCGACGTCATGCTCGAAGGCATGGCCTCCGTCTACGAAACCCACACCCCCTGACTCCCTCCTCCCAACTCCTCACTCGCTCCTCCCTCCTCACTACTCCCTCCTCCCTCCTCCCTCCGTTCTCCCAACTCCCAGCTCCCTACCTCCCCTCCCACGCCGCGTCGTTCAGCGCCATCAGCCCGCCCGAGACGAGCGAGTGGCCCCCGAGGATGACCGGCACCGGCGCCTCCAGCGCCGCCTTCGTGAACCGCCGCAGCTCGGGCTCGCCCACCAGCTCCCACGCCCCGAGGTCGCTCTGGAAGCGGTCCTCCCGCGAGGGCGAAATCCCCAGGTGCGCCTCGATCACCCGCGTGTCGATGATGACCGCGTCGCCCAGCTCCGCCATCCGCTGGAAGAACCGCTCCGGCCCGACCTCCTCGAGCAGGAACCCGAGCGCGCTCCGCGGCCGGTGGCCCTCCGGCGCGGTCGCCAGTCCGCGCTCCTCGCTGAAGAGCCGCACCCGGCAGGCTGTCTCCCGCTCCAGGTACTGCCACGCCTGGCTCCCCACCCGGCCCGCCACCACCAGCTCCGCCCCCCGGTCGCACAGCACCGGCATCACCGCCCGCACCCGCTCCGTCAGCGGCCGCACCGGCTCGGCCGCCGCCCGCAGCCCCGGCGGCACGCCCGGCGCCAGCCCGAGGATGGCCAGGTCCGTCGGCGTATCCAGGTCGAACTGCGTCGCTGTCGTCCGCGGCAGGATGACCGGCGCCAGCCCTGCCTCGTCGCGCAGCTTCCGCGGCAGCAGGTTATCCCGCGGCAGCTCCCCGATGGCCGCGAACGCCGCCCCGGGCGTCCACCCCGTCAGGTCCGCCGAGAAGAAGTTGTTCGTCACGAACCGCGCGTCGCGCGCCTGCAGCTGCTCCACCACCAGCGCAAACTCATCCGTTCCCAGCAGCGGCACCGAGCCCGAACCCATCACCGCCGGCCGCTCGAGCCCGTACCGCTCGATCAGCCGCGCCAGCCGCTCCCGATAGACGAACCGCTCGCCGGGCCGGTCCTCGTCGATCAGCACGCCCGGCGGCAGCGGGTCGAACGCCCCCGGGTCGTCCGTCGCCACGATCACCGCCTCGAACCCCGCCGCCAGCGCCGCCTCGGCCGAGTTCCGCGCCGCCGCCACGCGCGCCCGCGCCATCACCCGCTCGGCGGCGCCGTCCCCCGTGCCGCCGTGGAAGATCACCAGCACCGGCTGCGCGTAGCCCATCCCCGGAAGCGTAGAACCGGCCCGCCTTCCCCGCGACTCCCCTGCCCGGGGGCTGTTCGCGACAGCACCTGTCGCCTCCGCCCGCTATCCATAACACGGGCCGACCGTGAACGCTCCGTCAAAACCCTGCAGACCTGACCATAATCGCTGGAAGCGATATCCTGACCTCTCTACCCTGCCCCCGGGATCGTCCCGGGCGGGTTACATACCCCGCCAGGTCCCGCCGGGCCATCCCGCACTACCAGAGGTCAGCATGAAAGTCGTCTTTTTCGAAGACGTCGAAGGCACCGCCCACGTCGGCGAAATCAAGGAAGTGAAGAACGGGTTCGCCCGCAACTACCTCCTGCCGCGCGGCATCGCCGGCCCCACGACGAAGGAGAATCTCCAGCGCGCCAACGCCCTCGCCCAGCGGGAGGCCCGGCGGCAGGAGAAGCTCGACGCCGAGGCGCGCACCATCGCCGCGAAGCTCGAGAACCTCACCGTCGCCATCGAGGCCCGGGTCGGCGAAACCGGCCGCCTCTTCGGCTCCGTCACCAACCGTGACATCGCGGCCGCCATCCAGTCCGCCACCGGCGTCGAGCTCGAGCACCAGCAGGTGCTCCTCCCCGAACCGATCCGCGAGCTCGGCCAGCGCACCGTCGAAATCAAGTTCACCCGCAACGTGAGCGCCGAGGTCACCGTCGACGTCGTGCCCGATGCGGCGTCGAAGCCGATCGCCGAGAAGCTCGCCGCCGCCCAGGCCGAGAGCCCCGCGGCCGCGGAATAACCTGCTCGAAAGGAGGGCCGCAGGGACCGGAACCGCTCCCCCGCCGCGCATCCCCCGCGCACCCGCGTCCCTCCTCATCCCATGACCCTCGCACCCCTCGAACGTCTCCCCCCGCACGACATCGAGGCCGAGGAGGCCGTCGTCGCCTCCCTCATGGTCGACCCCGACGCTATGCTCGCGGTCGTCAACATCCTCAAGCCCTCCGACTTCTTCCGCGAAGTCCACGGCTGGATCTACGAAGCCTGTCTCGACCTCTGGAGCCGCGACGAGGTCATCAACCAGATCACCGTCGCCCACGAACTCGCCACCAAAGACCGCCTCGCTGCGGTCGGCGGCCAGACCTACCTCGCCGAGATCATCCGCCGCCTCCCCACCTCCATCGGCGTCGAGTTCTACGCCCGCATCGTCAAGCGCGACGCCACCTACCGCGGCCTCATCCACGCCGCCTCCGCCATCATGCAGATGGCCTATGAGGCGCCGGCCGAGATCGAGTCCGTCTTCTCCCGCGCCGAATCGCTCATCCAGCGTCTCCGCGGCGGCGAATCCTTCCGCGATTTCGTCCACATCCGGCAGGTCCTCGATGCCTACCTCGAGCAGGACCCCGCCGAGATCGAGCGCCTCCAGCTCTCCGCCATCCGCACCGGCTTCACCGACCTCGATACCCTCCTCGCCGGCTTCAAGCGCTCCGACCTCGTCATCATCGGCGCCCGCCCGAGCGTCGGGAAATCCAGCTTCGCCCTCGGCATCGCCCGCAACGCCGCCATCCTCCAGAAGGCGAACGTCGCTGTCTTCTCCCTCGAGATGTCGGCCGAGCAGCTCGCCGTCCGCCTCCTCAGCGCCGAGGCCGGCGTGGAGGCCAACCGCCTCCGCCTCGGCCAGAACACCGAATTCGAAGAGCGCAAAGTCATCGATGCCGCCGCCCGCCTCTCCGAGGCCAACATCTGGTTCGATGACTCGCCGTTCCTCACCGTCGCCGAGCTCCGCGCCCGCGCCCGCCGCCTCGCCGGGCAGGCCGGCGGCCTCGACCTCATCGTCATCGACTACCTCCAGCTCATGCACGGCGACGGGACCGGCTCCCGCGAAAACCGCGTGCAGGAGATCTCCTACATCTCCCGCACCCTCAAGAGCCTCGCCCGCGAGCTCGATGTCCCGATCGTCGCCCTCGCCCAGCTCTCCCGCGCCATCGAAAACCGCCACCCCCGCATCCCGATGCTCTCCGACCTCCGCGATTCGGGCTCCATCGAGCAGGACGCCGACATCGTCATGTTCCTCAGCCGCGAAGAGATGTACGTCACCCCCGAGCAGTGGGCCCAGCAGCACCCCGACCTCCCCGAATCCGCCTACCCGAAGGGCGTCGCGCAGGTCATCGTCGCCAAGAACCGCCACGGCCCCATCGGCACCGTCGAACTCCGCTTCCGCGAACGCTTCGCCCGCTTCGAAGACTGGGTGCTCCGGACCGATGACGTCGCCAGCTGACCGCGCCGCCTTCGACGGCTTCCCCGGCATCGGCAAAGCAACCGCCATCCCCAACCTCTTCTTCACGGCGGTCCTGCCGAAGCTCACCGCCCCCGGCGACCTCCTCGCCTTCCTCTGGGTCGCCCGCCTCGTACAGGAGCTCCCCGCCGAACCGCGCTGCGTCACCGCCGACGCCATCTGGGAGCACGAGCCCGCCCGCCTCAGCTTCGAAACCCTCGCCGGCGGCCGTCCCGGCCTCGAGGCCGGCCTCCAGCGCTGCCTCCAGCTCCGCGCCCTGCTCGCCCTCGAAGCCCGCACCGCCGCCGGCGCCGAGACCTTCTACTTCGTCAACAACCCCGCCTCCCGGCGCGCCATCGCCCGCGCCCGCGCCGGCCGCCTCGAACTCCGGCCCGGCGCCGCGGTCGCGCCGCTCCGCGCGCCCGAAGAGCGCCCCGGCATCTTCCGCCTCTACGAAGAGCACATCGGCACCATCACCCCGCTCGTCGCCGAAAAGCTCGCGGAGGCCGAATCCGTCTACCCGCCCGAATGGATCGAAGCAGCCTTCCGCGAGGCCGCCGAACTGAACGTCCGCAACTGGCGCTATATCCAGCGCATGCTCGAGAACTGGGCACTGGAGGGCCGCCCCGATGAAACGCCTGGACGAGATGCTCTCGAAGATGCGAAACGCCGCTACCTCGGAGGCTCCCTCGGGCACATCGCCCGCTACCGCTGACGACCCGGACGACGCCGGCGCCTGCCCCATCTGCCGCGGCGCCGGCTTCGTCCGCCGCCCCTACCCGGTCGACCACCCCCGGTTCGGCCGCGCCGAACCGTGCGACTGCGTCCTCCGCGAGCGCGAAGACCAGCGCCGCGAACGCCTCACCCGCCTCAGCAACATCGGCGCCCTCGCCCGCTTCACCTTCGCCGCTCTCGACCCGGCCGGCCGGGGCGGCAGCGACCCCGCCTTCGCCGACGCCGTCGCCGCCGCCCGCGCCTACGCCGAAGACCCGCGCGGCTGGCTCGTCCTCACCGGCCCCTCCGGCAGCGGCAAGACCCACCTCGCCGCCGCCCTCGCCAACCGCCGCATCGAGCTCGGCCACCCCGTCCTCTTCATGGTCGTCGCCGACCTCCTCGACCACCTCCGCGCCGGCTACGACACCGACGACGACGACCTCGCCTTCGACCGCGTCTTCGACCAGGTCCGGAATGCCCCGCTCCTCATCCTCGACGACCTCGATGGCGCCTCGGGCACGGCCTGGGCCCGCGAGAAGCTCCTCCAGGTCCTCAACCACCGCTTCAACCTCGCCCTCCCGACGGTCATCACCGTCGCCGCGCCGCCCGCCTCCCTCGACCCCCGGCTCGCCACGCGCCTCCTCGACCCCGCGCTCGCCCGCGTCGTGGCCCTCGGCCGCGCCGGCGATGCCGCCTACCGCGAAGTCGGCGGCATGTCCCGTGAGCGGCTCGCAGCGTTCCAGTTCTCCGCCTTCGAAACCCGCATCCCCGGCCTGCGCGAAGAGGAGCGCCTCTCCCTCGAAGCCGCTCTCGAAGCCGCCCGCCGCTACGCCGACGACCCGCAGGGCTGGCTCGTCCTCGTCGGGCCCAACGGCTGCGGCAAGACCCACCTCGCCGGCGCCATCGCCAACCGCGCCCTCGAGCGCGGCCGCTCCGTCTTCTTCGCCGTCGTCCCGGACCTCCTCGACCACCTCCGCGCCTCCTACATGCCCGGCCGCGAACTCCCCTACGACGAACTCTTCGACCGCGTCCGCACCGCCGACCTCCTCATCCTCGACGACTTCGGCGCGCAGGCCGCCACCCCGTGGGCGCAGGAAAAGCTCTACCAGGTCGTCAACTACCGCCACGTCAGCGGCCTCCCCACCGTCGTCACCAGCGACCGCTCCCTCGAGGAGCTGCAGGCCGCGAATCCCCGCATCGTCGCCCGCATCGCCGACCCGCGCGCCGGCGCGGTCCTCGCCATCATCGCGCCTCACTACCACCTCGGCCGCGGTGCAGCCGCGCCGCCCGGGCCGCGTCCTCCCCGCCGCACGCGTTAGGCCCCCGACCGCTACGATGCGCCCGTGAGGTGGTCCCGCGCCCTGCTCATCCTCGCCGGGGGCGTCCTGCTCTTCCTCGCCGGCGTCCTCACGTTCGCCGAGCGCGAGGGCGAGCGGGTCGGCGTCACCACGCCCCCGGTTGCCGATGCCGGCAGCCCGCGCGCCCCGCTCGGCGAAAGCCCCGCGCCGGCCGCCAGTACTGTCACGGGCCGCTCAGCCGAGATGGACGGCGTCCGCTACACCATCATCGATATCGCCGACCCGGAGCCACCGGGCGCGTTCCCGGTGAAAGTCGGCCACCGCCGCGTCGGCATCCTCCTCGAACTCGAAGGCCTCCAGCCCCGCGCCAGCTACAACTTCTCGCTCCTCCGCCTCCGCGGCAGCGACGGCCAGCTGTACACCTGGGCGCTTTCGAACCAGGAGCCCGCGCTCCGCATCGGCGTCCTCGAGCCCGGCCAGGCCGTCGAAGGCTGGGTCGCCTACGACCTTCCGCCGGCCGTCCGCCCGGCCGCGCTCGAATACGGCCGCGGCGTCAGCACCGCGCCCCTGCTCACCCTCGACTGAAAATCAGGCCGGGAGCCCCCGCTGCCGCGCCCACGCCCGCAGCGCCGCCTCCGTGCTGTCGAATGCCAGCTCCTCCCACGGGATCTCCTCCGGTGCGAACCAGCGAACTTCGCTCGTTTCGTGGCCCGGCTCGCCCTCGCCGAGCGCCCGTCCTTCGTACACGATCACCACGATCCCCGGCCCCGTCCGCGTGAACACGCCGACCAGCCGCAGGTCGGCCACCTCCAGCCGCGCCTCCTCCAGCGTCTCGCGGATGGCCGCCTCCTCGGCCGTCTCGCCGAGGTCCATGTAGCCGCCCGGGAAGACCCACGTCCCTGCCCGGGGCTCGATCGTGCGCCGCACGAGCAGCAGTTCGCCGCTCTCCCGCACCGGGATGACGCCCGCGACCGGCCGCGGATTCAGGTAGTGGATGAACCCGCAGTCGAGGCAGACCATCCGCCGCTTCGTGTCGCCCTCCGGGACGGCGGTCGTGAGCCGCTGCCCGCAGTGCATGCAGTAGCGGCTGAACGCGTGCGGGTGGCCGCTCATCGCTGCATGCTCGCCGGTGCCTGCTGCATCCCGAGCGATTCCGGCCCCTCGATCCACTCCTCCCCGTCCTCCCAGACTTCTTTCTTCCACACCGGCACCCGCTTCTTCACTTCGTTCACCACCCACAGCCCGGCCTCGTACGATTCGCGCCGGTGGCCGCAGCTCACCGCCACCACGAGGCTCGTCTCCCCGATCTCCAGCCGCCCCGTCCGGTGCAGGATGGCGCAGTCCTCGAGCCCGAACCGCGCTTTCGCCTCCTCGGCGATGGCCCGCATCTCCTTCTCCGCCATCGAGGGGTACGCGTCGTAGACGAGGTGCGAAACCGCGCGCCCGAGGTTCGTGTTGCGCACCACGCCGAGGAACACGTTGATTGCCCCCGCCGCCGGCGACGCTACCGCCTGCGCCGCCTCGTCCGCCGAAATCGGCGCTTCCGTCACCCGGATCAGCATCGCTACCCTCCCGAGACCGGCGGGATGAGCGCGAGCGTGCTGCCCGGCCGAACCGGCGCATCCTCCCGCGCATACTCCTCATCCAGTGCATACATCAGCGTCGGCACGGCCGGCGCCAGCTGAGGGAACTGCGCCACCACCCGGTCGCGCACCCGCCCAACCGTCGCACCGTCCTCCAGCGGCAGCTCCAGCCGCCGCGTCCCCGCGCGCTCCGCGAGCGAAGCGAACAGCAGCACCGTGACCGTGCCCATCACTTCCATTGTAGCCCCGCCCGACCCCGCGGGTTGCTATCCTCCCCGCCGTGCGCCCCCGCCAGCTCCTCGGCCGTGCCGCCGACCTCTTCTTTCCGCTCCGCTGCGCCGGCTGCGGCGCATTCGATACGCCGCTCTGCGCCCGCTGCGAGGCGGCACTGCAGCCCGCCATCGGCCCCGGCCGCTGCGGCTTCTGCTCGGCCGCCTGGGAGGGCGAAGGCTTCTGCCCGCGCTGCTTCGGCTGGCGCGAACTCGCCGGCGTCCGCGCCGTGTACGAGCACGCTGGCGCCGCCCGCGCCCTCGTCCACCGGCTGAAGTACGAACGCTACCGCGCCCTCGCCCCGCTGATGGCGAACGGCCTCGCCGCGGCTGCCGCCTCGCTCCCGGTCGACGGCTGGGTGGCCGTGCCGCTCCACCCCCGCCGCGAGCGCGAGCGCGGCTTCAACCAGGCTGAGCTGCTCCTCCGGCACGCCGGCCTCCCGCCGGCGCCCGCCCGCCTCCGCCGCCTCCGCCACACGGGCAGCCAGGTGCGCCGCACCGCCGCCGAGCGCGCGGCCGCCCTCGCCGGGGCTTTCGCCTGCGAGGGTCCGCCGCTCGAAGGCCTCCGCATCGGCATCATCGACGACGTCATCACCTCCGGCGCCACCGTCCGCGAATGCGCCCGCGCCCTCCGCGACCACGGCGCCCGCGAGACCTGGGCCCTCAGCTTCACCCGCGCCAGCCTCGACCTCTCCCGTCTCCACGCCCCCATCGACGACTGACCCCGCTCCCCGCTCCCCGCTCCCGCCTCCCGCCTCCCGTCTCCCGCTTCCCGCCTCCCGGTTCCCGCCTCGCGGTTCCCGCTCACTCCGGTTCCCCCGGCTTTACCTCGCCCCCGCCTACAATACGGGCACCTCATTGCCCCGGAGCCACCCGTGCCGCCCGGCGCCTCCACCCTCTCCCCATCCGCCGCCCTCGCCTCCGACACCCTCGCCCGCGTCCGCGCCGAAGTCCACCGCGTCATCGTCGGCCAGGACCGCCTCATCGACCGCCTGCTCATCGGCCTGCTCTGCAACGGCCACATCCTCGTCGAAGGCGTGCCCGGCCTGGCCAAGTCCCTCACCGTCTCCACCCTCGCCCGCGCGCTCGACCTCCACGCCGTCCGCATCCAGTTCACCCCCGACCTCCTCCCCGCCGACCTCATCGGCACCGAAATCTTCAACGCCCGCGACGGCCAGTTCACCATCCGCAAAGGCCCCATCTTCGCCAACTTCGTCCTCGCCGACGAAATCAACCGCGCCCCGGCCAAGGTCCAGTCGGCCCTCCTCGAAGCCATGCAGGAGCGCCAGGTCACCATCGGCGGCCAGACCTTCCCCCTCGATGACCCCTTCCTCGTCATCGCGACCCAGAACCCCATCGAGCAGGAAGGCACCTACCCGCTGCCCGAAGCCCAGCTCGACCGCTTCCTCCTCAAAGTTCGCGTCGACTACCCCTCCCGCGCCGAGGAGCGCCAGGTGCTCGAGATGAGCCTCGCGCCGTCGCCGCCGGCGGTCAGCGTCGTCGCCTCCCGCCAGGCGATGCTCGATGCCCGCGCGGCCGTCCACGAAGTCGCCCTCGACGACGCCATCCGCGACTACATCACGCACCTCGTCGCCGCCACCCGCCGGCCGGCCGCCTACCGCATGCCCGACCTCCAGCCGCTCGTCGCCTTCGGCGCATCGCCGCGCGCCTCGATCGCCCTCGCCCTCGCGGCCCGCGCCCACGCCTTCCTCCAGGGCCGCGGCTACGCCATGCCCGAGGACGTGAAAGCCGTCGCCCACGAAGCCCTTCGCCACCGCATCATCACCACCTACGAAGCCGACGCCCGCGAACTCACCCCCGACGACCTCATCGACCGTATCCTCGAAGGGGTCGACGTCCCCTGATGCCGCCCGCGCCCGGAGCAGCCTGATGCGTCTCCGTCTCCCGCGCCCGCTCCGCCGTCCCGAACCCCCCCGGCCCGCCGCGCTCGAGGACGACCTCACGCCCGAGCTCCTCGCCCGCGTGCGCGCCATCGAGCTCCGCGCCCGCCGCCTCGTCAACACCCTCTTCCTCGGCGAATACCACGCCGTCTTCCGCGCCCGCGGCATCGAATTCGACGAGCTCCGCCCCTACGTCCCGGGCGACGACGTCCGCGCACTCGACTGGAACGCCTACGCCCGCACTGGCGAGCCGTTCATCCGCCGCTACCGCGAAGACCGGAAGCTGACTGTCATCTTCGCCGTCGATTGCTCCGCCTCCCAGTTCGCCGGCGCCGGCGCGCAGCCGAAGGCCGCCCTCGCGGCCGAGATCGCCGCGGTGCTCGCCCTCGCCGCCATCCGCAACGACGACCGCGTCGGCCTCCTCCTCTTCTCGGGCGAGCCCCAGCGCTACGTGCGCCCCCGCGGCGGCGCCACCCACGTCCTTCGCCTCATCCGCGAGGTCCTCCGCGCCCGGCCCGCCAGCCCCGGCACCGACGTCGCGGCGGCGCTCCAGTACCTCGTCGGCGTCCAGCGCCGCCGCGCCACCGTCTTCCTCATCTCCGATTTCCTCGAACCGCTCGATGCCGCCCGCCTGCGGGCCGCTGCCACCCGCCACGACCTCATCGCCGTCACCGTCCGCGACCCGGTCGACGAAACGCTGCCCGCGGCCGGCATCGTCACCCTCGCCGATGCCGAGACGGGCGCCGCCGTCGAAGTCGACACCTCCGACCCTGCCGTCCGCGCCGCCTACGCCCGCCGCGTCGCCGCCCTCGATGCCGACCGCGCCGCCCTCTTCGGCCAGCTGCAGATCGACGAAATCCGCGCCCACGTCGGCCGCGACTACGTGCCCGCCCTCCTCCGCTTCTTCCGCCGCAGGGGCGCGGCCGCATGAGCCGCCGGCTGCTGCTGCCCGCCGCGCTCCTCGCAGCCGCCGTCCTCGCCGGGGGCGCCGCCAGCGCGCAGGAGCAGCCGCCCGCCGTCGAGGTCGCGGTCGAGCCGGCGAACGCCCGCATCGGCGACCACCTCCGGCTCACCGTCCGCCTCGTCCTCCCGGAGGGACAGCAGCCCGAATTCGCACCCGGCACTGCCGGCTGGGGCGCGGTCGAAGCCGTCCGCCTCGAAGCTCCCCGCCAGCTCAGCAGCGCCGGCGGCGAAACCGCGTGGATCCTCGAGGCGACCGTCGCGCCGTTCGCGCTCGGCGACCTCGCCTTCAGCCCCACCATCGCCGTGACCGCCGGCCCCGATGTGCAGACGGTCGAGCCGCCGCCGGTGCCCCTCCGCGTCCTCCCGACCCTCCTCCCCGACGCCCCGCTCGAGCTGAGCCCGCTCGCGCCGCCCGTCGCCATCGCCGGCGCCGAATCACCGCTCCTCCGCCCGGCCATCGCTGCCGGCGCCGCCTTCGCCGCCGGGCTGTTCGCCGCGCTCGTCATCCTCCTCGCCCGCCGCCTTCGCCGCCGGGCGCCTGCCCCGGCCGCTCCCGCGCCGCCCCCGCCGGCGGAGCCCGCGCTGGAGGGGCTCCTCCTCGCCGAATCGGCCATCGAGACCGACCCCGTGGCGGCCTACCGCGCCCTCGCCGCCACCGTCCGCGCCGAGCTCGCCCGCCGCTTCGGCATCCCCGCGACGGCCCTCACCGCCGCAGAGCTGCGCGCCCGCCTCGAAGCCTCCGGCGCCGACCGCTGGGTCGCCCGCCTCGCCGGCGGCCTCCTCGAAGAGTGCGACGCCGTCGTCTATGCCGGCTACCGGCCGGCCCCCGAACGCCGCCGGGCCGACCTCGCGATGGCCTACGAACTGGTGGGCGAACCCGGATGAACGGCATCGACTTCGCCACCCCCGCGGCCCTCGCCCTCGCGCTCCTCGCGCTGCCGCTCCTCCTCGTCCTCCGCGCCCGCCGCCGCGCCGCCATCCCCGTCAGCTCGGCTGCCGCCCTGGCCGGGGCCCGGCCCGGCCCCCGCCTCCGCCTGGCGCGGGCGATGCCGGCCCTCCGCGTCCTTGCCGTCGTCCTCCTCGCCGTCGCCGTCGCCGGCCCGCGCCGCGGCGACGCCCGCACCATCGTCCCCGGCGAAGGCGTCGATATCGTCCTCTCCCTCGACCTCTCCAGTTCGATGCTCCAGACCTTCGGCGATTCCACCCGCCTCGCCGTCACCAAAGAGGTCGTCCGCGAGTTCATCCGCACCCGCGAGAACGACCGCGTCGGCCTCGTCGTCTTCCAGCAGGACGCCCTCGCCCTCTCGCCGCCCTCCACCGACTACGCCGCCCTCGACCGCATGGTCGCCGACCTCGATTCGGGCCTCCTGCCCGACGGCACCGGCATCGGCGTCGGCCTCGCTGCCGCCCTCACGATGCTCCAGGAATCCACCGCCGCCTCCCGCGTCGTCATCCTCCTCACCGACGGCGAGCACAACGCCCCCTCCATCCGCCCCGAGGCGGCCGCCGCCCTCGCCGCCGCGCTCAACATCCGCGTCTACACGATCGGCGTCGTCAGCGAATCCCCGCTCGAGCGCGGCCGCGAAATCGACGAGCGCCTCCTGCGCGCCATCGCCGACCAGACCGGCGGCCGCTACTTCGTCGCCAGCAACCCCGGCCAGCTCCAGGACGTCTACGACGAAATCTCCTCCCTCGAGCGCTCCCGCATCACCCGCGACGCCTTCGACGACTACGACTACTTCTCGCCGTGGTTCGCAGGCGCTGCCGCCGCCCTGCTGGCCCTCGAGCTCGCGCTCGCCGGCACCGTCCTCCGGAGGAGCCCGGGATGAGCGGCCTCTCCTTCGCCCACCCGTGGGTCCTCGTCCTGCTCGCCATCCCGGCCGCGGCCGCGCTCGCCTGGGCCCTGGGCGTCGTCCGCGGCCGCCGGGCCGCCCGCCGCCTCTCCCGCATCCTGCCCGGGCCGCCCTCCCTGTTCGCAGCGGGCTGCTACACGGCCGCCGCCGCGCTCGCCATCGCCGCGGCCGCCCAGCCGCGCTGGGGCACCCGCGTTTCCCAGGTGCCCCGCACCGGCGCCGACCTCGTCATCGTGATGGACATCTCCCGCAGCATGGACGTCCCGGACGTCGAGCCGTCGCGCATCGCCGCCGCGAAAGCCGCCGCCATCCGCTCCATCGACCGCCTCGCCGGCGACCGCGTCGGCCTCGTCGTCTTCGCCGGCAGCGCGCGCATCCGCTTCCCGCTCACGACCGACACCGCCGCCGCTGCCCGCGTCATCGAAGGCCTCGAGACCGGCGTCGTCCTCGTCGAAGGCGGCACCGACGTCGCCCGCGGCCTCGAACTCGCCCTCGAACTCCTCGCCGGCGACGATTCCGCCGGCAGCCTCATCCTGCTCATCACCGACGGCGACAACCTCGGCGGCGACGTCGCCGCCGTTGCGCAGCAGCTCCGCCAGTCGGGCGCCGAGCTGCTCATCGCCGGGGCCGGCACCCCGGAAGGCGGCATCGTCCCGGCCGTCGACCCGCTCACCGGCCGCACGGGACCCCGCCTCGATGCCGCCGGCCAGCCGATCACCTCCCGGCTCGATGAAGGCTTCCTCCGGTCGCTCGCCGCGGCCAGCGGCGGCCGCTACCTCGGCAGCGACCTCAGCGTCGTGCCGGGCGTCGTCGAAGGCCGCGTCCGCGCGCTCGAGCGCGCCCGCCTCGATGAACGCACCACCACGCTGCCGGTCGAACGCTTTCAGTGGTTCGCCGGCGCTGCGCTCGCGCTCCTCGTGCTCGGCACGGCCTGGGAGCGCATCCGCCCCCGCCGCCCCGCCGTGCTGCTGCCGGCCGCCCTCCTCGCGCTCCTCCTCGGCGGCTGCGCCACCCCCGCCTACCAGGCGAACGAACGCGGCCGCGAGGCCCTCGCCGCCGGCGACGCCGATGCCGCCATCGACGCCTTCCTCGAAGCCCAGGTCGCCCGGCCGAACGACCCGGACATCACGCTCAACCTCGCCGCCGCCTACCACGCCGCCGGCCGCTACGAGGACGCCATCCGCGCCGCCCGGCGCGCCCTCGAATCCAACGACCCCGACATCCGCCGGCGCGCGTTCGCGAGCATCGGCCACCACCAGTTCGAAGCCGGCCGCCTGCAGGAGGCTCTCTCCGCCTTCCGCGATGCCCTCATCATCGCCCCGTCCGACGACGCCTCGCGCCACGACTTCGAAGTCGTCTTGCGCCTCCTCTATCCGCCGCCGCCCGAGACGCCGTCGCCGTCCCCCTCCCCTTCGCCATCGCCCGGCGCCTCCCCATCCCCTGGCCAAAACGGCGAGGGCACCCCCGGCGCCGGGCAGGGGACGCCCGCCCCGGGCGACGGCACGCCGGCCCCCGGCCAGGGCGGCCAGGCCCCGGTGCCCGGCGCCTCCCCGGCCGGCACCCCGGGCGCCACCGGCACGCCTGTCCCCGGGCAGGGCGGCCAGCCCGGCCCCACCATCGCCCAGCTCAACCGCCAGATCGAAGCCATCGACCGGCAGGTCCAGCAGCTCCTCCTGGAAGCCGGCGAGCAGCCGACCCCCGCCCAGGCGCTCCGCATCCTCGAACTCCTCGCCGAGCGCAGCCGCCTCGCCCAGCTCCGCGATGCGCTCGCCGGCAGCCCCGGCACCGACTACTGACCTTCGGCCGGCCGGCCCTGCCCCGCCCGGCCGATGACCGGCGGCGATGCCCTTCCGCATCCTGCTGCCATGCGCGCCGCGCTCCCCTTCGCCGCCGTCCTCCTGCTCGCCGTGCCGCTTGCGGCGTCCGCATGCGGCGGCGATGAGCAACCGGCTCTCGTCGAGGTCTCGCTCGTCTACCCGGTCGCCGAGATGACCGGCTTCCGTCCCGTCCGGCGCACGCTGCCGGCCGGCGCCGACCCCCTGCCGGCCGCCCTCGAGCTGCTCCTCGTCGGCCCAACCGCCGAGGAGCGCGCCGCCGCCGGCGTGGTCAGCCCCTTCCCGCCGGGCACGCGGCTGCTCGGCGTCTCCCGGGAGGGCGCTGCGGTCACCGTCGACCTCTCCGCCGAAGTGCTCGGGTACGGCGGCGGCTCCGCGGCGGTCCTCGCCATCGAAGGTGCCATCGGCCGCACCGTCAGCGCTATCGTCCCCGGCGCCGAAACCGTCATCCTCGTCGAAGGCCAGCCCGGCCGGCTCCAGCCCTGACACCCGCGCCGCCCGCCGTGCCGTACACTCCATCCATGCGCGCCGTTTTCGTGATGATCAAAACCGAGCCCGGCCACACCACCGACGTCGCCAACCGCGTCGCCGAGGTCCCCGCCTTCTCCGAGTGCTACAGCATCACCGGCCAGTACGACCTCCTCGCCAAGCTCTACGTCGACGACATCGACAGCATCGGCCGGGTCATCGAGCGCGACATCCAGTCCATCCCGCACGTCCGCGAAACGTTCACCCTCCTCACCTTCGAGGCCTTCGGGGTGCGCTGACCCGTGACCGTCGCCGGCTGGACGCTCGACCCGTTCTGGCTCCCCCTCCTCGCCGCCGCGGCGCTGCTCTACGCCCGCGCCTGGCGAGCCGCCGGCGGCCGCCACCCGGGCTGGCGCCTCGGCTGTTTCGCGGCCGGGCTCGTCATCGTCGCCGCCGCCACGGTTACTCCGCTCGAATCCCTTGGCAACCGCGTCCTTTGGGTCAACTTCACCGGCTTCCTCGCGCTCACCATGGCCGCGCCGCCGCTCCTCCTCCTCGGCGCGCCGCTCACGCTCGCCTTCCGCGCCGCGGGCCCGGCCGGCCGCCGCCGCCTCCGCCGCTCCGTCCGCAGCCGCCTCGTGAAGGCGCTGACGTTCCCAGTCTTCACCTGGCTCCTGTTCGCCGTCGTGACCTACCTCTGGCAGTTCACCCGGCTCACCGACCTCGCCGCGACGAACTGGCTCCTCCGCGACCTCCAGCTCGCCACCTTGCTCCTCACCGGCCTCCTCTTCTGGCTGCCCGCCCTCGCCATCGACCCGGTCGGCCGGCGGCTGCCGTACCCGCTGCGCGCCCTCTACGTCTTCGTCGAAATGACCCACAAGGCGCTCTTCGGCGGCATGTTCCTCAGCATGAACACCGCCATGCACGCCGGCTTCGCCGAGCGCGCCCCGGCCTGGGCGCCCGAGCCCATCGCCGACCAGCGCATCGCCATCATGATCCTCTGGCTCGCCGGCAACCTGCTTTTCGTCGCCGCCCTCGCCAGCATCATCGTCGGCTGGGTCCGCTACGAAGCCCGCAGCCAGCGCCGCATCGACCGCCGCCTCGCCCTCCAGCGCGAAGCCGAGCGCCGCCGCCGCGCCGCCCTCGAGCAGGTCTTCCACCGCCCCCTCTGAAGCGCCCGCCCCTCAGCGGTAGTTGCCGAACTTCAGCTCGACCCCCCAGTCCTGCGCCTTCACGTCCCGGATCACCTGCTGCAGCTCGTCCCGGCTCGGCGAACTCACCCGCACCGCGTCGCCCTGCACCTGCGCCTGCGCCTTCTTGTACTTCTGGTCCTTGATGAACTTCACGATCTTCCGCGCAATCTCCGGCTCGATCCCCTGGACGATCGTCACCTCCTGCCGCAGCGTCCCGCCGGAGGCCTTCTGCGGCGTCCCGCGCACGAGGTTCTTCAGCGGCACGTTCCGCGCCACCATCCGCTGCGCCACCACCTGCCACATCGCCTCGAGCTTGTAGTCGTCCTGCGCATGCAGCACGAACCGCGTCGTCCCGTGGTCGTAATCGATTTCCGCCACGACTCCCTTGAAGTCGAACCGGTTCGCAATCTCCTTCCGCGCCTGGTTGATGGCGTTCGCCACCTCCATCAGGTCCGCGCCCGTCGTGATGTCGAAACTCTCGTCCTTCGCCATGCCCAAGAGCGTAGCCCGCAGCCCGCCCGAAACGCATCCCGGAGGTCTCCCACCCCCGCCGCCGGCTCGTGTACAGTTACCGTTGGCCGCCCGGCCAAAACCTTCGCCCCTACCGGAGTCCTCCCATGCAGATCGACCCCGACCGCGCCCGCCAGCTCCGCGCCGAGTACGACGACGCCGTCCTCCGCGAAGGCAAAGAACTCGCCGGGCCCTTCATGACCGTCTCCGGACGGCCGATCAACCGTGTTTACGACCCGACCGACACCGCCGACCTCGACTACGAGCGCGATATCAACCTCCCCGGCCACTACCCCTTCACCCGCGGCATCCACCGCACGGGCTACCGGGGCAAGCCCTGGACCATCCGCATGTTCAGCGGCTTCGGCTCCGTCGAGGAAACCAACCAGCGGTACAAAGACCTCCTCGCCGCCGGCAACAACGGCCTCTCCATCGCCTTCGATATGCCCACCCTCATGGGCTACGACCACGACGACCCCTGGGCCGAGGGCGAATTCGGCGCCTGCGGCGTCGCCGTCGACCACCTCGGCGATATGGAGCTCCTCCTCGAGGGCATCCCCCTCGACAAAATCACCACCTCCATGACCATCAACAGCCCGGCGCCCGTCGTCTGGGCCCTCTTCATCGCGGCAGCCGAGAAGCGCGGCATCCCCCGCGCGAAGCTCGCCGGCACCCTCCAGAACGACATCCTCAAGGAATACATCGCCCAGAACGAGTTCATCTACCCGCCGCGCCGAATCGATGCGCCTCGTCACCGACACCATCGAGTTCGCATCGAAGGAGATGCCGCTCTGGAACCCCATCTCCGTCTCCGGCTACCACATCCGCGAGGCCGGCGCGACCGCCGCCCAGGAGCTCGCCTTCACCCTCGCCGACGGCATCGAATACGTGAAGTGGGCGCTCGCCCGCGGCCTCGATATCGACAGCTTCGCGCCCCGCATCTCCTTCTTCTTCAACGCCCACAACGACTTCTTCGAGGAGATCGCGAAATACCGCGCCGCCCGCCGCATCTGGGCCCGCCAGATGCGCGAACGCTTCGGCGCGAAGAACCCCCGCTCCTGGATCCTCCGCTTCCATACCCAGACTGCCGGCGTCTCCCTCACCGAGCAGCAGCCCGAGGTCAACCTCATCCGCGTCGCCATCCAGGCGCTCGCCGCTGTCCTCGGCGGCACCCAGTCCCTCCACACCGACGCCATGGACGAGGCGATCGCCCTGCCCTCCGACAAGGCTGCCCGCCTCGCCGTCCGCACCCAGCAGGTCATCCTCCACGAGACCGGCGTCATCAATACCGTCGACCCGCTCGGCGGCTCCTGGTTCGTCGAACGGCTCACCGCCGACATCGAGCGCGACGCCCTCGACTACTTCGAAAAGATCGAAGCCCTCGGCGGCGTCATCCCCGCCATCGAAACCGGCTTCTTCCAGAAGGAGATCGCCGACGCCTCCGCCCGCTTCCAGCGCGAAGTCGACACCCGCGACCGCATCATCGTCGGCGTCAACGAGTACATCCTCGATGAGCCCCGCGAAATCCCCATCCTCCGCATGGACCCCGAGGGCGAGAAGCGTCACCTCGCCCGCCTCAAGAAGCACAAGGCCGAGCGCAACGCGGAGCGCCACGCCGCCGCGATGCTCGCCCTCGAAAACGCCAGCCGCGACCCGAAGGCGCCAACACGATGCCCTACATCCTCGACGCCGTGAACGCCGGCGCAACGGTCGGCGAAATCTGCGGCATGTGGCGCCGCGTCTTCGGCGAATACCGGGAGCACGTGGTGGTGTAACCTTTCCGCTCGATGCCCCGCGCCCACGTCGCCCGCCGCACCAGCGTCTTCAGCGAGTCGGTCATCCGCGAGATGACCCGCCTCGCCATGCTCCACGGCGCGATGAACCTCGCCCAGGGCTACCCCGACTTCCCCGCGCCCGCCTTCATCAAGCAGGCCGCAATCGACGCCATCAACGCCGACATCAACCAGTACGCCATCACCTGGGGCTCGCCCCGCCTCCGCCGCGCCATCGCCGACAAGACCCGCCGCCTCTACGGCCTCGACCTCGACCCCGACCGCGAAATCACCGTCACCTGCGGCGCCACCGAGGCGATGATGTGCGCCATGCTCGCCGTCGTCGAAGAAGGCGACGAGGTCATCGTCTTCGAACCGTTCTACGAGAACTACGTCCCCGATGCCGCCATGTCCGGCGCGAAGCTCGTCTTCGTCACCCTCCGCGGCGAAGGCTTCTCCTTCGACCCCGACGAGCTCCGCCGCGCCTTCTCGCCGCGCACCCGCGCCATCATCGTCAACACGCCGAACAACCCGAGCGGCAAAGTCTTCACCCGCGCCGAACTCGAGGAGATCGCCGCCCTCTGCCAGGAGTTCGATACCCTCTGCATCACCGACGAAATCTACGAGCACATCCTCTACGACCACCACGAGCACGTGCCGATGGCCACCCTGCCCGGCATGTACGAGCGCACCATCACCATCAGCGGCCTCTCCAAGACCTTCTCGGTCACCGGCTGGCGGCTCGGCTACCTCATCGCCCCGCCCCACCTCTCCGACGCCCTCCGCAAGGTGCACGACTTCCTCACCGTCGGCGCGCCGGCCCCGCTGCAGGAGGCCGCGGCCATCGCCATCGAACAGGCCGACAGCTACTACCCCGAACTCCGCACCATGTACGCCGAAAAGCGCGCCATCCTGCTCGATGCGCTCCGCCGCGCCGGCTTCGCCTGCCACCAGCCCGAGGGCGCCTACTACATCATGGCCGACTTCTCCGCCCTCGGCTTCGACGGCGACGACACCGCCTTCGCCCACCACCTCATCCGCGATATCGGTGTCGCGCCGGTTCCCGGCTCGAGCTTCTACCGGCCCGGCAGCGGGGCGGGCAGCCGCATGGTCCGCTTCACCTTCTCGAAGTCCGAAGAGACCCTGCGCGAAGCCGCCCGCCGGCTCGCCAGCCGCTGAGCCCCATCACGGCAGCAGCACCACCGGCACGAGCACGATCTTCGTGTCCGAGCCGTCGCGCGCGCTCTGCTGGTAAACGCGCAGGCACCCCGGCGTCGGCTGGTTCACCGAAAAGGTCAGCTGCACGCTGAACGGCGAGAGCACCTGCCCCTGCTGGGCCATGCCGACGACGTGGGCGAGCTGGTTCTGCTGCGCGTCCAGCAGCTCGGCCTGGAAGGTCGCTTCGAACGCCTCCACCATCCCCGTCACCGTCAGCGGGCTCGTCACGCTCGCGTTCGGCGCCGGCTGCGTCACGACCGCGACGTTCGCGGGCGCCGGGTCCGGGTTCGGCGGGCACACGCCGGTCATCTGCACCGTCGTCGGCCCTGCCGGGGTCGGCCGTCCCGGGGTCGCCGGCGGCGTGGGCGAGGCTGCCGTCGGCGGGGCCGCGGTGGGGGTTGGCGCCGGCGGCGAAGACGGGGACGAAGCCGGGCGGGTCGGCTCCCCGGCGGTCGGCGGCGGCGCCGCCCCGTCGTCCCGGTCGCTGCATGCCCCGAGCACGGCACCCGCCGCCGCGAGCAGCGCAGCCGCCGCGGCCATCCTCAGCCATCCGTTCCGGTCCATGCTGCTCCCTCCAGGGGGCGCCCTCAGGGGCGCACACTCCCAGCGTAGACCGGCAGCGCAAGGTTCTCCTTACACGGAGGCGTTCGTGCCCGCGGCGCTAGATGGAGAAGCCCATCCCCTGCGCGCCCTTGATGGTGTTCACCTCGCCCAGGTGCATGAACCCGTGCGTCATGACCACCTGCCGGAGCACCTTCCACTTCGGCATCTCGCCGAGCGGCCGGATCTGCTGGACCTGCTCCAGCTCCTCCTGCGGCACGTTCTTCACGAACTCGAGCGTCACCGCCTTCACCCGCTGGCAGTACTCCCGCAGCGGCTCGACCGAGACGCGGAGCGCCCGCGCATCCTCCAGCGACATCCCGGTCCCCTGCCCAACCACGGCAGCCCGAGCCGCTCCGCGAACCCCTCGCTCATCCACACCGTCGGCTTCCGCCCCTGCAACACGAAGTTCACGATGTCGTCCTGCGTCCGCAGCGTATGCCAGGCGTTGAAGCCGATGCTCACCGTCTTCCCCGGCGGCAGCCAGTTCGCCTGCTCGTCCGTCAGGCCTTTCAGCGCGTCGTCGAACCAGTCGTTCAGCTGCTCGATCCCGTCGATCAGCATCTCGCGAATCCCGGTCATGCGTCGTTCCTCCTCCTGGGCAGATGCTCAGTGCGTGCGCCCGGCGAGTCTATACGGCCCGGTAAGTTTCTTCAAACAACCGTGCTGGGCAGCGCCAGGTCGGCCGCCTGCAACAGCCGCCGCTCCCCCCGCCGCGCGAGGTCCGCGTGCCGCACCAGCGCGTACAGCGCCTCCATCCGCGGCGCTGCGATTCCGAGCTCCCGCGCCCGCCGCACGGGGTTCCCGAGGATCGCCTCCGACTCCAGCGGCCGCCCCAGCACGTAATCGATCACCATGCTCGTCCGGTAGTCGCCCATCGTTTCCGTCTGGGCGAACATCCGCGCCACCACGTCGTCCTCGTCGAGCCGCGCACCGCTCCCGGCCGCCTCGAGGTCGGCGTTGCCAGCCCGCACCACCTCACGCATCGCGCCCTCGGCGAAGGCCCGCAGCTCCGGGTCGCGCAGGATCGTGTGCGTCCCGACGCCGCCCGCAGCCACGCTCAGCCCGTTGAACGGCACGTTCCAGCAGAGCTTCTCCCACCGCGCGAACTGCAGGTTCGGCGCCACCACCGTTTCGATCCCGGCGCTCCGCAGCAGCTCTGCCAGCGCCGCGCACGCCGCCGGGTCGTCGCCGAGGTGTCCGATGGAGACCCGGCCGTAGTCGAGGTGGTGGATGACACCCGGCTCGCCCCGGTTGATGCAGACGAACGCCATCCCGCCGAACACCCGCTCCGCTCCGAACCGCTCTGCCAGCCGCTGCTCGTTCCCGAGCCCGTTCATGAGCGCCACGATGCGCGTGCCCGGCCCCGCGCAGGGCGCGATGAGCTCCGCCGCCTCGCCGATCGCCGTCGCCTTCAGCGCGCACATCACCCAGTCCGCCGGTCCCATCTCGCGCGGGTCGCGGAAGCACTGCACCTCGCGCAGGTGGAAATCGCCGTCCTTGCTGAACACCCGGAGCCCGTTCGTCCGCCACGCCTCGTACTCGCTCCGGACGAGGAACCGGACGTCGTGGCCGGCGAGCGCGAGCCGCCCGCCATAGTACCCGCCGACCGCGCCGGAGCCGATGACCGCAACCGTTGCCACCCGCGCAGGATACGGAATCCGCACCTGCCGGGGCAGCCCCCTCAGCCTGCCAGCTCGCGGAGCGCCGCCCGGATCTCCGCCGCCCGCTCGATCGCCTCCTCCGGCGTCGCCTGCGCGGTGATCAGGTTCACGTGCCGCGCCCCTTGCTCGACGAACTGCCAGAGGAACGCCGCCACCTCCCGCGCCGTGCCGAACGGCGTGTACCGCTCGAACCGCTCGAACGGCAGCCGGTAGGTCGCCTCCATCGCCCGGCCCACCAGCTCCCGCGCCGCTGCCCGGTCGTCCGCCACGCTCGTCCAGAACTGCATGCCACCCTCGACGGCCGCCGGGTCGCGTCCCGCCTCTGCCGCGAACGCGCGCACCTGCGCCATCGCCTCCGCGAACCGCTCCGGCGTCAGCCAGATGCCGGTGTAGCCGTCGCCCAGCCGCCCCGCCCGCCGAAGCGCCGCCTCGCTCCGCCCGCCGACGAAGATCGGCACCGGCCGGAACGGCTTCGGGTAGACGGTCACCTCCTCGAGCGTGAAATGCCGCCCGCGGAACGTCACCCCGTCCTCCGTCCACAGCTGCCGCAGGATGGCGATCGCCTCGTTCGTCCGCGCCCCGCGCGTCCGCGGGTCCACGCCGCAGCTCCAGAATTCGTGCGGGTCTTCGCCCCCGACCCCGATGCCGAGCGTGAACCGCCCCATGCTCAGCTGGTCCAGCTGGGCGACCTGCAGCGCCACCGGCACCGGGTGCCGCAGCGGCAAGAGGTAGACGCCCGTCTTCAGGTCGATCCGCTCGGTCACCGCCGCTGCGGCCGTCAGCGTGACGAGCCCGTCGTTCCCGTAGCCGTAGAACGTCACGTGGTCGCCCGCGATGAGCCCGTCCAGCCCCAGCCGCTCCGCGCGCCGGGCCGCCTCGAGCACCATCTCGCCCGTCGTCCCCGTCCGGATATCCCAGCCCCGGAGCATCACCGACACGTGCGGCGCCTGCATGGCCCCTCATCATAGGCCCGCGCGCCGCTTTTCGCGTTCACCCGCATCTGGGATAGTCCCCTCGAAACCTTCTGCCACCCGGAGCCCCGATGTCCCACGGCACCGCCCGCTCTCCGATGATCTTCGACCGCGCCTTCCTCACCGACGTCGAAGGCGTCACCGAGCTCATCTTCGTCCGCCACGGCGAGCAGTACGTCCCCGACCCCCGCACCGGCCCCGTCGGCGACACCATCGACCCGCCGCTCTCCGACCGCGGCCGCCAGCAGGCCGAAGCCGTCGGCGCCCGCCTCAGCGCCGACCGCGTCGATGCCGTCTACGCCAGCCCGCTCCAGCGCGCCCTCGAAACCGGCCGCGCCATCGCCCGCCATCACCGCCTCGAGCCGATCGTCATCGACGACCTCCGTGAGGTCGAAATCTTCCGCGATATCCCGCCCGAGAAGTCCGCCATCGACTTCCTCGGCCGCGAACTCCTCCTCGGCATCCGCGAACGGATGCTCCGCGAGCGGAAGTGGGACGTCTACCCCTACTCCGAAAGCTCGTTCGAATTCCGCAAGCGCACCGTCAACGCCGTCGAAGCGATCATCGCCGGCAACCAGGGCAAGCGCGTCGTCATCGCCTGCCACGGCGGCGTCATCAACGCCTACATCGGCCACATCATCGGCAGCCCCTACGACATGTTCTTCCGCCCGGCCCACGCCTCCATCTCCGTGGTTTTCGCCGGCGAAGGCGTCCGCGCCCTCCAGTCGCTGAACGACGTCCACCACCTGCGCACCGGCGAGTGGAACCTCGTCTCCCACTGACCGGCCGGGCCCGGGCGCGAAGGCCGGCCCCCGGATAGAATCCGGCCACATTCAGATGCCCCTGCCCGGAGGTTCCCCGTGCCCGTCGCCGATTTCTCCCTCGCCGGCAAAGTCGCCATCGTCACCGGCGGCAGCCGCGGCATCGGCCGCTCCATCGCCATCGCGCTCGCCGAGGCCGGCGCCGATGTCGCCGTCGCCGCACGCAAACCCGAATCGCTCGAAGAAACCGTCGCCGCCATCCGCGCGACCGGCCGCCGCGGCATCGCCGTCCCTACCAACGTCCGCGACATGGCCGCCCTCGAAAACCTCGTCGCCGAGACGAAGCGCCAGCTCGGCCGCATCGACATCCTCGTCAACAACGCCGCCACCAACCCCGTCTTCGGCCCCGTCGCGAACCTCGACGAGCGCGCGTGGGACACGGTGATGAACACCAACGTGAAGTCCGTGTTCTTCCTCAGCAAGCTCGTCCGCCAGGCGATCCTCGAGCACGGCGAGGGCGGCTCCATCATCAACGTCAGCTCGACCGGCGGCTTCCGCGCGTCCACCGGCCTCGGCGCCTACTCCGTCTCCAAGGCCGCCATCATCATGCTCACCCAGGTTTGCGCGAAGGAGTGGGGCGCTGACGGCATCCGCGTCAACTGCATCGCCCCCGGCCTCATCCGCACCGAATTCTCCCGCGCCCTCTGGGAGAACGAAGCCATCCTCAAGAACTCCGTCCAGACCTCCGCCCTCAAGCGCATCGGCGAACCCGACGAGATGGCCGGCGCCGTCGTCTACTTCGCCAGCCCCGCCAGCTCCTTCACCACCGGCCAGACGCTCATCCTCGACGGCGGCGCCCTCGCCTGAGCCGCCGATGACCGACATGCTCGTCCGGCTGTACGACCTGCCCCCGGCGGAGCCGCTCCTCCAGCGGCTCGTCGCCGAAGGCGTCGTCTGCCGCCGGCCCGAAGCCTATGAGCGCTCGGCCGTCCTGGCCTTCGTCCGCGCGCACTTCCCCCGCTGGGAGGATGAGCTGACCGTCTCGCTCTCCCGCAGCCCGGCGACCTGCTACGTCGCAGCCCGGGAGGGCGCCGTGCTCGGCTTCGCCTGTTACCACGCCACCCGGCCGAACTTCTTCGGCCCCACCGGCGTCGACGAAGCCGAGCGGGGCCGCGGCATCGGCACCGCGCTCCTCCTCTGTTCGCTCCACGCCATGGCCGCCGAGGGCTACGCCTACGCCGTCATCGGCAGCGTCGGCCCGGCCGACTTCTACGCCCGCGCGGTCGGCGCCATCCCCATTCCCGGCAGCGACCCGGGCATCTACGGCAACCGCCTCCAGCCGCCAGCTCCGTAGCCGGCGCGGGGCGGGCGGGTGACAGCCGGTTACAGTCCCTTTAACGGTGGTCGAAAGGTGGTACGGTGACGGTCCCGGCGTTCCGACACTCCCGGTGAGGTCGACAACCAAGGAGCGACACGCGCGACATGCCGCCCACCGGGCCCCTCGCCACGACCATCTCCGCCGCCGCCACCCGGCGCGCCATCCGCGCCGTGCTCGATGGCGGCGCCGTCCGCAGCCTCTGCCAGCCGATCGCCTCCCTCTCCACCGGCGACGTCCTCGGCTACGAAGCTCTCTCCCGGCCGGAAGCGCCCGCGCCGCTCGATAACCCGCAGGAGTTCCTCGCCGCCGCCAGCGCCTGCAACCTCCTCGAGCAGGTCGACCACAGCTGGCGGGTCGCTGCCGTCAGCCGCTTCGGCCCCGTCATCGGCCACGAGCAGATGCTCTTCCTCAATTGCACGCCCTCGGCGCTCACCTCCGGCCTCCTCTCGCCCTCCTCCTTCCAGGGCCTCGTCCGCCGCCACGGCCTCCAGCCCGAGCGCGTCGTCCTCGAAATCACCGAAGAGCAGGCGATCGAAGACTTCGGTCAGATGCGCCGCGTCGTCGGCGCCTTCCGCGCCTGCGGCTTTCTCTTCGCCATCGACGATGCCGGCGCCGGCGCCTCCAGCCTCCAGTCCATCGTCGAGCTCCGGCCGGACTTCATCAAACTCGACCGCTGGCTCGCCCGCGACATCGAGTTCGACCGCGGCCGCCGCTCCATGGTCGAAGCCATCTGCACCTTCGCGCGGCAGGTCGGCGCCCGCGTCATCGCCGAGGGCATCGAAACGCGCGAACAGCTCACCGCCTTCATCGAACTCGGCGCCGACTACGGACAGGGCTACTTCCTCGGCCGCCCCGCGCCCGTCCCCGCCCCGGCGGCCTCCGAAGCCCGCCTCGCCATCCACCGCGCCAACCGCCTCCGCCGCGCCGCCCCCGTCGTCACCCGCATCGGCGACCTCGTCACGATCACCCCGACCGTCACCGCCGCCACCCCCGGCGGCCGCCTCATGGAGCATTTCGCCAACAACCGCCACCTCGAGGCCGTCGTCGTGCTCGATGGCCGCCGGGTGGAAGGCATCGTCACGCGCGGCCGGATTTTCGAGCGCATGTCCGGGCAGTTCGGCCTCCCGCTGAATGGCAAGCGCCCCGCCTCCGAACTCTGCGCCCCCGCCACCTGCGTCGATGCCTCGGCCTCGCCCCGCACCGCCGCCCGCGCCGCCCTCGAGCGCGCCGCGCCCTTCCAGCAGGACCCCATCGTCGTCCTCGACGGCGATGCGCTCGCCGGCATCGTCCGCGTCCACGAGCTCCTGCAGGCCGTCCTCGCCGAAGAAGTCGCCGAGGCCCGCAACCTCAACCCGCTCACCGGCCTCCCCGGCAACCAGCGCATCCGCGAGCACCTCGAACGGCTCCGCGACGACCCCGCCGGCTGGTATCTCCTCTACGCCGACCTCGACCAGTTCAAGCAGTTCAACGACGCCTGCGGCTTCGCCCACGGCGATACCGCCATCCTCGCCCTCTCCCGCATCCTCGTCGACGCCGCGGGCGCTGCCAGCCGCGACGCCTTCGTCGGCCACGTCGGCGGCGACGACTTCATCGTCGCCGTCCACGCCGACGACCTCGACGCGTTCCGCGCCGCCTGCCAGCGCGCTCTCGCCCGCCCCGGCTGGTTCGACCCCGAAGGCAAACTCCCGGCGGAGACGCGCCTCACCGTCTCCATCGCCGGCTGCCCCTTCGAACGGATCGCCCACCTCTCCTACGAAGACCTCGCCGCCACCATCGCCCGGGCCAAGCGGCTGGTGAAGCGCTCCGGCGGCAACGGCTTCGACATCTTCGAAGACCTCGGGACGCCTGCAGCCGAATCCGCCGGCGCCGCCGAGGCCGCCTGAAGCGCGCTGGTCCGCATGCCGAACCCGGCGTAGACTGCGTTCGAGTCCGAACACGCCACGGCTCCACGCCCCGTTCGGCCGCACCACCGCACCGGAGTCCGCATGACCGCAGCCCCTACTGCGCCCGGCCGCCTCGAGCGCCGCAAGGCGCGCACCCGCGCCGCCATCCTCGACGCCGCGAACCGCCTGTTCCACGAACAGGGCTTCGAGGACACGTCCATCCAGCAGATCGCCGAACTCGCCGATACCGGCGTCGGCACCCTCTACGGCTATTTCGCTTCCAAGGAAGACCTCCTCCGCGAAGTCCTCCGCGTCTCCCGCGATGACGCCGTCGCGCGCTACCGGGCTGCCGTCGCCGGCGATACCCCCGCCATCGACCGCGTCTGCACCGCCCTCGGCACCATGGCCGAGTACCTCGAAGCGCACCGGCGCCTGCTCGTCTCCGTCTTCCGGCTCGCCGCCCGCAACCAGTCGTTCGAAGACGACTACGCCGAGTGGCTCCAGCGCAGCTTCGCCGAGCTCATCGAGTCCGGTATCCGCTCCGGCGAGTTCCGGTCCGTCCCCGCGGACGCAGCCGCCCGCATGCTCATCACCACCATGATGACCGCCAGTCTCGGCATCGGCGCATGGGCCGGCCGCGCCGGCGACCCGACCGCCATGGTCGAAATCCAGCAGCTCGCCCGCGCCCTGCTCCTCCGCTGAAACGAGCGAGCGGCGCGACGGCACACTCCGGAATGGGGGACCGGGGCGTCTCACCTGCCGTCGCGCCGCAACCGCCGGGGCACCACAGAAACCCCGCCGGCTCCCCGTAGCCTGCGCCCCGGCGCCCCCGCCGCCTACGGCCCTTCGTCCCCCTCCGCGCCGTCCGAACGTTCCGCGCCCTCCGCCTCGGCGAACGCCGCCTCGAGGCTTGCCGCCGACACCACCGCCAGCAATAGCCAGACGAACAGCACGAACACCGCCGCGTCGTCCGCCATCCCCAGCACCGGGATGACGTCCGGGATGATGTCGAACGGCAGCAGGAGGTAGCCGAGCAGCGCCGCCGCGGCCAGCCGCCCCGCCCAGCCGAGCCGCCCCGCCCGCAGGAGCGCCCGCAGGAACCGCAGCTTCTGCCGCCGCCGCAGCGCGAGGAAGCGCCGCCCCGCCGCGCTCCGCCGCAGCCCCCACCACCCCAGCGCCAGCGCGCCGCCCGTCGCCGCCAGAATCGCCGCGGCCGCGATCAGCCAGTCCATCGCCCCTCCTGCGCCGGGTGTGTCAGCGCCCGCGCCCCGCCGCTCGCTCCATCCCTGCTACGATCCTTCCAATCCTCCGCCCCGGAGCACCATGTGACCACCACCGCCGGCCCCGACCAGGCCCGCATCCGCGCTGCCGTCATCGAACTCCTCCAGGCCATCGGCGACGACCCCTCCCGCGAAGGCCTTCGCGATACCCCGCGCCGCATCGCCGAAATGTACGCCGAAATCTTCGAAGGGCTCTTCATCGACCCCCGCGAACACCTCCGCGTCGGCTTCGAAGTCGCCCACGACGAGATGGTCATCCTCCGCAACATCCCGTTCTACAGCATGTGCGAGCACCACTTCCTTCCCTTCCACGGCGAGGCCCACGTCGGCTACATCCCCGACGGCCGCGTCGTCGGCATCTCCAAGCTCGCCCGCGTCGTCGAAGGCTACGCCCGCCGCCCGCAAATCCAGGAACAGCTCACCAGCCAGATCGCCGAAGCCATCCAGGAGGTCCTCCAGCCCGACGGCGTCGCCGTCGTCATCGAAGCCGAGCACCTCTGCATGACCATGCGCGGCGTCAAGAAGCCCGGCTCGCTCATGGTCACCTCCGCGATGCGCGGCGATTTCAAGAACTCCCACGTCACGCGCGCCGAGTTCCTCTCGCTCGTCCACGGCCACCACTAGCCCCTCAAGCGGCTCCGCCGGCCGGCCGATGATCCCCGCGTGACACGGCCCGCCGAGCGTCCCTCCTCCCTCTGCGTCGATTGCCAGCTCCTGCCGCCTGTCCCGCCCGCGCGGGGCCGGCTCATCGTCGCCCCGCCCCTCGCGTGGTCCCTCGAAGGCCTCGCGTCCGCCCTCCGCGGCGCGGGCTTCGCGCCCTTCAGCGAAGTCGACTCCACCATCTCGGTCCCGTTCGAACCCGGCCAGCTCGAACCGCTCGCCGCCTGTCTCGAAGCCGCCCTCTCGTCCGTCGAGCTCCACGATGCCCGCGCCCTCGTCGTCGAGGACGGCGCCGCCCCCTCGTTCGATGCCCTCCTCCGGATGGAGCCGCTCGGCGCCTTCCTCGCCCGAGTCCGCGCCGCGTGGCTCATCGACCTCCTCGCCGGGCAGCGCGCCGTCACCTACTTCCAGCCGATCTACACGGCGGCCGGCGACCTCTTCGCCCACGAATGCCTGCTCCGCGGCGTCGAACGGGACGGCCGCACGCTCATCTCGCCCGCCGTCCTCTACGGTGCGGCCGCCGCCGGCGACCTCCTCTTCCACCTCGACCGTTTCGCCCGCCTCCTCGCCATCCGCAGCGGCGCCGGCCTCGGCCGCCTCTTCATCAACTTCACCCCGACGGCCATCTACAACCCGGCGTTCTGCCTCCGCTCTACCGTCGAAGCCGTCCACGCCGCCGGCATCCCGCCGGCCGACGTTGTCTTCGAGGTCGTCGAGAGCCACCGCGTGCAGGACGTCGGCCACCTCGTCCGCATCCTCGAGACCTACCGCGCCGCCGGGTTCGCCGTCGCCCTCGACGACTTCGGCGAAGGCTACTCCTCGCTCAACCTCCTCGATCGCGTCCGGCCCGATTACCTCAAGCTCGATATGCAGCTCGTCCGGGGCGTCGACGCGAACCCGTACCGGGCGACCATCCTCCGCCGCATCGTGGCCATGGCCCGCGACCTCGGCATCTGCGCGCTGGCCGAGGGCATCGAGACCGAGGCCGAACTCCGGGTCGTCCGCGAGGCCGGCGTCGACCTCGTGCAGGGCTTCCTCCTCGGGCGGCCTGCGGCACGTCCGGCGTCCCGCGCCGAAGCCGCCGCCTGAGGCTACCCGGCGCGCACCTCGTTGCGGAGCACCCCCGCCCCGGTCACCTCCACTTCCACCACGTCGCCCGGGTGGATTTCCGGCGGGCTGCCCGGCGTGCCGGTGTAGATGATGTCGCCCGGCGCGAGCGTCATCACCGCGCTCACGTACCGGACGATTTCCGGGATGTCGCGGATCAGCTCGGTCGAGCGGCCTCGCTGCACTTCGTGCCCGTTCACCCGGGTCGCCACCTCCAGCGCGTCGTGCCGCAGCCCGGTGACGATGGCCGGCCCGAAGACGCCGAACGTGTCGCTGCCCTTCGCCCGCCACCACTGGCCGTCGGCCTGCTGCCACGCTCGCGCCGAGACGTCGTTCCCCGCCGTGTAGCCGAAAACCGCCGCTTCCGCCTCCTCCCGCGACGCGCCCTTCACCCGCTTCCCGATGACGATGACGATTTCGCCTTCCGGGTCGACCCGGCCGCAGTTCGGCGGCAGCACGATCGCGTCGCCCGGCCCGGCGATGCTCGAGAGCGGCTTGAAGAAGAGCGTCGGCGGGTCCGGCGCGGGCCGCCCCTGCAGGTGGCTCGCGTAGTTCAGCCCCACGCAGACGATGCTCCGCGGCTCGCACGGCGGCAGCAGCCGCACCGACGCCAGCGGCACCGTCTCGCCCGTCGGCCGCGTCCCCTCCCAGAACGGCTCTTCGATGACCCGGATCGTCTCCCCCTCCAGCAGCCCCGCCCCGCGGCGGCCGTCCGCCCGTTCGAACCTTACGTAGAGCGCCATGCGCGAACCCTCCTCCGTTGCCGCTCATCCTCACTCGACAGCCGCAGCCGGGCAACCCAAACTTGCACCTGCCCTGGGAATCCCGCTTCGGAGTTCCGCATGCCCGGCAAGATGTCCCTCGACGAAATCCACGCCTTCCTCGATTCCCGCCCCGGCTGGATCGCCCTCTCCACCATCAGCCGCAGCGGCCACCCCCACACCGTCCCCATCGGCTACTTCCGCCTCGGCGAAAAAATCTACATGGGCTGCCGCAAGGGCACCCAGAAGACGAAGAACATCGAGCGCAACCCCAACGTCTCCGTCATGCTCGAATCCGGCAGCACGATGCAGGACATCAAGGGCGTCTGCATCCAGGGCACCGGCCGCGTCATCACCGACCCCGCCGAAGTGCTCCCCCTCCGCCGCGAAGCGATGCGCCGCCGCGGCGTCCCGGAGGACCAGCTGCCCACCGAAGCCGGCCCCGACACCGCCTACATCGAAGTCACGCCGGTGAAGTACATCTCCTGGGACTACAGCAAGGCGTAGACCGGCCCGCACCTCGCCCCGACCGGGGACGAACGTGGCCCTTGATACGGGAGCGGGCGATTCGGTAGGCTCCCGCCACCTCGCGACAGGAGCCCGCCATGCAGGCCGCAGCCCCCGCTCAGCCTTCGCCCATCCAGTGGTATCTCACACCCTGGAAGCGCTACGTCCTGTTCGAAGGCCGCGCCGGCCGCCCGGAGTTCTGGTGGTTCGCCCTCGGCCAGTTCATCATCGGCCTCGCCCTCGGCACCCTCGCCGTCAGCAGCAACTTCTTCAACCTGGTGTCCTTTGCCTTCTCGCTGGCAGCCCTGCTGCCGTCTATCGGCGTCACCGCCCGCCGTTTGCACGATATCGGCCAGTCCGGCTGGCTCCAGCTCATCGGGCTCATCCCGCTCGTCGGCTGGATTGCGCTCATCGTGCTCTGCGCCCAGCCGTCGAAGCCGATGCCCAACCAGTACGGCGAGGCCCCCCTCCCGCCGGCGCCCTGACCTCGCGGCGCAGGTGCCTGCTCCCGCCCGCCGCCTGAGCCGCTACGCCAGCGCCGCGGCCGGCACGGGCGCCCCGTCGACCAGGTGGCCGAGCCAGCGCAGCGCGCCGGTGTCGGCCTCCAGCGGGTCCTGCCGCTCCACGTAGCGGCGCCGGTACTCCCGCGCGGCCAGCAGCTTCCCGTACCCGAGGCCCGCCAGCGCCTCCCGGTCGCCTTCGGCGGTGAGCAGGCAGGCGCACACCAGCGCTGCCAGCCGGTCGCACATCGCGGCCATCTTTGCCTCGCGTTCGTCCTCGCTCGCCTGCAGCAGCCGGTCGAACGCGGCCCGGACGCGGCCCAGTTCGCGCCGCGCGGCCTCCGCTTCGCCGCGCGCCCGCTCGTCGGCCACGCCGGCGAGCCGCGCCTCCAGCTCCCGGAAGAGCGCCTCGTGCGCACCGTTCCGCATCGCCGCCCGCGCCACGTCGAGCGCCACCACGTTCTCCGCCCCTTCCCAGATGCTCCCGAGGTGCGCGTCGCGCAGCAGCCGCGCATTCACCCACTCCTCGATGTAGCCGTTCCCGCCGCGGAGGTTCATCGCCATCCCAGCCGTCCAGCGCGCCCGGCGGCAGTTCGCGTACTTGATGAGCGGCGTGGTGATGCGCACCACCAGTTCGTCGTGCTCCGAACCGCCGTCCGCCCGGTCCAGCGCCTGCGCCGCGAACAGCACGATGGCGAGCGCCGCCTCGCTGTCGAGCACCATCTCGAACAGCTGCTCCCGCACCAGCGGGAGGTCGAAGAGCGCCCGCCCGAAGGCGGCCCGCCCGCGCGCGTGCACCGCCGCCTCCAGCAGCGACCGCCGCATCAGCGCTGCCGCCCGCATCCCGTTGCTCAGCCGGGAGACGTTGATCATCTCCGCCATCTGGGCGAACCCGCGGTCGATCTCGCCCACCACGTACCCCGTCGCACCCTCGAACTCGTACTCGCCTGTCGGCATCGACCGCGACCCGAGCTTCTCCTTCAACCGCCGGATGACGTACCGGTTCCGGCTCCCGTCCGGCAGCGTCTTCGGCACGAGGAACATCCCGAGCCCCTTCGTCCCGGCCGGCGCGCCGGTTGGCCGCGCCAGCGCGAGGTGCACGTCCGCCCCCGCGTTCGAACAGAACCACTTCTCGCCCCAGATGCGCCACCCGCCGTCGACCAGCCGTGCCTCGCACTCGCTCGTGCCGACGTCGCTCCCGCCCGTCCGCTCGGTCAGCAGCTGCGCCGACTGCATCAGCTCGCCGAATTCCGTGCTCGTCAGCCGCGGCACGTACCGCGCTTGCAGCTCCGGGGAGCCGAACATCCGCAGCACCCGTGCCGCCGAATCCGTCATCGAAATCGGGCAGAACAGCCCGAATTCCGACTGCACGAAGACATAACTGAGCGCGAACTTCACGACGTGCGGCACGCGCCCCGGCCACCCAAGCACCCCTTCCCGGTGCGACATCGCCGCGAACCCGAACCGCGAAAAGCCGAGCCGCTGCATCTCCACGAACGCCGGGTGATAGACGACCTCGTCCACCCGCTGGCCGAGCCGGTCATGCGTGCGCAGCACCGGCGGGTTCGCGTCCGCGACGGCCGCCAGCTCATCCAGCTCGTCGCCCGCGCAGCGGCCCACCTCGCGGAGGAGCGGCACCGCCCGCTCCGCATCGGCTGGCTCCGCGTACGCCCGCAGCGCCCGTTCGAGGTTCGGGTCCGCCTCGAAAAAGTTCAGCCCCCGGGTCGAGGGCATCGCGCGGTTCGAAGGTGTGGTCACGGTCGTCATGCCCGGATAATACCCCTGTGGACCCCGCTGCGGCCGCAGCCGCTCTCTTCCGCTCGACCTTCGCCGCCGAACCTGCCGCCGTCGCCGTCGCCCCCGGCCGCGTCAACCTCATCGGCGAACACACCGATTACAACGGCCTGCCCGTCCTCCCCTTCGCCATCGGCCAGTCGACGGCCGTTGCCGTCGCGCCGTCGGAAGCCCCGCTGCTCGAGGCCGTCTCGCGCGAATTCCCCGTTCCCGCCCGCCTGCCCCTCGATGCCGGCCCGGCGGCCTGCGCCGAACCGTGGCACCGCTACCTCGCGGCCGCGGCCGCGGTCCTCGGTCCCCGTCTTCCCGGCCGGGGTGCGCGCATCGCCGTCGCCAGCGACCTCCCCGCTGCGAGCGGCCTCAGCTCCTCCAGCGCGCTCACGGTCGCCCTCCTGCTGGCCCTCGATGCCGCCTTCGGCCTCGGCCTCGGCCGCGCCGAACTCGCCGGGCTCGCCGCGCAGGCCGAACGCCTCGCCGGCGCCGAGACCGGCGGCATGGACCAGCAGGTGATCGCGTTCGCCGAAGCCGGGGCGCTCCTCCGCATCGACTTCCTGCCGCCGGCGATGCGCGCCGTGCCGGTCCCCGCCGGCTGGGCGTTCGTCGTCGCCTCCTCCGGGCAGCCGGCGCCGAAAGGCGGCGGCGCCCGCGACGCCTACAACGAACGCGTCGTCGCGACGCGCATCGCCGCCGCACTCCTCGCCGACATGCTCGGCGCCGAGATCGAGGGCACGCCCCTCCTCGGCCACGTCGCCGCCATCGATGCCGCGCCGGTGCTCGTCGATGAGCTCCCGGCGCGCAGCTCCGCGCGAAAGGCCGCGGCTACGGCGGGCGTCCCCCTCGAGCGCCTCGTCACGCTCGCCGCCGGCACCTTCGACCCCGATGCACAGCTCCCGGTCCGCGGGTACGCCCGCCACGTCCTCGCCGAGGCCGAGCGGGTCGACCTCGCGTGCGCTGCCGTCGAAGCCGGCGACCTCGCCGCCCTCGGCGAGCTGATGGCTGCCTCCCACGCCTCGCTCCGCGACGACTACCGCTGTTCGACGCCCGCCCTCGACGCCCTCGTAAAGGCCATGACGAAGGCCGGCGCCGCGGGCGCACGCCTCACCGGCGCAGGCTTCGGAGGCTTCGCCATCGCCGTCTGCGAGCGCGGCCGCGAGCAGGCCGTCATCGACGCAGCCGTCGCGGCGGCCGGCGGCCCCGCCTTCGAGGTCGCGCCCTCCGCCGGGGCCCGGCTGGCATGAGCGCGCGGCAGGCCGTCATCCTCGCCGCTGGCCGCGGCACCCGCCTCGGCCCGCTCACCGCCGACACGCCGAAGCCGCTCCTCCCGCTCGCCGGCCGCCCGCTCCTCCTCCACACCCTCGACGCGCTCGCTGCTGCCGGCATCGCATCGGCCGTGGTCGTCGTCGGCTACCTCGGCGACCGCATCGTGGACGCCCTCACCGCCGCGCCGCCGCCCGGCCTCGAGCTCCGTTTCGTCCGCCAGGAGCGGCTCGAAGGCACGGCGCGCGCCGCGGCCCTCGCCCGCCCCCACCTCGCCCCCGGCCCCTTCCTCGTCACCTGGGGCGATGTCTACCTCGACCCGGAGAGCTACGCCGCCCTCCTCGGCGCCGCACCCGGCAGCGACGGCGCTCTCCTCGTCAACCCGGTCGATGACCCGTGGGCCGGCGCCGCCGTCTACGTCGACGATGCCTTCCGCGTCACCCGCATCGTCGAAAAGCCGCCCCGCGGCACCTCCGCGACCCCATGGAACAACGCTGGCCCGGCCGTCCTCGGCGCGTGGCTCTGGCCGTTCGTCGAGGCGCTCGAGCCGTCGTCCCGCGGCGAATACGAGCTGCCCCGCGCCGTCGCCGCCGCGATCGAAGCCGGCCGGACGGTCCGCGCCGTGCCCGTCCGCGGCGCCTGGTTCGATATCGGCACGCCCGAATCGCTCGAGGCCGCCCGCCGCTACGCCGAAGCCCGCCGGGGCGGTAAGGTTCACCCGTGACCACCCTGCCCTGGGACCTCTGGCTCGCTCCCGACGGCCTGCCGCCCGGCCTCGACTGCACCTTCGACTACGACGAGGCCGCCGGCGAGCTCCGCATCACCCTGTCGAACACCGGCGGCGAACCGGCTGCCCCGCGCGACATCCGCCTCGCGGCGCAGCTCGAGGCCCCGGCCGCCGACGGCTGGCTCTGGGTCCACGGCCGCTACATGCAGATGGACGCCCTCGTCCGCAACTTCGGCGCGCCCGCCGCCGAGGGCTACGACGGCCGCTTCGCTCGCCCTTCCGGCGACGCGGTGACCTACACCAGCCGCGACCAGGCAGTCCTCTGGCTCCCCTCGCAGCCCGCGCCAGCGCTCCTTGCCGCCTGCCTCCAGCCGGACCGCTTCTTCTTCGACGTCGAAGTCACGCTCGACGCTTCGGAGTCTGCCGTCACCGGCATCGCCCTCGTCTACGACGTCGACGGCCTCGTCCTCGGCCCCGGCGAATCGGTCCAGCTGCCGCCTGTCGCCCTCCGCGAAGGCCGCGACCCCCTCGAGCTCATCGAACGGTACGCCGACGACGTCGCCGCTCGCATGGGCGCCCGTGTCCCGGAGCGCGTCCCGACCGGCTGGTGCAGCTGGTACTACTTCTACGACCGCGTCTCCGAGGCCGACGTCCTCGCCAACCTCGAGGAGATGGTCCGCGAACGCCACCCCGCCGAGGTCGTGCAAATCGACGACGGCTACCAGTCGCACACCGGCGACTGGCTGACGCCGAACGCGAAGTTCCCCTCCGGGATGGCCGCGCTCGCCGCCCGCATCCGCGAAGCCGGCTACCGGCCCGGCCTCTGGCTCGCCCCCTTCGTCCTCAACGAGCACTCCGCCGCCCTGCGCGACCACCCGGAGATGGTCCTCCGGACGCCCGGCGGCGAAACCGTCTTCGTCCAGACCTGGCTCGGCCGCTGCGCCGTCCTCGATTGCACCCACCCCGAAGCCGAGGCCTGGCTCCGCAACGTCATCCGCACCGTCGTCCGCGACTGGGGCTACAGTTACCTCAAGCTCGATGCCTGCTCCTACGCGGCGCGGCCTGCTTCGACCGTCCGCTACTACCGGCCCGGCACCACGGCGCTCGCCAACCTCCGCCGCGGCCTCGAAATCATCCGCGAAGAAGCCGGCGACGATACCTTCCTCCTCGGCTGCACCTGCCACTTCGGCCCCGCCATCGGCCTCGTCGACGCCATGCGCGTCGGCCCGGATGTCAAAGAAACCTGGGCCGCCGGACCCAACCCCTCCGTCCGCCACGCCATGCGCCTCACCCTCCAGCGCAACTGGATGCACCGCCGCTGGTGGGTCAACGACCCTGACTGCCTCATCGTCCGCGACACCGACACCGAGCTGACGGAGGCCGAGGTGCGCTTCCTCGCGACCGGCATCGCCCTCTCCGGCGGTATGGTCGTCGCCAGCGACGACCTCCCGAAGCTGCCGCCGGCCCGCCGCGAGATGGCGCTCGCCCTCTTCCCGCCCGCCGGCGTCGCCGCCCGGCCGGTCGAGCCCGGCGACGGCCCCGCGCCCCGCGCCTGGCGCGCCGACCTCGGCGACGGCCGCGCCCTCGTCGGCGTCCTCAACTGGTCCGATGAGCCGCTCTGGGTGCCGTGGACCGAACTCCTCCGCCCCGGCGAGGTCGGCTTCGACGTCTGGAACCGGCGCCCCCTGCCGATGGGCGATGTCTACCTCCGCCCCCACGAAGGCACGCTCTGGCAGGTCTACGCCCCGGCGCGCACCCCGCGCCTCGTCGGCGATTCCGGCCACGTCACCTCGGCGGGGCTCTTCCAGCGGCCCGTCAGCGGCCGGCTCCAGCTCCGGAACGATCGCTCTTACCCGCGGACCGTCGCCGTCCTCCACCGCGGCTACACGCGCGTCGTCGAGCTGGCGCCCGGCGAAGCCCGCTGGTTCGACTAGCGCTCAGCCGCCGTACTTCACGCCCAGTTCGTCGAGCGTGAGCGGCTTCGCCTCCCGCTTCAGCACCGCGTTGGTCACCTCGCCCACCACGCAGCTGTGGTCGCCGAGGTCCACCTCGCCGACCACGCGCCCTTCCACCCAGCCCGGCGCCGCCGCGATGACCGGCGCGCCGTTGGTCGCCGCCTCCGTCTCCTGCCCGTTCACCTTCGAACCCTCGACCGTCGTCGGCTTGAAGAACGCGTAGGCGATGTCGCCCTGCCCGCTCTCGAGGAACGAGAGCGCGAACTGCCCCGTCCGCTTCAGCAGCGCGTAGGCCCCGCTGTCCTTCTTCACGCCCATCGCCACCAGCGGCGGTGTGAACGACGTCTGCGTCACCCAGTTGATCGCCGCTGCCGAGACCTCGTCGCCGTCCCGCACCCCGAGCACGTACAGCCCGTACGGGATCATCCGCAGCAGCGTCTTCTTCGCGGCCTGCGCCTGCTCGTCCATGACCGGCTCCTCCAGCGTTCGAACGTTGGGCGTATCCTACCCAATCGCAGCGCCGCCACGCGCCCGGAGGCTCCGATGCCAGCCCTCTCGCCAGCCGAACGCGACGAATTCCTCCAGCAGCCCGGCATCCTCTGCCGCATCGCTACCGTCGACGCCGAAGGTGCGCCCCACGTCACCCCGGTCTGGTTCATCTGCGAGGACGGCGCCATCTACATCACGCCCCGCGCCGCCTCCGAGTGGCTCGACCACATCCGCCACGACCCCCGCGTCGCGCTCACCATCGATGACCAGCACCACCCCTACCGGAAGGTCGTCATCGAAGGCGTCGCCGAGGTCGTCCGCCAGCCGGGCGACGATGCCGCCTGGCGCGACCTCTACCGCCGCATCGCTCGCCGCTACGTCCCGCCCGAGGCCGCCGACCGGTACATCGAGGAGACCATCGACCAGCCCCGCGCGCTCATCCGCGTCCCCCTCGCCGGCGCCCGCATCCGCACGTGGCGCATGCCGCTCGAAGGCGAACCGTACCGCGGCATCTGGCACGACCGCTACTACCTTCCCGGCACGAAGCTCGCGCCCGTACCGCCCGCCGAACCGTCCGAAGGAAACCAGCGGTAGCGCCCGAGATCCATCCGCCCGTCCGGCCCGAAGACCACGCCTTCCGCTTCCAGCAGCCGCCGCTGGAGATCGGCCTCCTCGCCGCGGCCGCGGAGGCTGATCGCCCCCTTTGCATTCACCACCCGCCACCACGGCACCTCAGTCCCCTGCGGCAGCCACGCCAGCGCGTAGCCGACCGCCCGCGCCGCCGCGGGCGCGCCCAGCTCCAGCGCGACCTGCCCGTACGTCATCACCCGCCCCTCCGGGATGCGGCGCACGAGCGCGTACACCGCCTCGTAGAACGTTTCTCCCGGGCCGCGTGCAGCCGCCATCGTCCGAACCGTATCATTCCCGCTCACCATGCCGCCCGCCCTCGCCGCGCTCGCCGGCATCCGCGTCATCTCCGCCGGCCAGATCCTCGCAGCGCCGTTCTGCGCCACCCTCTTCGCCGAGTTCGGTGCCGAGGTCATCAAGGTCGAGCCGCCCGGCACCGGCGAAGCGAACCGCGGCAACCTCTCCTTCGAACAGGACAACCGCGGCCAGAAGTCCGTCACCCTCGACCTCGCCCGCGGCGAGGGCCGCGCGCTCTTCCGCCGGCTGACCGCCGCCGCCGACGTCCTCATCGAGAACTTCCGCCCCGGCACCCTCGAGGCCTGGGGCCTCGCCCCGGATGACCTCCGCGAGGAGAACCCCGGCCTCGTCGTCGTTCGCATCTCCGGCTACGGCCAGGACGGCCCCTACCGCGACCGCGCCGGCTTCGACCGCGTCGCCCTCGCCTTCAGCGGCATCACCGCCGTCACCGGCTACCCCGACCGGCCGCCCGTCCGCCCCGGCTACTTCATCGGCGATTACGGCGCCGGCATCTTCGCCGCGTTTGGCGCGCTCGCCGCCCTCCGCGCGCGCGATCTCACCGGCCGCGGCCAGGACGTCGACGTCGCTCTCTACGAAGCCGTCTGGCGGATGAGCGGCACCCACGCCGCCAACTTCGGCCTCACCGGCCGCGACCGCCCCCGCAGCGGCAACTACTACCCCGGCGTCGTCCCCGCCGAGCAGTTCGAAACCGCCGACGGCCACTACCTCGTCATCAACGCCACCACCCAGCGCTCGTTCGAACGGCTCTGCGCCGCCATCGGCCAGCCGGAACTCGTCGCCGACCCCCGCTTCACGCCCCGCCAGAACCTCCTCGCGAACCACGAAGCCATCCACGCCATCCTCCGCGACTGGGCCGCCGGCCTCACCCTCGCCGAGGCCCAGGCCGCGCTCGACCGCCACGGCGTTCCCGCCTCGAAGGTCTACCAGGTCAGCGATATCGTCGCCGACGACCACTACGCGGCCCGCGAGCAGGTCGTCACCGTCGATTCGCCTGTTTTCGGCCCCATCCTCCAGCCCGGCGTCGTGCCCCGGCTGACCGCCACCCCGGGCGCGGTGCCCGGCCGCGCGCCGCTCCTCGGCGAACACAACCGCGAGGTCTACCAGGGCCTCCTCGGTCTCACCGACGCGGAGATCGAGCGCCTCGCCGCCGCCGGCATCATCTGAACCAGTGACCGCCGGGCACGAAAAAACCGCCGCCCCGGGCCAGCGGGGCGGCGGTGCTGCTGGTGGGCCGGCGGGCGGGAGAGGACGCCCGCTGCCCGGGGCAGGGACGGAGGCTCAGGCCGCGGAAGCCATCGCCCGGTGCTCTTCATTCGTGATGAAGTCGCCCTCGGCGAGCCAGTTCTTGAACTCCTTCTCCGCGCCGCAAACCTTGCAGACACCGCGGCTCGTCGGGCCGTTCGGCTCCTCGATCCGCCAGCGGTGGAAGTGGTCAGCCTGGGGAGCCTTCGTCGTCTCGATCGTGGCGTCAGCCATGGTGGTGGACCCCCTTTCCATTTGTTGACCGGGCAACTGCCGCTGGGCTAGGCTAGTTCTCGGCGAGTGCTGGTACTAGCGTTCCCGTAGCAGTGCTCGTAGGCGAATCATAGCATCGGTCGCTATCATGTCAATAGTCCCGGTGCTAGCGCCGCGCAGAACCTTGACACTATCCAAACCGGAGCCACGCCCATGGCCCAGCGCGCAGATTCCGACACAGGCCGCACCTACAACCTCCCCTGTGTCATCGCCCAGGTGCTCGACGTCCTCGGCGACCGCTGGACCCTCCTCATCATTCGCGACCTCATGTCCGGCCTCCACCGCTACAACGACATCCTCGAAAGCTGCGCCGGCATGTCCCCCAACGTCCTCTCCGACCGCCTCCGCCGCCTCGAAGCCATGGGCCTCGTCGAGCGCCACTACTTCAAAGCCCTCCCGCCGCGCGTCGAATACACCCTCACCCAGAAAGGCTGGGAAGTCCGACCCATCCTCCTCGCCCTCCTCGACTGGGGCCGCAAATACGTCGAACCCATCCGCGAAGAACACGTCGGCTCCCGCGTCAGCCACGACTTCGCCCTCCGCGTCATCCCAACCTTCGCCTTCCACCCCGAGCGCGCCGAAGACCTCGAAGCCCGCATGACCATCGAAATCAGCGACGCCGGCGACGCCAACACCTGGACCTACGACATCCACGACGGCCACCTCCACCCCCGCCGCAGCGGCGCCCCCGACGCCGACGTCTACCTCAAGACCGATACCCCGGGCTTCTTCCGCTTCATCCGCGGCGAGGCCCGCGCCGAGGAGGTCGGCGAACTCACCGGCTCCCCCGATATCGCCGCCGCCATCCAGGCCTGCTTCCGCACACCCTAGCCCGGCGAACACCCCCGGAGGTCCGCCCCATGCTCAAGCCCGGCACGCCCGCCCCCGACTTCACCGCCACCCTCGACGACGGCTCGACCTTCACGCTCAGCGACTACCGCGGCAAGAAGCACGTCGTCCTCTACTTCTACCCGAAGGACTTCACCCCCGGCTGCACCGCCCAGGCCTGCTCCTTCCGCGACAACTACGGCGCCATCGCCGCCTACGACGCCATCGTCATCGGCATCAGCGGCGATTCCTCCAGCTCCCACACCTCCTTCCGCGAGAAGCACAGCCTCCCCTTCCCGCTCATCCCCGACGGCGACGGCCGCCTGCGCGCCCTCTACGACGCGAAGGGCTGGATCCCGTGGATGCCCCCGCGCGTCACCTACGTCATCGATAAAGAGGGCATCATCCGCGCCGCCATGCGCCACGACTTCCGCGTCACCGCCCACGTCCCCGAGGTCATCGAAGCCCTCGAAAAAATCGCGCCGCGCGCCGCCGGCGAATCGCCCGCTACCGCTTCCGGCTGATCGCGTCCCGGGCCGCCGCCGCAACCCGCGCCGGCGTCAGGTCGAAATACGTCAGCAGCTCGTCCCACTTCCCGCTCGTCCCGTACCGGTCCACGCCCACGAACGAAACCGGCGCCGGCACCGTCTCGGCCAGCACCCGCGCCACGGCCGTGCCCAGCCCGCCCGTCGTCTGGTGCTCTTCGGCCGTCACGATGGCGCCCGTCTCCCGCGCGGCGGCGATGACGGCCTCCCGGTCGACCGGCTTGATCGTGGCCATGTCCAGCACCCGCGCCGAGACGCCCTCGTTCGCCAGCAGATTCGCCGCCTCCAGCGCGATCCCGACCAGCACCCCGCAGGCGATGATCGTCACGTCGGACCCCTCGCGCAGCCGCGTCGCCTTCCCCAGTTCGAACCGGTAATCGCTCCCGTAGATGGCGGGCACCTTCGGCCGCCCCGTCCGCACGTACGCCGGCCGCGTCGTCTTCCCGACGGCCACGATCGCCTGCTTCGCGGCTTCGAAGTCGGCCGGCACCACCACGTCGAACGGGATGAGCGAGGTGACCAGCGCGAGGTCCTCGATCGCCTGCGCGCTCATCCCGTCTTCCCCGACCGTGATGCCGCCGTGGCTCGCCACGCACTTCACGTTCAGCCCGCCCCGCGGCTGCGCCACCGACGTCCGCAGCTGGTCGAAGCACCGCCCCGGGAGGAAGGCCGCGAAGCTCGCGATGAACGCCGTCTTCCCGCAGGCCGCCAGCCCCGCCGCGATCCCGACCATGTTCTGCTCCGCCACGCCGACCGTGTACCACCGCTCCGGGTACTTCTCGCCGAACTGGTAGCCCATCGTCGAAACCGAGAGGTCCGCATCGATCGCCACCACGTCCACGCCCTGCTCCACGAGCTCGATGAGCGCGAACGGGTACGCCTCCCGCGTCGCCGCCGCCGGTGCCGTCTGCGTCATGCCAGCCCCTCCGCGATCTGCGCCAGCGCCTGCTCCAGCTGCTCCCGCGTCGGCGCCTTCCCGTGGAAGCCCGGGTTGTTCTCCATGAACGACACGCCCTTGCCCTTCACCGTGTGCGCCACTACCACCCGCGGCCGCTCATCCGGCCGCTCCGCCTCCGCCAGCGCCGCATCCACCGCCGCCATGTCGTGCCCGTCGCACTCGATCACCTTCCAGCCGAAGCCCGCGAACATCGCCGGCGGGTTCGTCCGCATGATCCTGTCCGCGAAGCCGTCGTTCTGGATGCCGTTCCGGTCCACCAGCGCGATGACCCGGTCGCCCAGCCCGAAATGCGGGACCGCCATCGCCGCTTCCCACACCTGCCCTTCGTTCAGCTCGCCGTCGCCGAGCAGCACCCAGCAGCGGAACTCCCGCCCCTCCAGCCGCCCGGCGAGCGCGTGCCCGATGGCGAACGACAGCCCCTGCCCGAGCGACCCGCCCGACATCTCGATGCCCGGCAGCGCTTTCATCGACGGGTGCCCCTGCAGCGGGCTCCCCAGCTTCCGGAATCCGCTCAGCAGGTCGGCCGAAAAGAACCCCCGCTCCGCCAGCACGGCGTAGTAGAACGGCGTCGCATGCCCCTTCGAGAGGATGAACCGGTCCCGCCCCGGGTCTTCCGGGTTCGCCGGGTCGACCCGCAGGTGGTTCCAGTACAGCGCCACCCCCAGCTCGACCGCCGAGAGCGACCCTCCCGGGTGGCCGCTCTGCGCTTCGTAGACCATCTCCACGATGTGCGCGCGCACGCGCTTCGCGATGGCCTTCAGTTCGTCGACGGAAACGGGGGCAAGACTCGTGGGCATCGCAGGCAAGGATACGGCCTCGCCCCCGAACGCGGAACGCGCGCCTCCGTCCCTGGCGGGCTATGATGGCGGGCCATGTTCACCCGCGTCGCCATCTCCCAGCTCTACGTCCTCGACCAGGACGCCGCCCTCGACTTCTACGTCGGCAAGCTCGGCCTCGAAGTCCGCACCGATATCGACCTCGGGGTCATGCGCTGGCTCACCGTCGGCGTGCCCGGCGACCCCCGCGAAATCCTCCTCGAACTCCCCGGCGGCCCCATGATGGACGCCGAAACCGCCGATACCGTCCGCCGCCTCGTCCCAACGGGCGAAGCCGGCGGCTGGCTCATCTTCCATACGGACGACTGCCGGAAGACCTACGAAACGCTCCGCGCCCGCGGCGTCACGATGACCCAGGAGCCCATCGAGCAAGCGTGGGGCATCGACTGCGCCGGGCGCGACCCCTTCGGCAACCACTTCCGCATCACGCAGCCGCCCGCCTGACCCCTGCCCGGCGCCCTCGCCGGCCCCGCCGTACAATCCCCGCCATGGCACGCGAACAGCGCATGTTCGGCCTCTGGCCGAGCCCCATCACCCCCGCGGCGCTCGGCGCCGCCCTCCGCCTCAACGAACCTGCCTGGGATACCGATGGTCGCACCCTGGCCTGGTCCGAAGGCCGCTCCGACCGCGGCGTCGTCACCGCCCGCCAGGCCGGAGAATCTGCGACCCGCGACCTCACCCCCGAGATCTCCGTCCGCGCCTTCGTCGGCTACGGCGGCGGCGATTTCACCCTCGCCCATGGCGCCTGCTACTTCGTCGGCCAGGCCGACCAGCGCATCTACCGCCAGGACCTCGCCGGCGGGCCCGCGCGGCCCATCACCCCGCCCTTCGGGGCCGCCTCCTCGCCCGCGGTCTCCCCCGATGGCCGCTGGGTCGCCTATGTCCACACCTTCGAAGACGTCGACTGCATCGCCGTCGTCGACAGCGAAGGCCGCCAGTGGCCGCGCCGCCTCGCCGAGGGCCGCGATTTCTACATGCAGCCCGCCTGGCACCCGGGCGGCGACCGCCTCGCCTGGGTCGAATGGGACCACCCCAACATGCCCTGGGACGGCACCGAACTCCGGGTCGCCGCCCTCGATGCCAGCGGCCCGCTCCCCCGCATCGCTTCGTCCGGGGTCGTCGCCGGCGGCCCGGACGTCAGCATCTTCCAGCCGCTCTTCACCCGCGACGGCGCCGGGCTCCTCTACGTCTCCGACGAAACCGGCTGGGGCCACCTCTACCGCCGCGACCTCGCTTCCGGGGCCGTCCGCCAGGTGACCGCCGGCGAGGCCGAGCACGGCACGCCCGCCTGGATGCACGGCATGCGCACCTTCGCCGAGCTTCCCTCCGGCCGCATCGCCGTCATCCGGTCCATCGCCGGCTTCCACCGCCTCGTCCTTCTCGACCCGGCCGGCGGCGAACGCGACCTCGAGGCGGCCCACGCCCGCTACACCTCGTTCTCCGCGCCCGCCGCATCGCCCGCCGCCGAGCGGCTCGCGGTCGTCGCCAGCGGCGGCAAGCAGCCCCCGCGCGTCCTCGATATCGACCTCGCCGACCCCGCCGCGCCCCGCATCGACGTCGTCCGCCGCAGCGACAGCGAGCTCGTCCCCGCGGCCGCCCTCTCCGCCCCGCAGCCGGTCAGCTGGACCTCGTTCGATGGCGAGCAGGCGCACGGGCTCTACTATCCGCCGGCCAGCGACCGCTTCGAAGGCCGCGGCGCGCCCCCGCTCGTCGTGCTCGTCCACGGCGGGCCCACCAGCCAGGTCACCGCGAGCTGGAATCCCCAGGCCCAGTTCTTCGCCACCCGCGGCTACGCCGTCCTCCTGCCGAACTACCGCGGCTCGACCGGCTACGGCCGGGCCTACATGCTCAAGCTCCGCCGCTCGTGGGGCATCTACGACGTCGAGGACGCCCGCACCGGCGCCCTCGCCCTCGCCGAACGCGGCCTCGCCGACCCTGCCCGCCTCGTCATCATGGGGGGCTCCGCCGGCGGCTTTACCGTCCTCCAGTCGCTCGTCCAGTACCCCGGCGTGTACAAAGCGGCCATCTGCATGTTCGGCGTCGCCAACCAGTTCACCCTCGCCTCCGATACCCACAAATTCGAAGCCCGCTACCTCGATTCGCTCCTCGGGCCGCTCCCCGAAGCCGCCGCCGTCTACCGCGAGCGCTCGCCCATCTTCCACGCCGACCGCATTCGCGACCCCGTCGCCGTCTTCCAGGGCGAAATCGACCGCGTCGTCCCCCGCGAGCAGAGCGACAGCATCGTCGCCTCCCTCCGCGCCCGCGGCGTCCCGCACGAATACCACGTCTACTCCGGCGAAGGCCACGGCTGGCGCAAATCGGAGACGATCGACCACTTCTACAAGGCGGTCGAAGCCTTCCTCCGCACCCACGTCCTCTACGCCTGAGCGCCGGCGGCATCCCGGCCGCTCACGCCAGCCACCGCATCGCCCGCTCCGCCGCCGCCCGGTCGCGCGCGCTCTTCTCCGCCCACCGCGCGAGGAACTCCTCGCCGACGACGCGCTGCGCCGTCTGCCACCGCAGCGGCGTCCCCTCGCCCGCGCCCGTTTCATCGACGGCCGTGAGGAAGGCCGTCGCATCGCCGAGATCGAACGTGTCGATGACGCGCCCCCGCAGCCACCCGGCGCCGCCCGCGAAGACCGGGTCGCCCTCCGGCGTGAGCCGGCACTCCAGCCCGCCCAGCTTCGGCCTCTCCCGGCCGCTCTGCAGCCCGAGCGGCGCCAGCAGCTCCTCCTGTCCCTCCGCCAGCACCGTGATCGCCAGCGTCCCCGCCGCGTGCACGAGGTCGTGCGTGTAGTTGCCCTTCCAGAGCGCCACGAGCAGCCGCGGCCGCGCCGGCACGATCGAGGCCCCCAGCACCGAAAGGCAGATTTGCGCGTTCGGCCCCGCCGGTCCGTGGCTCCCCACCGCGCACAGCGGCGACCAGAACAGCGAGAGCACGCTCCCTGCAGGCTGCGTCATCCCGCGCACCGTAACGCCCCCGCAAACCGCCCGCAAAATCCGCCGCCGCCCATCGACACAGCCGCCCGGCCTGCACACAATGGCGCCCATGCAGGACTGCCTGTTTTGCCGCATGCACCGGGGCGAGGTCCCGGTGACGAAAATCGCCGAAAACGCCCACGCCTTCGCCATCCGCGACATCAACCCGCGCGCGCCGGTCCACTGCCTCATCATCCCGAAGGTCCACATCGACAACGCCCGCGAGGTCGAATGGAGCCACGCCGAGACCCTCGCCGGCATGTTCATGCTCAGCAAGGACGTCGCTCGCGTCGAAGGCGCCTGGGAGCCCGGCTACCGCCTCGCCTTCAACGTCGGCGACGCCGCCGGCATGACCATCCACCACCTCCACATGCACCTCCTCGCCGGCCGCCGGCTCGGCCCCGAAGGCTGACTCCGCCGGCGCCGCCCCCGCGCATGAGCGACATCGCCGCCCAGCTCGCCGCCGTCCAGGCCGAATACACCCGCCTGCCGGACGGCCTCCGCCGGCACGTCGAACGCGTCGCCGCCGAGGCGCGCGACCTCGCCGCCTGCTGGGATCTCGACCCCGCCCGCGTCGAACTCGCCGCCTGGGGCCACGACCTCTTCCGTGCCCACCCGCCGGCCGAACAGCTCCGCCTCGCCGCCGAGTGCGGCGTCCCGGTCACCGAGACCGACCGCCTCGAGCCCGTCCTCCTCCACGGCCCCATCGCCGCCGTCGTTCTCCGCGAACGCTTCGGCGTCACCGATGACGAGGCCCTCACCGCCGTCCGCGACCACACCCTCGGCGCCGCCGACATGCCCCTCATCGCCAAGGTCATCCTGCTCGCCGACAAGTTCGAACCCCGCAAGCGGAAGCGCGACCCGCTCCTCGGCGCCATCCGCCGGCTCGCCCGCCGCGACCTCGACACTGCCCTCCTCTGCTGGGCCGACTGGAAATGGGTCGAAGAGCGCACCCACGGCTGGCCGAGCCATCCCGCTCACTGGCACGCCCGCCGCCGCTGGGTCGAAGAGCACCACCTCGACCGCGCCATGCCGCCCATCCTCCCCCTCGACCCCGCCGACCCCGATTTCGCGCCGGCCGAATAGCCGCCACCGCACGGCAGGATCAGGGTTTTCTCCCCACACTTCACGGGAACGCCACCCGCGCATCGGTGACTCCCCGATGCGGAGCCGCGAGCCCCATCGCTACCTTCGGAGCACTACCGCCCGGAGCACCGCATGGGGAACCTGCAGTCGTCGCCGCTCGGTCCATGGCTCGAACGCTGGAACGCGCTCCCGCGCAGCCGCCAGCTGATGCTCGCCGCAGTCGGCATCGGCGGCCTCGTCCTCGTCTGGTTGCTCTTCCTCTCCTCCTCGAGCCCGAAGATGGTCACCGCCTACTCCGGCCTCGCCCCGGAGGACAGCGCCGCCATGGCCGACGAGCTCGAATCGCTCGGCATCCCCTACGAACTGCGCGCCGGCGGCTCCGCCATCGCCGTTCCCGCCAACAAAGTCGCCGAGGTGCGCATCAAGCTCGCCCAGGCCGGCCTCCCCTCCGGCGGCGCCGTCGGCCTCGAAATCTTCGACAAGACCAACTTCGGCGCCACCGATTTCGTCCAGCAGGTCAACTTCCGCCGCGGCCTCGAAGGCGAACTCGCCCGCTCCATCAACACCCTCGATGCCGTCAAAGCCTCCCGCGTCCACATCTCCATCCCCAAGCAGGCCGTCTTCAAAGAAGACCAGCACGAAGCGACCGCCAGCGTCCTCCTCCAGCTGAAGCCCGGCGCCCGCCTCACCGACGAGCAGGTGAAAGGCATCACCAACCTCGTCGCCAACTCCGTCGAAGGTCTCAGCGAAAAGGGCATCACCATCATCGACGACTCCGGCCGCGTTCTCTTCGACGGCGCGACCTTTGGCGGCAGCTTCTCCGCCGGCGCCACCGCGACCCAGCTCGAACTCCAGCGCCAGTACGAACTCGCCCTCCAGCGCGACGTCGCCGATGTCCTCGCCCGCATCGTCGGCCCCGGACGTTCCGCCGTCACCATCCGCGCCAGCCTCAACTTCGACCAGGTCACCCAGGTCAAAGACGAATACGGCACGCCCCAGCAGGCCGTCCCCCGCTCGCAAACGACCGTCGAGGAGACCTTCACCGGCACGAACCTCAACGTCGGCAACGTCCCCGGCACCGGCGCGAACGGCGGCACCGGCGGCGGCGCGAACACCACGGCCAACGGCAGCTCGCAGTATTCCCGCACCGAGACCACCACCAACAACGAAATCCCGAAGACCTCCTCCACCACCATCCAGGCGCCCGGCAAGCTCCAGCGGCTCAGCGTCTCCGTCGTCCTCGATGAGAGCGTCACCGCCGCGCAGGAGGCCGCCATCACGAGCGCCGTGGCCGCTGCCGTCGGCCTCGACCAGGTCCGCGGCGACATCCTCAGCGTCACCCGCCTGCCCTTCGACGAAAGCGCCCGCACCGACCTCATTGGCGAGACGCCGGGCGGCCTCGCCGCCTACTTCGAATACCTCAAGCTCGTCATCCCGATCCTCGCCGTCATCCTCGCCTTCGTCCTCGTCATGCTGCTCCTCCGCTCGCTCTCGAAGCGGCAGCTCCGCCTGCCTGCGCCCGTCATGGCTCAGGCGCTCCCCGCCGGGGCGGCCGCCGCCCTCGCCGCCCTGCCCAGCGCTGCGCCACAGGAGGACCTCCCCGTCCTCGAAACGCCGCCCGACCCCCACGAGGAGCGCGTCCTCCGCCTCGCCGAGGCCAACCCCCGCGCCGTCGCCGACGTCGTCCAAACCTGGATGAGGGAAGAGTAACGGGCCATGGTCGCCAAGGATGAGAAGCTCAAGGGCCGCCGCAAAGCCGCAGCGCTCCTCATCACCCTCGGCAAGGAGCGCTCCGCCGAGGTCCTGCGCCACCTCTCGGACGAGGACATCGAGCGCCTGACCTGGGAGATCTCCGCCATGGGCGAGCTCCTCCCCGAGCAGCGCAAAGAGGTCGTGGAGGAGTTCGAAGAAGCCGCCGTCGCCCGCAACGTCATCTCGCTCGGCGGCCTCGATTACGCCGAAGAGCTCCTCCGCCTCGCCCTCGGCGAAGAGAAGGCCGCCGAGCTCATCGACCGGCTCTCCGCCACCTCCCCGACCGTCCCCTTCGGCTTCCTCCGCCACCTCAACGTCCAGCAGCTCGTCAACTTCCTCGCCCAGGAGCACCCCCAGACCATCGCGCTCCTGACCTCGTTCCTCCAGCCCGACAAAGCCGCGCAGGTGCTCGCCGGGCTCGAGCCCGAACTCGCCGCGGATGTCGCCCGCCGCATCGCCCTCATGGACCGCGCCAACCCGGAGATCGTCAACGAAGTCGAGGCCGTCCTCCGCCGCAAGCTCAGCGCCGTCCTCCAGCCCTCCCGCCAGTCCCAGTCGGTCGGCGGCATCGAGGTCCTCGTCCAGGTCCTCAAACAGTCCTCCCGCATGACGGAGAAGACCATCATCGAGGCCCTCGAAGAGAACGAGCCCGAGCTCGCCGAGCAGATCAAGAAGCGCATGTTCGTGTTCGAGAACATCGCCACGCTCGACGACCGCTCCATCCAGCGCATCCTGCGCGAAGTCGAAGTCCGCGACCTCGCCCTCGCCCTCAAGGCCACCTCCGACGCCGTCAAAGAGTGCATCCTCCGCAACATGTCCCAGCGCGCCGCCCAGATGCTGCGCGAGGACATGGAGGCCTCCGGCCCCGTCCGCCTCCGCCAGGTCGAAGAAGCCCAGCAGCGCATCGTCGAAGTCATCCGCCGGCTCGACGAGGCCGAAGAGATCGTGATCTCCCGCGGAGGCGACGATGAACTGGTCGGCTAGGCCGCCCCGCGTCATCCGCTCCGCCCGCGCCCGCGCCGAGAACGAGGTCTTCGTCGTCGGCGCCAGCTCCCCGGCCGTGCCGCTCGATGCGCCGGTCGCCACCGCCGCCGAGGTCATCGCGGCCGCCGAGGCCCGCGCCGCCGAGATCATCGCCGCCGCCGAGGCCGAAGCCGCGCGCATCCGGGCAAGCGCCGCCGCCGAGGTCGCCGCCGCCGCCGGGGCCGCTGCGGAGCAGGGCTACCAGGACGGGCTCGCCCGCGCCGCCGCCGAGGCCCGCGACCTCCTCGAACTCCTCCGCGCCGCCGCCCGCGAAGGCCGCGCCATCCGCGACCAGATCGCCGCCTCCGCCTCCGGCCTCCTTGCCGAGGCCGTCATCCTCGCCGTCCGCCGCATCGTCGGCCTCGCCTACCAGGCGGACCCGGCCCTCACCGCCGCAGCCTGCGAAGAGGCCGTCCGGGCCGCCGCCGGGCAGGAGCTGCTCAGCATCCGCGTCAACCCTGCGGTCGAAGCCGGGGTCACGGCCGCCCTCGGCGAACTCGGCGCCTACGTCCGCCCCGACGCGGCCATCGAGGTCGGTGGCTGCATCGTCGACCTCCGCAACGGCACGATCGACGCCACCCTCGATGCCCGGCTCGACCTCGCCGAGCTCGCCATCCGCCGCGCGGCCGGGGGCGAACCGTGACGGCCGCCCTCGAATCCGTCATCCGCGCCGTCGCGGGCGCCAGCCTCTACCGCCGCACCGGCACGCTCCTCCACAGCAGCGGCGAGATGGCCGCCGCCGCCGGCATCAACCTCCAGCCCGGCGAACTCGTCTTCATCGAAACGCCCTCCGGCGCGCCCGTCGCCGCCGAGGCCGCCGGCTCCGCGCCCGGCATCGCCCACCTCGCCCTCCTCGAACGCGCCGTCCTGCCTGCCGGCGCGCGCGTCTACGCGGCCGGCACCCCGCCGCTCGCCCCCGTCGGCCGCGCCCTCCTCGGCCGCATCCTCGACGGCCTCGGCCGGCCGATCGACGGCGGCGAGCCCCCGGCGGGCGTCCGCTGGGTCGCCGCCTCCGCCGAGCCGCCCCACCCGCTCGACCGCGAGCCGATCGCCCGCCCGCTCCCCAGCGGCGTCCGCGCCGTCGATGGCTTCCTCACCCTCGGCCGCGGCCAGCGGGTCGGCATCTTCGCCGGCTCCGGCGTCGGCAAGAGCACCCTCCTCGGCATGCTCGCGCGCGGCACCCGCGCCGATGTCACCGTCATCGCCCTCATCGGCGAGCGCGGCCGCGAAGTCCGCGACTTCATCGAGCACGACCTCGGCCGCGAAGCCCTCCGCCATTGCGTCGTCGTCGCCTCAACCGGCGACAACCCGGCCGCGATGCGCATCTGCGCCGCCCGGGCCGCTACCGCCATCGCCGAGGGCTTCCGCGACGAAGGCGCCGATGTCCTCCTCCTCTTCGACAGCCTCACCCGCGTCGCCATGGCCCGCCGCGAAATCGGCCTCGCCGCCGGCGAGCCGCCGACCGCCCGCGGCTACCCGCCCTCCGTCTTCTCCATGCTCCCCCACCTCATGGAGCGCGCCGGCCCCGGCGCCCGCGGCTCCATCACCGCCATCTACACCGTCCTCGTCGACGGCGAAGACATGGACGAGCCCGTCGCCGACCTCGCGCGCGCCACGCTCGACGGCCACATCGTCCTCCGCCGCGCCCTCGCCTCGGCCGGCCACTACCCGCCAATCGGCGTTCTCCAGAGCGTCTCCCGCCTCATGGACCGGGTCGCGAGCCCCGCCCACCGCGAGGCTGCCCGCCGCCTCCGCCAGCTCCTCGCCGCCTACGAAGACGCCCGCGACCTCGTCGCCATCGGCGCCTACGCCCGCGGCGCCGACCCGCTCGTCGACCGCGCGCTCGAACTCCTGCCCGCCATCAACGCCTTCCTCCGCCAGCGCGCCGATGAGTGCCCCTCGTTCGATGAGGCGCTCGCGGGCCTGTTCGCCATCGACCCCGAATTTGCCGCCCCCGCGGATGCGCCGGCCGACCCGGCATTCCGCGACATCGACCCCGAGGAGGTGACCGGTGAGCCTGTCATCGAAGCGGTTGAAGCGCTTGATCCGGCAGCGTGAGCTCGCCGAGCTCGTCCAGCGCCGCGAGCTCGCCGAGGCGATCGCCCTCCGCGAGCGCCGCGCGGCCGCCCTCGCCGAGGCCCGCGCCAGCCGCGAGCACCTCTTCGCCGCCGAACCCCACGCCGGGCCGCTCGATATCGCCGATGCCCTCGCCGGCGCGGCCTACCTCCGCCGCCTCGAGCGCGACATCGCCGCCCGCGAAGCCGCCCTCGCCCATTCCGACGAGGACGTCGCCGAGGAGCGCGCCGTGCTGATGGAGCGCCGCCGCGACCGGCGCGCCCTCGAACTCCTGCTCGAACGCCGCCAGGCCGAAGAGCGGCTCGAGCGCGCCCGCGCCGCCGCCCGCCAGCTCGATGACCTCGTCGCCGCCCGCTGGCGGAGCCAGCCCATCCCCACGGAGGACCCCGCATGAACCCCATCGCCGACCGCGGCATCGCCCAGGTCACCGCCTGGCTCGCCGGCCTCGGCCGCCGCCAGGGCGCCATCGCCAACAACATCGCCAACATCGATACCCCCGGCTACGTCCGCCAGGACGTCACCTTCGAAACCGAACTCCAGCGCGCCTTCGGCCGCCAGTCCGGCCAGCTCGCCGTCACCGACCCGCGCCACATCGCCGCGCCCTCCCGGCGCACCGGCCAGCTCGGCCTCGACCCGCAGCAGCTCCTCGCCACCAGCCGGCTCGACGCCAACACCGTCGACGTCGACCAGGAGATGGTCCTCCTCGCCGAGACGCAGATGCGCTACCAGGCCGCCGCCAGCGTCCTCTCCCGCAAGCTCAACAACATCCGCACCGCCATCACGGGCTAAGGAGCCTCGCCATGAGCCTCATCCGCGCCATCGCCTCCACCGCCTCCGGCCTCGCCGCCCAGCGCGTCCGCATGGACGTCGTCGCCAACAACGTCGCCAACATCGACACGACCGCCACGCCCGAGGGCGGCCCCTACCAGCGCCGCGTCGTCCGCTTCGCCTCCGGCGACCCGGCCCTCCCCTTCTCCGGCGTCATCCGCAAGTTCCTCGGCGGCGGCTCCACCGGCGTCGTCCTCACCCAGGTCGCCGTCGATGCCGAGACCCCCGGCCGCACGGTCTACGACCCCTCGCACCCCGACGCCGACCCTGAGACCGGCTACCTCCAGATGCCCAACGTCGACCTCGTCCAGGAGATGACCGACCTCACCTCCGCCAACCGCTCCTACCAGGCCAACGTCACCGTCCTGAACGCCATGAAGCAGATGGCGCTCCGCGCCCTCGATATCACCAGCAGATAGTCCGCTCAGGGGTTTCCCCGCCCCCAATCCGCGCTCCCCGGAGGTTCCCGTGGACATCGCACCGATTCAGAGCCAGCTCCCCCTCGCCCAGACTGGGTCGAAGACGGCCGCTCCGGCCGCCGGGTTCGCCGACCTCCTCGGCCGCGCGCTCGGCCAGCTCCAGGCCATCAGCGATACCGCCGACCAGAAGGTCAACGCCCTCGCGACCGGCCAGGACGTCGAACTCCACGACGTCATGCTCGCCGTCGAAGCCGAAAGCCTGGCGATCTCCCTCGCCACGCAGGTTCGAACGAAGGCCGTCGAGGCCTACCAGGAAATCTTCCGGATGCAGATCTGATGGGACTCGTCGTCGAACTCCCGCCAGCCTCCCTCGAAACCCCCGGGCTCGCCGCCGCAGCCGGCGATGGCCAGGCGCCCCCCGCCGACCTCTTCGCCGGGCTGCTCGCCGCGCTCGAACCCGCCCCCGCCGGGGGCGAAGCGCCGCTCCCGGCCATGCCGCCGCTCCCGAAGCGCGCCCCGGCCGCGGATGCCGCCGGGCTCCTCCCCGCGCTCTTCCTCGCGGTTCCGCTGGCGGCGGCCCCGGCCCCCGGCTTCCCCGTCCCGGCCGCCTTTACGTCCCGCACCGGCGCCGGCGCGGGCGAGGCCCCCGCTCTGGACCCGCTCGCCAGCCCGCCCATCGGCCTGGCCCAGGCCGAGCTGGACCCGGCGCCGCTCCCGCCTGCAGAGGGCGTCGAAGGGGCGCTGGCTGCCGGCCCTGAAGCCGAAACCCCGGCCCCCGGGCCGACCGCTGAGCCCGCTGCGACGGCCGGCGATGCGGCGGCCGCGCCGGCCGAACGCCCCGCCCTGGACGGTTCCGCTGAAGCGAACGGGGCTGAGCCGCCCGGTGCGCCGGCCGAAGCGCCAGCCGCCGAACCTGCCGCTGCCGAGGGCGTGGTCCGCTCCGCCGGGAACGCCCCCGCCGGCCTCGAAGCCCCGCTTCCGGCCGGCGCCGCAGTGCGCGCGGAGCGGCGGCCCGCCGGCGAACGCCCCCTCCCCCGCGCCGCCGAACCGGCCATCCAGCACGCCGCCCCGGCCTCCGCCGTCGCCCAGCTCCGCGAGGCCCCGGCCCCCGCGCCGGCCGCCGCCGCAGCAGAGCCAGCGCCTGTTGCCGAACCGCCGCCTGCCGCCATCGAGAACCTCGACGCCGTCGCCACCGCCGTCATCGAACGCGTCGAAGCCGGCGGCGGCGAGGCCCGCATCCACCTCGAGCCCGCCGGCCTCGGCGAAATCACCATCCGCCTCCACGCCCGCCACGACGCCGTCCACGTCGACGTCCACGCCGAGACCCCCGAGGCCGTGCAGCTCCTCCGCGACGCGGCCGCCGACCTCTCCTCGCTCCTCGGCCAGCGCGGCATGAACCTCGCCGGGCTCAACGTCGGCCTCGGCACCCGCCAGGGTGAATCCGGCGGCTGGGCCGACCAGCGGCCCCGGTCTGCCGCCCCCCGCGACGGCGAGTTCGCCGCCATCCTCGGCATCGAGGACCCGGCCGCCGCCGCCCGCCACCAGCGCCTGCGCGCCGCCTACAACCCCGACGGCTCGCTCCTCTACCGCGTCTAGGAGGCCCGCCCCATGGCAGGACTGCAGGTCGACCCCGTCACCGGCCTCAAGAACGCCACCTACACGCCCTCGACCGGCGCGCCCTCCAACGAGCTCGGCCAGGTCGACTTCATGAAGCTCATCATCGCTCAGATGCGGAACCAGAACCCGCTCGAGCCCCAGAAGGACTCCGACTGGATGGCCCAGATGGCCCAGTTCGAAGCCCTCAACCAGATGCGCGCCGTCGCCTCCGGCATGAAGGCCCTCCAGGGCCTCACCGAACTCACGAGCGCCGCCGGCCTCATCGGCAAGACCGTGACCGGCAAGCAGGTCGACGCCATCGCCGTCACCCGCGACCTCGTCGCCCGCGAGAAGTACGGCCGCCCCTTCGCCAAACTCACCTCGCTCGAACGCGTCGCCGTCAACGAAGACGAGCGCGTCGTGGCTGCCGCTGCCGACCTCCCCAACGCCGGCCGCGAAGTCACCGGCGTCGTCGAGAAGGTCGTCATGGACGCCTCCGGCATCCCCTTCCTCTACGTCGGCGGCAAAGTCGTCGACCTCTTCACCGTCGCTCAGGTGCAGCAGCCGTGATCGACCGCACCGCCGCCATCGGCCCCGCCGCCGCGCCGGCGCCCCGGCCGCAGCCGGCCGCTCCCCCCGCCCCGGCGGGCGCCGCATTCGGCGACCTCCTCCAGCGCGCGAGCGCCCGCCTCACGCTCTCGAACCACGCAGCGAAGCGCATCGAGCGCCGCGACCTCGGCCTCGATGCCCCGAAGCTCCAGCGCCTCGACGCCGCCATCGACCGGGCCGCCAGCAAGGGCGCCCGCAGCACCGTCGTCATGCTCGACAACCTCGCCGTCATCGTCGATGTCCCCGGCCGCACGGTCGTGACCGCCCTCGACACCACCCGCGGAAAGGAGAACGTCTTCACGAACATCGATTCCGTCGTCATCGCCTAGGCAGTACCGGGCCGGTCCGCGCGTCGGAGGCCCGATCCCGCACCACCACCCACCTCAACCCCGGTAGCGAAAGGATCGAGTACCCACCATGATGCGAGCCCTCTTCTCCGCCATCTCCGGCATGAAGAACCACATGGCCTTCATGGACGTCGTCGGCAACAACATCGCCAACGTCAACACCATCGCCTTCAAGTCCTCCCGCGTCACGTTCCAGGACATCCTCGGCCAGACCGTCAAGGGCGCGAGCAGCCCCCAGGCCGGCCGCGGCGGCACCAACCCCGCCCAGGTCGGCCTGGGCATGCAGCTCGGCGGCATCGACAACATCATGACCCAGGGCTCCCTCCAGAGCACCGGCAAACTCACCGACTTCGCCATCCAGGGCGACGGCTTCTTCGTCGTCTCCGACGGCACCCGCAACTTTTACACCCGCGACGGCGCCTTCGACATCGACGTCGCCGGCAACCTCGTCAACCCCGTCACCGGCCTCAAGGTCATGGGCTGGCGCGCCAACGCGATGGGCGTCGTCGATACCGACGGCCCGCTCGTGCCGCTCTCCATCCCGTTCGGCACCCGCATCAGCGCCCGCGCCACCAGCCAGGTCGTGATGGCCGGCAACCTCGACGCCGGCACCCCCACCTACAACGCCGGCCCGCCCGCCACCGGCCTCGTCGGCTCCACCCTCACCGTCTACGACTCGCTGGGCAACGCCATCACCCTCAAGCTCGAGTTCCGCAAGAACGCCGCCGCCAACACGTGGGACGTCTTCGCCTTCTACGACGACGACGCGAACAACTCCACTCCCGACGTCCAGGTCACCCCGACGCCGGCCCAGCTCGTCTTCGACAACTCCAACGGCACGCTGCAGACCCCCGCGAACGGCCTGCTCAACTTCTCCCTCGCCACCCTGCCGAGCGACGCCCTGACGCCGCTCGCCTTCGATATCGACTTCTCGTCGCTCACCCAGTTCGCCGGCCAGAGCCAGCTCAACGTCTCCAGCCAGGACGGCGCCCCCGCCGGCGCCCTCGTCTCCTTCGCCGTCGGCTCGACCGGCGAAATCACCGGCATCTACTCCAACGGCGCCAACCAGGTCATCGGCCAGCTCGCGCTCGCCAGCTTCGTCAACTCCGGCGGCCTCCAGCGCATGGGCCAGAACCTCTGGTCGCCCAGCTCCAACTCCGGCGAACCGATCATCGGCGCGCCGAACACCAACGGCCGCGGCTCCGTCAGCACCGGCACCCTCGAGTCCTCCAACGTCGACCTCGCCCAGCAGTTCACCAGCGTCATCCTCGCCCAGCGCGGCTTCCAGTCCTCCTCCCGCGTCATCACCGCCGGCGACCAGATGCTGCAGGACCTCGTCAACATCATCCGCTAACCCTCGTTCCAGCCGGGGGCGGGCAGCCTCCCCCGCCCCCGGCCACCCCCACGCCATGCGCCACTCCTCCCTCGGCCGCTTCAACCGCTTCGCCAGCCTCGCCGTCCTCCCGGTGATGCTCCTGGCGATTCTCGCGTTTTCGCGGCAGGCCCAGCGCCAGCCCGCCGTGCCCGCTCCCGCCGAGGGCATCCTCGCCGTCGCCAGCCTCCGCAGCGGCCAGCTCACGCTCTTCGACCTCGCCCGCGGCGAAACCCGCACCCTCGCCCTCCCGGCAGCGCCCCACGAGCTGGAAGTCCGCGCCGGCCGTCTCTACGCCACGCTCACCCGCGCCGATGCGCTCGTCGAACTCGACCCGCGCGCCCCCGGCATCCTCCGCCGCGTGGTCCTCCCCGGCCGGCCCCACGGCCTCGCCCTCGACCCGGCGGCTGGCGTCCTCTACGTCACGCTCGACGACGCGAACGCGCTCGTCGCGCTCGATGCCGCCTCCCTCGCCGAAATCGCGCGCTGGCCGACCGGCGAAACCCCCCACGCCGTCGCCCTCGCCGGCGGCGTCCCCCACGTCGCCGCCGCCCGCGCGGGCCGCGTCGAAGCGGTTCGGCCATCCGGCGGTGCGGCCGCCGAGGCCGGCCGCCTCCCGGAAAGCCTCGCTGCTGCCGATGGGCTCCTGCTCGCCGCCGACTACCTCGGCGGCACCCTCTCCCTGTTCGAACCGGTCACCCTCGAGCCGCGCGGCGCCATCCCCCTCGGGGGCGGCCCGGTCCGCATCCTCGACCTCGGGGACGGGACCGCCGCCGTCGCGCTGCAGGAAGCCGGCCAGGTCGCCGTCGTCGACCTCGCCCGCCGCGAGGTCGTCCGCCGCCTCGACGTCACGCCCCGGCCCGACGGCCTCTGCCGCTCGCCCTCCGGCCGCTACCTCGCCGTTGCTTCGAACGGCGCCGGCACCGTCACGGTCTTCGACACCGCCACGTGGCGCATCGCCGCCCGCTACACGGTTCCCGAGGGCCCCGGTGCCTGCGCCTGGCTCGCCGATTGACCGCCTGGCCGCCGCGGGCGCACCATGGCCCCTATCCACCGTGCGGTGATGGGGATGATCGTCGGCCAGCGCTGCCGGCTCGGCGGCCGCTTCTCGAAATGCTCCGAGCTCGCCGAAGAGACCTGCCAGTACTGCGGCCGGCCGTTCTGCGCCCGCCACACCTACTACCGCGAAGGCCACGAAGCCGTCTGCACCGCCAGCCGCTGCCGCGCCAAGCGCGATGACCTCGTCGCCTACCAGGCCTACCGCGCCGCCGTGGCCGCCCGCAACCGGGCCGGCCTCTGCGGCATCGAGGGCTGCGGCCCGCATCCGGCCCACGAATGCTCGCTCTGCCGCGGCCACTTCTGCGGCGACCACATCCGCGAGCGCATGTACCCCTTCCGCCAGGGCTGGGTCACCATCGAGCGCCCCGCTTCCGTCTGCGCCCGCTGCTGGGAACGCCGCAAAATCTGGCGCGGCGCCTGAACTCGGGCCTGCCCCGCCCCCGTGCTACCATCGACACGATGTCCACCGCCGGCGGCCCGGCTCCCGTCCTCGAAGGCGACCTCCTCGACGGCCGCCCGCTTCCCGCGCCCGACGAAGTCATCCTCCGCATGCGCCAGGCCATCGCCGGCGGCCAGCACTGGTTCGAAGCCCTTCTCGACGCCGTCGCCCGCTGGCGCATCCCCGAGGAGGTCGTCGCCGGCCGCCGCTACCGCTACCTCATCGCCGGCGAAGCGTTCGACTGGCTCCTCCTCGCTGAGCGCCTCCTCGATGAGGCGGCCGACCTCGTCCCGGCGGCCGCGCGCGACGCCCTCCTCTGGCAGAACCGCTGGCCCGCCGATATCGACATCGACGACGGCGAGTTCGCCCGCCGCATCGGCCCTGCCAAGCACAGCGCTCACCTCAACTACCTCTACGGCGTCCTCGTCGAAGAAGCCCTCCAGCTCTCCGTCGAAGAAGAGATCCACAAGGAGGTCCGGAGCCGCGTCTGGGGCTTCGACGAGCGCGTCGACGAGACCATGTACCAGCGCATCTACGGCAAGTCGCGCGATGAGCTGCTCGCCCTCCACTACCAGGAGACGGGCAGTCTCCTTACCGGCGACGTCGCCCTCGACGACTGGAAGGCGTTCACTTACTGGCTCTTCAAGCGCCGCCTGAAATCGCAGGATCGCGCCCGCGTCGCCAGCGACACGCGCAAGGGCCTCGCCCAGCTCACGCGGATGGAGCTCGCGGTGAGCGAGCGGCGGTTCGGCGCCCGGCTGGATGACGCCGATTTCGCCGCCCGCTACTCTGCCTGAGGCCGCACTCCCGTCCGGCTACCGCCCCTGCCAGTTCGGGGCTCGCTTCTCTGCGAACGCCCGCGGCCCCTCGAGCGCGTCCTCGCTCGTCCGCCGCCGCATCTCCCACTCGTACCGCTGCGCCCCCGCCTCCTCGAGGCTCAGGTGCAGGCCGCGCATCGCGGCTTCCTTCGTCGCCCGCACCGAGAGCGGCGCGCACGCGAGGATGTCCTCCACCCACCGCTCGACCGCGCCGTCCAGTTCGTGCAGCGGCACCACCTCGTTCACGAGCCCCAGCTCTGCGGCCCGCTTCGCCGGGATGTGCCGGCCCGTGAGCATGTAGCCCATCGCGATCTTGAGCGGCAGCTGCCGCGGCAGCCGGTGGACGCCCATCGCGCCGGCGATGAGCCCCCGCCGCGGCTCGGGAAGCCCCAGCTCCGCGTGCTCCGCCGCCACGATGATGTCGCAGGCGAGCGCCATTTCGAGCCCGCCCCCGAGCGCGAAGCCGTTCACCCGCGCGATGATCGGCTTGAACAGGTCGTACCGGTTCGTGATGCCGCCGAAGCCGCCCTTCGGCCATGCGAGGTTCGGCCGCTGCTCCTTCGGCAGCCGCGAGACCTCCGCCGTGTACTTCAGGTCGTTCCCCGCCGAAAACGCGCGGTCGCCCTCGCCCGTCAGCACCGCGATCCATGCGTCGTCGTCCGCCGCGAACTGGTCCCACGCCTGGTCCAGCTCATGGCTGGCCGGCGGATGCAGCGCGTTCATCACCTCCGGCCGCGTGATCGTGATGGTCACGACGTGGCCCTTCTTCTCGTACCGGCAAAACTCCACGGGTCTCTCCTTCCGGGTCGGGGTGCCCCGCCATTCTGGCCGGTCGGGCGGCCGCCCGCAAAAGGTCCCTTAGCCGGCCTCCCGCTCATCGCCGGCGGGCGCGTAGGCCGGCTCATCTGCGGCGTCCGCCGGCAGGCCGGCGACCCGCCGCTCCAGCAGCTCGAGCCCCCACGCGGCAGCGACCAGCGCCAGCCCCGCCCCGGCGACGATGGCGCCGTTCCGCGTCCCTGCCGAGACCCCTGCCTGGACGATCGTCCGGAGGTCGGACATGAACGGGTCGCTCCCGCCGAACTGCCCCGCGATAGCCCACGCCGCAAGGCTGAGGGCAGCGGCGCCGACACCCCCGAGCGCCGCCGCGGCTGCGGGCGCCCGCAGCCGGCTCCATCCCGTCGAAAGCGCGGCGAGCAGCGCCGCGAGCACCGCCGTCGCCGCCGCCAGCACCGCCGCCGCTGCCCCCGCCCGCTCGTGCGTCGGCGCCGACAGCTGGCCCGCCATCAGCTCCAGCAGCCCGTCGATCGAAAGCCGGTCGATCGACTGCGCGCCCGTCAGGTCGAACGCCCGCAGTCCCTCGGCGTAGACGAGCGCCGCCGAGCGGTCCAGCAGCATCGTCCGCAGCCCGGCATCGTTCGCGCCGCGCACCTCGCGCGCCTCCAGCGCGATCGGCAGCGGGTAGCCCGGCAGCTCGAGCACGCCCTCCTGCCGCGCCGCCGCCTCCCGCAGTTCCGGCCCCTCTTCTGCGAGGAACCGGTCGACCTCCGTCAGGCTCGCGATCGCGCTCCGCAGCATCGGCAGCGCCGTCGCCTCGCCCGTCACCTGCCACGCGCTCACGCTCAGCACCATCCCAAAGGCAGCGAGCGCGAGCAGCACCGCGACCAGCGACCGGCGACCCTCGCCGGGCGCGGCCACCTCCGCGAACAGCCGCTCCCGCACCTGCGGCTCCGCGCCGAACGCGTCCGGGCCCCGCCCGCTCACACCAGCCGCACCACGATCGTGCCGGCCAGCCGGTCGTGCAGCGTCCGCCGGTGCCGGTCGAACGCTGCCCACAGGATGCCCAGCGCCGCCAGCACGAACGCAATCGCGAGCGCCGCCCCCGCCAGCAGCGTCGATTCCCGCAGTGCGTACGCCGCCACGATGCCCGCGCCTGCGAGCAGGACATAAAACAGCTGGCCGATGACCCGCGCCATCGCCCCCAGCACGCCCAGCGGCCGCCCGTCCGACCGCACCACCATCAGCTGCATCACCGCCGCGCCGACCGTCTGTCCCTTCCACGCGAGCCCGATGAAGAAGTACAGCAGCAGCGCTACCGGGATGAGCCCGACGCACACCCAGAAGGCTGAAAGCGCCGTCGACGACGGCTCGACCCGCTCGAAATCCGACGAAATCAGCACGATGAGCGACCCCGCCGTCACGAACAGCGAGGCGATGATGAACAGCACGAGCACGTCCAGCGCCCCGGCTGCGACGCGCGATTCGAACGAGGCGTAGTGGAGCCGGTAGGCTGGCCGCCGGCCCTCGCCGCGGGTGTCCATCGTCGCTTCCGCGCCCATCCCCGCCAGTCTACGACGGCCCGGGTAAGGCGGTAGCGCCTTCACCCGGCCTCCCCGGCCCGCACGGTACAGTTACCGTATGGCCGCCTCAACGGTCTCCGCCGGCCCGCCGGCCGTCTTCGAGCCGTGGCGGCCCCATGGCTGGCTCCTCGCGTTCACCCTCGCCGGCGTCCTCGGCATCGTCATCGGGCTCGGCATCGCCCTCTTCGCGCCCCGCGGCGAGTTCGCGGGCGAGCGCTACCACCTCTGGCGCTGGCAGGCCGAAACCTTCGTGCCCACCCTCGCCCGCATCGCCGGCATCGGCCCCGAACCCGCCGAAGCCGCCAGCGACGAGGCCGTCCGCCGCTACTTCGCCCTCACCTCGCAGCTCCGCGCCGAAGCCGCGCAACCGAACCCCGACCTCGCCCTCATCGCCGCCCTCGAAAACGAGCGCGCCACTTACGAAAACGACGTCGAGCGCTTCGTCTCCAGCGCCCTGACGGAGGTCATCGCGACCGCCGGGCTCCAGCGTCCGCTCCCGCTCTTCACCGGCGTGACCATCACGTGGCCGCCGGTCGCGTTCGAGCTCGCCAGCCCGCCGCGCCTGCTCGTCCGCTCCCCGCGCGACCGCATCGAGCGGGCCGGCGATACGCTCCTCCAGCCCGGCCTCACCCTCGCCGATATCGAGCGCATCGAGGCGCAGGCCGACACGGCCGATACCGTCTCGATCGTCGTCTCGCTCGGCGGGCTCGCCGCCTACCCTGCCATCGTCCGCGATGACCGGACCTACGCCAGCGTCCTCGAGACCGCCGCCCACGAATGGGTCCACCACTACCTCGCCTTCTACCCCCTCGGCCAGCAGTGGGGCAAAGGCGGCGACGCCGAGGTGCTGAACGAAACCGTCGCCTCCATCGCCGGGCGCGAACTCGCCCGCCTCGTCATGCTCCGCCACCCCATCGACTTCCCGCCCGGCGAAGACGGCAGCGCGCCGCCCGCCGGCCGCAACCCGGACATCGATTTCAGCGCCGAGATGCGCAGCCTCCGCCGCGCCGTCGACGACCTCCTCGCGCAGGGCCGCGTCGCCGAAGCCGAGCAGCTGATGGAGCAAAAGCGGCAGGAGCTCGCCGCCAACGGCATCGTCATCCGCAAGATCAACCAGGCCTACTTCGCCTTCTACGGCACCTACGCCGATAGCCCCCAGTCCTCCAACCCCATCGGCCCGCTGTTCGAAACCCTCTGGGCGAAGACCAACGACGTCGGCGAGTTCCTCCGCCTCGCGCGCGGCATCACCAGCCGCGAGCAGCTCGAGCAGCTCGTCGCCGCGCTCGGGGGCGCACCGTGAGCCGCGCCGCCCGTCCGTGGCTTCTCGGCCTCGTCGCCTGGGCCGCCGTCATCTTCACCCTCTCCAGCTTCCCGAACCCGCCCGGCCCGCGCGTCACCGAGCCCCGCGCCGTCGTCGCCCACGTTGCCTTTTACGCCGTGCTCGGCTACCTCGCGGTCCGCTGGCTCGCCGCGTGGCGCGGCACCGCCGGCCTGCCGGTCGCAGCCGCCGCCTGGCTCCTCGCCGTCGCCTACGGCATCTCCGATGAGGTCCACCAGGCCTTCGTGCCGAACCGCCACGCCTCGGCGCTCGACGTGCTCGCCGATGCCGCCGGGGCTGCGCTGGGCGTCGCCCTCGGCACCCGGCATGCGGCGCGGCAGGTTCCCCGCCTCAGCCGAACAGCGGCCCCCCGGGATCCAGCACCGAACCGTCCAGCGCGATGACCGCCGGCCGCTCCTCGCAGTAGCCCTCGTTCTCGCACTTGTCGAACACGAACGCCCTGCGCTTCTTATCGAACTGGATCTTCCACGTGCCGATGACCGGGCTGCCCGGCCCCTCCTCCCGCGCCCGTTCGAGGATGGCGATCAGCGCGGCGATCTCTTCGCGTCCCATAGCGGCTCCCTTCGTGCGTTCCCCGAAAGCTTAGTCGCCGCCCGCCGGCCGCGGTAGCGTCTCCGCCTCGACGTCGATGGCGGGCGCGCCCGGCCGCAGCGGCACCGATGCCGCCCACGCGGCCCCGATGATCGCCAGCACGCCCGCCGCCATCACCCCCAGCGTCTCCCGCTCGCCAATCCGGTCCGCGAGCGCGCCGAAGGGATACGCCACCAGCCCGTTCACGCCCCACGCCAGCATCGTCAGCGACATCACCCGGCCGTGGTACGCCGGCTCCGCCTCCCGCATCACGATCGCGTTGTTCAGCACCTGGAACGCGCCCGTCCCCGCGCCGATCGCCAGCATCGCCAGCATCGCGACGGCGAAGTTCGGCGCCGCCGCCAGCAGGATGAGCGACAGCCCGAGGACGGCGCCGCCCGCCGCCATCAAGGTCCACGCATGCCGCGAACCGGCCGCGCCCGCCACCGCCAGCGACACGACGAAGCCGCTCGCTGCGCCCGCCGCCATCAGCAGCGCCATGTCCTTCGAGGAGCGCCCCAGCTCGTTCTCGAGGAACCCCGGCAGCACCACGAAATACGAAAACCCCGCCATGATCACGCCGATGAACGTCACCACCGCGAGCATCAGCCGCTTCCGCTCCCGGATGTGCCGCATCCCCAGCGCCATGTCCTGTCGGAACGACCGCCCGCCCCGCGCCACCGCCCGCGAGGGCGGCAGCATCGCAAGGCTCCCGATGACGAAGACGAACAGCCCCGCCATGAACAGGTAGGTGCCGCCCGTCCCGACGAACGACAGCCCGATCAGGCCCGCCGCGATGAACGGCCCGATGACCCGCGTCAGCGTCATCCCCACCTGCTGCAGCGCGATGCCGTTCGGCAGGTCCTTCGGCGGCAGCAGCTCGCCGATCCACGCCTGCCGCGCCGGCCCGATGAACGAGAACACCGCCCCCATCACGAGCGTCGAGAGCGCCAGCAGCGGGATCGTGATGAGGTCGAAGATGATGAGCAGGCCGACCGCCGCGAAGTTCAGCCCGATGATCGTCTGCCCGGCGAACAGCATCCGCCGCTTCGGAAACCGGTCGGCCACCACGCCGCCGAACGGCGACACGAGGATCGTCGCCAGCCCCATCCCGAGCGAGACGAACCCCACCGCCCCGTTCCGCCCGGTGAGGTCGAACGCCACCACCGCCTGCACCACCGACGACATCATGAACGCGAGGAACGCCAGCGACGTCCCGATCCAGAGCACCCGGTAGTCCCGGTACTCCAGCGCCTTGAACGTCCGCGCGAACCACGCCCCGACCATTCACCGCATCCTAACGGTATGGGGTCGGCCCTGCCACCCTTCGCGCTACACGAACCCGCGCAGCTGGATCGCCCGCGCCACCCGTTCGAGCCCGATGTCGAACGCCGCGTCCCGCGGCTGCGTGCCGTCCCGCGCCGCCCGCGTCATCAGCTCGTCGAACGTCGCCACCATCTTCTTCTCCAGCTCCTCGAGCACCCGCTCCAGCGGCCACCGGAACTGCTGGATGTTCTGCGTCCATTCGAAGTACGACACCGTCACGCCGCCCGCGTTCGCGAGGATGTCCGGCAGCACGAGCACCTTCCGCGCCCGCAGGATGGCATCGCCCTCCGGCGTCACCGGGTGGTTCGCCGCCTCCACCACCACCCGCGCCTTCACCCGGCCCGCGTTCTCGCCGGTGATTACCTCGCCGATCGCTGCCGGCACGAGGTAGTCGCAGTCCAGCTCCAGCAGCGCCTCGTTGGTGATCGGTTCCGCCGGTTCGAACCCCGCCACGCTGCCGGCCACCGAGAACCACCGGTCGAGCGCCGCCACGTCGATCCCGTCCGGGTTGTACACCCCGCCCTTCACGTCGCTCACGGCGATGACCTTGAAGCCCATCTCGCCCGCCACCCGCGCCGTCCAGCTGCCGACGTTGCCGTATCCCTGGATCGCGACCCGGATATCCTGCGGCGCGACCCGCTCCATCCGCGCCAGCTCCCGCATGCAGATCGCCACGCCGCGCCCCGTGGCCTGGTCCCGGCCGTAGCTGCCGCCCAGCTCCACCGGCTTCCCGGTCACGATGCCCGGCGTGTAGCCGTACCGCGCCCCGTAGGCGTCCATCATCCAGGCCATCGTCTGCTGGTTCGTCCCCATATCCGGCGCCGGGATGTCCCGGTTCACCCCCAGCACCATGCCGATGTGCTGCGTGTAGGTGCGCGTCAGCCGGTTCAGCTCCGTCTCGCTCATGTGCGTCGGGTCGCACATCACGCCGCCCTTCGCGCCCCCGAACGGCAAGTCCATCAGCGCGCACTTGTAGGTCATCAGCATCGCCAGCGCGCGCACCTCGTCGAGGTCCGCCCTGGGGTGGAAGCGCACCCCGCCCTTGTACGGCCCCCGTGCCCCGTTGTGCTGCACCCGGTAGCCCTCGAAGATCCGCAGCGTCCGGTCGTCCATCCGGACCGGCACCTGCGCGCGCACCTCCCGCCACGACGTGCGCAGCAGGTCCACCACGTCCGGCGGCGTGCGCAGGCGGTCGGCCGCCGCCAGCACGCCCTGCAGCACCGACTCCGTCGGCGAAACCGGCCGCGGTTCGCTCGTCGTGGTCATCGCGCTACACCTCCGAAAGCCAGCCTGCCGGCAAGCCTACACCCGCGCTGGCCTTGCCGCGCCCTCCGCGTCAAACTCTCCGCCATGGCCCGCGTCTTCATCACCCGCGCCGTCCCCGGCCGCGCCGTCGAACAGCTCGAGGCCGCCGGCCACGCCGTCGAAACCTGGCCCGGCGACCTCCCTCCGCCGCCCGCCGACCTCGCCGCCGCGCTCGCCCGCAGCGACGCCGTCATGGCGATGGTCGTCGATCGCATCACGCCGGAGATGCTCGCCGCA
>NZ_BPIG01000007.1 GCF_026003995.1 Tepidiforma sp.
GGCATCGTCAGCGGCGGCCGCGCCATCGGCGCGGTCCAGCCGTTTGCCCAGCAGCGGTTCCTCGAGGCGTTCGAGCGGGAGTGGGAACGTCTTGCCGCCGGGGAGGACGACTGATGCAGCGGGACGTTCTCGCGCGCGTGGCGGATGCGATCCAGGCGGCAGGGGTCGGCCAGGTGTACGGCTACGGGCTGCCGGCGCCGCGCGCGCTTCCGCCGGCCCTGCCGCCGGGCGGGGTGAGTGCGCTGGTGATGCCGGGGGCCACGCTCGACCTGGCCCTGCTCCACGGCGCTCTCCGTCACACCTACGAAGTCGAGGTGCGGGTGCTGGTGCCCCTCGGCGACCTCGCGGCCGCCGCAGATGCCCTCATCCCCCTCCCGGACGAGCTGATGGTCGCGCTCGCCGGGCGCCTCGCCTCCGCTTCCGGCGCCTACAACGGCCTCCGCCCGGTGCGCGTCTCGGCGCCGGCGACGGCCGAATACGCCGGGACGGAGTTCCTCCAGCACACCCTGGTGCTCGAGGTCTCCGAGCACCGCCAGATCATCCCGGGGGTTGGCCCATGACGACGCTGCAGTACATCGGCCCGCCGCCCGGCGGCGGGCTGCTCCCGCTGCCGGAGGGATGGCAGCCGTTCGACCACGACGAGCCGGACTCCCGCACCGCTGCGCTCAAGGTGCAGTCCGGGTTCTACCGGCCCGCTGAGGCAGCCGACCGCGACGGCGCGCCCGAGCCGCCGCGCCCGGCATCCCGCCGCAGCGGCAAGCAGACCGACCCGATGGAGGAGGCGTGAGATGCCGACGGCACTGGCCAGTCTGAACCGCCTGCAGCTGGGGAAGGAGACGGCGGCGGGAACCGCCGTCGCGGCGACGGCCGTCATCCCCGGCGCGGCAGAGTTCGAGGAGACGATCGAGTTCTACCGCTCTGACTACCCCCGCGGTGTTCGGGTGGCGGCCGGCGGTGCGGGCGTCATCACCGGCCGCGGGACGACGCTCAAGGTGGAGACGGAGCTGACGGCGGAGGAGGTGCTCTGGCCGCTGCTCACCGGCATCGCGAGCGTGACGCCGACCGGGACCGGCCCGGCGTACACGTGGACGTTCGCACCCGCCCTGTCGGGACACGCCAGCATCGCGACAGCGACGGCCGAGTTCGTGCGGACGGACGGCGCAACCAACCACTACGTCGCGATCGCCCCCTACTGCATCTGCACGACCTTCGGCATCGAGTGGTCGGCCTCCGAGGTGGCGCGGCTTAGCTGGGAGATGACCGGCCGCGCCCGCCAGGCCGGCGCACCGACGGCCTCGCTCACGCCCTACGCGTCGCGCGAGCCGCTCGTCGGCGGGCTGGGGAAGGTGTTCGTCGACGGGAGCTGGGGCGCGCTCGGCACGACGCAGCTCCTCGGCACCGTTCGCTCCGGCTCGCTGGAGGTGACGACCGGGCTCGTCCACACCCGGACAGTGGACGGCCGCGCCGACCTCGACGCCACCGAGCACACCTCCGGGATGCTCGAGGCGAAGCTCGACCTGGTCGTCGAGCTCGACGCCGCCGGCGCCGCCCGCTACGCGCAGTACCGCCAGAACGAGCTGGCCTTCGTCCGGCTGCGGTTCGAGGGGACGGCCATCGGCGGCCAGCCGCGGTACGTGCAGGCTGACGGGTGCTGGCGGGTGGCCGGCGCCCCAAAGTGGCAGGCCGACGGCCAGCAGGTGCTCCTCGGCCTCTCGCTCGAACTGGTCCAGGACCCGGCTACCGGGAACGCCATCCGGTTCGAGGCCCGCAACGGGCTGGGGGCTGTCTGATGCCGCTCATCGACCGTGACCGCACCGTCCGCATCAATCTGCCCGCGCCCGGGGAGTGGGTCGAGGTGCGCGAGCAGCTCTCGAAGGGCGACCAGGCCCGCATCCAGGCGGCCATCGTCCGGAACGCCGCGCTGCGGCCGGACGGCACGCCGGACGTGGCGCTCGACATCGAGGCGGCGACCTTCGCCACTCTCGAGGCGGCGATCGTCCGCTGGTCGTTTCCGGAGCCGGTGACGCCGGAGAACATCCGCCGCCTCGACCCGGACTCCTATGACGCCGTGATTGCCGAGCTCGACCGCCTGTACGCCCGGCGGAGCCCGGAGCAGACAAAAAACTCGTTCGGCGCCTCGCCGACGCTCTCGTAAGCGGGCGGGGCAGCATCCCGGAGGAGGTCGCCTGGGTGGCCGTGATGGACCGGGTCGGCGGGTATCTCGACTACCTCGCCCTGCTGGGCGCCGCACGCGACTACGACGACGTCCTGGCCTGGATGCAGGCCGAGGCGGAGGCCCGCGCCATCCTGCGCCTCCGGGGAGGTGATCGGTGAGCGCCGGGGCCGCGAGACTCACGTTCGCCATCCGGGCGGTCAACGAAGCGAGCTCCGTGCTCCGCGAAGTGAAGGCGGACCTCGGCGAGGTCGAGTCCGCCGCCGAGCGGTCGGGGAGCCGATTCGCAGCGCTCGGCGGCGCCCTGGGCGGTCTCGGCTCGAGCATGCAGGAGGTCGGCAAGGGGGCGATGGTCGGCCTGGCGGGCGGCCTCGCGGCCGCTGCTGCCGGCGCCTACAGCGCCCTCAGCGCGAGCGCTGAGTTCGAGCGGCAGCTCAACATCGTTGCGTCGGTTGCTGGTGCCACCGGGCAGGAGCTGGCCGCGCTGAAGCAGGTCGCGCTCGACCTCGGCCAGTCGACGGCGTTCAGCGCAGGCGAGGTCGCGCAGGCGATGGAGGTGTTGGCCGCCAACGGCATCAGCACGCGGGACATCATCCAGGGCGCGGCCAGGGCCGCGCTCGACCTCGCCGCCGCCGGCTCCACCTCGCTCGTCCAGGCGGCCGACACCGTGTCGACCGCGATGTCGGTCTGGGGGCTGACCACCGACCAGATCACGGATGCGGTCAACCGCCTCGCTGGCGCCGCCAACGTCTCGCGATTCGGGGTCGAGGACATGTCGTTGGCCATCGCCCAGGGCGGCGGCGCGGCCGCAGCCGCGGGTGTGGAGTTCGCGGATTTCTCCGCCGCGATTGCTGCTATTGCGCCGCTGTTCGCGAGCGGGCAGCGACGCCGGCACCAGCTTCAAGACCTTCATCCAGAGGCTGGTCCCGGACACGAAGGCAGCCAAGGAGGCGTTCGAGGAGCTGGGGCTCATCACGGCCGACGGCGCGAACAGTTCTTCGATGCCGCGGGGCGCATGCGCTCGATGGCGGAGATCGCCGGCGTGCTCAACGAGGCGCTGTCGCGGCTCTCGGAGCAGGACCGGACGCGGCTGCTCGGGCAGGCGTTTGGGACGGACGCGATGCGCACGGCGATCGGGCTGTCGCGGCTGACCGCCGACGAGTTCCGGGCGCTGCAGCAGGCGATGGGGGAGGCGTCCGCCGCCGACATCGGCGCCCAGCGGATGCAGGGGCTGAGCGGCGCGATGGAGCAGCTGCGCGGCGCGATGGAGACGGCCCGAATCGAGATCGGCGACCGGCTCAACCCGGTCGTTACGGCGCTCATCGGCCGGGCGGCCGAGCTGGTGCCGGTGCTCTCTGACCGGCTGCTGGGCGCGATGGACCGCATCGCCTCCGACGTGGTGCCGCGGCTGCGGGCAGCGCTCGATGACGCCCGGGCTGCGTGGGAGCGGGTGCGCGAGCCCGTCATGCAGTTCCTCCAGAGCAACGAGGCGGCGCAGCTGGGGCTGGGGATGCTGGCCGCGGTCCTGCTGTCGGTCGCGGTCGCCGCCGGGTCGGCCGGCGCCGCCCTGCTGGGCGCGGTTGCCCCGGTCGCCGCGCTGGGCCTCGCCATCGGCGGCATCCTCATCGCCGCCGACAAGTTAGGGGTGGACTGGGGCCGGGTGTGGGACGGCATCCGCGAGGCGGCGAGTCGGGTGGTCGATGCGGTGGCGCCGCGCGTTGAGGCGTTCGCCGAGCAGGTGCGCTCCGCGCTCAGCCGGTTCAGCGCCTACTGGGACACCGAGCTCCGGCCGGCGGTGGAGCGGGTTTCTCAGTGGTTCGGCGCCGCGCTGGACAGGATCCTGCCGATCATCCGGCCCATCGTCGACGCGATGGTCCAAACCTTTCGACAGTTCGCGACAACCATCACTGAGCTCGCCGGGAACATCCTCGAGATCATCGGCCGGCTCGTCGATGTGGTCGTGCAGCTGATCAACGGCGACTGGCGGAGCGCCTGGGAGAGCGCGAAGGAGCTGGTGCGGCTCGCCCTGGAGACCATCCGGCTCATCATCGAGGGGGCAGCACGCCTGATCCACACCGCCGCGACAGGGTTCTTCGAGGCCGGCGAGGCGCTCATCGAGGGGCTGAGGGACGGCATGCTCCGCGTTTGGGAGGACCACGTCCGGCCGTTCCTCGCCGATCTGCCCGGTACGCTGCTCGGGTTTTTTGCCGGCGCTGGCCAGTGGCTCTACGAGATCGGCCGGGACATCATCCGCGGGCTCTGGGACGGGCTGAAGGGGATGTGGGGCGAGGTCGAGGGGTGGCTCGGCGGCATCGGCGACAAGATCAAATCGCTCAAGGGCCCGCCGGAGAAGGACCGCGTCCTCCTCTACGACATCGGCCGGATGATCATGGAGGGCCTCTCGAACGGCCTCTTCGACGGCTGGAGCGAGGACACCGTCAAGCGGCTGAAGGAGATCTCGCGCGGGCTCGTCCGGAACTACGAGGACGCCGTCAAGGACCTCGAAAACCACACCGTCCCGGACTGGCGGCAGCTGGGCGAGCTGCTGTCGGCCGCGCTGGCGCAGGGGCACTTCGACGGCTTCAAGAAGAACAAGCCGCTGCTCGAGCAGGTGTCGGCAGCGCTGACGGCCTCTGCCGGGCAGGCCGCGACGGCCGTCGGCGACGAGCTGGCCCGCGTGCTGAACATGACCGGCAAGCGGCTCGACCAGGCGCTGCTGGAGATTCGCGACCTGATGGTCCGCAACCTCGAGGCCGGCCGCGAGCTGTCGGTGCAGGAGGTGCGGACGCTGCTCGGGGCGATGGAGGAGATGCTGGAGTCGCCGACGCTGCCGGAGGCGGCGAAGCACTTGGGACAGAAGGTCATCAACGAGCTCATTGAGTCGCTGAAGGCGGGGAAGGGCGCGGCGAACGAGGTCATCGCGCAGCTGGCGGACGAGCTGGCGAAGGCGGCCGCGCAGGGCGCGAAGGCGGCGGCAGCCGGCGGCGCGGGGACGGCGTCGGCCCCGGCCGGGCCGCTCGGCTGGAAGCCGGACGAGGGCGGGACGGCCCCGGTCGGCGCCCATGGCGTCCAGCTGGTGTGGGACGACCGCGCCCAGGCGTGGGTCTATCCGTGGGAGAAGGGCTCCGTCGGCTCGCCGTCCGAGCGGGCGGCGTACATGGACGCGTGGGCCCGCGGCGAGACGCTCGCCGGCGCCATCCCGGCGGTGCGGACCGAAGTGAGTGTGCAGATCGACGGCCGCGAGGTGGCGCGGGCGGCAGCGGACGCCGCCGGCCGCCAGTCGTTCGCGTGGGGGGTGTGAGCGATGCCGACGGTGCGCGTCTACCCCAGCATCGTCGTCGGCGGCGACCCGTACCCGCCGCCTTCGACGGCGCCCGTCCAGCCGCCGGACGACGACGACGCCAGCTACTACGACATTTCCTACCCGTACGGCCTGGCGAGCGTTGACGTCGACGCCATCGTCTCGGGCGTCGCGCCCGGCCAGATCGTGAGCGTGACCGCCGGCTGCCGTGCCCGCGGGTCGAGCGGCGCGGTGCTCGTTCTCACCCTTTCGGATGCTTCGCAGGGCAGTTGGTCGAACCTGAGCCTGCCGACGACCTACCAAAACCTGACCGGTCCGACGCGGACGGGGCAAAACTGGCCGGCCGACGGCAGCGGCAACGCGAAGGTGCGGCTCCAGGTCGGCTGGGACGGCGCGCAGTACGTCACCCGGCGCGTCACCACCCTCTGGGCGGACGTCACCTACGAACGGCCGCCGAGCGCGCCATCGGTGACGGGCCCGTCCGGGACGGTGTGGACGCTCAGCCCTGCCTTCGCCGGCACGTACAGCCACCCGGACGGCGAGCCGATCACCGCCGTCGAAATCGAGCTTCGCCGCGTCTCCGACAACGCCCTCATCTGGAACCCGACGGTCACGAGCGGCCTCTCCGGCTCGACGTGGTCAGTCGCCTACGGCGGCCCGGCGCTCTCGGCCGGCGTCCAGTACACCTGGCGGGCGCGGACGCGGGACGGCGGCAGCATCCAGCAGTGGAGCCCGTGGTCGTCGTGGCTCTCGTTCACTCCGCAGACGAACACGCCGCCGAGCGTCTCCCAGCAGTCGCCGGCGAACGGCAGCACCCCCGGGACGCTCACGCCGACGTTCACCTGGACGTACGCCGACGCGAACGGCCACCCGCAAGCCGCCTACCAGCTGCAAGTCCAGCGCGTCTCCGATTCGGCGACGATGTGGGACACCGGCGTCGTCAGCTCCGGCGCCTCGAGCCGCGTCTACGCAGGGACAGGCCTCCAGGTCGGCGTCCAGTACCGCTGGCGCATCCGGGTCTACGACGGCTACGACTGGAGCAGCTACACCGGCTGGTGGACGTTCACGCCCTCGCTGACGCCGGACCCGCCGACGCTCACGGCCCCTGCCGGGCTCGTCGACACGCTCACCCCGGCCATCCAGGGGACGTACAACCAGGGCAGCGGCGGCGCGGAAGCCGGCTACCAGTACCAGCTCCGCTCGAACGGCGTCACCCTCTACGACAGCGGCCCGGTGAACGGCGCCATCGCGACAGGCCAGCCCTACGGCACTGACAACCCGTCCGACTCGCCATCCGCGCCGCCGGCGCTCCAGTGGGGGACGGCCTACGACGTCCGCGCCCGCTCGCGCGACGTCAACAGCCAGTGGTCGAGCTGGTCGGCCTGGCTGTCGTTCACGACGCAGTCGCCGCCGCTCACGCCGACGGCGCTCAGCCCGGCCGACGGGGCCGTCGTGAACGCCGTCCAGCCGACGCTCACCTGGACGCACGTCGACCCGGACGGCGACGCCCAGCAGCAGGCGACCGTCGAACTCCAGCGGGTGAGCGACGGGGCGAACGTGACCGGCTACCCCGCCACGCTGACGCAGGCTGCCGGCAGCCACCAGGTGTCGGCAGCGCTGACGGCCTCCCCGGCGACGGCCTACCGCTGGCGCGTCCGGACGCGGGCTACGCCCGGCGCCGGCTTCGGCCCGTTCAGCGCGTGGCAGCAGTTCACCGTCGCGACGACGCCGGCGGCGGCCGTCACGACCCCGCCGCCCGGCGGGACGGTCACCGCGCCGGCGCTCACCGTCCAGTGGAGCATGACCGGCGGAAGCGGCACGCAGGCGACGTGGCGGGTCATCGTCCGCGACGGCGGCGCCGTCATCCACGATTCCGGCGTCCAGCCCGGCGCCGCGGCGAGCTATGCCCTCCCCGGCGGCCTCCTGCGGAACGGGAAGACGTACACCGTCGAAGTCATCGTGACCGACACGCTCGGGCAGAGCGCCTCGAGCGGCCAGCAGGCGTTCACGACGGCCTGGACGCCGCCGCCCGCGGTCGCCGGCGTGCAGGCGGTCCCCGTCGCCTCGCAGGAGGTCGGCTGACATGGCGGCGCCGCTGCCCTACATCCTGGTCACCTGGCAGGAGTCGACGGTCCCGGTCAGCCAGTTCATCTGTTACCGGGTCTGGCGCCGCTCGTCCGCGGGGGAGCCGTGGGAGCTCCGCGCCCGCATCACGACCCGCACCCGGACGATGTTCGAGGACTTTCTCGCCCGTTCGCGGGTCCCGTACGAGTACAGCGTCACCCAGTCCGCCCTCATCGGCTCCGACGAGGTCGAGTCGAACCATGCCGCCGCCGCGGCCGCCCAGCTCGTCATCCGCTCCGTCTTCATCCACGCGGTCGGCGACGAGGGCACCTACGCCGAGCTCCGCCCGCTCGCCATGAGCGTCAGCGACGGCCGCGACACGGCGGCCCGCCGGGTGTGGGGGCTGGCCGACCCGGTCGCCCTCGTCTCGCCCGGCCGCACCGTGACGGTCGACCTCCGCGGCCGAGAGCCGTGGCCGCCGGAGGGCGAGACCTGGGCGGCCCTCCAGCGCCTCCTCGCCGCGCAGGAGGCCGGCCGCCAGCTCTACGTCCGCCAGGAGCGGGTCGCCGGCGCCTGCCTGCTCGGCGGCCTCCAGCGCCAGGACGGGCCGTTCCTCTACGAGTGGAGCTGCCGCCTCACCCTCACTGCCTTCGAGGAGGCGCCCGCATGACGCTCGCCGACGCGCTCTCCGGGCTCCGCGGCCCCGTCGTCACCCGGGTCCGCTACGAGCGGGTGACGCCCGCCGGCGCCGTCCTCGCCGACGTCACGCCAGCCTTCGTGAGCGGCAGCATCGAGGCGAACGAGGACCGCGCCGTCTACCGCACGGCGCGCTTCGTCATCGACCCGGCTCGCCCGGAGGCGGCCGAGCTCGACCCGCTGAAGGATGTCGTCCGGGTTACGGTCGACGTCCGCGACGGCGGCGACTGGGTGCCCTGCCCGGTCGGCACGTTCTGCCTGACGATGCCGCGGTTCACTGTGAGCGAGCGCGGCGTGCGCCAGTGGGAGGTCGAAGCGCACGACCTCGCCCGCCTGCTGCTCGACTCGACGACGACTGCCCCCTACGCGGTCGCCGCCGGCGCCAACTGCGTCGCCGCCGCCGCGGCCGTGCTCGCCGACCTCGGGCTCCCGGCCCGGCTCGAACCCGCCCCCGCCGTCCTCGCCGCGCCCCGCCAGTGGCCCGCGGGGACGCCCTGGCTCGAGGTCGTCAACGGGCTGCTGCAGGCTGCCGGCTGCTACAGCCTCTGGTTCGACCGGTTCGGCATCGCGCGGTCGATGCCGGCGCGCGATCTCGCGACCGTCGCCCCGGCCGTCACCTACGGCCCCGGCCGGATGCTGACCGGCAGCGTCACCGTCGAGTCGGAGCTGACGCGGCTGGCGAACAGGGTGGTGGCCGTGGTGACCGACCCCGCCCTCCCGGCCTGGTCGGCGACGGCAGAGAACACCGACCCGAACTCGCCGCTCTCCATCCCGCGCCTCGGCAAGGTGTTCACCAAGGTGCTCGAAGTGGAGAGCGCGGCGAGCCAGGCGGCGCTCCAGGCGATGGCCGAGCGCTACCTCCGCGAGGAGGCCGGGCTGTACCGCCGGATGACCTTCGCCACGCTCCTGGACCCGCGCCGCGACGCGCATGAGGTGTACGCGGTGGAGGCGCCGGCGCCGGCCGGCGGCCGCTGGTGGACGCGCGGCCACCGCTTCACGCTCGAACCCGGGGCCGTGATGGAGCACACCGTCGCCCGGGTCGTCATCGGAGGCCTCGCATGACCGACCTCATCCAGCTCATCCGCGACGCCGTCCAGGCCGAGAGCCGCCAGGCGTTCGTCCGCGGCACCGTCACCGGGACGAACGGCAACCGCGTGCTCGTCCAGCGCCAGGGCGCCGCGGCGGCCGACCCCGTCGGCTACCCGCGGCTCGCCGGCTACTCCCCGGCGCCCGGCGACGAGGTGCTGCTCGTCCGCGCCGGCGGCGGCTACCTCGTCCTCGGGAGGGTGGTCCGATGACCGCGCCGGAGCCGCAGGTCCGCTTCGCCCGGCTGCCCGTCGACGGCCGCTGGCCCATCACCGGCCGCTTCGGCGACGCCTACTCGGACGGTTCGCGGACGTGGACGCACCTCGGCGTCGATTTCGGCTGCCCGGCCGGCACGCCGGTCTGGGCCCCGGCGGACGGCATCGTCGTCCAGCCGGCGAACGACGGCAGCTTCGGCACCGCCGTCTGCCTTCGCCATGGCGACGGCTGGCACACCCTCTACGCCCACCTCAGCCGGGCGGATGTCGCCCTCGGCCAGCAGGTCCGCGCCGGCGACCGGCTGGGGCTCTCCGGCGCGACCGGGTTCGTGACCGGACCGCACCTGCACTGGCAGCTCTGCGACACGTGGCTCTTCCCGCGGGACCCGGCCCGCAACCGCGACCCGCTCCAGTACCTCGCGAAGGAGGACGAGATGACCCCTGAGGAGCGCGAACTCTTGCTCCGGCTGGCGACCGTCGTGTTCGGGCCGCCGACCGGGGCCGACTACCAGACGGTCGGCGAAGCGCTCATCGAGGCGCGCCGGCTGACGGCGCAGGACAGCGTCCTGCTGCTCGGCCTCGCCGAGACGCAGCGCTGGCTCGCGCAGCACACCCACGACGCGTCGGGCCGCGCCCAGTGGCCCGGCAAGCCGCCGTTCTGAGGAGGGGAGGGATGCCGCTCGAAAGCTACCTGCTGACAGGTCTCGCCGGGACGGCAATTGGCGCATCGGCCACCATCGCCGGCGCGATCATCCAGGCCCAGACCCAGCGCCGCCGCGAAGCCGGTACGGTGCAAACATCGGACGCGCAGACGCTGTTCTCGGCGTCGAACCAGCTCATCCAGATGCTGCTCACGACGACCCAGGCGCTCACCGCCCGGCTCGAGGAGATGGCCGGCCGGTTCGACCATCTCACCGACCGGGTCGACCAGCTCGTGGCACAGCAGGAGGAGCTCCTGAAACTCCAGCGTGAACAGACCCGCACCCTGCACGCCATCGAGAACGGCGGCGCCGGGGCGAAGGGAGCGTGAGCGCGGTGGAGAGCAGGCTGACGCCGGGCATCATCGCCGCCGGGCTCGTCATCGGGACGCTCTACGGCCCGCTGGGGCTGCTGCGCGGCATCACCCCCGAGCAGCTTGGCGACGCGGGCTACTGGCGCGAAGTGGCCGCCGCGGCCATCCAGTCGTTCGCCGGGAGCGCGCTGGCCATCGGCGGGCTCATCGCCGCTGCGCTCGGCCTGCCGCTCGTGCGGGAAGGGCGGAGCAGCGGCACCGGGAAGCAGCCCTAGCCGCCGATGCCGGCGACGGCTCCGCCATGACGAAACGCTGAATCGAACATCGTTCTGTTGGCGACATTTTGGCTACCAACGCGTCGCCAAGGCCGCCGGCACATCCGAAAATGCACAACATCCAGTAATGGCGAAGCTCGTTGATGAGAGGCGAGATTAGATTCGAACGGCATTGCGCGAGGCTATGAGGCAGAAGCGGCAGGGCGCGACTGATCGACCTTCCCAAGGTTGAGACGCGGGTTCGATTCCCGCCATCCGCTCCAGAACGGTGAATGACGACGCCCCGCGGGAAATCCCGCGGGGCGTTTTGCTGCGGCGTTGGAAGGGGCGGGGTCAGGCGACCGCGGAGCGGGAGTTCTCAGCTGGAGCGGGGTGCTGGGGGCGGGCGCGGACGGCGGCGGCGATGCGGGCGCCGGGCTCGTGGTTGCGCGCTGCGACGAGGTCGCGCTGGGCGCGGCGGAGGAAGTCGCGGACTTCGAGTTCGCCTTCGTAGCCGGTGAGGGAGACCACGGGGGTGAGCCGCGTGGCGTACTCGTTCGGGATGCAGGCTGCGAGGGCCGGGAGGAGCGCCTCGGCCTTCATCGCGGTCGTGGCGAGGCGGTCATCGGCGATGATGGCAGCGAAGATCGGACCCTGGAGGTGGGCGACGAAGTCGCCTTCGCCGATGGCCTGGCGGAGCGCCCGGCCGACAGCGGGCAGGAACCGCTCCTCCGGATTCTTGAGCGCCTCGTAGCCGGTCACATCGGTGAGGGCGAGAGAGAAACCGCGGCCGTTGCGGACGGAGCGCATCATCTGGCGGCGGAGTTCGAAGACGAAGTGGCGGCTGTTCGGCAGGGCGGTCACCTCATCTTCGTAGATGCGGCCGCGGAGCCGGTCGATGGCGCGGTGGAATCGGCGGCCCTGTTCGGATTCCTCGTACCAGAACTGGAGGTGGACCACGGTGAAGAGGAGGGTAGTGAAGCCAAGCACGAACCAGTTCGTGCCGCCGCCCCGGGCGATGACCGTTTGAGCCTGGACGCAGAAGACGAGCAGCCACACGGCAAAGGTGGCCGGGCGAAGGAGGCGGACGACGAGCGGCGTTTCGACGGAGCCGAGTGCGGACTGCTCGGTCGAGGGCAGGAGGAAGGCGTTAAGGACGGGCGGTTTGTTCATGGGCGGCCCCGTTCGGTCTCACTGGTAGAGATCGAACGACGGGCCACCCTTCCGCAGGGAGCATGTGTAAACGGTGTGTAATTCGTGGAGGGCTAGCGCCGCGGTGCGGGCAGGCTCATGAGGTATTCGTGGATGGCTTCGGCGGCGCGGCGCCCGTCGGCGAGGGCGGTGACGACGAGGTCGGCGCCGTTGACGTTATCGCCGCCGGCGAAGACGCCGGGCCGGGTAGTGCGGCCTTTCTCGTCGACCTGGATGAGGGCCTTCCGGTCGGTGCGGATGCCGGAGGTGGTCTGCGGGACGACGGGGTCGGCGCCGTAGCCGATGGCGATGACGACGGCGTCGGCGGGAATGACGAATTCGCTGCCGGGGACGGGGATGGGCCGGCGGCGGCCGGTCTCGTCCGGTTCGCCAAGCTGCATACGCTGGCATTCGACGGCGCGGACGCGGCCGTTTTCGTCGCCGAGGATGCGGGTGGGCAGGGTGAGCATTTCGAAGCGGACGCCTTCTTCGCGGGCGTTCTTGCGCTCCTCTTCGCGGCCGAGCATTTCGGCTTCGGTGCGGCGGTAGACGCAGGTGACGTTCTGGGCGCCGAGGCGGACGGCGGTGCGGACGCAGTCCATGGAGGTATCGCCGCCGCCGATGACGACGACGTCGTTCAGCTTCGGCAGGGGGGTGCGCAGGCGTTCGGGGAGCATTTCGGGGGCGAGGTTGCCGCGCACGAGGAACTCGGTGGCGGAGTAGACGCCCTCGAGGTCTTCGCCTTCGATGCCCATTTCGTTGCCGACGCCGGCTCCGGTGCCGATGAAGACGGCGTGGAAGCCCTGCTGGAAGAGTTCGTCGATGGTGATATCGCGGCCGACGTAGGTGTTGCAGATGAACCGGACGCCCATCGCCTCGAGGTGGGCGATGTACTCGTCGACGATGTTCTTGCGCATTTTGAAGTTGGGGATGCCGTAGACGAGGACGCCGCCGGGCTCGGGCCAGTATTCGTAGACGGTGACGCTGTGGCCCTTATCGGCGAGCTGCTCTGCAACGGCGAGGCCGGCGGGGCCGGAGCCGATGACGGCGACCTTGAAGCCGGTCGGCTCGGGCATATAGCGGGGCATGGGGTAGCCGCCGAGCTGCTGGCGCTGGTAATCGGTGCAGAAGGCTTCGAGCTTGCCGATGGTGACGGGCGGCTCCTGCTTGCCGCCGGGCCGGATGGCGAACCCGACGACGCAGGCGCCTTCGCAGAGCTTCTCCTGGGGGCAGAGGCGGCCGCACATCTCGGGGAGGTTGGAAGTTTCGCGGAACTTGTCGGCGGCGCCGAGGATGTCGCCGGCTTCGATGAGGGCAAGCGCACCGGGGATATCGTTGTGGACGGGACAGGCCTCCTGGCAGGGCGCAGAGGGGCACTGGATGCAGCGCGAGGCCTCGATGCGGGCGGCGTTCAGGTCGAAGCCGAGGTAGGTTTCCTCGAAGTTGCGCTTGCGTTCTTCGGGGTCCTGCTTCGGAACGGGCTGGACGCTGATGGCGAGGCGGCGGGCGACGTCGTTGGCCATGCTTCTCCGGTGCCGGGATTGCGGCGTGATTCCAGGGTCACCTGATCGTACCTGAGGGGAGGGAGGAAGTGAACCGGGCTGCTGCGGCCTCAGGCGCCGGCGGCGCGCTGCTGGTACTCGCGGTCGGCGCGCTTGCCGCGGTAGACGCGCATGTCGATGGCGCGGGTGACCTGGGGTTCAAGGCGGAAAAGGAGCCGCGGCTCGGTCTGCATGTTGGCGAAGAAGGCATCGACCGCAGGGGCGTTCGCAGGGTCACCGCGGCCGACGTACTTCTCGACGAGGAGGCGGGAAATCGGCCAGATGTCGAAACCCGGGAGTTCGAAGGGGGTGACGCGGCCGTCGAACTCGACATGGCCGGTTAGGGGCGGGCCGGACTCGATGCAGAGCGAGGCGCGGGGGTCGCGCAGGAGGTGCCTGCACCAGACGCGGTTGTAGGTGCCGGTGATCCAGATGCCATCGTCGCGGTAGAGCCACCAGACGGGGACGGTGTATGGCATGCCGTCGCGGCGGAGGGTGGCGATGACGCCGACGACCGGCAGCTGGAGGAATTCGGCGAGGGTTTCAGGCGTCATCCGGGGCATGGGCGGCGGGCTCCTCGGGAGCTGGCGGCGCGGGTTCCGCGGGAGGTTCGCGGAAGGCGGCCATCAGGATGCGGTCATCGTACCGCCCGTCGACCCAGGTGTGGGCGCGCTGGCAGCCTTCGACGGCGAACCCTGCGGCTTCGAAGCAGCGGCGGGCGCGCTCGTTGGAGGCGGGCACGGCGAGCCAGATCTTGCGGAGGTTCCGGAGCCGGAAGGCGTACTTAAGGAGAAGCCGGACGACATCGCGGCCGTACTTGCGGTTGATGTAGTCGCGGTCGCCGATGGTAATACGGAGCTCGGCGGTGCGGGCCGCTTCGTCGATGTTGCGCAGCATGCAGTGGCCGATGATCTTGCCGCCCTGGACTTCGATGGCGAACCAGGAGGGCCGGGGCGACTGGCCGGCGTAGAGGGCTTCGAAGCGCTCGGCGAGGTGCTCGGGCGTGAGCGGAACGGGGACATCTTCGCCGCCGAGGAGCTGGAGTTCGACGTCGTTATGGAAGTCGAGCAGCCGCTCGAGGTATTCGCGGCGCATGGGCCGGAGGATGGTGCGTTCGCCCTTGAGCATGGCGTGGCCGCCCCCTCGGGGTTGCGGAGTTGAGGTGCTACCGGAAGGTATCGGCTGGACCGGTGGCGGGGAGCAGGGGAGTTACCGGGGCGACTGAAGGGACGCGGTGAGCGAAACTCCTGTTCGTGCCGAATCACGCCGTGCTTCCCAAAGGCCGACTGCGTGCCGAGATTTTCCGGTCGGCGCGGCCGGACCTGCGCTTCCGGCTGCTGGTGTGGTTCTCTTGCGTGATTGCGACGCTGGGCCTGATTGCAGATTCGCCGGCGGTGGTGATCGGCTCGATGCTGGTTGCGCCGCTGCTGGGGCCGATTATGGCGCTCGGGCTGGCTTTGCTTGGCGGGGCCCGGAAGGAGCCCCTTCCGCCGCTGTGGGCGCTGGCAGAGGGGGTAGTGGCAGCGATCGTGCTGTCGTATGTCATTGCCGAGCTCCTGCGCGCTTCTCCATTTGCGGTCCTGGAGACGCTCCCGGGGGAGGTACAGGCGCGGACGCGGCCGAACCCGCTGGACCTTGGTATTGCGCTGGCCGGCGGCGCAATCGGCGCATACGGCCTGGTGCGCATGCGCGCAGCGGACGCACTTCCCGGGGTGGCGATCGCGACAGCGCTCATGCCGCCGCTGTGCACGGTCGGCATCGGACTTTCGCTGGGCGACCGCGGCGTCTGGGGCGGTGCGATGCTGCTGTTCGCCACGAACCTGAGCGCAATCCTGACGGCCGCCGCCGTCGTGTTTTTGCTGAGCGGGGTCCGGCACAAGACCCCGACGCATCCCGGGCCCCGTTTGGTGCTGGGCGCAATCCCCGTGGTCGTGCTTGGTGTAGCCCTTGCCGGGCTGACAACGCGGGCGGTGCAGGAGGCGAGGGAGGAGGACCAGCTGGCGGCAGCAGCGCGGGAGGCCGTGGTGAACCTGTTCCCCGGCGGCTCCGTGGAGCGAGTGAGCCGGACGTCGGGGGATGACGGGAGCTTGCGCGTGCGCGTGGAGGCGCAGGTCGACCGGGAGCCGACTATTACCGATGCAGAGACAATCCAGGCGTATATCGCCCAGCAGACCGGCAAGCGAGTCCAGCTCGTCCTGGTGACGACGCCGGTGCTGGTGCTCGACCCGCTCAACCCGCCGCCCCCGGATGTCCGGCTTTTGACCCCAACCCCGACACCAACTGCTACACCGACGCGCACGCCCACGCCCACACCGACGGCGACTTCCACCAGGACGGGGACCCCGGGAGCGACGTCATCGGAGCTGCGGACGCCGGGCTCCGGCGGCGCAGCTGGTGAGCCCGGACGGAACGCGTCGGCAACTCCGACGAAGAGTTCGACGCCGGGGCCGACCCCCTAGCGGGCGGCATCGGCGGCGGTGCCGATGAGTTCGTAGCGGGGCGGCTCTTTCCACTCGGCGGTCGGGGGGTTTTCCTGCCTGCGGAGCTCTTCGCGGCGCTTCTGTGTTTCGAGTTTGCGGGCTTTGGCGATGAGGAGGTCGCGCTGGCGCGCGTGCTCTTCCGCGCGCTGGATGGCGCGAGGGGACGGCGGACGGCGGGGGATGCCGGGATACTCGCGGATGCGGCCCTCCTCGGCGAGCTGTTTGAGGTGGGCGCGCACGTTATTGTCGGCGGCGCGCCGGAGCCGAGGGTCGATGTCGGGGTAGAGCTGGAGCATGATGTCCCAGCTGGAGAGGGCGCCGCCACCTTCGAGCACCTGGAGGATCTGGCGTTCGCGCATGTCGCGGTGGTCGATGTACATCTGGAGGCGCTCGCGGGGGTCGCGGACGATGCGACCGTGGCCGGGGCAGATGACGCGGAGGTTCGGCAGTTCGAGGAGGCGCCGGAGGGTGCGGCGGTAGCTGGCGAGGTCCCAGACGGTGGTGGTGGAGCTGCCGAGGAGGGTGTCGCCGGTGAAGAGGACGCCCTCTTCTTCGATGTAGTAGCAGAGTGAGTCGACGGAGTGGCCGGGCGTTGCGAGGACGCGGACGCGGACGCCGCCGTCGAGGTCGATGACGTCGCCGTCGCGGAGGGCCTCGACGTCGCGCGGGATGCGGCCCTTGAGGAGCTGGCGGCCGTTTGCCGGGATGGCGACCTGCGCGCCGAGCTCCTCTTTGGCCCACTTGAGGTTGCCGGAGTGGTCGGCGTGGTGGTGGGTGATGGCGGCGATGGCGATCTCCTCGCGTTCGACGGCGGCGAGGTAGCCCTTGAGGAACCAGCGGTAGCGGTCGATCGCTTCGCCGGAGTCGATGGTGAGCGCCTGCCGGCCCGGGGCGCCGACGAGATAGATGCAGGTGAATTCGGGGTGCATCGGATTGTCGTCGGGGACGAGGACGGCGCGGACGGACGGAGAAATCTGCATGGGCTGGCAACCGGGGAGCGAGGTTGGGGAAGTGTACGGGAGGGCTGGCGCCCCCGGCAGGATTCGAACCTGCGGCCAAACGCTTAGAAGGCGTCTGCTCTGTCCTCTGAGCTACGGGGGCCTGCTGCCATTGTACCGGTGCGCCGCCCGGGGGCGGCTCGCGGGGAGCCGGCGGCGGGGGTAAGCTCAGCGGCCAAACGGGAGCAGGAGGGCAAAGCGATGGCGCTGGAGCAGTATCTCGCGGCGAGGCCGGAGGACGTCGGCATCGACAGTGAGAAGCTGGAGGCGGTGTTCGCGCGGGCGAAACGGGACGTCGACGACGGCACCCTGAAGAGCGCGCAGGTTGCCGTGGCGCGGGAGGGGCGGCTCGCCGGGGTGCTGACGTTCGGAACGGTGCGCCACGAGGGGCGCGAGGGGGAGGTGCCGGCGACGAACGAGACGCTCTACACGATTTTTAGCTGCACAAAGGCGATCGTCGGGGCAGCGGCATGGGCGCTCTGCGAAGACGGGCTGCTCCGGGTTGAGGAGCGGGTGGCGGCGATCATTCCGGAGTTCGGCACGAACGGGAAGGAGCAGATCACGGTGGAGCAGGTGATGCTCCACATTGCAGGATTTCCGTACGCGCCGTTTTCGCCGCTCGACTGGGACGACCGGGAACGAAGGCTGCAGCGGTTCGCGAGCTGGCGCCTGAACTGGGAGCCGGGGACGCGGTTCGAGTACCACGCGACGAGCGCGCACTGGGTGCTTGCGGAGATTATCGAGCGGCGGACCGGGATGGACTTCCGGGCGTATATCCGTGAACGGGTTCTCGAGCCGGCGGGGGTGGAGGAGCTGTATGTCGGCCTGCCGGCGGAGGAGAACCGGCGGGTGGCTGACGTGCGGTATCTCATCCCGCCGACGCCGCCGCCGGGGGGCTGGGGCGAAGTGACGCCGGAGGCGATCCTCCAGTTCAACCGGCCGGAGGTGCGGGCGGTCGGGGTGCCGGGAGGCGGCGGAATTGGGGGCGCGGCGCAGCTGGCGCTGTTCTACCAAACGCTGGTCAATGGCGGCGTGGGACCGAGCGGGAGGCGGGTGCTGAAGCCGGAGACCATCGAGTGGGCGACGATCGTTCGGACGAAGGAGCACCACCGGGTGCCGATCCTCGATTACCCCGTAAACCGGGCGCTGACGGTAGTGGTTGCCGGCGACGACGGCTTCATGCACCTGCGGGGGTTCGGGCGGACGGCGTCACCGCGGGCGTTCGGGCACGGCGGCGCCGGCGGCCAGATTGGGTGGTGCGACCCCGCGACCGGGATCTCGGTCGGCTACTGCACCGACGGGTTCCTCGACGAAGTGCAGCAGGGGCGACGGATCACGGCGATCAGTTCGCTTGCGGCCCAGTGTGCGATTTCGTGACGGAGGCTGGGGCGGCACGGGGTCCGGCGTCTACCGTGGCCCCGCGGTGGCTCCTTCGGGAGGGTCCTTGAGTCCGGTCAGGACGAGGACCGATGTCGTGATCATGGCGACCGTGAGGGTCCCGAGTCCGACGGCGATGAGTGCTTCCTCCGCTGCGCGGCCACGGAAGCCGGCCCCGGCGATGGGCATCAGCCGCTCCCCCGCACCGAGTGCGGCGGCCGCGAGAGTCGTTGCCCAATTGGTGTAGGTACCGACCAGTGCCGCCGCCAGGGCGATTCGCAGCCAGCGCGCGGGAAGGTTCAGCCGGGGCCAGACCAGACCGACCAGGACGAGAAAGATGCCGTTGAGCACGCCTTCGAGGTGGCTCGACAGCACCATACGGCGGTTTTCAAGGACCGGGGCGAGCAGCCCGGTCAGGAGCCCCAGCAGGAACAGGAGAACTCCGGCACGAATGAGGACGTGCCCCTGTTGGTTCTGACCCCGCGGCATACGCATACCCTCGCGGCGAGACTCGGCGTCACAGGTCTGGAAGCGGGGGCGCCCGCGAATGCTGCCGGTCCGGGGAGCAGCAGACCGCAAGCCGCCGGGCTGGCAGAGGTTGCGATGCCGGTGCGCGAGTTTCGATTGCGGCGCCCGGGGTGTCAATTGGCGGGCGGCGGGCTCCAGAAGCGGGGCTCGCGTTTTTCAAGGAGGGCGGCGACGCCCTCGCGGAAGTCGAGGCCGGCGGTCAGCTCGTCGAGGAGGCGCTGGGCTTCGCTGACGGCAGGGCCGACGCCGCGGTGGAGGTCGATGTAGACCTGGCGGCGGGTCTCGCGCAGGGAGGAGGGCGCCACGGTGCGCGCGAGCGTGCGGGCGTACTCGTAGACCGAGGGGAGAAGGTCGTCCCGGGGAAGGACGCGGTGGACGAGGCCGAGCCGCTCGGCCTCTTCGGCGAGGAAGATGCGGCTGGAGAGGAGGAGCTCCATTGCCGGGGCCAGCCCGATGAGGCGCGGCAGCAGCCAGGAGAGGCCGTACTCGGCGGGGAGGCCGAGCTTCCCGTGGGCCGTGGTCAGCTTTGCGCCGGCGGCCGCGAAGCGGATATCGCAGAAGCAGGCGAGGACGAGTCCGACGCCGGCGGCGGGGCCGTTGATGGCGGCGATGGTGGGCTTCGCGAGGCCGAAGTGATAGGCGAAGTCGTGGTCGAACTCGGGATGGACGCCGAAGCCGGGCCGGGGGATGTCGGGCGGGGTGCCCGGGTCGTAGCCGCCCTTTTCGACGTGGCCCTCGAGGGCGCGGGCATCGGCGCCTGCGCAGAATCCGCGGCCGGCGCCCGTGACGACGATTACCCGGACGGCGGGGTCGGCGTCGGCCTGCGCCAGGCACCAGCGGTACTCGGTGTGCATCCGCCCGGTCCATGCGTTGAGCCGTTCGGGGCGGTCCAGGGTGATGGTGGCGACCGGTCCATCGACCTCGTAGCGGGTGACTTTTAACTCCATAGGCGGATTGTACCGGGAGTCTTACAGGCAGCCGGGTACACTGAACGGGATGGGGATTTCGCCGGGAACGGAGGGTGCGCGGGAGCTGCCCCGGCGGTTGCCGAGTCCGGGGTTGGGCACGCTGCAGTACTGGAGCTGGCGGGCGGCGCGGGCGACGATCGGCCGGACGCCGGCGCCTGCGGCGTACCGGATCGCCGGGGGGCTCGGCGCTGCGGCGTACTGGCTCTGGCCGCGGGGCCGCCGGGCGATGCGGGCGAATTTCGCCCGGGTCCTGGGGACGGCCGAACAGGGGTTGGTCGACCGGGTGGGGCGCGCGTCGCTTGCGGCGTACTTCCGCTACCTGCTGGACTTCATGCGGCTGGGGAGCGGCAGGGCGCAGCTGCCGCGGGTGGATGGCGATGGGGCGTTCGCGGCGCTCGACCGGCTGCTGGCGCGGGGACGCGGCGCGGTGATTGTGTGCATGCATTATGGCAACTGGGATGCCGGGGCTGCCTACGCGGCATCGCGCGGCTATCCGCTCGCGGTCGTCGCGGAGGGATTCGGCGACCCGCGGCTGGATGCGCTGGTGCTGGGAACCCGGGAGCGGCTGGGGATGCAGGTCATCCGGATGGAGCGCGCGGGGCCATCGATGGTGCGCGTGTTAAAGCGGAACGGGCTGCTCGCTCTCCTCATCGACCGGCCCGTGCCGGGGGAGGGGGTCGAGGTGGAGTTTTTCGGCGAGGCAGTGCAGGTGCCGGCCGGGCCGGCGCGCCTGGCGCTTGCAACCGGTGCAGCCCTCGTGCCCGTGGCGTTCCGGAGGGTCGACCCCCTGGGCGAGCGGATGGAGGTCGTCGGCGATTTCTCGATCGTCCCCTGCGATGATGCGCGGCCGGAGTGCGTCCAGGTGCTGACGCAGCGGGTGATGCGGGCGCACGAGGCGTTCATCCGGGAGCGGCCCGAGCAGTGGTATATGTTCCGGGAGCTGTGGCGGGGGCCGGCGGACCGCCGGGGCGGAATATGAGCGCGCAGGCGTGGGCGATGCGGGCAGCGCGTCTCGTGGCTGGCCGGCGGCCGGGGCCGTTCTATGCGGTGGCCCCGGCGGTTGCGCGGGTGACGTGGTGGCTGAATCCGCGGGTGCGTCGGCGTCTGACCCGGAACATGCTGCCGCTCTGCGAGGGTGATCGCTCGCGCGCACGGCGGGAGGGGCTCCGGGCGCTGCAGCATGTCCTGGAGTACTACCTCGACCTCGTGACGCTCCCCGGGCGGGATATGTCGCGGTTCGAGGCGGAGCACCTGGAGATTTTCCACGTCGAGCGGCTCGAGCTGCTGCGGACGAACGGCGCGGTGCTGCTGGTGAGCGCCCACACGGGCAATGCGGAGCTGGCGATCCAGGCGTTGACGTACCGCGGGCGGTCGTTTGTGGCGCTGGTCGAGCGGCTGGAACCGCGGGACTGGGCGGAGTACATGCTGAAGCTGCGCTCCTCGGCGGGGGGCACCTTTCTCGAGACAAACTTCGGCGGCGTTCGGACGTGCATCGAAACGCTGCGCGCGGGAGGGGTCGTGGGGATGATGGGCGACCGGGACATCCAGCACACGGGGGTGTGCACGCGGCTGTTCGACCGGCCGGTGCGGCTGCCGCGTGGGCCGTGGGAGCTGGCGCGCCGGACCGGGGCGCTGGTGATTCCGATCTTTTCGAGCCGGAAGCGAGGTGACCAGTTCCGGATCGATGTCGAAGAGCCGTTCAGGGTCGAGGAGACGGAGGACGCGGATGGCGATATCCGAGCCGCGGTGGAGCGGTTTGCGGGGCTGCTGGAGCGGCACCTGCGGCGGGACCCGGGCCAGTGGGCGGTGCTCGAGGATTTCTGGAGGGTGCACGCCTGTGGGGAAGGCTGACCTCCACCTCCACACGCGCGTGAGCGACGGCTTCGCGACGGTCGAGGAGCTGCTCGAGTGGGTGGAGCATGCCACGGACCTCGACGTCATCGCGGTGACGGACCACGAGGACGTCCGCGGCGGCCTGCGGGCGCGCGAGCTGGCCGCCCGGCGGAGCTACCGGTTCGACGTCATCCCGGGTGCGGAGATTACGACGCTGCAGGGGCACGTGCTGGCGCTCTTCGTGGAGCGGGACCTGCCGAGCTTCCGGGGGGTAGAATCGACGCTCGCGATGATCCATGACGCCGGCGGCATCGCCATCGCGCCGCACCCGCTGAGCTGGCTGACGCGGTCGGTCGGCCGGCGGACGCTCGACGGCCTCCGGGAGCGGGCTGAGGCGGGCGTGCAGTTCGATGCCATCGAGCTGGCGAACCCGAGCCCGGCGGGCGTGCGGACGGGAGCGAAGGCTGCACGGCTGAATGCGGAGCTGTGGCGTTTGCCGGCGACGGGGAGTTCGGATGCGCACCACCTCGAGCATGTGGGCAGCGGCTGGACTGAGTTCCCGGGCCGGACGGCGGCCGAGCTGCGGCAGGCGATCGCCGACGGGACAACGCGGGCGGCAATGCGCCACCCGTCAGCGGTGCCGGCGGGCCGGCTGGCGCTCGGGCTGGCGTGGGGCTATACGGCAACTCCGCGCAAGGTGGTGCGGATGCTGGGAGGCCGGCGGTGAAAATCGCGCTTGTCAGCCCGTATGACTGGTGCGTCGAGGGCGGGGTGAAGACGCATATCCGCCACCTTGCGGCGTCGTTCCGGGCATGGGGCCACGAGGTGGTGATCTTCGCGCCGGCGTCGGACGCGGAGCGGGTGAGGGACGAGGTTCACGTGATGGGGCGGCCGTTTTCGATGCGGGTAAGCGGGTCGGTTGCGCGGATTACATTCGCGTGGAAGTCGCCGGAGGTGAAACGGGTGCTGCAGGAGCACCGTTTCGATGTGGTCCACCTGCACGAGCCGCTGATGCCGCTGCTGCCGTACCACTTCCTGCGATATTCACAGGCGGTGACGGTGGGGACGTTCCATGCAGCCAAGGACGGCGGGAACCGATTCTACGGGTACACTACGCCGCTCACGCGGCGATGGTTCCGGAAAATCGAGGGGAAGATCGCGGTTTCGCCGGCGGCGGCGAAGCTGGTAAGCCGGTACTTCCCGGGGTACTTCAACATCATCCCGAACGGGATCGATTACGAGCACTTCGCCGGGCCGGCGGAAC
>NZ_BPIG01000008.1 GCF_026003995.1 Tepidiforma sp.
CGCGGGCGAGACGGGCGCTATTCTCAGTTGGGGCGGAAACTGATAATAGCGGCGGGCGGTATTCTCAGATGTGAGCATACCCGGGGCGGCTGGCGGACGGCCTGTAAATTGTTGGTAAAGCGTTGGAACGGCGCGGCGGGGCGGGTTTTTCGTTCGCGGGGGCGGCGCTAGGTTGAAGGCGACACGAACTGTCGCCGGCGGCGGTGCGCCGGAGACCGGGGGTGGTGATGCGACGACTGACCTGGGCGATGGCAGGGCCGCTCCTCCTGGCCGTTGCGGCGGCGGGGTGGGCATCAGGCGGGGGTTCGGAAACGGCGCACGCGCTGACCAACTGTTCCACCTCGACGCAGGCGCTCGATGCGCAGGAGCAGGAGCTGCTGCGGCTGATCAATGAGTTCCGGGCGGCGAACGGTGTGCCGCCGCTCAAGGCCTCGCCGAATCTATCGCGGGCGGCGGCATGGATGTCGGAGGACATGGCGGCGAAGGGGTACTTCGACCACACGGACAGCCTCGGGCGGTCGGCCTTCCAGCGGGTGCGCGATTGCGGCTACGCAAGCAGCGGCGCCGGGGAGAACCTGGCCATTGCGTCGAGCGCGCAGCAGGCATTCACCCTGTTCCTGAATTCGCCGTACGGCCACCGGGAGAACATGCTGCGCACGATGTGGGTGGTCGCGGGTATCGGGCGGGCAGGCCCGTACTGGACGGTCGATTTCGGGAACGTCGACGACTCGGGGCAGGGCTGGGATACGCAGCCGCCGCCCCAGCCGACGGCCACGCCGACCCGGGCCCTCCCGACGGCGACGCCGACCGTGCCCGCGCCGCCGGCGGCGCCGACGATGGCCCCGGCGGCGGCGCCGACCCCCGCCGGGGCGTCGCACCCTGCATCGAATCCGTTCCTGGTGCGGAGGGCGGTCGTGCCGAACATCACCACCGAGCCCTGAGGAGGCGCCTGGCTCGGCGGGCGGCGGACATCAGCGGAGGGTGATGCCGCCGTCGACAGAGATAGCCTGGCCGGTGATGTTCCGGGCGGCGGGACTTGCGAGGAAGGCTGCCAGCTCGCCGATATCTTCCGGGGTTTGTTCGCGGCCAAGGGGGACACCGCTCTTCACCACCTCGAGGAAGATTTCGCGGGGCGTTTTCCCGGCGAACTGCGGCACCGTGCGCTGCATCATGGCCGCCATGCCCTCCCAGGCGCGGGTCCAGAGGAAGCCCGGACAGATGGCGTTCACGCGGATATCGAAGGGGGCGTATTCGAGGGCGCAGCTCTTGGTGAGGGAGATGACGCCGGCCTTGGCGGCGGCGTAAGCGGGGAGCGTCGGCGCGGCCTGGAGGCCGGCGATGCTGGCGATGTTGATGATGGCACCGCCGCCGCGCTGCTTGAGGTAGGGAAGGGCGGCCTTCGTGCCGAGGAAGGTGCTGCGGAGGTTCTGGGCGAGCTGCTCGTCCCAGGCCTCGGGCGGCATGGATTCGACACGGCCGCCGCCGGCGCTTGCCGGGAGGGCATCGAGGTCGATGGGGCCGCGGCCGGCGCCGGCGTTGCTGACCATGATGTCGATGCCGCCGAGGGCAGCAGCGACGCGGCGGAGCGCCTCCTGCAGCGGCGGTTCGAGGATGACGTCGCAGGCGAGGCCGAGGCCCGGGAGGGGGAGAGCGGCGGCCGTGGCGGCGGCCTGGTCGCCGTCGAGGTCGAGGATGGCGACGCGGGCGCCCTGGCGCGCCATGACGGTCGCGATGCCGGCACCGATGCCGCGGGCGCCGCCGGTGACGACGGCGGTCTTGCCTTCGAGGGGGAGCATGGGAGGAATCCTTTCGGTGACGCGAAGTATCGGCGCGCAGGGTAGCATGCGGCCGACGGGGCGTAGAATCGGCGCGGATGCGCGTTGCGACGGTTGGGTTCACGAAGAAGTCGGCGGAGCAGTTCTTCGGCCTCCTGCGGGAGAGCGGGGCGCGGCGGCTGGTGGACGTGCGGCTGCACAACGTGTCGCAGCTGGCGGGCTTCACGAAGAAGGACGACCTCGCTTACTTCGTGCGCGAGCTCTGCGGGATGGACTACGTGCACCTGCCCGAACTGGCGCCGACGGAGGAGCTGCTGGACGGCTACCGGAAAGCGAAACAGGGCTGGCCCTGGTACGAACGGGCATTTTTCGCGCTGCTGGCGGAGCGGCGGGTGGAGGAGCGAGTGCCGCGCGAGCTGATCGACGGCGCGGTGCTCCTCTGCAGCGAGGCGACCGCGGACCGTTGCCACCGCCGGCTCACGGCGGAGTACTTCGCGGAACGCTGGGGCGGGCTCGAGATCGTTCACCTCTGAGCCGGCCGACACGACAGGCAGGGCTCAGCGGCCGGTGAAGCGGGGCTCCCGCTTTTCGAGAAAGGCGGCCACGGCCTCCCGGGAATCGAACGAGAAGCCGGCGAGGCGCTGGGAGAGCGCCTCCTGGTCGAGGACGCGGTCGAGGGGCGCGGTCTCGGCGAGGGCGAAGTTCTCCTTCATGCGGGCGTAGGCAGCGGTGGGGCCGGCGGCGAGCCGCTGGCAGAATTCGAGACCGTGGGCGAACAGCTCGTCGTGGGGGATGACGCGGTTGACGATGCGGAGCTCGAGGGCGCGGGCGGCGTCGATGATCTCGGCGGTGAAGTAGAGCTCGCGGGCGATGCCGGGGCCGCAAAGCCTGGACAGGAAGTAGGTGCCGCCGAAATCGCCGGGCAGGCCGACGTTGCGGAAGGCGGCGCCGAAGCGGGCGCGGTCGGAGGCGAGGCGGATGTCGCAGGCGAGGGCGATGCTGAACCCGGCGCCGACGGCGGGGCCGTTGACGAGGGCGACGACGGGCTTCGGCATAGTGTGGATGCGGAGGGTGATGGCGCGGTGACGGTCACGGAGCTCCGCGGCCGAGCGGTCGAGCTCGGCCACGACAGCACCGGGGCCTTCCGCGGCAGCGGCGGCAGCCATCCGCTCGTTCCGCTCCTGCATCCCGCGGATGTCGCCCCCGGCGCAGAAGGCGCGCCCGGCGCCGGTGATGGCGACGCAGCGGACAGCAGGGTCGGCCTCGGCTTCGGCGAGGGCTTCGGCGAGGCGCGGCACGAGCTCGCCGCCCATCGCGTTGAGGGTCTCGGGGCGGTTGAGCGTGACCAGGGCGACGGCGTCGCGGCGTTCGAGCAGGACATCGGACATCGGCGGGCCTCCGCAGTGAATTCCTCGGGTTGGGAGATGGTGGGGCTGGATCGGCTCCGCTGCAACTTGTGAAAATAACTCTATCGTCATAGAGTTGCCAAGCGCGGGTCCCCGGGCGCGGCGCCGCCGCGGGAGGGGAGCCCGCCGGGAGGAACCCGGAATGAAGGTGGTCCAGGTTGTCGCGGAGTCGCTGGGCGACGCCTCGTATCTCGTGGTGTCGGGGGACCAGGCGGCGGTCATCGACCCGCAGCGGGACATTCGCCCGTTCGTGCGGGCGGCGCGGGAGCACGGTGCGGAGATTTGCTACGCGGTCGAGACGCACGTGCACAACGACTATGTCTCGGGCGGGCGCGAGCTGGCGGCGCTGGGGGCGGAGGTGATCGCGCCGGCGGCGGGGAAGCTGGAGTTTCCGCACCGGCCGGTGGGTGACGGCGACGCGATCGCCGTGGGCGATGCGAAGCTGCTGGTGACGGCGGCGCCGGGGCACACCTACGAGCACGTGGCCTATCTCGGGGTGACTGCCTCGGGCGAGGTGCGGGGGGCGTTCACCGGCGGCGCGCTCCTGATGGCCGGCGCGGGGCGGACGGACCTGCTCGGGCCGGAGCACACGGAGGAGCTGACGCGGCTCCAGTGGGAGACGGCACAGAAGCTGCGGAAGCTGGTGCCGGCGGCTGCGGACGTGCTGCCGACACATGGGGCAGGGTCGTTCTGCAGTGCGACGGGCACGGACCTCGGCCGGTGCGGGCCGATGGCGACGGAGCTGCTGAGAAACCCGGCGCTGGCTTCGAAGAGCTACGAGGAGTTCCGCGCCCTGCACCTCGCGGTCGAGATGCCGATTCCCGGCTACTACCGGTACATGGCCCCCATCAACCGGCGGGGGCCGAAGGTGTACGGCGAGCCGCCGCGGCCGGCGCACCTGAGCGCTCAGGCGCTGGCGGAACGGGACGGCGGCGCGTGGGTGGTGGATGTGCGGCGCCGGGAGGACTACGTCGCGGGGCACCTGCCGGGCTCGCTCGAGATCGAGGAGAGCGGTTCGATGCTCGCCTACGTCGGCTGGCTCATCCCGTTCGATGCCTCCATCGCGCTGGTGGCGTACGACCGGCAGCAGGCCGAGCGGGTGACGGTCGACCTCTTCCGCATCGGCTACGAACACGTGGTGGGCTGGGCGCCCGCGGCAGAACTGCCGCTGACGGCGCGCACGGAGACGGCGACGGCTGCAGAGGTCGCGGAGGCGCTGCGGGTGGGACGGGTCCCGGTGCTCGACGTGCGGTACGCACAGGAGCTGCGCGACGAGCCGGTGCCGGGGGCGCGCGCCCTGCCGTTCGACCGGCTGCCGGAGTGGGCGCCCGAGATTACGGGGCCGGTGCTGCTCTCGTGCGCCAGCGGGCAGCGGGCGGCGATGGCTGCGAGCTACCTCGAGCGGCTGGGGGTTGCCGCGCGGCCGTTCATCGGGGGAGGGGCGGCCGAGGTGCGGCAGGCGCTCACGGGAACGGCGCGGCAGTAAGGCGGCGGAGGGCTTCCTCGGTCGCTGCGTCAGCCGGGTAGAAGGTTTCGACGCGGAGCTGTTCAGCGAGCGCGTCCTGGGGGGTGCCGAACGTCGAGACGACGGTGATGAACGAGAGCTTCGCAGGCCCGGCAGCGAGCACCACGGGGAGGATGGGAAGGAGCGGCGCCGGACCGGCAGGGGATGCGGGAGGCAGCCAGCCGCGCGGCGCGATGTCGTCGAGGAGGCTGGCGAGGCCGGGGTGGCCGGTTGCTGCGGCTTCGCGGCTGGCGCGCTCCCAGAGGGCCCGGGCCACTTCGTCCCAGTTCTCGATGGCGGGGCGCAGCCCGGCGGGGTCGAAACAGGCGCGGAAGAGGTTGAGCGGGCCGGCTTCGGGTGTGGGGGCTTTCGGGAGGAGCGTGCTGATGAGCGCCTGGAAGGGGCGGTTAGCGTGTCTCACGTTCCACGCGAGGTCGACGACGACGGCGGGGAAGGGCTCGCTGGCGCGCACGACGAGGTCGAGCGCGCGGTCGATGAGCCGGGCGGCCCCGGGACCGAGCCGGGCCGAGGGCGAGGCGGGCGCGAAGCCGGCTGCGGTAAGCAGCGCATCGCGGACGGCGAGGGGCGCGTCGAGCGCCTCGGCGAGCCTGAGGATGATGTGGGCTCCGGGCCTCGCGAGGCCGCGTTCGAGGTGGCTGAGGTGGCGCTGGGAGACGCCTGCGGCGAGGGCGAGCTCGAGCTGGGAGTAGCGGCGCCGGCGGCGCCACTCGCGGAGGAGCGTCCCGAATTGCGGGGCCGCGCGGACGGGGGAGGAAGCGGGCACAGGGGTACGCTCGCCGGGCGCGCGGCTGCTGTCAATGACCTGCCGGGACATCGTCTTACGGCGGCAGCGGGGGCACGCTTCCGGTGCAACATCCCGCCGCTTCGGAGGTACGAACGATGGAACGCCGCCGCCTCGCAATTGGGTACGGGCTCGTGTTGGCCGCGTTCGCCGTGTTCACGGCGTACGTGGTGGCGCGGGTTGGGCTCGTGGGCTTCTTCGAGCCGCATTTCACGGAATGGGGACCGGCGCAGGTCTTCGCCGACCTCGTGCTGATGGGGCTGATCACCATCGGCTGGATGGTCCGGGACGCGCGCCAGCGCGGGGCGGCGGTGTGGCCGTACGTCGTGCTCACGCTGGCTGCCGGCTCGATGGGGCCGCTGCTCTACCTCGCCGTTCGGGCCTGGCAGTCGCCGGGAGGGCGTGCCGGCTAGGCGGCGGGCGCGGGAAGCCGATAGCGGAGGATGGCGCCCACGTCCCGGGGGCGCTCCCCCGCACGACGCTCGCGGAGCCCATCGCATCTCCATATAGTTCCGACATGACTGGAGTGGATGTCCTCGAGGCCGCGAGGGCGGCGTTCGACCGTCGGGACTGGCAGGCAGCGTACGCTGCGTTCTCGGCCGCCAGGGCAGGGAACCGGCTGGGGACCGGGGATTGGGAGCGGTTTGCCATTTCCGCGCACCTGGCGGGCTGCGAGGCAGAGAGCCGGGAAGCGCTGACCGGCGGCTTCCGGGCCGCGGCAGCGCAGGGAGAAGCGGCCCTGGCGGCGCGGTTTGCGTTTTTCGCGGCGCACAGCCTGCTGTTCTCCGGGGAATTTGCCCAGGCGAACGGCTGGTGCGCGCGGGCGCAGGCCATGCTTGCTGGACAGGAGGACCGGTGTGTCGAGTGGGGATACCTGCTGATTCCGCGCGGGGTCCAGCAGCTCGCCGCCGGGGACCACCAGGACGCCCGCGGGACCTTTGCCGAGGCGCTGCGGATTGGCCGACGGTTCAACGACGACGGCCTCGTCGCGGCGGCGGGACACGGCCTCGGGCGGGCGCTCATCCACGCCGGCCTTCGCGGGGAGGGGTTGGCGGTGCTCGACGAGGTGATGGTGACGGTCTCGTCGGGCGACGTGACCCCGCTGCTGGTCGGTCACCTCTATTGCGGCGTCCTGGAGGCATGCCAGGAGCTGTACGACGTGCGAAGGGCGCGGGAGTGGACGGCGATGTTTACGCGCTGGTGCGAAGGGCAGGCGGGGCTCGTGCCGTTTCGCGGGCCGTGCCTCGTCCACCGCGCCGAGCTGATGCGGCTTCACGGGGACTGGGAGGATGCGCTGGCGGAAGCACGGCGCGCCTGTGAGTGGCTCTCGACCTCGACCGGCGGGGAGGGGCCGGGGGACGCGCTGTACCAGCTCGGAGAGCTGTACCGGCTGCGGGGGGAATATCCCAGCGCCGAGGGGGCGTACCGGGAGGCAAGCAGGCAGGGCAGGGCGCCGCACCCGGGACTGGCGCTGCTCTGGCTCGCTCGCGGGCAGCCGGAGGCCGCGGCGGCAGCCTTGCGGCGTGCGCTGGATGAGCTGGAGCCGCCCGGCGCCGCAGGCGAGTGGGAACGCGTCCTGCTGGCGTCCCGGCGAACCGAACTGCTGGCAGCCTTCGTGGAGGTGCAGCTGGCCGGCGGCGAACTGGAGGCCGCTCGGGAGGGGGCCGAACAGCTCGCCGAGGCCGCGCGGCAACTGGAGGCGCTGCCGGTGCGGGCCATGGCCGACAGGGCCGCAGGGAGCGTGCTCATCGCCGAAGGCCGGCCGCGCGACGCCCTGGCAACCCTGCGCCGCTCGTGGTCCGCCTGGACATCGGTTGGGGCGCCGTACGAGGCGGCCCGCGTCCGGGTGCTGGTCGCCGCTGCGTGCCGGGCGCTCGGGGACCATGAATCGGCGGAGATGGAGCTGGACGCGGCGCGATGGGTGTTCGAGCGGGTCGGCGCCTCGCCCGAGCTCGCCCTCCTCCGGCCGGGCCGGCTATCGAACGAAAGCCCGGCCGGCGCGCCGCTTACCCCGCGCGAGCTCGAGGTGCTGGGGCTGGTGGCGGCGGGTGCAACCAACAAGGGGATCGCGGCGTCGCTCGTGATCAGCGAACACACAGCGGCCCGCCACGTCCAGAACATCCTGCAAAAGCTCGGCTTCTCCTCGAGGGCGGCGCTGGCGGCATTCGCGGTGAAGGAAGGTCTCGCCGCCGGGCCGGGTGGTCAGGATTGACCACGTTCCCGGCAGAAAGATGGTCGAACCAAGCGATGAAGCGGCGGCGCGGAGGGGTGTAGCGTGCCCCCGCGGGCATCACCGCCCGGGATGGAAAGGAGGCACGCATGCACGCAACGGTCACGGCGACCGACCTGGTGGCGCCGGTCGCAGAGGAGATTCGCCGCACGGCGCCCCAGGCGGAGGCGGAACGGCGCCTGCCGCCTCCGCTCATGGCGGCGCTGAAGGGCGCCGGGCTGTTCTCGATCTACACGCCGCGGACGTTCGGCGGGCTGGAGCTGGCGCTGCCGGAGGCGCTCGCGGTGGTGGAAGAGGTTTCACGCCACGACGGCTCGACGGGCTGGGTGGTTGCGCTCGGCTATGCGAACGGCTACTTCACGCAGGCCCTCGGACCAGATGCAGCCGCCAGGCTCTTCGAGCGCGGGGCGGCGCTCATCACGGCAGCGCCTGCCTTCGGCGTGAGGGCGGTGGCGGCGGAGGGCGGCTATCGGCTCACGGGCCGGTGGTCGTTCAACAGCGGCGCGCCGAACGCGGACTGGGTCGGCGCCCCGGCACCGGTCTTCGAAGGCGACGTACCCGTCACCGGCCCGGGCGGCGAGCCAGCCGTGCGGTTCTGTTTTATCCCGGCGGCGGACGTGAGGCTCATCGATACCTGGCACGTGACCGGGCTCCGCGCGACCGGCACCCATGACCTTGCGGTGGACGACCTGTTCGTGCCGACAGAGCGAACCGGGGCATTTTCCCCGATGGGCGGCCCCCAGTCGCAGCGTCCGAATGCGTTGACGCTCATCCCGTTCTTCTCGCTGCTCGGCATCGTGCAGGCGCCGCCGGTGTTGCTCGGCCTCGCGCGGCGGTTCATCGAGGAGTTCAGGGGCGTCCTCGCGACGAAGGAAGGGGGCATGGGTCAGCCGCTGCGCGAGCAGGCGCGGGGGTTTGAGAGCCTCGCCCGCTCGGAGGCGCTGGTCCGCTCGGCACGCTGCTACTGGTACGACGCGGTGGGGGAGCTGTGGGAGCGGGTGTCACGGGGCGGAGCGCCGACGCTCGAGGACCGCACGAACGCCCGCCTGGCGTCGCTGAACGTCGCGGAGCAGTGCCTGGCTGCTGCCGAGGCGCTCTACCGGCTCGCGGGCACGACACCGCTCTTCGATACGTGTCCCCTGGAGCGGTGCTGGCGGGACCTTCGCACCACGGCGCAGCACTTCCAGGTGCAGCCGGCCCGGTGGGAGACCGCCGGACGAGCGCTGATGGGGCTCGACCCCGGGAGTCCGGTGCTCTAGACCGCCCAGCGAGCCGCCGGAGGCGCTAGGGAAGCCGATAGCGGAGGATGGCGCCCACGCCGCCGAGGGCGCGGAGACCGTGGTGTTCCCGCACGACTTCGACGCGGGCGCCGGTGGCGGCGGCGAGGCGCGCGAGCTCGTCCTTCCGGGCCGCGGGCTCGTAGGCGTCGTCGATCACGACCACGTCGGCGGCGCCAAGCTCGAGCGCGTACTTCGTCCGGTCGTAGCCGGCAACGCCGAGGTCGCCCTCTTCGACCTCACCGGCGAGGATGTCGGCCGTCTCATGGGAGAGGTCGTCTTCGGTTTGCAGCAGGAACTGCTCGATGGTGCGGCGGACGTGTTCGAGGCCGGCGCGGATGTCGATGTGGAATTCGCCCTCCTCCACGCGGCGGGTCAGCGAGAGCGGGAGCGCCTCGCGGAGGAGATGGAGGGCGGTCTCGTCGCCGGCGATGACCAGGCGGGTGGCGCGCTCCTGTTCGCAGAGCTGCTCGATGAGCTTTGCTGCTTCCTCGGCGAATTCGCGGCGGTGCTGCTCGACGTGGCGGCGGAAGCGGTGTTCGTTCATGCCGCTGGTCGAGCGCATCTGGTAGTCGTAGGGGTCGTCATCCCTCCCCGGGACCTCGCGGATCCGTTCGCCGCGGACGACGAAGAGCCGGAGGGTGTTCGTATCGGCGACGGCGACGACGGCGGTCTCGAATTCATCGAGGAGCCGGGCGAGCTGGTAGAGGCGGGGATACCGGTCGTAGACGACTTGGTTATCGAAGGGAGCGGGCGCGGGGATGACTTCGAAGAGCCCTGCTGCGGAGCAGGCGAAGATGGCCGCGCCCTCGGCCGCGGGGTCGAGCTCAGCGAGGGCGGTGTGCACGCGCTCAGCATCGGCGCGGAAGGAATCGAGCGCGGGGCCGCGGACGCCCAGGCTGGCTTCGATCTCGCGGAGCCGGTCCTTGAGGACGACTTCGCCGGAGCGGAGGCCCGGCCGCTCGCCGGTGGCCTGTGGGCGCCAGTCGAGGTAGACGGAGAGAATGCCGATGCCGGCCGGGGGGTCCCACCGGGCGACCCGGCGGAGGACCTCTTCGAGCTGTTGCTCGTTGGGAATCGATTCGTTGGTCATGCTGCCAGTTTAGGGGGCGAAACGGCGCTGCGGGCAGCGCGAACGGCCGGCCGGGCGGGGGCCGGGCGGCCGTTGCCATTCGGGAGCGCGCGGGGCTGCTACACTTTCGGGCATGACTTCGACGGTTTCGCTCTTGCGGGAACGGGCGCTCGCTGCGCGGCGGGCGTCGCGGGTGCTGGCGCGGCTTTCGACCGCGGAGAAGAATGCGGCGCTTGAACGGATCGCCGCGCTGCTCGAAGCGGAGCAGGCGGCGGTGCTGGAAGCAAATGCGCGCGACCTCTCGGCGGCGAAGGACGCGGGGCTCGAGGACGCGTTCGTGGAGCGGCTGACGCTGACGCCGGAGCGGCTGCGCGGCATCGCGCACGATACGCGGTCGGTTGCGCAGCTGCCGGACCCGGTCGGCGAGGTATTCGATTCGCGCACCCTGCCGAACGGGCTGTGGATTGGGCGGCGGCGGGTGCCCCTCGGGGTCGTGGCGTGCATCTATGAATCGCGGCCGAACGTGACGATCGACATCGCGGCGCTGGCGCTGAAGAGCGGGAACGCGGCGATTCTGCGGGGCGGCAAGGAGGCGCGCCACAGCAATGCGGCGCTGGGCGAGCTCGTGCAGCGGGCGCTGGCGGAGACGGCGGTGCCAGCGGACGCGGTGCAGGTGATCAGCGACCCCGACCGGGCGCACGTCGACGAGCTGCTCGAGATGAACGACCTCGTGGATGTCATCGTGCCGCGCGGCGGGGCGCAGCTCATCGACTACGTGCGCCGGAAGGCGACGATGCCGGTCATCGCCCATGGGGACGCGGTCGTCCAAATCTACGTCGACGAGTTCGCCGACCTCGACCTCGCCGAGACGGTGGTGAACAACGCGAAGACGCGGCGGTACAGCATCTGCAACGCGGTGGATACGCTGCTGGTGCACCGGGCGATTGCAGAGCCGTTCCTGCGGCGGATGGCGGCCCGGTGGGGCGGGAAGGTGACGTTCATCGCCGACGAGCGGGCCTATCCGGTGCTCCAGGCGGCGGGCGCGCCCGTCGAGCATGCAACCGAGCAGACGTGGCGGACGGAGCACCTTGCGCTGCGGGTGGGTGTGCGCATCGTGGACACGATGGAGGAGGCAGCGGAGCACATCGAGCAGTACGGGAGCCATCACAGCGACGCGATCCTGACGGAGAACTACTCGCGGGCGCTGGAGTTCCTCGATGTGGTCGACTCGGCGGCAGTGTACGTGAACGCGAGCACGCAGTTCACCGACGGCGCCCAGTTCGGCCTCGGGGCCGAGGTCGGGATTTCGACGCAGAAGATGCATGCCCGGGGCCCGATGGGCCTGCGCGAGCTGACGAGCTACAAGTGGACCATCATCGGTCGGGGGCAGGTGCGACCGCTGTGATTACGTTTGAACGCGAATGCCGGACTCCGCACTCGGAGTCGTACACGATCTTCGAAGACGGGAGCATCGTGGGGCGGGTCGACCTGCACTACCAGGGGACGAACGTCTACGCGACGCTCTGCACGACGGCAGACGCCAACGAGGACCGCATCCAGCAGCTGATCGACGCGACAGACGAGCAGCTGGTGATGACGGCGGACCCGTACCGGGAGGATTTCGTGGTGACAGTGTGGCGGGGATCGCCCGCGGGCGTGTACAGCGACAACGAGCTGGACGACGACGAGGACGACGAGGACACGTTCCGGCTGAATTGAGCTGAACTGAGCGGATAGCGAGACCGGCGGATGCCGGGGGCGGATACCTCGAAGCGGCCGGGCTTGGTACACTCGGCCGTGGAGAGGTGTCCGAGTGGTTTATGGTGCC